>JAHJBC010000007.1 GCA_018813765.1 Gammaproteobacteria bacterium | reverse complement strand
TAACGCCAACGCAGAGCTGGCGTAGAAACTATACCAATAGATTGTTGTTAAGTCCATCCACCCGATAATCCGGAGGGTACAAATAATAACCAGTCAACCTAACTTCACTCCATCCACCGTTTAATCCGGATACCCAATATTAATTGCGACCAAAGGTCAGTTCAGGAGGTCACTTTAGGTGCCGTAAGTGTGACATCAAAGCTGGACTAAATCAAATCAAGGGATTATTTGGTGAAGGTTGTCACTATTTTGATGCTTAACATAGGCTGGCAATACGGGCTATCTATTTGGATTGGCATATTAAAGTACTTCCATTGTCAAATAACGCCTAGTAATATGCGCTCAGTTTCCGTGGATTCCGAAGCCATCGTGGGTTCGACTCCCGCCGGGCGCACCAAATTTTTCAGAAGCCGGTCGAGCCGGTCGAGCCGCTCAGTCCGGATCACCCAGTAGTTCCGTTCAATAATCCCAGCGGAAACCGAACGAGAAATATGTCCTCGTCGTTTTGGTGGGTTGCACCCCGCTGGTTTCTGTCTTGATCCAGTCCATCCCGCCCTCGCCTTCGAGGGTGATGTCGTTCCTCCAGCGGTAGCCGACCCTTAATAGCGGCGATACGGTATTCTGGCTGCCGCCTTGATCGTCTTTCTGCCAATAGAGGCGCAGCGTTCCGTCCACCGTCCAAAGCTCCTCGAGGAATACCCGCGAATTGAACATAAGCGACGTGCCGGACTGGGTGTTGCTTCTGGAATAACTCAGACTCGCTGTGGAAATGTCGTTCGATGAAATGACGTTCGTTCCCGATACTCTTTCCGAGATCGACCACAAGGTGCCGGTGGAAGGGGTGGCATCAACATAACCTTCATCTCCTATCGTCCCACCTTCCGTCTTGGTTCCACTTGCCGGCAGACCAGTCGTATTCGAAACCACGAAATCGGTGCCGAGTTGCCACTTTTCACTCAGACGTTGGGTCATGCCGATCTGCGCCATGTTGGAGATCGCAGTACGCAGTTTGGCCAGTGCTATCAGATCCTCCATGGTCCAGCCGTGCTGCAACAGATATTCCACGGTGGAAGTGGTACCGATGACTGCATTTCTGATACTCCAGGTTGGAGCGCGGCGGCGGTCCAGCAGGAAGTTGTAATCGATGCCATCCTCGCTGTTCAAAGTCCCCTGCAAAGTAAGGAAATTCACCTCCTTGAATTGCATGTCGTAATCCAGCATCGCATTGGCCGACATGCCCTGCTCGAAATATCTCAGATTGCCGCCTGTGGCCTTGCGATCCAGCAGTCCGTCGGCGTTTTGCGAGATGTAGTAAAACGAGCCGCCCAACGGACTGGCGAGACCGAAATCGAGGCCAAGGCTGTAGAAAGTGGGTTTGGTATCGAGCGTGTATTCGGACAACCTGCCTACAGCCGCATTCACACGCCAATTTTGCAGGAAACCGTATCCACCCGAAATTCCGTCGAAACGACCCATGACGCCGCCGCCGAGGGCCGACTGTCTACCGATGCGCGTGGAATAATTGTCGAACCGGTTTCTCAATTCGTAATAAGCCGCATTCATGCGGTTGGTATTGTCCTTACCCGGCAGGAAGTTCGCCGAATAGAGATCCTGGAATACCAGCCTGTTGTCGTACTCGTTGTTGTACGAGCGCACTGTCATGTTCACATTGGCGATCAACGACGACTGATCGGTGGTCGACAGGGTGACGGGAGTTTCTACGGTACCCGTGGTGGTCACGGTATCGGTCTGGCTGTTTCCATGATAGTAGTACGACGAGACGCTGCCATATTGCGTGGTCTGGAATTCGGTGGGCGGCGGCTTCGTTGCTTCAGGCTTGGGTTTGGCGGTTGCGACGGGGCCAAAACGGCGAAGCCTGGCCTTGATCCAGTCGCTCTGTTCACCTTCGGGATACAGCTTCTGGTACAGCTCGTACTCAGTTCTGGCCTTGACCTGTTGTCCGGACCGCTCGCGTGCGATTCCGATCCAGAGCTGCGCATCGGGGGAATACTTGTTGGGAGGAAGATTCAGCACCTTGTTGAAGGCCTCGATCGCCGCGAACATCTGCCCGGCAAGTAACGCATCGCGGCCTGCGACCATCAGCGGCGCGGCCTGATTGTTCGATCTGAGAGTCTGTTGCTCAACTGTCGCAGCTTCGGGCAGCACTTTGCCCTCGACCGGAAGTGTGTATGGATCGATCTTGGGAAAACGAGGCAGGCCGTCCATGCCGCCGAGTTGCGCAGTCTGCTTTGGTACGACAACTTGCGGAGCAGGAGCAGGCTTGGATTTGGCAGAAGCGGCGACTGGCGGCGGAGCGGTCGCAATGGGGGGAGCGATCGGTACGACGCTCTCAACCGGCGGTACTGCCTTGGGCGGCAGTATCGCCGGGGGCGGTGTCATTACCGGTGGAACTGCTGCCACAGCGACGACGGGTTTTTCGACAGGAAGTCTGGCTTCCGGCTCGTCTTTCCGCTGAGCCTTGTCAGCTTTGATGTGGATCAGGATGCTTCGGCCATCCTTGCCGGGCGTGACTATGTACTCTGCGGGACGAGTGAAATGAACCACGATCTTGGGGCCTGTGCTCAGGTCACGCGTAGTTACGGTAAACCGGGTCACGGCATCCGAAGGAGGCGAGCGGAACGCTTCATAGTTCTGCCACTGCTCGCGCGGCGTGTCGCCCAGCACATTGAAATAGATGGAAAGCGATAACGACTTGCGTTGTGGAAAATGACGCAAGTACTGTATCGGGACGGAAAAACGGACGACCGCATCCGCCCCGCCGTTGGTATCACTGCTCATCGAGACATCGTCCAGCAACTCGGCAGCCGCTGGGGCGGCAAATGAGCACAGCAACACAAAATGTGCGCAAAGCAGCAACACCGTGCGCACTCGATTACTAAAAATAAATTGCATATCCGGATTTCCGAAAGGATTGATGGTTAACAGATCCGCCTTTAGTCCCACGCGCTATAGGCAACACCCTTGCTGCCCAGAGGTTTGTGGCAGCCGGACTTGGAGCAATCCTTGGACATGCTCGTACCCTCGTGGCTCTTCTTGTCCATGCCTCCCTGATAAGTCACGCCCTTGAGGTGGCAGGTCACGCAATAGGCGCCGTTGCCGCCAACTCCGCCGCCCTTTGCTCCGTTGTGGTTCATGGATATTGGGTTACTCCATGTGGAGTACGCGGTCGTGTTGGTATGGCAGGTGGTGCAATCATTTGGATTGGAGATGGTCGTCGGTATGTGATTGGTCATCTTTCCAAGCGCCCCGCCGTTGTTGCCTTGGGTCGTGTACGAACCGTTGTGGCAGGCATCGCAACGAATGGAAGCGGTAGTCGTGTGATTCATCGTTGGCGATGAAAACGTGACCACGCTCGTGCCGTTGAACTTCGCGTGACACCCATCGCAAGAAAGCGTGCCCGTAGGAATGTGTCCGGCGGACAACCCCTTGGCGGAAGCGCCGTTATGACAACCTGAATAGCAGGAGCCGGGACCATAGGCGGAGTGATCGACCGATCCGGCCGCGCCGGTGAAGGTCGTGTAGTTGCTGGTGTTGCTTGCAGTGTGGCAAGAATCGCACTGCGCAACGGTTGCCATGTGCCAATTCGGCTTGCCAGTTGCGACCACGCCATTGTGGCAAGTCGAACACCTGCCCGCGACAGCCGGTGATGCCGTGGCATGGCTGAAGGCCGCCCCGGCAAAGGTGGTGTAATTCTGCGTGGTGGTCGCAGTGTGGCAGCCGCTACTGTCGCATTGTGCGGTAGTTGCCATATGCAGTGCCGGTTTTGCCAACACACTCGGGTACTGTCCTCCATGGCAGGTCGAACACCTGCCCGCGACAGCTGGGGCTGCTGTGCCGTGGTTGAAAGTGGCGCCCGTGAAAGTGGTATAGCTCTGCGTGTTGCTCGCGGAGTGACAGCCGCTACTGTCGCACTGCGACGTAGTTGCAAAGTGCGTACTTGTTTTCCCCGATGCATTGGTGCCGTTGTGGCAGGTAGAACATCTGCCTGCGACAGCCGGAGTGGCCGTGATGTGGCTGAAAGTGGCACCGGTGAAGGTGGTGTAGTTCTGCGTGTTGCTCGCGGAGTGGCAACCGCTGCTGTCGCATTGCGCGGTGGTTGCAATATGCAGCGCTGGCTTCTTCACTACCCCCGGGAATTGCCCATCATGGCAGGTCGAGCACGTGCCCGCGACAGCCGGAGTGGCCGTGCTGTGGTTGAAAGTGGCGCCGGTGAAGGTGGTGTAGTTCTGCGTGTTGCTTGCGGAGTGACAGCCGCTGCTGTCGCACTGTGACGTGGTTGCAAAGTGCGTACTTGTTTTGCCCGATGCATTGGTGCCGTTGTGGCAGGTAGAACATCTGCCCGCGACAGCCGGAGTGGCCGTGCTGTGGTTGAAAGTGGCGCCGGTGAAGGTGGTGTAGTTCTGCGTGTTGCTTGAGGAGTGGCAACCGCTGCTGTCGCATTGCGCGGTGGTTGCAATATGCAGGGCCGGTTTCGTCTTCACCGCAGAGGATTGTCCTCCATGACAGCTTGAACACCTGTTTGAGACAGCCGGAGTGGCCGTGCTGTGATTGAAGGTGGCGCCAGTGAAGGAGTTGTAGTTGGCGGTATTGCTCGCGGTGTGACACTGGTCGCACTGAGAGGTAGTCGAGATGTGCGAAGTTGGCTTGCCCAACGCGTTCGTGCCGTTGTGGCAATCTGAACATCTGCCGGCAACCGGTGGCGAATACGCGGCATGGTTGACCAGTGCGCCCAGAAAAGTGGTGTAGTTGCTGGTGTTGGACTGCGTATGACAGCCGCTGCTGTCGCATTGAGCAGAGGTGACTGTGTGGAATGAAGATTTACCCGTCGCGATGGTTCCATTGTGACAAGTCGAGCATATGCCGGCTACAGCCGGGGTGTTCGCAATGTGATTGAAAGGTGCACCCGTAAAGGTGGCGTAGTTGCCGGTATTGCTTGCGGTATGACAGATGTCACATTGCGCCGTGGTTGCAACGTGCGACGCGGGCTTCGAAACAACCCCCGCAGATTGACCGCCATGGCAGGCGGAGCATCTGTTCGCGACAGCCGGGGTCGCCGTGCTGTGGGCAAAGATCGCACCCTGGAATGAAGTGTAGTTGGCCGTGTTGCTCGCAGTGTGGCAAACGTCGCATTGCGCTGTGGTCGCAAAATGCGAAGCGGGTTTGGAAACGACATCAGCGGATTGACCGCCATGGCAGGCGGAGCATCTGTTCGCGACGGCCGGTGTCGCCGTGCTGTGGGCAAAGCTGGCTCCCTGGAAGGAGGTGTAGTTGGCTGTGTTGCTCGCAGTGTGGCAAACGTCGCATTGCGCTGTGGTCGCAAAATGCGAAGCGGGTTTGGAAACGACATCAGCGGATTGACCGCCATGGCAGGCGGAGCATCTGTTCGCGACAGCCGGGGTAGCCGTGCTGTGGGCAAAGGTCGCTCCCTGGAAAGAAGAGTAGTTGGCCGTGTTGCTCGCAGTGTGGCAAACGTCGCATTCGACGGTTGTCGCAATATGTGTTGCGTGTTTTGAGGTAACGTCTGCTGATTGACCGCCATGGCAGGTGGAGCATCTGTTTGCGACAGACGGGGTCGCCGTGCTGTGGGCAAAGCTGGCTCCCTGGAAGGAGGTGTAGTTGGCCGTGTTGCCCGCAGTGTGGCAAACGTCGCATTGTGCCGTGGTCGGAATATGCGTCGCATTCTTCGACTGGACGCTCGGTGACTGGCCGCCATGGCAGGTAGAGCATCTGCTCGCGACAGCCGGGGTCGCCGTACTGTGGGTGAAGGTTGCTCCCACGAATGTGGTGAAATTTTGCGTGGTACTCGAAGTGTGGCAGCCGCTGCTGTCGCACTGGGCCGTTGTCGTGATGTGGAACGTTGGTTTGCCTGTCGCAGTGGCACCGCTGTGGCAGGTCGAGCAGATCCCTGTAACGGCGGGCGTCGCAGTGGAGTGGTTGAATTGGGCGCCCTGGAAAGAGGCGTAATTGTTCGTATTGGAAACAGTGTGGCAGACGTCGCAGGCCGCCGTGGTTGCAATATGGGATGCTGTTTTTCCTATTGCCGTGCCGCCGTTATGGCAGGTCGCACAGCTTCCTGCTGCGACTGCATTGTGGCCATATCGGGCGCCCTGGAAGGTCGAGAAGTTGCCGGTATTGGAAGCATTGTGGCAGGATTCGCATGCGCCGGTCGTCACGATATGCGTGGCGGTCTTGCCTACGACTGCGGGGAACTGGCCTCCGTGGCACTGGGCACAATTGCTGGCGATGCCCGCGTGATTCATGCGCGTGCTGGTGAATGTGGCGGTGTTGAGGTGGCAGGTTTCGCAGGCCAGTACGGTCGGAAAGTGATTCGATGGCTTGCTGGTGACGCCGGACGATTGTCCGTTGTGGCACGAGGCGCAATTCGTTGCGAAGCCGGCATGGCTGAAATTCTTGACCTGGAAGCTGGTCGGGCTGGTGTGGCACACATCGCAGGGCTTGTTGGACTGGACGTGGTTAATCGGCTTGGGGGTGGCGCCGACACGGCTGCCGAGTGTGTGGCAGCCGGCGCAGTCTCTGGGTGTGTTCTTGAAGATGCCGTCCACATGGCACTGCTCGCACATCAGCGAAGCGTGCACATCGCGCAGCATGTAGCCGGTCCGGACATGGTCGAATGAATTCGAGACGGGTATCTCTGCATGAGCAGAAAAGGCCAGCGCACAGCACAACAGCATCATGGCGCGCATGAAATTCATCATGGCACCGAAACTACCATATGGCAGAAACATCGTTTACCTCCACTATCAAAGGCTGCTTGTGCAGCTCAAATGGGTAACTCCCGTTTCATACTCTCCTCAAAACTTACGGCTTCAGTCTAGTGAAGCAACTGTGACTTCAGAATGCCCACTCGTCGGTTGTCGCGTTCGGTGATGAACGGCAACCTGAAAATGCTCACTTGTTCGTCCAGCGCTGGCTGCCTATGCGGATCTCCTTCCAGGCAGAATCCTTGATCTTTTTCCAGGACGATCCGACATGGCACTGCTCGCAACGCCTGCCGAATGCCCCCACATGTTTGTCGTCCTTGTCGTGGCAGGCCACGCATGAAGCGGCCATGCTGATCTTTCCGTCGACCGGCCGGTGATGGCAGTCGGCGCACTTAAGATCCTTGTGCTTGCCCTGCAATTTGAAGTTGGTCCTGTCGTGATCGAAATCCCAGCTCTTCCAGTCGCGTGTGTTGTGGCACTTCTCGCAGTTCGTGCCCAAGGTCTTTTTGTGCGAGTCCTTTTTCTCGTGGCAGGACCAGCAATCCGACTTGGCATCCTTGAACCTCGGCGTGGCGTGGCACTTCTTACATTCGGTCAGGATGTGCCGGCCGGTCAACGGGTACTTGGACATGGAGTGGTTGAAAGATGCCTTCTTCCAGTCCTTCTCGTCGTGGCAGGACTCGCACTTCTTGCCTTGCTGCTCCTCATGCTTGTCGTCTTTCTTGTGGCACGAGTAGCAATCCTTCTTTAGCTTGTCCTTGTACAGGTCGCCCTTGTGGCAGGCTACGCACTTGGTTTCCTTGTGCTTGCCGAGCAGACGGTATTTGGTCTTCTTGTCATGATCGAAGACGATCTCTTTCCAGCCCTTCTCGATGTGACAGGTCTCGCACTTGTCGCCGAACTTGCCCTTGTGGCCCTTTTCCTTGTCGTCATCCTTTTTGTGACAGGCGACACACTCCTTCTTTAACTTGTCCTTGTACAGGTTGCCCTTGTGGCAGTCGGAACACTTGGCATCCTTATGCTTGCCGAGTAAGGGGTACTTGGTTTTCTTGTCATGATCGAAGGGGATCTCTTTCCAACCCTTCTCGATGTGACAGGTCTCGCACTTGCTGCCGAATTTGCCCTTGTGCCCCTTTTCCTTGTCGTCATCCTTCTTGTGACAGGCGACACATTCCTTCTTGAGCTTTTCCTTGTACAGGACGCCCTTGTGGCATTCGGTGCACTTGGTTTCCTTGTGCTTGCCGAGCAGCGGGTACTTGGTCTTCTTGTCGTGATCGAAAATGATCTCTTTCCACTCACGGTCGGTGTGGCAGGTCTCGCACTTCGGCCCGAACTTGCCCTTGTGCCCCTTCTCCCCGTCATCGTCCTTCTTGTGGCAGTCGCTGCACAGCCTGGGCGTGTCCTTGTACTTGTCCTTCACGTGACAGGACTTGCACTTGACCTCCTTGTGCTTGCCCTGCAGATCGAATTTCGATTTGCTGTGGTCGTAATGGAAGGTCTTCCAGTCCTTTTCCTCGTGGCAGCTCTCGCAATCCTTGCCCAGCGAACCCTTGTGTTTGTCTGCCTTCTCATGGCAAGCGATGCATTTGGTCGGCGCCTCGCGGTATTTCTTCAGCGGCGAGTGGCAATCCTTGCACAGCACCTTGCTGGCCGTATGCGCGCCCTTGAGTGGATAACCGGTCGTCTCGTGGTCGAAACCGATCGTGTCGAGTTTGGCGATGCGCGCGTCCCTGCCCTTGTGGTCGCCGTGACACTCCTTGCACGCCTTCTCTTTCTTCATCAGGCCGTGATAACGGCGCTTCTCGTTGATGTCCTTGGACACTTCCTTGTGACAGTCGCGGCAGAGTCCGGATTGCGCGGCCTTGTCGTAGGGCTTGTGGCACTTGTCGCACTCGTTATCGTATTTGGCATGACCGCTGATCAGCTTGCCGGGCGACAACAGATTGTTGACCGAATCCGCCCGCGCCAGTCCGGAACAGACAAACGTCATCACTACCACGAGCATCACTTTGTGGAATATCGCCATATGCGAGGGGAAATCAGTATTTGTGGACTGCGATCACATGCCATACCGCGCTGAATGCCAGCGTATAAACCAGCGGCAGGTGGCAGATGTGCCATAACGAGAACAATCTCTCATAGGTTGAGAACTGGGCGATATCGCGCACGCCCATGATGTAAGAATGAATAAACTCCTTGTTCTGGTTGAACAGTTCATGAAGGCGCCGCAACTGCGCCTTGTTCCAGTTCTTCGTCTGCGGGCCGGAATACATGGCCTGGTGCAACTCCTTTGCTAGAGTCGAGAACAGCAACTCCGCGCGTATCTCGACCACTGCGGAGTTCCACAGATTGAAACCGCCTTTCTTGATCGCTTTCATGGAGCGCTCGCGGAAATCGTTCAATTCCTGCTGGATGCCGGGGGCAAAACTGAATACGGACCGGATGCTGCCGTCACCATCCAGTGTCTCCTGAAGCTGCTGCTGCGTGGAATGACGTCCATACAGGCCGTGGTGGATCTTGGTGTAGAAGAAGCGGCCGAAGATGCCGCTGCCCGACACCAGCAACATGCAGATCAGCGCGACGCCGGCATTGACCGAGCGGATGGTAAAAGTGGCATGGAACATGATCAACGCCGGGCCGAGTATGCCGAACACCATGTGCCATTTGAACCACAATGGCAAGAAGCCCCAATTGCTCATGAACCTGAAGCGCTTGCGCAGCGGATACAGTAGCAGCGTCAACATCATCAGCCCGCCGATCAGCCCCAGGTTGTAGCCCACGTCGTCGCCGGCAGTGTAGACCTCCGCGAGCGATAAGAGATACCCCGCCAGCATGAGCAGGGTGATTGCAATCAGGTACACCTTCCAGCCCAACTCCTTGGGCGGGTGAGTCGGCGGTGGGCGGCGGCGTTCCTGGGAGGACAGTGCTTGGGTTTGCGCGGTCATGGAGCCTTGGAAAACCGTTTCGAGCAAATCAAATAGGGCTCGAAACGAGTAATGTCAAATTTTCGTTAAATCTAGATTAGCATGAAATCGCAATAAAACAAGCAACGCCCCCACAACCTGCTCGGGAATCTGGATATTGCCAACTGCAGTAAAAGTATTTCAGCCGCCACCGCTCGGCAAAGAATATGCGCTCCGCAACGCATGCATGTTTGCTTCCGGATATAGCCGTGTATGCTCATGACGACGGGAAACAGGGAGCCGAAAGCCTGGCAAGAAGACCTGCCTATAGATCCCGCCCAGCCATATCCAACTGGCACGCGTCAGGCGCTAAACTTTCCCACTCCCAGGCCGATACTCTGAATACAAGGTTACGTTATGAAACCTGAAAATGAGGAGGTGTGAAATGGCTACCGTCGTGATGGATATGAGCGGATATGGCATCGAACATGAAGCGCCATCTCCGGAAAGCTACAGCGAAGAAGTGATGCAGTCGGGCTGGAATCCGCAGCTCGGATTGATGGAAGTGCCAGCGGATGCAGTCGCAAAAAAACGCGGCTTCCTCGATCCCGGGCTGGCCACGGTCGACATCGACACCTTCCTGAAAACGATGTACTGCCATCAACGCTGACCCTGTCTAAAGGATGGCCGCGCTGACGCGGCCATCCTGCTGCAAGCCTTATCCCGCGCACTCTCCGGGGCGCTGCGCGGCCTGCCTGAAAGCGCTCTGTGTTATTCTTCGCGCTGTCTGTCCCGGGTTCATCCATGAGATTCATCCTGATCCTGCTGCTGGCGCTGCCGGCACTCGTCCGTGCCGACACCGAGAGCGATTACCGCACTGCCCGCGATGCATTCAGCCGCGGCGATGCGGCACGTCTGGACAGGGTGGCGGGTCGCCTCGAGACGACCGTGCTGGAGCCCTATGTCACCTATTACCGGCTGCGCTTGAGCTGGAGCGCAAAGGACACTGCGCCGATCAGGCGATTCCTGGAACGCGACGAAGAAAGCCCGGTGGTCGACCAGTTTCGCGGCGAATGGCTGAAATATCTGGGCAAGCGCGGGCGCTGGGAAGAGTTCGGCCAGGAATATCCGCGGCTGGTCACCGCTGACGACGAACTGACCTGCTACGCCCTGCAAATGCGCCGGAACAGCGAGGAGGCGGAGGCGCTGGCCGAGGCACGCAAGCTGTGGTTCCGCGGCGAAGAGATGCCGGAGAGTTGCACCCCGCTGTTCGCCGAAGCGTTGAAGCAAAATGTCATCGGTGAAGCCGACGTGTGGCAGCGCATGCGACTGGCGCTGGAGAACAACAACACGACACTCGCCAAACAACTAATCCACTTGTTGCCCAAATCCCAGTGGTTCCCTGCGGCGGAACTGAGCATGGCCTCCAGGAATCCGCGCAGCTACCTGGATCGGACCAAATTCGAGAATGCAGCAACGGGAAGGCGCACTGCCGCACTGTATGCATTGCTGCGCCTCGCCCGGCAATCGCCCGAGATGGCGTTCACGCGCTGGGAAAAGATAGGCACCTTTTTCCCCGAGGAGGAGCAACGATACTTCTTCGGCTGGCTGGGTTTTGCCGGGGCGCAGAACCATGACGAACGCGCGCTTGCATGGTTCGCCGCCGCGGGCGACATGCTGCTCAATCCCAAACAACTGGCCTGGCGTACACGCGCCGCATTGCGCTCGCAGGACTGGCACGAAGTATGGGAGAGCATCGCCGCGATGCAGCCGCAACAACAGGCCGAGGGCGTGTGGCGCTACTGGAAGGCGCGCGCACTGGCCGTGCTGGGACGTCCGTCGGACGCCGAAGCGATCTATCTCGCCCTCAGCCGAGAATACAATTTTTACGGCCAGCTTGCCGCCGAGGAACTGGGTGCAGGGCCGGGCGCAGGCATGGTCTCGGCCAACTATCTGGCGGACGACAGCGAGGTCGAGAGCATCCAGGCACAGCAGGCGATACAACGCACCCTGCTGCTCTACCGTATGGACTTCCGTACCGATGCGGCGAAGGAATGGTACTGGGCCACGCGCAACTTCAGCGACAAACAACTGCTGGCCGCCGCCGAAGTGGCGCGGCGCAACGAGATGTACGACCGCTCCATCAACGCGGCGGATCGCACCGTGAGCCTGCACGATTTCAATCTGCGCTATCCCGCGCCCTACCGCGATGCGATGCAGGAGAACCTGCAAGTACACGGTCTAGAAGAAGCCTGGGTGTACGGACTGATGCGGCAGGAAAGCCGGTTCACCAAGTCGGCCAAATCCGATGTCGGCGCCGCCGGAATCATGCAGATCATGCCGTCGACCGCGCGCTGGGTTGCCCAGCGCATGGGCATGAAAGGCTATCGCAAAGGCCTCATCCACCAGCTCGACGTCAACATCAAGCTCGGCACCTATTACATGAAAACCGTCTACAGCCAGTTCGACGAGAACCCCGTGCTCGCCTCAGCAGCTTACAATGCAGGACCCAACCGCGCGCGCAATTGGCGCGGCAGACAGCCTCTGGAGGGCGCGATCTACATCGAGACCATCCCCTTCGACGAGACGCGCGACTACGTGAAGAAAGTGATGAGCAACACCATTTACTATTCCAAACTGTTCGGACAACCTACGCAATCGCTCAAGCAGCGGCTCGGCACCATCGAGGCCAGAGAAGAAAAGAAAGTGAAAGTGCAGCGTGACTGAGCAAGAATCCAAAATTGCTTTACACCATTGCCCCTTCTCCCCCTGGGAGAAGGTTGGGATGAGGGCATGACCGTGGATGTTTCACCCCTCGAGGTGTACTGCGTCGGCGGCGCCGTGCGCGACCGCCTGCTCGGCCTGCCGGTGCAGGATCACGACTGGGTCGTCGTCGGCAGCACACCCGAAGCGATGGCCGCGCACGGCTTCAGGCCCGTGGGCGCGGACTTCCCCGTGTTCCTGCATCCCGACACGCACGAGGAATACGCGCTCGCGCGCACCGAGCGTAAAACAGCTGCAGGCTACAAGGGCTTTAACGTCTACGCCTCACCCGATGTCACGCTGGAGCAGGACCTGCTGCGCCGCGATTTCACCATCAACGCCATCGCCGAGGATGCCGACGGCAAACTCATCGATCCCTATAACGGCCAGGCCGACCTCAAGGCTGGCATCCTGCGCCACGTCAGCGACGCCTTCGCCGAAGACCCCGTGCGTATCCTGCGCGGTGCACGCTTCGCCGCGCGCTTCGGCTTCAGCTTCGCACCCGAAACATTGGTATTGATGAAGACGATGGTGGACAACGGCGAAGTGGATGCGCTGGTGGCCGAACGCGTCTGGCAGGAACTCGCGCGCGGCCTGATGGAAAAACATCCCTCGCGCTTCTTCATGACGCTACGCGAATGCGGCGCACTGAAAAAGATACTGCCCGAAGTCGATGCGCTGTTCGGCGTGCCGCAACCCGCGCACTACCATCCCGAGATCGACTGCGGCGTGCACGTGATGATGGTGCTCGACGACACCGCGAAACACGACCGTCCGCTCGAAGTGCGCTTCGCCGCACTCGGCCACGACCTCGGCAAAGCCACCACACCGGAAGACACCCTGCCGCGCCACATCGGCCACGAGCAGCGCAGCGTCAAGCTGCTGAACATAGTTTGCGAGCGCCTGCGCGTGCCCGGCGATTGCCGCGACCTCGCGTTGCTCGTCGCGCAATACCACAGCCATGTGCACAAGGTGCGCGAGCTACGCGCCGACACCATCGTCAAAGTGTTCGACGCCTGCGACCTGTGGCGCAAGCCGGAACGCTTCGCGCAGATCCTGCTCGCCTGCGAATCCGACGCGCACGGCCGCACCGGCCACGAGGAAGACGCCTATCCGCAATCTGCCTACATGCTGGCATGCGCCAGTGCCGCTCGTGCTGTAAACGCGGGGGACATCGCGCGCGCCTGCGCCGACAAGAATCTAATCGCCGACAAGGTGCGCGAGGCGCGCATTCAGGCGGTGGAAGCGGTCGTCAAAGTACGATAGATTTCCTGTCTTCAATCAATACTTATTGATTGATGCAAACCACCCTGCGCTTCAATGCGCAACCGATCTTCCTTAAAGGGCACACTCACCATGGCCATAGACACGGGAATCATTGTTGCAGCTATTACAGGCATAGCCATATGGGCATTCCTTCGGTGGAGGTCGCCCAGCCCCGAGTTCCCGCCACTCAGTACTTCGCCCGATGACCCATTGATGCAAGAGGCACTCGCCAGAGCAAAATCAGGCATGGAGCAGTTCCGGCAACTGTTAAGCGCGCCCAGGGAAAGCGCCCTCGTCAAACTCCGCTTCGTCAGCAGTTCAAATCAAGTTGAGCACCTCTGGGCAGAAGTGCTGGAAGTGCTGAGTAACGATGAACTCGGAGTTCGTCTCGTTACTCCGCCAGTCACCCACTCGGGCAACCTTGATCGGCTTCACCGCTGTACGCTCGAAGACGTTGAGGACTGGCAAGTGCGAGAATCGAATGGCAAGATCCACGGCGGGTTTACCCAGCGAGCAATGTTCGCAATTGCCCGCCGGGATGGAGTGAAGTTGCCGAAAAGGCTTCAGGAGATTGAGCGTGAATATTAGCCTGATTCATCGATATATCGCTGCCGAAGTGGCAGCGTGCCAGCCGCTGTGTTCAATTCATGTCAAGGTCAGAACATACCATGAGCAACATGACTGCACTGCTGGCCCTTTTGTTTGTTGTATTCGTGGCATTCGCCAAGTCTGGCGGGGATATGGCGAAGGCAATTTTTGTTTCAGCCTTCATGGCTGTTTTCATCGGCATCACCTGGTATTTCTCCTCCCGTCGCTCCCAGCCTCCTACCGAGATTGAAAGATTCGCGGCAACCGCATGGCTCGTTATCCGCCGGATTGTGGGTATTGTCGGCGCTCTAGTATTTCTGGTCGTCGGGTTGCTGTTTGCAATTGGCTACTTCGACGGAGCAGCCAGGCTCGATACACTTACGCGTCTCGGTTACGCAGTATTCCTGCTGGGGGTATCCGCCTTCTGTGTATGGGTGGCCATTTATGGACAAGGATGGAACCGCTTAGACTGGAAGGACGATGTGGCTCTGCATCGCGAGAACAAAAAGCGCTACCATTGGCGGCGCTGACCCACACATACTGGCGGTAGAAAAGGCCATTCGTTCATGAAAGCGACATACAGGATCTCGGAGCAGGACTATGTGAACGCCATGAAGCTGTTCGCCAAGCTGACGCCGCGACTGATGATGATCTATCTGGTATCGGCATTGGCGCTGGCAGCGCTGGCCCTGTTCGGTGGAGTGATAGCGAGCGCAGGCGCGATTGGTGGTTTGACAGGCGGTATCATCGCCATCCTGATCGGGCGTTATATCGTCATGCCCATCATGGCCCGGCGGCATTACCGGAAATACAAAGCCATTCAGGAAGAATTCGCCATCGAACTCCTGGAGGACGGAGTCCGCCTTTCTTCACCGGATGCCGAAGGCAAGATCACCTGGGGCAAGATGCTCAAGTGGAGGCAAAACGAAAGTTATGTACTCATCTACCCGATGCCGCGATTGTTCCATATCATTCCGAAATCCGTGGCAACCCAGGGATTCGATCTGCAGGCGCTGACTGATGAACTGCAACGGCATGTCGGCAAACCCGTGTGACAACTGTTCAGTGGAAACGCTCTTCTACTTCGTGCCGGAATATTAGCTCCCCTACTTCGCCATGCTCGAAACCATCTCCCCAGTCCTGAGCCTGATCACCACCGCCGCCAAGGCGATGAACTGGTTTGCCGATTTGCGCAAACAGACAAAGGGCGATGTGCGGGCGCTCATTGAAGAACTCAAGGAGAACTCGCGGCTGTGCTTCCGCGTGGTCGAGGACGGCATAGCCCCCGAGCAGATCATCCCCAAATACTCGACCTCAGTCTTCGACCGCCTTAACGAAAGCGGCTTCGACTTCAACGCCGTGAAGCGCAGCGACATCCCCATGTACGAAGGAATGGAGAACACCGACCTCGCGTCGTGGAAAGATAAGTCGACCCAGGAACTGATAACGAACATCTACGACAAAATCAAAGACCTCCGCTCGTTGCATGCCTCCTCCGCCAAGGCGAAGCGGCGTATCGGGCCGCGCATCATCAACATCCACAAACGGATACTGCTGCTCCTTCGCCATGCCAGGCACTGAACAGCGATCGCTCGGAAGTTTCCCGCTTAGTACAGGTGGGCGCGCCCATCCTTCCCCTGTTCCAAGTGCAAGCGCAATCAACGCGCGCCTGCCCGGGGCATATTTCTACGACAGCTATTCCATTGCGTTACCGGACATGTCCCGTCCCGCACTTGGCTATTTTCTGGCGGCAGTTGCCAATACACCGCAGTGGGTCAATGCGCTCATGGCGCTGCGCAACAAAACCGTGCAACTTGTCGGCCTGAAAAACCTCGGCGGGCTGGGCGGGTTCGATCATGCAAAACCGGCATCGGCCTATGTACCGGGTGATCGCGTCGGCATCTTCAAGCTCATGTCGAATACCGAGCAGGAAGCACTACTGGGCGAAAGCGATAAGCACCTTGAAGTTGTGCTTTCCGTCTTCAAACATCCACCCGCCGCAAACGGCACGCTAACGATTTCCATCACCACCGTCGTTCACGTACACAACCTGCTGGGTCGCGTGTATATGCTGCCGGTGACACCGCTGCACAAACTCGTCGCCCCGGCCGTGATGAATCGAATCCTCGTAGAACCCGCTGCTCTCTGAACCGGAGTAACAGGGAACAACATCGCAACAAAAGGTAAACCGCCATGTCGCTAAACAACCTTCTCGTCTTCCTCGCCCTCACCGGCATCTATGAACCCTCCGCCGTCCAGCAGTTGCCGGATGGGCGCTTCCTCGTCGTTGAAGACGAGAAGAAACATCCGTTCAGTCTGTTCGCGCTCAACGCAGACGGTAGCGTGCGCAGCACATCGCTGGAGCCCGGCCTGTTCCAGGGCGGCGACGATTTCTGGAAGCTGGACGATTTGGAAGGACTCGCGCTTGATCGTGCTGGGTACATCTACGCCCTGACCTCGCATTCACGCGACGGCGACGGCGACGAAAAGAAATCCCGCGATAAACTGGTGCGCTTCCGCATCGAAGGCGAGCGCGTGAAGGACACCACCGTGGTCAAAGGCCTCAAGCCCGCGCTGACTGCGGCGCATCCCGTGCTGGCGCAGGCCGCCGAGATACGCGACGTGAAGAACAGCGGCGGCCTCAACATCGAAGCGCTGGAGATCACCCCTGACCAGCAACACCTGCTCATCGGCCTGCGCAGCCCCCTGCTGAACAAGCGCGCCATCATCGCCCGCGTCGAGAATCCCGCAGCGGTCTTCGACAGCGGCGCAAAGCCACGCATATCCGCAACTCTGCAAACGCTGGACCTCGGCGGCAACGGCATACGCGGCATGTCATACATCCCCGCCCTCGGCGGGTATCTCGTGATCAGCGGCCCGGTCGCGCGCGAGCAAGTCCACTTCCAGCTCTGGTTCTGGAACGGCCAGCCGGATGCACCAGCCCGCCGTGTTACCGCCCCGGGCGTTCAAGGCTTCGAGCATGCGGAAGGTGTCAGCTCCGCTGTGATCGACGGCAAGCAGCGCATCATGATCGTGAGTGATGACGGCAGCAGGAAAGAGGGGCGGTACGCGCGCTATCTGGTGCTTGATCCGGCACGATTACAGATCGTGCAATGAATGATCCTTGATTGCTTGGGCAAATTGCAGTCGGTCATGCATCTGACGGGTACGCCAAGCCAACTTGAACGGCAACACTAAACATGCTTGCGCGGATACCATGGCAACCCCGTCTGATCCACATTGATTTCAAGCAGTTCATCTCGCTACAATCTGGCAAATTTCACAAACAGGAGCAAGCATGTCCAAAGAGAATTACCTCAGCCTGCAAGCGAGCGAAAGTGTCGTCGCCAATATGGCATCCAGAATCTTCTCGGCGTACCTTCAAAAAGGTGAAGTGAACGATGCCAATGCGGATGAGTACATCAGGAAATCGACTCAGCTCGCCATCAGGATGGCCAATTATGCCGATACCGTTTGCAAAAGTGATGGAGAGTGGATGGTTGAAAAGACTTCGGGAGCCGCAGGCTTGCTGTAAAGTGAACTCAACCGACGGGTGCATCTCAATCGTTTTTCCCCGCATCAAACGCGAGAGCCACTAGCCTTACCCCATACCTTTAACTTTTCTTCATAACACATCCCCGCATGTGCCGGGCTGGTCGAGGGGAGGCGCGCAAATTCCAGCGGCGGCAAATTCTGCTTTCCCATTACGAACCGGTTGAAACTCTGCTCGGCTTTTGCGCCGTTGAAGAACACGCGCGTGATGTGCGAATAGCGTCTGAAGAATGACGCGAAGTCGTTCGCTTCTTCTGCGCGGATGTGGGCGTCGAGGCTGCTTTTGCGTTCGCAGCTCTTTAGCACGTCCCACAGCGCGATGTTTGCCGCAGTCAGGGCGTGCAAGCGCTGTTCATAGGGCAGTTGCGGATGCGCGCCGATGAGTTCTCCCATGATCTTCCAGAAGGCGTTGTGCGGGTGGGCGTAGTACTGCTGATGCAGCAGCGATGCCTTGCCGGGCATGCTGCCGAGGATGAGGACTCTGGCATCTTTGGTTGCGACGGGTGGGAAGCTGTGGAGGCGGGGCATGGTGTGGAAATCAATTCAAATATTTGTTGGCACAACCGCTTCAACCTCCCCCTTTAGAAAAAGGGGGAAGGAGGGGGATTTGAAAGTGTGGAGTTGAGCGTTCGATTCCAAATCCCCCCTAGCCCCCCTTTTCCAAAGTGGGGAATGTCCGGTGGGTTCTATAGCATGCGCGAACGATCACCCGACATGAACGCCTGCAACGGCGAATCAATTCCCTTGCCCAGAGCAATCACCTTGAACAGTTCGCCCATCTCGGCGGGGCTGGTGAGTTTTTGCATCTGGGCGGAGAGCGGCAGGTATTCGCGCATGTTCTCGGGCGGGACTTCGCTCATCAGGTCGGCGATGCCGTTGTTGATGAGGAAGTGCGCCTGCGTGGTGTAGCCCAGCAGGTTGGCACCGCAGTCGATGGCAGCTTCGGCCACGGCGGTGAAGTCGACATGCGCGGTGATGTCCTGCAGGCCGGGTAGGTAGAAGGGGTCGTCATGCGAATGGTGGCGGTAATGGCACATCAATGTGCCGCGCGCGCGCTGCGGATGGTAATACTCGCGCGCGCCGAAGCCGTAGTCGATGAAAATCATCGCGCCCTTCTCCAGGCGGTCGCTCAGGCTGGTGACCAGGCCGCGTGTGGTGATGGAGATCTCGCTAAGATAGTCGTCCGGCACGACGATGTCTTTGGCCACATCGAGCAGCACTTCGCAATCCAAGTCGCGGTCCTGCCAGACGAAACGGTTGGCCTCGCTGGTCACGCCACGCTCAAGGATGCGCCGGTCCGACCAGTACAGCAGGTGCACCGGCAGCGCATCCAGCACCTCGTTGACGATGATGGCACCGGAGAAATTCTCCGGCAGGCCGTCCAGCCATTGCACGCGCCCGGCCAGGTGCGGCAGTTTTTCATGTAGCAATGCTTGCTGGCGCTGACGCAGGTCGGCGCTGACTTCAAGTATCGAATAAGTTTCGGGAAGGGCGTCGTGCCGTTGCAGTTCGCCCAGGATGTCCAGCGCCAGCTTGCCGCTGCCAGCACCGAATTCCAGGATATGCGGTTCGCTGAGCGACATCACCTCGGCCAGTTGTTTCGCCACGGTACGGCCGAACAGGGAACTCATTTCGGGCGCGGTGGTGAAATCGCCTCCTTCGCCAAACTTGCGCGCCCCGGCGGTGTAATAGCCCAGACCGGGCGCATACAGCGCCAATTCCATGAAGCGCGAAAAGGGTATCCAGCCCCGCTGCGCGGCGATGTCCTGGCGTATCAGCTCGCACAGCTTCGCGCTGTGGGCGAGGGCATTGGTTGAAGGCGGCGGCAGGTTGGCTTGCATGGTCAGTTATAATCCGTGCGGGTTCCAAGTTTAGTAGGATTAAAGATGCAAGGCAAAACAGTTTTAGTGACAGGCGGAGCGAAGCGCGTGGGCGCGGCTATCGTGCGCCGATTGCATGCGGCGGGCGCTAATGTGGCCATCCATTGCCGCGCCTCGCTGTATGACGCGCTGGCCTTGCGCGCAGAGCTGAACGGCAAGCGGCCCGATTCGGCCATCACCGTACAGGCTGACCTGCTGGAGACCGCTACCCTGCCGCGCGTGATCGCCGAAGTGGTGCAGCAGTTCGGCCAGCTCGATGCGCTGATCAACAACGCTTCCAGTTTTTATCCGACGCCGCTGGATAAGATGAATGAAGCGCAATGGAACGATCTGCTCGGCACCAACCTCAAGGCGCCGTTGTTCCTGGCGCAGGTCGCCGCAGCCGAGCTGCGCCGCCGCCACGGATGCATCGTCAACATCGTCGATATCCATGCCGACATCCCCATGCACGGCTACCTGCTTTACAACATCGCCAAGACCGGTCTGGCCGGGCTGACGCGCGCACTGGCGCAGGAACTGGCTCCGCAGGTGCGCGTGAACGGCGTGTCGCCCGGCGTGAACCTCTGGCCCGAGAGCGCCGAATGGCAGGACGAGGAGAGGCGCCGCAAACACATCGCCCACACCCTGCTCAAGCGCGAGGGTGAGCCGGATGACATCGCCAAGGCGGTGCAATTCCTGATCGCTGATGCGCCGTATGTGACGGGGCAGATCATTGCGGTGGATGGCGGGAGGAGTATCAACCTTTAATCTGTCCACGAAATACACGAAAGTCACGAAAAGCATGTCACCAGCCGATTTGCGTTCGTGAATTTCGTGTTTTTCGTGGACATGCTGCCTTTGATCTTATGACAGAACAAACCATGAACGACACCACCCAACCCATCCACTTTGAACACCATTCCACCAACTTCAACCGCCTCAAAGGTCGGATGGAGAGTTCGGTCGGCAAGGCCATCGGCGACTTCAACATGATCGAGGAAGGCGATGTGGTGATGGTGTGCCTTTCCGGCGGCAAGGATTCCTACACGCTGCTTGACATCCTGCGCACCCTGCAGAAACGCGCACCAGTGGATTTCAAACTCATCGCGATGAATCTGGACCAGAAGCAGCCGGGCTTCCCCGCCGACGTGTTGCCGAACTATCTCAAGTCCATCGGCGTCGAGTTCCACATCGAGACGCAGGACACCTACTCTATCGTCAAGGAGAAGATCCCCGAGGGCAAGACCACTTGTTCTCTGTGCTCGCGCCTGCGGCGCGGCATCATCTACAAGGTGGCGGGCGAACTGGGCGCGAACAAGATCGCGCTGGGCCATCACCGTGACGACATGGTGGAGACGCTATTTTTGAACATGTTCTTCGGCGGCAAATTGAAGGCGATGCCGCCCAAGCTGGTGACCGACAAGGGCGACCACATCGTCATCCGCCCGCTGGCCTATTGCGCCGAGAAAGACATCGCCCGCTACGCGCGCGGCATGGAGTTCCCCATCATCCCGTGCAACCTGTGCGGTTCGCAGGAGAACCTGCAACGGCAGAATATCAAGCAGATGCTGCACGAATGGGAGCGCCAGTATCCGGGACGCACGCAGACCATTTTTTCTGCGATGCAGAACGTCAAGCCCTCGCACCTGCTTGATCCGCAGCTGTTCGATTTCGTGAACCTGAAGCTGGGGACGAAGGTGGACGAGGGGGATATCGCCTTCGATCTTGGCGAATGACGAGACTCAATTGAGTCAGGGTTCACCGCCACAGCCCTGCCCGTCGCGGTCAACCCGCAAAATTTGTAACGCCCGCGCAACCTGCCTAATCGGGCTTGCGCAGCATCTTGTTCACTGCATCCTGATGGGCGGTCTCCGTGGCAACCATGTTGCGCGCGTATTCTTCCAGCCGCACATCCTTGTCCCTGACCAGCGCCAGCAACTCGTAATAGGCCTTGAGCGCCTCGCCCTCATGCGCCAGCGACTCGCGCAGGATGGCGCCGATATCGTGGCTATGCGATTCGAGCAGCGGACCGATCTTGAGTGAAGGATATCCTTCGAGCGCGGTGACCAATTCCCCTGCCATGCGTGCATGTAACAGGCCTTCATCCGCCTGCTGCTGCAGCCAGTCGACAACGGGGATGCGGTTATAGCCGTAGATCATCAGCGCATAGTGGGTGTAACGCACCACGCCGGCCAGTTCAAGTTCCAGGATGCGATTGAGCGTCTTCAGAACAGCTTCTTTGTCCATGATGACCTCCTTGATAAAGGTGGTTTGCGGCCGAATGGACTGCCGCCACATCATTGGGTTTCATTGCGAGACAAAAGTTGCAGCTTTGGGAGCGCCGACGTCCTCGTCGGCTTTGGGATAAATACTTGCCGACGAGACGTCGGCGCTCCCGGAAATTCTTATACCACCGGATTCACCGCCACTTTGAAGATCACTTTCCTGATCTGTCCGCTACCCACCAGCGGCGCGTGCGCATCTTCGGGGAAGAAGATGCAGAAATGATCGGGAGGCACCGACACGTACGAGGCTGGGG
This sequence comes from Gammaproteobacteria bacterium, assembly GCA_018813765.1. Taxonomy (GTDB): domain Bacteria; phylum Pseudomonadota; class Gammaproteobacteria; order Burkholderiales; family Gallionellaceae; genus Sideroxyarcus. The sequence continues at coordinate 274,839 of JAHJBC010000007.1, read as the reverse complement.
CGTCGTGGAAGAAGCGGATATCCTTCTCCATGCTGTGCTCGCTCACCGGGTTCAGGCAATCCGCCAATGGCTTCCACCCCATCGTCTCATCGCCTTCCAGCACCAGCTGGATGTCGATGTATTTGCGATGCGCCTCCAGCTTCGCCATCTCCTTCGTCTTGGCTGGCACCTGCTCCACGATGGCGATCAGGTCATCGCCGAGGATGTTGTAGCGCCCCGGCGCGATGTCGAACAGCTTGGTGTCGCGGATATAGTCGAAGGCGCGCTGGAACAGCGGGTGCAGCGCGGCGTAGCGGTCAGATTGGGAGAGGGCGGAGAAGATCATTTCTGTTCCGGGAGCATGCGCGTCATGGTGTCGTCGCGTACTACGAAGTGATGATACAGGGCGGCTACGGCATGCAGACCGATGAGGAAATAGCCCGTCTTGCCGACGATCTCGTGCACTTCCTTGATCTGCTTGGATAGCTCCTTGTTCTCGCCGATCAGGGCGGGCAGTTCGAAACCAAAGAACGGGATCGGCTTGCCGGCAGCGCTGAGTACCAGCCAGCCCGTCAGCGGCATGCCTATCATCAGTGCATAGAGCGCCAGGTGGACCAGTTTGGCGGCCAGTTCCTGCAGCTTGGGCGGTGCGGGCCGGATCACCGGAGTGGAGCCGGACACCCGGGCGGCGATGCGCAGCCAGACCAGCACAAATACCAGCATGCCGAGCATGAAGTGCCAAGCCTTCAGCGCTTCGCGCGGGTCGCTGCCCTTCTCGTATATCTCGCGCAGTTCGATGGTGCCGTAGACGGCGACGAACAAGATCAACATAAGCCAGTGGAGGCCGATGCTGAGCGAGCCGTAGCGGGTAGTGGTGTTTTTCCAGTTCATGAAGAATCTCCTATGATCAAATCTTGTGAGTGCTTGTGTCCAAGGGGCAACTTAAATAGTTTCTGAAGAACAGCATAGTCAACCATGCATAACTCTTCCTTAATTCGTTTCACCGGCACCGTGGTGCGCTTATACGAACCTCGCCAACATTCCCCTGGCCAGATCGCCCTGCAATGGGATGCGCACATGGTGCCCGCTGCCCGGCGCAACGGTAAGCGCCTCGCCTTCGAGGGATTCCATCTTCATAAGTTCAACGATGCTGTTGCCGGAAGGATGGATGATCTCCAGCTTGTCGCCGACGCTAAAACGGTTCTTCACCTCGATCTCGGCCATGCCGTTGGCGCAGGCCACGATGTCGCCGACATATTGCTGGCGGAAACTCTCGGAGTGGCCGCGCATGTAGTTCTGTTGCTCGTGGGTGTGGTGGCGTTCGTAGAAGCCGTCGGTGTAGCCGCGGTTGGCCAGTGCATCGAGCGCGCCCAGCAGTTCAAGATTGAAGGGGCGGCCTTTTACCGCATCGTCGATGGCCTGGCGGTACACCTGTGCGGTGCGCGCCACGTAGTAGATGGATTTGGTTCGGCCTTCGATCTTGAGCGAGTCGACGCCGATCTTCACCAGCCGCTCGATGTGCTCCACCGCGCGCAGGTCTTTCGAGTTCATGATGTAGGTGCCGTGCTCGTCTTCCAGCACCGGCATGAGTTCGTCCGGATGGTCTTTGCGCGAGATCATGTACACGCGGTCGGCCAGCGGGTGGCGCGGCTGGTTGCCGCACTCGGACAGTTCCGATTCGTTCAATGCCCTATCGAAATCGAAGTCGATCTTCTCGATATGACCCGTGCCGTCTTCAACGGCGTTGTCCACCTTGTAGTCCCAGCGGCAGGAATTGGTGCAGGTGCCCTGGTTCGCATCGCGGTGGTTGAAGTAGCCTGACAGCAGGCAGCGACCGGAGTAGGCGATACACAGCGCGCCGTGCACGAACACTTCCAGTTCCATATCCGGGCATTGCTGCCTGATTTCCTCGATCTCATCCAGCGACAGTTCGCGCGACAGGATGACGCGCGACAGGCCGATCGATTTCCAGAATTTCACCGCTGCATAGTTGACGGTGTTGGCCTGCACGGAAAGATGGATGACCTGCTCGGGCCAGCGCTCGCGCACCATGGCGATGAGGCCGGGGTCGGCCATGATGAGCGCGTCCGGCTTCATCGCGATGACCGGTTCCATGTCGGCCATGTAGGTCTTCACCTTGGCGTTGTGCGGCATCAGGTTGCTGGCGACGTAGAAATGCTTGCCCAGCGCATGCGCTTCGGCGATGCCCTGCGCGAGTTGTTCCAGTTTGAAATCGTTGTTGCGCACGCGCAGGGAGTAACGCGGCTGGCCGGCATACACCGCGTCCGCACCGTAGGCATAGGCAGTGCGCATCTTGTCGAGCGAGGCGGCGGGAAGGAGAAGTTCAGGGGCTTTCATATGACCTTCGCTTTATGCTCCCTTCTCCCGCAAGCGGGAGAAGGGCCGGGGATGAGGGATGGTAGATCACAACAAAACTATCTTCATTGCCACGACCCTCACCCTTACCCTCTCCCGCTTGCGGGAGAGGGGATTGAGTTGGCTACGCGCGGTATCCCAGGCGCTTAAGTATCTCGATCGAAGCGGACGCCTGGTTCAGCGTGTAGAAATGCAGACCCGGCGCGCCGCCCGCGATGAGCTGTTCGCACAGGCGGGTGACGACATCGAGGCCGAACTGCTGCACTGAGTCCGAGTCGTCGCCGTAGCCTTCCATGGTCTTGCGCAGCCAGCGCGGGATCTCGGCGCCGCAGTTGTCGGAGAAACGCGCGAGTTGAGAGAAACGCACGATGGGCATGATGCCCGGCACGACGGGGGCGGTGACGCCGAGCTTGCGCGTCTCGTCGACGAAACGGAAATAGGCGTCGGCGTTGTAGAAATATTGCGTGATGGCCGAGTTGGCCCCCGCGTTCATCTTGCGTTTGAAATTGAGCATGTCCTCGCGCGCCGATCTGGCCTGCGGGTGGAACTCGGGATAGGCGGCGACCTCGATGCGGAAATGTTCGCCGGTCTGGGCGCGGATGAACGATACCAGTTCGTTGGCGTACTGGAATTCGCCGATGCTGTGCATGCCGGAAGGCAGATCGCCGCGCAGGGCGACGATGCGCTTGATGCCCATATCCTTGTAGGCGAACAGCATGGCGCAGATGTTGTCGCGCGTGGAGCCGACGCAGGACAGGTGCGGTGCGGCGCTGTGTCCTTCGGCGTGGATCTGCTTGATGGTTTCCATCGTGCGGTCCTGGGTGGAGCCGCCCGCACCGAAGGTGACGGAGAAATATTCCGGCTTGAAAGCGGCCAGACGCTGGCGTGCGGCGGCAAGCCTTTCTGCGCCTTCCGGCGACTGCGGCGGATAGAATTCAAAGCTGATCGGTGTCTTTGTGATTTCCATGTTTTCTTACCAGTAATTGAGCTGCGGCCGAACTCAAGGCCCAAGAAAAGATGCTGTACAGGATCGCGCCCAACACGCCGTGCCAGAAACTGTCGACCATGAATCCGCGCAGGATGGAACCGGCGAACCAGAACATCAGGCCATTGATGACGAAGATGAACAATCCCAGCGTGATCACGGTGACCGGAAGAGTCAGCACCAGGAAGATCGGGCGGACGAGTGTATTGACCAGACCCAGCACAAAGGCAGCGATAAACGCGGCCATGAATCCCTCGACATGAATGCCGGGGACGAAGTTCGCCACGGCGATCAATGCCAGCGAGTTCAGGGTCCAGATCAGTAACAACCGTAGCAGCATCGTTCTCTCAAAAATCGAAGGGGCGGGAAAACCCGCCCCGCAATCATACCCGCATCAAGCAGCTTAGTAGCGGTAGTGCTCCGACTTGTACGGTCCCTGCTTGGGTACGCCGATGTAGCCGGCCTGCTGGTCGGTCAGTTCGCTCAGTTGCGCGTTCAGCGTGGTCAGTTGCAGGCGCGCGACTTTTTCGTCCAAATGCTTGGGCAGGGTGTACACGTTGATCGGGTAGTCCTTGGTGCGCGTGAACAGCTCGATCTGCGCGAGGGTCTGGTTGGCGAACGACGACGACATCACATAGGACGGGTGGCCGGTGGCGCAACCCAGGTTTACCAGGCGCCCCTTGGCCAGCAGGATGATGCGTTTGCCGTCCGGGAAGATGATGTGGTCTACCTGCGGCTTGATCTCTTCCCACTGGTATTTCTCCAGCGAGGCGACGTCGATCTCGTTGTCGAAGTGGCCGATGTTGCAAACGATGGCCTGATTCTTCATCTTCGCCATGTGGTCATGGGTGATGACATGGTAGTTGCCGGTGCAGGTCACGAAGATGTCGGCCTTGTCGGCAGCGTATTCCATGGTGACCACGCGGAAGCCTTCCATCGCGGCTTGCAATGCGCAGATCGGGTCGACTTCGGTCACCCAGACTTGCGCCGACAAGGCGCGCATGGCCTGTGCCGAACCTTTGCCCACATCACCGTAGCCTGCGATCAGTGCGATCTTGCCCGCGATCATCACGTCGGTGGCGCGCTTGATGCCGTCCACCAGCGATTCGCGGCAGCCGTACAGGTTGTCGAACTTGGACTTGGTGACGGAGTCGTTGACGTTGATCGCCGGGAATTTCAGTTCGCCGCGTTCATGCATCTGGTACAGGCGGTGCACGCCGGTGGTGGTTTCTTCGGTTACGCCCTTGATCTGCGCCAGACGTGTGGAATACCACTTCGGATCGGTCGCCAGCTTGGCCTTGATCGCGGCGAACAGACAGGTTTCCTCTTCCGAACCGGGCTTGCTGATCAGCGACGCATCTTTTTCGGCGCGTGCGCCCAGATGCAGCAGCAGCGTAGCATCGCCGCCGTCGTCCAGGATCATGTTGGAATAGCCGCCATCCGCCCATTCAAAAATGCGGTGGGTGTAATCCCAGTAATCGGTGAGCGACTCGCCCTTGACCGCGAACACAGGAACGCCGTCGGCAGCAATGGCGGCAGCAGCGTGGTCCTGCGTGGAGAAGATGTTGCACGAAGCCCAGCGCACTTGTGCACCGAGCGCAGTCAGCGTCTCGATCAGCACGGCAGTCTGGATGGTCATGTGCAGGCTGCCGGTGATGCGCGCGCCCTTGAGCGGTTGGGTTTTGGCGAATTCCTCGCGGATGGCCATCAGGCCGGGCATTTCGGTTTCGGCGATGGCGATTTCTTTGCGGCCCCACGAGGCCAGGTTGATGTCGGCGATTACATAGTCTTTAGACATATTGCACTCCATTCATTTGATAAGTTAATGAATGGGCGCCGTTGCAACATGTTGAGCCATCTTCGCCGAGCCTGACAGGTTCACCGAACGGTGACTGCTGCAGCGCCCCTCGGCGGGAAGGGGGTTACTTGAATCCTTTGAAACTAATTGTCCACGAAAGACACGAAAAGCACGAACACAACAGCGAACTACTTTGGCGGTAATGAAGTTTTGCGAGCTTTCGCCTTGCGGCGAAATGCCTGCCTACCCCATTTCGTGAGTTTTGTGCTTTTCGTGGACTGTGGGTTTGTTACTTACAGTCCTGCGTCAGCGCGCAATGCCGCAGCCTTGTCCGTGGCTTCCCACTTGAACTCCGGCTCCTCGCGACCGAAGTGACCGTAAGCGGCCGTCTTCTGGTAGATCGGGCGCAGCAGGTCGAGCATGTGCACGATGCCCTTCGGGCGCAGGTCGAAATGTTTCTTGACCAGCGCGGTGATCTTGTCGTCGGCTATCTTGCCGGTACCGTAGGTGGTGACCATGATGCTGGTGGGCTGCGCCACGCCGATGGCGTAGCTGATCTGCACCAGGCACTTGTCGGCCAGACCGGCGGCGACGATGTTTTTCGCCACATAACGTCCGGCATAAGCAGCCGAGCGGTCGACCTTGGACGGGTCCTTGCCGGAGAACGCGCCGCCGCCATGCGGGGCTGCGCCGCCGTAGGTGTCGACGATGATCTTGCGGCCGGTCAAACCGGCATCGCCGTGCGGGCCGCCGATGACGAAACGTCCGGTCGGGTTCACCAGATACTTGATGTCGCCCTTCATGAGTTCCTTGGGCAGCACCGGCTTGATGACTTCCTCGATGATGGCCTCTCTTATCTGCGGCAGTTCGATGTCCGGCGAGTGCTGGGTGGAAAGCACCACGGTGTCGATGCTGAAAGGCTTGTCGTCCACATACTTGATGGTGACTTGCGACTTTGCGTCCGGGCGCAGCCAGTTCAAGCGGCCGTCGCGGCGCAATTGCGCCTGGCGTTCGACCAGTCGGTGCGACAGGTAGATCGGCAGCGGCATCAGCACATCGGTCTCGCGGCAGGCATAACCGAACATCAGTCCCTGGTCGCCCGCGCCCTGATCGAGCGTGTCGTCATAGGCTTTGTCCACGCCCTGTGCGATGTCCGGGCTTTGCGTGCCGTAGCACACTTGTACCGAGCAACCGTCGGCGTCGAAGCGAAGATTGGGGTCGTCATAACCGATCTTGCGGATGGTTTCGCGCGCAACCTTGGAGAAGTTCACCTGGGCGCTGGTAGTGATCTCACCCGCGAGAACGACCAGTCCGGTGGAGACCAGCGTCTCCGCAGCGATGCGGGAATGTTTGTCCTGCGCTAGAATCGCGTCAACGATGGCATCGGAAATCTGGTCTGCTACCTTGTCCGGATGGCCCTCGGACACGGATTCGGATGTAAAAAAGTATTCGCTCATGGCTCTCCGATTGCTGCTTCAATGGTTAAATGGGCGCGCAGTATAACAAAATCCCCGTCTTCTTGAGTTTATGGGCTGGCTGAATGATTGTCCTGTTTGACCTACTGGCGCGCCTGCCCCTGTCGGCGTTGCACCGACTCGGCGCATTTTTCGGCTGGGTAACCTACCTGTTTTCCAAGCGATATTCATTCCGCCTGCGCGAAAATCTGTACAACGCCGGGCTGGCCAGGTCGGAATCCGGCTTGAAAAGCCTGCTGCATACCAATATCCGCGAGATGGGCAAGGGCGTGCTGGAGTTGCCCTGGGTGTGGCGCCGTCCGTTCGAGGAGGTGGTGGCCAGTGTCAGGCAATGCCACGGCTGGGAACATTTCGAGGCGGCGCATGCGCAAGGCAAGGGGGTGATCGTGCTGACGCCGCATATTGGCTGTTTCGAGGTCATCGGCCTGTATATCGCGGCACGAACCCCGATGACTTGCATGTACCGGGTGCCGCGCTGGAAATTTCTGGATACGCTGATGCATGAAGGGCGCGAACGCGGACAGATGAAGCTGGCGCCGGCCGATCTCGGCGGCGTGCGGCAACTGCTGAAGGCGCTCAAGAAAGGCCAGGTCATCGGCGTGCTGCCGGACCAGGCGCCGGGCAACGGCGAAGGCGTATGGGCCCCGTTCTTCGGACGGCCTGCCTACACCATGACCCTGATCGGCAAACTGATGGAATCCAGCGGCGCAGCATCGGTGATGTGCGCCTGCGAGCGACTGCCTCGCGGCGAAGGGTATGCCTTGCATTTCTCACCGTTGTCCTTCGATACCGGCAAATCGATCCCGGTGCAGTTGAACGCGGCGCTGGAAGAAGTGATAAGCGAGCATCCCGAGCAATATCTGTGGAGTTACAACCGTTACAAGGTCCCGCGCGGCGCGTTGCCGCCGGAGACACCCAAGGAGCATTGATGCTGGTTCGTTTCGGCGTTTTCATACTGTGGCTGATCCATTTTTTGCCGTTTCGCATCATTGTCGCCATCGGCAACGGTTTGGGCATGCTGGCTTATCCGTTCGCGGCCGAACGGCGCAAGGTGGGCATGATCAACCTGCGTTTGTGTTTTCCGGAAATGAGCGAGGCGGCGCGCAGGAAACTGGTGCGCGCGCATTTCAGGATGTTCATGCGCGGCCTCATCGAGCGTTGCATCCTGTGGTGGAGCAGCGCCGAACGCATCAACAGCCTGATCCGTGTCGAGGGGATAGAACACTTCGAGGCGGCTAAAGGCCAGCCCATGATCCTGCTCACGCCGCATTTCGTCGGCATGGATGCGGGCGGCCAGTGGATCGCGCAGCAGATCGATACGGTGTGCATGTACGCCAACCAGAAGAATGTGTACATGACCGAACTGCTGCTGGAGAAGCGCGCACGCTTCCGCAACCAGCACCTCTATTCACGCCAGGAAGGACTGCGCCCGATCATCAAGGGCATGAAAGAGAACATGCCGTTCATCTATCCGCCCGACCAGGACCAGGGCGTGCGGGATGGCGCGTTCATCCCCTTCTTCGGCGTACCCGCAGCCACCATGACCTCGGTGCCGCGCATCGCCAAAATGACCGGCGCGAAGATCGTGCCCAGCATCACGCGCGTGTTACCCGGTGGACAGGGATATGTGCTGACTTTCTACCCGGCATGGGAGAACTATCCGAGCGGCGACGAGATCGCCGATGCCAGACGCATGAACGAATTCATCGAACAGCGCGCGCTGGAGATGCCGGAACAGTATTTCTGGTTGCACAAAAGGTTCAAGACTCGCCCCGAGGGCGAGAAGAGATTTTATTGAGCGCGTAGCAGGTAGCCTGTAGCTTGTAGCCAACCAGGCTTTGCTACCCGCTACAGGCTACCTGCTACAAGCTCAAGGAGCAGTAATGAAATATAAAGACCTGCGCGACTTCATTTCCCAACTGGAGAACACCGGCGAACTCAAGCGCGTGACAGCGCTTGTCTCCACACATCTGGAGATGACCGAGATCTGCGACCGCGTGTTGCGAGCGCAGGGTCCGGCGCTGCTGTTCGAGAATGTGGTGGGGCACAAGGTGCCGGTGCTGGCCAACCTGTTCGGCACGCCGCGCCGTGTGGCGCTGGGTATGGGCGAGGAAAACACTCAGGCATTACGCGAAGTCGGCAAGCTGCTCGCCTACCTGAAAGAACCGGAACCGCCCAAAGGCTTGAAGGAAGCGTGGGAAAAATGGCCGATCCTGAAGCAGGTGCTCACCATGTCGCCCAAGGTGCTGTCGTCTGCGCCGTGCCAGGAGATTGTGTGGGAAGGCGCGGATGTCGATCTGTCCAAGTTGCCGATCCAGCACTGCTGGCCGGGCGACATCGCGCCGCTGATCACGTGGGGGCTGGTAGTGACGCGAGGGCCAAACAAGCCGCGCCAGAATCTGGGCATCTATCGCCAGCAGGTGATCGCGCCGAACAAGGTCATCATGCGCTGGCTGGCGCATCGCGGCGGTGCGCTGGATTTTCGCGACCACTGCGAAAAAAATCCGGGGCAGCCGTATCCGGTCGCGGTGGTGATCGGCGCCGATCCGGCCACCATCCTCGGCGCGGTGACACCGGTTCCGGATTCATTGTCCGAATACCAATTCGCCGGCTTGCTGCGCGGCAGCAAGACGGAACTGGTGAAGTGTATCGGCAGCGATCTGCAAGTGCCCGCTTCCGCCGAGATCGTGCTGGAAGGTGCGATTCATCCGGGCGAGACCGCACTCGAAGGTCCGTACGGAGACCACACCGGCTACTACAACGAGCAGGACAAGTTCCCCGTGTTCACCATCGAGCGCATCACCATGCGCCGCGATCCCATTTATCACTCCACCTATACCGGCAAACCGCCCGACGAACCGGCCATGCTGGGCGTAGCGCTGAACGAGGTGTTCGTGCCGCTGCTGCAGAAACAATTCCCCGAGATCACTGACTTCTACCTGCCGCCGGAAGGTTGCTCCTACCGCATGGCGGTGGTGAGCATCAAGAAGCAGTATGCCGGGCATGCCAAGCGCGTGATGTTCGGGATCTGGAGTTTCCTGCGCCAGTTCATGTACACCAAGTTCATCATCGTGGTGGACGACGACATCGACGTGCGCGACTGGAAAGAGGTCATGTGGGCGATCACCACGCGCATGGACCCGGTGCGCGACACGCTGCTGGTGGAGAACACGCCCATCGACTACCTCGATTTCGCTTCTCCGGTCAGCGGTCTCGGCGGCAAGATGGGGCTGGATGCGACCAACAAGTGGCCGGGCGAAACACAGCGCGAATGGGGCACGCCCATCGTGATGGATGCGGCGGTAAAAGCTAAAGTGGATGCGATGTGGAAAGAACTGGGATTGTAGTTTCAGTGCTTCTGCTGCACCCATTCAATCAGCGCGTCCTGCGCATCCGTACCGCGTCTGGCGCGCGGATGGTTGATGAAGAACACCACTATCCATTCGCGTCCACTCTTCGACTTCACATATCCCGCGATGGTCTTCACGCCCTCCAGCGTACCGGTCTTCAGGTGCGCATGGCTGGCGGCTGGGCTTTCTTTCAGCCGTTTCTTCACCGAGCCGTCCACGCCCAGTATCGGTAGCGAAGCCTGGAACTCCGAACTGAGCGGATGGTTGCTGGCGTGCTGCAGCAGTAGTGACAGCTGGCGTGCGCTGATGCGTTCGATGCGCGACAGACCCGCTCCGTTCTCCAGTACCAGTCCGGAAGCATTCAGCCGTTGCTGCCTCAGCCAGGTGAACATGGCCTCGCTGCCGCGTTCCACCGTGAGCGGTTTGACCGTCATTCCGTCTACGGCGGCAAGGGAAGGACGCTGGATCGTTTCGCCCAGCGTCAGGAACAATTGCCGCGCCATGACATTGTTGCTGAACTTGTTGATGTCGCGAATGATGGCGCCCAGGGGTTCGGAATGGTGTGTTGAGTAGAGTCTTGCGCTCTCGCCGACCGCGCCGTCGCGCTGCCTGCCCTTCAACGTGCCGCCGAGTTCCTGCCAGACGGCGCGGAAAACCGCTTCAACATAGCGGGTGTGCGGCATCACGCTGAGGTTCTGCTCGCGCTCGCCGCACTCGACCGGATAGTCGCCGGCCAGCACGACGCTGTCTCCGCCGGGTTGAACTGAGAACTGCTCATCCCAGTCGTCGCAATTCACCAGGGCAGTCCCGGGCGTGAGGCGGTTGTCCAGTGCGATGCCTGCAAGGGATGGCTGCGTCACAATCCGCAATCCTTCGTCCTCCGGCAGGTAACGCAAGCGCAGCGTGTTGAAGTTGAGCAGCAAGGCATCTGGGCCGACGTTATAGGCGCGCAATGGATCGCTGTCGAATTGCGCCGGGTCGTGCTCCGGCAGGTCGAAGTGGCTGCGGTCCAGCACCAGGTCGCCGCGAATCTCGCGCAGGCCGCGCGAACGTAATTCGGAGAGCCACAGCCAGAATCGCTCGATGGTGAATTTCGGGTCGCCGTAACCCTTGAGGATCAGGTCCCCGTCGAGCACGCCGTCTTTCAGTTCGCCATCGATCCATGCCTCGGTCTTCCAGGTGTAGGCGGGGCCAAGCAGGTCGAGCGCGGCGTAGGTGGTGAGCAGCTTCATGGTCGAAGCCGGGTTCATCGCGCGGCGGGAATTGACGCTGACGAGCGGCGCATGTTTGCCGACTTCGCGCACCTCGACGGCGACGGCGGATTGCGGAATGCCGGCCTTGCTCAATTCCTTCCTGACTGATGCGGGCAGAGACGCGGCCTGAGCACTGAAGGCAAGACCAAGCAATGCGAAGGTGCAGTAACGTTTCATGTCAGCAAGTCGATGATGACCAGGGTGCGCGTGACCAGCATCAGCATCTGCTCTTCGTTGATGATGTACGGCGGCATAAAATAGACGGTGTTGCCCATCGGGCGCAGCAGCAACTCGTGCTGCAGGCCCAGCGAGAAGCAGCGCTGGGCGAAATCGGCATGCGGCGTGTCCACTTCGAACGCCCAGACCATGCCGGTATTGCGGAAGTCGCGCACCTTGGGGTGTTCGCGCAAGGGTTGCGCGATTCGGTTGAAGAATGCCGCCTTGGCCCGGTTGGCATTGAGCACATCGTCCTGGGCGAAGATGTCCAATGTGGCCAGTGCGGCACGGCAGGCCAACGGGTTGCCGGTGTAGGAATGCGAATGCAGGAAGCCGCGCGCGGTTTCGTCGGCATAGAAGGCTTGGTAAATCTCGTCAGTCGTCATCACCACCGACAGCGGCAGGTAGCCGCCGGTGATGCCTTTGGAGAGCAGCAGGAAGTCGGGCCGGATGTTCGCCTGCTCGCAGGCGAACAGCGTGCCCGTTCTGCCCATGCCGACGGCGATCTCGTCGGCGATCAGGTGCACGTCGTATTGCAAGCAAAGTTCGCGTGCATGATGCAGATAGGCCGGGTGATACATCGCCATGCCTGCCGCACCCTGGATCAGCGGTTCGACAATGAAGGCGGCGATTTGCTCGTGATGCTGCTGCAGATGCTCGGCCAGCGCATCGGCGCAACGGTGCGCGAAGCTTTCCGCGCTTTCGCCATGCGTTGCATTGCGCCAGTCCGGGCTGGGCACGGTGGCGTTCTGCCGGATCAGTGTGCCGTAGGCGTCGCGGAACAGCGCCACATCGGTCACCGACAGCGCGCCCAGCGTCTCGCCGTGGTAACTGTTCTGCAAGCTGAGGAATTGGGTCTTCCGGGCTTTGCCGCTGTTGCGCCAGTAGTGGGCGCTCATCTTCAGCGCGATCTCGGTGGCGGAGGCGCCGTCCGAGCCGTAGAAGCAATGTCCCAGTCCGGCGGGGGCCAGTTCGCGCAGGCGCTCCGAAAGCTGCACCACCGGCTCATGCGTGAATCCGGCCAGCATCACATGTTCCAGTTTGCCGAGCTGATCGGTGATGGCGGCATTGATGCGCGGGTTGCAGTGGCCGAACAGGTTCACCCACCAGGAGCTGACCGTGTCGAGATAGCGTTTGCCGTCCAGGTCGTACAGCCACACCCCTTCACCGCGCGCGATGGGTACCAGCGGCAGCGTCTCGTGCCGCTTCATCTGGGTGCAAGGGTGCCAGACGGCGGAGAGGCTGCGGGAGAGAAGTTCGGTTGAAGCGGACATGCGCGGAATCATAACGGACTTTGCGCGGAGTAAGATATGTATGTCGAGTTCATTTTCCGGAGGTTGCCATGCGTATCCTGATCACGGGCGGGACTGGACTGATTGGACGGCAGTTGTGCAAGGTTCTGCTGGCCGAGAGGCATCAACTGACGGTGCTAAGTCGCAAGCCGGAGACGGTGGCGGTCAAATGCGGTTCAGCGGTGCAGGCAATGGCAAAGCTGGGGGAGTGGCTACCGCAGCGGACTTTCGATGCGGTGATCAATCTGGCGGGCGAACCCATCGTGGATGCGCGCTGGACAGAGTCGCGCAAGCAGGTGCTGCGCGACAGCCGTATCGCACTGACAGAGGAATTGGTGCAGCGCATCGCAGCGGCCACACAGAAGCCATCGGTACTGCTGAGCGGCTCGGCCATCGGCTATTACGGCGGTCGCGGTGAGGAGGAACTGAACGAAGACTCCGGGGCGGGCACGGACTTTCCCGCGCGGCTGTGCGTGGACTGGGAAGCGGCAGCGCTGGCAGCAGAACAACATGGCGTGCGCGTGTGCCTGTTGCGCACCGGCCTGATCCTGAGCCGGGATGGCGGTCTGCTCGGGCGCATGGCGCCACCTTTCAAATTGGGCATGGGTGCGCGTGTGGGCGATGGCAAGCAGTGGATGAGCTGGATCCATATCGACGACTACGTCGCACTGGTGCTGAGGCTGCTACGAGACGAGCAGATGCGCGGCGCATTCAACATGACCTCGCCCGAGCCTGTGACCAACAGGGAATTCACGAAAACGCTTGCCGCCGTGCTGCGCCGCCCGGCGCCGTTCGTGGCACCCTCCTCCTTGCTGAAGCTGAGCCTGGGCGAATCCGCCAGCCTGCTGCTGGAAGGGCAACGCGTACTCCCGACAAGGATGCTGGCAGCGGGCAACTCGTTTCGCTTCAGCGGACTGGAAGAAGCGCTGAAAGACCTGTTCGGCTGACCCGCCCGGATAGCCATGATTCTCATCAAGCTTGAAATAAGAGGGCATAGCCCCTATCATTAGCAGTCGCTGGTCGTGAGTGCTAATTTGCGCTTGCGGCCTTCGCACTCGATCAACTCACTGATTCTACTAGGAGACAAAGCATGAAGATTCGTCCATTGAATGATCGCGTCATCGTCAAGCGCATGGAAGAAGAGCGCAAGACCGCGTCCGGCATCGTGATTCCCGATGCGGCCACCGAAAAGCCCGATCAAGGTGAGATCATCGCCGTGGGCAAGGGCAAGGTCGGCGACGACGGCAAATTGCAGGCCATGACAGTCAAGGTCGGTGACAAGGTGTTGTTCGGCAAGTATGCCGGCCAGGCCTTCAAGATGGATGGCCAGGAATATATGACCATGCGCGAAGACGACATCATCGGCATCGTTGAAGCCTGATCCAGGCTCAAATCGTCGGTGATACCGCGTTGGCGCCTCACTCGCTCCTTGCCGTGCCTGCTTGCACTGTCTGCGTCGCGAGTTCGTTGCCGCCTTGTCTCACCTTAGCTTTGAACCTGACTCAACAGAATTGAATTTTCTTAGGAGAAAAACATGGCAGCAAAAGACGTGAAATTCCATGATGCAGCACGTGCCAAGATGGTCGTGGGCGTCAACATTCTGGCCGATGCGGTCAAAGTAACGCTGGGCCCCAAGGGTCGTAACGTGGTGCTGGACCGTTCCTACGGTTCCCCCACCATCACCAAGGACGGCGTATCCGTCGCCAAGGAAATCGAACTGAAAGACAAGTTCGAGAACATGGGCGCGCAAATGGTCAAGGAAGTCGCTTCCAAGACCTCCGACGTGGCCGGTGACGGTACCACCACCGCAACCGTGCTGGCGCAGTCCATCGTGCAGGAAGGCATGAAGTTCGTTGCCGCCGGCATGAACCCGATGGACCTGAAGCGCGGCATCGATCAGGCAGTCATCGCCGCCGTCGCCGAGCTGAAGAAGATTTCCAAGCCTTGCACCACCAGCAAGGAAATCGCCCAGGTTGGCAGCATCTCCGCCAACTCCGATACTGTGATCGGCGAGAAGATCGCTGCTGCGATGGAAAAGGTGGGCAAGGAAGGCGTCATTACCATTGAAGACGGCCAAGGTCTGCAAGATGAACTGGACGTGGTCGAAGGTATGCAGTTCGACCGCGGCTACCTGTCGCCCTACTTCATCAACAACGCCGACAAGCAGATCGCCGCGATGGAGAACCCCTTCATCCTGCTGCACGACAAGAAGATCTCCAACATCCGTGACCTGTTGCCCGTACTGGAACAAGTCGCCAAGGCCGGCCGTCCGCTGCTGATCATCGCTGAAGACGTGGACGGCGAAGCGCTGGCAACCCTGGTCGTGAACAACATCCGCGGCATCCTGAAGACCGTTGCAGTCAAGGCGCCCGGTTTCGGTGATCGTCGCAAGGCCATGCTGGAAGATATCGCCATCCTGACCGGCGGTACCGTGATCGCCGAAGAAGTCGGCCTGACCCTGGAAAAGGCAACTTTGGCCGATATGGGCCAAGCCAAGCGTATCGAAGTGGGCAAGGAAAACACCACCATCATCGACGGCGCCGGCAAGGAAGAAGCGATCAAGTCGCGCATCGGCCAGATCAACAAACAAGCCGAAGAGTCCACCAGCGACTACGACAAGGAAAAACTGCAAGAGCGCAAGGCCAAGCTGGCTGGGGGCGTGGCAGTGATCAAGGTCGGCGCTGCGACCGAAGTTGAAATGAAGGAAAAGAAAGCGCGCGTGGAAGATGCATTGCACGCGACCCGTGCTGCCGTTGAAGAAGGCATCGTCCCTGGAGGCGGCGTGGCTCTGCTGCGTGCCAAGGCGGCAGTTGCCGGTCTCAAGGGCGCTAACCACGACCAGGACGCCGGTATCACCATCGTGCTGCGCGCGATGGAAGCCCCGATGCGCGCCATCACCACGAACGCGGGCGATGAGCCTTCCGTGGTGGTGAACAAGGTGTTGGAAGGCAAGGGCAGCTACGGCTACAACGCCGCCAGCAGCGAGTATGGCGACATGCTGGCCATGGGCGTGGTCGATCCGACCAAGGTAACGCGCGTTGCACTGCAAAACGCGGCTTCCATCGCCGGTCTGATGCTGACGACCGCTTGCATGGTTGCCGAGTTGCCGGAAGACAAGCCAACCGGCGGTATGGGTGGTGGAGATATGGGCGGTATGGGTGGCATGGGCGGCATGATGTAATTTGCCCCCAAGGCACTGAGTAGTATCCGACGAACCCCGCCAAAAGCGGGGTTCGTTTTTTTTACCCCTCTCCCTCTGGGACAAGCAGCGGCTTGCCAGCTTGCTGGCTTAGTCGATTGCTTGGTAGTTCCACCAGAGGGCTTGGCCTGTCCTGAGCTTGTCGAAGGAGGATTCCCTTTCCTTTTTATGGCCCATAAGGACTAAAATCAATGGCCTTGGCAAATGGCACGTCCGCGCGGGTGTTTGCGGTCGGCCGCCAAGTTTGACCGGGAGGATTCCATTGTGAAACGTATTGGGTTAGCGCTGGCCGCTTCGGCCTTGTTTCTGACGTCCGGCTGCAGCCCGGAAACCGACGCGCCGACCGGACCGAAAGCCCGGCCGTTCGAGGGCCAGTCGATCTACGTCATCGTGCCAAAGCTCGACGCCCGACTGATCCGCGGGCCAATACTGGATGAGGTCGATGCCTTCGAGGCGCGCACCGGCGCCAAGGTGCGGGTGCTGACGCCGGGCTGGAACGAGACCATCGAGAAGATCGACCAGTCGCTGAAATCCCCGGACACCAACTTTGACATCTATGTGGCGATTTCCATGTGGAGCGGCACGCTGCTCGGCGGCAACCATATCGAACCGGTGCCGGAAGCGGTCAAGCGCAAGATCGACTGGGACGATGTGCTGCCCATCTATCGCAATACGGTGCTGTCCTGGAACAAGGTGGCCTACGGCCTGCCCTACGACGGCGACTGCATCAACCTCTACTACCGCAAGGATCTGTTCGCCAACACGGAATATCAGGCCCGTTTCAGAAAGCGCTATGGCTACGACCTGGCGCCGCCGGCGACCTGGAAGGAATTCCGCGACATCGCCGAGTTCTTTACCGGCTGGGACTGGAGCGGCGACGGCAAGCCCGACTACGGCGTCGCCGGCAACCGGATCAAGGGCGACATTTCGGCGCTCCAGTTCTTCGCCCAGGCGGCGGCGTTCGCCAAGCATCCGGACGATCCCGCCTACTACTTCGATCCCGTGACCCTGAAGCCGCGCATCGACAATCCGGGCTTCGTGCGCGCGTTGCAGACCTGGGTGGACACGATGAAGTTCGGCCCGCCCGGCATGGCCAACTTCGCCGGGCACGACGTGCGTAACGCCTTCGTTTCCGGCCAGGTGGCCATGGCCATCGACTGGGCCGACATGGGCGTGCATGCGGTGGCTTCGCCGGTGTCCGTGGTCAAGGATGTCATCGGCTACGCCCAGTTGCCCGGCAGCGCCGAGGTGTTCGACGCCCGCGCGGGCCGCTGGGACAAGCGGTCGAACCAGGTCTCGTCAATCAGCGGCAACTGGACCTTCTTTGTCAGCCGCGCGTCCAAGCACAAGGAACTGGCCTTCGAGTTCGCCGCCCACATGACCTCGAAGGAACTGACCCGGAAGCTGACCGCAATGAGCGGCACGGCGGTGAATCCGTCGCGGCGCTCGCACTTCGCCGACCCGGCCGCCTGGAACCAGTCCGGCTTCGCGACCGAATCGGCGCGCGCCTACCTGCAGGCGATCACCCAATCGCTGTCGAATCCGAATGTCGTCTACGACATTACGATCCCCGGTGCTGGCGAGTACTACCAGGCCTTCGACGCCATCGCCTACAAGGCCGTAACGCGCGAACTGAGCGCCAAGCAGGCCTTGGTCCAAGCCGCCGCCGAATGGGAGAAAATCACCGATCGGCTCGGTCGCGACAAGCAGGTCGCTTACTATCGAGCCTCCCTCAACATCGATTATTGATACCAGACCTGCTCGTGCCCAATCGCCAGCCCAGCATCCGCAACATCTCGATCTACGGCTTCGCCGTGCTCATCTCCGGCGCGCTCGCCGTCGGAGCGCTGGTCGCCTATCTGTTGTTCAGCTACGGCACCGTGGTCGAGAAGCAGCGGGTGGTGGAAGATGCCTACGATTCGATCCTCGCCCTGAAATACCAGACCGAGCGCCTGTTGACCACTACGGAACTGGTCAAGCAGAAGACGGCCTGGGCGGCCGCGGTGGATGAATTCGGCAACGACCTCGCGCGGCTGACCGAGGTGGCAGGCGTAGAGGCGGGGGAAATCGGGCAATCGTGGGCCACCATCGGCACCGAAACTGCCGACATCCGCCGACAACTGGCCAACCCGCTGTTCAGCGATAGCAACCTGATGGAGAAGTCTCTGCTGCGCCGCCTGGGCGAGGGACTCAATTCCAACGAGAGCGGCGAGTACTACGTCGCTGTGCGCACGCTGGTCAACGCCATCGACTTCCTTCAGCAGCGCCAGAGTTTCCTGCTCGACGACCTGCAAACCCTGAACCACCGCATGCAGAACGACGGCGCCCGCCAGTTGTTGCGTCTCAAACTGTTGTTGTTCAGCGTCGCCAGCATCGCCCTGCTGGCGCTGTGCGCCTTCGCGGTGGTGATCTTCCGGCTCACCGGCCGCGCCGAGCGCGAACTGCTGCGCATCCAGGGTAATCTCTCGGAAGCGCTGGCCGAGATCGAAGTCCGCCAGCAGAACCTTGAGGTGCAGCGCGATACGCTCGACCACCTGGCGCACCATGATGTCCTGACCGGGCTACCGAACCGGCTGATGTTCCTCGAACACTTGCGCATGGCGGTCAAGAGCGCCCGGCGGAACAAGCAGCAGCTGGCGCTCCTGTTCATCGACCTCGACCGCTTCAAGGAAATCAATGATTCCCTGGGGCACACGGTTGGCGACGAAGTGCTGAAGTCGCTTTCCCGGCGCTTCCGGCGCAGCGCCGACCGCGAGGAAGTTTTCGCGCGGCTGGGCGGTGACGAGTTCACCGTGCTCATCGAGGCACCGGAATCGCGCGAGGCCGTCGAGCGGGCGGCCGCTAGCCTCATCGCCCGCATGGCCGAGCCGCTCCGCGTCGGGCGGCAGGAGCTTTACCTGACCTGCAGCATCGGCATCAGCCTGTTCCCCGACGATGCCAAGAACGCCGAAGTCCTGCTGCGCAACGCCGATTCGGCGATGTACAAGGCCAAGGACGAGGGCAAGAACAACTACCAGTTCTACACCAGCGAGATGACGCGCTCGGCCTACGAGCGGGTGAAGCTGGAGACCAACCTGCGCAAGGCGCTCGAACTCAACGAATTCGAACTCTTCTACCAGCCGCAGGTGAACATGGCCGACGGCGCGCTGCTCGGCTTCGAGGCGCTGATCCGCTGGCGACACAAGGACTTCGGCCTCGTCTCGCCGGCCAGCTTCATCCCCATCGCGGAAGAGACCGGTCTCATCATCCAGATCGGCGACTGGGTGCTGGAAACCGCAGCGCGCCAGATGGCCGACTGGTACGGTCGCGGCTTCGCACCGGGCCGAATGGCCGTCAACCTGGCCGGCAAGCAAATCACGCAGGGTCAGACCCTGGCCGCCGTCAAGCGCGTCATCGAGGAAACGGGCTGTCGGCCGGAATGGCTGGAGCTGGAGGTCACCGAAGGCCTGATCATGCGCAACCAGGACGAAAGCGCCGCCTTGCTCAACGACCTCGGTGCCATGGGCATCGAGATCGCCATCGACGACTTCGGCACCGGCTATTCCTCGCTGGCCTACCTGAAGCACCTGCCCATCACCAAGCTCAAGATCGACCAGTCCTTCGTGCGCAGCATACCCGGCGGTACCGACGACGCCGAGATCGTCAAAGCCATCATCGCCATGGCGCACGGCCTGAACATGGACGTGCTGGCCGAAGGCGTCGAGCGGCAGGAGCAGGCCGACTTCCTCATGGGGGCCGGCTGCGCCAAGGCGCAAGGCTATCTGTACGGCCACCCGATGACGGCACGGGACGCCGAGGCGCTCCTGGCCCGCCAGGGCGCGCACCCCCTGCGTGCCGGCGGCGGCCACTGAGGCACAGCCGGGTGGCGTACCCCATGCGGCGCAGACGCTCCTGGCCGTCGCAGCACGCGCGACGGCAGCGGGCAGCAAGCCGATGTCGATGGATGAAATTCAGGTGGAAGTGGATGCGGTGCGCAGATGTCGACGATGACGCAGTGCTATCCGCCGCTCAGGCGGCCAAGGCATACTTGATCGTGTCGGAAGATCGCAAGCATCTGCTGATCATCAAGCGCTTCGAAGGCATTCCGATTGTGACTGCCGCCCAGTCCGTGGCAATGGCGGACGTGGCTTAGCGAAAGTCAGCCGTGGTGGGATGGGGCAGTGGAAGTGGCGACGAGGACACACTCACTACTACGATCAATATTCCGAGGAATATTGGTGGTGCGTCCGGCATGATGTAATTTGCCCCAAGGCACTAAGTAGCACCCAACGAACCCCGCCATGAGCGGGGTTCGTTATTTTTATTGCCCGCATTGCGGCTTGCCGCTACAATGCGCGCCTTCGTTTTACCCACCCCGCTTGGGATGGATGCAATAACGGCTCGGTAGCTCAGTTGGTAGAGCAGCGGATTGAAAATCCGCGTGTCGGTGGTTCGATTCCGCCCCGAGCCACCAGGATTCAAAAAAGCTCAACTTGAAGTTGGGCTTTTTTCATTTTCAGCCTCGATGTATCCAGCTATGGCATCATTGCGGCGAATGAAGCGCAAGGGGGCAGCTTCAGTCTGTATCGGGGAGAACAAACATGGCCACTATGCCATTTTGGAAAAAATTGCTGCTGCGCGGGAATACGACTGCGCTTTCCCTGTTTCTTGCAATAGCTTCGATCTTCAGCGTCCTGTTCCTTTTTTACACACAGAATTCCTTTCTTGAGGCCTTTGAGGCCAAGACCTACGACCTTCGTTTCAAGAGCCTGCGCGGGCCGGTCACGCCAGATCCGAACATCGCTATCATCGCCATCGACGACAAGAGTATCGCCGAACTGGGGCGTTACCCGTGGAGCCGTGATCGTTATGCGATGCTGATCGACAGATTGTCAGCCGCCAAAGCAAAGGTGGTGCTGTTCGATGCATTTTTTCCCGAGCGCGAAAATGCGGCAAATGACAGGCGCTTTGCCGAGTCGGCCAGGCGAGCGGGTAATGTCGTGCTGGCGGCTGCAATTCATTTCAAAGGGGATAGTGCGGTTTCTATCACTCGCAGTATCCCCGAGATCGAGCGCGGCATAGCAGGGATCGGACTCATCAACCAGATGCCGGATGATGATGGTGTGATGCGCCGCATCCCGCTGTTGATCGAAAAGGACGGAGAGCAGTTTGCCTCGCTCGGCTTGATGGCCGCCAAGATGGTGCTGGGGGAGAAAGAGATCGTCCCCGAGGATTTCGACATCGCTCTCGGTGAGCGCCGTATCCCGGTGAGCGAGCAGTACCGGATGTGGATCAACTACGTGGGGGGGCCCGGAGTCTATCCACGATATTCTTTTGCCGATGTTGCAATGGGGCGAGTTCCTGCTGCCGAGCTGAAGGGGAAGATACTGTTTGTCGGTGCGACGGCACTGGGTATCTACGATATGCGGGTGACGCCGTTCGACGGCAATACGCCTGGGGTTGAGATCCACGCTACCGTCGCCGACAACATCATCAACGAACGCTATATCAATCAGGGCGGGCCTGAGGCGCTGATCGATATGGTGTTCATCGTGATGATGGGCGGCTTGGCGTTTTTCCTGACGACGCGCTTGCGCCTGTACGGCGCGATTCCGGCCACAGCATTGCTGCTGGCGGGCTACCTCTGGTTCACCTATTACATGTTCAACGCCGGCCACTGGATCAACATGATCTATCCGGCCATGTCGGCGATTCTTGCCGTGCTGGTCGGCGGCGGGTTCCGCTATCTGGTGCTGGAACGGGACGCGCGCGAGATGCGTTCGATGTTCTCCAGCTATCTTTCGCCCAAGCTGGTTGCAAGACTGGAAAAAGACCCGGAAGCGGCCAAGATCGGCGGTGACAACAAGGAAGTGACCGTGTTGTTTACCGACATCAAGGGTTTCACCTCGTTCAGCGAATCGCACCCGCCGCAGGAGGTGGTGTCGAGGCTCAATGGTTATCTGGGGGCGATGGTGCAGGTGATCGAGCAGCATGACGGCACCATCGACAAGTTCATCGGCGACGGCATCATGGCTTACTGGGGTGCGCCACTGGCGCAACCCGACCATGCCAAACTGGCCATCGAGTGCATCAAGGCGATCAACAAGCGCATGGGTGAGTTGCGCGCGCAATGGCAGGCGGAGGGTCTGGAGCCATTCACCATTCGTGGCGGCTTGCAGTCCGGCGAGGTTGTGGCCGGCAATGTCGGGCTGGCGGGCAAAAAGATGGAATACACGGTCATCGGTGACACGGTGAACCAGGCGGCACGACTGGAAAGTACGGCGAAGTATTACGGTATAGCTTATCTGGTGGGCGAGGAAACCTATAAAAAGACCCGCGAATTTTGCGGGTATAGGGAATTGGACAAGATACGCGTCGTGGGCAAGCAATTACCCGTTACAATTTACGAGCCGCTGGATGGGCTCTCCAGGCTGGATAATGTGCTGGCAGAACGTTTTGGCGCGGCCCTGGCGCTGTATCGCGCGAGGGAATGGGGCAAGGCGCGGGCCGGTTTCGAGGCGGTTCTGGAAGGCGTTCCCGAGGACAAGCCGAGCAAAATATACATCGAGCGGTGCGATTACTTTAAACTGAACCCTCCGGCCCCGGATTGGGATGGCGTATTTAATCGCGCCGAAAAATAGACACAAAAGAATAAGCGGCCAGAGTGCATCCTGCGCCGGAATTATCATCGATTGGATAGGTAGGATCATGCGAAAAATCATTATTGCACTTTCACTGTTTTCTTTTGCCTCCATTGCATGGTCGGCAGATGCCGATGTCGTTGTGGGCAACGGCTTTTCCAAGGCTGACTTCCGCAAAGAGTTGCGCATGCCGAAGCTGTCCAAACTGCTGGGTGCAGGTGGAGGCAAGCTCTTTATCACAAGGGAAGGCGGAGCCGTAGATGCCGTGGACAGGGAAGGCAAGACCGTATTTACGCTGGCCGCCAAGACGGGAGATACCGTGCTGCTCAAAAAGCCCGAAGCGGTCGCGGCGAGCAAGGATACGGCTTATGTCGTGGACAGCGATACCGAACAGGTCGTCATGTATGACCTGGCCAACGGGAAATACCTGGGCAGATTCGGCAGCAAGGCCGGCGGCATCGTCGGGGACGTCGTGCTGGACGAGCCGAGCGGTGTCGCGGTACACGAAGGCGTGGTGTATGTCACAGATACCGGCAATGAGCGGATACAAATGTTCGGTCTCAATGGTGTCTTTCTTTCGACTTTACCGCTTAGCGCGCCTGCGCCAACCGGCTCGGACAAGAAGGAAGTGCCATTCAAACTTGAAGAGCCGATGGACGTCGCCCTCGATGCTGAAGGGCGTATCTACGTACGTGATGCCGATGACAAACTGATCAAGGTCTATACGCCAGGCGGCAGTTATATCCGCTCACTTCCAAAACTTGAAAAACCGGTCGCGATGACCGTGGCAGAAGATGGCATCTATGTGGTCGACGAGGGCAGCTTCAATATTTACAAATATGACTTCGACGGCAATCTCGCTTACAGCTTCGGTTCCAAAGGGGATGGCATCGCGCAGTTCAAGAGTCTGTCGGGCATCGTTGTGGACAAAGCGCAGCAGGTCTACATCGGCGACAGCAAGAAGGCGCTGATCGACTTCTTCGTCGTCGAAGCGGGCAAGGCGCTGGAATCACTGCCAAGGGCGCAGGGGCGGGCATCCGTGAAGTGGCTGGAGAATATTCCTGCAGAGGTGGAACAGATCACGTGGGACGGCAAGGAGACGTTCTATGCGATACCGAAGGACCGCAAGAGCCTGCTGGAAATACGCAAGGGCGCCGTCGCATCTTCGATCAAGCTGGATGACATGCAGCTTTCCGCCGTGACAGTGGATGCTGCCGGGAACATCTGGGTGCTCGACAGGAAAGGACGGCGCGGATCGAAGCTGGATGCGAGCGGCAAGACGCTGATGACTTTTGGCAGCAGTGGCAGCGGTGCCGGCCAGTTCAGCGATCCGACAGCGATCGCGGTTTCGGCATCCGGCCTGATCTTTGTGGCCGACCGTTCCAACCGCAATGTGCAGATATTCCGCGGCGACGGGGTGTTCCTGAGTGCGCTCAATGGCGAAAATGCGGCCAAAATGAGCAGTCCGATCGCTCTTGCATTCGACCAGCACGACAACCTCTTTATTCTTGATGGTTCGCGCGACACCGTCTATTCCTATTCCTCAAGCGGGAAGTCGCTGGGCGAATTCGGCAGGAGCAAGGAGGGCGGCAGCCTCTTTACCCGACCCGTTTCGCTGGCTGCCGCGAACGATGAAGTGCTGGTACTGGACGGCAATCACGTCAAGGTATTCTCGCCGAAAGGCCAGTTGCTGCGTTCCTTCGGTGCCAAGGGTAACGGTGTGGGCGCTTTCGACGACCCGGTCTCGATCGCTTATGGCGGCGGTTCCAACCTGCTGATCTCTGATCTGGGCAACAAGCGCATCCAGGTTCTGGCTGCCTTGATCAAGCCAGCAGCACCACAGCAGCTTACAGCGCAGGACGGTGTGCATTCCATTGAACTGCGCTGGGCGGACACTCCTTTCCCCTACATCAAACAATTCCGCATCTATCGCTCCAAATCGGAAAGTGGCGGCTTCGTGCAGGTCGGCACCAGTCCGACGAACAGTTTCGTGGATCAGGATCTCGATGCCGACGTGCGCTATCACTATCGCGTCGGTGCCGAGACCCACTACGGCTTCGAAGGGGCATCCAGCACGGTAGCGAGCGGCGTGCCTACGAAGTTCATGCCGGCCAAACTCGAATCCATTCAGGCTGAAACCACGCCCTGGCAGGTCAAACTGAACTGGACGGGAGTGGATTCGAAATATCTGGCTGCCTACCGCATCTACCAGAAGGAAGGCGACGGCTATACCCAGATCGGCGAGGTCAAGGATCCCGAATTCATCAAGGATGCGCTGATCCCGGAAACCAGATACACCTATTTCGTCTCCGTACTCAGCAGCGACGGGACCGAGTCAGAGAAGGCGGCCGTCGAGTCGACCACGCAGGTCTTCAATCGGCCGCCGCTGGAGATCGAGGTGGTACAACTGCGCGATATCTTCTCCAATTCCTACAAAATCTATGAGCGCGACGGCATTGGCCGCATCAAGCTGACCAACAACACCAACAAGACAATGCAGAAGCTGCAGGTCACTTTCCAGCTCAAGGACTTCATGGATTTCCCGACGGAGGCCAAGCTGGACAAGTTGCTGCCCGGCCAGAGCGAAGAGGTCGCGTTGAAGGCGGTGTTTAACAACGGCATATTGACGCTGACCGAGGACAGCTCGGTGCAGGCGCTGATCGAAGCCAGTTATTTCGAGGGTGGCAAGCGTGTGACATTCAGCAAGAACCCGACGGTCAACGTGTATGACAAACACCGCCTGACCTGGGATGAACGCGAGCGCTTCGCCGTCTTTGTCACTCCCAAGGACACGCCAATCATTGACGTCTCCCGTTCCGTGGTATCCCAGTTCAAGGAGACCAAAGACGAAGCGCAACTGGCCGCTGCAGTGTTCAACATGATGGGCACGCTGGGAATGACGTACATACAGGATCCCAGCAACCCCTATCAGGTGAGTTCTGGCAAGGATCATACCGTCGACTATCTGCAGTTCCCGCGCGAGACGCTGGAGCGCAAGTCGGGCGACTGCGACGATCTGGTGGCGTTCTATTCGTCGGCTCTGGAGAGCATGGGTATGGATACCCGCGTGCTGGAGGTGCCGGGTCATATGTTGATGATGTTCTCCACTGGTATCGCCGCGGATGACGACGGCTACACCATGGACAACATGTATGTGATCCATGAAGACACGCTGTGGATACCGGTGGAGACCACTCTGGTCGGCAGCGCCTTCATCAAGGCCTGGGAAAAAGGTGCCGCGACATATTACAAGTGGAAAGATAACGGTTTGACCGTACTCGACGTGCACAAGTCGTGGGAAACCTTCAAACCGGCCAGCCTGCCCGCTTCGACGCTGAAGCAAAGCGAGATATCGCGCGCCGAGATCGAAAAGAAGTTTCCCGGCGACCATATGTCGGTGCTGAAGATCAGTTCCCAGACCAAGACTCGGCGCTATCTCAATGCGATCAAGGAAAACCCCAACGACGTCGATTCGCACCTTCAGATGGGCATCATTCTGGCCAAGGCCGGAGATCGCAAAGAGGCGATGAAGTATTTCGACAAGGTACTCGTCATACAGCCGAAGAATGCTGCCGCCATGAACAATCGTGGCAACATATTCATGATCGAAGACAAGTACAAGGAAGCTCAGCAGGCCTATCTGGCCGCGACCAAGATCACCCCCAAGGATGCGCACGTGTGGGTGAATCTGGCGCGCGCCTACAAGGCGACCAAGGACATCAAGAATGCAAAGGCGGCATTCATCAAGGCGCAAAAACTGGATCCCGCAGTCAAGAAAGAACACCGTGCGCTGGGACTGGAACTATTGAATGCGCTTTGAGTCGGATGTATCGTTGCGCAGTTCGGCAACCTCAACCAAGGAGATTCACATGAAAAAACTGATCGCGATGTTTGTGGCAATGGGCTTGCTTCTGGGAAGTCCCGCCTACGGCGCCGATGACAAGGGTGGCAGTTCGCTTTGGGAAAGTCTGCGCAAGAAGATCGAGTGGCTTACGCCCAAGAAGAAGATCAGCACCACGACAGCAGTTGGCGGCGTGCGCGGGTCGCAGGCGGATGCCGAGGAAGTCTACTGGAAGGGCGAGGCCAACACCAATCCCATCGATGAAGTCGAACTGGCTGCCTTCAAGAAAGCCATCTCCTTGGTTGACGCCGGCGATATGGCCGGAGCCCAGGCTGCATTCAGCGACTTTGTGAAAAAGCACCCGGACAGTCGCCTGAAAGCCGATGCCGAGATGGCGCTGACGCAGTTGCAGCCCGCCAAGAAGTAATCCGGGCAGGGCATGACAGGCTGGGTCGGCTGGTATTCAGCCTGCCCAGCCTCTATAATCCGCCCCTTTGCGCAACCGGATAGTCGCTTTTCCCATGCAGTTATTCACCTTTGGCATCAACCATCAGACCGCACCGCTCGCTGTGCGCGAACAGATCGCGTTCAATGCCGAGACGCTGGATAGCGCTTTGCGCGACCTGGTCGACAATGGTGCCGCCAAGGAAGCCACCATCCTTTCCACCTGCAACCGTACCGAGGTCTATTGCAGCACCACGCAGCCTGTTCAGGCGGTGGACTGGCTTGCATCCTATCACCACCTGCCAGCAGCCGAGATCGAGCCATATATCTACCGCTTTCCGCAGGAACAGGCGGTGAAACATGCTTTCCGCGTGGCCAGCGGACTTGATTCCATGGTGCTGGGCGAACCGCAGATCCTCGGTCAGATGAAACAGGCTGTACGTCAGGCAGAAGAAGCGGGGACATTGGGTTTTCTGCTGCACAAGCTGTTCCAGCGCACTTTCTCGGTTGCGAAGGACGTGCGCACCCAGACCGAGATCGGCGCCAACCTTGTTTCCATGGCCGCCGCTGCCGTCAAACTGGCGGAACGCATCTTCCCCAGTATCGCCGAACAGCGCATCCTGTTCATCGGCGCCGGCGAAATGATCGAACTTAACGCCGTGCATTTCGCAGCACGGGAACCCCAGCACATCACCGTCGCCAACCGCACACTCGAACGCGCCCAAGTGCTGGCGCGCCGCATCAACGGCCATGCCATCACACTCGCCGAATTGCCGGAACAACTTGCACAGCACGACATCATCGTCACCTGCACTGCCAGTCCGTTGCCCATTCTCGGCAAAGGCATGGTCGAACGCGCGCTGAAACAGCGCAAGCACCGTCCGCTGTTTATCGTTGATCTGGCTGTGCCGCGCGACGTGGAAAAGGAAGTGGCGGAACTTGATGATGTGTTCCTTTACACCGTGGACGACTTGTCCGAAGTGGTGCGCGACGGTCTGGATGCGCGCCAAGGTGCGGTGAAGGAAGCGGAGGTCATCATCGATTCCGGCGTCAACGAATTCATCCACTGGATGGAATCGCGTGGGGTAGTTCCAACCATACGAGCCTTGCGCGACCATGCGGAGCGCCAGCGCCGCGGCGAGGTGGAAAAGGCGTTGCGCCTGTTATCCAAGGGCGACAACCCGGAAAAGGTGCTGGAAGCATTGAGTTCGGCGCTGACCAACAAATTCCTGCACGCCCCCACCCAGACTCTCAACCAGGCTCAGGCTAGCGAGCGCGAAGCGCTGCTGGATGCGATACATCGCATCTACCACCTGCATACCCCGGAATGAAACCGAGCATCGCATCCAAGCTCGCCCAGCTCAGCGAACGGTTGGACGAGGTCAACTCCCTGTTGAGCAGCGAAGATGCCACGCGCGACATGGATGCGTTTCGCAAACTCAACCGTGAACGCACCGAGATCGAACCCGTGGTCGAGCTGTACCACGCTTATCAAGCCTGTGAGGCCGACATCGCCACCGCGCAGGAGATGGCGGACGATCCCGATATGAAGGAATTCGCCGAGGCCGAGATCAAGACCGGGCGCGAAAAGCAGGAGCAACTCGAAATCGAGTTGCAAAAACAACTGCTGCCGAAAGACCCCAACGACGACCGCAACGTCTTTCTCGAAGTGCGCGCCGGTACCGGCGGCGACGAAGCCGCCATCTTCGCGGGCGACATCTTCCGCATGTATGTGCGCTTCGCCGAACGCCGCCGCT
The DNA here is from genome assembly GCA_018813765.1 of Gammaproteobacteria bacterium. Classification (GTDB taxonomy): domain Bacteria; phylum Pseudomonadota; class Gammaproteobacteria; order Burkholderiales; family Gallionellaceae; genus Sideroxyarcus. The sequence goes on along the minus strand of JAHJBC010000007.1, from coordinate 246,254 downwards.
GGCAGATTGAGATCATCTCGGAAAGTCCCGGCGAGATGGGCGGCTACAAGGAAGTCATCGCGCGCATCGTCGGACAGGGCGCGTATTCCGTTTTGAAGTTCGAATCCGGCGCACACCGTGTGCAGCGCGTGCCCGCCACCGAGACGCAGGGCCGCATCCACACCTCCGCCTGCACCGTCGCCGTCCTGCCCGAGGCCGACGAAGTGGGCGAAGTCGAACTCAATCCCGCCGACCTGCGCATCGACACCTTCCGCGCCAGCGGGGCAGGCGGACAGCACATCAACAAGACCGACTCCGCCGTGCGCATCACCCACTTGCCCACCGGCACCGTGGTTGAATGCCAGGATGGTCGCTCGCAACACCAGAACAAGGCACAGGCCATGCGTGTGCTCGCCGCGCGGATCAAAGACAGGCAGGAGCAGGCGGCGCACAGCAAGATCGCCGCCGAACGCAAATCGCTGGTCGGCAGCGGTGACAGATCCGAACGCATCCGCACCTACAACTTCCCGCAAGGTCGCGTCACCGACCACCGCATCAACCTCACGCTGTACAAGATGGACCAGATCATGGACGGCGACATCGGTGAACTCACCAACGCGCTGATGGCCGAACATCAGGCCGAACAGCTCGCGGCATTGGCGGAAGAACGCTGATTCGCATGCGCAGTATCCGTGATGTCCTGTCGCAGGATGGCGCCACGCTGGCGACAGCCATTGCGCTCGCAAGGGATGAGGCGCGCATCGAAGTGCAGATGTTGTTGCAGCGAGCCCTGAATGTCGGCCGCGCCTATCTGCTGGCGCATCCCGAACAGATACTCGATGTTAGTAAGCAGGCTGAATATGAAGCCATGTTGCAAAGGCGCCAGCAGGGCGAACCCATCGCACATATCCTCGGCGAACGCGAGTTCTACGGTTTGAGCTTCAAGGTCACACCCGCCACACTGATCCCGCGCCCGGAAACGGAACTGCTGGTCGAGCTGGCGCTACAGAGAATTCCATCGCACGGAAAATGCCGAGTGCTCGATCTTGGTACGGGTACTGGTGCGATCGCCATTTCGATTGCGCATGAGCGGCAGGATGCGGAGGTGGTAGCCGTTGATGCCTCATCTGCAGCACTGGAAGTGGCGCGCGAGAACGCACAGCGCCTCGGAATAGACAGCGTCCGCTTTGTGCAGAGCGACTGGTTCTCCGCATTGGGTGCGCATCGTTTCGATCTTGTCGTCTCCAACCCACCCTATATATCGGCCGGTGACAAACACCTCAAGCAAGGCGATGTGCGCTTTGAACCTGTCTCAGCCCTAACCGCAGGCGCGGATGGTCTGGACGATATCCGTCGTATCGTCCGCGATGCAGGACAATATCTCGAAACAGGCGGCTGGCTGTTGCTGGAACATGGCTACCATCAGGCTGAGAAAGTGCGCGATTTGCTCAGCCAGAACGGATTCTGGAAAATATTTTCAGAAATGGATTTGGCAGGTATAGCTCGAGTCAGCGGGGGAATGGCAAATCATCTTGTATTTCAATCTGTTGGAGAAAAAAGGGATAGCGTATAGAGGAAAGATATAGGCCGTTATATAGGCCGTTTGGCATATATGCAACTCGGAAACCCGCGCCTACAATCCGTCCTGAGTTGTTAGAGCCTTGAGTTGTAACCAACTCAATCTTTCATACTCTCCTCCTATTCTGGGCCATCGCAAGGTGGCCCGTTTTTTTGCCTGCGATTCCTGCGCAGGCTAGGCGGATAGTAGTTTGCGGGCCCGTGCGATGGCCGCTTCCACTTGTTGCGGCGCGGTGCCGCCAGTGTGGTTGCGCGCAGCGAGAGAGCCTTCCAGTGTGAGCACGGCATAGACATCGTCGGCAATAAGGCTGGAGAACAGTTGCAGTTCGTCCAGTTTGAGATCGGCGAGGTCGCAGCCTTTTTGCTCGGCGTGACGCACCGCAAGGGCGACCGCCTCGTGTGCATCGCGGAACGGCAATCCTTTCTTTACCAGATAGTCGGCCAGATCGGTTGCAGTGGCGTAACCTTGCAACGCGGCTCTGCGCATGGCTTCCGGTTTGACGGTGATGCCGCGCATCATGTCGGCGTAGATGCGCAAAGTTTGCGTGAGCGTATCCACGGTATCGAACAGCGGCTCTTTGTCCTCCTGGTTGTCCTTGTTGTAGGCCAGCGGCTGGCCCTTCATCAAGGTGAGCAATGCGACCAGATGGCCGTTCACGCGCCCGGTCTTGCCGCGTACCAGTTCCGGCACGTCGGGGTTCTTTTTTTGCGGCATGATGGAAGAGCCGGTGCAGAAACGGTCGGCAATGTCGATGAAGCCGAAGCGCGGACTCATCCACAGAATCAATTCTTCCGACAAACGCGAAAGATGCGTCATGACCAGCGCGGCGGCGGCGGTAAATTCGATGGCGAAGTCGCGGTCGGACACGGCATCCAGAGAGTTCTGGCACACCGACTCGAAGCCCAGCAGCTCGGCCACCATCTCGCGCTTGATCGGATAACTGGTGCCGGCCAGCGCGGCGGCGCCCAGCGGCAGACGATTCACGCGTTTGCGGGCATCGCCGAAACGCTCCACGTCACGCTGGCACATCTCGAAATAGGCCATCATGTGATGCGCAAAGCTCACCGGTTGCGCCACTTGCAGATGGGTGAAGCCGGGCATGATGGTGTGCGTGTGGTGGTGTGCCAGGTCGAGCAGTGAAGTCTGCAACGCTTTCAGCAGGCCGACGATATCGTCGATCGAACTGCGCAGGTACAGGCGGATATCGGTCGCGACCTGGTCGTTGCGCGAACGTCCCGTATGCAATCGTTTGCCTGCGTCGCCCACCAGCGTGGTGAGGCGTTTTTCGATGTTCAGGTGTACGTCCTCAAGGTCGAGCTGCCAGACGAAGTCGCCCGCGATGATCTCGTTCTCGATCTGTGCCAGACCACGCTGGATATCTTTCAGGTCCTGTGCGCTGATGATGCCGCAACTTGCCAGCATCTGCGCGTGGGCCAAAGAACCCTGAATGTCGAACAGCGCCAGGCGGTTGTCGAAATCCACAGAAGCGGTATAGCGCTTCACCAGTTCCGCCACGGGCTCGTTGAAACGTCCCGACCAGGTCTGATTGTCTTGCATCGTAGCCATGTCTTGTCCAGAATGAGCGGCACTTGAAAGGTCAATATGCCGGAGATGCGCAGTATAAATCAAAACATTCCGCTCAAGCTGCTGCCCGACTTCCGCAATCTGGGTACGGTATTGCGTATCGTGCTTTTGACCAACGGCATCGCGCTGCTGGAACTTTCCTTGCAGGCGGATTCGTTCACCGAATTGCAAAATAGTGTGCTGCACGCCTCGGCGCTGCTGCAACCCGTAATGCTGTGCAGCCTGCTGGCACTGTACGTTCTTAACGGCGAGCTGGCCAAGGCCAAGCCGTGGCAGGGTGCGCTGATCGTGACTGCCGTGGTGGCCGCGATCACTTTGACGATAGATATGCTGGGCGGCGAATTATTCTATGGTCCCGAAGGATTCAACCTGTATCGCTATACACGCCATGCGCTGGTAGGCAGCATCGTCGCATTGCTGCTGCTGGCGTATTTCCGTCTGCGCGCGCTGGCGCTTGCTCCGGCGAGGCATGAAGCGCGCTTGCAGGCGCTGCAGGCGCGCATCCGCCCGCATTTTCTGTTCAATACCATCAATGCCGTACTGAGCATCCTGCGCGTCGATCCAAAGCGGGCCGAAACGGCGCTGGAGGACATGTCCGATCTGTTCCGCATGGCGATGGTCGAGCCGCATGAGTTGGTCGCACTGGACAAGGAAGTCGAACTGGCGCGGCAATACCTGTCCATCGAATCGCTGCGTCTGGGCGATCGGCTCAAGGTGGAATGGGATACGCAGGCCATGCCGCCGGACGCCCTCATTCCTCCGCTCGTGCTGCAGCCGCTGCTGGAAAATGCCGTTTACCACGGTATCGAACCGTTGCACGAGGGTGGCACCATCGACGTGAAACTCTATCTGGATGGCGATCAACTGCATCTGGAAGTACGCAACCCTGCACGGAGTGAAACACCCCCACACACCAACGGTCACAAGATTGCGTTAAGCAACATTCGCGAGCGACTCGCGCTGCTGTTCGATGTGGAAGCGCAGTATCTGGTCGAAATTGATGCGCACCACTACCGTGTTCATATCACCATCCCCTATGTGAAAGGGTCTGCCGCATGAACGATATTGTCACTTTGCCGCTCACCGTATTCATCGTCGACGACGAAATGCCGGCGCGCAACCGCCTGAAGGACCTGCTGGCGGACTGCGAGGGGCAGTTTCCGCTGCAATTGGTGGGCGAAGCTGGCAACGGGCAGGAGGCGCTGGACAAACTGACGGAGAATCCCGCCGAGGTCGTGTTGATGGATATCCGCATGCCCAGGATGGACGGCATTGAACTCGCGCGGCACCTCAACAAACTCGAACATCCGCCCGTCATCATCTTCACCACCGCCTACGACGCCTACGCTATCCAGGCCTTCGAGCAGCGCGCCATCGATTACCTGCTCAAGCCGATCAAGCTCGGGCGCCTGTTCGAGGCGCTATCCCGCGCGCGCGATGCGGTGCCGATTCGCACCGAAGTGCTGCAGGAACTCATGCCCGAGCCGCGCAATTTCTTTTCGGTGCATGAACGCGGCAAGGTCATTCTCGTCCCGGTCGCCGACGTACTTTATCTGCGCGCCGAGATGAAATATGTCACGGTGCGCACCGCCGAGCGCGAGTACCTCATCGAGGAATCGCTCACCGCGCTGGAAAAGGAATTTGCCGCGCGTTTCGTCCGTATTCACCGCAACTGCCTCGTCGCTCGTGCCGCCATCGACGGCTTTGAGAAGGGCGGCGACGTTGACGAGAGCGGCTGGCAGATGAAGTTGAAAGGACTGGAGGAGCGGCTGCCGATCAGCAGGCGCCAGTTGGCAAGCGTAAAAGGCAAGCGCTAGTCCTCTCCAAGTGATGCAAGTGGATATGCAATTTCCGCCCGCACCATGTGTTTTCGGCGATTTGACCTCAATCAATCAATAATTCACGGATCGCTCACGATCTGTTGACGGTCCCTTCACAAAGACCTTGTTAGTATCCCGGCCATCTTGTACCTGAGTTGCTTGCGTAGCAGGTACAGGGTGGAGTAACAACTCACAGGGGAGAAGAAAAGTCGATCGCCGCGACAGACAGCAAACAAAGCTGACGTCCACGATCTTGCAACAGCTGCCAAGCTTCGAGAAGGATCAGTACAAGGGTAGTGCTCTTCAACGGGAAACAACAAGCCGCGAAGATCACACAAAAATCCGGGAATGACCCATCACGCCAACAGGGGCGAGTAGCTCAGGGAGAATCGGGAAGGCAACTGTCAGCATCTCACACGCAGCCAATAAGCGTGACAGATTGCGGACAAGGGCCTTCCCCTGTTTTTTCCAGAACCGTCTCAACCGCCAATCTTTCTATCCGCTGTTCCGCAGGCCCGTCGCGATCCCGTTGATGGTGAGGTGGATGGCGCGCTTTACCTTTTCGTCCTTGTCCCCCGCGCGGTGACGCTGCAATAGCGCGACCTGAAGGTGATTGAGCGGGTCGATGTAGGGCAGGCGTGTGAGCAGGCTGCGCGCGAAGGCCGGGTTATCCTGTAGCAGGGTGGTACTACCGGTAACCTTGAACAGCATCTCGACGCTGGTCTCCCATTCGCGCTCGATCGCGCCGAAAATGCTTTCGCGCAATTCGATATTCTCAACCAGTTCGGCATAGCGCGAAGCGATGCCCATGTCGGTCTTGGACAGCACCATGTCCATGTTGGACATCAGGCCGCGGAAAAATGCCCAGTTCCGGTACATGCTCTGCAACTGGCCGAGCCCGGCGTCGCCCTCGCGTTGGAGGAATCCCTTCACCGCGCTGCCGAAACCGAACCATCCCGGCAGCATCACCCGGTTCAGCGCCCAGCTGAACACCCAGGGAATTGCGCGCAGGTCCTCGATCTTGTCGGATGCCTTGCGCGACGAGGGGCGGCTACCGATGTTGAGTTCGGCGATCTCGCGGATCGGCGTGGCGGTGAAGAAATAATCGGTGAAGCCGGGCGTCTCATACACCAGTTCGCGATAAGCGGCAAAAGCATCCGTACTCAATTCTTCCATGATGCGGTGATATTCCGGCATGGTGCTGTCGGCGCCGTGGTGGTGCAGCAGCGTGGCCTCCATGGTCGCGGCGATGAGCGTCTCCAGATTGCGGCGACCGATCTCCGGGTTGGAATACTTGCTCGAGATCACCTCGCCCTGTTCGGTGATGCGGATCTGCCCGTTCACGCTGCCCGGCGGCTGAGCCAGGATTGCGTTGTAACTGGGTCCGCCACCACGTCCCACGGTGCCGCCACGTCCGTGGAACAGGCGCAGCTCGATGCCGTGCTTCTCGAACACCTTTACCAGCTCGACCTCGCCCTTGTACAACTCCCAGTTCGCAGTGAGATAGCCGCCGTCCTTGTTGCTGTCGGAATAGCCCAGCATCACTTCCTGCGTGTTGCCGCGTCCGGCCAGCAACTTGCGATACCAGGGGATGGAGAACAATTCATCCATGATCGCGGCGCAGCCGCGCAGGTCTTCGATGGTCTCGAACAGCGGGATGATGTTGACATGCAAGGTGTCGCTGTTTTGCAGCAGGCCAACCTGCTGCAACATCAGTGCGAGTTCCAGCAGGTCGCTCGCCGCATCGGTCTTGGAGATGATGTGGTTGGGCAGCGCACCCGCGCCGAAGCGGCGATGGATCTCCGCGGCCGCCTGCATGATGCGCAATTCGCTTTGCGGCACGGCGGAATAACGCTCGATATCGGTCATCAATATCCGGCCTGCCTGCAGCGCCTGCAACAGCACCTCGCGTTTCTCCGCCTCATTCAGATCGGAATAGTTTGCTTTGCCCGAACTGTGGGCAAACAACTCGCTCACCGTCTGCTCGATGACCGCGCTGTGCTGGCGCATGTCCAGCGGCGCGAGATAGAAGCCGAACACCTCGGCGGCGCGGCGCAGATTGGCCAGACCGCCCTGGGCCAGATGCAACGCGCCGTGGCTGGTCAGGGAATCGATCACCACATCCAGGTCGGCGATGAATTCCTGTGGCGAGGCATAGGGTGCGGAAACGGGATCGAGCGGAGGCTGGTGAGTCAGCACATGACCGAGCATCCTCGCCGTGGCAGACAGTCGCGAATAGATCAGGTTCAGCACGCGACGATAGGGCTCGTCCTCGCGCGCGGCCTCCTTGTCCGGCGACGCATCGGAGAGATTGCGCAATGCCGGCGTGACTTCCACCAGTCGATCGGTCAGGCTCAGGCGGCGGCCCAGCAAAAACGCCTCCTGCAGGTAATGCTCGAATGCCAGCGCGGAATGGCGCTGCACCGCGTCCGCCATCACATTGTGTGTGACGAACGGATTGCCATCGCGGTCACCGCCTATCCAGCTGCCGACACGCAACAGCGGCGGCACCTGGATGGACTTGTCAAAGCGTGTCCGGAGTTGTTTTTCGAGCGCGGCGTAGATGAGCGGCAGCTCTGTCAGGAAGGTGTAGCGATAGAACTCCAGACCGTTGTTGATCTCGTCGCGCACGGTCAGTCTGGCCGGACGCAGCATGCGCGTCTGCCACAACACCAGCACGAAACGGCGCAACTCCTCCTCGTTTTCGGCCAGCTCCTCCGGAGTCATATCCATGCGGTCGCGGTCGAAGAGCAGGCTGGAAATGATGAGCTGGCAGTCGAGGATGCTTTTGCGCTGCACCTCGGTCGGGTGTGCGGTCAACACGGGCGAGATCAGCGCGTTATCCAGGAAAGCCTGCAGGGTCTTCCAGTCGAGTTTCTTGTGTTCCAACCGATCTAGCGCCAGTTGCAAGGTGCCTTCCCTGGGAAGGCTGCCCGACTTGAGGTGGGCGCGATGACGGCGGTTATGGTGCAGATCTTCGGCGATGTTGGAGAGCTGCGAGAAGTAGCTGAAGCCGCGCACCACAGCCAGCGTCTCGGCGGGGGTGAGCGCATCCAGCACCTGCTCCAGCGCGGCACCGTCGCGCTCATCCTGCGTCTTGCGGAAAAGCACGGCTGCCCGGCGCACGTTCTCGATGAGCGAAAAGGTCTCCTCGCCCTCCTGCTCACGCAAGGTGGCGCCGAAGATGCGCCCGAGCAAGCGCACGTCCTCGCGCAATGGCTGGTCCTTGCTGGAGATATCGGCTGGAACAGAGATCAGATTCATATTTTCGACAGGGGCAGGCGGCGCAAAAGCGCGTCGCACCTGCTAGAATGCGCCGCTCGGCAACCGCAAAATTATTGGAACCAGGAAAACCCGATGAGTCAGGCCCCACTTACTCCCCCAGCCCGGCTGGTTATCGCTTCGCGTGAAAGCGCATTGGCCATGTGGCAGGCGGAACACATCAGAGACAGACTGCGCGCATTATACCCGCAAACCCCGGTCAGCATTCTCGGCATGACCACACAGGGCGACCAGATACTCGATGTCACGCTGTCCAAGATCGGCGGCAAGGGCTTGTTCGTCAAGGAACTCGAGACTGCGCTGGAGAACGGCAGCGCCGACATCGCCGTGCATTCGCTCAAGGATGTGCCGATGAACCTGCCGGACGGTTTTGCGCTGGCCTGCATCGGCGAACGCGAGGACCCGCGCGACGCCTTCGTCTCCAACAAGTTCGACAACCTGCAATCCCTGCCAGCAGGCAGCGTGGTCGGCACGTCCAGCCTGCGTCGCGAGAGCCAGTTGCGCGCGCGCTTCCCGCACCTGAAGATCGAGCCGTTGCGCGGCAACGTGCAGACTCGTTTGCGCAAGCTGGACGAAGGCCAATACGCCGCCATCATCCTCGCCGCCGCAGGTCTGAAACGACTCGGGCTGGGCGAGCGCATCCGCGCCGTCATCTCCAGCGACGACAGCCTGCCCGCCGTGGGACAAGGCGCGCTCGGCATCGAGATTCGCGCCGACCGCACCGATTTGGTCGCAGTGCTGGCACCGTTGCACCATGCCGATACTGCAGCATGTGTGCTGGCCGAACGCGCCATGAGCCGCGCACTGGCCGGCAGTTGCCAGGTACCGCTGGGCGGTTTCGCCGAAGTGCAGAACGGCAAGCTGCGCATGCGCGGTTTCGTCGCCACGCCGGACGGTTCGCGGTTGTTGCGCGCCGAGCACATGGGCGACATCGCACACCCCGAAGCGTTGGGCGACATCGTCGCGCAGGATCTGCTCAAGCAGGGCGCGGGCGAAATCCTCGCAGCGCTGAATGGCTGAGAAGCCGCTTGCCGGACGTCACATCGTCGTCACGCGGCCGCGTGAACAAGCGGCCGACCTGGCGAAGCGTATCAAGCAAGTTGGCGGCAAGCCGCTGCTGTTTCCGCTGCTGGAGATCAAGCCGGTTGAAGATGTCCGTGCGCTGCACGGGCTGGCAAAGTCACTGACCTCCTACGATCTGCTGATTTTCATCAGTCCGAATGCCGTGAAACATGGCATGGCTTCGCTGGGTACGTTGCCGCGCACGGTAAGGGCTGCGACCGTCGGACAAGGCAGCGCCCGTGCATTACGCGATGCGGGAGTCGCCGACATCATCGTGCCGGGCGGCAGCTTCGACAGCGAGGCTTTGCTGGCCATGCCGGAGATGCAGAACGTGTCGGGCTGGCGCATCGCGATTTTGCGCGGCGATGCCGGCCGCGAACTGTTGGGCGACACTTTGAAGCAGCGTGGTGCAAATGTGGAATATGTCGCCTGCTACCAGCGTAGCAAGGCACCATTTGACAGCGCAGGACTGCTGGATGTCGTTCCGGATGCGATCAGCATCACCAGCAGTGAGGCGCTGGCCCATCTTTGCGAGTCGTACGATGAAGCCCGCAAATCCAGACTTACTTCCATCCCGCTGTTCGTGCCGCACCCGCGCATCGCCGAGGCTGCGCAGCGGCAAGGCTGGCGACAGGTCATCATCACCGGTTCCGGAGATGACGGACTGATGACGGGTTTGATAGCATGGGCGCAGGCCAAAAGGAATTGATGCAATGAGCGACCAGATGCAAACGCAACAAACTCCACCGGAAGAGCGCGCAGACAACACGCCAGATATCCGTCCGTCACAAGGCGGGCTGATGAAGCTGTTTTCGCGCGTGACCCTGACGCAACTCTCGCTGGTAGTGTTGGCGGCAGTTTTCGTGTGGCAATGGCTGGATGCAAAATCCGAACTCGACCGCACGCAACTCGAAGTGGCGCGCCGCCTGTCCGAAGTGGAGGCATCGAACAAGGCCAGCCAGATACTGGTGGCGCAGAACCAGGAACTGGTGCGCGAACTGGGCGGCAAGCTCGGCCTGCTCGAGACCCGCTATGCCGAAACCAAGAACCAGCGCGCTGCGTTGGAAGAGCTGTACCGGGACATGTCCAGCAATCGCGACCAGACCGCGCTTGCCGAAGTCGAACAGATGCTGCTGGTCGCTGTGCAGCAATTGCAGCTTTCCGCCAACGTCAAGGCGGCGCTGATCGCCGTGCAGCAAGCGGAGACCCGGCTGCAAAGGCTGGATCGCCCCGCTTTCGCCGGCCTGCGTAAGCGTATCGCGCAGGACATCGACAGATTGCGCGCCCTGCCCGACATTGATACGCCCGCCATCAACGCGCGACTGGAGGGCATGATTACCAAGGTGGACAGCATGCTGCTGGCGCAGGATGCGCGCTTGCAGCCGGTGCAGCCGCCTGCGCCGATGGTGGGTCCTCATGAGGGAGCGTGGAAGCGTTTCTTGCGCGAACTGTGGCAAGACGCCGGCGGGTTGGTGCGCATAGAGAATACCGAAAGCAAGGAATTGCCGTTATTGTCGCCGACACAGTCCTTCTTCCTGCGCGAGAACCTGAAATTGAGGTTGCTCTCCGCGCGCATGGCCCTGCTGGCGCGCGACGAACCGGGATTCCGGCGCGAGTTGAAAATGTCGCAGGATTGGCTCAAGCGTTATTTCGATGCCGGATCGGAAGATGTCGCGCAGGCGCTGGCAGCGATGCAGAAGCTCGAAAAGACCAGCATCGTTGCCGAATTGCCGGATATCCGCGGCAGTCTGGATATGGTGCGCAACTATCGACAGACCCGCGAGCGGGGCATGCAATGAAATGGCTGCTATGGCTGCTCGGACTGTTCGCCGCTGCGGTGGCAGTGACGGTGGCCGCGCACAACCCCGGCTATGTGCAGTTCGCTTATCCGCCTTACAAGGCGGAGATGTCGTTGACCCTGTTCGTTGTATTGATGCTTGCGCTCGTCGTTTTGTCTTACATGTCGCTGAGCATGGTCGTTGCCGCAGTGCGCCTGCCTGAGTTTGTGCGCAACTTTCGCAAGACGCGCGCGGAAGAAAAGGAGCGCGCCGCGATGATGGAGGCGCTTACGGCCTACTTCGAGGGTCGCTACGCCGCAGCGGAAAAGGCTGCAGAGCGCGCCATGGCAGCGGGCGAAAAATCCGGCCTGGGGGCCATCATAGCGGCACGCTCGGCCCATGAACTGCGCGACTTCGACAAGCGCGATGCCTACCTTGCGGATGCAGAGCGCAACTCCGTCGGAGAGTCCACCATGCGCCTGATGGCAAAGGCAGAATTCATGCTTGATCAGAGAAACCCGCAATCCGCCCTGCACGCCCTGCGCGAACTGGACGATACGGGGGTGCACAAGCACATCGGCGCGCTCGGTTTGGAGCTGAAGGCACAGCAGCAGGCGCAGAACTGGGACGCCGTGCTCGAAGTCACCGCACGATTGGAGAAACGCAAAGCCCTCGACAGCCTCGTAGCCAGACAAATGCAGCAACTGGCATGGCAGGAGAAGTTGCGCGACGCGGCGCTCGATCTGGACGGACTGCGCAGATTATGGAAAACCATTCCCACTGAATTCAGGCGACGCGCCAAACTCGCGGCTATCGCCGCGCAAGGGTTCGGCAGGCTTGGCGACTGCCGCAGCGCGCAACAATTGCTGACCGACAGCCTCAACGAACAATGGGATAGCGAACTGGTGGCACTTTACGGCGAGTGCGGTAGCGACAACAACACCGCGCAGATCGATCAGGCCGAGCGCTGGTTGAAAGACCACACCGATGACGCCGGGCTGCTACTGACCCTGGGCAAGCTCTGTCTGCATCAAGGCCTGTGGGGTAAAGCGCGGAGCTATCTGGATGCCAGCCTCAGCCTGCAACCCTCCAGCGCCGCTTACATCGCGCTGAGCCAGCTTGCCGAAAAATTGGGCAATCATGAGCAGGCGCTCGCCTATTTTCGGAAGACGATACAGGCAGATATGGCCACTTCCGGCAAAAAGGTCTAGGCTAAGTTCTATATCTTTTGGCATATACCCCGTCGGATGAGGTGCTGTTAGAGTGATTCCGTCGGCGGTAAACATTCCGTCGCGTTTTGTAATCCCGGCAACCGGCAAGCAAACACAAGGAGAGAGGCAGAATGGGGCGAGGCAGGAATATCGTTTCGTTGGGTATGTGCGCTGCCATGATGTTCGCGCTCTCCGCTTGCACGAGCAATCTTCCCGTAGAAACCAAGAATACAGCCGGTCGTTTGCCCGTCATGGAAGTCGAAGAGCGGGCTCGGGTGCCGGGCGAATATCTGGTCTCGCTGGCTACCGACACGAGCGAGGAAGCCATTGTTGATCGCTATAGCCAGCTAGGTATCAAAGAGGTCAATGCACTGGGTGACGAGACCTACCTGCTGGTCCTGGCCAACGACCCCGGACCGCGCGAGATGACCAGATTGATCGACGACGATTTTCGTTTCAGGTTGGTGCAGCCCAACATCATCTACTGGGTCAACCGTCCGGGCAGAAAGACCGATTGAACCCGCTATCCCCTAGCTCTTGGGGACGAATGTGAACATATCCGAATAGAACGAGTCCTCAGCCAGCCGACGCTGACTGGTGAAATCGCGGTGTGCGGCCTGCACCACCACCGGCGCGCCGCAGGCGTACACCGCATAGCCTGACAGATCTCTGAAATCGTCCATTACCGCCTGATGCACGAAGCCGGTACGGCCCGACCAGGGCTCATCCGAGACCACGGGCATGAACCTGATGCCTTGCGCTTCCCACTCCTTCACCTTGTCCAGCATGTAAAGGTCGGACTGCATGCGCACGCCCCAGTAGAAATGCATCTCGCGCTTGAAGCCGATGTGCAGCGCATGTTCGATGATCGCCTTGACCGGTGCGAAGCCGGTGCCGCTGGCCACGAAGATGATGGGTTTGGGTGAGTCTTCGTGCAGGAAGAACGTGCCGAGCGGGCCCTTGATGCGCAGGATGTCGCGTTCCTTCATTTCGTTGAACACATGCTGGGTGAAAGTGCCGCCGGGGATGTTGCGTACATGCAGCTCCAGCAGTTCGTCGGCATGCGGGGCATTCGCCAGCGAGAAGCTGCGCGGCTTGCCGTCCTTCTGCAGGATGTCGATATATTGACCGGAGAGGAACTGCAGCCGCTCGTTCGCGGGCAGCTTCAGGTACAGCGCCATCACTTCGTCGGCAAGCTTCACCATCTTCTCCACGCGGCAGGGCAGCGTCTTTACCACGATCTCCTGCGTGGTCGTCACTTCATGGCTTTCGATCACCAAATCGGAAAGCGGCTTGGCGCAGCAGAACAACGCCATCCCTGCGGCCTTTTCTTCCTCGCTCAGCGCAAATGCCTGCGCCTTGCCATGGTCCACCGAGCCGCTCACCACCTTGCCCTTGCACACCCCGCACGCGCCGTTGCGACAGCTGTACGGCAGCGTCAGGCCGTGGTCCAGCGCCGCTTCGAGGATGGTCTCGTCCTTTTCGATGGGAAAGGCATGGTTGCTTGGCTGGATGGTGGTCTTGAAGCTCATGAGGTTGTCCGGATGAATGAAGGGCGCGATTTTACCGCATAATGGCGGCATGGAAAGACTGCTCATCATCGGCTGCGGCGACGTCGCCCGCCGCACCATTCCCCAGCTCTCAAGGCGTTACCGCCTGTTCGCACTGGTCCGCAACGACAAGCAACTCGCCTGGTTGAAGGCGCATAAGGTTGTGGCTGTCCATGGCGACCTCGACGATAGTGCCAGCCTGTCGCGCCTCGCCGGACTGGCCGACACCGTGCTGCACCTCGCGCCGCCGCCCAAGGTCGGCAGCAGGGATACCTGCACCCGGCACCTGCTGGCCGCGCTGTCGCAAGGCACCTTGCCCCGGCGTCTCATCTACATCAGTACCAGCGGCGTTTATGGCGATTGCGCCGACGCGTTCGTCAGCGAGACCCATCCGCTGAAGCCGCAATCGCCGCGCGCAGAACGACGTGTGGATGCTGAGCGACAGATACGTCGGTGGGCAGCGCGCAATGGGGTCAAGGCATCCATCCTGCGCGTGCCCGGCATTTATGCACAGGATCGCATGCCGCTGAACCGCTTGCGCGTCAGCATGCCGACCATCGTGGCGGAAGAGGACAGCTACACCAACCATATCAACGGCGACGATCTCGCGCGCATCATCGTTGCGGCCATGCGTCATGGCAAACCGAACCGCACCTACAACGCCAGCGACGACAGCGCGCAAAAGATGGGCGACTGGCTGGATGCCGTGGCGGATGCGCACAGGCTGCGTCGCCCGCCGCGCATCACGCGCGCCGAAGCGCAACGCGTCTTGCCGGACACGCTGCTGTCGTTCATGAACGAATCGCGGCGGTTGGTGAACCTGAGGATGAAGCGGGAGCTGAAAGTCAGCTTGCGTTATCCGACTGCGACAGATTTATTGCGACCCATCGGATGATGCTGAATATTTTTTCCTCAAAATAGATATTTGCATGGAAATTAACAGGTTGTGCGTGGGCGTTCGGTTTCATCCGGCCTGAAAAGCATATAGCCTGTACCTTGGTACAATTGTTTGCCCTTCCCATAGTTGTTCAAATGCGCACCTAGAATATTGGGCGATTTAAATAAATCAACTTATTGAGGGTGGCGATAATGAAGAAAAGCAAAGGGTTAAGAAGTTTCTCGGCAGCGGCAGTCGCAGCAGCTGCGCTGTTTGCAGCGCAGCCGGCAACTGCTGACGTCATTGAAATAAACAACTTCTGGGCCGGTGCCGGCACAGCTACAATAAATTTCAGCGGCACAAACTGGCACGACGGAAGCACCGTTACCTTGAATGAATATGGCGGCTCCGGCGGTTTCAAAACCTACAACCGGACAACCGGAGGGAGTGCGTTTTTGTCGTTCTGTGTCGATATCTTTCACAGTTTCGGCTTCGTTGTAAAATCGGAGGACACTCTGCAACCGGCCACGATAATCAGCGCCAAGGCTGCCGAGGATCTGGGCAGACTTTACACAAATCACCATGCTGCCGTTGAATCGACGTCCAGCTCCGCAACGAATCAGTCCGCATTCCAGCTGGCTGTCTGGGAGATTGTGAACGAAGGCCCATCAGAATACAACCTGTTGCAGGGCAACTTCAAGGCGAGCGGAACTGGCGGTTCGCTGGCGCAGTCTTGGCTGAACGAGCTGAGCACAGATTCAGCCAGCCAATATGTTGCAAACATCTGGACTGTGCAGAAGATGCTGAGTGGGAATGGTTATGCCCAGGACTTGGTGGTCTTCGCGCCGGTTCCCGAGCCCCAGACCTACGCGATGATGCTCGTCGGGCTTGGCCTGCTGGGATTGTCGGTGCGCCGCAAGAACCAGAACCTCGTTTAATCAGGTTTGCAATAAATCAGACAAGCCCCGCCACACTCTGGCGGGGCTTGTCTGCATTTGGTCCCGGGATTCAACTGTCCTTTTTTTCCGCCCACGCCGCCTCCAGCAACCGATCCCGCCTGTCCTGCGGCATACGCTGCACACAACTGCAATCCTCTCGATGCAGGGTGATGCCGAGACGGGTGGTGTAGCCGACGATGCGGTCGGGTGGTTCGGGTTTGCAGCATTTGGCCATACGCACGGTGAGTCCGCCGACGCCTTCGATGAGTACGCCGCTGGATGAGGTGCGCGGTGCGGCGGTTCTTGGTGCGACGACCTTGGCGGGGATGACGACCTTGGTCGGGGCTTCCTGCTGCACGGCGGTGGCGATACGGTTCTGTTTGACTTCGTCGCGGCCGATGGCAGCGAGCAGTTCGTCGAGTTTGTTGAAGCGCAGACGCTGGGCGAGCTTTTCCTGGTTGATGTCCGTCACGCCGAGGCGGTGCAGTTCGCGGTCGAGGATGATGCGGCCTTCGGCGATGCTCGCGTCGAGGTTCTGGGTGGAGAACCAGTGGCGCACCTTGGCGCGCGCGCGCGAGCTCTTCAGGAAGCCGAGTTGCGGCGACAGCCAGTCGCGGCTGGGTGCGCCCACTTTGATGGTGAGTATCTCCACACGCTGGCCGGTCTGCAGTTTGTAATTGAGCGGCACGATGCTGCCGTCCACCTTGGCGCCGCGCGTGCGGTGGCCGAGGTCGGTGTGCAGCACGTAGGCGAAGTCCACCGGCGTCGCGCCTTTCGGCAGGTCGATCACTTTGCCCTGCGGGGTCAGCACATACACGCGATCCTGCAGCAACTCGTTGCGGAACTGTTCCTGCATCTCGCCGCTGTCGGCCAGTTCGGTTTTCCACGCCAGGATCTGGCGCAGCCAGGCGATCTTCTCGTCCACGCCGCCTTCGGATTTCCTGTTCTCCTTGTAGCGCCAGTGCGCGGCCACGCCGAGTTCGGAATCGTGGTGCATCTGCTGCGTGCGGATCTGCACTTCCACGGAAAGCTCGCGCGGGCCGAGCACGGCGGTGTGCAGGGAGCGGTAGCCGTTGGGTTTGGGGCGCGCGATGTAGTCGTCGAACTCTTTCTGAATCGGTGTCCACAGTTCATGCACGATGGAGAGCGCGGCATAGCATTGCTCGATGTTGTCGACGAGGATGCGCACCGCGCGCACGTCGTAGAGCTGGTCGAAGTCCAGCTGCTTGCGCTTCATCTTGTTGATGATGCTGTAGATGTGTTTCGGGCGGCCGGTCACCTCTCCCTTGATGCCGTGCTGTGCCAGCGCCTGTTGCAGACGTTCCAGCACGTCGGTGATGTAGCGCTCGCGGTCGACGCGGCGTTCATCCAGCAACCTGGCGATCTTTTTGTACAGCTCCGGCTCCAGATAGCGCATGGAGAGGTCTTCCAGCTCCCACTTGATCTGCCACACGCCGAGGCGGTTGGCCAAGGGGCCGAAGATGTTGTGCGTCTCCTGCGCCACCTGTTTCTGTTGCTCGGGCGACGCGCCGGAAAGTGTGCGCAGCGTCTGCGTGCGTTCGGCGAGCTTGATAAGCACCACGCGGATGTCTTCCACCATCGCCAGCAGCATCTTGCGCAGACTCTCGATCTGCTGCGCGTGCGCTTCCTGGTCTTTGTCGGCAGAGCGCACCTCGCTGAACTGGCGTATCTGTTCCATGCGCGAGATGCCGTCGACCATCGCGGTCACGTTGCGGCCGAAGCGTTCGGTCAACACCTCGTTCCAGCCTTCGAGCAGTTCCGGCACGGCATGCAGGGCGGTGGCGGCAATGGTCTCGTGGTCCATGTTGAGACCGATGAGGATGGAGGCGGAGCCGAGCGCATGCTGCAGCAGCGGCGTGCCGGTGACCACGGTCTTGCCGTGATAGAGCGGTGCTGCGAACTCGCACGCCTTGCGGATCAGCTCGATCTCGGCGGGCGCGTACACATCCGACAGTGCCGCCAGCCAGTTCTGGATGTCGGCGCTGTCCTCTCCGGCGAGAGGGGGGAATTGGTGCTGGATGGAGACCACGGAGGTGTGGTCAGGCCTTGCTTGCCTGAACCAGCTGCGCGAGCTTGTTCTTTGCCGCGCCGCTGGCGATGACTTCGGCGGCCTTCTTTACGCCGTTCTCCAGCGTGTCGGCCAGTCCGGCGAGGTAGATGGAGGCGCCCGCGTTCATCAGCACGATGTCCAGCGCCGGACCTGACTTGTTCTCCAGCACATCGAGGATCATGTCGCGCGAGGCCTGCACGTTGGTCGCCTGGATGTCTTCCAGCGCGGCGGTGTTCAAACCGAACTGTTTCGGGTGCACGGTGTATTCGCGCACCTCGCCATCCTTGAGTTCTGCCACCATGGTGTTGCCGGTGAGCGTGATCTCGTCGAGCCCGTCGGCGCCGTGCACCACCATCACGCGCTTGCTGCCGAGACGCTGCAACACGCGCGCCTGGATGCCGACGAGGTCGGGGTGGAACACGCCGAGCAATTGCTGCTTGGCGCCGGCGGGGTTGGTCAACGGACCGAGGATGTTGAACAGGGTGCGCACGCCCAGTTCCTTGCGCACCGGCGCGGCATGTTTCATCGCGCTGTGGTAGTTGGGCGCGAACATGAAACCGAAGCCGACTTCGTTGATGCATTTGGCTGCCTGTTCGGGCGTGAGGTTGATGTTGATGCCCAGTGCTTCCAGCACGTCGGCACTTCCCGACTGCGACGACACCGAGCGGCCGCCGTGCTTGGCGATCTTTGCGCCCGCCGCCGCCGCGACGAAGGCCGAGGCGGTGGAGATGTTGAAGGTGTGCGCACCGTCGCCGCCGGTGCCGCAGGTGTCCACCAGCCTGCTGTCGTCGGCGATGTCCACCTTGGTAGAAAGTTCGCGCATCACGCTGGCCGCACCGGCGATCTCGCCGATGGTCTCTTTCTTCACGCGCAGTCCGGTGATGATGGCCGCGATCATCACGGGGGTGACTTCGCCGCCCATGATCTGGCGCATCAGCGAGACCATCTCGTCGTGGAATATCTCGCGGTGTTCGATGATGCGTTTGAGTGCGTCTTGCGGTTTCATGGTTTGCCCTCCAGGAAGTTTCTCAGTATGTCGTGTCCGTGCTCGGTGAGGATGGACTCGGGGTGGAACTGCACGCCGTGCACCGCCAGCGTCTTGTGGCGCACGCCCATGATCTCGCCATCGTCGGTCCAGGCGGTGACCTCCAGGCAGTCAGGCATCGTCTCGCGCTCGATTACCAGCGAATGGTAGCGCGTGGCGGTGAACGGGCTGGGCAGGCCGGTGAACACGCTGTTGCTGTGGTGGTGGATGAGCGAGGTCTTGCCGTGCATCAGCGTTTTGGCGTGAATGATCTTACCGCCGAAGGCCTGGCCTATGCTCTGGTGGCCGAGGCACACGCCGAGCAGCGGGATCTTGCCCGCGAAAGTCTTGATCGCGGCAACCGAGATGCCCGCCTCGTTCGGTGTGCAGGGGCCGGGCGAGACGACCAGATGCTGCGGGTTCATCTTCGCGATGTCCTCCACGCTGATCTCGTCGTTGCGCTTCACCACCACGTCCGCGCCGAGCTCGGCGAAGTATTGCACCAGGTTGTAGGTAAAGGAGTCGTAGTTGTCTATCATCAATAACATGGTGTCCTCCTAGCGGTGCGACGGGGCGTCGAGCCCGTCCAGCACCATCTCCGCCGCGCGCAACACCGCGCGTGCCTTGTTCTGCGTCTCCAGCCATTCGCTGTCCGGCACCGAGTCGGCGACGATGCCGGCGCCGGCCTGCACGTAGAGCGTCTTGTCCTTCACCACGGCGGTGCGCAGCGCGATGGCGACGTCCATGTCGCCGTTGAAACCGAGATAGCCGACCGCGCCCGCGTAGATGCCGCGCTTGGAAGGTTCGAGTTCGTCGATGATCTCCATCGCGCGCACTTTCGCTGCACCGCTCACCGTTCCGGCGGGGAAGGTGGCCTTGAGCACATCCATCGCGCCAAGGCCTTCTTTCAGTTTGGCCTCGACATTGGAGACGATGTGCATCACGTGCGAGTAGCGCTCGATCACCATCTTGTCGGTGAGCCGCACAGTGCCGTTTTCGGCCACGCGACCGATGTCGTTGCGGCCGAGATCGATCAGCATCAGGTGCTCGGCCAGTTCTTTCGGGTCAGCCAGCAACTCTTCCGCCAGCTCGGCATCCTGCTGCGCTGTCTTGCCGCGCGGGCGCGTGCCGGCGATGGGGCGCACTGTGACGGTGTCGCCTTCCAGTCGTGCCAATATCTCTGGTGAGGAACCGACCACATGATGGTCGCCCATGTCGTAATAGAACATGTAGGGCGACGGGTTGATGCTGCGAAGCGCGCGGTACAGCGACAGCGGTGACGCGGGGAATGGCTGCGACATGCGCTGCGACAGCACGACCTGCATGATGTCGCCGTCGAAGATGTAGCGCTTGGACTTTTCCACGGCGGCCTTGAAGGCGGCTTCGCCGAATTCGGATTTGGCTTCTTCGCGTTTGGCGGGCGGGGTGAAGGGTATGTCGACGGGTAGGCGCATCTGGCCGATCAGTTCGCGCAGGCGTTCGCGCGCGAGTGCATAGGCATCATCCCGCGCCGGATCGGCATACACGATGAAGGTC
This sequence comes from Gammaproteobacteria bacterium, assembly GCA_018813765.1. Classification (GTDB taxonomy): domain Bacteria; phylum Pseudomonadota; class Gammaproteobacteria; order Burkholderiales; family Gallionellaceae; genus Sideroxyarcus. Next base: position 225,963 of record JAHJBC010000007.1, on the reverse strand, counting down.
AGCTTGCCGGACAGGTTGTCGATGACCGCCAGTTGCTCAGTGAGCATCAACAGTATGTCGGGTGTGCCGAGCGTGTCCGGCTTCTGCGTCCGGGCGAGCTTGTGTTCGATGTAACGCACGGTGTCGTAGCCGAAGTAACCGGCCAGCCCGCCGGTGAAACGCGGCAGGCCGGATAGCGGCGCGACCTTGAAGCGGGCGCGATATTCCTCGATGTAGTCCAGCGGGTTATCGACTTCCTGAGTCGTTTCGTAGCCGCGCTCATGCAGGGTGACCTGCTGGCCGCGCACCGAGATGCGCGTGTCGGCAGGCAAACCGATGAAAGAGTAACGGCCAAAGCGCTCGCCGCCCTGCACCGATTCGAGCAGGTAGGAAAACGGCTTGTTGGCCAGCTTGAGGTACAGCGACAGCGGCGTGTCGAGGTCGGCGAAGGTCTCGGCGACCAGCGGGATGCGGTTGTAGCCCTGTCTGGCAAGGCTCTGGAATTCCTGTTCGGTGATGGGGGACAGCATGTGAAACCTCCTGTGTCTGTGTCGTGCAGGGCGCAGTGACCAACGGGCATTGCGCCGCATGTTCGGTGCAATGCGTTACGCTTCGCACCCTACAAAGGCATTAGCACCATCGCCAACAAAGGAGGTTGTTCGGTTTCATTATCAAACGCGGTGAATTAGTGGTAATGCGCCGGCAAGGTCGGGGATCACGGCATCCAGATCCAGCTCTTCCACCGGGCGGCCGTGATTATAACCATAAGGCACTCCGAATACCGGACAACCGGCAGCGCGTGCGGCCAGGGCGTCGTTGCGCGAGTCGCCTATCATCAGCATCCTTTCGGCGGCCACACCGAAGAATTCTGCACTGTGCAGCAAGGGCAAGGGGTGAGGTTTCTTTTCCGGCAGAGTGTCGCCGGAAACAACGATGCTGAAGAATTGAGCCAGACCGCTTTCGCGCACCAGCGGGGCGGTGTAGCGCGCCGATTTGTTGGTGATGCAGCCCAGCTTGAAACCGGCGTCCTGCATTGCCTGCAAGCCTTGCATGACGCCTGGATATGGTTTGCTTTGCAACAACAGCGTTTTGTAGTGCTGGTCGAAGAAGGGCATTGCCTGGTTGAACAGGGCGGCATCCGGCTCGGCATGCATGTCGCCGGTCAATGCGCGTTTCACCAGCCAGGAAATGCCGTTGCCAATATAACTCATCAGCAGGTCTTGCGATGCAGCAGGACGGCCCAGGTCGCGCAACATGCGGTTCGCTGCCTCCGCCAGTTGCGGCGCGCTATGCAATAGCGTGCCGTCGAGGTCGAGGACGATGGCGGAGATAGGGAGCGGGAAATGCTTGAACGACATTACTTGCCGACTTTGGCCAGTTCCGCGCGCAGTTCGCCGATGACGGTGTTGTAGTGGTTCTTGTCCTTGTCGTTCTTCTTGCCGAACACGGCGGAACCGGCCACGAAGGTATCGATGCCTGCCTCCGCCACTTCCCTGATGTTGGCCGGGCCGACGCCGCCGTCGATCTCCAGGCGGCAGTTGTAATTGCCGTCATTGATCATCTTGCGCACCTTGCGCGCCTTGTCGAGTACGAAGGGGATGAACTTCTGTCCGCCGAAGCCGGGGTTCACGCTCATCAGCAGCACCATGTCCAGCTTGGGCAGGGTGTATTCCAGCACATCCAGCGGCGTAGCCGGGTTGAACACCAGGCCAGCCTTGCAGCCGCTCTCCTTGATCAGGCCGATGGTGCGGTCGATATGCTCTGAAGCTTCGGGGTGGAAGGTGATGTAGGTCGCGCCGGCCTTGGCGAAGTCGGGGATGATACGGTCCACCGGCTTGACCATCAGATGGCAGTCGATGGGCGCGGTGACGCCATGCTTGCGCAGGGCTTCGCATACCAGCGGACCGATGGTCAGGTTGGGCACGTAGTGGTTGTCCATCACATCGAAGTGGACGATGTCGGCACCCGAAGCAAGCACATTGTCGACTTCTTCGCCCAGCGTGGCGAAGTTGGCGGAAAGAATCGAAGGGGCGATCTGGTAATCCATGATGTTGGTCCTAGTAGATTGAATTTGTAGACTCGGCATTTTAACCGAAACCAAACGCGACAAAGCAGCACCTTCGGCGCGGATATCCAATACGAGCCAAATGGGCTGCTGAAAAGCATGGCCATATTCCCGTCGCAGCCATCGAAATGGCAGCAGTCTACTGGCCCAGGTCTAATCCCTTATCTATATATATATAGTCCGTCGGACGTATGTAAATCATCAAGTTAACGGTATATGATTGTAAAAGGAGGATCGGTTCGTTCGGTTCCGGCGGGGGCGTTGCAGGTCGTCAATGCGTAGTCGGCCGGGGTGGGATGGTTGATCTGTTTTGCTCGAAATACTACTGGGGTTTCTTTTCTGCCGATGCGGAAGGAGGCTCTCGAAGTGTGGTCGAAAAATACCAATAAAAAAGCGAGATGCCACCATGCCTGAAAATTGTTGCCGGTCTCCAGAGAGCAATGCCGCAAAAAGATTTCCGGACACCACGAAAACGTATTTGATATGAGCAAGTCCGGCATCGCACAGAACATTCTGGGGGGAATTGCCGTTCTGGGCATGATGGGTACGCTCGTCTATCTGTACGACATGACCGAAGCCGTCGATCTGCACGAGCAGAACGAGGTGATCAATCTGCTCAATGAGGTCAAGGAGATCGACACCCGCTGGGACATGGAGGTGCAACGCGCCCGGATCGATCTCGGCATAACTCCCGAGTCTCTACCTGCCGATGCGGGCGACAGGGCATTGCGCAACGTGACGCGTTTTGCTCAACTTGCCGACAGCAAGACGCTCCGAGGCGGTCTGACCGAACTCAGGAGCACCCTGCAACTCAAATCCGACCTGTTCAGCCGGTTCCGGCAGGATAATTCGAGCAGCAAGGCAGCACTGCATGTCCTGCTGAAGGAAGCGGCGGGACTCGATGCCGCCGCCTCCGCACAGAAACGTCCCCCCGCGCAGCTATTGCAAACGCTGCGCCAACTGGGTGAGGTTGCGCCGCAATATTACCTGCATGGGCTGGCCGAACAGCGGGTCATCTTGCAAGACGCGCTCGCGCAACTGGGTGCGGCTCCGGCAGACCGAGAACAGATGCAAAGACTGATGCAGGCAGTACAAGACCTGCTGACACGAGTTCCTGTTGAGCTGGAACGTTTTGCCGAGCTGGAAAAGATCAACACCGGGCCGCGCCTGATCCAGCTTACGCTGGCGCTCAACAGCGAACTGGAAGAGAGCCTGCAGGAAAAAGAGCGCTACCGCATCTATCTCATCTATTACGCTTCGGCGCTGCTGGTTTTGCTGATGTATTTTGGCGCCAGACTGAAAGCGGCTAACCTCACGCTCGAACATCGCGTCGAAGAACGCACGCGCGACCTGTCGGACGCCTTGAAGCACCTCAAGGAATCAGAAGCGCAACTGATCCAGTCGGAGAAGATGTCGTCGCTGGGGCAGATGGTGGCCGGGGTCGCGCATGAGATCAATACGCCGCTGGCCTATGTGAAGAACAGTCTGGGTCAGGTGTCGGAAAAACTCCCTGCCATCGGCAGCGCGCTGGAGAATTCCGGCAAATTGCTCGAACTGCTCGCTGCCGGGAACGACCCCGACGGTCTTTCGCGCGCCTTCCAGCAGACGTCCACTCAGCTCGGCGCGATCAAGCAGCAGCGTGTCATCGAAGAGCTGACAGGATTGGTCAACGATGGCATGTTCGGTACCGGACAGGTTGCCGAGATCGTCGGCAACCTGAAAAACTTCAGCCGGCTCGACCGCAGCAAGGTCGCCCATACCAACCTGAACGACAGCCTCAACAGCACTTTGCTGCTGGCCAAGCACCAGCTCAAATCCGTCAACGTGATCCGGAATTTCGGCGATATCCCCGAGATCACCTGTGCCCCCTCGCAGATCAACCAGGTGTTCCTCAACCTGATCACCAATGCGGTACAGGCAATGGCAGGAGAAAAAGGCACGCTCACACTGAATTCGCGCAAAGACGGGGAAGGCGTGGCGATCGATGTGCAGGACGACGGTTCGGGCATTCCGCCCGAAGTGATGTCGCGCATATTCGATCCCTTCTTCACCACCAAGGAGATTGGCAAAGGCACCGGCCTCGGATTGTCGATCTCGTACAAGATCGTCCAGCAGCACGGCGGCAAGATCAGCGTCGAATCCCCGCCGGGCATGGGCACGAAATTCACCGTGTGGCTGCCGCTGACGCCGCCGCCCGAAGCACAACTGGAAAGTGCCTGATATGGTCGAACCACTGAAAAAGATCGGCAAGTACGAGATACAGGGCGAGCTCGGCACGGGCGGCATGGGTATCGTCTACAAAGGCTGGGACCCGGCCATCTCGCGCCAGGTGGCGATCAAAGGCGTCAACAAGAAGTCCCTGCAGGACAGCGAACGCGAGACCATCCTGAGCCGTTTCCGCCAGGAAGCACAGGCGGTCGGCCGCCTGGTGCATCCGCGCATCGTCCAGATCTACGATTTCATCGAAGATGAGGATGCGGCCTACATCATCATGGAACTGGTGTTTGGGCAGACGCTGGCACAGCACCTGCAAAAAAAGGAACAATTCGGCCTGCGCGAGATCACGCAGATCATCACGCAGACACTGGACGGCATCGGTTACGCTCATGAAAAAGGCGTGGTGCATCGCGACATGAAGACCGCGAACATCATGATCAACAGCGATGGCCGCATCAAGATCAACGATTTCGGCATCGCGCGTGTCGACTCGACCACCCTGACCAGGGTGGGCGACCTGGTTGGTACGCCCTCCTATATGTCGCCCGAACAATTCAGGGGAGAGGAGATCGGCGGCACCACCGACTTGTATTCGATCGGGGTGATCGCCTATGAGTTGTTGACCGGGAAGAAGCCTTTTGTCGGCAATGTGGCGGCTATCATGCAGCAGGTGCTGAATGCGACGCCGGTCAAACCGACCGAACTCAATCCCATACTCTCTCCCGAGATCGACCGGGTTCTGGGCAAGGCGATGGCGAAGTCACCCGCCGATCGCTACCAGACGGCTTCCGAATTCGCGGGCGAATTTCGCGTTGCGATGGACGCCCTGATCGGGCAAAGCTCGTCACCGCAGGTTGCCGTCGTGGCCGATTCTGCGAAGCTGCTTGATGCTTCGCGCATGCTGAACAGTGGTTCGGCCACCGCTACTGCGGGAGGCATGATCGAAGAATCGCCCGACGATAGCCCGATCTTCCTCGACACCGGCGTCAAGAAAGCGCGACTGTTGATCGTCGACGACGAAGAACGCATCCTCACCGCACTGAAATCATTGTTCCGCCAGCGCTACCATGTGTTCACCACCACGGACGGCAACAAGGCGCTCGATTTCCTTACCCGCTACCAGATGCACGTCATCATCAGCGACCAGCGCATGCCCATCATGCTGGGCTCGGAACTGCTGCGTCGCTCGCGCGAGATATCGCCGCGCAGTGTGCGTATCCTGCTCACCGGCTATTCCGACCTGGCATCCATCGTCGGCTCCATCAACGACGGCGAGGTGTATCGCTTCATCAGCAAGCCTTGGGACAACAAGACATTGCAAACTATCGTGGCCGAAGCGTCCACGATCGCACTGGAACTGGCAGACACCAAGGCGCCATCGGTGTCGTTGCCCGCCAAGATGCAGGCTGGCGTTCTGGTGATAGACGAGGACGAGGAAGTGTTCCGTGTCGTCAGGGAGCTGATCGGCGGGCTGTGCCCGGTGTACTGCGTAAACGGGACCGATGCGGCGCTGGAGATGATGAAACAGCATGAGATCGCCGTCGTGATCGCGGATGTGGAGACCAGTCACGAACAGGTATCCTCGATGCTGAAACTGCTGAAGCAGGAACACCCGCAGATCCTTTCCATCATCGCCACCAGGGCCAAGGATGCCGAAATGGTGATCGAACTCATCAATCAGGCACAGGTATTCCGCATCCTGCACAAGCCGATCAATGTCACCACGCTGAAGGCGCAGGTGCATGCGGCTCTGGAACGTTATCTCGCCTACGAGCAGGCCCCGCAACTGGTGCGCGAGCACAAGGTCGAGGCGCCCGAGAGTACCCGCACTTCCGGCTTTGCCATGGCCATCCTCAAGGGACTGCGGTTCCTGAGTGGATCGAGGGCCTGATCAATCAGCTTGTTCTCATCGCGTTTGAAACAGCGCTTGTCATGCCGCACGAAATACGGTGAAATGCGCTGATGGAAGACAACTCCCTCTATCGCATCAAGGTCGCCGTGCAAGTACGCTACCTCGCCGACCAGTCCGACGAAGCCGACAACCGTCACGTATTCGCCTACACCATCACCCTCACCAACGAGGGCGAGCATGCCGTGCAATTGCTGAGCCGTCACTGGATCATCAACGACGCCAACAACCATGTGCAGGAAGTGAAGGGCAAGGGTGTGGTGGGCGAGCAGCCGGTGATCAAGCCGGGGCAGAGTTTCGAATACACCAGCGGCACGGTGCTGGCGACCCAGGTGGGAACCATGTCCGGCAGCTATCAGATGCAAGTGCTGGACGGCGGCGAATTCTCCGTTCCCATCCCGCAATTCGTGCTGAGCGTGCCGCGCGTGTTGCATTGAAAGAATTGGTATAGAGAAGATGAAAATGAACCGACCGATCTGGCTGCTGCTGGCCCTGAGCCTGTTGCTGTCCGGTTGTCCCACGCAGCTCCCCCCGCCTGTCGTCATCGAGAAGCCGGTCGGCAAGAAAGCGCCGGATTTCATGCCGAGCAAGTGGGAAGCCCTGCCGGACTGGTTGACCCAGGATCTGAATGCATCCTGGCCCGCCCTGATGCAGAGTTGCAGTGCACACAGGTTCAAGCCGGTATGGCTGCCGATCTGTGCCGCCGCAGCCAAAGTGGACCGGGATGACCTGCTGGCACAACGTACCTTCTATGAGACATGGTTCACGCCATACCAGGTGTTCAATCCGGACGGCAGCGATACCGGGATGGTAACCGGCTATTACGAGCCCCTGCTCAAGGGCAGCCGCACCCGCAGCGAGCGTTTTGCCTATCCCGTCTATGGTCCTCCTGAAGACATGTTGGAAGTGGATTTTGGCGAGATGTATCCGCAGTTCCGCGGCCAGCGCGTGCGCGCCCGTTTGCAGGGCAAGAAGGTCGTTCCCTACTTCAACCGCGCCGAGATCGATGCCGGTCTTGCGGCATCGTTGCGCGGGCGCGAACTGTTCTGGGTAGAGAACGAAATTGAACTGTTCTTCCTGCAGATACAAGGATCTGGGCGCATCGAGTTGGAAGACGGCACCCGCGTGAAGATCGGCTATGCCGACCAGAACGGCCACTCCTATGCTTCCATCGGCAGGAAGCTGGTGGACATGGGGGAACTTAAGCTCGAAGAAGCTTCCATGCAGGGGATCAAAAACTGGGCGGAGAAGAATCCGGACCGGCTGTTCGTCTTGTTGGGACATAACCCCAGCTATGTGTTCTTCCGCGAGTTGCCGGACACGCTTTCCGCGCCGCTGGGCGCGTTGGGCGTACCGCTCACCGAGGAGTACAGCATCGCCGTCGATCCGCGCACCATCCCGCTCGGCGTACCCGTGTTCCTCGCCACCACGCAGCCAAACAGTTCAGAGCCGCTCAACCGTCTGATGTTCGCGCAGGATACGGGCGGAGCGATCCGGGGCGCCGTGCGTGCGGATTTCTTCTGGGGATTCGGTGAGCTGGCCGCAATCAAGGCCGGCAGCATGAAGCAGAGTGGCAGGATGTGGGTGCTGTTCCCCAAGGGCGGGGAACCGTCACTGAACTGACGGCGCGGCTCAGCGCGCTCCGTTCTTCAGCCAGCGGGCCGCATCGAGCGCAAAGTAGGTCAGTATCCCGTCCGCTCCGGCACGTTTGAATGCCAGCAGCGCTTCCAGTACGCACGCCTCTTCGTTCAGCCAGCCGTTCTGCGCGGCCGCCTTCAGCATCGCGTATTCGCCGCTCACTTGATAGACGAATGTCGGCGCCTTGAACTCGTCCTTCACGCGCCGCACTATGTCCAGATAGGGCATGCCCGGTTTGACCATCACCATGTCGGCGCCTTCCTGCAGGTCAAGGCCGACTTCCCACAGCGCTTCATCGGAATTCGCCGGGTCCATCTGGTAGGTGTACTTGTTGCCCTTGCCCAGATTGCCGCTGGAACCAACCGCATCACGGAACGGACCGTAGAAGCTGGAAGCGTATTTGGCCGAGTAGGCCATGATGCGCGTGTGGATGCGCTTGTGCTCGTCCAGCGCGGCACGCACAGCGCCGATGCGTCCGTCCATCATGTCGGATGGCGCGACGATATCGGCACCCGCTGCCGCATGGACCTGCGCCTGTCGGGTCAGCACGGCAATGGTCTCGTCGTTGAGCACATAACCGCTGTAGTCGATGAGTCCATCCTGGCCGTGGCTGGTGTAAGGATCGAGCGCGATGTCGGTCATCACGCCCAGTTCGGGGAAATGCTTCTTCAGTTCTGCCACCACGCGCGGCACCAGCCCCTGCGGATTGTAGGCCTCACTCGCATCCAGGCTTTTCAGCGGCGCGTCTATCACCGGGAAGATCGCCATGACGGGAATGCCGAGCTTCATGCATTGCTCGGCATCTTTCAACAGCAGGTCCAAAGTCTTGCGCTGCACGCCCGGCATGGACTTCACATCCTCGACCTTGTTGCTACCTTCGAGCACGAAAACCGGGTAGATGAAATCTGCCGGAGTGAGTATGTGCTCTCGCATCAGGTCGCGCGAAAACTGGTCATGGCGCATGCGGCGCATTCTGGCTTGAGGGTACTTCCCGAGTATCTGCATGGTTATTCCCTGCGGTTTGGTAAAGTAATGGAACTATTTTCGCACAGTCCGACTCAGAGTCAGTGAGCGACGCAAGTCGCTTCCCGTTTCTCCTCCCTGAGCGGGTGTCTTAACCCCTGTTAAGACTTTGCCCCTGACCTTCCCCTTTGGTTCAGGGGCATTTTTTTGCCCATAAAATCCAAATGGCGTCGCCATACGGCGTTGCCCTCGGAAAACCTTGCTTGCATACTCAATGTATGCGGCGCGGCGATTTTCCTGCGGGCGCCTTGTCTGGCTTATAACCAGCCACTTGGCATTCGTCTTTTGAAAGCCTAGTGGAATGGCTAGTAGTTCCATCAGCCATTTGAATTTTCTGCATCAACAGCGAACCAGCCCGCTATCACCGCTTCAGCCTCATCCATGCCCAGTTTTTTCAGGCTGGAGAACAACTGCACCGTGCATTGCGGAAAATGTTCAGCGAGGAATTCCTTCACTTCGCGCAAGGTTCTGGTCGATTCCTGGCGGCTCAGTTTATCGGATTTGGTCAGCAGGATATGGATGGGTTTGCCCGTGGGCGCGAACCAGTCCAGCATGCCCTGGTCGCGGTCGGTCAGCGGATGGCGCGCATCCATGATCACCACCAGGCCGCATAACTCCTCGCGCGTTTGCAGGTACTCGCTCAGCAGATGTTCCCAATGCGCCTGCACATCCGGCGGGACCTTGGCATAACCGTAGCCGGGCAGGTCGACCAGATAGTTGTTGTTGCCCAGCGAGAAATAGTTCAGATGCTGCGTGCGTCCCGGCGTCTTGCTGGTGTAGGCCAGCCGCGTGTGGTTGGCCAGCGTGTTGATCGCGCTCGACTTGCCCGCATTGGAGCGGCCGACGAATGCGACCTCCTTGCCGCCGTGCAGCGGCAAGTCTTTCATGTGATTGACGGTGGTGTAGAACTCGGCTTGAGAAAAAAGTCCCATTATTTCCAGGCCGCGAAGATCTTGTCGGCTGCGGCGATAGTCGCCGCGATGTCGGCTTCCGTATGCGCTGCCGAGACGAAACCCGCCTCGAACGCGGACGGTGCGAGATACACGCCTTCGGCGAGCATGGCATGGAAGAAACGGTTGAACGCGGCCTTGTCGCTCGCCATCACTTCGGCATAGGTGGTCGGCACGTTTGCGCTGAAATACAGGCCGAACATGCTGCCGATGGATTGCGCGCTGAACGGGATGCCGTGTTTCTTTGCGCTCGCGCTGATGCCTTCGGTCATCTGTTTGGCGAGTTGAGTGAGGCGTTCGTAGAAGCCGGGGGCCTGCACCAGTTTCAGCGTGGTCAGTCCCGCTGCTACTGCTACCGGATTGCCGGACAGCGTACCGGCCTGGTACACGGCGCCCAGCGGAGCGAGGCATTGCATGATGTCGCGGCGTCCGCCGAATGCAGCGGCAGGCAGGCCGCCGCCCATCACCTTGCCCAGCGTGATCAGGTCCGGCTTGATGCCGTAATGGCCATGCGCGCCCTGAAGGCCGACGCGGAAACCGGACATCACTTCGTCCAGGATCAGCACCGCTCCGTGCTTGGTGCACAGCTTGCGCATCGCATCGAGGAACTCGCGCTTGGGCAGGATCAGGTTCATGTTGCCCGCAACGGGTTCGACGATCACGGCAGCGATCTCATTGCCGTATTCTGCAAAGGCTTTTTCCAGACCGGCCGCATCGTTGTAATCCAGCACTGTAGTCAGCGCGGCGATCTCGGCGGGTACGCCGGAAGAACTCGGCTGGCCGAACGTGAGCGCACCCGAACCGGCCTTGACCAGCAGACCGTCGGAATGGCCGTGGTAGCAGCCTTCGAATTTGATGATGCGCGAACGCCCGGTGAAACCGCGCGCCAGGCGGATCGCGGTCATGGTCGCTTCGGTGCCGGAACTGACCAGGCGCACCATCTCAAGCGACGGCAATATCTTGCACAGCGTCTCGGCGATCTCCAGTTCGGAGGCTGTCGGCGCTCCGAAACCCAGACCTTCGGCAGCGGCAGCCTGCACTGCCTTGACCACATCGGGATGGCAATGGCCGACGATCATCGGACCCCAGGAATTCACGTAGTCGATATAGCGCTTGTCGTCCGCATCCCACACATACGCACCCTTGCCGCGCTTGAAGAACAGCGGCGTGCCGCCGACCGACTTGAACGCGCGCACCGGCGAGTTCACGCCGCCGGGGATGAGTTTCTGGGATTGGTCGAAGAGTTCCTGATTATGCGATGTCATGCTGTTCTGCCTTGCCTGAATAGATTGGAAAATTCCCTTGCTGCCTGTTCGATGTCCGCCGCGTCCCACAATGCCGTGATCACGGCCAGCGCGTCCGCGCCCGCCTCGATCAGCGCCGCGCCATTCTGCGCCGTGATGCCGCCGATGGCGACGATGGGGACGTTCAACTCGGCACGCACCGAGCGGAGCAACTGCACGTCCGCTTTCACCGCTTCCGGTTTGACGCTGGACGGGAAGAACGCGCCGAACGCCACATAATCCGCGCCTTGCCTTGCCGCTTCCAGCGCCAACGGAGCGCGATTATAGCAAGACACGCCGATGATCCCGGCCCCGCCCAACAATGCACGGGCCGCCGCCACGCTGCCGTCTTCGCCGCCCAGATGCACGCCGTCGGCCTCGACCTCTGCCGCCAGTCGCGCGTCGTCGTTCACGATGAAGGTGGAAGAAAACTCGCGGGTGAGTCGGCGCAGGGCCTGCGCCTGTTGCAGCCTCAATGCTGCATCGGCCGATTTGTTGCGGTATTGCAGCACCTGCACGCCACCCTGTAATGCTAGCCTGACCTTGCGTAACAGTTCCGCCGTGTCGGTTTCATCCGGCGTGATGGCATAGAGGCCGCTGATAGTTTGCTGCAACGTCAACCTGTGCTCCGAACCCTGCCCCTCACCTCAATCCTCTCCCGCCTGCGGGAGAGGAAGCAAGCGTGAAGAACGTTATTGAATCCTGCCCTTAATGACGGGTCTCTTCGCCGACATCGTCTTCATCGCGCGCCCAGAACAAACGGTCCGGGATGTGCTGCCCCATGCCGGGACGGAAGCCGTATTTGAGCGCTTCCCAGGTGTATTCCTGCGCTTCGTGCACCGCCTCGTCCATCGGCAAACCGTTCGCAAGCAAAGCGGCGATGGCCGAGGCCAGTGTGCAGCCGGAACCGTGATAGATGCCGGGCAGGCGCGGCCAGCTGTCGCTGCGCACCAGCCCGCGCTCGCCATACAGGTTGTTGATGACCTTGGGCGTGTGTTCATGTGTGCCGGTGACCAGCACGTATTCGCAACCCATGCGCAGGATACGTTTGGCGCACTCGGACAGATCGGGGTCATCATGCTCGTCATCTTCATCCTGCACCAGGCGGCGTGCTTCCATGCTGTTCGGGGTGAGGATGGTGGTTTGCGGCAGCAGCAACTCGCGCAGCGCATCCAGCATATCTTCGTTCGCCAGCTCGTCGCCACGGCCGGAAGACAGCACCGGGTCGAACACCAGCGGAATGTCGGGATAGTCGGAGATGATCTCGGCGATGACGGCGATGTTCTCCACGCTGCCAAGCAGCCCGATCTTGAACGCTGCGACCGGCATGTCTTCCAGCACCGCGCGCGCTTGATCTCCCACCCAGTCTGCATCCACCGGCTGTACGTCATCGACACCGCTGGTGTCTTGCACGGTGATGCCGGTGACCACGGCCAGCGGATGGCAGCCCATGCTGGCGATGGTCAGGATGTCGGCCTGCAAGCCCGCGCCGCAACTGGGATCGGTGGCCGCAAAAGTGAGAACTATCGGTGGAACGTCGGACATGATGGATGAGCGGCAGCTTTGATGAATGGGAGCCGATTTTACCCGAATCCGGTCTTATGCGCGGCCGCTCAAGTGGTTGGCGATGCGGGTGAATTCAGCTACGCCCAGATTTTCGGCACGCAACTGCGCATCTATGCCCAGCCCGGCCAGATCTTCTTCGGTCAGCCAGGCCTTGAGCGTGTTGCGCAGGGTTTTGCGCCGCTGCCCAAAGGCGGCTGCAACCACCTGCGCGTACAGCGTCTCATCCTTCACCTCGATCTTGTCGGCGGGAATGGGGATTATGCGCACGATGGCGGAATCCACCTTGGGCGCGGGGCGGAACGACTCGGGCGGCACGTCGAGAAGTTTTTCCATGTAGAAGCGGTATTGCAGCATCACCGACAAGCGCCCGTAAGCCGGTGTGGAAGGGTCGGCCACCATGCGTTCGACCACTTCGTTCTGCAGCATGAAATGCATGTCGGTGATGCGCGCGGCATAGTCGGCGAAATGGAACAGCAGCGGCGAGGAAATGTTGTAGGGCAGGTTGCCGACGATGCGCAGCGGCGTGCCCAGCGTGGCGAAATCGAACTTCAACGCATCGCCTTCGTGGATGACGATCTTGTCCTGCGGGTAATCCGTTTTCAGACGCGCGATGATGTCGCGGTCAATCTCGACCACATGCAGTTTGTTGAGCTGCTTCAGTAGCGGGCGGGTCAGCGCGCCGAGGCCGGGGCCGATCTCCACCATGTTGTCGTTCGCCTCGGGACGGATGGCGCGCACGATGTCGGCAATGATGTTCTGGTCAACGAGGAAGTTCTGGCCAAAGCTCTTCTTGGCTTTATGGCTGTTCATCAAAAAAACCTTTGCTAGCCACGGATGAACAGTGCGTGTGCTGTTGGAGCGAAAGCGACTTACAGCTACGGCCTACCCCTTGCGGGTGCGGATTTTCACGGATAAAACCATGCGTTACATGAGAACCGATCCTCGTCTGAAGGGTGTGGACAGAATTGCCCGATACACGGTGGTTTATCCGTGTTTCATCCGTGTCCATCCGTGGCTCAATTTTGGTGTTGATGTTCATGTTCCGCCATTTCAATCGCGACCTTGATCGCCTCCAGCAGACTGCCAACATTGGCCTTGCCCGTGCCCGCCAGTTCAAGCGCGGTGCCGTGATCGACCGAGGTGCGGATGAAAGGCAGGCCGAGGGTGATGTTGACGCCCTCGCCGAAGCTGGCGTGCTTGAGTACCGGCAAGCCCTGGTCGTGGTACATGGTCAGCACGGCATCGCATTCCTTCAGACGGTGCGCGGCGAACAGGGTGTCGGCGGGGATGGGCGCACTCACGTTGAAGCCTTCTGCGCGCAGCTTGTCCAGCACCGGGATCATCACTTCGATCTCCTCGCGTCCGAGATGGCCGCCTTCGCCCGCATGAGGATTCAGGCCGGCCACGAAGATGCGCGGCTTCGCAATGCCGAAGCGGCGTTGCAGGTCGTGTTGCAGGATGCGCAGGATGGATTCCAGCAGCGGTTGCGTGATGGCATCGGCCACTTCGCGCAGCGGCAGGTGTGTGGTCGCCAGCGCGACGCGCATGCCGCCTCCGGCGAGCATCATCACCACCAGCGGTGTATTCGTCTGCTCGGCGAGGTACTCGGTGTGGCCGGTGAAGGGGATGCCGGCATCGTTGATGACGCCCTTATGCACGGGCGCGGTGACGATGCCGGCAAATTCTCCGGAAAGACAGCCCTGCATTGCGCGGCGCAGTGTCTCGAGTACGTATGGTGCATTGGCACTGTCCAGTTTCCCCGCTTGAGCTGGCCGGACCAGCGGAACGTGCAACACGCTCAGCTTGCCCGCCGCACCGGGTGCAGCTGGCGTGTAGTCGTGCAGGGGGACCGCAATGCCGAGTTGCGCTGCGCGCTGCTGTAACAGCGCCTTGTCGGCGATCACAACCAATGGCACCGCCTGCCGCGCAAGTTGCAGGCACAGATCCGGGCCAATGCCTGCTGGCTCGCCTGCAGTGATGGCGAGTGGTTGCAACATTACTTGTCGGCGGTTCGATATTCGATAAATGCGCTGTCGCGCAACTGGCGCAACCAGTCCTGGAAGGCCTCCTCCGACTTGAACGTACGGATGGCGTTGCGCGCACGCTGGCGTTTCTGCGCCTCGCTCACGTCGGTGTCGCGGCGTTCCAGCACCTGGATCAGGTGCCAGCCGAAGCCGGATTGCACCAGCCCGCTCACTTGACCGACTTTCAGACTGTCCATCGGTCCCTCGAACTCGGGCACCGTCTCGCCCGGCGACAGCCAACCCAGGTCGCCGCCCTGCGGAGCGCTGCCGTCCTCGGAATGCAGCCGTGCCTGCTCGGCGAAGTTCGCACCCTTGTCGATACGTTGTTTGATCTCCTGCAAGCGACGCTTCGCTTCACTCTCCGAAACCAGTTCGCTGGTCTTGATCAGGATGTGGCGCGCACGGGTCTGGGTGACCATGACCGGCGTATCCTTGCTGCGCCGGTCCAGCAGTTTGACGATATGGAAACCGGAAGGGCTGCGCAGGATGCCGCTTACTTCACCCGGCTTCATCTTTTGCAGCGGCTCGGCGAACAGCGGCGGCAGCCGGTCGGCCGGACGCCAGCCGATCTCGCCGCCTTTGAGGGCATCCTGGGCGTCCGAGTAGCCAGCAGCAACCTGGGCGAACGAGGCGCCGCCCTGCAATTTGGCCAAGGCCTGTTCGGCACGGTTGCGATAGGACTGGATCTTGTCCGCACTCGCCTGCTCGGGCACCACCACCAGGATATGCGAGATCAATATCTCTTCGCCCTTGCCGCCCTGGGCCTCCTGATTGCTCAGATAGTTGTCCACATCGTTTTCGCTGATGACCAGCCTGCTGTCCACCTCGCGTTCACGCAGGCGAACGGTGATCATCTCGTTGCGGATCTCTTCGCGGAACTCCTTGAAGTTCGTGCCTTCCTGTTCCAGTCTGGCGCGGAACGCGGCAACATCGGCGAATTTATTCTGCTGCGCGATGCGTTGAATGGTCTTGTCCAGTTGTACATCGTCGACGCGCACCCCGCTTTCCTTGGCGAATTGGGCTTGCAACACCTCGATGATCATGCGCTCCAGCACCTGACGCTCCAGGGCGCTCCTGTCCGGCAATGCAGTTTTCTGCTTCGTCAACATCCTGGTCACGCTTGCAACGCGATCATTCAGCTCGCGCCGGGTGATCACGTCGTCGTTTACCACCACTTCGATGCGGTCGATGGAAGTCTGCTTGGGCGATTCGGCCGCAGTCGCGGCGGAAGCGAATGCGATCAGGAACAGTGCTGCTATCTTTATGCGGGACATGTGCTCTTTCATTTTATCGTTCGGTATTGCGGGCCTGGTTACGGCTTGGTGCTGGGCAGGCTGTTCATTTTGGTGTAGCCGAATACGCTGTTGCGCAATGCATCCAGCGGATCGGAGCCGATGCGCACCAGATCGCTCAACTCCAGTTGCAGGAAGATGCCGGTGGAACGCTCGCGCGTGGCGGTGGTGAAGCTCTGCGCCACAAATCGTACCGCCCAGCAGGCCTGATTATACTCAAGCCCTGCCAACGCCTCCAAAGTCCGATCATCCTGCAGCGAATAGTTGAAGCGGCCCACCCCTTGCCAGCGTCCGAACAAGGGCCATTGCGCCGAAACATCGGTTTGGCGCAGTGTGTTGCGGGTGAAGCGGTAACCGAGGTTGACGAGTTTGCCTGCTTCCGGGCTGTAGTGTGCCATCACGTTATACGCTTCGGAATGTCCCTGGTTGGGGTTGTACTGGAACAGGCTGTCCAGCGTCCAGACTCTGCTCAGTTTGCCGCCGATTCCAAGCAAGACATCCGAGCGACTGGTGTTGCCAGTCGGGGTGGCCAGGTTTACGCGCGGCTCCTTGAAGCTGAAGCGTTCGCCCAGCATTACTCGCAAACGCTCTGTCCCATCTTGGCCGCTGATGATGCGAGAGGTCAGAGCTAGAGTAGCCATATCTGCATCACCTACCCGGTCACTGCCAAAAAATCGGTTTTCAGTAAAAATCTGTCCGAAATTGAATGTCGCTTGGGCCGAATCGAAGTTGGGAAGCATGCTTTGATCCCGGTAAGGCACATAGACATAAAAAAGGCGTGGCTCCATCGTCTGAATGTATTCACTTCCCATGAACGAATCGTTGCGCTCGAACACCATGCCGCTGTCCATGCTGAAGACAGGCAAGGTGCGTGAGGCATCTGGCAGCGCGGCGGTGTTGTTATCGCCCATGCGGTATTGCGTGTGGTGCATGCCCAGCTTGGGGGTAAGGTAGTAACCGGGATCGCTCAGCAGGGGATAGCTCACCGACGGGTAGATCACCATGCGTTGTGCATTCACTGACGACTCGTGGCGGAAATCGACATATTCCCCGGTAAACATGATATTGGCATCGGCCGCTGTCTGTTGCGCATTCACCATGAACTGCGGCTGTCGTCGGTAAGGAACGGCCAGCGGCGCCAGCGGATCTTGCAAGGTCTGGTAGCGCTGAACTCGTACCGAAGCGTTCCACCATTCGGCGTTGTATGCCAGCACGCCTTCGCGCAGCAGGTTGGTTTGCGAGGTGCCGCTTACCGAACTGGACAGGTCGCGGAAATAGTCATCGTCCGACACGCGGTTGATATCGAGTGAAGCCCCCACTCCATGGCCCAGCGAATGGGAATGAGCCAGTGCGATGCGATTACGCTGCTGATTATTCAGCCGATCATAGGGAAGAGCGTCGTAGTGCACCTCACCGGAATAGGAGGTGCCCATATACCGGAACTCGTTGTTCAATTGCATGCCGCGCTTGGCGATCGCGCGCGGGGCAATGGTGGCGTCGTAATTGTCGGCGATGTTCCAGTAGTAGGGCAGATATATCTCGGTACCGCCACTATTGGTGCTCCCGAACACAGGGCCCAGAAAACCGGAACGGCGGTTGTCATTCAATCCGAAGTCCATCCACGGCGTATAGAGTATCGGCACGCCCTTGAACTCGACACGCGCATGGTGCGCCACGCCGACTTGTGAGTTGCGGTCGATATCAAGGCGGCTCACGCGCAGCAACCAGTCGTCGCTGCCCGCCGGACAGGTGGTATATGTGGCATCGTCGAAGATATAGTTCATCTTGCCTTCGAAATGCAGCATCTCGGCCGCACCGCGCGAGTTGTTCTCGTTGAACTTGAATCTGGGGTGTTCCATGCTGCCCAGACTGCTGTCCAGATTCATTTTCAGCACCGGGCCGGTGACTGTTCCGCCGCTCTGCTCCATGCGCACCGATCCGCGCGCAAGCACATCCTTGCTTTCCTGCTCATACAGCATGTAATCGGCCGCAATCACTTGCCCACCCTGACGCAACTCGACATCGCCGGTCGCCTCAAGCTGCTTGTCCTTCTTTGCCAGCACGCTGCGTGCTGTGATGAAGGCGGTCGAACCTTCGGGTGCGGCAGGCAATTTTTTGAACGAGCGGTCGAGCTTCAACGGTAATGCCGCTTCCTCGGAATGACCGGGCAGCGGCAGGGTCGCAGCAAGGATGAACGCAACTGGGATAAAGCGAAAATGCATGGTGCGGGGCTGATAAGCTAAGGTGCTAAAATCGCACAAAACCACCATTAAGGCAATCAAATGCAGCGCCAAAAGCAGCTTACCGACTGGCTTTCCAGCCTTTTTCCGAATGAAAAGTTCACCATCGAACCCGCATCCGCCGATGCCAGCTTCCGCCGCTACTTCCGCGCCACCTTTGCCGATGGAACCACCAGAGTAGTGATGGATGCGCCGCCGCAACACGAGGATTGCAAACCCTTCCTGCATGTCGGCAAGCTGTTCGAGGACGCCGGAACCCATGTGCCGCATGTGTATGCACAAGATCTGTCGCAAGGATTCCTGCTGCTGTCCGATCTCGGCAACACCACTTATCTGCACGCCTTGACCAAGGACAATGCAAAGCAGCTCTACGGCGCAGCCACCGACGCCCTCATCAGGATCCAGCTTGCCTCGAAAGAGGACGAACTGCCGCCCTACGATGAAGCATTGCTGCGCCGCGAACTCAATCTGTTCCCCGAGTGGTACATCGCCAAACACCTGGGCGTGACGCTCAGCGACAAGCAGCAGGCCAAACTGGAAGAGGTGTTCAAGCGCATCCTCACCAACAACCTCGCCCAACCCTGCGTGTACGTGCATCGCGACTACCACTCGCGCAATCTGATGGTCACCGAAGAAAACAACCCGGGCATCATCGATTTCCAGGATGCTGTCTACGGCCCCATCACCTACGACCTCGCCTCGCTGTTCAAGGACGCCTACATCCGCTGGGAAGAAGAAGAGATCATGGACTGGCTCATCCGCCATTGGGAAAAAGCGCGCAAGGCCGGGCTGCCAGTGCGCGCGGACTTCGGCGAGTTCTACCGCGACTACGAGATGATGGGCGTGCAGCGCCACATCAAGGTGCTGGGCATCTTCGCGCGGCTGTATCACCGCGACGGCAAGGACGGTTACCTGAAAGACATGCCGCTGGTGATGGAATACCTGGTCCGCGCCTGCGAACGGTATATCGACCTGAAGCCCCTGCATAACCTGCTGATCGAACTGGATCAGCACGCAGCCAAGGCCGGAGCCACTTCTTGATGCTGAGCTTGCGCCTCAGCCCCTCACCCCAACCCTCTCCCGCCAGCGGGCGAGGGGGCAATCGAGAAAGGCATTCTTAGATGCTTGCCATGATCCTCGCCGCCGGCCGCGGCGAACGCATGCGTCCGCTCACCGACCACACACCCAAGCCGCTGTTGCAGGCGGGCGGCAAGCCGCTCATCGTGTGGCATATCGAGCGCTTGGTGCGGGCAGGCATCACCGATCTTGTCATCAACCATGCCCACCTCGGCAAACAGATCGAACAGACTTTAGGCGACGGTAGCCGTTTCGGCGCGCACATCCGCTACTCGGACGAGGGCACGGCACTGGAAACGGCGGGCGGTATCGCCTTTGCGCTGCATCTGCTCGGCGAGCAGCCGTTCGCCGTGGTCAACGGCGACATCTGGTGCGACTTCGACTTCTCGCACCTGCCACCCCGCGCTGCCGCGCTTGCCAACAGCGCTGACATGGCCCATCTGGTGCTGGTGGACAACCCCGAACACAACCCCAAGGGCGATTTCGGCCTGCAGGCAGCACGCGTGACCGACATGGGTCCCAAGTTCACGTTCAGCGGTATCGGCCTCTACAAACCCTCGCTCTTCGCCAACATCGCTCGCGGCAGCAAAGCTCCGCTCGCCCCGCTGCTGCGCGAGCAGATCGCTGCAGGCCACGTCAGCGGCGAGCATTACCATGGCCGTTGGATGGACATCGGCACGCCACAGCGGCTGGACGAACTCGACAAGCAGTTGCGCGAGACGCAGAATGCAAGGCATGACTGATCACGCCCTTTACGCCGAACGCCGCAAACGCCTGCAAGCGCAGATGCAGCACGGCATCGCCGTGATCCCCACCGCGCCGGAGATGCTGCGCAACGCCGACACCCATTACGACTACCGCCACGACAGCCATTTCCATTACCTCAGCGGCTTCGCCGAGCCCGAGGCGGTGCTGGTGCTGGTCGCGGGCGACAGGATGGAATCCATCCTGTTCTGCCGCGAGAAGAACGCCGAACGCGAAGTGTGGGACGGTTTCCGCTACGGCCCGGATGCGGCGGCGCAGGAGTTCGGCTTCGATGCCGCTTACCCTATCGCGCAACTGGACGAGAAGCTCGCCGAACTGATGGGCAACCAGCCGACCCTGTTCTATCCGCTGGGTGCGGATGCGAGCTGGGATGCGCGCCTGCTCAGACTGCGCGAGGCAGTGAAGGCCAAAGCCCGCCAGGGAATCCATGCACCGGCCGAACTGCGCGACGCGCGCGACCTGCTCAACGAGATGCGCCTGATCAAGGACGCTTACGAGCAGGACATCATGCGCCGCGCCGCCGCGATCTCCTGCGGGGCGCACCGCCGCGCCATGCGCTTCACCCGCCCCGGCCAATTCGAATATGAAGTCGAGGCCGAGCTGCTGCACGAGTTCTGCCGCCACGGCGCGCGCCAGCCGGCCTACACCAGCATCGTCGCGGGCGGCGCCAACGCCTGCACGCTGCACTATGTCGGCAACGATGCGCGTCTCAACGATGGCGACCTGCTGCTCATCGATGCGGGCTGTGAGCTTGAGAGTTATGCTTCCGACATCACGCGCACCTATCCGGTGAACGGCAAGTTCAGCCCGGCGCAGAAGGATGTATACGAGATCGTGCTGGCCGCGCAGGCGGCGGCGATCCTGGCAGCGAAGCCGGGCAATCTGTGGGTCGCGCCGCACGATGCCGCGTTGCGCGTATTGTCGCAGGGCTTCATCGACCTTAAACTATGCCAGGGTTCGGTAGAATCCGTGCTGGAGACCGAAAGCTACAAACAGTTTTACATGCACCGCACCGGCCACTGGCTGGGCATGGACGTGCATGATGTCGGCGAATACAAGATCGGCGAGCAATGGTGCCCGTTGCAGGCCGGCATGACGCTCACCGTTGAACCCGGTTGCTATATCCGTCCGAGCGACAGCGTGCCCAAGGCACTATGGAACATCGGCATTCGCATCGAGGACGACGTGCTCATCACCGCACAGGGCAATGAAGTGCTCACGCAGGATGCGCCGAAGACAGTAAAAGAGATCGAGGAGGCCATGCGTCATGAATGAATCCAGTTGCGATGTCGCGATCATCGGCGGTGGCCCGGTCGGCTCCGCGCTGGCCATTGCGCTGCAGGGCAACGACCTGAACGTGGTGCTGCTGGAAGCGCGCGACGCGGCGATCAACACCAGCGACCCGCGCTCGCTGGCACTATCTTATGGTTCGCGCCTGTTACTGCAACGCCTGCATGCCTGGGATTCCATCCCCAACGTCAGCGGCATCAAGACCATCGAAGTTACGCAGAAGGATTCGCCCGGCCACACCATTTTGCGCGCCAACGAGATGAGTGTGTCGGAGATGGGCTACGTGCTGCCCTATACCGCGCTGCATGCCGCCCTGCAGCAGAGCCTGCAACGCTCCGATGTGCATTGCCTGTACGGCGCGGCGGTCGGCGAACTGAACAGTTCGGCAGAACACACCACAGTCAGCTATACCCATCAGGGCAATGAGCACAAGCTTACGGCACGCCTCGCGGTCGTCGCCGAAGGCGGCAAACTGCTGGAAGCCTCGCACCCGCCACAGATCACCGACTACGGCCAGAGCGGCATCATCGCCCATGTCACCTGCACGCAACCGGACGACGGCGTGGCGTTCGAGCGCTTTACCCCGCAGGGACCGATGGCGCTGCTGCCCTACACCGACGGCTACGAGCTGGTGCTGACCGGTCCGCATGAAACGATGCAGCAGATGCTGGCTTGGGACGACGCGACCTTCCTGCAATATCTGCAAGGCCATTTCGGCGACCGCGTCGGCACTTTCACCGGCATCGGCAGGCGCGACTGTTATCCCTTGCGGCTGAAACGCGCACCCGACCTAACCTTCCCGCACACCGTGCTCATCGGCAATGCCGCGCAAACCTTGCATCCGGTAGCCGGACAGGGATTCAACATGGGTATCCGCGATGCGTGGGAACTGGCACAAGCCATTCTCGACAGTGCACCCGACGGCATCGGCTCGGCCGCAATGTGCGCGGCCTACCGCAAGTCGCGCCGCATCGACCGCAATGCCGGTATCCGTTTCACCGATGGGCTGGTGCGCATCTTCTCCAACGACCTGCCGCTGCTTGGACACATCCGATCTGCGGCACTCACCCTGCTGGATCGCATCCCGCCCGCCAAAAAGTTCGTGGCGAAACGCATGATGTTCGGGGCGAACGGCTGATGACCGCCACGACCGAGCAGGCAGCCGTCCTGTTTGCCGATATCAGCGGCAGCACGGTACTTTACGAAACCTTGGGCAACGAGCGCGCACTGGATCTGGTGACGCGCACACTCGCCATTCTCATCGAAGTGATGACTGCCCACGATGGGGTGCTGGTCAAGACCATAGGCGACGAGATCATGTGCGTCTTCCCCGATGCCGTGATGGCGTTCAAGGCGGCGGAGGCGATGCAACTGGCGGTGGAAAAGAAGCGCCCGGGCGGCGATCAGCCTGTCCACGTGCGTATCGGCCTGCACTATGGCGAGGTGTTGCACGAGAGTGGCGACGTATTCGGCGACACCGTCAACGTTGCGGCCAGGGTGACTGCCATCACACGCGCCAGCCAGATCATGACGACGCAGACGGTGGTGGATATGCTTCCGGAGGATTTGCGCAAGAAAACGCGGCCGGTCAGGCGTTCCATATTCCGCGGCAAGGGCAAACCTTTCGAGGTGTTCCACGTCCACTGGGAACAGGAAAGAACGACGAGCACACGCATCGGCAGGGCGGTGTACCGCAAGCCGCTGGAATCCAAACAGGAACTGATGGTGCGCTATCGCCAGAAGGTCGTGATGGTGAACGAGAAGAACCATTGTGTGGTGCTGGGGCGCGACGAGAGCTGCGACATGGTCATACTGACCGGGCTGGCCTCGCGCCAGCATGCGCGGCTCGAATACAGCTATGGCAAGGTGCTGCTCACCGACTTCAGCAAGAACGGTACTTTTGTGCGCTTCTCAGACGGTCAGGTGGTCCATCTCATCCAGCAGCAGGTCGTGCTGCACGGCTCGGGTGCCATCAGCCTGGGTCAACCGTTCACAACCGAACCCGGCGATATGATCGAATTCCTGATGCAATGAACTTGCCGGGGAGAAGAATCCTCCTCTCCGGAGTGGTCTGCAATTTCAACCGCTTGTTTTTGTGGAATATCCCGCTGCAACTGCGGGATCAAAAACCGGCATCCCCCCCGAATGGGTGGTTCGATAGCATAACCTCTGAACCGAATGGGTTATAGACGGACTAACCCTGCATCGTTTATCAGTAGCATTCCATTTATCTGGGACGTTCGGACATGTTCGAGAAATTCATCGCAGCCTTGGGTTTGAAACAGCAGCAGCCCGAGATCACCCAGGTGATCAACCTGTATGACGCCGTGCTGGCGCACTCCGCATGGAAGAAGCGGCTGTTCCTGTTTCTGGAGGGGCAATCCAAGGAAGACCTGCAACCCGCCAAGATAGCAGTGGACTACTTGTGCGTACTGGGCAAGTGGATACACAGCGACGGCAAGGCCCATTTCGGGCACGAGCCGGATTTCATCAAGCTGGTGGAAGAACATGCGAAATTCCACGTGCATGCCGCCAGCGTCGTCGAGGCGCATCTGGCCGGCAATACCAACCGCGCGATGGATATCCTCACCGGCAGTTTCGACGAGCAGTCCAGGAAGACCGTGCGTTGCCTGACCAAACTGAATGCCGTGGTCGAGGCGGCGAAGAAATAATTCGGCGAACTAGCTGAGCCGCTTCAGCAGCTTCTCGTGTATCCCGCCGAACCCGCCGTTACTCATCACCAGGATGTGATCGCCTGACTTCGCCTTGACGGCGATGGCTTCGATGAGTTCGTTCAGGTCGTCCTTCACCACCGCCTTGTCGCCCAGCGGCGCCAGCGCCCCACGCGCATCCCAGCCCAGGTTCCCCGCATAGCAGAATGTCAGGTCGGCATCCTTCAGGCTGCCGGGCAAGGCATCTTTCATCACCCCCAGCTTCATGGTGTTCGAACGCGGTTCCAGCACGGCCAATATCCGCGCCTTGCCGACCTTGCGGCGCAAACCCGCAACAGTGGTGTCGATGGCGGTGGGATGGTGCGCGAAATCGTCGTATACCGTGATGCCGTTGACCGTGCCGCGCACTTCCATGCGGCGTTTCACGTTCTTGAATTCGGATAGCGCTGCCAGGCCTTGCGCGACCGGCACGCCGGCATGGCGCGCCGCTGCCAGTGCGGCCAGCGCGTTCATGCGGTTGTGCTCGCCCATCAGGTCCCATTGCAGCTTGCCCTGCACCTTGCCGTTGAGCGACACCTGCTCGTTGGCATCGATATTCCAGCCATCGTCCGACCCGAACTTTTCCACCGGCGTCCAGCAACCGCGCTGGATCACGCGTGCCAGCGACTCTTCGCGGCCGTTGCACACCACCAGACCGGTGCCCGGCACGGTACGCACCAGATGGTGGAACTGCGTCTCGATGGCACCGAGATCGGGGAAGATATCGGCGTGGTCGAACTCCAGATTGTTCAGCACCGCGGTGCGAGGATGGTAATGCACGAACTTCGAGCGCTTGTCGAAGAAGGCCGTGTCGTATTCATCTGCCTCGATGACAAAGAACGCAGAGTCGGTGATGCGCGCCGAGATGCCAAAGTTCTGCGGCACGCCGCCGATCAGAAATCCGGGGTTCAGCCCCGCATGTTCCAGTATCCACGCCAGCATGCCCGAGGTCGTCGTCTTGCCGTGCGTACCCGCCACGCCCAGCACCCACTTGTCGCGCAACAGCGTATCCGCCAGCCACTGCGGGCCGGAAGCATAGGGCAGGTTGCGGTTGAGGATCTCTTCCATCAGCGGATTGCCGCGCGACACCACGTTGCCGATGACGAACACATCCGGCTTCAGGTCGAGCTGCTCCACACCAAATCCTTCGATGAGCTCGATGCCCTGCGCTTCGAGTTGCGTGCTCATCGGCGGATAGACGTTGGCATCGCAGCCGGTGACGCGGTAACCGGACTGCTTGGCAATGGCCGCAATGCCGCCCATGAAAGTGCCGCAGATGCCGAGGATGTGGATGTGTTTTGGTTTGCTCATTGTTGTTCCAATTTCACCCTCTCCCCTTCCCCTCTCCCGCAAGCGGGAGAGGGTGCCCGACAGGGCGGGTGAGGGAAGGCATTACGTCCTGAAAATAAAATACACCGCACCCATCAGGCACAGCCCCGCCCACAGATAATCCAGCTTCAGCGGCTGGTTCATATACATCACCGCGAACGGCACGAAGACCGTCAGCGTGATGACCTCCTGCAAGATCTTCAACTGCCCGAGGCTCAACTGCGTGTAACCGATGCGGTTGGCGGGCACCTGGATCAGGTACTCGAACAACGCGATGCCCCAACTCACCAGCGCCGCGATATACCAGGGCGACGAGGAGAAGTTCTTCAAATGCCCGTACCACGCGAAGGTCATGAACAGGTTGGACACCGCCAGCATCAGCGCGGTGACCAAGAGCGGATTGGAGATCAGGTTCATGTGCGTTTCGTGATTGGTCTTTTCTTGCTGACCTTGGCCAGTCTCAGAAAGCTAGCCAATTCTTCCACCCAGCGCAGGCGCTGCTCCGGCGTGAGCGCCTTGAACGCGCGCAATCGTTCGTCGCTGACATAGTACGTTCGATCACCGCGGTCAAAGGGCTTACTCATGTAACTTTGCTAGTTAATTTCCAGCAATTCAACTTCAAACACCAGCGTCGCATTCGGCGGGATCACTCCCCCCGCACCGCGGCGGCCATAGCCCATCTCGGGCGGGATGACGAGGGTGCGCTGTCCGCCCACCTTCATGCCCTGCACGCCGATGTCCCAGCCGCTGATGACCTGGCCCATGCCGAGCGGGAAATCGAACGGCTCGTCGCGGTCGCGCGAGCTGTCGAACTTGGTGCCCTTGTTCTCCAGCGCGTTCTTGTCGAACAGCCAGCCGGTGTAATGCACGGTCACAGTCTGTCCTTCATGCGCTTCCTCGCCCTCGCCCACCTTGGTGTCGACCATGTCGGTCTTGATCACCTTGAGCAGCTTCACGTCGAACACCAGCGTCGCATTCGGCGGGATCACGCCACCCGCGCCGCGCGGGCCATAGCCCATCTCCGGCGGAATGACCAGCGTGCGCTGGCCGCCTTCCTTCATGCCCTGTACGCCTTGATCCCAGCCCTTGATGACGCGCCCGCCGCCGAGCGGAAAATCGAAAGGCTCGTTGCGGTCGAGCGAGCTGTCGAACTTCTTGCCCTTGCTCTCGGGCGCGCTCTCGTCGAAGAGCCAGCCGGTGTAATGGACGATAACGGTTTGTCCGGCTTGCGCTTCCGCGCCTTCGCCCAGGATGGTGTCGGTTTTGATGAGGGTAGTCATGGTTCAAATTCCTTGGTAGTTAATTGTTAGTCTTTGAACTTCGGCCATTGGTTGTAGCCAATGACCGGGTTATTTGATTGATACTCCAAAATGAACTTGGATTCGCTACTGTTAATTTCTGCCGCATCTTCCGATTCCATCAGTATCTCTTTTCTGATGGAGAAGTCTCTTCGCTGTTCTTCCGAAAAGTCTTTTTCTACAAGCTCACTATTCACGCTGCCAAAATATGTAAGCGTTCCCGTCAGGTCCTTCCCGATATAAATCTTTCCATTCGGATAAGTGATCTTGTAGATTACCTTCATTGTTTAGTAACTCAACACCGGCGCCAACCACCGCTCCGCCTCTTCCACAGTCCAACCCTTGCGCTTGGCGTAATCCGCCACCTGATCCTTGTCCACCTTGCCGGTGGCGAAGTACTGCGCCTGCGGGTGCGAGAAGTAGAAACCGCTCACCGCTGCGGTGGGCAGCATGGCGAAGCTCTCGGTCAGCGTGATGCCTGCGTTCTTCGGTGCTTGCAGTAGTTCGAACAGCGGGCCTTTTTCGCTGTGCTCGGGGCAGGCGGGATAGCCGGGGGCGGGGCGGATGCCGCGATATTTTTCGGCGATGATGTCTTCGTTGCTCAAGGCTTCATCCGCCGCATAGCCCCAGAACTCGCGGCGCACGCGCAGGTGCAGGTGCTCGGCGAAGGCTTCGGCCAATCTATCCGCAAGCGCTTGCAGCATGATGGCGCTGTAGTCGTCGTTGGCCTTCTCGAACTCCTTCATCTTCTTCTCGATCCCGATGCCGGTGGTGACGGCGAAGCCGCCGATGTAGTCCGGCACACCGCTGTCCTTGGGCGCGACGAAATCGGCCAGGCAGGAGTTGGGGATGTCGGCGGGTTTCTTGGTCTGCTGGCGCAGGTTGTGCCAGGTCATCGCGACTTTCTTGCGCGAGTCATCCGCATAGATTTCGATGTCGTCGCTGTTCACGGTGTTGGCCGGGAACAGGCCGAATACGGCGTTGGCGGTGAGCCATTTTTCCTTGACGATCTTCTTCAGCATCGCCTGCGCGTCGGCGAACAGTTTGCGCGCTTCTTCGCCGACGACCTTGTCGTCCAAAATCTTCGGATAGCGTCCGGCGAGTTCCCAAGCCTGGAAGAAGGGGGACCAGTCGATGAAGTCGACCAGAATATCGAGCGGATAGTGTTCGAGTTTGTGGACGCCGAGCAGCTTGGGTTTGGGGGGGGTATAAATCCCCCTCAATCCCCCTTTTTCAAAGGGGGAGGCTGGAGTGGCAGTGTCCTTGAGTTTGGCAGGGACACCCCCCTTTATTGAAAGGGGGGCAGGGGGGATTTGATTTGCCCAGTTCGTTTTGAACCCGTGCTTGCGCGCCTCTTCCAGCGAGACATGCACCGCCTTGCCCTTCTTGCCTTCATGCTGGTCACGCGCCGCCTGATAGTCGGCCTTGAGTTCGGCCACATAGTTGTCGCGCAAGGTTTCGCTCAGCAGGTTGCTGCACACGCCCACCGCGCGCGAGGCGTCGGTGACGTACACCACGGTACCGCTCGGGTAGTTGGGCTCGATCTTCACGGCGGTGTGCACGCGCGAGGTGGTTGCGCCGCCGATTAGCAGCGGAATCTTGAAGCCCTGACGCTCCATCTCTTTCGCCACATGCGCCATCTCTTCCAGCGACGGGGTGATCAGGCCGGAGAGGCCGATGATGTCGACCTTGTGCTCGCGTGCGGTGTCGAGGATCTGCTGGGCGGGCACCATCACGCCCATGTTGATGACCTCGAAGTTGTTGCACTGCAACACCACGGTGACGATGTTCTTGCCGATGTCGTGCACGTCGCCCTTCACGGTCGCCATCAAGATCTTGCCCTTGGGTTTGGTGTTACCGGATCGCAGCTTTTCCGCCTCGATGTAGGGCACGAGGTGCGCCACGGCCTGCTTCATCACGCGCGCCGATTTCACCACCTGCGGCAGGAACATCTTGCCCGCGCCGAACAGGTCGCCGACCACATTCATGCCGGTCATCAGCGGACCTTCGATCACGTCCACCGGCTGCACCGCCTGCAGGCGCGCTTCCTCGGTGTCCTCGACGATGTAGGTGGTGATGCCGCGCACCAGAGCATGGGTCAGGCGTTCCTGCACCGTGCCTTTGCGCCATTCCAGGTCTTCCACCTGCGCCTTGCCGCCGCCCTTGAAGTTCTCGGCCAGTGCGACCAGTTTCTCGCCCGCATCGGGGCTGCGGTTCAACACCACGTTCTCCACTGCTTCGCGCAGGTCCTTCGGCAGTTCTTCGTACACGCCGAGTTGTCCGGCGTTGACGATGCCCATGTTCATGCCGGCCTTGACGGCGTGGTACAGGAACACGGTGTGGATCGCTTCACGCACCGGCTCGTTGCCACGGAAGCTGAACGAGACGTTGGACACGCCGCCGCTGATCTTGGCGTAAGGCAAATTTTTGCGGATCCACGCGCAAGCCTCGATAAAGTCCACGGCGTAGTTGTCGTGCTCCTCGATGCCCGTCGCAATCGCGAAGATGTTCGGGTCGAAGATGATGTCCTCGGGCGGGAAACCGACCTTGTGCACCAAAATGTCGTAGCTGCGCTTGCAGATCTCGGTCTTGCGTTTATAGGTGTCGGCCTGACCGGCTTCGTCGAACGCCATCACCACAGCGGCCGCGCCGTATTTGCGCACCAGCTCGGCGTGTTTGACGAAGTTCTCTTCGCCTTCCTTGAGCGAGATGGAGTTGACGATGGACTTGCCCTGCACGCACTTCAGCCCCGCCTCGATGATCTCCCACTTGGAGGAGTCGATCATCACCGGCACTTTGGAGATGTCCGGCTCGGAGGCGATGAGGTGCAGAAACTTCACCATGGCGGCCTTGCCGTCGAGCATGGCGTCGTCCATGTTGATGTCGATGACCTGCGCGCCCGCTTCGACCTGCTGCTTGCAGATCTCCAGCGCTTCCTCGTACTGGCCTTCCATCACGAGGCGCTTGAATTTTGCGGAACCGGCCACGTTGCAGCGCTCGCCGACGTTGACGAACAGCGAGCTGTCGCCGATGTTGAACGGCTCCAGGCCGGACAGGCGGCATTCCACCGGGTTGCTCGGAATCTTGCGCGGCGGAATATCCTTCACCGTCTCGGCGATGGCTTTGATGAAGGCGGGCGAGGTGCCGCAGCAGCCGCCGATGATGTTGAGGAAGCCGCTGCTTGCCCATTCGTGGATGTGCCCCGCCATGTTCTCAGGCGTGTCGTCGTAACCGGAAGGCGCGAGCGGATTCGGCAGGCCCGCATTCGGGTGCGCGCTAACGTAGCAGTTGGCGACACGCGACATCTCCTCCACGTACTGGCGCAGCTCTTCCGCGCCCAGCGCGCAGTTGAGGCCGATGGAGAGGGGCTTGGCATGGGCCAGCGAGTTGTAGAAGGCTTCGGTGACCTGGCCGGTCAGCGTGCGGCCGGAGGCATCGGTGATGGTGCCGGAGATCATGATCGGACGTGTTTCGCCGCGCTCTTCGAATACCTGCTGCACCGCAAAGATCGCCGCCTTGGCATTCAAGGTATCGAAGATGGTCTCGATCAGGATCAGGTCGGCGCCGCCGTCCATCAGGCCGCGCGTGGCGTCGGCATAGTCCGCCACCAGTTGGTCGAAGGTGATGTTGCGTGCCGCCGGGTCGTTCACGTCGGGCGAAATGGTGGCGGTCTTGTCGGTCGGGCCGAGCACCCCCGCGACGAAGCGCGGCTTGTCCGCGGTGGCGAATTCGTTGCAGGCCTCGCGCGCGAGCGCGGCACCGGCCTTGTTCAATTCGTAATTCAGCGACTCCATGCCGTACGCTTTCAGCGTGGTGGCGTTCGCGCCGAAAGTGTCGGTCTCGATGATGTCCGCGCCCGCCGCCAGGTATTCGCAATGGATGGCCTTGATGACTTGCGGCCTGGTGATCACCAGCAGGTCGTTGTTGCCCTTGAGGTCGCGCGGCCAGTCCGCAAAACGTTCACCGCGATAGTCGGCCTCGGTCAGCTTGTAGCGCTGGACCATGGTGCCCATGGCGCCGTCGAGGATGAGGATGCGTTTTTTCAGCAGGGCAAGGATCGGGTGAGGTGTTTGAGTCATGATTTGAAAGTAAAAAAGCAGGCGCGGATTCTAGCATGCGGCCCCGAATGTCCCGAATCCTCCGGAGATAACCTTGTCATAAAAAGGAAATGCCAATACTATGCGCACGGTTTTGGTGCTTCGCATCGCTTGAAGGCGTACGCAATATACGAATTCATTGGAGAATCAATGAGTAAATTTGTGTGGACAGACAAGTTCGTTATCGGCATCCCCGAGATCGACAAGCAGCATCTCCAACTCGTGGAGTTGATCAACAAGGTGATCGATTCCCACAATAGCGGCGTTTCACGCCCGAAGCTGGCCGAAATGATCGACGCGATGGTCAACCATGCCATCTTCCATTTCGGCTTTGAAGAACGGCTGCAGGAGCACGCGGGCTATCCCTTCCTCAAGGCTCACCAGAAATCGCATGTGCAGTTCGCCAAGCGCATCGCCGAATTCCAGTCCCGTTTCAATGCGGGCGAAGACATCGTCAAATACATCGACGGCCTGCTGGTCGAATGGCTGACCGATCACTTCAAGCACGACGATTCCGATTATGTCGAAACGGTGAAGGAATTCCTGGCGCGCAACCCCGGTTTCATCGCCAAGAACATGGGCGAAAAGAAAGGCCTTCTGGGCAGGCTGTTTGCCTGATCCTGTCCGCATTTGATTCCGGTTCGTATCCGCCAGCCACTCCCTGCTGAACAACTTCGCCGCATGCAGTAAACTGTCTCCCGCATCAGGGAAGTCTTCATAACGACTTAAATATAAGAGTGAGGAGAGACAGTCATGCCGCAAACCAAGATCCTGCTGGACGAATCCGATATTCCGAAGCATTGGTACAACGTCGTCGCCGACATGCCCAATCCGCCGACTCCGCCGCTGGGTCCGGACGGCAAGCCCATCGGTCCGGAGGCGCTGACCCCGATCTTCCCGATGGCCCTGATCGAACAGGAAGTTTCGGCAGAACGCTGGATCCCCATCCCCGAGCCGGTGCGCGAAGCCTTGCGCATGTACCGTCCCTCGCCTTTGTTCCGCGCGCACCGTCTGGAAGCCATGCTGGGTACCCCGGCGAAGATCTACTACAAATATGAAGGCGTCTCGCCGGCCGGTTCGCACAAGGTCAACACCGCCATCCCGCAGGCGTATTTCAACCAGCAGGCTGGCATCAAACGCTTGTCCACCGAAACAGGCGCGGGCCAGTGGGGTTCGTCCATCGCGCTTGCCGGACAGATGTTCGGTCTGGAAGTGCGCGTTTATATGGTGCGCGTGAGCTACGACCAGAAGCCGTTCCGCCGTTCCATGATTCAAACCTGGGGCGGCGAGGTGTTCGCCAGTCCGAGCATGCAAACGCAAACCGGACGCGATGTGCTGGCTAAGGACCCGAACAATCCAGGTTCGCTGGGCATGGCAATTTCCGAAGCCGTGGAAGAAGCCGCCTCGCGCGCCGACACCAACTATGCGTTGGGCTCGGTGCTCAACCATGTGCTGCTGCACCAGACCATCATCGGCCTGGAAGCGAAGAAGCAATTCGAGAAGGCCGGCGATTACCCCGACATGGTGTTCGCACCCTGCGGCGGCGGGTCCAACTTTGGCGGCGTGGCTTTCCCGTTCTTTGCCGACAAGGCCGCAGGCAAGAACGTGCGCCTGGTCGCGGTGGAACCGGCCTCGTGCCCGACGCTGACCAAGGGCACTTATGCCTACGACTTCGGTGACACCGCCGGCTTCACCCCGCTGATGAAGATGTACACGCTGGGCAGTAATTTCATGCCGCCCAGCATCCATGCTGGCGGCCTGCGCTACCACGGCGATTCGCCGCTGGTGTCGCAGCTCTATCACGAGAAACTGATCGAGGCGGTGGCGGTGCCGCAACTGGCGACGTTCGAGGCGGGCGTGCAGTTCGCGCGCGCCGAGGGCATCATTCCGGCGCCGGAATCCAACCACGCCATCCGTGCCTGCATCGACGAAGCGCTGCGCTGCAAGCAATCGGGCGAGAAGAAGACGCTGTTCTTCAACCTGTCCGGCCACGGCCACTTCGACATGGCGGCGTACGACAAGTATTTCGCCGGCGAACTGGACGACCACAGTTATCCGGAAGAACTGCTGAGCGCATCGTTGGCCAACCTGCCCAAGGTGGGCTGACACAACAGGCGCCCGGCAGAACAGCGACCGGGCGCCAATGGAGGTGGTATGAAAAGACTGATCTGGACGGACAATCTCAATACCGGGATACAGGTGATCGACCGGCAGCATGGCCGCATCGTCGAATACATCAACCGTCTGTACGACGCGCAAGCCGACGGAGCTTCAAAGGACGAAATGCGCATGATCATCGACGAACTGGTGGATTACACGCTCACCCACTTCGCCTTTGAGGAGACGTTGATGGAGGACGCCGACTACCCGGCGCTGAATGCGCACAAGGAAATGCACAAGGAGTTCGCCAGCCAGGTGAACGAGCTGCGCCTCCGCTTCGAGAAACACGAAGACACGGCAGTCGAATTGAACAACCTGATGGTAACCTGGCTGTTCAACCACATCCTGAACGAGGATGCGCGCTACGTTAAGTCCGTGCTGGAGAAATAGTCGTCGTCAGGGCCATGGCGCGCTTGAACACTTGCGCGTGGACGGCCTCTGTTTTTGCATGCTGGTCAGGGAGCAACAGCCACGCAGCCGCGCCCGTTCTTCTTGGCGCAATACACGCCTTCGTCGGCAGCCTTGATCAAGGCCTCGAAATTGTCCATGCCCGCATTGCGCGCCGCCACGCCGATGCTGACGCTGCCGCGCCATTCGCCTGAACCCGCGCGAACGCGCATGCTCGCGACCTCGCGGCACAATTTGTCGGCAAGTTGTCTTGCGCCTTCCAGCGGGGTGCGCGGGCAGATGACCAGGAACTCGTCGCCGCCCAGTCTGCATACGATATCGTCGTTGCGCACCGTATAACTTAGGTTCCTCGACAGTTGCCGCAACACCTCGTCACCCGCATCGTGCCCGAAGTTATCGTTGACCTGCTTGAAGCCGTCGGCATCGATCATCATGCAGGCCAGCGGCAGGTCATTCCTTGTTGATTCTTTCCAGACCTGTTCGAGGCGGCGCATGGCGTGGCGCCGGTTGGGCAGGCCGGTGAGCACGTCGGTCAAGGCCATTTCCTCCAGTTGTCGATTGACAACGGCCAGTTCGGCGGTGCGCTCGGTGACCCGGGTCTCCAGCGTCTGGTTCAACTGCAGCAATTCGCGGTTGCGCTCCGATACCTGCCGGAACAAGCCGTTGAGCGCATGCAGCAAGGGTTCGACCGCACCTTCCTTCATGCGCTCCTCCGCACGGTAGGCCTCGGCGGCAGTCTGGCCGTCCCGGATCGCCTTGACCTGCTTGGCCATGGATTGGTCGGAACCGAGGATATGGTAGGCCAGCCAGTAGATGAGGAAATTCAGCAGGGATTTGGCCTTCTCGGGTTTCTGCGGCGAAATGGCGGCGTGCAACTGCGTCACTTCCTGCAGGAAATTGACGTGCTCGTGCTTGTGATGGTGCACGTGGCGCTGGTCCACTTTCTGCGTATCCATCAGCATCTCTTCTTCGGCGAAATGATACTGGGCGTAGGCGGCCAGTTCGCCGAAGACCGTTTCGACCTTGTCGAAAGGGATGTTCTCGGGTTGCGTCAGCAGATCGCCGAACTGGTTGATAACATCGACCAGACGGTGATGCTGCTTGTCGACTTCAGCCAGACCGGTGACGAAGTGCTCGTCCCAGACAAACGATTCCATACTCACTCCTCCTCGCAGGCGGTGCTATACCTTATCGTTCCTGTCAGCCTTGCAAGTCCATCCGTCGATACTGTACCGCTTCGGCAATGTGCGCGGTCAGAATATTTTCGCTGTCGGCCAAGTCGGCAATGCTGCGCGCCACCTTGAGCACTCGGTGGTAGGCGCGCGCGGAGAGATTCAAACGTGTGATGGCCTGCCGCAGCAGTGCCTCGCCCTGCGCATCGGGTTTGCACCAAGTGTCGATCTCGGTGACGGAAAGCTTCGCGTTCGGTTTACCCTGCCGCGCAAGTTGCCGCTGCCGGGCGGCTTCCACCCTGCCCTGTATCGTTGCATTGCTCTCGCCTTCGCCCTGCTTGAGCAACTCATCCTGCGGCACAGCGGGCACTTCCACCTGAATGTCGATGCGGTCCAGCAGCGGGCCGGAGATCTTGCCGCGATAGCGCGAAACCTGGTCCGGCGAGCAACGGCACTTGCCGTTGTAGTGGCCGAGGTAGCCGCAGGGACAGGGGTTCATCGCCGCAACCAACTGGAACTGCGCCTTGAAATCGGCGCGCCGCGCCGCACGCGAGATGGTGATGCGCCCGCTCTCCAGCGGCTCGCGCAACACTTCCAGCACACCCCTGTCGAATTCCGGCAACTCGTCCAGAAATAAAACGCCGTGCATCGCCACCGAGATCTCGCCGGGCCGCGGATTGCTGCCGCCGCCCACCAGCGCCACCGCGCTCGCAGTGTGGTGCGGCGCGCGATAGGGGCGGCGCTTCCAGTTCGCCACCTCGAACATGCCGCCCAGCGACTGCATGGCGGCGGACTCCAGTGCCTCTTGTTGCGTCATCTGCGGCAGGATGCCGGGGAAGCGCGCGGCCAGCATGCTCTTGCCGGTACCCGGCGGACCTGACATCAGCACGCTGTGCCCGCCGGCGGCGGCGATTTCCAGCGCGCGTTTGGATGCGGCCTGGCCCTTCACCTCGCCCATGTCGGGGTAGTGCGGTGCAACGGCTTCAGTGACGGGGAGATGGCGAGTGAGCGCGTCCCGCCCGGCAAGGTGTGCGGCGACCTGCAACAGCGATTGCGCGGGATAGACCACGGCATCCTCCACCAATGCCGCCTCGGGTGCATTCATGGCAGGCAATATGAATGCCCGGCCGCTGTCGCATGCGCGATAGGTCATTGCCAGCGCGCCGCGTATCGCGCGCAGTTCGCCGGTCAGTGCGAGCTCGCCCGCATATTCGTATTCGGCCAGCCTGTCGGCGGGTATCTGTCCCGATGCGGCAAGGATGCCGAGCGCGATGGGCAGGTCGAAGCGTCCGCTCTCCTTGGGCAGGTCGGCGGGGGCGAGGTTGACGGTGATACGGCGCGCGGGGAATTCGAACTGGCAATTCTGCAAGGCGGCGCGCACGCGGTCCTTGCTCTCCTTCACTTCCGCTTCCGGGAGTCCGACGATGGTGAACTGCGGCAGGCCGCCGGCGAGGTGCACCTCGACGGTGACCAGCGCGGCATCCATGCCCGCAAGCCCGCGGCTATAGAGGACTGCCAGCCCCATGACGGATTACTATTTTGGCGCTTCCAGGGCGGCCAGCCGCGTTTCCATCTTGTCCAGCCGCGCAGCGAGTACTTCATATTCCTCGCGCGTGACCAGATCGAGTTTGGAGAATCCCTGTGCCAGCAAGGCGCGCGCGTTCTTCTCGAAATCCTTGGCGGGGCTGCTGGCAACGGCTTCATTCAGCTTGGCGGACATCTCTTCAAAGAATTTTGGATTAAGCATAGGTATACCCCCGTATTGAATAGTGCCGTAGTGTAGCAAATCATCCGCGCACCGCCCGAGTGCGCTGCACCGTTTTCGTGCATGGAGTTGGTGCGCCGCACTTCCCCCGTTTCCTGCGGCATGTCATGAAAGCCAATAATGGCGGGCTTTTCTGGCGGTGGCACAGTTTCTGCTGTTACTCAGCCGTGGATACTTTTATCCCACTTAACTACTCAACAGAAAGGAAACACCATGCTTAAGAAGAACCTGCTCGTTGTCGCTTTGGCCTCCGCTTTCGCAATGCCAGCCATGGCTGAAACAACTTTCAGCTCCAATGTTGGTCTGGTGAGCGACTACCTGTATCGCGGCATCTCGCAAACCGGTACCGGTCCCGCCATTCAGGGCGGTTTCGATCTGTCTGACTCCAGCGGCGTGTATGCGGGGGTATGGGCCTCCAGCATCAGCTGGCTGAGCGACGCAGGCATTGCTGACAATGCCGGCACCGAGATCGACACCTATGTCGGTTACAAAGGCGCGGCCGGCGATGTCGGCTATGACGTCGGTTTCCTGCGCTACAACTATCCTGGCGAATACGGAACCGCAGTCAAGGCCGACACAAATGAGATCTACGGCGCAGTGAGCTATTCCATCGTGACGGCCAAGCTGTCCTACTCGCTGGGTGATCTGTTCGGTGTGGCCGATGCCAAGGGTTCTACCTATGCTGAAGTGAACGTCAGCTATCCGGTTGCTGACACTGGCGTCACCGTCGGCGCGCACTATGGCAAGCAGTCTTACAAAGGTGCCAACTCTACAGGTCTGACATATTCCGACTACAAGCTCTCGGTCACCAAGGACTTCAGCGGATATGTGGTCGGCGCAGCCTACAGCAATACCAATGCAGGCGCTCTCTACACCGTGTTGGGTAACGAGCTGGGCAAGAGCACCGTCGTGCTGTCCCTGACTCGCGCGATGTAATCACTACGGGGCGGTTCGCCGCCCCGTCTTCAAGGAGAAACGA
Source organism: Gammaproteobacteria bacterium (assembly GCA_018813765.1). Lineage (GTDB taxonomy): Bacteria > Pseudomonadota > Gammaproteobacteria > Burkholderiales > Gallionellaceae > Sideroxyarcus. The sequence goes on along the minus strand of JAHJBC010000007.1, from coordinate 188,726 downwards.
ACATGAAAATGATCACTGCAATCATCAAGCCGTTCAAGCTCGACGAAGTGCGTGAAGCATTGTCCGCCATCGGCGTGCAGGGCATCACCGTCACCGAGGTCAAGGGCTTCGGACGCCAAAAGGGCCACACCGAGCTGTATCGCGGTGCGGAATATGTCGTGGACTTCCTGCCCAAGATCAAACTGGAAGCGGCCATCAAGGCCGACCAGCTCGACCAGGTGATCGAAGCCATCGAGAAATCGGCACAGACCGGCAAGATCGGCGACGGCAAGATCTTCGTGGCCGACCTGGAACAAGTGATCCGCATCCGCACCGGCGAGACCGGTCCGGAAGCCTTATAAGGAGCGATGAGATGAAGAAATTTATAGCACTATTCGCGCTGCTCGCCGTGTTGTTCGGCGCAACCGCTCCGGCGTTTGCAGAAGACGCGGCGCCCGCAGCAGCAGTCATGGCCACCGAGGAAGCGCCTGCTGCCGAAGCGGCTCCCGCCCCGGTACCCGACAAGGGCGACACCACCTGGATGATGCTGTCCACGCTGCTGGTGATCCTGATGATCGTTCCCGGCCTGTCCCTGTTCTACGGCGGCCTGGTGCGCGCCAAGAACATGCTGTCGGTACTGTCGCAGGTGTTCGGCATCTTCGCGCTGATCTCCATCCTGTGGGTGGTCTACGGCTACACGCTGGCTTTCGGCGACGGCGGTTCGATGAACTGGATGATTGGCGACCTCTCCAAGCTGTTCCTGGCCGGCATGACCGGTGACAGCACAGCCGCCACCTTCACCGACGGCGTGGTGATCCCCGAGTTCACCTTCGTGGCCTTCCAGCTGACCTTCGCGGCGATCACCACCGCGCTGATCATCGGCGGCTTCGCCGAGCGCATCAAGTTCGGTTCGCTGATGGTGTTCTCCGCACTGTGGTTCACCTTCTCCTACCTGCCGATCGCACACATGGTGTGGGCAACCGGCGGTTACCTGTTCGAGAAGGGCGCGCTGGACTTCGCCGGCGGTACCGTGGTGCACATCAACGCCGGTGTGGCCGCTCTGGTCGGTGCCATCGTGATCGGCAAGCGCATCGGTTACGGCAAGGAGCCGATGGCTCCGCACAACCTGCCGATGACCATGATCGGCGCCTCGCTGCTGTGGGTGGGCTGGTTCGGCTTCAACGCCGGTTCCAACCTGGAAGCCACCGGCGGTGCAGCACTGGCGCTGCTCAACACCATCGTCGCCACCGCTGCTGCGGCACTGAGCTGGATGGCTGCTGAAAAGATGATGCGCGGCAAGGCTTCGATGCTGGGTATCGCTTCCGGCGCGGTCGCCGGTCTGGTCGCCGTCACACCGGCTGCCGGTCTGGTCGGCCCGATGGGCGCCATCATCCTCGGCCTGATCGTCGGTCCGATCTGCCTGTGGGCGGTGTCCGGCCTGAAGAAGTCGCTGGGCTATGACGACTCGCTCGACGTGTTCGGTATCCACGCCGTCGGCGGCATCATCGGCGCCATCGGCACCGGCATCTTCGTCTCCCCGGCACTGGGCGGCGTGGGTGTGGACGACTACTCCATGATGGGGCAGGTCATCACCCAGGCAACCGGCGTCGCGATCACCATCGTGTGGTCCGGTGTGGTCGCCTATGTCTGCTTCAAGATCGTCGATATGGTCATGGGTCTGCGCGTTTCGGAAGAAGCCGAGCGTGAAGGTCTGGACACAGCGACTCACGGCGAGCGCGCTTACAACCAGTAAGTTCTTGCTGCAAGCAACAGGAAAGGGCATCTTCGGATGCCCTTTTCATTAGAGACCTAACAAGCAAGTCTGGAGCAAACGATGTCTGGAGAGATGGAGATCATGTTTTCACTGGCCGGGCGCATGCACGTCCTGCTGCGGCGCGAATTCAATCGCATCATCGATGTCGAGTGGATGTGCGCCGACGCGGCCTATGCGCGGGAAGTTGTCAAGCTGGCATACAGTGCCAGCTCCGACGAGTTGCACCGGCTGGCGGAGCGGGTGGAGGAAGTGCATCCGCTGCTGCCTCATGTCGAGTACCCTGCCGCGCCGTTGCGCCCGGCAGCGGAACAGAAATACATGACGACGTTACGCTGATAGTCGGATCGTTCCGGCATGAAGGACACAGGGCGCCATTTGGCGCCCTGTGTCCTTGCGGGGAAGCTGTTGCAGACTCAGCTCGCGACCTCGACGCGGTTGCGCCCGTTCTCTTTGGCGCGGTACAGCGCCTGATCTGCCGCGCCGAAGAAGTCCTCCAGCTTGCCCTCATGGTGGACCGCCGCGATGCCGATGGAAACGGTAATCTTGAACGTCGCATCGCCGCTGTTTATCTCGTTGGCGGCGACCATGGTGCGCAGGCGTTCGGCGATGGAGTGCGCTTCCTCGGCCCCGGTGCCGGGCAGCAGGATGGCGAATTCCTCGCCGCCGTAACGCACCAGCAGGTCATGCGGCCGCAGGTTGAGCTGCATGATGTTTGCCAGCGCTTTCAGTGCCACATCGCCGACAAGATGGCCGTAGCTGTCGTTGACGCGCTTGAAATGGTCGATGTCCAGCACCATGAGCGTGCTGGCCGTGTGATCCAGCGCGCAGCGGTGCAGCACCCTGGGAAAGGCCTCGTTCATCCAGCGGCGGTTATGCACGCCGGTCAGCGTGTCGACCGTGGCCTGATGTTCGTATTGCGCGCGTTTGCTGTGCGAGGAGATGAGGGCGGAATTGTCACGGCGCATGCGCCCGGCGATGATGGCCAGCAGGTTGCGCGCGACCTCGTGCGACTGGTCGACCAGCGACCACACCGTGTCGTGCGGCACGGCCAGCACGCGCGTGGGCTTGGCGGCCACCACCAACGCCGAAGGGTTCTGCCCGTCCACCAGCGAGATCTCGCCCGCGCATTCTCCGGCGTTCAGCGAGGCATGCTCCAGGGTTGCCTGCCCGATCAGGTTGACGCGCAACTCGCCATCCAGGATCAGAAAAAGGTGATGGTTGGCCAGCTCGGGTTGCAGCAGCTTGTCGCCTGCGGCCAGATCGCGCAGCGTACTGCGTTCCAGCATGTACTCGACAGCGGCGAAGTCCATCCCTGCGAACAGGCTGTTCTGTTCGATCAGTGCACGATCCTGCTGGTTCATGCTGCCTCCTGTCTCCCGATTGACGCGGGATAGCGTATGCCGCAGTGCTACCTCGAATAGGTCGTGGTCATCTTGGCCAGCCCCAGCCTGTTGCTGTGCAGCATGAAACCGATCAGCGCCGGACTGGCGTCATCCGGCACGTTCAGTTTCTCGACCTTGAGCGCATGGATCATGAATACATAGTGGTGGGGTTTGTCACCCACCGGCGGACAGGCGCCGCCGAAATTGCGCAGGCCGAAATCGTTGCGTCCCTGTTTTGTCCCCGTCGGCAATGCAGCCTTGATCACCGCGCCGGCAGGCAGTCCGGTGGCGGTAGCCGGAATGTCGTACACCACCCAGTGCCACCAGCCGCTGCCGGTAGGCGCATCCGGATCGAACACCGTGACCGCGAAGCTCAGCGTGCCCGCAGGCGGATCCTTCCAGACCAGTTCGGGAGATAGATTGTCGCCGTTGCAGCCCATGCCGCGGAATTCCTGCGCCTTGGGCATCGGGCGGCCGTTCGTCACCTCCGGGTCCGGGCTGGACAGTTCGAATGCCATGGCGCTGCCGGCAAACAATGCAGCCAGGGCGATGATCAATATTCTGCTCATTTATATTTCTCCTGTTTATTGCGCAACGATTGAAAATATCACCGACTCAGCGAAACACGATGGTCTTGTTGCCGCACACCAGCACGCGATCCTCGACATGGTAGCGCAAGCCGCGTGCCAATACCGTCTTCTCGATGTCGCGACCGTAACGCACCAGATCCTCCACCGCGTCGCCGTGGTCGATGCGTACCGTGTCCTGCTCGATGATGGGGCCCGCATCCAGTTCTTCGGTGACATAGTGGCAGGTCGCGCCGATGAGTTTCACGCCGCGCAGGTAGGCCTGGTGGTAGGGCTTGGCGCCGACGAAGGACGGCAGGAAACTGTGGTGGATGTTGATGATGCGACCGGGGAAACGCTGGCACAGCATGGGCGGCAATATTTGCATGAAGCGAGCCAACACCATGCTGTCACCGTGATGCTCTTCGAATAGTGTCGCGATCTTTTCGAACGCGGCAGCCTTGTCGGTCATGTCGACATGGATGAAGGGGATGCCGTGCCATTCGACGAAGCTGCGCAAATCCTCATGGTTGGAGATCACGCAGGGAATGTCCACCTGCAACTCGCCGCTGCGCCAGCGGTGCAGCAGGTCGTCGAGGCAGTGGTCCTGTTTGCTCACCAGCACCACCAGCCGTTTTTTGATGGCGGAATCGGCGAGCTGCCAGTCCATGCCGAAATCCTGTGCCAGTTTGCCGAAGCGCTTGCGGAATTCGGCCGCATCGAACGGCAGCGAATCGGCGCGGATCTCCTGGCGCATGAAAAAACGCTGGGCCTCCTGCTCGGTGTGGTAGCTCGCCTCGACGATGAAACCGCCGTGCTCGGCGATGAAGCCAGTGACGGCGGCGATGATGCCGGAGCGGTCCGGGCAGGAGATGGTGAGGGTGTAGCGATGGGTGTTAGTCATGCCTGGTTACCTTGAAATAAGACCCGAATTCTAACGGATAACGCGCTGCCGGGCAGGGCTCGTGCATCCGCGCCGGAGGCAGGTACAATGCTGCCACATCCAAAGGGGGATTCTAGCTTGAGCTACTCCGGACACGGGAATCGCCTGTGGTCATATCTTTGTGCCGCTCTGGCATGGCTGCCCCTGTCCGCGACCGCCCAGGATGAACTGACTTGGGGCGTGCTCGATTTCCCGCCGTTCCAGATCCTCGATGAGGCGCACAAGGGCAGCGGCAGCTTCGACGGCGAACTGGCCACACTCGTCGCCCGCATGGAGGGATTCGACCACCACATCGTGACCATGAGTTTCGCGCGCCGCAAGGAAGAGTTCCTCTCCGGCGCCAATCTGTGCACCCCAGGCATCTTCAAGTCGAACGCCGCCGCGCTCGGCCTCGCCATCTCCATCCCCGCGCTGGTGCACCTAGACAACCGCGTCATCTTCCTCAAGGACAAGGCTACGCTGTTCGGCAGGGATAGCAGCATCGACCTGGAGTCGCTGTTCCTGCGCGAGGATCTGGTCGGCGCGGTGATCCCGGGACGCTCCTACGCGCCCAACATCGATGCGGTCATCGCGCATGCGCATGACCATCCCCAGTTGATGAAGCGGCCACTGAGCACCGCGCAACTGTTCCAGATGCTGCTCAGCGGCGACATCGACTACCTGCTGCTGTTCCCGCACGAGGCCGCCTATCTGGCGGAGCGCTTCGGGGCGAGCGGACGCATCGCCAATCTGCCGATCAATGGCACGCCGCCCTATATCTTCACGCATGTCGCCTGTAGCGGTAACGACTGGGGTCGCGCAATGATCGCGCGGATCAATACCGTTATCCGCACGGAACGCGGCAAGCCCGAATACCGCAGTTACTCGGAACGCTGGTATCCCGCAGTGGATCAGGAACGGATCCGCGGCTATTACCCGAAGCTGCTGGAACAGGACCGCTAGGGACGCGCGATGCCTGACTTGAAGAACCTCGCCAACCGGCTGTTCAAGATCGTCTTCAGCTGGTATCTGTTGCTGGCCATCCTGGTCACCGGTGTGCAGCTCGGCATCGAATATTCGACCATCAAGAACACCATCACTTCCGATCTGGTCGCACTGGGCCGCTCATTCGCGCCCGGCGTGTCCGACGCGATGTGGACTTATGACCAGTCTCTGCTGGATTCATTGACCAAGGGGATCGCGCAGACGGCGATCATCACCGGGGTCAGGCTGGAAAAGGAGAATGGTCAGACTGTGTCCGTACAGGGCAATATCCCGGCAGCGGGCGAGATCGTCTCCGATGCCCTGTTTGCGCCCTTTCAGATGCATGTCGTGCCGCTGCAGTCCGCCGCGCTCGCCAGCAGCCACCCGCCACATGTGCTGGGCAAGATGACGCTCTATTCCGACCGCAGTGTGGTGTTGGAGCGGGTGAAGAACAGCTTCGTGATCATCTTGATCAACTCCATCATCAAGACGGCCGGCTTGTGGCTGATCTTCTACTGGGCAATCACCTGGCGGCTGTCGCGCCCGCTGACCGAGCTGTCCGATGCGGTTTCCAACCTGGACGCCAAGTTCGACGATGGCGATCCGGTACTGATCGAATATCCGCACCGCGACGAGATCGGCGCGCTTGTCGCCTCGCTCAACGACATGCGCGTGCGGCTTTCCGTCTCGCATCGCGAACTTGAGCACAAGGTGGCGGAACGCACGCGTGAACTGGAAGAGGCCAATCGCCGCCTCGAAGCGCTCTCCACCACTGACGGCCTCACCGGCATCGCCAACCGCCGCCGTTTCGACGAAGCGCTGGAGAACGAATGGAACCGCGCCTTGCGCGTGCGCCAGCCGCTCGCATTGCTGATGCTCGACATCGATCTGTTCAAGAACTACAACGACCACTACGGCCACCAGGCGGGTGACGAATGCCTGCGCAGCGTGGGCCGGATACTGGAAGCGAACTCGCGTCGCTCCAGCGACCTGGCCGCGCGCTACGGCGGGGAAGAGTTCGTGCTGCTTGCGTCACACACCGACACCGAGCGGGCGATGCATCTGGCCAATGTGGTGCGCCAATCGATCGAGTCACTCGAATTCACCCATGCGGACGCGCCGCAGGGCCAAGTCACCGTGAGCATCGGCGTGGCGGTGATGCAGCCCGAGAACGGGCAGCAGCCGGAGATGCTGGTCAGGAAGGCGGATGAGGCGTTGTACTGCGCCAAGAACGCGGGGCGCAACAGCGTGATGCTGGCCGGGGACTGCCAGGGTGACGCTGAAAAAATCCTTTCGCCCTGAGTCCGTCGAAGGGTGAAAGAATTTTTTCAGCGTCTCGCTAGAGGAATTCCTCGGGGAGTTGCGCCACCGCGACTTCCCTTCCCCACAGCAAGGACATGATGCGCGCGGCCTGTTCGGCATCGCCGCTGGTGAAGAAAGCTTCGCTGCCGAGTACGCCTGCGGTTACCCGCGGCGGCAGTTCCACTTCGACGCGGCGTTTCAGTTCGCGCGCTACCGCCGCGCCGGTATCCACTAGGGCGACGCCTTCGCCCACCACTTCGCGGATGAGCGGGGAAAGGAACGGGTAATGGGTGCAACCGAGGATGATGGCGTCGGTTTTCTCTTTGAGTAACGGGGCTGTGTAGCGCTCGATGAGGCGGCGTGCTTCGTTGCTGTGCAGGTCCCCGCGCTCGACTACTTCACACAGTCCGGGGCAGCCCTGGGTGACCACCTTCACACCGTTGGCGAACTTGCCGAGCAGCGCGGCGAAGCGCGCGCTCTCCAGTGTGCCGACGGTGGCGAGCACACCGACTACGCCGCTCTTGGTGGCCGCGACGGCGGGCTTGACTGCGGGTTCCATCGCTACGATGGGCATCTTGTTGAATCTGACGCGCAGGGAAGAGGCGGCAGCGGCAGTGGCGGTGTTGCAGGCGATGACGATGGCTTCGGCGCCCTGGCTGACCAGGAAGCGTGTGAGCGCCAGCGAGCGCGCTTCGATAAAGGCGGGCGATTTGTCGCCGTAGGGAACATGGCCGGAATCGGCGATATAGATCAGGTCCGCATCGGGCAATGCAGAGCGGATGTGATGCAGCACCGAGAGGCCGCCCACGCCGGAATCGAATACACCAATGGTTCTGGATGAAGTCGTCACTCTTAAATTCCCGTCATTCCGGCGCAGGCCGGAATCCAGCTTTGAAACAATTCCGCGAAGCGGACAAAGTCAGCAGTCGTCCCGCCAAGCGGGGTTTGCGAATCAACTGGATTCCGGCCTGCGCCGGAATGACGGCATATCATTATTCCACCATCTGGTCACGCAGGAATTCTTCATAAGTGCCATGGTAGTCGTTCACGCCCTTGGCCGATATCTCGATGATGCGCGTGGCCAGCGACGACACGAATTCGCGGTCGTGCGACACGAAGATCAATGTGCCCTTGAACAAGTCGAGCGCGGTGTTGAGCGACTCGATCGCTTCCATGTCCATGTGGTTGGTCGGTTCGTCCATCAGCAGCACGTTGGGCTTGGCCAGCATCAGCTTGCCGAACAGCATGCGGCCTTTCTCGCCGCCGGACAGCACCTTAACCATCTTCTTCACGTCGTCGCCGGAGAACAGCAGGCGTCCCAATGTGCCGCGCACCACCTGGTCGTCGTCGTGCGGGCCGCGCCAGTCGGTCATCCATTCCATCATGGATTTGGGCTCGGCGAAATCGGCAGCGTGATCCTGTGCGTAGTAGCCCAGCTTGGCCTTCTCCGCCCACTTGATCGTGCCGGTGTCGGGCGCGAGATCGCCCGCGAGGCAGCGCAGCAGCGTGGTTTTACCGATACCATTGGGGCCGATGATGGCAACCTTCTCGCCCGCGTCGATGCGGAAATTCACGTTCGAGAACAGCATGCGGTCGTAGCCCTTCGCCATCTTCTCCACTTCCACCGCGACGCGGTGCAGCTTTTCGCGCTCGTCGTATTCGAAGCGGATGAAGGGGTACTGGCGGCTGGAGGGTTTGATGTCCTCGATCTTGATCTTGTCGATCTGGCGCGCGCGCGAAGTGGCCTGCTTGGCCTTGGAAGCGTTGGCCGAGAAACGCGCCACGAAGGCTTTCAGTTCGGCGACCTTTTCCTTGGCCTTGGCGTTGTCGGCGGACTGCTGTTCGCGCGCCTGTGTGGAGGCCAGCATGTAATCGTTGTAGTTGCCCGGATACACGGTGATCTTGCCGTAATCCAGGTCGGCCATGTGCGTGCACACGCTATTCAGGAAGTGGCGGTCGTGCGAGATGATCACCATCGTCGAATTGCGCGCGTTGAGGATGTCTTCCAGCCAGCGGATAGTGTTGATGTCCAGGTTGTTGGTCGGCTCGTCCAGCAGCAGGATATCCGGGTCGGAGAACAGTGCCTGCGCCAGCAGCACGCGCAGTTTGAAGCCGGGTGCCACCGCGCTCATGTTGCCCTGGTGCAGTTCGATGGCGATGCCCAGACCCAGCAACAGCTCGCCCGCACGCGCCTCGGCGGTGTAGCCGTCGTATTCGGCGAAGGTTGCTTCCAGATCGGCGGCGCGCATGTAGTCTTCTTCGGAGGCATCGGGGTTCGCGTAGATCGCATCGCGCTCGCTCATCGCCTCCCACATCTCGGTATGGCCCATCAGCACCACATCCAGCACGCGCTGGTCTTCATATGCGAACTGGTCCTGACGCAACTTGCCGAGACGCTCGGTCTTGTCCAGCATGACTTCACCGGAAGATTGTTCCAGATCGCCGCCCAGAATCTTCATGAACGTGGACTTGCCGCAGCCGTTGGCGCCGATCAAGCCGTAACGATTGCCATCGCCGAATTTGACGGAAACGTTTTCGAACAACGGCTTGGCGCCGAACTGCATGGTGATATTTGCTGTGGATAACATGGGACTGCCTTATTTTTGAAGGCGCGCATTCTACCACCGCTGTGCCCGCAGAACGCTGCCTGGTTTAAACTGCCGCCCTTCGTAAACACGGTTCGCACGACCACCATGAGTGACAGCATCCCCTACCGCGGTCCACTGATCAACAACCCCAATGATGGGCTGACCACCGCAGAGCTCGGCAACATGAAGCGGCAGTTGGCAGAGAAACTGCAGGCGCTCGCCGCGCTGGGCAGCGGCGATCCCTTGCAGCACGCCCGCTTGCAACTCGACATCGCCGAGCTGCTGAACGCGCTGGAGCGCAAGAAAGAAGCATGGGATATCGCGCGCGAAGCCTTTGTCACCGCCATGAGACACGAGTCCTGGGCGGATGCGGTGGAGGCGTGTGATGTGTTGTTCCAATCGCAGCAGGCAGATGCGATGGCAGCGCTGGGCATGGGCATCTGGCTGGCCGTCACTTTTCCGGTCGATCCCGAACTGACGGCGGCGATGCTGATCCATTTGGTGGAAGAGACGCCCGATGCTTCCGATACCGGCGCGCTGGCCGCGATCACGACACGCTACGTGATCGACCTGCGCGCCTCCGATGATGCGCATGAGAACCTGAGCTTCCTCGCCGACAACCTCATCTCCATGGTGGCGAAGCGCCACAGCAACGTGCAGGACCAGGCGGCGATGGATCGCTGGCTGGAGCGGCTGCAACTGCGCGAGCCGCAGGTGTTCCTGCCGCGCCTGTCACAAGAGGTCGAGACCATCGTTGCCGGCAAGTGGTGGTTCGAGCGCGACGAACTGCGCCGTCGCCTGCCGGATTAGTCCCGCAACCAACCCGTTATCCCGGCTGCATAAGCCAAAACGGCACAACTCCCACACCTTTCTGACATCGTTTACCCCCCCGTGAACGCGGGATTGGCCTGTCCGCTTTGTCTTCATAGAATCGATCCGGCAACAGCCTCAGCCATTCGCCGGATCAAGTACGCCACATGGGTTGGCATGTCATCCGGCACAACCAAACTCACAGGGAGCAATCATGTTCAGAAGAATCATATTGGCGTTGGCACTCCTGCTGGCTGTCGGTCCGGCCCTGGCAGACGACCTCGAAGGCGTGGCCTTTTCCCAGCCGGTCATCGGCGACAACGATCTGGATGACCTGAAAGGCGTCCAGAAAGTGGCAATCGCTTCGTTTGTCGTCCAGTACGTCACCATACAAAACACCACTGACGGCGGCGCGCAGGTGAATTTCGACGCCACGCTCAACGCCGATCCGGCAAAACTGCAGGCGCTCACCGAAAAGATGTACCAGGACTTTCAGACGGGCATCAAGGCGGCGGGATTCGAGCTGGTCAGCCACGACACGCTGCTTGCCACGCCCGAATACAAGACGATGCAGGAAAAGTCCTCGGCGACGCCGCTCATGATGGAGACCGGATCGCCGGGCTCCAAATCCGGGATGTACCGGAGTTACTTCTACACGCCCAAAGGCATCATCCTCAATCTCAAGGGTGACGAATACGAGAACCATAAAAAGGGCTACAGCGGTTTCAGCAATCTGGGTGATGACACACTGACTTTCACCGGGCGCATCGGACAGGCTGCGATCAACTGGCCTTACTACGACGAAGACCTGCAGGATGCGCTGGGCGCGGCGACGTTGCATGTCCGCGTGTTCATCCCGATCGCCTACGTGTGGTCCGGAAAATCCTACGCCGGTCCGTGGACGCATTACACCAACGGGTCGATGGCTGCCGTCCGGCTCGGCGAGCGCTTCACGCGCCTTGCGGTCGGGCACAAAGGCGACATCGCCAAGATCTATTTGACGGAAGACGTGATGATCAAGGGCATCACCGATGCAAAGATGATCAAGGAAACGACCAACCTGTTCGGCAAGGTGACCGGCCGCGAAATGGAGTGGAGTCTGAAGATGGATACGTACGAGGAGATGATCCCCAAGGTCGTCGATCACACCCTGACGAAATTCCTCGCCAAGATGAAGGAAAACATCTGAGCGTATGCCCCTCTCCGGGCCTGGATCACACCAGGCCCATATTCCTCGCCTGCATCGTCGCTTCGGCGCGCGATGAGATGTTGAGCTTGCGGTAGATGTTCTTCACATGGTCGCCCACGGTGTGGCGCGAGATGTTCATCACGGTGCCGATGTCGGCGATGCTGATGCCGCGCGTGAGCTGCACCAGCACTTCGCGTTCGCGCGGGGTGAGCAGAGCCTCCTCGGGCGCTTCGGCCCTGATCGTTTCCTTGTCCTCGCGGAAATGGTCGAGCAGACGGCGTGCGATGGAGGGCGACAGCGGCGGATGGCCTTCGCTGATGCCGCGCAGTTGCTGCACCAGTTGTTCCGGCGACTGGTCCTTGAGCAAATAGCCCTGTGCGCCTGCGCGCAACGCCGGGAACAGATGGTCGTCGTCGTCGAAGATGGTGGCGACCACGATCACGCTGTGCGGAAAGCGAGCACTCATCGCCTCGATCACCGTCTTGCCTTCGCCGTCGGGCAGCGACAGGTCGATCAGCGCGAGGTCGAACTGGAACTGGTCGAGCATCTTCAGCGCGCTGGCCACATCGGCTACACAACACACGCGGATGCCGGGATAGGCGGTCTGCGCGACTTCGCGCAACATCTCCTGCGATTCGGGCATGTCTTCGAGGATGAGTGCGACTTTCATGTGAGGGGCACCTCGGCGATGAGTTGGACCTTGTTGGCGGTGGCGGCGATCTGCAGGTGCCCGCCCAGTTCTTCCAGCCGTCCGCGCATGTTGCGCAGGCCGTAGCCGTTTTTCCAGGTGAGCGGATCGGCGATGGCGCCGTCATTGCTCACTGTCGCGCGCAGCCTGTGTTCATCCGCGGCGATCTCCACTTCGATGAGTTTGGGGGCAGCATGCTTGAGCGCATTGGTGACGATCTCGCGCATCACCGATTCCAGCATGGCCTTGGTGCGCGGGGCGAATTGGATGGCAGGCAGCTCCTCCGGTTGCCGCCAGTGCAGCTGGCATGCCGCCGCTTCGCAGCGCGATCCGGTCTCGGCACGCCAGTCGGCCAGCGCATTGGACAACGGCACCGGCTGGGTGTCCATCGCGGCGATCGAAGTGCGCAGGTCCTTCATCGCGTCGCGGGCGATCTCGGCATCTGGCGTGCCGCGCAGGTGATGGATGAGCTTGAGCAGGCGTGCGCCGATGTTGTCGTGCAGGTCGCGTCCGAGGCGCAGGCGTTCCTGCGCCACGCCCTGTTCGTAGCTGCTGCGCCCGCTCAGCACCTGTTCCAGCAGATGGCTCAGCGAGGCGGCGAAAGTGGCATCGCGTGAGGAGAACAAACGCGCGCCGTGTCCTGCATAGCGCAGCAGGTACGAGGGCAGGTTGCCGCAGCCGGGCACCTGCATCGCAAGCCCTTCTTCGCGGATGCCGCCACCCTCCGTCTCGCCGGGCCTGAGTTCCAGCGGATCGTACAGATGGCGCAGCAGTGCTTCCCAGCGTTCGCGCTGGGCATTGCCGGTCGGCGAGAAGGCGATGGCGGAGAGTTCCGGCAGCAGGCTTTCGAAGTTCGGCTTGCGCTTGCTCACGATGCGCCGCCACAGCCATTGGCGGAACGGGAAATACAGCCAGCCGATCAGCAACAGGCTGATGCCGAGCGAAGTGGCCTCGGCAAGGCCGGAGAGGATCAGCACGCCATCCAGCGCGATCACCGAGACGGCGCCCACCACCCACAGCAGAACGCGATAGGACCATTCGTCCATGTCGAACAGGCGGTAGCGGCGCAGGCCGAGTGCAATGCCGACATACATGATGAGGAAGAAGCCGATGGCATAGCCCTGCGTCATCAGTTCGGGCATGCCGAACAGGCGCGGCATCATGTTGGTAAACGCGAACAGGCAACTGCCCAGCAGCACTGACAGCGCGAACCAGCGCAACGCGGCGCGCTCCAGCGGTTGTTCCGCGGTCGCCCACCATTGCAAAACGGAACAGGCAAAAGCAACGATCAACTGGCTCAGGATGATCGCCATGACTCCCCAGTCAGGGCCGGGCAACAACCGGAGCTGGTCGCACAACCACCACGGGACATACAACACCAGCAGCCACAGCAGCTTCCCGGGGGCCACCAGCCGGCGCGGATAGCTCAGGAACAATGCAACGAGGGATGCGCCGAGCAGACTGCCGGCCAGCGAATTGGTCTTGTCCAGGATGCCGAACCAGTGCGCATCCAGTGCCAGCGCCCGTTCGCTGATCAGCGCCGAGGTGAGGCATCCGATCAGCAGCGGCGGTCCGGTGAGCGCAAACATGCGCGACCCCCAGTCCTGCGGACGCATCAGGAACACCCAGCAGGAAATGATGAAGCAGAGATAAGCGACGGACAGTGTGAACCAGAACATCGTCGAGAGTTCCGCCAGGGTGCGCGGTCGCGGTGTGATCGTAGTGACCTGTTCGCGGTTGTCCTCCGCGACCCAGTGCAGTGTCACTGAATCGGATCGCAGCGCAGCGGCCAGGGCATCCTGGCGTTCGAAGAACTGCTGCTTGTCCGCATAGCTGGGGAAGGTATCGGTGTTGTCGATCAGGTCCGAAGCAAGCAACTCGATCCCCGCGATGCGGCGGACCTCCGCGCCGGGTGGAAGCTGACGTGCGGCATCCTCGACCACCCGCGCCTTGCCGGCCATCGCCGCAAGGCGGATGCCCGGCCACGGCTGCTGCTGGGCGAACCTCGCCGCGCCGCCCATCAACAGCAGGCTGCACAGCGCGATCAGCAACAGGGTGTAGGCCGGCCTTCTCGAAAATGAGTTCACTTTATTCTCTATCAGTCTTGGCGGTGCAACTGTAACAAAAGTCCCCCCGAAAACCACCCCCCGTAAACGCGGGATTGTTGAGACGCGCGCCATGCAGATAATCAACAACGGCAGTTCGGATCATCAATTTCAATTTCCAGGGGGATGTCATGGGAGTCATTCGTTTCAGAAGCAATAGATCGGGGGTGGTTCTGCTCGCCCTGTGTGCACTTGTTTTCACCGGGTGCGGAGGGGGCGGCGGGACGAGCGCGGATGCTGCTGGCGGTGGCGGCGGAGCCGCTTCCTGCGACACCACCCTTTTCTCCGGTGGCGTGCGCGATGCGACCAGTGCCGAACTGATGACCTATGACCAGACCTATACCGGCAACACCGGATCGCTCGATGGCAGCTTCAACTTCATACCGGACGCTGCGCTGACGCTGGTGTTCGGTGCGAACGGTTCCCTGTCCTACAACGGCGCTGCACAGACCGTGACTTCGATCTGTTATGAAACGGCTGTTCCGCAACTGGTGGTCCACTACGGTGCGTCAGGCCATGTCGATCTCGACACCAATGGCGATTTCACCGGCGTCGGCCCCGACGGGACGACGATCATCAGGAGCGGCACCACGCCCGTTGCGACAGTTCCCGACGCGCCGACCGGCGTGACCGCGACTGCGGCCAGCACTTCGCAGGTCGACCTGGGCTGGTCCGCCGTCTCCGGCGCGACCGGTTATCGCATCTACCGCTCCACGACTTCCGGCCAGGCGGTCGGTTCGATGACCGATGTACTCGGCGGATCGACTCAGGCTGGCACTACTTATAGCAACACCGGGCTCACAGCCAGCACGGCCTACTACTACAAGATCGTGGCGGTGAACGCCACCGGCGACAGCGCGGCTTCGACCGAAGTCAGTGCAACGACCGATGCGGCAGGCGGCGGAGGCGGAACACCTTCGGTCTGGACACCGCACACGGAAACTGGCTGGTTCTTCTCCGATATGCTGTGGGACGGCGCGCAGTTTGTCGGCGTGACCAATGCCAGCGGCGGCGCCGGGGTCGTCGGTACTTCCACCGATGGTGTCAGCTGGACGCTGCGCACCATGTTCAACGGTTCCGGCATCGCCAAATCGGGCAGCACCTATCTCGTGGTCGGCGTCGCGGCCGCAACGGGCAGCGACATTCGCACTTCCACCGACACGGTCAATTGGCCGAATCCCGGTGTCGTCGTCGGGATCGAAAAAGCAGTCGGCAACGACAGCCTGTTTGTGGGATTCAGCGGCGGCTCCAACGTCGGCGCGGGACAATCGCTCGACATAAAATCGTCCGCCGACGGCATCACCTGGACCACGCGCCATACCGTCACGGCCGCAGCGAACGAGGCTGTCTTCAGTTTCAAACCCGTCTGGAACGGCTCGACGTTCCTCATCTCCGGCTATTCGTGGGACACAACCGTCCTCCCGTACACCTTCAGCAATTTTGTGCTGACTTCGGCCGATGGCATCAACTGGACCAGAACCAATACCAGCGACGCCGGCAGAGTGATCTGGAATGGGACTCAGTTCGTGATGATATCGAGTACCAAGAAATACACTTCCACTGACGGCATCACCTGGAGTGCGGGGACAAACCACAATCTGACCGACATTGGTAGTCCCATTATCGGTCTGGATTTTGTCGACTGGACCGGAACCGAGTATGTCGGCTTCACGGGTGGCGGCGGAACCAGCATCAAGATCTGGACTTCCGCAGATGCGATCACTTGGACATCCCAGACCTCGACACCGACCCAGGCCGTGAGCTGCGGCGCCGGGAGCGGCAGTCTGTATGTCGCCGGGGGACTTCAGTTCACGATCACCTCGCCCTGATCGCGGTTTATCGGCAATACAAACCGCCCGCTCCGCGCGGGCGGTTTCGTTTTGACCGCGCCAAATCGGCTAGAATGCCTGCATCGTTTTCCGCAGGCATCCCATGGTCCCCCGTCTCACTACCGCACTCAAAGGCCCGCTGCTCGATCTGGAGCAGCGCATCCTCACCGCACAGCCGCAGATCGAGCATTGGTTCCGCACCCAGTGGCAGGAACGCACGCCGCCGTTCTATTCTTCGGTCGATCTGCGCAACAGCGGTTTCAAGCTGGCGCCGGTGGATACCAACCTGTTCCCCGGCGGTTTCAACAACCTCAATCCCGAGTTCGTGCCGCTGTGCGTGCATGCGGTGCAGAGCACCATCGAGAAGATCTGCCCGGAGGCGCGCGGCCTGCTGCTGATCCCGGAGAACCACACGCGCAACCAGTTCTATTTGCAGAACGTGGCGCAACTTGCCCTCATCCTGCGCCAGGCCGGGTTGAACGTGCGCATCGGTTCGCTGCTGCCGGAGATCACGCAGCCGACCACGCTGCAACTGGCCAACGGCAATTCGCTCACGCTGGAACCGCTGGTGCGCAGCGGCAATCGCCTCGGCGTGGCCGATTTCGACCCCTGCATGGTGCTGCTCAACAACGACCTCTCCGCCGGGGTGCCCGACATCGTGAAGGGCCTGGAGCAGACGGTGCTGCCGCCGCTGGAGGCGGGCTGGTACCAGCGCCGCAAGTCGCAGCATTTTCGCGCTTACGACAAGGTGGCCGACGATTTCGCCAAGCTGCTCGATATCGATCCCTGGCTCATCAATCCGTATTTCGCGGTGTGCGACAAGGTGGATTTCCACGCGCGTACCGGCGAGGACTGTCTGGTGGCGCAGGTGGATCTGGTGCTGGAACGTATCGCCGACAAGTACGAGCAATATGGCGTGAAGGACGACCCTTTCGTCATCGTCAAAGCGGACGCGGGCACTTACGGCATGGGCATCATGACGGTGAAGGACGGCCGCGAAGTGCGCGATCTCAACCGCAAGCAGCGCAACAAGATGGCCGTGGTGAAGGAAGGTCTGCAAGTTTCCGACGTGCTGGTGCAGGAAGGCGTGTACACCTTCGAAGACCTGAACGGCGCGATAGCCGAGCCGGTGGTGTACATGATAGACCGCTATGTGGTGGGCGGTTTCTACCGCGTGCACACCGAGCGCGGCGTCGACGAGAACCTGAATGCGCCCGGCATGCGCTTCGAACCGCTGGCGTTCGAGTCCTGCTGTGCCTTCCCCAACCCGGCCTGTGCCCCCGACGATACGCCCAACCGTTTCTATGCCTACGGCGTGGTGGGCAGGCTGGCGATGCTGGCGGCCGCCATCGAGATCGAAGAGATGCAGCAGTGAGCTTCTTCCGCGTCCTTGCCCTGCTACTCGCCCTGTTGTTGTCCGCCTGCGGCAAAGAGCCGTTCTACCAGGAGCAGGCCTATGTGTTCGGCACGCAGGTGGATGTGAGCATCTACGGCGCGGACGAAGAAAAAGCGCGGCAAGCGACTGTTGCCGTCATGCATGAGTTCCAGCGCCTGCACGACATGCTGCACGCATGGAGTCCTTCCGAATTGAGCGAACTCAATGCCGCCATCGTGCAGGGCAAGCGCAAGCGCGTCTCGCCCGAGCTGGCGGCAATGCTGCAGGATGCCGCGCAGGTCTCGGCGCAATCGGGCGGAACGTTCAATCCGGCCATTGGCGGATTGATCAAGGCCTGGGGTTTTCAGGCCGAGGAATTCAAAGCCGAGTTGCCGGACGCGAAGAAGATCGCCGCGCTGGTGAAGGCGAAGCCGCGGATGAGCGATTTGAAAATCTCCAACCCCTCCCAGCCTCCCCTTGTCAGGGGAGGGGCGGACGGCTCCCTCCCTGACAAGGGAGGGTTGGGGTGGGTTGCAGTTAGCAGTAGAAATCGCGCCGTCAAACTCGACCTTGGCGGTTACGCCAAAGGCTACGCGCTGGACCGCGCCGCCGCCATTCTCAATGAACAGGGCATCCACAACGCGCTCATCAACATCGGCGGCAACGTGATGGCGCTGGGTACGCACGGTACGCGTCCCTGGGTGGTCGGCATCCAGCACCCGCGCCGGCCGGGGCCGATTGCGATCCTGGAATTGCATGACGGCGAGGCCATCGGCACCTCGGGCGATTACCAGCGCTATTTCGAGCTTGACGGGAAACGCTATTGCCACCTGATCGACCCGCGTAGCGGTTATCCGGTGCAGGGCGTGCAGGCGGTCACCATCCTCACGCGCGGTGAGAGGGCGGGTCTGCGCTCGGACTCGCACTCAAAGCCGCTGTTCGTCTCCGGCGAGCAGGGCTGGCTGGAAGCGGCCCGCAGCATGCAGATCGGGGAAGCTCTGTTGATAGACGGTCAAGGCGTGGTGCATCTCACCGCGAACATGCAGAAACGGCTAAAATTCACCGACGAATCCACACCGCGAAAGATCGAACAGTGAATACCGACGACCCGTTACAGCAGAACATCCGCCGCACGACGGGGCTGCATGCCCTGAAGCAGATCGGCGACATCGTGGAAGAAGACAACCGGAACGAAGCGGCGAAGGCTCATGTCCTGCGCTGGATGCTGCGTTACGGCTGGCTGGTGCTGCTGCTGATCGCGGCAGTGCTGGCGCGTTTAACGGGAGTGTATTGATTGGTCGGTATCCTGCTCATCACGCATAACGGTCTGGGCGACAGTCTGGTCGACTGCGTGCGACATGTGATCGGCAGCGTGCCGCCTCACCTCAAGACGCTCTCCGTGCTGGCGAACGACGACCCGGCGCAAAAAGAAAACGAGGCGCGCGCGCTCATCGCGCAGCTCGACAGCGGCAACGGCGTGTTGCTGCTGTCCGATGTGTATGGCGCGACCCCCTGCAATATCGCGCGCCGACTCTGCATACCGGACCGTGTCGAAGGCGTGGCGGGGGTGAACCTGCCCATGCTGTTGCGCGTGGCGTGTTATTGCAACCTGCCGCTGGAAGAACTGGTGCAGCGTGCGGTGGAAGGCGGGCGGGACTGTATTGTGAAGATTCATATGGATGGGACAGATGCAAAAGCAGGATGCGCAGATCATTAACAAGCTCGGGCTGCATGCCCGCGCTTCGGCCAAACTCACCCAACTCGCCACGCAATATCCCTGCGAGGTGTGGCTGTCGCGCAACGGCAGGCGCGTGAACGCGAAGAGCATCATGGGCGTGATGATGCTGGCTGCGGCGAAGGGCACGACCATAGGCATAGAAACGGACGGCGACAAGGAACAGGAAGCGATGACGGCGATCATCGCTTTGATCGCGGATTATTTCGGAGAAGGCGAGTGAGTTTTACATTACATGGACTTCCCGTCTCCAGCGGCATCGCCATCGGCCATGCCCATCTGGTGTCGCACACTTCTCTCGAAGTGTCGCACTATGTGCTGCCCAAAGCGCTGGTGGACGAGGAAGTGGACCGCCTGGATGCCGCCCTTGAAGCGACACGCAAGGAACTGACCGCGTTGCGCCAGCTGCGTCCGCAGCAGGCCGCCGCCGAATTCGACGCTTTCCTCGACCTGCACCTGATGATCCTGGGCGACGAGCACATCAGCAAGGCCGCGCGCGAGATGGTGAGACGCGAGCATTGCAACGCGGAATGGGCATTGAAGACGCAGATGGACGAGCTGGTCGCGCAGTTCGAGGCGTTCGAGGATGTCTACCTGCGCGAGCGCAAGACCGATGTGATGCAGGTGGTGGAGCGTGTGCTCAAGGCGCTCAACGGCCAGTCCGGCCATGTGCCGCCCGCGGGGAAACACGATGTCGAGATGATCCTGGTCGCGCACGACGTGAGCCCTGCCGACCTGATCCAGCTCAAGCCGCACCAGTTCACCGCCATCCTGACCGACCTCGGCGGCGCGACCTCGCACACCGCCATTGTCGCGCGCGGCCTCAACACCCCCTGCGTGGTCGGCCTGCACCATGCGCGCGAAATGATCAAGGATCGCGACATGCTCATCGTCGACGGCGAGCAGGGCGTGGTCATCGTCGATCCAGACAAGAACCTGCTGGCCGAATACAAGCTGCGCAAGACCCAGTGGGAACTGGAACGGCAGAAGCTCAAGCGCCTCAAGACCGCGCACGCCGATACGCTGGACGGCACCCATGTCGAATTGCACGCCAACATCGAGATGCCGAACGACCTCGCCGAGGTGAAGGAGAACGGCGCCACCGGCATCGGCCTGTTCCGCAGCGAGTTCCTGTTCCTCAACCGCGACGACCTGCCCGACGAGGAAGAGCAGTTCAAGGCCTACCGCGACGTGATCGAGGGCATGGACGGACTGCCGGTCACCATCCGCACCTACGACCTCGGCGCGGACAAGCAGCTCAAGGGCGTCACCCGCGTGGCCAGCAACCCGGCGCTGGGCCTGCGCGCCATCCGCCTGTGTCTGGCCGAGCCGCAACTTTTCCGCACCCAACTGCGCGCGCTGCTGCGCGCATCGGCCTATGGCAATTTGAAAATCCTGGTGCCCATGCTGTCGGGCGCATCCGAGATCATCCAGACCCTGCACCTGATCGATGGCGTCAAATCGGATCTGGCAACGCACGGCATTGCCTACAATCCCAACGTGCAGATCGGCGGCATGATCGAGATACCCGCCGCCGCGCTGGCGCTGCACGCCTTCATCAAGCGGCTGGACTTCCTCTCCATCGGCACCAACGACCTGATCCAGTACACGCTGGCCATCGACCGTACCGACGAAGAGGTCGCGCACTTGTACGACCCGCTGCACCCCGCCGTGCTGCAACTGCTGGCGCTGGTCATCAGCGGCGCCAACAAGGTCGGCGTGCCAGTCTCGGTGTGCGGCGAAATGGCCGGCGAATTGGCCTACACGCGCCTGCTGCTCGGCCTCGGCCTGCGCCAGTTCTCCATGCACCCCGCGCAACTGCTGGGCACCAAGCAGCGCGTGCTCACCACCAGCCTGCCGGAGATCGCGCCCATCGTGCAAAAGATCATGCGCGCGGACGACCCATTGAAGATACGCGATCTGCTGGACAAGCTGAATGCCGCTTAACGCCTGCGGTTGACAGCTTTCAGCAAAACACGGACACTCCATCCCGTGCCGATTTGAGTTCAGCTTGCGGGGCACGTTAAATATTCCAGCTAAAGCGAGTCGACCCGCTCTAGCTTCAGGCTGTGCGGGTTTTGTTTTTGGGACGAAATGAATAACTCAGTTGGAATCGTGCAGGCGCAACGCGCCACCTTCGACCAGCCGCTCACGTTCAAGAGCGGCGCGGTATTGCCGTGCTACGAGCTGTGGTACGAGACCTATGGCGTGCTCAACGCCGACAAGTCCAACGCCATCCTGATCTGTCACGCGCTGTCCGGTCATCACCATGTCGCGGGCTACTACGAGGACGACACCGAGGACATCGGCTGGTGGGACAACATGGTGGGGCCGGGCAAGCCTATCGACACCAACAAGTTCTTCGTCGTCGGCCTCAATAACCTCGGCGGCTGTCACGGTTCCACCGGCCCCGCCAGCATCGATCCGCAGACCGGCAAGCCTTACGGCGCGAGCTTTCCGGTGGTGACGGTCGAAGACTGGGTGACATCGCAGGCGCGCCTGGCCGAGCAGCTCGGCATCACACAGTTCGCCGCAGTCATCGGCGGCAGTCTGGGCGGCATGCAGGCGATGCAGTGGGCGTTGTCTTATCCCGATCGCGTGCGTCATGTGCTGGCCATCGCCTCGGCGCCGCATCTGACCGCGCAGAACATCGCTTTCAACGACGTGGCGCGCAATGCCATCCTGACCGATCCCGATTTCCACGGCGGCGATTTCTACCAGCACGGCGTGGTGCCCACCCGCGGCCTGCGCCTGGCGCGCATGCTGGGACACATCACCTATCTTTCCGACGACGCGATGGCGGACAAGTTCGGTCGCGAGCTGCGCCACGGCAAACTGAATTTCAGCTATGACATCGAATTCCAGATCGAGTCCTACCTGCGCTACCAGGGCGACAAGTTCGCCGCGTATTTCGACGCCAACACCTATCTGCTGATGACCAAGGCGCTGGACTATTTCGACCCGGCGCGCGAACTCGGCGGCAACCTGAACCGCGCTTTCGCCGTGGCAAAAGCGAAATTCCTGGTTGTGTCATTCACCACCGACTGGCGCTTCGCGCCCGAGCGCTCGCGCGAGATCGTGCATGCATTGCTGCACAACAAACGCGACGTGAGCTATGCCGAGATAACCTCCGCGCACGGCCACGATTCCTTCCTGATGCAGGATGAGCAGTATGTTGCGGTGATGCGCAATTATTTGAATAACGTGGCAGCGGAGGGTTCCCTGTGAATACCTCAATCATCGAATCCCGCCCCGACTTCGCCGCCATCGCATCGTGGATACCGCAAGGCTCCTCCGTGCTCGACCTCGGCTGCGGCGACGGCAGCCTGTTGCGTTACCTGCGCGAGACGCGCGAAGTGCGCGGCTACGGCGTGGAGATCAACGACAAGAAGATCGCCACCTGCATCGCCAATGGCGTCAACGTCATCCAGAACGACCTCGACTCCGGCCTCGCCGATTTCGAGGATGCATCATTCGACTACGTCATCCTGTCGCAGACGCTGCAGGCCACGCGCCACACCGAGGCGCTGATGAAGGAGATCGTGCGCGTCGGCCGCGAGGGCATCATCAGCTTCCCCAACTTCGGCTACTGGAAGAACCGCTTGCAGGTGATGCTCGGCAACATGCCTGTTTCAAAGGAACTGCCGTACCAGTGGTACGACACCCCGAACGTGCACCTGTGTACGCTGGACGATTTCGAGATCCTCTGCGCACACCTGGACATCCGCATCCTCGGCCGCCAAGTGATGTGCGGTGGACATGACGTGCAGGTGCTGCCCAACCTGCGCGGCAGCACGGCGGTGTATCGCTTCGAACATGCGGCATAGATTTCAAGAGTGCTCCCTTACCCTAACCCTCTCCCGGAGGGGGAGGGAAGCTGTAGCCCCTCTCCCGCTTGCGGGAGAAGGGTTGGGGAGAGGGTAAGCATGACCGTCTGGCAACAACTCTTCACCAAACGCATGCTCATCTGCGTCTTCACCGGCTTCGCCTCCGGCCTGCCGCTGTTCCTGCTGTTCAATCTCGTCCCCGCCTGGCTGCGCAGCGAGCAGGTGGATCTCAAGACCATCGGCCTGTTCGCGCTGATCCAGTTTCCCTACACCTGGAAGTTCATGTGGTCGCCGTTCCTTGACCGTTATGTCATACCTTTTCTCGGTCGCCGCCGAGGCTGGATGCTGCTGACGCAGATCGGACTCCTCGCGACCATCGCCGTCATGGGCGGTTTCTCGCCGACCAGCGACCTTGTCGCCATTGCCTGGATCGCGACCTTGCTTGCAGTGCTGAGCGCCACGCAGGACATAGTGCTCGACGCCTACCGCCGCGAACTGCTGAACGATGTCGAGATGGGATTGGGCAACGCCATCCACGTCAACGCCTACCGCATCGCCGGGCTGGTGCCCGGTTCTCTGTCGCTCATCCTCGCCGACTTCCTGCCGTGGAGCACGGTGTTCATCATCACCGCGCTGTTCATGCTACCCGGCGTCGCCATGACGCTGATGGTGACCGAGCCGCACCGCGCCTCGCCGCCCAAGACTCTGCGCGAAGCGGTGGTGGAGCCGTTCCACGAGTTCATCACGCGCCAGGGCTGGAACAGCGCGTTGCTGGTGCTGGCCTTCCTGCTGTTCTACAAACTCGGCGACAGCATGTGCACCGCGCTGGCCACGCCGTTCTACCTCGACATGGGATTCTCCAAAACCGACATCGGCCTCATCGCCAAGAATGCCGGCCTGTGGCCCTCCATCATCGGCGGCATGCTCGGCGGATTGTGGATGGTGAAGATCGGCATCAACCGCGCACTGTGGCTGTTCGGCGTGGTGCAAGTGGTGTCCATCTTCGGCTTCGCCTGGCTCGCCTCGCACGGCCCCTTCGCCGAGATCGGCGTCGCCGAACGCACCCAGCTCGCCATCGTCATCGGCCTCGAAGCCCTCGGCGTGGGCTTGGGCACCGTCGCCTTCGTCGCCTTCATCGCCCGCACCACCCACCCCGCCTACACCGCCACCCAGTTCGCGCTGTTCACCAGCCTGATGGCGATCCCGCGCACGTTTGCCAATGCAGCGACGGGGTGGCTGGTGGAAGGGATGGGATGGACGATGTTCTTTTTACTGTGTGCGGTGCTGGCGGTGCCGGGGATGTTGTTGTTGCTTAAAGTCGCACCGTGGAAACAATTACAATCCTCAGAACTGGGTTGATAATTTGTCAGCCAAACAGGAATATCCAGTTTGCTGTTGTTAGGTTTTATTAATTCGGGGAATACTTATGGCAACGACAGTCAAGGCGCAATCCGATTTTGATACCTCTGTGGCGCGTGAATTGATTGCACATGAAAACGAATTGATCAACCATCGATTGACATGGTTTATCACGCTTCAGGGACTGCTGATGGCTGCTTTGGGTTTCGCGTGGGATAAAACAGATGCACGTGGTCTTGTTTTTGTTTTTTGCGGCTTGGGAATACTCAGTGCAATTTCAACCGCCACTATCCTGTGGGGCGGGGCTGCCGCAATCGAAAGGCTTTCCATGATTGAGGAGTTGCACAAAGGCGGTATGGTTATCGGTCGACGCGCGACATTATTCGAGAAGATATTTTATCCCTGGTTTGCGATGCCTGTATTGTTCGCTGTCGCTTGGGCATTGATCTGTTGGTTGAACTGGGTGAGACATTCCTAACTGAATAGCCCGCGTAGCACCGATTGTTTTCTCCCCATGCGGCGCATGCCCGTTGCCCTTCGACAGGCTCAGGAGAGCGTTACTGCACCCTAACTCGAAGCTGCTTGGCCTGCACCTTCCCCAGCAACACCTGCGCCATCATCGCCCCGATCAACGCCATCAACATGTCCGACTGTGTATCCCATGCATAACCCTGCGTGCCGAGGAAGGCATCCGCGCCCTGGCCCATCATCTCCGCCGCCGCCCATTCGATGAGTTCGTAAGTGGCGCTTACCGCGAGGCAGCAGGCGGCCACCAGCGTGAACAGCAGCTTGCCCTGCTTCAGCGGTGAGCTGCGCAGCAGCAGTTCGCGGAACAGCATGGCGGGGATGAAGCCTTGGGCGAGATGGCCGATCTTGTCGTAGTTGTTGCGCGCGAAGCCGAACCAGTCCTGCATCCAGTAGCCCAACGGCACTTCGGCGTAGGTGTAGTGGCCCCCGACCATGAGGATGAGGGCGTGCAGGAACAGCAGGCGGTAGAGCAACGGGGTGAGGGTGTAGTTCTTGTGGGTGGCGACGAGGATGGGGACGGCGACGAAGATGGGTGCGACTTCCATCCACCAGGTGGGGTAGTCGTGGGGGTGGAGGGCGGTGAGGGCAAGCAGGGCTGTGCCCAGTATCAGCAGGATCAAAGGTTCGTTAAGCGCTTTCATTTCACGTCTCCCGTCATCCCGGCGCAGGCCGGGATACAGTCAGTTAAATTGGCCCTTGCGCATCAAGGACAACTTCAAAAGCATATTTGAAACCTCACTGGATTCCGGCCTGCGCCGGAATGACGGGATTTTTCTAGTCTGCGTAATCCACCATGAACGGCGCATGGTCGCTGAAGCGCTGTTCCTTGTAGATGCCTGTGGATATGGCCTTCTCCGCCATGCCCGGCGTGACGGCATGGTAGTCCAGCCGCCAGCCCACGTCCTTTGCCCAGGCCTGTCCACGATTCGACCACCAAGTGTAGGCTTCGAGCTCGGGATGCAGTTTGCGGAACACGTCGACGAAACCGACTTCGTTGAACAGTTGGGTGAGCCAGGCGCGTTCTTCGGGCAGGAAGCCGGAGTTCTTCCTGTTGCCTTTCCAGTTCTTCAGGTCCTTTTCGGTGTGGGCGATGTTCCAGTCGCCGCAGACGATGATGTCGCGACCGCTATTGAAGAGTTGCTGCATATGCTGCATGAAAGCATCGAGGAACTTGAATTTCACGGCCTGGCGTTCTTCGCCGCTGGAGCCGGAGGGCAGGTAGAGCGACACCACGCTGAGATTGCCGAACTGCGCTTCGATGTAGCGGCCTTCGGCGTCGAACTCGGGGATGCCGAGGCCGACGATGACCTTGTCCGGCTTGGCCTTGCTGTAGATGCCGACGCCGCTGTAACCCTTCTTCTCGGCATAGTGGAAATAGCCGTGGTAGCCGTGCGGGGAGAGCATGTCCGGAGTCATGTCCGGCAGCTGGGCCTTGAGTTCCTGCACGCAGAGGATGTCGGCATCCTGCTTGCCGAACCATTTCAGGAAGCCTTTGTTATAGGCTGAGCGGATACCGTTGAAGTTGAGGGTGATGATTCTCATGTTGTCTCTCGTTGAATATGCCCGCGCATTATAATGGGCGCGCTCCATGAAGCTTCTCGACTTCGTCATTCCGGCGAAGGCCGGAATCCAGTGGTTCTAAATAAAATGCATTTTTGTCTTGCTGGATTCCGGCCTGACCGCAGGTCAGTTTATCCTGAGCCTGCCGAAGGGCCGGAATGACGGCATCAACATTCAGTCGCTGTTTGAGGATTCCATGCACGCTTACCGCCAGGATTTCATCCGTTTCGCCGTCGCGCAAAATGTATTGCGCTTCGGCGAATTCCAGACCAAGGCAGGTCGTCTGTCACCTTATTTCTTTAATTCCGGGTTGTTCCAGGACGGCGCTGCCTTGCGCGAGCTGTGCCAGTTCTATGCACAGGCCATCCTCGCCTCGGGTGTTGAGTTCGATATGCTGTTCGGCCCAGCCTACAAGGGCATCCCGCTGGTAGCGGGTACTTCCATCGCGCTGGCGGAGCAGGGTCGCAACGTGCCGTATTGCTTCAACCGTAAAGAGGCCAAGGACCACGGCGAGGGCGGCAACACGGTGGGCGCGAAGCTGCAGGGCAAGGTGCTGATCATCGACGATGTGATCTCGGCCGGCACCTCGGTGCGCGAATCCATCGAACTTATCCGCGCGGCCGGTGCCACACCGTGCGGCGTGGTGATCGCGCTGGATCGTATGGAACGCGGGCAGGGCGAGTTGTCGGCGGTGCAGGAGGTCAACCGCGATTACGGGTT
The DNA here is from genome assembly GCA_018813765.1 of Gammaproteobacteria bacterium. GTDB lineage: Bacteria > Pseudomonadota > Gammaproteobacteria > Burkholderiales > Gallionellaceae > Sideroxyarcus. Next base: position 161,504 of record JAHJBC010000007.1, on the reverse strand, counting down.
GCCCGTTATATCAATCGCAGCGCTGGATGACCTGCTGGCTTATTTGCAGGGGCAGGCTGAACTGGTGCAGAATCTGCATGCGGTGCAAACTTATCGTGACCGTTACGGAGTGAAATAATGATCGATTCCAGGATTTTGATTGGTGCGGCAGCGTTGTGTGCGGCCATGCTTTCCGTGAACGCCGAGGCCAAGTTGTACAAGTGGGTGGACGACAAAGGCACCACCCATTACGGCGAGACCATCCCGCCCGAGTATGCCAACCGCGACACCCAGACGCTGGACAAGGGACGTATCAAGGACCGCGATGCTACTTTCGACCCCAAAATGAAAGCTGCTCCGCAGGGAAGCCCTGAAGAAATCCGGGCCGCCAAAGAGGTCGAACGCCGCGACAATGCACTGCTCAACACCTACAGCAACGAGAAGGAGATCGATCTCGCGCGCGACCGCAACCTGTTGCAGGTGGAGGCGCGCGTCAACAGCTATACCACCCTACTGAAGTCGGCCGAAACGACGCTGGCCGATCTGCACAAGGAGCAGGAAGAGTTCACCAAAAAGGGACGCAAGATCCCGGCTTCACTGACATCGGATATTGCCGAAGGCGAGGCGCTGGTCGCCAAGCGTAAAATGGAATTGGAGAACAGCAAGCAGGAGATGGAAGCGGTGAAAGCGCGCTACGCGGCGGACAAGCAACGTTATCGCGAGTTGAAGGGTTTCGCCCCCCCTCCGGCGCAATAGTCAAAGAGCCACAAAGTCGCGGGCAGCGGCGTCATAGCGCAGCAACTGCCCGCGTTCGATGTCGAAGTACCAGCCATGCAGTGCCAGCGAACCATTCTCCACGCGTTCGCGTATCCACGGAAATGTCACCAGGTTACCCAGCGAGACCAGTATGGAGCGCTGCTCGCAGGCGTGTACCTTCTCTGCCAGCGGCGCATGAGGCAATTCCGCCATCACCTCGGTACGTGCGCTTTCCGCCAGGCACATCCAGTCGTCGATATATGACCCTTGGGCGCAAACGCCACCAGCCCTGACCAGGGCGTTGATGCCGCCGCAATGCGCATGACCCAGCACGATGATGTGCCTGACGCCGAGGAGATTTACGCCGTATTCGATAGCGGCGGTGGTGCCGTGGTGGCCGTGATGATCTTCCAGTGGCGGCACCAGGTTGGCGACGTTGCGGATAACGAACAGGTCGCCGGGATCGCAATCGAACACCAGCGCCGGATCGACGCGTGAATCGCAGCAGGCGACCACCAGTATCCTGGGCGTCTGCCCCTGGTTCACCAGTTGCCGGTAGAGGTTGTCGTGGCTTTCGAAATGCTGCCCGCGAAAACGTTTGAATCCCTCGACGAGGTTTTCGACGGACTTCATGCCCCCGTCAGCAGCCGCTGCGCTTCGCGGTATTTGTCGGCGGTCTTCTGCAGCACGTCGGCAGGCACCTGCGGCGCGGGCGGCTTCTTGTTCCAGCCGGAAGATTCCAGCCAGTCGCGCACGAACTGCTTGTCGAAGCTGGGCGGGTTGCTGCCGACCTTGTACTGGTCGGCGGGCCAGAAGCGCGATGAATCCGGCGTGAGCGCTTCGTCGATGAGATACAGTTTGCCAGCCGCATCGGTACCGAACTCGAACTTGGTATCGGCGATGATGATGCCGCGGGTGATCGCGTAATCGGCGGCCTGGGTGTACAGCGCCAGCGTGGCCTTCTTCACCTGCTCGGCCATGTCAGCGCCCAGCAGTTTCTGCGCTTCCTCGAACGGGATGTTCTCGTCATGCGCCCCGGCGGCAGCCTTGGTGGAAGGCGTGAATAGCGGCTCGGGCAGTTTCTGCGCTTCCTGCATGCCCTCAGGCAACTGGATGCCGCACACAGCCCCGGTCTTCTTGTAGTCCTTCCAGCCGGAACCAGCCAAGTAGCCGCGCACTATGGCTTCGATGGGCAGCGGCTTCAGTTTTTTGGTGACGAAGGCACGGCCACGCACCTGTGCCTTTTCCGCTTCTGTCTTCACCACCGATTCCGGGTCGATACCGGAAAGATGGTTGGGGATCACGTTCGCCAGTTTCTTGAACCAGAAGTTTGACACGGCGGTGAGCACCTCGCCCTTGCCGGGGATGGGTGTGGGCAGGATCACGTCGAAGGCGGAGAGGCGGTCGGTCTGCACGATGAGCAGATGGTCGGCATCCACTTCATACAGGTCGCGCACCTTGCCACGGTGCAGGAATTTCAGGCTGGTCAGGTTGGATTCGTGTAAGGCGGACATGATGTTTCCTTGGTTCTTCAAAATTCTAACCCCTCCTAACTTCCCCTTGTCAGGGGAGGTTAGGAGGGGTTAGCTCAGCTCAATGCGGGCAGCGTAGTTGCTGCGATCTGCTCCGCCTGTTTCTTGCGATACGCCGCCAGCTTGTCGGCCAGCGCCTTGTCGTTCAACGCCAGCATGGAAACCGCGAACAATCCCGCATTCGCCGCGCCCGCCTCGCCGATGGCGAAGGTGGCGACCGGAATGCCTTTTGGCATCTGCACGATGGACAGCAACGAATCCATGCCCTTAAGGTATTTGGAGGGAATGGGCACGCCCAGCACCGGCAGCGCGGTCTTGCCGGCGATGACGCCAGCCAGGTGCGCCGCACCGCCCGCGCCGGCGATGAAACATTGCACGCCCTGCGCGCTCATTTCCTTGATGTAGTCGAACAACAGGTCGGGCGAACGGTGCGCCGAGATGACGCGCGAATCGAAGGCGACACCGAAATCCTGCAGCGCGCGCGCGGCCTGCTGCATGATCTCCCAATCGTTCGAACTGCCCATGACAATGGAAACGAGCGGTTTGGACATTGTTTTTACACTCCCTTGTGATAACCCACTACACGTTCAACTTCATTCTTCGAACCCAGAATGACAGGCACGCGCTGGTGCAAGCCGGTTGGTTGCAGTTCCATGATGCGCTCACGCCCGGTCGAGCTGGCGCCGCCCGCCTGTTCGACGATGAACGACATCGGATTCGCTTCGTACATCAAACGCAGCTTGCCGGCCTTGGTGGCGTCCTTGGTGTCGAACGGGTACATGAAGATGCCGCCGCGGGTCAGGATGCGGTGAACTTCTGCCACCATGGAAGCGACCCAGCGCATGTTGAAGTTCTTCTCGCGGCCGCCGTCCTTGCCTTTCATGCACTCGTCGACATAACGCTGCACTGGCTTTTCCCAGTAGCGCTGGTTGGACATGTTGATGGCGAACTCGGCCGTGTCTTCCGGGATGGTCATGTTCGGATGGGTCAGGAAGAACTCGCCCACATCGCGGTCGAGTGTGAAGCCGTTCACGCCGTGGCCGCTGGTGATCACCATCATGGTGTTCGGGCCGTACAGCGCATATCCCGCGCACACCTGTTTGGTGCCGGGCTGCATGAAGTCGGCGGCGGTCGGGTTGGTCACGCCTTCGGGGCAGCGCAGGATGGAGAAGATGGTGCCGACGGAGATGTTCACGTCGATGTTGGAAGAGCCGTCCAGCGGGTCGAAGGTGATGAGGTACTTGCCCTTGGGATATCGAGCCGGTATCGGGTAGATGTCGTCCATCTCTTCCGAAGCCATCGCCGCCAGATGGCCGCTCCACTCGTTGGCCTTGATGAACACTTCGTTGGTGATGATGTCCAGTTTCTTCTGGGTCTCGCCCTGCACGTTCTCGCTGCCCGCGCTTCCCAGCACGCCGATCAGCGCGCCCTTGTTCACGTCGTGCGCGATCTGTTTGCAGGCGGAAATGACATCGCTCAGCAGGCCGGTGAAATCGCCGGTGGCGCCGGGGATGTGACGTTGTTCTTCGATGATGAACTGGATCAGACTCTTGCTCATTACTGCTCTCCTTGGACTATGTGATTTTACAGGTATTACTCTTTGCTCTCTACGGCTATTTGGTCAATGAAATGAACAGTTCGGGCAGCTTGATCGGCAACTGCGCCACGTTGTCCACGATGGTGTACTGCTTGCCGAATATGTCCTGCACGTACTCGTCGGCCTTGGGGTCGAGGTTGATGCAGTAACTGTAAATGCCCTGCCGGTCGAGTTCCTTCACCGCCTGGCGGGCATCGTCGATCAGGATGCGGCCGTCGCGGCTGTCGATATCGGCGGGTTCGCCGTCAGTCAGGACCAGCATCAGCTTCTTGTCGGCCTGCTGCTTCTCCAGATAATGCGCGGCATGGCGCATCGCCGCGCCCATGCGCGTGGAATAACCCGCCTCCATCGCCGCGAGGCGTGCCTTGACCTCGTCGCCCCAGCCTTCGCTGAAACCCTTGATGTGCAGGTAGCGCACGTCGTGGCGCGTGTTGGAATGGAAGCCCGCGATGGCCAGCGGATCGCCCAGCTTCTCCACCGCCCAGCCCAGCAGCGAGACGGCTTCCTGCGACAGTTCGAGGATGGTCTGGCCGCTGCCTTCAACCTTTTCATTCAGGGATTCGGACAGATCGAGCAGCAGCATCACCGCGATGTTGCGCCCGTCAGTGCGGTGGCTCATGTTGATGCGCGGATCGGGCTGGCAGCCCGCCTTGTAATCGATGAGCGAGCGGATGGCGACGTCGAGGTCGAGTTCGCTGCCTTCTTCCTGATAGCGGATGCGCACCTTGTCCTGCGGCTTGAGCAGGTCGAGGATCTTCTTCAGGCGCTTGGCCAGCGCGGCATGTTTCTGCAGCAGGCGGTCGATGTCGGCCGCATTGCCGGAGGGGTGCAGGCTCTCGTACACGCTGACCCAGTCCGGGCGATAGCTCTGCGCCTGGTAGTCCCACTCCGGATAGTGGCGCGGCGGCAGGCCTGATCGCTGTTCCTCCGGAGGCTGCTCCGGTTTGTCGAACGCCTCTTCCTCGTCGCCTTCCTCGATGAACATCCACATATGGCGGTTGTCGTCGCGGTAGCTCACTTCGGTGTTGTCGAAATACACGTCGGGCGATGAGTCGGCCTGACGGCGCGTGCGCGCGATGAAGGTCACCGCAAGGTCGGTCATCTCCTGTGTGGAAGATTCTCTCTCCGCGAGCAGGCCGAGCAGCGTCTGCGCCATGCCGCAGATGTCCGGGTTGCGATAGCGGCATTCCGGTTCGAGCATGGCGCGTGACACCATCGCCAAGCGATGGCGCACTGCCGATTGTTTGTCCGGGTCGCAGGCGTCTTCGACCGGCACCGGATGCAACGCACTGAAGATGCGGCGCAGGCCGGGATATTCCAGCATCGCCAGTTGTTCGACGCGGATGTCCTCGAAACATTCCGCCGCCATGCGCTGGAAGGGGCTGAGGTTGTCGGCCACCACCGGCTTGCTCCAGCGGCGGTGCGCGGCCATGTGGGCCAGCGCTGCCCGATAGCGGTCGAGGCCCGAGACCCGCTGTTGTTTTTCTCCCGCATCTCCTGTGGAGACCCTCACCCCCTGCCCCTCTCCCGCCTGCGGGAGAGGGGAGAGAAGATCATCATAGGCGTCGGGCAGACGGATGCCGAGCGCATCGAAATACGGCATCGGCTTCTTCATGGCGTCGAACGTTTCGGAGTAGGGCACCAACTGGTCGTCGTCCTGCCACAATCCGCGCAGATACAGGTTGAGCTTGCGCTCGTTGTCCACCAGCAGGGTGCCGTGGCGCTCGCGTTGCAGCACGGCTTTGGAATCGGCCGATCTCAGCCCGAAATATTCTTCCTGCCGCTCGGGGTGGTCGCTGTAGTAACGCACGCCGTAGGCTATCCAGTTCTTCAGTCCGCCCAGGGAAAGCTGCCCGAGCAATACCGGCAGTTGTTTGAGCAGTTCCGGCAGGCCGGGGCTGGGGAAGGTCTGGTGGATGCCGTGCACCGAGCCCGTGGTCTGTTCCATGAGGTCGAGCACCAGCGAAAGATATTCGCGGAAGGCCTGCGGCGAGTGCAGGCGCCGCGCCGCCGTGGGCAGAGATTGCAGGAAAGGGGCGATGGCCTTGCCGTTGGGCGAGCGGGTCATGCGCTGCACGGCTCCCATCACATCGGACAGGGCTTCCTCGCCGAGCAACTTTGCCACCGCGGGCCACTCTTCGAGGAAGATCAGGATGGGTTCCGCGCCGCGCCCCATCTTGCCGAGGAAGCGCGCGTTCTCAACATAGTCTTCCACGCCTTGTGCCGAAAGCGTGTGCAACGCTTCCTGCATGCATTCGGGAAACACCGTCGCCACGCGCGGGAAACCGCAGTCCAGCTGTTGCCAGCGGGCCTGCAGTTCTTCCGGGATGTCGACGACGGCGCTCATGGCTTATGCGAAGGTGGCCTCGATGGCGTGATCCAGCGTGTCGCGGATGTCGGCGTCGTCGGTGATGGGACGCACAAGTGCCATGCGGCAGGCGGCTTTCGCTTCCACGCCGCCCTTGATCAGTGTCGCTGCGTACACCAGCAGGCGCGTGGAGATGCCTTCGTCCAGTCCGTGGCCCTTGAGGTTGCGCGCGGCGCGGCCGATCTTGACCAGCTTCGCGGCCAGCTCCTTTTCGATGCCGGTCTCCTTGCCCACGATGTCCGCTTCGATATCGGCCTCGGGATAATCGAACTCGAACGCGGTGAAGCGCTGCTTGGTCGATTGCTTCAGATCCTTCAGCAGGCTCTGGTAACCGGGGTTGTACGAGATCACCAACTGGAAGTCGGGATGCGCCTCGATCAGCTCACCCTTCTTGTCCAGCGGAAGCGTGCGGCGGTGGTCGGTGAGCGGGTGGATGACCACGGTGGTGTCCTGGCGCGCCTCCACAATTTCATCGAGATAGCAGATGGCACCGATGCGCGCGGCCGTGGTGAGCGGGCCGTCGAGCCAGCGCGTGCCGTTGGCGTCGAGCAGGTAACGGCCGACCAGATCGGATGCGGTCATGTCTTCGTTGCAGGCCACGGTGATCAGCGGCTTGTTCAGTTTCCACGCCATGTATTCGATGAAGCGCGATTTGCCGCAGCCGGTCGGGCCTTTCACCATTACCGGCAGGCGCGCAGCGTAGGCCGCCTCATACAGCGTGACCTCGTCGCCCTGCGCTTGATAGAACGGTTGCTTGTGGACCTTGTATTGATCTTTGTCGTTCATCACAACCTCCAGAGTGCGTTTCCCGCCCCTTTGGGGTGTGGGAGCGCCGACGTCCCCGTCGGCAGATTTTGATTTTCTGAATTCATGCCGACGGGACGTCGGCGCTCCCATAACCCTTTAGAAAAAACGCCCCCGGCAAGCGGGGGCGTCGAAGCGTTTTGTGTAGCCTGCAGCAAAGGGCTACAAGCTACCGGCTACCCGCTACTAGCTTACTTGTGCACGCCCAGCTTCTCGCGCCAGCCCGGGAACAGCTTGTCCGCATCTTTGGGGAAGGACTCGAAAGCACGTGCGAATTCCTTGTGCGTCTTGGCCCATTCAATCGGGTCGGCACCGGCCTTCCAGCACTCGTACGACTGGCGCAGCGAGATCGCACCGGCGGCCGGGGAATCGATGTGGCCGTAGGAACCGCCACCCGCAGTGTTGATGACGTTGCCGTGGCCGAGGTTCTTGAAGAAGCCGGGCAGGCGCAGCGCGTTCATGCCGCCGGAGATGATCGGGGTGGTGGCCTTCACGCCGTACCACTTCTGGAAGTAGACCGGACCCTGGCACTCGTCGCGTTCGATCATGTAAGCGATGATCTTGTCGTCGCCTTCGCCTTCCATCTTGCCGTAGCCCATGGTGCCGACGTGGATGCCGGAAGCACCTTGCAGACGCGACATCTTGGCCAGCACGAACGCGGTGTAGCCGCGCTTGGCGCTCGGTGAAGTCACCATGCCGTGACCGGCGCGGTGGTAGTGCAGGAACTGGTTCGGATACTGACGACGTGCAGTAGTCACCATGCCGGGGCCGCCCACGAAGCCGTCAACCAGGAAGGCCAGCTTGTTGGCATCCGGGCCGAAGGTTTCCAGTGCGAAATCGGCACGCGCCAGCATTTCGTAGTGGTCGTCGGCAGTGATGTTCATGGAGAACAATTTGGCATCGCCGGTTTCATCCATGGCGCGCTTCATTGCGTCGTACACCAGCGGGATCACTTTCTTCACCGGAGCGAAGGTCTGGTTGCCCTGCGGTTCATCGTTCTTGATGAAGTCGCCACCCAGCCAGAACTGGTAAGCCGCTTTGGCGAACGGCTCCGGACGCAGACCCAGTTTGGGCTTGATGATGGTGCCGGAGATGTAACCGCCATCCTTGACCGGACGGCCGAGGATGCGCCACAGGTCTTCGATGTTGGTGGCCGGGCAGTCGAACTGGCGGACCACTTCTTCGGGAACGTAGAAGTCGATCATCTTGGCGTGCTCGATGTCGCCCATGCCCTGGTTGTTGCCGATCGCCAGTGTGAGGAAAGACACCAGCATCATGCGGCCGTCGGTCACGTTGCGGTCGAACAGTTCCAACGGATATGCGATGCGCATGTCCTCGGTGGTTTCGTCGATGTAATAGACCAGCGCGTCGACGCCTTTGGTGAATTCGTCGGTGGTGGAGACTTCCACATTGGTGCCGGTTGAAGACTCGGCAGCGAAGTGCGCGGCGGCTTCCAGATAACCCAAACTGCCCTTGGGCTTCATCTTGTAAGCCACCAGAATGTGCTTGCCACCCTTGATCAGATCCTCTTCCTTGAGGGTCAGATCGGCATAACGATTGGACTGGTCCATTGTTCTCTCCTGATATGGTTTATCGAATTTGAATCGGTTGTTTCTCTTGCGATGGAGCGCACTATACGCCCGGCTACCATAAATAAAAGTCAAATGTTTTTATGTGAATCATAAGCAAGACTTATGGTATAAATCGCCCATGCTGCCCATCTCCCTCCGCCAGTTGCAGGTCTTCGAGAGCGTCGCCCGCCATCTCAACCATTCGCGCGCGGCGGCGGAACTGTTTCTGTCGCAACCTGCGGTGTCCATGCAGATCAAGCAGGCCGAGGGTGCAATCGGCCTGCCGCTGTTCGAACAGACCGGCAAGAAGCTGCATCTTACCGCCGCCGGGGAAGAGCTGCTGCACTATGCCCGCGCCATGCTGCAACTGATGAACGAGATGGAATCTGCCTTCGACGAGATGAAAGGTCTGGAGCGCGGCCGCCTCACCATCGCAGCGGTCAGCACCGCCAACTACTTCATGCCGCAACTGCTGGCGAAGTTCGTGCAGGCGCATCCCAAGATACAGGTAAGCCTCTCGGTGGCCAACCGCGACGCGGTGGTGAAGCAGGTGGCCGACAACGTCGCCGACCTCGCCATCATGGGCCAGCCGCCGCAGGGTGCCGACATGCGTGCCGAAGCCTTCCTGGAGAATCCGCTGGTGGTGATCGCCGCGCCCACGCATCCGCTGGCGCGCGCAAAGAAGATACAGGCAAAACAACTGGCGAAGGAGACCTTCCTGCTGCGCGAGCAAGGCTCCGGCACGCGCGGCGTGGCGGAACGCTTCTTCGCCAGCCACAAACTCGCGCTGCCCGCGCATATGGAGATGGACACCAATGAAGCCATCAAACAATCGGTGCAGGCGGGCATGGGGCTGGGAATCATCTCGCGCCACGGCATCGAACTGGAACTGGAGACGAAGCGACTCGCGATACTCGACGTTGCCGGCTTCCCCATCGTGCGCCACTGGTACATCGTGCAGCGAAAGGACAAACGGCCGTCGGTGGCCGCGCATGAGTTCGAGAGATATCTGTTGAGCGAGTCGCAGGTCTGAGTAGGTGCAGCATCAATTCAACTTCCACATCTTCAAAGGTATAGGCCGTTTGGCATATTGACCCTCTCGACGGGACGGGGTAGGTTGCGGACATCCATATCCGGGGAGAAGTTTCAGGCCATGCCTTTGCTCCAGAACAATTGGAATGCCGCTCCCATTGCTGCCTGAATTCAAAGGGAAGACACATGTCTAACATCAGCGCTATCGTTTTAAGAGTTTCTGCGCTAGTGTTTGCGCTTTCCGGCATCACCTCGTGCAGCGGCGGTGGTGGGGTATCTTCTCCCCCTCCATCTGGCTCTACCACCCCTACCGTTTCCCTTTCTGCAGCTTCTGTTTCAGTTGCCTATAACGGTAGTACCACCATCACTTGGTCATCGACCAACAGCACCTCATGCATATCATCAGGTGGTGGAGGAACCAACACATGGGGTTCATTTAATACCGGGGCATTGACTTCCTCTATTAGTTATATCGTAACGTGTGTTGGTGTGGGTGGTACGGCAAGTCAAAGCTTGACGATTACAGTCGCCCCGGCAGCAATTACTGCATTTGCAAGTGGGGGCACGAATATTGTTCGCGTCACATCGGATAACTCATTGACTATCGGGTCAGTCATTTCCATAAGTGGAACTACTAATTACGACGGTACGTACACCGTCCTGACCCGGACTGATACGAGCTTCACCATTGCCGCGCCCTTCGTTGCCAACGATGCGACTGGCACCTGGCAACTGGCAGGCGGTATGATCTCCGGATGCTCGAGTTCTGGCGACACCGACTTCATCTCACTATCAAACATCCCGAGCAGGTTTAACGGTGTTGCACCATTTGCAGTATTTTTTGATGCTACAGAGACTGCCACGACACCATCAACACCCCGACCCTTCCATGATCTCGAATACCGCTGGAACTTCGGCGATGACGCCGGCTCCCTCAGCGGTACAACGTGGAGCACGGGTAGCAGGGCTGGTGTCAGCAGCCGCAACGCAGCAACCGGCCCTGTCGCTTCTCACGTATTTGAAACGCCGGGCACGTACATCGTTACCTTGTCCGCCACCGATGGCACCAACACGGTGACAAACGAGTGCGCCAAAATCGTGGTCCAGAACCCTGACGACGTATTTGCGGGCGCCAATACCATCTGTATTGGCGCAGCGGCCCCGCTCCCCGTTCCAGGCAGCGATGGCTGCCCTGTAGGAGCCGTTGCCGTACTACAGCAAAATTTCGCTGAGGCAATTGGTACTTATGCGCAAACTGGAAAAAGAGTGCTGTTTAGAAAGGGGGATACGTTTAGCACCACAACAACAGCTTCGCTAACCAGCAACGGCCCCGGTACCGTGGGCGCGTTTGGGAATGGGGCGAACCCTGCCGTACGCATGTCGGGGAATACGAATATTCTAAAATTTTCAAGCGCAACAACGCCAGAAATTGGCGATTGGCGCGTAATTGATCTGGAGCTTGATGGCATGTCAGGCACCAATACTAATGGCATTGTTGCGGATGGCGGGTTCAAGAATTTTTTGGCACTACGACTACATGTACACCATACCGGCGGCGGCATTATCGAAGGCACTTCAATTCTGGACTGGTGGATTAATGATGGCGTACCGTCACATGCGGGGCATACGCTTTATGAGGATATGGCTATAGTGGACTCCGTAATTTCTGGTATTCCAGGTTGCAATGACGCGGGTCCCGTATGCGGCTGGGGGATTTTCCTGGCTGGTATTAGAAGCGTGGCGATGGGCAACTATATTGATAATTTGGATGATGGTGGAACGCACACTATTAGATCCGGCTACTTGGTCAAAGGGATTATTAGCAATAACACCTTGGCTCGCCCTGGAATCACACAACTGGTAATCAAGTTGCACGGGCCAACGTGGTGCGATGTCAACAGCCCTGCAGGCGAGTGCATATCACCAGAAAATGCATCGGTAGGTCCATCGTATACCTACACGACCAACACGCACCCCCTTGGAGTAGCTACGCCGCTTAGTGGATATACTGAAAAGGTTGTCATTTCCGACAACCAAATAATAGGTGGCGCAGCACCTTGGGCTTTTTCAATTGGACCACAAAGCGCGGCTCACGATGAGCGCGTGAGAGATGTAATTCTTGAGCGCAACTGGTTCAAGTCTGGTTCCGGGGGGCGCTTGTTCATGCATATCAATTCATCAGATACCACAATACGAAATAACATATGCGATATGACTGGCGGTATCGACTTTCTATGCGTTGACATTGCGCAATGGGGCACCCCAGGATTCCCTCCCGCTAATGTTCGTGTATACAACAACACCTTTTACAGCAATTCTGCAGGTGATCTGTATGGCGTCACCATTGACTCAACAGCAACCAACGTCTCCGTGATAAACAACTTGGGTTCCGCTCCATTAGCCTCCAATCCGGTCATGATATCCGGCACCGGAGAATCGGGATTCGTGGGGTCGAATAATCTCCTCCACAACCAAACATCCGATTTGTTCGTTAGCTCGACGCCTGCTGCCCCTGGAGATTTCAGCCTGAATGCACTGCTTACCAATCCGGCCAGAGATGCTGGAGCCAAGGGTGAATCAGCGGTTCCAGTGTTTTCTGATTTCTTCCAGTTGAGCAGACCCAACAATGCCGCCGATATCGGTGCCTCCGAAAGTCCTTAAGGAAGATCAAGGGAGCTAAAGGGATGTTCGTGTTCGAATAACTTTCTCAAACCAATTCTGTAGTGTATTTGCAAAGTATTCGATCAAAAATTTCTGATCATCTTCCGCAATAAAATATGAGCGGCTTGCAGGCCGCTTTCTTGTTTTGGCACTGCCTCGTTGGCTTACACCAACCCCACCAGCACCAATCCTGCCAATGCCGGCATCGCCTGTATCCAGAGTATCTTCACATTCGCTGTGAGCGCACCATAGATGCCGGCCACCAGCACGCAGCCGAGAAAGAACTGCTGCACATAGATTGTGCCGGTCCACAATCCCCAGATCAGCCCTGCTGCCAGGAAGCCGTTGTACAGACCCTGGTTGGCGGCCAGCACTCGGGTCTGTGCGGCGAATTCCCTGCTCAGGCCGAACGCGCGCAGGCCTGCGGGTTTTTCCCACAGGAACATTTCGAGGATCAGGATATTGATGTGGATGAAGGCGACGAAGCCAACCGCGAGAGCCGCCGCCGTCTTCATCAGTGCTTGCTCACGAAAGGCTTGAAGCCAAGCTGGCCTTCCAGTCTGGATGCTGCGCTGCGCGCCTCACTTGCACTGGCGTAGGGGCCGAGATGCACGCGCGTCAGGCCATCTTTTTCATACAGCCTGAGCGGTTTGCTGCCTTCGCCCAGTTCCGAGCGCATGCGGGAGAGGAAACTTTCCGCTCCCTCCGGCGAGCGGAACGCGCCGAGTTGCAGGAACACCTGGCCGGTGGCGGTGCCAGCGGTTTCGACCGGCATGGTCGATGCAGCAATCGGCGCGACTGTCAGTGTGGCGGTCCCAATCGGCGCAGTGACCGGAGCGTTACCGTCCACGCGAATGCTCTCGACTTCGACTTCGGCGCTGCCGGTGTTGATGTAGCCGAGTTTGGCTGCGGCGACATAGGAAAGGTCCATGATGCGCTCATGCAGGAACGGGCCGCGGTCGTTCACACGCACGACGACCGATTTGCCGGTGGCGACGTTGGTGACGCGCGCGTAACTGGGGATGGGCAGGGTGGGGTGCGCGGCGGTCATGCCGTACATGTCGTAGGTCTCGCCGATGGAGGTGCGCTGGCCGTGGAATTTTTTTCCGTACCAGGAGGCGCTGCCGCGTTCCTTGTATTTTCCGGTCTCGGTGAGCGGAGTGTAGGTCTTGCCGAGTGCGGAATAGGGGCGGTTGGCATAGCGGTGCAGCGGTTCGGCTTTGGGCACGGCGTCGGGGATGGCGTTGAGGTCCACGGTCTCGCCGCCGGGGCCGTCGCCGGGCAGGTAGCCGCCGCCCGAACTGGCGGGTGCGCTGACCGTCGAGGGGGTCGATGCCGCACGTGCCGACTTGCCGTTGGGGCCGGAAGCAGCATCGACGATGGGTGCTGCTCCTTGCTGCTGGTCCTTGCCCGGTGAGGTGGCACAACCGGTCACCGCAAGCGCGACGATGCATGCCAACAAAGCTTCCTTGTTCATTATCTGTCCCCTGTCAGGTTTTAACGAGTTGCTTGTGCGAGTTGATGCTCATCAGCATACCAAAACCGAGCATCAGCGTAAGCAACGATGTGCCGCCGTAGCTGATCAGCGGCAGCGGCACGCCCACCACCGGCAGGATGCCGCTCACCATGCCCATGTTGACGAAGGCATAGGTGAAGAAGGTGAGCGTGATGCTGCCGGCCATCAGGCGCGTGAAATAGGTCGAGGCATTGGCGGTAATGATGAAGCCGCGTCCGATGACGAAGGCATACAGCCCCAGCAGCAGCAGGTTGCCGAGCAGGCCGAACTCTTCCGACCAGACGGCGAAGATGAAGTCGGTGGTGCGCTCGGGCAGGAAGTCGAGGTGGGTCTGGGTGCCGTTCATGAAACCCTTGCCGAGGACGCCGCCGGAACCGATGGCAATCATGCTTTGGATGCTGTGGTAGCCCTTGCCCAGCGCGTCCTGCTCCGGGTCGAACAGCATCAGGATGCGGTGGCGCTGGTATTCGTGCAGCATCGACCACAGGAAAGGAGCGCTGGCCAAGGCCGCCAGCGTGGCGGCCAGCATGATGCGCCAGCTCAATCCGGCAAGGAACAGCACATAGAAGCCGCTGGCGGCGATGAGGATGGAGGTGCCGAGGTCGGGCTGGCGCAGGATCAGTCCGACCGGCAACAGCAGCAGGATCACGGCGACGACGAAATTACGCAGCCTCAGGGTCGCCTCGTTCTTTTCGAAATACCAGGCCATCATCAGCGGTACGGCGATCTTCATCAGTTCGGATGGTTGTATCGTTGCCACGCCGAGATTGATCCAGCGCCGCGCACCGTGGCTGATCTCGCCGAACAGCGCGACGCCGACCAGCAACACCATGCCGGTCACATACATCGGCACGGCGATGCGCATCAGCCAGTGCAGCGGCATGTTGGCGACCACCCATAACGCGAGCATGCCAACGGCGATATTGGAAAGCTGGGCCAGGATGCGCATCCAACTGCCGTCGCTGGCGCTGTAGAGCAATGCCAGGCTGACCAGCATGAAGGCGCCGAGTCCCGCCAGCAGGATGGGATCGAGATGCAGCATGAAGCGCTGTCTGAGTTGTCTCGCGTTCATTGTTAGTCGCTTTCCAGGCCGGCTCTTTCATCCACCGCCTGTAATGGAGTGGGCGTCTGGCCGAGCAGATAATAATCCAGCACCTTGCGTGCGATGGGTGCGGCGGTGGAACCGCCGTGTCCGCCGTTCTCCACCAGCACCGCCATCGCGATGCGCGGCTTGTCCGCCGGGGCGAAGGCGATGAACCAGGCGTGATCGCGATTGTATTCGGAGACTTTCTTCTCGTCGTACTTTTCGCCCTGCTTCATGGCGATCACCTGGGCGGTACCGGTCTTGCCCGCCACGCGATATTTGACGCCGTAGTTTGCGCCTACCGCCGTGCCGCCCGGCCTGGTCACGGCCTCCATCGCACCCTTCACCAGCTTCAGGTGCTCGGCCGGGATCTGCAAGTCGAACAGTTGCGTGGGCTCGGTCGGCACGGTGTCGCCGGGGGAGTTCTGTAACTCCTTGACCAGATGCGGCTGAAAGGCGATGCCGTCGTTGGTCAGCGTCGCTGTGGCGAAAGCCAGTTGCAAGGGCGTGACCAGGTTGTATCCTTGGCCGATGCCAGCCGAGACAGTATCGCCGGGATACCAGATCTGGTTGTGGCGCTTCGATTTCCATTCGCTGGATGGCAGCAGGCCGGAAGTCTCGCCATCCATGTCCAGTCCCGTCTTCTTGCCGAAGCCGAACCCCGACAGGTAGCCATGCATGTTGTCTATGCCCATTTCGGTCGCCAAACCGTAGTAATAGGTGTCGCAGGATACGACGATGGACTTGAACATATCCACGCTGCCGTGCCCGCCGCTCTTCCAGTCGCGATACTGGTGGCGGCTGCCGGGCAGGGTGAAATAGCCGGGATCACTGATGGTGCGCTCGGGAGAACGCGTTCCGTAGTGGAGTCCGGCCAGCGCCATGAACGGCTTGATGGTTGAGCCGGGAGGATACTGTCCGCGCAGGGCGCGATTGTTGAGCGGCGTGTCGGGGGAGTTGTTCAACGTGTCCCAAGTCTCGGTATCGATGCCGTCGATGAACAGGCTGGGGTCGTAGCCGGGCTTGCTGATGAATGCCAGCACCTCGCCGTTGGTGGGATCAATGGCCACCAGCGCGCCGCGATAGTCGCCGAAGGCCTGCTCCGCCACTTCCTGCAATTTCGCATCCAGCGTCAACACCAGATTGCTGCCGGAGAGCGGAGCCGTACGCGACAACACACGCACCGCGCGCCCGCCCGCATCCACTTCGACCCGCTCGAATCCGGCCGTGCCGTGCAATTCCTTCTCGTAACGCTGTTCGACGCCAGTCTTGCCGATGTAATCGGAGCCCATGTAGTTGGATGCGATGCCTTGCCGCTCGAGCTGTTCGATATCTTTCTGGTTGATGCGGCCGACATAGCCGATCAGGTGCGAGGTCACATCGTTATAGGGATATTCGCGGAACAGGCGCGCCTTGATCTCGATTCCCTGAAACCGGAAGCGCTGGGCGGCGATGCGAGCCACTTCTTCATTGCTCAGCCGACTGCGGATGGGGATCGTTCCGGTAGCCTGGCGTTCGTTCAGCAGACGCTTGAAACGCTTGATGTCCTGGGGTGTGATCTCGATCAGTTTGGACAGCTCGGCGATCAGCGCATCCATGCCTTTCACTTTTGCCGGTTCGATCTCCAGTGTGTAGCCGGAATAGTTCCGCGCCATCACCAGTCCGTTGCGGTCGAGGATCAGTCCGCGGTTGGGTACGATGGGCAGCACGTAGATACGGTTGCCATCCGACAGCGTGTGGAAATAGTCGTGGCGCACCACTTGCAGATAGAAGAAGCGCGCCAGCAGGAGTAGCAGCATCACTGCCACGATGACCAGACTCAACACCAGCCGCAGCCGGAAATAATAGATCTCGCGCTGATGGTTCTTCAGCTCGATATTGCGGTTCATAACTCGTTCGGATCCCGTCGCGGACGGCGCATCGCCTGCAACAGCAACGTCATTGGCGCCCACAACAGCGCCGACGTCACCGCGCCAAGGAAAAACTCCCAGGCAATATAGCCGCGCACCTGCCAGTGGACGATGGCATAGGCGGCATAGCTCGACAGCAGCAAAGGCAGCACGTGGACGGATTGCTGGCGCAGGTCGAACATGCGCACGCGCCGGTGCAGCACGATGCCGCCGAAAGCCAGCACCGTGTAAGCCAGCGCATGCTGGCCGAACAGGCTGGCATCGGCCACGTCGGCGAAAATGCCTACCAGCCAGGCGATGCCGATGCCGACGCGATGCGGTTTATGGGTGCACCAGTACAGCAGCACCAGCGCCACGAAGTCCGGCCGCAACACCAGCGCCCAACCGTGCCAGGGCAGCCAGTTAAGCATCACCGCCACGAACAGGCTGAAGACGATGAAGCCAAAGTTGGCCGGCAGCAGGAACTCCTGGTCCTTGGTGTATTCCGGATTCATGGCTGCCCCCGGTTGCCGCGTTTCTTTACCTGCGCCGGGGCGTCGCCGGTCTTTTCCTGCATGGCGGGACGCTCGGGCAGGCTGGGTAGACCCGACACGATCAGCAACGCGCGATGCCTGTCCACGCCGGCCAACGGTGCGCAGATGATGCGCGCGAACGGATACGCGGGATCGCGTTCGATGCGCAGCACCTTGGCCACCGGCAGGTTGGGCGGGTAGGTGCCGTCGATGCCGGAAGTGACCAGGATGTCGTCGACCACGATGTCCGAACTGATGGGCATGTAGCGCAGCGACATCTCGGCGATGTCGCCGGAGCCGAACACCACGGCGCGCAGACCGGTACGCAAGATCTGGATCGGCACGGCGTGATCCTTGTCGGTGACCAGCGTGACCTCGGACAGCCAGGGATAGACGCGCGTGACCTGGCCCACCACACCGTTCTCGTCCATCACCACCTGTCCTTCAATGACGCTGGTGTTGGAACCCTTGTCCACGAACAGCTTGCGCTTGAAGATATCGCGCTCGACATAGACGATCTCGGCGAGTTGCACCGGATAGTCGATGCGCTGTTTGAGTTCGAACAGGGTGCGCAAATGCGCGTTCTCGGCCTGCAGCACCTGCAATTGAGACAGTTGCGCAGAGTCGGTCTCGTGCCGCTGGCGCAGTTTCGCATTGTCCTCCAGCAGCGTACTCTGGGTCTCGAAGTAGACGCCGATCTGCCCCACGATCTCGCCGGGCATGGCGGTCAGGCGCTGGAAAGGATAGATCATCACGGCAATGACATTGCGCGTGGATTCGAGATAACGGTAGCGCGCATCGACGAACAGCAGCAGCAGGGAAAGGACGCAGAAGAAAACGAGACGCGCGACCGGGCTGGGGCCGCGATTGAAGAATCGTAGGGTGCGCGTGTCGTCCACTGTGCTGCCGGACTATCAGTCGCTGGTGAAGATGTTGTTGAACTTGTCCATGCGTTCCAGCGCCTTGCCGGAACCGCGCACCACACAGGTCAGCGGATCGTCTGCAATCACCACCGGCAGGCCGGTCTCTTCCATCAGCAGACGGTCGAGGTCGCGTAGCATCGCGCCGCCGCCGGTCAGGACCATGCCCTTGCTGGCGATGTCCGCGCCCAGCTCGGGCGGGGTCTGTTCCAGCGCGGTCTTCACCGCGCTGACGATGTTGTTGAGCGGGTCGGCCAGCGCTTCGAGGATCTCGTTGCTGGAGATGGTGAAGCTGCGCGGCACGCCTTCGGCCAGGTTGCGGCCGTTGACTTCCATCTCGCGCACTTCGCTGCCCGGGAAAGCGGAGCCGATCTCCTTCTTGATCAGTTCGGCGGTGGTCTCGCCGATCAGCATGCCGTAGTTGCGGCGGATGTAGTTGATGATGGCCTCGTCGAACTTGTCTCCGCCGACGCGCACCGAGCCGGAATACACCGCACCGCCCAGCGAGATCACGCCGACCTCGGTGGTGCCGCCGCCGATGTCGACCACCATGGAGCCGGTCGCTTCCTCGATTGGCAGATCGGCGCCAATCGCGGCGGCCATCGGCTCCTCGATCAATTCCACGCGGCGCGCACCGGCGCCATAAGCGGATTCGCGAATGGCGCGGCGCTCGACCTGGGTCGAACCGCAGGGCACGCAAATCACGATGCGCGGACTGGGCGTGAAGATGCTGGATTTGTGTACGCGGCGAATGAACTGCTTGAGCATCTGTTCGGTGACGGTGAAATCGGCGATTACGCCGTCTTTCATCGGGCGGATCGCGGTGATGTTGCCGGGTGTGCGGCCCAGCATCTGCTTGGCCGCCAGGCCGACCTGCTGGATCACTTTCTTGCCGTTGGGGCCGCCTTCCTGACGGATCGCCACCACGGAGGGTTCGTCGAGTACGATGCCCTGTCCGCGCAACCAGATCAGCGTGTTCGCTGTGCCGAGGTCGATGGCGAGGTCGTTGGAAAAATAGCCGTTGAAATAACTAAACATGTCTTGTCCTGAAAGGTAGAAGGGATGCGCCTGCGAAGCGGTTTATGATACCCTATCGCGCTCGATTTGATAAAGATTTACACCCGTTTATGTCCCTCAGTTCAGCCGATGTCGAAAAAGTCGCCCGCCTTGCCCGGCTGGCGATGAACGATCAGGAAATCCAGGCCGCCCAGGCCCAGCTCAACAACATCTTCGGCCTCATCGCCGAGATGCAGGCCGTTGATACCAAAGGCATAGCGCCCATGTCGCACAGTCAGGACCTGGCCCAACGCCTGCGCGAGGACAAGGTCACCGAGCCCGATCAGCGCGCAGCCTTCCAAGCCATTGCCCCGCAAGTGGAACAGGGTCTTTACCTGGTTCCGCAGGTCATCGAGTAAGCGAACATGTTCGAATCCAGCCTCAAGCAACTCGGCGACGCCCTGCGCGCCAACAAGATCTCCAGCGTCGAACTGACGCAGAGCTACCTCGACCGTATCACCCGGCACAACCCCGCGCTCAATGCCTTCATCACGCTGAACCCGGAGATGTCGCTGGCGCAGGCGCGCGCAGCCGATGCGAGGATCGCTGCCGGCAAGGCCGATGCCCTGACCGGCATCCCCATTGCACAGAAGGACATCTTCTGCGCCAAGGGCTGGCTGACGACTTGCGGCTCGAAGATGCTGCACAACTTCGTCTCGCCCTATGACGCGCATGTCATCTCGCAATTCAACAACGCGGGCGCGATCAATCTCGGCAAGACCAACATGGACGAGTTCGCCATGGGTTCGTCGAACGAGACCTCGCATTACGGCGCGGTGAAAAATCCCTGGGACACGACACGCGTGCCCGGCGGTTCCTCCGGCGGCACCGCAGCGGCGGTTGCGGCGCGGCTGTGCGCGGCGGCCACCGGCACCGACACCGGCGGCTCCATCCGCCAGCCCGCCGCGCTGTGCGGTATCTCCGGCTTGAAACCCACCTACGGCGTGTGCTCGCGCTACGGCATGATCGCCTTCGCCTCCAGCCTCGACCAGGCCGGGCCGATGGGCCGCAGTGCCGAAGACCTCGCGCTGATGCTGAACGTGATGGCCGGCTTCGACGAGCGCGATTCCACTTCGTTGCAGCGCGACAAGGAAGACTATGCGCGCGACCTGAACAAACCGCTGACCGGCCTGCGCATTGGCCTGCCGAAAGAATTCTTCGCCGAGGGCATGGGTAGCGACGTGGCCAAGGCTGTTGAAGCCGCCATCGCCGAATACAAAAAGCTGGGCGCGACCATCGTCGACATCAGCCTGCCGAACTCCAAATTATCAGTGCCTGTCTATTACGTGCTGGCACCGGCGGAAGCGTCGAGCAATCTGTCGCGCTTCGACGGCGTGCGCTACGGCTACCGCGCACCAGAGTACAGCGACCTCGCCGACATGTACGAGAAGAGCCGCGCGCAGGGTTTCGGCGCGGAAGTGAAGCGCCGCATCATGATCGGCACCTACGTGCTGAGCCACGGTTACTACGATGCCTACTACCTGCAGGCGCAGAAGATCCGCCGCCTGATCGCGCAGGACTTCACAGAAGCCTACAAGCAGTGCGACGTGATCATGGGGCCGACCTCGCCGTCCACTGCGTTCAAGCTGGGCGAAAAGGGCGACGATCCGGTACAGATGTATCTGTCCGACATCTATACCATTGCGGTGAACCTGGCTGGTCTGCCCGGCATGTCCATCCCCTGCGGCTTCGGCGCGAACGACATGCCGGTGGGCCTGCAGATCATCGGCAACTATTTCGACGAAGCGCGCATGCTGAACGTGGCGCACCAATTCCAACAGGCAACCGACTGGCACAGCCGCGCGCCCAAACTTTGAGGCCATCATGAAAATCACCAAATTCACCGGCGTTCCCGCACTCAAGAGACAACTCGACCGCCACCCGGTTTACGGCGCGGTGCGCAACATCGACGATCTGCGCACTTTCATGGAACACCATGTTTATTCGGTGTGGGATTTCATGTCGCTGCTCAAATACCTGCAACGCGACATGGCCCCCACCGCCGTGCCATGGATGCCCACCGGCGATGCGGCCGTCACTTCGGCACAGCGCTTCATCAACGAGATCGTGGTAGGTGAAGAGACCGACGACGGCCTGCCGGATGCCAAGGGCAACCCGACTTTCATCAGTCACTTCGATTTGTACATCGGCGCCATGGAAGAAGTGGGTGCCGACACGGCCCCGGTCAAAGCCTTCCTCAAATCGGTGCAGCGCAACGGCATCGAGAAGGCGCTGAAGATCGCGAAGATCCCCGAACCCGCACGTCAGTTCATGCAGACCACTTTCGGCTTCATCGGCACGGAGAAGACGCACATCGTGGCCGCCGCTTTCGCACTGGGTCGCGAACAGGTGATTCCCGGCATGTTCCGCGCGTTGCTGGCCGACATGAACATCAGCAAACGCAAAGCGCCGCTGTTCTACTACTACCTCGAGCGCCACATCCACCTCGACGATGAGTTGCACGGCCCGCTCTCGCTCAAGCTGCTGAGCCACCTGTGCAAAGGCAGCGACACCAGGCTGCGCGCAGCTTCCAAAGCGGGCTGCCAAGCCATCGAAGCGCGTATCGCATTCTGGAGCGGCGTAAATGCCGCGCTGCCATCCACCGTAAAAGCGAAAGCACGGAGCAAGAAATAATGCAGTGGGAAATCGTCATCGGGCTGGAAGTACACACACAGCTCTCGACCAACACCAAGATATTTTCCGGCGCATCGACTGCGTTCGGCGCCGAGCCGAACACACAGGCCGATGCGGTGAGCATCGCCTTGCCCGGCGTACTGCCGGTGCTGAACAAAGGCGCGGTGGAGCGCGCGATCAAATTCGGTCTGGCTACCGGTTCGCATATTGCGAACCGTTCGGTATTCGCCCGCAAAAATTATTTCTATCCCGATCTGCCCAAGGGCTACCAGATCAGCCAGTTCGACCTGCCCGTGGTGGGACAGGGCGCGCTGACCATTCAGGTCGAGCCGCTCTCGGGTAATGCCAAGCCTTATGAAAAGACGGTACGCATCACGCGTGCCCACCTGGAAGAAGACGCGGGCAAGTCCATGCATGGCGATTTTCACGGCATGACCGGCATCGACCTCAACCGCGCCGGCACGCCGCTGCTGGAGATCGTTTCCGAACCGGACATGGTGAGCGCCGCAGAAGCGGTGGCTTACGCCAAGGCATTGCATACGCTGGTGCGCTGGATCGGCATCAGCGACGGCAACATGCAGGAAGGTTCATTCCGCTGCGACGTGAACGTGTCGGTGCGCAAACCCGGCCAGCCGCTGGGCACTCGCCGCGAGATCAAGAACCTGAACTCGTTCAAATTCATGCAGCAGGCCATCGACTACGAAGTGCAATGGCAGATCGACACCATCGAGAACGGCGGCAAGGTGCACCAGGCTACCATCCTGTTCAACCCGGATACCGGCGAGACGCGCGCCATGCGCAGCAAGGAAGACGCGCACGACTACCGTTACTTCCCCGATCCCGACCTGTTGCCGCTGGAGATATCTCCGGAGTGGATAGAACAGATGCGTGCCACCTTGCCCGAACTGCCGCAGGCCAAGCAGGCGCGTTATGTGAACGACCTCGGACTGTCGGCTTACGATGCCAGCGTGCTGACCAGCTCGCGCGAAATGGCGGACTTTTTCGAGGCCGCACTCGGCAACGCGATCGGACAGGCGAAAATCTGCGCCAACTGGATCATCGGCGAAGTCAGCGCGCAATTGAATCGTGACGGTCTGGACATGACACAATGTCCGATCACCGCGCAGCAGCTTGGCGGCATGCTGCAACGCATTGCCGACAACACTATCTCCAACTCCGGCGCGAAAGAAGTGTTCCGTACCATGTGGGCTGAAGGCGGCGAAGCGGATGCGATCATCGAAGCCAAGGGGCTGAAGCAGGTCTCGGATTCCGGTGCCATCGAAGCGCTGGTGGACGAGATCATTGCCGCCAATGCGGACAAGGTCGCGGAATACCGCAGCGGCAAGGACAAGCTGTTCGGCTTCTTCGTCGGGCTCGCCATGAAGGCCAGCAAAGGCAAGGCCAACCCGGCGCAGTTGAACGATATTCTCAAGAAGAAGCTGGAAGGTTGATGTGGGAGCGCCGGCGTCTCGCCGGCATGAAGTTACAAAGCAGCCGACGGGACGTCGGCGCTCCCATTACTTGCGCGGTTTATGCGGCGTGCGGCTGAACAGTTCGTCATACAGCCAGTTCGGCAGCAGTTTCAGCAACCTCCCCACCAACGCCATCTGCCAGGGCACCACCGCGAACGAACTGCCGCGATCTATCACGCGCGAGATGCGCCGCGCGGCATCATCGACTTCGAGCATGAAAGGCATCGGGTAGGGATTGATGTCGGTCATCGGGGTGCGGATGTAGCCGGGGCATACCGTGACAACCCTGACGCCGCTGCCGTGCATCTCGACACGCAGGCTTTCCATGTAAGAGATCAGCGCAGCCTTGGAAGCGGAATAGGCGCCCGATCCGGACAGGCCGCGGAAGCCCGCCACGCTGGCGATGCCCACAAGAGTAAATTGTTTTTCTCGATTGCCTCCTCTCCCGCTTGCGGGAGAGGATTGAGGTGAGGGATTGCTGCTGGCCGCTTCGCGCATTGCATGGATGAAGGGCTGAAAGGTTTTCACCGCACCGAGCACGTTGATGTCCATCACATGCTGGAACACTTCGTTATCCTCGACGTGGCGGGTCAGCGTTCCGATGCTCACGCCGGCATTGGCGATGACGATGTCCGGTACGCCGAAGCGCGCCATGAAATCGGCGGCTGCCTGTTGAATGGCGGGGCCATCGCGCACGTCGAGTGCATAGGGAAATACTCTGCCGGGGAATTCCGCCGCGAGGGACTGCAGCAACTCGCCGCGGCGGGCGAAAGCGGCGATAGTGGCGCCGCGCTCAAGATAATGGCGCGCGAGGGCAAGGCCGATGCCGCTCGACGCGCCACTCAATACGACTTTCATTTGCGTCCTGAACGTTCCTTGCGCGCGATCTTGACGACCTCATCCAGCACGCGGATGGCCTCGTGGGGATGCAGGCCGGTGATGATGTATTTGCCGTCGACCGCAATGGTCGGCGTGCCCATGATCCTGTAGCTGCCCACCATCTGATTGCTTCTGTTCAATTTGCTGCCGATGGAGAAGGAGTTGTAGGCGGCGCTGAATTTCGCCCGGTCCACACCGTTCTTCGCAACGAAGTCGGTGATCTTTGCTTCATCCCTCAGATCGACGCCTTTCCTGTGCATTGCGTCAAAAAATACAGAATGCAGGCGCTTGATCTCGCCCATCGCCTCCAGTGCGTAATAGGCACGCGCCATCGGCTCCAGAGAATCGCGGAAGATGACCGGTATCATGACCAGTTCGACATCCTTGGGTTTCTGTTTTTCCCACTCGTCCAGCGGGCCATGCATATCGTCGCAGTGCGAGCATTCGTAGAAGAAAAACTCGATCACCTCAATCTTGTTTCCGCTGCTCACCGGTTGCGGCTGGTTCAGCACCTTGTAGCCGTTGGCGTCTCCCGCCTGCGCATAACCTGCGCACAAAATTGCCAACACTGCGATGATTTGCCTGAAAAAACGCATACTCTTCTCCTTGTTCACTTGCTGCGCCCGTTACTGGGCGCGTACCTGGGTGGCAATGATCCCGTTCTGCCTCAATGCCGTGATCGTCTTGCCTGCTTCGGTGCCGTCATAGGGACCAAGCCGGACCCTGTGCCAGATGCCCTTGTCCGGGATGGTCGCCGTCTGGATGGACGCCTCGAAGCCTGAGAACGCCAACTTGGCTTTTAGTTTCTCGGCATCCCCCTCGTTCTGGAAAGAACCTGCCTGAACAAAGTACATCTCCTTAGTCGCGGCAACTGCAGGAGGCTTAACCGCAGTAGCGCTCTTCGGTTTCGTAGTGGGCTTGCGGGCCGTGCTGTCCGATTTGTCGGTCAACACCTTGTAGAACTCAAACTGCTGCTTGGGTTCGGCTTCGCCGACAGTCGGTGCGGGCACTGCGGCAGGAGCGCTCGCGGGCAACAACGAAACTGTCGGGGCCGGCTTGGCTTTATCCTTGGCAACAAATTCGGCCGGGTTCTTGTTGACCACATACCAGGCCACCCCGCCGGCGATTGCCAGCCCCAGCACCATGCCGATGATCAGTCCCGCCACTACCTTGGATTTTTCGCCGCTCATTTCCTGATCCTTTGCTTCACATTTTTTCCGGCGCGCTCACGCCGAGCAGCGCCAGTCCGTTCTTGATCACCTGCGCCACGGCGGCAATCAACGCCAGCCGCGCCAGCTTGAGTTTCTCGTCCTCGACCAGGAAGCGCGAGGCATTATAGTAGCTGTGAAAATCGGCTGCCAATTCTTTGAGGTAGAAAGCGACCAGATGCGGGGCAAGGTCTTCCGCCGCCGTCTCGATCACTTGCGGATAGTCGATCATGCGCTGCAACAACGCAGTCTCATATTCGCTGTCCAGCACGCTCACATCCGCATTCAGCAGCGCTGAACGCTCACCGCCCCACTGCCCCAGCACCGTGCTGATGCGCGCGTGCGCATACTGGATGTAATACACCGGGTTGTCGTTGCTCTGCGATTTCGCCAGGTCGATATCGAACACCAGTTGCGAATCGGGATGGCGCGCGGCAAGGAAATAACGCGTCGCGTCGCAGCCCACTTCATCGATCAAGTCGCGCAGCGTGACATAGCTACCGGCGCGCTTGGATATCTTCACTTCTTCGCCGTTCTTCAGCACCGTCACCATCTGGTGCAACACATAGTCCGGCCAGCCCTTGGGGATGCCCGCATCCAGCGCCTGCAGACCCGCTCTTACCCTCGTAATCGTGGAGTGGTGGTCGGAACCCTGCTCGTTGATGACGCGCACGAAACCGCGCTTCCACTTTTCCAGATGGTAGGCCACATCCGGCACGAAATAGGTGTAACCGCCGTCGCTCTTGCGCATCACGCGGTCCTTGTCGTCTCCGAAATCGGTGGTACGCAACCACAGCGCATTGTCCTGCTCGTAAGTGTGGCCGCTGGCGATGAGGCGCTTCACCGTCTCATCCACCTTGCCGTCGGTGTACAGCGCCGACTCCAGCGAGAACACGTCGAATTCCACCTGGAAGGCACGCAGATCCAGATCCTGCTCGCGGCGCAGATAGGCCACGGCGAAATGGCGGATGGCTTCCGCATCGTCCGCATCGCCCTTGCCCACCGTGTGCTGGTCGTCCGCTTCAACGGGCTCCTTCGCCATGTAGGCCTTGGCCACGTCGAGGATGTAATCGCCGCGGTAGCCCGATTCCGGCCAGGAAGGATCGTCCGGCGTGATGCCCTTGCAGCGCAGTTGCACCGACAAGGTCAGATTATCGATCTGCACGCCCGCATCGTTATAGTAAAACTCGCGCGTCACATTCCAGCCCGCCGCGTGCAGCACATTGCACAGGCAATCGCCCACCGCCGCGCCGCGCCCGTGGCCGACATGCAGCGGGCCGGTAGGATTCGCGGAGACGAACTCCACACCCACCTTGCGCCCGGCGCCCACATGCACATGGCCGTAACCCGCGCCTGCCTGCAACACGCCGTGCACCACGTCCTGCTTGGCGGCCGTGGTGATGAACACGTTGATGAAACCGGCTCCCGCGATCTCGACTTTTTCGATGACATCGGATTTCGGCAAGGCCGCGATCAGCGCATTGGCGATGTCGCGCGGCGATTTGCGCAATGGCTTGGCCAACTGCATCGCCAGGTTGCAGGCGTAATCGCCATGCGAGGCTTGCTTGGGACGCTCGATCAGGACGGTCGCGCCTTCGTGTTCGGGGGCAACGGCGCGCAAAGCCTGCGCGAACAGATCGGTGAGATGGGATTTGAAATTCAGGACTGCGGACATTGCTTTTACGCCTTCAAAAGAGGCGCGGATTATAGCATTGGGGGGGCTGGGGGCGCCTATGACCGTTCGTCCTGAGTAGGCTCAGCCGTATCGAAGGATGGGCGAAGACCGCTGGTTTTAAATTCAAATTCAAAACCGTCGGGGGTAGCCCGACAGCTAGTTACTTTTCTCGTCTTGCCGAGAAAAGTAACCAAAAGAGGGCGCCCCCAGCGCGCCGCCCCTTCGGGGTTCCCTGCGTTGCTCAACCAGACAGGCCTCCTCATAAACTCGCACGACCCGCTTCGCGGTCACGTGCTCAGACATATTCGTCGGACATCCCCTGTCTGGTCTCCGCTACTCGGCGGCGCACAGGGGAAAGAAACTCAAAACCGAAACCCCAAACCCGCGAGGCGGGCAACGCCCGCCTCGCCAAAATAGAAAGAGGAACGTGCGCAAAGCGCACACAAAACCGCAGTAGATTTGCGCTCCCTTGAGCGCCGCCGAGTAGCGCAGGCGAGTCAGGGGTAGTCGGCGAGGACTGTCTGAGCGCGCAGCGCGAGTTCCGCAGCCGCCTGACTTGCCGAGCAACGCAGGGAACCCCGAAGGGGCGGCAAACCAGGGTCGCCTTTTCTTTGGTTACTTTCTTTTGGCGAAGCAAAAGTAAAGTAACTTGCTGTCGGGCAACCCCCGACGGTTTTGACTTAAAGCGAACAACGATTTTTCAATCTATTCGGCAATGAGTCTGAAAGACCGTTTCTAACCCACAACGGCCATTCGAGATTCCAGGAGGCGGTCAGTCAGCGTTAAAATCACCGGGGCACCGCCCATTCATAAGCGACCGACAACAACTTCATATATTGGCTCATTGCCCCCACGCGCACGAAAAAGTTGGATATATACCGTCAAAAACTCGCCATTTACACGATCCATCAAAGCATGAAGGCCATTGCCTGGAAGCCTTTCTCCAAGGATCTGTGAGTTAGCGCCGCCCACATAGGTCTGTGCGCCGTCGGTTCTCCCAAGAACTATTTCCGGAAGAAAGTACTCACGACATGCGCTAAGCCCGCGGCGACTTATTGCATAGCCCTGGGCCACCTTGGCGAGAAAACGGCACATGCCTGCTGCATCCAGATTCACGGGGATCTCGATTTTCTCTTCAGCGGGAACTAGCTTCTCAATGCCATCCACTATTACATACGAAGGGGAGGTTCCAAGAGCCCTTACGTTTACGCGCCCACTTGGCGGTTCGGTTTTTACGACCCCCGTCAATATTGATGGGGGATCAAAGACAAACGCCATGGCAATAGTTTGCCTTTCCATAGGTATGTGCGCAGGATATTCAGTGCCGTCCGGGCGTTTCACCTTCACTGGTAAATCAGGAACCTGCTCCCCAGCTCTACGCGAGGGCAACCCAAGGCACAAGCGATAAGGCCACCAATGCCCTCGAAGAAGGCGCAATTCAACTCGCCCGGTTTCTTTAGCGCAGCTCTCGCAACTGGCGGCATTCAGAACGAGGTCTCCGCCTAGTCCATACGGGAGAACATGCTCTCTGCTGAGGCTGGAGGTGGCGCCACAGTATATGCAGCTCCCGATACCGCTACGCCTTCGCTTCCCATCACCCATGTTTGATATGCGCCCAACGTTTGAGCTCAGGCTGCGGCCAGTTGGGACCGTCGCGCCTGCAGCGAATGGTTAGCCACTTACTGAACATACAATTTGTTCCAATTCGTACCCATCACCCAAATGCAGAAAAGCAGAGCCGCAACGGAAAACGAAAGCACCTGCCAGGGAATTAATCTATTCGTCCATTTTCCCAAGCAGTCAGTTACGGTGCGCAGGCGTTCAATGTCTTGCTGAGACCTGCTAGTGTGTCTATATCGCGCAATTCTCGCCGTCAACCGTGCATCTCGCAGGCGGATCAATACAATTGCACTCCCCAGCATCAACGAAGTAAGCGCCAAAGATCCGCCGGCGGTAAAGATGCATGCCCACCCAATTGTTTGAACATCCTTACTCAAAAGGATGGATGTTTGTAGGGCAAGAATTGCGGCTGCATAAGCCAAGAAATGAGAGTTGACGGCTGTTCTGCTCTCTCTAGCGTAGCCCTGCCACCGGATCATAGCTTCCTTGGCTGATTCTATTTCTTCTGTCATACCGATCCTTGTTTGTGGCTAACAGTTGTCCGCATAATCTTCGGGAGGATACCCCTGAATGTCCGATGTTGGCCGATAACCGCCCCATTCACTCCCCCGCCGGCAACCGAATCGTGTACTGCCCCGACTTCTCATCCTTCACCAGCACAACCAGCTTGTGTTTCTGCGCATCCTCGATCAGCTCCTTGAATGAGCGGTAGCCGTAATAGGTTTCATTGAAGCCGGGTTTTCGGCGTTGCATGGTGGGTTTGACCATGGAGCCCCAGAGTTTTTCGTCCGAGCCGCGTTCGGAGATGAGGCCTTCGACGGTTTCGACCAGGAAGTCCATGGCTTCCTGCTTCTTGTCTTCTTCGCTCTTCGGTGCGGCGGGTTTGGCGGCTTCGGTCTTCACCTTGGCAGGCGCTTTCTTGGCGGCTTGCTTCTTCTTCGCTTCCTGCACGCGCACGAGGTCGTCGTAGAAGATGAACTCGTCGCAATTGGCACTGAGCAAGTCGGAGGTAGAGTCCTTCACACCGATGCCGATGACGTATTTGTTGTTCTCGCGCAGCTTGGAGACCAGCGGAGAGAAATCGGAATCGCCGCTGATGATGACGAAGGTGTCGACGTGGGATTTGGTGTAGCAGAGGTCGAGTGCATCGACGACCATGCGGATGTCGGCGGAGTTCTTGCCGCTTTGCCGCACATGCGGAATCTCGATCAACTCGAAGGCTGCCTCGTGCATGGTGGCCTTGAATTCCTTGTAGCGGTCCCAGTCGCAGTAGGCTTTCTTGACCACGATGCTGCCCTTGAGCAGCAGACGTTCCAGCACTTTCTTGATGTCGAACTGCGCATACTTGGCGTCGCGCACGCCCAACGCAACGTTCTCGAAGTCGCAGAACAGGGCCATGTTGGTGATCTCGGGTTGGTTCGCCATGTGCGCTCTCCCTTTGAATTTTACTGCGGCAAGTTCACTTTACTTCAGAAGCTGGTGCAGTTGAAGAAGCCACGCTGCCCGACACAGGTTGTCGTTACCGGTCGGTTGCGGTAGTTCTCGTCGTCGTGGGCGCGCATGCGCAGGATGCAATCGCGCCACGGGTCGGTGTCTTTCGTGTAGCCCATCTTGTCGCATGCCGGGCCGTACAATTTGATCATATGGTCGACTTCGGCTTTTGCCGCTTCGATGCGCTCAGCCGGTGTCATACAGGCTAGCAGCGGGGCGAGCAGCAGGATCAATAGTCCATTGCGCATCATGATGCCTCCTTATAAATCGGTGGCTGGGGAATGAAGCTTTGCTAGATCACTTTACCCGGATTCATCAAGCCGTGCGGGTCGAGTGTTCGCTTGATGTTGCGCATCATCTCGAGTTCCAGCGGACTCTTGTAATGGGTGATCTCGTCGCGTTTGAGCTGGCCCAGGCCGTGCTCGGCGCTGATGCTGCCGTCCAGCCTGGCCACGACTTCGTACACCATGCGGTGCACGGCCGGTTCGTGCTGCTCGATGAAGGTCTTGTTCTCAGCCGCATCTGGCATGGAGGCGTTGTAGTGGATGTTGCCGTCGCCGAGGTGGCCGAAGGCGACGATGCGGATGCCGGGAAAGGCGCTGCGCAGGGCAGCGTTGGCCAGCATGATGAATTCGGCCGCGCGGCTGATGGGCACGGAGATGTCGTGCTTGATGCTGATGCCCTCGGTCTTCTGCGCTTCGGCGATGTTCTTGCGCAAGCGCCACCAGCGTTCGGCGTGGTCCTTGTCGGTGGTGATGTCGTATTCGAGGATGCCTTCGCCGAAGGTGCCGAAGGCATCGCGCATGGCCGTGTCCAGCGGCATGGGCAGCACATCGGCAAGCTGGGTGATCACGATCCAGTCGTATTGTTTCGCGAACGGTTCCTGCGTGTCGGAGATGTGGCGGAACACGAGGTCGAGGCAAGAGCGCGAGACGATCTCGAAACCGCTGATCTTGTCGCCGCACTTGGAGCGCAGGTGCGCCAGCAGCGCCACTGCGGCAGCCGGGTCGCGCACCGCGATGCAGGCTGTCGCAACCGATTTGGGCCGCGGGAAGAGTTTCACCACGGCGGCGGTGATGATGCCGAGCGTGCCTTCCGCGCCGATGAACAGATGCTTGAGGTCGTAACCGCTGTTGTCCTTGCGCAGGCTGCGCAAGCCGTTCCAGATGCGCCCGTCCGGCAGCACCACTTCCAGCCCCAGCACCAGGTCGCGCGCGGTGCCGTAGCGCAGCACGTTGAGTCCGCCCGCGTTGGTGGAAAGGTTGCCGCCGATCTCGCAGTGCGGGGCGATGGCGGTAAGGCCGAGCGGGAAGATGCGGTCGGCCTGTTCCGGCGCTTCATATAGCGACGCCAGCTTGCAGCCGGCCTCGACGGTCATGGTGTAGTTGACGGCATCCAGCGCGCGGATGCGGTTCATGCGCGAGAGGTTGATGACGATCTGCTTCAAGTCCTTGGACAGCGGCACCGAAGCGCCGCACAGGCTGGTGTTGCCGCCCTGCGGCACGATGGCGACCTTGTTCGCCGCGCACAGCTTGACGACTTCGCTGACCTGCTCCGTATCGGAGGGGAACACCACGGCCACCGCCTCGCCCGCATAGCGGCCGCGCCAGTCCTTGAAATGCGGATTCGCCGCCTCACCCGTCAGAACGGCATCGCCGCCGATGATG
Organism: Gammaproteobacteria bacterium; assembly: GCA_018813765.1. Taxonomy (GTDB): domain Bacteria; phylum Pseudomonadota; class Gammaproteobacteria; order Burkholderiales; family Gallionellaceae; genus Sideroxyarcus. The sequence goes on along the minus strand of JAHJBC010000007.1, from coordinate 129,560 downwards.
GCGGCGATGGCTTCAAGAAACTTCGCATCGGTAGTCATGGGATTCGCTCAGTGTTTAGGTTGTGACCATTATAGCCCCGCCAAAAACGGGGCATGTTGTGCTTTCTTGATGTGGCTCAAAACCCCATCGAATCCACTCCGCCACTCAGCGAAGTTTCGGCGCGACCTTGTCTGTCGCGCACAGCTTCGCCACCTCGCTCGCCTGTTGCGCGACGGAAAGGATCGCCACGCCAATGCCCTGGCTTACCCGGCAGACGCTAAGCCGGTTTGTCCAGACCGTGCTCCAGCAATTTTCTGAACTCTGCGATCGGGACGGGCCTGCCGAACAGATAGCCCTGATAGTGCAGGCATCCCGCCATTTGCAGAAGCTGTCGCTGCTCCTCCGTCTCCACCCCTTCGGCAATCACGTCCAGGTTCAGGCTTTGTGCCATGGCGATGATGGTGCTGACGATCGTCCTGTCGTTGCTGTCGGTGACGATCTCGCGCACGAAGGACTGGTCGATCTTGAGCTGGTCGAGCGGCAGGCGTTTGAGGTACTGCAGGGAGGAATAGCCCGTGCCGAAATCGTCCAGCGAGATGCGGACGCCGATCCCGTTCAATGCGGTCATTTTGGAGATGGTGTCCTCGATGTCCTCCAGCAGCATGCTCTCGGTGAGTTCCATCTTGAGCAGGGTGGGGTCGATACCGTGGTGCAGTACGGTCGAACGCACCTGCTCGACGAAATCGTTCTGGTGGAACTGTCTGGCGCTGACATTCACCGACAGCACCAGATAGCGGGTCGATATATCCTGCTCCCAGGTCTTGAGTTGGGCGCAGGCTGTTTCCAGCACCCACTGTCCGATGGGCAGGATCAAGCCGGTCTCCTCGGCCAGCGGGATGAAATCGGCCGGCGTCACCAGGCCGCGTTGGGGACTGTTCCAGCGGATGAGTGCTTCCGCGCCGCAGGGGTTGCCGGTCTCGTCTATCTGTACCTGGAAATGCAGTTCGAATTGCCGGATGGCGATGGCATCGCGCAGCTCGGCTTCAAGGGCGGCGCGCATGTTGATCGATTCCTGCATCTGCGGATCGAAGAAACGCAAGGTGTTGCGGCCGGCCTTCTTTGCCTGGTACATGGCGATGTCCGCCTGCTTGAGCAGATCGTCGATCGAGACGTTGCGGTTGAACAGGGTCGCGCCGATGCTGGGGGTGCTGTTGCAGGTGTGCGTCCCGATCTGATAGGGCTGTTCAAGCGCATCGTGGATCTTGGCGGCTACGGTCTCGGCCTGTTCCGCCGCTTCAAGATCGTCTTCGCTCAAGTCTTCCAGCATCACGACGAACTCGTCGCCACCCAGGCGTGCCACGGTGTCGCCTTCGCGCACGCAGGCCAGCAGCCGCTGGGCGACCTGCCCCAGCAGCAGGTCGCCGGTGTCGTGGCCCAGCGTGTCGTTGAGGGTCTTGAAATTGTCCAGGTCGATGAACAGGATGGCGCCGCCCTTGCCGCTGCGCCCGCTGGAAGCCAGCGCCTGCTGCAGCCGGTCCTGCAGCAGGCGGCGGTTGGGAAGTTTGGTCAGGGGGTCGAAGAAGGCCAGGTTGCGGATCGCTTCTTCCGCCGACTTGCTGGCGGTGATGTCTGTCAGCGTCCCCACGAAATTGGCGACGCGGCCTTTCTCATCATGCACCGAGGAGATGGTGAGATGTTCTGGATAGATGTCGCCGCTCTTGCGTCGGTTCCAGATCTCGCCCTCCCATCCGCCGGTCCGGCGAATGCTGTCCCACAAGGTCTGGTAGAACCCGTTGTCATGGCGACCCGATTTGAGCAGGCGCGGATTCTTGCCGATCACTTCTTCAGGCTCATATCCAGTGATGCGGGTGAATGCCTGGTTCACCCTGAGGATGGTGCCGCCGGCGTCGGTGACGATGATCCCCTCCTGTGATTCGAACGCGGTCGCTGCGATGCGCAATTGCTGTTCGGCCTGCATGCTCTCGGTGATGTCACGGGTGATGCCCAGCAGTGAAGTGACGTTGCTGTTTTCGTCGCGCATGGGCGAGGCATGGGTCTTGAGGTAGCGTGAGGCCCCCTTCAGTCCGGTGGCTTTGAACACCAGCATGCCGCTCCCGCCATTCATCACCTTCCTGTGCAGTGAGATGAAGGCATCCCGGAATTCCGGGGCGACGTACTCGATAAGGGGTTTGCGCTGCACTTCCGCCAGCGATCCTGCTTCCAGCATCGCCAGGCCGGCTGCATTCATCTCCAGCAGCTTGCCTCCGGCATCGACAACCTTGATACATTCGGGCTCGGTCTCAAAGATGCTGCGCAGTCGCTTTTCGCTCGCCATCAGTTTCTTGCCCGCGGCATCCAGTTGTTCGGCGCGCTCCACGATCTCCCGCTGCTGGGTGTTTAGCCGGCGCAGCAACGCTGCCGCACTGAACGCCAGCAGCCAGAGTATCGACGTGGCCACGATGGCCTGACTGCGATCCCTGGCCAGGATATCCTCGACCGGCTTCAGCAATGTGGTCTCGCTGAGTCCCGTGACCACGACAACCGGCGCCTCGCTGATGCGCTGCCACTCGAACAGACGCACGACCTTGTCGAAATTGGCGGCGGTCTTGAAGGAGCCGCTGTGTGCAGCATCCGGACCGATGAATGGGCGGTTAGCCCCGACGCTTTTGCCCAACGCCTTGTCGTTATCCACGCTGCGCGCGAGATATTCCCCGCTCTGGCGGAAGATGGCAATCACATCATCGGAAGCCAGTGTCGTTGCCGCCAACGTGCGGTGCAAATAGGCCGGGGACAGAGAGACGACCATCACGCCCTCGAAGCGGCCCCTGCGCTGGATGGGACGCGAGAACTGGATGCTCCATTGCCTGGAAACGCGGCCAAAGACCGGGGAGCTGACGAACAGTTTATGTTCCGTCTTGCCGAGGTGGGCCTTGAAGTGTTCGCGGTCGCCCAGATAAACGCGTTCCTTCATGCCCAGATTGGAATAGGCCAGATAGCCCCTGGCATCGATCACGCCGATCTGCAGCACGGAACCGTACGGGAATCGCCGCTCTACCCTTTGCACCGGCGCGTCGAATTCGTGTGGCCGTCCGGGCACATAAGCTTCCGCAAGTTCCTGCGCAGCCTGGTCGGCGAACCGCACCAGGATAGCGACCTGTTCGGTCACTGCGCCGTTCAGCTGGCGGGCGCGCAGTTCCGCCTGAGCGAGCGTCTCCGAGCGCAGCTGGTCCGCCGATCGTGTCAATTGCCACCAGTACAAAGCGGTCGATACCGCCGTGATCAGGAGGATGAGCAGGGTGATGCGCTTCGTATGCAGGACGGTCGTCATGATGACCCGCCCGTGAATGGGGGGGGACGTTCGTCAAATGCGACGGGGATGCACCCAAAAAAGGCTGCACCGTCTTCCATCGGGATGAGAGATCGCTTCCGCCAAGTGTCGCGAAAGGTCGGGTACGACTTCATACTTCCTCCTGCATCTTCGGCATCCTTTGCGAAAGCGATCGCTGCTATTCGGGATGCTCTAAGTGATGGGAAGGATTGTACGCTGAATAAGCTCCAGGCTCACTCGATGCAGCTGGGGCACAACAAAGGTTGCGCCTTGAACTCCGGATAGTTCTTCTCCAGCGCTTTCTGAGCCGAACGCTGTGTATGTCGCCAGTGCTGGATGGTCCACGTTCTCGTGCCATCGGCTTCGTGGTTTTTCATTTCCGGAACAAAGCTGCCCAAAAAGACCACCCCTCCGGGATCAAGCGTGAACGCCTTGCTCGTTACCGTATCGATGGGGAAATCGGTTCTGGAAGTTTGCACCTGCTCGCTGATCGAATATGTGATCCAGTACGCAATACGGTATTCACCGGGCGGGACTTGAATCATGTCGTATTCGTCCGAGATGTCGGTTGGCAGATCGGTTTCCTTGCCGAATGGAATGACATATTCCTCGGCTGTTACGGTATTGAGGATGCCGAGGCCGAAGCTGGATTTGTTCGAATCCCATTTTCGGCTGAAATTGCCGGCCAGGTAGCCCGAATCCATGGCTGGAACCTGTGTTGAAAGCAGGATAGGTTGAATAAGGCCGCGATCACTTGCGCATCCCGATAGTATCAACATGCAAAGTGCGGCGACGATACAGAATGACTTGTTCATATTTCCTCCGTGACCTGGCGGTTGAATATTGTTCATGCACTCGGCATTTCAGAATTCTTCCCGATGGCGACTGCAGCAACAGCGCGCACAACCTGGGTATGACACTTGAATCTATCGCCTGATGGGCGATGATACTCAATCTTTCGGTTTACAGTCCTCAGAATTCCACCGGATCCACATCCGCCACCCAGCGCAACTTCTGCGCGGGCAACGTATCCAGTATCGGCTTCCACGCGCGCAGGAATTCTCCCAGCGCCTTGCGCTTGTCGCTCTGCACCAGCAATTGCGCACGGTGGTGGTTGGCGCGTTTGGGCATGGCGGCGGGGACGACGCCGTAGACTTCGACCGGCATCTGCAAATCTTTCGCCGCGCTGCGCGCCTGCTGCAGGAAGGCATTCACCTCACTTAGTTGTTTGCCTTCCGCACTCAGCAACACCTGATAGACGAAGGGAGGGAAGCCGGCCATCTGGCGCTCGGCCAGCAGGGTCTGCGCCCAGATGTCGTAATCGTGCGCGCGCAGTGCCTGGAACAGCGGATGGTTGGGGAAGGCGGTCTGCACGATGACTTCTCCGGCCTTGTCGGCGCGGCCGGCGCGGCCGCCGACCTGCGTGAGCTGAGCGAAGAGTTTTTCCGAGGCGCGGAAGTCGGCGCTGTAGAGCGCGCCGTCGGGGCTGATGACGCCGACCAGCGTGAGGTTGGGGAAGTCATGGCCTTTGGCGAGCATCTGCGTGCCGATCAATATGTCGGCCTCGCCTTCATGGATCAGTTTGCGCATCGCAGCCCACGCGCCCTTGTTGCGCGTGCTGTCGCGGTCGACACGCAGGATGCGCGCTTGCGGAAAGTGGCTTTGCAGGGTTTCTTCCAGTCGCTGCGTGCCGATGCCGACCGGCTTGAGGTCGGCGTCGCCGCAAGTGGGGCAGGCATGCGGCACGCGCTGCTGGAAGCCGCAGTGGTGGCAGCGCAGGCTGCGGTCCTTCAGGTGCAGCACCAGCTTGCCCGCGCAATGCTTGCATTCACTCAGCCAGCCGCAGGCGGTGCACATCAGCACCGGCGCATAGCCGCGGCGGTTGATGAAGATGAGGCTTTGCTCTTTGCGTTGCAGGCGATCGCCTATCGCGGTGAGCAGGGGCTCGCTCAGGCCCTCGTGCAGCGGTAGTTTGGTGATGTCGAAGCAGCGCACGATGGGCAGGGTGGCGGGTTGCACGGCGCGCCGGGTGAGTTTCAGCAACTTGTAGCGACCGCTCTGTGCGTTGTACCAGCTCTCCAGCGAGGGGGTGGCGGAACCCAGCACGACAGGCACGCCGCGCTGGTTGGCGCGGAAGATGGCGACGTCGCGAGCCGAGTAGCGCAGTCCGTCCTGTTGCTTGAACGAAGAATCGTGTTCTTCGTCGACCAGGATCAGGCCCAGCTTGGGCAGCGGCGTGAACACGGCGAGGCGCGTCCCAAGCACGATGCGCGCCTCGCCGGATTGCGCCTTGAGCCAGTGGAGTGCGCGCTCGCCGTCGGCCAGGCCGCTGTGCAGGCTGGCGATCTCCACATCGGGGAAGCGGCTGCGGAAGTAGCTCTCCAGTTGCGGCGTGAGGTTGATCTCGGGTACCAGCAGCAATATCTGCCCTCCCCTCTGCAACATCTCATGCATCAGGTGGACGTAGACCTCGGTCTTGCCGCTGCCGGTAATGCCGTGCAGCAGGAAGCAGCCGTAGCCCTGCTGTTGCGCGACCGCATCGAAGGCCTGTTGCTGTTCGTCGGTGAGTGCGTGAGCATCGTTGAAGACGTGCGAGGTCCGCTGCTGCGGGGCACAGGCCTCGACCCAGCCCGCTTCCAGCAAGGTCTTAAGCGCAGCGGGCGCGCTGGGCGACAAGCTGCGCAGTTGCGCGCCGCTCAACGGGGATTGCCGCAGGGCTTGCAGGATGCGCTGCTGCACCACGCGGCGCTTGGGCAGCGTGGCCAGGTCGAGCGCTTGGCCGGTTGCGCTGAGGGTGTAGTCCAGCGCTTGCTTCATTGTTACAGGTTCCAGCGCACGCAGCAGTGTGGGCAAGGCGGCGAGTACGGTCATGCCGAGCGGATGGTGGTAATAGTCGCTGCAGAACTGTAACAAAGCCAGCAACTCCCGCGGCAGCGGCGGCACATCGTCCAGCACACGGGCCACCGGCTTGATGCGATCTGCCGCGAGATCGGAGCTTTCCGCCCACTCCATCGCCACGCCCAGTGCCTGTTTGCGCCCGAACGGTACGAGCACGCGCTGCCCGATCTCGAGTTGCGTCTTTTCGCTCACGAGGTAGTCGAAAAGTGTTGACAGGGGCACGTCCAGCGCGACGCGAATGATGGGCATGTTAAGGAAAATCTCTCCGGTTATTTCTGTGAAGTTTAGCTAATGCGCTTGAGCGGAATAGGTATTTTTTCTTATGCACATTTCCTGTGGATAACTGTGTGGGTAATCGCCCGATAATTTCGCTAACTTGTAATCGTATATACGGTTTTTCCCTATCGCACAAATTCTGCCCAGGCAGATAGGTGCTATATAAACAATGCGTTACAGCAATCAACAAAAAAGCCACGGAACAATCGATCCGTGGCCTGATACAGAGAAACCCGCTGTTTATAAGACTGGTGAATCAGCCTGATTCTTAATGGTATTTTTTGCTCAGCTCATGCACCGCCTGCACCAGCGCGGCGGCATTGTCCGGATCGGTGAACTGCGAAATACCGTGGCCCAGGTTGAACACATGGCCGCTGCCGTAGCCGTAGCTGCTGAGGATCTTCTCGACCTCGTTATGGATGACTTCCGGCGTGGCGAACAGCACGTTCGGGTCGAGGTTGCCCTGCAGCGCGACCTTGTGGCCGACCTTCTGGCGTGCCACGCCGATGTCCATGGTCCAGTCCAGGCCGACCGCGTCGCAGCCGATGTCGGCGATGCTCTCGATCCACAGGCCGCCGCCCTTGGTGAACACGATGCTGGGGATCTTGACGCCGTCTTTTTCGCGCTTCAGGCCCTGCACGATGCGCTGCATATAGGGCAGGGAGAATTCGTGGTAGGCGTCGTGCGACAGCGCGCCGCCCCAGGAGTCGAAGATCATCACGGCTTGTGCGCCGGCTTCGATCTGCGCGTTCAGGTATTGCGTCACCGCATCCGCCGTCACCGACAGGATGTGGTGCATCAGCTTGGGCTCCTTGTACATCAGGGTCTTCACCTTGGCGTAGTCGCTGCTGCTGCCGCCTTCGACCATGTAGCAGGACAACGTCCACGGGCTGCCGCTGAAGCCGATCAGCGGCACGCGGCCGTCCAGCGCCTTGCGGATCTGTGACACGGCGTCAGTCACGTATTTCAGGTCTTTGCCGATGTCGGGCACGCGCAGCGCCTTGATGGCGGCTTCAGTCGTCAGCGGACGTTCGAATTTTGGACCTTCGCCTTCGGAGAAATACAGGCCCAGACCCATCGCGTCCGGCACGGTCAGGATGTCGGAGAACAGGATCGCGGCATCGAGCGGGAAGCGGTCCAGCGGTTGCAGCGTCACTTCGGTGGCCATGTCCGGGCTCTTGCACAGTTCGAGGAAGCTGCCGGCGCGTTTGCGCGTGGCGCAGTACTCGGGCAGGTAACGACCGGCCTGGCGCATCATCCACAGCGGGGTGTACTCGGTCGGCTCACGCAGCAGGGCGCGCAGGAAGGTGTCGTTCTTTACTTTGAAGTTCATTTTTAACTTTTCTTGTTATCGGGGCAGGACGCTGCTGCCCATGAGGAACTCGTCGACGGCACGCGCCGCCTGACGGCCTTCGCGGATGGCCCACACCACCAGCGATTGGCCGCGGCGCATGTCGCCCGCTGCAAACACTTTCTTCACATTGGTCTGGTAGCACTTGGCGCCTTCGGTGTCGGCTTTGGCGTTGCCGCGTGCATCCTTCTCCACGCCGAAGGCATCCAGCACCTGCGACAACGGATTGGTGAAGCCCATGGCGAGGAATACGTAGTCGGCCTTCAGCTCGAACTCGCTGCCGGCGACCTCATTCATTTTGCCGTCCTTGAACTCTACGCGCACGCACTTGAGAGACTTGAGCACGCCGTTCTCGCCAATGCATTCTTTGGTAGCGATGGCCCAGTCGCGCGCGCAGCCTTCTTCATGCGAGCTGGAGGTGCGCAGCTTGAGCGGCCAGTTCGGCCAGGTCAGCGGACCGTTTTCGTTCTCGGGCGGACGCGGCATCACCTCGATCTGGGTGATGGACGCAGCGCCGTGGCGGTTGGAGGTGCCCACGCAGTCGGAACCGGTATCGCCGCCGCCGATCACGACGACATGCTTGCCCGCGACGTTGATCGGGTTCTTTGCATCACCCGCCACTTCCTTGTTCTGTGCGATCAGAAACTCGAGCGCGAAATGCACGCCCTTGAGTTCGCGTCCCGGCACCGGCAGGTCGCGCGGCTGTTCCGAACCGCCAGCCAGGATCACAGCGTCGAATTCCTTATGTAGCTCCTTCGGGCTGACGACCTTCTTCGCATCGTTGACGATGCCTTTGCCCGGCGCTTCCTTGCCCACGAAAGTGTTGACCCGGAACTTGACGCCCTCAGCCGCAAGCTGCGCCATGCGCCAGTCGATCAGGCGCTTGTCCAGCTTGAAGTCGGGGATGCCGTAACGCATGAGTCCGCCGATGCGGCTGTTCTTCTCGAATACGGTGACGCTGTGGCCGACGCGCGCCAGTTGCTGAGCGGCTGCCAATCCCGCAGGGCCGGAGCCGACCACGGCGACCTTCTTGCCGGTCTTCTTCTGCGCGGGTTGCGGAACGACCCAGCCGTTCTCGCCGCCCTTGTCGATGATGAAGTGCTCGATCGACTTGATGCCGACAGCGTCGTTGTTGATGTTGAGCGTGCAGGCTGCCTCGCACGGAGCGGGGCAGATGCGGCCGGTCACTTCGGGAAAGTTGTTGGTGGAGTGCAGCACGTCCAGCGCCTGCTTCCATTCGCCGCGGTACACCAGGTCGTTCCAGTCGGGGATGATGTTGTTGACCGGGCAGCCGCTGTTGCAGAACGGGATGCCGCAGTCCATGCAGCGCGCCCCCTGTTGTTTCGCTTCGCCGTCGGAAAGGTGCGCGACGAACTCCTGGTAGTTCTTCACGCGGCTTTCCACCGGTGCGTAGCCTTCGCTGACACGGCGGAATTCCATGAAACCTGTCGGCTTGCCCATTATGCGGCCTCCTTCTGTTGCGCCGCCATCTCGAGCAATGCGCGACGGTATTCGGTCGGCATCACTTTCACGAACTTGGGCAGGTATTGGTTCCAGTTATCCAGTATCTGCTTTGCGCGCTGACTGCCGGTGTAGCGCAGATGCTTCTCGATCTTGCCGCGCAGCGCAGCTTCATCGGCCTTGTTCAGGTGGTTGAAGTGCACCCGGCCATGCGATTCGGCTTCGCCGTCTTCGCTGGCGTCGACTTCCTCGGGGATGGGTTCCAGCTCCACCATGGCGAGGTTGCAGCGTTCCTCGAAGGTGCCGTCCTCGTCCAGCACATAGGCGACGCCGCCGGACATGCCCGCCGCAAAGTTGCGTCCGGTTTTGCCCAGCACCACCACCATGCCGCCGGTCATATACTCGCAGCCATGATCACCCACGCCCTCGACGACGGCGATTGCGCCGGAGTTGCGTACCGCGAAACGCTCGCCGGCCACGCCTCGGAAGAAACACTCGCCGCCGGTCGCTCCGTACAGCACGGTATTGCCAACGATGATGTTGTCCTCGGCAACAAGCTTGCTGTCCTCGGTCGGCCTGACAATGATGCGGCCGCCGCACAGGCCCTTGCCCACGTAGTCATTGCCTTCGCCTTCCAGTTGCACGGTGATGCCGTGCGCGAGGAATGCGCCAAAGCTCTGGCCGGCGGTACCGATCAGCTTCACGCGGATGGTGTCGTCCGGCAGGCCCGCATTGCCGTGGCGTTTCGCCACTTCGTGCGACAGCATGGTCCCGACGCTGCGATTGACGTTGCGTATTGTTGTTTCGATCGTCACCACACGTTGTGCGTCCAGCGCCTCCTTGGCTTCGGCGATGAGATCGTTATCCAGCGCCTGTTCCAAGCCGTGATCCTGATTTTCGGCTTGGCGACGCGCCACGCTCTTGGGCATGTCGGGTTGATGGAACACCTTGGCGAAATCCAGTCCCTGGGCTTTCCAGTGCGTGATGCCTTTGCGCATGTCGAGCAAGTCGCTGCGTCCGATCAAATCTTCGAACTTGCGAATGCCCAGCTGCGCCATCAGTTCGCGCACTTCTTCGGCAACGAAGAAGAAATAGTTCACCACGTGTTCCGGCTGGCCGGTGAATTTCTTGCGCAGTGCCGGGTCCTGTGTGGCGACACCGACCGGGCAGGTGTTGAGGTGGCACTTGCGCATCATGATGCAGCCTTCGACTACCAGCGGTGCTGTGGCGAAGCCGAATTCGTCCGCCCCCAGCAATGCGCCGATCAGCACGTCGCGGCCGGTCTTCAACTGGCCGTCGACTTGCAGGCCGATACGGCCGCGCAACTGGTTCAGCACCAGCGTCTGCTGCGCTTCGGCCAGGCCCAGTTCCCACGGCGTACCCGCGTGCTTCACGGACGACAGCGGGCTAGCGCCGGTGCCGCCGTCAAAGCCGGAGATCACGATGTGGTCGGCCTTGGCCTTGGACACGCCCGCCGCCACAGTACCCACGCCGACCTCCGACACCAGCTTCACGGAAATGGAAGCGGCAGGATTGGAGTTCTTCAGGTCGTGGATGAGCTGTGCAAGGTCTTCAATGGAATAGATGTCGTGGTGCGGCGGCGGCGAAATCAGGCCGACGCCGGGCACAGAGTGACGCAGCTTGCCGATGTATTCCGATACCTTGGTGCCGGGCAACTGGCCGCCTTCGCCGGGCTTCGCGCCTTGCGCCATCTTGATCTGGATCTGGTCGGCATTGGCAAGGTATTCCGCCGTGACGCCGAAGCGGCCGGACGCGACTTGCTTGATGCGCGAGCGCAGCGAGTCGCCCGTCTTCATGGTGTGGTCGGCTTCGATGCGATGCTTGCCGATAATGTCGGACAGCTTCTCGCCGCCGTGCAGGACCTTGAAACGGTTCGGGTCTTCGCCGCCTTCGCCAGTGTTGGACTTGCCGCCGATGCGGTTCATGGCGATGGCCAGCGTGGTATGCGCTTCGGTGGAGATCGAACCCAGCGACATGGCGCCGGTGGCGAAACGCTTGACGATTTCTTTTGCCGACTCGACTTCATCCAGCGGCACGGACTTGCCCAGCGGCTTGATCTCGAACAACCCGCGCAGCGTCATCTGCCGCTGGGTCTGGTCGTTGACGAGCTTCGCGTATTCCTTGTAGGTCGCGTAGTTGTTGGTGCGCGTGGAGTTCTGCAACTTGGCGATGGAGTCCGGCGTCCAGGTGTGTTCTTCGCCGCGCGCGCGCCAGGCGTATTCGCCGCCCGCTTCCAGCATTCCGGCCAGCAGCGGGTCTGCGCCGAATGCCGCCTGATGCATGCGTACTGCCTCTTCCGCTGTTTCTTCCAGTCCGATGCCGCCGATCTGGGAAGAAGTGCCGGGGAAATATTGTTCGATGAACTCGGCACTGAGTCCGATCGCCTCGAATATCTGCGAACCACAATAGGACTGGTAGGTGGAAATACCCATCTTGGACATGACCTTGAGCAGCCCCTTGTTGGACGCTTTGATGAAGCGCTTTTGCGCTTCGGCCACGCTCAGATCGGATGGCAGGTCCATCGCAGCGATGCTGTCATAGGCCAGCCAGGGGTAGATCGCTTCTGCGCCAAAGCCGGCCAGCAAGGCGATATGGTGTACCTCGCGAGCTGACCCGGTTTCCACCACCAGTCCGGCGCCGGTGCGCAAGCCCAGATTCACCAGATGATGATGCACCGCCGAGGTGGCGAGCAAAGCGGGAATGGCGACCGTTTTCGCGGAAACGCTACGGTCTGACAGGATGAGCACATTGCTGCCGCCCTGCACTGCTTTTGCCGCCGTAACGCAGAGTTTTTCCAGCGCCTTGCGGCAACCCGTCGCACCGGTTTTCACCGGGTAGGTCATATCCAGCACGGTGGGTTTGTACTTTCCGTCGGTGAGTTTGCCTATCGCATGCAGCTTTGCCGCATCTTCATGCGTCAGCACCGGCTGCTTCACCTCCAGGCGGGGAGCAGGACTTGTTTCGTCCATCCCCAGCAGATTGGGCCTGGCGCCGAGGAACGATGTGAGCGACATGACGATCTCTTCACGGATCGGGTCGATCGGCGGATTGGTCACCTGCGCGAACAGTTGCTTGAAATAGTTGTAGAACACCTTGCTGCGCGGGGACAGCACCGGCAGGGCGGCGTCGTTGCCCATGGAGCCGATGGCTTCCTTGCCCGAGACCGCCATGGGCTGGACCACGAACTTGATGTCTTCCTGGGTGTAGCCGAACGCCTGCTGCAGATCGAGCAGGTCCGTTTGGGGCGCCTTGATCGCTGCCACGTCCGGTAGTTCGTCGAGCATGTAGCGGGATTTCTTGAGCCATTCACCGTAGGGGCGGGCGGTGGAGATGCGGTGCTTCAAGTCGATAACATCGACCTGACGTCCGGCCTCCATGTCGATCAGCAGCATCTTGCCTGGCTGCAGGCGCCATTTCTTCACGATGTGCTTTTCCGCGATGGGCAATACGCCCATCTCTGACGCCATCAGCACCACGTCATCGTCGGTGATGAGCCAACGCGCCGGGCGCAGACCGTTTCGATCCAGCGTGGCGCCTATCATGCGCCCATCGGTGAAGGCCACGGCAGCGGGGCCGTCCCACGGCTCCATCAGCGCCGCATGGTACTCATAGAACGCGCGCCGCTCTTCGCTCATCAACGGATTGCCTGCCCATGCCTCGGGGATCAGCAGCATCATCGCGTGCGGCAGCGAGTAGCCGCCGGCCACCAGCAGTTCCAGTGCATTGTCGAAGCAGGCAGAGTCGGACTGGCCTTCGACGATCAGCGGCCACAGTTTGTCGAGGTCCTTGCCGAGGAATTTCGAGGACATCGCGGCCTGGCGCGCCGCCATCCAGTTGATGTTGCCGCGCAGGGTGTTGATCTCGCCGTTGTGCGCGATCATGCGGAACGGGTGGGCAAGGTCCCAGGTCGGGAAGGTGTTGGTGGAGAAGCGCTGGTGCACCAGCGCGAAGGCGCTGACGATGTCCTTGTCCTGCAGGTCGAGGAAGTAGGTTCCGACCTGGTTGGCCAGCAGCATGCCCTTGTAGACAATGGTGCGGGAGGACATGGAGGGGATATAGAAACCCTTGCCCTGGTTCTTGGGCAGCGCGCGTACGGCATGCTCGACGGTCTTGCGGATGACGAACAGCTTGCGCTCGAAGGCATCCTGGTCGGCCGTCTTCTTGCCGCAGCCGATGAATACCTGCCGCACCACGGGTTCAGCCGCCTTTACGCTCTCGCCCAGGCCGGTGTTGTCTACCGGTACATCGCGCCAGTAGAGCAGGGTCTGCCCTTCGGCCTTGATCTTGTCGGCGATGATCTTTTCGCAGGCAGTGCGCGCTTTGGCATCGCGCGGCAGGAACAGCATGCCAACGCCGTATTCACCGGCCCCGGGTAATGCGACATTATTCCTGATGAGTGCTTTGCGCAGGAAGGCGTCGGGAACCTGGATCAGGATACCGGCACCGTCGCCGGCAAGCGGGTCTGCGCCAACCGCACCGCGGTGCGTCAGGTTCTCCAGGATCTGCAGACCCTGGCTGACCCGATCGTGACTTTTCTGACCTTTAATATGTGCGACGAATCCGACACCGCATGCATCATGTTCATGGCGCGGATCGTATAGACCCTGCTGCGCCGGCAACGAAGAATTGCTCACCTTGTTCCTCACCTCGATCATCCAACAGTCCGGCGGCATTAGCCGCCCCAAATATTTACCCGAAAGGGCGGCGATGTTACCCGTTCCTGTAAAGCGCGGCAACCGGGCAGTTCTTGAGAGTGCCTTCCGTGGGGTGAACTTAACGTGTATTTATTCAAACCCAACAAGATAAAATATAAGTTGCGTAATTAAAACTAAGGGTTATAGAATGCCGTTCATACATTTTCGCAATAACGCGATAATGGCAACCTCAATATCTGGAGGGTTTCCGTGCGAACCATCTATTCGTTTTGTCCAAGAGCTTTGACTGCATTGATGCTGGTTGTAATGGGCGCTTTGTTGACGGCTTGCGGTGGAAGAGCTGTCGGAACTGAAACTGATCCTACAGTGTTAGCGAACTCTGCGACACAAATTGTCCTGTCAGCTACCAGCAACACAGTTCAGAGTGACAATTCTGATTTGATAACGATTACCGCAACGGCACTCAACTCTGGAAACTCAGTAGTTGCAGACCAAACGCTTACTTTTTCAACTACCGCCGGCCAAATTGGTTCATCAACTGGAACGACCGACTCTACAGGCCAGGTTGTTGTTACTTTTTCGGGCGGTACGGCGGGAATTAATAATATTGCAACAATCACTGCTACTGCAGCCGGAACCGGTGCCTCTGGAAGCCGACAGGTTCAGATTGTTGGGTCGTCGCTGTCCTTATCAACCACTTCAACTTCCGTGGCTTCCGGCACCCCACTCACGATTACGACTGCCACTCTGAATTCTGGTGGTATGCCTGTTCCTGGCCAACCGTTGCGCTACTCAATTGCTTCAACAAGTACCGGGGCCGGAACGCTAAGCGCCGCAACAGGCATTACTGGAGGTACTGGCACGGCTACTGTGAACGTCACTGGAACTTCCGCCGGCAATATTGATGTGCTTGTTGAATGGCTTGATTCAACCGGTGCCGTAACTGCATCTGCTACCAAAACCGTTACCATTTCAGGCACCTCAGTTGGCACCTTCGCCGTGACTACCCCTGCAGCCTCTCCAGATCCTGCCTATATTGGGACAAATGAATCAGTAGTAGTTAGTGTGCCAACTACGGGAGTTCCGAATGTGCGTTTCGCAACCACATTGGGGAGCTGGGTTGCGAATGGCCAGAAAATCTATACAGCGCCTAATCCAGGAACAGGCTCACTCACAGTTAGCTTTAATCCGGGCTCCTTGGCCGGAAATGCCAATGTTCAAGTCGATGCACTTGATGCGAGTGGCGCCGTTCTCTCGTCACAGAATTTCATTTTTTCAGTCAGCGCTCCGAGCACTAGTGCCTCCTCGATAACCTTGCAATCGAACGTGTCGATTCTTCCTTTGAGTGATGGTGTAAATCTGAGTACTGCCACGCTAACTGCGATGGTACGCGACAGTTCGAATAGTCCAGTCGGTGGCGCAAATGTTTTTTTTGAACTAGTCAACTCTACCGGTTCTGGCGAATCAATAAGTCCGGTTGTGGTTACCACTAATAGTACTGACCCTCAAGGTCAGGCGCAGGCAACGTTTACGGCAGGCACATCCTCTACCACACAGGGACATGCGGTCAAAGCAACTGTTGTTGGAACAGCTATTTCTGCCACAACCCCCATCACAGTGGGGGGCACAGCAGCTTCGGTTACGCTCGGATTGAGTACCACCGTTAGCATCATAAATAGTAATACTATGTATTCTTTGCCAGTTTCGGTACAGGTAGTCGACTCCAATGGAAACAGAGTTTCAGGTGCAGTCGTTTCGCTCTCGCTTTGGCCTTCGTACTACTACAAGGGTGAACGCGATGCGGATTGCAAAGTGGTTGAATACTTTGGCTTTCCTAACGAGGATACAAGCAACTTCTTGACCTTGGATCCAGGTGAAGACATTGATGGGCCGGGAGGGTATACGTATTTGGTTTTGTCTCCAGCAACTCCGCCATCAGCCGGATACGGAACTCCAGATAACATGCTTTGGCCAGCACCTTCCGATGCTGGCGCCATCCCTTCTACAGTTACTACAGATGCAGATGGAACGGCCACCTTCGATTGGACGTATATGAAGACTTATGCCAATTGGGTTGGTGCCCGTATTCGCGCAACGATTCAAGTGCAAGGGACCGAGTCCAGCACAGATTTCTATGCGATGTTGCGAGCGGCTGTTACAGATGTGAAATCGCCATGCACTTTGCCTGATTCCCCATACAACTAATCACTTCGTTATAGCCCCCGCCCAGCAAGGCTGGGGCTATGCGCGATGTGTAACGTTCTCCTCTATTGTGTAGTTTGCCAACCGTAGCATTGTCGGCTAGTACCTTATCAGTTAAATCTCTTCGATGGCGTAGATGCGGCGGTGTTCGCGGATGGCGTAGCGGTCGGTCATGCCGGCAATGTAGTCGGCCACCGAACGGGCTTGGACGGACTCGGTTTGCGGATTGAATTGCGGCGGCAACAACCTGGGGTCTTCCATGAAGGCCTGGAAAAGGTCGCCGATGATGCGCCGCGCCTTGGCGGTCATGCGCATGACGCGATAATGCCGGTACAGATGGGTACGCAGGAAACCCTTGAGTTCGCGGTTGAGCTCATGCATCTCCGCGCTGAAAGCAGCCAGCATCGGCGCGATGCGCACATCATCGACGCTCTTGGGGGTGTGTTCGCGGATGTTGCACTCTGTCTGCCGGATGAGGTCGGTGACCAGAGTGCCGATCATGCTGCGCACCGTTTCATGTATCACGCGGCGTTCGGACAGGTTCGGCCAGGCAGTGCGCACTTCGTCCAGATGCCGTGCGAACAGGCGCACCGAGGCAAGTTGCTCCAGAGTCAGTAGGCCGGAGCGCAGGCCATCATCCACGTCATGGTTGTTGTAGGCGATCTCGTCGGCGAGGTTGGCGATCTGGGCTTCCAGGTTAGGGCGCTGTTCCTTGAGGAAGCGCTCGCCAACATCGCCGAGTTGGGCGGCATGCTCCTTCGAGCAGTGTTTGAGTATGCCTTCGCGCGTCTCGAAGCACAGGTTGAGGCCGTCGAACTTCGCATAGCGCTCTTCCAGCACATCCACCACGCGCAATGATTGCAGGTTGTGCTCGAAACCGCCGTAATCCTTCATGCAGTCGTTCAGCGCTTCCTGCCCGGCATGGCCAAACGGGGTATGGCCGAGATCGTGCGCCAGCGAGACCGCTTCTACCAGATCCTCATTCAGCGCGAGGCTGCGCGCAATGGAGCGGCCGATCTGGGCGACTTCGATACTGTGAGTGAGGCGGGTTCGGAACAGATCGCCTTCGTGGTTCACGAACACCTGGGTCTTGTATTCTAGGCGGCGAAAGGCGGCCGAGTGGATGATGCGGTCGCGGTCGCGCTGGAATTCGCTGCGCCCGGAAGGGGGAGGTTCGGGAATCCTTCTGCCGAGAGCGCTCTTGCCGACAGCGT
Organism: Gammaproteobacteria bacterium; assembly: GCA_018813765.1. Classification (GTDB taxonomy): domain Bacteria; phylum Pseudomonadota; class Gammaproteobacteria; order Burkholderiales; family Gallionellaceae; genus Sideroxyarcus. The sequence continues at coordinate 112,175 of JAHJBC010000007.1, read as the reverse complement.
AGGGCGCGAGTTCAGGCACTGCACGCCTCCAGGGTCTGTTCCAGCAGGGCTTGCGGCACATCGCCGGTCATCACGGCTTGCCCCAACGATTTCAGCAACACGAAGCGTATCTTGCCGTCCGCCACTTTCTTGTCCAGCCCCATGAGTACCAGATATTTGCCTGTTCCCAGTTTGGGTGAGATGACCGGCAATCCGCTCTGTTCGAACAGCTTGCGCACGCGCGCAACATCCTGCGCACTTAGCCAGCCCAGCCGCTGCGACAGGTCGGCTGCCATGATAGTCCCGGCCGCAACGGCCTCACCGTGCAGCCAGACGCCGTATCCCATGCCGTTCTCGATGGCGTGACCGAAGGTATGACCCAGATTGAGCAAGGCGCGCTCGCCGCTCTCTCGTTCGTCGCTGCCGACCACTTCGGCCTTGTTCTGGCAGCTGCGCGCGATGGCGTATTGCAGGGCTTCGGTGTCGCGCGCCAGCAGTTTGGACATATTCGCTTCCAGCCATTCCAGAAACGGCAGGTCGCGGATGAGTCCGTACTTGATGACTTCGGCGATGCCCGCACGCAATTCCTTGTCCGGCAGGGTATCGAGCACGGTCGTATCGGCCAGCACGACGCGCGGCTGGTAGAAGGCACCGATCATGTTTTTGCCCAGCGGATGATTGATGCCGGTTTTGCCACCTACCGAGGAATCAACCTGCGACAGCAAAGTGGTGGGTATCTGGATGAACGGAACGCCGCGCAGATAGGTGGCTGCCGCGTAGCCGGTGATGTCGCCGATGACGCCGCCGCCCAGGGCGATGAGCGGGGTGCTGCGTTCGCTGCGCGCCGTCAGCAATGCATCATAGATCGTGTTCAGCGATTCGCCCGATTTATACTGCTCGCCATCCGGCAGGATGACGGACTGCACCTGCACTCCGTTCGCCATTAGGCCGTCGCTCAATCGCTGCAGATACAGTGGAGCCACCGTAGTGTTGCTGACGATGACCGTGCGTTTGCGCGGAATATGGGGCAGCAGCAGATCGATGCGTTCAAGCAATCCGCTGCCGATGTGGATGGGATAGCTGCGTTCTGCCAGTCCCACATTCAGTGTTTGCATCGAATCCATGGTTGTATTCTTTGGCTTGATGTCTTCCAGTTGGTGTTGCAGTTTCTCCAGCAATATCTGCACGCTTTGCTTGCCGGTATTAACGATCAAATCTGCCGTTTCCATATACAGCGGGTCGCGCTGGTCATGCAGCTCCTGCAATCGCGCACGCGGATTCTCGGTCTGCAACAACGGGCGATTGTGATCGTGGCGCGTACGTTGCCACAGGTCGTGCACATTGCTCTTCAAATAGACGACGATGCCGTTCTGCTTCATCGTTGTCCGGTTCTGCGGGTTGAGTACAGCGCCCCCGCCGGTCGCCAGTACGATGCCGTCCCGCATAAGCAATTCTTGGATTACGCCGGTCTCGCGCATACGGAAACCTGCTTCGCCTTCGACATCGAAGATATGGGGGATGGTGACTCCTGTCCGTCGCTGTATCTCTTCGTCGCTGTCGATGAACGTCTTGCCGAGATGTTTGGCCAGCAGCTTGCCTACCGTTGTTTTGCCGGCACCCATCATGCCGATCAGGATGATGTTTCCAGGAGTGTGCTTGAGGGCTATCTTGGTAGTCATGTCGAGAATTGTAATGGAATTCTGCAATCCTCGGAAAAACCCCAGCCCGACAGTTGCCGGGCTGGGTTCGTTTACTTGTTATCAAACATTAATTAATTTGATCCAAGCTTATCTTTCAATATTTTTGGGGTAATGAATACGAGTAGTTCTTTTTTGCTTTTGACTACAGTGTTGTTCTTGAATAACCAGCCGAGAACGGGGATATCGCCTAAGCCGGGAACTGCCGAAGTTGAATCAGTCGAGTCCTGCGTATATACCCCGCCAATTACGACCGTTCCTCCGTTATCGACAAGGACTTCGGTGTCGACCTTCTTGGTGTTGATGCTGGGCACGCCTGAGTAGATATTGCCGACCGAGTCCTGACTCACACTAATTTTCATGGTTACACTATCCTCAGGGGTGATCTGCGGAGTTACTGTTAAACCAAGAACCGCTTTTTTGAAGGCTACGTTGGTTGCTCCGCTACTGCTTGCCTGGAGGTAGGGAACTTCAACGCCGGATTCGATGGTGGCTGGAGTCTTGTCGCTGGTCACAACTCTTGGGCTGGCAATGTTCTTTGCAGTTCCATCGATTGCAGATGCATTCAATTCGAGGGTCAAAGTCTCGGTGGCTGCGGCATTGAACAGCGACATGGTCAAACCACCCAGCCCAGAAGCAGCGCCAGGAAGGTTTAAACTACCTCCAGAAACGTTTCCCTGCGCATTGCTACCAACGCCAATCGTTGGGCCAGCGTAGCCGAGCCTGCCGCCCAAAGTGTGGTTAAAGGATTCGCCTGCCTCAACAAATCTAGCTTCAATCAACACTTGCCGTACTGCGACATCTACCAGCTTGATCAGTTTGCGCACCTCTTCCAGATTCGAAGGCACATCCTTCACAAACAGCATGTTTGTTCGCAAGTCATAATTTGCGCTACCACGCTTGGATAATATCTTTTGGCGATCATTTGAAATCAACTTCACGATATCTGCAGCTTTTGCATAAGCAAGCTGAAAATTTTCGGTTCGCAATGGTTCAAGTTCAGTAATTTCCTGGCGGGCTGAAAAATCAAGCTTTTCCTTAGCCGCTATTTCCTCACGGGGGGCAACTTGAATCACGTTGCCGTTCTTGCGCATATCCAACCCTCGGCTTTGCAGGATGATATCCAGCGCCTGATCCCACGGCACATCCTTTAACCGTAAAGTCAGGCTGCCTGTGACCGTGTCGCTGATCACCATATTCAAACTGGTGAAATCGGCAATCACGCTCAGGGCTTCGCGCGTCGAGATATTCTGGAAATTCAAAGTTAGTTTTTCGCCCGCATAACCTGGTTGAGAACTTTTGACCAGCTTATTGGGATCCTCAGCAACTGCCTTGACTTCGATGATAAACATGTTATCTGTCTGGTAAGCGGAATATTCCCACAAGCCTTTTGGTTCTATAGCTAGCCTTGAATTTTCACCCTGAGAGAATGCATCAACCATTTGAACAGGAGTGCCGAAATCGGTCACGTCAAGTTTGCGTTGTAGGTTACGCGGCAAATTGGTGTGCTGGAAATCAACCAGCAACAGGCGACCTTGCTGCTTGATGTCAATGCCGATATCAGCGTCAGACAGGTCGATTTGTATGCGGCCCTCGCCATTCTTGCCGCGGCGGAAGTCGACATCGCGCAAACTATGAATTTGTGGAGCACTGCCACTAGTCTCGGCAAAATGTGTGGGTACAGCTTCACCGCTTGCGGCTTCCTTGCGCTGCAGAGTTATCAACAGCTTGTTTCCGCTCAGCTTGGATTCATAGCTCAGCATCTGGTTGAGATTGACTACAAGGCGCGTGCGATTTCCGGCTTGAACGATATTTGCGCTACGCAGATCACCCTCGCCGAATTCCAGAGAGGATTTCCCAAGGCCGTTTTCTGTTTCAGGGAAATCGAATGCAATGCGGGGGGGCGTATTGATGATAAAGGAGCGAGGTTCCGCCGTTGGGGCATTTTTCAGCTCAACTGCGACCACCACTTTGCCGCCAAGTTCGTTACTTGCGGTTAGCGACTGGATGCTGTTCAATCCATCGGCGCCTACCGATTCCTGTGCATGAGCGACTGGTGCGCATAAAGTAAGCAACACCGCAATAAGGCGGGTGGTGCTACGAATCGGGTTGATGAATTGTTTCATGATGTGTACTCCTGATTACTCAATCAACAGCAGGGTATTTTCGCGCTCGGACCAATCGCCTACGCTGTCCTGCACCATTTCTCTAATTTTCATTTCGTTTTCGGTTACAGAAACGACCTGACCATAATTCAGCCCGATATAATTTCCAGCCTTGACACGGTAGAGCTTGCCCTCGGAGGATTTGATCAGCGCATGTCCTACCCCTTTTTGGTAGAGGTAACCCACCAACTTCAGGCTTTCTAGCGGGTAATCTTCCAACTCTTCTTTGGGGCGATCCAGATTTGGCTGGTTAAGGCCGCCACGACCGGAGTTTCTGGCGTCCGCCTTGCGCTGTTTGAACGGATCCGGGAGTCCTGTATCGTTATCATATGTGAATGGTTCATACGGTTTCATGTCGGGGGGGGGGTCGACCTTGCCGCGCATGTCTGCGCCAGCATTCTTAACGAAGTCACGCAAATCTTGGAATTCTTCCCCACCGCAGCCTGCAAGGAGTAAAAAGGTCAACAAAAAAGCATGGACGGGCTTCATTTTTTGGCCCCCTTCTTTGCGCTAGGCTTGGAGGCGCGTCGTTGGGCTGCCAACTCCTCTTCGTCAAGATAGCGATAGGTCTTTGCTGTGGCATCCATGATTAGGGCAGAGTTTGCGCTAGGCACTACGCTGATGTTGTTCAAGGTCACGATGCGAGGCAGTTGTGAGATATCACTGGCGAACTTGCCAAGGTCGTCGTAATTGCCTGAAATTTTGAGGGTAATTGGCTGCTCTGCGAAAACACCGGTTACCGACTCGGCTCCAGGTCTGAACAGTTCGAACTGCAATCCTCGGCCTAGGCCAGCTTGATTGATATCAGTTAATAACGCATCCATCTCGGATTTGCTCGGCAATTGCTTGAGCAGAGCGCCGAATGACTGCTGCGTATCAATTAGTTGCTTCTTGATGATGTCGAGATTGATGGCAGAGCGTTTTTTTGTAAGATAAGTTTCGCGCAGTTTTTCTTCCTGTTGCCGAGCAGATTTCAGGCTTTCCCACTGTCCCTGCCAATCAAATAGGGCTCCAGTAGTTACAACTGCAACGAACATCACAAGAAAAGCGGCGATTTTGATGAGCCACGGCCAGCTTCCTGGTGTCTTGGGGTCGACGTTTTTGATTTCTTCGATAAAGTTCATCTTGATCGCTAACCTTTCGCGTCCGACTTCTTGGGCGCAGGCGTTGCGGCAGGCACCGCTTGCTTGGTCAGGTTGAAACTAAGGGAAAATTCGTTCGTGCGTTCGCTCGCTCTTGATCCGGGTGAGTTTAAGGTAACCGAATGAATTTCCTTCAATATTGGTGTATCCAACCATGGCGAATCTTCAATGGAGCGCATCAATGTGGAAACGCGGGCATTCGACTGCGCATAACCGACCATGCTGATGCTATATCCATTCTGTTTGATGCTCTTGAGATGAACACCGTCGGGCAGGATGCGCAACATCTGGTCCAGCAGATGGACGACATCAGAGCGCGTACTTTGCAGATTCTCGACCACAGTCTTGCGCGACAGCAGGGATTGCGTCTGTTCGCGCAATTTCCTGATCTCATCGATCTGCTTGTCGAGGATCGCGATCTCCTGGTTCAAATATGCGTTGCGCCGCTCCTGATAGGAAATTTGCGTGCTGATAGCGGCGTGGACGAAACCAACGACGATTGCCCCGGCCATCAATGACAGCACGCTCAGTACGATGAACTGAATCTGCCGGGCTTTGCGTTTCTCCGCACGGTGCGGAAGCAGGTTGATACGTATCATGATGGATCGAACCTCCGCATGGCCAAGCCGCAGGCGATCATCAGGGCGGGGGCATCCATTTGTAGTTGACGTGGTTTGATGCGGCTCGAAAGCGTCATCATCTCGAATGGGTTTGCTACCAGTGTGCTGACCTGCGTTCTGGTCGCGACTGCTTCGTCCAGACCGGGAAGAGCGGCGCAACCGCCCGCCAGCACGATATAGTTGACCTCGTTATATTGTGTCGAGGTAAAGAAGAACTGCAGGGCGCGAGTCACTTCCATCGCAAGGTTCTCCCGGAACGGAGACAGCACATCGCTCTCGTAGTTTTCCGGCAGGCCACCGCTGCGCTTGGCCGCTTCGGCTTCATCGGCAGACAAGCCGAAGGCGCTCTGGATATGCTGAGTGAGCTGGGCTCCACCCACCTGCTGGTCACGCGTGTAGACCGATTGGCCGTTGCGCAGAACGTTCACGTTCATCACGAAAGCGCCAATATCTACCAGAGCGATGCACTGATCTGTCGCGCCGCCGGGCAATTGCGAGCAGATCATTTCAAAAGCCGCTTCCGAAGCATAAGGCTCGACATCGACGACGATGGCCTTCAGGCCGGCAGATTGTGCAGCGGCAACGCGGTCTTCGACGTTCGCTTTGCGGGAGGCCGCCAGCAGCACCTCGATCTCTTCGGGATTGTTCGGTGCGGAACCGATCACCTGAAAATCCAGGTTGACTTCCTCAAGTGCAAACGGGATGTATTGGTTGGCTTCGCTTTCGACCTGATACTCCAGATCGTCTTCGCGCAATCCGGCTGGCAGCAGGATCTTCTTGCTGATGACGGCCGCAGCCGGCAGGGCCAGACTGACGTTGCGTATGCGCGACCCCAGGCGTTTCCAGGCGCGCTTCACCGTTTCAGAGACGGCATCCAGATTGTTGATGTTGCCATCGCTAACCGCATCAGCAGGCAAGGATTCGATCGCATAGCGTTCGACCACGTAGCCGCTTTTTTTCGGAGCTTCGCTCAGTTCCACCATCTTGACGGAGGATGAACTGATATCCACCCCGATCAGCGGCGGGGTGGAGGTGCTCAAGAAATCCAAAGGTATATCAAAATTTCCTTTGATCATAAGCTGGTTAACGAGTTTCTGTACAAAGTGGTTTAAATCCTAGCAATAACTCTCGCGGGTGTAAAGTTTTTTCTAAGAGCTCGTTTTTCACGTGTGGGACGATATAATCGAAAAATATTTAATTGAACGTTGCCCATGACTTCTCGCTGGTGGTTTTATCCTGCCTTGGCAGTCCTCGCATTCCCGCTGTTACCGATCATGATTCTGGTCTTTGCGGCGATCCTTACCTACCCGACTCTGCCGACGCTGGAGACGCTGACGGACTATCGCCCAAAGATGCCGTTACGTGTGTTCAGCGCGGATGGCACGTTGATTGGGGAGTTTGGCGAAGAACGGCGCGAACTGGTCAGGATCGAGGATGTTCCCGATGCGATGAAGAAAGCCATCTTGGCGGCGGAAGATGACCGTTTCTACGAACATGGCGGGGTGGACTATATCGGCGTGATGCGTGCTGCATATTCCAATTTCGTTTCAGGCGGTGTCAGGCAGGGCGCCAGCACCATCACCATGCAGGTGGCGCGCAACTTCTTCCTGTCCAAGGAAAAAACGCTGACGCGCAAGTTCAACGAGATGCTGCTCGCCTTCAAGATCGAGCACAATCTCACCAAGGACGAGATATTCCAGCTCTATATCAACCATATCTACCTAGGGCAGCGCTCGTACGGTTTTGCCTCGGCGGCTCAAGTCTATTATGACAAGACGCTCGGCCAGCTCACCCTGGCCGAGATGGCCATGTTGGCCGGATTGCCCAAGGCGCCTGCACTGTACAACCCTGTGGTGAATCCAGAACGAGCGAAGGTGCGCCAGATGTACATCCTGCGCCGCATGCTCGACCTGCACTACATCAACAAGGAACAGCTTGAACTGGCCAGCATAGAACCTATCGAGACCAGGCAGAAGGCTTATCACCAGACATTTGCGATCAATGCCAGCTTCGTGGCTGAAATGGTTCGGCAGGAGATGTATGACCGCTTTCAGGAAGATGCCTACACTCAGGGTTACATCGTCCATACGACGATCCGCGACCTGGATCAGGCCGCCGCCTATGATGCCTTGCGCAAGGGCGTGGTGGAATACGATCATCGCCATGGCTATCGCGGCCCCGAAGGTTATGTCGACCTGAAAAAGAACGATACGGAAGAGTTGCTGGAAGACGCGCTGGAAGATGTCGAGTGGAACGATGAACTTATCCCTGCGGTGGTGCAATCCGTCAATCCCAAGGGCATACGCGCTTACTGCAAAGGCGGCCAGGTCGTCGAGATCCGCGGCGAGGGCCTGAGCTTCGCGCAGCAAACGCTGGGCAACAAACTGGCGCTGAACCGTCGCATCCGCGTGGGCTCTTTGATACGTGTATACAAGAACGAGAACGACTACTGGGAAATCACGCAACTGCCCCAGGTCGAGGCCGCTTTTGTCTCGGCGAGTCCCCGCGATGGGACGATCTTCGCGCTGGTGGGCGGATTCGACTTCTATGCCAACCAGTTCAACCATGTAACACAGGCCTGGCGCCAGCCCGGCTCAAGTTTCAAGCCTTTCATCTACTCAGCCGCGCTGGAAAAGGGATTCACCCCGGCCTCCATCATCAACGATGCACCGCTGGTACTCGACTATGCGCAGACGGGCGAAGAGATCTGGCAACCCAAGAACTTCGAAGGGCATTTCGACGGGCCGATGCGTTTGCGCCAGGGGCTGACCCGCTCCAAGAATCTGGTATCGATCCGCATCCTGCAGGCCATCGGTCTGGACTATGCGCGGGACTACACGACCAAGTTCGGATTCGACAGGGACAAGATCCGCCCCTTCCTTACCATGGCACTGGGTGCCGGGTCGGTCACGCCCATGCAGATGTTGACTGGGTATTCTGTGTTTGCCAACGGTGGCTACCGCATCATGCCCTATTTCATCCAGCGCATCGAAGACGGACGCGGCAACCTGATAGCCCAGGCGGCCACTGTTGTCGCGGGTGAGGGTGCCGAACGGGTCATCGATATGCGCAACGCTTTCACCATGGTCAACATGATGCAGGACGTAGTGAAGCATGGCACTGCCATCCGCGCCATGGAATTGGGGCGGCAAGACCTGGCCGGCAAGACCGGCACGACCAGTGACGCTATGGACGCATGGTTCGCCGGCTTCCACCCTACCCTGGTCGCTGTCACATGGCTTGGATATGACACCCCGCAAAGCCTTGGTGAAAAGGAGACCGGCGGCGGCGCGGCCCTGCCCATCTGGATGCGCTATATGGAGAAAGCGCTGAAAGGGGTGCCCGAAGTCGAATATACCGTTCCGGAACAAATCATCGCGGCGCGGATCAACGATAACGGACTGCTCGATTCCAACGGGGGGCGCATCGAATACTTCTATGAAGAAAATCTTCCGCAAGAGCAGGAAGATCCGATTCTGGAAGAAGAAAGACCGGACGAAAACATAAGTGACCAACTTTTCTGATCGTCCGATGAGCAAACTACATACCCAACGCCGCGACCTGATGCGGGAACAGCTTGCCCATCAAGCCGCCAAGCTGATGGCTGAAGACGGCATTACCGACCATGCCATGGCCAAGCGCAAGGCTGCCCGGCAGCTCGGTGCGGCCGACACCCAGCACCTGCCGAGCAACCAGGAGGTCGACGATGCACTGCACAGCTATCGCAGCCTCTACCAGGACGACAGCCATCCCGAAATTCTGCACCTGCTGCGCCAGGAAGCGCTTGCCGCCATGCGGGTGCTTGAGCCGTTCCATCCCTATCTGGTTGGATCGGTATTGAGCGGAACGGCCGACGAGCGCTCCGATATCAACCTGATGCTTTTCAGCGACGATGCCAAGGCGGTACTGCTGTACCTGCTCAAGCATGAGATCGAGTTCGACGATGGCGAATGGCGAGTGCGCGTCAACGGCAAGGAAGAGACTGTCCCCAGCTACACTCTGACCGCCGAGTCGGGCGTTCAGATACACATCATCGTCCTCCCGGAGAATGCACGCCACAGCGGCAGCCGGCACCCGGACACCCATGCCGACATCGCCACTGTCGAGGCGTTACAGCAAGCCTGACATTTTTTCGGAGGCTTGTCGTCGTACGGCTCCGGACTGCGTTCTATACGGTAGGCCCGTTGATTCCGGGCGCTAGTCCCCAACCGAACAGAATAAGGAGCGTCAAAATGAAAACTGCATTGGCCATCACCGCATCCCTGCTGATCCTCTCCACCAGTGCATTCGCCGAAGATGTACCACCCTCCCGTGCCGACAGGCTCGACAAACGCGGTGATCGCATCGAACAACGCCTCGACAAACGCGGCGACGGCATCGAAGAACGCAGGGACCGCAGGGGCGAGCGCATTGAAAAAAGGTTCGACGAGCGCGGGGATCGCATCGAAGAACGTCTTGACGCTCGCGCAGAAAAGGCCCGCGCCGCCGGCAACGAGCAACGTGCCGAGCGTCTCGAGAACAAGGGCGACCGTATCGAACAGCGTCTCGACAACAAAGGCGAACGCATCGAGAACCGCCATGAGCGTCGCGGCGACCGCGCCGACGGTCGGCTGGACCGCAAGGGTGAGCGGATTAATGATCGTCTCGATCGCCGTTCCCAGCGCGCCAACTGAACAGGCATATCCAGCCGGCAATGAGGCATGACCGCGACAACTCGCAGCGATTGCAAGCCTTTCTCGCCGGGATCGAAGGTCGTGCCTTCCGCATCGCACAGATTGCCACAGCCAACCGCGATGAGGCGCTGGATCTGGTGCAGGAAGCAATGATGAAACTGGCGCAGAACTATGCGCAGCAGGCCGAGGATGAATGGAAGCCCTTGTTCTACAGCATCCTGCAAAGCCGGATCCGCGACTGGCAGCGTCGGCAAGCCGTACGCAACCGTTTCCGGACCTGGTTCGTACGGCGCGACGACGAGGATGAGGAAGAACCGCTCGAACAGTTGCCCGCCGCTAACGCCAGCGAACCTTCGACGCATCTGGAGAACGAGCAGTTCATGTCGCGTCTGAATGCGGAACTCGGCACCTTGCCTTACCGCCAGCAGCAGGTCTTCCTGCTGCGTGTATGGGAAGGACTGGATATTGCGCAGACTGCGCTGGCGATGCAATGTTCGGAAAGCAGCGTGAAGACGCATCACGCGCGAGCACTGGAAAGATTGCGCTCACAACTGGAGGAGCACCGATGAATCACGACGAAAGCGAATTCGAACAGCGGGTCAGGACGACGCTGGATTCCAGTGTTTCCGGGCTGGATGCGGAAACGCGCAGTCGTCTTTCAGCCATCCGCCATGAAGCGGTCGAACGCGGGAAATCCAAGCCGTTTCTTTGGCTGGGGTTCGACTTTCGGATCCCGGCGACTGTACTCGCGGTTTGTGCGGCACTGGCGGTGGCTTTGCTCATGAGTCCGGCGCCACGCGAAGGCAACGAACTGATCGCGCTGGAAGACGCTGAAGTGGCGCTGGAACTGATCCTCGGTGAGGGAATACAGGAAGTGCCTGGCGATCCGGACTTCTATGTATGGGTGGACGAGATATTGCTGGAGCAGGAGGAGCCGGAACATGCAGGCTAGATACTGGTGGGCAATGTTTCTGTGTCTTGCGTTGACGCATGTCCATGCTGAAGAGACTGAGGCGGAGATTCCCCTGGAACTGATCGAATTGCTGGGCGAGATGGATGAGGCAGAGGGCGAACTTGAGATCGCCATGTCCGAAGCGGCTGGAAAGACGAATTTGAAAGGGGTCCGCCCCCTGGAGGTGAAGGATGATGAATAAACTACGAAACATCATTGCCAAGTATGGCCTGGTACTGGCGCTGTTCAGCGGGATGGTTCCGTTAAGTGCCACCGCCGCAGGTATCGTGTGGGGGGATCTGAGCCTGCAACAGCAACAGATACTGGCGCCGATGAAGGAGCGCTGGGGCGATCTGCCTCCTGAGAGGCAGGAGCGACTTGGCAAAGGCGCGGCAAAATGGTCGAGCATGAGTCCCGAGCAGAAAGCAAAGGCACGCGAGCGCCTGCAACGATTCAAGCAATTGACTCCCGAGGAAAGGGAATTCGTCAGGCAGCGCATGCGCGAATTTCGCGAACTGCCACCGGAGCAGCGTCAGGCGTTGCGCGAACGGTGGGAAAAACTGACGCCGGAGCAGCGCGCCAACATCCGCGAACGGGCGCGCAACATGACACCGGAACAACGCGAAAGGATCAAGCTGCGCAGGCTGGATCGCCAGCGCAGCAAGCAGCGCTAGCGGATGATGCTCCTGATGCCGCATTCATTCTGCTAGAATTCCCGCGACTTCCCCGAACTGCATTCCCATATGTTGGGCATTTCTTTTTATCGCTACGTAGAGGACGCGCAATGAAAAGACTGGCCGTATTTTTTCTCAGCTTCCTGCTGACCCAGGCCGCTTATGCGACCGGGATGTTCGGCATGGTCGACATCGTTTCCGGAACGGCGACCGTGACGGACAAGACCGGCGCGAACCAGCCCGTGCATGCAGGCATGGAGATTTACTCGCGACAGAGCATCCAGACCGGAAGCGATGGCGAAGTGCATATCGTTACCGAAGACGGCGGATTCATCGCCCTGCGCCCCAATACCAGTTTCCGGGTCGATCGTTATCAGGCCAAAGGCGAAGCGTCGGATGAAGTCGTGTTTTCCCTGCTCAAGGGCGCGCTGCGCTCCATCACCGGCTGGGTCGCCAGGAAGAACCCGCTTGCCTATCGCTTGAACACCCCGACCGCGACGATAGGCGTGCGCGGAACCGACCATGAAACCACCGTGATCGCAACGGCGACGGATGAGGATCAAGCCGGCACGTTCGACACGGTATACGAGGGCGCCACCGTGATGCAGACGGACCAGGGTGAACTGGATATCCAGGCGGGCGAATATGCCTTCGCTGCACTCGCGCCCGGCATCCCCCCCAGGCTGCTTGAGCGCCCTCCCGGTTTTGTGAAGTTGCGCAAACTGATGATCGAGGGACGCATCCAGCACCGCAAAGAAGAGCTCAAGCGTCACATTCAACACCGATTGCAGGACAAGGTTGGCGCGCAGCGCGAGGAGAATGGCGACAGGATCCAGGGAGCAAAGGAACGACGTGAAGCCATCAAGCAACGCAAGGAGTTGCGCAGGATGCGCGAGCTACGTAACTAATTTTCAGAACCTCCGGAAGTAAACGCATGCCAGCATACTGCCCATCCCTCATCCTGCGACTGTCACTTTCCCCATTGTTGTTCATATTCCCCGCCACTGCGAGCGCGGAAGCATATACCGGCCTGACATACGGTTCCGGCCCGGACGGGTACAGCTCATATGAGTTCAGGGCGAACGCGGACCTGTTCAAACTGCCACTGACGTTGAACTTCGATCATTTCCTCGCCCGCTCTGAAGGTGTGGATGACACGCGCCAGACAGGTCTGGGTATTTCCTGGCAGGCGAACGAACTGATCTCGGCAAACTATCGTTACTCCGACACCAATGACGGCAAAGTCAAGGTGACCGGGAACGAAGGTGGTCTTTCCTTCGCAATGGATACGCTGTGGCAAGGAGAACTGCGGACCACGCTTGATCTGGGCTATGGCGAATTCGGGTACAAAGCCGCAAATCCCAAAACGCTCCTGGCTGCCAATTTGCGGTTGACACAAAGTCGCAACAGCCTCGGGATCAGCCAGGACATCTCATCTAGCTTCGCCGTTTATGGAACACATGAGCGGTACAAGTACGACAAAGACTTGAGCGTGCAGCGCTTGCAGTCATATGACCTGCTGCGTATATATCCTCGACTGGCTTCCGCAGCAACCACGCTTCTCTCATATCCCGACAAAAGCAATGTACTGGGGCTGACCTGGAAAGTGACCGACGCCTTGAGTCTGGACATTTCTTCCGCCAAAACCACCACGCTGATGGAACAGGAACTGAAGAACACCCGAGTGGGAATGGATTATCAGGCAGGCAAAAGCCTGAATCTGGGGATCGCCGTCACACGCAGTTCTGCGAACGCAGTGGTCAACAGCGGCGTGACCGTTCTACCGGAGATGCGTGACACCTACGCGGAAGTCACTTTAGGGGTTACGTTCTGACATTTCAAATCGACTTCAATGAAGCAGGACGCCCGAACAGCCAACCCTGACCATAGTCGCATCCGCATTCCAGCAACGCGAGGCGTTCCTCTTCGGTCTCGATACCCTCAGCGACGACATCCATCTTGAGCGAATGCGCGAGCTCGATCGACGCATTGACGATCTTGGCACTCTGCTGTGAAGCCAGCATCTGGCTGACGAACACGCGGTCGATCTTCATGGTGCCGATGGGATAGCGGTGCAGCGCATCCAGGCTCGAGTGACCGGTGCCGAAATCGTCCAGTGCCAGCGTGCTGCCGGCTTCGGTGAGTTTGCTGAGCAGTTGCAGGGCGAGCTCGGGATTGTTGATGATGACGGTTTCGGTCAGTTCCAGTTTGAGCTCATGTGCCGGCATCTGCAGACGCGACACCAGTTCCTTCACCTCACCCACGAAACCGTCCCCGGTCAGCTGCGAAGGAGACAGGTTGACACTGACGAAAGGCTTGGGATGGACGATCTGCTGCCGCAGTTCCGGCCAGTCACGGCAGGCCCGCTCCAGTGTCCACAATCCGATCTCGCGTATCTGCCCGGTCTGCTCGGCGACCCACAGGAAATCCATCGGCGGGACCATGCCCTCCGTCGGATGGTGCCAGCGGATCAATGCTTCATAACCTGCGATGCGCCCGCTGGAAAGGTCGCAGATGGGTTGGTAGAACATCTCGAACTGCTCTTCCCTCAAGGCCTGTGCGATGTCATGTGCCAGCCGCAATTGCTGGGTGGCGACGCCGCGCGTCATGTCGCGCCTGAAAGTGGTGGAGCGCGAGGGGTCGAAGGCGGGCTGCTTGCGCGTGGAGCGGTAGCGTTCGAGTATGGTCAACAGCAGATGGCGCACCACCGGGTCGGTCTTCTCCAGCAGTTCCTTCACCAATTGGCGCGGGATGGGGATGAGCACTGTGTTCTCGACGGCGCGCACCGTGGCGGTGCGCGGCTGCTGGTCGATCAGCGCGATTTCGCCGAACAGCTCCCCTTTATGGATGAGCGAGGTCTGGGTGCTGCTGACAATGACTTCGACGCTGCCTTCTTCGATGATGTAGGCGGTGTTGCCGGGATCGCCTTCTTTGAAGATGGTTTCTCCGGCCGGATAGATCTCGCGGTGCAGATTTTTTAACACTGGATTCTCCCTGTTCTGGATGCTCAAACTATCCTGATGAGCGGACCACGTCAATACACGACCGTCGTGTGCCGGACGTGGCGGCTAAGGATTTCTTTTGGCGAGCACCAGCCAGATGCCGAGCAGACTCTGCACCAGAAAGACGATGCTGGAGACGGCGTGCCAGGTCTTGAACTGTGCGGCAAGCGGACTGGCCATCACATCGAGCGGTGTCACCTGCGCCTTGAGATCGGCGAGGATGGGTTGCAGGGCGAATTGTCCGATGAGGACAAGCAGCAACATCGCGGCGGCGACGCGGAATGCAGTGCGTTGCAGGGCAGCGCGCCCGAATCGCTGCAATTGGAACAGCAGCAGATAGAGTGCGCAAACGATGCCGATAAGCGCCAGCAGGGTGAACAGTTCGCCCGCGATCCTGCCCGCGAGCATGCGGTCCGGCAACAGCTTGAACAGCGCAGGTACGACCACATAGCCAAGCATCCACATGCCGCCTACCCAAAGGACGATGCTCAGCTCGGCGAGGTGGCGGGGCAGGTCGCGCATAGTCGTCACTTCTTGTTGTTGTCGTCCAGCGCCTTGTTCAGGTTGGCGGCGGGCATGTAGCCGGGGTTGATCACGCCGTTGGCGAAGATCAGCGCGGGTGTGCCGTTCACCTTGAGTTTGCGACCCAGCTCCATCACCTTGGCCGTGGGAACTTCGCACTTGGCGGCGGCAGGCTGCACGCCGTTCAACATCAAATCATCCCAGGCCTTGACCTTGTCATTGCTGCACCACACGCCTTGCACCTTCTCGGCGGAGCCGTCGAAGATGGGATAGAAGAAAAGATACAGCGTCACGTTATCCACGCTCTTCAGTTCTTCCTCAAGCTTTTTACAATAGCCGCAGTTCGGGTCGGTGAAGTAGGCCATCTTGCGGCTGCCGTCGCCTTTCACCTTTTTCACGGCGAGGTCGAACGGCAGCGAAGCGAAATCGACTGCGAACAATTTACGCGCGCGCGCCTCGGTGATGTTCTTGCGACCCTTCAGGTCGAACATCTGACCGTCGATCAAGTATTGCGCACGTTTGTCGGTATAGAAGATGTGGTCGCCGGTGACGACTTCATACAGGCCGGGGATGGGCGATTTATTGACCTGGTCGACTGGGCCGATGAGTTGCTCGTAATTCTGCACCAGTGTTTCCTTGATGGAGTCGGCGGTCTTGTCGGTCTCGGCATGCGCGAAAGAAACGGTGAGCAGCAGCAACAGCAGGGTTCTGAACATTTTTATTCCTTGGTTTTGTGTCAGTTGAGCGCGTGACGCACCAGCATGTTCTTCAGCGGTGTCAGCTTGTTGGTGGCGGAAAGCCCGAGGTTGCGCAGCGTGCGCAGCACCGGGTTGTCGTTGATGAACAGATGCTTGAGCGTGTCGGTGGTGAGTTGCATCGACATAATGTCGGTCTGGCGCGTCGCTTCGTAGCGGCGCAGCAGCGCAAGGTCGCCGCAATCGGCCGTGCCGCGCTGCAGCAGCACCTGCGCCAGTTCGTGCGCGTCGCGCAGGCCGAGGTTCACGCCGTGGCCGGAGAGCGGGTGAATGTTGTGCGCGGCATCGCCGATCAGTGCCAGGCGCGGTTTGGTCAGGTGCGCCAGGTTCAGCACGCGCAGCGCGAACGAAGCGGGCGGGGTAATGACTTCCAGTTCGCCCAGCGTGTATTTACCCGCTTCGGCCACGCGTGCGGCGAATTCCTCGTGAGTGAGCGCCAGCAGTTCGGCGGATCTCTCGGGGCTGACCGACCACACGATGGAGATGCGTTTGCCCGGCAACGGCAAAAGAGCAAGGATGCCGTCGGGGGTGAACCACTGATAGGCGATGCCGCGATGCGCCTTGGCCGTGTTGAAGTTGGCAACCACTCCGTGCTGGTGATAGGGCGTGGGGACCTCCGGCATGATGGTCTGCTGGCGCACCCAGGAATCGCGGCCGTCCGCACCGACGATGAGACTGGTCCTGATTTCGCGCCCGTCTTTCAGCGTCAGGTGCGCAGCATCGTCATCGATCTTGAGCGCGGCGCACTGAGCCGGCTGCAGGATGGTGAGGTTCTGCTGTTCGCGCAGCCCTTGCCACAGCGCATGTTGTAACAATCTGCTTTCCAGGATGAACGCCAGCTCGGGCGCGCCGGCCTGGTACGCGCTGAAATCCAGTTCCGCACCGGTATCGCCGAACACGCGCATCTCTTCCACCTGCTGCACGCGCGTCTGATCCAGGCGCTGCCATGCGCCAAGTTCCTTGAGGAAATCAACATTGCCGGGGGTGAATGCGTATATACGACTGTCCCAGCCGGAATCAAGGCTGGGTAAAGCCTGACCTTCGACCAAGGCTATCTTCAAACCGCTTGATTTGAGGGCAGATGCAAGACTGGCTCCGACCAGCCCGCCGCCGTTGATGACGATATCGAATTCCATTTCGGGAATCTCGCAAATTTAAGACCTAAGCATCATAGCATGGCGAGATTGATTAATTTATAATCACCGCCCTTTTGGAAATGCCCTCATGCAAATCGGACAATACAAGCTCAAGAACAAGCTGATCGTGGCCCCCATGGCGGGTGTGACGGACAGGCCGTTCCGCATGCTGTGCAAGCGCATGGGCGCGGGCATGGCGGTTTCCGAGATGGTGGCTTCCAACTCCCTGTTATACGGTTCCGAGAAAACCAAACGTCGCGCCAACCACGCGGGCGAGGTCGATCCCATCTCGGTGCAGATCGTCGGCGCCGACCCGAAGATGCTGGCGCAGGCCGCCCAATACAACGTGGACAACGGCGCGCAGATCATCGACATCAACATGGGCTGCCCGGCCAAGAAGATCTGCAACGTCATGGCGGGTTCCGCGCTGATGCAGAACGAAAAGCTGGTGGCCGAGATTCTCGAAGCCGTGGTCAAGTCGGTGGATGTGCCGGTCACGCTCAAGACGCGCACCGGCTGGGATAAAGCCAACCGCAACGCCATCAACATCGCGCGTATCGCCGAGAGCAGCGGCATCCAGGCGCTGGCCATCCACGGCCGCACCCGCGCCTGCGCCTACACCGGCGAGGCCGAATACGACACCATCCGTGCCGTGAAGGCGGAAGTGAAAATCCCCGTCATCGCCAACGGCGACATCACCACTCCCGAGAAAGCCAGGATCGTGCTCGACCACACCGGCGCCGACGCGATCATGATCGGCCGCGCAGCGCAGGGTCGCCCCTGGCTGTTCCGCGAGATCGAACATTTCCTGAATACGGGCACCCACCTGCTCTCACCGCATGTGGAGGAGATCCGGCAGATTCTCATCGAGCACATGGCCGATTTGTACGATTTCTACGGCGAGTACACCGGCCTGCGCGTCGCGCGCAAACACATCTCCTGGTACACCAAGGGCCTGCCCGGCTCGGCGGTGTTCAGGCATCGCATGAATCAACTAGAGAGCGTGGACGAGCAGATGCAGGCCGCCACGGATTTCTTCGAGGAACAAAAAGCCAGCAGCGAACGGCTGCTGTACGAAAGGGAGTTGGCAGCATGACGGAAGATTGCGGCATCAACGAGAATGATATCGCCAGGCACGTGCGCAAGGCGGTGAACGATTATTTCAAGGACCTCGACGGCGAGGAACCTTCCTGCGGCATCTACGATATGGTGATCTGTTGCGCCGAGAAGCCACTGATCGAGACCGTATTGCACCACGCCGGCGGCAACCAGACGCGCGCCGCAGAATTGCTCGGCATCAACCGAAATACCCTGCGCAAAAAGATGCAGGATCACCGGATCAAATAATCAACAGGGAAGAAAGCAAATGGCCATCACTCAAGCACTCATCAGCGTCTCCGACAAATCCGGCGTACTCGAATTCGCCAAAGGCCTGCACGCCCTCGGTGTGAAGATCCTCTCCACCGGCGGCACCGCCAAGTTGCTCGCCGACAACAAGATCCCCGTCACCGAAGTCGCCGACTACACCGGCTTCCCCGAGATGCTGGACGGCCGCGTGAAGACGCTGCAACCGAAAGTGCATGCCGGCATCCTGGCGCGCCGCGACCTGCCCGAGCATGTCGCCACGCTGAAGAAGCACGACATCCCCACCATCGATCTGGTTGTCGTCAACCTGTACCCGTTCGCGGCCACCATCGCCAAGCCCGGCTGCACGCTGGAAGATGCCATCGAGAACATCGACATCGGCGGGCCGACCATGGTGCGCTCCGCCGCCAAGAACCACGCGCATGTCGCCATCGTCACCGACCCGGCCGACTATGCAGACGTGCTGGCCGAGATGCAGACCAACAAGGGCGAAGTCTCCGCCGCCACCCGCTTCGACCTGGCGAAGAAGGCGTTCTCGCACACCGCCGCCTACGACAGCATGATCAGCAACTACCTCACCGCGATCAACAGCGACGGCAGCAAGAGCGAGTTTCCGGCGCAGATCAATTTCAACTTCGCCAAGGTGCAGGAGATGCGCTACGGCGAGAATCCGCACCAGAAGGCCGCGTTCTACCGCGACCTCATTCCGCTGGTGGGCGGCATCTCCGGCTACACCCAGTTGCAGGGCAAGGAACTTAGCTACAACAACATCGGCGATTCCGATGCGGCCTGGGAGCTGGTGAAGACCTTCGACGAACCGGCCTGCGTCATCGTCAAGCACGCCAACCCTTGCGGTGTCGCCATCGCCGACACGGCATTGAACGCCTACAAGCTTGCCTACTCCACCGACACCACCTCCGCATTCGGCGGCATCATCGCCTTCAACCGCGAACTGGACGCCGAGACCGCCACCCAGATCACCGCCA
Source organism: Gammaproteobacteria bacterium (assembly GCA_018813765.1). Classification (GTDB taxonomy): domain Bacteria; phylum Pseudomonadota; class Gammaproteobacteria; order Burkholderiales; family Gallionellaceae; genus Sideroxyarcus. The sequence goes on along the minus strand of JAHJBC010000007.1, from coordinate 92,507 downwards.
ACCAGTTCGTCGAAGTCATCATCGCGCCGAGTGCCACCGAGGCTGCACTCAAAGTCACCGCCGCCAAGCAGAACGTGCGCGTGCTCAGCGTGCCGCTGTCCAACGCGCACAACCAGTTCGACTTCAAGCGCGTGAGCGGCGGTCTGCTGGTGCAGACACCGGACGCACTCAATGTGCAGTTGTCGCAACTCAAAGTCGTGAGCAAAGTGCAGCCGAGCAAAGAACAACTCACCGACCTGCTGTTCGCATGGCGCGTGGCGAAATACGTGAAGTCCAACGCCATCGTGTTCTGCAAGGGCGGCATGACGCTGGGCGTAGGCGCGGGCCAGATGAGCCGCGTGGACAGCACCCGCATCGCCAGCATCAAGGCACAGAACGCGGGCCTGAGCCTGGAGAATTCCGTGGTGTCCTCCGACGCCTTCTTCCCGTTCCGCGACGGCATCGACGTGCTGGCTCAAGCGGGTGCCAAGGCCGTCATCCAACCGGGCGGATCAATGCGCGACGAGGAAGTCATCGCGGCGGCGGACGAGCATGGCTTGGCGATGGTGTTTACGGGTTACCGCCATTTCAGACATTGATGAGCTGGTAGCTTGTAGCAGGTAGCTGGTAGCAAAAGCGCGCCCGCCGGGCGCACAGCCTGGCTACCCGCTACCAGCCACTGGCTACAAGCTGGAGAACAACATGAAAATATTAGTCATCGGTAACGGCGGTCGTGAACACGCACTGGCCTGGCGTCTGGCACAAGGCGCCAAGGTGCAGAAGGTGTATGTCGCGCCGGGCAATGCGGGTACGGCGCTGGAAGAAGGCGTCGAGAACGTCGCCATCACCGCCATCCCTGAACTCATCGATTTCGTTAAACGCGAGAACATCGAGCTCACCGTGGTCGGCCCGGAAGCACCGCTGGCGGCGGGTGTGGTGGATGCGTTCCGCGCGGCGGGTCTCAAGATATTCGGCCCGACCAAGGCGGCGGCGCAACTGGAATCCTCCAAGGATTTCGCCAAGCGTTTCATGACGCGCCACAACATCGCCACCGCTTTCTTCGAGACCTTCAGCGAGATCGCACCGGCCAAGGCCTATGTCGAAAAGCACGGCGCGCCCATCGTCATCAAGGCCGACGGTCTCGCTGCGGGCAAGGGTGTGGTAGTGGCGATGTCGAAACAGGAAGCGTTCGACGCCATCGACATGATGCTGTCCGACAACAAACTGGGGGATGCCGGTGCGCGCGTGGTGATCGAGGAGTTCCTCGCGGGCGAGGAAGCCAGCTTCATCGTCATGGTCGACGGCAAGAACGTGCTGACGATGGCGACCAGCCAGGACCACAAGCGTCTCAAGGACAACGACGAAGGCCCCAACACCGGCGGCATGGGCGCGTACTCGCCCGCACCGGTGGTCACACCGACCATCCATGCAAAAGTGTTGCGCGAAGTCATCCAGCCGGTGGTACGCGGCATGGAGAGCGAAGGCATCACTTTCACAGGCTTTCTCTATGCAGGCCTGATGATCTCGCCGGATGGCGCGCTCAAAGTGCTGGAGTTCAACTGCCGCATGGGCGACCCGGAGACGCAACCCATCATGATGCGCCTGAAGAGCGATCTCGCCGCCATCGTCGAGCATGCCGTCAACGGTACGCTGGACAAGGTGGAAGCAGAGTGGGACCGCCGCACCGCATTGGGGGTCGTCATGGCCGCCGCCAATTATCCCGATACGCCGCGCAAGGGCGATGTCATCGAGGGCCTGCCGAAGAAGCTGGAGGACGCTCATGTGTTCCATGCCGGCACCTCCATGCAGGATGGCAAGGTGGTCACCAACGGCGGTCGCGTGTTGTGCGTTGTGGCTCTGGGCGATACGGTGAAGCAGGCGCAGAAACGCGCTTACGATGCCGCAGACATGATCCACTTCGATGGACAGCAGATGCGGCGCGACATTGGCTTCCGCGCCATCGGCCGGAAATAAAAGCACCCTCACCCCACCCCTCTCCCATTGGGAGAGGGTGCCGAAGGCGGGTGAGGGATTTCAAACGGAGCGATGCGCCTGTGATCAGAAACGTCATCCCCTCACGCCGCCTCCAGGCTCACCTCAAACGCGGTGGTCTGATCGCCTATCCCACCGAATCTTGCTATGGCCTCGGCTGCGATCCGCGCAACCGTCGCGCGGTGCTGCGCATACTCAAGCTCAAGCGGCGCCCGCAACAAAAGGGCCTCATCCTCATCGCCTCGGATTTCCATCAGGTCGAACCCTATCTGCAGCCGCTGACGCACGCCGAGCAAGGCAGGATGGCGAATGACGAAGCGCAGGCCGTCACTTGGCTGATGCCGGTAAAATCCTGCTGCCCGCGCTGGCTGCGCGGCAATCATGAAACGCTGGCGGTGCGGCTCACCGCGTTCCCCTTCGCCAAAGACCTCTGCAACAGCTCGGGCAGCGCGCTGGTTTCCACCAGCGCCAACCGCAGCGGGCAGCGACCCGCGAAAACCTATGCCGAGTGCCTGCGCATGTTCGGAAAAAAAGTGTGGGTATTGCGCGGGCGCGTGGGCAAACGCAAGCGACCGTCGACGATCAGGGTGTGGGGCGGTGATAGAATCGTTCGCTCGTAATCGCATCCGGAGAAGTGCATGAGCAACGTCGATCCATCCGCCGTCAAACAATATCTGCTCGGTCTGCAAGACCGTATCGTCACCGGCCTCGAGAAGATCGACGGCAAGCAGTTCCTGCGTGACAAGTGGGAGCGGCCGGACGGAACCGGCGGCGGTATCAGTTGCATCCTCGAAGAAGGCAACGTGCTCGAACGCGGCGGCGTGGCGTTCTCGCATGTGACGGGCGACAAGATGCCGGTCTCGGCCACGCAGCATCGCCCCGAACTGGCCGGATGTTCGTGGGAAGCGATGGGCGTGTCGCTGGTGATGCATCCGCGCAATCCCTATGCGCCCACCTCGCATGCCAACGTGCGCATGTTCATGGCGCACAAGCCGGACGGCGAAAAAGTGTTCTGGTTCGGCGGCGGCATGGACCTCACGCCCTACTACGGTTTCGAGGAAGACGTGAAGCACTTCCACCGGACCTGCAAAGACGCGCTCGCGCCGTTCGATCCCTCGCTGCATCCGCGGTTCAAGAAATGGTGCGACGAATATTTCTTCCTCAAACACCGCAACGAGCCGCGCGGCTCGGGTGGTATCTTTTTCGACGATCTTTCCGAGCCGGATTTCGATACCTGCTTCGCCATCCAGCAGAGCGTCGGCGACCATTATCTGTCTGCCTACCTGCCCTTGCTGGAGAAGCGCAAGGACACACCATTCGGCGAGCGCGAGCGCGACTTCCAGCTCTACCGGCGCGGGCGCTATGTCGAGTTCAACCTGGTGATCGACCGTGGCACCATCTTCGGCCTGCAATCGAACGGTCGCACCGAATCCATTTTGCTGTCCATGCCGCCGCTGGTGAAATGGCGCTACGATTGGCATCCTGAGAAAGGCACGCCGGAAGCGGAGTTGTACGAGAAGTACTTGGTGCCGAAGGACTGGGTGTAGTGGGAGCGCCGACGTCCCGTCGGCATTGATATCAAATAAGCCGACGAGACGTCGGCGCTCCAAAAAGGAGGTGACCATGCAATCCAAAGATCACTGGGAAAACGTCTATTCCACCAAAGCGACCGACGCGGTGAGCTGGTTCCAACCGCATGCCGATCTGTCGCTGGACATCATCCGCTCGACTCAACTTGGAAAGGAAGCCGCCATCATCGACGTGGGCGGCGGTGCTTCCACGCTGGTGGACGACCTGGTGGCAAACGGTTACACCGACCTCACCGTGCTCGATCTTTCCGGAGCGGCGTTGAGTACGACGCGCAAACGCCTGGGAGCGGAAGAAGGCAAAGTGCGCTGGATCGAGGCGGACATCACCCAGGTCGATCTGCCCGCCAACCGCTACGACATCTGGCACGACCGTGCCGTGTTCCACTTCCTCACCGATGCGGCGGACCGTGCCGCCTATGTGCGCACGGTGCTGCGTTCGGTGAAGCCGGGTGGCCATGTCATCGTCGCGACTTTCGCCGAAGACGGCCCGCTGCAATGCAGCGGCCTGCCGGTCGTGCGTTACCGTCCGGATGAATTGCACGATCAGTTCGGTGCGGCGTTCCAGTTGCTGGATCACCGCAAGGAAGAACACCGCACGCCGGCGGGCAAGGTGCAGTCGTTCGTGTATTGCTACTGTCGCCGCCTCGGTTCTTGAGAGCCGACACTTACCGGAGCAGACTCTTCCCACTCGCCAGCAGCGCGTCGAACTCCTCGGCCGGCATCGGCTTCGCATACAGGTAGCCCTGGGCGAAATCGCAACCCGCCTTCATCAGGATGTCGCGTTGTTCGACCGTCTCCACGCCTTCGGCAACCACCTGCAACCCCAGCTTGTGCGCCATCACGATGATCGCCTCCGACAGTGCGAGATCGTTCGGGTCGGTGGCCAGGTCATGCACGAAGCTGCGGTCGATCTTCAGGTAATCGATGTCGAACTTCTTCAGGTAGGAGAGCGCCGAGTAGCCGGTGCCGAAATCGTCGATGGCCACCTGGATGCCGGCATCGCGGAACTGCAGCAGTTTTTGCATGATGTCCACACGCTCGTCCAGCAGCAGGCCTTCGGTGATCTCGATGACGAGGCATTCGCCGGGCAAACCGATCTCGCGCAGATAATCCACCCAGATGCCGTGGCTGTTCTCGGCCACGAACTGGCTGGGTGATTTGTTCACGCTGACCTGTCTGCACGCGTAGCCCTGCTCATGCCAGCGCTTCATCCAGCCGGTCGCCTCGCGGAACACCCAGTTGCCGATGTCGTGGATCAGGCCGACCTCTTCCGCGACCGGGATGAACTCCATCGGGTTCACCAGTCCGCGCTCCGGATGCTGCCAGCGGATCAGCGCTTCGGCCTTGACGATGCGTCCGTCGCGCGGATCGACGATGGGCTGGAAATACACGCGCAACTGCTTTTCCGGCAGCGCGCTGCGCAGGTCGCGGATCAGGTGCAGGCGGTGCAGCGCGTGTTCCTGCATCTGTCCGGTGAAGCAACTGAAACAGTTTCGTCCGTTGCCCTTGGCGACATACATCGCCTGGTCGGCGTTCTTGAGCAGGCTTTCCGCATTGTCGGCATCTTCCGGATACAGCGTGATGCCTATGCTGGCCGAGACGAACGCGGCCTCGCGGCCGAACGAGAACGGCATGGCCAGCATCTCGACGATGTTCTCCGCCACCTGTTCGACACGGTTGATGTCGTCGATCTGCGGCAGAATGACGGTGAACTCGTCGCCGCCCAGGCGCGCCACCGTGTCGGATTCGCGCACGCAATCGCGGATGCGCTGCGCCGCCTGGATCAGCAGCATGTCGCCGATGTCATGGCCGAGCGAATCGTTCACTTCCTTGAAACGGTCGAGGTCGATATACATCAGCGCCAGCGAGGAACCGTCGCGGTGCGTCTTGCGCAGTTCCTGCTCCAGACGGTCGCGGAACAGGCGACGGTTGGGCAGTCCGGTCACCGAGTCGTAGTTGGCCTGGCGCCAGATCATGTCCTCGGCGTGCTTGCGTTCGATGGCGATGCTGGCCAGATTTGAGGCCTGCTGGATCAGGTTGATGTCGGTTTCGTCCGGGACGCCGGCCTGCTTGCGATAGACGGCAAATGTACCCAGCAACTCGCCCTTGCTGGAACGTACCGGCTCGGACCAGCACGAGACCAGCCCCGCCTGTTTCGCCTGCGCAAGTATCTCGGAATAGGGTGTCCAGTAAGGGTGGGTATGAATATCGGCGACGATCACGCGCTCGTTGCGGAACGCCGCAGTACCGCACGATCCCGCGCCGTCGCCGACCGGCAGGTTGTGCACGGCCTGGTTGTAGGCTTCCGGCAGGCTGGGTGCGGCGCCCAGTTGCAGGTGCTTGCGCGCGCCGTCCAGCAACAGGATGGAGCACAGCATGCCGCTGCGTGAGCGCTCCACATAGTCGACGATCTGCGAGAGGATTTCGGACATCTCCGCGCCGCCCGCCAGCAATTCGAAGATGCGGTTGCGCACGCGCTCCAACTCGATGCCGCGATACCGTTCGGTGATGTCGCGACCGATGCCGACCAGCCCGATCGGCTCGCCCTGGGCGCCGTACAGCGGCGATTTGACCATCTCCAGCAGGATGAACCTGCCGTCGGCGGTGGGCACCCATTCCTCGTTGCGGCGCGGCTTGCCACCCTTCATCATGATCTCGTCCTGCAGACGAAAGAAGCGCGCATGTTCCTCTGCCACCATGTCGAAATCGGTCTTGCCGACGATCTCGCTCTCGCTGCGGCCGATCAGCGTCTCGAACGCCTTGTTGCAACCGAGGAAGACGCCATGCCGGTCCTTGTAGAAGACGATGTCGGGAATCACGTTCATCATCACGGCGAGACGCTCGCTCATGGCGGCGATCACTTGCGACTGCGCGTTGTCGCGCTCGCGGCGCAGCACGTTGATGCGGTCGGCCAGCGCGAAGGAAAGCAGCAGCATTTCCAGCGCCGAACCGATCTGGATGGCATGCAGCGTGAGCAGGTTGGTCGGGATCCAGCCGATGTTGCGCGCGCCCTGCACCGACACGCCTATCATCAGCAGCGTCCATGCCAGCAGGAACCAGCGCGCGCCTGGATGGTTGCGGCGCAGGCAGATGATGCCGCTGCTGATGACCACGAAAGGGGTGGTCACGCCCAGCAGCGAAACGGCTGCTGCGGAAAGATAGTACGGCAACGTGAGCGCTGCCAGCCCGGTCAGTACAAACAGCCAGCCCAGCACGACCAGCACCCGGTCGTGACGCGGCACGGTCTTGTGCGTGTCGAGAAACACGCGCGTAAACAATGTGCCGAACAGACCGGCCATGCAGAAACCGAACGGCAACGCCACATTGCCCCAGTCCGGCCAGTCCGGCCACAGAAACTGGCCGCCCATGCCGCTCAGCGAGAGCAGACCGATCGCCAGCGTGGCGACGAAGAACACATAGACCAGATAGGCGCGCTCGCGCAGCGAAAAGTACAGCAGCAGGTTGTACGCCATCAGCGCCAGCAGCATGCCGAAATACAGCGCCAGCAAGGCGTAACTCTGCTGGCTCTCGCGCTCGAAGGCCTCGGGTCGCCACAGCTGCAGCGGCACCGTCAGCGAACCGTCCGACTGCACGCGCAGGTAATAGCTTTGCACGCCGTCGCCGACCTGCAGCGGGAACACCATATTGCGATGCACGAACGGGCGCGCGGCAAAGGGCAGCAGGTCGCCCGCCTGCGATTGCTGCCAGCCGCCCGCAACGGGGGCGAAGAAATCGACCCGGTCCAGCGTGGGATAGGCGATCTCCAGCAACATCCAGCCATCCACCGCTGCGCGGCTGTCCACACTCAGGCGCAGCCACCAGGTCGAGGAGGAATAGCCGAAATTGAGCGCCGCGTTCGTTTTTTCGCTGTCTGCAGGCAGGGCTGGACGGAATTCGCCGTCATGTGCGCCGGATGCGATATCGGCGATGGTCAGCCTGCCTTCGCGGTCTTCCAGCACGTCGATATGCCGGGCCGGCGCATAGGACGGGGTGGTCGCATCCAACTGTAGCGGCGCTGCCTGTATGGCCGTCGCGCACGACAAAGCGCCCAGCAAGGCCATGGCTGTAACGGAGCTACACAGAATCCGGAAAAGGTTATGCACGATAGTCATCTCAGAGACAGACTCTACCAGAAAATTCCGCAGACCCAGTTGCCTGAAGCAGAGCGCATGGGCATCAGCACTCGCGCAGTATGTGGTTGAAAAATAATCCTTTCACAATATTGCCCACGCTCATGAAAAGGTTTATGGTGCCATCATTATGGCTGACCGGAAATTCCCGTCATGATCGCGTTCCGGTCAGGCCGCAGGTTTGCAATCTAATGAGGACGAAGTGAAATGGATATCAAGACACCAGCACCAGACCTGCAATCCGCAACTGCGATGCCGACGACGCTCAAGCCCGAGTTGCTCCTGATCCTGCAAAGCTTCCCCAGAGTGGCCGAGCAGATCAGCAGGCTGTGGGGCACAATCGACTTGCAGGACTATCTGAACAAAACGATCTTCGACGAACGCGGCGGACGGAAGGGATTCCCGGTGCCGGTGGTGATGGCGCTGGAGCGCATCTTCGAAAACCACAGCAAGCTGTTCCCGCAGAAGATAGAAGACCCGTTCTGGGAAGGCATGGCGAAGTAAGCGCCTGAAAAGTAAGTCAACATGACAGCGGCAGCGATGCCGCTGTCATTTTTTCCGCAGCACGATGCGGCGAAACCAGCCGCTGCCCAGTGCAGGCTCGTCATATTCCACATGCAACAGCGGAGTTGAGCCCAGCACCTCCTCAAACACCACATCCATGCGCGTAGCGAAACGCCGGGTGATGACATTGAACAGACGCCGCAGCGGCGCGCGCTGATGCGGGTGCAGGAACTTGTCGAACAGCAGAATCGTTCCGCCGGGCTTCAGCACGCGCACCGCCTCGGCGAGACAGCGCTGCGGTTCCGGCACCACGGCAACGATCAGGTGCAACACCACATGGTCGAACTGCGCATCGGCAAAAGGCAGATCCATGCTGTCGCCCAACACGAAATCCACCTCCAGATGTTTGCCGCGCGGAACGGCGTGCGCCAGCATCGCCGGATTGAAGTCCAGTGCGGTGTAGCGGTGCAATTCCGGCAACAGCGGCAGATCCAGTCCGGTGCCTGCCCCGCTGATGAGCACGCGTCTCTGCTCGTGCGTCGGCAAGGCGGCCAGCGAAGTCCTGCGCGACTCGCGCATGGGGCGTTCGACGACCAGGTCGTAGAGCGGGGCAATGAGGCTGTAGCTCATGCGCAGCAGTGGATTCCGGCGGTAAGGTTGATCGCGCATGGTTAAAGTCAATCTCGCGAAGCGAGGGCATACCGTACCCCTCGCCCTATGGGATAACCAGCGACTTGCCCGCGTGCGGGCTTAGTCGAATGGCTAGTAGTTCCACCAGAGGGGGAACGGGGGTGAGGGAAATGCATATGGCGCAGAGAATACATTAATGAGGTTGCCATGAGCGTTACTCCAGATGCCGGATGCCGGTAATTTTAGCCTGCGCCACTGCCTGCGCCAGCGCCTCGATGGCCTGCGTGCGCGCAAAGCTCTTGCGCCAGGCCAGCGCGATGCGCCGCGACGGCACCGGTTTGGCGAACGGAATCACGTTCAGTAACTTGCTACGATAACGCGCGCTGTTGGCCGAAGCGGGCAGTACGGTGACGCCGAGGCCGGAAGCGACCATGTTGCGGATGGTCTCCAGCGAAGTGCCGCGCTGAATCTCCGCGCCCTTGCGGCTGAGATCGGGGCAAGCCTCGGCCACCTGGTTGCTGAAGCAGTGCCCCGAATTCAACAGCAGCACTTTCTCCTCCGCCAGCTCCGGTGCCTTGATGCTGCGCCGGTCACACCAGCGATGCTCGCTGTTCACCACCACCTCGAACGGCTCGTCATATAAAGGATGGGTGAGGATGCCGGCATCGCCGAAAGGCAGCGCGATGATGATCACGTCCAGCTTGCCGTTGCGCAGCAGCGTCTCCAGATTCGCGGTGATGTTCTCCTCCACCTCCAGCGCCATTTGCGGTGAGACCTTCTTCAGTGCCGGGATGAGATCCGGGAGCAGATAGGGGCCGACGCTGTGGATGACGCCGACATGCAGCGGCGTGGTGAGCTGGTTCCTGCCCTGCACGGCGATCTCGCGAATGCGTTCCGCCTCTTCCAGCACGCGCTGCGCCTGCTCCACGATGGCGCTGCCCACCGGCGTTGGGGTGACCTCGTTCTTGCCGCGCTCGAATATCTTCAGGCCAAGTTCTTCCTCCAGCTTCTGTATCGCCAGCGACAGCGCGGGCTGGCTGATGAAAGCCTTCTCCGCCGCACGGCGGAAGTTGCGCTCCTGGGCCACGGCGACGATGAAGCGGAGTTCGTTGAGGGTCATGGGGGGTCTCCTTTGAGCCGTCATTCCGGCGAAGGCCGGAATCCAGTTAATTGAACTAATCCTGCGAAGCAGGACAAAACCAAAAGCATTTTGAATAACTGCACTGGATTCCGGCCTACGCCGGAATGACGAAGTAATGCAGCTTCGTGTCTCGTGTGTGATTTGCATAATAAATCACTCTGCTTGAAACAATCAATTGGATTGATGAACGGCAGAAGCCTACATTGCGTCCGTGGGCAACGCGCCACCGATCAACCAACCAAGGAGAGCACCATGCAAAGACCCGATATCAAGACGCACGCCAACCTCGAAGCCGCTCTGGCAGGGGAGTCGATGGCACACACCAAGTACCGCTACTTCGCCGCCATCGCCCGCGCCGAAGGCCACGAGGAAGTGGCACGCGTGTTCGAAGAGACTGCCGCGCAGGAAGTGATGCACGCGCTGGGTCACCTCGACCTGCTGTACCCGAAGTCCGAAATGACCACCGAGAAGTGCCTGCAGATGGCCATCGAGGGCGAGACCTACGAGTACACCGAGATGTACCCCGGTTTCCTCAAGACCGCACAGCAGGAAGGCCATGACGCCGCTTCAGCCGAGATCAGGCAGCAGATCGACGAATCGAAGGAGCACGCCGAGATGTTCAAGGCCACCCTGGAAAAAGCGGCCAAGCGTTTTGCGGCACTGGCCAAGGTGGAAGAACGCCACGCCAACCAGTACCGCGCCCAGTTGGCGAAGGTTACGGCTTGATATCAACCAAAGATTAAGGAGAACGACATGAAAGTTTGGCAATGCGTGGTATGCGGTTTCATCTATGACGAGACCAAGGGGATGCCGGAAGAAGGCATCAAGGCCGGCACCAAATGGGCGGACATTCCGGAGAACTGGGCTTGTCCGGATTGTGGCGTAGCCAAGGCTGATTTCGAGATGATCGAGGTTTAATCATGCGGCTCGATTAAAGCTCGATTAAAGCGGAAATCGGTAGAAGCCCCTCGCCCGCAAGCGGGAGAGGGGTTGGGGTGAGGGATGGCAAATTGAAACCAGTTTTGAGGTGCACACCGCCCCTCATCCCCAGCCCTTCCCCCGCTTGCGGGGGAAGGGAGCATGTCGGACCATAAGTCAAAGTGCCAAATCAATTTCCTCTCCCTCTGGGAGAGAGTGAGGGAGATAAGAATGAAACCAATCGTCGTACTCGGTAGCGGCCTGGCGGGTTACTCCGTCATCCGCGAACTGCGCAAACGGGATCGCGACATTCCGGTCGCGTTGGTCACGCGCGACAGCGGCGATTACTACTCCAAGCCCATGCTCTCGAATGCGCTGGCGCAGGGCAAGGATGCGGCCGGGCTGGTACTGACGCGGGCGGCGGAGATGGCTAAGCAACTTGGCATCAAACTGCTGGTGGAGACCGAAGTCCATGCCATCGACCGCGCGAGCAAATCACTGGACACCACCTCGGGTGCGATCGCATACGACAGGCTGGTGATCGCGCTGGGCGCCGACCCCATCCGCATCCCGGTGCAAGGCGATGCGGCAGATACAGTGTTGTCGGTGAACGACATCGCCGATTACGCGCGTTTCCGCGATCTGCTTGGCAGCAAGGCAAGCATCGCCATCATGGGCGGCGGACTCATCGGTTGCGAATTCGCCAACGACCTGGCCGCGGCGGGCCATGCCGTCAGCGTCATTGACCCCGGCCCCTGGCCCATCGCCAGCCTGATGCCGGAACAGGCCGGCAGGCAACTGCTCGCCCCGCTGGCTGCGCTCGGCGTCGACTGGCGCTTCGGCACCTCGGTCAGCCGCGTGGATCGTGCCGCCTCCGGCTATCAGCTCACGCTGGCGGATGGCGCACAACTGCAAGCTGGTCTCGTGCTCTCCGCTGTCGGTCTGCGTCCGCGCATCACGCTGGCACAACAGGCCGGGTTGGCGGTGAACCGCGGCATAGTGGTGGATGCACACCTGCGCAGCAGCGATGCAGCCATCTTCGCGTTGGGCGATTGCGCCGAGATCGATGGCAAGGTGCAACCCTTCGTGCTGCCCATCATGCACGCGGCGCGCGCATTGGCGAAGACGCTGGCGGGAGAAGAGACGCCGGTCGTATTCCCGGCCATGCCGGTGGTGGTCAAGACACCCGCGCATCCCGTGGCGGTGTTGTCGGTGGCGCGCGATGCGGTTGGTAGCTGGCAACTGCGCGCCAACAGCGATGGCGTGAAGATGGAGTTCCTCGACGCAGAACAGCGCATCAGCGGCTTCGTGCTCACCGGCCCCTACGCCGCCGAGCGTAACGAGATGAGCAAACAGGTGGGGCAGCGCGCGCTGCCGGTGTGAACGGCAAGGGTGATACCATCACAGCTGCGGGAAACACAGTCGCATGACGGCATCACCTATTTCATCAACGGACAAGGAGAACGATCATGAGCAAAAGCACACCCATCAACATCGGCATCAACGAGAAAGACCGCAAAAAGATCGCCGACGGCCTCTCGCGCATGCTGGCCGACACCTACACCCTCTACCTCAAGACCCACAATTTCCACTGGAACGTCACCGGTCCCATGTTCCAGACCCTGCACATCATGTTCATGACGCAGTACACCGAGACCTGGAACGCGGTGGACCTGGTCGCCGAACGCATCCGCGCGTTGGGCTACCCCGCACCCGGCAGCTACAAGGAGTTCGCCGCGCTCACCAGCATCAAGGACAGCAGCGGCAGCGTGAGCGCGAAAGAGATGATCAAGCAGCTCGTACTCGGCCAGGAGACCGTGGTGCGCACGGCGCGCGAAGTGCTGCCCGTTGCCGAGAAGGCGGGCGACCAGCCGACCGTTGATCTCCTGTCGGCACGCATGGAAGTACACGAGAAGAATGCGTGGATGTTGCGGAGCTTGCTGGAAGAGTAAGCCAAAGGACGGTCACAGCAACGTAGGAAGGGCTCTACCCAACCTACGTTTCACTGCAGCAGTTTTGCCTCCGCCACCCTGCAAACACAAGGCCCGTTTATAATGGCCCCGTCTTGACCATTCAATAAACAGGTACTCATGCCAGTTTCTGCCCAGCAGTCTTCATCCTCTCTAATGAAAGTCCTGCGCGAGTTGGACGCGGGCTTGATGGATCACACCTCCTGGCTCAAGGTGCTGCACCGCTCCATGGTGAGTGGCAGCGCGCCGTCACCTACCGATCTTTTGCACGACGCCCACTGCCACTGCCGATTCGGCCAATGGTATTACGGTCATCCCCATCCGGATCTGCAGGAGGGTCCCTGGTTCAGGAATATCGGCGAGTTCCATGAGAACGTGCACGTGTACGCACGCAAACTGCTGGTAAAACGGAATTCAGGCCAGCCGGTGACGCCGGATGAATATGATCAATTCATGGACATGGCGATCCGTTTCAAGCTGGAAGTGCGGGGTCTCCAGTCGGACATCATCAATCGCGTGTGCGAGGTGGATCACCTGACCGGGGCGCGCAACCGCAACAGCATGCATTTCAAGTTGATGGAAGAGCACGACCGCATGTCGCGCAATGCGCAGCCCTGTTGCGTGTGCATGATGGATATCGACCATTTCAAACAGGTGAACGATACCTATGGGCATCTTGCCGGGGATAGCGTACTGCATAGCACTGTCCAGTTCCTGAGCAAGAAGATGCGGCGCTATGACACGATCTTCCGCTTCGGCGGCGAGGAATTCCTGTTTTGTCTGCCCAATACCGAAGCACAAGAAGCGTTCACCATCGTGGACCGGCTGCGTGCCGAGCTGGCAAGCATGCCGATCAAGCTCAAGGCTCACAACGATATTTCCATCACGGCATCATTTGGCTTGGCCAGCATGAATCCGGATGAAGCAGTGGATGATGCGGTACAGCAAGCCGATCATGCCTTGCTGTGCGCAAAGGCGGCTGGACGCAACAAGGTCTGCTTGTGGGATATGCAGGCTGGCGAGTGATTCAATGCAGGTGACTCCAAGCGCGAACGCGCGGGCAGCCTGCATCTATTGTTTTACCCAAGATTGAAATAACCGGAGGAAATATCATGAACGCATGCAGACCAATCCGTTTCTTGGCCGTTGCTGTTGTGGCCGGGGGGGCTGTATTTTCTACCGCTGCGCTGTCGGGAGAACTTCCCGCCCGCGGCCCAATCCCATTTTCCGCCTACGACCAGAACGGCGACGGATTCATCGGCAAGGGTGAATTCGACGCCGTGCGTGAAAAGCGCAAAGCCGAAGGCAGACCCATGCGCAACGCGCTGACCTTCGCCGATCTGGACCAGAACCATGACGACAAGATATCGGCGGAAGAATTTGCGGCAGCCCACTCGTCGCAGGCCGCAAGACCTCGCGGCCCCGGCGCGGGCGGGGGGATGCAGGGCAACATGCCCGAGTTTTCCGAATTTGATTTAAACAAGGACGGCAAGGTCACGGAGGCGGAATTCACCGATGCGCGCACTGCGCGCATCACCAAACGTCTGCAGGAAGGCTACCAGATGCAGGGTCTGGCCAATGCGCCTTCATTTGAAGACATCGACACAAACCATGATGCGGCGATATCGCCGGATGAATTTTCCGTACAGCGGGCAGCGCATCAGAAACAAATGCGCCCATGATTGCGAGAGATTAATGCCGCATTTTTTGGAGCGGACAGCCTGACAACCCAAAACAGCGAACAAACATGGACACCGCACTGAGTATCGGGGAACCCTGGATGTGGGCGGCTTTCGCCGGATTCGTTCTGGCGATGCTTGCCGTCGACCTGTTCATATTTGGCGGAAACAAGGCTCACAAGGTCGGCTTCAGGGAAGCGGCGGCTTGGTCCGTGGTCTGGTTCGTGTTGGCCATGCTGTTCAATTTCGGATTGTGGTGGTATCTCAAGGGCGCATACGGTGCAGAGGTGGCGCTCGTCAAGGCGGAGGAGTTCCTGACCGGTTACCTGATCGAGAAATCGCTTGCGGTCGACAACATCTTTATCTTCCTGATGATCTTCACCTTCTTCTCCGTGCCGGAGGAGTATCAACGGCGTGTGTTGATCTTCGGTGTGCTCGGTGCGATCGTGCTGCGCGCCATTATGATATTGGCGGGCGCCTGGCTGGTGCGGGAGTTCCACTGGGTGCTTTATCTGTTCGGCGCTTTTCTCTTCGCCACCGGCATAAAGATGTTGATACTTGCTGAAACCGATCCGGACCTGAGCAAGAACCCGCTGCTCAACTGGGTCAAGCGTCACCTGCGGCTGACACCGGATTATCGTGGAGAGAAATTCTGGGTGATGGAAAACGGCGTACGGATATTCACGCCGTTATTCCTGGTGCTCGTCATGATCGAGTTCACAGACCTGATATTTGCGGTCGACTCGATTCCTGCAATCTTCGCCATCACCACCGATCCGTTCATCGTCTTCACTTCCAATATCTTCGCCATCCTCGGCCTGCGCGCGATGTACTTTATGCTGGCCGACCTGGCTGACCGATTCCACCTGCTGAAATATGGTCTGGCCATGGTGCTGGTGTTCGTGGGAACCAAGATGCTGATTGTCGACTTTTACAAGATCCCGGTTGCATTGTCGCTGGGCATCGTCGGTATCATCATCGCCACTTCCATTGGCGTCAGTCTGTGGGTGACGCGCAGCCAAAAGTGAGTTCATTTGGGCAATATGCAGAGCAATGCGCTATGCTTATTGCGCCCTACTTGGCTACCAGATGCGCGGTCTAGCCAACGCCCCGTCTTCGACGGATATCGACACGAGCCATGTTGCCGCGATATCGCCGGAAGAATTAGCTGTGCAACGGGCAGAGCATCGGAAACAGATGCGGCCATGATGGTGAGCTGATTACGGATGGGGAATTCAACTCCAGTACCATTTAAAGCCCTAAAAAGGAAGAGGACAATTTAGTGAATCGGGATCAAGTTGCAAAGACATGGGTATATCGGGGTTTGTGCGATCTATATTTTGCCTTTGATTGTAGTGAGGTTGCATTTGAAGATAACAAGCACTTTTCAGAAATCATGGGGCTTGAGAAATTTTTGAAAGCATATCTTCTGTTCCATCGTCATCAAGAATACGAAGCACTCCCAGATGCTGAAGCAAAGAAAATTATTAATAGAATTGCCGCCTCAAAAGAGTTTGGGCACAATTTTGAAAGTATGCTTGAGAAAGCATCTGCTCTTGGAAATCTCTGCATCAGCAAGATCTTGACAGACGACTTTGATGGTTATTTGGGAGGTGACCTTGTTAAAGCGGTAGAAGATGGTTATATGGAAACTAGATATCCAGTACCAATTCCCGTTTCCGATAACTTTCCAATTGGAAATGGGTATACGCATGATCCATTATCGTCTTCTGGAATTACAAAGTTTATTCATGCTGTGAGCAAATCGTGTTTTCAAGCCCTTGAAGATGCACATGTCGATTTTTCAGACAAGCTCATACAGTTTCAGAATAAATTTCGGCATAAAGAATCATTTGGGCGATTTGCTAACTCGTTTGGCTTGAGCATCACTGACATCAGGCCTGTAGGTAATAAAAGAAGCTAATACGGCTGTGGCAGGAAGTTGCTTTCTAACGCTAATAATTTCGGAGCTTTTATGTGGACAGCAATTACTAATTACAAATGGACTGTTATATTTATAGCGATCATTTTGATTGTTGGTTGTGGAAGTCGGCTCGCAAAAGATATGTCGTCGTGGCTCGGGAAGAGCGAAAGCGAACTGCTGATGCGATGGGGCGCGCCTGATACTAGTATTCGCACTGAAGATGGGAAGAAGGTGTTGACTTGGAAGGATGTATGGAGTGATCGCTATAACGTATACACATGCAGAAAATCATTTACCATTGGTAGCGATGGGAAGGTGGAGCGTTGGCGCTATGATGGTTGTTAACCTGTTGATATAAAAATATGCCCGCGTTGCGCCGGATGCGAGCCGTTTCACGAACCACACAACCTACGTATCAGCGCAGCAGAAAATCCCCCACCACCCCCGCAAACACCGCCGCCCCGAACCAGTTGTTGTGCACAAAAGCCGCGAAGCATTTCTCGCGGCTTCTGTCTTTGATGAGCCGGTAGTGATAGAGCGCGATGCCTTCAGCAACGACCAAGCCGACGAAATACACAATCCCCAATCCCGCCATCAGTCCAGCCACTGCCAGCAACAGCAGGGTGACGGTGTAGCAGGCCATCACCGCCACCACATCATACTTGCCGAAGAACAGCGCCGAGGAGTGGATGCCGAGGTGGATGTCGTCGTCGCGGTCCACCATGGCGTATTCGGTGTCGTAGGCGATGGCCCAGAATATGTTGGCGAGCAGCAGCACCCAGGCTACCGGTGGCACCGTACCTTGCACGGCGGCGAAGGCCATCGGGATGCCGAAGCCGAAGGCGATGCCGAGGTAGGCTTGGGGGATTGCGAGGAAACGTTTGGTGAACGGGTAGCTGATGGCTAGGAACAGGGCAGGGAAGGACATCAGCCAAGTGAGCGGATTCAGCGGCAGGATAAGCGCGAAAGAGATCATCGCCAGCACGATGGCAACCCACAGCGCTTCGCGTTCGCTGATCTTGCCGCTGGTGAGCGGGCGGTCTTGCGTGCGCTTTACGTGTTTGTCGATGTGGCGGTCGGCATAGTCGTTCACGGCGCAACCTGCCGAACGCATGAGCACGGTACCCAGTGTGAAGATTGTCAAGACGAGCCAAGAAGGATGGCCATTGGTGGCGATCCATACGGCCCACAATGTCGGCCACAGCAGGAGCAGGATGCCGATGGGGCGGTGCAGGCGGGTGAGCTGGATGTAGAGGTGCAGGCGTTCGGTGAGGTTCATGGGGTGGATTTTACGACAACTCCCTCTCCCGCTTGCGGGAGAAGGGAATGATTGTTCTAAGTCCGCAGATAATCCGGCTCATTCGCCATCCACCGTTGCAGATGCCCCTGCGCTGCATCAGGGAAATCGCGCAGCATCTCATCGGCGATGTCGCGCGCCTTGTCCAGCAGCTTGTCGTCTTCGGCCAAATCGGCAAAGCGCAGCATGGGTACACCGCTTTGCCTTGCACCCAGCAGTTCACCGGGCCCGCGCAGACGCAGGTCTTGCTGCGCGATCTCGAAGCCGTCGGTGTTCTCGAAGATGATCTTGAGCCGCGCGCGCGCCAATTCCGAGAGCGGTTTCTGGAACAGCAACACGCACATGCTCTCCGCCGCGCCGCGCCCGACGCGGCCGCGCAGCTGGTGCAGTTGCGCCAGTCCCATGCGTTCGGCGTGGTCGATCACCATCAGACTGGCGTTGGGTACGTCCACGCCGACTTCGATGACGGTGGTGGCGACCAGCAGTTGCAGTTCGCCCGCCTTGAAGGCGGCCATGGTCGCGGCTTTTTCGGCGCTGCTCAGTTTTCCGTGTGCTAGTCCGATGCGCAGTTCGGGGAAAATCTGCGTGAGCGTGGCGAATGTTTCCAAAGCCGTCTGCAATTGCAGTGCCTCGGATTCGTCAATGAGCGGGCATACCCAATATGCTTGGCGACCTTCGAGGCAGGCGACGCGCACACGCTCGAACACTTCCTCGCGTCGCGCATCGCTGACCAGTTTGGTGACGATGGGCGTGCGGCCAGGTGGGAGTTCGTCGATGACGGAGACATCGAGGTCGGCGTAGTAGCTCATGGCCAGTGTGCGCGGGATGGGGGTGGCGCTCATCATGAGTTGGTGGGGTTCATAACTCCCTCTCCCTTGCAGGTAACCAGCGACTTGGCTGGCGTTGTTGGCCGGCCTAGTCGATTGGCTAGTAGTTCCATCAGGGAGGGTGGGGGTAGAAGTGTGCGTACTCGAAGACTCCACCCCCATCCCAGCCTTCCCCCTGACAGGGGGAAGGAGCGTGGTTCCCTTGCCGCGCAATGCCAGCCGCTGTTGCACGCCGAACTTGTGCTGCTCGTCCACGATGACCAGGCCCAGTTTCTTGAATTCGATTGTGGTCTGGAACAGCGCATGGGTGCCGATAGCGAGCATGGTTTCGCCGCTGGCGATGCGTTCGGCGGCGGCGGTCTTGTCCTTCTTCTTCAAACTGCCCGTGAGCCACACCGGTTCTATGCCGAGCGGCGCCAACCAGTCGCGCAGCTTGAGGTAATGCTGCTCGGCCAATATCTCGGTCGGTGCCATGAAGGCGGCTTGATAGCCGTTCTCGATAGCCTGCAAAGCGGCGAGTGCGGCGACCACGGTCTTGCCGCTGCCGACATCACCCTGCAGCAGGCGCTGCATGGGATGCGGACGGGAAAGGTCGGCGCTGATCTCGTGCCATACCTTTTTTTGCGCGCCGGTGAGGGCGAACGGCAGGTCTTTCAGCAATCCGTCGGTGAACTTGTTGTGCGCGCCGAGTTTGGGCGCGACTCGACGGCTGCGCTCGCGGTAGTGCACGCGCATGGAAAGTTGTTGTGCCAGCAGCTCGTCGAACTTGATGCGCATCCAGGCGGGATGGGCTCGGGCCAGCAGCGCGTCCTCGTCGGTGTCGGGCGGCGGCTGGTGTAGCAGTTTCACGCTGGGTTCGAATTCCGGCAGACGCAAGCGCTGCCGAATCTGCTCCGGCAATGTGTCGTCGAGTTGCAGCTCGTTCAGTGCGGCATGGATGTGCTTGGTCAGGGTGAGTTGCGGCAACCCCGCGGTGGTAGGGTAGACGGGCGTGAGCGCCTGTTTCAGCGGGGTAGATTCGCCCGCATTGCGGCACTTGGGGTGCACCATCTCGTCGCCGAAGAAGCCCATGCGCGGTTCGCCCAACGCGCGGATCCTTTTGCCGACGGCGAGTTGTTTTTGCTGGCTGGGATAGAAATTGAGGAAGCGCAGATACAGGATGCCGCTGTCGTCCTGCAGTTGGCACACCAAGCTGCGGCGCGGGCGGAACATCACTTCGCTGTGGATGATCTCGCCTTCGACCTGTGCACTTTCGCCGGGGACGAGGTCGGCGACGCGGGTGATCTTCGTTTCGTCCTCGTAACGCAGCGGCAGGTGCAGTACCAGGTCGAACGGGGTGCGGATGCCGAGCTTGGCGAACTTGCTCTGCGTCGCGGGCGGGATCTTCAGCGGCACGGCATTGACGACGACGGTTAACTCGCCATCTTGGCGACGCGGTCGTCCGCGATGCGCAGGCGGTCGGCCAGCGTATGCAGGAACGCCTGGTTGAAATGCAACTGGCAGCGATCGGAGAGTTGCGCCAGCTGCTGGGGCACGATCTTCATCAGCGTGACCTCGGCGTTGGCCGTGATGGTGGCGGAGCGCGGCATCTGCTTGCCGCGGATGTAGGCCATCTCGCCGAAACAATCTCCGCTCGACAGCGTGTTGAGCAGGCGGTTGCGGCGCGTGACGCTGACGCCGCCATCGAACAGGATGTAGAACGCTTCTCCCATCTCTTCCTCGCGCAGCAGCACGGTCTTGGCGGGCTGCTTCTGCCATTCGCCGATGCGCAATATCTCCCACAGCTCGATGTCGGCAAATTCCTCGAAGAACGGCAGCTTGCGCAACGCGATGAACTTCTCGTACTCGTTGGCTTCCAGGTCGCCCTTCTCGAAATGTCCCAGCGCGGCCAGCTCGTTGCCGAAATCGCGCCAGGTGGCGATGCGCTCCTTTTGATCCTTCTTCAGCGCCAGCATCACGATGCGCTCCAGTTGCGGCGGCAAGTCCTTGCGCAACTGGGTGGGCGGGATCGGCGTCTCGTTCATGATCTGCTGGTACAGGTGCGCGAGGTTCTTGGCGGTGTAGGGCGAATGGCCGGTGAGCAGCCGGTACATCACCACGCCCAGCGAATAGATGTCGGTCTGGTGTGACACCACCTCGCCGCGCACCTGTTCGGGCGACATGTAGTTGGGCGAGCCGACATTGCTGTGCGTCTGCTCGGCATCCAGCAGCACGGCGGCGCCGAGGTCGGAGATCTTGATGCCGTCCGGGTTGCACAGCAGCAGGTTGGCGGGTTTGATGTCGCGGTGGATGACGCCGTTGAACTGCGCGTAGTTGAGCGCGCGGCAGCACTTGAACATGTACTCCACCACGCGGTCCAGCGGCAGCAGGTTGTCCGAGTGGATATGTTTCTCCAGGGTGCCGCCCGGCACGTATTCCATCACGATGTAGCTGACCTCGTCGCTGATCACCGCGTCATAGGTCGCCACGATGTGCGGGTGGACGAGCTTGCCGGCCAGCGCGGCCTCGTTCTGCAATTGCTTGCGGTGCTGCTTGCCCAGGCGCGGGTCATCGAGGAACTCTTGCTTGATGATCTTGATGGCGACCTCGCGGTCGGCGAACGGGTCATGGCCGAGATAGACGGTGCTGGTCGCGCCCTGTCCCAGCTTGCGGATCAGGCGGTACTTGCCGAGATGCGATTCGTGCGTCATCTGAACCCTTGCTGCGACTAATCCTGGAGGTACATCACGCCGTCGGCTTCGACCAGCGCGTTGCGCGGCAGCGAAGCGACCCCCACTGCGGCGCGCGCGGGATAGGGCTGGTGAAAGTAGGTCGCCATGATCTCGTTAACCTTGGCGAAATGGGCGAGGTCGGTGAGGAAGATATTGAGCTTCACCACGTCGTTGAGGCTGCCGCCCGCCGCATCGGCGACGGCGCGCAGGTTCTGGAACACGCGGTGGACCTGCGCCTCGATGCCGTCCACCATTTGCATGGTGTTGGGGTCGAGACCGATCTGGCCGGAAAGATAGACGGTGTGGTCGACGCGCACTGCCTGCGAATAGGTGCCGATGGCGGCGGGCGCGTCGGGGGTCTGGATTACGTATTTGTTGGACATGTGATCTCCTTTGTTTTTCTAGTTTGCGAGCTTGGCGAAACGGTCGTCCGCCATCCTCAGCCGGTCTGCCATCACGCGCAAGAACGCCTGGTTGAAATGCAACTGGCAATGGTCGGAAAGTTGTGAGAGCAGTTTCGGCGATATCTTCAGCACGGTGACCTCGGTGCCGGCGGTGACGGTGGCGGAGCGCGCGACGATACGGCCGCTGATGTAGGCCATCTCGCCGAAGCAGTCGTCGCCGCGGATCACGTTGAGCAGGCGGCCGTTCTTGGTCACGCTCACGCTGCCGTCGATGATGATGTAGAACGCGTCGCCCATCTCGTCTTCCCTCATCAGCACGGTCCCCGCTGGCTGTTTCTGCCATTCGCCGACGCGCAGGATCTCCCACAGCTCGACATCGGTGAAGTCCTTGAACAGGGTCATCTCGCGCAGGGAGGTGAATTTCTCGGTCTGGTTGATCTCGATGTCGCGCTGCTCGAAGCGCCCCAGCGCGGCAAGGTCAGCGCCGAAATCCTTCCAGTTCTGGTAGCGCTCCTTGCGATCCTTGTGCATGGCCTTCGCCACGATCTGTTCGAGCTGCGGCGGGATGTCGGCGCGTAGCGAGCGCATGGGGGGCGCTTCGCTGTGCAATATCAGCTGGCACAGGCTGGCCAGGTTCTGCGCATGGAACGGTGCGTGGCCGGTGAGCAGCCGGTACATCACTACGCCCAGCGAATAGATGTCGGTCTGGTGGGTCAATACCTCGGCGCGGATCTGCTCCGGCGACATGTAGCCGGGCGAACCTATGTTGTTCACTTGCGTCTGCTCGATGTCCAGCAGCAGCGCCGCGCCCATGTCTGAGATCTTGATGTCGCCGTCCTGGGTCAGTAGCATGTTGGCGGGCTTGATGTCCCGGTGGATGACGCCGTTGAACTGCGCATAGTTGAGCGCGCGGCAGCACTTGAAGATGTATTCCACCACCTTGTCTATGGGCAGCAGGTTGTCCGGCACGGCATGTTTCTCCAGCGTGCCGCCGCTGACGTATTCCATCACGACGTAACTGGCGTCGTCGCCGATCAGCGCGTCGTAGATCGCCACGATGTGCGGATGCGACAGCTTGCCCGCCAGCGAAGCCTCGTTGTCGAGCTGGCGCTGGTACAGCTTGCCCATCTTGGGGTCGTTCAGGATCTCCTGCTTCAGCAGCTTGACCGCTACCTCGCGCTTCGCAAATGGGTCGAAGCCGAGATACACGGTGCTGGTCGCTCCCTGACCGAGTTTCTTGGTGATGGAGTATTTGCCCAGGGTGTCGGGTATCTTCATAAAATATGGCGTTACCGTGAAATTTGACGGTGGAACGGGGCGAATTTACACGAACACGCGTCGCGAGAACAGCGCCAGGGGATATTCCCGCTCCGCGGCTTGTTCGCTACAGCGCTTTAACCGATAATCCGCACATACCGAATGCGTCTGTCGCGCATTCGGTTTTATCTTGAACGACTGGGCCTTTCATTGAACATCAATTTCCAACGCGCGGTTGACCGGTGGGCCGGAGTGCCAATCTGCGCGCTGTTTTCGCTCGTGGAGCGGCTGCGGCGGTTGTTCGCGGGTGAAGCCGCAGTAGCTCAACCAAAGCGCATCCTGATCGTGCTGCTGTCCGAGATGGGCAGCCTGGTGCTGGCGCAGCCGATGTTCGCGGAACTGAAGCGCCGTTACCCACAGGCCGAGCTGTACATGCTGATGTTCGCCAAGAACCGCGAAGTCCTTGACTTGCAGGGCGTGATGCCCAGGGAGAACGTGATCACGCTCAACGACAAGGCGCTGGGTTCGTTCGCGGCGGACAGCCTCAATGCTTTGCTCAGGATGCGTTCGCTCGATTTCGACGTGGTGATCGATTGCGAACTGTTCTCACGCGTCAGCAGCATCTTCTCTTATCTTTCCGGCGCGAAGGTGCATGTCGGTTTCGAGCCGCACACGCAGGAAGGGCTGTATCGCGGCTCGTTCATGAACCGCAAGGTGATGTACAACCCGTATCAGCATCTGTCGCAACAGTTCCTGACCATGGTCGAAGCGATCGGGGCTAGCGGGCGCCCCATCGCCAAACGCGCCCCCGGTGCAGTCGGCGCGCCGCCGTTGCTGCAGTTCGAACAGGGCGAAGTGGCGCACGAGATCGCGCAACTGGAAAAGGATTTCACCGTACTGAGCGGCAAGAAGCTGGTGCTGGTCTATCCCGACGGCGGCATCCTGCCCATCCGCGCCTGGCCGCCCGAATACTACAAGCGACTGTGCAATGAATTGCTGCAGGAAGGGTATGCGGTCGGGCTGATCGGCCTGCCCGACGCCAAGCCGCTGGCGCGCGAGATCGTGGCGCACTGCAAAGATGAACTGTGCATCGACCTCACCGGCTACACCCGCTCGGTGCGCCATCTGCTGGCGATCTTTCACCGTGCAGCGCTGCTGGTGACCAACGACGGCGGGCCGGGCCAGTTCGCCGCACTCACACCGCTGCCCACGCTGGTGTTCTTCGGGCCGGAGACGCCCGCGCTGTACAGCCCGCTCGCGCCCAACATCCATTGCCTTTACACCTCATTGTCCTGCTCGCCCTGCCTGACCGCGTACAACCACCGTAACTCGCCCTGCGATGGCGACAACCAGTGCCTCAAGCAGATCGCGCCGGAACAGGTGCTGGCGCGCGCGCGCGAACTGCTGCAGGAGAGCCCCTCCGCATGACGCCGTTCAAGATACGCATGCACTTGGCGTCGCTGCTGCGGCGCATCTTCTCCAGGCGTTTCCTCAAGTTCGGCACGGTCGGGGTCTCGGGCATCGTCGTCAATCAGGGCGTGCTGTACGCGATGCAGGAGCATGTGTTCCACGTGTCCGCTGCGGCGGGGCAAGTGGACTGGCTGCTGCTCAATATCTCGCTGGCCGCCGCGATCTTTCTGGCGACGCTGAACAACTTCTTCTGGAACCGGCTGTGGACCTGGAAGGATCGTGTCGAGCTGCATCACCGCCCGTGGCTGGTGCAGTTCGGCCAGTACACCCTGTCGTGTGGATTGAGCATCGCACTGCAATTCGTCTTCACCAACCTGCTGGCGCCGCACGTTTACTACCTGATCGCCAACTTCATCGCCATCGGCGTGACCAGCGTGCTGAATTTCCTGCTCAACGACATCTGGACCTTCGGCCGTCTCAAGCTGCTGCACAAGCACGAGCCGCCCAAAGAGGGCTGAGCATGTTGAGCATGTACAGACATCCCGGCAGGCAGCGCTCGGTCTGGTACGTTGCGGCGATGCTGCTGGCGGTATTTGTCTATATATATGGTCTGGATAGCCAGCACATCCCGCGCAACGGCGACGAGGATGTGTATGCGCACATCACGCGGCTGACCGCGCAGAGCGGGCACTGGCTGCCGTTGCAGTCGGAACTCGACAACATGCGCAACACCAAGCCGCCGCTGCTGTTCTGGCAGGGCATCGCGGCGACGGATTGGGGCAGCAGTTGGGACCGCTGGCACCTGCGCCTGCCCAGCGTGATCTACACCTTGCTCACCGCGCTGCTGGTGTTGTTGCTGGGCAAAAGGCTTTCCGGCGAAACGCATGTCGGCGTGACCGCTGCCCTCGTATTCCTCGCCTTCTTCAGCACCTACCGCTACGGCCGCCCCTTCCTGGTCAATCCGGCGGAAACCTTCTGGTTGTTCCTGCCGTTCTTCACCCTGTTGTACTGGCGGCAGCCGGGTTTCGAATCGCGCTGGCTGATCCCGCTGCTGTTCGGTGTCGAGATCGGCATCGGCCTGTTGTACAAATCATTCGCCCTGCTCGCGCCGGTCGGCTTGGCGCTGGCCTGGTGGTATCTGCATCACCGCGACTACCGCTGGCGCGAGTTCCTTGTCGACGATGCCTACAAACCGGTCATCACCGGCATCGTGGCGTTGGCCATGTTCGCGCTGTGGTTCGCGCTCGATCCCGATCCCCAGGCGGTGTGGCGCGAATTTGTGGTGGGCGAGAACGCGGGCAAGTTCGGGGCGCAGGGTTCCGGATACTGGTCGCAATTGCTGTGGGGCGGCAGCAGCATCTGGGCGCTATTGCTTGGCTATCCGCTGAATGCCGGGTTGCTGGCCTTGCCGGTGGCGGCGGTGTTCGTGCTGGCGTATCGCCAGCGTTTTCGAGCCAACGAGAGCGAACAACTACTGTGGATCTGGATGGCGGTGCTGTTCGTCGTGTTCGCCATCCCCAGCCAGCGCTCCGCGCGCTACCTGCTGGAGGCGATGCCGGGCGTTGCGCTACTGTGTGCGTTGTACTGGCAGCGCATCCCGCGCTGGGTGTTCGCCGTCGCACTGGTCCTTTCCGCTGCGGTGCTGCTGTTGCTGGGCTGGCTTGCGTTACGTTTGCAAAGCGAGATGGGTGGCTTGTACGGCTGGGGCGCGGGACTGTTGTGGGTCGCGGTCATGGGCCTCATCGTGCTGGCGCTGTTGCGCCAGGAATGGACGCGCGACCTCACGCATGTGGCGGCGTTGCTGGCGATGTTGGGGCTGGCCGTTTTTCTGCGTCCGTTCGACGGCGCGGCGGGCAGCTTCGATGCTGAAGCGCAGCGCCAAGTCCTGGGTAAGGCAGCGTGGGTGCCCTGCAACTTCCGCGCGCATGACGAGGGATATCGCTTCCTGCTGCCGGGTGCGGATGTGCACGGTTATCACGAACAATTGCAGTTGACGCCGCAGCAACTGGTTCAGCGTTATCCGCTGTTCGCGGTGCAACTGCCGTTGCAGGAAGACATGTGCGAGGGCTGCCGCGTGATCGGCCGCCGTCTGGAGATACGCGGTCGCCACAGCGGTGAAGAGTTGCGCGCCATGCTGCAGGGCAAGGTGTACGAGCACCTGTTCGTCAACGAGTGGCTGCTGGAATCCCCGGTCGGCATGAACTACGCGCAAACGAAAGAAGAAGGATGTCGTTGATGGGAAGCAAGTACAGGATCGTCGCGCTGTCGCTGTTCGTGCTGTTCGCCTTCGTGCTTGGGGTGATCAGGGCTTCCGGCCGGGACGCAGGCTGGGGATTCCGCCTGTCCGACCCGCCGGTAGCCAAGCCGGCGCAGGAAGTTGCCAAGCCGACGGCAAACTCGCGCAAACGCAGTGCGAAAGATACGCGCAAGGTGTCAGGACGTTTCGATAGTTATTTCGCTTCCAGCCGCCTGCACACTCAGGTGCATGCCGCTTCGCTGGTCGAGCTGAAGGATGGCAACATTGCTGCGTTCTGGTTCTCCGGCAGCCGCGAGGGCGCGGCCGACGTGACCATCAACAGCGCGGTGTTTGATGCTGCGCGCAAGACCTGGGGCGCGGAGCAGGTCGTCACCGGGCGCGCAGAAACGCAGCGCGGACTGCACCGCTACATCGCCAAGGTGGGCAACCCGGTGGCGGCGCGCGGGCCGGACGGTGACCTGTGGCTGTTCTATGCCACCGTCTCGCTGGGCGGCTGGGCCGGCAGCTCCATCACGCTGATGACCTCGAACGACGAGGGACAGAGCTGGAGCGCGCCGCGCCGCCTCGTCACTTCCCCGTTCATCAACATCAGCACACTGGTGAAGGCGCCGCCGTTCCTGTATGCCGACGGCACCATGGGCCTGCCGGTGTATCACGAGTTCATCACCAAGTTCGCCGAGATCCTGCGCCTGGACAGCAAGGGTAACGTGCTCGACAAGCAGCGGCTGGCGGCGGGTGGGCAGGGCACGCTGCAACCGGTGGTGTTGGTGCGGAATCAGAACGAGGCTCTGGCGCTGACGCGCCATGCCGGAGAGGGTGAGCGCCGCGTGGTGGGCATCGCCACCGAAGACGGCGGACGCAGCTGGAGCAGTCCCCAGGCGACCGCGCTGAAGAACCCCGATGCGGCGCTGACCGCGCTGGTGATGGCTGACGGCAATATGCTGGCCGTGCTGAACGACACCGAACACGGCCGCGCCTCGCTGAGCCTGCAGCTTTCCGCAGACGGTGGAAACAGTTGGCGCGAACTGCGCAGGCTGGAAGAGATGGGCACGCTGAACGGGAAGTCGCTGGACGAGACCGGCTGTCTCGATCTGGTGGAGATCCTGGCGCGCGGCAGCGATGCGAGACTCAAAAAGGCCCCGGAACAGGATGTGGAGGGTTATGTGGCTTCGGCTGCTGCGCGTGTGCGCGCCGGCGGCGGCTGCAGTTTCGAGTTCTCCTATCCCTATATGCTCCAGGCGAGCAACGGCGACATCCATGTGGCCTATACCTGGAACCGCACCTTCATCAAACATCTGGTGCTGGATCAGGCTTGGTTGCAGCGACGCATCAAGGGGAGACGGCCATGATGGAATTGACCGATTGGACCGGCTTGTCCGGCCTCGCGCTGGTGTGGATGCTGATGTCCTTGCGCTTGCCCGTGGCCGCCCGTTACGCCGGATGGCGGCGCGTGTTGTTCGTGGTCGCGGTCTATGGCGCGGTGATGCTGCCGGTATTCGGGCTGTCGCTGGCGGGCGTGTTGCGCGGCATGGTCGGCGACCTCAGCATCACCAGCGTGATGTTGCTGGGCATGGCATTGTACCGTCGCCTGATGCGCACATCCGTACCTGCACAGTCCCCGGGGCATGACCGTTATGCGCTGCTGCTGTTCCTCGCCGCGCTGGCGTTACTGCTGTATCCCTTCGCGCTCGGGTTGGGCTATGTCGATCCCTATCGCTCCGGATACGACAGCATCGCACTGATCCTGATGTTGTCGGCGCTGGCGTTATGGGCCGCGCTGCGCAAGTTGGTGCTGCTACCGCTGGCGGTCGCATTGGCGCTGTCGGCCTGGAGCCTGGGCTGGTACGAATCGACCAACCTGTGGGATTATCTGATCGATGCGCCGCTGGCCTTGTATGCGCTGGGGGCCGTGATAAAAATATTGCTGTTGAACCGCAAGACCGGGAGGGGAAATGTCCGCGCTGACCCGCAATGATTACCGCACGCTGACGCTGGCCGCATTGGGCGGCACGTTGGAGTTCTATGACTTCGTCATCTTCATCTTCTTTGCCGGTGCGATCTCGCAACTGTTCTTTCCGCCCGACATGCCGGACTGGCTGCGCCAGGTGCAGACCTTCGGCATCTTCGCCGCGGGCTATCTGGCGCGTCCGCTGGGCGGCATCATCATGGCGCACTTCGGCGACCTGTTCGGGCGCAAACGCATGTTCATGTTGAGCATCCTGCTGATGGCGGTGCCGACGCTGCTGATCGGCCTGTTGCCCACCTATGCCAGCATCGGCATCGCCGCACCCCTGCTGTTGCTGGCACTGCGCCTGCTGCAGGGCGCAGCCATCGGCGGCGAGATCCCGGGCGCCTGGGTGTTCGTCGCCGAGCATGTGCAACAGCGCCATGTCGGTTTCGCCTGCGGCACGCTCACGGCCGGACTCACCGGCGGCATCCTGCTGGGATCGCTGGTGGCGACGGCGGTGACGCGCAGCTACGCGCCGGAGGAATTGCTGGCCGAAGGCTGGCGCGTGCCCTTTATCCTCGGCGGCGCCTTCGGCCTGGTGTCGGTGTGGCTGCGCCAGTACCTGCACGAGACGCCGGTGTTCCGGGAATTGCAGGAACGCCAGCAACTGGCCGACGAGCTGCCGCTGAAGACCGTGGTGCGAGAACACCGCCCGTCCGTTGTGCTCACCATGCTGATGACCTGGCTGCTCTCCGCCGCCGTGGTGGTGATGATCCTGATGACGCCGACGCTGGTGCAGAAGCTCTATGCCATCCCCGCCGCCACCGCCTTGCAGGCGAACAGCATCGCCACCCTGTTCCTCAGCATCGGCTGCATCGTGTTCGGCGCCCTGTCCGACCGTTTCGGCGCCGGGCGCGTGTTGGCCGCGGGTTGCGTGGGGCTGGGCACGACTTCCTGGCTGTTTTACAGCCGGATGGCGGTCGCGCCGGATGACATTTACACGTTGTATGCGCTGAACGGCTTCTTTGTCGGCGCCATCGGCGTGATACCGGGCGCCGCAGTGCAGGCCTTTCCCGCGCCGGTACGCTTCTCCGGCCTGTCCTTCTCCTACAACGTCGCCTATGCCGTGTTCGGCGGAATGACACCGGTGCTGGTGAGCCTGCTGTTGCCTCTGGACCGCATGGCTCCGGCCCATTACGTCATCGCGCTGAGCGTGCTGGGCGTGGGATTGGGGTTGTACCTGAGCCGGCGCCCGCAGGGAGGGGTAGCGTCCGTCCGGGGGTGAGGAGACTTTTGTTGGCTTATTCGCCGGTTTCATTTGTGCGACAATGCGCCCCCCAAAAGAGCGCGCCGACGCGCCGGATGGCTATACCCGAATTCGGAACAGGAATACTTTGGACAATCTCAAACAGTTGATCGCCGAAGACATGGCGGCGGTGGATGCCGTCATCCGCGAGCGCCTGCGCTCGGAGGTGGTGCTGGTCAACCAGGTCGGCGAGTACATCGTCAACAGCGGCGGCAAGCGGCTGCGCCCGGCGTTGGTGCTGCTGTCGGCGCAGGCCTTCGGTTACAGCGGCAAGCGTCATCACGAACTCGCGGCGGTGGTGGAGTTCATCCACACCGCGACGCTGCTGCATGACGATGTGGTGGACGAATCCGAGTTGCGGCGCGGGCGCGAGACGGCCAATGCGCTGTTCGGCAACGCAGCCAGTGTGCTGGTGGGTGATTTCCTCTATTCGCGCGCTTTCCAGATGATGGTGGAGGTGGGCGAGATGCGCGTGATGCAGACGCTGGCCGATGCGACCAACGTCATCGCCGAGGGCGAGGTGTTGCAGTTGCTCAATTGCCACGATGCGGATGTGGATGTCCCCAGTTACATGCGCGTGATCCATTACAAGACGGCCAAGCTGTTCGAGGCGGCGATGCGGCTGGGGGCGATTCTCGGCAAGGCTTCGGCTGCGGACGAAGATGCGGCGGCGAAGTACGGCATGCATCTGGGCACGGCGTTCCAGTTGGTCGACGATGTGTTGGATTATTCCGCCGACGAGGCGCAGACCGGTAAACATCTGGGCGACGATCTGGCCGAGGGTAAGCCGACGCTGCCGTTGATCCATGCCATGCAGCACGGCACACCGGAGCAGGCCGCCGTGGTTCGCGCGGCGATCGAACAGGGCGATGTGGGCAAGTTTTCCGAGGTGCTGGAGATCATCCATGCAACCGGGGCGCTGGCGTTCACGCGCCAGCAGGCTTTGCTCGAAGCCGAGGCGGCATGCGCGCAATTGTCTTCATTGTCCGATACGAAATACAGACAATCCCTGTTACAATTGGCGCACTTTGCCGCGACGCGGCAATTTTAGTTTCATCGATTCGGGGTGTAGCTCAGCCTGGTAGAGTACTGCGTTCGGGACGCAGGAGTCGGAGGTTCGAATCCTCTCACCCCGACCAATTTTCAGCCGCCAGTGTGCGGCGCTCTGTGGAGCAGGCGCATGAGTCGCTTATTATTTCTGCTGGCGGTCATTGCGGTGGTCTTCCTGCTGCTGAGGTCTTTCCGCAAGAAGGCTCAACAGCAACAGGACGAGCCGGCTGCGGCGGAAGAGATGGTGCGCTGCGCCCAGTGCGGCGTGCACCTGCCGAAAAGCGAAAGCATCATGGCGGGCGGCAAATTCTTTTGCAGCGATGCCCATCGCATCGAACACAATTCCAAATAGGCCAGATGCGGGATAGCCCGTCTGTCACCGGTACCTTCCCCTACCTGCAAACGGCGGCGCCGTTGTCGCAGGAAAGTCTGTGGCGTTCCATCAGTTTCTTCAATCTCTACCGCCTGATCCTGGGCGGTGTGTTGCTGCTCGTGCCGACCCTGTTCGGCGAAATATTCGAGCGGAGCATTCTGCATCAAAGGCTGTTCTTCTGGGTGGCCACCGCGTATACCGTGCTGGTGCTGGTCTCGGTGCTGGCGGTAGTGTTGCGTAAATCGCGCCCGATGCTGCAGTTGGCGTTCCAGATCTGTACCGACATCGCGGCGGTCGCCATGCTGGCCTATTTTGGCGGCGGTATCCAGAGCAATCTGGGCATGCTGCTGCTGGTGTCGCTGGCGCTTGCCGGCATGATCGCGCGCGGCCGCATCACGCTGCTGTTCGCCGCGCTGGCCAGCATCGCCATGCTGCTGCAACACGGTTTCTCCGTGTTGACCAGCGATGCGACCGTCGCCCAGTACCTGCAGACGGGGATATTGTGCGCTTCGTATTTTGCGGTGGCCTGGCTGGCGCACACCCTGTCCAGATATGCGGTCGCCAGCGAGAAGCTGGCTTTCCGGCGCGGTGTGGACCTCTCCAACATGGCCGAAGCCAACCGCCTGATGATCCAGGACATGCCGGACGGCGTGCTGGTTGTGGACGAGCGCGGGGTGGTGCGACAGTCCAATCCGGGCGCGGAAAGAATGCTGGGGTATGTGTTTCCGCCCGGCGACAAGTGTCTGCTGGAGGACTGTTCTCCCTTGTTGAGTGCCATGTTCGCGGTCTGGCGGCAGAACAAGGCCTTCGGACATGAGGTGTTGCGCCTGCCGGGTACCAACCATCCGGTGCGGGTGCGCTTCCTGCCGGTTCAGCGCGACGGGTTCTGGGGGGCCGTGGTGGTGCTGGAAGATATGCAGCGCGCGCAGGAGCAGGCGCAGCAGGTGAAGCTCGCTGCTTTGGGCCGGTTGACTGCGAACATCGCGCACGAGGTGCGTAATCCGCTGTCTTCCATCAGCTATGCGACCGAGTTGCTGAATGAACAGGAACACGATGAGGCGCAGTCGCGGCTGTTCCAGATCATTCTCGACAATACCAGACGGCTGAACCGCATCGTACAGGACGTGATGCAGGTCAACCGCCGCGACCGCCTGCAGGCCGAAATTCTCAATCTGTCCGAGCGGCTGGATGAACTGATCGATAACCTGTGCCAGGTCGAGCAGGTGCCGCGCACGGTGTTCTCGATGCAGGTCGATGCGTCTTGCGCAGTGCGCTTCGACCGTGGCCATTTCGAACAGGTGTTGTGGAACCTGTGCCGCAACGCTTTGCGTTATAGTCAGCGGCGCGACGGCAGCGTGATCATCCGCGCCACCACCGCCGATGACGGCAAGGTGACGCTGGAGGTCGCCGATGACGGCCCAGGGGTTTCAGGCGATGCGGAGCAGAAGCTGTTCGAGCCGTTCTTTACCACGGATTCGGGCGGGACCGGATTGGGCTTGTATATAGCACGGGAATTGTGCGAGGCGAACGGGGCAATGATCGATTACCGGCGCGGACCGGACGGCGGCGCCCGTTTCCGCATCCAGTTTGGGGGCAACAATGAAACGTGAGGCGAAGAAGATTCCGCGCGTGCTGGTGGTGGACGATGAAGCGGATATCCTGGAGTTGCTGGAACTGACCCTGGTACGTATGGGATTGGAGGTCGTGCGCGCCAACTGTGTGCAGCAGGCCAAGCAGCGACTCGATGGCGACAGCTTCGATCTTTGCTTGACTGACATGCGCATGCCGGACGGCGACGGGCTGGAAGTGGTGCGCCATATCGCCGAACGCGGACTGGATGTTCCGGTAGCGGTAATCACCGCGCACGGCAATCTGGAGAATGCGGTGGCGGTGCTCAAGGCTGGGGCATTCGACTATCTGTCCAAGCCGGTGGCGCTAGACCAGTTGCGCACCCTGGTTACGTCGGCGCTGCGGCTTCCGGCGACATCGAAGGCCGACAAGGTTGCAGAAGGTACCTTGCTGGGGAGTTCGCCTGCCATGGAGCAGGTGCGCGAAATGATCGCCCGCGTGGCGCGCAGCCAGGCGCCGGTGCATATCAGCGGCGAATCCGGCAGCGGCAAGGAACTGGCGGCGCGCCTGATCGTAGAGAAGAGCGCGCGCCGCGAGCAGCCCTTCGTTGCGGTCAACTGCGGCGCGATCCCGGAGAACCTGATGGAGAGCGAGTTCTTCGGCTACAGCAAGGGCGCGTTCACCGGGGCGGACAAGGACAGGGAAGGATTCTTCCAGGCGGCGAACCATGGCACCCTGCTGCTGGATGAGGTGGCCGAGCTGCCGATCGCGATGCAGGTCAAGCTGCTGCGGGCGATCCAGGAAAAGCGGGTGCGCCGGGTGGGAGCGACGCAGGAGGAGCCGGTGGATGTGCGCATCCTCAGTGCCACCCACAACGATCTGGCGAGTTGCGTGCAGCAGGGCTTGTTCCGGCAGGATCTCTATTACCGTCTGAACGTCATCTCCATACACATGCCATCCCTGCGCGAGATGAGCAACGATGTGCCGGAGATCGCCGAGCGATTGCTGGAGCGGTTGCGCGGGGATGCCGCGGTCCGCTTTTCTTCCAAGGCCCTGCACGAGTTGGCGCGCTACGATTTTCCGGGAAATGTGCGCGAGCTCGAGAACGTCATCGAGCGCGCGCTGGCGCTGTGCATGGACGGGCTCATCCAGCCGGACGATCTGCAACTGAAACCGGTGCAGTCATCGCAAACCGAGGCGCAGGCGGGCGGGGTGGGCAAGTATCCGCTCACTGATTATCTGGATCGGGTCGAGCGCGAAGCGATCATGGAGGCCTTGGGCCAGACGGACTTCAATCGCACTGCCGCAGCCAGGATACTGGGTGTGACATTTCGCGCACTGCGCTACCGCATGGAGCGTCTTTCCATCACTGACAAGGACAAGGTCGATTGAAGCTTGATACGCTGGGCTGGTTTAGCGGTGTGCAGAGGGCGGCTTCGCCCAACCATGATGCCCGTCCACCACGCATGGCCGTGGAACTGCTGGTCATCCACAGTATCAGCCTGCCACCCAACGAATACGGCGGGGACGCGATCCTGCGCTTCTTCACCAATACGCTGGACCATTCCGAGCACCCCTATTTCGAACAGCTCAAGGATGTGCGCGTGTCGGCGCACTTCCTGGTTCGCCGCGACGGCACCATCGTGCAATTCGTTCCCGCGGGCAGGCGCGCCTGGCATGCGGGCGCATCGGCCTGGCGCGGTCGCAGCCGCTGCAACGATTTTTCCATCGGCATCGAACTGGAAGGCAGCGACTTCGAGCCGTTCACCGACCGCCAGTACGCTGCGCTGGCCCGCCTCACCCGGCGACTCAAGCGGCGCTTTCCCATCCGCGACATCGTCGGTCACTCCGACATTGCACCCGGTCGCAAGACCGATCCCGGCCCCCATTTCGACTGGCAGCGCTACCTGAACCAGCTCGCTTGAGCTGCGCGCATGGTCATTCTTCCGCTCGCGGCGGACTTCGCGCCGCAAAAAAAGATATAGGCCAAAATTTATCTTGCATAAAATTTCTCACGTACTAGAATTAGTCGAAATTCGATGTCGAACCACTAGATGTAGTGGTTTTTTCATTTCAGGGTGCGATCAGCTCTTCTTGGGCGGTCCAAATAACTAATAATAAAGGGGAGTTTTATGCTGCATGCTGCCGATGGTGTTTCTTCTTCTGTTTCCCCCCTGCTTATGCAACAAAGTTCCGAATCGGTAGCGCCTTCCCCCAGTCTTCCGCTAGATCAGTACAAGGTGATCCGTCGCAACGGCTCCGTTGTCGCTTTTGAACCAAGCAAGATATCCATCGCCATGACCAAGGCTTTCATCGCCGTCAATGGCGGGCAAGGCGCCGCATCCGCGCGTGTGCGCGAGCTGGTCGAGCAATTGACTGCAAACGTGGTGAACGCGCTGGTGCGCCGCCAGCCGCACGGCGGCACGCTGCATATCGAGGATATCCAGGACCAGGTCGAGTTGTCGCTGATGCGCTCCGGCGAGCACGATGTCGCCCGCTCTTATGTGCTGTATCGCGAACAGCGCACCCAGGAGCGCGCCAAGAGCAGGAAGGCGGACGAAGTGGCGCATGTGATCAACGTGCGGGTCGATGGCACGACGCGCCCGCTGGACGTGGCGGCATTGTCGGCCGTGATCGAGTCCGCCTGCGCCGGGCTGGGCGAAGTGGTGGACGGCCAATTGATCCTCAAGCGTACGCTGAAGGACCTGTACGACGGCGTGCCGGTCGAGGAGGTGCGCAAGTGCGCCATCCTTTCGGCGCGTTCGCTGATCGAGCAGGAGCCCGCCTATGGTTTTGTCACCGCCCGCCTGCTGCTGAACAACATCTGCTGCGAGATCCTGGGCGAAGAAGTGGCGCCGGCCGAGATGGCGCATCGCTATGCCGAATACTTCCCCAAGTTTATCAAGCGCGGCATAGCGGCCGAACTGCTGGATGCCGAGCTGGGCAATTTCGATCTGGAACGTCTGGGCCGGGAGCTGGATGCGGGGCGCGACCTGCAATTCAATTATCTGGGCCTGCAGACCCTGTTCGACAGGTACTTCCTGCATATCGACGAAAAGCGCATCGAACTGCCGCAGGCGTTCTTCATGCGCGTGGCGATGGGACTGAGCCTGAACGAGATCGACCGCGAGGCGCGCGCCATCGAGTTCTACCGCCTGCTGTCTGGTTTCGATTTCATGAGCTCGACGCCGACCCTGTTCAATTCCGGCACGCGCCGTTCGCAATTGTCTTCCTGCTACCTGACCACGGTGGCGGACGATCTGGACGGCATCTACGAGGCGCTGAAGGAGAACGCGCTGCTGTCCAAGTTCGCCGGCGGTCTGGGCAACGACTGGAGCAACGTGCGTGCGCTGGGCAGCCACATCAAGGGCACCAACGGCAAATCGCAGGGCGTGGTGCCGTTCCTCAAGGTGGTGAACGACACCGCCGTGGCGGTAAACCAGGGCGGCAAGCGCAAGGGTGCGGTGTGCGCCTATCTGGAGACCTGGCACCTCGATATCGAGGAATTCCTGGAACTGCGCAAGAACACCGGCGACGACCGCCGTCGTACCCACGACATGAACACGGCCAACTGGATCCCCGACCTGTTCATGAAACGCGTGATGGAAGGCGGCGAATGGACATTGTTCTCGCCCTCGAACTGCCCCGACCTGCACGACAAGTTCGGCGCCGAATTCGAAAAAGCCTACAACGCCTACGAGGCCAAGGCCGCCAGCGGCGAGATCAAGCTGTTCAAAAAGGTCCCGGCACAGAGCCTGTGGCGCAAGATGCTGACCATGCTGTTCGAGACCGGCCATCCGTGGATCGCCTTCAAGGACCCATGCAATGTGCGCAGCCCGCAGCAGCATGTGGGCGTGGTGCACAGTTCCAACCTGTGCACCGAGATCACGCTGAACACCTCCGATGCCGAGATCGCCGTGTGCAACCTGGGCTCGGTGAACCTCGCCGCTCACCTTTATCCCAAGGGTCACGAGAAGTTCGGCCAGCTTGATCACGACAAGCTGCAACGCACCATCCGTACCGCGATGCGCATGCTGGATAACGTGATTGACATCAATTATTACGCGGTCAAGAAGGCGCGCGACGCCAACCTCAAGCACCGTCCGGTGGGCATGGGCATCATGGGCTTCCAGGATGCGCTGCACGAGTTGCGCGTACCCTATGCATCGAGTACCGCGGTCGAGTTCGCCGACCGTTCCATGGAAGCGGTGTGTTATTACGCCTATCTGGCATCGACCGAACTGGCGGAAGAGCGCGGCCGCTATTCCAGCTACCGCGGCAGCCTGTGGGACAAGGGCATTCTGCCGCAGGACTCGGTCGACCTGCTGCGCCAGTCGCGCGGCGGTTTTGTCGAGCTGGATGACTCCTCTGCCATGGACTGGAGTGCCTTGCGCGCGCGCATCCAGCAGTACGGCATGCGCAATTCCAACTGCGTGGCCATCGCGCCGACCGCGACCATCTCCAACATCATCGGGGCGTCGCAGGGCATCGAGCCGACCTACCAGAACCTGTTCGTGAAATCCAACCTGTCAGGCGAATTCACCGTCATCAACGAGCACCTGGTGAACGATCTGAAGGCGCTCGGGTTGTGGGACGAGGTGATGATCGCCGACCTCAAGTATTTCGACGGCAGCCTGTCCAAGATCGACCGCATCCCAGCCGAACTGCGCAGCCTGTATGCGACCGCCTTCGAGGTCGAGCCGCAGTGGCTGATCGAAGCGGCGGCAAGGCGCCAGAAATGGATAGACCAGTCGCAGTCGCTCAACATATATATGTCTGGCGTGTCCGGGCGCAAGCTGGACGAGACTTACAAACTGGCGTGGGTGCGCGGCCTGAAGACCACCTACTACCTGCGCTCGCTGGGCGCGACCTCGGCCGAGAAGTCGACTTCGCGTGCCGGTTCGCTTAACTCTGTTTCCAGCGACGCGGGAGCCGGGGGTATGTCTGCGGCTCCGGTAGCAGAAGAAACGAAATTTTGCTCTATCGACAACCCTGAATGCGAGGCTTGTCAGTAACAAGACTCACATTCAGGGTTGCGGTGAAGACTAACCTTCAGGTTATGTCGTAACCACAATCCAGAGTGTAAGGCTTGCCAGTAAGAGCGTACGTTCGCCGCATCGTGCGACGGAAACATAGAGGCAAAGGAAAGATATGCTGAATTTTGACGAAGAAATGACACCATCCGCCCAGGCGGGCTTGCGCATGGCAACCATGGATATGGGTGCCGCAGTGGTCGACAAGAAGGTTGAGAAGGATGGTGCCCCTGCTGTGAAGGCATTCGGCCGCATCCGCGTGGAAGACAAGCGCATCATCAACAGCAGCTGCGATGTGAACCAGCTGGTGCCGTTCAAGTACAAATGGGCGTGGGAGAAATACCTGGCCGGCAATGCCAACCACTGGATGCCGCAGGAAATCAACATGTCGGCCGACATCGCCCTGTGGAAGAACC
Organism: Gammaproteobacteria bacterium; assembly: GCA_018813765.1. GTDB lineage: Bacteria > Pseudomonadota > Gammaproteobacteria > Burkholderiales > Gallionellaceae > Sideroxyarcus. Next base: position 54,193 of record JAHJBC010000007.1, on the reverse strand, counting down.
CGAACGGCCTGACCGAAGACGAGCGCCGCATCGTGATGCGCAATCTGGGCTTCTTCAGCACCGCCGACAGCCTGGCTGCCAATAATATCGTGCTGGGCACCTACCGCCACATCACGGCGCCGGAATGTCGTCAGTACCTGTTGCGTCAGGCTTATGACGAGGGCATCCATACCCATTCCTACCAGTACATCGTCGAGTCGCTGGGCATGGACGAGGGCGAAGTCTTCAATATGTACCACGAAGTCCAGTCGATCCGCGACAAGGACGAGTTCCTGCTGCCGTTCATCGACACGCTGACCAATCCCGCCTTCAAGACCGGCACGCCGGAAAACGACCAGAAGCTGCTGCGCAGCCTGATTGTGTTCGCCTGCATCATGGAAGGCATGTTCTTCTACGTAGGATTCGTGCAAATCCTGGCCATGGGGCGCCAGAACAAGATGACCGGCGCTGCTGAGCAGTTTCAGTACATCCTGCGCGACGAGTCGCTGCACCTGAATTTCGGTGTCGACATGGCCAACCAGATCAAGATGGAGAACCCGCACCTGTGGACGCCCGAGTTCAAGGCCGAGCTTTCCGGCCTGTTCCGCAAGGCGGCCGAGCTGGAATCGGCCTATGCCGACGACACCATGCCGCGCGGCATCCTGGGCCTGAACGCCGCCATGTTCAAGGAATACATGCGCTTCATCGCGAACCGCCGCTGCCAACAGATCGGCCTTGACGTGATCTTCCCCGGAGCGACCAACCCGTTCCCGTGGATGTCGGAGATGATCGATCTGAAGAAGGAGAAGAACTTCTTCGAGACCCGCGTGACGGAATATCAGACCGGCGGGGCATTGTCCTGGGATTGATCCATCCGACCTGGCGGGCGGAAAGCCCGATGGAGCGCTCCCCTCGCGGGAGCGTTTTTATTTCCGTGCCTCGCAAAGAAGGAGCGAGTTCGGTGTCGCTGAATAATTTCAGGGAAGGGGAATTGTTCAAGTGCTCTCAGAAAAAATGTTCTGTAAGCGCGCGCGAGTACGCGTTCGAAAAAATTTCACGCCCGCATAACAAAAAAAAGCAAAAAACTCAATTTATATATTGACAGCAAACATATTTAAGATAAAGTTGCAACCGCAAGATGTAGTAAAGAATTTCTACGCCAAACACTAGCTGTAGTGTTCAAAAGAGGCATAAAAAGGCAAAAGGGGACTTCGCTTGCGCGAACTTGAAGCTCGAGATTCAACTTACACAGCGCCGTTGGCGCAATTCAAAAGCGAGATTTCTTCTCAGGGGTTCCCCTCCCTCAAAATTTCCCATTCGTTTGCAGTGTCGTCAGCACGGCTTGAACGACCTGCTTCGTCGCCAATCAATTCCAGCAACTGACTATGAACTATAGCCGCTTGGTGGTTCCAGATGCAGGTTCAATTCAATTCGAGAATATTTCGGGGCGGAACTGTGTTTCTCTGCCGTGGTGTGGCGTGCGGAATGCGGGCGCCGAGTCGCGATCGCCCGCTTTCATCGCGGACGAAGCGCTGTTCTGATGCTGGGATTTTTCAAAGGTCGCTACGGCTCCTTTGTTGCAAGGACTTCATTCGCGCCGCTTGCGGTGTGTTGGAGGTGTAGTAGAGGTAATGTTGTTTTTTGTTAACTTTCCCACTTAAGGAGGTTGAAATGGTAGCAGCTAAGAAAGCTAAACCCGCAGCAAAAAAGGCGGCTGCAAAGAAGCCCGCAGCCAAAAAAGTAGCAGCCAAGAAGCCGGCAGCTAAAAAAGTAGCAGCCAAGAAGCCTGCTGCGAAAAAAGTGGCAGCCAAGAAGCCGGCAGCCAAAAAGGCAGTAGCGAAGAAACCCGCTGCCAAAAAGGCCGTGGCAAAGAAGCCGGCAGCAAAGAAGCCCGCTGCCAAGAAAGCCGTAGCGAAGAAGCCCGCAGCAAAGCCCGCAGCAGCTCCGGCAGTGTCAACGCTGGCGCCATCTGCACCGGCACCTGTTCGCCCGGCTGCAACTTGGCCTTTTCCCACACCCGGCATCAGCAAGCCGAACTAATGTGGTGGGAGGCTGTGAAGGCAGCCCCGATCGGTTGGTTTGATAGGGGCTGATTCACGGTTGTCGGATGGCGGGCCGGACAGGCTCGGAAGCGATGTGATTCGCACTTTAAAAAAGTGCGCGGGGCTTTGTCCTCGCTGGGAAACGTAAGGTATTGATGCTTGGCGTATCGTGGCGGTCTGCGCTGTGCAAAGGCTCGCGCCGCTTTCCGACAACGGCAAGTTCGGGAATTTTTGCCACTGATCGAGATGGAGGGGGTTGGTGCCCTTGGGCGAATCAGGTGGCAGTCAAACATCCGGGTCCCCGGAGGGATTCTGTTCCGCTGAAAAAGTCAATTCGCGGCTGGTTCGAGATTCATCATGCAAGCCGTTGAATAGCGGTATCTAGGCGAGTTTCACCGTATATAGCGTGACTGGCGCATCGCTGTTCTTGTCGAATGCGATCCCGGTTTCAACGCCCGCACGTGCGATCACGGCAGGGTCGTCATTGTGTGCATAGGCTTGATGCATTGCGCCCAATGCAAACTCATGGCCGGAACCGATCGCCCAATACTGTGTGAACTCGAAAACCTCCCGCATCGAATAGATGCCATAGATGCCGCTGCTGTTGGCGATCAACGCCGTGATCTGGCTGGACTCGTACGGGTCTTCCTCGTCCTCCTTCGGGTTCAAAAAACACTCTTCCTTCAGGACGGGGTGAAGCTTGCGGAATGTTTCAAAGATCGCCGCCTTGCTGTTAAGCTGCACTTCAGGCATCTTGGCCAGCAGGCTGGTCAACACCAGATGGTGTGCGGCGCTGCCGCAGACGCCGATAAAACTGTCGCCGACATGCAGAATCTTGTCGTGCGATGCATCCTGGCCAGCATGCAGGCGGGTATTGCCGAAAGTGGTGAGAGTGTCCGCCGCGATGGCGGCATAGCCGTTCTTTTTGACAGCGACGATTGTGGTCATGCCAGACTCCCGATTTGCGAACTGCGATTTTATCATTGATGCTGTATAGCGCGCCTCTTCCCTACCATGCCGATGCCTGTGCCTACTTCGCCGCGATCCGCGATATGGCGTGGCCTGCATGGCTGGACAGCTCCGGCTGCGGACGCTACGACATACTGTCTGCGGCTCCTGCGGCAACTGTCGTCACGCGGGGCGGGATCACCGAGATAAGCAATGCCGACGGAGTGTATCGGCATGACGGCGACCCGAACGAAGCCCTGCGCGAGCTCATGGGCGAGCCGATAGCGCCCATGCCGGGCATCCCGTTCGCCGGTGGGGTACTGGGATACTGGAGCTACGATCTGGCTCGGCGCTACCACCACATTCCGGATATCGCGCGGGATGACGAAGCGCTGCCGGAGATGGCGGTCGGCATCTATGACTGGGCGATCATCGTCGATCATCAGGAACTGAACGCGCGGTTGTTATCCAGATTGCGCGATGCGGGGACTGAACGGACGCTGGAACAGGTGCTGGGAAAGCTGAATAGCGCCAAGCCTGACGTGCCGCAGGGTGAACGGCTGAAAGTACGGGGTGAGGTCGCCTCCAATTTCACCCCAGCCAGTTACCGCGCTGCATTCACGGCCGTGAAGGATTATCTGCACGAAGGCGACTGCTATCAGGTCAATCTCGCGCAACGCTTTTCCGCTCCGGCGACGGGCGATGCCTATCCGGCCTACCTTGAACTTCGCAGGACCAGTCCTGCACCCTGGTCGGCGTTCCTCGATTGGCCGCAAGCGCAGATTCTGTGCGCCTCGCCGGAAAGGTTCCTGCGGGTACAACATGGCCTAGTGCAGACCAAACCGATCAAGGGTACGCGCCCGCGCAGTGCCGATGCCGCCGAGGATGCGCGGTTGAAGGAAGACCTGCGCAATCATCCCAAGGACAGGGCTGAGAACCTGATGATCGTCGACCTGCTGCGCAACGATCTGGGCAAGTGTTGCGAACCCGGCTCGGTACAGACGACCCGGCTGTTCGAAGTGGAAAGCTATGCGAATGTGCACCATCTGGTCAGCACGATCGAAGGCCGCCTGCAAAACGGCAAGACCGCCCTCGACCTGCTACGCGAGTGTTTTCCTGGCGGATCCATCACCGGCGCGCCGAAGCTGCGGGCAATGGAGATAATCGAACAGCTCGAACCGCAGCGTCGAGGCATCTACTGCGGTGCCATCGGCTATATCGGTTACGACGGCGCAATGGACACTAATATCGCCATCAGGACGTTGGTCTATTCGAACGGGGTGATGCGTTGCTGGGCGGGCGGCGGAATCGTCGCCGATTCGACCTGCGAGGCCGAATACCAGGAAACAAGGGACAAGGCGAAAGCCATGCTGGAACTGCTTGGCCGCTTCGGCGGCGGATGCTGCAACGTTGGTTGACTATATATATGGTTGATCAGCGCTTCAGCTTCTCGCCGATCTTGGCATCGAATCTTTCCCTGTTGACGATGTAGCGCTCGTGCCGCCCTTTGGAGATCAGGTCGACGCCGTCGTGGGCCTCCACCTGAAAGACCAGTCGCTTGCCATCCACCTCGATCAGTTCGACGTTCGCAGTGACTTCCATGCCGGGTGGCGTGGCGGCCAGGTGACTCACGTCGATATGCGTACCCAGAGTCATTTCGGTCGGCCAGTCGATATGCGGATTGATGCATTTGATGCAGGCCCACTCCAGAAAACCGACCATGAACCCGGTGGCAAAAACCTCCGGCATGGCAAGAAATTCCTCGGATTCGGGGTAGAGCGCGGGCACGGTCTTCGTGGGTGGCAACAGGAATTTGTGCTCGTATTTGATACCGGGCTGCAGGCTGGCCTTCATCTGAAATTCCTCCAGTCCGCTAGCCGGGAATGCTCTTGACCCGGGTGATGCGTATCACCTCGGGTATCTTGCGCAAACCGCGCATCACATTGGCAAGATGCAGTCTGTTGTTCACCTGCAGGGTAAAGTAAAGCGCGGTGTATTCGCCCTCACTGGTGAAATGCACATTCTCGATGTTGGAGTCCGCATCGGCGATGGCGGCGGCCACCTTGGCCAGCACGCCGCGCTGGTTGGCGACGATGAGTTTGATGCTGACTTCGAAAAGCTTGTTGATGGTCCGGTCCCAGACCACGTCCAGCCATTCCTCGCTGCTGCCGCGTCCCTTGCGCAACGACGGGCAGTCGTGCGTGTGCACGATGAGGCCCTGACCGCTCTTGATGACACCGATGATGGGATCGCCCGGGATGGGCCGGCAGCACTTGGCATACTGGACCGCCATGCCCTCGGTGCCCAGCAGGGTGATGATGCCGCTGGAATCGCCGCGCGCGCCCTCGCTATCGCTGAGTCGGGCGAGCTGACGCGCGATGACCATGTTCAGGCGGCGGCCGAGCCCGATGTCGGCAAAGATATCCTGGCGCGATTTCGCGCCGGTCTCCTTCAGCACGCGTTCCCAGCACATGTCCTCGATGTCCTGCAATTTGATCCCGAGCGAGTTGAGCGCCTGACCGAGCAGGCGTTCGCCCAACCTGGCCGACTCCTCCAGATGCATGGTCTTGAGCGCATGGCGAATCTCGCTGCGCGCCTTGCTGGTGACGACGTAACTCAACCAGGCGGGATTCGGATGCGCGAGCGGCGCGGTGATGATCTCGACACGGTCGCCGTTGCGCAACTCGGTGCGTAGCGGCACCAGCTCGGCATTGACCTTGGCGGCGACGCAGCGGTTGCCGATGTCGGTGTGCACGCTGTAGGCAAAATCCACCGTGGTCGCGCCGCGCGGTAACGCGTAGATCTTGCCCTTGGGCGAGAACACATAGACCTCGTCCGGAAACAGGTCGACCTTGAGATGCTCGAGAAATTCGACCGAATCGCCGCTCTGCGCCAGGCTCTCCAGCAGGCTTTGCAGCCACTGGTGCGTCTTCTGGTGCAGGTCGTTGATCTGCGTCTCGGAGGATTTGTATAACCAGTGCGAAGCCACGCCGCTCTCGGCCAACTCGTTCATCTGATGGGTGCGGATCTGCACCTCGATCGGCGTACCGAACGGACCGAACAGTGCGGTGTGCAGCGATTGGTAACCGTTCGCTTTGGGGATCGCGATGTAATCCTTGAACCTGCCCGGGAAGGGCTTGTACAGGCTATGCAACACGCCCAGCGCGAGATAGCAGGAAGGGACGTCATCGACCAGCACGCGAAAACCATAGATGTCGAGAACCTGGGAAAAAGCCAGCGACTTCGACTGCATCTTCTGGTAAATGCCGAATAGATGCTTCTCGCGTCCCCTCACCTCGGCCTTGATATGGTTCTCGTCCAGCTTCTGGTGAATGGCCTCGAGTATCTTGCTCACCACCTCGCGCCGATTGCCGCGTGCAACCTTGAGTGCCTTTGACAACACGGCATAGCGGTTTGGATGCAGATATTTGAAACTCAGGTCTTCCAGCTCCTGATACACGCTGTTGAGCCCGAGCCTGTTGGCGATGGGGGCGTAGATGTCCATGGTCTCGTGCGCGATGCGCTCGCTCTTTTGCTTGGAGACGGATCCCAGCGTGCGCATGTTGTGCAGACGGTCGGCCAGCTTGATCAGGATGACGCGCACGTCGCGCGCCATCGCCATCAGCATCTTGCGGAAGTTCTCCGCCTGCGCATCCTCCTTGGTCTCGAACTTGAGCTTGTCCAGTTTGGAAAGACCGTCGACCAGCTCGGCCACGGGTTTGCCGAACTTCTCGGCAAGCTCATCGATGCTGATGCCGGTGTCCTCGGCCACATCGTGCAGCAATGCGGCAGTGATGGCCTGCGCATCCATATGCAGCGGGGTGAGGATGCGTGCTACGGAGATCGGATGGGTGATGTAGGGTGCGCCGGATTCGCGCAACTGGCCCTGATGGGCGTGGATACTGAAGGCGAGCGCAGCTTCGATCTGCGCCACATCCTTAGGCTTCAGATAGGCAGAGACCTCTTGAACGAGCGTTTCGGCATCGGTTTGCGGCATGGGACATGAGAGGAATAAGCCGCCTGCGACTGCTCAGGCGGCACTGGTTCAGGCCATGCCGCGGTTCAGGATCTCGATGCCGACCTTGCCCTCGCTGATCTCGCGCAGCGCGACGACGGTGGCCTTGTCCTTGGTGTTCTCAACCAGATAACCGGCGCCATTGGCCAGTTGGCGCGCGCGGTAAGCGGCGGCCAGAGTCAGCTCGAAACGGTTGGGGATATGCTTCATGCAATCTTCGACGGTGATACGTGCCATGGTGTTACTCCTGTTTTTGCAATTGATTGATGAGGTTTGCGTGACGTGAGAGTTGGCTATCGCGGCGCAACCCGGCGGCGGTGATCACCGCGGCGAGTTGTTGCAGAGCCTCGTCCAGCTTGTCGTTGATAATAACATAGTCGAACTCGGCCACATGCGAGATGTCCTCCTGCGCGGCCTGCAGGCGGCGCGCGATGACCTCTTCGCTGTCCTGACCTCTGCCTTTCAGGCGGGTCTCCAGTGCGGCCAGCGAAGGCGGCAGGATGAAGATGGAGAGGGCGTGCGGCATCAGTTTGCGCACCTGCGCCGCACCCTGCCAGTCGATCTCGAGCAGGATGTCGCGGCCATCGGCGAGCTGCTTCTCGATCCACGGCTGTGAAGTGCCATAGAAATTGCCGTAAACCTCGGCGCTTTCCAGAAAATCTCCGTTCTTGGCCATTTCAAGGAACATGTCCCGGCCGACAAAATGGTATTCCTTGCCGTTGGTCTCGCCGGGACGCGGGGCGCGCGTGGTGTAGGAAATGGAAAGCGCGATCTGCCGGTTGCTCTTGAGCAACGCGCTGACCAGACTGGTCTTGCCGGCCCCGGAAGGCGCGCTGACGATGAAAAGTATGCCTGACATGCAATCTCCTATTCGATGTTCTGTATCTGCTCGCGCATCTGTTCGATGAGGATCTTCATCTCCATGGCCGTACGGGAGACATCCGCATCCACGGACTTGGAACCCAGGGTGTTGGCCTCGCGGTGCAACTCCTGCATGAGGAAATCCAGACGCTTGCCGGCGGCACCGCCTTTGTTCAGTACGCGCCTCATCTCGGCAAGGTGGGTCTGCAAACGGGAAAGCTCCTCATCCACGTCGACCTTGCTGGCGAAAAGAGTGATTTCCTGCCGCACGCGCTCGTCGTCCTCGCTGCCCAGCGCCTCGAACAGGCGCGCTCGCAGCTTGGCTTCGTAGGCGGCGATGGCACCGGGGATGCGCGGGGCGACTGCCACGCACAACGACTCGATCTGTGTCACGCGTTCCAGCAGGAAATCCTTCAGTTTCTCGCCCTCGCGCTGGCGTGCCGCCGCATACTCTTTCAACGCCTGCTGCAGCAGGGCTTGCAGGGTGGCATGCAGCGATTCTGCCGATGTGGCCGCACTTTCCAGCACGCCGCTCCAGCGCAACACATCCGCAACGCCGAGTTCGGCAGCGGCGGGCAGTATTTCACGTATCTGCTCGCTCCATGCCGCCAGCTGCTGAACCATGGCAGGATTGAGCCGCGCCGGGGTCTGCGCGGACTGGCGCGCGGCGAAATTAATGCGGCATTCAACCTTGCCGCGGATGATCTGAGCGGAGATGGCCTCGCGCAGGGCGGGTTCCTGTGTGCGCAACTCGTCCGGCATGCGCAGTTGCAGGTCCAGATAGCGGCTGTTGACCGAACGCAGTTCCAGCGTGAGAGAACCGGTCTCCAGTTCGGTGGCTACGGCGGCAAAACCGGTCATGCTGTAGATCATGGAAGACTCCGGGGTATGGAAAAAACATCAACTGAACGCGGCGCATTATATTACGATTGAGTGTCGCTTCCGTTCACGATACCGAAGTAAATAATAAGAAGCATGGGAAGACAATGAAGTTCGCTGTTTATCAGGCCAGCAAGATCGGGGGCCGTAAATACAATCAGGATCGCGTCGGATATGCCTACACCAGTGAAGTGTTGCTGTTGGTATTGGCGGACGGCATGGGCGGGCATCTGCACGGCGAGGTCGCGGCACAGATCGCCGTATTGACCTTCATGCGCGCGTTCGGGCGGTTGAAAGAAGGTCTGGTGAAGGAGCCGGAGGTGTTCCTGCGCGAGACCATGCGTGCCGGGCACGACGCCATCTTCGAGTACGCGCGCGAGCAGCAGCTTGGCGGCAATCCCGGCACCACCTGCGTCGTGGCACTGGTGCAGGGTGGGCATATCTGGTGGGCGCACGCGGGAGATTCGCGCTGCTACCTGTTGCGCGACGGCAAGGTGGCCGGTGTTACGCACGACCATTCGGTGGTGCAACAGTGGGCCGACTGGGGCATCATCGGCGCGGACGAGATGAGGACGCATCCGGACCGCAACAAGATCACCAACTGCCTGGGCGGGGTGGAGGACATGTTCTACGTGGACGTCTCCGAGCCAAGCGCCGTGCAATCCGGCGATACCCTGTTGCTGTGCAGCGACGGATTCTGGAGCCCTCTGGAAGATAATGAGATAGCGGATCTGGCCGGCGCTTCCGTGCTGGCGGACAGGGTGGATGAGTTGATCGAAATGGCAGTGAAACGCGACTCGATCCGCGCCGACAACACAACGGCGGTGGCGGCCCGGCTGGGGGAGCGGGAAGAAGAGCATTTGGCCGAGATGCCGATGTGCATCGTGCTGGACGAAAGACCCGTCCCCAAGGACTTCTGACAAGTCCGCTATAATCCGCGCCGTTTTCCACTTTTTCCGAGGTTCCCGTCATGCGTCCCAGTCAGCGTAAGCCAGACCAGCTCCGTGCTATCCGTATCACCCGCCATTACACCAAACATGCCGAAGGTTCCGTACTCATCGAGTGCGGCGACACCAAGGTCATCTGCACCGCCAGCGTGGAAGAGCGCGTGCCGCCGCACAAGAAGGGCAGCGGCGAGGGCTGGGTGACGGCCGAATACGGCATGCTGCCGCGCTCCACCGGCGAACGCATGGGGCGCGAGGCGGCCAAGGGCAAGCAATCCGGGCGCACGCAGGAAATTCAAAGGCTGATCGGCCGCAGCCTGCGCGCAGTGGTCGACTTGAAAAAGCTGGGCGAGCGCACCGTTACGCTGGACTGCGACGTGATCCAGGCCGACGGCGGCACGCGCACAGCGAGCATCACCGGCGCGTTTGTTGCACTGCAAGACGCAGTATCGGCGCTCGTGCAAAAAGGTCTGGTCAAAGAGAATCCGCTCAAGGATTCTGTCGCCGCCATCTCGGTCGGCATCTACCAAGGCACGCCCGTGCTCGATCTGGATTACCTCGAAGACTCCGACTGCGACACCGACATGAACGTGGTGATGCTGGGCAGCGGCCATTTCGTCGAAGTGCAGGGCACGGCCGAAGGCCATCCCTTCTCGCGCGAAGAGATGGATACGCTGCTGGAGCTGGCCAAACATGGCATCACCCAGTTGACTCAGATGCAACGCACAGCGCTGGCACAATGAACAAGCTGGTCATCGCTTCCAACAACCCGGGCAAGCTGCGTGAGTTCGAGAAGATGCTGGCGCCGCTCGGCATCGAAGTGCTGACGCAGTCCCAACTCGGCATCTCCGAAGCCGAAGAACCGCACTGCACCTTCGTCGAGAACGCACTGGCCAAGGCGCGCCATGTGAGCCGCGAGAGCGGGCTGCCCGCGCTGGCCGACGATTCCGGCATCTGCGTCGAAGCATTGGGTGGTGCGCCCGGCGTGCAGTCGGCGCGCTATGCGGGTGATAGTCCAAAATCGGACCGGCGCAACAACGACAAGCTGTTGCAGGACATGCAGGGCGTCACCGACCGCCGCGCACACTATTATTGTGTGCTGGTGCTGGTGCGCCATGCAGACGACCCGCAGCCCATCATCGCGGAAGGCGAGTGGTGGGGCGAGATCGCGCACGAAGAGCGCGGCGACGGCGGCTTCGGCTACGACCCGATGTTCTGGCTGCCCGACCTGGGCAAAATGAGTTCCGAGCTGACCCATGACGAAAAACACGCGATCAGTCACCGGGGCAAGGCGATGAAGGTGCTGCTGGAAAAACTGAAGCTGAAACACTAGGTCGCAACACAGCTGCCCATGTCTACCCATCCACTGCAACCTGTTGGTCTCAAAGCGCAGGCAGCGAACTTTCAAGCCTTGCCGCCACTCTCGCTCTACATTCACATTCCCTGGTGCGTGCGCAAATGCCCGTATTGCGATTTCAATTCGCACGAGGCGCGCGGAGGAATCCCGGAAAAGGAATATGTCGCGGCACTGGTGCGTGACCTGGAGATGGCATTGCCGCAGATCTGGGGGCGCAAAGTCTATACCGTGTTCTTCGGCGGTGGCACGCCCAGCTTGTTGAGTGGTGAAGCCGTGGCGGAGATACTGCGTCAGGTGCGCATGCTGCTGCCGCTGGACCTCAATGCCGAGATCACGCTGGAGGCGAATCCCGGCACGGTGGAGGCGGACAGGTTCGCGCTGTTCAGGGAGGCCGGGGTGAACCGGCTGTCGCTAGGCATCCAGAGTTTCAACGATGCGCACTTACAGGCATTGGGACGTATCCATTCTGCTGATGAAGCCAGGCGGGCGATCGCGATCGCGCAACAGCACTTCGACAACCTCAACCTCGATTTGATGTACGCGCTGCCGCAGCAGACATTGAGCGAAGCGTTGCTGGATGTGCAGACCGCATTGCAATTCAAACCGCAACACCTCTCCTGTTACCACCTGACGCTGGAGCCGAACACGCTGTTCGCGCACCAGCCGCCGGAAGTGCCCGACGACGACGCGAGCAGCGAGATGCAGCATCGCATCGAGGAGATGCTGGCCGCATACGGTTACGAACATTACGAAACTTCCGCCTTTGCGCAGCCGAAGAAAAGGTCGCGCCACAACCTCAATTACTGGCAGTTCGGCGACTACCTCGGCATCGGAGCTGGGGCGCACAGCAAGCTGAGTTTCCACGACAAAGTGATACGGCAAGCGCGCCTCAAGCAACCGCAGGCCTACATGGAAAGTGTCGCGCAAGACGAGCAGTTGCTGGGCAAGGACGATCTCGCCTTCGAGTTCATGATGAACGCCCTGCGCCTGAACGGCGGTTTCGATGAAGCATTGTTTCAGGAGCGCACCAGCCTGCCGCTGTTGGTGATAAGGCGCGAACTGGAAGAAGCGGAGAAGCGCGGGCTGTTGCAGCGCGAAGGACAACGTATCGCGCCGACCGAGATGGGACAGCGCTTCCTCAACGATCTGCTACAGATCTTTCTTGCGGCGGAAGACCAGGTCCCACACGCCATGCCCGAGGCGTAAACCGCGCTGCTCGAACTTGGTGAGCGGGCGGTAGTCGGGGCGGGGGGCGTAATCGGCAGCCGTGTTCTCCAGCAGCGTTTCTTCGCTTAGCACGGCCAGCACCTGCACCGCATAATCCTGCCAGTCGGTGGCGACATGGATGTAGCCACCCGGTTTGAGTTTCTGCACCAGCTTGGCGATGAACGGCGCCTGGATCAGGCGGCGCTTATTGTGGCGCGCCTTGTGCCACGGGTCGGGGAAGAAGATATGCACGCCGTCCAGCGTGCCGTCCGCGATCATGTCGCGCAGTACTTCCACCGCGTCGTGCTGCATGATGCGGACATTCTTCAGATTTTCAGAATCAATCAGTTTGAGCAGGTTGCCCACGCCGGGCGTATGCACTTCCAGCGCGAGGTAGTCGATCTCGGGATGTGCTGCGGCGATGACAGCGGTGCTGTCGCCCATGCCGAAGCCGATCTCCAGGATGATCGGTGCGGTGCGGCCAAAGGCTTGCGCGAGGTCGAGTGGACGGGCGACATAGGGAATGCCGTAGCGCGGCTGCAGTGTGTCGATGGCGCGCTGTTGCGCGACCGAGACGCGGCCAGCGCGCAGCACGAAGCTGCGGATATGCCGCTTGCTGAGGTCTTCTGTTTCGCTCATCAGCTGCGTGTCGAGGAGATGATGCCTGCGGTCGGCGAACTCGGGCTGGCGCTGTAGAGTTTCTTCGGCATGCGTCCGGCGAGGAATGCCTCGCGCCCGGCTTCTACACCCTTTTTCATGGCCGAGGCCATCAGCACCGGGTCTTTCGCGCCGGCGATGGCGGTGTTCATCAGCACGCCGTGGCACCCCAGTTCCATCGCGATGGCGGCATCGGAAGCCGTGCCCACGCCCGCATCGACGATCACCGGCACCTTCACGCGCTCCATCACTAGTTGCAGGTTCCACGGGTTGAGGATGCCCATGCCGGAGCCGATCAGCGAAGCCAGCGGCATGATGGCGACACAGCCAATGTCTTCCAGTTGTTTGGCGACGATGGGATCGTCCGAGGTGTAGACCATGACTTGGAAGCCTTCGGCCACCAAGGTCTTGGCGGCGGAGATGGTCTCGATCACGTTGGGATACAGCGATTGCGGGTCGCCGAGCACTTCCAGTTTCACCAGCGAGTGGCCGTCCAGCAGTTCACGCGCAAGGCGCAGCGTGCGTACGGCATCGTCGGCGGTATAACAGCCCGCCGTATTGGGCAGGTAGGTGAATTTCGACATCGGCACTGCGTCGAGCAGGTTGGGCTCGTTGGCGTTCTGGCCGAGGTTGGTGCGGCGGATCGCGACCGTGACGATCTCGGCGCCGCTGGCATCCAGCGCCGCACGTGTCTCGGTGAAGTCCTTGTATTTTCCGGTGCCGACGAGCAGGCGGGAGGAATAACTCTTGCCTGCGATGATCAGATTGTCTGCCATGATGGTTCCTGTAATAAGTTCAGCCGCCGCCGACCGCGACCACGATCTCGAGCTTGTCGCCATCGGCCAACTGCTGGTTGGGGAAAGTGCTGCGCGGCACGATCTCGCCGTTGCGTTCGAGCGCGACACGTTTGCCGGTCAGCCCCATCTCGTCGATGAGTGCGGCGACGGTCAGGGTGCCGGAAAGCTGGCGTGTTTCGCCGTTGATGATGATGCTGATCACAGTGTTTTGCCCGTGTTAGAATTCGCGCCGCATTCTACACGCGGGTGTAGTTCAATGGTAGAACGGCAGCTTCCCAAGCTGCATACGACGGTTCGATCCCGTTCACCCGCTCCATCCTTTCCGCCGTTTTGTCATTTCCCGTCAAAGACATTGGATCACCCGCCCGGCAGCAGGACTTCTCATCCTTTGCGCGGCCTGAGCATGGCGTTATCCAGGAACCCGATCATCGTGCCGATATGGCGCTCCAGCTCGGCATATTCGTCGTGGCTGCCCTGCATCGGCAGCAGACGTACCCGTCCGTCCTTGCGGTTGGCATAGATCGCCCGCGCTTCGCCCAGCGGCACGGTCTCGTCCTCGGTGCCGTGCGCCAGCAGCACGGGGCAGTCGATGTCGCGGATGGTGCGGGCGGGCGCGATGTCGTCGAAGCGGTGACCGATGACGCGCTGCACGTAGAACAGGATATAGGCGCCCAACGGCCAGAACGGGATGTGTTTGAATCGCAGCCAGCGCCGCATCATGCCCGCGGGGTGGGCGAACGCCGCCAGGCTCACGACCGCGGCGATGTCCCGCTGCCGCGACGCCAGCAGCAGCGCGGCGCCCGCGCCCACCGAATGGCCGATGACGCCGACGCGCTGCTCATCTACCTCGCCCTGCACCCGCAACCAGTCGACCGCATGCTCCAGGTCTTCGGCGAAGCGCGGCAGGGAGGCAAAGGTATCGCCGTCGCTGCGGCCATGACAGCGCGCATCGAAGAACAGCAGGGCATAGCCCGCTGCATGCAGTCGCTTCGCCAGCGGCAGCATCATCTCGGCATTGCCGCCCCAGCCGTGCAGGATGGCCAGCGCGGGCGCGCGTCTGCCAGCGGGGATGAACCAGCCGAACAGATTTTTGTCGCGTAGCGTGGGGATGCTCACTTCGCGCCAGGGCAGGCCGGCGGGCACGCCGCTCTCCTGTACGCGCGGTGCGGCCAGGCTGACCCGGATCAGACGATTCAGGATCAGTACTGACGCCGTCCCAGCCAGCAGCAGTGCCGACAGCCATGCCATCGCCGAAAGGCCGCTCACGCCACGCCCCCTGTGCTAGCGAAACTCACGCAGGTAGTGCCCTTCGAAATAACGTTTCGCCCAGTGGAACAGGCGCGAGGACGGCAGCACCCAGTTTCGCTTGAGGTCGCGATAGACGAGTATCCCGGCGTCGACGCTGTCGACGATGCAGATCAGCTCGGTGCGCGGTCGTGCGGTCGGCGCCTTGCCGTCGAGTGCCAGCAGCAGGTTCTCGGCGACAGCGACCGCTTGCAGGTCGGCCATGTGCGCCTGCTTCGGCAACCAGTCCGGTCCCGGATAACTGCCCGCATCACCGGCCACGAACACGCGCTCCGTGCCCTTGACCGCGCAGAATTCGTCGGCCGGGAAGAAGCCGCCCTCGGACAGCGCGATGCCGCTGTTCTCCGCCCAGGCCGGGCCGGTGAGGCCGGGCATGAACAGGATGAGGTCGGCCGGGATGTCGGCGGCTTCCGTGCTCACACCGGTGGCCGAGAACGATTTGATCTTGTGGCCGAGCTGGGTGTCCACGCCGCGCCGGCTCATTTCGGAGAGCAGGCCTTTCACCGCCTTGTCGCCCAGGCGTTTGCCCGGCTCTGCGGCGGCGTTGAAGAAGGTCAACTGGAAACGCTCGCGCTTGCCCTGCTGGCGCAGCCAGGTATCCACACCGAACAGCAGCTCGAACATCGGGCCGCCGCGCATCGCGGAGGGTTCTTTTGGGTTGGTGCCGAAACCGAAGGCGATGCTGCCGCCGTCCATCTCGCGCAGTCGTTTGCCGATGGCTTCCGCAGCGGGCACGCCCTCGCACAGCGTCAGCGCATGCTCGATGCCCGGCATGCCTTTGAGGAAGCGGCCGCCGGTGGCGATGACGAGGGCGTCGTTGTCGAACTCGCCGCTGTCGGTCAACACGGTGCGGCCGCCGTTCTTCAGGCCGGTCACGCTGCAGCGCACATGTTCGATGCGGTATTTCTTCAGGAAATGTGCCAGCGGGATGATCAGTTCCGACCCTTTGCGGATGCCGGGCGGTACCCAGATCAGGCTGGGCAGATAGACGAAGTCGGTGCTCGGTGAGAGCAGGGTGATGTTCGCTTTGGGCGAGCGCTTGCGCAATTCGCGCGCCGCGGTCAGCGCGGCAAAACCGGCACCCAGAATGGCGATGCGGGGTGATTCATGGGACATGGGAAAACTCCTGTGTTCGGTTCGTGGAAGGGGAAGGTTTGGAACAGCACACAAGATAGGCGCAAAGCGGCTGCATGTCTGTGACAAAGGTCACCTGCCTTTCCGGCAAAATCACAAGCCGGGGAACGCGCAACCGCACTCCCCGGCTTCAGTCATCTAAGCCTGCCTGTCATTCATGGTACTCATGCCAGATGGCATTGACGACGGCGAGCAGGATGGCCATGGCGAGGCCGAGCATCCAGGTGAAATACCACATGTGAATCTCCTCAAGTAATCGATATCAATAAGCGGAATGGTCGTTGGCCTCGATGTGGGCGATGGTGATCTTGCCCGCCATCATCCGGTAGGCCCAGCCGGTGTATGCGATGACGATGGGCGTGAAGATCAGCGCCGCCCAGAACATCACCTCCAGCGTGAAATGGCTGGATACGCTGTCCCACACCGTCAGGCTGGAGCGCGGATCGCTGGACGACGGCATCACGAACGGGAACATGGCCACGCCCGCAGTACCGATGACACCCAGTTCAGCCACGGCGCTGCCGACGAAGGCCAGCACCGGTTTCCTCACCCAGGCGAACAGCAGGGCCAGCAGTCCGCCCGCGAAGGTTGCGCCCGGTACTGCCCACAGCAGCGGATGGCTGGCGAAATTGCCCATCCATGCACCGGCTTGTATCTCGACGGTCTTGTCCAGCGGATCGGGCAAGGCGCCGGTATCGACCACCGAGGTGATGACATAGCCCGGCATATCCGAGGACACCCACACACCGGCTCCCGCGAAGGCGACCAGCATCACCGTGCCGAAGATCAGCGCGGCAATGCGGGCGCGGGTCTGCACGTCACCCTCGGTGCGTATCGCTAGGTAGTTGGCGCCATGGAAGGTGAGCATGGACAGGCTCACCACGCCCGCCAGCAGCGCGAAGGGATTGAGCAAGGCCCAGAAGGTGCCGGTGTAGACCGGCATCAGGTTGTCCTCGAAGTGGAAGGGTACGCCCAGCAACAGATTGCCGAAGGCCACGCCGAAGATCAGCGCGGGCACGCTGCCGCCGACGAACAGGCCCCAGTCCCACGCGCTGCGCCAGCGCGGATCGGCCACCTTGGAACGGTAGTCGAAACCGACCGGACGGAAGAACAGCGCCCACAACACCGCCAGCATGGCCCAGTAGAAGCCGGAGAAGGCCGTCGCATACACCAGCGGCCAGGCGGCAAAGATGGCGCCGCCCGCGGTGATGAACCAGACCTGGTTGCCGTCCCAGTGCGGGCCGACGGTGTTGATGACGACGCGGCGCTCCACGTCGTTCTTGCCGACGAAGGGCAACAGCGTGCCCACGCCCATGTCGTGACCGTCCATGACGGCAAAGCCCAGCAGCAGCACACCGACCAGCAGCCACCAGATGAGTTTCAGGGTTTCATAATCGAGCATGATTTTTCCTCAATGTGCAGTTTTCAGGGCAGGCGCGGTTTCACCGGTATATCGACCGGTGCCGAGGCTGGCGGGACCGAGGCGCGCGTACTTGAACATCAGGAACATCTCCACCACCAGCAGGCCGGTGTAGAAGAACAGGAAGCCCGCGATGGAGCCGTACAGGCTGTTGGCGGTCAGCGTCGAGGTGGACAGATGCGTGGGCAGGATGCCGTAGATGGTCCAGGGCTGGCGGCCGTATTCGGCCACGAACCAGCCCATCTCGGAGGCGATCCACGGCAGCGGGATGGACCACAGCGCCCAGCGCAGCAGCCAGCGTTTCTCGTGGAAGGTGTTCTTGGCCGAGAACCAGAACGAGAGTGCGAACAGCAGGGCGAAGGAGAAGCCCAGCAGCACCATGATGCGGAAGGTCCAAAACATGGGGGCCACTTTGGGGATGGTGCTGCGTGCCGCTTGCGCGATCATCTCCGGTGTCGCCTGCGACACGTCGCTTGTGTATTTCTTCAGCAGCAGGCCGTAGCCGAGGTCGGCCTTGTGCGCCTCGAAGATCACCTTGGTTTCCTCGTCGGCCGTTCTGGCGCGCAGTTGTTCGAGCGCCTTGACCGCGATGATGCCGCTGGCGATGCGCTCGGCAGCCTGGGCCTCAAGTTCTTCTATGCCCGGCAGCACCTTGGTTGCCGTGCGCGTGGCAATCAGGCCGAGGGCGTAGGGGATCTTGATCTCGGCGCTGTTCTCGCGCTTCTCGTCGTCCGGGATGGCGAACAGTGTGAACGGGGCCGGCGCTTCCTCGGTCTTCCACATGCCTTCCATGGCGGCGAGTTTGGTCTGCTGGTGCTCGGTCACGGCATAGCCGGACTCATCACCCAGCACGATGACCGATAGAGCGGAGGCGAAGCCGAACGCGGCGGCGATGCGGAAGGAGCGCTTGGCGAATTCGATGTCGCGGCCCTTGAGCAGGTACCAGGAGCTGATGCCGAGCACGAACATGGAGCCGGTGACATAACCGGCGGAGACGGTATGCACGAACTTGGCCTGCGCTGCCGGGTTGAAGACGAGGTCCCAGAACGAGGTCATTTCCATGCGCATGGTCACCCAGCTGAACTCGGAACCGACGGGATTCTGCATCCAGCCGTTGGCGATGAGTATCCACACGGCCGACAGGTTGGAACCGATGGCGGTGAGATAGGTGATCAGCAGGTGCCGTCGCTTGGAAAGTTTGTCCCAGCCGAAGAAGAACAGGCCGATGAAGGTCGATTCGAGGAAGAAAGCCATCAGTCCTTCGATGGCCAGCGGCGCGCCGAACACATCGCCGACGTAATGGGAGTAGTAAGCCCAGTTGGTGCCGAACTGGAATTCCATGGTGATGCCGGTGGTGACGCCGAGGGCGAAGTTGATGCCGAACAACTTGCCCCAGAACTTGGTCATGTCGCGGTAGATCTCCTTGCCGGTCATGACATACGTCGTCTCCATGATGGCGAGCAGGAAGGACAAACCTAGTGTCAGGGGTACGAACAGAAAGTGATAGAAGGCCGTCGCGGCGAATTGCAGCCGCGACAGGTCGACGACTTCTTCGGTGATCATCAGATATTCTCCTAGTGAGGTTCGTTTTTATTCAGGGTCGGCAGGTGCGGTGACCAGCCTGGCGGCGACCCGGTCTGGATCCATGCCTTCGATCATGCTGTGCAACTCGGGATGGCTGAAGAACACATTCCAGATGCCGTAGAGCAGCAGCAGCTTGACCGCCAGGGTCAGGGCGATCTCGCGCCCCAACATCTTCCTGGTGCCGGGGCCGCGTTTCAGCCATGGCAGTTGCATGATTGCTCCTGCGCATCGTGAACGTGAGCCTTGCCGCCACCTTTGCCATGATCGTGGTTGCAACTGCCGCTCGGCGACTTCACGCGTCCGTCCAGAAAAGCTTCCACGGCCAGGCTGGGTATGGTCTCGTTGGTTGCCACAACCAGCACGCCGCGCGCGGCAAGGTGGCGGACAAAGCCTTCGCCGGCGCTGCCGGTGATCAGCGCATTCATGCTGTCGAGGGGGTGGCCGGCAGCATGGTCGAAACCATGGATGGCCATATTGGCGTCCAGATCGAGCCGTTCGATCTCGCGGGGCGGCGTTTCTCCATCCGCTTCAAAGACGATGAAGCGGCGCGCCTTTCCGGCGTGGCCGGTGACGGTGCGGTAATTCTGACTGCTGACTGCGATACGCATGGGAACCTCCAAAGTTGGTGATGGGTGGAAGCGACCGGTGTCGAAGCAGCGGGCAGGTATCGTTAGCGAGAGGAGGCACACTGACCGTTCCGACGGCAACGAGGACGTCGCTTCCTTGCGACCTATCTTTGCAAGGCGCATGCCATGCGATGCGAGAAAATCGCAAGGGCTTATGTTCGTTGCGGATTGTGGGATGTGCTGCGGCGAAATGTCGCAGCGCGGGGACGTCGGAAAGATCGCCTTTCTCTGCCAGAGTGGCAGAGAAATTGACTTGTTGGCAGCGGGGCTATTTTTCGAAGTGCTTCAATCTGCGATACAGCGTTCGCTCGCTGATGCCGAGTTCGGCGGCCAGCATCTTGCGGCTGCCCCGATGATGCGCGAGCCGGGCCAGCAGGGTCTGCCGTTCCAGTTCCTTCAGCTTGGGCGACAGGCTGATCGGGGCTTCGCGCCATACCCGCCCGCTCCGGACTTCCTCGGGCAAGTGCGCGGGCTGGATGGCTTCTCCGTCGCAGAGCAGGCTGGCGCGCTCGATGATGTTGCGCAGTTCGCGCACATTGCCTGGATAGTCATAGTGGCGCAGCAATTTGAGGGCGTCTTCCGAGATCACCAGGTTGCGCTCGGGAGCGACACGCGCCAGCAGGGATTTCGCCAGCAACGGGATGTCGGTCGGCCTTTTGCGCAGGGGCGGAAGTTCGACGGGGAAGGTGTTCAGGCGGAAGTAGAGATCCTGCCGAAAACTGCCGTCGGTCACCATCTTGCGAAGATCCCGGTGTGTCGCCGAGACCAGTCGGATGTCGGCTTTGTGCGGTTCGGATGAACCGACACGACGGTAGGTTCCGGTTTCCAGCAGGCGCAGCAGTTTGACCTGCATGGCCAGCGGGATGTCGCCCACTTCGTCGAGGAACAGGGTCCCGCCATTGGCGGCCTCGATCAGACCGACACTCCTTGCGGTGGCGCCGGTGAAGGCGCCGCGCTCATGGCCGAACAGTTCGCTCTCGAACAGCGTCTCGGTGAGGCCCGAGCAGTCCAGTGCCACGAAGGGCTTTTCGGCCCTGCGGCTCGCATCATGTATCGCCTTGGCGACAAGCTCCTTGCCAGTGCCGGACTCGCCCAGCAGCAGTACGGTGGCCTCGGAGGGCGCCACCCGTGCGACCATCTCCAGCATGTGCTGAAAGATTGGTGCACGTCCAACCAGTCCCTGCGCATACGACAAGCCGCGGGCAACGGCGACGGGTTCCATCTTCTCGATGAAATAGACGATGTCGCCCTTGCCGTTGCGTATCGGGGAGAGTTCGATGTTGACGTAGGCCTCACCTTGCGGCGTCTGGTGCAGATGCAGCACGCGCTCCCGTTGCCCGGAACGCAGACTCTGCTTGACCGGACAGGTCTCCCCCGCCTGGTCGCAGGGCACCTTGAAATGGTGGGAGATATCGAAGCAGGTGCGGCCGACGAAGACCTGGTTCTCACCGAAACTGCGCCTGTAAGCTGTGTTCGCCGCCAGCACCCGATACTCGCGGTCGCACAGGATATGTGGTTCCGGGAGCGTGTCGATGAAGGAAACCAGTTCGGGAAGCAAAGGGGATTTCATATGGCGCCATCAGGAGAGTGACAAACGCTGCCATCATGGCAGTGCTGTTATCGCTGTGCAAGAGACATGACGATGCGGCGGCGTAAAAGGTTTTTAATAGCAATCGTGCAAATACATGCACCGGATTTTGAAGTGCGGTGATCGGTGAAATCACACATGCAGAGACTGAGGATGCGACTTCGTTTTTCGTACATCAAAGCATGATGTTGAGACAGATGGGCGGACGACTTCATGGAAAAGTCGACTCTTCAGCAGAGCGAATTATCGTCAAATTTCATAGCCGCCCGCCGCCGCTGATTGCATGAGCGAGAGTTGATTCATATCAATTTTAACGATATGGATTTTCACTACTATCGCCCCGGCAATCGACTGTCTAACCTGAGGTATTCGCTTGGGTATGCGAGGTTTGCGGCCCAAGTTTGGCTTTACTTGTCGACAATGGCTATGCCATGATTGCGCCGTTTTTGGAAAGCTGTAAGGAAGCTGTAAGGGAAGGGTGCGCTGGACACATCGACTGTTTAAAGGGTGTGGATGGCGCATTTATTGTTAACTTGCTCGAGGAGGAGACTACTGTGGAAGCTACGCAAGCGACACCAGTAAAGTACGATATGGAAGTCGTCCGATGGTTCACCATCGCGGCTGCCATCTATGCAGTCGTCGGCACGCTGATCGGTGTGTATATCGCATCGGAATTGGCGTTCCCGTTTTTGAACTTTGATCTGCCCTATATCACCTTCGGACGTCTGCGTCCCTTGCACACCAATGCGGTGATCTTCGCATTCGGCGGTTGCGTGTTGATGGCGACCGGCTACTACATCGCGCAACGCACCGGCAGCACCAAGCTGTGGAGCAATGGCCTGGCCTGGTTCACCTTCTGGGGCTGGAATCTGATCATCGTTTCTGCTGTGGTCACGCTTCCCCTGGGTCTGACTACCGGCAAGGAATATGCAGAGTTGGAATGGCCGATCGACATCGCGATCGCAGTGGTCTGGCTGGCTTTCGGTCTGAACCACATCATGACCGTGGCGATCCGCAAGACTTCCCACATCTACGTTTCCAACTGGTTCACCATGGGCATGATCGTGATGATCACTTACCTGCACGTGGTCAACAGCCTGGCAATCCCGGTCAGCCTGACCAATTCCTTCTCCGTGTTCACCGGCGTACAAGACGCCATGGTGCAATGGTGGTGGGGTCACAACGCGGTGGGCTTCTACCTGACCGGCGGCTTCCTGGGCATCATGTACTACTTTGTGCCCAAGCAAGCACAGCGTCCCGTGTTCTCCTATCGTCTGTCCGTGCTGCACTTCTGGGCGCTGACCTTCGGTTATGTCTGGCTGGGCGCGCACCACCTGCAATACACTGCATTGCCTGACTGGACCGGCTCCCTCGGCGCCGCAGTCTCCCTGGCGATGATCATCCCGTCCTGGGGCGGTGCGATGAACGGCATGATGACCTTGTCCGGCGCATGGGACAAGCTGCGTACCGACTACATCCTGCGCTTCCTGGTCGTGGCTCTGGCGTTCTACGCGATGTCCACCTTCGAAGGTCCGGTGATGTCGATCAAGTCCGTCAATGCTCTGTCTCACTACACCGACTGGACCGTTGGTCACGTGCACTCCGGCGCTCTGGGCTGGATGGCGATGGTTGCCTACGGCGCCATGTACCACATGGTGAAGAAGCTGTGGGGCGTGGAAAAGATGTACTCCGAAGGTCTGGTGAACGTCCACTTCTGGCTGGCGACCATCGGCACCGTGGTGTATGTCGTGGCGATGTGGGTCTCCGGCATCATGCAGGGCCTGATGTGGCGTGATTATGACGAGTACGGCACACTGACCTATACCTTCGTTGAATCGGTTTCCGCGATGCATCCGTACTACACGATGCGTGCGATCGGCGGCCTGATCTTCCACATTGGTACCCTGATTGCTCTCTACAACATCGTGATGACCGTGAGTCGTGCAGGCGCTACGCGCTCTGCCGGTTCCGTTCCCGCCAAAGCATAAGGAGTGAGACATGTCTGATCACGACAAAATCTATTCGACAAAATTTCAGGACAACATCGAACGTAACACGCTCCTGATGTTTGTGGTGACTGCGGTCGCGGTGGCGATCGGCGGTATCGTCGAAATCGTCCCGTTGTTCTATCTGCCGAACACTGCGATGTGTTCAAGCGCCTTGGCGGGAGCCGATGCGACTTGTAACAATACGCAGCACAAGGACAACAGCGGCAATACCATCTCGATGGACAAGATCGTCTGGAATCCGGCGACCTCTGCCCACAAGACGCTGGACGAATGGCAAGCCGGCGACGGCGTGCGTCCGTACAAGCCTCTGGAGCTGGCCGGCCGCAACGTCTACATCCGTGAAGGCTGCTACCTGTGCCACTCGCAGATGATCCGCCCGTTCCGCGACGAGAAAGACCGTTATGGCCACTACTCCATCGCTGAAGAGTCCATGTACGACCACACCTATCAGTGGGGTTCCAAGCGTACCGGTCCCGATCTGGCCCGTGTCGGCGGCAAATACTCGGATGAATGGCATCGCCGTCACCTGAGCTACCCGCGCGAAGTGGTGCCCGAGTCCGTCATGCCGAACTACTACTGGCTGTCCGACGGCACGGTAAACGTGGAAGAGACCGTTCAGACCATGAAGGTCCTGACCATCATGCCGTTCAACCCGATTCCGAAGACCATCTACACGGATGCCTACATCGACGGCGCAGCTGCGCAGTTGGAAGGCAAGACCGAGATGGAGGCCTTGATTGCTTACCTGCAGAGCATGGGTAACCACATCAAGTTCGAAGAGGGTGTGAACTACCGTGACTAAGCTGATGGGGTACCTTGGCATGGATGTAGCGGCCATGACAACGAACGACTGGCTGGGCGTGTTTTTCGCCCTGGTCTCTGCGCTCGGAATGGTGGCGGTCTATTTCATGGTATTCCGTCCGGCAAACAAGTCCATGTTCGAGTCCCAGCGCTCCATGGCGCTGGATGACGAAGACCATATAGGAGAAAAAAGATGAGTGATAAACACGATGCAGGTGGCGTGCCTACGACAGGGCACGTGTGGGACGGCGACTTGGCTGACTTCGCCAATCAACCGCCCAAGTGGTGGATGCTGGGACTGACCGCCAGCGCGATCTGGTGTGTGGTGTACTTCCTGTACTACCCGTCCATTCCGGTTTCCAATACGGGCAGTTTCTTCGCGGGGATCGGCGGCTGGACAGCCATCACCGAGATGGAAGCCGACAAGAGCGTGGTGGACGAAGTGCGCGGCAAGTACGAAGACAAGCTGAAGGACATGACGCCCGCAGCGATCCTGGCTGACAACGAGTTGACCGAGTATGTGACCCGTTCCGGCAAGGTGCTGTTCGGCGACAACTGTGCAGCTTGCCACGGTACCAACGGCGTGGGCGCAGCTGACAAACTCGGCCTGATCGCTCCCAAGCTGAACGACGACGACTGGCTGTATGGCGGCAAGATCGACGATATCCACACCACTATTATGGGTGGTCGTCAGGGTGTCATGACACCGCACAAGGACGTGTTGTCCGCAGCCGAGATCGATACTTTGGCCAACGCTGTCGCTGCGGGCAATCCGACTTCCACCCCGCTGTTCGCGGAAAAGGGATGCACGGCTTGCCACGGTGAAGACGGCAAGGGCATGGCGGCACTGGGTTCCGCCAACCTGACCGACGGTATCTGGCGCTTTGACGGCTCTCTTGAGGGGATCAAGTACACGATCACGAACGGCGTCAACGTCGGTCCGGGTTCTCGTGATGCAGTGATGCCTTCCTTCCAGGCCGCAGGCAAGCTGAGCGATGCCGAAATGAAGAAGCTGGCAGTGTATGTCTACAAGTTCGGTGGCGGTCAGGCCAACTAAGACAATCTCGATCTGCACGGGGATGACCCGTGCAGACCCTTACCAAAAGGAGTAAATGAGATGAATCAAGATATGGTATTTTGGGCTGTGATCATCAGCGTGGCTGGCTCGTTCCTGATTCCGGCTTGGCTGTTGTTGAAGGTGTACCTGAACGCAATCAAGGAAAAGGACAAGAAGTAAGTTTTTCGACTTGGTGAACAGGGAGGAGAGTTATACTCTCCTCCCTTTTTCATATGGGGCAGGGTAATTGCGTATCCGCTCGCGGGGTTTTCGAGCCGATCCGGAAGTATCTTGGTCGCCGTAAGGCAATGACAAACAAATCTTAAGGAGAAGAGTGTGAACGAAGCAACTGACAACAAGGAGACGGGGTCGGTCACGTCCATCTACCACGAGTTCGAAGCCTGGCAGGTGAACCGCGGCGAAAAGACCATTCATGCGAAGCGCATGCCCGGCTTTTTCCGCACCATAAAGAACTATACGCAATTGGCACTCTGGCTGCCATTCTTCCTGGTGCCTTACCTGCGCTGGAACGACAAGCAAGCCATCCTTTTCGATATCCAGAACCGCCAGTTCCACTTCTTCGACATCATGGTGCTGCCGCAGGATATCTGGATGCTGTCGCTGGTACTGCTGATCGCGGCGATGACGCTGTTCGCGGTGACCTCGGTGGCTTCACGCGTGTGGTGCGGCTATTTCTGTTTCCAGACCGCGTGGACCGACTGGTTCACCTGGATCGAGGACAAGATCGAGGGTAACCCGGCGGCTCGTCGCAAACTGGACGACGCGCCAATGAGTCTGGACAAGATCAAGAAGAAGGGCATCAAGCATGCGGTCTGGATGCTGCTCGCCCTGCTGACCGGCATTAGTTTCTCCGTCTGGTTCGTGGATGCGTACGAATACTGGAACAATCTGATCCATCTCAATCTGCCAAAAGTGGGTTGGGTCGTACTGGCCATGTTCTTCTTCGGCACCTACATCCTGGCCGGCTTCCTGCGCGAGCAGGCCTGTATCTGGCTGTGCCCGTACGCACGTATCCAGGGCGTGATGGGCGATGCGCAGACCATTCTGCCGACCTATGACACCGCCCGCGGCGAACCTCGCGGCAAATTGCGCAAGGGCGGCGAAACGGGTGCGCCGCAGGGTGACTGTATCGACTGCTTCCAGTGCGTGCAGGTCTGCCCGACCGGAGTGGATATTCGCCACGGCCAGCAGCTGGGTTGCATCACCTGCGGCCTGTGCATCGATGCCTGCGATGCGATCATGGATAAGGTTGGCAAGCCGCGCGGTCTGATCCGCTATGCTTCGCTGGACGAGATGTCGGGCAAGCCGACGCACAAACTGTATCAACATCCGCGCACGCTGGTCTATCTCGCCATCATCCTGGTTGCAATGTCCGGCATCGTCTACGGCCTGACACACCTGGGGGCGATGTCGTTGAAGGTGTTGCCTGAACGGCAGCCGCTGTTCGTGCAGATGAGCGACGGTTCGGTACAGAACAAATATGCCTTCAAGGTGCTCAACAAGACCGACAAGGACATCCATGTGAAGGTCACGGCAGAGAGCGGACTCGAGGGGCAGATGCTCATCGGCGCCGAGACTCCGCCGCTGACACACCATGGCCGCGGCACCTCCTTCACCATTTTCGTGAAGGTGCCCAGCAAGAATCTCAAGCAGGAGATCACGCCGATCCACTTCAGGGTGGAAGGTGTTGAAGACCCGGCCGTGTTCGCCGAATATACCAGCAACTTCAACGGTCCCAAGCCGTAAGAGGAGAGAACATGATCTCGCAAAGCAACAAATCGGCACTGCGCAATCCATGGGTGCTGGGCATGATGGCCCTGATCACCGTGGTGCTGGCAGTCAATGCAACGTTCATCTGGTTCACCATGCGGGACGGACGTTCCGAACTGGTCGAGCGCGATTACAAGACCAAGGATCGCAAAACGGCCGACGCCGTGCTGAAAGAGCTGCGCGAGCAGCAGGCATTGTCCTGGCAGACCGAGATCAAGAAACCCAAGGCCATCGTCATGGGTACGCCGACGGCATATGAGATCGGCATCAAGGATCGCGAAGGCAAGCCGGTGAGCGGTACGCTCGAAGTGGAAGCCTATCGCGCTTCCGATTCCAGCAAGGACTTCACCACCGCCTTCAGCGAAGTCGCGCCGGGCCAATACCAGGGTTACATCAACTTCCCGCTCAAGGGATACTGGGAACTACATATCCGCGTGCAGCGGGGCGATGAGCGGTTCGGTGTCGGTACCGCAAAATTCATGGTCGAGGCATCCTCGTAAGTGAGAGCTTGCTTGTATGTCGCAGCATAGTCACCAGGCCGCAGCGGGCTGTTTCCACTGCGGCCTTCCCATTCCGGCGGACGTGTCGTTTCACGCAAACCTCGAAGGAGGGGAGCGCGATTTCTGCTGTTTTGGCTGCCAGTCGGTTTGCAGCGCCATCTATGAGGCCGGATTGCAGGGCTATTACCAGCGCACGCCCGAAGGGGTGCTGCTGGGGCCGCCACCGGAGCCGCCCAAGGACATCGAGATCTACGATTTCGACGAAGTGCAGCAGGAATTCACCACCTGCTCCGGCGATATCCGCGACATCCATCTGCTGGTCGAGGGAATCCACTGCCCCGCTTGCGTCTGGCTGATCGAGCGCGGTTTGCAGCGTGCGCCGGGCGTACAGGCCGCCGAAGTCAACCTGGCCGGCAAACGATTGCATTTGCGTTGGGACAACAGCAAGAGCAAGTTGTCTGATCTCATTCGCGCGCTTGCACGCATCGGCTATTCCGGCGTCCCCTACGATCCCGAAACTGCGGAAGGCGCTATCCAGAAATCGAATCGTGCCATGCTGTACCGGCTGTTCTTCGCCGGGTTCGCCATGATGAACATGATGTGGATCGCCATCGCGCTCTACAGCGGCGCCAACCAGGACGAGTTCCGCGGCTTCTTCCACTGGATGGGCCTGCTGCTGGCGACGCCGACCCTGTTGTATTCCGGTTATCCTTTCTATCGCGGGGCAATGGGCGGCTTGCGTGCGGGGCGCCTCACCATGGACCTGCCGATCGCCCTCGGTCTTAGCGTCACTTATGTTTACTCGCTCTATGTGACGCTCACCAACAACCAGCAGGGTGAAGTCTATTTCGATACCGTCACCAACCTGACCTTCGTCATCCTGGTCGGGCGCTATCTGGAGGGCATGTTCCGCCACCAAGCCGTCTCCGCCACCAAGCGCCTGATGGAACTGCAACCGCGCGTCGCCATCGTGATGCAGGAAGGCGAGGAGAAGATGACGCCGATACGCGGCGTCAAGTTGGGCGACCATGTCCTTATCAAGCCGGGCTACAAGGTGCCGGTGGACGGTGTGGTACTTGAAGGGCACAGTGCGGTGGACGAATCGATGCTCAGCGGCGAATCCGCAGCGGTGCACAAATCGGCCGGTGCACAGGTTTCGGCCGGGACAGTCAACACCGACGGCGTATTGCTGGTTGAAGTGCGCGCGCAACTGCAGGACACGATGCTGTCCAAGATCATCCGTCTGGTGGAAGAGGCGCAATCCTCCAAGGCGCCGATCCAGCGGCTGGCCGATACCATCGTGCCGTGGTTCGTGCTGGTCACGCTGATCTGCGCGACGGTCACGTTCTTCATCTGGAACAGCCACGATTTCGAAATCGCGCTGATGGCGGCTACCTCGGTACTTATCATCACCTGTCCCTGTGCGCTGGGCATGGCGACGCCGATGTCCATCGCAGTCGCTTCCGGGCTGGGGGCCAAGCACGGCATCCTGGTCAAGAACGGCCTGGTGCTGGAGACGCTGTCCAAGGTCACCCATTTCGTCTTCGACAAGACCGGCACCCTGACCGAGGGCAAGATGAGCGTAGCAGAGATTCATGTCGCGGCGGGCGCAGACGAGGGTGAAGTGTTACGGCATGCGGCGGCGGCGGAGCGCTACAGCGAACATAGCGTCGCCAAGGCCATTGTCGCCGAAGTCGAGACGCGCCAACTGCCCTATCGCAGTCTGGAAGCGAGCGGATTCCGTGCCACGGCCGGTCTGGGTGTTGAAGCAAACGTCGACGGGCGGACCGTGTTGCTGGGCAGCGCGGAGTGGTTGACACGGCAGGGCATAGCGCCGGATGCCGGGCTGCATGCCATTGCGCAGAAGCTGGAGATGCAAGCGATGAGTTGTGTCTATGTCGCGCTATTCGGCAGACACGTCGCCATCATTGCCCTGGCCGACAGATTGCGTCCCGACGCACAGCAACTGGTGAACGAACTGCGCGCGGCCGGCATCACCATGACGCTGCTGAGCGGAGACCGCAGGCCCGTTGCCGCAGCCATCGCGCGCCAACTTGGCGGCATGGAAGTGATCGCCGAAGTACTGCCGCAGGACAAGGATCAGGTGATCCAGCGGCTGCAGCAGAGCGGAGCGGTGGTGGCCATGGTGGGCGACGGCGTCAATGATGCGCCTGCACTGATCCGCGCCGATGTCGGCATCGCGCTGGGATCGGGCACCGACGTGTCGGTGGAGAGCGCGGACATCGTGTTGATGCACAACGAACTGGACAAGGTGCGTCAGGCCGCCCAGTTGTCGCGTCGCACCCTGCTTACCATCAAGCAGAACATCGGATTATCATTCGTGTATAACATCATCATGGTGCCGCTGGCGATGATGGCCAGGGTCAGCCCGCTGGTGGCGGCGATCAGCATGCCGATCAGTTCGCTGATCGTGATCGGCAATGCGGCGCGCATACGCACCATGTTCAAGAATCGATGAGGTGAACGATGGAAGTGATCTACAGCTTGATACCCGGCATGATGTTCTTCGGCGTGCTGTTCGTCGTCGTACTGGTGTGGGCGGTGAAGAAGGGGCAGTACGAGGATATGGAGGGGAATGCCAACCGCATCCTGCATGACGACGATGAGGACATGATGCCGCACTGCCGTCAGCAACAATCCGGGGATGGGGACGCCGACAACAAGTAGGCGTCCGCCGGTTCCTTAGTTCACCGCTTCCCCGTGCGCCAGCAGGGGTTTGGAAAGCCTGTCGAATTCCCTGGGGGCGACGAATTGCAGCAACGGTTTCTCGCTGCCTCCCAGCGTGATGTCCAGTCCGTTCTGCGGGTACAGCCAGTGGATGGCGCCGCTCTTGGTCTCGCGGATGCGCTGTGCCGGTTCGCCGAAGCGCTTGAGGAACACCGCATCCTCGACGCGCAAGCCCGGCATGTAGGTCAGGCTGTTGACGGGCAAGGTCCGCACTCTTTCGATATCCTCCGGCGCCAGCGTGATCTTCTTGCCGCTGCCGGTCGAGGCCATGCGCAGGCCGCGCTCATACATTTCCTGCAATTCCGCCTTCGGAACGTCAATGGTAAGCACGATCTTGGAGTGCAGTCCGGAAAGCTTGACCTGTTCGAAGAACATCTCGGCAATCAGTTCGCCGTCGGGCGTCTTGAACAGACTGGGCTTGGCCTCCTCCTTGAAGCGCTGCTCTGCCTCGTTGGTGGAAGCCTCCCCCAGCGTCAGGCCGAAGACGCGCACAGAGCCCGCGGACGGATGCTCGATATGCCAAGGCACGTCGTCCTTGCGCGAGGTGTCGGCGGGGATCAGGAAAGAGGCGGCGAATATCAGTATCGACACGATGCCGACACTCCAATAGATCTTGCTTTCAGTTGACATGGTTGAGAGTCAGGGTTGAGTTTAAGGGGAAGCTGCAGGGTTTGAAGAGTCCGGATTCTGTTCGACGAAACGTTTGGGTAGTTTGCCATGGCGTGCCTGATACATCGAATCGTTGCCGAGCACGATCAGCACCAGCAGCGTGACCATGAACGGCAGCAGTCCGGCGCCGCCGATCAGTGCGATGGTGGCGATCTTGGACCAGCCCATCAATTTTGAGATCAGCAAGCCGCTGCCGACAATGGCGCAGGTGATGACCAGCAGCCACATGAAGTGCTTGTTGCGCTTGTCGGCAATGACCCAGTGCGATTTGACGAACCAGGTCTCGTTGCCTCTGGCGATCTGCCGGGCCTTGATCAGGATGTAGGCAGTGATGGCGAAAGAAGTGATCGGCACCACCAGCACCATCCACGGGAAGGTGCTGAACACGCCGAAAGTCGAGGCGAACACCAAGATATGGTTGAACACCAGGTTGATCAGGAATATCTCGTGCGGCCATTTTGCGCGGAACCTCTCCTCGCGTCCTATCTCGTAGTGCTCGTGCATGTTGGTCTCCCTCGGTCTAACTTGTTATAGAAGCTTGTTATCCGCGTAGGATACCAGTTTCTCCGGGGACTTGGGATGCGGCCGAAAGCCGCAGGGAATGCTCAGGCGGTGGTGCCGACGAAGCTGCGCAGGCGCAGCATGTCCATGATCTCCACCTCGCGCAGGCGCACGTTGAGCAGGCCATGGTCCTGGAAATGGGACAGCGTGCGGCTGACCGTTTCCAGCTTCAGGCCCAGATAACTGCCAATCTCCTGCCGCGTCATGCGCAGATGGAAGGAACTCGGCGAATAGCCGCGCGCACTGAAGCGCTGCGACAGGTTGAGCAAAAAGGCGGCCAGGCGCTCTTCGGCACGCATCGAACCCAGCAGCATCATGATGCCGTGGTCGCGCACGATCTCACGGCTCATAATCTTGTGCAGGTAGCGTTGCAGGGTGGGCAGCTCGCGGCTCAGTTCTTCCAGCTGGTCGAACGGAATCTCGCAGATCTCGCTGTCCTCCAGCGCCACGGCGTCGCAGGAGTGGGCGTCGCTGCTGATAGCGTCCAGGCCGATGATCTCGCCGGGCATCTGAAAGCCGGTCACCTGTTCGCGACCGTTCTCGTGCAGCACCTGGGTCTTGAAGAAACCGGTACGGATGGCGTACAGGGCGCGGAACGGCTCGCCGCTGCGGTACAGATATTCGCCACGGCGGAAGGGGCGCTTGATACTGGTCAGTGCGTCGAGCCGGTGCAGCGCAGAACCCTGCAGGTCGACTGGAAGGCAGAGTTCGCGCAGGTTGCAGCTCGAACACGCTATGCGCAGGCAGGGGTTGTCGGAAGCGGTTTGCACTTAATTTCTATATGGGTATTGCATGATCCGGGGGCGGAATATGACATGGTTTTTGACCTATATCAAACGCATTTTGCGGTATGCTGGCACATTCCTGAAACCGAATAATTTGAAGCATTCCCATGTCAGTCAACAAAGAAATTAGCTCCCAGCTTGAAGTCGATCTGGACCTGATCCGCCGTCTCGACAAGAACGGCCCGCGCTACACTTCCTATCCCACCGCAGACCGCTTCGTGGAGGCGTTCAACGCCGAGATGTATGCCCAATGGGTGAAGAAGCGCGAGATTGGCGGCATCAGCCGTCCGCTGTCGCTGTATGTCCATATCCCGTTCTGCAATACCCTGTGTTTCTACTGTGCCTGCAACAAGGTCGTCACCAAGGACTTCAGCAAGGCCGACCAGTATGTCAAATACCTGATCAAGGAACTCGAGATGCAGGCCGCCCTGCTGGGTGATTCGCGCCGTGTCGAGCAACTGCATTTTGGCGGCGGCACCCCCACCTTCCTGAGCGACGACGAACTGCGCGCCGTCATGGGCGCCATCCGCAAGAACTTCCAGTTGGTCGAGGACGGCGAATACTCCATCGAGATCGACCCGCGCAAGGTCAGCGATGCCACCGTCGCGCTGCTGGGCGAACTGGGCTTCAACCGCATCAGCATCGGCGTACAGGATTTCGATGCGGACGTGCAGAAGGCGGTGAACCGCATCCAGAGCGAGGAAGAGACGCTGCAGGTCATCAAGGCCGCGCGTGCCAACGGCTTCCAGTCGGTCAGCATCGACCTCATCTACGGCCTGCCCAAACAGACCATCGAGGGCTTCAAGACCACGCTGGACAAGGTCATTGCGGTCAATCCGGATCGCCTGTCCATCTACAATTACGCGCACATGCCCAAGCTGTTCATGCCGCAGCGCCGCATCCACGAGGAAGACCTGCCGGCGCCGCAGACCAAGCTCGATATCCTCAAGCTGGCGGTGAACACGCTGACCGACGCGGGTTATGTGTACATCGGCATGGACCACTTCGCCAAGCCGGACGACGAGCTGGCCGTGGCCCAGCGCCAAGGCAGGCTGCACCGTAACTTCCAGGGCTATTCCACGCACTCGGATTGCGACCTGATCGCGGTCGGTGTCAGCTCCATTGGCAAGATCGGCCCGACCTACAGCCAGAACTTTCGCGAACTGGAACCGTATTACGACGCACTCGACAACGACACCTTGCCCATCATGCGCGGCATGGAGCTGAATGCCGACGACCTGGTGCGCCGCGCCATCATCCAGGCGTTGATGTGCCACTTCGAGATTTCGAAGGAATCGTTCAATATCGCCTACCTGATCGATTTCGACCAGTACTTCGCGACGGAACTGAAAGAACTGGCCGAATACGAAAAAGAAGGGCTGCTCGAGCTCTCGCCGCAATGGATCAGCGTCACACCCAAGGGACGCATGCTGATCCGCAACATCTGCATGGTGTTCGACAAATACCTGCGCGCAAAACAGGAACACGCGCGCTATTCGAAAGTCATATAGGCGCCAGTAGATAAAGTCGGCACACTTCCAACGCAGGCAGTATTGCGGAGGGTAGCCGGCAGTTTGGGGTAAAATGCACCCCGTTAGGAGCGAGAGAAACAATGAAACGTGTAGATGATTTCCGTCTGAAGTTCGGCAAGCAGGAGCTGGTCCCGATCATGATCGGGGGTATGGGTGTGGACATCTCCACCTCGGAACTGGCGCTCGAAGCGGCGCGTCTGGGCGGCGTCGGCCATATCTCGGATGCCATGCTGCCGACCGTGTCGGATCGTCACTACGACACCGACTTCGTCAAGACCAAGCTGCAGCAGTTCAAGTACAACATCGACAATTCCAACAAGGCGGAGGTCAAGTTCGATCTCGGCCACATCGCCGAATCCACCCGATTGCACGTGAGCAAGACCATGGAGCGCAAGCGCGGTCCCGGTGCGATCTACATCAACTGCATGGAAAAGCTCACCATGAACGCGCCCAAGGAGACGCTCAAGGTGCGCCTGTGGGAAGCCATGTCCGCGGGCATCGACGGCATCACGCTGGCGGCCGGCCTGCATCTGGGTTCGTTCGCAATGATCGAAGAGCATCCGCGATTCCGCGACGTGAAACTCGGCATCATCGTCTCGTCCTTGCGCGCGCTGCAACTGTTCCTGCGCAAGAATGCGCGCACCAACCGCCTGCCCGATTACATCGTGGTCGAAGGCCCGCTGGCGGGCGGCCACCTCGGCTTCGGTCTGGACGACTGGATGAAGTATGACCTGCGCACGATCACCAACGAGATCCACCAGTACCTGCGCGACGAAAAGCTCGACATCCCGGTGATCCCGGCCGGCGGCATCTTTACCGGCAGCGATGCGGTCGGCTTCCTCGAGGACGGCGCTGCCGCCGTGCAGGTGGCCACCCGTTTCACTGTTGCCAGCGAATGCGGCCTGCCCGCCGAAGTGCAGCAGGAATATTTCAAGGCCAGCGAGGACGACATCGAAGTGAACGGCACCTCGCCCACGGGCTACCCGATGCGCATGCTGAAGAACAGTCCGTCCACCGGTTCCGGCATCCGCCCCGGCTGCGAATCCTATGGCTATCTGCTGGACCTCAACGGCCACTGCGACTACATCGACTCCTACAACCGCGAAGTGGCATTGCATCCCGACGAGAAGAAGATATCGGTGATGGACAAGACCTGTTTGTGCACGCACATGCGCAACTACAAATGTTGGACCTGCGGGCAGCTCACTTATCGCCTCAAGGACACCACACGCAAGGAAGCGGACGGCAAGTACCGCATCCTGAGCGCCGAGCACATCTTCAAGGACTACCAGTTCAGCACCGACAACAAGATCGCGTTGCCGGATTGAGGATTTTCAGTGGTTTATAATCCACCCTTGGTTTTTGTCAAGGGTGGCGCATGAACAAATATCTCAAATACAGCCTGTGGACGGTCGGCGGTGCGATCGCGCTGCTCGCTGCCGCGATCACCTACATCGCCCTGACCTTCGACCCCAACAGCTACAAACCGCAGATCATCCAGGCGGTGAAAGACAATAACCAGCGCACCCTCAAGCTGGACGGCGACATCAAGCTGAAGTTCTTCCCCAGTATCGGGCTGGCCCTCGGGCGCGTCTCGCTGTCTGAATTCGGGAACGCACAGGAATTCGCCGCGCTCGAAGGCGCCAGCTTCTCGCTCAAGCTGTTCCCCTTGTTTGCCGGACATATTGTGGTCGACGAAGTCGCGGTGAGCGGACTGAAGGCGCATCTCGTCAAATACAAGGACGGCAAGACCAACATCGACGACCTGCTGTCCGGCGAAGCCGCTGCGGCGCCACAGCCAGCAGCCGAACCGGCAGCTGCACCGATGAAATTCGATATCGCCTCGGTACTGCTCGAACGGACGGAATTCACTTATCTCGACGAGACGACGGGTGCGCGATACGGCGTGAAGGAGATGAGTCTCAAGACCGGCCGCCTGGCCAACGGCGTGCCGACCGAGATCGATCTGTCCATGCGCGTGACAGCCAGCCAACCCAAGGTGGACATCGCTGCCCGGCTCAAGGCCGGATTGACATTCGATTTGGGCAGCAACCATTACCAGTTGCGCGGCATGGATCTGCAAGCGAGCGGGGCCGCGCTCGACTATACCGGAGTGGTGTTGAACGTAAGCGGCGACGCCAGCGTCCACCCCGGCACGCGGGAATTCTCGGCAGAGAACCTTGCGTTCTCGGCCAGTGCAGAAAAGGACAAGGAACGCTTCGAGGCCAAACTGGATGCGCCTGCGCTGAACCTGGTCAGGGACAGGTTCGGCGGCGAAGGCATCGCGCTGAACGCCAGGATGAACGGCGCGTTCGGGGATATCACAGCGACGCTTGCAGTTCCGGTGCTGGAGGGGAAGGCGCAGGCGTTCAAGGTGAACGCCCTGAGCGTCAATATCGACCTGAAACAGCGGGAGCAGGCATTCAAGGCGAGACTCATCTCCACGCTCAAGGGCAGTCTGGAATCCCGGCAATTCAACCTGTCCGACCTCAGTTTCGCGGTCAGCGCCACGGGCGACAATCTGCCCGGCAAGCGCATCGACAGCGAATTGAAAGGCAGCATCCAGGCCGATCTGGTCAGGCAGTACGTCGAAGCCAAACTGGCCGGCGGATTGCTGCAAAGCCGGATCAAGGCCAAGGCATCGGTGAAGAACTTTAAAGTGCCGATGATCCGCTATGCTGTGGAGATCGATCGGTTCGATGCCGATCAATTCATGCCCGGAAAGGCGGAGCAAGCAGCGAACGGCCCCGCCCAGAGTCAAGCAGCCGAACAGCCCTTCGATCTTTCTGCGCTGAAGACGCTGGATGTGGACGGCAGCCTGAAGGTGGGCTCGCTCAAGGCAGCCAACATCAAGGTCGCGCAATTGCGTGTGGATGTGAAAGCCAGGGATGGCATGGTCAACATCGCGCCGTTTTCCGCCAAACTCTACAAAGGCAACATCAACGGCAAAGTCACGGTGAACGCAAATACATCCAGCTTCACCGTCAAAGCGAAACTGTCTGGTGTCGACATCGCGCCGCTGATGAAGGATGCGGCCGATCTCGATCTGGCAGAAGGACGCGGCAACATCACGCTCGATCTCGCCACACAGGGCAACACCGTCAGTGCCCTCAAGAAGGCACTGAGCGGCAACGTGAAGGTCGACCTGGCGAACGGCGCGATCAAGGGTATCAACCTGGCCAAACTGGTACAGGGCATACAGAGCCTGAGCAAGGAGAGCACCACCCAGACGCTGGGCGTGGACAAGAACGAGAAGACCGAATTCAACGAATTCAAGGCCAGCTTCAAAGTGAAGAACGGCATCGCGCACAACGACGACCTCGCGGTAAGGTCCGTCGTGCTGCGCATCACTGGCCGCGGCGATATCGACATCGGGCACGACAATCTGCGATACAACGCCAAGGCAGCCTTCGCCAAGACCGCGCAGGGCAAGACGGCGACACTGCCGGTGACGGTGTATGGCGCGTTCGATGCCGTCAAGTTCAAGATCGACTATGGCGCCCTGCTGAAGGATGTCGCCAAGCAGAAGCTGGACGAGAAAAAGGAACAATTGAAAGAAGACGCCAAGGCCAAGGCAAGGGAAGAATTGAAGAAGGGCCTGAAGAACCTGTTCAAATGAACGGTTCGAGCAAAGCCTGATCCGCTCCCCCATGACATCGTTCTCTTCCCGTCTCATCGCCTGGCAGCGCACGCACGGTCGCCACGACCTCCCTTGGCAAGGCCAGGATGCCTACCGCGTGTGGCTCTCCGAGATCATGCTGCAACAGACGCAAGTCGCCACCGTCATTCCGTACTACCGGCGTTTCGTCGCCTCGTTCCCCAACATCGCCGCACTCGCCGCCGCCAGCGAAGAGCAGGTACTCGCCCACTGGAGCGGCCTCGGCTACTACGCCAGAGGCCGCAACCTGCACAAGGCCGCACGCATCATCGTCGAAAGATTCAACGGCGAATTCCCGCGCAAGTTTGAAGACATCGTCGAACTCCCCGGCATCGGCCGCTCCACCGCCGCCGCTGTCTGCGCGCTGGCCTATCACGAACACCGCGCGATACTGGACGGCAACGTCAAGCGCGTTCTGGCACGTTACTGCGGCATCGAAGGATGGGCGGGCGAAAGGAAAGTCGAAGAACAACTCTGGAAACGGGCAGAGGCCTTACTCCCTCTCCCCTCGCGGGAGAGGGCGGGGGAGAGGGGCGGCTCTGAAAGCAACATCGCCACCTACACCCAGGCCCTGATGGACATGGGCGCTACCGTCTGTATACGCAACAGACCCAGATGTGTCATCTGTCCCGTGCAAGACGATTGCGTCGCCCTGCAGACAGAACGCACAACCGAACTGCCATCACCGCGCCCGAAGAAGTCCGTGCCGGAACGGCATGCTGTATTCCTGCTGCTGATGCACGGTAACGACATCCTGCTGGAGAAGCGCCCCGGCAGCGGCATCTGGGGTGGACTGTGGTGTCCGCCGCAGTTCGAGGATGAGATTGCGGCGAGGGATTGGTTCGTGCGCAACGGTATGGAGGCGAGAGGCGGGGAAAAGTTGGCGACGTTCACGCATGCGTTTACGCATTTCAAACTTTACATCACCCCGTTGCGGGTGGAGTTGGCGCGCAAGCCGGTGCTGGCTGCGGAGCCTGGTAGTGTTTGGTTGGAGGTGGGGGAGGCGTTGGGGGCGGCGATACCGACACCGGTGAGGAAGGTGCTGGGGCAACTCCAATCCGCTCGTCCTGAGTAGGCCGAAGGCCGTATCGAAGGATGGGCGAAGCCCGCTGGTGTTCAAATTCAAAACAAACACCGTCGGGGGTTGCCCGACAGCAAGCTACTTTCTTTTGCTTCGCCAAAAGAAAGTAGCCAAAGAAAAGGCGACCCCAGCGCGCCGCCCCTTCGGGGTCCCCTGCGCTACTCGGCGGCGCACAGGGGAGGAAAAAGCGAAACTCAAAACCGTATGGTGGGCAGCAAGCTGCCCACCATAGTCAAAACAAAAAGACTCCGGTACATTGAGACCATCTCAAACCTGAACCTATAAAGCGAAAGGCATAGCATGTGTGATATCTCAGAATGCTTTATTTGGCTTAACGGGACCGCTTGGACCGGATTGAGCGCAGTTGCTACCTTTCTGGCTGTCTTGGTAGCCTTGTTTTTACCGGGGTATCAGGAATATAAGCAGAACCAAAATATTGTGGCCCTTATAGAAAAAGAGCTTGAGGAAAACTATTCGCGTTTAGTAAAAACAGAAAACTGGAAGGATCAGACAATAAATGGACAATCAATATCAGCTTTGTCTCAAAAGTTCGCAATAGCAGAACACATTAGTCTCAAAATATGGAGTGAATATAAGTACAAGTTGGCGGTATACAGTTCAGAAGAATATGAAAAATTTAATGCCCCCAATGATGTTTTAGACCGCATTCTGGATTCCAGAAAAGATTATTTGGCAGGAATTGAACCCGAAAAAACTAGGGCAAGTATGGAGATTGAAAAGAAGATAGATTCATTTTTATGTAAATGTAAGGAAGTTCGAAAATTGAGTTAGCAGTTGCTTTACACATATCCAAGCAGCGTGGGCACGAAGTGCTCACGCTGTGGTTTTAGGTTTTGACGTTCCCTCCCCTGTGCGTCCGCCGAGTAGCGGAGACTGGTCAGGGGATTTCGGCGAGGACTGTCTGAGCGCGTAGCGCGAGTTCCGCAGCCGCCTGACCAGTCGAGCAACGCAGGGAACCCCGAAGGGGCGGCGCACCGGGGGCGCCCTCTTTTGGTTACTTTTCTCGGCAAGACGAGAAAAGTGACTTGCTGTCGGGCAACCCCCGACGGTGTTGGTTTTGAATTTGAAAACCAGCGGGCTTCGCCCATCCTTCGATACGGCTACGCCTACTCAGGACGAACGGTCCTATGTGGTCAATAAGACCAAGCCCTACTGCGGTTTCTCCGCCAGATAAGTAGAAAACATCCCCACATCCACCGTCCGCCGCACATTCACGAACCCGGCACTCTCCAGCGTCGCCATCACCTGCTCCGGCACGGCGCAGGCTTCGATGGTGTCCCAGTAGTAACGCCACAATTGCGCAGTGTCCTTGTCCCGGGCGACAAGTTTGGCCAGCATGGGCACGGCGTATTTGCAGTAGCCCTTCAGCAATGCCGTGGCGATCTTGCCTTTGGGCGGGGTGATCTCGAGGATGCAGACCTTGCCGCCGGGTTTCAGCACGCGGTGGAATTCGGCGAAGGCGACCGACATGTCGGATACATGGCGCAGGGCGTAGCCCATGCTGAGGAAGTCGTAACCGGCGGCGGGCAGCGGGATCAGTTCGGCGCGGCCTTCGATCACGGTCACGCCGACGGGCAGCTTGGCGTTGCGGATCATGCCCGCGCTGGGATCGACGCCGGTGACCAGACTGGCATCGCCGAGGATGGCGGCGGCCTGTTTCGCCACCAGTCCGGTGCCCATGCCGACATCGAGGATGCGCATGCCGGGTTTCAGGCCGGCGACTTCCAGCATCTTGCGGCGATACCACGGGCCGGTGCCAAGGCCGAGGATCTTTTCCACCCGGTCGTAGTCGGCGGCGGTCTTGTCGAATTGCTCGCCGACCCACTCGCGGCGGTCTTCTTCGCTTTGGTAGTACTCGGTGAGCGGGGGGTGCGGGGCGTGGACGACGGCGCCGGTTGTTTCACTGGAACGGGATGTCATGGGCAGATTTCTGTCCGGATTGTTATGCGGCAATGCTAACTGAAATTTCGCCGAAACGTGCGTGAATGATGCCGACCTGTCCTTGTGTCCGGGGCGGGACGGGCGGTTTCAGAGTAGAATGCCGCCCTGAAATCGATCGGGGACATACCTTGCAGTCCAATCACAGAAAATCAGTCGCGGGAAGCATCACATTGCGTGATTGCCACCCCTCCCTGCGGCAGCTATTCCGGAGCGCGTAATGGGGAAAGTGGGCAAGTTTCTGCTGCTGGCTGCGTTCATCGCTTATCCCATCCTGTTGCATGTGTTTATCCTCAAGGATGAGGTGGAGATGTGGCAGTTGATGTTTGTGTTCGCGCCCTTGTTGATCGTCGCGGCCTGGGTGCTGTTCCGCATCGCGGGCAAGGTCTGGTGGCCGTTGCTGGCGCTGGCGTTCCTTGGCGCAATCTATTTCATCGTGACCAGCGACTACGGCCGCATCGGCCTGCTTGCGGTGAATGGCCTGTCGCATGCCACCCTCAACCTGTTCCTGCTGTGGCTGTTCGGTCGCACACTCTTTCGCGGGCGCGAGCCGCTGATCTCGCAGATCTCGCGCCACATCAACGGCGAGCTCAAACCCGAGGTGGTCGATTACACCCGCAAAGTCACCATCGCATGGTGTGGCTATTTTGCCGGGCAGGTGACGGTGTCGCTGCTGCTGTACCTGTTCGCGCCGCTTTCCGCATGGTCTTTCTTCATCAACGTGCTGAACCTGCCGCTGCTGATCCTCATGTTCGTGGCCGAGAAGGCTTATCGTACGTTGCGTTTCCCCAATCATCCCAAGACTTCCATCCTGAAAGCGATCGAGGTTTACAGCCGGGATTTTGCCGCGCCCAAGAAGGCCGATAGCGAGCGTTAAGGTCCAGGTTCATGGCAGGCATTCCGCTCATCCGACACCACGACCCCGCCGGCATTTTTGCGTGGCGCGGCGGACAGCTGGTCACGGTCGCGCATTTCCTGCGCGATGTCGACCAGCTCGCCGCTTCCCTGCCGGCCAGATCCCACATCCTCAACCTGTGCACCGACCGCTATCGTTTTGCTGTCGGCTTCGCCGCCGCGCTGTTGCGCGGCCAGACCAGTCTGTTGCCGCCCAACTACACCGCCGACTTCGTCGCGCGCCTGGGCCAGCGTTATCCCGACCTTTATTGTCTGACCGATGGCGCAACCGAGTTGCCCGGTATCGAGATCGTTCCGTTCCCGGCCTCGTTCGCGGGTACTGCGCCCGGCGCTATCCCGCAGATCGACGAGCAGCAGCAGGCCGCACTCGTGTTCACCTCCGGCTCCACCGGCGACCCGGTGGCGCACGCCAAATCCTGGGGCAGCCTGTGTCGCGGTGCGGTCGCCGAAGCGCAGCGCCTCGGCATCGTGCCGGACTCGGGCATGGCGGTGCTGGGCACGGTGCCTGCGCAGCACATGTATGGGCTGGAATCGAGCATGCTGCTGGCCATGCAGAACGGTCTGGCGCTGGTGGCCGAGCGGCCGTTCTATCCGGCGGACATCTGTGCCGCGCTGTCGGCTTTGCCGCGTTCGCGCTGCATGATCACCACGCCGGTGCACCTGCGCACC
Source organism: Gammaproteobacteria bacterium (assembly GCA_018813765.1). Classification (GTDB taxonomy): domain Bacteria; phylum Pseudomonadota; class Gammaproteobacteria; order Burkholderiales; family Gallionellaceae; genus Sideroxyarcus. Next base: position 12,116 of record JAHJBC010000007.1, on the reverse strand, counting down.
CTGCTGGCGGAAGTGGCGCAAGTGCCGCCGGTCGACTTCGTGCTGTGCGCGACTGCGCCGCTCGCGCCGCAACTGGCCGCAGAAGCGGAAGCGCGTTTCGGCGCGCCGTTGTATGAGATCTACGGCTGCACCGAGGCGGGCATGGTGGCGAGCCGCCGCACCACGCAAGGCGCGGCCTGGCACCTGCTGCCCGGCGTGACGATGGAGCAGGATGCACAGGGCGCCCGCGTGCACGGCGGCCATGTCGAGATCGAGGCGCCGCTCTCCGACGTAATCGAACGTAACCCTGACGGCACCTTCATCCTGCACGGGCGCACCGCCGACATGGTGAATATCGCCGGCAAGCGCACTTCGCTGGCCAGTCTCAACCATCACCTCAACTCCATTCCCGGCGTGCAGGACGGCGTGTTCCTGATGCCCGATGACGGTGACGGCGCGGTGACGCGTCCGCTGGCCTTCGTGGTCGCTCCCGGGGTGGACTCAAAGCGGATACTGGATGCGCTGCGCACCAGCATGGATGCGGTGTTCCTGCCGCGCCCGCTGTATCTCGTCGAAGCGCTGCCGCGCAACAGCACCGGCAAGCTCACGCGCGAATCGCTGTTGCGGCTGAGAGAGCAGTGCGCGAAACGATGATGAGCAAGCTCACCCTGCGATTTCCAGCCGACCACCCCACCGGCGCCGGGCATTTCCCCGGCAATCCCATCATCCCCGGCGCGCTGCTGCTGGCCGAGGTGTTGCGCTGCATCGAACGCGCCGAGGGCGCGAGCTTTGTCTCGTGCAACGTGAAGAACGCCAAGTTCCTCGCGCCGGCGCGGCCGGGCGATACGGTCGAGATCGAGCATACGCGCACAGCCAAAGGCACCATCGAATTCACCTGCACGGTCGCGGGCAACAAAGTCCTGACAGGAGCTGTCGTTGCGAACGTCTGACAATATCCCGGAAAAGTCCGCGACGGAGTGGGCCGCGCGGCCGGAACGCAGCAACACGCTGGCCATCCGCTTCATCGTCTGGGTCGCGCTAACGCTGGGGCGTCGCGTTGCGCGCCTGTTCCTGTATCCGATCTGCCTCTATTTCTTTATATTCGCCGCAGAGGCGCGCAGGTCGTCGCGCAAATATCTGCGCAAGGTGCTGGGGCGCGAAGCCCGTATCGGCGACGGCTTTCGCCACATCCATACCTTTGCCTCCACCATTCTTGATCGCGTGTTCCTGCTCAACGGCCGCTTCGACAAGTTCGACGTGCGCGTGCATCTGGACGATGCCGCGCAGAGGATGATCGCCAGCAAGCGCGGCTGCATCCTGCTCGGCGCGCATCTGGGCAGTTTCGAGATCATGCGCGCCTATGCCGACCAGATACAGGGGCCGCCTGCCAGCGTGGTGATGTACGAGGAGAACGCACGCAAGCTCAACTCGGTGCTGAAGGCGATCAATCCAGACCTGACGCAGCAGGTGATCGCGCTGGGCAAGGTCGATTCCATGCTCAAGGTGGAGCAGGCGTTGCAGCGCGGCGAGTTCATCGGCATCCTCGCCGACCGCGGTCTGGAACACGGCGGCGCGAGCGCGACCTTCGATTTCCTCGGCGAAGCGGCTAAATTCCCCACCGGCCCGCTGCGCATGGCTTATATGCTGAAGAGCCCGGTGCTGCTGATGGTCGGCGTCTATCGCGGCGGCAACCGCTATGACCTGTATTTCGAGGAACTGGCGGACATGGCCGATGCCGGATTGCCGCGCAACGAACTGATCCGTCAGGCACAATCGCGCTATGTGGCGCGTATCGAGCATTTCTGCCGAGAGGCCCCGTACAACTGGTTCAACTTTTTCGACTTCTGGAAGTGAATATGCGCATCCTGATATTGCTGGCCGCTCTGTTCGTCCTTCCCGCGAGTGCCGAGGAATGGGGACTGCCGCAATTGATGCAGAGTCTGGCGCAGGTGCAGACTTCGCAGGGCAAATTCGTCGAGCGCAAGCACCTCGCCGTGCTGGATGTGCCGCTGACTTCTTCCGGTACGCTGTCGTTCCGCGCGCCCGACCATCTGGAAAAACACACGCTGGAGCCCAAGGACGAGACTCTTGTGCTGGATCAGGGCGTGCTCACCATCGAGAACAAGGCGCGCAACATCAAGCGCACGCTGGTGGTGCAACAGTATCCGGCGGTGTGGGCCTTCGTCGAAAGCATACGTTCCACCCTGGCGGGCGATTTGCCCATGCTGCAACGCTTTTATAAGGTCGAACTGAAAGGCGGGGCGGCGAAGTGGCGCATGAAGCTGCTGCCGCTGGAAGACAGGACACGCGCCATGGTGAAGGAGATTGTCATCTCCGGCCACGGCGATCGCGTGACAGCCATCGAGATGCTGGAAGCCAACGGTGACCATTCGACCATGACCGTGATCGGGGAAACGCAGTGAAACTGCGCGGCTATCTGGCGGTGACGGTCTGGCTCGCGTTCGTCGCGAGCTGTGTGCTGGTCATCGCCCGCACCCAGTTTACCACCGACATGTCGGCGTTCATGCCGCGCGATCCCACCCCCACGCAGAAGATCATGGTCGAGCAGTTGCGCGACGGCGTGGTGTCGCGCCTGATCCTGATCGGCGTGGACGGCGCGCCCGCGCCTGTGCTGGCCGGGCTCAGCAAGAGGATGGCGGAGCAGTTGCGCGCCGCGCCGGAACTCGCTGCGGTGAACAACGGCGAGCAGGTCGGCATGGAGAAGGACTTCGAACTGCTGCGCGACAACCGCTACCTGCTGAGCGACGCGGTCACGCCGCAGCGTTTCTCCGCTGCCGGACTGCGCGACAGCCTGAACTACTATCTCGACCTGCTCGCCACGCCGATGAGCGGCATGGCGCAGCGCGTGCTGCCCACCGACCCCAGCGGCGAACTGATCCACATGCTCGAACAGTTGCAGGGCCAGGCGCAGCCGCTGGTGCAGGACGACGTGTGGTTCTCCGGCGACGGCTCGCGTGCCATGTTGCTGGCGCATACGCGAGGCGCGGGCAACGACATCGACGCGCAGGAACGCGCCATGCTGGCGATCCGCAGCGCGTTCGAGGAAGCGCGCAAAGGTAATGCTGAGGCGGCAGGCGCACAGGTGCGCATGACCGGCCCCGGCGTGTTCTCGGTGCAGTCGCGCGCCGCCATCCGCGACGATGCGCTGCGGCTGTCCATCATCGCCACCCTGCTGATCTCCTGCATGCTGCTGCTGCTTTACCGTTCGCCGCGCGCGCTGGCGCTGGGCCTGTTCCCGGTGGCGAGCGGCGCGCTGGCGGGTATCGCGGCGGTGAGCCTGGGTTTCGGCAGCGTGCACGGCCTTACGCTCGGCTTCGGCATCACGCTCATCGGCGAAGGCGTGGACTACGCCATCTACCTGTTTACCCAGATCGAGCGCAACGGCAGCCCGCAAACCACGCTGCGGCGCATCTGGCCGACCATGCGGCTGGGCGTATTGACCTCGGTGTGCGGTTTCTCTGCCATGTTGTTCTCCGGCTTCACCGGGCTGGCGCAACTCGGCATGTTCTCCATCACCGGGCTCGTCGTGGCGCTGGCCACGTCGCGGCTGGTGATCCCGCACCTGTTGCCGCAGGGATTCTTTGTGCATACCCCGGCGTGGCTGGGCGGCGCGCTGATGGCGCTGGTGCGCGCCGCGCCGCGCATGCGGCTTGCACTTTTCCTGGTGGTGGCTGCTGCACTCGCCTTTCTGGTGTTCAAGCGCGATGCCATGTGGAACGACAATCTGTCCAGCATGAGTCCGATCCCGCAGGAGGCGCTGAAGCTGGACGAGCAGTTGCGCCGCGACATGGGAGCGCCCGATGTGCGCTACATGCTGGTGACCGGTGCCGACGACGAGGAGCACGCTTTGCAGCAGGGCGAGGAACTGGTCGCCGTGCTGCGCGATCTGGCGGCGCAGGGCATGCTGCAAGGATACGATGCGCCGCCGCTGCCCAGCCGCAAGGCGCAGCTGGCGCGCCAGGCCGTACTGCCGGGCGAGTTGGAGTTGCGCCGCAACATGGGCGAAGCCTTGCGCGGCATGCCTTTCCGCAGCGGGACCTTTGCGCCGTTCGCGGCAGAGATCGCGGCGGCGAAGCGCCAGCCCTTGCTGGATCGCGAGGCGCTGCAAGGGACGGCGCTGGGCTTGAAGCTGGATACCTGTCTGGTGCGGCGCGAGGAGGGCTGGTCGGTGATGTTGCCGCTGCGCGGCGTGAAAGACGCACCCGCCATCGAGCGGGGTATCGGCAATGCCACAGAAGCGCCGTTCGTGTTGCTCGACATGAAACGCGAAACCGAGCAGATGTTCCGCGACTATCGCCACGAGGCGGCAAGCAATGCCCTGCTGGGTGCGCTGGGCATCGTCGTGCTGCTGTTCGTCAGCCTGCGCTCGTTCCGGCGCGTGCTGGAGATTTCAATGCCGTTGGCGGCAGCGGTCGTGACGGTGACCGCGCTGTTGCTGCTCACCGGACACACGCTGTCCATCTTCCACCTGATCGGTTTGTTACTGGTGGTGGCGGTCGGCTCCAATTACACACTGTTTTTCGATCATCGCTGCACCTCGGCACAGGATCGCGAACGCACCATCACTTCGCTGTTGTTCGCCAACGTCTCCACCATGCTGGGCTTCGGCCTGCTGTCGTTCTCGCAGTCGCCGGTGCTCAACGCCATCGGTTCCACCGTGGCGACCGGGGCGGTGCTGAGCCTGGTGTTTTCCGCCATTCTGATCGTCAGGAAAGATGACTGAATCACGCAACCTTGGTTGCCCGCCACTGGGGGGTCGGTTAAGATGCAAAACGGTCTTTTTCATTATCCATCGCGCCGTCCGGCGTGGCTTTTTCAGGAGCTAGAAATGAAACATGCACAACTGATTGCCGTCGTAATGGCCGCCATGCTGGCGTCCGCCTGCGCATCCAAGCAGGATAAGGCCGCGCCCACCGCCAAGGCTCCCGCTGCTGCCCAGGAAACCGTGCAGGGCGAGATCGTCGGCAAACCGGCGCCCGGCAGCAAATTCTCCAAACTCAAGATCGGCATGACGCTGGCGCAAGCGGTGAAGCTGATCGGCCCACCCACCAAGCAGTGGCAGCACCCCACCGGCAAGGCATCGATCCCGTTCTATTTCGGGCCGGATCGCTGGGTGCTCAAGTATTCCTACAAGCGTGAGGGCGTGTTGACGTTCAATTACGGCGGCGACCAGTTGCTGACGCGCGTCGAGGTCAACAAGGCCGAGTAAAAAATTCATTTAAATTTCAGGAGGGCATCATGGCAGAGCAGGAAACTTCGTGCGAAGTGCTGGTCATCGGCGGAGGTCCTGCCGGTTCCACCATTGCCGCACTGCTGGCGCAGCGGGGACGCGATGTACTGATGCTGGAAAAATCGAAGCACCCGCGTTTCCATATCGGCGAATCGCTGTTGCCGATGAACATGCCGATGTTCGAAGAGCTCGGTTTGCTGGACGAGATCAAGCGCATCGGCATCGTCAAACTGGGCGCGGAGTTCGTCTCGCCCTGGCATCCGGCGCCGGTGATGATCGACTTCAACGATTCGCTGGATAACACCTGGCCTTCCGCCTACCAGGTGCGCCGCGACGAGTTCGACGAGGTCATGTTCAAGAATGCCGCCGCCAAGGGCGCGCGCGTGGTTGAGGAATGCAAGGTCACCGACGTCAAGTTTCTGCCGAAAGAGGGCGCGCTGGTGGATACGCTGGACAAGGACGGCAAGACACAGCGCATCCGCACGAAATTCGTGGTGGACGCCTCCGGCCGCGACACCTTCCTGTCCAACCACTTCCAGATGAAGCACCGCAACAAGAAACACAACAGCGCCGCCATGTTCGGCCATTTCTCCGGCGTGAAACGACTGGAAGGCGAAGTCGAGGGCAACATCAGCCTGTTCTGGTTCGACCACGGCTGGTTCTGGTTCATCCCGCTGCCCGACGGCAACACCAGCATCGGCGCGACCTGCTGGCCGTATTACATGAAGACGCGCGGTAAGACCGATCTCACCCAGTTTTTCATGGACACCATCGCCATGTGTCCCGCGCTGATGGAGCGCATGAAGGATGCCAAGCTGGAAACGCCGGTGACGGCCACCGGCAACTTCTCCTACCTGTCCGAGCGTTCCTCCGGCGAGAACTACATCCTGCTGGGCGATGCCTTCGCTTTTATCGACCCGATCTTCTCCTCTGGCGTGTTCCTGGCGATGGCCAGTTCCTTCGCCGGTGCCACGGCGGTCGAGCGCTGCCTGAGCAAACCGCAGGAAGCCGAACAGGCGCTGAAGGAATTCGACAAGGCCATCATGCAGGGGCCCAAAGTGTTCTCCTGGTTCATCTACCGCATCACCACCCCGGCCATGCGCAACCTGCTCATGTACAAGGGCGCCGAGAGCAAGGTGAAGAAGGCGCTGATCTCCATCCTGATCGGCGATGTCTACCGCACCGAGCGTTATTCCTTCTGGCTGCTCATGTTCAAGCTCATGTATTACACCGGTTCGGTCCTGCATCTGCCATCCACCATCAAGGCCTGGTTCAAGCGCAAGCGTTCCATCCAGGTACTCGATGTCGCCGTGACGGAGACATATGGACAGTAGCAGCACGCAATTCGGGCTGGCCTATCTCGATGCCGATGAGATCGGCGCATATCTCGAAACCCACGCGGGGCATGTGCTGGGCGTGATCGGTTTCGGCCGCAGCATGCAGATGCCGGCATTGTCATGCGCGCCGTTGTGGGTGGATATCCCGGTGCTGGGTGGGCGCGACAACAGCTTTGAAGTCTGGACCAGCGATTCACCAACGGTACGGTGCGTTCGCGACGGCATCTGCGGGGCGGCCGACGAAAAGGTGATGTTCGCCAGCCTGACGCTGCAGCAGCATGCGGGCGAGTCGCTGGAAAAACTGGCCTCGCAGGCTTATACGCGCATCTTCGAATACATCGATCATTTCGAATACCGCCACCTGCTGCGCGTCTGGCACTACTTCCCGCAGATCAACGACGACGAAAACGGCCTCGAGCGTTATCGCGGCTTCAACGTCGGGCGGCATGGCGCCTTCGTCGCCAACGGTCGCAGCATAGGCGAAGAGGACGTGCCCGCCGCCAGCGCGCTGGGCAGCAACAGCGGATCGCTGACCATCTATTTCATGGCCGGCAAGTTGCCCGGCAAGGCGGTGGAGAATCCGCGCCAGGTCAGTGCCTATCAGTACCCGGACCAGTTCGGTCCCAAGAGCCCGATCTTCGTGCGCGCGCTGTCGGTGAGACTGGGCGGACAGGATTGCTTCTTCATCTCCGGCACCGCCAGCATCGTCGGCTTCGAGACCCTGCACCAGGGCGACAGCGAGAAGCAGACAGCCGAGACCCTGCTCAACATCCGCACTTTGCTGCAGCAGGGGCCGCATTACGATCCCGCCCAGGGACGCATGCTGCTCAAGGTGTATGTGCGCCACGAGCATGACCTGGCGATGGTGCAAAGCAGGGTGCAAGCCGAATTCGGCAAGGCCTGTCAGGCGGTCTATCTGCATTCCAACATCTGCCGTTCCGACCTGCTGCTGGAGATCGAGGGCGCTTATTTCAACGACGCGCGCTAGCGCACCGGTTTGTCGCGATGAAGAAGATTATCCCTGGCGCGCTGTTGTCGTTCTGCTGTCTGTCGACCGCCCAGGCGCAGACCGAAATCAGGCCGCTGTGGGAGATCGGCGCGGGCGTCGCGGCCATCGACTTTCCCATGTACCGCGGCTCGGACGAACGCAAATCCTATTTGTTACCGGCGCCCTATGTCGTCTACAACGGCGAAGTGCTGCAGGTCAGCCGCGAGCGCGTGCGCGGCCTGATCTTCAAGCAGGACAGGGTAGAGATGGATGTCAGTGTGAACGGCTCGGTCCCGGCCGACGGCGCCGAAGCGCGCAGGGGCATGCCCGACCTTGATCCCACGCTGGAAGTCGGCCCTTCGCTCAACTTCCACCTCTGGTACACCGAAGACAAGAAGAATACCTTCGACATCCGCATGCCGCTGCGCGCGGTCATCGCCTCCGACTTCAAGCGCGTGCATCACGAAGGCTGGCTGTTCCAGCCGCAACTGAACCTGGATTTCTACGACATCGACCGCAGCGGCTGGAACATCGGTGTGGTCGGCGGCGTGATCTATTCCGACCGGCAATACCATTCCTACTTCTACGATGTCGCGCCGCAATATGCCACCGCGGAGCGCCCGGCCTACGAGGCACCAGGCGGTTACGCCGGCACGCAATTCATCTTTGCCTTCAACAAGCGTTATCCCGGACACTGGGTCGGCGGTTTCGCCAAGTGGGACAGTCTCAAAGGCGCGGCCTTCGAGAACAGCCCGCTGGTGAAGAGCAAGGAATATTTCACCGTCGGCTTCGCCATCACCTGGATATTCGACAAGTCGGACGAACTGGTGGAAGTGGAATACGATTGACCCATGATCATCTGGCGCCAAATCAGATCGCTGTATGAATACCTCGTGCTCTACGGCGGCCTGCTGTTCTTCGCCTTCGTCTGTCTGGCGTGGAGCCTGCCCGCCAGCCTGCTGCGCCACCTGCTGCCGCATCGCCTCGGCCAGCGCGTCGGGCGCTACGCGATCATGCTGGTGTTCCGGCTCTACCTGTTCGTCATCCGCGCCAGCGGTCTGGTGAAGCTGGACCTCAAGGCGCTCGACGCGCTGCGCGACGAACCTTCGCTGGTCATCGTCACCAACCATCCGGCACTGATCGACGTGGTGCTGGTCGGTTCGCGCCTGCCCAATTTTGTCTGCGTGCTGAAAGCCAAGCTGCTCGACAATCCGCTGCTCGGCGGCGGCGCCAGCATGGCGGGATATGTGCGCAACGATTCCACCGCCATGCTGGTGCGCGAAGCCGGTGTCGCGCTGCGCGAAGGCGCACAACTGCTGATCTTCCCAGAAGGCACACGCACCGTGCGCGAGCCGGTGAACGAATTCAAGGGCGGCTTCGCACTGGTCGCGAAAAAAGCGGGCGTGCCGGTGCAGACCGTGTTCCTCGAAGCGAGCAGCCCCTTCCTCGGCAAGAACTGGTCGTTCTTCTACAAACCCGAATTCCCGTTGCGCTACACCGTGCGGCTGGGCAAACGCTTCGAGGTGGATACCGATGCCAAGACCTTCGCCGCCGATCTTGAACAGTATTACCGAGAAGAAATGACGAGGAAGCAGTTGTGAAAAAAAACAAAATCATTTTGTCCACGAAAGACACGAAAAGCACGAAAGAAGGCAAACGCCATTTCAAGATTTCGACCTGCCAGTCTGTCGAATGCTACCCATCAGAAGGCGCTTTTGAATTTGTTCGTGCCTTTCGTGTTTTTCGTGGACAAGCAAGGTTTGAATGATGAATCCTTCCAAAACTCACTTAGTCCTCATCCCCAGCTACAACACCGGCGACAAGGTGTACGACACCGTGCGCGCGGCGCGCGAACAATGGTCGCCGGTGTGGGTGGTGGTGGACGGCAGCACCGACGGCACCGCCGAAGGTTTGCTGAAGATGGCGGAGATCGACCCGCAACTGCGAGTGATGGTGTTGAATGATAACCACGGCAAGGGCGCGGCGGTGCTGCACGGCCTGCGCATCGCGGTGCATGAGGGCTACACGCATGTGCTGACCATGGATTCCGACGGCCAGCATCCGCCCGAGAAGATCTCTGAGTTCATGCAGGTCTCCATCGCCAACCCCGACGGACTGGTGCTGGGCCGCCCGGTGTTCGATGCCAGCGCGCCATTGCTGCGCGTGCGCGGCCGCAAGGTCTCCAACTGGTGGGCCAACTTCGAGACGCTGTGGCAGGGCATAGGCGATTCGCTGTACGGTTTCCGCGTCTATCCCGCGCAGATGCTGCTGAGCGTGATGGAGAACAGCTACTGGATGCGCCATTTCGATTTCGACCCCGAGGCCGCGGTACGCCTGTGCTGGTGCGGCGCGAAGCCGATCAACGTCGATGCGCCTGTGAAATATTTCCGCGCCGACGAGGGTGGGGTATCGCATTTCAACTACCTGCGCGACAACATCCTGCTCACCGGCATGCACCTGCGCCTGTTCACCGGTTTCCTCATCCGATTGCCCTTGTTGATATGGCGGAAACTGTTCTGACATACTGCGCCAGGAGCAGCCGAGGTTTTGGGAAAACCAGTCTGTCCACGAAATACACGAAAGTCACGAACAAAAGCATTGGATTGATTGTTAATCATCCAGTCGGTGCCTTTAATATCAGGTTCTCCTTTCGTGCTTTTGCGAGCTTTCGCCTTGCGGCGAAATGCCTGCTTACCCCGCTTCGTGTCTTTCGTGGACAAATTGTCTTAAACAAATAAATGCGCATAACTTTCGTCCACCCCGCCGGTTTCAACTTCGTCCCCGGCCAACCCGACTTCTCGGTGCTCGCCAACCGCATGCCGCCCATCGGCATCCTGTCGCTCGCCGCCTGGCTGGACAAGCACGGCCACACCACCTCTGTGCACGACTGCCTCGGCCCCTTCGCGCCGCCCACCATCGAAGAGAACGCCGAGATCGTGCTGGCGACCGACCCCGAGATGATCGGCTTCTCCGCCACCACCTCCGGCTTCATGGACGCGGTGGACATGTCCTCCTACATCAAGAAGAAACGTCCTGACATCAAGATCATCTTCGGCAACGTGCACGCCTCGTCCATTGGCGCGCCGCTGCTGGAGCATTTCCCCGAGATCGACTACCTTTGCATCGGCGAGGGCGAGGGTGCGCTGCTCGATTACGCCAATGGCATGCCGGTGGCGCAGATATCCAACATGGTGTATCGCGACGGCGACAAGATCGTCTCCAACCCGCGCCGCCAGCGCATTTTGAATCTCGACGACCTGCCCTTTCCCGCTTACGAGAAACTGGCCGGCTTCCCCGATGCCTACCACCTGCCGCTGTTCTCCTACATCAAGAAACACGGCGCCACCATGATCACCTCGCGCGGCTGTCCCTACACCTGCTCGTTCTGCGACCGCACCGTGTTCGAGCGCTTGTACAAGGTCAACTCCGCGCAGTACATCTACGACCACATGAAGCACCTGCGCGACAATTTCGGCGTGTACCACATCAACTTCTACGACGACCTGTTCACCGCGCAGAAGAAGCGCGTGTTCGACCTGTGCGAACTGCTCATCAAGAATCCGCTCGGCATGCAGTTCAACTGCGCCATCCGCACCGGCCACACCTCGGACGAGATGCTGCAGAAGCTCAAACAGGCGGGCGCGCTGATGGTGTCCATGGGCGTGGAATCCGCCGACCCCGCGATGATGGAGCGGCACAAGGCGGGCGTGACGCTGGAAGCAGTGAAGAAAACCGTGGAGCAGATCCACGCCGCCGGGCTGCGCGCGAAGGGCCTGTTCATCTTCGGCATGCCGGGCGAGACGCCGGAGACGGTGAAGACCACCAGCGACTTCATCCTCTCGCTCAATCTCGACGAGATGAACATGACCAAGTTCAGCCCGCTTTACGGCGCGCCGATCTGGGACGAATGCGTGAGTGGCGAGGAGGGCGACTTCATCGAAGACTGGCGCCTGCTCAACTGCCTCAACTTCGTGTTCCTGCCCAAGGGATTCAAATCGCGCGAAGAGATGGACGCGCTCTACAACTGGCACATCCTGCGCTTCTACAACAGCAAGACCTATCACCGCACTTTCGCCAAGCGGCTGTGGCAACACCGCTGGAGCCTGTGGCACCTGATCAAGCACATCCCGCAGGTCATCCAGGCCAACCGCTACTTCAGCGCCAACCAGAAACGGCTCGAAGAGATCAAACAGAACTTCCCCAAACACCCGCGCCAACCCACCAACCTTGTGCCGCTGCTGGGCGAGGAACTGTATGCCGACAAGGTCTCGACCGTGAAGGTCAGCGTGCCGGTGAGCGTGCTGAAGAAAGCGGCGGATGTACCGGAGCAGAGTGCGGAGATGAGCGAGGAGTAAGGGTGTAGGCAAAAGAGGGTGACTCCGGTACATTTCGTACTCTCTAAAGCGCAACCCCTTATCTTCACTACAAGGGCTTCCCCAAATTCACAACCGGTTTTGATTTTCTAGTTCATTGCCATTCTCCGTTTCGTTTTCTGTCGCGCTGCGTGCATCGTGCGAGAAGGTGAAGGACTGCTAAACTACAAACGGTCATGTTGGGCTGT
>JAHJBC010000006.1 GCA_018813765.1 Gammaproteobacteria bacterium | reverse complement strand
TGACACTCTCCCCTTCAGCCAGCGTCTGATAACGGTCGCCAATTTCCAGCACGAGGTCGCCGCTGGCGTCCTGCGTCACTGTATTGCCGTTGGCGGTGACCGCGTCGAAACCGGTGAGCGTGATCGCATCGCCGGCATCGGGATCGGTGTCGTTGGCAAGCAGATCGGCGACAGACACAACAGTTGTACTGTCATCCTCGGTAGAGGCGATCAGGTCGGATACGGCAATAGGCGCGGCATTCAGGCTAATTACATCCAGGTTGAACTGTGCAGTCGCGCTTGCCCCGGCCAGGTCGGTCGCAATCACGGCCACGCTCAGAGTGCCGCCATCCCCACTGCCCGGCGTGCCGCTAAAGGTTTGCGTTACCGCGTCGAACGTCAGCCAGGAAGGCAATGGCAATCCGTCCGACAATGTCGCGCTGTATGTCAGTCTGTCGCCGTGGACAAAGTCCACGTCGGTAAATACCAAGTTGTCCGCTCCCAAAGCAACTGAGTTCAAGTTCTGGCTTGCCGTGCCGAAACCAACATCGGTCAGTTGGGCGCGCACCTCCGCTTCGCTCAATCCACCCAGATTCCCGTTCTTGCCATACAGGTAGGCCATATCACCGCCGATGGCCGCCGTGTCGGAGCCGCCCAGATGACAGTCCGCCAAATGTGGTGCGAGTTGCCATTCAGTCAGCCAGGGAGTGGTCCACGGATCAATCGATGGATCGGCAGCCAATGCCGCTTCGAACTGGTTCGCCAGTGCAAGAAAATCGAACTGCTGCACACGTTTGTTCAGCAGCGGATCGGCCGAATTCTGGTCGTAGCCAGGCATGGCTTCTACAACGATCTGCAAACGACTGATCGCTTGATTGTCCGGATCGGAGAACCACCCGGTGAAAGTGATCGACTCGTTATTCCCCGTGTCGAGAACCAGATCATTACCAGTACGGATGAAGGATAGATCGGCATACGCAATGCCGCCGCCGAGAGACACAGTATCGCTGCGCTGCGCGAGCGTCCCGTCGAGATACCACCAGTCGGGGTGATAATCATCATTTCCGTCGCCGCGGTTGAACAGCACCACATCGTTGCCGTCTTCGCCGCCCATCTCATCATCGCCCCAGCCGCCGACGATCAGGTCGTTCGACACGGCAGCATCGATATAGTCGTCGCCCGCCCCACCGGCCAATAGGTCGTTGCCGGTATCGGCATAGTCCCAGACGGCGACATCATCAGCCCCGCTTCCTCCAACCAGAATATCGCTGCCCGTACCACCATCCAGCGCATCGTTGCCCGCACCGCCCAGCAGCGTATCGTCGCCTGCCCCGCCGTATATTGCATCGTCTCCGGCCAACGCAACAATGGTATCGCTGTTGTTCGTGCCGTTGATGTAGTCGCTGCCTGCGGTCGGAGCCACCGAAAGCCTGGTGCGGATGTCGTCGACACCCCACACCGTGCCATCTGCGAAGATCACTTGTTCGACTTTGGCCTGATCGGTATTCAGCCAGCATTCCAGCGTCAGGCTGTCCGTTGTGCCTGCGACGTTCAGTATCACGTCACCCCACTGATCCTGCGAAATACTGACATCACCCGGCAATACGTCGGCAAATTGCACCGCATCGGCTGGCGAATTGTCCCAATCGGAGATGCGCACGACGCCATCGCCACGCGCGAAGGTATAGATGTCATTGCCGCCGCTACCGTGCAAAATGCTATCGAAATTTGACCTCACAAACTCAGCCGTTCCCATATCGCTCGTATCGGCCATGAAGTTCTCTGGCGCCACGGCTTTCGGCAACTCATAACTGAAGCCCTGACCTACCTCCACCGAGGCATTCAGCAGTGGCATTTCGACGGTTGGTGCGTCGTTGACATTGAGCACATCGAGACGGAAGTTGCCGCTCGACTCGTTTCCGGATTCGTCAGTCGCAGTCACTGTTACATCAAGTGAACCCACATCCCAATTGCTGGCGACCCCGCTGAATGTGCCCGTGGCGGAATCGAAAGAAAGCCAGGAAGGCAGGGCATTGCCGTCCGCCAGGACGGCGCTGTAGGTGTAAACGGCCCCGCTCGGCACGAAGAATGGGTTGTTCGGAACGGTGAATTCAAATTGGTCGTCCTGGCGTGTAAGCTGATTGGTCATCCTTTGCTGAAGGACTGCGCCATTCAACACATCGTTGATCGAGAATATCTCGCCATCCGCGAACCTGATCTCCTGAATGGCGGATTGATTTTGCTCTGGATCGCTGGAATACGACCCGATGTTGACGCTGTCACCGTTCCCGAAATCCAGCACGGTGTTTCCACCTTCTACATAGCTGACAAGCATATCCGCAGTAATGCCGCCACCCAGCACCAGCGTGTTGATCTCCGGAACATACCCTTCCCCTCCATCGTACGCCCAGCTTCTTGGTTGGTCGTGGATGACATCTTCGCCATCGCCAGGATTGAAATAGTAAGTATCGTTTCCGCTGCCGCCAATCAATAAATCGTTACCCTGCCCTCCGGTCAAGCTATCGTCGCCGTTTTCGCCATGCAGACTGTCGTCGCCCGCCAGACCAATCAAACGGTCGGCCATATCTGTGCCATGCAGCACATCACTTACAGCGCTGCCGATTTGACTGAAGCCACCGTGCATGGCAATCAACTGATCCAGCGTCAACGTCACCCCATCAGCAAATTCAATATTCTGAATCGCCAAATCATTGATCGAACCGATAGCGATGCTGTCGCCGTCGGTCCCGACGAACAGCGTCACAGTTTGCGTGGCATTGTCATACCCCGGAATGATCATGTCCGGCGTAATGCCGGTACCGAACGTGATCGTATTGGTATCCCATATACCTTCCTTGTAAGGAATATTCTTGCTATCCACTATCGTATCGGCGCCATCGCCGAGATCGAACGCATAGGTATCGTTCCCACCCCCGCCCACTAGCAAGTCGTTCCCGGTTCCGCCCGTCAACTGGTCATCGCCAGCTCCGGCAAGCAGCACATCGTCCCCGCTGCCGCCGTCCAGCATGTCGTCCGCCGCGCTGCCATACAACGCATCGTCTCCCGCGCCGCCCAGCAACGGTAGCCCATTGCCGAAAGTCGCCATCACATCATTCGCATCGCTTCCGTCCGGGTTGACGATCCCGTGCTGCGCAAGCAACTCGGCGACCGTCATGGACGACCCGTCGCTGAACACGATGTCCTGCACCGCAAGATCGTTTAGCGCCCCGATGGCAACGCTGTCGCCCACCCCGAAATTCAGGGTGAGCACCGCACCATCCCAAACCGGAATTATCATATCCGCCGTGATACCCACCCCAAGTTCCAGCGTGTTCGGCTGCCATATCTGGAGCCTTTCATCGCCGGCATAGGTGTTGAGCACGCCGGTATCCCTGATCACATCGGCGCCATCGCCCAGGTTGTAAACGTAAGTGTCGCTACCACCCCATCCGCCCAGCGTATCGTTACCGGTGCCGCCGATCAGGGTGTCTGCCGCATAGCTCCCCCAAATGGTGTCGTCGCCCGCACCGCCCTCGCTGCGCGTCGGATAGTCGGTGCCCGGCAAATCATCCGCGCCATCGGTACCCACCTGGACCAGACCATACTGCCTCAGATACTGCGACATGCCGATTGAGGTTCCGTCGGCAAACTGCAAGTTCTGAATTGCGAGGTCGTAGTTTGGGTTGGTGCCGATATTGATACTGTCGCCCCCGCCCAAATCCACAACGACCGATCCCTGAAAATATGCGGTTGCCGCCTGGTATCTCACCGTAATATCGGTGAGACTGATCCCCTCCCCAAAACTCAAGGTATTGGCGTCGTTGGACACCCATACATTCCATGCCGACACCCACTTCATGCCAATGGCCGTATCGACGATCTTGTCGGCGCCATCGCCGCGATTGAACTCGTAATTATCGCCGCCCGCCCCGCCAATCAATGTATCGTCGCCCGCCCCGCCGATCAGCCGGTCCGGTATGGCAACGTGGTTCCACGATGCCGTATCGCCATAGAACATATCTTTCGCAACCAGCACATCGTCACCCGCCGTGCCTTCGCTGACCACCCCGCTCTGCATCACAAAATCCCCGATGCCGATCACCGTGCCGTCAGCAAACTCCAGCCGCTGGATGGAGAAGTAATCAAAAGGTTCATGCATGTGGTCCGGGTCGTACAGGATCTGATCGGTGAACGCCTGGCTGGCAACCACGATTGAATCGCCATTGCCCAGGTCGAGGAGGGTATTGGTACCATCATGGCGGACCTTGACCCTGTCCGGCGTGATGCCCGCCCCGAATTTCAGCGTGTTGATATCTCCGCTCAGCCCGTTGTCGACAGCCAGATCGGCGCCGTCGCCGATGTTGTAGAGGTAGGTGTCGTCGCCATTGCCGCCGAACAAGACATCGTTTCCCGCACCGCCATCGAACACGTCGCTGAGGCCGGTGCCGTGTATCGTATCGGCAGCCCCAGTACCATCGAAGCTGAACGGGTGCAGGGCAGAGTATTCGCCGAGGGTGAGCCCGGTGCCGTCCTCGAATTGCAGTTGCTGGATGGCCGGGTTGTCTGCCGTGCCGATGTCTATGCTGTCACCGTTTCCTAGAGACAGCACCAGCTTGCCCGTTGCTTGATCAAAAACGGGAACCAGCATGTCCTGTGTGATTCCGGCCCCGAAGCGCAATACATTGGTATCGTAGATCGGCAGCCATGACGAGGATTGCTGTACCCGCTGATCTTGTATGACATCGGCGCCGTCGCCCAGGTTGTACACGTATACGTCGTTGCCGATGCCGCCGGCCAGCACGTCCGCGCTGCCCCCTCCATCGATGAAGTCGTTGCCTGCCAATCCGTAGATATTGTCTGGCCCGTTTGTCCCCAGTAACGTGTCATCACCCGCTGTTCCGGTGATATCCGAACCTTGTGTGAAATCAACCGCAGGCCCGCCGAGATCGAGGATGTCCTGCAAGGTAAGCACCCTGTCCGCAAACAGAAAAGTAGTGACCCCACATGTATTCAGCGGATCGTTGGGATCGTAGCCATCGATATACAAAACATCGCCGGACGGGAAACCCAATTTGAGCGAATCATTTTCAAGGGTGATAGCGATATCACTGTATGCAAAATTGAATTGAACCGTATTGCTGCCGGAATCAACAATATGATCCACCCCGAATCCGGCCGCAAGAACGTAAGCATCAACGCCGTCGCCGCCGACCAATGTGTCGTTCCCCGCACCACCCCGCAATATGTCATCACCCGCCCCGCCCAGCAGCACATCGTCGCCCGCGCCACCGGCCAGGTCATCGTTGCCGCTGCCCCCATCCAGCGTGTCGCCCCCTTCGCCGCCCTGCAATATGTCGTTACCGTCATATCCCCTGATCCGGTCGGTCGTGTTGGTGCCGACGATCTGGTCATCCCCTGCCGTGCCGTCTAAGTCGAACCCCTTTGCCAGCAGTTCTGCCGTGCTGAGCACCGTGCCGTCCGCGAACTCGAAGCTGCCGATGGATGAGCTGTTGAATACGTCGTTCTGGTCGAAGCCGCCGATGTGGACGGCATCGCCGTTGCCCAGATCAAGCATGAGCGATCCCAGTCGCAGGTTGATGTCGCTGGCCGTAATGCCAGCGCCGAAACGCAGGATGTTGTGCTCTGCCCGGACGTCATGCACCGTGTCATTGCCGTCGCCTCTGTTGAAAATGTAAGTGTCCTGCCCCGCTTCGCCGTACAGGATGTCGTTTTGTTTGCCGCCGACCAGGATGTCGTCGCCCGCACCGCCCATGAGTTCATCCACGCCATCCCCGCCATCCAGATAGTCGCTGCCTTCTTCACCCCACAACTGGTCCTGGTCGGCACCGCCCAGAATGATGTCGTTGCCTTCGTTGCCAACCAGTTTGTCGTCGCCGCCTTCGCCAAAGATGACGTCGTTGCCGGTTCCGCTCCACACTCTGTCGTTACCATTCCCTGCGTAGATGACGTCTCCGGCCCCGTCTGCCGCTGCCGACGGGATCTGTAGCGACGGATACAGGCTCTCTTGTTCGTTCACGGTGATCAGCGCCCAGTCGAAGCTGGTCGCCACTGCGCAATCATCCCCATAGATGATGTCGTCCCCAGCACCGGCAATGATGAGGTCGGTGCCGCCGCCCGCTGCCAGTACGTCGTTGCCCGCGCTGCCCACCAGGGTGTCGTCGGCATTGCCGCCCGCGAGCCAGTCGCCTTTCTGTCCGGTGCCCGCTTCGGTGTTGCCCTGTGTGATGGCGACGTTTGTGTCGCTCCGGGTGTCGGCATAGAGCCGGGTGCTGCGCGTGGTATGGCCGACCAGGATGTCCGCGCCCTGCCCGCCTTCGAGGATGTCGGCCTCGGTGCCCAGGGTGAGGTCGAATTGCCAGAGACTGCCGCCCCCCGTGCTCGCCTTGTCGATGCTGGGGTCGGTGAGGTCGCGGTTGTACACATCCATGCCGATGAAGTTGTCCAGATCATTGCCGGTAAGGGTGGTGAGGGCAGCCGGGTCGGCGACAGGGCCGGTCAGGTCGATACCCATGTGGTTGCCCGCATTGGGGTGCCAGTCTTTGATGAGCATCGCGCCATCGACGATGAGGTCGCCGCCATTCACCCGGTCGCCGGTGACGAAGGTGTAGAGGTGGCTGACGCCGTTGGCGTCCTTGCCACGGTAGACTCGGGTGTCGCCGAACTGGGCGCCACCGGTCAACACGATGGGGTTGCTGGTATCGTCACGCAGGTAGCCGGTGTGGTCGGAATCGAGAATGGTGTCTATGCCGGCATTCGCGGTTGCTTGCCAGACGTAGGTATCCACACCCGTTCCACCCAGCAAGGTGTCGCTGCCTTGGCCGCCCGATAAGGTATCCGCTCCCGCATTGCCCACCAGTAGATCGGCCGCAGTCCCACCCGTCAACGTGTCCGCGCCGCTGCCACCAAGCATGAAGGCGCCGCGGTTCAGCGTGTCGGTGGCGGTCATGCCGCCTGCACCTGCCTGGACGTACCAGTCGCGCAGGGCGGGGAGGAGCGAAGTGATGATCTGTTGTTCGGCGGGCGTGAAACCGCCTGTCAGGTTGATGTAGTGTTTGAAATATTGCTCGTAGCCTTTGGCTTCGCTCAAGTTGAGCTTTTGGTTGCTGTCGAATGCGGCCTGGAAGGTCTTGGATACGTCGGCGATGTCGAATTGGAGACCGCCGGTTATTTTGGCGAATAGTTCTTTGTCCGGGTTGGTGGCGTTGGCGGTGTCTTCGTAGTACATCTGCATCGCAAAAGCCGTGAGGGCTTTGCTGACGTTGTTCCAGGTGCCGTAGTAATTTGTGCCTTCGCTCATCGTCAGGCCACCTTCCTGGGCGAGTTTCCACAGGTCGGCGGTGAAGCGGGTGACCATGGCGTCGGGTGGTGTAATGCTGGTCTGCGTACGTGGGTCAAAGCCCGCCTCGTGATTGACCATCAGCTCGATGAAGTTGGGCTGTCTTTTATTATCAGCATCGTTCGTGTGCCAGAACAATGCAGGATCGAACATCATCGCCAGCAAGTCTTTAAGCTCGGATGTCACATCGCTGAATCCGGTGCCGTTACCCGCACTCTGGTTGCTTTGCAAGCAGACTGTGAGCAAGCCTATGTCGTGCAGGCTGACTGACGAAACGCCGTCCACATTGATCGGGATATCGCTTTGCACGCCGATGCGGGGCAGTGCAGACAGATACTGCAGTGCCTCCCCTTGCAGGTTGATGTCGATGACGTTGGCTGCCCTGGCGGCAGCGAGGGTGTTTTCTAGTTGGTTGCCCAGGGTAATGCGGTTTATTGAACTAACCAACGTAGCCAGTCCGGGCAGCCCAACCACTTGGCCTGTCACACTCCCTACTACACCGCCGATCGTGCTGGGGTTGGTGAATGCATTGGCATACTGCTGCAAGGGGGCAAGGTCAAGGAGTGAGTATTTTCTTGTGGCGAAGAGTTGCTCAATTAATACATTCACCGAATCCGTGTTGAGCGTATATCCAAACGGCGCCTGATCGAAAGTAAACGCCTGATGATTGAACAACGCGCCCATCAAAGCGGCCAGGCCGCCACCCAGCGAGTGTCCGGTGAAGCTGATGTTGTCGCCATACTGCGCCTTGACTGCAAGATAGTACTGCGCCGCCTCAAATAGCTGATCCACTCCCGGCACGCCCGCACCCAGGGTGCTGTTGGCAATCCAGTCCATGGGCGAGGTCGGGTAGGTGCCGGCGAAGGAGATGACGGTTTCGGTGCCGTTTGTAAACGTAACAGCTTCAAAACCATCAGCACCCTGAAAGTCCGGTACGGCTGGATCAGGGACATGAAAAAATTCAGACCATCCCAAAGGGATAGGAAATTGATTTATCGGAGCGCGTGTCGTTTGGTAAGCACGACCTGCCATGAGTGCATAGTCAATTGCATTTGCCATTTGAATTTACCTCTCGAAAAATTGGGTGTCCGAAGAATCACCGATTACTGCCGTATTTTTTTTCCAACCAATCTTGCGCTAGCGGCCACCAGTTGTAACGCAGTATCACCCCATCAATCTTGGGTGCTATTAGTTCCTGAGCCACCGTTGTTGGGATGGCGCAACTTGTCCCCCCAGAGCCCTTGGTTACCGGTTCCCTCAAAATACTCTTGTACTCCGGCTGGAAAGTTTCCCTCACGATCCTCTGTATCGCCTCTGCGGGCACGGGGTTCTTGCCGATCTGTTTGGCCTCCTCGTCCGGCGATGAAAGGATCAAATTCGGTGTCCTGATCTCTGAGGGAAGTTCTTGCAACGGGATGCGTTTCCATTCCCTGCCTTCGTGTTTGAAGATGACATAGGGCGGATTGGGTCTACCCCATTTGTTGTAAGCCAGGCAGCTCGTGGGGTTGGCCACGACATAAGCGTTTCCCTGATGCACGTCCACCAGCATCGGCAACAATGTGGCGCTGCCCACGTCCTGGCTGAAATGGTCTTCCCAGATGATCGTCTCGCCCGTGCCGGGCATCTCCCATTCGAGACGCTGTTCGCTGATAGGCGGGGACTGGAACAATTCATGCCGCCCGCCATGCTCGACAGCGCGTTTGACGATGATCTTTTGTCCGTCGTGCAGCAGCACTTCTTCTTTCCAGCTATCCGAGCATGCACTCATGCTCGCCCCCATCATCAAGATCAAACTGAGTTTCACGATTCGTTTCATCATTCCGTTTTGCTTGCTCATGCTGCGATCCTCCGTTCGATCTGGTTTGCATAACGTGTATCGTTCGCCGCTGCGCGGATGCGCCATCGCATTGGCTCGCCCCCTTGGCCTTCGATACGATCATTGCGTTCGGTGCGCCCGTCGCCCTTGTTGTAAATATACGTGTCCTGTCCGCTGCCGCCGTAGAGGGTATCCACATCCTTGCCGCCGATGAGGATGTCGTCGCCTTCGTTGCCCCACAGGGTGTCGTCGCCGTCGCCGCCGTCGAGGTAGTCGGCGCCGACTCCGCCGTGGAGTTTGTCCTTGTCGGCACCGCCCAAGAGGGTGTCGTTGCCCGCCCCGCCATCCAGCACGTCGTCGCCCGATCCACCGATCAGGGTGTTGCCGCCCAGTCCGTTGGTGACGATGAGGTTGCTGCCATCGCCGCCGTCGAGGTAGTTGTTGCCGCCACTGGCAAACAGGGTGTTGTCGCCCTCTTCGCCATCCAGGTAGTTGTTGCCGCCGGTGGCTTGCAGGTTGTCGTTGCCAGCCCCGCCGAACAGGGTGTTGTTGCCGTCGGTGGCGGTGAGGCTGTCGATGCCGTCGCCGCCGTCGAGGTAGTTGTTGCCGCCTGCGGCTTCGAGGGTGTCGTCGCCTGCGTCGCCGAACAGGCTGCTGCCCGGGCCGCCGCTGTTGAGCAGGTCAGCACCGTCTCCGCCTTCCAGGTAGTTTGTACCTTCGGCGCCGTAGAGTTTGTCGTCTCCGGCATCGCCGATGAGGGTGTCGTTGCCGCCTTCGCCCCACAAGGTGTCATTGCCGACACCGCCGATCAGGGTGTCGTCGCCCGTGCCGCCGTCGCCGTTGTCGCCATACAGGGTGTCGTCGTCCGCCCCCCCTTCCAGATGGTCGTTGCCGTCACCGCCCCAGAGTTTGTCTGCTCCGGTGCCACCCTGCAGGATGTCGTTGCCGCCGTTGCCGATGAGTTGGTCGTCGCCCGCGCCGCCATCCAGATAGTCGTTGCCGTGCCATTGGGCATCCAGTTTGTTGCTGTCGCCATACAGTAGGTCGTTGCCATCTCCGCCCAGCAGGGTGTCGTTGCCGCCGTCACCCAGCAGCGTGTCGTCCCCCGCCCCACCCTCCAGATAATCATCCCCGTGAAATTCCGCCAACGCATAGACTTCGCCAGCCCCCCCTATGGTGAGGTCGCCCTGGGTCACGTCGCCGAGCAGGGTGTCGTTGTCCGCGCCGCCCAGCAGTACGTCATTCCCGGAGAAGCCATACAGTGCGTCCGCCCCGATATCGCCCAGCAATGTGTCCATCCCGCTGTCGCCCCAGAGGTTGTCGTCTCCAGCACCACCGTCCAGCAGGTTGTAGCTTCCCGTCTCCCCCACAATTAACACCCCGTTCAGTTCCGGCACGGCCACGCCATCGACGATGCTCACGAAGCCTTCGAAGTCGGCCCGGTTGATCGCGGCGAACGAGGGGTAGTTGGAATCGTTTACATTCTGGACGATGCGGGTGGTGCCGAAGGTGGCTCCGGAAAACAGCCAGTCGTTGCCATCCCCGCCATACAGCACATCGTTGCCGCTTTGTCCGACCATCAGGTCATGGCCTTCTTCTCCGTAAAGCAGGTCGTCGCCCAGGCCGCCGTTGAGCAGGTCGTTGCCGAGTCCGCCGTGCAGTTCGTCGTTGCCGTCTCCCGCTAACAGGGCGTCGTGTCCGTCGTCTCCATAGAGCAGGTCGGCCTCGGGGCTGGAACGCAGGATGTCGTTGCCGAGTCCGCCGTGCATTTCGCTGGCGGTGCCCCGTCCGCCTGTCCGCCGTACTATTCCTTGTGTCGATTTATTCATTTTTTTCGAGTCTCCTGTCAGTTTTTCCTACTGCCGTTCGCTTCGCTCATGTGTTTTTCATTCAATCCGCTCATCGTTACGCCATGTTTCTACCAATAGCCCGTTGCTCCGGCGTGATCATGCGGACAGTGTGTTGCTGTCTCCTGATATTGTTCACTGCATTGTGTGCGGGCTGCTTCATTTGAATTCGCTAGTACCTCAGGTGGTATCCGGCCAGCAGTCCATCCCAGGCTTCAAACCAGTGCTCTTGTATGGGCGGCTTGACGTATGGGTTGATGCCTTGCCATGTTTCCGCAGGTGTTCTGCCATCTAGGTTCTGGTGCGGTCTGATGTGGTTGTACCAGTGCCGGAATATTTTCAAGTCATGGTTAAGTTGTTCTATGCCCGCAACAGCCCATTGATCCAGTTTTTCCTTCAGTGTGCCAAACAAGCGTTCTATCCTACCGTTCTGCCACGGACAGCCGGGTGTGGTTCTTTGATGACGGATGCCGAGTTGTTCGAGTGCCTTGCCGAAGGCGGGTGATCTGAACATGCCTTCATTGTCGGTACGGATGACTTTGGGTTTGCCGTGCGCGCGGACGGTCTGTCTGAGTTCGTTGATGATGGTCTGGGTCGTTTTGTCGTGTAGAGCTTGCAGGTGAATCAACGCCCTACTGCCGTGGTCGATGATGCCGAGCAGGGCATGCAGCTTGCCGTGGGTGTCGATCTTGCCGGTGAGGTCCAGACCCCAGACAAGGTTACGCGGGACTGCTTTGGGTTTTGCTTGCTTCAGGTTGCGCCGCAGTATCTGCACTTCATAGGCATGCCGCTGCAAGGTTTCGTGAACGAAGGTTTTGCCGACCGTTATCCGGCGGCTTGCGGCAAACCGGCGGTTACATAGATCAGCGATGGTGCGGCATCCGGCTTGAGGCATGCGAGCTTTGATAAGGATGATCTCGCGCTTGAGCCATTCTGGTTTTGGCTGGGTGTAGCGGTGGTTGTGCTTGTCGGTTCGGGCGGTGCGTTTGCTGCGATAAAGCTGGTTACCCGGCTGGCTAAACAAAAGTGCGATATTGCGAATTGCCGAGCGCAGGTGTTCGATGAATGCTGCAAGACGATATCCGAACCTGGCCCACTGCAGGGCCAGCTTTTTCCGCTGGACTATCGAAGGGGCGTTTGATGGCAATGCAAGGCGCAAATCCCCCCTAGCCCCCCTTTTGCAAAGGGGGGGACTATTCGCTGCAACTCTCGTTGTAAACAACGTGTCTTTGGTGGGCATCTTCATCACCGCTCCCTCCCCGCCTCCTGAAACGCGCCCATCACAGGGGATAGCAGGTATTCGAATATGCTGCGGGTACCCAGGTGTATCTCTGCCGTGACTTGCATGCCAGGCGTCAGGCTATGGCGCACGCCGTCGGCGATGAGGTGCTGGGCTTTGAGGTCGACCAGCGCGCGGTAAGCGAACGGAAGGTTGCTGCCGGTTGGGCTGTTGCCCTGCGGCTGTTGCGGGTTGTTGTCGCTGGCGTCGGCGGAGAGGTGGGCGAGGCGGCCTTCGACCATGCCGTATTTCTGGAACTGGTAGGCGGCGAATTTGATCTTGACGGGTTCGCCGGTGTGGATGAAGCCGACGTCTTCGTTGCCGACCCACACTTCGGCGCGCAGGATCTCGCCTTCGGGTACGAGGGTCATGATGATGGTGCCGGGGCTGATGACGGTGCCGATGGTGTGGGTGGCGAGGTCTTTGACGATGCAGCCGCCGGTGCTCGGCCTGCGCTCGTTTTCTGCCCCTGCCACTTCATTCTGCTGTGTCGATACTTCTCCGCATTCCTGCGGTGCCCTGAGTTCGTGCAGGTCGCGGCGGTATTGCTGTTTGGTGAGTTCGCCGGTGGCTTTGTCGAGTTTGTCTTCGATGTCGGCGCGTTCGATGCGGAGCTGGCGCTGGTAGTCGGCGCTGATCTGCGCGAGCCTGCGGGCGGATTGGTCGAGGCTGGCCTGTGCACTCTGGATGAGGTATTCCTGCGATTTGAGGTCTTGTTCCTTTTCGATGCGTTCGCGCACCTTGTCGTTGCCCATGATCTTGCTGGCAAAACCCTCTTTCACCAGTTTGTCGTAGGCCTCTTCCTGCTGGCGGTAGTGCGGCAGGGTTTGCAGCAGTTTGCTGCGTATCGTTTCGGCGGCGGCGAGGTCGCTCCTCGCCTTGTCCTGCAAACTGCGTTCCTGCGCCAGCGCGGTTTCGTAGGCGGTGATGTTGGCCTGATATTGGGCGCGGGTCTGGTTGTAGAGTTCGGCGGGGTCGCCCTTTTGCCGGGTGAAGGGACGGCCGGAGAGTTCGGCATCGATGCGGCGCAGGGCGAGGCGCTTGCCTTCGGCGTCGGAGGCGAGTGTCTTGCCGTCGGCCTCGGTGAGGGTGGTATCCATGCGCATGAGCAGTTGCCCGGCTTGGACATGCTGCCCCTCCTCAACCAGGATGTCGCGGATGACGCCCTGTTCGGAGGGCTGGACGATCTTGAGGTAGCTCTGCGGGATGAGTTTGCCGGAGGCCGAGGCGACGACATCGAGTTTGCCGAAGAGGGCCCAGATCAGCAGGAGCGCGAGCAGGGTGAGCAGGATGTAAAGCAGTGTGCGGGCGAACGGGGTGGGCGGTTGTGCCTGGATGCGCAGCAGGCCGGGCGAGAAATCGAGCGGGTCGACATCGACAAGGCGGGTCTTACGCGCTGGTTTGGTGGCAGCCGCCATTGGTTCTCCCCGGGCAAGTGTTTTTTTTATTGCATCTTTCGATGCGCTTGCCACAAGGAAAAATCCCTGACCGGCATGGGGATTAAAACTAACTGATAAAGACCATTTTAGCAATACGACATAAGGTCTATATCAGCCTGAATATCTTTGGGGATGGCTTGCGGGAAAATGGGGGGCGTTGTCGTGCTGAAGCCTCAGCGCCAGCCTTTTGGCATTTAGAACCTCGCCGGCGCGATATGGGTCTTGCTTTCTAGCCTGGATAGGCTTTGAAAGATCAGAGCCGCACGTACATCGAGAGCCCCAGCACCAGCGACATCACGCTCAGCGTCACGCCGGATACGGTGGGATGTGCGAGCACCCATTTGTCCACTTCGATGCGCGTCACGTACAGCGGGCGGGTCTGTTTGCGGAAGGTGTACCACTTGTCGGTATAACCTTCGATGAGCGACAGATGGCGCGGGAAGTACATCATCAATATGCCCACCACGATGCAGAGTGCATTGCCGAGCAGCAGGAAGGTGTGGGTGTATTCCGACAAAATTTCTGCGGTCAGGTCGTCGAACATCCCTTCATACATGGGCTGAAATGCCAAGGCGTCTATTTCTTTCAGCATCACGACGGAGGTGATCGCGCCCGCGATGATGGCCACACCGAGGATGCGCGGATGCTTCAACAGCGTCGGTTCGACGAAGTGCGGCCGCGCCAGCGGCTTGAGCAGTTTGCGCGTGGAAAATCCCCGGTTCATGAATTCGAAGAATCGCAACATGCGCGGACTGCGCAAAGCGAGGCCCACGCCGACGATGAAGGAGAAGATGCTGGCGATGATGAAGAAGACGAAGATGCCCGATACGAAGACGGGATAAGAAACCTGGCCCAATAGGTTGTCCATGGCTTGCTCCTTTGCTTGATTGAGAACTCCATCCGAGCGACCAGACTGGTTCTGTTGTTGTACCCGTTGCATGCATGCTAGCACTGCATTTTTTTTGCCTCCACCCTGCTTGTGATACTGACAAGTATTTAATTCGTACTTTACTGGTATACAACTTACCAGCTCTTGCAGCAAATATATTGTCGCAGCAAATTAATCAAGTAAAACAAAAGCCTAGTAAGTTGCTCAAGCAAAATGACTGATAACTTGCTTACCGCTTGCATGTGATACGTGGAAACACCTATTGCTGAAACAGGATGTATTGCAAGAGCCGGTTAACCCTCGCCTCCTTGTTTCAAATCACAAATGCGCGAGTGGCATGCATCTTGTTAATTACATCGCGCGGTATAAACAATAACGAGGGGCTTCTGCCATGAACGAAGAGAATTTTGAGAACGACGCAACGATGGTTGCGTTGGAAAAACGGCTGGGCATCTCCCGCCGCAGTTTCTTGCAATTGTGTGCCGCGATGGCGGCGACGATGGGCTTGCCGGACGATGCAGCCGCAGCGATGGTCAAGGCCGTGGCCACCAAGCAACGACCATCGGTGATCTGGTTGCACTTCCAGGAATGCACGGGCTGCACCGAATCGCTGCTACGCGCCGAGCACCCCACGCTGGAAAAACTCATCCTCGACGTGATCTCGCTCGATTACCACGAGACGCTGTTCGCCGCTGCCGGTCATCAGGCCGAAGCTGCACGCCGCGCGGCGATGAAGGCGCACAAGGGCAAGTACATCCTGGTGGTGGAAGGCGCGATCCCGACCAAGGACAACGGCATCTACTGCAAGATCGGCGGCCAGACCGCGATCGAGATGCTGAAGGAATGCGCGGCCGATGCCGCCGCCGTGGTCGCCATCGGCAGTTGCGCCTCATGGGGCGGCATGCCCTCCACGCCGCCCAACCCCACCGGGGCGAAGAGCGCGGGCGAAGTGCTGGGCAGGGTCATCCCCAACATCCCCGGCTGTCCTCCCAATCCGTACAACTTTCTCTCCACCGTCGTGCACTTCCTCACCTTCGGCAAGCTGCCGGATGTGGATAGCATCGGCCGACCCAAGTTCGCCTACTCGCGCCTCATCCACGAGAACTGCGAGCGCCGTCCGCACTTCGATGCAGGCCGCTTCGCCATGGAGTTTGGCGACGCGGGCCACAAGCAAGGCTACTGCCTGTACAAGCTGGGCTGCAAAGGGCCGGAGACCTATGCCAACTGCCCGGCGATATTGTTCGGCGACGTGGGCAACGCGAGCTGGCCGGTGGGCACCGGTCACCCCTGCATCGGTTGCACCGAGAAGGGCATCGCCTTCACCAAACCCATCCACGCGCTGGCCGATGTGAAGACCATGCGTCCGCCGGTCGGCTTCCCGCGCATCGTCGAGGAACAGGGCGTGGGCGCGACGCTGGGTGCGGCGGTGCTGACCGCCGCCGTGGCCGGTGCCGCGTTCGGCGCGGGCGCGCAACTGGCGAAGAACCTCGGCAAGGGCGTGAAACTCGACGAGAGCGAGCCCGCCAAGAAGCTTGAGGAAAGGAACCCATCATGAGCATCAACCGGCGCGATTTCCTCAAAGGAGCGCTGGCCGGAGGCACCCTGCTTGCAACGGCGACACCCGTCGCCGCGCGCGAGAACCTGACCATGCCACCAGAGGCGCTGGGCCTGCTGTACGACAGCACCCTGTGCATCGGCTGCAAGGCCTGCGTCTCCGCCTGCAAAGAGGTCAACAACATGCCTCCGGAGTTCTCCACCGAAGAACAACTGTGGGACACCCCGCTCGACATCTCGGGCAAGACGCTCAACGTCATCAAGGTATACAAGGATGGAACGAGCGAAACGAAGGACAGCGAGAAGGACGGCCATGCCTTCATGAAGGTGTCGTGCCTGCACTGCGTCGATCCTTCCTGCGTGTCGGCCTGCCCCGTCTCCGCGATGACCAAGGACCCTATCACCGGCATCGTGAGCTACGACAAGGACGCCTGCATCGGCTGCCGTTACTGCGTGGCGGCCTGCCCCTTCGGCGTACCGCGCTTC
This sequence comes from Gammaproteobacteria bacterium, assembly GCA_018813765.1. Lineage (GTDB taxonomy): Bacteria > Pseudomonadota > Gammaproteobacteria > Burkholderiales > Gallionellaceae > Sideroxyarcus. Next base: position 733,492 of record JAHJBC010000006.1, on the reverse strand, counting down.
CAGTACGACACGCCGGTGCCGCAGATCAGCAAATGCCAGTTGTGCAAGCACCGCATCGGCGAGGGCAAGTATGCCGCCTGCGCCGAAGTGTGCCCCACCGGCGCCACGCTGTACGGCAAGGTGAAGACGCTCAAGGCCGAAGCGCAGCGCCGCGTCGCGCTCAAGCCGGGCGAGGAGACCGAGTTCCCGCGCGGCAACCTCGACACCCACGACCAGTCGTCGCACGTCGCGAAAGCGGTGGCCTACCTGCCACAGATCTACGGCGAGAAGGAACTGGGCGGCACGCAGATGCTGAAGCTCTCCGCCGTGCCGTTCGAGAAGCTGGGCATGCCGACGCTGCCGGAACGTTCCTACGCAGCCACCTCCGAAACCATGCAGCACACCCTCTACGGCAACGCGCTGGTGCTGCCGCTGGCCTTCCTCGGGGTGCTGAGCTATGTCGCGAAGCGCAACGTCAAGCATGACGATGACGCCGACGACAAGAAAGAATAAGGAGACCACGATGTCTGCATCCCATCCTCAACCTGCTGCGCTCGGCGGACCGCTGTGGACGCCCACCACCAAGATTCTCGCGGCGCTGGTGGCCATCGCCGGGGTCATCCTGCTGGTGCGTTTCCTCTTCGGCCTCGGCGCGGTCACCAACATCAACGACGGCTACACCTGGGGCATCTGGGTGGTGTACGACGTGGTGATCGGTTCCGCCTTCGCCTGCGGCGGCTACTCGGTCGCACTGCTGGTGTACATCTTCAACAAGGGCGAATACCACCCCATGGTGCGGCCGGCGCTGCTGGCCAGTCTGTTCGGCTACACGCTGGCCGGTGTCGGCGTGATCTTCGACCTCGGCCGCTACTGGAACTTCTGGCACATCTTCTGGCCCGGCTATGCGCAGCCGAATTCGGTGATGTTCGAGGTGGCGCTGTGCATCTCGGCCTACATCCTGGTGATGTGGATCGAGTTCTCGCCCGCCTTCCTGGAGAAGTTCGGCAAGCACGACGTGAAGAAGAAGCTCAGCAAGGTGCTGTTCCTCGTCATCGCGCTCGGCACGCTGCTGCCTTCCATGCACCAGTCCTCGCTCGGTTCGCTGCTGGTGGTGTTCGGCTACCAGGTGCATCCGCTGTGGCAGACCCTGCTGCTGCCGCTGCTGTACCTGATGACGGCGCTGACCATCGGCTTCGCCGTCGTGATCTTCGAGGCCTGCCTGTCGTCGTCCGGCTTCAAGCGTCCGCTGGAGATGCACCTGCTCGGCAAACTGTCGAAGGTGATGGTCGGCATGCTGGTCGCCTACCTGGTGATCCGCTTCGGCGACCTGCTGCTGCGCGGCGCGCTGGGCGACATGTTCGTGCCGGGGATCGAGGCGCTGATGTTCTGGATCGAGAACGCGCTGTTTGTCGCCCCGCTGGTGCTGCTGTGGAAAGAGCAGTCGCGCAGGCAGCCCGCAAAGCTGTTCGTCGCGGCTAGCAGCCTGATGCTGGCTGGTTTCATCCTGCGCATCAATTCCTACCTGGTCGGCTACGAGACCGGCGCGGGCTGGCACTACTTCCCTTCCGTATCCGAGATCATGGTCTCCATCGGCATGATCGCGCTGGAGGTGCTGGGTTACATCGTGCTGGTGCGCTACCTGCCGATCCTGTCGGGCAATTCCGAAACGGCTGCCGCGGCAGCCAATAAATGAACAGATTCACCGGGAGAAAATAAATGAGCAAGAGAATCACGATAGACCCGATCACCCGCATCGAAGGCCACCTGCGCATCGACTGCGAAGTGAACAACGGCAAGGTCTCCAAGGCCTGGGCCTCCGGCCAGATGTGGCGCGGCGTGGAGCAGATCCTGCTCGGCCACGATGCGCGCGACGCCTGGGCGATCACCCAGCGCATCTGTGGCGTGTGCACCACGGTGCATGCGATCACCTCGGTGCGCGCGGTCGAGAACGCGCTGCAGATGGAGATCCCGCTCAACGCGCAGTACATCCGCAACCTCATCATCACCGCGCATGCCATCCACGACCATATCGTGCACTTCTACCACCTCTCGGCGCTGGACTGGGTGGATGTGGTTTCCGCGCTGAAGGCCGATCCTGGCAAGACTGCTTCGCTCGCCGGCGGACTGTCGAGCTGGAGCGGCAACAGCAAGCAGGAGTTCACCAAGGTGAAAGAACGCCTCGCCGGCTTCGTCGGCACCGGCCAGCTCGGCATCTTCACCAACGGCTACTGGGGCCACCCGGCGATGAAGCTGCCGCCCGAGGTGAACCTGCTGGCCACGACCCACTACCTGCAGGCGCTGGAGATACAGCGTTACGCAACCAAGATCGTGAGTGTGCTCGGTTCGAAATCGCCGCACATCCAGAACATGGCCGTGGGCGGCGTCTCCAACCCGATCGCGCTGGATTCGCAGTCGGTGCTGACCATCGAGCGTCTGCTCGCGGTGAAGGAGTGGATAGACAAGCTCAACGACTTCGTGAAGAACGTGTACCTGGTGGATGTTGCCGCCATCGGCGCGTTCTACGCCGACTGGACTGCCATCGGCGCGGGCGTGACCGATTACCTGTGCGTGCCCGACCTGCCGCTGGATACCAAAGGCACCCAGTTCGCCCTGCCCGGCGGATATGTCAAGGGCGGCGACCTCGCGAGCGTCAAGCCGATCACCTCGTTCAACGACAAGTATTTCCGCGACGGCGTGCAGGAGAGCGTGAAGCACTCCTGGTACAAGGGCGGCAAGGGCGCACTGCATCCGTACAAGGGCGAGACCGTGCCGAACTACACCGACTTCCAGGACGACGGCAAATATTCCTGGGTGAAGTCGCCGACCTTCTACGGCAACCCGGCGCAGGTCGGCCCGCTGTCGCGCGTGCTGGCGATGGCGGCGCAGAACCACGCGCCCACGCTGAAGTACCTGACCCATGTGCTGGATACCGCCGGTTCGCTGGCCAAGACCAAGATCCCGCTGGCCGCGGTGCACTCCACCATCGGCCGCCATGCCGCGCGCGCCGTGTCCTGCGCGGTGCAGGTGGACGAACTGGCCAACCAGTGGAACCTGCTGGTGAGCAACATCGGCAAGGGCGACACCGATACCTTCAACAAGCCGGTGTTCCCCAAGGGCGAAGTCAGCGGCGTCGGTTTCCACGAAGCGCCGCGCGGCGTGCTGTCGCACTGGGTGGTCATCGACGACGGCAAGATCACCAACTACCAGGCCGTGGTGCCCACCACCTGGAACGCCGCCCCGCGCAACGAAGGCGACGTGCCCGGCCCTTACGAAGCATCGCTGCTGAACACGCCGGTGGCCGACGAGGAGCGTCCGCTGGAAGTGCTGCGCACCGTGCATTCCTTCGACCCCTGCCTAGCCTGCGCCGTGCATGTGCTGGATGCCGAGGGCAAGCCGGTGGTGCAGGTGAAGGTGCTATAACCAACACTCCTTCCCCCTTGCAGGGGGAAGGTTGCACCCGCAAGGGGTAGGCCGTGGTTGTACGGCGCTGAAGCGCCAACAACACACGCACGGATGGGGGTAGAGTCGTGGCACGACAATACTTCTACCCCCACCCTAGCCCTCCCCCTGCATGGGGGAGGGAACGATTAGTAGCAAAATTAGCGAGGCAATGTTCATGCGTATAGTTGTTTTAGGCGTCGGCAACATCCTGCTCTCCGATGAAGGCATCGGCGTGCGCGCCATCGAGAAGCTGCAACAGGACTACTACCTCCCCCCCGAGGTCGTGATCATCGACGGCGGCACTACCGGCATGGAGATGCTGGAAGACCTGTCCAACGCCGACCACATCGTCATCATCGACGCGGTGCGCGCCGGCAAGCCGCCCGCCACCATCATCCGGCTGGCGGACGAACAGGTACCGGTGTTCTTCAAGACCAAACTGTCGCCGCACCAGATCGGGCTATCGGATGTGCTGGCCACGCTGGAATTCATCGGCGAGCAGCCGGGCGGCGTGACAGTGTTCGGCGTCGAGCCGGTGTCGCTGGAGACCGGCATGGCGCTCACGCCGCAGGTGGAAGCGCGCCTGCCCGCGCTGCTGGAAATGGTGGCGACGGAATTGCGCGAACTGGGCGTGGTCGTGAAACACAGAATTCCGCAGGCGGCCTGACCATGTGCATGGCGATCCCCTCGCGTGTAGTCGCGCTGGCCGGAGAGATGGCCACGGTCGAGTGTTTCGGCGAACGGCGCGAGGTCAGCCTGATGCTGATCGAAGGCAAGCTGGCGCTGGGAGACTATGTGCTGGTGCAGGCGGGCGGCTTCGCCTACGAGCGCGTCGAGCCTGACGCCGCGATTGAGGCGCTATCGATATTCAGCGAGGTGATCGGCCTGGCCGCGCCCGCATAAAAGTTGTTTCCCCCCGGAAGCCAACCGACCCGAGGGTCGGTTTTTTTTCGCACTGACTGCCCGTGGCAAGTCAACTCGGCTTTGCCCCTTCCGGCGCAATCCGCTTTTCGTTTCTTCGCAACACTGCCTTGCGCAACTCTTCCAGCAACAACATGCCAAGACCGAACGGGACGATGAACAGCCATACTCCGCTGTCGAGCGGCGCGGTGCCGAACAGCGCGTTGCCCCAAGGGGTATAGACGATGAACATCAGCAGCAGCAACTCGAACACGATGCCCCACAGGATCATGCTGTTGAAGCGATGGTTGCGACTAAATGCGGTCAGGCTGGGATGGCGACAGAGGAAGACGTTGACCACTTGCATGGCGATGATGGCGGCGAGGCAGGCGGTGGTGGATTGCAAGTAGAGAGGATCGTCGAAAGCCAGCACAGTGCCGAACTGCCAGCCCGCCCCCTGTAGCACGAAGAAAAATGCGGCCATGCCGGCGATGGCTTCGAGCGGACCGAGGAACAGATACGCGCGTACCAGCAATCCCCCATTGAGCAGGCGTTCGCTGCGTGGTCGCGGCGGGCGCTGCATGATGTCGGGGTCGGGCTTCTCGGCGCCCAGTGCCAGCGCGGGCAGCATGTCGGTGCCGAGGTCGACGGCAAGGATCTGGATGATGGTCAGCGGCAGCGGGATGCGGAACAGCACGAAGGCAAGATACGGCACGATCTCCGGGATGTTGGAAGTGAGGATGTAGGTGAGGAACTTGCGCACGTTGTCGTAGACCGCACGGCCTTCCTCGATGGCGGCGACGATGGTGGCGAAGTGGTCGTCGAGCAGCACGATGTCGGCGGCCTCCTTGGCGACGTCGGTACCGCTGATGCCCATGGCGATGCCGACGTCGGCGCACTTGAGCGCGGGGGCGTCGTTCACACCGTCGCCGGTCACCGCAACGATCTCGCCGCGGCGCTGCAGCGCCTGCACGATGCGCATCTTCTGGTCGGGGCTGGTGCGCGCGAAGATCAGGCCGGGTTCATCGAGCAGCAGTTGCAGGTCGGCATCTGTCATCAGCCGCACGCGATCTCCGATCACCGCCAGCGGCTGCTGCGCCAGCCCGATCTCGCGCGCCAGAGCGCTGGCGGTGCGCGCATGGTCGCCGGTGATCATGATCACGCGGATGCCGGCGCTGTGGCAGGTGGCGACGGCCTTGGTGACGCCCTCGCGCGGCGGATCGACCAGGCCGATGAGTCCGGCGAAGATCAGTTCGGCTTCGCGTTTTGCATTGTGGCGGTAAGCGAGCGCAATCACGCGCAAGCCCTGCTCCGCCATCTGGTTCTGCATCTCGATCAGGCGCGTGCGCCCGGCTTCGTCCAGCGGCATGACCCTGCCCTGCTCCAGCGTCTCGCCGCACAGCGGCAACACCATCTCCGGCGCGCCCTTGCAATAGAGCATGTCGCCCTGCGGCGTGGCGCAGACGACCGACATGCGCCTGCGCTCGGCATCGAACGGTATCTCGTCCACGCGCGGATACACCGGACCGTCCGGCGCGCCCTGCAGCAACGCGACCTCCATCGGGTCGCCCTGCCACACCGCCTTGCCGTTGTGGTCGACGCGGCGCAGGTCGTGGCAGTGGCGCATGATGTCGAACAACGGCTCGGCGCCAACCAGGGCGGCAGGCTCGCACAGCGCTCCCGCAAAATACACCTGCCTGATGCTCATCCGGTTCTGCGTCAGCGTGCCGGTCTTGTCGCTGCAGATCACCGTGGCCGCGCCCAGCGTCTCCACAGCGGGCAGGTGGCGTACCAGTGCGTTCTTCTTCGCCATGCGCTGTGTGGCCATCGCCAGCGACAGGGTGACGGTAGGCAGCAGACCTTCGGGCACGTTGGCGACAATGATGCCGATGGCGAACACGAGGTTGGCCCAGAACGACAGGCCGACCAGTTGCCCGATGAAGAAGAACAGCACGCCGAGCAGCGTGGCGAACAGGGCCACCAGCCGCGACAGGCGCGCGATCTCTTTCTGCAGCGGCGACAGCGGTTCGCGCGCGACCTGGGTGAGGCGCGCGATGTTGCCGAACTCGGTGTGCATGCCGGTGGCGTAGACCATGGCCTTGGCTTCGCCCGAGATGAGCGAGGTGCCCGCATGCAGCACGTCGCGGCGCAGTGCAACCTGCTCTTCGCCGGTGCTTGCCGTGTCGCGCGATTTGGGACGCGATTCGCCGGTGAGGGTGGCAGTGTTGACGCGCACGCCGAAGGCTTCGATGAGGCGGCAGTCGGCCGGCACGTCGTCGCCCGCGTTGAGCAGCACCACGTCGCCCGGCACCAGTTCCGCCACCGGCAGCTGTACGGCCATGCCGTCGCGCATGACGGTGGTGTGGCGCGGCAGCAGCTCGCGCAGTGCAGCCAGCGCTTTTTCCGCGCGGTATTCCTGCCAGAACGAGAACAGTCCGTTGACGATGATGACGCCGAGCACCGCGTAACCCAGCGCGGCCATGCCCTGCCCCGGCTCGCGGTATTCGGCGAAAAACGCCAGCCCGGCGGCGATCCACAGGATCAGCGCGAAGAAGTGGGTGAATTCCCTGAACAGTTTGCCGGACAGGGATTGCCCGGAGATTTTTTCGAGTTCGTTGGCGCCGTATCTTTTCAGGCGCTGCGCCGCTTCGGCCTGCGCCAATCCCTGCGCGCTGCTGTGCAGGTGCGCATAGAGTTGTTCGATGTCATGGCGGTGCGGGTTCATGATGTTCTGTCGGGAATGGTATCCAGCCGTCGGTCCTGTCCCCGAATCACCGCGGTGGCATTCCGCATTGCGGCGATTCGGGCCCGCTCTTTTCCTTCCCGAGCTGCATGCGATACGCTTCAAGCCTGGCGTGGAAATCCTCGCTCTCGCCGTATTCCATGAAATCCTTGTAGCGCGCATGCGCGCCCAACACCCTGACCGCATGCTTGATCGGGCAGAAATACTGTTCGGTACGCGCGGTGACTTCGCTGGCGAAAGCGAGCAGGCCGACGGCGTAGGAGCAATACAGGCAGTGTCCCTTTTCGATGATGTTGAGGTAGGCCAGGTGCTGGTGATCGAGTACGAAATAGTCGGAGCGCTTCACCCTGGCAATGCCGTAGACCGGGAAGCATATCCACTGGTACAGACTGACGCAGAGATCGAGCGCCAGCATCGGCAAGGCCATGCCGTAGATGACGGGCATGGTGAGATAGTTCTGCGGACGCACGGTAAGGAACCAGCGGAACAGGCCGAGCCTGACGCGCTGGTGCGTTTCGCTGATGACCTGTTCGAACACGACGCGCCGCCCTTCGATCTGGTAGCGCAGACGGCCGCCCTGCTCCCTGATGGCGGCGTTCAGCTCGTCCTGGAGCGAGTCTATCTGCAGCAATAACTGGCGAATGCGGTCGTTCATGGCAAACCCTTTCTTGTTGGCGATGCCTCGGGCAGCAGGCAGGGGTGTGCCGGTGGTCCCCTAGTTCACTCCGGTGAGCGGTACGAATCTCACCGGCTCGATGTTCCGGCTGTGAAGCGCACCTTCGCTGTCCTTGCCGATCAACTGCAATTGCTGGACTTCGTAACGCCCGCCCACCGGGATCACCAGCCGCCCGCCCGGCTTGAGCTGGTCGAGCAGCGCTTGCGGTACGTATTCGGCGGCGGCGGTGACGATGATGGCGTCGTAGGGCGCATGTTCGGGCCAGCCCGCGGAACCGTCGCCGCATCTCACTTCCACATTGGCATAGCCCGCTTCCGCCAGTCGCCTGGCCGCCAGTTCCGCCAGCGGTGCGACGATCTCGATGCTGTACACCCTGCCCGCCATCGCGGCCAGAACGGCGGCCTGATAACCCGAGCCGGTGCCGACCTCGAGCACCGTTTGCCGCTTGTCCAGCGCGAGCAGTTCGGTCATCAGCGCGACGATGTAAGGCTGCGAGATGGTCTGGCCGTGCCCGATCGGCAGGGGAAAATTGCCGTAGGCGCTGTACGCATCTTCTACCGGCACGAAGCGGTGGCGCGGCACGCCGGCCATGACAGCCAGCACTGCTTCCGAGATCGGGACGCCGCCATACAGACCGGCTTCACTCGCCATCGCCCGGATCTCCGCGACCATCCGGAGACGCTCGCGCGCATAACGATCGGCGGCCGCCGCCTCCGCGTCATGTGCCCGCCCGGATGTTATGGTCATTTCCTGTGTGCTGCTGCGATACCCGCCGCCTCGACCAGCACGCCCAGCACCAGCAGAGTCAGTCCGGACGCGGTCTCGGAGGCTGCGAACAACAGTACCGCGCCGAGCAGCATCGTCAGCACGGCGAGGGGACGACGGATGTTCGTTCTTCGAATCATGATCTCACTCCTTGTTCCAACAGTGCCCCGCATGCGCTACCGGCGTGTTGCCGCTGAGTGCACGCAGTTTTTCATACAGCTCGCGCTCTTCCGGGGTGAGCCGCTCCGGGATCTTCACATCGATGCGCAGGTACAGTTCGCCGTGGCCGCCGCCGCCGAACTCCGGCAGTCCCTTGCCTTTCAGGCGCAGCACTTCGCCGGACTGGGTGCCGGGCGGGATGGTCACGCTGACCGTACCGTCCAGTGTCGGCACTTCCAGTCTGCTGCCGAGCACTGCATCGGTCAGCGCGATGGTCTCGCGGCGCAACAGATCGGCACCGGCGCGCTCGAAACGCGGATCGCTCCTCGACCGCACTACCACGAACAGATCGCCGGTCACGCCGCCCGCCGCCGGACTCGGCATGCCTTTGCCCGGGATGCGCAGCGCCATGCCCTCCTCCACGCCCTGCGGGATCTTCACCGTCAGCGATTCTTCCCGCTCCTCGCTGCCCGTGCCGCCGCAGACAGTGCAGGGATGGTCGATGATCTTGCCGCTGCCGTGACAGTCGGGACAGGTGCTGATCTGCTGGATCAGCACATGCTCCTTGTCCTGGCGGCTGCTGTGCGTGATGCGCCCGCTGCCCTTGCAGGTCGGACAGGTCCTGGGCGCAGCGCCGCCTTCCGCGCCGGTACCGTGGCAGGCATGGCATGACACGGGACGGCTGAGGCCGATCTTCTCCTCGCCGCCGCTCGCCACCCGCTCCAGCGGGATGTGCAGTTCGACCTCGATGTTCGCACCGCGCACCGGCCCGCGCGGGCGGCGGTGGAAGAAGCTGTCGAACAGCCCGCCGCCGAGTCCGAAATTCATGCCGCCGAAGATTTCGTCGAAGTCGATGCCGCCGAACAGGTCTTCGCGGCTGAAACCCTCCACCCCGGCGAATCCGCGCGCGTCGTATTCGGCGCGTTTCTTCGGATCGGACAGGATGGCGTAGGCCTCGGCGATCTCCTTGAAACGTTCCTCCGCCCCCGGCTCCTTGTTGCGGTCGGGGTGATACTTCATCGCGAGGGTGCGGAAAGCATCCTTGATCGCTTTGGGATCGGCGTCTCTGGCGACGCCAAGCACTTCGTAGTAGTCGCGTTGTGTCGTGATGATCGCTCACTCCTTCTTCTGCTTCGCCCGCGTCTGCTTCTGCGCCTGGCGCACGAAAGATTTCCTGATCTCGGTCAGTTCGGCCAGCCGCGTTGCGACGCGGCGGTTGATGCTGCCTTCGGGATAGCCCCCCCGCGCATTGGGTTCACCGGCGGGCAGGCCGGTCAGCAGCGCGACGGCCTGGTCGACGTTCTCGACCGCGAAGATGTGGAACTTGCCGACCTCGGTCGCCGCCACCACGTCGTGGCGCAGCATCAGGTGCTTGATGTTGGCGACCGGGATCAGCACGCCCTGCTCGCCGGTGAGGCCGCGCGCTGCGCAGATGTCGAAGAAGCCCTCGATCTTCTCGTTGACGCCGCCGATGGCCTGCGCCTGCCCCAGCTGGTTCACCGATCCGGTGATCGCCAGCGATTGCCGGATCGGTGCGTTCGCCAGGGTGGAGAGCAGTGCGCACAGTTCGGCCAGCGAAGCGCTGTCGCCCTCGACCATGCCGTAGGACTGCTCGAACACCAGACTGGCGGAGAACGACAGCGGCTGGTTCCTGGCGTAACGCGCGGCAAGGAAGGAGGACAGGATCAGCACGCCCTTGGAGTGGATCGCGCCGGAAAGCTTGACCTCGCGCTCGATGTTGACCATCTCGCCGTCGCCCAGCCGGGCCGTGGCTGTGATGCGGGTCGGCGAGGCGAAGGCGAAGTTGCCGAGTTGGATCACGGACAGTCCGTTGATCTGCCCCGTCACCTCGCCCTGGGTGGCGATAACCAGGGTGTCGCGCAGGATCGCTTCATACAGGCGGTCGCGCAGCCTGTCCTGGCGCCGGATCTGCGCGTCGATGGCGCATTGCACGTCGGCCGCCTCCGCCACCGCGTGCCCCGCCTCGCGCGCGCAGAAATCGGCCTCGCGCAGCAGGTCGACAATGCTGCGCATGTGGGTGGTCAGCCTTTCCGCATCGCCGACCATGCGTGCGCCGTGTTCGATCAGGCGTGCCACGGCGCCGCGCTCGAACGGCAGCAGTTTCTCCTTGCGCGCCAGCGTGGCGATCAGCTTGGCGTAGAGCAGATGGGTCTCGGCATTGCGCTCGATGCGTTCCTCGAAATCCGCCGCCACCTTGAACAGTTCGCAGAACTCCGGATCGTATTCCTGCAGCAGGTAATAGAAGATACGGTCGCCGAACAGGATCACCTTGGTATCCAGCGGGATGGGTTGCGGTTCCAGCGACACGGTGCTGACCAGGCTGTACATCTGCCCCAGCGATTCGATGCGTATCTCGCGCGACTGCAAAGCGCGCTTCAGGCCCTCCCACGCGAACGGCTGCGTCAGCACCTTGCGGATGTCGAGCAGCAGGTAGCCGCCGTTCGCCTTGTGCAGCGCGCCGGGCTTGATCAACGTGAAATCCGTGACCAGCGCGCCGAACTGCGAGATATGTTCGACCCGGCCGACCAGGTTGCTGTAGGTGGGATTGTCCTCGCTGACGATGGGCGCGCCGGGATGGCTGCCGTTGCCGACCAGCACGTTCACCATGTACTGGTGGAAGCTCTGGCGGACCACCATGGTCATGCCGCCGAAGCTGGAGGTCTCCTCCTGCTTGCGAAAGTCGTCCGCCCTGTCGACCATTTCGTGCTGCACCTCGTCGAGGAACTTCAGCACCTCGGGCAGTTCGGCGAAGGACTCCTTGAGTTCGCTCACCGAATGCTCCACCGCGGACAGGGTGGTCGCGCGGTCCAGTTGTTCGATGCGTTCGTGGCGTTCCTTGCGCCATTGCGGCATCTGCCGCAGTATCTTTTCCAGCTTTTCCTGCAATCCGCTGATCGCGGCTTCCACGCGTTTCTGTTCCTCTTCCGGCAGTTTCTCGTATTCCTCGGGCGGGATCACCTCGCCGTCGCGCAGCGGCGCGAACGCAAAACCGTCCGGCGTGCGCAGCAATGCGATCTGCTGCTTGCCGGCTTCCCCGCCCAGTTCCTCGAACGCCTGTTCCTGCCGCTTGTTGAACTCGTCCTGGATCGCGCTGTGCTTGGCGCGGTAGTCGTCGCCTTCGAACAACGCGGGAATCGCACTGCGCAGGTAGTCCACCAGCTTCTCCATGCGCTGGCGCAGTTCTTCGCCTTTGCCCGAAGGCAGGCGCAACGAGCGGGGTTTGTGCGCCTGCTCGAAGTTGTTGATGTAGCACCAGTCGTCCGGCTTGTGCTCGCCGCTCGCCCTGGTTTCGAGGAAACGCCGCACCATGCTGTCCTTGCCTATCCCCGACGGTCCCAGCACGAACAGGTTGTAACCGTCGTGGCGGATGCCGGTGCCGAAGCGGATCGCGTCCAGGGCGCGCATCTGACCGATGATCTCCGTCATATCCTCCAGCTCGGCGGTGGTCTGGAAATGGAACTGGGCGTGGTCGCAGGCCTGGTAGAGCTGTTGCGGCAGCAGGCGGAGCGGAAGGGTGTGGTTGTTTTGCATGGCTGTCGTCCCGTATCGTTATCTGTTTTCCTTGTACTCGGCATCCACCACCTTGCCGCGCGGGCCTGAGCCGCTGGGTCTGGGTTCGCCCGTGGCCTCGCCGACATTGGGTGCGGGCTCCGGACCTTGCCAGCGCGTCTCCGCATAGGGACCGCTCCTGGGCGCCTGGCCGGACTGAGCGTACAGCACCGCGCCAGCTTCCTGCAGGATCTTCTTCAGCGCTTCCGCGCGCGTGGTGGCGAGCTGCACATCCTTTTTCAGCAACGCCTCCTTGGTCTCGCGCAAGGCGGCATCGATGCGTTTCTTCAGCTCGTCGGTGAGCTTGTCGGCATAGTTGGCCAGCATTTTCTCGGCCTCGTAGCAGCCGGCGTCGGCGGCGTTGAGCTTCTCGGCATCTGCGCGCCGCTTCTTGTCGGCATCGGCGTACTTCTCGGCATCGTCCACCATGCGTTTCTTGTCGTCTTCGGACAGCCGGGTGGAACCGGTGATGCTGATCGACTGCGATTTGCCGCTGGCGGTATCTTTCGCCGACACGCTCAGGATGCCGTTGGAGTCGATGTCGAAGGTCACTTCGATCTTGGGAACACCGCGCGGCGCGGGCGGCAGGCCGTCAAGGTTGAATTCGCCGAGGCTGGTGTTGTCTGCCGCCATCTGGCGTTCGCCCTGGAACACATGGATGGTGACGCTGGTCTGCATGTCGGCGGCGGTGGTGAAGGTCTCCGTGCGCTTGACCGGGACCGGCGTGTTGCGCGCGATCAGCGCGGTGGCGATGCCGCCCAGCGTCTCCACGCCCAGCGTGAGCGGCGTCACATCCACCAGCACGATGCCGCCCACTTCGCCCGCCAGCACGCCGGCCTGCACCGCTGCACCGGCGGCCACGCATTCCATCGGGTCCACCCCCATCTCGGCTTTGCGCCCGAACATCTCCTCAAAGAAGGCGCGCACCACCGGCATGCGCGTCGGCCCGCCCACGAACACGATGCGGTCCACCTCTTTGGGCGTGATGCCCGCATCGTGCAGCGCCTGCTCCACCGGCCCCTTGCAGCGCTCGATCACCGGACGCACCAGCCGTTCCAGTTCGGTGCGGTTGAGTTCCAGTTCGAGGTGGCGCGGTTCGCCGTTGACGGCAGCCAGATAGGGCAGACTGATGCGGGTGGTAATGCTGGCAGTGAGTTCGATCTTGGCGTTCTCGGCAGCTTCGATCAGGCGCGCGGCGGCCTTTGCATCCTTGCGCACGTCCACCCCGGTGGACATCTGGAAGCGTTCGGCGAGATGCTCGTAGATGCGCTGGTTCATGTCGGTGCCGCCGAGCTGGGTGTCGCCGCTGGTGGCCTTGACCTCGAACACGCCCTTGCCGAATTCCATGATGGTGACATCGAGCGTGCCGCCGCCGAGGTCGATCACCGCAATGCGCAGTTCCTGCCCGAGGCGGTCGAGGCCGTAGGCGAGCGAGGCGGCGGTGGGCTCGTTCACCAGTCGCACCACTTCGAGTCCGGCGATGCGGCAGGCGTCCTTGGTCGCCGCGCGCTGGTTGTCGTCGAAATACGCCGGCACCGTCACCACGGCTTTTTCCACCGGCTCGCCGAGGAAGGCTTCGGCGTCGCGCTTGATCTTTTGCAGCAGGAAGGCGGATAGTTGCTCGGGTGAGTAATCCTTGTCGCGCAGGCGGCAATTCTCGCGCCGCCCCATCTTGCGCTTGAACGCGCTGGCCGTGCCCTCCGGGTTGGCCGACGCCTGGCGCCGCGCCGGTTCGCCCACCAGCATCTGGCCGTCGGCGGTGAGCGCAACGTAACTGGGAAAAGCCTTGCCGCCCAGGCTGATGCCTTCGGCGCTGGGAATGATGACGGGGCGGCCGCCGCGCAGCACGGCGGCGGCGGAATTCGAAGTGCCCAGATCGATACCGATGATAGCCATGACGTTCTCCTTGTCTGAATCTTCTTATAGTTAAACCAAACACTTGTCAGCCGCTGATCAACCATGCCGCCCAGCGTCGGCGGCAACCCGACTGCGGATATTCTTCACCCCTGCACTTCATCTGATACGGAACGATACTCCTCGCCGAAGAACCGGTAACTGTTTCGCCCCGCCCCCTTCGCGACATACATCGCCCTGTCCGCCTTCTTCATCAGTTCCTGCACGTCGTCGGTTCCGTCGATGGGGTAGATGGCGATGCCGATGCTGACGCCGATGTTGAGGTGATGTTCGCCGATCACGATGGGCTCGTTCAGCGCGCCGATGATCTTGGCCGCCACCACTGCCGCGTCCTGCGGATGCGCGATCTCGGGCATCACCAGGATGAATTCGTCGCCGCCCGAGCGGCTCACCGTGTCGCCGCTGCGGATGCACTCGACCAGCCTCGCCGCCACCTGCTTGAGCAACTCATCGCCGATGTCGTGGCCGAGCGTGTCGTTGATCTGCTTGAAGTGGTCGAGATCGAGAAACATGATGGCCATGGAATAGCCGTGGCGTCTGGCCTGCGAGACGGCCAGGTGCAACCGGTCCAGCAGCAGTCGGCGATTGGGCAAATCGGTGAGTGCATCGAAATAGGCCAGTTGGCGAACCTGCTCCTCGCTGTGCTGCAATTCGGAAACAAGCCGGTCCTTCTCCTCGACCAGCGCGACGAGCCTCTCGTTCGCCTGAGTCAACTCCGTCAGCGATGTGGCGAGTTCGCGGTACAGGCGATTGAGCTCGCCGAGGAAGAGTAGCAGCAACACGCTGGCCGCGATCATCGACTCGACGCGGCCGAAATACCAGGCAAAGGTGTATCGCGCATTGGCGAACAGGCTGACGACCACGTCGGCCAGGAATGCGGTGAGCGACACTGCCAGCCACAGATGAAGGATGGCCCGCTGGCGCAGCCCGTGCAGCCAGGCGAGGTATGCGGCAAGCGCAGTCACCGCTACGGCCAGGCCGCCGAGTGCATAAAAGGCTGGCGGCAACGGAGCGCGCTGCGCTCCGATCAAAACCGGCAGCAGGTCGTGGAAGCGGGTCACGACGAGCATGACTGCGGCAGCAAGTACGGCCGCCCCCAGCACGCTGGCCGTCATCATTCGCGGCACCCGCGACTCTCCCACCTGGTTGCCGCAATAACGCTGGTGCAGCAGCAGCGAGAAAGCGATGAAGGCCGGAAAGACGATGTGCCACAAGTGCCAGGCCCAGATCGAGCTCTGCATGCCGCCGATGACGCCGCCTTCCACCTGCAGCGCCCCGGGAAAGCTGAGCAGGAACGGTATGACGACCAGGGCGTTGAACAGGTAGGCGCCAGCCAGCGCCGCATAGAGCGGCAAGCGGCGATAGCGGAACTGCCCCAGCAGCACGACTGCGGTGATCGACTCGACCAGGAAGATGAAACCGGCATGGAAGGTGGAGAACTGCGGATAGGTCGGCAACTGGATGTCGCCGAATGCCAGCACGACTGCCGCCATGGAGACGATGGCCACAGTGAAGACAACGACATGGCGCATGACCCGCGTGTCGGCGCTGCCGGCCTGATCGAGAGCAAGCTCCCACCGCTTGCGGGTCGCTGACGGCTGGCTGATATTCGGTTGCGGCATGCCTGTCTCCCCGTTCGCGCCTATCTCAGTTTGATCTCGGTCCAGATGCGCGACAGCACGCGACGCTGGTGCCTGTCCAGGTCGCGCAGCATCTCCAGATTTTCCTGCTGCGTCTTGTCCGGGAACACTGCCGGGCTCTGCGCGATCTCGGGCTGGATGTAGCGGCGCGCGGCCAGGTTGGGATTGCCGGAACCGATCAGGTTGGTGAGTTCGGACGAATTGTGGCCGTCGAGCATGAAGTCGATGAAACGGTGCGCGAGGTCGGGACGCGGTCCGCTCTTGTGCAGCACCATCGAGTCGAGCGCCAGCACCGCGCCCTCCTTCGGAATACCGGCAAGGATGCGGAAGCCGCGCTGCGCATTCTGCGCGTCGAGATCGGCCTGGAAGATGTCGTTGGAATATCCGTGCACCAGCCAGATGTTGCCGACCGTTAGCTCCTTGATGTAACTCGAAGCATTGAACGCCGCCCAGTACGGCTTGGCGCGAATGATCAGGTCGCGCGCTTTCTTCCAGTGCGTCTCGTCGGTATCGTTGGCGAAATAACCAAGGTACTTCAATGCGGCCGCCAGCAACTCGCGCTGACTGTCGAGCACGGTTACATGGCCTTTCAGCTTCTCCAGATAACGCGGCTCAAAGATCACCGCCCAGCTGTCGACCGGCAATTGCAGCTCGCGCATTTTCTCGCTGTTGTAGCCGATCAGCGTGAGCGTGTAGGCGTACGGCACCGAATAGCGGTTGCCGGGATCGAACACGGTGTTCAGATACGCCTGATCGATGTTGTTCAGGTTCGGCAGCAGGCTCTTGTCCAGCGGTCGCAGGGCGCGCTGGCGGATCAGCGCTTCCACCGCGTTGCCGGTCGGCACGATGAGGTCGTAACCGGTAGCCCCGGCAGCCAGCTTGGCCAGCATCTCCTCGTTGTCCGAGTAGTAGTCCTGCACCACGCGGCAAGCGCATTGCTTCTCGAAGCGGGCTATGGTGGTGTCGGAGATGTAGTTGTTCCAGTTGTAGAGGTGGAGGACGTCTTCGGCGTGGGCACAGTTAAGCTGCACAAGGAAAGCAAAAAACATCAGTCCACGAAATACACGAAAGGCACGAAAAGGAAGTCGATAATTCATATATGGATCCGCGACACTTATTTCGTGTTTTTCGTGGATATTGTCTTTCCTGCTGAACATCGCTAAACCTTCCCCTTCAGCACATCCGGCGCAATGCGCGACGCCAGCACGATCATGCCCAACGTAAGCAGCATCATCAGCGTCGACACCGCGTTCACTTCCGGCGTCACCGCGATCTTGATCATGGAGTAGATGCGCAGCGGCAGCGTCTGCACGCCCACCCCGGCAGTGAAGAAGGTGACCACGAAATCGTCGATGGACAACGTGAATGCCATCAGCCCGCCCGCGATCACCGCAGGCAGGATCAGCGGGAAGGTGACGTAGCGGAAGGTCTCCCACGGTGTGGCGCCAAGGTCGCGCGCGGCCTCGAACAGGCTTTCGTCGATGCTGGTCAGTTGCGCGCGCACGATCACCGCGACGAAGCCGATGGAGAAGGTGATGTGGGCCAGCACGATGGACAGCATGCCGAGCGTGAGGTTGAGCACCTGGATGAAGAACAGCAGCAGCGACACGCCGAGCAATATCTCCGGCATCGCCACCGGCGCCAGCACCATGAAATTGAGCAGCTTCAGGTCGTAGCGATGCATGGCAAGGCCCGCCATGGTACCGAGCAGGGTGGCCGAGAGGCTGGCGATCAGCGCGATCAGCAGTGAATTCCCCGCCGCGATCAGCATGTCCTCGTCGTGAAAAAGTTCGTGGTACCAGTGCCAGGTAAAACCGACCCACTCGGCGTTCAGGCGCGAGTCGTTGAACGAGTAGATGACGACAATGGTGAGCGGCAGGTACAGGAAGGCATATGCCGCCAGCGCCGCCGCCCATAGCCACGGCCCCCTACGCATAGCGGCCTCCGCGTCCGGAAAGTTTGGCGACGAGCCAGACCACCAGCAGCACCGCCAGAGTCAGCAGGATCGCCAGCGTGGAACCGAACGGCCAGTCGCGTGTGCCGAGGAATTGATCCTTGATCAGGTTGCCGATCATGATGTCGCCAATGCCGCCGAGCAGCTCCGGCACGGCGAACATGCCGATGGCCGGGATGAATACAAGCGCGGAGCCCGCGAAAATGCCCGGTTGCGACAGCGGAAAGGTCACGCGCCAGAAACGCTGCCAGGCATTTGCGCCGAGGTCCTGTGCCGCGTCGAGCAGCGCGGGATCGTGTTTTTCCAGGTTGGTGTAGAGCGGCAGCACCATGAACGGCAGGTACACATAGACCATGGTGATCATCACCGCGAACGGCGAGAACAGCAACTGCACGGGTGCTGCGCCGAAGATGCCGAGCAGGATATTGATGAGCTGGTTGAGCGCAGCCTGCGGCCCGAGAATGATCATCCAGGCATAGATGCCGATCAGGAAATTGCTGGTGAACGGCAGGATCACCAGCAACATCATCAGATTGCGGCTGCGCTTCGGGCTGCGCGCGATCAGCAGCGCCAGCGGGTATGCCATGACCAGACAGATGAGCGTGGTGGCGAGCGCCATCACAAACGATTTGATGAAAACCTCGACGTAGATGAAGTCGCTGAAAAAGAACCGGTAGGTCTCGGTGGTGAAGCCATGCAAGGTCTGCGGATCGCTTGCCGCGAGCGGCGCCAGGCCGCCGAATTCGCCGGGATAGCGGAACGAGGCGAACACCATGATCACGCCGGGTATCGCGACCAGCAGCAACAGGAACAGCAACGGCGGGCCGCTCACCAGCCAGCGGGGGAAGCGTGTGGAGCGCGACAGTTTGCGTTCGTCATTCATGCAGAAACACTCCAGCATCGTGGCGCCAGCCGACCTTGATCTCCGCGCCCACCTTGAACAGCTCGGCGCGCCCCGGCGCCGAATTGGGCAACAGCGCTTCGATCATCGTGCCGTTGGGCAGCCGAACCCGGTACACGCTGACATCGCCCTGATACAACAGACTGTGCACCTCGCCGGTAAAGTGGTTCTTCAATTCGGCCAGCTCGGCCTGCACACCGATGCGCACCTGTTCGGGGCGGATGGCGAACACGCCCTTGTCGCCAATCACCACGCCCTGCGGCAAAGGCGTAACGATCTCGCCCAGCCCGTCCACCACCAAGCGCCGGTGACCATGAGCGGATTCCTCCACCTGCGCCGGGATCATGGTGATCTGGCCGATGAAGTCGGCAACAAAACGGTTGCGCGGAAAGCCGTAAAGCCTGGCCGGTTCATCCACCTGCTCGACCTTGCCCTGGTTCATTACCGCGATGCGATGCGACAGCGCCAGCGCTTCCACCTGCGCATGCGTCACAAACACAAAGGTAATGCCAACTTCGCGCTGCAGGTTGATCAGTTCGACCTGCATCTCTTCGCGCAGTTTGGCATCCAGCGCCGCCAGCGATTCATCGAGCAACAGCAGGCGCGGACGGTTGATCAGCGCGCGCGCCAATGCCACGCGCTGTTGCTCACCGCCGGAAAGTTCGTGCGGGTATTTGCCCGCCTTGCCTCCCAATCGCACCTGCTCCAGCGCTTCCTTCAGACGTTGCCGGATATCTGCCGCAGCATGGCGCGCCATGCGTAACGGAAAGGAAATGTTTTCCCCGACCGTCAGATGTGGGAACAACGCGTAACTCTGGAATACGGTGTGGACAGGACGTTTCTCGGCAGGAGTACCGACCAGATCGATCCCATCCAGCAGTATCTGCCCGGCATCGGGAAATTCGAAACCGGCGATCATGCGCAGGATGGTGGTCTTGCCGCAGCCGGAAGGACCCAGCAGGGTAAAGAACTCGCCCGATTCGATGGTGAGGCTGACATCGTCCACAGCGACGAAGTCACCGAAGCGGCGCGTGATGTTTCTGAGTTCAAGTCGGGCCATGCATATCCCCATCATCGCGTGCTGACATTGTTCGGGAACGCACACTCGAAAGTGCCCTCGCCGCCCCCGCATGCCTGATTGCGGGACTCAATCCATGAGCGAGTTATAGATACATTCATGCCCCCGTGCAATAGAGGCGGCTACTAATACGCGTTTATGCGTATAGCTGCGACCTGCGCTCTGCGTTACTTTTGCCACGCGCTCCCGGAGTGAGTCCCAGATGTTCGAATTCACCGGCAGAGGATGTATCCGGGAGCATTGGCTTCCCCCGATGGGGATGTCGTTCCGGGAGGAACGGGAAGATTTAATTTGCTGGACCAACCCGACAACTATCTCCGCCAAGGGGCGCAGACAAGGAGGTGGCCATGGCTCGTACTTTTTCAAGACTTATCCGCTTCATCGGAAACTTTCGTTACTACCGCAGGAACGGGTGCAACATCAAATCAGCCTGGCACTTGGCCAGCATCACCCTGCCTTGACCCGCCGATGGCAATCGGCATCTGAACAGGGAGAACCAGCATGGACATCACGGAAGTCAGGGATATCGCCAAGAAGCACGGCATCACCGCCGGCTACCTTTTCAAGACCGAGCTGATCAGGTCCATCCAGACTCGGGAGGGCAATTTCAATTGTTATGCCACCGCCTATGACGGCGTGTGTGATCAACTCGGCTGTATCTGGCGCGAGGACTGTTTCGAAGCCGCACGCAAGGACAGAAAGATGTGATGCGGAGAAACCCGCCACGGCCGGGTCATGTCGTGACCAATCTTTCAATCAGGTATACCGCAGGTGATTTCAATATTTTTTTCAGCAAGGAGATAGCGCAATGACGATTGGCACAGTCAAATGGTTCAGTAGCGAAAAAGGTTTCGGCTTCATTACTCCCGATGACGGCAGCCCCGATCTGTTCGCTCATTATTCCGCCATCAGTATGCACGGCTACAAATCGCTTCAGGAGGGCCAAAAGGTCAGCTTCGAAGTGACGCAGGGGGCGAAGGGCAAGCAGGCAAGCAACATCCAGATCGCCTGACCTTTGCATCGTCATTCATGAACACATCCTCAGGAGACATATCATGAGCAACCTCACCCGTTACGATCCGTTCAATGAACTGACCAGTTTCGACCCCTTCTTCGATATCGAAAACCTGCTCTCCAGACCCATGGTCCGTCCCCTCATGCGAAAAAGCATGGAAATGGAACCGCAGATCAGGATGGATGTGAAGGAAGCGGACGGGATGTACACGATCAAGGCCGAGATCCCCGGTGTAAAGAAAGAGGACATCCACGTTTCCGTCGAAGGCAATCATGTCGCCATCAGTGCCGAGATCAAGAAGGAAAAGGAAAAGAAGGAAGGCGAACGCGCGATCCGCAGCGAACGCAGCTATGGCATGGCCATGCGCAGTTTCACCCTGGCCAACGAGGTGGATCAGGGCAAGGTCGTGGCGAAATATGCCGACGGCGTACTCGAACTGACCCTGCCGAAGAAATCCGGCTCCTCGCGCAAGGAGATATCCATCACCTGAACGTCACTTCGTTGCGGACAAGTCCGGAACAGCGAGCTTGCCGACGAAAGGAACGACCGATGGACGAACCTATCGGCAAGACCGAACGCCACCCGGCAAGATATTGGCACAAGCTGGAGGACGGCCGCATCCAGTGCGACCTGTGCCCGCGCGATTGCAAACTGCACGAGGGACAGCGCGGCTCGTGCTTCGTGCGCGGCATGGCGGACAACCGCATGGTACTCACCACCTATGGACGTTCGTCCGGCTTCTGCATCGACCCGGTGGAGAAGAAACCGCTCAACCATTTCTACCCCGGCACCAGCGTATTCTCTTTCGGCACCGCGGGCTGCAACCTGGCCTGCAAGTTTTGCCAGAACTGGGATATCTCCAAGTCGCGCGAGATGGATCGGCTCATGGATCAGGCCACGCCGGAAGACATCGCAAAGGCGGCGAAGAAATATGACAGCCGGAGCGTGGCCTTCACCTATAACGACCCGGTGATCTTCTTCGAATATGCGCTCGACACGGCCGATGCCTGCCATGCGCTCGGCATCAAGACCATCGCCGTCACCGCCGGGTATCTGCACGATGCACCGATGCGCGAGTTCTACGCCAAAATGGACGCGGCCAACATCGACCTCAAGAGTTTCAGCGACGCGTTCTACGTCAAACTCTGCGGCGGCCATCTGCAGCCGGTGCTGGACAACCTGGCCTATGTACACCATGAGACCGATTGCTGGCTGGAGATCACCACCCTGCTCATTCCCGGCCACAACGATTCCGATGCCGAGCTCAGGGCGTTGAGCGCATGGGTGGCGAAGGAGCTGGGACCGGATGTGCCGCTGCATTTCACCGCCTTCAAGCCGGAATGGAAGATGCCGGATGTTGCGGCGACGCCGTCCGCCACTTTGCGCAAGGCGCGCCTCATCGCGCTTGATGCCGGGTTGCACTATGTCTATACCGGCAACGTGCACGATGCCGAAGGCGATACCACTTTCTGTCCGAAGTGCCGACGTGTGCTCGTGGTGCGGGACTGGTACGAGATACTGCATTACGACATCACACCGCAAGGAGCCTGCCCGCAATGCGGGACCCGCATCGCCGGAAGGTTCGGCGAATTCGGCAAGCCGTTCGGATCGCGCATGATTCCCGTCCACCTGCACACGTACAAATGAAGGAGCCCGCCATGCACCGCCAGACACATCCGCCCGGATTCAAGTTCTTCCGTCGCGAACAATTGCTGCAGGAAACCGTCCACGATGCCTACCAGGCCAGGGGCAAACTGCCCGAGCCCACGCTCTGCCCGGATTGTGGCGCCGTGTACCACGACGGCCACTGGCAGTGGCTGTCGAAACCCGCGCATGCCCATGAATCATTTTGCCCCGCCTGCCAACGCATCCGCGAGCGCGACCCGGCGGGTTATGTGATGCTGAGCGGCAGTTTCTTTGCGGCGCATGAGCAGGAGATCCTGCAACAAGTACGCCATCACGAGGCGACGGAAAAGACCTCACATCCGTTGCAGCGCATCATGGACATCGAAAACACGGACAACGGCATCCTGATCACCACGACCGACATCCATCTGGCGCGCGGCATCGGCGAAGCCCTGCACCATGCCTATCGCGGCGAACTGGAGTTCCACTACAACCCGGAACAGTATCTGCTGCGAGTGATCTGGACGCGCTGAACGAGCGATACGGACCAAAGGACAAGCCCATGCAGATTCCGCTACAGATCACCATCCGCGGCATGCCGGCATCGGAAGCGCTGGAAACCCACATCCGCGAGAAAGCGATGAAACTGCACGAGTTCTTCGACCACATCATGTCCTGTCGTGTGGTGGTGGAAATGCCGCACAAGCACCGTCATCAGGGCAGGCAATACACGGTACACATCGACATTGGCGTGGCCGGAAGTGAGATCGCGGTCAACCGCGACCACGACGAAGATGTTTACGTGGCATTACGCGATGCGTTCGATATCGCCAAACGCCAGTTGGAGGAGTATGCGCGCAGGCTGCACGACCATCATGCAAAGCAGCATGAAGCCAGACGCAAGGATGAAAGTTGAGTGCAAGAACGGTTGCGACTCGTGATTGAAACTTCAATGGACGAGCCAAAATGAACCTGCAACCAGTATCGATCGAAGATGTTCCCATAGGCGTGCCCTTACCCTGGCGCCTGTACGACCATAATCGTTTCATCGTGTTCGCGCGCGGCGAGATGGTGACAAGCCGCGACCAACTGGAGAGCCTGCTGCCTGTCGGCCTGTTGCGCGACATGGATGCGCAGCAGCAGACGCACGAGTCCGGTGATTGGACCGAGTTCCGGAAGACCCAGCCGATCACGCCATTCCCCCCGCCCGGCATCCAGCCGCAGGTGGGCGAAATGGTGCAGTTGCGCCTGATCAACCGCAGCGTACAGACCTATTATTCGGCGCGCCTGATCGGCTACATCAGGGAGCGGAGCGTGCTGGTGATGACGCCGATGCTCGACGGTGTGCCCTTGATACTCGACGACGGCGAGCAACTGGAAGTGCGCATGGTGACCGGCAACAACATCTATGTGTTCCAGGCCGCTATCCAGCGCCTGTGTACCAGCCCAGTCCATTACATGCATCTGGAATACCCCGCCGAGGTGCGCACGCAGAAGCTGCGTCGTTCACCCTGGGCCAGGGTGAGCCTGGATGCGACCGTGACCGATCCGCAGGGCACCCGCGAGATCGTGCGCATCGTCAACCTCAGCCCGGACGGAGCGCAACTGCATGCCCCACCCACCCTGGGCGAACCGGGCGGCACCTTCCGGCTGGCCTTCCTGGCGATCATGGACGACTTGGGAACGACATTGAACCTTGAGGCGAGCATCCTGCATGTGCGCATACCGCGCAACACTCTGGGGAACGAGAGCAACCTGCTGGAATACGGCATCGCCTTCCGCAATGTCTCCGCCTCGGATGCGCTCTGGCTGAAAGGGCTCGTCTACCATTACATCGCCGAGGGGCACATGGTCTGAAAAGACCGCCCCGTTTTCCCGCAACACCGCCCCCGCCCCCTCACCCTCGCTGCCCGGCATGTTGCCGGGTTGCAGGGCATTTACCACGTCCAATCCATCGCTATGTCGACATAGTTGTATTTGAATTGCCATTATTGACCATTTTGGTGCTACCATTCAGTCAGTTTGTCGACAATCGAGGTTTTCAATGCTAGTCAAGGCTCCAGAAGAAGGCACCCTCGCCGACGTGGCCGCGCACCGACTGGCGCAAAGCATCGTCACCGGCGAGCTGGCCCAGGGCCAGAAACTGAACGAGGCGGAACTGGCCGAGCGCTTCGGCATGGGGCGCGGCCCGCTGCGCGAAGCCTTGCGCCAGCTGGAAGGCATGCGCCTGGTGAAACGCATCCCCAACGCCGGGGCGCGCGTGGTGGTGCTGGACCGCAAGACCCTCTCCGATCTGTACGCGGTGCGCGAAACGCTGGAAGGCATGGCCTGCCGCCTTGCCGCGACACAGATGACCGATGACGAGATCGCCCAATTGAACACCCTGCTCGACCAGCACGAAGAACAGATCAAGCAACAGGGCGGCAAGGTGTACGCGCAAAGCGAGGGCGACCTCGATTTTCACTACCAGATCGTGCGCGGTAGCCGCAACCAGATGCTGATGGACCTGCTCGGCAGCGAGCAATACCAGTTGCTGCGCATGTGCCGCTACCGCACCAGCCGCAACGCCCAGCGCACCCGTCCCGCCCTGTTGCAACACCGCCAGATCGTCGAGGCGCTGGCGCAGCGCGACGGCGAATTGGCCGAGATGCTGATGCGCCGCCATATTCATGGCGCGTGGCACAGCATCAGCGAGATGATCGATAAGGAAGAAGTAGGTCAGGCCTCAGCCTGACCCTGTAGGGGCGAATTCATTCGCCCATAACTCGGCGTTCGTGCGAATGAATTCGCACCTACAAACGCTCAATAAATAAATTTTGCACAGGGGAACACGCATGAGCACACCCGGCCAGAAACTTCGCCAAGCCATCACCGACAACCATCCGCTACAAGTCGTCGGCGCCGTCACCGCCTATTGCGCCATCCTCGCACAGAAGACCGGACATAAGGCTTTGTATCTTTCCGGCGGCGGTGTGGCGGCTTCCTCGCTCGGCATCCCCGATCTCGGTATCACCACGCTGCATGACGTATGCGAAGACGCACGCCGCATCACGGGCGCGAGCGACCTGCCGCTGCTGGTGGACATTGACACCGGCTGGGGCGGCGCATTCAATATCGCCCGCGCCACGCGCGAAATCGCCCAGGCCGGTGCTGCCGGGTTCCACATCGAAGATCAGGTGATGCAAAAACGTTGCGGCCACCGTCCCAACAAGGCCATCGTGAGCCAGAACGAGATGACTGATCGCATCAAGGCCGCCGTGGATGCGCGCGTCGATTCCAGTTTCGTGATCATGGCGCGCACCGATGCGCTGGCCGTGGAAGGCATGCAGAGCGCCATCGACCGCGCGCAAGCCTGCGTCGAAGCCGGTGCCGACATGATCTTCCCCGAAGCAATGACCAAGCTGGAGCAATACACCGAGTTCACCAAAGCCGTGCATGTGCCGGTGCTGGCGAACATCACCGAATTCGGCGCCACCCCGCTGTTCACCACCGAACAACTGGCGGGCGTGGGCGTAAAACTGGTGCTGTACCCGCTCTCCGCCTTCCGCGCCATGAGCAAGGCGGCGCTGGACGTATATCAGCACATCCTTGCTGACGGCTCGCAGCAGCAGGTGATCCCGGCGATGCAGACGCGCGCGGAGCTTTACGACTATCTCGGCTATCACGCTTATGAGCAGCAACTGGATCGGTTGTTTGCCGAAAAAGGGGCGGAGTAACCCATAAAACCAATTTGCCACAGAGACCACAGAGCACACAGAGAAAACCAAACAGCAAAAAAGAGAGCCGCATTATTGGCCTGACGCCTAACCTCTCTGTGAACTCTGTGTTCTCTGTGGCGAAAATAGATTTTGATTGAATTCTTCAAGGAGAATGAAATGGCAGAAGAAACCCCCACCGCATTCAAACCCAAGAAATCCGTCGCGCTTTCCGGCACGGTCGCGGGCAACACCGCAGTCTGTACCGTGGGCCGCACCGGCAACGACCTGCACTATCGCGGCTATGACATCCTCGACTTCGCAGAGACCGCCGAGTTCGAGGAGATCGCGCACCTGCTGATCCACGGCACCCTGCCCACTGCCACCCAGCTCAACGCCTACAAGGCCAGGCTGAAGAAGTTGCGCGGACTGCCGCAGGCGGTGAAACAGGCGCTGGAAGCCCTGCCCGCCAATGCGCACCCGATGGATGTGATGCGCACCGGCTGCTCGGTGCTCGGCACGGTGTTACAGGAATCGGAGCAGCACAAGCCGGAACAAACCATGGATATCCTCGACCGCCTGATGGCGAGTTTCGGTTCGATGCTGGTGTACTGGCACCACTTCAGCCATAGCGGCAAGCGCATCGAGGTGGAGACCGACGACGATTCCATCGGCGGCCATTTCCTGCATCTTCTGCACGGCAAGCCTGCGCGCGCATCCTGGGTGCGCGCCATGCACACCTCGCTGATCCTGTATGCAGAGCACGAGTTCAACGCTTCCACCTTCACCGCGCGCGTCATCGCGGGCACCGACTCCGACATCTATTCCTGCATCACCGGCGCCATCGGTGCCCTGCGCGGCCCCAAGCACGGCGGCGCGAACGAAGTCGCCTTCCGCATCCAGAGCCGCTACAAGAGCGCCGACGAGGCGGAAGCCGACATCCGCGCCCGCGTGGAACGCAAGGAGATCGTCATCGGTTTCGGCCACCCGGTCTACACCATCTCAGACCCGCGCAACGAGGTGATCAAACGCGTGGCACAGGGCCTTTCCAAAGAGAACGGCAACACACTGATGTTTGACATCGCGGCGCGCCTGGAGACGACGATGTGGGACCTGAAGAAGATGTTCCCGAACCTGGACTGGTTCTCGGCCGTGTCGTACAACCAGATGGGCGTGCCCACCGAGATGTTCACACCGCTGTTCGTGATCTCGCGCGTCACCGGCTGGGGCGCGCATGTGATGGAACAACGCGCCGACGGCAAGATCATCCGCCCGAGCGCGAACTATGTCGGGCCGGAGAATCTGAAGTGGGTGCCGATTGAAAAGCGTTAAACCCAATCGTCCACGAAAGACACGAAAAGCACGAACAATGCAAAAACAAACCTGAATGTGTTGTTGGTTTTTTTTCGTGCCTTTCGTGTTTTTCGTGGACAAAGATTTTGACTTTGACTACTCACATTAAAACAATATGAACACCCAATACCGCAAACCTTTAGCCGGAACCAAGCTGGACTACTTCGACACCCGCGCGGCTGTCGAAGCCATCCAGCCCGGCGCTTATGCCAAACTGCCCTACACTTCCAAAGTGCTGGCAGAACAACTGGTGCGCCGCTGCGAACCGGAAGCATTGACCGATGCACTGAAACAACTGATCGAGCGCAAGAGCGACCTGGATTTTCCGTGGTATCCCGCGCGTGTTGTGTGCCACGACATCCTCGGCCAGACCGCACTGGTGGACCTCGCCGGTCTGCGTGACGCGATCGCCGATCAGGGCGGCGACCCTGCATTGGTCAACCCGGTCGTCCCGACCCAGCTGATCGTCGATCACTCGCTGGCGGTGGAAGCCGCCGGTTTCGACAAGGATGCCTTCCGCAAGAACCGCGAGATCGAAGACCGTCGCAACGAAGACCGTTTCCACTTCATCGAGTGGACCAAGACTGCGTTCAAGAACGTCGATGTGATCCCGGCCGGCAACGGCATCATGCACCAGATCAATCTGGAGAAGATGTCGCCGGTGATACAGGCGCGAGAAGGCTTGGCCTTCCCCGATACCTGCGTGGGCACCGACTCGCACACGCCGCACGTCGATGCGCTCGGCGTGATTGCCATCGGTGTCGGTGGTCTGGAAGCCGAGACTGTCATGCTGGGCCTGCCTTCCATGATGCGTCTGCCGGACATCGTCGGCGTGAAGCTGGAGGGCAAGCGTCAGCCCGGCATCACCGCCACCGACATCGTGCTGGCCCTGACCGAATTTCTGCGCAAGGAAAAAGTGGTCGGTGCCTGGGTCGAATTCTTCGGCGCCGGTGCGGACAGCCTCAGCATCGGCGACCGCGCGACCATCTCCAACATGTGCCCGGAGTATGGTGGGACGGCGGCGATGTTCTACATCGACGCGCAGACCATCACCTACCTGAAGCTGACCGGCCGCGAGCCCGAGCAGGTCGCGCTGGTGGAGAACTACGCAAAGACTACCGGCCTGTGGGCAGATCAGATGGTTGCCGCCGAATACGAGCGCGTGCTGGAATTCGATCTGTCCAGCGTGGTGCGCAACATGGCAGGGCCCTCCAACCCGCACCGTCGTTTGCCAACGTCCGCCTTGCATGAGCGCGGCATCGCCGACGAAGCGAAGCTGGCTGCAGGCAAGACCGAAGAAGCGCAAGGTCTGATGCCGGATGGTGCCGTCATCATCGCGGCCATCACTTCCTGCACCAACACTTCCAACCCGCGCAACGTGGTGGCAGCGGCTCTGCTGGCGAAGAAAGCCAACGCGCTAGGCCTGCTGCGCAAGCCCTGGGTCAAGACTTCTTTTGCACCCGGCTCCAAAGTGGCCGAGCTGTACCTGAAAGAAGCGGGCTTGTTATCCGAGTTGGAGAAACTGGGCTTCGGCATCGTCGGCTTCGCCTGCACCACCTGTAACGGCATGTCCGGCGCGCTCGATCCCAAGATCCAGCAGGAGATCATTGACCGCGACCTGTACGCCACCGCCGTACTCTCAGGCAACCGCAACTTCGACGGTCGTATCCACCCATATGCGAAACAGGCCTTCCTGGCTTCGCCGCCGCTGGTGGTCGCTTACGCGATCGCGGGCACGGTGCGCTTCGATATCGAGCAGGATGTGCTGGGCACGGACAAGTCCGGCAAGCCGGTCACGCTGAAAGACATCTGGCCTGCCGACGAAGAGATCGACGCCATCGTTGCCGCTTGCGTGAAGCCGGAACAGTTCAAGCAGATTTACAACCCGATGTTCGATCTGGGTGTGATTGAGGCGGCGAAGAGCCCGCTGTACGACTGGCGTCCGCAGTCCACCTACATCCGTCGTCCGCCGTATTGGGAAGGCGCGCTGGCCGGTGAACGCACGATGAAAGGGATGCGTCCACTTGCCGTATTGCCGGACAACATCACCACCGACCACCTGTCGCCTTCGAACGCGATCCTGCTCGACTCTGCTGCCGGTGAATATCTGGCGAAGATGGGTCTGCCGGAAGAGGACTTCAACTCTTACGCGACACATCGTGGTGACCACCTCACCGCGCAACGCGCCACCTTTGCCAACCCGCAACTGGTCAACGAGATGGCTGTGGTCAACGGTGAGGTGAAGAAAGGCTCCCTCGCCCGCGTCGAGCCGGACGGCAAGGTGATGCGCATGTGGGAAGCCATCGAAACCTACATGGGACGCAAGCAGAACCTGATCATCGTGGCCGGTGCCGACTACGGCCAGGGTTCCTCGCGCGACTGGGCGGCCAAAGGCGTGCGTCTGGCCGGTGTGGAAGCCATCGTGGCCGAAGGTTTCGAGCGCATCCACCGCACCAATCTGGTCGGCATGGGCGTGCTGCCGCTGGAGTTCAAGGCGGGCGATACGCGCAAGACCTGGGCCATCGACGGCAGCGAGACCTATGATGTGGAAGGCGACATCGCCCCGCGTGCCAACCTGACGGTGGTCATGCACCGCAAGAATGGCGAGACGGTGCGCATCCCTGTCACCTGCCGTCTGGATACCGCTGCCGAAGTGCGCGTCTACAATGCGGGCGGCGTGCTGCAACGCTTTGCGCAGGACTTCCTCGAAGGAGCGGCATGATGAGCAATACACCGCAAATTAGAATCCCCGCCACGTATATGCGCGGCGGCACCTCCAAGGGGGTGTTCTTTCGGCTGGAAGATCTGCCGAAAGCGGCGCAGGTCCCCGGCAAGGCGCGTGACAAATTGTTCCAGCGCGTGATCGGCAGTCCCGACCCCTACGCCGCGCAGATCGACGGCATGGGCGGCGCGACCTCCAGCACCAGCAAGTGCGTGATCCTGTCGAAGAGCTCACGCCCCGGTCATGACGTGGATTACCTCTACGGCCAGATCTCCATCGACAAGGACTTCGTGGACTGGAGCGGCAACTGCGGCAACCTGTCCACGGGTGCGGGCGCTTTCGCGATCCATGCCGGATATATCGATGCCGCGCGTCTTAAGGAGGGTGTCTGCACCGTGCGCATCTGGCAGGCCAACATCAGCAAGACGATCATCGCCCATGTACCGGTCAGCAATGGTCAGGTACAGGAGACCGGCGATTTCGAGCTGGATGGCGTGACCTTCCCGGCTGCGGAGATCGTGCTGGAGTTCATGGATCCCTCCGATGACAGCGAAGAAGGCGGCAGCCTGTTCCCGACCGGCAATCTGGTCGACGATCTGGATGTGCCGGGTGTCGGCACCTTCAAGGCCACCATGATCACCGCCGGTATCCCGACGGTATTCGTGAACGCGGCGGATATCGGTTACACCGGTACCGAACTGCGCGAAGCCATCAATACCGATCCGGCAGCGCTGGCGCGTTTCGAGAAGATCCGCGTGGCGGGTGCATTGCGCATGGGGCTGATCAAAACCCCCGAAGAAGCCGCGACCCGCCAACATACGCCGAAGGTCGCATTCGTCGCGTCGCCGGTCGACCATTTGTCTTCCAGCGGCAAAACGATCAAAGCGTCGGAAGTCGATCTGCTGGTGCGCGCCTTGTCGATGGGCAAGCTGCACCATGCCATGATGGGCACGGCGGCGGTCGCCATCGGTACGGCCGCGGCGATCCCCGGGACGCTGGTAAATCTGGCTGCGGGCGGCGGTGAACGCGATGTGGTGAAGTTCGGGCATCCCTCCGGCACCTTGCGAGTCGGTGCGGCCGCCAGCCAGAACGGTGGCGAGTGGAAGGTTGAGAAAGTGACCATGAGCCGCAGTGCGCGCGTGCTGATGGAGGGCTGGGTACGTGTTCCGGGAGACAGTTTTTGATCCTTATCCATTAGCCCCTCTCCCGCGAGCGGGAGAGGGGTTGGGGTGAGGGGCGGTGAAGCGAAGCCACTTTTCGTTCAAACCGAACGTCCCTCATCCCCAGCCCTTCTCCCGCTTGCGGGAGAAGGGGGCAACCCAGATTGTAGTTGATTCCATTTCGACCGCTGTCAGCCCCTAATGGACAATCTGGGTTTAACCAAAATATTCTGTTTGCCCGCATGGGCAGCACTATCAGGGAGGAATCGAGATGAGTTACCAACAAGAGTACGACCGTTCGATGAAGGACCCGGAAGGCTTCTGGCGCGACCAGGCCAAGGCGCTACCGTGGTACAAGTTCCCGCAGCAGATACTCACGCAGGATGCCCACGGCATCGGCCACTGGTTCGCCGACGGCGAGATGAACACCGCCTACATGGCGCTCGACCATCATGTGAAGAACGGTCGCGGCGGCCAGACCGCGCTCATCTACGACTCCCCCGTCACCGACACCAAAAGGAAATACTCCTACGCCGAACTGACCGACTTGGTCGCGCGCACGGCCGGCATGCTGGCGGACCTTGGCGTGGTCAAGGGCGACCGCGTCATCATCTACATGCCGATGATCCCCGAAGCGGTGATCTCCATGCTGGCTGTGGCGCGGCTGGGTGCGATCCATTCGGTGGTGTTCGGCGGTTTCGCGCCGCCCGAACTCGCGTTGCGCATCGACGATGCCACGCCGAAAGTCATCCTCACCGCGTCCTGCGGCATCGAGGTCAAGCGCGTGATCGAATACAAACCGCTGGTGGACAAAGCCATCGAACTGGCGAAGCACAAGCCGCAAAGCTGCGTGCTGCTGCAGCGGCCGCAGGCGGTCGCAACGATGGTCGCCGGGCGCGACCATGACTGGACAGCATTGCTGGCGAAGGCGAAAGCGGTCGGTTGCACACCGGTGAAAGGCAGCGACCCGCTGTACATTCTCTACACCTCCGGCACCACCGGCAAACCGAAAGGCGTGGTGCGCGACAACGGCGGCCATGCGGTCGCGCTCAAGTACAGCATGAAGGCGATCTACAACGTCGAACCCAGCGATGTGTACTGGGCGGCGTCGGACGTGGGCTGGGTGGTCGGACATTCCTACATCGTGTACGGCCCGCTGCTGCACGGCTGCACCACGATAGTCTACGAAGGCAAACCCATCATGACGCCGGATGCGGGCGCACTGTGGCGCGTGATCTCGGAATACCAGGTGAAGTCGTTCTTCACCGCACCCACCGCGTTCCGCGCGGTGAAGAAGGAAGACCCGGATGCCCTGCTGATGAAGCCTTATGACTTGTCGAGCTTGCAGGTCATCTTCTCGGCGGGCGAACGTCTCGACCCGCCTACACAAGAATGGCTCAGCGGAAAGACCGGCAAGACGGTGGTGGACCACTGGTGGCAGACCGAGACCGGCTGGGGCATCACCGCCAACCTGTGGGGCGTGGAACCCAAGCCCGTGAAGATGGGCTCCTCCACGCTGCCCACGCCAGGCTTCGACGTGCGCATCCTCGACGAAAGCGGCAAGCAGCTCGCGCCCAACGAACAGGGCTACATCGCCATCAAGCTGCCGCTGCCACCCTCGTGCATGAACCGCGTGTGGGGCGACGACGACAAGTTCCGCGAGAGTTACCTGCAGTTCCTGCCCGGCTACTACACCACCGGCGACGGCGGTTATATCGACGAGGAAGGTTATGTGTTCGTGATGGGTCGCGTGGACGATGTGATCAACGTGGCCGGACACCGGCTCTCCACCGGCGAGATCGAGGAAATAGTGGCCGCGCATCCGGCGGTGGCCGAGTGCGCCGTGATCGCGCGCAACGACGACCTCAAGGGGCAGGTACCGATGGGACTGGTGGTGATCAAGTCGGGCGTCAGCGTGGACGAGGCCGAACTGCAACAGCAGATGGTCGCCTACATCCGCGACAACATCGGCGGCATCGCCTGCTACAAGGACACCGTCATCCTCAAGCGCCTGCCCAAGACGCGTTCGGGCAAGACCCTGCGCAAGACGCTGAACCGCATCGTCAACGGACAGGAATACACGGTGCCGTCGACCATCGACGATCCGGGCGTGATACCGGAGATCATCGAAACGCTACGCGGCAAGGGGTTTGTGAAGTAACAGAAACCGATCAGTCCACGAAAATCACGAAACAGGAAGGGCACCTACTCGCAAAACAGGTTGCTTTTCCGTTCGTGCTTTTCGTGTCTTTCGTGGACAGTTACATCCTGTCCCCCACCCGCGCCACCGCATACCACGCATTCAATTCCGTTGCGCTACGCCCCTTGCTCCAGCCCGCGACATCGGCCTCGGCGATGGGCGCATAGGGTCCGTGCTTGACCTCGAAGATCACCGCGCCGGTATCGCGCGACAGCACGGCATGCCAGCCTCCGGCGGGGATCTCGACCACGCTGGCGTCTGTGCCCAGTTCGGCACGCGCGGCAACCTTGCCGCCGTCATCGAACAGCAGCACGGTAAAACGCCCGCGCAGCGCGCTCAGCACTTCGAAGGTATGCGGGTGACGATGCGGCAGGATCAGTGTACCCGGCTCCATGGCGATGGCCAGGCGCTGGATCGGATCGCCCAGATCGGTGTGCAGGTTGGAATTGGCGCGCAGGCGCGGCGACTGGCGCGCTTGCTGGCCCAAGGTGGCCAAATCGGCGGTGGCGATTTTTTTCAAGTCGGTTCTCCTTCGGAGGCGGTATTCTCGCACGAGACTTAATACTTCGAGCCGCTTTTGCGTGACCGCCGCAACAGTTAGAATCCGGCCCCATGCGCCTCTTCCTCCGACTATCGCTTATCGCCTGCCTTTTCTCGCTTTGGCTACTCCCTGCGGCCGCAGGGGCCGAAGAAGCCCAGCAAAAGGCGGCGCTCGAAGAGGAAGTGCAGGAAGATGCGGAAAGCAAGGCGGAACTGGTGTTCGAGGCCGACCCATATTACACGGCCATAGGCTACAACGTCCCGCTCACCCAGCGCCCCATCCCCACCATCAATTCCGACAGCGAGGCGGTGATCTACCGCGAACTCATCAAGGACTCGCTGATCCCGCGCTTCATGGTGCTGGAGGCCAGCGTATATCCGCTGCCTTCGCTCGGCACCTATATCAAGACGCACCAACCCGGCCTGTATCGCGATGCGGAGATCGGCAACAGCGGCATCAACCTGTTCGAATCTGCCACCATCGGGTTCCAGGAGCCCTGGGCGGTCTCGGCCTTCTTCGGCAACGTGGCCAGGCTGAAGCGGCCGAAGGAAAAACGCAAGGGCGAAAACTACGGCTACACCGGCTACCTGTTCAGCGCGGGCAACAAGCACATCAAGGACAACACGCTCATCGCGGACGACTGGTACGAATTCGAGTGGAAGATCAAGGGCCGGCTCGACTACGACAACGAGAAATTGTCGTGGAGTTTCCGCGGCGGCGCGCGCTTCAACGAGAACCCCGACGTGAACGACGTGGCCTATGTCAGCCTGCACCGCAGCAATCTCGATCTGCGCTATGCATTCCTGGAGTGGCTGGAAAACGCCAACTACGACCTGCGCATGCATTTCCTGCAGAATGGCGGACAGATGGTGCGGCTGGAACTGATCGCCGGACGCAAGATACCGATACAGGGATGGAAGTTCGTGCCGACGCTGGATATCGGTTTCGTGTGGCGAAGCCCCAACGAGTATTCCGGCATGTTGAAAGATACCGGCAACTCCACCACCACACTGGTGTTCCGTCCTTCTTTCGAATTCTGAACGCATCGTCGTTCCGCACGCAGAGGCGGGGAATTACAAGCTGTAGCAAGGGAGATCACATGAGCACCAGGACAGACCTCATCGCACCCGACGTCGCCGTCACGCTGGACGGTCTTTTCCATGAACGGGTAAGACGCTCGCCGCACAAGGTAGCCTACCGCCATTTCGACGACCAGCACTGCGAGTGGCAGGAGCTCACCTGGAGCGAAATGGAACACGAGATCGCGCGCTGGCAGTCGGCCATGACGCATGAAGGACTGCAGCCCGGCGATCGCGTCGCCCTCATGCTGAAGAACTGCCCGCAGTGGGTGGTGTTCGACCAGGCCGCGCTGGGGCTGGGGCTGGTCACCGTGCCGCTGTATGTCAACGACCGCCCGGAGAACGTCGCCCATGTGCTGCAGGATTCCGGCGCGAAGCTGCTGCTGATCGACAACGCGACGCACTGGCACCCGCTGCATGAGGCCTGCACCGGCATCACCACCCTGCAACGCATCGTCACCCTGCGTACCCCGCCCGAGGGCGACAACGACGAACGCCTGCGCGGCGTGGACGAATGGCTGCCCGACACGCACGAAGGTTTCCGCCACCAGCTCAACGACCCATCCCGCCTCGCCACCATCGTCTACACCTCGGGCACCACCGGCAAATCCAAGGGCGTGATGCTGAGCCACCGCAACCTGATCAGCAATGCCGCCGGTTCGCTGCGCTGTTTCGATGTGTACCCGAGCGACACCTTCCTGTCCTTCCTGCCCTTGTCGCATTGCCTGGAGCGCATGGCGGGCTATTTCGTGCCGGTGATGGCGGGTGCGACAGTAGCCTATGCGCGCTCGGTGCAGCAGTTGCAGGAAGACCTGGCGCTGGTGCGCCCGACCGTGCTGATCACCGTGCCGCGCATCTTCGAGCGCATCCAGGCCGGCATCCGCAGCAAGCTGGACAAAGGTCCGGCCTCGACCCGCAAACTGTTCGAACTGGCCGTCGATGTCGGCAACCGCCATTTCGAGCATGTGCAGGGGCGCGCATCCTGGCATCCCAAACTGCTGTTGTGGCCGCTGCTGAAGAAGCTAGTGGCGGACAAGCTGACCGCGCGTCTCGGCGGCAGGCTGCGCGTGGCGATCTCGGGCGGCGCCGCCCTCGCCATGGATAACGCGCGCACCTTCATCGGTCTGGGCTTGCCCATCCTGCAAGGCTACGGTCTCTCCGAGACCAGTCCGGTGATCAGCGTGAACCGCATCGAGGACAACCTGCCCAGCAGCGTCGGCCCCAAAGTCCCCAACCTCGAAGTGCGACTGGGCGAGCACAACGCGCTGGAAGTGCGCGGCCCCAGTGTGATGATGGGTTACTGGAACAACGAGACGGCGACCCGTGCGATGATCGCCGACGACGGTTGGCTCAACACCGGCGATGTGGCCAGCATCGACGACGGCGGCCGCATCACCATCACCGGACGCATCAAGGAAATCATCGTGCTGTCCAACGGCGAGAAAGTCCCGCCCAACGACATGGAGTCCGCCATCCTGGCCGATCCCTTGTTCGAGCAACTGATGGTGGTCGGGGAAGGTAAAGCCTATCTCGGCCTGCTCGCGGTGGTGAACCGCGAGCGCTGGGTCGCCGCCATGCACGAACGCGGCCTGCCCGCCGACTGGCCCGAGAGCCTGCATGCTTCGCAATCCAGGGCCTATGCGCTGCAGCGCGTGACGCAGCAGATACAGGCCTTCCCCGGCTATGCGCGCATCCGCCGCGTCGCGTTGCTGGCCGAGCCGTGGACGCCCGACAACGGACTGCAGACACCGACCCTGAAGGTCAAGCGCGCCAAAGTGCTGGAGCGCTATC
The DNA here is from genome assembly GCA_018813765.1 of Gammaproteobacteria bacterium. Lineage (GTDB taxonomy): Bacteria > Pseudomonadota > Gammaproteobacteria > Burkholderiales > Gallionellaceae > Sideroxyarcus. The sequence continues at coordinate 696,590 of JAHJBC010000006.1, read as the reverse complement.
ACAAGGACTTCGAAGGCCTGTACGACGGCTACTGATATCCGCGTTGGCGGCACGGCCGCAGTCGGGCTACACTCCGTCGCTGAGAGGAGCATGCAATTGAGATTCCGCGATGGCTTCAAGACCGTTCGCCCCATCGTCACGGCACTGGCAGTCATTGCGAGTGCCTCCGTGCTGGTGGTCGCGATCTACTTTACCTGGCTCGACCTGCAATGGATCGCTTTTCTGGCCGGTGTGCTGGTGACGGCGATTCTGGCGGAGGCGACCCGTGTGTCGCGCCTCGAATGGCTGGCCTCGCTGCGCATTGCACGCCTGGCCGCCACCCGCGAGAAGCTCGAACACGAGACCAATCTCCGCAAAAACGCGGAGGCAAGCATCGCCGCGAACAAATCCAGGCTGCAACTCGTCGACGAGACCATCCCGACCATGATCGCCCTCATCGACGCCGAGGGACACTGCCAATATCACAACCGCGCGCTGATGGAATGGCTGCACCTGCGGCCGGAACACATCCACGGCCAGCATATCCGCAAGGTGCTGGGTCCCAAGGTCTACCAGGAATCGGCAACGGCGATACGCCAGTCGCTGGACGGCCAGCCCGTGCACTATGAACGCATGCAACACATGCCGGACGGCACCGTCTACAAGCTGCGTATCGAACATCTGCCGCAATTCGCCGATGACGGCAAGGTGACCGGCTTCTACATGTTGATGGACGACATCACCTCCCCGGAGGACCTGCACGTCCGCGAGGGAGGCACTCCGTCCGCCCCGACCGGGATCCATCATCCCGCCACTGACAGTAGTTCCACACAGGACTCCTTCGTGGATGCGTTCTCGGAACAGGTCGCCGGCAAGACGGATGTCGGCCAGATCAGGTCCGCGATCGAGAACGGCGCCTTCCAGTTGTTCTGTCAGCTCATCTCCCCGCTACGGGAGGATGCAGGAAAGGCAGAGCATTACGAGATCCTGGTGCGACTGCTGGAAGAAGAGGAAGGCATGATGCCGCCGGGCGCGTTCTTTCCGCTGGCGGAAAAGTACGGCCTCATGCCGCACCTCGATCGCTGGGTCGTGCAGCATGTGGCGCAATGGGCCGCTCACCAGCACGACCACGAAGACGGCAAGGAATCGATGTTCTTCATCAACGTCTCGGGCGCCACCCTCGCCGATCCCGGCTTTCCCGAGTTCCTGCAACTGACCCTGGTGGAACACGGCGTCCCCGGCAGCCGCTTCTGCTTCGAGATCACCGACGCAGAACTCGCCGCGAAGAGTGCGTTCGTGGCGGAGTTCGCCCGAAAAGTCAGGGGACAGGGATGCCGCATCGCGATCAGTTGCTTCGGCCGCGACCGCATCTCGTTCGACCTGATCCGCGGCTTCCGCGTCGATTTTCTCAAAATCGACGGCAACATCATCTTCAATATCCTGCGCGACCCGGTAAGCCTTGCCAAACTGGCCGCCATCAGCAACACCGCAATGAAGATAGGCGTCGGCACCATCGCCGAACTGGTGGAGGACGAAGAGACCATCGCCAAGCTGAAGGAGATCGGCATCGACTACGCGCAAGGCTTCGGCATCTCGCGCCCGCGCCCGCTGGCCGAATGAAGCCGGGAGTTTGAAACAGAAGGAACGGTCGCCGCGCTTACAGGACCTTGTTGCGCCCTGCGCCCTTGGCGGAATACATGGCCTGATCGGCCTGTTGGATCAAGGTATCCAGATCCGCCGGGGCGCCATCCCGGGTCGTCACCCCGAACGATGTTGTGATCGAGATGGCATGACCGTCAGCCAATGTGGTTGTGGAATTGGCGATCGCAACACGCAAGCGCTCGGCAACTTCAAACGCTTTCCCGTTATCCGTTTCGGGTAACAGGATCGCAAACTCCTCTCCGCCCAGGCGGCCCACCACATCGATGTCACGCAGGGCCGATTGGCAGGTCCTGGCCAGATTGATCAAAACAAGGTCGCCCGCTTTGTGGCCGTAACGGTCATTCACATCCTTGAAGCGGTCGATGTCCAGCATCAATAGCGATATCGCCCCGCCATACCGGCTCACGCGGTTCAACTCGCGCTCGGCCAGCTCGAAGAAGTATCCGCGGTTAGGCAGGCCGGTCAAGGAATCTGTATGCGCCTGATACTCGAGCTTCTTCAGAAAGGCACGGCGCTCGGTCACGTCGCGGGTGATTCCGATCAACGCGGACACCTTGCCGCTCTTGTCATACAGCGGCGCAGCATGTGTTTCGAGCCAGCGCTTGGTCCCCTTTTCGCCAACCACTTCGAACTCAAGCGTACCGCGTTCACCGGCCATGACGCGCCGGTGCAGATCGATGAATCCGGCCTGGTGCGCAGGAAGGATAAAGTGGATCAATCCGAGCGATTGCGCCTCTTCCAGATTGGCGACCTCAAGCATATCGAGCCCAGCCCGGTTCATCATCTCCAGATTGCCCACGGGCGACACCACTTTGACGCACTCGGGTTCGCATTCCAGGATCGCCTCGATGAAATTGGTCTGGCTCTGCCGCTTCTCCTCAAGGACTTTGCGCTCGTGGATATCGAAACAAAGACCGTTGTAACCCTTGAAGACACCTGCCTCGTCGTAGTCCGGCGTCCCGAAATCGATGATCCAGCGGTATTCGCCATCATGATTGCGCAAACGGTACTCAATGGTGAATCGTTCGCGTGCCTCGAATGCTTCGGTGTATCTATCGAAGCACATCTTGATGTCGTCGGGATGAACACCCTCCGCCCAGCCGTTGCCCTGTTCCTGCGCCATGCTGCGCCCTGTGAACGCGAGCCAGCTCTTGTTGAACCAGTGGCAGAGCTTGTCGACACCTGCCGACCAGATCAAGGCAGGCGATTCGTCGGCGATTCTGAAGTAGTCGGATCGATGCGGCTGCGTCGGTGCGGAATGCTTTGCGACGTCCATTTCATGGCCCAGGTTGATGCACGAGCGCAGGCTACCCCTTTCCTGAAAATAGGGCAACAATTCAGAGGGATATTTCAACGAGCTGAAACTAATGGGGAAAACAAAGCGGCTCAAGGAGTGAACCTTGAGCCGCCAGTTGTTTGGTGGGTCGTGCGGGGATCGAACCTGCGACAAACGGATTAAGAGTCCGCTGCTCTACCAGCTGAGCTAACGACCCGGAAGAGGCGCGCATTTTATTGGAGCGGGCGGAATTGTCAAGGAATTTGAGCCTCAATGTGGCGTTGCAATGCCCATGCGGCATGCTCGCGCACCAATGGGGACAGGTGTTGTGCAAGATCGTGCAGGGCTGTCGCCGCTTCGGCCGAGGCCGGGGCATTGCCCAGCGCAACGGCGATGTTGCGCAGCCATTGCTCGTGGCCGATGCGATGGATGGCGCTGCCCGCCAGCCTGGCGTGGAAAACCGCTTCGTCCCACTTCGATAGTTCGACCAGCGACACATCGTCCAGGCCGTTGCGCACGGCGAAATCCGGCTCGACGGTCTTGTGCGCAAAGCAGTTCCACGGACAGACCAACTGGCAATCGTCGCAGCCGTAGATGCGGTTGCCGATGAGCGGGCGCAGCTCGACCGGGATGTTGCCCCCGAGTTCGATGGTGAGATAAGAGATGCAGCGCCGCGCATCGAGCTGGTAAGGTGCGGTGATGGCCCGGGTGGGACAGATGTCGATGCAGGACTGGCAAGTGCCGCAGTGGTTCTTTGCCGGCATATCCACCTGCAGCGGCAGGTCGATGAATATCTCGCCCAAGAAGAAATACGAGCCCTGCTCGCGGCTCAGCAACAGGGTGTGCTTGCCGCGCCAGCCCAGATGCGCCAGCTGCGCCAATTCCACTTCCAGCACCGGTGCAGAGTCGGTGAACACACGGCACTGGCAATCGGCCTCGGCGCGGATCTGCTGCGCCAGCTTCTCCAGCCGGTTGCGCAATACCTTGTGGTAATCCCGGCCCAATGCGTAGCGCGAGACGAAGGCGCGGCTGCCGTCGGCCAGCACCTCATGCGTGTCTTTGCATCGCTCCGGGTAGTAGTTCATGCGCACCGAGATCACGCGCAGGGTGCCCGGCACCAGTTCCGCCGGACGCGCGCGTTTGGCTCCGTGTTTTGCCATATAATCCATCGCGCCGTGACGGCCCTCTGCCAGCCATTGCAGCAGATGGGCCTCGGCAGACTCAAGGTGGATGTCGCCGATGCCCACCGCCTGAAACCCCAACGCACCGCCCCACGCCTTGATGCGCGCGGCCAACGCTATGTAGTCCTGATGAGGTGCCCCGTTTTGCATGAGCCGAATCATAACCCGATAGCCCTGCCCGATGAGGCTGCGACCGCGGCCTTTGCCACGAGTCTGGCCAAAATGCTGCGGCCCGGACTGGTGATCTACCTGCGCGGCAACCTGGGTGCGGGCAAGACCACGCTGGTGCGCGCGCTGCTGCAGGCGCTGGGTTACGACGGCCGCGTGAAGAGTCCCACCTATACTTTGCTTGAGCGCTACGAAGTTGCTGGGTTACACTTGCGCCACTTCGACCTGTATCGCTTCCGCGATGCCGAAGAATGGGAGGGCTCCGGATTCCGTGACGAATTCGATGGCAGCAATATTTGCCTGGTTGAGTGGCCGGAACAGGCCGCGGGATTACTGCCCCCTGCTGATATCAGCCTTACGTTTGAAATTCTCCAGGATGGACGCGAAGTCTTGCTCCACGCCTACACCCCCGCAGGTCAAACATGTTTGAGCGCCTTGCCCGGCTGATCCTCATCGCTGCACTGCTGTGGCTGCCTGCCGCATTCGCGGAGACGGCCATCGACCTCGCTCGCGTATGGCCGGCGCAGGACTACACGCGCATTACACTGGAATCAAAGCGCGCCGTGAGCTACAACATGTTCACGCTGAGCGACCCGCAGCGGCTGGTGGTCGACCTCGACGAGGTTGCGCTCAACGCCACGCTGAACGAACTCAGCGCCAAAGTGGGCGGCAACGACCCCTACATCGCCAGCGTGCGCGTGGGCCGCTTCAAACCGGGCGTGGTGCGGCTGGTGCTCGACCTCAAGACCGAAGTGAAGCCGCAGTTGTTCAGCCTGCAACCGGTCGGCGAATACGGCCACCGCCTGGTGCTGGACGTGTATCCCGCCGTGCCGGTCGACCCGCTGATGGCGCTGGTGCAGCAGGGCGAAAACAAGCTGGCGGCAAGCGAACCTGCACCCGCCAGCACCGTAGCGGTCGCACCGGAGCTCGAACCCGCACCGCCAACCGTCGCACCGCCCCCTGCCGCACCGACACCCAACTACCCGGAACTGCGCAACCGCATCCTCATCGTCGCGATCGATGCCGGACACGGCGGCGAAGATCCCGGCGCGCGCGGCTACCGCGGCACGCACGAGAAGGAAGTGACACTGTCCATCGCGCGCAGGCTGAAGGCGCAGATCGACGACACGCCGGGCATGCGCGCCATCCTCATCCGCGACGGCGACTACTTCATCCCGCTGCACGGACGCGTGGAAAAAGCGGAAAAGTCACGCGCCGACCTGTTCGTCTCCATCCATGCCGACGCCTTCACCCGCAGGGATGCGCGCGGTTCGTCGGTGTTTGCGCTGTCGCAGCACGGCGCGACCAGCGCGAGTGCGCGCTGGCTGGCCAAAAAGGAAAACGATGCCGACCTCATCGGCGGCGTCAACCTGGCGGTGAAAGACCCCTACCTCGCCCGCACCCTGCTCGACCTGTCGCAGACCGCCACCATCAACGACAGCATGAAACTCGCTAAGCACGTGCTCAAGGAGGTCGGACAGATCAACACCCTGCACCGCGGGCGTGTCGAACAGGCCGGATTCGCCGTACTGAAATCGCCGCAGATCCCTTCCATCCTGGTGGAGACCGCCTTCATCAGCAACCCGAAAGAAGAATTGCGCCTGAAAGACGACGCCTACCAGGACAAGATGGCGCGCGCCATCCTGGGCGGCATCAAACGCTACTTCGCGCAGAACCCGCCGCTGGCGAGGCAGAATGTGGCGCAGGGAGACTGAACAGTTGGTGCTACGGAACTTCGGCTAATTTTTATGCGTGGGCGGCGAGGGATGGTTGCTTGAAATTTAATGCGAAGCTGACCCCTTTGACCCAAGCTGACCCCTTTGACCCCGTCAATTGCTGTAGCCATGATCAGTCTCCATAAAGTTGATTTGTTGTATCAGTAACTCACACTATTTCTTTGCTTGACCAAACCCTTGATCTAGCATTTTTCTAGCGACGGGGTCATTCGGCATAATCCAAGAGCCTTTGTATAAAACCAACTCTTCACAACTCGTCCCCCCCGAGCCTTTGGTAACTGGCTCCCTCAAAATACTCTTGTACTCCGGCTGGAAATAACCACTGACGACCTTCCGGATCTCCTCTGCGGGCACGGGGTTCTTGCCGATCTGTTTTGCCTTTTCGTCCGGCAATGAAAGGATCAAATTCGGTGTCCTGATTTCTGCGGGGAGTTCCTGCAACGGGATGCGTTTCCATTCCTTGCCTTCGTGCTTGAAGATGACGTAGGGCGGATTAGGTCTACCCCATTTGTTGTAAGCCAGACAGCCCAAGGGGTTCGCCACCACATAGGCGATCCCCTGTTGCACGTCCACCAGCATCGGCAATAAGGTGGCGCTGCCCACGTCCTGGCTGAAATGGTCTTCCCAAATGATCGTTTCGCCCGTGCCGGGCATCTTCCATTCGAGTCGTTGTTCGCTGTAAGGCGGGTCCTGGAACAATTCATGCCGCCCGCCGTGCTCGACAGCGCGTTTGACGATGATCTTTTGTCCGTCGTGCAACAGCACTTCTTCTTTCCAGCCATCTGAGCATGCGCTCATGCTCAGCCCCATCATTGTGACCAATCCAAGTTGCACGATTCGTTGCAGCAGAATCGAAGGGTTCAGCATCACATTATGTTTTCGCATCTCAATTCTCCTATTCGAAACCCAAAATCACTTTGATTTTCAATCTGCTCATTCCTGCAAACAAAGATCTCATCGCAGCCATCTCGCTCACCTTTCCCTCCCCGCCTCCTGAAACGCCCCCATCACCGGCGAGAGCAGGTATTCAAATATGGTGCGGGTACCCAGGTGTATCTCGGCCGTGACTTGCATGCCAGGCGTCAGGCTGTGGCGCACGCCGTTGGCGATGAGGTGCTGCGCATCGAGGTCGATGAGAGCGCGGTAGGCGAACGGAAGGTTGCTGCCGGTTGGGCTATTGCCCTGTGACTGTTGCGGGTTGTTGTCGCTAGAATCAAGAGAATCAAAGGGGTCAGCATCGCATTAAGTTTTCGCATCTCATCTCTCCTGATCAAAATCCCAAATCAATTGGTTTTCAATGCTCCCATTTTAATTTTGCTATAGAAGGGTCCAGGTCAACTGCCCAGCAGCACAGGCAATAGCAGCAACGCCAGGTTGTACCAGGCATGCAACAGCACCGGAATCAGAATGCCTTGGTAGCGCTCGCGAAAATATCCAAGCACCAGCGAGACCCCCAGGTAGCCAGGCATCAGCCATGCCGGGTGCATCCAGAGATGTGCAAAAGCGAAGAGTGAACTGGTGATCCAGTTCGCCCGACTGAGGCCGGCCGCGCGGTGCTGCATGGTTTCTCTCCGCAGCAGCCAGCCTTGCAGGCCGCCACGAAAGATCACTTCTTCCAGCACTGCGATGGCCACGCAGAACATCACTGCCCCGCCCCACCCCGCGCTGAATATCGATTCATCCCAGCGCGGTACCCACTGCCACAGCAACAGTGGTGCTATGACTGCGACCAGCAGGCGATAGTCAGTGCGCAGTGGGCTCACGGAACAGGCGACGCCTGAAACGGTAAACGGCGACTGCCAGCAGGGCCAGCAGCAACGAAAGGTCGGGTGACATGCCGTAGGGCTGGATGGCGCAGCCGCCACCTCCGCCGCCGCCGGAACCGGGAGCCAGCGTGGTGCTGTTTTGCAGCGCAAGTCGGGCATTGAGTATGCCTGCGCCGCAATTATGGTTCAGCGAACAATCCCACTCCTCCCAGCCCGCCACAAAGGATGGGAAAGGCGTCAGCGCTGCCGGTGTGCTCAATATCTGCTTGACCCGTGACGGTGTCAGCGCCGGGTTGTAGGCCAGCATTAGCGCGACCGCTGCGGAGACATGTGGGGTCGCCATGCTGGTGCCCTGTTTGTATGCGTATGTCGAACCTTCAGGAATCGTCGCTCCTGAATCGACGGTGGACAGGATGCCGGGATCGTAAGTTAGCAGAAGTTGCTCGCCGCCCTGCGCGGCAAGGGTGACCGTCACCGGGTTGGTCGTGTTGCTGGCTGGCGAACTGAAGTTGCTGTAGTACGCGCGACTGCCGTTCCGTCCGGTCGCCGCGACGGAGATCACGTTGTGGCAATTCGCCGAACTGGAATTGGCGACATCATCATTCTCGTTCCCGGCTGCCACGACCACCACCACACCGGCGCTGACCGCTGCATCGATCGCAGCTTGCCGCTCAATACTGCACGAGTCGGTCGAGCCCAGACTCAGGTTGATCACCTTGGCAGGGTGCGGATTGAGAGCAATAGGACCATTCTGATCGCTCAGTTGCAAACCGGCCGCCCACATGATGGCATCGGAAATATCGGAGGACCATCCGCCGCCCTTGCCCAACACCCGCACCGGCAGAATCTTTGCGCCATAGGCGCCGCCGATCACGCCCAGATTGTTGTTCCCGCGCGCGGCGATGATGCCGGACACATGCGTGCCGTGCCAGGAACTGTTCGATTGAGCTGTGCAGGTTAGGTCATGGAAAAGCGAATTGACATCGGTGCATTCCGCCAAAGTGATGTAATCGCCCGTATCCGTCGCATCGGGCTCTGGCGCGACATATTCATCGCCGTCCGGCGTAACCGCCGGACAACCGTTGCTCGATGTCTCACCGCGCCTGCGGCAATCGGTGATGAAGTCGTATCCCGACGAGATCAGGTTACCGGTCGCGGGTGAGATAGTGCCCCCACTGCCCACGATATCTGGATGCGGCGTGATGCCGGTATCGAGCACGGCCACCACCACGCCGGTTCCGATGCTGGTGTTCCATGCGGTCTCAAAATCCGCACCGTAACTGCCGTCATTGCCGGACGACGGCAAGGTCGCCGCCGTCACCGGTTGCATGGCCCACAGTCCCGGATATCCGGTCAGTCCGGTCGTGTAATAGGTGTCGTTGGGAACAGCCTGGATGGTCTCTATGCGGTCTTCCTCCGCATATTCGACATCGGGCAGTTTGGCGATCGCCGCAACCGCCTGCGCGACAGATTGTTTACCGTGCAGGGAGAGGACATGCGCGCCATTCCCGGTCGTCCGCAGCGCCGACATCTGCACACCCGCCGCAGATTGCAGTTGCTGGAGCATTTCGATGGACAGGGGACGGCTCAATTCGGCATGGCGCTGTTGTGCGCTCATCGCCTGTTCGGGTTTGCTCGTCTTGAACTTGACGATCAGGCGGTTGCTGACGGGATGCGGCTTGTTCGACTTCACAAAAACGGGCTTGCCGCTCGCCGCAGCCTGCACCGGCAAGATGCTCAGGGAACAGGTGACGATACAGATCAGCAACAGTGGGAATTTCTTGTCCAGTTTCAAGATGACCTCAATTTTCGAGTGACGGGATACGACGGCACGGCAAGGATTCAGAAACGCTCCAGATGGTCCTGCTCAACAGCGACGATGCCGAACCGGGATGCATCCCGCAGCAGAGTCTTCCCGAAGACGGCAAAGTCCTGCTCCTGCGGCAGGGAGATCACGTAGATCAGCGCGTTGCCGGCCATGGCCCGAAAGAATACCGGCTTGCAATTACAAGCTGCGGCAACGGCTTCAGTCAGTTCCCTGCTGTTTGCGACCGGTTGCCGGAAGGAGATGATTGCGCGGATCGTTCGTGCGGGTGAGCTGCGCACCTCACCCGGCGTGGCGGATTTCGGTGGCGGTGAGACTGGCGAAGCACAGCAGGCGAGGGAAAATGACAGCAACAATAATGCCGAAGTCTGAAGCACCCTGATCCTTTCCGGTATAAATGCGTACGTTCCCATGTTTCTCCGTTCCTTCAGTCAAACCGCCCGCAATGGCGGCGCCGCATTATGCCGCGAAAGGGATGTGCAGCCTATACACTGCGCGGGCACGGTTTCACTTCGCCTTGTCGAACAACATCTCCAGCCGCAGCAACAGTGCAGGGCTGCCGTGATAACCGCGGTCCTTCGGAAAATGCAGTTGCGGGCTGACTTCAAAAAACATCCACTTTCGGTGCAGGCGGTAGCGGTATACCAGCAACAGGACGGTATCCACTACCTGGTGGGGCTGGGTCGTTGCGGTCGCGCTTGCCTGATAGAGCAGCGCGGTCCTGTCATTCATGGTGTGGAACAGCGAGAAGTCCTGTCGCAGGTCCATGTTCTGGGTCTCATGCATCCAGGTGGCAGTGCTGGTGGAGCGAAATAGCCTTGTCTCATCGAGATCATGTTCCATCTCGAACTGGCTGGTCTCGCCGGGGCCTATGGTGTAGAACCAGAACAGCGTCTCGGACGCCTTCAGCCGCCAGTCATCCACCGGTTGCGCATAACTGACGCGGCCGCGCACGAACGGCGTGGTGTGCAAACCCTGAAACTGAAGGCCCACGTCCGAGCTGTAGTGCCAGCGCTCTTCTTCGACTTTTTCGTAGCGCACCCCGGCCGCATAACTTTTTGGCGCAGTTCGGCTGGTATTCTGCGCAATAGTGCTTCTGTTGGTATCCGTGTTCGCGTTCTTGTCCGGATCGGACTCGATCATCAGATGCAATTTCTTTTCCGTATTCGGCAGGCGCACCTTGGCCCTGCCCGACAGCACCACCCTGTCCACGCTGCCATAACCATACAGGCGATCGATGTCGATCTGCAGCACGCTGTCGTTGCTTTCCTGGAAGTTGCGGTCGTCACCGAAGAAGCGGTCGACATGGTTTACGAAACCGACGAACTTTTCGGACAGATAATCGCGCGGCGCATCGGCAACACCGATGATCGCGCCCAGCGGTTCTTCGGAAGGAGTCGGCGGTGGAGGAAGCGGTTTGGCGGGTTTTTTCTTCTTTACCTTTTTCGGTGCGGATGTCTTCTTCGGCGCGGCGCTGACCGGCGCCGGCTGCGAGCTCGGAACGGGAGGGGCAGCCACTGCCGAGGCAGCCTGCTCTGCCAGCGCGGGCGCGCCAGACACCAGGGCCAGCCACACACACGCTACAACACCGGACTTTCGTGGGCACGGGAAGGTCATGCGCCTCAGGCGGGGAACACCCCGGTAGACAGATAACGGTCGCCGCGGTCGCACACGATGAATACGATGGTGGCGTTCTTAACCTGCTGCGAGATACGCAGGGCGACGCTCAACGCGCCGCCGGATGAGATGCCGCAAAAGATGCCTTCCTCGCGCGCGAGACGGCGCGTCATCTCTTCGGCATCCTGCTGGCCCACGTTCTCCAGCCGGTCGACGTTTTGCCGGTCATATATTTTGGGCAGGTAGGCCTCGGGCCATTTGCGGATGCCTGGGATCTGCGCGCCCTCCTCCGGCTGCGCGCCGATGACCTGGATGGCGGGGTTCTTTTCCTTGAAATAGCGCGAGCAGCCCATGATGGTGCCGGTGGTGCCCATGCTGCTGACGAAGTGGGTGATGCGGCCTTCGGTGTCGCGCCAGATCTCGGGCGCGGTGCCTTCGTAATGCGCGAGCGGATTGTCGGGGTTGGCGAACTGGTCGAGGATGATGCCGCGCCCCGCGTCGCGCAATTTCTCCGCTGTGTCGCGCGCGAGTTCCATGCTGCCCGCTTTCGGCGTCAGCACCAGTTCCGCACCGAACGCGCGCATGGTCTGGCGCCGTTCCACGCTCTGGTTATCGGGCATCACCAATATCATCTTGTAACCGCGCATCGCCGCGGCCATTGCCAGTGCGATGCCGGTGTTGCCGCTGGTGGCTTCGATCAGCGTGTCGCCGGGTTTGATTTCGCCGCGCGCTTCGGCACGGCGGATCATCGACAGCGCGGGCCGGTCCTTCACCGAACCGGCGGGATTGTTGCCCTCCAGCTTGGCGAGAATGACATTGGAGGTGTCACCGGGAATGCGTTTGAGTCTGACCAGCGGCGTGTTGCCGACATAGTCGTCCAGAGTCTTGTACATGGATGGTTCCAAAAAATGCCAACGCCAGCATCATAAATGCTGGCGTTGGCTTTTGCACTTCCAAATCTGTTGCCACGTCATTCCGGCGCAGGCCGGAATCCAGTTGAATGCAAAATCCCTGCGTAACGGGTCGAAACACAGATTTTGTCCGCTTCGCGGGTTGTTTGTTCTTGCTGGATTCCGGCCTGCGCCGGAATGACGGCATTGTCAGGTCGCCATGCCGTAAGCGTCGAACATGCCCTCGAACAGGACGGAGCTCAGGTAGCGCTCGCCCGAATCCGGCAGGATGACCACGATGGTCTTGCCTGCGTTCTCCGGCTTCTGCGCATGGCGTACCGCCGCCGCCACTGCCGCACCGCTGGAGATGCCGGAGAGGATGCCCTCTTCCAGCGCGAGGCGGCGCGCATATTCCACCGCTTCCTCGTTGCTCACCTGTTCGATGTCGTCCACCAGCGACAGGTCGAGCGCGCCGGGCACGAAGCCCGCGCCTATGCCCTGTATCTTGTGCGGCGCGGGCTTGAGCTCCTGCCCCGCGCGCTGCTGCGTCAGGACGGGACTGGCGGAGGGTTCGACCGCGACCGAGCGGATCGCCTTGCCGCTGACCTTCTTGAGATGGCGCGTCACGCCGGTGATGGTGCCGCCGGTGCCCACGCCGGAGACGAAGATGTCGACCTTGCCGTCGGTGTCGGCCCAGATCTCGGGGCCGGTGGTCGCTTCGTGGATGGCGGGGTTGGCGGGATTCTCGAACTGCTGCAGCAGCACGTATTTGGGATCGGAGTTGGCAATCTCCTGCGCCTTGGCCACCGCGCCGCTCATGCCTTTCGCCCCTTCGGTCAGCACCAGCTTCGCGCCGTAGGCGATCAGCAGCTTGCGCCGTTCTATGCTCATGGTCTCGGGCATGGTCAGCGTGAGCGGGATGCCCCGCGCGGCCGCCACGAAGGCGAGTGCGATGCCGGTGTTGCCGCTGGTGGGTTCGACGATCTCCTTGCCGGGACCGAGCAGCCCCTTCCTGGTGGCATCATCTATCAATGCCACGCCGATGCGGTCCTTCACCGAATAGGCCGGATTGCGGCCCTCGATCTTGGCCAGAATGGTGGCTTTCGCGTCCCCGCCGATGCGGTTGAGCCGGACGAGCGGTGTACGACCGACGGACAACGAGTTATCTGCATACTTGTTCGACATTCTTCCTCTCCCTGATCATTTTGTGCGACGGCATAAGTCTAGCAAGACTTGGCCCCACCCGAGCTTGCTTGTGGTTATATGTATAGAACCGGCATGGCTATTGGCAGGAAAGATGGTGCGCCGCCAGTGCGGGAGGGGTATATTGCGTCTGATGCCATTAGTAACCATCGGAAATACATTGAAAACGATACTGCAATACCTGAAAGTACATGGCGAACGCACCGACGCCGAGATTGCCGCTGCCACCGGGCTCACGCTCGCCAAGGCCCATGCACAACTCGCCGACCTGGCCGCCAGGCGCGAGATCATGGTGTGCCATTCCATCTGCTACGAGAAGGGCAAGCAGATCGAAAGCATGAAATGCCGCCTGGCCGGATATATCCCGCCCGCCGCACCGGGAAGGAAATCCAAGTCGCAACTGAAGATATCCTGACCCTCCCGCTTCCTGCATGGCCCGCCGCAAGCACTATCACGTCTATGTGATCGAACTGTCGAAGGACGTGCTGCACGAAGGCCGCTTCAAACGCTGCAACCCAAACTACCTCCCCGGCAAGCCCTGTGTCTACGTCGGCATGACCGGACTCGATCCCGATGTGCGCTTCGACAAACACAAGGCCGGCATCCAGTCCAACCGCTATGTGCGGGAGTACGGACTGCGCCTGCTGCCCGACCTCTACGAAGGATTCAATCCGATGTCCTATGACGAGGCCTGCGACAAGGAGGTGGAGGTGGGCATCGATCTGCGCGGGGCAGGGTTCGGGGTGTGGCAGGCGTGACCCAAAAAACGTTGTTGTCCACGAAAAACACGAACAAAACCAAAGGATTCTCTATTGTTGGCTAAACCAACCCGATGGGTGAGTCGGCAATGCATGCAAGCCATTGATATTTTCGTGACTTTCGTGTTTTTCGTGGATGAACAAAGATTTTCAGGTTGAATCGTCTTGCCCCGAAAATGGGTTGTCGAATACCCGAGCAGGGCAACTTCCTTCAGACCGTATGTCGGTTTTCACTTACCTTTCATTCCGCCGGGTCCGACCCGATTCCGGCTTCCGCGCTGTCTGGCGCAGGCAATTTGCAACGACATCTAACTGTTTATATTTAATTAATCACAGATCATCCTCATTCGCGCCACCCTCCGGCGCTCCGCCATCCTCCCCGGACGAGCTATTGACACCCCCCCCACAACAAAGGGTATTGTCGCCCCCGGCTCGTGAGTCAGAGGGAGGAAATGACCACATGTCCGCATACAAAAAACCGGAAAGGTCAGGTGCGGATGTGATTAATTGAATCTATTCGGAAACTCTATGAAGCGAATTCTGGCTAGCATCCTTCTCTGTCTGTTAATCCTGTTAATTTACACTCGTGCATCCGCCGAACCGCTATATGCGGGCGTGCAGATCGACGACGATTCGGCGGGTGTGCTGTTCGGCTACACGATGGACAAGCGATACTCCATCGAAGCCCATTACACAAAATCCAACTCCAGCATCTCCCACGCCGGCGTGACTGTCGACACCTCGTCCACGGGCGTTGGCATCGTCGGCATCGCGCGGTTTCCCATGAAGCTGAGCAATGTGTTGCCCTACTCGCTTTTCCTTAAAGGCGGCTACCAGCACACGAGCAGCAGCGAGACCTGTTCGATCCCGAGTACGGCCACCCTCACCTTGCCCTACAACAACACGATAGACAGCAGCAAGAACCAGGCCCTGTTCGGCGGCGGGGCCGAGCTTGATCTGGCGAAGAACCTGACGGGGCGTCTGGGGCTGGACTTTCTGGGCGAGCAACGTTCGCTCTACCTGGCCGCCATCTACTCATTCTGAGCGGGCTACACATTCAACAAGCCATCAAGGAAAACCATGAAACGAATCCTGACTGTCACCCTGTTGTCCTTCTCTTTCGCCGCGCCGGCTCTGGCTGCGCCCGCGAGTACACCCAATGCCGATGCGACCCGTTTGTATGTCGGTGCCCAATTGGGGGACTCGATCGTCGGCGCCATGCTGGGATTGCAGATCAACCGGTCGTATGCGCTGGAAATACGCTACGACTATATCGATACCATCTATCAACCGAACACCACCATACGGGCTTCCAGCGCAGGCATCGCCGGCATCGGCATGTACCCGGTGAAGTTCGGCGACATGGATCCTTTCTATATATTCGCCAAAGCCGGATACGAGCGCAGCAAAACCAAATCGACCACCAACGATCCCGGCATACCAGGTCTCTTCCCGGCCACGACCACGGTCACCACCACCTTCAGGAAACGGGTGGTGGTGGGCGCCGGCGTGCAATATGACTTCAGCGCGGACGTCAGCGGGCGCATCGGCATGAATGCCGTCGGCACCGACCATTCGGTCTACCTGGCCGCGATCTACAAATTCTGATTCCACGCCAATGAGCCGGATACCCTTTATGAACGCACCGATCAGTCGAACCGCGCTGCTCTTCGGAAAGATCGCATTGTTCGTCGCCCTGCTCTCCGCCTGCGGCGGCGGCGACACGACAACCACGACATCCGATGTGCAACACCCCACCGCAGTCGAAGCCTCGCGCCTGCTCTCGCAAGCCACGTTCGGGCCGACCGTGGAGGAGATAAACAGATTGAGCGAGATGGGAACGGCGGCCTGGTTCAACGACCAGTTCTCCAAGCCGCAAAGACTGCATTTCTCCTATATGAACTCGTTGCCGCCGGGGAACGGGGATGATTACGACCAGGACCAGTTCTTCGAGTCGTTCTGGCAGCAGGCGGTCAACGGCGACGACCAATTGCGCCAGCGCGTCACTTTCGCCCTGTCGCAGATCTTCGTCATCTCCTACCAGAACAGCACGCTTGCCTACAATGCGCGCGGCGTCGCCAACTATTACGACTTGCTGGGTGCACACGCCTTCCGCAATTTCCGCGGCCTGCTGGAAGCGGTGACGCTGCACCCCATGATGGGCAACTATCTGAACGCGCTGGGCAACCGCAAGACCGAGGGCACCCGCGTGCCGAACGAGAACTATGCGCGCGAAATCATGCAGCTTTTCACCATCGGCCTCAGGCAACTCAATCCGGACGGCACGGATACCACCTTGCCCGCGACCGAGACCTACACCAGCGACGACATCAAGGGACTGGCCAAGGTTTTCACCGGCTGGAGCTGGGCCGGGCCGGACAAAAGTTCAAGCCGCTTTTTCGGCTGGGGCGATGCCGATCCGAACCGGGACTGGCTGCCGATGCAGAACTATGCGGCCTACCACGAGACCTTGCCCAAGACATTCCTGGGCGTGACCATCCCGGCGAACACCTCGGGCGAGGCCAGCCTCAGGATCGCGCTGGATACGCTGTTCAATCATCCCAACGTCGGCCCCTTCATCGGGCGCGAACTCATCCAGCGCCTGGTCGGCAGCAACCCCAGCCCGGCCTATGTGGGCAGGGTCGCGGCAGCGTTCAATAACAACGGACAAGGTGTGCGCGGCGACATGAAGGCCGTGATCAAGGCCGTCCTGCTGGACCCGGAAGCAAGAACGGTCCCGACATCCAGCACGGCGGGTAAATTGCGCGAACCCGTCATTCGCCTTGCCAACTGGATGCGCGCCTTTCATGCCACTTCGAGTTCCGGCCGCTTCCGCATGGACACCACCGACGATCCGCTGTGGGGGTTGGCACAGACGCCGATGCGCGCGCCTTCGGTGTTCAATTTTTTCCGCCCGGAGTATGTGCCGCCGAACTCCAGCATCGCCGCGGCCAGCCTGTTTTCGCCCGAGATGCAGATCACCGAGGAGATGTCGGTGACCGGCTACCTGAATTTCATGCGCGACACCATCCAGAACGGCACCGGCATGTCGAACGACATCAAGGCCGATTACACGGCCGAGCTGGCGCTGGCCCGTTCGCCCGGGGTGCTGGTCGATCGCGTCAATCTGCTGCTCATGCAGAACCAGATGTCCGCGACCCTGCGCAGCCAGATACTGGCGGCGATCAATTCGAACCCGGGCAATTCCGATATCAATCGTGTCTATCTGGCGGTCTTCCTGACCATGGCGTCGCCGGAATACATCGTGCAGAAATGAGCAAAGGTACCCCATGACCGAAACCATCGACAAATCGCGAAGAGAATTCCTGCGCCGCTCATCGCTGCTCACGGCAGCAGGCTCGATTAGCGCACCGTTCGCGCTGAACCTGTTTGCCGTGAACACCGCCGCGGCATCGACCCACACCTCGGATTACAAGGCGCTGGTGTGCATCTACCTGGCGGGCGGGAACGACAGCGCCAACATGGTGATCGCGACCGATACGCCGTCGTGGGCCAGCTATCAGTCGGCGCGCGGCAGTTCCATTGCACTGCCGGCAGTCGGAGCCGAAGGCGGGGTATTGCCCATCGTCCCGAACACAGCCCAGGGCACCCGCTCGTTTGCCCTGCACCCCGGCATGGCGCCGCTGCAGACCCTGTTCGACGCCGGACGCGCCGCCATCGTGGCGAATGTGGGCAACCTGATCGAACCGATCGCGGACAAGATCGCTTATGCGGATAACGCCATCCAGAAGCCCCCCAGCCTGTTCTCGCACAGCGACCAGACCAGCCAATGGCTTTCCGCCGACCCGGCCAAACCCATTTACGGATGGGGAGGCCGCATGGCCGACTGGCTGCGATCCAGCAACACCAGGGAGAACTTCTCCAGCATTTCCCTGACCGGCAACAGCGTGTATCTGGCCGGCGAGACCCTCAACCAGTACCAGATCAACTCGAACGGCAGCGCTGTGGCCATCGGCGGCATGACCAATCTGTTCGGCGCCAGCACCACCCTGCTGCGCGACATCATCACCACGCCCACCAGCGGCAACGTGTTCGAGATGGATCACACCGCGGTGGTGCAGCGGGCGATTGCTGCGCAGACCGACCTCGATGCCGTGATGCAGGCGACCGCTTCCAGCGTGCCTGCCCCCACCCAGTACACCGCTTACTACAACTATCAGGCCAACAACCCGCTGGCCACCCAGTTGCGCACCGTGGCACGCATCATCGCCGGCCAAACCTTGCTGGGTGCGCACCGGCAGGTGTTCTTCGTCGGCGTGAGCGGATTCGATACGCACAACGGACAGTTGCCGGGACACGGCGACCTGATGGCACGGCTGGCACATGCGATCGCGTATTTCGACGACGCGCTGGCCGCCCTGCCGGTCGGCGACATGCGCAACAGTGTGACGCTGTTCACCGCCTCCGATTTTGGCCGCACCTTCGCCAGCAACGGCAGCGGCACCGACCACGGCTGGGGCGGGCATCATTTCGTGGCGGGCGGTGCGGTCAGGGGCAAGGATATCTACGGCGAATTCCCGCAAACCTCCATCAGCGCCGACAACCCGCGCGACATCGGCTCCGGCAGCCTGATCCCGAATATTTCGGTGGACCAGTATGCCGCGACGCTGGCCAGATGGTTCGGCCTTAGTCCAGCCGAGATCACCGCGGTGTTTCCCAACCTGGCCAATTTTACGGTGCAGGATCTGGGCTTCATGGTCTAGCTCGGTAGTGTCGCCGTTCTCGAACGGGCGACTCGCACATACCCCAATGATCATGCGAATAAATTCGCACCTGCAAACACCCAACAGCGGTTATGAGGATGAAAAAAGCCCGCCCGGCTTGCGCCGGACGGGCTTTTTGATACAGGACTGGCGTACTACTTCTTCGCAGTCTTGTCCGCTGCCTTGGCAGAACTTCCCACCGTCAGCTCCGTACGCAGCTTCTCGACCGATTTGTCGCCGAAGCCCTTGACCTGATCGAGGTCGTCCACTTTCGCGAACGGCCCGTGCTGCTTGCGGTACTGGATGATGGCTTCCGCTTTGGCTTCGCCGATGCCCTTGACCGTCTGCAATTCTTCCTTGCTTGCGGTGTTGAGATCGACGGCTGCGTAGGTGATGCCGGAAAATGCTAACGATACGAACAAAGACAGCAACAGTTTCTTCATCACAGATTCCTTTCAAAGTAAGCGGTCTTCACCGCGGTTGAAAAAAATCCTCCTGTCAAAGACTGCAACAGCTTGTAATTCCTCCTACTTGGACTGCTCCAACATGTAATTCACGTAGCGGGCCGTGCCCTGCTCCACGGTCAGGAACGGCTCGGCATAACCAATCTTGCGCAGGGCTGAGATGTCGGCCTGCGTATAACTCTGGTACTTGCCCTTCAACTGCTCGGGGAAGGGAATATATCGGATGATCTGTTGCTGCTGCATCTGCTCCAGCGTCAATGCCCCCTCGCCGTTGGCCGCGCGCAGGGTGTTGATGGTGGCGGCGGCGACATCGTTGAAGCTCTGCGCATTGCCGGTGCCGAGATTGAAGATGCCTGACTTGCCCGGATTGTCGAGGAAATACATGTTGACCTTGACCACGTCATCGATGGAGACGAAGTCGCGCAACTGCCCGCCGTTGACGTAGCCGTCGCAGCCCTCGAACAGCTTCACGAAACCGTCGGCGCGGTACTGGTTAAAGAAGTGATAGGCCACCGAAGCCATGCGCCCCTTGTGCTGCTCACGCTGGCCGTAGACGTTGAAATAGCGGAATCCGGCGATCTGCGATTCGCGGTTCGCCCAGCGGCGGCGCACCACCTGATCGAACAAGAACTTGGAATAGGCATAGACGTTGAGCGGAGACTCGTATTCGCGGCTCTCCTGGAACACGCCGCCGCCGCCGTACACCGAGGCGGAAGACGCGTACAGGAACGGCACTTCCTCGCTCTGGCAGTGGTTCAGGATCTCCAGCGAGTAGCGGTAGTTGTTCTCCATCATGTAGTGACCGTCGGTCTCCATGGTGTCGGAGCAAGCGCCCTCATGCAGTATCGCCGCCAGGATGCCGTCGAAGGAACCGTCCTGCAGCAGGCCGACGAAATCTTCCTTGTCGATGTAATCGGCGATCTCGCAATCGACGAGGTTCCTGAACTTGTCGGCCTTCTTCATGTTGTCGACCGCGATGATGTTGGTCTCGCCGCGCTCGTTCAGCGCCTTGACCAGGTTTGATCCGATGAATCCCGCTGCTCCGGTTACCACGTAGTACATGCTATCTCCTTGAAATAGAAGGATGGATCACAGCCCTCCCTCTTTCCCTTCGCGAGCGCGAAAGGGTATTACATTAACCACTTTTTTCGCAAGGCCTATCTGACTCAAGCGCCATACAGCCCTCAGCACCCAGCACTCAGTCCTGCTTCTTCATATCCTGCAATATCTCTTCGCGCGTCACGACTGCGGTGCCCAGCTTGCCCACCACCACACCCGCCGCACGATTGGCGATGCGCACCGCGTCGCCCATGTCGGCCCCGCTCGCCAGCATTACCGCCAGCGTGGCGATGACGGTGTCGCCCGCGCCGCTCACGTCGAACACCTCGCGCGCGTGGGTCGGCTCGTGCAGCACGTCCTGGTCGCGGAACAGCGACATGCCCTCTTCGCTGCGCGTGACCAGCAGCGCATCCAGCTTCAGTTCGGTGCGCAGTTTCTGCGCCTTGGCGTTCAACTCGTCCTCGCTCTTCCAGCTTCCCGCCACTTCGCGGAACTCGCTGCGGTTGGGGGTGAGCAGCGTCGCGCCCTGGTAGCGCGCGTAGTCGTCGCCCTTGGGATCGACCAGCACCGGTTTGCCCGCCGCGCGCGCCGCCTTGATCATCTCGGCGATATGCGCGAGTCCGCCCTTGCCGTAATCGGACAGCAGCACCACGTCGGCCTGCGGCAGTTTGGCATGGAAATCCGCCAGCTTTGCATTCAACACTTCATGGCTGGGCGGCGTCTCGAAATCGATGCGCAACAATTGCTGATGGCGCGCGATGGCGCGCAGCTTGACGATGGTGGAGATGCTGTCGTCACGGTGCAGCATGGCGGTGACCCCGCCCTGCTCGGTAAGCAGGCGTTGCAGGCAATCGCCCGCCTCGTCCGCGCCGACCACCGACAGCAGCGTGCAGTGCGCCCCCAGCGAAGCGATGTTGCGCGCCACGTTGGCCGCGCCGCCCGGACGTTCTTCCACCTTGCTGACCTTCAGCACCGGCACCGGCGCCTCGGGCGAGATGCGCGACACATCACCGAACCAGTAGCGGTCCAGCATCACGTCGCCTACCACCAATACCCGCGCCTTGTCGAACGACGGCAGTTTCATGCCATGTCTCCTGTCTCTTTCAGAATATCCTGCAACGCCTGCAACGGGTCGGGCGCCTGCGTGATCGGGCGGCCGATGACCAGATAGCTGGAACCGGCTTCCAGTGCGGCACGCGGCGTCATGATGCGCGCCTGGTCATCCGCGGCGGCGTTCGCCGGACGGATGCCGGGAGCCGGACGGATGCCGGGAGTGACCAGACAAAAATCCCGGCCCATCTGCTGGCGCAGCACAAATGCCTCCTGCGCGGAACACACCACGCCGTCCAGGCCGCAGTCGTTCGCCAATCCGGCGAGCAGCGGCACCATCTGCGCCGGACTGGCGTTGATGCCGATCTCGTGCAGGTCCTGCTGCGCCATGCTGGTGAGCACGGTCACGGCGATCAGTTTGGGGCGGTTCGCGATGTTGGCCAGCGCCTCACGCGCCGCCTCCATCATGCGTTTGCCGCCAAGTGCATGCACGTTCACCATCCACACGCCGAGCGACGCTGCCGCCTTGCAGGCTTGCGCCGTGGTGTTGGGGATGTCGTGGAATTTGAGATCAAGGAAGACTTCGAAACCGGACTTCTGCAATTGCTCTACCAGCTGCGGCCCGGCGGCGGTGAACAGCTCCTTGCCCACCTTGAGGCGGCATTTCGAAGGATCGAGCTTCTGTGCCAGCGCCAGCGCCGGGACAGCATGCGGGAAATCCAGCGCAACGATGATTCTTGGGTTGATCTTAAAACCATCGGTCATATTGCAACTCCGTTCTCTTCGCTCCGCTTGGGCGAATAACTTTCCCAGCTATGACAGGCCGGGCAATGCCAGTAGAACTGGCGCGCCTTGAAGCCGCAATGGCTGCAGCGGTACATCGCCAGACCGCGCGTGCGGTTGTGGATCAGCGTCTTCACCAGTTCCACATCCGCACGGCGCTCGCCGCTCATCTTCATCAGTTGCGCCTCGAGCAGCTTGTCCAGGCCGAGCAGCGTCGGGTTGCGTTTGAGTTCGTTGAGTACCAGCGTATAGGCTGCATCCGCGCCATCCCGCTGCAGCAGCGCGTCGAACAGCACGTTCATCAGGTCGAGCGAGGGATACTTCTGCAGCCAGTCCTGCAACAGCGCCACGCCCACCGTCTCGTCGCCGGTCTGGCGGCATGCCTGCAGCAGGCGCTCGGCGACCAGCGGCAGATATTGCGCGTCTTGCTGCTCGATGCGTTTCCATATCTCGATGGCGCGCTGCGCCCTGCCCGCTGCCAGTTCGATATCACCCAGCATGATGCTAGCGCGCACGGCTTGCGGATGGATGGCCAGAGCCTGCTCCAAATGCACGATGGCAGCATCGGTCTGCTTGTGGGCGAGTTCGCCGCTTGCCAACTCGCAGTAGAAAAAAGCGGCTTCCTTGCCGTGCGATTTCCCGGTGAGCGCGGTGAGGCGCTGGCAGATATCGATCGCCTTGAGCCAGTCCTTCTCCTTCTGGAATATCTCGAGCAGGAAGTCGAGGGCTTCCTTTTCATAGGGGGTGCCGTGCAACTCATGGAAAGCCGCTTCGGCGCGGTCCAGGATGCCGGCTTTCAGATAATCCTGCGCCAACTCGAACAGCGCCTGCTGCTTCTTCTCCTCGTCCAGGTCGGCGCGCTCGACCAGGTTGAGGTGCATGCGAATGGCCCGGTCCACTTCGCCGCGGCGGCGGAACAGACTGCCCAGCGCGAAGTGCAGTTCGACCGTCTGCGGGTCGACCTTGACCACTTCAATGAAGGCTTCGATGGCCTGGTCCTGTTGCTCGTTGAGCAGGAAGTTGAGTCCCTGAAAATACGATTGCGGCAAGGCGCTGGATTCGCTGAGCAGCTCCTTGATATCGATGCGCGCGGCCAGCCAGCCCATGCCGAAGAACAGGGGAAAGACCAGCAACATCCAGGGTTCGAAATCCATCAGGACAATATCTCGGGAGGGGTTGTTTGAACTTGCGTCATGGCATCCTGTTCTGCAGGATCCCACTTCGGCTGCAGCTCGCGCCTGACCGAGGCAAGTTCACGGCGTTGCCGCAACAGGCTGCCCAGCATGGTCAGCAGTCCGATGACGACGCCGGCCGCAAAGAAACACAACAGCGCGACCACAAGCGAAGTCTGCCATTCCAGACCGAAGAAATAGCGCAGCACGACGGCTTGGTCGTTCTTCACCGCAAAGCCGAGCAACAGCAGGAACAACGCCAGGCGCAGTGACCAGGTCAGGAATCGCATGATGAATATATCGCTTGTAAGACGGTGCGCAACGATAACATGAACACAAAAAGGAATGGCGGCACATCTTGCGACAGGCCGCCATTCGTATCACTCCGAAACCGCATCAGGCAGAAGGATAATCCACCCGTTCGCGCAGCTCTTTTCCCGCCTTGAAGTGCGGCACGTACTTGGCCGGCACCTGAACCTTGTCGCCGGACTTGGGATTTCTCCCCAGACGCGGCGGACGATAGTTCAGTGCGAAACTGCCGAAGCCACGGATCTCGATACGGCCGCCGCGCGACAGGGTCGCCGACATGCTGTCCAGGATCACCTTGACTGCCAGTTCAGCATCCTTGCCGAGCAGTTGCGTGTAGCGCTCGGCAAGTCTGGCGATAAGATCTGAACGGGTCATTGTTACTCCTTACTGAGAGTCAGCCTTGCTGGAATCCAGCTTCGCCTTGAGCAGCGCACCCAGATTGGTGGTGCCGGCAGAGCTGGTGTTCTCCGACGCGAACTTCTGCATCGCTGCTGCGGTGTCGGCCTTGTCCAGCGCCTTGATCGACAGGTTGATGCCGCGGTTCTTGCGGTCCACGTTGATGATGACGGCCTTGACGCTGTCGCCTTCCTTCAGGTGGTTGCGGATGTCTTCCACGCGGTCGGCGGAGACTTCGGAAGCCTTCAGGTAGGCCTCGACATCGCCGTCCAGCATCACAACTGCGCCCTTGGCATCCAGCGACTTCACGGTGCCGGTAACCACAGCGCCCTTGTCATGGCCGGAGACATAACCGCCGAAGGGATCGCCTTCCAGTTGCTTGATGCCCAGCGAGATACGCTCGCGCTCGACGTCGATGGCCAGCACGACTGCTTCCAGTTCGTCGCCCTTCTTGTAGTTGCGCACGGCCTCTTCGCCGGCAACGCTCCAGGACAGGTCGGACAGGTGCACCAGACCGTCGATGCCGCCGTCCAGGCCGATGAACACGCCGAAGTCGGTGATGGACTTGATCGCGCCCTTAACTTTGTCGCCCTTCTTGTGGTTGAGCGCGAAGTCGTCCCAAGGATTGGACTTGCACTGCTTCATGCCCAGGGAGATGCGGCGGCGGGCTTCGTCGATCTCGAGGATCATGACTTCCACTTCGTCGCCCAGCGCTACGACCTTGGACGGATGCACGTTCTTGTTGGTCCAGTCCATCTCGGACACGTGCACCAGACCTTCGATGCCCTGCTCGAT
The DNA here is from genome assembly GCA_018813765.1 of Gammaproteobacteria bacterium. Classification (GTDB taxonomy): domain Bacteria; phylum Pseudomonadota; class Gammaproteobacteria; order Burkholderiales; family Gallionellaceae; genus Sideroxyarcus. The sequence continues at coordinate 671,777 of JAHJBC010000006.1, read as the reverse complement.
CTCGACGAATGCACCGTAGTCGGTCAGGTTGGTCACCTTGCCGAACAGGCGTGTGCCTTGCGGATAGCGACGTGCCAGACCGTTCCACGGATCGTCGCCCATCTGCTTGATGCCGAGGGAGACGCGGTTCTTTTCCTGGTCGAACTTGAGGATCTTGGCTTCGACTTCGTCGCCGACCGTCAGCACTTCGGACGGGTGCTTCACGCGGCGCCATGCCAGGTCGGTGATGTGCAGCAGGCCGTCGATACCGCCCAGGTCAACGAATGCACCGTAGTCGGTGATGTTCTTGACGATACCCTTGACGATCGCGCCTTCCTTCAGGTTTTCCAGCAGGGACTCGCGGTCGGCGCCCTGGGTCGCTTCCAGCACAGCGCGGCGGGAAACCACCACGTTGTTGCGCTTGCGATCCAGCTTGATGACCTTGAGTTCCATGGTCTTGTTCTCGTACGGTGTGGTGTCCTTGACCGGGCGGGTATCCACCAGCGAACCGGGCAGGAAGGCACGAATGCCGTTCACCATGGCGGTCAGGCCGCCCTTGACCTTGCCGCTGACGTAACCTTCAACGATGCGGCCTTCTTCCATCGCTTGTTCCAGATCGATCCAGGCTGCGAGGCGCTTGGCCTTCTCACGCGACAAGCGCGTTTCGCCGTAGCCGTTCTCAAGCGACTCGATCGCAACGGTAGTGAAGTCGCCAGCCTTGACTTCGATAGCGCCTGTTGCGTCCTTGAATTCTTCGACGGGGATGTAGCTTTCGGACTTCAGTCCGGCATTGACCACGACCACGTTCTGCTCGACGCGAACGACTTGGGCGGTGATCAACTCGCCTGCGCGCATTTCCTTGCGGTTCAGGCTTTCTTCAAACAGGGAGGCAAAACTTTCCATATCTGCAACTGCGTTCATAATTTTGGTATACCTTGAGGACAATCCCGTTGTAAGCGGGGGTTAGTTATAAAACCCGGACAGAATGGCTTCTATCTGGACTCCAACACTCGGTAGCGGCTTAGCACTTCCTGAACTGCCTGCTCGATGTTCAGAGAAGTCGTGTCCAGCAAGCTCGCACCTTGCGCCTGTTGCAGCGGCGCCACGCTACGTTGAGTATCTCGCTCGTCGCGCGCCCGGATATCCTGCAAAAGGGCGGCGATATTAGCACTCATCCCTTTCTCTTTCAACTGCTTATATCGACGTTCTGCACGTGCCTCGGCCGAGGCGGTCAGGAATATTTTCAACGCCGAGTCCGGAAACACAACGGAAGCCATGTCACGCCCGTCCGCCACCAGCCCCGGCGCCCGGCGGAAAGCCCGCTGCTTATCGAGCAAAGCCGCGCGTACCCTGGGCAAAGCCGCTATTTTTGAGGCTGCCGAGCCGGCTTCCTCGGTGCGCAATTCGTCACCCACCTTGGCCCCGTCCAGCCAGATATCCGCACCCTCAAAGCGGATATCAACCTGCCCTGCCAGTTCCGCCAGGCGATCTTCGGCTTCCAGGGCGATGCCGCGCTTTTGCGCGGCCAAACCCAGCAAACGGTACAAGGCACCGCTGTCGAGGTAATGCATGCCCAGCGCAGTCGCGACAAGCTGCGCCACCGTGCCTTTACCGGAAGCGGAGGGGCCATCGATGGCGATGACCGGAATTGGATTGCTGGTTAATGGCATATTTTCTTGAACTCTTCGAAATAATCAGGAAAGGTCTTGGCTACGCACTTCGGATCGTTGATGCGAACTCCCGCGCCGCCGAACGCCACCAGCGAGAAACACATCGCCATGCGGTGATCGTCATAGGTATCGATAGATGCGTGCTTAATCTGTGCAGGTGGCGTAATGCGGATAAAGTCAGCGCCCTCTTCCACCGTCGCGCCGACCTTGCGTAGTTCCGTCGCCATCGCAGCGATTCGGTCGGTCTCTTTCACGCGCCAACTGGCGATGTTGCGCAAGGTGGTCGTGCCGCCAGCAAACAGGGCGGCCACGGCCAATGTCATCGCGGCATCGGGGATGTGGTTGCAGTCGAGGTCGATGGAGTTGAGCTTGCCACTTTCCGGCCCGCGCGCCTCAATCCAATTATTCCCCCAATTGATTCGAGCACCCATCTTGTGCAATTCTTCGGCGAAACGTTTGTCACCCTGCACGCTATCAGTGCCAACCCCTTCCACGCGCAGCGGCCCGCCACCAACCGCTCCGGCAGCCAGAAAATACGAAGCCGATGAAGCATCTCCCTCGACGAAGATCACGCCGGGACTCCTGTAGCGCTGACCGCCGAATACTACAAAACTCTGCCAATCCTTGCGTTCAACGTTGACGCCAAAGCGCTGCATCATTGCCAGTGTGATCTCGATGTATGGCTTGGAGATCAGTTCACCGACCACCTCGACTTTCACGGTCTGTCCGGTCAGAGGCAGGGCCATCAACAGACCGGTCAGGAACTGGCTGGATACATCGCCGCGCACCTGCACCGTATCGCCAACGGGATTCGACGGAGATATCTGCAACGGCGGAAAACCTTCATTGCCCAGATATTTGATATCCGCGCCAAGCTGGCGCAAGGCCTCCACCAGGTCACCGATGGGACGCTCGTGCATGCGCGGCACGCCGGATAATTCGTAACTGCCACCGGATAATGCGAGTGCCGCCGTCAGCGGACGGAACGCCGTGCCCGCATTGCCGAGGAACAGTTTGGCGTTCTTGTTGGGAATGTTGCCGCCACATCCGGTGATTCGGTAGGCGTTATCGCCCAGCGACTCCACTGCAATGCCGAGCGCGCGCAGCGCATCCAGCATGCGGTCGGTATCGTCCGACTTCAGCAGATCGCGCACTTCCGTCACGCCTTCTGCCAGCGCGGACATCAGCAGCACGCGGTTGGAGATGCTCTTGGAGCCGGGCAAACGCACGGTGCCGCGCGCCGACATCAAGGGGGGGAGGTCGAGAAATTCGTGCTGAGTCATGTAACACTTTCTAGATTCCGTCATTCCGGCGCAGGCCGGAATCCAGCCATTAATAACATTTCCCGCTTCGCGGGACAAAACCAAAGGCATATTTACAAACCCGCTGGATTCCGGCCTGCGCCGGAATGACAACCAAGAGTTATTGTTGCGTCCAGTTGCTGCGCACCTTGCGTGCTTCGCTGAAGATCTCTTCCAGCTTGGCCGCATCGTTGTTCTCCAGCGCCTGATACACGACATAGAGTTCGTCGGCGTAGCGTTTCACTTCCTTGAGCAAGGCTTCGCGATTGGCCAGGCTGATGTCGCGCCACATCTCGGGCGAACTGGCGGCGATGCGGGTGAAGTCGCGAAAACCGCTGGCAGCGAAGGACAGCAACTGGTCGCGGTTGTCGCGCTGAGACAGGTCGTGCACCAGCGCGAACGACAGCAGGTGCGGCAGATGGCTCACCGCGGCGAACACGCCATCGTGCTGTTCCGGGGTGAGCTCGGAAACGTTCGCGCCGCACAGCTCCCATGCCTTGCGCACGCGCGCCACGGTATCCTTCTTATTCTCAGGTAGCGGCGTCAACACGACGCGCTTGCCCACATACAGGTCGGCCAGCGCCGCTTCTGGGCCGCTCTTCTCCGCGCCGGCGATGGGATGGGCCGGGATGAATTGCGCCAGCTTGCCACCGAGACCGGCACGCGCCGCTGCCACCACGTCGCATTTGGTGCTGCCGCCATCGGTGACCAGGGTATGCGCCCCCATGTGCGGCGCGATGCGGGCGAACAGGTCGGACATCTGCGCGACAGGGGTGGCCAGCAGCACAATGTCCGCGTCGCGCACTTCGCGGGCGATATCGTTGCCGATGCGGTCGATGATGCCAAGCCGCTTCGCCGTATCCAGCGTGGCCAGGCTGCGGCCGAAACCGACCGCCTCGCCCAGCACTCCCGCCTTGCGCAAGGCGAGCGAGAAGGAGCCGCCGATCAGGCCGACGCCGAAGATGACGATTTTTCCGAAAGTGGGTTGCGACATCCTGTTTTCCTTGAGCTGGTAGCTCGTAGCTGGTAGCTGGTAGCAAAGCCGGTTTGGCTTCGCGCTACCGGCTACAAGCTACAAGCCCTGTTACACAGTTCGACCGATGGCACCGGCGATCGCCCCCAAAGTGCCCATCATCTTTTTGAGTTCTTCCGGCGTCAGCGCCTGGTCGGCATCGCACCACGCATCGCAGGGACTCGGGTGCATCTCGACCAGCAGGCCGTCGGCACCGGCAGCGATGGCGGCTTGCGACAGCGCCGGCACCATCCACGCCTTGCCGCCCGCATGCGAGGGATCGACGATCACCGGCAGGTGGGTCTCTTTCTTCAGCACGGCGATGGCGGTCACATCCAGCACATTGCGGTAGGCGGTCTCGAAGGTGCGGATGCCGCGTTCGCAAAAGATGATGTTGTGGTTTCCGCCCGCGGCAATGTATTCCGCCGACATCAGCCACTCGCTGATGGTGGCCGACATGCCGCGCTTGAGGATGACGGGCTTGTTGACCTTGCCCACTGCTTTGAGCAGGTCGAAGTTCTGCATGTTGCGCGTGCCGATCTGGATCGCGTCGACATCGTATTCCATGAAGGTGTCCAGTTGGCGCGCGTCCATCAATTCGGTGACGATGGGCAGTTTGTATTTTGCCGCCGCCTTGCGGAACATCACCAGCCCTTCCACCCCGTGTCCCTGAAAGGCATAGGGGCTGGTGCGCGGCTTGAACGCGCCGCCGCGCATCATGCGGCAACCGGCCTCATGTGTAAACTTCGCCGCCAGGTCCATCTGGTCCTGCGTCTCCACCGAGCAGGGACCGGCGATGACCTGAATCTGCTCGCCCCCCAGCGGGATGCCGCCGATCTCGACGATGGTGTTCTGCTTGTGCGACTCGCGCGACACGATCTTGTATTGCTTGGCGATGTGCATCGCCGATTCCACGCCGGGCAACGGGGTGAACATCTCCGCGCTCAGCTTGCGCTCGTCGCCGATGGCGCCGATGACGGTACGTTCGATCCCGCGCGAGATGTTGGCCTTGAGCCCGGCCGCCTCGATCCTCTTCACCACCGCATCGATCTGCGCGTCGGTGATCTCGTTGCCCATGACGATGATCATCTGTTCTCTCCGCCGGCTTGTTGGCCGATGGCCTTTTCCAGGGCCGACAGGAATTTCGCATTCTCGCTTTCCAGACCGATGCTCACGCGCAGCCAGTCCGGCATGTCGTAATTCGCGATCGGACGTACGATCACGCCCAGTTCGAGCAGGCGCCGGTACATCGCTGAGGCGTTGCCGATGCGGAATGCCACGAAGTTGCCGAAGGAGGGAATGAATTCCAGTCCCAGCCGGGTCAATCCGTCGGTGATCTGCTGCATGCCGCGCCGGTTGAGTTCAAAGGTCCGCTTCACGAACGACACGTCGCGCAAGGCCGCCACCGCCGCCGCCTGCGCCACGCTGTTCACGTTGAACGGCTGGCGTACGCGGTTCATCATGTCGGTCACCTGTTCGTGCGCCAGCGCATAGCCGACGCGCAGGCCGGCCAGACCGTAGGCCTTGGAGAAGGTGCGCGAGATGATGAGGTTGGGAAATTCCTTCAGCCACGCCACCGAATCATAGCGATTCTCTTCCGGCAGGTATTCGTTGTATGCCTCGTCCAGCACCACCAGTATCTCGGCCGGCAAGCCGCGCATGAATGCCAGCAGTTCGTCCGGGCCCAGAAAAGTGCCGGTCGGGTTGTTCGGGTTGGCGATGAACACGATCTTCGCCTTGTGGTCCTTGGCGGCCTGCGCCATCGCCGACAAGTCGTGCCCATAACCTTTGGTCGCCGGTACGCTCACCCCGGTCGCCCCCACCGCCTGCGTGGCCAGCGCATACACCGCGAAGGCATGGTCCGAATAGACCACCTTGTCGCCGACCGTCAGGAAGGCGCGCGCCGCCAGTTCCAGCAGGTCGTTGCTGCCGTTGCCCAGCGTGATGCTGGCGTGCGCCACGTTGTAGCGCCTCACCAGCGCATCCTTCAGTTCGAAGCCGTTGCCATCCGGATACAGGGCGATGGTCTTGATCGCCTCCTGCATCGCGGCGACCGCTGCGGCGCTCGCGCCCAACGGATTCTCGTTCGACGCCAGCTTGACGATGCCGCTGATGCCAAGCTCGCGCTCCAGCTCGGAGATCGGCTTTCCCGGTTGATATGGCGCGATGGCACGAATATAGGATGGAGCCAGTTCTGCGTAATTCATTTGTTGCCTTGCTGATTGAAACAATTAGACGGCGACCGGGTAGGAACCCAGCACCTTGACGAAGGATGCGATCTGCCTGAGCTGCTCCAGGGCCGCAGCGACCCGTGCATCGGATTGATGGCCTTCGATGTCGACGTAGAACAGATATTCCCACATGCCCGCGCGCGAGGGACGCGATTCCAGCTTGGTCATGGAAACACCGTTCTGCGCCAGCGGCACCAGCAGGTCGTGCACCGCGCCGGGACGGTTGGCGGCGGACATGACCAGCGAGGTCTTGTCGCGGCCCGAGGCTGCCACATCCTGGTTGCCGATGACGAGGAAACGCGTGGTGTTGCGCGATTCGTCCTCGATGTTCCGGGCCAGCACCTTGAGCCTGAAATGATCGGCCGCCTGCTCGCCGGCGACCGCCGCCGAGAACGACTCCTCCGCCGCCAGCCGCGCAGCGTCGGCATTGCTGGATGCGGTGATGCGCTCGGCATGCGGCAGGTGCGCATTCAGCCAGCCTTGGCACTGGCCGAACGATTGCGGATGCGAATAGACCTTGCGCACCAGCGACAGGTCGTTCTCGTTCGACAGCACGCACTGGTGCACCTGCAGCAGCACTTCGCCGCAGATCCTGAGATTGCTGCTGAGCAACAGGTCGAGCGTGCGCCCGATCGCGCCTTCGGTGGAGTTCTCTACCGGCACCAGGCCGTAGTTGGCGGCACCGCTCTCGACCGCTTTGAACACGGCATCGATGGATTCGGCGGACACACCCTCGGTGGCCTGGCCGAAACGCTGGAACACCGCCGCCTCGCTGAAGGTGCCATGCGGGCCGAGATAGGCCACGCGCAGCGGCGCTTCCAGCGCGCGGCATTGCGACATGATCTCGGTGAACAACTGCGTCACCGCCTGTTTGGACAGCGGCCCCCGGTTGTCCTGCGCCATGCGTTGCAGCACCTGCGCCTCGCGCTCGGGGCGCAGCACGGCGCCGTTGCCCTTGGCGCGGCCGATCTGCTGCGCCAGCCCGGCACGCTGGTTGAACAGCTTGAGCAGTTCGTCGTCGATGCGGTCGATCTGTTCGCGGTATTTTTTCAGTTCGTCGGACATGGGTCAGCCCTTGCTGCGGGCGAACTCGCCCATGAAATCCACCAGCGCCTGAACGCCCGCCAGGGGCATGGCATTGTAGATGGAGGCACGCATGCCGCCGGTCAGGCGGTGACCCTTGAGTTGCAGCAGACCGCGCGCTTCCGCCTGCTTGATGAACTCGGCGTCAAGTGCCGCATCGGCAGTCCTGAACGGGACATTCATGCGCGAGCGGTCGGCTCTGGCCACCGGACACTGGTAGAAACCGTTGCTGGCGTCGATTGCCGCATACAGCAGCTCTGCCTTGGCGATATTGGCTTGTTCCATGACGCCGATGCCGCCGTTGCGCTTCAGCCACTGGAACACCAGACCGGCCATATACATACCGTAGGTGGGCGGTGTGTTGTACATCGAATCGTTGTCCGCATGGATCTTGTAATCCAGCATGGTCGGCAGGCGCGGATCGGCATGGCCGAGCAGGTCGTCGCGCACGATGACCAGGGTCAGGCCGGCGGGACCGATGTTCTTCTGCGCCCCGGCATAGATCAGCCCGAACTTCCAGACATCCATGGGACGCGACAGGATATTGGAGGACATGTCCGCCACCAGCGGCACATCCCCAGTATCGGGTATCCAGCTGAATTCCACGCCGCCTATGGTCTCGTTGGTGGTGTAATGGACGTAGGCCGCATCCTTGTCCAGCTTCCAGTTCTCGATAGCAGGCACATAGCTCGCTTTCCTGTCGGCGTTGCTGACGACCTCGTTCACATAACAGAACTTCTTTGCTTCCTGCATGGCCTTCTTCGACCATTCGCCGGTGTTCACGTAATCGGCGGACAGTTTGCCGCGCAACAGGTTGAGCGGGATCATGGAAAACTGCAGGTGTGCGCCGCCTTGCAGGAACAGCACTTTGTAGTTCTTCGGAATCGCCATCAACTCGCGCAGGTCGGCCTCGGCCTGTGCCGCGATGCCCATGAACTCCTTGCCGCGGTGCGACATCTCCATCACCGACATGCCGGTGCCGTGCCAATCCAGCAATTCCTCGCGCGCCTGCACCAGCACGTCGTGCGGCAATACGGCGGGACCGGCGCTGAAGTTGTAGATCGTCATTTATTCGGCTTCCTCTTCTTCGGTCTCGGCGAGTCGGCTCAAACCGGCCAGCTTCTCGCCATCCTCCAGGTTCATCAGCGTCACGCCCTGGGTGGCGCGGCTCATCTCGCGGATCTCGTTGACGCGAGTGCGGATCAGCACGCCGTTGGTACCAATCAGCATGATCTCGTCTTCCGGCCTCACCAGCGTGGCGGCGACCACCTTGCCGTTGCGTTCGGAGGTCTGGATCGCGATCATGCCCTGCGTGCCGCGCCCGTGGCGGGTGTATTCGGTGATCGAAGTACGCTTGCCGTAACCGTTCTCGGTCGCGGTCAGCACGGATTGCTCTTCGTTCTCGGCCACCAGTAACGCGATGACCTTGCCACCCTTGGCCAGATTCATGCCGCGCACGCCGCGCGCGTTGCGACCCATGCCACGCACGTCGTCCTCGTCGAAGCGCACCGCCCTGCCCTCGTCGGAGAACAGCATGACGTCGTGCTTGCCGTCGGTAATCGCCACGCCGATGAGGAAGTCGCCCTCGTCCAGACTGATGGCGATGATGCCTGCCTTGCGCGGGTTGGAGAAATCGGACAGCGGCGTCTTTTTCACCGTGCCTTCGCTGGTGGCGAAGAAAATGAACTGGTCATCGGTGAATTTCTTCACTGGCAGGATGGCGTTGATCTTCTCGTTCGCCTCCAGCGGCAGCAAGTTGACGATGGGCTTGCCGCGGCTGATGCGCGTGCCCTGCGGCACGTCATACACCTTGAGCCAGTAGACACGTCCGCGGTTGGAGAAGCACAGGATGTAATCGTGGGTGTTGGCGATGAACAGGTTGTCGATGAAATCGTCTTCCTTGGTCGCCGTTGCCTGCTTGCCGCGTCCGCCGCGTTTCTGCGCGCGGTATTCGTCCAGCTTCTGCGCCTTCATGTAGCCGCCGTGCGACATGGTCACCACCACGTCTTCCGGCGCGATCAGGTCTTCCATGTTCAGGTCCTGCGCATGGGTGATGATCTCGCTGCGGCGCTTGTCGCCGAACTGCGAGCGTATGGTGATCAACTCGTCGCCGATGATCTGCGTCACGCGCGCGGGCTTGGAAAGGATGTCGAGCAGGTCAGTGATCTTGTCCATCACCTCGCGGTATTCGCCGACGATCTTGTCCTGCTCCAGACCGGTCAGGCGTTGCAGACGCAATTCGAGGATCGCCTGCGCCTGTGCATCGGAAAGGAAATAGCCGTTGCCCTTCACCAGACCGAACTCGGGCGCCAGTCCTTCGGGACGCGAAGCGTCGCTGACGCGGCTCAGCATTTCCTCCACCAGCGAGGAACGCCAGCTGCGCGCCATCATCTCGCGCTTGGCGTCGGGCGGCGTCGGCGCCGCCTTGATCAGCGCGATGATCTCATCCACGTTGGACAGCGCCACGGCCAGACCTTCCAGGATGTGACCGCGCTCCCGCGCCTTGCGCAGTTCGAATATGGTGCGGCGTGTGACGACCTCGCGGCGGTGACGCAGGAAAGCCTCGATCACCTGCTTCAGGTTGAGCAGCTTGGGCTGGCCGTCGATGATGGCGACCATGTTGATGCCGAAGCTGTCCTGCATCGGCGTGTCCTTGTACAGCTGGTTCAGGATCACTTCGGCGTTCTCGCCGCGCTTCAGTTCGATCACCGCGCGCATGCCGGACTTGTCCGACTCGTCGCGTATCTCGGAGATGCCTTCGATGCGCTTCTCGCGCACCATCTCGCCGATCTTCATCAGCAGGTTGGCCTTGTTCACCTGATACGGCAACTCGTCGATGATGATGGCCTGACGGTCGCCCTTGCCGATGTCCTCGAAATGGGTGCGCGCGCGCATCACCACACGGCCGCGGCCGGTGCGGTAGCCTTCCTTCACGCCGGCCAGACCGTAGATGAAGCCGGCCGTGGGGAAATCGGGCGCAGGCACCAGTTCGATCAGGCGCTCGATATCCATGTCCGGCTCGCGCAGCAGAGCCAGACAGGCATCCACCACCTCGGTCATGTTGTGCGGCGGGATGTTGGTCGCCATGCCCACGGCGATGCCGGAAGAACCGTTCACCAGCAGGTTGGGGAAGCGCGCCGGGAATACCAGCGGCTCGTGCTCGGAACCGTCGTAGTTCGGCCCGAAATCGACTGTCTCTTTATCCAGGTCGGCCAAGAGCTCATGCGCGATCTTGGCCATGCGGATCTCGGTATAACGCATCGCCGCCGCATTGTCGCCGTCCACCGAACCGAAGTTGCCCTGCCCGTCCACCAGCGTGTAGCGCAGCGAGAAGTCCTGCGCCATGCGCACGATGGTGTCGTACACCGCCGTGTCGCCGTGCGGGTGGTATTTACCGATCACATCGCCGACGATACGCGCCGACTTCTTGTAGGCCTTGTTCCAGTCGTTGGACAGTTCATGCATCGCGAACAGTACGCGCCGGTGTACCGGCTTGAGGCCGTCGCGCACATCGGGCAGCGCGCGGCCCACGATCACGCTCATGGCGTAGTCCAGATAGGACTTGCGCATCTCTTCTTCAAGGCTTACCGGCAGGGTTTCTTTGGCGAATTGTTGTTCCATGTGCGACCTGATATGAGCTGAATGTGGCAAAAACGAAGTGCGCATTCTAGCACAGCAGCTCTCCGCCCCGACTACCCGACCACCCCCACTCTGGTTTGGCTATTCAGCGCCAGTTTTGTTAAAGTCCCCAACCTGTTAACCAAGGTTAAAACCATGTCCAACGCCGATCCCGTCGAAATCGAAAAATTCTCGCAGCTCGCCCACAAGTGGTGGGATCCGAACAGCGAATTCAAGCCCCTGCACGACATCAATCCCTTGCGGCTGGGCTATGTCGACCGCATCGCCGGACTTTCCGGCAAGACTGTGCTGGATGTGGGGTGTGGCGGCGGCATCCTGAGCGAGAGCATGGCAGCGGCGGGAGCGACAGTGACGGGCATAGACCTGGCCGACAAGTCGCTGCAGGTCGCCAAGCTGCACCTGCTGGAAAGCGGCAACAAGGTCGAATACATCAAGATCGCCGTGGAAGACCTGGCCGCAGAACGCCCCGCACAATTCGACGTGGTGACCTGCATGGAGATGCTAGAGCATGTGCCCGACCCCGCCGGCGCGGTCGCGGCCTGCGCCAGGCTGGTAAAGCCGGGCGGCCATGTGTTCCTTTCCACGCTCAACCGCAATCCGAAGTCCTACCTGTTCGCCATCATCGGCGCGGAATACTTGCTGAACCTGCTGCCGCGCGGCACGCATGATTACGCCCGCTTCATCAAACCTTCCGAACTGGCGCAGTGGTGCCGCGATGCGGGATTGAACGTCGCCGACATGACCGGCATGAGCTACAACCCGCTGGACAAGACCTACGCGCTCGGCCGCGATACCGGCGTGAATTATATGGTGGCGTGTAACAGGGAATGACATGATCCAGGCCGTACTCTTCGATCTGGACGGCACCTTTGCCGATACCGCCCCCGACCTGGGGGCCGCGCTCAACCATGTGCGCGCCCTGCACGACCTCCCCCCGCTTCCTCCCGAAACCATACGTCCGCAGGCATCGCACGGTTCGCGCGGACTGCTCAAGCTGGGCATGGATGTCGAGCCGGAATCGCCCGGCTACGATGCGATGAAAGATGCCTTCCTACAGCATTATGAAGCGCACATCTGTGACCGTACCCGCCTGTTCCCCGGCATGGCGGTGCTGGTCGCCGAGTTGGAAAGACATGAGTTGCCCTGGGGCATCGTGACCAACAAACCCCACCGCTACACCGTGCCGCTGATGGAAAAACTCGGTTATGCCATTCGCGCCGCCTGCCTGGTGAGCGGCGACACCTGCGCGCGCGCCAAACCCCACCCGCTGCCGCTGCAACATGCCGCGCAATTGATGGGGATCGCGGCGGAAGATTGCCTCTATCTGGGCGACGACCTGCGCGACATGGAAGCGGCGCAGGCTGCCGAGATGACCGGCATCATCGCGGCCTACGGCTACATCGATCCACAGGCCGATCTCGGCAGCTGGCCCGCCGCGGGACGAGTCGATTCACCCTTCGAGCTATTGCGCTACCTCGGCAACTGAACAACGGTATGATGCTCACCAAAAGCGGAACGGCAGGCGGAGGAGCATGAGCGAAGTACCGAAAATGGGGAACATCCCCGATCCGACGCAGGAAAACATCCAGGAGATCCTGCACAAGGTCATCATCGCCCACCAGCAGGCGCTGGCTTTGCTGCAGCAGACCGAGACTGCCTACAGCCGCCTGGTGCCACACCAGTTGCTCAACCTGCTGCAAGCCAAAAGCATCGTCGACGTCAAGCTGGGCGACCAGGTCGAGCGCAAGATGACCATCATGTTCTCGGATATCCGCGATTTCACGCCGCTGTCGGAATCGATGACGCCGGCCGAGAACTTCGAGTTCATCAACTCCTTCCTCAGCCAGATGGAACCGGTCATCAGCCGCCATCGCGGCATCATCGACAAATACATCGGCGACGCCATCATGGCATTGTTCGAGCATGGCGCCGACGATGCGGTTACCGGCTCCATCGCCATGCTGGAACGGCTGGAATACTACAATGCCGGACGCGAACGCGCGGGCTACACCCCCATCAGCATCGGCATCGGCCTGAATACCGGCGTGGTGATGATAGGCACGGTGGGCGGCATCAACCGCATGGACAGCACGGTGATCGGCGATGCGGTGAACCTCACCGCCCGGCTGGAAGAGGCCACCAAGACCTACCGTGCCCCGCTCATCATCAGCCAGAACACGCTGTATGACCTGGCCGACCCGGACAAATACCTGATCCGTTTTCTCGACCGCATCCGCGTGAAGGGCAAGTCGCAGCCGCTCTCCATCTACGAGGTGTTCGACAACGACAACGAAAAACAGCGTCACCGCAAAAAGGACAGCCTGCCGCTGTTCGAAAAAGCCATCGCCTGCTACCACATGAAGGACATCGCCCAGGCCATCCCGCTGCTCAAGCAGTGCATCGAGATATCGCCGGAAGACTTCCCCGCCCTCATCTATCTGGAACGCTGCTACGAATACCAGGCCACCGGACAACATCTGGGCACTGGTGAGCTGGATACCGGCGTGGTGTGGAAGGACGAACAACACACCGGGCTGAAGGAACTCGATCAGGCCCACGGCGAATTGCTGGAACGGGTGAATGCACTCACCATGCAGATCAAGGAAGATAATTGCACGGGATTCGAAAGCATCTTCCCCTTCCTGACAGAACATGCGGAAAAACTCTTTCCGTTCGAGGAAGAACTGATGCGCAAACATGGCTATCCCTTCGCCGACAGTCACGCCCAGGAACACAACCGCTTCATCGAGAACTTCACCGCACTATCCCACAAGGTCGGGAACCGTTCGGAAGACCCGCGCTATCTCGCCTTCCGCACCGAACTGCTGCTGCTGGACTGGTTCGCATCGCACGCCACCAAGGCCGACCGCCACTTCGTCCGCTACATCCAGCACAACGGCCAGCGGTGAAAACTGCTACAATCCCCACCGCTTGAACACATACGAACCGGGGGCGACCTGGCTTCGACGTGGGTTACAAAGCAGTGTAGGGCATACCGAGGACCCGCCACCTCGTAAATCAGCTGGAAAACCAATAGTCGCAAACGACGAAAAGTACGCTCTAGCCGCTTAACCGGTTAGATCCCACACCCTGCTGTCCGTGGAGGGGCTCAAGGCAGTAATGCCGCGATGAGTGGGATCATTTACACGGAATCGTGTCGTGCAGGGTCACTTTGCACGAAGCTAAAACTAAGGTGACTCGTCCTGTAGCAGCCTGTCGGTTGGCGTCTGCCGGATAAAATCAAATAACCAGACTAAGTATGTAGAACTGCCTGTAGAGGGCTCGCGGACGGGGGTTCAATTCCCCCCGCCTCCACCAACAAATAAAAACGGCACCCTTGTGGTGTCGTTTTTATTTGTTGCTGAGATTACGCGGGGGGAATTGAATCCCCGTCCGGCACGGACGGGGGGCGGAGGGCGTCAAGCAAACAGCACCTGCGTGCTGTTTGTAGTCCGGAGCGGCCTTCGCATGCAGGCGAAGGCGCGGCCTGCAAGGCCAATTCCCCCACCTAAAAGCACCATTGCGGTGCCGTTTTTTATTTGTTGCGTTGAGATTGAGCGGGAATTGAATCCCCATCCGGTACGGGCTGGGGGCTCGCTCACAAAAAAGCTTGCAGAAGCGACGGGCCGGCCAGTGAGATGCCGATGATGCAGGCACTATGGTCTGCGTCCGCTGCTGCCGGATCGGCGGAAACCGAGTTCCACACAACAGTACCGTTCAGCTTCATATCGACCTGCTTGTCCATATACCTGACCAGTATGTTTTCACCGATGCCGATCCGGTCGTCAACTTGCAGTCGCATCCCCATGGGCGAGGCATCCATCACGGCAGTGACATCCAGGCACTTTTCGCCTGCCAGGACCTGCAACACCCCCTTGGGTTTCGGGGAGACGACAGAGCGCCTTTCCCTGCGGTGTTCTGTATGCACGATTTTCTCCTCTGGATTAACTGCCTTTGCATCTTAAGGTGGCGTTGATTGCGCCCGCAAGCATTCAACGGTCGGGTTTACATGTATTTGCACCCGTAGTTACGGAGGCAATAGGAGGTGGTGTATCCCTGTAGTACGACTCTACATCCGGGCGGCATGGTATTGCCGGGGACTTGGCACTTGTAGTCCCAAAGCGCATTAGGCCGCTCTGTGACTGCGAGTCAGCAAGTTAATTGAACCCCCCGCCCGATAACGGTATAGTCCGCCAAACTTCAATTCAAGGCACACTCATGGCTTCTCCCGAAGTTCCGGAACATAAACTGAAGCTGTCTGAAGTGCTGGACATGCTGGTCGTGGACGGCATGGTCGGCAGGGAAGATGCCGACGCACTCTTCAACGAGCGTCACGTCCGCCGACATGACGACCATCCGCTGGTGATCATCGCCGGGAAATCCTGGCGCTCGCTCATTCCGCCACAGCGCATCCTGACGCTGGACAGCCTGACAGAATGGCTGGCAGGCAAGGTCGGGATCGAATATCTGCATATCGATCCGATCAAGATAGATTTCACCAATCTCGTCGACCTGATGTCGATCGATTATGCGAACCGTTTCTCCATCATGCCGATCCGCATCGACGGCAACGAACTGGTGGTGGCGACCGCCGAGCCGTTCCTGCGCGGCTGGGAGGCGGTGGTCAAGCAGACGTCGCGCAAGAGCATCCGCCGGGTATTCTCCTCGCCGACCGACATCAACCACTATCTGGTGGAGTTCTACAATCTGGCGCGCTCGGTGAAGAGCGCGACCAAGGCCTCTTCCGACTCGCCCAATCTCGCCTCGTTCGAGCAGCTGGTGGAACTGGGCAAGGTCAACAAGCAGTTCGACGCCAACGACCAGCACATCGTCCACATCGTCGACTGGCTGTGGCAATACGCCTTCGAGCAGCGCGCTTCGGACATCCACATCGAGCCGCGCCGCGAAGTAGGCATCGTGCGCTTCCGCATCGACGGCGTGCTGCACCAGGTGCACCAGTTACCGATGTCGGTGGTCACTGCGATGACCAGCCGCATCAAGCTGCTGGGGCGCATGGACCTGATGGAGAAGCGCCGCCCGCAGGACGGGCGCATCAAGACCCGCACCGAGGCCGGACAGGAGATCGAGCTGCGCCTGTCCACGCTGCCCACAGCCTTCGGCGAAAAGCTGGTGATGCGCATCTTCGACCCGGAAGTGCTGGTGCGCGATTTCTCCGAGCTGGGATTTTCAGACGACGACCGCGCGCGTTGGGAGATGATGACCTCCAAGCCAAACGGCATCATCCTCGTCACCGGCCCCACCGGCTCGGGCAAGACCACCACGCTGTATTCCACACTCAAGAGCCTGGCGACGCCGGAAGTAAACGTCTGCACGTTGGAAGACCCGATCGAAATGGTGGAGCCCGCGTTCAACCAGATGCAGATACAACAGGGGCTCGACCTCACTTTCGCCGACGGCGTGCGCGCGCTGATGCGGCAGGATCCGGACATCATCATGGTGGGCGAGATACGCGACCTGGAGACGGCCGACATGGCGATCCAGGCTGCCCTAACCGGCCATCTGGTGCTGTCCACGCTGCATACCAACGACGCGCCGTCGGCCATCACCCGCCTGCTCGACCTGGGCGTGCCGTCCTACCTGCTCAACGCCACGCTGCTCGGCATCATGGCGCAAAGGCTGGTACGCACGCTGTGCCCGCATTGCAAGAAACCGACCCCGATACGGGAAGACGACATCGAACTGTGGAGCGGCCTGGTCGCGCCCTGGAAGGCGACGCGCCCGACGCAACTGCAGCGCCCGCAGGGATGCCTGGAATGCCGTATGACCGGATATTCCGGACGCATCGGTATCTACGAGATCCTGCTGATGTCGCCGGAACTGCGCAAACTCATCAATGCCGAGACCGACATCGCCGCCCTGCGCGAACTGGCCAACCGCGAGGGCATGAAGCCGTTGCGCATCTCCGGCGCGCTCAAGGTCGCCGCCGGACTGACCACACTGGAGGAGGTACTCAAGACCTCGCCTCCGCCGGAACAGAGCTGATCATTCATTTTTCCAATTTCCATTCTGGTGTCCATATGACTTTGACAGAACTCAACCAGCGCTTCGCCATCGGCAACCACGTGCAATTCAGGGAGATCGCCGACGGCATGACCATCGCCGAGGTCGCCAACCAGCATGCCGTGTCCAACATCGTGCTGCAGGGCGCGCATGTCGCCACCTTCCAGCCGCGCGGCGAAGAACCCGTCATCTGGTTGTCTCCCAGGGCCAAGTTCGCTCCGGGCAAATCGATACGCGGCGGCGTTCCCATCTGCTGGCCGTGGTTCGGTGCACACAAGAGCGACAGCAAATTGCCCGGCCACGGCTATGCGCGCACCGTGCCATGGGAAGTGCTGGAGACCAAAGCGCTGCCGGACGGCGCCACCTTCCTGCGCTTCGGCCTGGTCGAGAGCGACGCCACCCGCGCGCAATGGCCGCATCCGTCCACCGTGCAACTCGAAGTCACCGTGGGCAAGGCGTTACGCATCGAACTCGTCACCGCCAACACCAGCAACGCACCGTTCGAACTCAGCGAAGCCCTGCACACCTATTTCCAGATCAGCGATGTCGCCAACATGACCATCCGCGGGTTGGAGAACTGCGAGTATCTGGACAAGGTGCAGGACTTCGCGCGCTTCACCCAGCAGAACGGCATCGTGGTGGAGAGCGAAGTGGACCGCGTCTACGTCAACACTCCCGCCGATTGCGTGATCGAGGACAAGGGACTCAAGCGCGCCATCCGCATCGCCAAGCAGGGCAGCCAGTCCACCGTGGTGTGGAACCCGTGGACGGAGAAGGCCGAGAAGATGGGCGACTTCGGCCCGGCGCTGCATCGCGACATGGTGTGCGTGGAGAGCGGCAATGCAATGGAGAATGTGGTTACGCTGCAACCCGGCGAAACGCACCGGCTGGTGGCGGTGTACAGCGTGGAGAAACTGTAACGGGAGCGCCGGCGTCCCGTCGGCTTATTTAAACACCCATGCCGACGGGACGTCGGCGCTCCCATAAACAAAAGAGCCGCTTCGCAGCGGCTCTTCATATTACGTCGTCGAAGCAGGCTTAGCTCGCGCGCTTCTTGAACTCGTTGGTGCGGGTGTCGATCTCGATCTTGTCGCCGATCTCGATGAATGCCGCCACCGGCAGCTCGAAGCCTGAACCGGCCAACTTGGCAGGCTTCATCACCTTGCCGGAAGTGTCGCCGCGCACGGCGGGCTCGGTGTATTCCACTTCGCGCACGATGGTGGTGGGCAGTTCGACCGAGATGGCCTTGCCTTCATAGAAGGTCACTTCGCACTGGTCTTCCATGCCGTCCATCAGGTAATTCACCACGTCGCCGAGGTTCTCCTTCTCGACTTCGTACTGATTGTATTCGCCATCCATGAACACATACATGGGATCGGCATAGTAGGAATAGGTGCAATCCTTCTTGTCGAGGATGATCTGGTCGAACTTGTCGTCGGCGGAGTAGATCGCCTCGCTGGGCGTGTCGGTCAACAGGTTCTTGAACTTGAACTTCACCACCGAGCCGCTGCGGCCGGAACGGCTGTATTCACATTTCTGCACGACCAGCGGCTGGTCCTTGACCATCACCACGTTGCCTGCACGGAGTTCTTGAGCGATCTTCATTTTGGTACCTGCCTAAAGCGAAATTTCGAAGGCGCGCATTCTATTCAGTTTGGCGGTAAAAAGCCAGCAAATTCAATGCAAGATTGTTCGACGCCAGCCACTGAGCCCATGCCCGGCTGCGCCCCTCCAACACCTTGTATTGGCTGTAAAACCTCAGCCACGACCCGGCGACGTCCGGCCCGCCGTTCCAGGCCCGCCACAGATTCCTGACCGCCAGCGCCGCCTCGGGCGGCAACCCCTCGGTATAGCGCAGCCGCAAGGCTTCCAGTTTCGCCAGATGTACTCCGTCGTGTTGAGGATAGATGTGCCAGATGAAGGGCCTGTCCGCCCATTGCGCACGCACGCAGGAATCCTCGCCGCGCACGAAATTGACATCGCAGGCCCACAACAGCTCGTCGTAGCGCTCCTGTTCGACGAAAGGCAGCACATGGACGCGCAGCTTGCCGCGCTGCCAGACATCGCCTGCTTTCCCGCCGGGATACCCGAAGAACGCCGCTACCTGCGGCAAGGAGCGCCCTTCCGGTAGCAGACATGTGACCAGTTGATCGCCCCGCTCCCAACAGCGCAACAAATCCTCAATCGCCTCGTTCTCGTAACTGAACAACGAGACGCGCAACTCGCCCGGCTGCCGTTCGGGCACGCCCAGCGACTGCCAGTAGCGCCCCTGTGTCGCAGCATCGGACTGAAACGCATCGCGCCGCGCGAGCAGGTCATGCTCCAGCAGCAGGCCGCCGGTCTGGCGTGTGAAGCCGGGGAAGAAGAAATAACGCGTCAGCGGCAGCGTCGGGTGCGGCGAAGGCAGGCCGTGCGAACCATCCACCCAATCCTCGGCGGACAGGTATTCGAGGTTCACCCATACCGGCCCGGGTTCGCGTGCGGCCATCGCCTGCACATAGGATTCGGGCAAACGGCAGGCGAAGGCCTCGATCACCAGATCGGCAGGTTCGACCGCCGGAAAATCCGCCGGCCAGCGACGCACCTCGACTTCCCGACAAATTTGCCTGCCATGATCGGCATTCGCGTCCGGACACAGCCTGCCGAAACTCTTCAGGTCGTCCACCCACAGCCGCACCTGCAAACCATGCTCGTTCGCCAGTTGCCGCGCCAGCCGCCAGCACACGCCGATGTCGCCGTAGTTGTCTACCACGGTGCAGAAGATGTCGCAGGATGTTGCAGCACTTTTCATGTCACGCAGTTTGCTGTTCCAGCACAAAACTGCCCTCGCCGTTCTGCCCCAGGCGCGACGCCAGCACCGGCATCACTTCCTGCAGGGTGGCATGCAAAGTCCACGGCGGGTTGATGACGAACATGCCGCTGCCGTGCATGCCGAAGCCGTCCAGCGAGGGGCGCTGTACGCTCAGGGCGACATGCAGCCAGCTTTTGACGGGAAGCTGCCGCAACTGATCGGGCAGTTGCTGGGATTCACTGCGCTGCAGTTGCGGATACCACACGGCATAGGTTCCGGTGGCGAAGCGTCTCAGGCCCTCCTTCAGCGCACTGACCACGCGCTGGTAGTCCTGTTTTTCTTCATAGGGCGGATCGATGAGCACCAGTGCGCGGCGCGGCGGCGGCGGCAGCAGGGCTTTGAGTGCGCCGAACCCGTCCGCCTTTTGCATGAGTACGTGGGTGTCGTGCCCGGCAAAGTTCTGCTCGAGGATATCGAAGTCGGACGGATGCAGTTCAAACAATCGCAATCTATCCTGTTCGCGCATGGAATCCAGCGCGACCAGCGGTGAGCCGGGATACAGATGCAGCACACCCTCCGGGTTGAAGTATTTGACCATCGCCACGTATTCCGCCAGCGATGCAGGCAGATCGGCGGCATGCCACAGCCGCGCGATGCCGCTTTCGTATTCGGCGTTCTTCCCGGCGTATTCGCTATCCAGTTCGTAACAGCCGGCACCGGCATGGGTGTCGATGTACCAGAATGGCTTGTCTTTCTGCGCGAGGTAGCGCAGCAGTTGCAACTCGACGAAATGCTTCAGCACATCGGCATGGTTGCCGGCGTGGAAAGCGTGGCGGTAACTCAGCATAACAATCCTATCAACATTTTTTACAACGGCATGAGTATCCGTGGCCAAATTTTACTCTGCATGCAGCGCCTCCACCGGGTCCAGCCGCGCAGCACGCATGGCCGGTGCGACGCCCGCCGCCAGCCCGATCGTGACCGCCGTCAGTTCCGCCAGCACCGCATACAGCCAGGGCGTGTGCACCGGCAAGGCCGGGAACAACAGATGCAAGCCCTGCGAGATGCCGACGCCGATGATCAGCCCCATCAATCCCCCCAGCGCGGAGAGGATCATCGCTTCGCTCAGGAACAGCGTCAGTACCTGTTTCTCGCGCGCACCCAGCGCGCGCAGCAGGCCGATCTCGGCGGTGCGCTCGGTGACGGCCATGGTCATGATGGTAAGGATGCCGACCGCGCCGACCAGCAGCGAGATGCCGCCCAGCGCAGCGACGGCGAAGGTGATGATGTCGAGCACCGAGCTCAGCACCTCCAGCGCCTGTTCCTGCGAGATGATGGTGAAGTCCTCGCGCCCGTGCATTTCGGTCATGCGCGCCCTGATGAGACGGACGACCGTGTCGGCGGGCACATCGGCGCGGTAGCTGACGTTGACCTCCATCAGGCCGGGACGGTTGAGCAGTTCCATCGCGCGCGCTGCCGGGATGAACAAGGCATCGTCCATGTCCATGCCGAGGATCTGCCCTTTCGATTCCATCACGCCGACCACGCGGTAACGCTGGCCGCCGATGCGCAGCCAACTGCCGAGCGGGTTGCGGCCACCGTACAGTTCCTGCTGTATCTTGGATCCGATCACCGCCTGCGCGCGCGCCTGTTCGTTGTCTTCGTCGGTCCAGAAGCTGCCGCTCTGCACCTTCATGGTGAAAGCCTTGCCGAAGTCGCGCCCTTCGCCCAGCACCATGGTGCGGCGCGTGCGGCCTTCATAGCGCACCTCGGCATTGCCCACCAGACCGGGGATCACATATTCAACGTAAGGCAGGCGACGCAATGCATCCGCGTCTTCCAGCGTCAGCGGTCTGGACGAACCGAAGATGCCGACGTTGCCGCCTTGCGTCTGCGTCTTGCCCGGCTGCACGCTGATGATGTTGGTGCCGAACTGCGAGAACTCGGCCAACATGAACTGGTGCAGGCCCTCGCCGATGGAAGTGAGCAGGATGACCGCCGCGATGCCGATGGCGATGCCCAGCCCGGTGAGAAAGCTGCGCATGCGGTAGGTGAGGAAGCTGGAACTGGTGAGCGTGATGAGGTCGCGCAGGTACATAATCGTCATTCCCGCGAAGGCGGGAATCCAGTGGTGTTATTCAACATGCAGTTAGGGTTTGTCACGCTTCGCGTGGCTTGTTCAATTCGCTGGATACCGGCCTTCGCCGGTATGACGGAGTTTGTGATTTTGAATTTACCCATCATTTCCCTGCCAGTGCAGCCACCGGATCGAGCTTCGCCGCGCGCCGCGCGGGCCACACGCTGAACAGGATGCCGGTGCCGAGCGCGGTCATGGTCGCGGCCAGTACCGCCCACCAGGGCGGCGACACCGGCAGCATCGGGTAGACCTGGCCGATGATGAAACTGCCGGTATAGCCGAGCGCCAGCCCGGCGATGCTGCCGATGCCGGAGAGCAGCGCCGCTTCGGCGAAGAACAGGTTGCGTATCTGCCTGCCGGGCGCGCCCAGCGCCTTGAGCAGGCCGATCTCCCTGACGCGTTGCGCCACCGCAATGAGCATCACATTCATGATCAGCACGCCCGCCACGGCCAGGCTGATGGCGGCGATGCCGCCCACGGCCATGGTCAGCGCGGTGAGGATGCGATCGAAGGTTTGCAGCACCGCGTCCTGAGTGATGACAGTCACGTCGCGCTCGCCGCCGTGGCGCTCGGTCATGATCGCCTCGGCATCGCGCACGACCTGCTCGATATGCTCGCGGCTCTTCGCTTCGATGAGTATGCGGAACAGGCCGGAGGTGTTGAACAACTGGTGCGCGGCAGCGACCGGGATGATCACCAACTCATCGGTGCGCATGCCCATCGATTCGCCCTGCGATGCCAGCACGCCGATGACGCGGAAGCGCCGGTCACCCAGCCGTACCCACTGCCCCACGGCCTGCTCGTTGCCGAACAGTTCGCGCTTCATCTGGTTGCCCAGCACGCACACCGGTGTCGCCTCGTTGATGTCGCCTGCGGGCAGGAAGCGGCCGAGGGCGATGCCCATGTGGCGCACTTCGAGCAGATCGGATGTGGAGCCGAGCACCACCACCTCGCGATTCAGCGCATCGCGCGATAGCGTGGCCGAGCCGACCGTCAGCGGCGCGAACTGCTTCACCGCATGACTACGCAGCAGCGCCTGCGCATCTTCCAGCGTGATCTCGCGCGGGGTCTGCCCCGACATCAGGCCGGGCCCGATCCCGGCGGTCTCGGTACGACCCGGCAGCACGATGACGAGGTTGGTGCCAAGAGATGAGAACTGGTCGATCACATAGCGGCGCGCACCTTCGCCCAGCGCGGTGAGCACCACCACCGCCGCCACGCCGATGGACATCGCCAGCATCATCAGCAGCGTGCGCGTCGGGCTGCCGCGCAGGCTGCCGGAGGCGAACTGGATAGTGTCGGCGAGTTTCATTTACCTCGTCATTCCGGCGCAGGCCGGAATCCAGCAAATTGAACAAGCCCTGCGCAGCAGGACGAAAACCAAATGCATATTGAATAACTGCACTGGATACCGGCCTTCGCCGGTATGACGGGGATGAGTATTACTTTGAATCATTTTGATTCGCCTCGTCGGAAAGGATGCGCCCGTCCAGCATATGTATCCGGCGCTGCGCGCGCGCACCGATCTCGGCATCATGCGTCACCACCACCAACGTGATGCCCTGCTCCAGCAAGCCCTCCAGCAGCTTGAGCACCTCCCAACCGGTGTTGCGGTCGAGATTGCCGGTCGGTTCGTCGGCCAGCAGCACGGTGGGGTTCATCACCGTGGCACGCGCGATGGCGACGCGCTGGCGTTGGCCGCCTGAGAGCTGGTCGGGTTTGTGGTCGGCGCGGTCCGACAGGCCATAGTTCTGCATCAGCACCTGCACGCGCGCCTTGCGTTCCTCTACCGGGATGCCGGCCAGGATCATCGGCAACTCGACATTCTGCGCGGCGGTGAGGCGCGGTACCAGGTGGAAGGACTGGAACACGAAGCCGATCTTCTCGCGGCGCACGCGCGCCTGCTGTTCGTCGTTCAGTTCGGTGACGTTGCCGCCGTCAAGCAGGTAGGTGCCGGAGCTCGGCCGGTCGAGCAGGCCGAGCATGTTGAGCATGGTGGATTTGCCGGAGCCGGACGGCCCCATGATGGAGATGTACTCGCCCGCGTCGAGCCGGAGGTTGATGTCGCGCAGCGCGGCGACTTGCTGGTCGCCGACGGTGAAGGTGCGGCTGACGTTCAGCAGTTCGATCATTTCGTTGCAGGTGCTTCCGGTACGGCCTTCACTCCCGCCTTCACGCCTGCCCGGTCGAGGGAAAGCACTACGCGATCGCCTTCAGCCAGACCGGAGGTCACTTCGGCATTTTCCCAGTTGGACAGGCCGGTCGTGACCTTGCGCTCTTCCAGCACGCCCTTGTTGCCGTACAGCAGCACGCGGCTGCCTTCGAGCAGGGTCTGGGTGGGGATGCGCAGCACGTTCAGGCGCGTGTCGTGGATGATCTCGACATCGGCGCTGTAGCCGACCAGCAGGTTGTCGTTGTCGGAAAGTTTGTCGAACTCGACCTCGACTTCCACGGTGCGTGCCTGTTTCTCCAGGTCGAGCACATAGGGCGCGATGCGCCGCACCTTGCCGCCGAAAGTACGCCCCTTGATCGCATCCAGCGTGATGCGGCTGCGCTGGCCGACCTTGAGCTTGGCGGCATCCACCTCGTCGATGGGGGCGCTGACATACATGCAACTGTCATCGATGAGATCGATGGCGGGCAACGTCAAAATACCGGGAGGGGACGGCGTGGCATACTCGCCGAGTTCGCCGCTGATGTCGGCCACGATGCCGTCGAACGGCGCACGCAGCACCATGCGTTCCAGCGTGGCGCGGGCCAGCGCGATGCGCGACCTGCTCTGCTCTACATCGCCCTTGGCCGAGGTGCAGGCGGACTGCCGCGCCGAGGCATCGGTGAGCGCGCGGTCGAGTTGTTGCGCCGAGATGAAACCCTGGTCGCGCAACTCCTGCGAACGCGCCGCATCGCGCTGTGCGGCATCGGCCAGGGTGCACACTTCGTCCACGCGCGACTGAGAGACCTTGAGCTGCTCCTGCGCCAGCCGTTCCTGCGCGTGCAGGTCATCGTTCCAGAGTTCCAGCAGCACCTCGTCCTTCTTCACGCGGTCACCCTTTTTCACCTTCAGTTTGGCAATTTGTCCGCCCGCCGAGGGCGACATCTTGGCGCGGCGGCAGGCATTGACCGTGCCGGCGCGAGTGTTGCTCACCGAGGCTTCGACGGTACCGCGTTCGACCGTTTGCAACACGACCGCGAGCGGCTCGCTGCGCGTGAGGAATCCGACAGCGCTCGCAACCGCAAGGACGATGACACCGATGACTGCGATTTTTTTGTATCTGGAAGGAAGCTTGCCGAGTTGCGGGAGAATCATCGAAGCTCCTGACTGTACGCTGCCTTGGGGGGACGGAACCGAAACAAGGTGCCGCCGTGGAATGCTGTTTGGTGCCGACGACCGGGATCGAACTGGTGACCTACGCGTTACGAGTGCGTTGCTCTACCGACTGAGCTACGTCGGCATTCCGGGGCGGATTATAAGCGGACAGGGCGAGTGGCGGCAACGCTAACGCCACAGATAAGGCGAAACATCGAAAGGTTGCGGCGTTCCGTCGATGGTATTCAGCAGGATTTCCACACTGGCGGGCGCCATGGTCACGCCGTAACGAAAATGACCGCTGTTGATGTACAGGTTTGGCAACAGCGGATGGCGGCCGATGGTCGGGATGTTGCCGGGAGAACCGGGGCGCAATCCGGCCCAATGCCTGACGACTGGCATCCCGCGCAAGGCAGGCAGCAGCGCAATGCCCCGCTGCAGCAACATCTCGCCCGCTTCTGGCGTGGTGCTTTTATCGAAGCCCACGTCCTCCCGTGTGCTGCCCAGCAGCAGATGTCCATCGCGTCGCGGAATGAGGTAGGTCTCGCCCTGCAGCACGATATGTGGCAACGGAGGCGTATCAAACTTGAACAGCAGCATCTGTCCGCGGATGGGTTTGATGTCGGCATGCAATGCATGCTCGCCCAGCAATGTCCTGCTCCATGCTCCAGCTGTCACGATGTACGCGTCCGCTTCGAGATCGCCCTGCGTCGTCGCCAGATGCTCTACCCGCTCCCCCTTGGAGACGATCTCTCTGACCTCGCACTGTTCGACGATGCACCCGCCGAGTTGCAAGACGCGTGCATGTAGCGCCTGCAACAGTCGCGGATTGCGCGCCTGCGCGATATCCGGCAACAACAAGCCTTCGCGTTGCTTCTCTACCCGCATCCCGTGCGCCGCACACCATTCCTGCGCCCCCCGTTCTTGCAGCGGCGGCAGCACCAGCATGCCGTTGCGCGTATATTCGGGATCGATACCAGTTGCACTGCGCAAAGTCTCCGCAAAGTCTCCGAACAGATCCATCCCGCGCAAGGCCAGCCGCATCACCTCGTCGGGATAATCCCATGGACACAGTGGCGACAATATCCCGCCGCCCGCCCAGGAAGACTCCCGCCCGACGTCACCGCGCTCCAGCACGGTCACTGATGCCCCCTGCCGCAGCAATGCTTCCGCTGTCGCCAGCCCCAGCGCGCCCGCGCCGATGACCATGATCCTATCGTGCAAAATTCATTTCCCTATCTCCGCCGCCAGTCTGGCAAAATCGCCACTCGTCGGTTTCGACTGGCTTTACCTTATGCCTTGGACTAATTTCCATATCACAATTCTTGGGAGTGCAACATGAAACAACAAAAAGGCTTCACCTTGATCGAACTGATGATCGTGGTCGTGGTGATTGGGATATTAGCATCGGTGGCGTTACCCGCCTATCAAGACTATGTCATCCGCGCCAAACTGACGGAAGCCACTTCGGCCCTGTCTGATGCGCGCGTCAAGATGGAGCAATATTTTCAGGACAACCGGACATACGACACAGGAGATGGTACGACCTGCCCTGCAGCCATCACAACCTCCAGCGACAATTTCGACTACACCTGCAATCTGACCGCCAGCACCTACACCATCACCGCCACCGGCAAAGCTAGCGTGGCAGACTTCAGCTACACCTTAAACCAGGCCAATGAAAAGAAGACAACCGGCCTGAAAACCGGCTGGGGCACCACACCCAAAGACTGCTGGATTACCACGAGGGAGGGATCGTGTTGAACCTAGGCGACAAATCTTCCCAGTCAGGGTTCACACTGGTCGAACTGATGATCGGCGTGGTGATTCTCGCTATCCTTGCTTCGGTGGCTGTACCCAGTTTTCGGGCATGGCTGCAAAACACGCAGATCCGCAACGCGGCCGCATCGATTTTGAGCGGTATGCAACGTGCACGTTCTGAAGCCGTTGGACGCAATGTCAATGTGGAATTCGTGCTTTCCGACGACTCTGCATGGGTGGTCAAGGTAGCAAGCAGCGTCGACAACATCGATTCAAGGCCCATCTCGGAAGGCTCCAGAAACGTTCAGGTGGCAATAACCCCGAACGGCAGGGACACCATCACCTACAACAGCTTGGGGGGTATACAAGCGGCGAACCTGGACGGCTCCCTCCCCTTCACACAAGTCGATGTGGACTCTCTCGATTTATTGCCTCAAGAAAGCAGGGAGATGCGGGTAACTGTCGGAGCTGGCGGCGCTGTCCGGATGTGTGACCCCAACGCACCCGCAGGCAACCCGAGCGCCTGCTGACTGGAGAAACAATCATGCAAATGCAACTTCAAAACGGCAAATCATCACAACAAGGTGTCGTCATCATCGAAGCGATGATCGCCATACTGATTTTTTCCATCGGCGTCCTCGGCATCGTTGGCATGCAGGCCAGCATGGTGAAGAATACCTCGGAATCCAAATTCCGGGCCGATGCCAGTTTCATCGCCCAGCAGCAGATCGGTTTTTTATGGACGTCCCCTGACAGCATGCCGGCGGACGGCAGCAGCATCACCTCCAACATCTCGAATGTATTGCCTGCAGGCACGCTCACCATCTCGCGTAGCGGGGTGGAATACACCGTTACCGTCAATTGGCGGCAACCAGGTGAAGAACAGCACAACTTCACCGCTCTTGCAAGCATCAATGGAGTATAAGATGGCCGCGCTCAACAGACATTCAATGTTCCGGCAATCCGGCTTCACCTTGGTGGAAATCATGGTCGGATTGGTCATCGGCTTGCTCGCGACCATGATCATCATTCAAGTACTCTCGGTTTACGAAGGTCAAAAACGAAGCACGACAGGATCGGCCGATGCCCAGACCAATGGCAGTATCGCGCTGTTCAACATAGTGCGCGAAACACAACTCGCCGGTTATCCCCTGATGCCGACCGCAAACTCCCCGCTCGAATGCACCACCCTGACATTCGGCGCGACGGGTATCACCAGCATAGATCCCATCTCGATCACTGACGCTGCCAGCGACAGCATCACCCTGCGTTATGGCAGCTCTGCCATGGGCGGGATCCCCACTCCCATCTTCATTCCGGGTGCACCTACAGCCAACGATGTGACTGTCGGCAACACCCTTGGTTGTGAGGTCAACGATATTGCGTTCATTACCAATGGCACAACCTGTGCCATGACCAGCGTTACAGCCATATCAGCCCCGATTGCAGCCATCACGCTGCAAAACACTACCGCTGCGGTTGCCAACGGCAACCTTGCCTGCCTTGGCAGATGGAATGTGATCACCTACGAAGTCATCAACGGAAATCTTGTACGAGATATCACGCCTGCCGTAGCCGGGGACGGAACTCCTCTCGTTGCCGGCATAGTAAACATACAGGCTCAATACGGCATTTCCGCGAATGCCAAATCGAACCAGATCGTCGATTGGGTGGATGCTACCGGCATCTGGGTTGCGCCCACCCTGGCAAATCGCAACAGAATAAAAGCGCTGCGCATCGCTGTCATCGCCCGCAACGAAAAGAAAGAAACAATCGACGTAACGAACGCCATCACCACATGGACAGGCAGCGCATCATCTCCTGCCCCCACGGTCAACCTGACTGCAGCGGACGCCGACTGGAAGCGCTACCGTTACCGGGTTTACGAGACCGTCATTCCGCTACGCAATGTGATCTGGTCGAGGGAAACGCTATGAAAACGCTGACCACATGCCGAACCAAAACCCCATGCAAATCGAAGCAGCGCGGTGTCGTACTGTTCTTTGCCCTCATCGCCCTGGTCGCAATGTCGCTGGCGGCTGTCGCACTGATTCGCTCGGTGGATACCAGCACCCTCATCGCCGGCAATCTGGCATTTCGTCAATCCGCCACCACCGTCGCCGATGCTGGCATCGAGGCCGCCATGGGCTGGCTGGACGACACGGAATTAGACAACGGGGTCCTGAATGTAGTGACTGATCCTATTCATCCATTCAATGTCACCGACCTGGACACCAATCCGGGGTATCACTCAAGTTTCGATCCCAACCTGAATCTGTTTGCAGATACCACATGGGATGACGATAACAATAACAACAGGCTGGTCGGCACTGATCCTACGACCGGCAACGAAGTGCGCTATGTCATCCAGCGCATGTGTCGCATTGCCGATCAGCCCATCAAGGATGCTGAATGCCTGTTCAGCGATGCCAAACAGGACCTTAACGGCCAGAACATCCCCTTGCCGCAGGAAATCTGTGTCGGCCCTCGCTGCCCGGCTGCCGGTCAGTCGCCGCAGATACGCATCACCGCCAGGACAAAGGGTTCGAGAAACACCGTCAGCTACGTCCAGGCATTCGTCTATTAGGAGGTACCATGAAACACTATTACCGCAATCCCAATTCCGCATTCGGCACTTCGTTGCTGGCACTGCTGCTGGTTACAGGTTTCATGCACCCTCAATCCGCGCTATCCGCATCCGTTTCGCTGGCGACCTCGCCCCTGGCCACGTCCACCACCTCTTCCGTCAAGCCCAACGTGCTGTTCATCATGGACGATTCGGGCAGTATGAAACGTGAATATATGCCCGATGCCGTCACTAACAATAGGGATATGAATTGCTACCGAAATAGCAGTTACAACGGGGTGTACTACAGTCCGGACATTACGTACTCTCTTCCTGTAAAAAGCGATGCCACCTACTATCCAGACTCCGACTTCCTGGCTGCCCCAACCGACGGCTTCAGCGCCAGCTCATCCACCGTTAACCTGTCCACGGCATTCCGGGCCGGCGATGACGGCACCGACCAGGCCGCCTATTACTACAAATACACCGGCGCCACGCCCGCCACTCCGGTCAGAGGCACTTGTTATTCCGATGCCAGTTACACGAGGGTAACGGTAAGCAGCACCTCCGGCCCGGGAAGTACGGATGAGCGGCAGAATTTCGCCAACTGGTACTCTTACTATCGTACTCGCATACTGATGATGAAGAGCGCAGCCGGTCTTGCTTTCAGCAAACTTGATGAAAACTATCGGGTCGGCCTGATGAAGATCAGTCAGACTGATCCTCTGGTTTACGTAGGTCCTTTCGAAGGCACACTTCGCAGCACCTGGTATACCGAGCTATACAGCATGACTACTCCCGGATATACGCCATTGCGCCGTTCATTGTCGGACGCAGGCAAGTACTACGCCGGCAAGCTGACGGGTACTGACCCGATAGAATATTCATGCCAGCAGAACTTCACCATCCTATCCACTGACGGTTACTGGAACAGCTCGGCCGGTTACAAATTGGACGACACCGCCGTCGGCAACCAGGACGGTACCGCCAATGCACCGATGTGGGACGGCGCAACAGCTGGAACCACGGTTACAACGACCTATACGCGCAATACCTATTCCGAGACCGGTACCGCAATATCCGGCACGACACCTTCAGGAACAGACTGCGCTAGCCGATACAGGCGGATCGTGATCACACCTCAAACCAGAAGTTGCAGCGTGACCAACGGCACCGAGACCTGCACCTCAGCCGTGGATGGCAACAAGATATACGAGAGCCCGTACACTTATGACAATGCCACTTGCGTCCACAGGGACACTATCTCCGCCCCGTCCGACACTGCTTGGGTAGCGACCGGAACCCCGGTGACATCGTCCGGTAGCAGCGGGGGCACCAGCGATACACTGGCCGATGTCGCCATGTATTACTACCAGACCGACTTGCGCACCACGGATTGCACCGGTGCCATCTCGGGTGAGGATGTCTGCGAAAACAACGTCTTCCAAAGCAGCACAGACAACAACATCCAGCAACACATGACCACCTTTACTCTGGGAATGGGGGCGGACGGAAGGATGAACTATTCGTCCAGCTATCTGACCGATACCTCGGGTGATTACTATGACATCAAGACCAAGGCGACCGCCGATGCGGATACCTGCGAATGGCAAACATCGGGCTCGGTCTGCACATGGCCAACCCCCAGCTCTGACTCCGTCAACAACATTGATGACCTGTGGCACGCCGCAGTGAACGGGCGGGGTGCGTATTTCAGCGCCAATGACCCAACCTCCCTGTCCTCGGGATTGTCCAGCGCCCTGGCGGGTATCAATGCACGCCGAGGCGCAGCCGCTGCCGCTGCCACCAGCACTCTTAACCCGGTGGCAGGCAACAACTATGCATATGTGGCGAGTTACACCACGGTCTCCTGGAAGGGCAATCTGGAAGCGCGCAGCATCAACACCGAGACCGGAGTGGTCAGCGTAACGGCCAGTTGGTGCGCGCAGGATGTCGTGGCCGACACCTGCGCCTCTCCCAGTTACATCGAAGCCGCGACCAGCGGCGACGCCACCATCTACAACTGCGTGACGCCCGACTCGGTGATCTGCACCAATGGAGAACTTGACGGGACAAACTGCAAAGTGCAGGTGGCCACCGCCTGTAGCGGCACCATGAATGCCAGAGTGTCCGATGCAAGCGACACGCGAACCATCAAGACCGCCAACAGCACGGGAACAGGACTGGTAGATTTTACTTACGCCAACCTCTCCACCACGCAAAAAACATATTTTGACGCCGCGCATATCGGGACGCTCAGCCAATGGGCTGATTTCACCGCGGACCAAAAGACGGCTGCCGCAGGAAACAACCTGGTCAATTTCCTGCGCGGGCAATATGGCTATGAGAATCGCAATGCCAATGCGGAGGAAAACCGGCTGTATCGCTTCAGAGAGGCCGTGTTGGGCGACGCGCTGGAATCTCAGCCCGCCTTCATGGCCAATCCGGTGTTCAGCTACCCTTATCCCGGCTACAGCACATACAAGGATGACCAAGTCAGCCGTGCCGGGAAAGTCTATTTGGGAGCGAACGACGGTATGCTGCATGCCTTCGATGCCGCCACCGGCGCAGAAAGTTGGGCGTATGTACCCAGCATGGTTATTCCCAATATGTGGAAACTGGCGGAAATGAACTATGGCACCTCTCACGCCAACTTCGTCAACGGCAGCCCGGTCACATCCGATATATGCTATGCAAATTGCAACGATCCAGCTACTGCCGTGTGGAAGACCATCCTGGTGGCCGGGCTGAACGGCGGCGGTCGCGGATACTACGCGCTGGACATCACTGACCCCGCATCGCCTGCCCTGCTTTGGGAATTCACCACCACCGCAGGCATAGGCAGCGTCACGGATGACGACGTTGGCTTTGGTTTCGGCCAGGCAATCATCACTCGAAAGAACGATGGCACATGGGTCGTATTGGTGACTTCCGGCTACAACAATACCAGCCCGGGTGACGGCATGGGATATCTCTACGTGCTGGACGCAGCCTCGGGGGACATTCTCAGCAAGATATCGACAGGGGTGGGTTCCACCACCACACCGAGCGGCTTGGCCAAGATCGCTGGTTACAACGAGGAACCTGGCGGCAACAAGGCAGGCTATATCTACGGCGGCGATCTGCTGGGCAACGTCT
Source organism: Gammaproteobacteria bacterium (assembly GCA_018813765.1). GTDB lineage: Bacteria > Pseudomonadota > Gammaproteobacteria > Burkholderiales > Gallionellaceae > Sideroxyarcus. Next base: position 639,141 of record JAHJBC010000006.1, on the reverse strand, counting down.
GGCGCTTTGACATCAATAGCTCAACCACTGCAGCGATCGGCACCGGCGACAAATTGAAATTCGCCACGCTGTACTCTGAAACGGCAGGAACAACTCCGCAGCCCATCATGACGACGCCAGTGCTGGGCAAGATCAATGGCAAACGCTACATCTTCATCAGCACCGGCAAATATCTGGAACAGAGTGACCTGACCACTACTCAGCCGCATTCCATGTATTCGATCAAGGACGACGATGCGACCACAACGTTGGTGAATCCGCGCCTCACGCTGATTCAGCAGACACTGACCAATAACCTGGATGGCACGCGCTCCTCCACCAGCCATGCTGTTGACACATCCTCCACCCGCGGCTGCTTCGTCGATTTCCCCGACAGTGGTGAGCGTGCCAACATCGACGCCAAACTGGTGCAGGGCATATTGATCGCACCGACGATCGTACCGTCGAATACTGCGTGCAATCCTGGCGGCTACGGATGGCTCAATTATTTCGACTATGCGACATGCGGCGGTACTGCGGTAAAGTACGACTCGACCATCGTGGGTATTAACGTTATTTACATCGACGATCCTATCGTCCAGGTTGTCACCTCGGAAAATCCCACCCCGGACAAACCCGAATTGCAGCCAGAATTCAAAGGCTCGGCAAGCGGATTTATCGGCAAGCGGACGTTATGGCGCGAACTGATCCCACAATAGACTTGTCTCTGGCAATAATAAAAGCGGCCTGCGGGCCGCTTTTATTTTGGTTCATTCTGCCAATTCCAGACTGACAACAATTGCGCCACATCCGCCATTAGCCTGAGGATTTCCGATCCAGCGCCTTCGGAATCGGAAACACCACATTCTCTTCAATCCCCTCCGCCTCGCGCACTCCGGTCGCTCCCAGTTCCATCAGGCGTTTGATGACTTCCCGCACCAGCACTTCCGGCGCGGAGGCTCCGGCGGTGATGCCCACGCGCTGCTTTCCCTGCAGCCACTCCGGCCTGAGTTCGCCCGCGTTGTCGATGAGCCAGGCGGGGACGCCGAGGTTCTTCGCCACTTCGCGCAGGCGGTTGGAGTTTGAGCTGTTGGGCGAACCGACCACGAGGACGATATCGCACTGTTTTGCCAGCGCCTTGACGGCATCCTGACGGTTCTGCGTGGCGTAGCAGATGTCGTCCTTGCGCGGGCCGGAGATGTTGGGGAAACGCGTCTTGAGTGCCGCCACGATGGCGGCGGCATCGTCCATGGAAAGGGTGGTCTGCGTCACATAGGTAAGGTTGCTTTCATCATGCACCTGCAGGCTTTGCACGTCTTCCTGCGACTCGACCAGATACATGCCGTTATCGCTCTGCCCCATCGTGCCTTCCACCTCCGGGTGTCCCCGGTGGCCGATCATCACCACTTCGCTGCCCTGCTTGCGCATGCGCGAGACCTGCAGGTGCACCTTGGTCACCAGCGGGCAGGTGGCGTCGAACACTTTCAGCCCGCGCGCTTCGGCTTCGAGCCGCACCGATTGCGGCACGCCGTGCGCGCTGAAGATGAGGATGCTGCCGGGCGGGACGTCTTTCAGGTCCTCGATGAAGATTGCGCCCTTGGCCTTCAGGCCTTCGACCACGAACTTGTTGTGCACCACCTCGTGGCGCACATAGATGGGCGCACCGTGCAGTTCCAGCGCGCGCTCGACGATCGCGATGGCGCGGTCGACGCCGGCACAGAAACCCCGCGGATTAGCGAGCAGTATCTCCATGGTGCTTTCCCTTGAGACTGTCCCAGATCAGCAATGCCGCGCCACAGGTGATGGCCGAGTCGGCCAGGTTGAAGGCGGCAAAGTGGTAGCCGCCCCAGTGGAAGTCGAGGAAATCCACCACATAGCCGTAGGCGATGCGGTCGATCAGATTCCCGAGTGCACCGCCGAGGATGAACGCCAGCGCAAAGCTGAACAGCTTCTCTGTCTGGTGCTTGCGCAGCAACCAGACGATCCACACCGAGGCGACGATGGCGATGATGCTGAACAGCCAGCGCTGCATGCCGCCCGCGTCGCTCAGGAAACTGAACGCGGCACCCGTGTTGTGCGCCAGCACCAGATTGAAGAACGACGTCACCACTATGCTTTCGCCATAAATGAAATGACTGTTGATCGCAGCCTTGCTCGTCTGGTCGAGCACGATCACAACGATGGCAAGCAGCAGCCAGCGCTTAAGCATATTTCCTTGCCTCGCCCGCGCCATACAGATTGCTCACGCAGCGGCCGCACAGCGTCGGATGATTGGCATCGCTGCCGACATCTTCGCGGTAGTGCCAGCAGCGCTCGCATTTCTGCTGCGCGCTCGGCGTGACCTGGATCTCCAGCTCGCCTTCGCGCAGATGCACATTGGCGCGCGAGGTGATGAACACCAGACGCAGGTCGTCACCCAGGCGCGAGAGCAACTCGAATGTCGCCTTCGGCGCATACACATCGACCTCGGCCTGCAAGGCCGAGCCGATGGCGCCGGTGGCGCGCTGCTCTTCCAGCTTCTTGTTCACCTGTTCGCGCACGGCGCGGATGTCGCTCCAGGCACTCACCGCCGCGCCGTTCAAACCGGCGTCCGGCAGTTTGTACCAGAGTTGTTCGAACACGCTCACATCGTCCTTGCCCTGCAACGTCGCCCACACCTCTTCGCCGGTAAAGCTCAGGATGGGGGCGATCAAACGGGCCAGCGACTGGGTGATGTGGTACAGCGCGTTCTGCGCCGAGCGGCGTGCCTTGGAATTTTCGCCTGCGGTGTAGAGACGGTCTTTCAGGATATCGAGGTAAAAACCGCCGAGGTCTTCCGAGCAGAAGCCCAGCAGCTTCTGCACCGCGAAGTGGAATTCGTAGCGCTCGTAGTCGCCGCGCACTTCGTCCTGCAGCTGCTGCGTGAACGCCAGAGCATAGCGATCGATCTCCAGCCATTCAGTCACCGGCAGAGCATCGCGCTTCACATCGAAGTCGGCAATGTTCGCCAGCAGGAAGCGCAGCGTATTGCGGATGCGGCGATAGCCATCGGTCACGCGCTTGAGGATCTCTTCCGACAGCGACATCTCGCCGGAATAATCGGTCGAGGCGATCCACAGGCGCAGGATGTCCGCGCCGAGCTTGTTGCAGATGTCCTGCGGTTCGATGCCGTTGCCCTTGGACTTCGACATCTTGTAGCCCTTCTCGTCCACGGTGAAGCCGTGCGTGAGCAGTGCCTTGTAGGGCGCATGACCATCGATGGCGCAGCCGGTGAGCAATGCGGACTGGAACCATCCGCGGTGCTGGTCGGAACCTTCGAGATAGAGGTCGGCCGGAAATGCCAACTCGGGACGATTGCGCAGCACGGCAAAGTGAGTTGCGCCCGAGTCGAACCACACGTCCAGCGTGTCGCGCAGTTTGCGATATTGCGCGGCATCCTCACCCAGCAACTCCTCGGCATCAAGCGAGAACCAGGCTTCGATGCCGGTTTGCTCCACGCGCCTGGCGACCTGCTCCAGCAGCTCGGCGGAGCGCGGATGCAACTGCATGGTCTCCTTGTGCACAAAGAACGGCATCGGCACGCCCCAGTTGCGCTGGCGCGAAACGCACCAGTCGGGACGATTCCTGATCATCGCTTCGAGTCGCGCGCGCCCCCAGGCGGGGAAAAACTCGGTGGCATCCACCGCCTTATTGGCGAGGTCGCGCAGCTTGGCTTTGTCGCCTTGCTCCATGCCGATAAACCACTGCGGCGTGGCGCGGAAGATGATGGGGGTCTTGTGGCGCCAGCAATGCGGATAGCTGTGCTTGAGTTTTTCCTGGCACAGCAGGTGTCCGCTCGCGCGCAGGGCATCCAGCACGATGTCGTTGGCCTTCCATACCGACACGCCCGCCAGGGCTGTGCCGCCGACAGCGGGTGTGGTGGAGATGAACTTGCCGTCGTCGCCCACGGGATTGTCCACGGGCAGGCTGTACTTCTGGCCCACCACATAGTCATCCACGCCGTGCGCCGGAGCGGTATGCACCAGACCGGTACCGGCTTCCAGCGTGACATGTTCGCCGCAGATGATGGGCACGATGCGGTCGTAGAACGGGTGCTGCAAAGGCAGGTTCTCCAGCGCGCGGCCAAAGCAGGCTGCCGCCTTGCCGTCACCACGGTCGTTGTGGCCTGCCAGTTGGTAACGCTTGAGACATCCCTCCACCAGATCGGCGGTCAGGATGAGGTAGCCCTTGTTGGTATGCACCAGGTCATATTCAAAATCGGGATGTACGCTCACCGCCTGGTTGGCGGGCAGCGTCCACGGCGTGGTGGTCCAGATCACCGCATACACCTTGGCGCTGCCGGACAGCGACACGCCGAAGGCCTTTTCCACTGCGTGCAGGTCTTTCACTTCGAAACCCACGTCGATGGCGGCGGACACCTTGTCCTCGTATTCCACTTCGGCCTCGGCCAGCGCCGAACCGCAGTCCAGACACCAGTTCACCGGCTTGCGCCCTTGATACAGGTATCCGTTGTCGAAGATCCTGCCGAGCGCGCGGATGATGTCGGCCTCGGTCTTGAAGTCCATGGTCAGATAAGGCCGGTCCCAATCGCCCAGCACGCCCAGGCGGATGAAATCCTTCTTCTGTTTTGCAACCTGCTCTGCCGCATAGGCGCGGCACAACTCGCGAAACTTCGCTGGTTCGATGTTCTTGCCGTGCTCCTTTTCGACATGCAGCTCGATGGGCAGGCCGTGGCAATCCCAGCCCGGCACATAAGGCGCATCGAAACCGGCCAGGGTCTTGGACTTGACGATGATGTCCTTGAGGATCTTGTTCACCGCATGGCCGAGGTGGATGGCGCCGTTGGCGTAGGGCGGGCCGTCGTGCAGGATGAATTTGGGGCGCCCCTTCGCTGCCGCACGGATACGCTGGTAACGCTGTTGCGCCAGCCATTGTTGCAGCATCAGCGGCTCGCGCTTGGCCAGGTCGCCGCGCATGGGGAACGATGTATCAGGGAGGTTCAGCGGGTACTTCTTCTTGTCTTCACTCATGTTCGATAAACCATCTCTTTGCATTATCAACATCCAACGCGATCTGCCGCGTCAGTTCATCCAGTCCATTGAACTTCTGTTCGTCGCGCAGCTTTTGCAAAAACTCCACGCGCAAATGCTTGCCGTAGATCTGCTGCGCGAACTCGAACAGGTGTACTTCCAGCACATAGGCCGCATCCCGTTTCAGCGTCGGGCGTATGCCCAGGCTCGCCACCCCTTGCAGCACACCCAGTCCTTCGGCGTGCGCCAGCACCACATAGATACCCTTGAGCGGCGGCAGGTTGTGCTTCATCTGCACGTTCGCCGTGGGATAGCCCAGCTTGCGCCCGGTGGCATCGCCGTGCACTACGCGCCCGCTGATGCTGTAGGGACGCCCGAGGTATTCCTTCGCCCTGCGGATCTGCCCTTCCGCCAGCGCCGCGCGGATCACGGTGCTGGAGATACGCACGCCGTTGTGCAACACGCTGTGCACTGCGGCGACATCGAAGCCGCGCTCCATGCCAATCTTCTGCACCAGCGCAAAATCGCCGGCACGCCCGCTGCCGAAGCGGAAATCGTCGCCGATCAGCACGAACTTCGCATACAGTTTCTCGTGCAGCGCATGAATGAACTCGTCCGCCGACTTCTTTGCGAACAGCGCATCGAAGCGGCACACGTGTACGCGGTCCACCCCCATGGTGCTGAACAACTCCAGCTTCTCGCGCAGACTGGTCAGGCGCGCCGGAGCCTGCTGCGGAGTGAAGAACTCGCGTGGGTGGGGTTCGAAGATAACGACCGCCGTCTGCAAGCCGCGTGTTTGCGCGATCGTGCGCAACTCGGCAAGCAGCGCCTGATGGCCGAGATGCACCCCGTCGAAGTTGCCGATGGTGACCGCAACATTTTCGGTGTCGTTGGAATAGAGTCCGCGTAGAATCTGCATAGGGCGCGGATTATACCGTGAGATACCCCGCCGATGCCCGCCGTACATAAGGAAAAACCATACTGGACCACCTGCCGGACATGACAAAGACCACAGACCCCGCCCTCCTGTTCGACCACAACCGCTTCGCCGAACTGCTCAACGCCCTGCTCGACCTGCTCGACGACAAGGCCCCGGAAAACGAGATCGACGCGCAATTGCAACGTCTGCAACAGCATCTGCAACAACAGTTTGCCGCCGAGGAGGAAGCGATGCAGGCGGCCGACTTCCCCGCCGCTGCCGCGCACAAGAAACACCATGACCATGCACTGGACAAGCTGGCGCAGCGCATCGCACAGTGGCAGCAGGGTCATGACCGCAAGGTGCTACAGGATTATCTGGAGAACGAACTGGCCGAGTGGTTCGTCAGCCATGTGAACGTGCGCGATTTTGTCACGGCGAAACACCTGTCGCTGCCGCGACAGGACGCAGATCAGTCTTAAGCAGTTCCTCCGACGGTCAACCCGTCTATCCGCACCGTCGGCTGTCCCACTCCGACCGGCACGCTCTGCCCCTCCTTGCCGCAGGTTCCCACACCCGAATCCAGCGCCATGTCGTTGCCTATCATGCTCACGCGGGTGAGCGCTTCCGGGCCGTTGCCGATCAGCGTCGCGCCCTTGACCGGGTAGGTGATCTTGCCGTCCTCGATCATGTAGGCCTCGGTGGTGGAGAACACGAACTTGCCGCTGGTGATGTCCACCTGGCCGCCGCCAAAGTTGGCCGCGTACAAGCCGTACTTGACCGAAGCGATGATCTCTTCCGGCGTTTTGTCGCCGTTGAGCATCATGGTGTTGGTCATGCGCGGGATGGGCAGGTGGGCGAACGATTCGCGCCGCGCGTTGCCGGTTACCGCCACACCCATCAGGCGAGCGTTCATGCTGTCCTGCAGATAGCCGCGCAGGATGCCGTCTTCGATCAGCACGGTGCGCTGGGTCGGGTTGCCTTCGTCGTCCATGTTGAGCGAACCGCGCCTATCCTTGATGGTGCCGTCATCCACCACGGTGACACCCTTGGCCGCGACGCGCTGGCCGACACGGCCGGAGAAGGCCGAGCTGCCCTTGCGATTGAAGTCGCCTTCAAGCCCATGCCCCACCGCTTCGTGCAACAGGATGCCGGGCCAGCCGGAGCCTAGCACCACCGTCATGTTGCCGGCCGGGGCCGGACGCGCGTCGAGTGCCACAGTGGCCTGATGCACCGCCTCTTTTGCATAGCGTTGCAATATCTCTTCGCTGAAATAGTCGTAGCCGAAACGCCCGCCGCCACCCGCCGAACCCTGTTCGCGGCGACCGTTGCTCTCGACGATCACCTGCAGCGACAGCCGCACCAGCGGGCGGATGTCGGCATTCAGCAGGCCGTCGCTGCGCGCCACCAGCACCAGATCGTATTCGCCCGCCAGGCTGGCCATCACCTGGGTGACACGCGGATCGAGCGCACGCGCGATGCGCTCCAGTCTTTCCAGCAGTGCGACCTTGTCTTCGGCTTTCAGCGAGGCGATGGGGTCGTGCGGCAGGTAGAGCGTATGCGCCTTGCCCGCATGCAGATGCGGTGCGGCATGTTTGCCGCCCTGGCGCGCGATGGCGCGGGTGGCCAGCGCGGCGTCTTCCAGCGCGGGCAGGGTGATGTCATCGGAATAGGCGAAGGCGGTCTTCTCGCCGGAGACGGCGCGCACGCCGACACCCTGGTCTATGTTAAAGCTGCCGGATTTGACGATGCCTTCTTCCAGCGACCAGCTTTCGGCGCGGCTATATTGAAAATACAGGTCGGCGTAATCGACGCGGTGCGCGAGCATCTTGCCGAACACCTGCTCCAGATGACGCGCGTCGAGACCGTGTGCGGTGAGCAGCGCACCTTGCGCCAGTTGCAGGACTGAACTCATCGATCGCAGGACAGGGTGCGGTGCGACAGGGCCGGCAGGCTCTTGCGCAGGCTGGCCTGATACGAGGGATTCACTTCGGCGACGACCACGCCGGAACCGCGCGGCAGTTCATCCACGATGCGGCCCCAGGGATCGACGATCATGCTGTGGCCGTGCGTCTCGCGGCCGCTCACATGGTAACCGCCCTGCGCCGCAGCGACGACATAGGACAGGTTCTCGATGGCGCGCGCGCGGATCAGCGGCTCCCAGTGCACCTTGCCGGTGGTGGCGGTGAAGGCGGACGGTAGCACGATGATGTTGACGTCCTTCATGGCGCGGAATATCTCGGGGAAACGCAGGTCGTAACACACTGCCAGGCCGATGCGGCCGAATGGGCTATCCACCACCACGACCTTGTCGCCCGCCTCGATGGTCTGCGCCTCGTTGTAGCTTTCGTTGCCCAGGGTCAGGTTGAACAGGTGGATCTTGTCGTAACGCGCCGCCAAAGATCCGGTCTCGTCGTACACGAGGCAACTGTTGCGCACCTTGTCTGGCGCATTCGCCGCCAGCGGTAAAGAACCGATCAGCCATATCTTGTGGCGGCGCGCGGTCTCGCTCATGAAGCGCTGGATCGGCCCCTCGCCCGGCTTTTCGCGCACCTTGACCTTGTCCTGTTCGTTCATGCCCATGATGGCGAAGAATTCGGGCAGCACCACCAGCTTCGCCCCCTGCTCGACGGCGTTGGCGACCAGCCTGCGCGCTTCGCTCAGGTTGCCTTCGACGTTGGGGCCGGACGCCATTTGCACGGCGGCGACCTTGAATGCATCCAGTTGTGCTGCGATGCGGGATTGGGTGCTATCGAATGAAGACATGTTCGGGGCTTTCCAGTTTGCGTTTAGTCGGACTCTACACTAATTTGTACGGATCATTCTGCGGCCGTATCGCCGGTCTGTGCCGGTCTTGCCTGGGCGACCTTCTCCACCCTGGGATCGGCCCAGCTTCCGCTGACATTGTATTCAAACGACACCAGCTTATCGAGAGGATCGCGCAAAATCTTGTTCGCCAGCAACACCCCCACCCCCACCACCGGACCGGCCGCGAAGGAAAGGATCGATACGCTGTCGCCTATGGTCGGCAGGATGCGCACCTTCAGTTCCTGCGTCTCGCGCATCAGATCGACCTGCCCTTGCAGGGTGACTTTGGCCGCCGAGCCGACGAGCTGCATGTCCTCGGTCATCAGCAAGCCGTTCACGATCTGGGCATTTCCGGTGATGCTATCGAACTGGAAGCCGTCGCTGATCACGTCGGTGAAATCGAGCGATATCCTGCGCGGTATGGATTGCAGGCTCAGCACGCCGAGCAGCTTGGCCGCACCCGGATCGACCTTGAGGAAGCGCCCCTTGCCGACCTTCAGGTTCAGCTTGCCGTTCAGTTTGTTGTTATTGAAGCTATCCGGCGCGCCCGCCCAGTACAGGCTGCTTTCCAGCGTGCCGCTGCCGTCCTTGAGGCTGCCCGGATAACCGGAACGCGACAGTATCTTGCCGGCATCGCTGATCTCCACCCGCATGTCTATCCGCGTCTGTTCCGGAACGGCCTGCCATTTTCCGCTCATGGTGAACACGCCGTCCGGATTGGTGAGTTTCAGGCTGTCGAGCAACACATCGCCGGCCGATTCGCTCATGGTCATTTCCAACCTGCCGAGCTGACGCCCCTTGTAGCTGAGCTTGTCCACCGTCACGTCAACTTCGGGGAACGAGGAATTATCCGGCGCTTGCTGCCCTCCCGAAACGATGATCGGGGGCGCAACCGGATCGACATGGCCTTCGGCCAGCATCGCGCTCCTGAAGCGTCCGAGCAGTTTTCCGTTGCCCTGCGGCTGCCAGATCAGGTCGCCGTTCAATTCCCGTGATGCCAGCCGCATGCTCAACAGACCATTGCGTCCGCTGCCCTTGATGCTCAGGCTGCTCACCGTGTTGCCGTAGCCGGCCAGTTTATCCACCATCACATCGATACCCGCAACATTGGGCAGCATGCCCGATTCGCCCGTATCCAGTCCGATCCCGCTCCAGCCCTCGAGCGAGACCAGCGGCAACCGGCCCACCACCCAGATGCCATCCCTGCCGGCTTTCTCGGTGGTGCCGCCAAATGCGATGCGGCCGCGCCGAATATCCCAGTCACCATCCGTTCCGCGCAATTGCGTCAGCCCGGCATCGAACAGGCTGCCGTAACGCAAGTTCAGCATCCTCTGCATCGGGGCGGCCCCCTTTTGCTCGAAGCGCAGCGGAATGCGCTCGGTAGCAAGTTTCGCGAAGGGCGCAGGCAAACTGGACGCGATGCCGTTCAATTCGGATTGCACCACCACATCGACCAGCTTGTCATGCACGCGGATATCGGCATTCCAGTCCGCGCTTCCGCGCAGGCGGCGCAGCAGGGGATGAGGCTGCAGCTTGTTCAGAGCATCCAGATTCGCCCTGCCGCGCGCCTGGGTCAGCAGCGCGCCGTTCTCGGTTTGCACCGTCAGATGAGCGTCGCCGCCGAGTATCTGCGCAGCCATATCGCCCGCATGCACCGTCGACTCGGTGAACATCAACACGCCGTTCACCTTCCTCAACAGCGGGACGCTGCTGCCGAAATCAAGCTCATTGTCCGCGAATCGGTAGTCGCCGCGCACCTTGACCGGCGCGTCCCCCTTCAGCGGGATATCGAGTTGCAGATTCAGCTTGCCGCTGCCGCGCGCCGTGACGCCTTCGGTGAACCCGTCGAGATAGCCGTACACCGGACTCTGGGCGATGTAGTCAAGGCTGCGTTGCGTTGCGTCGGCCGCCTCGCCGCGCACCTGCAACAGCAGATCTTTAGCCAGCAGGTCGGGAATGGAAACCTTGATGTTCTGCAAACGCGCCCCGGCCGTCGTCGCCCTGACAGCATTGATATCCAGCGTGTTGCCCTCGATCAACAGATGGGTTTGCGCATCCTCGATGCGCGGCCAGCCCTTGGCGAACTCCATCACCACGTTTTTGGCACGCGCCTCGAGGCGGAATATCCCTTTTTTGCTGCCCACAAACGGAAAATCGCGCAGATCGCCGCGCAGACGCACGCGGAACCTGTCTGCCTGGCCACCCTGCAAGGCCGCCTGCAACCATGCATGGGTATGACTGTTGACCGACGGTAGCGGCGTGTAACGACCAGTGCTGCGCACCGCGACGCGCGTCATTTCCACATTGGCATCGATGGACCCCGGTCCATCTTCTTCCGCCTGGTAGCTACCGTAGATGGTTCCGGCCAGGTCGGCATTGGCCAGTTCAACATTGTTCAGCTTGAACTCGAGCCCGCGCGTGTTGCGTTGCCACCCCAGTTGAGCGGCAAAGGTATCGAACTCGACCGGCTCGGCAAACAACTGCGGCGCATCGAGACCGAATTTCCGCGAATCCAGCCTGAGCCTGCCGCTGGCATCATCGCCATCCACTTCGCCGCTCAGATTGGAGAAGCCGGGACGGTCCCCCACTCGGCGCAACGACAGTCGATCAAAGCGGCCCTTCAGTTCATAACGCAGACTGCCATTTGCCCGCAAGCGCCAGGATGCACGCATATCCGAAACCTCGCCCCGCAGTGCCGTGGCGGCAACCTGCTCCTTTACTTCGTCGGCGAGCGGAAGATACGAGGCCAGCACGCCCAGATCGGACAGTTCGAATGCATTGACGCGCACCTCACCGGAGGCGTTGGTCTTATCCTGATCACCCGCCAGGCGCAGATAGAAATCGGTCGGGGCCAGCGCAAAACCGTCGCGCATCTTCAGCGCCAGCTTGCGGGTGGCGACTTCGAAACCGCGCCCCATATCCTGCCAGGCGATGCGCCCGCGCAGTTCGCGCAGGTCCAGCGGGGGCAGGGATTCCGCCAGGCGCGCCCTCACCCCGGCCAGCGCAACATCGGCATCCACGCTATGCACCTTGCCGCGCTCGAAGCCCAGCCACATGCGCAGCGCCCCCTTGCCGCGCCTGAATGCGGCAGGCATCGTCACCCAGGCCTTCCAGGCAGGCACGTCGACATAGTCGAACTGGGTATAGAGTTCGCCCCGCCAATCGCTCGTATCGGCAAAACTTGCACCGTAGAAATTGCCGCGCACGTCGAGCCGGGAGGAAAGCTGCTCCGGGGGCAGCGCGCTGACGGCGAACAAATGGTGTCTGCCCCGGTTCTCGATGCGCAATTCGACTTGTTCCAGAGCCAGCGGCGGCTCGGCGCGCAGATCGTCCTGCCAGGTGACGCGCCCGTTGCGGATGACAACGCTGGACTGGTGCAGCAACCAGTCCGGACTCCCTTGCTCCGTCGTAGCCGAAGGATCGAGCGCAATCCCGGCCACATACCATTTCCCAAGTTCATCGCGACGAACCGACAGCTCCGGACTGTCTATCGCCAAGCTGTGGAAGCGCAATTCGATCATGGGCAGGCTGGTCCATGCCACCGTGTTCTCGACACGCGGCAGGCTCAGGGCGACCTTGCCCTGCCCATCGAGGATCTGCACATCGGTGAACGACAGGCGCGGACGCAATCCGTCCCAGTCTGCGACTATCCTGCCGATGGTCAGCGGTTGCCCGATGGCGGCACTTGCCGCCGCAGTGATCTCGGTGTGATAGGTTTCGATCTCGGGCAACACCTTGTAGCGCAGGAACAGCAGCAACAGTGCTCCGGCGATCACCAGCAACAGCAGTGACTCAAGTGCATAACGGCCCAGCCGCCGCAGGTGGTGCCGGGCGAACGAAATCGATCGTTTCGGCATCACACGCGCAGAAGAAGTGAGAAGATGAAGAAATGGGGCAGAGCGAACATGGAGAACCTATAATACAGCGCAGAAAGACAGTACGAGCATTTTAACCCGAAGCCCCCGCCATGAATACCGCGCCCCCCCCTTCCCCCGCAGATTTCGACCGGCTGGTGCTGCACGCCAGACGATGCAGCCGCTACCTCGACCGCCTGCTCGACGCCGAGCCCGACCTGCAAGACTGGTTGCGCGAGTATCTGGCCAAACCTTGCGATGACACGATGATCCGGCACTGGCTGGAAGCGCTCCCCTGCGAAGATGAGGGGCAGCTCTCAACTTCGTTGCGCAAGCTGCGCAAGCGCGTGATGCTGCATGTGCTCACACGCGACCTGAACGGTCTTTCCGGCCTCGACGAGGTGATGCGCAGCATGACCGCGCTGGCGGAACTGGCCGTGCAGCATGCGCAAGCCGTCGCCATGCGTACCATGGTGGCGCAATTCGGCCAGCCCGTCGGGGCCGAGAGCGGCTCCCCGCAGGAATTGCTGGTGATTGGCATGGGAAAACTCGGTGGCGGCGAACTCAACGTCTCATCCGATATCGACCTGATCTTCGTCTATCCCGAGGAAGGAGAGACCGATGGGCCGCGCGCCATCTCCAACCACGAGTTCTTCAACCGCCTCGGACGCAAGATCATCGCCCTGATCAACGACCTCACCGCCGACGGTTTCGTGTTCCGCGTGGATATGCGTTTGCGCCCCTATGGCGATAGCGGCCCGCTGACGATGAGCTTTGCCGCACTGGAGGAATACCTGATCGCCCAGGGCCGCGAATGGGAACGCTATGCCTGGATCAAGGCGCGTGTCATCGCGCCGGAATCCAGCCCGCACATCGTCGAGCTGGAGAAACTCGCCCAGCCTTTCGTGTTCCGCAAATACCTCGATTTCGGTGCCTTCGAGTCCATGCGCAAGCTGCATGCGCAGATACGCGCCGAGGTCGCGCGGCGCGAGCGCCACAACAACATCAAGCTCGGCCCCGGCGGTATCCGCGAGATCGAATTCATCGCGCAGGTGTTCCAGTTGATCCGCGGCGGCCGCGAGGCTGCGTTGCGCATCCGCCCCACGCAGCAGGTATTGCGCCATCTGGCGCGGGACGGGCAACTCTCCGCCGATGTCGTGGCGCGACTGGATGCGGCCTATGTCTTCCTGCGCAACCTCGAACACCGGCTGCAATACCTGGACGACCAGCAGACGCAGGAATTGCCGGAGGACAGCGAACGCAGGACACTCGTGGCCACCGCGATGAACTTCTCCGACTACGATGCATTGATTGCCGAGCTCTCACCGTTGCGCGAATTCGTCGGCCAGCAGTTCGACGCAGTGTTCGGCGAGAAACAGGAAACCGCCGAGGGCGGCTGGTGGCATGACGGCGCGACAGCCGAGGAATTCGCTACAGCCCTGTCCGGGCTCGGTTATGCAGATGCGGACGGCCTGGCCGCCAACCTGTTGCAACTGCGCGACGGCAGCCGCTACCGGCAATTGCCCGAAGCCAGTCGCCATCGTCTGGACATGCTGTTGCCGCGACTGACCGAGCTGTGCGCACAGACCCGCAACCGCGATGACGCGCTGCGGCGCACTATCGCCATCCTCGAAGCCATCGCGCGGCGCGCGTCCTATCTCGCTTTTCTGGCGGAATATCCCAAGGCGCTGCCCCGTCTGGTGCAGATACTTGCCGCCAGCGCCTGGGCCGGAGAGTACCTGACACAACACCCGATCCTGCTCGATGAGTTGCTGGATACGCGCGAACTGTATGCCGCGCCGGACTGGGCTGCGCTGGATGCGCAACTGGGCGCCCGGCTGGATGCACATGCCGGCGATATCGAACGCGAGATGGATACGCTGCGCCAGTTCCAGCAAGCGCAGACCTTCCAGTTGCTGGCAATGGACCTGCAGGGCCTGCTGCCGCTGGAAAAACTCAGCGACCACCTGTCGGACCTGGCCGACCTGTTGCTGCGCCGCGTGTTGACACTGTGCTGGCGTGATGCGCGCAAGAAACACCGCGAGCAGCCGCTATTCGCCGTCGTCGCCTATGGCAAGCTGGGCGGGCGCGAACTGGGTTATGCCTCCGACCTCGACCTGGTGTTCCTCTACGACGACGACCATCCCGATGCGGGCGAGATCTACGCGCGGCTGGCGCAGCGCATCAACACCATGCTGTCGAGTTTCACGGCTTCCGGGAGGTTGTACGAGGTCGATCTGCGTTTGCGCCCGAACGGCGAAAGCGGCCTGCTGGTCAGTTCCATCTCCGCCTTCGACGAGTACCAGCGGCAGCATGCCTGGGTGTGGGAACACCAGGCGCTGACACGCGCCCGCTACTGCGCCGGGGATGCCGACGTGGGCGCGCGCTTCGAGCGCATCCGCACCGAGGTACTGCGCCTGCCGCGCGACCTCGAAAAGCTCAGGCTGGACGTGATCGAGATGCGCCGCAAGATGCACGATGGCCACCAGAACAGGAGCGAACTGTTCGACATCAAGCACGACAGCGGCGGCATGGTGGATATCGAATTCATGGTGCAGTTCCTGGTGCTCGCGCATGCCGCGGCTCACCCCGAACTCACAGCCAACAGCGGCAACCTAGCGCTGCTGGCGACCGCCGCCAGACTGGGATTGATCGACGGAGAAAAAAGCGAGAAGGTACGCGAAACCTACCGCGAACTGCGCCGCATACAACACCAGATGCGGCTGAACAACGACAACGCCTGCCGTATCGAGCGGGGGCGTCTGGATACGACTGCGGTAAGCGGACTCTGGAAGGAACTGCTGGAACGGCCTTAGTTAATTCCTGAAATACAACCCATTGTTATGTTTCGTGCCTTTCGTGGACGAACTGAGGTTTCAGTTTAATTCGCCACGGGCGCGCCGGAGACCGGCATGTGAATGACTTTGTCGGCGGTCTGCCCGATGCGCCCCACCATGCGGTAGGAGACCATCTCGCCCTTGCCTTTGACATTGAGCACATTGGGCGGCTCGAACAGGAAATCGAGGCGCAGGCGGTTGTAGGTCAGTTTGTCGGTGAGGATATGTCCCTGCTTGGCATCGTCGGTGAGGCGGCTGGCGATGTTCACCGTGTCGCCCCACAGGTCGTAGATGAAACGCTTGGTGCCGATCACCCCCGCCACCACCGGACCGGTGGCAATGCCGATGTGGATGCCGAGATCGCGCTTGACCAGCAGCGGATGCCTGGAGACGAAGTCCAGCATCTCGATGGCCATGTTCGCCATGTCCTCCACATAGTCCGGCCGCTCGCGCGTGAGACCGCCCACCACCATGTAGGCATCGCCTATGGTCTTGATCTTTTCCAGGCCGTATTTCTCGGAGAGTTCATCGAAGCCGGAGAACACGGTGTTGAGCAAGCCCACCATCTGCTCCGGCGACATCTGCTCGGTCAACTGGGTGAAATTCACCAGATCGGCGAACATCACGGTGACGTCGGCATATCCGTCGGCGATGAGTTCCTGTTTGTTCTTGAGTCGCTCTGCGATGTTGGAGGGCAGCACATTGAACAGCACGCGTTCCGACTTCTTCTGTTCCTCCGCCAGCAGCGCATGTTGCTGGTCGAGCTGGGTCTTGATCTTCTCGGTCTCGATGACGAAGTAACGCACCAGAAAATACAGGATGGAGGACATCGCCACGAAATTGAGCGCAAAGAACACGCCAATGGTGCTCATCGGGATACCGGTCGCTGTGCCCGTGCTGAGGTAGTAGTCGAAGAAGCCGGATATCGCCGTCATCACGATATAGGCGAAGAACCAGGGAATGGATTCTTTCCAGCTCGACACCACCAACGCGCCGATAGGCGCCAGCAGCGCCCACAGCGCCACGCCGCTGGAGGTGATCGAACTGCCTATGCTCCATTGCATGATGAAGGGAGCAAACAGGAACAGGTTGAGCTGCACGAAGCGCAGCACCTTGAAATTCTTGGTGCGCACGTAATAGATCAGGGAACCGACCGAGATGATCTGGTAGCCGAGAGGGACGTTGCTGGAGAAATTGATGCCCATCATCCAATAGATGGCAAGCCAGAGCATGACCGCAAAGGTCATGAACGCGCTGGCAAAGATCAGCAGACTTTTTCGCAGTTTGTCTTCCTGCGTGTCCATGATCTCGGCACCGGTTTCCGGCAACCGCTTCCCCTCCTCCATACTTCCCCCTGATGATGCGATTCTTCATGGATCAGTCACGTGCGCATGATTACACGAACCGGACACAAAGAGAATATACCCTTAAGGCCTAATTCCCTGCCCAACAAAGCAAAAACATGCGCTTCTCCCGATCCCGTGCTTCATAAAACCCGAGGAAACGGCTAGAATCGCAACCTTCGTAACAACACTACAAAAGCTAAGGAAATCACCATGTCCATGTCCGACCGCGACGGCTTCATCTGGTACGACGGCAAGCTCGTGCCCTGGCGCGATGCCACCACCCATGTGCTCACCCATACCCTGCATTACGGCATGGGCGTGTTCGAGGGGGTGCGGGCATACAAGACCACACAGGGAACAGCAATATTCCGTCTACAGGAGCATACCGACCGCCTGTTCAATTCGGCCTATATCTTCAAGATGAAGATGCCGTTCGACAAAGCGACCCTGATGGAAGCGCAAAAAGAAGTGGTGCGCACCAACAAGCTGGAGTCCTGCTACATCCGCCCCATCGTGTTCTACGGTTCCGAAGCAATGGGCATCGCCGCCACCAACATCAGCGTGCATGTGGCCGTGGCCGCCTGGCCGTGGGGTGCGTATCTGGGCGAAGAAGGCATGGCCAAGGGCATCCGCGTGAAGACCTCGTCTTTCACCCGCCATCACGTCAACATCAACATGTGCCGCTCCAAATCGGTCGGCACCTATACCAACTCCATCCTGGCGCACCAAGAAGTGGCGCATGACGGCTACGACGAGGCGCTGCTGCTGGATGTGGACGGCTATGTCGCCGAAGGCGCGGGCGAGAACATCTTCATCGTGAAGAAGGGCAAGCTGTACACGCCCGACCTGACCTCCTGCCTGGAAGGCATCACGCGCGACTCCATCGTCACGCTGGCCAAGGACATGGGGCTGGAACTGATCGAGAAACGCATCACACGCGACGAGGTGTATTGCGCCGAAGAAGCCTTCTTCACCGGCACCGCCGCCGAGGTGACGCCGATCCGCGAACTGGATACGCGCACCATCGGCAGCGGTTCGCGCGGCCCGGTCACGACAAAATTGCAGGCTGCGTTCTTCGACATCGTTGCAGGCAAAAATCCGAAATACGCGAACTGGCTGGCTCACGTATAACTGAACAGCGGGAGAAAACATGTCCAACGAGAACGATTCCAGACGTTACGTCGAAGTCACAGCGGAGGCACTACCCCTGTTCTGCCCGACTCCTGCAGTCAGCCTGTGGAACGGGCATCCGCGCGTCGCCATCCCGGTCGACAAGCTGGGGGAGGCGCGTTGTCCTTACTGCGGCACCCTGTACAAGTTCAAGGGTGAACTCCCCCACGCCCATCACTGAGCGTCTGCGGCACTCCCTGATGCAAAAGATCCTCGTCATCGCACCCAGTTGGGTCGGCGACTGCATGCTGATGCAGCCCTTGCTGCATCGGCTGCAGCAACGCTACCCCGGTGCGCTTATCGATGTGCTGGCTCCCCCGTGGACGGAGAAGTTGCTGCGGCACATGCCCGAGGTGCATGACGTCATCATCAACCCCTTTCCGCACGGCGATTTCGGATTTTCCGCACGCCGTCGGCTGGGCATGCAATTGCGCGATGCCCAATACGACAAGGCCATCGTGCTGCCAAATTCGTGGAAATCGGCGCTGGTTCCCTTCTTTGCCAGTATACCGGTACGCACCGGATATATTGGCGAGATGCGTTATGGACTGCTCAACGACGCGCGCAAATTAAACAAGAGACAATTGCCGCTGATGGTCGAGCGCTTTGTGCACCTGGCCGAAGCGCCACGCGGCGAAACCAGCCTGCCGTTTTCCCCTCCGCAATTGAAAGTCGACGAAACACAGCGTCGGCAGGCACTCGCCAAGTTCGGCTTGACGCTCGACAAGCGGGTCGCCGTGTTCTGCCCCGGTGCCGAATATGGCCCGGCAAAGCGCTGGCCGGCGCATTACTACGCGGAACTGGCGCAGATGTTACGGGCTCAAGGCTATGCAGTCTGGCTGATCGGTTCGCCCAAGGACAAGGAGGTCGCCGACAAGATCGTTGCCATGGGCAACGAATCCTGCCACAACCTGTGTGGCGTGACCGACCTGGACGAAGCCATCGCGCTGCTCTCCTGTGCCGACCTGGTGGTCAGCAACGACTCCGGCCTGATGCATATCGCCGCCGCACTCGACAGGCCGCTACTTGCGATCTTCGGCTCCAGCAGCCCACAATTCACCCCACCACTATCGGACAAGGCACAAGTACTCAAACTCGACCTGCCGTGCAGCCCCTGTTTCAAACGTGAATGCCCGCTGGGACATTTCAACTGCATGATCAAACTGACGCCAAAAGAAGTCGCCCGACACATCCATATCGCTCAAAGAGACAAGCCATGACCAGCGCACCCAAAGAAATATTCAAGGCCTATGACATCCGTGGCATCGTCGGCAAGACGCTGACCGACGAGATCGTGGAAGCCATCGGCCACGCCATCGGTTCCGAAGCGGTCGCACGAAAACAGACCGGCATTGCCATCGGTCGCGACGGCCGCCTGTCCGGCCCGGCATTTGCCAAGGCATTGGCGCGCGGCATCCAGAAGAGCGGCATCAACGTCATCGATGTCGGCATGGTCGCCACGCCGATGACCTACTTCGCCGCCTTCCAGCTCAAGACCGATTGCGCGGTGATGATCACCGGCAGCCACAACCCGCCCGATTACAACGGACTGAAGATGGTGCTGGCGGGCGAAACCCTGTCCGGCGAAACCATCCAGAAGCTGCGCACCCGCATCGAAACGAACGACCTCGCGCACGGCAACGGCAGCTATGCGCAATACGACATCGCGCCGGAATATCTGGCGCGCATCATCGGCGACATCAAACTGGCGCGCCCGCTGAAGATCACCGTGGATTGCGGCAACGGCGTGGCGGGCGATTTCGCCGCCAAGCTCTATCGCGGCATCGGCTGCGAAGTGTCGGAAATGTTCTGCGAGGTGGACGGCCATTTCCCCAACCACCATCCAGATCCTTCCGATCCGCACAATCTGCAAGACCTGATCGAAGCACTGAAGCGCAATGGCAGCGAACTGGGACTGGCCTTCGACGGCGACGGCGATCGTCTCGGCGTGGTCACCAAGGACGGCAAGATCATCTTCCCCGACCGCCAGTTGATGCTGTTCGCCGCCGATGTATTGAGCCGCAACGCGGGCGCCGAGATCATCTTCGACGTGAAGTCCACACGCAACCTTTTTCCGTGGATACGCGAACACGGCGGCAAACCGACGCTGTGGAAAACCGGCCATTCGCTGGTGAAAGCCAAGATGCGCGAAACCGGCGCACTGCTGGCCGGCGAAATGAGCGGGCACGTGTTCTTCAAGGAGCGCTGGTACGGCTTCGACGACGGGCTTTATGCCGGAGCGCGGCTGCTGGAAATATTGAGCAAGGTGGCCGATGCGAGTGCCACGTTGAATGCCTTGCCGGACGCGGTGTGCACGCCAGAACTGCACATCCACACGGCGGAGGGCGTGAACCATACACTGCTCGCGCGCCTGCAGAAGGAAGCCCGCTTCACCGATGCCAGAGACATCATCACCATCGACGGACTGCGCGTGGAATATGCCGACGGTTTCGGCCTGATGCGCCCTTCCAACACCACACCGGTGATCGTGCTGCGCTTCGAGGCCGACGATGCTGCCGCTTTGAAGCGCATCCAGGACGATTTCAGGAGAGTGTTGCTGGGCGCGGCTCCCGACTTGTCGCTGCCTTTCTAGGTGCCGCGGTAAAAGACATAGCGGTTCTTGCCGCCCTGTTTCGCTTCGTACATCGCCTGGTCGGCGTGGGACAGCAAGGCATCGAAGCTGTCGCCGTCATCGGGATACACGCTGATGCCGATGCTGAACGACACCGATGCGGCTATCCCGCTTCCCAGTTCGCAAGACCGCATTGCGGCATCCAGCAGTTTCCGAGCAACCCTCTCGATACTTTCCCGGTCCCCAACGTCATGCAACAGCGTGGTGAATTCGTCGCCGCCCAAGCGCGCCACGGTATCGCCGGAACGTATGCACAGTTTCGTGCGTGCGGCAATCTCCTGCAGCAGGCAGTCACCGCTGCTGTGGCCGTGCAAGTCGTTCACCGCCTTGAACCCATCCAGATCGATGAACATCACCGCAAGCCTGTGTCCGGAACGATGCGCCTGCACGATGGCCTGCTGTACGCGATCGCGGAACAACATGCGGTTGGGCAGCTGCGTCAGCGGATCGTGGTAGGCCAGATGACGGATCTCCTCTTCCAGCCGTTTCTTTTCGGAGATGTCCTGCTGCACTGCCAGGAAGTGCGTCAGTTCGCCCTGCTCGTTGAACAGCGGCGAGACGCTCTGCGATACGGTATACAGCTCGCCGTTCCTGTTGCGGTTCACCACGTCGCCGCGCCATGGCTCGCCGCGCAGGATGCTCGCCCACATCTCGGCCCAGTATGAATTGTCGTGCTGACCGGAATTGAATATGCGCGGATTGGCCCCGGTGAGTTCGTCCATGGAGTAGCCGCTGAATCGGCTGAGCGCCTCGTTCAACCATTCGATGATGCCGTCGCGGCGGGTGATGAACATGGCATTGGCCGCATTGCTCATCGCGACATGCATCAGCCGCAGCTCCTGCTGCTCCTGTGCTCCCAGCATCGCCACGGTGACGCGCCCGGCAAAAGCCGACAGGCGGCTGACGGTCAGTTTGTCGAAAGCATCGTCGCGCCCCGAATACATCACCAGTGCGCCGACCACTTCGCCCTTGATACCCAGCGGCATGGCCAGGATGTCGCGCATAGCGAATGTTTCCGCGCGTGCGCGCCACGGCTTGAACATGGGGGAATCGGCTTTCAGGCTTTCTGGCTTGTTGCCCCGGATCGCCCTGCCTACCGGGCCGTTTCCCTGCGGCGTATCGTCCCAGCGCACTTCGATGCCTTCCAGATAGGCCGACTGGCCCGCCGATGCGACTGGCTGGACAACGCCATCGGGCATCCTCGCCCCTATCCACACCAGTTTCAGGTCGAACAGCTCCACCATGCGGCTGCAGATGCGGTCGTTCAGATAAGGCAGGTCGTAGCCGAGCAGGATGAGCTGGTCGATCTCCTTCATCAGGTAATCGGTCACCACCTGCTCGCGCAGATTGGAACGCAGGATGGCAGCGACCATCTCGCGCTGCATGGTCGGCAGGAGGCGGTCCAACTGGCTGCTGCTGAGATAATCCTGCACGCCGATGTTCATGGCTTCTCCCAGCGTAAGCGAGGGAAAGTCAGCAACGACGATGATGGGGATATCCAGATCGCGCTTGTGCAGTATCTGGATCAATTCCTTGAGCGGGTGCACTTCGGATTCGGCCGTCAGCAGCACATCCCAGCGCTGCAGCAGCAACTCGTCCAGATCGGCCATGCTATCTGCGCGAAGGTGGACCGGAGCGGCACCGTCTGCATGCAATTGCCGCAATACCCTCGCCACATTGTCCGCCGGAATGCCGACAAACAATATGCGCATTTCACTCATTGCGGCAAAGACTGCTCTATTTTTCGATGCAGACCGTCTGCTTTCAGCCAGCCCATATCGGCCAGATCATTCAACAAGCGGGTGAAGTCTTCCAGGTTGGATGGTTTGTTGACGAAGCTGTTGGCACCGATCTGGTAACTCAACACCACATCGGGCGGCTCGTGCAATTCGGAGAACACGACGATGGGCACATCCTGCAAACGCGCATCCAGGCGCAAGGTGCGCAGCACAGCCAGTCCAACCAGCTTGGGGAGTTTCAGATCCAGCAGGATCAGACGCGGCATGGGATATCCGCGTTCGGTCGTCTCGGTAAGCCATTGCAGCGCTTCCCCGGAATCCTTGACGGCAACCAGATGCATATCGCCGGGGCAACCTGCAACCGCCTGCTGCACCAACAGCACCTCGGCTTCGCCGTCTTCCACCAGCAGTATCGTATCGTTAGCCTGTCTGAGCATCGCCAACATCTCTTCCTTGTAGAGAGGAACAACGCAACGTCATGCATTCGGCAATGCGTTCGTTATCCCTGCTTGCGACCTTACACCAGAGGGAGCCAGATTGGCAACACGCGCAAGCGCCGAATACGCAAGAAAATCAGTGGCTTTTCAATGAAAGCCAGACTGGGCGAATTACAACTTTGCTTTCACCCAGTCCGGAACCGTGCCCAAGGCTTTCGCCAGATGCTCCGGTTGCGTACCGCCAGCCTGCGCCATGTCCGGCCTGCCGCCACCCTTGCCGCCGACCTGCTGCGCGACAAAGTTCACCAGTTCGCCCGCCTTCACCTTCGCGATCTGATCCGGGGTCACACCCGCAATCAAGCTCACCTTGCCATCGGCAACGGAAGCCAGCACGATGACCGCGCTCTTGAGTTTGTCGCGCAGCTTGTCCATGGTCTCGCGCAGCGTGGCGACATCGGCGCCGTCCAGCTTGGCAGCCAGCACCTTCACGCCGTTGATGTCCTGTGCCTGCGCCACCAGTTCGTCGCCCTGTGCGGAAGCCAGTTTCGATTTCAGCGCGGCCAGTTCCTTCTCCAGCGCCTTCACGTTGTCCATGACCTGCGCCACGCGCGTCGCGGCTTCCTGCGGCTGCGCCTTCACAGCATCGGCTACCTGTTGCAATTGCTGCTCCTGAACCTTCACCCGAGCCAATGCACCCATCCCCGTTGCCGCTTCCATGCGCCGTACACCTGCGGCCACGCCGCTCTCGGCAACAACCTTGAACAGGCCGATATCGCCAGTGCGTTTGACGTGCGTGCCGCCGCACAGCTCGATGGAGGAACCGATGTTCAGCACACGCACCACGTCACCGTACTTTTCGCCGAACAGCATCATCGCGCCGGTCTTCTGCGCATCATCAATCGCCATCACGCGCGACTGGCATTCGGTATTTTCCAGAATCTCCAGATTCACCAAGTCTTCCACTCTGCGAATCTCATCGTCCGACATCGGTTGTGTATGCACGAAGTCGAAGCGGGTCTTGTCGGCATCCACCTGCGAACCTTTTTGCTGCACATGCGTGCCCAGCACCTCGCGCAAAGCCTTGTGCATCAGGTGTGTCGCCGAGTGGTTGCGCATGGTCGCGTAGCGCGCCGCGACATCCACTTTAGCGGTAACGCCGTTGCCGACGGAAAGTTTGCCGGTCTTCACCACGCCGTGATGACCGAACACCGTGGCCTGGATCTTCTGCGTATCTTCCACCGCAAAGATGCCATGCACGCTGCGCAGTTCGCCGCTGTCGCCGACCTGGCCGCCGGATTCGGCATAGAACGGGGTGTCATCCAGCACCACCACGCCCAGGTCGCCCTCGACCAGTTCGTTCACTTCGGTGCCGTCCTTGTACAGCGCGAGGATGTTGCCCTTGTGCTCCAGCGTGTCGTAACCGTGGAAGGTGGTCGCCGGACCGGAATATTCGAGGTTCGCCGCCATCTTGAATTTGCCCGCCGCGCGCGCCTGTTCCTTCTGGCGTGCCATCGCCGCATTGAATGCGACATCGTCCACCTTCACATCGCGCTCACGGCAGATGTCGGCGGTCAGATCAAGCGGGAAACCGTAGGTGTCGTGCAGCTTGAATGCGGTCTCGCCGTTGAAAACCTTGTTGCCAGCCTTGTCCATCTCTGCCAGGTCGGCTTCGAGGATCGCCATGCCATGCTCGATGGTGGCAAAGAAGCGTTCCTCTTCCAGCTTGAGGATGCCCTTCACACGCGCCTGCTCGGCGACCAGTTCGGGATAGGCCGCACCCATCTGCTCGACCAGATCGGGCACCATCTTGTGGAAGAACGCATCGCGTGCACCGAGCTTGTAACCGTGGCGGATGGCACGGCGGATGATGCGGCGCAGCACGTAGCCGCGGCCTTCGTTGCCGGGGATGACTCCATCGGCGATGAGGAAGGAACAAGCGCGAATATGGTCGGCCAGCACACGCAAGCTGGGCTGATCATGTTCAGTCTGCTTAGTCTCGCGCGCCGCCGCCTGGATCAGCGCCTGGAACAGGTCGATCTCGTAGTTGGCGTGCACATGCTGCAACACCGCCGATATGCGCTCCAGCCCCATGCCGGTATCCACTGAAGGCTTGGGCAGCGGATGCATCACGCCCGCTTCGTCGCGGTTGAACTGCATGAACACGTTGTTCCAGATCTCGATGTAGCGGTCGCCATCTTCTTCCGGGGTACCTGGCAATCCACCGGGGATGTGTGCGCCGTGGTCGTAGAAGATCTCGGTACAGGGACCACAGGGGCCGGTGTCGCCCATCATCCAGAAGTTGTCGGAAGCGTAGCGCGCACCCTTGTTGTCGCCGATGCGGATCACGCGGTCCGCAGTCAGGCCGATCTCCTTGGTCCAGATGTCATAAGCCTCGTCGTCCTCGGCATACACGGTGACGTAGAGCTTGTCCTTGGGCAGCTTGAACACCTCGGTCAGCAGTTCCCAGGCGTACTTGATGGCGTCGCGCTTAAAGTAGTCGCCGAAACTGAAGTTGCCCAACATCTCGAAGAAGGTGTGGTGACGCGCGGTGTAACCGACGTTCTCCAGGTCGTTGTGCTTGCCGCCGGCGCGCACGCATTTCTGCGAAGAGGCGGCACGGGTATAGGGGCGCTTGTCGAAACCGAGGAACACGTCCTTGAACTGGTTCATACCCGCGTTGGTGAACAACAGTGTCGGGTCCTCGTGCGGCACCAGCGAACTGGAAGCGACTACGGCATGACCCTTGGAGGCGAAAAAATCGAGGAATTTCTGGCGGATTTCACTGCTTTTCATGGTGCACCCTGGACTCTGGAATTCACGTCCCGGCACCGGCCGGGCAAGGCGCGCATCATACCATTTGGAAAGCCGCTTCGGCGCCCAGCCTCACCCGTCTCATTCCTCCATCACGGAGGATAGTTTCAACACCTTGAGGGTCACTTCCAGGGAGAATCCGCGCGATTGCAGGAAGCGCACCTGCCTGGATTTTTCTTTCTGGTCCTGCGGCAAGACACCGAACTTCCGTTGCCACACTTCCCTGGCCGCATCCAGTTCGGTTTCCTTGAGTTGCGGCATGGCCTGGGCTATCAGGTTCTCGGCAATGCCCTTCTGACGCAATTCGTGGGCGATGCGCTGGGTGCCGAAGCGGCCGCGCTTGCTATCGACCAACAGGTTGGCGGCGCGGGCGTCGGAGAGCCAGTTGTGCTTCTCCAACTCGTCCAGCACGGCATCGAGGTCATCGCCTTCCTGCACATGGGGTTGCAGTTTGGCGTGCAGCTCCGCCCGGCTATGCTCGCGCCGCGCCAGATATCGCATGGCGCGGATGCGCAGGCTTGTTTCAGGCTTCTTCTGCGATTTCACTTGCGTTCAGGGCGACGATCCCCAGTGCCGCACGCACTTTGTTCTCGATCTCGGCGGCAATCACCGGGTTGGCCTTCAGGAATTCGCGAGCATTGTCCTTGCCCTGGCCGATCTTTTCGCCGTTGTAGGCATACCAGGCACCGGATTTCTCAACCAGTTTGTGCTGGACGCCCAGTTCGATGATCTCGCCTTCGCGCGAGATGCCTTCTCCGTACAGGATGTCGAAGTGGGCTTCCTTGAACGGGGGAGCCACCTTGTTCTTGACCACCTTGACCTTGGTCTCGTTGCCGATGACCTCGTCACCCTTCTTGATCGCGCCGGTACGGCGGATATCCATGCGCACGGAGGCGTAGAACTTGAGCGCATTGCCGCCGGTGGTGGTCTCGGGGTTGCCGAACATCACGCCGATCTTCATGCGGATCTGGTTGATGAAGATGACCATGGTGTTGGAACGGTTGATGTTGGCGGTGAGTTTGCGCAACGCCTGCGACATCAGGCGGGCATGCAGGCCCATCTGCGCGTCGCCCATCTCGCCCTCGATCTCGGCCTTGGGGGTGAGTGCTGCGACGGAGTCCACCACCACCACATCCACCGAGCCGGAGCGCACCAGCATGTCGACAATCTCCAGCGCCTGCTCGCCGTTGTCCGGCTGCGAGATCAGCAGGTCTTCGACCTTCACACCCAGCTTGCGCGCGTAGCCGGGGTCGAGCGCGTGTTCAGCATCGATGAAGGCGGCGGTGCCGCCGACCTTCTGCATCTCGGCGATGACTTGCAACGTAAGGGTAGTCTTGCCGGAAGATTCCGGACCGTAGATCTCGATGACGCGGCCGCGCGGCAGACCGCCGACGCCCAGTGCGATGTCCAGCCCCAGCGAACCGGTCGAAACGACCTGGATATCCTTGCCGACTTCGCTCTCGCCCAGGCGCATGATGGAGCCCTTGCCGAACTGTTTTTCGATCTGGCTCAGTGCCGCCGCGAGTGCCTTGCTCTTGTTGTCATCCATTTGTGTCCCCTTTCAGAAAATTCGATGGGGCGGATTGTGGCACAACATTTTCGACTTGTACAGAACGTTCGTTCTCTTTTTGTATTATGCTATTTTCGTGATGCCATTCAAGAGGTTGATTACTCCCTGGAGGGCGATCTGCACCGATTTTGCGCGCACGGCATCGCGGTCACCGGGGAGATGATGGCAAACCGCATGCACTGACTTGTTGGTTCCCCAGGCGAACCAGACGGTGCCGACCGGCTTCTCCGGCGTGCCGCCGGTGGGCCCGGCGATACCGCTCACCGACAGCGCGATTTGCGCACGGCTGTATTGCAGCGCACCATCCACCATCTCGCGCACGGTCTGCTCGCTCACCGCACCGTATTGCTCCAACGTCTCGGGCGAGACGCCCAGCATCTCTTCCTTGGATTCGTTCGAATAGGTTACGAAGCCGCGGTCGAACCAGTCCGAACTGCCCGATATGCGCGTGACCGCCTGCGCGACGCCGCCGCCGGTGCAGGACTCCGCCGTCACCAGCGTCATGCCCTGTGCCTTGAGCGCCTCGCCGACCTGGCGTGCCAGCAGCCCGGATTCGGGCGCACTGACGGCGGCGGGACGCCTAGCTCGTTTTTTGGCTCGCTTCATCTTTACAGCCCCCGTGCCAGATCGTTCCGGATATCGACCACCGCTTCCAGCCCCACGGCGATGCGTAACAAGCCTTCCGTGATTCCGGCCGCGGCCCGTGCTTCCGGCGTGATGCGCGCATGCGTGGTACTGGCCGGATGGGTGATGGTGGTCTTGGTGTCGCCCAGGTTGGCGGTGATGGACAACATCTTCGTGTTGTCGATCACCTTCCAGGCCGCTGCCTTGCCGCCTTTCACCTCGAACGCCACGATGCCGCCGCCGGTCTTCTGCTGTTTCATCGCCAGCGCATGCTGCGGATGCGACTTCAGGCCGGGGTAGAACACGCGCGCCACGTTGGGCTGTTTCTCCAGCCACTGCGCAAGTTCGAGCGCATTCGCGCTGTGCGCATCCATGCGCAGCTTGAGCGTCTCCAGCCCTTTCAGGAACACCCAGGCATTGAACGCACTCATGGTCGGGCCGGTGGTGCGCAGGAAACCATACACCGGCTCCATCAGCTTCTTGCTGCCCAGCACCGCTCCGCCCAGTACTCTGCCCTGCCCATCGATGTACTTGGTGGCGGAATGGATCACGATGTCCGCGCCCAGATCGAGCGGGCGTTGCAGGATGGGCGTACAGAAACAGTTGTCCACCGCCAGCAGCGCGCCGCAGGCCTTCGCCACCGCCGCGATGGCCGCAATGTCGGAGATCTCGGTGAGCGGGTTGGACGGCGTCTCCAGGAAGAACAGTTTCGTGTTCGGGCGCACCGCCGCCTCCCACTCCGCGACATCCGTTGCCGACACATAGGTGGTCTCGACACCGAATTTCTTGAAGTAGTTGTTGAACGTGTTGGTGGTGGCACCAAACAGGCTCTGCGACGCGACGATATGGTCGCCCGCCTTCAGCAGCGCCATGCAAGTCGCCAGTATCGCGGCCATGCCACTCGCGGTCGCCACGCACTGCTCCGCGCCTTCCAGCACCGCCAGACGTTCTTCGAACATGGTGACGGTGGGATTGGTGAAGCGCGCATAGATGTTGCCCGGCTCTTCGCCGATGAAGCGCTTCGCCGCCTGCTCTGCATTATCGAAGGTGAAGCTCGACGTCAGGAACAAGGCTTCACTGTGCTCGTGGAACTGGCTTTGCACGCCACCCGCGCGCACTGCCAGCGTTTCAAGTTGATATCCGTGATCGCTCATCATTCATCTCCTGCACAGAACAAACCGTGCAATAAAAAACCCGGAAAGCTTAGCGCTAAACCGGGTCTCCCGCTTTAGCTGTATTTGTAATGCGCCCGCAAGCTGTTCCTCAAATCGGCGCAGGCAGAAAGTAACACCCCCCGCCGCAAACTGTCAACGCATCACATCGAGGATGCCGACATCACCAGATCGAGTTCAAGCTGTTCATCATCCGGTGTCTTGTTCGCCTTGCCGCCCGCGCGCGCGGCTTCGACGCGGTCGAGATATTCCTCGGTGATGTCGCCGGTGATGTATTCGCCGTCGAAGCAGGAGCAGTCGAACCGTGTGATCCTGGGGTTGCACTTCTGCACCGCCGCTTTCAGGTCTTCGAGGTCCTGGTAGATGACGCGGTCGGCGCTGATCTCGCGGCAGATCTCTTCGTCGGTACGGCCGGTGGCGATGAGTTCCTGGCGGCTGGGCATGTCGATGCCGTAGACGTTGGGAAACTTGACGGGAGGAGCGGCAGAGGCGAAATACACCTTGCGCGCGCCGGCGTCGCGCGCCATCTGCACGATCTCACGGCTGGTGGTGCCGCGCACGATGGAGTCGTCCACCAGCATCACGTTCTTGCCTTTGAATTCGAGCGCAATTGCATTGAGTTTCTGGCGCACCGATTTCTTGCGCATGGCCTGACCCGGCATGATGAAGGTGCGGCCGATGTAGCGGTTCTTGACGAAGCCCTCGCGGAACGGGATGCCGAGGCGGTTGGCCATCTGCAGCGCGCTGGGGCGGCTGGAGTCGGGGATGGGGATGATGACGTCGATGTCATGGTCCGGCCATACGCGCAGGAGTTTGTCGGCCAGGTATTCGCCCATGATGAGGCGCGCCTCGTACACCGAAATGCCGTCGAGCACGGAATCTGGGCGCGCAAAATAGACATATTCGAAGATGCAGGGATTGAGTTCGGGCTGCTCGGCGCATTGCTGGCTGTGGAAGTTGCCGTCGAGGTCGATGTACACTGCTTCGCCCGGTGCGATGTCGCGCAGGAACTTGAAGCCCAGCGTATCCAGCGCCACGCTTTCGGATGCGACCAGGTATTCCACGCCCTTGTCGGTCTGGTTGGAGCCCACCATCAGCGGGCGGATGCCGTGGGTGTCGCGGAACGCCAACAGGCCGTAACCCGCAATCATGGCCACCACGGCATAGGCGCCACGGCAGCGGCGGTGCACTTCGGTGACGGCGGAGAAGATGGTCTTTGCATCCAGCCGGTAGTGCTTCGCCTTGGCCTGCAGTTCGTGCGCCAACACGTTGAGCAGCACCTCGGAATCGGAGCTGGTGTTCACGTGGCGCATGTCGTCCAGGAACAATTCTTTCTGCAACTGCTCGGTGTTGGTCAAGTTGCCGTTGTGACCGAGCACCAGGCCGAACGGCGAATTCACATAGAACGGCTGCGCCTCGTTGTGGTCGACGGCGGAACCGGCGGTCGGGTAACGCACGTGGGCGATGCCGGCATTGCCCTGCAAGGCACGCATGTTGCGGGTGCGGAACACATCGCGCACCATGCCGTTGCCCTTGTGCAGGTGGAAGGTGCTGTGCTCCAGTGTGGCGATACCCGCCGCATCCTGTCCGCGATGCTGCAATACCTGCAGACCGTCATACAGCAACTGGTTGACGGGGGTTTGCGCTACAACGCCGAGAATGCCGCACATGTTTGGTTTCCGATTGTTCCAGTAGTTACTTGATAGCCACGTTTTCCGGCAAATAATCCTTGGCGTACAGCGCTGCATGCTGCAAGGGCTTGCTCGACAATGCATCGCGCCAGAACGGTTTCTGCGGCAAACCGGTCAACCCGCCCAGCCACACCAGCGCGATCACCACCAGCACACCGCGCAACATGCCGAAGATCGCGCCGAACTTGCCGTCCATTCCGCCCAGTCCGGCGAATTTCGCTAGCCGCGCCAGGAACCATGCGAACAAGGCGCCCACGATCAGCGTCGAGATGAACAGAGCCGCGAACGCCGCCGCCTCGCGGATGCGTTCCACCCCCACCGCTTCCGGCACATACGGCAACGCCTCCGCCGAGAAGGTGCGCGCCACGATGAATGCCGCCAGCCAGCCGATCAGCGAGAACAGCTCATACATGAATCCGCGCCACCAGCCCACCAGCGCAGACAAAGCAATGATCCCGATGACCGCAAAATCGAAAGCTGTCACCGAGCGGCCCTACTCGAGGTTGACCACATTGGAAGGCATGCCCTGCGCTTCCAGTTTGGCCTCAATTTTCTCCGCCGCATCGAGCGTGGAAAAGCTGCCCACGCGAACGCGCATGACATCGCCAGCCTTCTCGGTATAGGCGCGATAGCCCTGTTTGCTCAACTTGTCACGCAGATTCTTCGCCGTATCGGCATTGGCGAATGCACCGACCTGCACCACCCAGCCGGTCTTGGGAACCGGCTGCTGCTTTGCTACAGGCTTGCTTTCGACTTTTGGTTTGGTCTCGACTTTGGGTTTGGTCTCGACCT
This sequence comes from Gammaproteobacteria bacterium, assembly GCA_018813765.1. Lineage (GTDB taxonomy): Bacteria > Pseudomonadota > Gammaproteobacteria > Burkholderiales > Gallionellaceae > Sideroxyarcus. The sequence continues at coordinate 607,751 of JAHJBC010000006.1, read as the reverse complement.
TGGGCTTTGCCTCGACCTTGGGTGCGGCCTCCTCAGCCGGCTTGACCGGAGCCTCCGTCACTACCGGAGCAACAACCTGGGCCTCGACCGGTGCAGGCTGCGCAACCGCAACGGTCGAGGCCGCCGCGACTTCAGCCGCCATCTTGTCCAGTTCGGGCAGGTCGATCTTCGGCTCGAATTCGCCCGCATTGTCCTTGTTCGGTATGCGCAACTCGATGTCGTTGCCTGAGTTGAGCGCGGGATCGCTGTCGAACACGACCGGCAGCAGGAACACCGCCAGCAGCACCAACGCAACCGCACCGATCAAGCGGCGTCTTGCCTGCCGCCGCAGGTTGAGTTCTTCTTCAGTCGTCTGTTTTGCCATCTTGTCTCACCGGGAAAATCAGGCGCTGCGCATGCCGCGCGCCCGCATCACTTCAGCCACTGTGTAAAAGGAACCGAACGCCGCGATTCTATCATTTTCGGATGCGCGGTTGCTGGCCTCATGCAGCGCACTTTCGATGGAATCGCAGACCTGAACCTCTCCGCGAACCCCGGCATCCCGCAGCACCTGCGCCAACTCGGCCGCGGTCGCACCGCGCGGCGCATCTATCCCGGCAACCAGCCACTCGTCTACCTGCGCATCCAGTTCCTTGGCGACACCTGCCATATCCTTGTCCTTGAGCATGGCAAATACGGCAAAGGTCTTTGTCGGTGGCAGACTGGCCAGATTCTGCGCCAGCGACCGTGCCGCACGCGGGTTGTGCGCCACGTCAAGGATCAACTGCGGCCGTCCCGGCACGAACTGGAACCGCCCGGCCAGCTCCACCTCGACCAGCCCGCGCCGTACGGCATCCATGCTCACCGGCAGCTTGTCCCTGAGCGCATCCAGCGCCGCCAGTGCCGCGCTGGCGTTGGGCAACTGGAAGGCACCGCGCAAGGCCGGAATCGGCAGGGCACTGCGCGAACCTGCCTTGCTGCGGTAGTCCCATTGCCCCTGATTTGCAGTGAAACCAAATTCGCCACCAATACACCACAACTCCGCGCCGATCTCCTCCGCATGCTGGCGTAGCGCCTGCGGCACATCAGTATCGGCACAGATCGCCACGCGGCCTTGGCGAAAGATACCGGCCTTTTCGAAGGCGATCTTTTCGCGCGTATCGCCCAGATAATCGACATGGTCGATATCCACGCTGGTCACCACCGAACATTCGGGATCGAATACGTTCACCGCATCCAGCCTGCCGCCCAGCCCGACTTCGAGGATGGAGACATCCACCTTGTGGGAGATGAAGCATTGCATGGCTGCCAGCGTGCCGAATTCGAAATAGGTCAGCGCGACATCCCCGCGCACCTGCTCGATCTGTTCGAACGACACGCACAACTCGGCGTCGCTCGCCTGCTGTTTGGCTATACGCACGCGTTCGTTGTACTCCAGCAGATGCGGCGAGGTGTAACAGCCGACCTTGTATCCGGCGGCATGCAGGATAGCTTCCAGCATCGCGCACACCGAGCCTTTGCCGTTGGTTCCGCCGACGATGATGACGGGGAAATCAGGTTGCAGATCGAGACGTTGTTTGACTTGCGCCACGCGCTCTAGGCCGAGCGCGATGGTTTTGGGGTGGAGGGATTCGAGGTAGGTTAGCCAGTCGACTAAAGTGTTCGGCATTGAAGATCAGAACTGCAATTGTCCACGAAAAACACGAAATCCACGAAAGTGACCGACCAACTCCGCATCAATCTTCTGATTATAGTTTCGTGTTTTTTGTGTCTTTCGTGGACGGAATGGTTTTTTATTACGCCGCCTCCAACCTAGCCACCGCATCCTGCTTGGTCAGCAGGGTGATCAACGTAGCCAGTTGGTCGCGCATCTGACGGCGGTCGACGATCATGTCGATGGCGCCGTGCTCGAGCAGGAACTCGGCACGCTGGAAGCCATCCGGCAGGGTTTCGCGCACGGTCTGCTGGATCACACGTGCACCGGCGAAGCCGATCAGCGCACCGGGTTCGGCGATGACCACGTCACCGAGGAAGGCGAAGCTGGCGGAGACGCCACCCATGGTGGGGTCGGTGAGCACGGAGATGAAGGGCAGTTTCGCTTCGCTCAGTTGGGTCAGCGCGGCGCTGGTCTTGGCCATCTGCATCAGCGACAGCAGGCCTTCCTGCATACGTGCTCCGCCGCTGGCGGCAAAGCAGATGAAGGGGCATTGCTGCTCCAGCGCGACCTGCACGCCGCGCACGAAGCGCTCGCCCGTCACCGAGCCCATGGAGCCGCCCATGAAGCTGAACTCGAACGCTGCCGCCACGACAGGCAGCGCATGGATACTGCCCTGCAGCACCACCAGCGAATCGTCTTCCCCGGTATCGCGCTGGGCGGCCGTCAGCCGGTCGGTGTATTTCCTGCTGTCCTTGAATTTGAGCGTATCGACCGAGAGCACTTCAGAGCCGATCTCGAAGCGGCCTTCGCTATCCAGCAGCCAGTCAAGGCGAGTGCGCGCCAGCACACGATGATGGTGGCTGCACTTGGGGCAGACGCTGTGGTTTTTTTCCAGGTCGGCGTGATACAGCACCGCCTGACAGGACGGGCATTTGTGCCACAAGCCTTCAGGCACGTTCTTCTTGGAGTCTTCGCTCTCCCTGCGTTTGATGCGGGGGGGCAACAGTTTCTGGAACCAGCTCATGGTGTTCTCCTCTTTATTGATCTATCGCCTGACGCAATTCTTTCACTAATTTGCCCACGTTGGCGACTACATTATTTTCGTTCGAATTCTCGATTTCCTGCACGATTCGGCTGCCTACCACCACGCCGTCACACAACTTGGAAACCGCCCTGGCCGTCTCCGCATCGCGGATGCCGAAGCCGACGCCGATGGGCAACTTGATGTGCTTGCGCAGTTGCGGCAGTTTCTGTTCGATGGCCGACAAGTCGAGGTTGCCCGCGCCGGTGACACCCTTGAGCGAGACGTAATACACGTAGCCGCGTGCCAGCTTGGCAACATTCTCGATGCGCTCCTCGTTGGTGGTCGGCGCCAGCAGGAAGATGGGCGCGATGTTGTGGCGTTGCAGATGCTCGAACGCCTCATGGCTCTCTTCCGGCGGGAAATCCACCGTCAGCACGCCATCCACGCCGACTTCGGCGCAACGCTGCGCGAATATCTCCCAGCCCATCGCCTCGATCGGATTGCCGTAGCCCATTAACACCACCGGGGTGGCCGCATCCTGCTTGCGAAATTCCGCCACCATGCCGAGCACGCCACGCAGCGACATGCCGTTCTTGAGTGCTCGCTCGGAAGCGCGCTGGATGGTGGGGCCGTCCGCCATCGGGTCGGAGAACGGCACACCGAGTTCGAGCACATCCGCACCCGCCGCCACCAGCCCGTGCATCAGCGGCACGGTGAGTTGCTGCGACGGATCGCCCGCAGTGATGAAAGGGATGAGCGCTTTGCGCTGTTGCTGTTTCAGTTGGGCGAAAGTCGTATCGATGCGGCTCATAGCGTGATCCCTTTGATGCGCGCCACCGTGTTCATGTCCTTGTCGCCGCGACCGGACAGATTCACCAGCAACACCTTGTCCTTGCCCATGCCCGGCGCAATCTTGATCGCATGCGCCAGCGCGTGGCTGGATTCCAGTGCGGGGATGATGCCTTCGAAACGGCACAGCGAGTCGAACGCAGCCAGCGCTTCGTCGTCATTGATGGCGACATATTGCGCACGACCTAGATCCTTCAGCAGACAATGCTCGGGGCCGACGCCGGGGTAATCCAGTCCGGCGGAGATGGAATGCGTCTCGATGATCTGGCCGTTCTCGTCCTGCATCAAATAGACTTTATTTCCGTGCAGCACGCCGACCTTGGCGTTGCCGGTAAGGGGTGCGGCATGTGATCCGCTGGCGATGCCGTGACCGCCCGCTTCCACACCGATGATCTGCACATTTTTTTCTTCGATGTAGGGATAGAACAGGCCGATGGCATTGGAGCCGCCGCCCACGCAGGCGATCACCGCATCCGGCTGGCGCCCGATCATCTCGGGCATCTGCACCCTGGCTTCGTTGCCGATCACGCACTGGAAGTCACGCACCATCATCGGATACGGGTGCGGCCCCGCTGCTGTGCCGAAGATGTAGAAGGTGTTCTCGACGTTGGTGACCCAGTCGCGGATGGCTTCGTTGCAGGCGTCCTTGAGCGTCTTCGAACCGCTCTCCACCGGCACCACGGTCGCACCCAGCAACTTCATGCGGAACACGTTGGGCGCCTGGCGCTGGATGTCTTCCGCGCCCATGTAGACGATGCATTCCATGCCAAAGCGCGCGGCCACGGTGGCGGTGGCCACGCCGTGCATGCCCGCGCCGGTCTCGGCGATGACGCGCTTCTTGCCCATGCGCTTTGCCAGCAGCGCCTGGCCGATGGCGTTGTTGATCTTGTGCGCGCCGGTGTGGTTGAGGTCTTCGCGTTTGAGATATATCTGCGCACCACCCAAGCTGTCTGATAGGCGCTTGGCGTGATAGATCGGGCTGGGGCGGCCGACATAATGTTTCAGTTCATAGGCGAACTCGGCCTTGAATTCTGGATCGTCGCGGAAACGCAGGTACTGCTGGCGCAGCTCTTCCACGGCCGGAATGAGCGTCTCGGCCATGTAGATGCCGCCGAACTGCTCGAAGTGGCCGCTGCTGTCTGGATAGTTATAACTCAATGCTCTTGACCTCTTTGATGAATGCGGCGACCTTCGCCGCATCCTTGATTCCCTTGCTCGCCTCCACGCCGCTGGACACGTCCACCGCGTAAGGCCTGACTTGTTCGATCGCCTGCGCCACATTGCCCGCATGCAAGCCGCCGGACAGGATCACCGGCAAGGGCAACTTCTGCGGGATCAGCGCCCAGTCGAACGATTCGCCCGTGCCGCCCTGTGTGCCTTCCACATAGGCATCCAGCAACAAGCCCTGAGCGTCAGCATAACGGGCCGCGCATTCTACCAAATCCACCCCCGCCTTGACCCGTATCGCCTTCAGGTAGGGCCTGCCGAACTGGCGGCAGAACTCGGCTGTTTCCTCGCCGTGGAACTGCAATACGTCCAGCGGGACTTTTGCCAGCACTTCGCTTACGTAGGCCGCAGTTGGGTTCACGAACAGACCCACCACGGTAACGAACGGCGGGACAGCGCCTGCCAACTGCGCGGCTTGTTCTGCGACAACGTGACGCGGACTTTTCTCGTAGAACACCAGCCCGAGCGCATCCGCACCGCTGTCGGCGACAGTCAGCACATCCTGCTCGCGGGTGATGCCGCATATCTTGATCCGGGTCATGGCGATTCTTGATTCAGGCACGAGGCGGCATTGTACCTTGCGGCAGGCCCCACTTCCTGTCGTAGGTGATATGGCGCAGATACAGACCATCCGGCGCAAAGGTCGGGGCGGCGAACTTGCGGTCCGCGCCTGTCAGCACCTCGCCCACCCATTCCGGCGGATGTTTGCCCTTGCCCACATACAGCAGACAACCGAGGATATTGCGCACCATATGGTGCAAAAAGGCGTTGGCCGTCAGATCGAGGACGATGGTGTCGCCCTGCTGGCGGATGTCGAGCTGCGCAAGGTTCTTCACCGGCGTCTTGGCCTGGCATTGCGAGGAGCGGAACGCACTGAAATCGTGTTCGCCCAGAAGGTATTGAGCAGCCTCGCGCATCGCAGCCACATCCAGCGGCAAATGGAACCAGCCCACTTTGCCGTGGTGCACGGCGCTGCGCGAGGGTCGGTTGATCAGCACATACTGGTAGCTGCGCGCCTGCGCCGAGAAACGCGCATGAAATTCGTCCGAAACAGGATGCGCCCACAGCACGGCGATATCCTTTGGTAGCAGCGCATTCGTGCCGCGCACCCAAGCGGAAAGGGGGCGCTTGGTGTTGGTGTCGAAATGGATGACCTGTTCCAGCGCATGCACGCTGGTATCGGTGCGACCGGCGGCAAGAACGGCGATGCTCTCGCCCGCGATCTGGCTCAACGCCGTTTGCAGCGCATCCTGCACGTTCGGCACATCGGGCTGGCTCTGCCAGCCGTTGTAGCCGCTGCCGTCGTATTCCACGCCCAGCGCGATCCTCATCGCCATACTCCCGCCAGCACGGCCACACCTGCGGCAAGCAGCAGGACATCAAGCAAACCGTAACGCTGGCGCTGTAATTCGATGTGCGACGTGCCACCCCCGGTTGAAGTCATGGCCCGGCCAATGGTCGCGCGCCAATCCTTTGCGGTGTCCTGCATGGCTGCCTCGGCATATTCCAGCGTCAACGCCAGCCGCACCGCGAAACGTTCGCGCGACAATCCGAACAAACGCAAAGGATAGGCCAACGCATACAAGCCACCGATGAGTCGCTCCTGCGTCAGGGTGGCAAGCAGGATTGCCAGGCTGGCCAGGGCACACAATAAGCGTCCCAATTGCAGCGCGCCATCCAGCAGACCTTCATGGGTGGGAGAGAGGCCGCCAAGGGCATTCCACAATGCAGCGCCCGGGGTGGCCCAGGCATAGATCAGCAGCAGCGAGAACGCGATCCAGCGCGTGCGGCGCATCAAGCGCAGGAACTGCGCCTGATCCAGCCTGAGCGCGACAATGACGGTCAGCAGGCACAGCGCCAGCAGCCATAGTGGCTGGCAGCGTTGCGCCAGCAACACCAGCATAATCCAGAGCAATATCCGCACTGTGGGATGCACTTGCCTCATCTCATGTTCACCAAAGAAAAACGGCAGCCTTAGCCGGCTGCCGTTCGTTCAGCTAATGCGGCTTACAACTGCTGCATCAGGGTCTGAGCCGCCTCCTTCTGCTGCTCATCGCCATCACGCAACACTTCTTCGAGGATCTCGCGCGCTCCGGCTACATCGCCCATTTCCTGATACGCCTTGGCAAGATCGAGCTTGGTAGCGACCTCGTGCCACTGCTCATCCTTGCCGTCGGCGGAAGGCGCAGCCGACGACGCCCCGAGGTTGTCCAGATTCAGATTGATCTCGCCCAAGCCGATATCCATAGCGGCCGGGGCCGTCTCGGTTTTCTGCACATCGGTGGGGAAATCCAGCGTGAAAGTCATACCGTCATCGGCCGGGGCTGCGGGGGCTGCCACAGCAGCCGGCGCAGGCGGAACCGGCACTTTTGGATGAGTCGCTGTCACATCGAACACCAGATCGTCCATGTTAAGCGTGGAAGTCACTTCCTGAGAGCGGTCCACCACTGTGACGCCGGGATTTGTTCCGGTGATATCGAAATCCATCGGAGTTTCCTGCGCGGCAGCGCGCAAAGATTCGGCCGACATGATGGTGGTGCTTTCCTGCGAAGGCGTGTCAAGAACAACCGTATTCTGGCTGCCGAAACTCGGTGCTGCCTTTTCCGGCGCCCCGAAGCCGAGATCGAAGTCTACTCCCGGTGCCTCGGCGGGTTTTGCTTCAACGACCGGAGCGGCTGCACCATCGCCGCCGTAGAATGGATTGCTGGGCTCCAACTCGCGCCCCATCCTGGCCGTCTGCTCCCAGGCAGATTCATCCCCGGATTCCTTGATCTCGCGCGCATAACTATAGAAGGAATTGGTGTCCTTGCGGCTGACGTAGATGGACAGCAGTTTTAGTTTGACCGGGATGTTGTTCGGGTTCTTGCTCAAAGCCTCTTTCAGCACCTCTTCGGCCTGCGCGTCACGCCCAAAGGTCAGGAACAGGTCCGCCTCGCCGATAGGATCCACCTCTTCGGTATCCGCAGGCGGGGCGGCAGGAGCCGATGCCGCCTGGGTGAAGTCTCCGGTGTCAGGCGAAGAAACGACCGGTGCCGTAATCCGTCCGGTGACGCTGCCCTCATCTTCCGCCGCTATCGCAACAGGAGCCGCTTTCTTCTTGCCACCCTGCTTGCCGCGACGCGCCACGAAGAACCCGGCTCCGCCCAGAAGTAGCAGCAATACTGCGCCACCCGCCATATACATCGGATCGCCCAACAACTGATCCATCAGCGAAGGCTGTTCGACAACCTTGGGCGCCTCGACCTTGGGCTTGACTTTGGGTTTGGGTTTTGCCGCCTGCGGCGCAGAGGCAGCTTCAACTGCGGCCACAGGTGCCGGAGCCGGGGCCGATGCAGCCGCAGCTTGCTTCTTCAGCTCGGCCAGACGCTGCATGTCCTTGACGTTCTTTTCCAGGATCGCGGTGCGCTCCTGCGCTTCCTTCAACGCTTTGGCTTTGGCGATCGCTTCTTCTTCCTTGGCGACATCCTTTTCCTGCGCAGTGGCCTTTCCGGCGCCTACAGCCTTGTCGCCGGGCGCTTCGCCCTTGGACAGCTTCAGCACTTCCTTGGCTGCTTCCCCGTCGGACGCGGCCTTGTCGGTCACGACCGTATCGATCTTGCCGGCTGCTTCCTGCTTGTCGGCACGCTCGGCGGCGGCCGTCCGTGCAGCAGCCAGTTTCTGGCGATAGACGTTCCAGTCGGCAGCCTGCACGCGGATGAGCTCTTCAGCATCGGCTTGCGGTTGCATGGCGATTGCATCGGCCGAGGGCATCTTCAATATCTTGCCGGCGCGGATGCGGTTCATATTATGGGCGTCGAACTCGCCTGCATTCTCACGGTACAACGCGACCAGCATGCGCTCCAGGCTGACATCTGCCGGCTTGACCTGGGCAGCGATCTTGCTCAGGGAATCGCCGCGCAGAACGGTGATGGACTCCTGTTCCAGCGGAACCTCTTCGGCCAGCGCCTCTTCCTTGCTCAACGCATCCTGCGTCAGGATCGCAGGCTCGGCGGGCGCGCTTTCCTGCACCTGCTCGGTCGGAGCCTGCTCGGCAGGAGGAGCCATCTCGGCTGGAGTTTCTTTTTCCGCCACCGGCTCAGCGGCAACAGGCTCCGCTTCAACGGCGACCGGCTCAAGTGTCGGCTCGGAGATGGCAGGTTCGGGCTGAACCGGGGCCGCGACAGCGACTGGCTCAACCAGGATGGGTTCGATGGGTTTGACTTCTTCTGCCTTGGGCTGAGCCGCCATGAATTCGGGCGGATCGAGCAGGAACGTGTACTCGCGCAGCAACTTGCCGGAAGACCAGCTCAATTCGACCAGCATGGTAACGAAGGGCTCATTCACCGGTTGCAATGTGGTGACATTGACGTAAGGAGTGCCGTCTGTGCGCTTGTCGATCTTGAAGGTAAGCTTTGGCAGGTTGTAGGGATAATCCACACCTGCGTTCTTGAATGCCTCAGCAGAGGCCAGTTTGGCGGTAAGCGTCGATTTATCGATCTTGTCTACGGAGACCATTTCGATCTCCGCTTTCAGCGGTTGGCCGAGTGCCGATGTGACATTAATGCCACCCAAACCTGCGGCGCATGCGATGCCAGACCAAGCCACAAAGGCAAGATATCCAGATACTTTTAGTAGTGATTTCAGCACGCCGCCACCCTTTTATTTTCCCAGACGTTATTCAGATTAACATCATAGGGTTAGTGATGCAAGCTCACTTTCCCATTAAGTTCACGCTTTAACCGCCAGTTAAAAACAGGTTTTACCTCTTCCGTTACCTGTCCTGCAGGATGCGCAACATGCGGCGCAGCGGCTCCGCCGCCCCCCACAGCAACTGGTCACCGCACACGAAAGCGCTTACATATTCCGGTCCCAGTTCCATCTTGCGCACGCGCCCCACAGCCACGTCCAGCTTGCCGGTCACGGCAACCGGCGTCAACTCACGCACCGACAAATCGCGCTGGTTAGGCACAAACTTGACCCAGGGATTGCCGCCCTTGATGAGCGCTTCTATCTCGCTCAACGGCACATCCTTCTTCAACTTGAGCGTCAACGCCAGGCTATGGCAGCGCATCGCGCCGATGCGCACACACAAACCGTCAACCGGGATACGTTTTTCCGTACCCAGGATTTTGTTGACCTCGGCCTGCCCCTTCCACTCTTCCTTGGACTGGCCGTTGTCGAGCTGCTTGTCGATCCACGGTATCAGGCTGCCCGCCAACGGAACGCCGAAATTCTCGGTCGGCATCTCCGCAGAACGCAGTCTCTCCGCCAAACGTCGGTCGATATCCAGGATCGCCGATTTTGGATCGGCGAGCAGGTCGGCCACACAAGCATGCGCCACACCCATCTGGTTCAGCAGTTCGCGCATATTCTGCGCACCCGCACCGGATGCCGCCTGATAAGTCATGGACGATACCCATTCCACCAGACCGGCATGGAACAAACCGCCTAAGCCCATCAGCAGGATGCTGTTGGTGCAGTTGCCGCCGATGAAATTCTTGCCGCCGTTCGCCAGCGACTTCTTGATGAGGTCGAGGTTGACCGGATCGAGGATGATGACCGCATCCTTTTCCATGCGCAGTGTGGAGGCCGCATCGATCCAATAGCCGTTCCAGCCGGCAGCGCGCAGCTTGGGGAATATGGCAGTCGTGTAGTCGCCGCCCTGGCAGGAGATGATGACATCCATCGCCTTCAGCTCGTTGATGTCCATCGCATCCTTCAGCGGCACGCCCTTGCCCTCGGCTGGCGCTGCGCCGCCAACGTTGGAGGTGGTGAAGAACACCGCATCGATGAGATCGAAATCCTTTTCTTCGCGCATGCGTTGCATGAGCACCGAACCCACCATACCGCGCCAACCGATCAGACCTACTTTCATTTGAATCTCCTTATAACAAGCTTGTAGCCGGTAGCTTGTAGCTGAACCGGTTTGGCTACCTGCTACGAGCTACGTGCTACAAGCTCGCAACCACCGCATCGCCCATTGCGGCACAGCCGACCTTCTGCTTGCCATCCTCGTAGATGTCGCCGGTGCGCAGACCTTGCTGCAACACCTTGCGCACAGCTCCCTCGATGCGTTGCGAAAGATCGGGGCGCGCGAAGGTGTACTGCATCATCATCGCCACCGACAGGATGGTGGCCAACGGATTGGCCATATCCTTGCCCGCGATATCGGGCGCGGAACCGTGGCACGGTTCATACAAGCCCTTATTGTTCGAATCCAGCGAAGCCGACGGCAACATGCCGATGGAACCGGTCAGCATCGACGCCTCGTCCGACAGAATGTCGCCGAAGATGTTGCCGGTGAGGATCACGTCGAACTGCTTGGGTGCGCGCACCAGTTGCATCGCGGCGTTGTCCACATACATGTGCGACGTTTCGACCTGCGGATACTCCTTCGCCACTTCGGTGACGATCTCGCGCCAGAACATGCTGGTATCCAGCACGTTGGCCTTGTCCACCGAGCACAGCTTCTTGTTGCGCTTCATCGCGATCTGGAAACCGACATGCGCCACGCGGCGTATCTCCGACTCGCTGTAATGCATGGTATCGAAGCCCTGGCGTTCGCCGTTGTCCAGCGTGCGGATGCCGCGCGGCTGGCCGAAGTAGATGTCGCCGGTCAATTCGCGCAGGATCATGATGTCCAGACCGGACACGATGTCAGAGCGTAGCGTGGAGGCATTGACCAGTTCGGGATAAACCATCGCCGGACGAAGGTTGGCGAACAGGCCCAGGCCCTTGCGGATGCGCAACAGACCTTGCTCCGGACGCATCGGACGCGGCAGGTTGTCATATTGATAACCACCCACAGCGCCGAGCAGCACGGCATCGGATTCTTTCGACAGCTTCAGCGTCGCCTCCGGCAACGGATCCTTCGCCGCGTCGTATCCCGCACCGCCAATGTGCGCATGCTCCATTTCGATCTTCAGGCCGTCGCTGCGCAACGCTTCCAACACCTTCACCGCTTGCGCGACGATCTCCGGTCCGATGCCGTCACCCGGCAATACTGCGATCTTCATTTCCCGATTCCCATTCTCAAATTAAACCCAAAATTTATGAATTGCGCTTCAAGCGAACAGCCAGGGCTGCGCCGCCTTGTGTTTCACCTCGAACGCCTTGATCTCGTCCACATGCTGCAAGGTCAGGCCGATGTCGTCCAGCCCGTTCAACAGGCAGTGCTTGCGGAAGGCGTCCACCTCGAATTGGTACACCGTGCCGTCCGGCGCGGTGATGGTTTGCTGCTCGAGGTCGACCTTGAGCTTGTAACCATCCTTCGCCGCCACTGCCTTGAACAAGGCATCTACCTTGTCCGCATCAAGTTTGATCGGCAACAGACCGTTCTTGAAACAGTTGTTGAAGAAGATGTCGGCATAGCTCGGCGCGATGATGACGCGGAAGCCATAGTCTTCCAGCGCCCACGGCGCATGCTCGCGCGAGGAGCCGCAGCCGAAGTTCTCGCGCGCCAACAATATCTGCGCGCCCTGATAGCGCGGCTGGTTGAGCACGAATCCCTGGTTGGGAATCCGCTTGCTGTTGTCCATGCCCGGCTCGCCGTGGTCGAGATAACGCCATTCGTCGAACGCGTTTGGACCGAAGCCGGATCGTTTGATCGACTTGAGGAATTGCTTGGGGATAATCGCGTCGGTATCCACATTGGCCCTATCCAACGGCACCACCAATCCATCCAGTAATGAGAACTTGCGCATCACTTGCTCGCCTCTTCCAGTTTTTCACCGCCGGTTTGCAGTTTCTTGCCTATCCACTCGCCGGCCTTCTTCAATCCCTTGACGGTGGCCTTGCCGCCCTTTTCGACGCCCTTGGCAACCACTTCGCCGCCTTTCTTCAGACCTTTACCAGCGGCTTTTCCGCCCTTCTCGACGGTTTCGCCCGCCTTGTCGACGACACCCTTCTCCTCGGCCAGCGCGCCCTGCGCCATGAACAGGAAAGCAAGCAATATCAAAATCCGTTTCATCGTTTACTCCTTGCTGACATCGACGAAATGTCCGGCAATCGCCGCCGCCGCCGCCATCGCGGGACTGACCAGGTGCGTGCGTCCGCCCTGCCCCTGACGCCCTTCGAAGTTGCGATTGGACGTGGCCGCGCAACGCTCGCCCGGTTCCAGACGGTCATCGTTCATCGCCAGACACATCGAACAACCCGGATCGCGCCACTCGAAACCTGCCGCGACGAGTATCTTGTCCAGCCCTTCCTGTTCGGCCTGCGCCTTCACCAGACCGGAGCCGGGCACCACCATCGCCAGCTTCACGTTGGCGGCGACTTTTTTGCCCTTGGCCACCGCTGCGGCAGCACGCATGTCCTCGATGCGGCCGTTGGTGCAGGAACCGATGAACACCTTGTCGATCGTTATCTCGGTAATGGGGGTGTTCGCCTTCAGCCCCATGTAGGCCAGTGCGCGCTCCCAGTCGCCGCGCTTGACGGCATCCGGTGCGGATGCGGGGTCGGGCACGCAACCGTCGATGTCCGTCACCATCTCGGGCGAGGTGCCCCAGGTCACTTGCGGCTTGATCTGTGCGGCAGCCAGTTCCACCGTCGCGTCGAACTTCGCCCCGGCATCGCTGTGCAGCGTCTTCCAGTAGGCAACCGCCTTGTCCCAGTTCTCGCCCTGCGGCGCGAATGGACGGCCCTTCACGTATTCGATGGTGGTGTCGTCGCAGGCCACCATACCGGCGCGCGCACCGGCCTCGATGGCCATGTTGCACAAGGTCATGCGACCTTCCATGCTCAAGCCACGGATCGCGCTGCCCGCGAACTCGATGGCATAGCCGGTACCGCCCGCGGTGCCGATCTTGCCGATCACCGCCAGCGCGATGTCCTTGGCGGTCACGCCTTTCCCCAGCGCGCCATCGACCTTAACCAACATGGCTTTCGATTTCTTGGCCACAAGACACTGTGTCGCCATCACATGCTCGACCTCGGAGGTGCCGATGCCGTGCGCCAGCGCGGCGAATGCACCGTGCGTGCTGGTGTGCGAGTCGCCGCACACCACCGTCATGCCCGGCAAGGTCGCGCCCTGCTCGGGGCCAATCACATGCACGATGCCCTGACGGATGTCGTTCATCTTGAATTCGACCACGCCATACTCGGCACAGTTGGCGTCCAGCGTCTCCACCTGCAGGCGCGAGATCGGGTCGGCGATGCCCGCGGCACGGTTAGTGGTCGGCACATTGTGGTCCGGCACAGCCAGCATCGACGCGGTGCGCCAGGGCTTGCGCTGCGCCAGCTTCAGGCCCTCGAAGGCCTGCGGGCTGGTGACTTCATGCACCAGTTGACGGTCGATATAGATCAGCGCGGTGCCGTCGGCATCCTGCCGCACCACGTGAGAATCCCAGAGTTTGTCGTATAAGGTTTTTGCGCTCATTACAGTATCCCAATCGAGCGCGAGATTATGCCACAGTGGGCGCGCCAAGCGCCATGCAACAAGGTGCCGCAAATCGCCTGCTCCCTCGTTTCATTGCACCGCAAGCGGCAGGGAGAAATAGATGGTCGTCCCCTCGTTCAGTCTGCTTTCCGCCCATACCCGCCCGCCGTGGCGTGCGATGATGCGCTTGACGATGGCGAGCCCGATGCCGGTTCCCTCGAATTCGTCCACCCCATGCAGGCGCTGGAACACGCCGAAAAGCTTGTCCGCGAATTGCATATCGAAGCCGACGCCGTTGTCCCTCACGTAATAGACCACCTCGTTACCCTTGATGGAGCCGCCCACCTTGATCCTGGGCGGTTCTTTGGTGCGGCTGAATTTGATGGCATTCGAGATCAGGTTGATCAACACCTGGCGCAACATCGCGCGGTCCCCCCTGGCGGGCGGCAATTGTCCGAGTTCGAACTGCGCCTCGCTATCGGGAACGCGAAGCTCTTCGATGACCTCGCGCCCCAACCTTTCCATGTCGATACTGGAGAACGACATCCCCAGTTTCCCGGTGCGGAAGAATCTCAGGATGTCGTCGATGAGCTGCGCCATGCGCTGAACATTGCTCCGCACCACACCGAGCAGCCGCTTGCCTTCGTCATCCATCTTGTCGGCATAGCCATCCAGCAGGATGTGCGAGAAGCCGTCTATGGCACGCAAGGGTGCACGCAGATCGTGCGAAACGGAATAGGCGAACGACTCCAGATCCTTGTTGGCCGCCTCCACTTCGGCGGTGCGTTGCGCCAACTGCCTGCGGTCGTTCTGGAACTGCTCGACAGCGCGCGCCATTTCGCCGATCTCGTCGTCGCCATGCACGGGTATCGCGGCCGGAGCAGCCCCCTCATCGCCCAGCCGCAGGTTGCGGCTGACCACTTGCAGGCGATCAAGCACATGCCTGCCCAGGAACAGATGGGCCAACAGCCATGCCAGCAGCAGGCTCACGACCAGCAGCACCGTCATCCAGCGCTGGTTCTGCGCCGATTTCTGCGACAACTCCTGCATCGCCGCCTGGAATTCACTGGTGAAGCGCTCCGACTGCGTACGGGCCGAAACCACCATGGCGCTGGCCTGGCGACGCAGCTCATCGCGGAACATAATTCCCTGCCTGTCCGCACGGAACGGCGAACCCCGTCCCGCCCCGTCGGCCATGTGCATTTCGTTCTCCCGCAACTGCGCAAAGATGTTGACCGTATTGCGGAAAAGCTGGCTCGACTGGTGCAGTTCCAGCAGTGCGATGTTGCCGTCAGCGCCGTCGCCGTTGCTGGCAAGCCGGTCTACCAGGCGATCGAATCCGGCCAGCCGCGCGACGATCTCCGCATAGCGGATGCGTATGGCATTGACCGATTCAGCGCTGACCAACTGGTACGACTCGCGCTCGATAAGCAGGGTATGCTGAACCAAATCCTGCGCATCCTGCATATGCACCATGCGCTCTTCGACCAGCAAGCGGGTGGTGCCGGTTGCGGCGCGCAGGGCATAGACCGAAAAGACCCCACTGGCCAGTATCAGCAACGCCAATCCGCCCGCAGCCAGCGCAAACTGCCGCCGCAGGGAGCGCGGCAGCAGCCTCTGAAATTTGCGAGACAAGGATGAACCGGCAGCCACGGTCAACGCCTCCAGATGCGCCGGTATATCTCGCGATAACCGTTATCAGGGTCGTACATCAATTGGGAACCGCCGTCGAAAGCGATGTTCTTTGCCGTGACCAGATGCGCCGGGGCCACATAGCCCGACACCGGTTGGCCGGAAAGCAGCCGGTTCAATTCATCGACCAGTTGCCAGCCATGAAGATTGAGCGGCTCGGCGACCGTGCCGGTCTGGAAGGTCCCGGCCTTGATGCGCAAGAAGGCCGACGAACTGCCATCGCCCGCCGACAGCATGCTGATGGAATCGCTCGCCCGCCCCGCCTTGGTCAGCTCCTGCGCGGCATAGTCGAAATAGATGTCATTGATCGCCAGCGCGTGCGTCCAGCGTTTACCGTAGCGGGCGAGCAGTTGTTTCGTCACTGCGGACATCAACTCGGCGTTCCTCGAAATGGCGATATCCCGGACTTCGAGCAAGGTGCAGCCCTTGCAGGCCCTGATCACCTCGACCATGGCGTTAGCCTTGGCTTTGGCGATGGCGAAGTTGCTGTCGGTGAAAATGACGACCCCTGCGCGCCCGGCGGATTCGAGCACGGCCGCTGCGGCCGTAGTGCGTGCGACCTCCAGCGGATCGGTTGAGACGTTCATGGCGACCGGGCTGTCCGGGATCGGCCCGGCGAGCGGCCCGACATGCCAGCCGACGACAGGCATCCTGCGCGCGGAAAACTGCTTCAGGTGAACCCGGTTCTCCCCGGCATCAGCGCCGACGATGATCAAGCCGTCCGCCCCGGAATCCGCCGCAGCGGAAAACGCCTTGTCGCGCCCCTCCGGCGTGCCACCCGCATCGTAGATGCTGATCTTCCAACCAAGGACCTTGCTCGCTTCGCTGACGCCCTTGGCGACATTCAGAACGCCGCCGTTGCGCAAGTCTTCGCAAACCACAGCCACCGTCATACCCTCGCGGCCGGCCGGGCCGGAAACCGGACCATCCCACGGCGGCCCATTCGCACTGGCCAGCGCAACGGCTTGACGCATTTCCATCCAAACGGGAGCAGGTGCCTGAGTCGGGAGATTCGTTTCAGCCACGGCCATGCCGGGCATAACGCCAACGAGGCAATAGACAAGCGTAAAAACGCTCCTGACAAGATCCGAAAACATGACTCCTCCCGGTTACCGGATATTCTCTTTCTGGACTTGCTGTTGTCGGCAAGGCCGGCCTCAAGGGCTCGCGCGCAAACATACTCGCACAGACCAAGCCGTTTCAGCCAACGCTTTTATAGAGACGGCGGGAAGTTGTTTGTCGGAAGCAGAATCCCCACCAGCTTTACTCCGATATTCCTCAGACGGCGGCAGTCTGCCCTTCCGCCCCCTTGCGCAGCTTCCACCGCAGCAGAATCATGCCCAACAATGCCGCACCCGCGCTACAAGAATACAACGCAGTCGCGCCCCAGTGCTGCCATATCGGGCCGCTCGCCAGACCGCCCAACACACCGCCCGCGCCGTAAGTAACGCTGCCGAACAGGGCCTGCCCCCTCGATTGGTGCCGCCCCTGAAAGAACTGGTGCACCAAGCCGACCGAGGCCGCGTGGAACGCGCCGAAGGTGAGCGCATGCAAAGCCTGCGCCAGCAGCAGCAATGCGACGACATCCACCGCCCAGCCGATGAGCAGGAAGCGCAGCACCGCCGCCGCGAGGCTGGCAAACAGAATGTTGGCGAACCCGAAGCGCCTGACCAGTGCAGGCATCAGGAAGAACACGCCGATCTCGCAGATCACGCCCAGCGCCCACAATCCACCCACAACACTCTTGGCGTAGCCGTGCTCGACCAGATAGATGGAAAAGAAGGTGTAATAGGGACCGTGCGCCACCGCCATCAGGAAACAGGCACCAAACAGCGCCAGCACGCTCGGCTGCAGCACGATCTGTTTGATCGGTTGATGATCGGTGTGGTGCGCCAGCACCTCGGTCTTCGGCATCTGGCGCGCAAAGAGCAGGATACCCACCTCGCACACCAGCCCCGCCCACAGCAGCCAGGCAATGGCGATGTGGTCGAAGGCATAGCCCAGCCCCACCACGGAAACGATGAAGCCGATGGAACCCCATGAGCGCAGGCGCCCGTAATGCGCGGTGTTCTTGCCCAGCCAGCTCATCGTGGTCGCTTCCACCAGCGGCATCGACGCGCTCCAGAAGAAGCTCATCAGCGTCAGCACCAGGAACAGCCCCCAGAAGCTGGTGGTGGCGAACACCCCCAGATAGAACAGCGCGCTCAGGCTTGCCGCCATCACCACCACTTCCCGGCTGCGCCCGGTATGGTCGGCCAGCCAGCCCCAGATGTTGGGCGCGACCATGCGCATCACCGGCTGGATCGACATCAGGATGGCGATATCGATGGCGTCGAAACCGATGGATTGCAGGTACAGGCTCCAGTAGGGGGAGAACATCCCCACGAAGGAGTAGTAGAAGAAATAGAAACCGGCGATGCGCCAGTGGTAGTTCTTGTGGGCAGACATAGGGCTATGGTTCGGAACGGCGCGCATTATCGCATGGCGCAAATATTTTTCGCCCCGGCACTTGAAATGGCGAACCCCGCCCCAATAAGTCCCGAGTCGAAACCAGGAGAGCAGCATGGAACAGAACGAGAACACCCCGCAGAACGAACCCGCAGCCAGCCCCGAAACCCCGGCTGAGACCATGCCCAGCATGGAAGAGATGCTGCAGGAAGCCGAGCGCAAGGCACAAGAACACTACGACGCCTGGATGTATGCCAAGGCCGAGGGCGAGAACATCCGCCGTCGCGCCGCCGAAGACGTGAGCAAGGCGCAAAAGTTCGCCGTGGAGCGCTTTTCCGGCGAAATGCTGGCGGTGATGGACAGCCTGCAGGCCGGCATGGCCGTCGAGACCGAGAACGTCGAGAGCTTCAAGAGCGGCATGGAACTGACCCTGAAGCAGCTTTCCAGCGTGTTCGAGAAGTTCAACATCAAGGAAGTGAACCCGCTCGGCGAAAAGCTTGACCCGCACAAACACCAGGCCATCGGCATGGTGGAAAGCGAGCAGGAAGCGAACACCGTGGTCACGGTAATGCAGAAGGGCTACACCCTGAACGACCGCGTGCTGCGCCCGGCGCTGGTGATGGTGGCGAAGGGAAAAGAATAGGGAAGCTTGTAGCTGGTAGCTGGTAGCTCGTAGCCGGTAGCTTGTAGCAAAACCGGGTTGGCTACAAGCCACAAGCTACCAGCCACAAGCTCAACACTTGAAATACGCAATCCCCGCCCCACCTAAGGCGGCAGCAGATTTACAGAACCAACCAAATTCAACTGAAAGGAAAGCATCATGGGAAAAATCATCGGTATCGATCTGGGCACGACGAACTCTTGCGTGGCCATCATGGAGAACGGCAAGACCAAGGTGATCGAGAACGCGGAAGGTACGCGCACGACCCCCTCCATCATCGCCTACATGGAAGACGGTGAAGTGCTGGTGGGAGCGCCCGCCAAGCGTCAGGCCGTGACCAACCCCAAGAACACCCTGTACGGCGTGAAACGCCTGATCGGTCGTCGTTTTGAAGAGCCGATGGTGCAAAAAGACATCGCCATGGTTCCCTACTCCATCGTCAAGGCCAAGAACGGCGACGCATGGGTGAAGGTGCGCGACAAAGAGATCTCCGCACCGGAAATCTCGGCTGAAGTGCTGATGAAGATGAAGAAGACCGCCGAAGACTATCTGGGCGAACCCGTCACCGAGGCGGTCATCACCGTTCCGGCTTACTTCAACGACTCGCAGCGCCAGGCCACCAAGGACGCGGGCCGCATCGCCGGTCTGGACGTAAAGCGCATCATCAACGAACCGACCGCAGCCGCGCTGGCTTTCGGTATGGACAAGCAGGAAGGCGACCGCAAGATCGCGGTATATGACCTCGGCGGCGGCACATTCGACATTTCCATCATCGACATCGCCGAAATCGACGGCGAACACCAGTTCGAAGTGCTGTCCACCAACGGCGACACCTTCCTCGGCGGCGAAGACTTCGACATGCGCGTGATCGAGTTCCTGGTGGAAGAGTTCAAGAAGGAAAGCGGCGTGGACCTGAAGAAGGACATGCTGGCCCTGCAACGCCTGAAGGATGCTGCGGAAAAAGCCAAGATCGAACTGTCTTCCGCACAGCAGACCGAAGTGAACCTGCCGTACATCACCGCAGACGCAACCGGCCCGAAACACCTGGCCGTGAAGATCACCCGCGCCAAGCTGGAAAGCATCGTGGAAGACCTGGTCGCACGTACCATCGAGCCGTGCAAGATCGCCATGAAGGATGCGGGCGTGACCAATGCTGACATCGCCGACGTGATCCTGGTCGGTGGCCAGACCCGTATGCCGATGGTTCAGGAAAAAGTTAAGGCGTTCTTCGGCAAGGAAGCGCGCAAGGACGTGAACCCGGACGAGGCTGTGGCCGTTGGCGCAGCCATCCAGGGCGGCGTGCTGCAGGGCGAAGTGAAGGACGTGCTGCTGCTGGACGTGACCCCGCTCAGCTTGGGTATCGAGACCATGGGCGGCGTGATGACCAAGCTCATCAAGAAGAACACCACCATCCCGACCAAGGCATCGCAGGTGTTCTCCACTGCGGATGACAACCAGTCCGCCGTGACCATCCACGTGCTGCAGGGCGAGCGCGAGATGTCCTCCGGCAACAAGAGCCTGGGGCAGTTCAACCTGTCCGACATCCCGCCGGCACCGCGCGGCATGCCGCAGATCGAAGTGACCTTCAACATCGACGCCAACGGTATCCTGCACGTGGGCGCGAAAGACAAGGCCACCGGCAAGGAAGCCAACATCACCATCAAGGCCAGCTCCGGTCTCTCCGAAGAAGAGATCCAGCGCATGGTGGCGGATGCCGAAGCGCATGCCGACGAGGACAAGAAGGCCATGGAACTGGTGACCGCGCGTAACCAGCTGGATGGTTTGATCCACTCCACCAACAAGTCGATGAAGGAATACGGCGAGCAATTGTCTGCTGACGAAAAAGCCGCCATCGAATCTGCGGTGAAAGATGCCGAAGCCGTGGTGAAGAGCGACGACAAGGAAGCCATCGAAGCCAAGGCCGAAGCACTGGCCACTGCCGCACAGAAGCTTGGCGAGAAGATGTATGCCGCCGAACAGGCCAAGGCACAGGCAGCACAGGGCGGCGCTGCTCCTGGCAACGAAGCCAAAGCTGACGAAGGTGATGTAGTGGATGCCGAGTTCACTGAAGTCAAAGACAAGAAATAAAACCCATTAGCCACAGAGCACACAGAGAAAGTCGTTACATGCACCGCACTCTCTGTGATCTCTGTGGCAAAAAAAGGTTTTGTAGTGATAAACGATGGGTTTCGCGGCGCGAAACCCATCCTACATTCAGCGGTAACTGAACATGTCCAAAAAAGATTATTACGAAGTCCTCGGCGTCAACCGCGACGCCTCGGATGAAGACATCAAAAAGGCTTATCGCAAGCTGGCGATGAAGCACCACCCCGACCGCAACCCGGACAACCCGAAAGCGGAGGAACATTTCAAGGAAGCGAAGGAAGCCTACGAGACCTTGTCCGACGGACAGAAGCGCGCGGCTTACGACCAGTACGGCCACTCGGCTTTCGAGGCGGGCGGTATGGGCGGCGGCAATCCGTTCGGAGCGGGTGGCGCACAGGGTTTCGATTTCGGCGACATCTTCGGCGACATCTTCGGCGGCGGTCGCGGCGGTCGCAGCCAAGCGCATCGCGGTGCAGACTTGCGCTACAACATGGAAATCACGCTGGAAGAAGCGGCGCGCGGCGCGGAAAAACAGATCCGCATCCCGGTCATGGAGGAGTGCGAGACCTGTAGCGGTTCCGGCGCCAAACCCGGCACCTCGGCCACTACCTGTACCACCTGCGGCGGACACGGCCAGGTGCGTATGCAGCAAGGATTTTTCTCCATCCAGCAGACCTGTCCGCGTTGCCACGGCAGCGGGAAACAGATCAGTTCGCCATGCAAGGACTGCCACGGCAGCGGCCGCGTGAAGAAACAGAAGACGCTGGAGATCAAGATCCCCGCCGGTATCGACAGCGGTATGCGCCTGCGCCACAGCGGCCACGGCGAAGCCGGATCGCACGGTGCGCCTCACGGCGACCTCTATGTCGAGATCCACATCAAGCAGCACAGCGTGTTCCAGCGCGACGGCGACGACCTGCATTGCGAAATGCCGATCAGCTTCGCCACCGCGGCATTGGGCGGCGAGATCGAGATCCCCACTCTGGACGGTGCGGCGCGCATCAAGATCCCGGCCGAAACACAGAGCGGCAAGCAGTTCCGCCTGCGCGGCAAGGGCATCAAGGGCATGCGCACGCATACCCACGGCGATCTGCACTGCCATGTCATCGTGGAGACGCCCGCCAACCTGACCGACCGCCAGAAGGAACTGCTGCGCGAGTTCGAGACTATCAGCCAGGAAGATACCGGCCGCCACAATCCGCGCGCCAAGTCGTGGATGGGCAAGGTGAAGGAATTCTTCGGTCAGTGACAAATGCCGTCATTCCCGCGCAGGCGGGAATCCAGTCAACCAAAATCTTTTGCGCAGCAAAACAACACAAAAGGCATGTGGAATAAAACCGCTGGATTCCCGCCTGCGCGGGAATGACGGGGTATTTAGAAAACACCGAAGCAATCCTGTGCCCCGGCGCGGCAATTTGTTTTATGATTCGCCGCGTCCCTCCCAACCCGCACAAGGAACCTTGCCATGACCAGCTCGCTCATCCTTCTCGGCATCTGCGTAGTCGCCCTCATCTACGGCATCACCCTCTACAACAACCTGGTGCAACTCAAACACGGCGTCGGCAAGGCCTGGGCCAACATCGACGTGCTGCTCAAGCAGCGCCATGACGAACTGCCCAAGCTGGTCGAGGTGTGCAAGCAGTACAAGCAGTTCGAACAGGAGACCCTGCAACGCGTGATCGAGGCACGCTCGCGGGTGCAGGAAGCGCGCCAGGGGCAGGACATCGAGGCGCTGGGCAAGGCCGAAGGCATGTTGCGCATGGGACTGGGCAACATCTTTGCGGTGGCGGAAGCCTATCCGGAACTGAAGGCCAACGAACATTTCATGCAGTTGCAGAACCGCATCACCGGACTGGAGAACGGCATCGCCGACCGCCGCGAGACGTACAACGAATCGGTCAACATCTACAACGTCGGCATCGAACAGTTCCCCGCCGTGCTCATCGCCAACATGTTCGCCTATGTCGAAAAGCCGCTGTTGGAGTTCGCCTCTACCGAAAAGACCGACGTCGACATGAAGTCCCTGTTCAAATAAACGGGCAAAGCGAGTAGTTCCTTTCTCCCAATGCAATTCGACGCGCCCGTTCCCTCACCTCAATCCTCTCCCGCAAGCGGGCGAGGAGGCGATCGAATCGCTACGCGAGCTTTACGTTCCCTGCCATGCTCGTTTCGCTGAAACGCGAATACGCGCAATTCGTCACTTCGGGTTCGCAGCTTTTACTGCTGCTCGTCGGTTTCCAACTGGAATCCCTTACCGGATGGCTGTCGTGCCTGGGCCTCATGGCGCTGCTCAGCCTGTTCGCGTGGTATTCGGCGCTGCACCGCCTGCGCATGGTCAGCGGCACGCCCACCTCGCGCATCGGGTCAGCGGCGCAAGGCTACGCCGAACTGATCGGCCGCGGCGGCGCGGAGGAGGCGCCCCTCTATGCCCCATATTCCCACCTGCCCTGCCTGTGGTACCGCTTCAGGGTGGAGTATCGCGACAGCAAGAACAACTGGCACACGGAGGGCACGGGCGAAAGTCATGCGCCCTTCGTCATCGACGACGGCACCGGCAAATGCATCGTCGATCCGCAGGGTGCGGAGATCATCAGCAGGCACAAGGACAGATGGCAGGTCGCAGACTACCGTTATACCGAATGGAAACTGATCGACCTCGACCACATCTACGTGCTGGGCGAATTCAAGACCGTGGGCGGCAGCAACAGCATGGTCACGCACAAGGAACTGGTAAACCGGGTGCTGTCGGAATGGAAGATGGACAACGCCGACTTGATGCAGCGCTTCGACCTCGACGGCAACGGCAAGCTGGATATGCAGGAATGGATGCTGGCGCGCCAGGCCGCCAAACGCGAAGCGGAGAAACGCCTGACACAAGCGCGCGCCGAGCCGGATACGCATTTCATGCTGAAGCCGCACGACGGGCGACTGTTCCTCATCAGCAATTTCGATCCCGACCGGCTCGTGCGCCGCTACTCCATCTGGACTTGGGTGCATGTCGCCATATTCTTCGGCGCGCTGGCAGCGTTGGGGTGGTTGCAGCAGAACCCAATCAGTTGAATCTCAAAACCGGCAGGAATGAGCCAACCTCATCCCCCTTTGGACAAAGGGGGACACAGGGGGATTTGAAAAGCGGCATTGATCATCCTCTCTTAAATCCCCCCTACCCCCCTTTAATAAAGGGGGGGGCCCGCACTACATCACCGCATAGCGCCGCTTCGCGTCCACCACTTTTGCGACATAACTCCGCGTCTCTGCATAGGGCAGCTTGCTGCGCAGCGCGTCGTACACCTCGTCCGGCTTCATCGCGTTGATGCGGTCCAGCGCTTCGATCTGGCGTGTCTTACTGTTGCCCGACTTGCTGAACGCGCGAAACACGTTGGACGGGCCGGTGTTGTAGGCCGCGATGGCACAGTATTCGCGCGCTACCGGGTCGCGGATCTCGCGCAGCGGACTGTCTCGCAGCAGCACGCTCAAATAGGTGGCCCCCAGCTCGATGTTGTTGTCCGCATCGAACAGGTATTCCTTGCTCGGCATCACATCCTCGCCCTTGGCCTTGCGATACGCCTCGCGCCCGCCGCTGGACGGCACCAGTTGCATCATGCCGTAGGCCGGTGCGCTGGACACCGCATAGGGATTGAACGCACTCTCGGTCTTGATCACCGCAAAGATCAGGCTGCGGCTGACCTCGGTGTTGTCGGAATGCTTGCGTACAGTGGAAGCGTATTGCAGCGCGCGTTTGTCCAGATGCGCGTTCACCATGTTCATCTGCACGTAGAGCACGGTCTTTCTCATACCGTTGGCATCGATGATGCGGGTCTGAATTTTATTGTCGACCAGATACTTTGCATACCGGTCGACCTCTTCGCGCGTCTTGATCACCACGCCGTTCTCGTCCACCACCAGCTCCTGCAGGTACGGAGTTCCGCTGAGCTCGATCTCCTTGTCGGAAAACAGGTCCACCGCGCCCGGATCGTCCGGCGTGAGCAGCGCGACCACCGCCGCGTTGCGCAGCTTGTCCTCCACGCCTTCCTCGTCCAGGTGTTCGATCAACACGGTACCGGCGTCGTAGTCCACCACCACGCGGTTCTTGTAGTTCTCGGTGTACTTCACATAGCGCGTGCGGGTCGGCAACACTCCGGATTCGCGCTTGCCCCACTTGGCACCGCTCTCTTTCTGCACATTGCCCATCAGCCGGTTGTACTCGGCCTTGAGTTTTTTGAGGTCGTAGACGACCAGTTCGGGGTTGTATTTGTACGAATCCACACGGCGCTGCGCCATGCTCTTGATCGCCGCTTCCGGGTCTTTGGACAGCGCCACCTGCATCATCTGCTGCGTCGAACATGCGGTCAGTACCAATGCTGCTGCGGCAACCGACATCACTCCGGATTTGATCCTCATCGCCACTCCCTTAATCTCTTCGGGTCAAATTCCCCGCTGCTTGCAGCGTCAGATTTTGTAGGATGGGTTGAGCGCAGCGATACCCATCAAATTCCGGACGGCAGACAAGCGATGGGTATCGCTGCGCTCAACCCATCCTACACAAGCAATACTCAGCAACTTGCTGCGGGGTGCTTTAACGATTCTCCAGCGCCTCCCAGCGCGCCATCAGCTTCGTCAGCTCGTCATCAATATCGGTCGAGCGCTGCTGCAACTGTTTGGCCTGCGCCGGATTATCGCGGAACAGCACACCCGAGCCAAGGGCCGCCGCGATGTCCTCCTGCTCGCGCTCCAGCGCTTCGATGCGCTGCGGCATCTCGTCCAGTTCCTTCTGCTCCTTGAAGTTGAGCTTGCCAGAAGCCTTGGGCTTGGCCGCCTCGGCCTTGGTCGCGACTTTTGCTGGTGCAGCCGTTGCAGTCTTTTGCGAAGCTTCGTATTTTTTTACCCGCACCCAATCCTCGTAGCCGCCGACGTATTCCATCAGCTTGCCGTCGCCCTCGAAGGCGATCACCTGCGTCACCACGTTGTCGAGGAAGGCGCGGTCGTGGCTGACCAGAAACAGCGTGCCCTGATAATTGGCCAACAGTTCTTCCAGCAGCTCCAGCGTCTCGATATCGAGGTCGTTGGTTGGCTCGTCCAGCACCAGCACGTTGGAAGGCTGGGTGAACAGGCGCGCCAGCAACAGACGGTTGCGTTCGCCGCCGGAGAGCGACTTCACCGGCGACCGCGCGCGTTCCGGCGCGAACAGGAAATCGCCGAGATAGCTGATGACGTGTTTCTTGGCGCCGCCGATCTCGATGAAATCCGAGCCCTGGCTGATGGTGTCGGCCAGCGTGGCGTTGTCGTCGAGCTGCGTACGCAACTGGTCGAAGTAGGCCACACTGATCTTGGTGCCCAGCTTCACGCTGCCGGAGTCCGGCGCCTGCTCGCCCAGGATGATCTTGAGCAGCGTGCTCTTGCCCGCGCCGTTGGGGCCGAGCAGGCCGATCTTGTCGCCGCGCTGGATGCGACAGGAGAAATCGTCGACGATCTTGCGCGCGCCGTAAGACTTGCGGACATGCTCCAGCTCCGCCACCAGCTTGCCGGAGCGGTCGCCCGCATCCAGATTCATCTCCACCTTGCCCAGTTTCTCGCGCCGCGCCGCGCGCTCGCGCCGCAAAGCTTCCAGCCGCAGCACGCGGCCTTCGTTGCGCGTGCGCCGCGCCTTCACGCCCTGGCGTATCCACACCTCTTCCTGCGCCAGCACCTTGTCGAACTTGGCGTTGACCACCGCCTCGTCCGCCAGCATGCGCTCCTTGATCTTCTGGTAGGCGGCGAAGTTGCCGGGGAAACTCGCCAGCTTGCCGCGATCCAGTTCCACGATGCGCGTGGCGACGTTGTCGAGGAAGCGCCGGTCATGGGTGACCAGCAGCACGCTGCCGCGAAAATCCTTGAGCAGGCCTTCCAGCCATTCGATGGAAGAGAAATCCAGGTGGTTGGTCGGCTCGTCGAGGATCAGCACTTCCGGCTCGGCCACCAGCGCCTGCGCCAGCGCCACACGCTTGCGCACCCCGCCGGAGAGCGAACCCACCAGCGCTTCCGGGTCGAGTTCCAGCCGCTGGATCGCGGTCTCGATGCGTGCCGTCACCGCCCAGCCGTTCTGCGCTTCCAGTGCGGTCTGCAGCGGCTGCATGGCTTCCAGCAGCTTGTCGTAATCGGCATCCGGCTCGCCCAGTTGGTGCGAGAGGTGATGGTAGTCGGTGATGATCTGGTGCAGCTCGCCCAGCCCGCGCGCCACTTCGTCAAACACGGTGGCCTCGGCATCCAGCACCGGCTCCTGGCTCACATAGCAGATGCGCGTGGAAGGTTGCCGCCACAGTGTGCCGTCGTCCAGATGGGCCTGGCCGGCCAGTATCTTAAGCAGGGTGGATTTGCCGCCGCCGTTGCGGCCGATGAGGCCGACGCGTTCGCCCTCGTCGAGTTGAAAGTCCACATGGTCCAGCAGGGCGACGTGACCGAAGGCGATGCTTGCCTTGTCTAACGTGATATACGGCATCAGGCCACCTCAATAAAAACCAAACTTCGTCGCAATACTGCGTTGCTCACAAAAAATCACTCCTTACATATTCCATATATGCCGCGTCGCGATTTTTTGCTCGCGCCTTGTCTTGCTTAGAATTTTGGCTTTTCTTGAGGCGGCCACTAACCATTCTTTTCTTCTTGTGGCATCGCAGATTGATAGACCAGCGAGAAACCGATGGCGAAAAAACCCATCGCCATGTAGCCGAAGGCGGTGGTGAATTTATTCAGCACCAGGTGGGTGTTATAGCCGTCGATGCCGGCAGCGAAGAAATGGAATACGAACAACAGCGCGGCTAGGACGTTGCCGATCAGCAGCAGGCGATGTCCCATCCTGAAACCGTTTCCCTCCGGCTTGCCCTGCGGCGGCAGGCCGCGCATGAAATGCCACACCAGATACACGATCAACAGCAACAGCAATGCGCCGACGATGCGACCAGGAATATCGCCTTCCACGGTGGGGACGCCCAGCATCTCCAGCAACACTCGCCCGGAGGCCGCGACCCAGCCCATCGCCAGTGTCTGGAACATAAAGAACCAGGCGGCGAAGACATTCGCATTCGGATATTTCATCACTTACCTTTCGCAGTTAACTGTTTCAAATCTTCGATGATCTCGGTCGAGTGCTTCGACGTCTCTACCTTCAAATATACTTTGGCGACCTTGCCCTGCGGGTCGATCAAAAAGGTGTAGCGTTTGGCGAACCTGACCAGCAGCAAGTTGGTCAGCGCGCCGTATTTCGTCGCCACCTCGCCGGAACTGTCCGCCAGCAACGGGAACGGCAAGTGGTATTTCTTCGCGAATTCCGCATGGCTCGCGCTGTCGTCCACGCTGATACCCACCACCTGGGCGCCCAATGCCGCCAGCTTGTGCAGGTCGTCGCGGAAGGCGCAGGCTTCCTGCGTGCAGCCCGGCGTATCGTCCTTGGGATAGAAATACAGCACCAGCCACTTGCCCGCGTATTCCTTCAGCGTGTGCTTTACCCCGCTCTGGTCCGGCAATTCGAAATCGGGAGCCGCCTCGCCCACCTTGGGCAATTCGCCCGCGCGTGCCATCTGGCTCAGCGCCAGCGCCAAAGCGGCAAACAGTCCGAACAGGATCAGCCATTTCATTTTTCTCACCTTGTCCGGAATATGGGGATGGGATTTTACGTTAGAATGCGCGCACTCGGCTTCAAACAAGCAAGTCCTCGTAGTTAAATGGATATAACCGGCCCCTCCTAAGGGTCAATTACAGGTTCGATTCCTGTCGAGGACGCCAGCATCGAAACTGAACGGGAGTTCCGCATGCACGAACCCGGTTACCAGCGCGCATCCCACGAAGAGGTCCTGCGGATCGTACTGATCTATGCGGTCTTTGCCGGGCTGTGGATCGTGCTGTCCGACTGGGCGCTGGAACGCCTGATCGCCGACATGGCATTCCTGCATGTGGTGCAGACCCTCAAGGGTTGGCTGTTCGTCGGCATCACCTCGCTGCTGCTGTATTACCTGCTGAACGGCATACAACGCAGCACCCCCACGGAAGCATCCTTGCACCACAACGGCCTGGTCGACTGGCCGCGCTGGCAGCTTTACCTGTTCGCGCTGGCGATGCCCTTCGTTTCGCTGCTGATCCGCGAAAACATCGCTGTTTCTTTCGAAGAACGTCCGCTGCTGCTGCTGTTCATGTTCCCCATCATCCTCAGCGCGGCGCTGGGCGGGATCGGTCCCGGCACGGTCTCCACCCTGATCTCGGCAATGCTGGTCGCCTGGTTCACGATGCCGCCGACAGGCAGCCTGCATATCGAACGTTTCTACGACCTGTTCCAGCTCGGCTTCCTCGTCGGCGACGGCCTGCTGATCAGCTTCCTCAGCCGCATGATGCACGACGCGCGCCATCGCGCGGTGATCGAAAAACACCGTGCCGAATCCCTCCTTTCAGAGAAGTCCCGCACCCTGCAACTGCTGAACAGCATCGCCCGGAACTCCACCGATGCCATCTTCGCCATGGACGTCGAAGGCCGCTTCATCCTGTTCAATCCTGGAACCGAGCGTATCACCGGCAAGAAAGCGTCCGAGATGCTGGGGCGTGACGAACGCGCGGTCTTCCCGCCCGAGGTCGCCGCCAGGCTCATCGCCAATAACCGCATGGTCATGCAGGAAAACAAGACCGTCACCTTCGAGGACGAGCTCGTTCCCACTGACGGCGGGCGCACCCTGCTGACCACCAAGGGCCCCTTGCACGATGCCGAGGGCAAGGTCGTCGGCGTGTTCGGCATCGCGCGCGACATCTCGGCGATCAAGTCGGTCGAAGCTGCGCTGCGCCGCGAGCGCGACCGCAATCAGCGCTACCTCGACAGTGCCCGGACCTTCATGCTCGCGCTCGACGGCGAGGGCCGCGTGAGCATGATCAACCGTTACGGCTGCGAGCTGTTGGGCTACCGCGAGAGCGAGATGATCGGACAGAACTGGTTCCGCCACTACCTGCCGCAGCCGGAAGGCATGGAAGTCACCTGCGCGCTGTTTCAGCAGATGCTCTCGGGCAAGCTGGAGGGAGCGGAATACCACGAGAACGAGGTGTTGTGCCGCGATGGCAGCCGCCGCCTGATCGCCTGGCACAACGCCAATTTCCGCAACGAGGTCGGCAACATCATGGGCACGCTGAGTTCGGGCGAAGACATCACCGAGCGCAGGATCAACGAAGACCAGTTGCGCAAACTGTCGCTGGCGGTGGAGCAGAGCCCGGAAAGCATCATCATCACCAACCTCGATGGCGGGATCGAATATGTGAACGAGGCCTTCCTGCGCAACTCCGGCTACAGCCGCGAGGAAGTCATCGGGCAGAACCCGCGTTTCCTGCATTCCGGCAAAACACCCAAGGGAACTTACGACACGCTGTGGCAGAACATGGCGGACGGCAAGGTCTGGCAGGGTGAGTTCCACAACAAGCGCAAGGACGGCAGCGAATATACCGAGCACGCCATCGTCAGCCCGATCCATCAGCCGGATGGGCGCATCACCCATTATGTCGCGGTGAAGGAAGACATCACCGCCAGGAAACAGGCCGAAGCCGAGATCCACCGCCTCGCCTTTTACGATACCCTGACCGGCCTGCCCAACCGCGTCCTGCTGCTGGAACGCATGGAACAGACGCTGTCGCTGAGCCGGCGTGGCAACCACCACAGCGCCCTGCTCACGCTCAACATCGACCATTTCAAGACCATCAACGACGCGGCCGGACAGGCGCTGGGCGACACGCTGCTCAAAAGCATGGGAGCACGCCTCTCCCCGCTGTTGCGCAAGGGCGACGTGCTGGCGCGGATGTCGGGCGACGAATTCGCCATCCTGCTGCCCGATTTCGCAGTACAGCAGCACAGCGCGGCGCATCAGGGCATGCACGTGGCGGAAAAGATATTGACCAGCATGCGCAAGCCCTTCGAACTGGGCGGCAACATGCATACCGTGAGCGTCAGCATCGGCATCGCGCTGTTCCCGGAGAGCGACGAGGACAAGCCGCTCGACATCCTGCGCCGCAGCAACACGGCGCTGCATTTCGCCAAGTCCAAGGGGCGCGGCCAGGTCGCCTTCTTCGAGGGGGAACTGGACGAGATCGCCAGGCAGCGTTTCGATGTCGAACGCGATCTGCGCCACGGCATCACCAACGGCGAGTTGCGGCTGTTCCTGCAACCGCAGGTGGATGCAAAAGCCAAGATCGTGGGGGCGGAAGCGCTGCTGCGCTGGCAACACCCGCAGCGCGGGCTGCTGCCGCCGATGGCTTTCATCCCCATCGCCGAGGAATCGGACCTCATCGTGGACATCGGCGAGTGGGTGTTCGCCGAGGTCTGCCGTTTGCTCGTGGCCAACGACGTCAAGCGCCCGATGCGCATCGCCGTCAACATCAGCCCGCGCCATTTCCGCCAGCACGATTTCGTCGACTGGATCAAACGCGGGCTGGCCGAAAGCGGCGCCGACCCGACCCAGATCACGCTGGAGATCACCGAAGGCATGGTGATCAACAACATCAACGACGTGATCGCCAAGATGCACGAGCTGGCCGCGATCGGCATCCATTTCTCGATGGACGATTTCGGCACCGGCTATTCCTCGCTGTCCTACCTCAAGCGCCTGCCCATCAACGAACTCAAGATCGACAAGACCTTCGTGCAGGATCTGGCCTCGGACACCGGCGACGCAGGCCTGGTCGAAACCATCCTCGCGGTGGCCAAGCTCATGCACCTCAAAGTGGTCGCCGAGGGAGTGGAGACGAGGGAACAGGCCGATTTCCTCAACGACCGCGCGAATGTGATCCATCAAGGCTACCTGTTCGGCAGGCCGGAACCGGCCGACAAATTCTTCGATCACCTCTCCGGGCATCCGTAAGCCCCTTGCCGGTCTGCGCGACAAGCCGCAGCCCGGACGCCTCGCTGTTGCCCCTTGTTTTCAAATGGATACTCATGCCGATGGCAAGCCCCTCAATGAGCGGAACTGGTACAGTTTCACCATTCTGTTCGTCCTTTGAACGAACACCGATACGGTTAGCATGCAACAGTGAGAGTGTGAGTCGACTCAGCGATTCTGTATCGAGGACATCGAAATTCAGGAGGAAGCATGCGCAACAACCAACCCGTCACCGGACGTGAACACCCGTTCCCGCAAGGCCAGACCGTCATTTCCTATACCGACCGCAAGGGACAGATCACCCGCGCGAACGATGCCTTCGTCGAGCTTTCCGGTTATACCAAGGAAGAACTCATCGGCCAGCCGCATAACATCGTGCGCCACCCCGACATGCCGCCGGAAGCGTTCCGTGACCTGTGGGACACCCTGAAGCAGGGACGTCCGTGGAGCGGTCTGGTGAAGAACCGGCGCAAGAACGGCGACCACTACTGGGTGCGCGCCTATGCTTCCCCACTGGCGGATGGTAGCGGTTATGTTTCGGTGCGAGTCGCCGCTGCGCGCGAAGAAACGAGCATGGCAGAACAGCTTTACGCGCGGATGAAGTCGGGGGCCGGCATCAAACTCAACGAAGGGCAAGTCGTCGGCAACGGCCTGTTCGCCGCGCTCGCCAATCGCATCGGCAAGATCAGCATTGTCTCGCGCCTGTGGATGATGGCGGTGAGCGGCCTGGCCGGCTTCATGCTGGCGATCGCCATAGGCTGGTACGGTCTGGAACATTCGACCGAGGCGTTGCACTCGGTGTACGAGGATCGCGCCGTGCCCATGTACGACCTGTCGCAGTTCGATGCGCACACCGCGATGAGTTATTCGGAGGTGCTGCTCGCCTTCCAGCACGACCCGGCCGGACATGTCGCCGCGATCCACGACCATCCGCTCGACCGCCATCTCAAGAGCACCGCCGACCTGCGTGCCGAAGCGGAAGAGATGTGGAACAAATACCGCTCCACCAGCCTGAACGCCGACGAGAAGAAACTGGCCGACGATGTCGCGGCGAAATATGCGGCGTGGAAGGCAAAACAGGACGAAGCGCTGAATGCGCTGAGTGCGAAGAACTACAGCCCGGCAGTACTGGCTGCCTATCTCAAGGCGGGGCGCGAGGAGCGCCATGCCATGCATGAGGCGGTGAACAAACTGATCTCCTACCAGACCGAAATCGCAAAGTCCGAATACGAGCATGCGCAGGAGCAATCGCGTATCGGCGCAGTGTTATTCTCGCTGCTGCTGGCGTTCGGCACGCTGGGCATGGTGTTCCAGTCATGGTTCCTGATCCGCAGGATCAAGGGCGGCCTGAGCGCATCCAGGGATGCCGCCAACGCCATCGCGGCCGGCGATCTCACCCGCCCCCTGCCCGCCCCCAGCGGGGACGAGATCGGCAACCTGATCGCCGCGCTGTCGGTGATGCGCAACAACCTGCACGAACTAATCGCCAGCGTCCGCGACGGCATCAGCGACCTGAACAAGACCTCCGGCGACGTTTCGGATTCCGCGCACAGCAGCTCGAAAGTGACGGAGATGCAATCCGAGGCGGCTTCCGGCATGGCGGCTGCGATGGAGGAACTCTCGGTCTCCATCGACCAGGTGAGCGAGCATGCCAGCGAAGCCTATCGCGTCAGCCAGACCTCCAGCGAACAGGCGAGCGAAGGCGGACTCATCATCCACAGCGCTGCGACCGAAATGGAGAACATCTCCAGTGCGGTGAACCACGTCGCCGAGACGATACGCAGCCTGGACGAATACTCCATCCAGATCTCGGGCATCGCCAACACCATCCGCGAAATCGCCGACCAGACCAACCTGCTGGCACTCAACGCGGCCATCGAGGCGGCAAGAGCGGGCGAACAGGGACGCGGCTTCGCGGTGGTCGCAGACGAGGTGCGCAAACTCGCCGAACGCACCGCGACCTCGACCAAGGAAATCTCCGACATGATCGCCAAGATACAGAACGGCACCAAGATGGCGGTGCAGGAGATGGAGGTCGGGGTGCAACGGGTGAACGACGGGGTCAACCTGGCACGCAAGGCAGGCGACTCGGTCAGCAGCATCCGCGATGCGGCACAGCAGGCGGCGCATGCCGTGGACGACATCACCAAGGCCATCCAGGAGCAATCCATCGCTGCACGCGACATCGCGCAGCGTATCGAGAAGATCGCCCAGGGGACGGAAGAGAACAGCATGGCGGCATCCCAGACCGCCACGTCCGCAAGACAGATGGCCGAGCTCAGCACTGAGCTGGACGAACTGGCGGGCCGCTTCCGCATCGCCTGATACCGAAAACTCCCGTCTACAAGTGCTGGCGGGAGTACGCGAGTGTCGGCAGCTTTTGCGAGTTATCGCCGGCTGCCGCCTCACCACACGCCTTTTCCATTACGCCTTTCCCGCAATCAGCTCATGGTTATGCTAGGCTGCGCCCGATTGCCATGCAATCGAACTTTCCAACCCAATGAAAGGCACAACATGAATATGATCGTATCCTTGCGCAGCTTGATGCTGGCGGCAGCAATCGCGCTGCTGACCGGCTGCGCCGCATCCGTTCCGCTGGCATCAAATGAACAGGATGCCGCCAGCAAGAAATTCGGCGCACCTTCCACCAACATGGCCGGTGTGTACATCTACCGCGAGAACAGCCATTTCGGCAAGGCCCTCACCAAGACGCTCTCGATCGACGGCGTCGCGATCGGCGAAACCGGCCCCGGCGTCTACTTCCACAAGGAGGTCGCGCCCGGCGAACATACGGTGGCAACCCAGGCGGAATTCGGCGAGAACAGCCTCAAGTTCATTGCCGAGGCAGGCAAGAACTATTTCTTTCAGCAGTACATGAAGTGGGGAACCTTCAAGGGCAGCGCCGGCATCCAGGCCGTCACTGAAGAAGCCGGAAAGCAGGGCGTATTGCAGTGCAAAGAAGCAAAGTGATGTGCTGACCCCGGCTACGGGCTGCGCTCATCGCTCGGGTGAGCGCAGCGACGTTCCCGTCAGGCAGCAATGACGGGAACGCGCGTCGTCAGCGCGCTCAGCAACTCGTAGCTGATGGTTCCGGCAGCACGCGCCACCTCTTCCACCGGCATACCCTCTCCCCACAGCACGACCTTGCTGCCTATAGCAGCATCGTCGATCTCGCTCAAATCGACCGCCAGCATATCCATGGATACACGGCCCAGCGTGCGCGTGCGTTGCCCGTTCACCAGGATCGGCGTGCCGGTAGCCGCAGGCCGCGGATAACCGTCGGCATAGCCGCAGGCCACGGTGCCGATGCGCATGGCCCTGTCGGCGCGGAACAGACCGGCATAACCGACACGGTCGCCCGCCTTCAGTTCGCGCACCGAAATGAGTTCGCTGCTCAACGTCATCACCGGCTGCAAGCCGAGCTGCTGCGCACTGGTGTCGGCAAACGGTGAAGCACCGTAGAGCATGATGCCGGGACGCACCCACTCGCCATGCGTGGCGGGGAAGCGCAGCAGTGCGGCGGAATTGGCCAGAGATCGCGGCGCGCGATATGCGGCGGTCAAGCCCTTGAACAGTTCCAGTTGTTCCGCGACACCTTCCGGCTCATCGGCATGGGAGAAGTGGGTCATCAATGTGACTTCGCGTATCGCCGGGTGCGACTTCAACTTTTCCATCACGGCCGGCACCTGTTCCGGCGCGAAACCCAGCCGGTTCATGCCGGTATTGATCTTGAGCCAGACCTGCAATGCGTTGCGGCGCGGAAAGGCATCCAGCATGGCGAGCTGCTGCGGGCTGTGGATGACACTGCTCAGATCGTATTCGGCGAACAAAGGCAGTTCGTCCGCCGCAAAGAAGCCTTCCAGCAGCAACAGGGTCTGGCGGAATCCCGCTTCGCGCAGGGCGACGGCATCGCGCACGTCCAGCAGCGCAAAACCCTCCGCTTCGCTCAGCGCGGCCGCAGTGCGCAGCAAGCCATGACCGTAAGCGTCAGCCTTGATCACCGCCATGATGCGCGCCGAAGCAAGACGACGCGCCACGCGCAGGTTGTTCTGCAGGGCGGAAAGATCGATGCGGGCTTGGATCGGGCGGGACATGGAATACCGGAAAGTAGCGGATTTAAGTGCCGCGAATGATAGCAGCCATGACACGGCGATGCGCAGCATTTGGGGCGGGAATGGCTGCTTTGCACCTCCTCCCGCAAACGGCTGGCTACGCCAGTAACGTGTCGAAGGTGCAGGCATCATATATTCGTGTTATAAAACGCCGTCTTTCAAACGAACAATCAAAGTGAATCGCGGCTTCTACATCATCCTTGCAGCGCAATTCGCCTCAGCGCTCGCCGACAATGCCCTGCTGTTCGCCGCCATCGCCCTGCTGAAACAGGTTCACGCCCCAAGCTGGCAGACGCCCGTGCTGCAGCAGGCCTTCATTGTCTCCTTCATCATGCTCGCCCCTTTCGTCGGCCCCTTCGCCGATTCGCTGCCCAAGGGCCGCGTGATGTTCATCAGCAACGCAATCAAGATGATCGGTTGCCTGGCCATGCTGGCGGGCGTGAATCCGCTGCTCGCCTACGGCATGGTCGGTTTCGGCGCGGCCGCCTATTCCCCGGCCAAGTACGGCATCCTCACCGAATACCTGCCGCCCGAGCGGCTGGTATGGGCGAATAGCTGGATGGAAGGACTGACCGTCGCCGCCATCATCCTCGGCGCCATCGTCGGCGGCATGCTGGTCACGCCCAGCATCGCGCAGGCGATCGAACAGGCACTGCATATCCCCAAACACATCACCGTCGCGGAGATCGCGATCTTCATCATCTTCTTCATCTATATGCTGGCCGCGGTGATCAATCTCTACATCCCACTGGTTCCCATCGAGCACAAGCCGCTGAGCCACAAGCCCTGGTTCCTGCTCAAGGACTTCTGGCATTGCTTCACCTTGCTGTGGAAAGACCCGCTGGGCCAGGTCTCGCTTGCCGTCACCACCCTGTTCTGGGGCGCGGGGGCGACCCTGCGCCTGCTGGTCATCGCCTGGGCCGGCGTCGCGCTGCATTACAGCATAGGCGAAGCCGCCAAACTCATCGCATGGTTCGCGGTCGGTATCGCGCTCGGCGCCGTGCTGGCCGCACGCTTCGTGAAACTGGATCATGCCGTGAAGGTGCTGCCGGTGGGCATCGCCATGGGCCTGGCGGTGATGGCGATGATCCCGATCACCAGCCCGCTGCTCGCCATCATCCTGCTCATCGCGATCGGCGTCATGGCCGGCTTCTTCGTGGTGCCGATGAACGCGCTGCTGCAGCATCGCGGCCATTTGCTGATCGGTGCGGGCCGTTCCATCGCGGTGCAGAACTTCAACGAGAACATCAGCATCTTCCTGATGCTGGGCCTCTATGCGCTGATGGAGAGGCTGCACCTCTCCATCTACATCATCATCTTCGCGTTCGGGTTCCTGATGACCGCCCTCATGGGGCTGCTCTACAGGAAACACGGGCACGACCAGGACAACGGTCGCCTCTAGTCAGGCCGACACCCGCACTTCCATTCCCAGCGTGCGGAGGCGCGCAGCAAAACGTTGCAATTCCGCCTCCGGCAAGGCGCTCAGGCGTGGCGCCTCTTCCTGCAACGACGGTCTTGCCAATCCGTAGAGCAACACGCCCTGAGGTTTGATACCGGCGCGCAACAGGCCTTTGACGAAATCCACATAGTCATCCTCGTCCCGGCTTGTCGGCGCGACGCCGTCGATTGCGAACCAGCAGGTCTGCAACCAGGTGTTCGGACAGCAATCTATCGCGGTGACCAGGTTCTGCCGCACCTTGTCCATCGTCATCTTCGTATCGTTGAGCAGCGCCATGCCCGCCGCGCTGGCGCGGTCCAGCTTGAACCACACCTCGCCGTTCAACTGCGCCATGCGGCGCAGGCCCTGTTGCACGTTGTCGCGCTGCATCAGGCTGCCATTGGTGATCAACACCAGCTTGAGTTCGGCGGGTTTGATCCTGCCCACCAGTTCGATGACCTCTCCGAACTCCTGCGCGCTGGTGGATTCGCCGTTGCCGGAGAGCGCGATGTCGTTGATGCGGCGCGCCTCGGGCGGCACGT
Organism: Gammaproteobacteria bacterium; assembly: GCA_018813765.1. Classification (GTDB taxonomy): domain Bacteria; phylum Pseudomonadota; class Gammaproteobacteria; order Burkholderiales; family Gallionellaceae; genus Sideroxyarcus. The sequence goes on along the minus strand of JAHJBC010000006.1, from coordinate 569,787 downwards.
GCTGCATGAAGTCGCCGTGCTGCAACTCGTACAGAAAACCCGTCAGTTCTTTTTCCAGCAAAGCCAGATCGACCGGTGGCGCGGTGCCGCGCGTGAGCTCCGGCACCTGGCAATAGATGCAGCGCCAGTTGCAGGCGTTGTTGGTGTTGAGGTTGATGCCGATGGAGACCCCGCCGGCGCGGCGCGATATCACCGGATAGACATAGCGCAGACCGGCGCTGTCGCGGCTATGGTCGGTGGCATTCAGTGTTGGCATTTCAGTCATGGCAATAACAGTGTAGGGCGCAATAAGCATAGCGCATTGCGCCGGATACGGGCATCACATCATGCGGCGCAATGCCCGTTGGTTTGCGCCCTACGCTGGTTACCGAGATGCTCGCATTGCCTTCAGATAATCGACGGATGATCGGTCCCAATGATGGTAAATCATGGGAACTTCGAGCAGACTCTTAAAGTCCCCGCGCTTCTTAAGCGTGCCATTTCGCCGCTTCCTGCGCCACAAATTTACGTGCCAGGCGAGCATATCCGCCGCTTGCAGAGGCGTCTCTTTGTTCTGGTCAGCCCACTTAAACGATGAGATTCGGCATGTCTCTCGAAAATCGACCTGTTTGAGGATCAATTGAGCAGCCTCAACCGCTTGGCCTCGTCCATCGTCCCCATTCTCAAATAAACAGGCTACCTCACTTTTGGATTCATCGGCTAAAGCAAAGTCTCTGATCGCAAAGAAGACCTGACCAACGATGAACGAATATTCGTTCTTCCACATGCTGCCCTTGCGAAGTTCGGCCGAAATTGACTTGTCAACGGTGAAGGCGATTCCCTGGGATGCGTAGCGCTTGATCAAATCTATCGCTTCACGCGCAGCAAGGTCGGAGCCTTCAAGCCCGAGGGTTTTGAACACACCTGTAGCGTGAGCGCACTCCTTCATATGGAAGTATGGCAATCCATACCTGCCGAGCATACATCGCCAGTCCTCATCAAACGCGGTGGCAGCATCCTGTTTGAAGAGATATCCAGCAAGGCATAAATCCTTGGCATCGCTATGCGTACCGCTGGCATCAAAATATGCTTCAATCAATCCCATATATATCCCTGTTGCTTCACGAATCAGCCTGAGTAGGGCGCAATAACCAACGGGCATTGCGCCGGATGTGTCCGCACTCAACACCGGAAGCTAATCACCATATCCCAACTCGCCTTCGCTTCCGCCCGCCCAGTCTGCCGGATAAATGCCTTGGGCAACCAGCCGATGGAACGTTGAATAAGGCCATTCTGCCACACGCTCGACCAGCCCATGTTTCTGCGGGTTGATATGCACGTAATCCATATGCGCCCGATAGTCGCGCTCATCCCGGATCAGGTGTTCCCAATAACGCCGCTGCCAGATGCCGCGCTCACCGCGGCGGGTGCGCACGGCCGATATCCTTTCGGTGCGAGGCAGGGCTTTGGAGAAGTCCATCTTGATCAGCCGCCAGCGGGTCGCGAAGTCCGTATCTCCGGGTGGCAATTCGATCACGCAATGCAGGTGTTCGTGCAATACCACCCAGCCATGAATCCGGAACGGGTGGCGTTGCTGCACCGATTTGACCACGGCGCGCAGTGTTTCGATGTGCCGAATCAACAGGTCATTGCCTTGCCGTTGCAGCAAGTTGACAGTGAAGAACCAGGTTCCGCCCGGATGCCAGGCGCGGCGGTAGTCAGGCATGGAAGGGGAAAGTCATAGGATTCCCATCCGGCGCAATGCCCTTCGGTTATTGCGCCCTACGATTTTGCCAAGGGCAGATACTTCGCCGGGTCGACCGGCTTGCCCATCTTGCGGATCTCGAAATGCAGTTTGACCCTATCGGCGTCGGAGCTGCCCATCTCGGCGATCTTCTGGCCCTTGCTCACGTTCTGGCCTTCTTTCACCATGATCTTGTCGTTGTGGGCATAGGCACTGAGGTAGGTCGCGTTGTGCTTGATGATGACGAGCTTGCCGTAACCGCGCAAACCGCTGCCGCTGTACACCACCTTGCCTGCCTCGCTCGCCTGTATCGGCTGGCCGCGCATACCGGCGATGTCCACACCCTTGCGGTTGTCGCCCTCGGAGAAACCAGAGATCAGACTACCCCTGGCTGGCATCTGCCATTGCAGCGGGCTGTCGTTCTCGGGTCGCGGAGCGGGGAGCGGATATTTGACGGGAACGGGAGGTGATGCCTCAGCCGATTTCACGGGCCGTGCCTTGACCGGGCCTTTCTGCAACTGTTCGGCGCGCGCCAGTGCCTGCTCGGTATAGGCCAGCTTGCCGACCTTGGGGTAGCTCTTCACCTCGATCGGATCTGGCACTTGCGATGCCATCAGCGGCATGGGAACGTCCTTGCCGGACGATCCAGACACCGGGACGCGAATCTCCAGCCGCTGGCCGATCTTGATCGCCGCCGGATCGTCCAGCCGGTTCCATTCGGCCATGTCGCGGTAGTCCACCCCGTTGACGAAGGCGATGCTGTAGAGCGTGTCGCCCTTCTGCACCACATGGAAACGCTTGACGGCCTCGTACTCGGAATCCATCACCGGCCGCTTGTCCGGGGCCGGTATTGCGGCAACCGGCTGCCTGCCGGCACCGTATTCCATGACCGGTGCGCGGCGGCCGCCGGAAGCGGGCGTCATGCACCCGGCCAGCACCAGCACTGCCAGCGCCAGGCACATCCACTGCGGATTCTGTTTGATCATGCCTTTCCCATCATCAGCGGTACGAATCTGACTTCCTCCAGGCGGCTTTCGTGATAACCGCTCTCGTCGCGCTCGATGAGATACAGATGCTGCTCCTGCGTTCCCACCGGCAGAACCATTCTACCACCCACTGTCAGTTGCTCCCGCAGGGTAGCAACCAGCGCGGGCGCGGCGCAGGTCATGATGATGCCGTCGAAAGGCGCGGCATCGGGCAGGCCCGCCGAACCGTCCGCATAACGCAGGTTGACGTTGAATATCTTCAGTTCGCGCAGCGTCTTGCGCGCGCGCTCGTGCAGCGGCTGGATGCGCTCGATGGAATAGACCTCCTTCGCCACCTTGGCCAGCACCGCAGCCTGGTAGCCGCAACCGGTGCCAATCTCCAGCACGCGGCCGAGCTGTTTGCCGTTGCGCAGCACTTCGGTCATGCGCGCGACGATATACGGTTGCGAGATGGTCTGGCCGTGGCCGATGGGCAACGACACGTCGTCGTAGGCGCGTGTCGCCAGTGCTTCGTCGATGAAGATGTGGCGCGGGATCTCGTTCATCGCCGCCAGCACGACTTCGTCCTTGATGCCTTCGCTGCGCAAACGCTCGATGAGTCTGCCGCGCGTGCGCGCTGAGGTCATGCCGATGCCAGCCAGCCGCAGATTCACTGCTTTCTCCCTATCCATGCACGAACCGCATCGAGCTGGCTGTATTGGGTGAGGTCGATCTGCAAGGGCGTGATGGAGACGCGGCCCTGCGACGTGGCGTGGAAATCGGTGCCCTCGCCCGCATCCTGCGCCTTGCCCGCCGGGCCGACCCAGTACACCGGCTGGCCGTGCGGGTTGAGTGTCTTGATGACGGGTTCGGCCTTGTGGCGTTTTCCGAGGCGGGTGACTTCCATGCCGGTCAGTTGTTCGTAAGCCACGTCGGGCACGTTCACATTGAGCAGCCAGGGATGCATCTGCTTGTCCTGCATGAAGCGCTGCACCAGTTCCACCGCCACTTTGCCTGCCGTGTCGTAATGCTGCGCCTCGTGCCCGGTCATGGAGATGGCGATGGCGGGGATGCCGAGCAGGAAGCCCTCGGTGGCGGCGGCCACGGTGCCGGAGTAGATGGTGTCGTCGCCCATGTTGGCGCCGGAATTGATGCCGGAGACCACGATATCGGGCTGCGTGTCCAGCATGCCGGTGACGGCCATGTGCACGCAGTCGGTGGGCGTGCCGTCGACATAGTAGAAGCCGCTTGCCGCCTGGCGCAGGTTGAGCGGACGGTTGAGGGTGAGCGAGTTGCTGGCGCCGCTGCGGTCGCGCTCGGGGGCGACCACGGTCACTTCGGCGATGGCGGAAAGGTGTCTGGCCAGACAGGCCAGGCCCGGCGCGAAATAGCCGTCGTCGTTACTGATAAGGATGCGCATCGGAATACTGCCAGACAATACTGGAATTCGTTATGTTAGGCCGAATGGTAGCCGCCTTTGCCGTTTGCTTCCACCCTGATTTATCGGACCGGGCTACTAGCTACTAGCCACAAGCTACCAGCTTGCTATCAGACCTGCCCCTCCCACTCGACCCCCACCTGCTCGTAATCCTCGCCCTCGGCGATGAGGCGCACCAGCTTGACGTCGCGGCTGTTATCGCCCATCAGCGCCTGATAGAAGTTGCCGGGGATGTATGCGCCGGTCTCCATCAGCAGGGTGGCGTTGCGCAGGCTGTTCTGCGCATCCGGCAGCAGGATGGCCGGCAGGTAGGTGTACTGGAACGAACCGGAACTGGTCTCCCAGTTGGAGGCCTTCTCCGCACCCTTGCCCAGTGCGCGCAGCCAGATGGAAAGCGGTTTCTTGGCGATGATGGCGATGACCAGATGCACGTTGCCACCAGCATCGGTGTGGATGCGACGTATCGCGCCCACCCACCACAACGGGTTGTTCTGCGTTTTGATGCCGCACAAATCGCCGACCTTGACCCAGGCGCCCTCGCTCTTCGCCAGTTTGATGCCGATCTCGTCGAGACTGATGTCGCTGACCGTCCAGGTCTCGGCGGTGAAATCGATCTCGTCGACTGCCGCCAGGATCATCCCGCCTTCTTTCTGCTTCTCCGCATCCGCAGCGACCAGTTCGATGCGCGTCACCATCTGGCTGATCAGACGGAAGCCGTGGATCACATCGACCTTGGTATCTATGCCGCGATGGTCCTGATGCCGCAACGGCGGCTGCGCCGCCCACCAGGTCAGCAGATGCTTGAGCACGGTGAGCTTGCCGCCGGGGGTGAATTCGCTGCCGAAACGCCGCTCCTGCCAGACCGGGTCGTCCTCGTTCTGCTTCTCGATCTTCTCCACCGCCGCCAGCGCGCGCACCGCGCCGAAATAGCGCATGTCCGGCGTGGCCGCGCCATGGACGCGCTGCGGTGCGACGCCCGCGGCAAGATCGAACTGGAAGGGACAGTCGGCATCCGCCGCAGGCTTGAGATCGAAGAAACTGCACAGACGCCCGCCGATGCGGTAGCTCACCTCGATCTGGTCCGGCGCCAGTTCGTCCGGCGCGGCGATGTACATCATCAGCGCGCGCAGCAGTTCGCGCTGGGGACTGACATGGATGACATGACCCGCATAGGGCAGCACCATGCTTTCGGCGATCTGTTCGGATTCCGCGATGCGCTGGCATGCCGCGATCTGCTGCCACACCGCAGGCTCGATGTCGAGATAACGCATCAGTTCCAGCTTCAACTGCTCGGCGATGGCGCGCGCCCAGCGCACGCACAGCAGCGGCATCTGTTGTCGCATCTCGAACGACTTTTTGTTTGTTGCGCGATATTCTTCCACGCTGGCGGCACAGGCTTCGGCCAGCGCCTTGGCGTAGGCATGCATGCCCTGCCACAGATGCACACCCTTGAAGTCCTGCAGATGCGGCTCGCTCAGGTACTGGTGCAGGAATTCGGAATGGATGGTCAGCGCCGTCTCGTCCAGCAGCAGCACGATGGCGGCGCGCACCTCGGGGTGGAAGCCCTTGGTGGTCTTTATCGAATCCAGCCAGAAGGTGATGTCCTCCAGCGCCTTGCGCTTATCGTCCTCCGGCAATTCGTCGATCATCCGCCTCGCCTCGTTGAGATCGAACAGGGGATGGTCCGGTTTTCCTTCAAACAGGCTGAACATGATCCGCTCTTTCGCCAGTCACACAGGTGTCACATTATATTCAGGTTACGTGCAACAGGTATGAAGGAAGATATGGACGGCAATTGCAATCTGCTGTTTGCCTGCCACGAATAACTGTGGGAGGATGACTCCTGCATATCCCTCATCAACCGTCTCTCTGGAGAACATCATGTCAAGAAAGAGCCAAATCGCCATACCTGCAACCCTGTTCATTGCCGCACTGGCCTTGTCCGCCTGTGCGAGCAAGCCGGTGGAAGAAGCAGCCGCCCCGGCTCCGGCCGCAACCGTGTCCGAACCGGCACCTGCCCCCGCACCCGAGCCCGCGCCAGCTTCCGCAGTTGCTGAAGAGGCCGCCGCCCCCGCTCCCGTAGCGGCGGTCGAAGAGCCTGCCCCCAAACCCGTCGTCAAGAAAGCCAAAAGGAAGATAGCCAAGGCCGCTCCGCCCAAGGTCGTGGAACCCGAACCCGTTGCTGCACCGGCACCAGCCCCGGTCGCCGAACCGGCTCCCGTACCGGAACCTGCTGCACCCGCAGTGACTGTCGCGCCGATACCCAAAGCTGCCGAGCCGGGTTTCTTTGAGCAGTACTGGATCTGGCTGCTGGGCATCGTCGTCGTCGCGATCGCAGTCGTGTTCATGCTGAAGAAGAAGGACTGATGGCCTGACCGGATGCGCCGGATGTCGGCGCATCCTGCTCTGTGCTTGCTGAAAGAATAATGGCGCCATTGGCGCCATTATTCTTTCAAGCTGGTAGCGGGAGCGGGGGAAATACTTTCCCTGCCTTTACGCGTTATTGCAGCGGCAGCGCCACCCGGAAGCCGTGGCTGAAATCGCGGAAATTCGAACTGTGGCGGATACGCGCGGATGCGCGGCTGTATTTGGGATCCCTGCCCCAGGAGCCGCCGCGCAGCACCCGCATCGAGCCGTCCACGCGTGCACTGGCGTCAGCCGGGGCGCCTTCATAGTTGGGGAGGTAGGTGTCTTCGACCCACTCCCATACATTGCCGCTCATGTCATACAGGCCGAAGGCATTCGGCTCCTTGCTTGCCGCCGGATGCGGCGAATTGAAGAAGAAGCTGCCGCTGTTCTGGTTGCTCCACGCCACCTTGTCGGCGAAATCGCTGCCGCAATATTCGAAACTCATCCCGGCGCGGCAGGCATATTCCCACTCGGCCTCGGTCGGCAGGCGGTATTGCTTGCCGGTCTTTTCGTTGAGTTTTTTGATGTAAGCCTGCGCATCGTCCCAGCTCACCTGCTCCACCGGACAGTCGTCGCCGCAGGCTTCGAAGTTGCTCGGGTTGTTGCGCATCAGGGCTTGCCACTGCGCCTGTGTCACTTCGGTCTTGCCGATGGCAAAAGGCCTGGCGATGGAGACGCGGTGCACGGGCTTCTCGTTGGCCTCTCCTTTGGCTGAGCCCATGTCGAAACTGCCAGCAGGCAACTCGACCATCTCGGGGCACTCAGGACAGTCACGGAACGTTTTCCCCGCGACCGGTTCCACGACCACTTCCCATTGATAAATCCTGTCCTGCGCGGCGCGCGCAAATTCGCCGTCCGGTGCGAGCAGCAGATAGCGCTTCATCTCACCCATCGCGAGGCGATAGTTTTTTTTCTCGCCCTGCAACAGCCCGAGCTTGTAGTGCCCTTCCGGCCACCACGGCGCGATGTCCAGCGCCTTGCCATACAGCGTGATCGCCCGGTCGGCCTGTTTTTCATCCACCATGAATTCGGCCTGCACCTTGTACTTGCGCACTTCTTCGGAAAGTTCAGGCTTGGGATTTGCGGCCTTGTAGGTTGCGGCGATATCCAGGAAGGGGTCCTTCGCCTCATCCGCGAACGCAGGCATGCAGACGATAAAAGCAAAAGCTGCCAGCAAAGTCCTTATGTTTCTCAAGATACTCTCCTTAGATTTTTTCCGAATTGGTGATTTCAACTGGTGATTGTAGCCGTTTTTGCCGCCCGGCAATCCCGGAAGCGCGCAATACCCGGCCATCTCACAATGCCTCGTTTGTCATGCTGTGGTAAGCGTGTATGTTGCCTTCCAGCCGAGGGCTGCGTAGCCGACTGATAGAAAACACGATTTTACTGTTCATGGCCTGTACGGAATCCTGCCCGCCGCTCAGGTGGACACCGGCCAGATCGAGCCGGCTGTACTCCGCCTTGATGGCGCTGGTCGCGCCGGAAATATCGCCGTTGGTGATCGTGATATCCGAGTTGTATGCGTACAAGCCCTCCTCCTTGCCCGCAATGTCGGTATCGAACAGGGTCGCGCTGGAATCATGGACGCGCAATCGCCCGACTCGGGCATTGCGGATGACGATGTTGCTGCAGTCGCGCAATTCGATGCTGCGGTAGTCGCCGGTGAATTCCAGCCCGGATTCGCCCGAGCAGGTGCCCACACGCTCGCTTTCCGGCCTGCCCGCCGGTTGCGGCGCTTCCGCCGCGTCCGGTTCCTTCGCCAGCAGGTGTTTCCTGATCAGCGCATTCGACAGCGCGGCTTGATCCTGCATGGGTACATGTCCGGCATCGGGCACAATCTCCAGCCGCGCATGCGGCATACGGGCAGCCAGCACCCGGCCGGTACGCAGCGGCACCGTCAGGTCATTGTCGCCCCACATGACGAGCGTCGGTTCCCTGACGGAGGAAACGGCGTAACTGAAATCCTCCGCTGCGAGTTCGAGCGCGGCGATCTTTTCCGGACCGCCCTGCAACACCACATCGCGTCCCAGCGCCGTATTGACGATGTCGGTAGGCAGGACGGGCAATTTGTCCATCTGCTCCAGTATCCTGCCGGACACGCGTTCGGCGATTCCGCGCGTCTGCTTCACGCCGCTGGCACGCGCCAGCATGGAGCCGGCCTGAAACTGGCTGATCACCTGCGGATGCAGGATGCCTGCGACATCGAGCAGCACCATGCGCTGAAAACGCAAAGGACGTTGCGCCGCAAAGCGCAAGGCGACGGCGCCGCCCATGGAATGGCCGACGATGTGGTAAGACTTGTCGCGGAAATAGTGGTCCGCCAGAAAATGTGCCAGACGCGCATACATCGTGGGCGAATAACGCTTGCTGCCCTTGTCCGACTTGCCGAATCCCGGCAGGTCGAAGGCAAGCACATGAAAATCCCTGGCCAGTTCGGGAATGGTGTTCTTCCAGTCGTCAACGGAACCGCCCAAGCCGTGAATCAGGATCACGCCTGTTCGGGCTTTGCGATTGGCCTGCACGGTGCAGACGCGACCTTCGAACACCGGTTCGCTTATGCACTCCTCGAAGCCGCCGGAGGGTGACTCGCCACCCCAGGCCGAGTATCCCCATAGCAATGACATCAGACAGAGGATGAACTGTACTGCGTTTCTCATATCGCAATTCCCTTTCGGGCAAGCAGATTGGATGACGCAGAAGTTTACACGAGAGAACTACTATTTCCGTGGCTGTGCGTGCGCCGGACGGAAGGCCTTGCATTGTTCCGGGTCGGATTCCAGATAGGCGCCTTCGATCAGGTCGATGCAATAGGGAATGGCCGGGAACACCGCATTGAGGCAATCGTCGATCGCCGAAGGTTTGCCGGGCAGATTGAGGATGAGACTCTTGCCGCGTATGCCCGCAGTCTGACGCGACAATATCGCGGTGGGCACGAACTTGAGCGAAGCGGTGCGCATCAACTCGCCGAAGCCCGGCATCATCTTTTCGCACACCGCTTCAGTCGCCTCCGGCGTCACGTCGCGCAAGGCCGGGCCGGTGCCGCCGGTGGTCACCACCAGTGAACAGCCCTCAACATCGCACAACTCGATGAGCGTCTTTTCGATCAGCGCCTGCTCGTCGGGGATCACGCGCACCACCGCTTCCCATTCGCTGGTGAGCACGCGCGCGAACCAGGTCTGCATCGCCGGGCCGCCCTTGTCCTCATATTCGCCGCGACTGGCGCGGTCAGAAACTGTCACGAAACCGATGCGTGCTTTCCTCATGATCAATCTTCTCCCGATCCCCTCCCCCTTGCAGGGGGAGGGCCAGGGAGGGGGTAGAAGCTGTGAAGTCCATCGAATCCACCCCCATCCCAACCTTCCCCCTGCAAGGGGGAAGGAGTGTTAAAAATCCCCGCCCGCCTCATTCTGATACTCGGCCCCATCAAGCAACTGCACCGTCACCTGCTCTCCCGCCGCGATACCCTTGCTAACGGAGGGTATGACCAGCAAGCCTTCCGCCAGCGCCATCGAGTGCAGGATGCCGCTGCCCTGATCGCCGGTCGGGGTCGCCACCAATACGTCGTCCTCCTTGCCGAGCAGCACGCGTACGAACTCGGTGCGGCTGTGCTTGTGCTTCACGTCGCGCGCCAGTTTGGCCGTCACCGTACGGCGATGCACGCGCGTGAAACCCGCCATGCGACGCAACGCGGGCAGCACGAATTGCTCGAAGCACACCATGCTGGACACCGGATTGCCGGGCAAGCCGAAGACAAAAGTATTTGCGGTGGTGCCGAACGCCATCGGGTGCCCCGGTTTCATTTCCACACGCCAGAACTTCATCTGCACGCCCAGTGCTTCCAGCGTGGGTCGAACATAGTCGTGCACGCCGACCGAGGTGCCACCGGAGACCAGCAGCACGTCGTATTGCAGGCCGCGCTGCAGCATCTCCTTCAGGTGGGCCGGTTCATCGCGCGCGATGCCGAGCAGGTCCGGCGTGATGCCCAGCGCCTGCACCTGCGCCATCAGCGCATAACTGTTGGCATCGGGGATCTTGTTGGCATCGAACGGATCGTTCAGCCCTTCCAGCTCGTCGCCGGTGGACAGGATGGCCACGCGCGGCATGCGGTACACCTCCGCACTGGCGCGCTTCACCATCGCCAGCATGCCGACCGCACCGGGCGTGATCTCGGTGCCTGCCGGCAACACCACCTCGCCGTGCTTCATGCTCTCGCCGCGATCGCGGATGTCGTTGCGCGACTTCACGGCGACATTTATCTGTACCCGCGTGTCCGACAGCGCTTGCGTATCCTCGACGCGTATCACCGCATCCGCTCCCTGCGGCACCGGCGCGCCGGTCATGATGCGCGCGCATTGCCCGGCCTGCACGCTCTTCTGCGGCATGTCGCCCGCCTTGATATCCTCGATGATCTCCAGCATGGCGGGTGCGCTCGCCACATCGGCGCTGCGCAAAGCGAAGCCGTCCATCGCCGAGACATCATAAGGCGGCTGGTCGCGGTTGGCGCGAATGTCTTCCGCCAGCACACGCCCGAGCGTGTGTTCCAGCCTGACGCTCTCTTTGCCGAGTGACTTGATCGATGCGAGCACGCATTGTTGTGCGGCCGTTACAGTCAGATGTTCCATCCTGTTACTTTCCCTGTGTAGGGTGCAATAAGCGTAGCGCATTGCACCGTATGTTTAACACTGAATGGCGCAATGCCCGTTGGTTATTGCGCCATACCATTCTCACTTTTGTGCCGCCTGAAAATCCTGCGGCGTATCCAGATCGAAAAAACTGCGCAATTGCGGATCGGCTGCACGCAACTCCGCCTCGTTCACATAATTCACTTCCAGCTTCTCCAGCGCGCCGCGCAGACTCCTGTCTCCGGCAGCCAGACTGGCGCGCATCTTCTCAAGTGAGCTCTTCGCATAGAACGCGGCCAGCGGTTGCTCGTAGCCGCCGACCACCGGAACAACAGCCTGAAACTTGCCCCGGCAGCCCGCGAGATGCTCCACCACCTTGGCGCTCACGAACGGCATGTCGCATGCCACCGCGAACACCCACGGCGTATCGGCCTGCGCCAGCCCGGCAATCAATCCGGCCAGCGGGCCGCTGGCCTCATGCTCGTCGCACACCTGCGGCAAATCGACCTCGGCACGCAGTTGCCGCACGCTCACGACCACCTTGGGGAACACCTGCTGCATCGTGGCCGTGACGCGTTCCAGCAGCGACTTGCCGTCCAGAATCAGCCCTGCCTTGTCCTGCCCCATGCGGCGCGAATCACCGCCGGCGAGGATGAGCGCGGTGCAATCGTCGATCATTGTCTGGTTCGCTGCAGGATGAAATCGACGATGCCGTTCACATCCTCCAGCCCGAAATGCGGCAACTGCGGATAGACCTCGTCCATGTCGGTGACGATGGCGACCAAACCATCTTCGACGGCACAGCGCGGCGGCTTGTCGCAGGCGCGGCGCAACACTTCGATCTTTACTCCCGGGGCATGCGAGAAACCCTCCGCCAGCACCAGGTCGGCCTCGCCGAGAAAACGCTGCGCCAGTTGTTCCGGCTCGCGCTCCTCTTTGGCATCCGCCACCAGTTGCAGCGCGTCGCGCGTGAGCAGCATGCTCATCACCGCCCCGGCATCCTTGTAACGGAAGCTGTCCTTGCCCGGCGTGTCGAGTTCCACTTTGTGATGCGCGTGCTTGATGGTGGCGACCTTCACACCGCGCGCGCACAGCTTGCGGATGAGTTTTTCCACCAGGGTGGTCTTGCCGGAGCCGGAGTGGCCGACGATGGAAATGACAGTCATAGGCTGATGATCATGAGTGAACAATAGTCCGGCGAACGCTTGCCATCACACACCAGAGCAGTGATGGATCCGGCCTTGCGGGGTTAAGCAAGACTTAATAGTGCCTTTGTATCCTGCAACCCTCGCAGTGCAATCGTTAAGGAGACACAAAATGAAAAAAATATATGAAAGCACATTCGCGCTGGTGCGCTGGAGTATCGCAGCCTTCATCTCGTTGATCATAGTCCTGCCTGCACTTTCATCATTTGGTACGACCGTCTGATTTCACCGCCCTGCTCCTGATGCATCCAAATCAGGGGTGGGGCGTAACCCACGACTCGCCCTGCGGGGTGATCTCTTTTTTCCAGATCGGCACGCGCTGTTTCAGTTCGTCGATCATCCAGCGGCAACCGTCGAATGCGGCGGCACGATGTTCGGCCGCGGCGGCGATAAACACGATGTTGTCGCCCGCGCGCACGGTGGTGACACGGTGCACGATACGTGCATCGAGCAGACCGAATCTGTCGATGGCCTCACTGCGCAGTTTCTGCATCTCGGCCAGTGCCATGCTGCCGTAGGCCTCAAAGCTGATCTCGGAAACGTCGCGCCCTTCGGAGAAATCGCGCGCGCAACCGAGGAAGGTGGCGATGCCGCCGATGCTTTTTGAAGATACCTTGAGCGCGGCGATCTCCTCGTCCTGGGAGAAGTCTGCTTCCTGAATACGGACTGGCTCGCTCATTTAACCTCCATCGTCATTCCGGCGCAGGCCGGAATCCAGCAAAAACAAACAGCCCGCGAAGCGGACAAGCCATGGTTGTATCCTGCTGCGCAGGATTTCTTTTGACTATCTGGATTCCGGCCTTCGCCGGAATGACGGAATTGCCGGTTGTCGGGAATCATCCTAACCACCGGAAAATTTCGCCATAAAGGCGATCTCGTCGTTGTCATGCAACACCGTCTGCTTGTCATGCACCTGTTGCTGGTTGACGGCGATAAAACTGACGATGCTGAACGCACCCGGATACTGCATGCCGATATGGGCGATGACGTCGTGCAGGGTCATGCCGGGAGCGAATTCGACCTGCATCTCGCGCGTCTGCACGCGGTCGGCGACCGGACCGAAGAACAGCACCTTGATCATTTGCTCTCCCCGCGTTTCCACACGCCGCTCTTGCCGCCGCGTTTCTCTTCCAGTTGCACATTCTCGATGCGCATGCCGCGGTCCATCGCCTTGCACATGTCGTAGATAGTGAGCAGCGCCACATTGGCGGCGGTCAGCGCTTCCATCTCCACGCCGGTCTGCCCGGTACAGGTGGCGGAGGCCATGACCCGGATGCCGACACAACCCTCGGCATCAGCCTCGTTGATCTCTTCGAATTCCACCTCGACCGCGGTCAGCATGACGGGATGGCACATGGGAATGATGTCCGGCGTGCGCTTGGCCGCCATCACCGCGCCGACATCGGCCACGGTCAGCACATCGCCCTTGGCGATCTTCCCGGCACGGATGCGCTCCAGCGTAACCGGCTGCATGCGGATCACGCCGCTGGCGATGGCCACGCGCACGGTGCCCGCCTTGGCCGAGACATCCACCATGCGCGCACGGCCGGAATCGGAAAAATGGGTTAAATCACTCATTAAACAACTGGCGTCCTGTAGAAACGTTCACGCCGGGATTCTAATTCAAAACCCGCTTGGCCACGACTTGGCGGTTCAGCTCGTCCACCTGCTTGAGCGCTTCTTCCAGCGGGATGTTCTTGCCTTCCACGCGCTCCATGATCAGGCTTTGCAATATTGCGCCCAGCATCTCGATGTTGGGTTCGAGGTGTGCGCGGATGGTGCCCAGGAACGCCGGCAAGAACGAGTCCTGATCGAGACCGGATAAAAATTCGTCGTACTCGTTGCCGGTGGCACACCAGTAGCACAGGTCATAGATGACCTCGAAGATTCGCTCCGGCGCCACACCTTCCATGCCGCCCATGTTCTGCTCGACCTCTTTCAGCAGGTCGGCACGGAACTCCGCCAGACCGTAATCGACTTCGCCCCGGACCACTTCTGCGGCGGTGAATTCCCATTCCATATTTCCCCCTTTTCTCTTGCTAACCGAATATGTGCGCGAAGTCTTCGTCGTCACTACTGCAAATCTGGCAGATCGACGCGTCGTTCTCGGTCACGAACAACCGGTCGCAGCTCGTGCAGCGTTTGCGCGGGATGCTGCGCAGCAACCTGCCCTTCTGCTTGTTCACCACCACTGAGTCGGCATCGCGCTGCCGCAGCACCTTGGGCTGGCAGACCTCGACGCAGACATCGCAGGCGACACAGCGCTCGGCGAGCAGCACCAGACGCCATGCCTCGTTGTCTTCCAGCAGTTGCATCGCGCCGGTGGGACAGACTCTGACACAGGCTTCGCAATTGGTGCAACCCTGCTCAACCACCCAGTTCTCTGCCGGAATGGCGGCATGGCGCATCGCGCGTAGCGGTTCCGCATTTTCATCGAAGATCGCATTCAGCAATTCCTTGCGCTCGGGCAGAAAGGGGGCCGCGGCACGGATCGCCTTGAGCGGCGGCGGCGGTACCTCGTCGGCACCAGACACCACATCGAGACCTTGCCCGACCATGCGGCGGAACAACTGCCGCCGCGATGCCGCGATCCCATTCCCGACTTCGCCCGCAGCCGCCTCGTCCATGACGAGTCGGGCCCATTCCGTTTCCGTCCCTCCCGCAAGTTCGACCGCACCCAGCGCTTCACGCGCCTCCAGGTTGGAGAGGAACATGACCTGCCCCGTTGCGCCATGTGCGCATACGCCGCAGTGCCCGCTGCCGGCCAGGTGCAGTTCGATGCCGCGCCGGGCGAAGCCGGCCAAGGTCACGGCATTGATCGCCCCCAGACAGGGAACCACGGTATCGCCGCGCGCGCCGGAAGGCGCACAGGAGACGGTATATCGTTTGCTGTCGCCGGCGGATTTCAGCAGGGTATCGGAAGAAACGCTTTTTTCGAGCAGCGCATCGGTGGGACAGACTGCGACGCACAGCGCGCAACCCTGGCAACTTTCAGCGAGCAACTCGACCCCCGCGTCGAACAGCCGCACCGCGCCATGCGGACAAGCCTCCGCGCAACGGCTGCATTCGCTGTAGGCGTAGCGGTAGCGGACGCAACGCTCCGCGCGAAAGTTGGGAACGGTCAGCATGACTGGCTATTTCTTTTCCTGCTGCAGCACCTTGTTGCTCTTCAGCTTCACGACCGTCTTGCCCGGCTCGCAAGTGTTCTTGGGGACCACGAAACGGTCCGGCATGGCGGATACCGAGGGGGTTTTCGCCACCGCCGCTTTCCAGGCTTCGGCTCCGCCTTTCACGGCGAACACGCTGCGCCCCTCCGCCGGGATACTCCCGGCGATCTCCAGCGCGGCTGCGTCGTTGTCGGCGACAACGTAGACCATCCCCTTCTTCACCGCCATCAGCGGCTGATAGCGGGTCGCGAAGGCGAGCGGCATGCTGCGTTGCGCCTCGGTACTGCGTGCGTCCAGCAACTGGAACTCGGCGCTGTGTCCGAGTTTCGCTGCGAGCATGGGCGCATCCAGCAGCATGCCTTCGTCCGCGAAAACGGGGACAGGCAATATCAGCAGGACCAGCGCCACATGACGCAACGCGCGTTGCAGCAGGGTGCGGATATCAAAGTCAGTCATCTTGATCATGCCTGTATCGGTTCGGCCTCGAGGCTCGTGGCGGTTACCGCCTCCTCGTCGCCCGCTTCCGCCAGGACCATCGCCGCTTCCGCGATTCTGGCCATCTCGGCCTCGTCGCGGTTATTCGGCTCGGGCAGCAGCAACTGCCGCACCTTGCCCCAGCGCACCCAGGGCTCGAGGTCGATATCCGGCTCGCGCAACGGGGTGAACCATATCTTTCCTTCGTGTGCGATGTTCAGTCCGGCGCAGATGTTGAGATCGTCGTCGTGGATGTCCATGCAGACCAGCGCCATCGTCGCGCCAAGTTCGAACATCTGCTGCAGCCACCACTCGCTGTCGGTGCTGGTGGTCGCGCCCGCGCCATCCAGCATCTCCCAGCCGGGAACGGCGCGCGAGGGATACATGCATTTGAAGCCCGCGTTCGGCGCCTCGTCGGCCATCGCCCAGCTGTTGCCGCTCTTCACTGCTGCCAGCCAGACGCCGATGTGTTCGCTTCCGTATTGTTCGGACAAACGCTGCACCGCGCCGCTGTCGCGCAACGCGAGTTCGCCCAGCAGCACCCGCTCCGCGCCGCGCGCCAGCAAGTTGGCGGCATAGGCCTCGTCGTCGTCTCCCATGAGCACATTGATGCCGGCCAGCGATTCCGGCAGATCGTCGCCGTCGCGCATGAAACGCGCGCAACCCTCCGGCACGCCGTCGGCGCCTGCCCAGCGGGCGAGCTTCAAATTCGAAATCTTTTTCACTGGATCAACCCTGTTCGAACATCAGTTTGTTGTACACGAAAGGCTGGAAGGGACATTCGGCGTCCGGCCCGAGGTGCGCAATGGCAGGGCGCAAAGTATGCAGGGTCTCGAGTACAGGCTCAACCATGACGCCCATATGGCTGGGTTTGTACTGCGGCAGCACCATGAGCGCATCGTCGAGGAACAGGCGTGCGCTCTCCTGGTTGTGATCCTGGGTGAAATACAGCGCCAGTGCGGCATAGGCCAGCCCCTGCATGAAACGCGCGTCCGCATCCTTGTCGCCGCCCGGACTGGTCTTGACGATCTGCGCCCAGCGCTCGTTCAGCCAGTCGTGTACCGCGCCAAAATCGTTGCTGTCCCAATGATGCTCAAGTTCGTCCCAGTCCCACAGGTATTGCATGTTTATCCCTTGCGTTCCGTTTGTTGTCCAGCGAGTCTGTCCTGGATGCGCGAGATGTCGATATTGCTGAACTCTTCATCCGCCTTGTTGCCGGACTCGCGCCCCTTGTCGCAGGCGTTGCACACGGGTTCGGCGGGGTCGTACTCATACTCGATCTCGCTCTTGGGCACCTTGAGTTTGCCGCCGTCGAGATCTTCCACCCTCACACCGAGCAGGTCGAGTTCCCACTGCGCGAAACCGCCCAGCAACTTCGCCATCTCGCGGAAGAAGGAATGCTCGGCGGCGCGCTCCAGCAGGGTGGCATAGCCGCGCACCCACTTGCCCGGATGCAATGCCCAGAAACGCTTGATCTCCTTGGTGAGGCGCTCGTATCCTACCCGGTCGCCCGAACCCAGCGCGGCCGCGGCGCGCTCCAGCAACTCCGCGACAAAGCTGAGTTGTGCACCGAGCTGGTCGTCGTAGATCGCGAAGCGCGCACCCACCACCTTGAATCCCGCCTTCTGGTATATCTCGCGCACTTCGAAATAGGGTTGTTGCTGCAATCGCCCGTGCAGCCTGACCGATTCGATCGCCGGGCATCCGCCCGAGACAACGAACAGTGCCGCATATTCGATTGCCAGCGCATCCTGCAATTGCGGCAGCGGCATCGCGGTGAAGTCCTCGCCGAATGCGGCGCCCATTTCCTGCAGCATGGCCATGCCCTCGTCCGAGCGCAGGGCGTTCAGATATGCCGCCGTCGGCTCTTCGAGGAATACCCCGGCGAGCAGGCGATAGACATTGGCCCTGGCCTTGCATTCGGCCACCAGCTCTTCATTGGTCAATTCCATTTCGGCGCTCTCGGCGCTACGCAGCACGGCAGTCATTTGCTTCCTTTCAAAAAAAATGCAGCCCGGCTTGAGGAGGATCGCGTCGGGCTGCAACTGTACTACATCGCTCTGATTGCTACTGCTGCTGCACACCCTCCCATCCGGCGCGGAGGTATTCTGCACCGGATGGACGGATCTTTAATGGTGACCGCCACCGCCGCCACCCTTGACGGAAGCGGGACCGCCCCACGATGCCATCTCCGGGTGCATCTTGCGATGCAGGTCGCCGGTGTAGGCGTAGCGCATGGTCTCCTTCGCAGCTTCGAGGTGTTTTTCGTAGCTTGCAACGACGTCACCGTACTTGTCGTCCGGGCCGGCCTTGGTCACCTTGACCACGGTGTCATACCAGCCTTGCGAGCCGCCGATCGGATCGACCACGCAGGGGATGATGGCGTTCGGATGCACGCCCTTGTCTTCCCACCACACGTTCTTCAGGTCGGCATCTTCGGTACCGCCGAATTCCGGTCCGCTCTTGAGGTTCAGCGTGGACAGGCGGCCATACTCCCAGTGACCGCAACCGGTCGATATCGCCACCGTCTTGGGATGGATACCCTCGGTGACTTCGACCTTGGTGACCAGGTGGCCCACCTTGGACTCGACACGTACCAGATCGCCGGTCTTGACGCCGATCTTTGCAGCCGTGTCGGCGTTCATCAGCGCCGGGTTGGCGTGCACGATCTCGGCCAGCCACTTGACGGACGCGGTACGCGATTGCACGTGCACGTTGTACTTGTACGTGGTCATCACCAGTTCGTCGTCCTTCATGTCCTTGTGCCAGGGGATCTGCTTGAAGGTCGGCATCGGGTTGAAGCCGTACTTCGCCCACTCGTCCACGCGGATGTTGATCAGGCGGTCACCGGTGCCGAAGCCGACATAGTTCTTGCCCTTACGGCGCACGCCGATGGCCTTGCCGTTCTTGTGGATGGTGCCGTGGCCGTCGACCGACGCCCCCGCCATGTCGGCCGCGGACAGCTCCTTCATGTACAGGCCGAATTCAGCCTGGATCTCGCGACCGGTATTGTCGGAAATCTTGCCGGTCCTGGGATTGAGCTTGCCGTAGATCGGCCAGACGCCGTGCTTCTTGAGGAATTCGACGCCACCCGCTTGCTTGAGGCCGGGGATGTTGTCGAACTGCTGGCGCATGTAGTCTTCGCCATCCTTGAAGTTCCAGTATTGCTTCATGCCGCGTTTGCCGTTCGGATCCAGCTTGTGGATGATGTCGCGCAGGATGATGCGGGTCTCGCGCGTCTCGCCCAGCGGCTTGATCACCGGCTGGCGGATGCCGAGCCATGGCCACAGCGAATTGGGCATGGATTCCGGTTCCCAACGCTCGAGGTACATGCAGTCCGGCAGGATGATGTCGGCCAATGCAGTCTCCTCGCCGATCACTGTGCTGATCGAGACGATGTACGGCAGCAGTTTCTCGTCGGTGTACAGCTTGCCCCACAGTGCCTGGGCGCCCGGGTTGGTGTAGACCGAGTTGTCCATGTAGGTGAAGTACACGTTGATCTTCTGCTTGCCTTCGGCGATCCACAGCGGGGTCATGTGGCTGACCTTGTGGCCTGCCAGCGGGTACTCGGACGGGCCCGACAGGTAGGAAGGCTTGGCGCCGCCGGGCGGCTGCGGGCTGGGTTGATCGTAGCCCATGCCGCGCGGCAGGCAGTAGCCGCCGCGTTTTTCCACGTTGCCGGTCATGATGGACAGCATCATGGTGGCCTTCTCCTGGTAGGAACCGTACAGGTGCTTGGCCGGGCCGCGATAGGTGTAGGTCGTGGCCGGCTTGGTGAGCGCGAACTCGCGTGCGATGCGCTCGATGGTCTCGACCGGCACGCCGGACAGTTTGGAAGCCCACTCGGGCGTGAACGCCTTGTAGTGCTTCTTCAGTTCGGCGGTGGAGACGTTGCACCAGGTGTCGATGAAGTCGGTGTCCTGCAGGTCTTCGCGCAGGATCACGTGACCGAGCGCCAGCGCAACCGCGCCATCGGTACCGGGAAACACCGGGACCCACTCGTCGGAGCGGCCTGCCGTGTTGGAGCAGCGCACGTCGAAGGTCACCAGCTTGGCGTGATTCTCCGCCACACCCTCGGTGAGACGCTGCGAGTAGGGGTTGTGGAAATACGCCGCTTCCATGATGTTGGAACCGAAGTTCAGGATGTACTTGGTGTTCTCGAAGTCCGGGGTCTCGATGTCCGGCCCCCAGGTGGGCTCCATGCCGATCTTCTTGGACGATTCGCACACCGAGGTGTGGTTCACGACCGTATTGGAACCCAGCGTCTTCATGAAGCGTCCGATGGCGCCGCCGGTGCGGTCGCGACCGTACTTCATCATCACACTGTTCGGATCCTTTTTGAGCGCGGCATCGAGCTTGGAAGTCACCTCGGCCAGCGCCTCGTCCCAGGTGATGCGCTTCCACTTGCCTTCGCCGCGGGCGCCGACGCGCTTGAGCGGGTACATGACGCGGTCCGGGTTGTAGGTGTACCACATGCCCGAGTTGCCCTTGGCGCACAGGCGACCGCGGGTGGAAACGTGCTCAGGATTGCCTTCCAGCTTGACGATGCGGCCGTTCTCCACATAGGCGATCGCGCCGTCCTGAATGTTGCATACGTGGCAGGTCAAGGGGACGGCCTGACGTTCGGCCATGGTGACAGGGCCGAAGTCCTTGCCACCCAGTTCGTTCTCCATCGCGTTCAGCACCTTCGGGGCAGCGACCGCTGCTGCGGTCGCCCCGGTGCTGACCTTGAGGAATGTTCTGCGATTCATTTCAAACATATCAGTCTCCCGGTTCTTAATAGTAGGTTTGGACGATCTGCCCGCTGATCAGGATGGAATAGCGCAAGGCCATCCCGCCCACCAGCAACAAGGCGCCTGCCAGCATCATGCCGCCCTGCTGTTTGCCGGAGTTGGTCAGCAATACCGCGATCGGCGCAACAGTCCCGGCCAGGATGCCGAGTCCGACAAAGATCGCACCCAGACTGCCGCTGGTCATGAACATGAAAGTCAGTTCCGAACCGGAGCCACCGTAGGCTGTCGTCCCAAGCAGGGAAACCAGCATCGCGGCCACCGCGCCGGCAGACCAGAGCATGAAGCGACGCAGCATCACCAGCAGCTTCTCGCCCTTGGCGATGAAGGTCGCCACGGCCGCGCCGGACAATAGCGACAGCGCGACGAACAGCACCGGCATCAGCGGCGTGTTCCACACCGGACGGTTCTGGTGCACGGTCAGGTCGAAGCCGGTGTAGATCGGCAGGCCCAGCGCCAGCAAGGCGCCGACCACCGCCAGTTTGCGGCTGTTGCCCTCGTCGTTCTTGCGCATGACCAGGAAGTACAGGATGGACACGATGCCGAACGAGATCAGGTTCAGACCACCCCACGCCAGCGGCGACGAGAAGTTAAGGTAAGCCGGATTCATGATGTTGAGGAAACGCAACGGCTGCGTCAGGTCGCCGATCAGCAGCAGACCGCCCGCCGCCAGCAGGATGAAGGAGATGTTGAACGACTGCGTCCTGATGGTCTGGAACTCAGGCCGGTACCAGGACAATGCCGAAAAGAAGAACATGGCAGCGGCGATACCGATCACGAAGAAGTAGATCGCATAGGCACCGGACCACGGCATCAGATGAAAAATATTGAATTCAAGCATGATTCCCCCCCTTAACTATGATTCCGGTTGTACACATCACGCTCGAGCTCGATTGCACTCTGCGGATCGTATATCTTGCGACCGATCTCGGTGTGGTTGCGGTCAGCGCCGATATAGAACACGTGCGGCTTGGTACCTTCTTCCGGACGCAACACCTGCGTTGGCATGGTGTTCACCAGATAAGCCACTTCGCTGGACGGATCATTCATGTCGCCGAAGATGCGGGAACGACCGATACAGGTCTGCACGCAGGCCGGCACGAGACCCTGCGTCACGCGGTGGTGACAGAAGGTGCATTTGTCCACGACGCGGGTGATGTCGGTATAGGTGCGATGCTTGGGCAGCATGAAGCGCGCGTTGTACGGGCACGAAGCCATGCACGCCTTGCAGCCGATACAGCGGTCGTAGTGCTGCAGCACGAAACCGCCGTCGTCCACCTTGTAGGTGGCGCCAACCGGACAGGAACGCACGCAAGGAGGATCGTCGCAGTGGTTGCACAGGCGCGGCAGGAACATCTTGCGCACGGTCGGATATTTGCCGATCACCTTGTACGGCACCCAGGTGCGAAACACGCCCAGCGGAACATCGAACTCCGCCTTACAGGCCACCATGCACGCGTCGCAGCCGATGCAGCGACGCAGGTCGATCACCATGGCATAGCGCTTCTTGCCCGGCACCCCCCTTGTTTCTATCGATGAAATGCGTAATTCACTCATCTGAAAATCTCCCTGAAAGTGTAAATTCCCCCGAATACCAACCGCTACATCGCTTGATTGAGCAAAGCCGGGAAGTGGCATCCCCGGTCATGCCTGCATGTCGCGCATTTCTACTCAGCACTTCTCATGCCATGATCGATATCAAGCTGTTTTATTGGCTTTTGCGAAATTGCACACAACCCCGCTACGGAAAATCATTACCTTTCCGTCCCGGCACAATTACCGTTTGGTAATAACCTGCCTGTCACCCCGCTAGCGTGATCACATTGTTGCTTCGGCATGCCCGCCTGCATTGAGGTGGTATAGTTATTGCGACTGAAACACAATCAACATGATCAACGTGATCGCAGCCACCCGATAAACATGAACGCAGGATTTATGGAAAATCAGATTTCCACCATGAACGATCAGCAACTGATGCGGTACAGCCGTCACATCCTGTTGGGTGAGATCGGCATCGAGGGACAGCAGAGACTGCTGGATGCGCGCGCACTCATCATCGGGCTGGGCGGGCTGGGTTCGCCCGCCGCGCTGTATCTGGCAGCCAGCGGCGTCGGCCATCTGACCCTGTGCGACCACGACACGGTGGATTTCAGCAACCTGCAACGCCAGATCATCCACCGCACTTCGACCGTCGGCCAGTCCAAGGTCGCCTCGGCAAAGAATGCGCTGCACGACATCAACCCGGATGTGGAATGTTTCGCCCTGCCGATCCGCGCCGACGAAAAACAACTGAACGAACTGATCGCGCAAACCGATGTGGTGCTGGATTGCAGCGACAATTTCGATACGCGTTATGCCGTCAACCGTGCCTGCCTGCGCCTGCGCAAGCCGCTGGTTTCCGGCGCAGCCGTGCAGTTCCACGGCCAGGTCGCGGTATACGATTTCCGCCGCGACGACTCGCCCTGCTACAACTGTCTGTTCCCCGAAGATCTGCAGGCGGCCGAGCTGCGCTGCGCCACAACCGGCGTGTTCGCCCCGCTGGTCGGCATCGTCGGCACCCTGCAGGCAGCCGAGGCCCTCAAATTGCTGATGGGCATCGATCATGGCTTGAGCGGAAAACTGCTCAGCTTCAATGCCCTCGACATGAACATCCTGCAGACGCGGATGAGCAGGGACCCGGCCTGCAGCGTTTGCAGCGACGGCATCCGTGAATCCGGCCTTTCAGTTGCGGGAGCGCAGCATGGCTGATCTGCTGCGTGCGATGCTGTGCCTGTTCCTGCTGCTGGCATTGCCGGCACAGGCCGTCGAAAAGCAGCCCCCGGCACCGGTGCGCATCGGCCTGACCCCGGTATTCCTGGACGACCAGGCCAAGTTTGTGAACGCCTGGCGCGCCTATCTCGAAAATCGCATGCAGCGCCCCGTGATCTTCGTGCAGCGCGGCAGTTACCGCGAGGTGGTCGACATGCTGCGCGAAGGCAAGCTCGATTTCGCCTGGCTGTGCGGCTACCCCTATGTGCGCAATATGGAATATTTCCGGCTGCTTGCCGTTCCGCTGTACAAGGGTGAACCGCTTTACCAGTCCTATATCATCGTGTCGACTGCGGACAAACAGACGCGCTCGATCTCGGATCTGCGCGGCAAGATCTTCGCCTTCTCCGATCCCGATTCAAATTCAGGACACCTCTACCCCGAGTATCTGCTGGCCAAAAAAGGCGAGACCTCCGCGACCTATTTCACCAAGACCTTTTACACATGGAGTCACCGCAAGGTGGTGGAAGCGGTGGCCAGCGGGCTGGCCCAGGGCGGTGCCGTGGACGGTTACGTGTGGGACACGCTGGTGTTCACCCATCCGGAACTGACCGGCAAGACCCGCATCGTCGCCGAGTCCCCGCAGTTCGGCCACCCGCCATTCGTATCCAACCGCGCCGTCTCGCAGCAGTTGTTCCTCGACATGCAGAACGCGCTGATCAACATGGTGCATGACCCGGAAGGGGCGCCCATGCTGGCCATCCTCAATCTGGATGGTTTCGTGTACGGCGAACCGGGCCTGTTCGACGGCATCGCGGAGATGTCCGACTTCATCGAGAAACGGCGCGATGCTGCACCTAAAAGACGTTAGCCTTGATTACAAGATCCCGCTGCGTGTGACGGCCCTGGTCATCGTCACCGCCAGTGTACTGGCCTCGGTGCTGGTCTATCGCAGCACCGAAGACCTGCGCCAGAATCTGATCGCGAGCGCCACCCGCGTCGGCGGACTGGTGGCCGACACGCTGATCGAACCCATTCTGCACGACGATGTCTGGCGCGCCTTCGAAGTGGTCAACCTCCCGTTCCGTTCGCCCTCGCTGCAGGCCACGGACCAGTCGGCGGAATACCTGCTCGTGCTGGACCGCAACAACCAGATATATGTCTCGAACCGGCCCGACCTGTTCCCGATGATGCAGCACCCCGCCATCAGCGACCCCGCGCTGGCGAGCTACCTGACCCTCCACCCGCAGAAATGGCCTGAGGACTTGCAGGTGATCGACTCACCCGCCTCGAACGCGCTGTTCCTGCTGGTCCCGATCAAATCCGACGGCATCCGCATTGGCACGCTGATCATGAACTACTCGAAGACGCCGTTCTCGGCGCGGCTGCGCAGCCTGGCCAGAGACGCCATCCTGATCACGCTGCTGGTGCTGACCGCATTGCTGCCGCTCGGCGTGTACTGGGGCAGACGTATGGCCGAGCCGCTGTTGCAACTGTCCGACGCCATGAACAGGATTGGCCCGCACCTGCCCGAACCGGAAGAGATCAAGCTGGAAGAATCCAGGGACGAGATCGGCATGCTGGCAAAATCCTTCAAGGCGATGCTGGGCGAACTGAAGGAAAAGGAGCAGTTGCAGCAGCAGGTCATCACCTCGGACCGGCTGGCCGCGCTGGGCCGCCTGGCGGCGGGTGTGGCGCACGAGATCAACAACCCGCTTGGCGGCATGCTCAATGCTGTCAGCACTTTCAAGCGTCACGGCGAGCAGGACCCGCTCACGCTGAAGACGCTGTCCATCCTCGAACGCGGATTGCTGCAGATCAAGGAAACAGTAGCCGCCTTGCTGGTCGAGGCCAAGGCTCAGACGCGCCCGTTCGACCTCAACGACGTGGCCGACATCTGCACGCTGGTGCAGCCGGACACGGAAAAGAAACATATCGATTTCACCCACGAGGTCGACATCCTGGAAGCTCAGCCGATATCTTCCACGCTGGTGCGCCAAGTCATCATCAACCTGCTGCTCAATGCGTTCCAGGCCACCCAGCCCCACGGCCATGTCCGCCTGCGCATCTTCCGCGACAGCGAACACCTGTTCATCGATGTGATCAACGACGGTTCGCATATCCCGCAGGACAAGGTCTCCTACCTGTTCGAACCGTTCACTTCGCTGCGCGAGGAAGGGAACGGACTCGGCCTGTGGGTGATCTACCAGATCGTGCAGCAGTTGGGCGGCCTCATCACGGTACAAAGCGAGCCCGACCACACCCAGTTCACCGTACAATTGCCGTTGGATAAAACACATGAGCAAACCATCGCAACCCACCCTTTGCCTGATTGAAGACGACGAGATCATGGGCGAGTCGCTGGTCGACCGCTTCGGCCTGGAAGGATTCAGTGTCGAGTGGCTCCGCACCGGCCTGGCAGGATTGAACGCGATCGCCGCCAGAAAATTCGACCTGATCATCAGCGACATCCACCTGCCCGACCTGAACGGCGAAGAGATATTCACCAGATTGTCGGGCGAGAAGCGCCGTCTGCCGCCCTTCATCTTCATCACCGGCTACGGTTCCATCGACCGCGCGGTGCGGCTGCTCAAACTGGGGGCGGCAGACTACATCAGCAAACCGTTCGACCTCGACCTGCTGGTCGAGAAAGCACATCTGTTGTGTCCGCCCCAACCCGGTGAGGACACTGCGAAAGAACACGGCATGGATGCGCTGGGCATATCCACCGTCATGCGCGACATCGAACAATCCATCCCGCGGCTGGCCAGGATGGCAAACACCATCCTGATCACCGGCGAATCCGGCGTGGGCAAGGAGCATGTCGCGCAACTCATCCATCGCCATGCGCGCCAGGACGGCAACACCCCCTTTGTCGCGATCAACTGCGGCGCCATCACCGAAAGCCTGCTCGAATCGGAAATGTTCGGCCACGAGAAGGGCTCCTTCACCGGCGCGGCCAAGGCGCGCAAGGGCGTGTTCGAACAGGCTCACGGCGGCACGCTGTTCCTCGACGAGATCGGCGAGATGTCGCTCGGC
This sequence comes from Gammaproteobacteria bacterium, assembly GCA_018813765.1. Taxonomy (GTDB): domain Bacteria; phylum Pseudomonadota; class Gammaproteobacteria; order Burkholderiales; family Gallionellaceae; genus Sideroxyarcus. Next base: position 543,207 of record JAHJBC010000006.1, on the reverse strand, counting down.
ATGCAGGTCAAACTATTGCGCGCCATCCAGGAGCGCGTCATCGTCCGCGTCGGCGGCGAGACGCCGATTCCGGTCGACGTGCGCCTGATCTGCGCCACCAATCGCGACCTGAAGAAGATGGTCGAAGAGAATACTTTCCGCGAGGATCTCTACTACCGCATCCATGTCATCCGGCTGCGCATCCCGCCCCTGCGCGAACGCAAGGAAGACGTGCTGTGGTTCACCCAGTTGTTCCTCAAGATGTGCGCGCAACTGAGTCACGAGAGCCATGTGCTGTCTCCCGCCGCCGAACGCGTGCTGCTCAATTACGACTGGCCCGGCAACCTGCGCGAGCTCAAGCACAGCGTGGAGCGAGCCTGCATCCTGTCCACCACGCCCATGCTCGATGCGGAGGCCTTCTTCGACGAAGTCGGCGCGCAGACCAGCAGTCATCACGAAGAGACCGAAGCGCCTGCCGGCGACGGCACACTGACCGAGTACATGCGCAACTGCGAGCGCAAGTTCATCCTGCAATCGCTGCTGCAGAACCACTGGCACTTCGGTAATACCGCCGCCGCGCTCGGCATCAGCCGCAAGAACCTGTGGGAAAAGATGAAGAAGCTGGACATCCACGCCGACAAGCATGCCGGGGAATGAAACGGGAGCAAGGTGAACTTCGGTACGCTTCAGATGAAAGTCGCAGAAACATGAATGCCTCCTATTCCTGCGTCATGACCGCATGGCGAGCCCACGAGGCGGAACTGCGCAATTATCTGAGTCACCGCATGGGCGACCGGCATGCCGCCGAAGACCTGTTGCAGGAAGTCTTCGTCAAGGCGATGCGCCAGGGGGCGGAGTTTTGCAGCCTTGAGAATTCGCGTGCATGGCTGTTCCAGGTGGCCCGCAATGCGCTGGTGGACCTTCACCGCATGAAGCGGGATTGGGACGAGGTGCCGGAGGATATTCCCGAGCAGGAATCGCATGTGGCGCCGGTGGCTGCACTGTCTGAATGCGTCGGCCGTGTATTGCAGGAACTGTCAGCCGGGGACCGGGACATCATCGAGCAATGCGACCTGAACGGCATCAAGCAGCAGGCCTACGCCGATAGTCATGGCTTGACGTTGTCCGCCGCCAAGTCGCGCCTGCTGCGCGCCAGGCAGCGGATGCGAGTGACGATGACAAGGAATTGTCAGGTGAGCTTTGACGAGGAAGGGCAGGTGGAAGGGCACGTTCCGCGCAGCTGATCGTGCATCCTTTTCCGGATTCATTCGTCTCCTTGGCAGGAGCGCAAGCTGCGCTCGAATCTGCCCTCAGGAGAACCATGCAATGACCTTTCCCGGAACCCGGTTACCGCTTCGATATCCCCGCGTCTTCCTGCCGTTGGCGGCAGCGGCGTGGCTTGCCTTGTACCAGTCATTGGCCCCGATCTCGGAGCATGCCATGTCCCTGTTGCCCGTCGACCGGACCAGCCGCCTGGGCGGAGCGCTGCAATTCTTCCTTTACGATACACCCAAGGTGTTGCTGTTGCTGGCCGGTATCGTATTCGTGATGGGCATGGTCAATTCCTACTTCACCCCGGAACGGACGCGGGCCCTGCTGGCCGGGCGGCACGAAGGGGTGGGTAACGTGCTGGCCGCGACATTGGGCATCGTCACCCCGTTCTGCTCCTGTTCTGCCGTGCCCTTGTTCATCGGTTTCGTGCAGGCGGGCGTACCGTTGGGGGTGACCTTCTCTTTCCTGATCTCGGCGCCCATGGTGAACGAGGTCGCGCTCACGCTGCTGTTCGCCCTGTTCGGCTGGAAGATCGCCGCCCTCTATCTGGGGCTGGGCCTGACGGTGGCCATCGTGGCGGGTTACATCATCGGGCGCTTGAAAATGGAAGCACATCTGGAAGACTGGGTGCGCAACATGCCGCATATCCAGGCTGGCGGGGTAAACAACGAACTGGGGCTGCCGGAACGGATTCAGGCCGGCTTTGCCAGCGTGCGCGAGATCGTCGGCAAGGTCTGGCCTTACATCCTTGCCGGTATCGCGATCGGGGCGGGCATCCACGGTTATGTGCCACAGGATTACCTGGCAAGTTTCATGGGCAGGGATGCCTGGTGGTCGGTGCCGCTGGCGGTGCTGATCGGTGTGCCCATGTACACCAATGCAGCAGGCATCATTCCCATCGTCGAGGCACTGCTGAGCAAAGGAGCGGCACTGGGGACAGTGCTTGCCTTCATGATGAGCGTGATCGCCTTGTCCCTGCCCGAGATGATCATCCTGCGCAAGGTGTTGAAGTTGCGCCTGATCGTCACCTTTGTCGGCGTGGTTGCGACCGGCATCTTGGTCGTGGGTTATGTATTCAATCTGGTTTTGTAACGAAAGGAGAAGTCATGAAGAACATCAAGGTGCTCGGTACGGGCTGTGCCAACTGCAAGACCACGCTGAAACTGATCGAGGACGCGGCAAAGACCAATGGCATGGCGATAGCACTGGAGAAGGTGGAAGACCTTCAGCAGATCATGAGCTACGGTGTGATGTCCACGCCCGGTGTGGTGATCGACGGCAAGGTGGTCCATGCCGGCGGAGTGCCGGATCGCAGCAAGATCGAGGGGTGGCTGGCCTCACCAGACTGACCCGCGCGTGCCGACGAGTCACGTATTCCACTCTCGTTGAAATAAAAATGAACGGGCATCCGAAGATGCCCGTTCGATACTACGCTTCTGCACACCAGGCAGGGTTACCCCTGCGCGACATCAGAAGTTGTGAGTCAGACCAACGCCGAAGCCGGAAGGATCCTCGCCGGCAGCCACAGTCAAACGAGACTGGTGACCCCAGTTATCCATGGTGTAAGTACCTGCGGCATCGTTGCTGACCTTGGCGTAGACCACATACACGCCGGTCTTCTTGGACAGTGCATGATCAAAACCGACTGCCAGCATGGTGGCGCCGTCAGATGCTGCGGACAGGCTTTCGCTGGCCTTGGATATCTGCACCTTGGCCGTGTCATTGTCCGACACCTTGAACGATGCGCCCACGTTGATCACCTTGGTGGTGTTGGCATCCGCCCCGCCAACGGTGGTCTTGGCCTTGACGTACTGCGCCGATACCTTGCCCATGCCGAAGTCGTAGCTACCAGCCAGCGACAGCGGCGCCATCTTGGTTTCAGATGCAGCACCATTGGACAGGCTGAATGTGGTCAGGCTGGCCGTCACGCCATTGTCGGCATAACTCACCTTGATGCCGGGGCTGGTCTTGCCCGGAGCCAGGCCATTGTCACTCATAGCAGATGCTGTCAACACGGTCAGCGCCACTGTCACGGGGCCGAAGGCAGGGGCCACATAGTGTAATGCGCTGGTGGCGCGACCCGGAGTGCCAACATTGGTGAAGTTGGCCGCATCACCCAACTGGTCGCCGAACAGGTTGGAGTCGTATACAAACTGGTTGGCTGCAGGCAGACGGCCGGCCAGGAAGGTGCCGAATCCGCCGGTCAGGCCGATGTAGCTGTCACGATTACCGTTGGCGAATGTCGTGGCGGTACCACTATAGCTCACGCCGGTCTCCAACTGAAACAACGCACTCAGACCGCCGTCCAGCGCTTCGCTGCCCTTCACGCCGAAACGTGAAGAGTTGTCGTTGAGGGCCAGGTTGTTGGTGTTGGAAGCGACACCGCTGGTGGAATCCAGCGATGCATGGACGCGACCATAGACGGTGATATCTGCCATTGCGGCAGCAGGTGCCAGTGCAGCAGCCACAGCGATTGCAATAAGTTTCTTGTTCATCCCTTGTTTCTCCTCTGGTTAATAATTATCAAGCCTGATTAAAACCAACTACTGTGTACAACCCGAATTTTTGCTGCGCTTATAAAGTGAGCAAGTCGTGTGCCACCAGAGGAAGGCACATTTCTGAAGGTGAAATTACTGTGAAATCTGGAAAAATGCCGTGAAGGCCCCTGAAGCGGGGTGTGAGCGTTACCGCGGGGTGGCAGATTCAGGTAACGTGTATTACCGTTCGGTAAGCAGCGAGCTCAGCCGCCGATATAGGACATTTCCACTTTGTCCCGATTGCGCACCGATATCAGGTGGCGTTGCTGCGAGTAGCGGTCGTTGCGTTGTTCCCAACGATCGGCTACCAAACCGGAAAGCCCGCGGTCGCTGGCTCCGGCCCGCAGCGGTGAGCGCAGATCCAGCCCATCGCCGGCGAAAAGACAGGTGTACAGTTTGCCGTCGGTGGAAATGCGGGCTCGACTGCATTCATGGCAGAACGCCTGCGTAACCGAGGCGATCACACCGATCTCGCCGCCGCCATCGGCGTAGCGCCAGCGCTCGGCCACCTCGCCCAATTGGCTTGGCTCAAGCTGTTGCAGGGGATGGTGCACCGCGATGCGGTCCAGAATTTCGCGGGCGGGAACAACCTCGTCCATGCGCCAGCCGTTACTGGTGCCGACATCCATGTATTCGATAAAGCGCAGCACCACGCCGCTGCTGCGGAAGTATTCGGCCATGGGCACGATCTCGTGCTCGTTGGCACCACGCTTGACCACCATGTTCACCTTGACCGGCGCCAGCCCCGCGGATTGCGCCGCCGCTATGCCGTCCAGAATGGTGTGCACATCGACATCCGACCCGCTCATTCTTCTGAAAGTCGCGTCGCTCAATCCGTCCAGGCTGACTGTCACGCGCGAAAGGCCCGCATCCCTGAGCGCGCGGGCCTTTCTGGCCAGCAACACGCCGTTGGTCGTCAGCGCGATCTGCAACGGCTCCCCGGTCGCTGTCTGCATGCGGGAAAGTCTTTCAATGAGTTGCTCGATACCGCGCCTGAGCAGCGGCTCTCCGCCGGTCAGGCGTATCTTCTGCACGCCGAGCCGGACAAACACCTGTGCGATACGCTCGATCTCCTCGAAGGTGAGCAGATCGCCGCGCGGCAGGAAACTGTAATCCTGGTCGAACACCTCGCGCGGCATGCAATAGGTGCAGCGCAGGTTGCAGCGATCAGTCACGGAAATGCGCAGATCGCGCAAAGGACGCTGCTGGCCGTCCAGCAGCGGCAGCGCAAAATCGCGCGCCCTGTCCTTGCCGGCCAGATCGATAGCAGCCGGATGCCGTGGCGGTACGAAGGTAATGATGCGGGATGCTGCGGACATGGTTATCGATTCAATGATGGAGGTTCCCAAAGAGGCAGCAAATTTCGCGCCAGAAGTTCAGGAGGACAAAGGCATGGCCGCGCCAAGGATATGCGAGGCGATCGCCTCGATGCCGTCGTGCGAAAAACCGGCGATCATGTCCGGCAGTGCCTCGCCGTCTGACACGACGGCGTCTATCCGTTGGTCGCGGAGATACAACGGTTCGTCGCTGTTATCGGCGCGCCTGACCTCGAGACCAGGCAACGCTGCATGGTCGAAGCCGACCGCCAGCACCAGGTCGCACGGGGCCAGATGCCTCGCCAGCGCGACAGGGTCGGGCTCATGACCACCGGGCGTTTCGCATAACAGCCCCCAGCGCTCCTTGTTCGCGATCAGGGTCTGGCCGCAACCGCTTTGGCGCAGATTCCAGGTATCCGATCCCTGCTTGTCCATATCGAACGGCTTGTGCGCATGCTTGAGGACTGCGACCTTCAGGCCGCGAAAGACGAATTCTTCGACCAAGCGGACGACCAGCGCACTACGGCCGCTGCCATAGCCGCAGATGCGGTACAGCTTCATGCCCCCGCTTCAGGCGCGGGGCGGCGCGGCATCCTGGCCGCCACCACGACCCCGGCCTCGTACAGCATCCACATCGGCATGGCCAGCAGGAACTGCGAGATCACGTCCGGCGGGGTCAGGACCGCGCCTGCCACGAAGGCGCCGACGATGACATAGGGGCGCGCCTCGCGCAGTTGTTCCACCTTCACCATGCCCATGCGCACCAGTACGATGACCACGATGGGTACCTGAAACGACACGCCGAAGGCCATGAACATTCCCAAGACGAAACTCAGGTACTTCTCGATGTCGGTCATCACCGCGACGCCCTCGGGCGCGCTGCCGATGACGAAACCGAACACTGCCGGGAAGACGACGAAATAGGCAAATGCCATGCCGGCCAGGAACAGCAGTACGCTGCTGAATATCATGGGAAACAGGAAGCGCTTTTCGTGCGCGTAAAGACCGGGCGCGACGAATTTCCATATCTGCAGCAGGATATAGGGCATGGCAAGCAGGAAGGCCGTCATCATCGCCACCTTGACCGGCACGAAGAACGGCGTGGTCACATCGGTGGCGATCATCTGCGTGCCCTGCGGTAGTTTGGCCAGCAAGGGTTGCGCCAGCACTGCATACAGGTCGGCAGCCCATGGGAACAGGCACAGGAATACCAGCAGCAACGCCACCAGGGAATGGGTGACGCGGGTACGCAACTCGAGGAGGTGCGCGACGAGGTCTTGTTTGGTACTCACGGATTATTCTGCTGCGAATTGGGCGAGGATGGAGGTGCCACCGGCGCTTTCGGATCAGGCTCCAGTTTGGACAGTTCGTTCTCAACCTGCTTGAGACCGAGGCTGATGTCGCTGCCGGTCTTCTGCAACGAATGCTCGAGTGAATCGGCCTGGGCCTTGACCTGCCGTTCCACTTCGCGCAGCTCTTCCATCTGGATGCTGCTGTTGACGTCCTGCTTGACCTGGTTGACGTAGCGCTGCAGGCGGCCCCAGAACTTTCCAAGGGTGCGCGCCACCTGCGGCAGGCGTTCGGGGCCGATGACCACGAGCGCCACCACCATGATGATGAATATCTCCGAAAACGCGATATCGAACATGGGTGCTGATCGTCAGGCGCGGCTGTCGGTCTTTTCCTTCTCGGTCGATTCAGCCTTGTGGCCGGCATCGCCCAGTTGCTTGGCGGACTCGTCGTCCGCTTTCATGCCTTCCTTGAAACCCTTGACCGCGCCGCCGAGGTCGCCACCGATGTTGCGCAGTTTTTTGGTGCCGAACACCAGCACCACAACCAGCAACACGATCAACCAGTGCCAGATACTTAACGAACCCATCTCTACTCTCCTGAAAAATATTCCGCGAACGTCTCGCTGCGGTATGCGCCACAGCCGTCACGTTTTTCGCGTTCCGGGCCATGATACCAAACAAAATGCAGCAGCAATCATGCCAGACCAACGGAACGGGGCAAGGCGAAAAATACATCTCGCCTTGCCCGCACCCCGGTCAGGTGTTCTGCACCACGATCTTGGGGAAGGCTGCGCTGTGATCCTGGGCCATCTCGGCGATCTTGACCGCCACGCGCCGCGCGATCTGCCGGTACACCCTGGCAATGGCGCCATCGGGATCGGCCACCACGGTGGGCTTGCCGGAATCGGTCTGTTCGCGGATATGGATGTCCAGCGGCAGGCCGCCGAGGAATTCGGTGTTGTAGTCGGAGCACATCTTCTCGCCGCCGCCAGCGCCGAAGATATGTTCTTCGTGGCCGCACTTGGAGCAGATGTGGGTGCTCATGTTCTCGACGATGCCGATGATCTTGATGCCGGTCTTCTCGAACATCTTGAGTCCCTTGCGCGCGTCGAGCAACGCGATGTCCTGCGGCGTGGTGACGATGACCGCACCGGTGACGGGCACCTTCTGTGCCAGCGTGAGCTGGATGTCGCCGGTACCGGGCGGCAGGTCCAGCACTAGGTAATCGAGATTGTCCCATTTGGTCTGGTGTAGCAGCTGGTCAAGCGCCTGCGTCACCATGGGGCCGCGCCAGATCATGGGGGTGTCGGCGTCGATGAGGAAGCCGATGGACATGGTCTGCAGGCCGTGCCCCATCATCGGATCCATGGTCTTGCCGTCGGTCGAATCCGGCTGTCCGCTGATGCCCAGCATGGTCGGTTGCGACGGGCCGTAGATGTCGGCGTCCAGCATGCCGACGCGTGCGCCTTCGGCAGCCAGCGCCAGTGCCAGGTTGACCGCGGTGGTGCTCTTGCCCACGCCGCCCTTGCCGGATGCCACGGCGATGATGTTCTTCACGCCGTCCACCAGCTTGACGCCGCGCTGCACCGCATGCGGAACGACCTTGCTGCTCACGCTCGCCTCGATCTTGCCCGCGCCGGACAGGGTGGACTTCAGATGGCCTTCGACCATGGCCTTGATCTCGCCCCACACGCTCTTGGCGGGGTAGCCGAGCAACACATCCAGCGTCACGTCGCTGCCGCTGATCTTGATATTCTTGATGGACTTGCCGCTGACGAAATCCTTTTTGGTATTGGGATCGATCAGGTTCTTCAATGCGTTCTGGACATCTGCTTCGGTGAAACTCATGCTCTTCTCCTGTTGATGATGGCTCGGGGATCATCCCGATTTTGATTGACTGATTCGCTCGACATTATAGCGGATAGGCTTGCTTCCGTGAGGGACTCCGTTCAGCCGTGGCGCCCCTTGTAGCACAAGGCTGCCTCATGCACGACCTCGGAATAAGGTATCTCGTCCAGGTCGCCCCACTGCTGCAGCGACTGCGCCAGCAATGCGTCGACATTCCCGACCGCGGGATCGCCGCTCAATACCTGCTGCAAGCCCATGAGCCCGCCACACTGCACGCGCATCTCCTGCGCATGCGACAGCACGGCATCGTGCGGCATCCCCAGCGCGAAGGAGAAACTGCGCCGCAACTGCCCATGCAATTCAACACAGCGCGCCTGACTCGCCGCATCGCGGCAACCCAGCGCTTCGCGCTCGGCGATCTGCAGCCGTTGCTCGCGGTCGCAAGCGACGCAACGGGCCAGCAACGCCTTTTCGAACGCGCACGGACATTCGACCATCTCGGTGAACTTCTGCCGGTAGGCAGTTTCATCCATGGCGCCTAGTCGTCTCCAAGTTGCGGGGCCGCCTCGCGCACCTGGTTGAGCAGGTCTTCTGCGTTCAGCTCCGACTCGGCATGGATCATTTTGATCACCGAGCGCGAATCTTCAGCCTGCCCGGCGCGCAACTGCTTGGCGCGCGCGGATGCCTCGCGATAGACCTCGTGTCGCTCCAGCAACTCGAGTTGCCGGATGGGGAATTCGGTCACGCGGTAGATGAAGTAGGCCATGGTTTCCTTATTGCTTATTTTGCGCCGGGGCGTTTCATGAAGGTGATGACGTTGGAACCGGGCGCGTTCTTGCTCGCGCAACTGCCCTCGCCCAGTCCGGCGAGCTGCTCGGCTTCGTGCAGCAGGTTGACGACATCGACATAGTGTTTCTGCTTCACCATCATCAGCGCGGTGAAACCGCCATCGTTCTTCGCCAGCACGTCCGCCCCCGCCTGCAGCAACACCTCGACCACGGCAGTCTCGCCGTAGCCTGCGGCCAGCATCAGCGGTCGCACGCCGTAACCGATGGGCGCCTCGATGTTCGCGCCCGCATCGACCAGCGCCTTGACCACATCGGCGAAGCCGTGTTTGAGTTCCGCGTTGTAGCAGGCCTTCATCAGCGCGGTCCAGCCGCCTTCGGCCACCGCGTTCACGTCTGCCCCGGCCGCGATCAGGCGCTGTACTTCCGCCAGATTCCCGGCTTGGGCGGCTTGCATCAGTTCGTCAGACATGCGCCCTCCTTTGCTTCGATTATTTCTTCACCGTGTTCTGCAACGCCTTGCGGATCGCTTCCGGCGATTTCATGATATTCATGAAACTGTTCTTGCCCATCATGCTGAGGTCGGGGAAGTTGATGGCGATGCGGTAGCGCGCATACAGCGCATACACCTTGTTGCCAGAGACCAGCACTTCATACGGCAGGTGTGCGGTGGATTTCAGGTCGCGGAAGTCGATCTCGCTCATGATGAAATGGTCGTCCATCGCCTTGCTGTCGTCGCTGCCCTTCAGGCCCACGCCGAACACCGTCTCCTGCTTGCCGGGGATGTCGACGCGATACACCTTGCTCACCCCGTTTTCGTTCTTCGCCAGCTTGGCATCCACTGCCTGCACGGCTTCTTCGTAGCTGGCGTATTCGGCCAGTTCGCTGGGTTCGTCGAAATATTCCATGCCGACCATGTAGTGATATTTGCGCGCCCGCTTGGCTGTCATGCCCTGCGCGCCGAACTCTTCCACCCGGCCCAGTGCCTTTTCCAGTGCGGCCGAAACATTGGCGAGGTCGCCCTCCATGCGATAGACATGCGACATGTAGACCGGGTTGGTGTAGCTGACCTGTACTTCCTTGTCGACCACGGTGACCGAGACGCGCTGCACCGCGCCGTAGCCGCCGGACTCGGAAGCGGCGGCATTGTTCTTCAGTTCGTCATTGGTGACGACGATGATGTTGGCGTTCTCGTACGGCGCGTATTCGCCGACCACGCTGAATCCGGCCGTGGTCAGCGCCGACTTCACCTGGGCGGACTTCTCGGCCACAGTCCCTTCGCTCTTCGAGCCCAGCACGAACGGCTTGAGCTTCACATCATCGGCCTGAGCTGCGCCGACGAACAGAAACAACGCGGACAACATCACTTTCCTGATTATTATTCCCAGCATTTTGTTCTCTCCCTGTTGGTTGATTGGACTGCGGTACAGCTTATATATATTCAACTTGCCTCCTGCCTTGCTGGCGAAGATCACCATCAAGTTCGCGAGCAAGCTCGCTCCTACAATGTTTTACGACTGCTCCGGATGGAACCAGGCCAGTTTTTCCCTCAGCGTGACCACGCCACCGACGATGATCAGCGTGGGCGCCTGCGGCTTCTCGCGTTCGGCGATGGCGGGCAGGGTCTTCAATGTGCCGGTGATCACGCGCTGGGTCGGCTGCGTGCCATGCTGCACGATAGCGATGGGGGTGGAGTCCGGCATGCCATGCTCAATGAGCTTGGCGCACAAATGGTCGAGGCCGTGCAGCCCCATGTAAACCACCACCGTCTGCTTCGGCCGCGCCAGTGCCTGCCAGTCCAGGTTCATGGTGCCGTCCTTGAGGTGGCCGGTAACGAACATGCAGGACTGCGCGTAATCGCGGTGCGTGAGCGGGATGCCCGCGTAGGAGGCCACGCCGGATGCCGCGGTGATGCCGGGCACCACCTGGAAGGGGATGCCATGCTCCGCGAGTTCTTCGATCTCCTCGCCGCCGCGCCCGAAGATGAAGGGGTCGCCGCCCTTGAGGCGCAACACGCGTTTGCCTTCCTTGGCCAGGCGCACCAGCAGCAGGTTGATGTCTTCCTGCGGCAGCGCATGATCGGCACGGCGCTTGCCGACATAGATGCGCTCGGCATCACGGCGCGTCATTTCGACGATGGGTTTGGATACCAGCGCGTCGTACACCACCACGTCGGCCTTCTGCATCAGGCGCAGCGCGCGGAAGGTGAGCAGGTCGGGATCGCCGGGCCCGGCGCCGACCAGGTACACCTCGCCGCGCTGGATGTTGTCCTCGTCCTTGAGCATCTGTTGCAGCATCGCTTCGGCGCTGGCCTCGTCGCCGGTCAGCACTTTCTCGGCCACCACGCCCTCGAACACGTTCTCCCAGAAGATGCGGCGCTTGGGCGGGTTGGTGACGCGGGTCTTCACCAGTTCGCGGAAGCGCTCGGCGAAAGCGGCCAGACGACTGTAGTTTTGCGGGATAACGGTCTCCAGCTTGCCGCGCATCATGCGCGTGAGCACCGGCGAGGCGCCGCCGCTGGAGAACGCCACCATCAGCGGCGAACGATCGAGGATGGCGGGCATGATGAAGCTGCACAGCTCGGGATCGTCCACCACATTGACCGGGATGTTGCGCGTCTGCGCCAGTTGCGAGACCTGCTTGTTCACTTCGCGGTCGCTGGTGGCTGCGATGACCAGCATCGCGCCGTCCAGATGTTTGGCTTCGAAGCGGGCGACGACCGCCTCGACCCCGGCCTGCTGTGCCAGTTCAGCCCCGATCTCGGGCGCGACCACGCGCACCTTCGCTCCCGCCTCCAGCAGTACGCCCGCCTTGCGCGCGGCGACACTGCCGCCGCCGACCACGAGGCACAGCTTGTTTCTGACATTGGCAAAGATCGGCAAAAAATCCATTCTTGGTTCAACCCGGTGCGTTAATTAATTGTCTGCTTCAACCCAACAGAAACCCTCTGGTCCACGAAATACACGAAAAGCACGAAACACCCCAATTGGTTCGTTCGTGCTTTTCGTGTATTTCGTGGACAGTTTGGTTTTGCATTTATCCTTTAATCGACTTCAAGATCAGCGGCACCAGTGCTTCAGGCAGCGTGATCTTGCCGGCCAGCGCGAACTCGTGCGCGCGCTCGGACATCTTGTCCCAGGTCTTCTTGATGATGGGGATCCACTTGTCTTCGGTGTAGTCGGGCTTCTGCTGGGCAAAGTGCAGCATGTAGTGCTCGATGAACACCAGGTCGACCACGTCTTCCATCATCTGCGTCTCGGGATTCACCTTGAGCGCCTTCTTGCCGACGATGGTCTTCACGCGTTCGATCATCTCGTCGTCGTAGCCGACTTCCTTCATCAGCCTGCCCGCGGTCTCGGCGTGGAACTTGTACAAGCCGGTGCGCCATTGCAGGTAGCCGTTGCGGTCCATTGGATAGTCGCTGCGCGGCGTCTTCCAGCGCTGGATGTGCTGGGCGCGGCAGGCGAGTTTCACTGCTTCGGACGCGTCCGGTGCATAACGCTCCTGCATCTCGGTCATGCGCTGCGCATAGAGCAGTTCCTTGGGATATTCCTTGCCGTTCGCCGTTTCCTTGTTCGGATCTTCGGCGTTGGCCTTGTCGAATGCCGCGATGGCGGCCTGATACAGATTGCTGGTCATGATGTCTTCCCGATAGTTGAAATTGGTTTGCATTGCTGCTCCTTGCACCGGCGCACGAAAGCGACGAACCGCGTCGCCCAGTAGCAACTGCCGATGGTGCGCAGATGGGTGTAGGAAGCCAGCAGATTGTGCAGGATGAATCCGTCGCGGTCGCCGTCGATGCCGTAACCGCGCTCGACATGGTAAGCGAAGCGCGAGTCCTTCGGAAGGTTCTCCAGACTGGAGTAATGGAATTCGTGTGCACGGATCTGCTTGGCGGGGCTGTCCGGACGCGGCCACGGATGCGCTTCGTCCTCTTTCAGGTGCACATAACCGCGGCCGATGGGCTTGGCGTGCATCTTCACATCGCCGGGGATGGCGCCGACCATCTCGTAAGTACGGCCTTCGTATTCGATGCCGCGCGACAGGTACATCAGGCCACCGCATTCGGCATAGGTCGGCAGGCCGCCTTCGATCGCCCGCCTGATCTGTGAGCGCAGACTGACGTTGGCTTCCAGTTCGGTGGCGCAGGTCTCTGGAAAACCGCCGCCAATGTACAGCCCGTCGACTTCGGGCAGTTGCGCATCGCGAAGCGCGTCGAACGGCACCAGTTCCGCGCCCGCCGCCTCCAGCGCTTCAAGGTCGTCGGCATAGTAGAAACCGAAGGAACGGTCGCGCGCGATGGCGATCTTCACTTTGTCGCCACAGGGCAAGGGACTCACCTCCGCCTTGTGCGGTGCGGCCAGCGGCTCCTTCTGCGACAGCGCCAGCAGTTTGTCCAGATCGACCTGCTCGGCGATGGCCTCGCCGATCTGCTTGATCTTGGAAGTCGCGACATGCGATTCGTTGCTGGGCATCAGACCGAGATGGCGTTCCTCGATGGACAGGCGCTCGTCGTACTGGATCGCGCCGATCACCGGCACGTCGGTGTAATGCTGGATGACTTCGCGCAGTTTGGATTCGTGGCGGCGACCGCCCAAATTATTGAGGATGACCCCGGCGATCTTGATGTCGCGGTCGAAGGCCTGGTAGCCGAGGATCAAGGGTGCGATGCCGCGCGTCATGCCGCGCGCGTCGATCACCAGGATCACCGGCAGGTCGAGCAGCTTGGCCAGTGCGGCGTTGCTGTTGCTGCCGTCCAGTGCCAAGCCGTCGTACAGGCCCTTGTTGCCCTCGACCAGATTCACTTCCTTGCTGTGGCGCGAAAAGGTGGAGACGACATCGTCGTTCTCCATCAGGTAGAGGTCGAGATTGAAGCAGGGATTCCCGGCGGCCTGGCCGAGCCACATCGGGTCGATGTAGTCGGGGCCTTTCTTGAACGGCTGCACCACATGACCGCGCGCGGCGAGCGCCGCGCACAGGCCGATGCTGACCATGGTCTTGCCGGAGGATTTATGCGCTGCCGAGATTAAAAAACGATTCATCTGTGACCTCGATCAGCCTGATGGATATCGGCGGAGCGGGATCGTTGTTCCGACCCCGCCCTGCGCCGCTTTAATCCGAGATGTACGGCTTGTCCTGCGGCATGAAGTTCAGCACGCGCACGCTGACCGTGGTGATCAGGAATGCGATGGCGAGGCCGCCGAAGCCGAGCAGGAACTCGTAGATGGAAGGCTTGTAGCCGGCGATCTGGCCGTCGGCAAAACTGCTGCTCACTTCATAGCCGGGGAAGATGTCGAGCGGGAAAGCCTGTCCGCCGATGATGAACACGTACAGCAGGGCGAAGGCGCCCAGCACCACCAGCAGCGCCGCTGCCATCACGCACTTGCTCTTGCCCAGTCCGGGCATGTAGATCAGCAGCAGCGGCACGAGGTTGCCGAGCACGACATAGCCCCACCAGAACAGGTTGGGATAGATGCCGCCGTCGCGCAGGATGAACAGCTCGAAGCTCTGCTGGTGGGCGAAATACATATTGGTGAAGTGGTAGGTGGCGACCATGTACAGGGAACCGACCACGAACACGCCGAGCAGGTTCTTCTTGCGCTGCAGGATGGCAGGATCGAGAGCCTTCTCGTTCCAGGCGTAGATCGCGGCCTGCACCACATGGAACACTGCCAGTCCCCAGGCGAACGACAGCACGATGAACATCGGCGGCAGCAACGCGGAACCATAGGCCTGACGCGCGGTGAGGAAGGCGAAGATCAGGCCGGTACCGGTGGTCAGCACGAAGCGCCACACGAACACAGCCAGACCGGCGGCCTTGTTGAACGGATTCATGCGGCGTTCCATCATGGTCCACAGATAGACGATGACCAGCGAGAACATGCCGGAATACAGCACCACGTTCCAGGCGAACACCGAGGTGAGGTTGTAGTTGGTGGCGGCGACGATGATGCGGTCGGGCCTGCCCAGGTCCAGCATCAGCACGGCGAGTCCGCCCGACAGCATGGCGATGGACAGCAGGCTGGCCAGCGGTGCGCGCGCCTTGTAGATGGCCTTGCCGAACACCGAGCCGATGGAGGCGACGTTGAGCACGCCGGAGGCGGCGACGATCAGGAAGATGGCGAACACGTGCGGCATGCCCCAGACGATCTGGTTGTTCATGCCGGAGATGATGTGACCGTGATGCTCCATCATGTGCACGGCATAGGCGCCGCCCAGCACGACCAGGCCGCCGAGGGCGAGCAACACGTAATACAGACGATTCATGGAACGCAGTGCGGAAAGATCAGCCATGGTTTAAAGCCCCTGGTAACGGACGCCGGGATTCAATCGCAGGTCGGCACGTATCTGTACGGAAGCGACGCTGCGCACCTTCTTGTATATCTCGCTGTTGGCATCGTTGAGGTCGCCGAACAGGATGGCCTTGTTCTGGCACGCTTCGGCGCAGGCCGGGATCTGGCCCTTGTCGATGCGGTGCACGCACAGGGAGCAGGCTTCCACCGTGCCCTTGCCGCGCGGCACGTCGGGATTCTGGTCTTCCAGCGTCTCATGCACGAAGGAACGCGCCTTGTACGGACAGGCCATCATGCAATAGCGGCAGCCGATGCACAGGTGGCGGTCCACCAGCACGATACCGTCGGCACGTTTGAACGAGGCCTGCGTCGGGCACACGTCCACGCAGGGCGGATGCTCGCAGTGCTGGCACATCATCGGCAGCGACACGGCATGTCCGCTGCCAACGGCCTTGATCTCGATCTTGCGTATCCATTGCGAGTCGGTGACGCCGGTCTTGCCGGACAGGCCGTTTTCCTTGTTGCAGGCGTTCACGCAGTCGTTGCAGCCTTCCTTGCACTGGGCGGTGTCGATCAGCATGCCCCAGCGTACCGAGGAACTGGCCGCCGCGGTATCGCCGTGTGCGGTCTGGTACAACATCATGCCCGGCGCGATGGCGATGGCCGCAGCGCCGGCCGAGGTCTTCAGGAACTGCCTGCGTTGGGTATTGATATCGCTCATTTGACGTCCTTATTGGCGAGCGCTTCCTTGCGTTTGCTGGCGTGACATTCGAAGCAATCGATCTTGACTGCGGCATAGCGGTGGCAGCCGACGCAGAAACTGTCTGCGCGCGCCGTCACGCTGTCGTCCTGCGTGCTGGCATGGCATTCAACGCAGGCCTTCAATGCTTCGGCCTCCACGCGCACACCCTTGCGCACCGTCTCGTTGCGCTGGTGCTTGAGCATGTGCATGTGGTTCTTGCGCATCCACTGCGTATCCTTCACGCATTCCCCGCCCTTGCCGGTGTCCAGCTTGGGCGCGTTCGCCTCGGCAGCCCAGGCCAGCGGGATGCACAGGCACAGCAGCAAAGTCGCGAGCAGTCTCATCACTCACCCAGACCCATCTGGATATAACCGGTCGGACACACGTCGGCGCAGATGTGGCAGCCGATGCACTTGTCGTAGTTGGTCGTGACGTAGCGGCCCAGCGTCGCTTCGGTCTTCTTCACGCGCGAGACGGCGGTCTGCGGGCAATACACCACGCAGTTGTCGCACTCGAAGCACATGCCGCAGCTCATGCAGCGCTTGGCTTCGGCCACGGCTTCCTTCTCGTCCAGCACGCCGAGGCGATCCTGGAAGTTGCCCAGCGCGCTCTGCTTGTCCAGCGTGACCACGCTGCGGATGTTGCGCGGCGTGTAACCGAAGTGACCGAGGAACAGCTTGTCGTGCGGAATGATGTAGCGGTCGGAACGGTTGTCGAAGTTGTGCACCGCCTGGTTGGTGAAGCAGGTGCCGCGCATCGGCTCTTCCGCCAGCTTCGGCTCCAGCCCCTTCTCGGCCAGCTTGCGCATCAGGTCGAACTGGTGCACGTCGATCTTGGGACGCTTCTCCAGATCCTTGCCCATCATGAAATTGTGGATGCCGTCGGCAGCGATGGAGCCGTGGCCGACCGCAGTGGTCAGCAGGTGCGGACGGATCACGTCGCCACCGGCGAACACGCCCTTCTGACCGTTCACCACATAGTTGCGGTCGGTAGAGACAGCACCCTTGCCGTTGTTGAAAGCTTCCAGCCCGGCGAAGTCGACAGCCTGGCCAATCGCGGAAACGATCAGGTCGGCTTCGATATCGTACTCGCTGCCTTCGATGTTCTTGATCTCGAGACGGCCGCCGACGAACTTGGCTTCGCACTTGGCGACGCGCAGCGCGGTGGCGCGGCCGTTGGCGTCCTTGACCACGGCGACCGGAGCCAGACCGCCGAGGATGTAGATACCTTCGGCCTGAGCCTGCTCGATCTCGTGCTTGTTGGCCTGCATCTGGTCGATGGGGAACACGGAGGTCAGCGCAACTTCGGCGCCTTCCTTGGCGGAGATCTCGGCAACGTCGTGCGCCATGCGTCCGGCGATGGCTGCTTCGGCATCGGTCGGCTTGGCGGACTTGATGTGGCCCAGACGGCGGGCGACGGTCGCCACGTCGATGGAGGTGTCGCCACCGCCCACGACCACGACACGCTTGCCGACATGCTGCAGACGGCCTTCGTTGAAGGCTTGCAGGAAGGCGGTCGCGGTCACCACATTGGGGGCTGCGCTGTCGGCGATGGGCAGCGCACGACCGGCTTGTGCGCCCATGCCGAGGAACACGGCGTTGAATTCCTTGTTGATCTGATCCATGGTGATGTCGCTGCCGACACGCGTCTTCAGGCGGGTCTTCACGCCGAGATCGAGGATGCGCTGGATCTCCGCGTCGAGCACTTCGCGCGGGGTACGGAAACCGGGGATGCCGTAGCGCATCATGCCGCCGAGCTGTTCATGCTCGTCGAACACGGTGACGTCGTGGCCCATCTTCACCAGTTGGTAAGCGCAGGACAGGCCGGCGGGACCGCCGCCGAGGATGGCGACCTTCTTGCCGCTGGACTTGACGTCGGGCTTGACGAACTTGAGCTTGTTGGCGATCGCATACTCGCCGAGGAAGTGTTCGACCGAGTTGATGCCGACATGGTCTTCCACTTCGTTGCGGTTGCAGCCGCTCTCGCACGGTGCCGGGCACACGCGGCCCATCACGGCGGGGAACGGGTTGGCTTCGGTCAGACGACGCCAGGCATATTCCTGCCACGGCATGATCGGCGTCTTGCCGTCCGCGCCGACTGGCACCTTCTCGGTGCCGCGCACGATGCCGAGATAGCTGCGGATGTCCTCACCCGCCGGGCAGCTGCCCTGGCAGGGCGGCGTGGACTGGACATAGGTCGGGCACTTGTACGACCAGCCGGCCTGGAAGATCTTGTCGTTCAGGCGCTTGACCTGATTGTTGCCGTCCTTGTATCGACGGAACGTGAGCTTTTGCGGGGTTTCGCTTGCTGCTGACATGTTTGCTTCTCCTCGTTATTTCGGACCCAGCTGGATCGCGTTGCTGACCAGTTGATGTACTCCGCCCACCATCTTGCGGTCGAAACCGTAGATGGGCAAAACCTTGGTGAATTGCGCCTTGCAGATGGCACAGATGGTTGCCATGAAATTGACGCCGTACTCGTCCACGGACTGCTGCAACACTTCCATGCGCGGCAGCGCGCCCTTGACGCGCAGTTCCAGCAGGTCGTCGGTCAGCACGCCGCCGCCGCCGCCGCAACAGAAAGTCTGCGCGTGCGTGGTGCCGGGGGCCATCTCGACGAAATTGTTGGCGACCGCCTTGATGATGTTGCGCGGGATCTCGAACTGGCCGCCGGGCAGGTCGCCCATGCGCGAACCGCGCGCCACGTTGCACGAATCGTGGAAGGTGATGATGTGCTTGTCGTTGGCCGACTTGTCGAACTTCAGCGCGCCCTGCTGGATCTTGTCCCAGGTGAACTCGCAGATATGCGTGGGCTGGCGATAGCGGTGGTCGAGCTGCTTCTGCAGCATCTGGGCGAACTTGTCCACTTCGTCCGCGCCGCTGCCGACGCCGGAAAGCGTGTTCCAGAAGCTGTAGGCCACGCGCCAGGCATGGCCGCACTCGCCGACCACGATGCGCTTGACGCCGAGTTCCAGCGCCGCCTCGCGGATACGCAGCGCGATCTTGCGCAGTTGTTCGTAGTTGCCGATGAACATGCCGAAGTTGCCCGCCTCGGAAGCCATCGAGGACAGCGTCCAGCTGGTGCCGGTGGCATGGAACACCTTGGCATAGCCGATCAGGCTCTCGATATGCGGCTCGGCGAAAAAGTCTGCGGACGGCGTGATCAGCAGCACTTCGGCGCCCTTCACGTCCATGGGGAAGCGCACGTCGAGCCCGGTGGCGTCCTTGACATCCTCTTCCAGACCTTCCAGCGTGTCGACCAGCGCCGGGCCGGGCAGGCCGAGGTTGTTGCCGATCTTGTGCACCTTGCCGATGATCTCGTTGGAATACTTCTGGCCGTAGCCGATGGAGTCGAGGATCTCGCGCGCCGCCATGGTGATCTCGGCGGTATCGATGCCGTAGGGGCAGAACAGCGAACAACGACGGCACTCGGAACACTGGTGGTAATAGTTGAACCACTCGTCCAGCACTTCGCGCGTCAGATCGCGTGCGCCGACGAGTTTGGGGAACAGTTTGCCCGGCAGGGTGAAGTAACGGCGGTACACGCTGCGCATCAGGTCCTGACGTGCCACCGGCATGTTCTTCGGGTCCTGCGTGCCGATGAAGTAGTGGCACTTGTCGGTGCAGGCGCCGCAATGCACACAGGCATCCATGAACACCCTGAACGAACGGTATTTGGACAACAACTCGCCCATCTTGGCGATGGCCTTGTCGTGCCAGTCTTCCACCAGTTGACCGGGGAAGCCGAGCGCCTCATTGATCTTTTCGTTGGCGACGAACGGGCCCTTCCCTTCCATCGCGCCGGGTATCAGCGCGGGGATGATGGGGATGGTACGGTAGGCTGGCGCTACGATATCTGCCATATCAGTTCTTCTCCGATTCGAATTTGGCAGCCCACGCACTCAGATGGCGATGCTCGCGCGGATCGTCCTTCTGGTTGCGTGTCGGTGAGAAAAAGACTCCTGGTGCGTGCAGCAATTTGCTGAAGGGGAACACAACCAGGAGTGCTACAACCAGTGACAGATGCACGCCCAGCAACAGGTCGGACGGGAGCATCTGCACATTGAAATGCATCAGACCGAGGAAATATCCCTTCACCGCGATCACATCGGTGTGCGCGACGAAAGTCATCATCAGTCCGGAAACGGCGATGCCGATCAGCAATACCAGCATCAGATGATCGGACGGCGTGGAGATGTAGCGGATGCGCTCGACCAGCAGGCGGCGTGCCCACAATCCGAGCAGACCCAGCAGCATGGTGATGCCGGCATACATGCCGAACGGCTGGGCGAAAACGACCCAACCCCACACGGGATCGGTGAAATAGCGCAGATGGCGCAGCACGACCAGCGCCAGACTGGCATGGAACAGCATGCCCAGGCCCCATATCCACAGGTTGGATTTGAACAGACTCTCGAAGAACACCACCTCGCGCGTCATGCGCAACACCACGCCACCCGTGGTGGTCGGCGCGGGAGTGGTGGGTATCTTCAGCGGAGACGGCGTGCGGGCGTAGACGCTGATGCGATAGAACAAACCCACGACGAACGCGAGTGTCGCAAAGTAAAACAGGATCGCGAAGAGTGTGCTCATATATTCGTTTTGAGTACTGAGTTCTGGGTGCCAAGTTCAGGGTGCTGAGTCGGAGAGCGCCGGCTACCCGGCACTCAGAACTCAGCACTCAGCACTGTCTTTTAGATACAGCCGGTGGGCTTGGGCAGACCGGCGATCTTGCACGCCTGCTTGCCGGGGCCGTACGGGAACAGACCGTACAGATATTCGCTGTTGCCCTTTTCGGCGCCCAGCTTCTTGCCGATAGCCTTGGTCAGCACGCGCACTGCCGGAGCAATTTGATACTCTTCGAAGTATTCGCGCAGGAAGTTGACGACTTCCCAATGCTGGTCGGTCATGGTGATGTTCTCGGTCTGTGCCATGTAGTTGGCGACGTCGGTGTTCCAGTCGGACAGATTGACCAGGTAACCCTCTTCGTCTGTTTCGTAGCTCTTACCAGCGACTTCGATGTTCGGCATTTCGATTCTCCTTCTGTGCGTAGCAATTAATGATTCTGATTACAGCCAGGATTGGCAATTCTTGTTATTCGACACCAGCTCGACGAAACCGCCGTAGTCCACTGCCGAGACGCCGTCCATCATGCGGTCGCCAAGACCGCGCGCTTCCAGGTCTGGCGTCAGCACATGCACCTTGAACTTGCCCATGGCAGACTTGAGCTTCGCTTCGGCAGCGTTGCCCTTGGTCGCCGCGTAGACCGCGTCTTCGATCAGCAGGATGTCTCCGCCGGTCGCCGTACTCAGGCAGGTGTCCAGCGTGGTGGTGTTGAGGGGCGATTGATTGATGATATGTAACATGCTTCCCCCTTAGAAACTCAGGACCACGTCCTGCTCGTCCATCAGCTTGCCCATTTCGGCACGGCTGAGCACGGTGACAGGCACGATGAAATCGTCTTCGGACAGCCCGCGCGCATCCATGGCTTCCTTTTCGACATACAGCTTCTCGATGTCGTAGTCTTCCAGCGCACGGTAGGCGGGCGAGAAGTTCTTGGTCTCGATGCCCTTGGTCTGCTGACCCTTCTTCAACTGATATACGCCGTCATCCAGGAAGGCAAGCGACACGTCCTGGTCGAAGGCGGCGGTGATCAACACCACTTCCAGCGACTCCAGCGCGTAGATCGTGCCGTAAGGCGCCTTGCGGTTGACGAACATGAATTTTTTAGCGTCACTCATTCCGTCTCTCCATTAATCGCCGAAGGTGACCAGACGGTCACACTTGATGCCGGCTTCCACCAGTTGCCCCAGACCGGAGATGCGGAAACCCTGCGCCAGGTTGTCTTCCTTGATGCCGCGACGCAGCGCCGCTGCGACGCACACCACCAGGTCAACCTTGTGCTCTTCCGCCAGCTTGGTCCAGCGATTCACGATGTGGCGGTCATCCTGCGGCGGCTCGGTGAGCTTGGACGCGTTGTTGACGCCATCGTGATAGAAGAACACGCGCCATACTTCGTGCCCCTTCTCGATGGCGGCCTTGGCGAACAGATAGGCCGAGTCGCTGGCCTGATGCTGATATGGCCCCTCGTTGACGACGATACCGAATTTCATACCATGCCCTCGCTCAGAAACGGATGTGTGTCGAAGCGTTCAGGTTGGTACGCGAACCACGCCAGTCGTCGATCAGGTATTTGGTGAACGGCAGTCCGGTCTTCTCGAAGAAACGCGGCCAGCCGATACGGTCGATCCAGTCGGCAATACGCTCCCACGGACGCGCATCTGCCTTGTACACGGTGAGGATGTTCTTCACCACGGCGCCGACTTCGGGCCAGCGCGGCGCGTTGTTGGGCAGGCCGGAAGCGACCATCTTCATGAAGGTGGGCTTGCCGCGGGCGTTGGAGTTCTTGCCGCCGACCCAGATGGCCAGCTTGGAGTTCTCCGGATCGTTGATCTGCATCGGCGGGCACGGAGGGTAGCAGGCGCCGCAGCACATACACTTGGTCTCGTCGATCTCCAGCGAAGGCTTGCCGTTGACCATGGCGGGACGGATCGCCGCGACCGGGCAACGCGCAACCACGGCCGGACGTTCGCACACGTTGGCGACCAGGTCATGGTTGATGACCGGCGGCTTGGTGTGCTGCACGATGATGGCGAGGTCGGCCTGGCCGCCGCAGTTGATTTCGCAGCAGGAGGTGGACAGGTGCACGCGGTTGGGCATCTCTTCGCGCTTGAACTCGTCGACCAGTTCGTCCATCAGCGCCTTCACCACGCCGGAAGCGTCGGTGCCGGGGATGTCGCAGTGCAGCCAGCCCTGGGTGTGCGCGATCATGGTGATCGAGTTGCCGGTGCCGCCCACGGGGAAGCCGTGCTTGTTCAACTCGGCGATCAGCGGAGCGACCTTCTTCTCGTCCGACAGGATGAACTCGATGTTGGAACGGATGGTGAAGCGCACGCGACCTTCGGCGAACTTGTCGGCGATATCGCACAGCGTGCGAATGGTGTAAACGTCCATCTGGCGCTGCGTACCGGCACGCACCGACCACACCTCGTCGCCGCTGTGGGCCACATGGTGCAGCACGCCGGGACGGGGACGGTCGTGATATTTCCAGTTACCGTAGTTCTTGGCCAGAACCGGGTGCAGGTATTTCTTGTTGTCCGGTACGCCAGACTCTTTCGGCTTGCGCATCTGTACGGGTGCATTCATCTTCTTATCTCCTTAAGCTGCTTGCTTCTTGGCTTTGATCTTGGCGACTTCGTCGTCCCAACCGTCGGTACGGACGTAGGGGTTCATGCGTGGCGAGCTGATCATCGCAGGATCGACGTCAAGCTCCATCGCCTCAAGGTAGTTGGCCATGCCGATACGCTCGATCATCTCGCCGGAACGCTCGTGCTCCAGCGCGTTTTCGGCAAAGAAATCGATGTGGCGCTGACCGAAGTCGACCAGCTTCTCGACATCCTCTTCGCTATCCAGCTTCATGAACGGGATCACCACGGTGCCCATCAGGCCGCCGATCTTGAGGTGGCTCTTGCCGCCGACCAGGATGGTTGCGCCGCTATCCTTGCCGGGAGCCAGTGCGCCGGTCATCACGTTGATGCAGTGCATGCAGCGTACGCAGTCCTGGTTGTCGATCTCGACGGCATGGGTGTCGCTCACCTTGACGCTGGAGATGTGCTCGCCGGACTTGATCTTGCCGATTTCCTTGAGCTGGAATGTCTTGGTCGGGCAACGCGCAACCACGTCGTTAACCAGTTCGTCCATGCCGTGCTTGGTAAACCACTTCTTGGCCAACGCTTCGTCGGTGCGGATGTTGTCGCGCCAGGTACCGATGATCGCGATGTCGGAACGCTGGATCGCGTTCATGCAGTCGTTCGGGCAACCGGAGAACTTGAACTTGACCTTGTAAGGCAGCGAAGGACGGTGCAGGTCGTCGAGGAAGGAGTTGATGACCGCGCGCATCGCCTGGGCTTCGTCGTAGCAGGACTGCTCGCAACGCGCCGCGCCGACGCAGGACATCGAGGTACGCAGTGCGGGGCCCGCGCCGCCGAGGTCGAAACCCATCTCGTTGAATTCGTCGAAGGCCTTTTGCACGTTCTCGGTGGTGCAACCCTGGAACATGATGTCGCCGGACTGGCCGTGCATCGCAATCAGGCCGGAACCGTATTTGTCCCAGATGTCGCAGAACTTGCGCAGAGTGTCGGTATCGTAGTGCATGCCGGCCGGGGGCATGATGCGCAGGGTGTGGAATTCGGCCGCGTCCTTGAACTGGGGAGTGCCGTCGGGGTTCTTCAGTTCGGTGAAGCGCGGGATCACGCCGCCGCCATAACCAAACACGCCGACTGTGCCGCCCTTCCAGTAGCCCTTGCGGGTCTTGTAAGAAGCCTCAAGTTGGCCGAGCAGGTCGACCGCGATGTCCTTGTCCTTGGCCAGACGCTTCAGGCCAGTCACAAAACTCGGCCATTCGCCCTTTTCGAGCTCGTCCAGATTCGGTGTGTCATGCATCTTCTTCGCCATAGTGTTTCCTTTCGTCGCGTTACGCCAGTCGCCCGACAGGGCTGGAATTCGGTTATCGTTCAGGTTCTGGCAAGCTTCACCGACCCGGTTTCTTGATGGTCCCGCATGTTACGGCTCTGCACCAAGGCTAACCATCACCCGTAGCGGCTATCCAAAGTAACCCCTAAGGGGGGTGCATTTCCCTTCCCCGGTAGTATTCCAAAACGGGCGTCATTGGCGCTAGACTTGCGCGCATTCATCGGGTTAGTCGGTTCGCTGTCCGATCCATAGAAAACGGGAGAGAGCATGGCGAAAATTACCGAATTGGGCAAGATAAACGTCCCGCTGGGCGGGCAGCAGATCGAGTTGCAACAGATCGACCACGCCGAAGACGGGATGAGCATGTTGCGCGTCCGCATCCGCGAAGGCAAGCGTTTCACCATTTTCGACATCGATCCGGCCACGGCCGGCGAATGGGCTGCCGTAATGCAGCGCTGGGTAATAGCGCAGGAGCAGGAGTGAACAGGCCTGCGGTCGAAATGATCGATCTGGTGTTCGACCTGCGCGGGGAGAAGCTGCCAGTCGGCTATCCCTTCGCCCTGTGGGCAGAACTGGTCAGACTGGTGCCGCAGTTGGCGGA
Source organism: Gammaproteobacteria bacterium (assembly GCA_018813765.1). GTDB lineage: Bacteria > Pseudomonadota > Gammaproteobacteria > Burkholderiales > Gallionellaceae > Sideroxyarcus. The sequence continues at coordinate 518,011 of JAHJBC010000006.1, read as the reverse complement.
CAAGGAAAATGTCGGCGTTTTGCCTTTGAAAGGTTCTGAAAACAAAGACCTGATCCTGCTAAACAAGCGCGCGAAGCTGATCTTGCGCTTGCCGGTCTCCCTGACGGATGAGGCTGCAAGGCTGGCAGGGACGCAGTTGGAGATATTGAAAAACCCCCTCTCCGTCGGGGACATGAAGTTAAGGGAACTGCAGCCCTACCCCACACTGCATGCCCAATTGGCTGCAGGCGGGGAGGATGAAGCGGAGTTCATGGAATCGGTGCTGGCGCATTTTTCCGCACTGGAGATCAGCGCCAACACGATCTGCGGCATACGCCGCACCTTGAGCGATGACATGCAATCGATCAGCGGCTTCAGTCTGGTGGTGCATGACCTCAAACCGGATGATTCCATCCGCCTGCAATGCGCGGGCATGGGAACGGGAAGACAATTTGGTTGTGGCATCTTTGTGCCTTACAAGGTGATTACCGATCTTGAATAGGTTTTTTTGAAAGGAAAAGACGATGGGATACACAGTTGCAGGAAACGAGTTGGAAACCAATGATGAAGGATATCTGCTGGAGCCCGACTATAGCGAAGAGGTGGTGAACGTGATCGCCGCCGCTGAAGGCATCGAGCTGACCCCGAAGCACTGGGAAGTCATCAACTACATGCGCGAAGAATACAAGGAAAACGGCCACACCCCGAATTTCCGCAACATGCTCAAGGGCGTCAACGAATTCTGGCCGGAAGCGGACAGCAAGGCGCTGTACGACCTGTTCCCGGTCGGCCCAGCCAAGCAGGCCGCCAAGATCGCCGGACTGCCTCAGCCTTTGGGCAAGGGCGGGTATTAAAACCAAACCGACGGTCCACGAAAAGCACGAAAAACACGAACTGCCGATTCTGCGCCTGCTGCAGGTTTGATCGTTTCGTGCCTTTCGTGTGTTTCGTGGACAGAAGGTTTTCCAAATACTGATTGGAGACACAGATGGACATGGTCAACGTAGTACTCGACATGAAAGGGCTGTCATGCCCAAGGCCCCTCATCGGCGCCAAACGCATGGTGGACGAGCTTTCCCCCGGCCAGATATTGCTGCTGGTTTCAGATTGCCCCGGCACGCCTGACGACCTGTTCGCCTGGGCCAAACTGACCGGCAACCAGATCCTGAAGACCGAAAAGATGCCTGATGGCGGCACCGGCTACCATATCCAGAAGGGCCAGAGCGGCGTTCAATTACCGCATGCCCACGTCACACTGGACATCCGCGGCGCCGTCTGCCCCGGCCCCATTGTCGAAGCGAAGAAACTGCTGAACGGCATGCAGACCGGCGAAGTGCTGAGGCTGGTCAGCGACTGCCCCGGCGTGCAATCCGACATCGGCGGCTGGGCTTCCGCTACCGGCATGACCCTGCTGAACACCGTCGAAGCGGGCGCCGGAGTACACGAGTTCTACATCCGCAAGGGTTAGACCGGACACTGATGCGCATCAAAAGCAACTGGCACAAGGAAGGCCGCGTCCATACTCCGCAGGAGATATCGGATGCGCTGGCCTTCACCGTCTCGCGCATCGCCGACAACGCGCTGAAGAATACGCGCAAGGCCGATTTCGAGATCGAGGTCGGCCCGCAGTACCTTGACTTCCTCGCCGAGTTCCTGGTGTTCCTCATCCTGGTCGCCGACCGCATCGCCTACCGCGACCTGTCGGCCGAAGACCGTGCCTCCTTTACCGGCAACCTGGCTAACCGCGTGGCCGAGACCTACGCCGAGAACCGCAGCCGCCTGCTGGAAGATGACCTCAAGGGATGCAAACAGCGTTTTATCGACCTGATTAACCAGCGTGCCGGTGAATACGCCGATTTCGGCTATGACGAGAAAGGCCCCGAATACGGTTTCTACCGCTATCTCGCGTTCTGCATCAGCAACGTGCTGAGCGAAGAAGACGCCAAATGGGTCATCGACCCGATGATCAGTTTCGAAGCGCCCGAAGCGGTGCAGATGGTCGAAAAGACCCTGCGCGGCCTGTACGAGGTCGAACCGAAGAAGCCGCGCCGCCGCGCGGCCATGGGCGGGGACTGAACGGCATGCAGAAAACTTCAACTCTTGCCACCTCAGCTCAATCCTCGCCCGCAAGCGGAAGCGACCGACTCGTTACGCGAGCAACCATGGGCGGACCTTTCGACCTGAACGATCTCGAAAGCTACCGGCGCTGGCGCGAGCAGAAACTATCGGCCGCCCCCCTCTCGGCCGAAGAACTGGTCGTCGATGTGCGCGACCCGCGCAAGTTGCTGCCGCACGAGCACGACGCCCTGTCCGAACGCATCCGCCGCTGCAACATGGCGATCTACGCCGGCAATTTCACCGGCGGCGACACGGAACTCCTGCGCCTGGTGGGCGCCCAGTTTGGACTGGTTCAACTGGACGCCAACTGGCTGGCTGGAGAGGATGGTATCTCCTCGATACAAGTGTTCGAAGGTGGCACACGCAAGCATTACATCCCCTACACCGACAAACCGATCAAATGGCATACCGACGGCTACTACAACCCGCTGGATCGCCAGATACGCGGCATGGTGCTGCACTGCGTGCGTGCTGCCGCCAGCGGCGGCGAGAACCGCCTGATGGACCATGAGATGGCCTACCTGCTGTTGCGCGAAGAGAACCCAGAACACATCTACGCCCTGATGCAACCCGATGCGATGACCATCCCGGAGCGCGTGGACGAGGCCGCCGGCGTGCGCCCGGCCCAAAGCGGCCCGGTGTTCTCACTCGACGCCAAGGGACACCTGCACATGCGCTACACCGCCCGCACGCGCAGCATCGTCTGGAAACAGGACGCAGCCACGCTGGCGGCCGTGGCCGCACTGGAGCAACTGCTGGCATCCGACTCGCCGTACATCTACCAGGCCCGCCTCGAACCCGGCATGGGCCTGCTGTGCAACAACGTACTGCACGACCGCGCCGCCTTCGCCGACGAAACTTCCTGCCCCCGCCTGCTCTACCGCGCGCGCTTCCTCGATCGTATCCACAGCGTGTAACAACCGTGATGGTTGCCGCTCCCTGTGGGAGCGCGATTCACCTCGAAGAGGTTCTTGCACCCTTGGGTGTCGCGCGATGCACATACCCGACCACAACGCAGCCCGAAGTCCAGATGCGTCATCTCACAGGCAAAGAAAAAGGCTGACGATATTCATCGTCAGCCTTTTCAATTCCATGGCGGAGTCGCGTCAGCGACGGGCCGCCATTGATGCTTCTTAGTACTTGTAGCTGTACAGGAGCTGAGCGCTATAACCGCCGAAGTCCACAGTAACTGGAGCTGCTCCAGAATTGTTCGTTACAGTAGTTTTCGGCACATAGGCGAAGGATGCATCGATGCTCGACTGCTGATTCACTACATAACCAAAACCGCCAGACAGATTGGTCTTGGCTACGGCAGGAAACAACGCATTCATGTATGCGTCCGGTACCGGATTGTTGGCCATGTTGACGCCGGCTCGCACGGTCCACGCAGAATCCACTTTGTAGGCAGCTCCAATCTGGAACACGTTCTGATCTTTCCAATTCTGGAACAGGGTCGCGTCCATAATGGTGTCGCTCAAGCCGGCAGTCATGCCCGCCAATCCGGAGTTAGCGGTGAATGAGATTTTAAAATCCTTCATCACGGCCTTCCAGCCGATGCGCTTATAGTCAGCCACCACCATGAGGCTGTCCGTCGCCTGATAGGCAACACCCATACCGTATGTTTCCGGCCACTGGAAATTCTTTACAGAGATTTTTCCGGGCACCGTGATCGGTACTGCCGTATATGTTCCATTCGGTGTACCCGTGGCAATATAGCCAGCATCGACGTTTGCGTTGAAGGTCACCGAAGCATCCGTAGCATTCAGATCGCCGATTGCAGTTTTGGAATGGTAGGTACCACCCAAGGTTATCTGAGAGTTGAGCTTGTAGGTGAAGCCGATCTTGGCGGCGTAGCCATTCCCCTTTGCCTTGCCGGTAAATTTGTTATCGTCCGAGAAAGAGAAATAGCCCCAGTTGATCGGATTGGCCGGGTCCATCAATGGCATCATCGCGGGAAGTGCAGTAGTGATCATCGAGCCGCCCAGCGTACCAGCGGCTTGGGTCGCCAGCGGATTAACGGTCGTCGGGAACATGTCCATCATCGAAGCGCCATCCATTGCCATCAGCACGTCCATGCCGGCCCAGACGAAATCAATACTGCCACCTATGGTAACTTTGTCATCCATCTGGTAAGCCAAAGGAACGATGAAACGGCCGACCCCGACTTCAGACCTTGTCTTCAAACCGGAACCCGCAGACATGAACGAGTTCGCGTCATATTCGGTACCCATGCCGCCTTGTGAGAACACCCCGACGCCATAGCTCAATTTGCCAACTTTGGTGGCATATCCCATGGCTGGCATGTAGAAGGCCGTCGCGCTGGACTTGGCATCCGGCATGGTCGGCATCTTGGCGGTGATGTCCGGTGCGAGCAGGCCCAACGCCACATCGACGCGGCTGCCTTCTTTCATCAGGCCAAGGGTGGCCGGGTTGTTCATGGTTGCGGCAGTACCATTGTCATAGGCCATGGAAGCGCCGCCCATGGCGTGTGCTTCCGGACCGTATCCGGACAGGTTCATACCGTTTGTAGCGTGGGCGAACGGCGTGGCAGCCATGCCCAGTGTGAATAACGAAGCTGCGATCTTTCTGATTCTCATTGCTTCTCTCCCTGATTGTGAGAGACGCCACGATGGCGTCTCTGTTGGTGAAACGACTGCTTCTTATACGAACAGACAGATGTCGGTATCTCCCGCGAAACCCATGAAGGTCGCCGCGCCGCCGTATTCGACATTGTCGATGAACTCGCTCTTGTCGAACTCGAACAGGTCGACGGTCATCTGGCAGGCGATGAACTTCACGTCCGCTTCCAGGCACAGGTCGCGCAGCTCTTCCAGCGAGGCGACGCCGTGCTTCTTCAGCTTCTGTTTCATCATCATGGTGGCCATGGATTCCATGCCGGGCAGCATCTGCACCATCACCGGCATCGGGATGGGCATCGGCATCGCCGGATTGGCCAGCGGACTGATCATCACGTTCGACAGGTCCTTGCGCAGCAGTTGCAGACCGTAGAAAGTGAAGAACACTTGCACGTCGTAACCCAGCGCAGCGGCAGTGGATGCCAGGATGAACGGCGGATACGCCATGTCGAGTGTGCCCTTGGTGGCGATGATCGCCATTTTCTTAGCCATGTTTCCCCCTTGGATGTTTGATTGAAGTTGCGACGATTATTTCTTCTGCATGTAGAAGATGAATTCGCCGTTCTCTTCCACGGTGGACAGCAGCGGGTTGCCGGTCTGTTCGGCGAAGGCAGCCATGTCCTTGACGGAACCGGTGTCGGTCGAAATGACCTTGAGTACCTGGCCGGAAGTCATGTCGACCAGCGACTTCTTGGTCTTCACGATGGGCAGAGGGCAGGACAGGCCGCGAGCGTTCAGTTCTTTATCGAAATTCATTGCATCTTCTCCTACAGGTTAATTGGTACCACGATCAAAAAGTGCGTTGCCGCGCTATAACTGAGCGGCATTATAGGAATATACTCGACACCTACGTCCATAACCAATAAGTGGGAACCAGATACCCCATAGGTGTTATCTGTATTTCGGCGCGGCAAATCCTTTACACTCCCTTCACATTTGCACGCTTTGCCAACCACCCCCAATAAAGCATCAGTGATTTGTTTTTATTGACTATTAGTCAGGAATCGCACTATGAAGAAACTGCTCCTTCTGCTTATGATTTCCCCCACCCTGGCCCTGAGCGATCCGCTAAAAATTGAGCAAATTGCAACAGGTGTCTACGTTCACCACGGCGAACACAAGGATCTCAATGCCGATTATGGCGGCGACATCTGCAACACCGGCTTCGTGATCGGCAAAAATGGCATCGCCGTGATCGACACCGGCGGTTCGCCCAAGGTCGGCGCGCAATTGCGCGAGGCGATACGCAAAGTCTCCAAACTGCCCATCCTCTACGTCATCACGACGCATGTCCATCCCGATCATTCGCTGGGCAATGCCGCCTTCAAACAGGACAAGCCGGTGTTCGTCGGCCACGGCAAGCTGGCCGAAGCGATGGCGCTACGCCGCGAAGCCTATCTGCGCAACCAGGCCGAGTGGGTCGGCGCAGACGCGGCGGGTTCCGAGTTGATCCCGCCGACGCTGGCGGTCGCGAGCACCCACGAGATCGATCTGGGCGGTCGCACCCTGCGCCTGACCGCGCATCCGGTGGCGCACAGCCCGGCCGACCTCAGCGTGTTCGATACGGCAAGCAATACACTGTGGACCGGCGACCTGCTGTTCGTCGAACGCACGCCTTCCATCGACGGCAACATCCCAAACTGGCTGGAAGTGATCGAACAATTGCGCGGCACCCCAGTACAGCATTTCGTTGCGGGACACGGCGCCACCAGCAAAGCGCTGGGCGCCGCGCTCGACGATGAGAAGCGCTACCTCGAAACCCTGCTGGCCGATGTGCGCAACGCCATCAAGCAGGGCCAGAGCATGGAACAGACCATCCCGACCGCAGCCGGTTCGGAACGCGACAAGTGGCTGCTGTTCGACGCGATCAACCGCCGCAACGTCGCGCTGCTGTATCCGCAACTGGAGTGGGAATGAAGATGTAGGTTGGGTGGAGCGTAGCGATACCCAACGAGAATCGACATTCTCAAACGATGGGTATCGCTACGCTCCACCCATCCTACGCGCTCAATCTGAAACAAATTGTCCACGAAAAGCACGAAGCGGGGTAGGCAGGCATTTCGCCGATAGGCGAAAGCTCGCAAAGACACGAAAATAAATCCGGATGATTGGCTTTACTTTCGTGCTTTTCGTGTATTTCGTGGACTATTACTTGGCGCGGTATTGAACAACCTGACTTGTTGCCGAAACAAGCCGCCTCACAGATCCCCGCTGCTCGCCGCCACCATCATGTCCTTCATCGCCGCCATCACCCGCTCGGCGCTGGCGCGCGCATCGGCGGGCAGTTTCTTCACTTTGGCGAGGTCCATCATCATCGAGATGACCCAGCGCTTGCCCTGTGCGTCTTCCAGGATCGCGATGCGGCACGGCATGTAGGCGATCATCGTGATATCGGCCTGCAGCATCTTGTTCGCCGTCAAGCCGTCGCAGAAATTGAATATCTCCATGCGTTTGGCCGGCTTGCCGGTGAGCGACTCGATCTCCTTGTAGATCGCGTTCACGCCGACAAATTTGAGGTTGTGCTGGTTGGCGCGCAGCTTGAGCGATTCCACCGCGTCGTCGAAACTGACGCTGTCCTGCACCTGGATGCGCGCGATCTGCAGTTTCACATCCTGGTAGGTGATGCCATTGGACTTGTCGGCGGCGACTGCGCATTGCGCGATGGCAGCCAGCAACACGGCGGTAAACATGCAGAACAGCTTCATGTCATTTCCTTTCTATAAGAGCCTCTCTCCCGCAAGCGGGAGAGAGGTTGGAGTGAGGGGCGTGGATATGAAGCCATTCCTGCTCCAGTTCATAACCCCTCATCCCCGGCCCTTCTCCCGCCTGCGGGAGAAGGGAGTGATGAATATCAGATCATGCCGGGATTGCCCGCCACGCCTTTCAACTTCGGCACATTCGGCGCAGTCGCCTTGACGACCTTCTCGTTGCGCAAGTAACGCGCGGTCAGTTCCCAGATCGGTTCGCCGCCAGCATCGCGCGCGGCCTCCGACACCGGCGCCCAGCCCGCCACCTTGTAGGTCCTGGCAGCGTCCAGCGGCTTGCCGTCCAGTCGCATGTCCTGGATGCGCTTGCCCATAGCAGCATTCGGTTCGCAGGTGTATTCCAGCCCTCCCACGCGCACCATGTCGCCGCCCTGCTGGTAATAAGGATCGGGATTGAACAGGTTGTCGCACACGTCTTCGAGGATGGTCTTGATCTGCGCGCCGCTCATCTCGGTCACCGTGGTGTACGGATAGGTGATGGCGGTCTGGTTGAGCACGTCTTCCATGGTGATGTCGGAACCCGGCAGCAGCGAGGTGCCCCAGCGGAAGCCGGGCGAGAAGGCGATGGGCGCATCCTTCTCTTTCATCAGCGCGTCGAGGATCACCTGGTCAAAGCTGCCGTTGAAGTTGCCGCGGCGATACAGCAGACCGTCGGTGGTCGCCAGCTTCTCGCCGAGCTTGCTTTCATATGGTGCGCGATGCCGCTGGATCAGGGCGGCCATATTCGCGTCCGCCGCAAGCAGGTTGGAGAACACCGGCAGCAGTTTGTAGCGGAAGCTCGCCACCTTGCCCGCCTTCACGTCGAAATCGAGCACGCCGAGAAACTTGCCGTTGGAACCGGCGTTGGTCACCAATGTTGTTCCGCCGCGATTCTTGACCGGGATGGGGGCGGGGATGCCGTCGTGGGTGTGGCCGCCGAGGATGGCGTCCAGCCCGCTCACGCGCGAGGCGAGCTTGAGGTCGACGTCCATGCCGTTGTGCGACAGCAGCACGACCACTTGTGCACCCTTCTTGCGCGCCTCGTCGATGACGGGCTGCAGGTTCTCTTCCTGGATGCCGTACGACCAGTCCGGCACGAAGTAGCGCGGATTGGCGATGGTGCTGTAGGGGAAGGCCTGGCCGATGATCGCCACCGGCACCTTGTTGATCTCGCGGATGACGTAGGGCTTGAATACCGGATCGCCGAAATCGGCCGTTTTTACGTTCTGCGCAACCACATCCAGCTTGCCCTTGAAGATGCCCTCCTCCACTTCCTTGATGCGCTCTGCGCCGTAGGTGCATTCCCAGTGCATGGTCATCACGTCCACGCCCAGTTCGAGACAGGCGTCGATCATGTCCTGGCCGTTGCTCCACATGGCGGGGCCGCTGCCCTGCCAGGTGTCGCCGCCGTCCAGTAGCAGCGATCCGGGGCGCGAAGCGCGGATTTGTTTGACCAGCGTGGCGAGGTGGGCGAAGCCGCCGACCTTGCCGTAGGTGCGTGCGGCATCCAGATAATTGAGACTGGTGTAGGCGTGCGCTTCAGGCGAACCCGGCTTAACGCCGAAACGCTTGAGCAGGGCGTTACCGACCAGATGCGGCGGCTGGCCGCTCATGCCGCCGATGCCGAGATTGATCTCGGGTTCGCGGAAATACATCGGGTTCAGTTGCGCGTGACTGTCGGTGATATGCAGCAGGCTGACGTTGCCGTGACGCGGCAGGTCATAGAGTCGCGCCGCATTGCTCGCCGCCAGGCTCTCGTTGTTGTGCAGCATGAAACCGACGGCCGATGCGATGGCCAGCAGTTGCAGGAATTCTCGGCGATTCATGTCCATGGAATATCCCTTCGCATCCGGCCGATGACCGAACGATTTTGCGAACGATGCATCAACGAATGAGCTTTCAGTGTCTTCCGGATCCTTGCGATCCGTATGTTTGGCTGCGGATGCGCCCCTCCGCAACGGGAGGGGCGTCCGACATCGTGTTACTTGGCGTTGACCGGCGATTCCGGATCCAGCAGCAGCGCCACCAAGTCCTTCATCTGGGCTTCGCTGAGGATGCCCATGTGGCCGAAGCGCGGCATGTTGGCGCAGGCGTTGTAGGCCTTGGCATTGTAGATATGCCCGTAGACGATACGCTGCACCTCTTCCTTCATCCCCTTCTTGTTGCCGTAGTTACGCAGGCTGGGGCCGATGGTGCCGTAGGCGATTTCCGTGGCGGACAGTTGGTGGCAGTTGTAGCAGTTGCCGCCAGCCGGATCCTCCGGCTTGTCCTTCCAGGTCATGCCCTTGCCGCTCTGGGCCAGCTTCTCGCCCGCCTTCCAGTCGCCCATGTATTTGCCGTCGGCGGGCCATTTCATCTGCCCGGCCTGCTCCGCCTCCAGTTTGGCCTTCAAATTGTCCGGCAGGACATCGAGGTACTTGCTGCAGGCAGCCTGCAACTCGTCCTGGTTCACGCGGTCCGCCTTGGCGATGCCCTTGTCGCGGAAATCGCGCTTGATGATCGCGACGGTCTTGGCATCCAGCTTCTTCGCTTCCTTTGTGTCCTTACTGCCGGCCTGGGCCGTGAAGGTCGCGCTGGCCAGGCATATAGTCACGGCCATTCCAAACAATTGTTTTGCGTTCATGATCGTCCCCCTTATCGTTTCAGACCTGGACCTGCATACTCAGCACCATTCGCGCTGACCGCAAGGAACATGGTCAACGCTACGGTCACTTCCGAGCCGAACTTGGGTTCGGGGAAGCGCTGCTGGCGGAAACAGTCGTTCAGACGCCACTGGAACGAGCGAGTCAGGCCCTGCGAGACGCGGTACGCCGGCCAACTGGTGTAGGCCGCCTGCGCATCCTCCTTGACATTGAAGTTGGGCAGTTCCTGCATGCGGATGCGCGAATCGCTGGTTCCGTGGCAGGTTGAGCAGGCGAAGTCGTACGGGCCGGCGCGATAATTGAAGATGCGCTTGCCGATCTCGTAGGCCTCTTTTTCCTTGGGATGCTTCATTGAGACCGCCATCTTCATGCCCTTGGATTGACCCACGACATAGCTTGCAAGGGAGGAGATATCCGAAGCCTTCTTGTCGCTGGCAAAAGGCTTGGCGGTGATCTCATCCTCCGGAATGCCCTGTAGCCTGGTCATGCAGGTCAGCAGACGCGATTCAAGGTCCTGCACCATCTTGGTGTCCTTGAAATAACGCGGCAGTTCGGCGTAAGCGCCTTTCACCACGCCGGGACCCTTGCCCAGATTACATTTTTCCAGCGACGCCTTTTTGGGTCCTGCCGCTGTCGTCCACAGTTCCTCGCCACGCATCTCGTCGAACTCGGCCGGATTGCCGTCGCTGATCATCTCGCGGTACGCCTCGATCTTTTCCGAGTCTGATGCCGCGATATCGGCCGCCTGCGCTGTAGTGCTTGCCGCCAGTGCCAATACCAAAAACATTTTTATCCATCTGCTGGTATTCATCTATGCCTCCCTGAGTTATGTCCGGCTGCACGAACTGCGCAGCCAGTTCAGATTGCCTCCCACTATGCCGAGATCGCGACCTCGTCGGTGCGCGTGTCGCCTTTGTTATCCACCCAGGTGACCGTAACCTTTTCGCCTGCGGCGCCGCCCTTGAAGCGGAACATCAGGTAAGGGTTCTTGGAGATGGATTGGCCATACTGCGCCTCCAGCACGGTGCGGCCCTGATGTTGCGCCTTCACCTCGGTGATGAACCAGGCCGGGACCAGCGAGCCGTCGGCTTCCTTGCGCAGGCCGGTTTCCATCTCGTGCTGCATGAGAACTTTGACTTCTGTCACGCCGTCTTTGACCGAGGCGCGGATCTTCATTGGTTTGCCCATGATATTTTTCCTTGATTGATTGGATTGAGCCCGGAGCGCGTTAACCGCCGCAACCGCCGGCAGTCACCTTGACCTCTTTGGCGACGCGATAGAACTTGCCGTCGGCCTTGACCAGCGCGACCACGTTGGCGGTCTTGCCCATCTTGACGCGGGTGGTAACCATGCCTTCGGTTCCCTGCGGGAAAGTGAAGGTGGCTGCCAGCACGTTGGGGTTCTTGTCCACGAAGATCGAGATCTGCTCGATGTTCGGCAGGTCTCCAACGACGGTGACGGGCACGACTGCGCCGTTCTCGGCGATCTCAGGCACGGTGAGCTTGATCGCATCGCTGTTCTCGGGTGTCGCCACCCCCAGCGCGGCCAGTGCTTCTTCCATGCTCTTGGAGGAGAAGGCTGTCTTGTTCCACTCCGCGAATGCCTTGCCTGGTTGCAGCAAGCCGACTGCAGCCAACAACGCCATCAGTCCGATACCGCCCCCCGTCTGGATCGCCTTGCGACGCTCCATGTCGATTGCCTCTACTCCCGTTCTGTTCGTCATGCTTTGCCTCCACTGGATAAATACTGTTGTAAAGAAATCATTCTCCACCCCGGTCCCGATCCGGGATCAGGACGCTGCCCGAACCTCCAACAGCGATGCTGGCAAGATAAGGCCCCGAAGCCAAGAAAAACATTGGCACCATCAAGTAACGCACTACGCACTTGTGCGTAGTGACAGTGTGCGCGACACAGGCAGGTATAATCAAATCGCGTCATCGCCCTTGGATATAAAGAGGTTTTAGCCAATGTTCCGCACCGCCTTTACCCGCTTCGTCTTTGCGGTTTTTATGATCATCCTCCCGATCTGCTCGCCCGCTGCCGAAACCACGGTGCGGATCGGCGTGTTGTCATACCGCGAACTGGACGGCGTGCTGTTCAACTGGGCGGAGATTCAAACAAAGCTTGCAGAAGCCATCCCCGGTTACAAGTTCGAACTCTCGCCCATGGACGGCAGCCATCTGCACGACGCGGTCAGCAAAGGCGAGCTGGGCTTCGTGCTCACCAATAGCACCCAATACGTTTCGCTCGCCTCGGATTTCGGCATCCAGCGTATCGCCACCATCATCCTGCCCGAAGCGGCATCGCCGCAAAAAGCGCTGGGCTCGACCGTGCTGACATTGGCCGGACGCAAGGACGTGAACAATCTTTCCGACCTGCGCGGCAAGCGTGTCGCGATTGTTGCCAATGATGCGTTCGGCGGCTATCTCGCTGCCGCACGGGAATTGCTGGGCGCAGGGGTCGATCTGGAAGCCGGGGATGCCGATCTGGTCTATGTGGGATTTCCCATGAGTCTGGCCATTGACGCCCTCAGCAGCAACCAGGCAGATGTGGCCATCGTGCGCACTTGCCTGTATGAGCATCTGGCGAAACAGGGCAAGCTGCGGCTGGCCGATTTCAAGGTGGTGTCGCCGCGCCCCGAACCCGGATTCAAATGCATCCCGTCGACACAACTCTATCCGGACTGGCCGCTGGCTGCCGCGCGGGACATGGATCTGGATCTGGCCAAGAAGGTCGCGGTGACCCTGCTCTCCATGCCGCCCTCCGTCAGGGGCTTGTCCTGGAGCATTCCCGCCGACTATCAAACGATCCTGGAGCTCGACCGCGACCTGATGATCGGCCCTTACGCCGAGCTGAGAACCAGCAGCTTCCGCGGGATCATCAAAAACTATCGCGCATACCTGTTGGCCGCGCTGCTCGTTCTTGTCGGGGTTGCAGTCTATTTCATCCGCGTCCAGATCCTGGTCAAACGCCGCACCATCGAATTGCGGGAATCCAGGGCAAAAGCCTATGAGCTTCAGATCAAGACCGAACATATGGCGCGGCTCTCCATCCTGGGCGAGATGGCAAGCACGCTGGCACACGAACTCAACCAGCCTTTGGCGACCATCGCCGCCTATGCACAGGGACTGGAAAGGAACTGTGCTTCTGGACAGGTCAACACAGACATGGTCAGCAAAGTGAACCATGAGATCGTCGCCCAGACCGAGCGTGCCGACAAAGTCATACGCCAGGTGCGCACCTTTGCCAGAAAGCGCATGGCAGCCAGCGAACTGCGCCCGATCGCCGATACCGTCAAGGAAGCGATAGACAACTTCTCCAAGATGCTGCCAGCCTTGCCGCCAGTCACGTTAGACACCCGCCTGCCGCCGGGTAAAATGCTCAAGGCCGATCATCAACAGATACAACAAGTGCTGACCAACCTGATGAAGAATGCAGCCGATGCCATGATCACCCTGCCCGCAGAAAATCGCATGATCGATATCGTCCTGAACCAGACCGGCAATGACTTGACCATCGCCGTCGCCGACCGCGGCCCTCAGGTTCCACCCGAAACGCTCGCACATCTTTTCGAGCCGTTCTTTACCAACAAACCCGATGGGCTCGGCCTTGGACTTGCCATATGCAAAAGTATTGCCGAGGCGCATAGCGGCAAGCTGAGCGTCCATCCACGCGACCCGCAACCCGGACTCGTTTTCCAACTCAGCCTGCCGGAATACCGAAATGACGAATGAATGCATATCCCCACTCGTAATCGTCGTCGATGACGATGCATCGCTTCGTAAGGCCATCGTGTTCCTGCTTGAATCGGTCGGCTGGCGCGTCGCCGCCTATGACTCGGCGGAAGCGTTCCTGGCGGCACTGGCCGGGCTTAACCAACCCGGCTGCCTGATCCTGGACGTGCGCATGCCGTTGATGAGCGGACTTGAGTTGCAGCGCACCCTCAATGAGCGAAACATACAATTGCCGGTGATCTTCCTCACCGGACATGCCGATGTCACCATTGCGGTGCAGGCCATGAAGTTCGGCGCCAGCGATTTCATCGAAAAACCGTTCAAGGACCAGACCCTGCTCGACGCCGTCAGTCATGCGGTCAGGCGCGACCTCATGCGGCACAAGGAAAACGAGACAAGGTCGATGCTGTCGGAACGCCTGAACAAGCTGACCCTGCGTGAAATGGAAGTTGCGCGGCTCGTTGTGGAAGGTTTGCCGTACAAGGCAATCGGCATGCGGCTGTATATCTCCGAACGGACCGTTCAGGTTCACTGCCAGAATCTGAAATCGAAGCTGGGCATCAATTCATCTGCGGAACTGACTCAGATGCTGTTGCAACTCAACCAAAACAAGGAAGCCTGAGCGGCCCTGCGATGCTTGCGATGCAATAACGCAAGTCGTAGGCGATTCCGGCGCGGGTGGTGACGGTGCGCTCCATGCCATAGGCCTGGCGCTCCAGATCCATCGCATTGCCCAGTTCCAGCCAGTTGCCGGTGGGGCGGTGATGGCATCTCGTCCCCTCGCCCTCTTGCGGGAGAGGGCCTTGGGCGCCATAAACGATGCGCTTGTCATCGTTCGCGTCCTTCATACGGTCGCCGTTGCTCCAGATGACGAAAGCCTCTTTGTTGTCGTCGCAATGGTCATGCTCGTCGTAATGGCCGTCATGGTCGCGGTCGCGGTGGTAGCCGTCGCCCAGTTCATGCTCGCGCACCACACGCCAGCCTTCGAGCGAATGGCCCGATACCAGCGTGTACTTGTTGTTGCGGTTGGACACCGATTCCCAGCCGGTCGCGAAGCGGATCGCGGAAGCCCCGCTCTCGCCCGCCGCAGCGTTCAATGCAATGGAGGGCGCATCCGCCACCGGCAGGATGTTCACCGTCATGCTGGCGATGGCACTGCTGAGCAGGCCATCGTCCGCCTGGTAGGTGAAGCTGGCGTAGTTGGCCTTCATGTTGCCAAAGCCTGTCCTGAGCTCGGTCGAAGGGCCACCGGCGGCGTAACCCTCAAAACCGGACTCGTTCACATCCGGGCCGAAGCACAGCCAGCCCGCATCGATCTCGCCTTGTGCAAAGCGCTGCCCGGCGGCCACCGCCACCCACTCCAGCCCGTTGAAGCATTGCAGCATGCCGCTGGCGGGCAAGGTATTGATGGTGATACCCAAACCTGCGGCATCCACATCGCTCACCCTGAAGTCGTTCCAGGCGAAGATGTACGGCGTGTCTTCCAGACCCGCGACCATCGCCGAGAGCGCCACCGGGGCATCGTTGACCGCAGCGATGTCCAAGGTGACGGTGACGATGTTGGAATCGAGGGAGCCGTCGGTCACCTTGTAGGTGAAGCTGTCGGTACCGAAGTAGTTCAGTTCGGGCACGTAGCTGATGGTGTTGTCGGCATTGGTGATCAATCGGCCGTGCAAGGGGGCGGCGATAAGGATGGGTGACAACGCATCGCCATCCACATCGGTTGCGCCGACCAGCAGGTTCAGGTTCAGCGGGGTGTCCTCAAACCCGGATATCTGCAGGTCGGTGGCAACCGGCGCATCGTTCACGGCGGTGATGCCCAGCGTGACTGTAGCGATGTTGGAGTCCAGCGCACCGTCGTTGACGAGGTAAGTGAAGCTGTCCGCGCCGTTGTAGTTCGCATCCGGTGTGTAGGTGAAGGTGCCGTCGGCGTTTGCGACCAGCGTGCCGTGTGCCGGGCCGTTGACGATCTGGGCAGTGACCACAGTTGAATCAACGTCGGTTGCATAGGTGCGCAGGTCGACCACCAGCGATGTGTCTTCCAAGGTGGTCACCGTCGCATCAGCCGCCACCGGCGCATCATTCACCGCAGCAATGGTCAACAGGACGGTGGCGATGTTGGAATCCAGCGATCCATCGTTCGCCTTGTAGGTGAAGCTGTCCGCACCGTTGAAGTTGAGTTCCGGCGTGTAGGTGAAGCTGCCATCGGCATTGATGCTGACCTGGCCGTGCAGCGGGCCCGCAACGATGCTGGCTGTGAGCAGATCACCATCAACGTCGCTGGCTGCTGCCAGCAGGTTCATGGCCAGTGCGGTGTCTTCCACTCCGGCGAGATTGAGGTCGCCGAGGGTTGGGGCGTCATTCACTGCGGTGATCGCCAGCGTGACAGTGGCGATGTTGGAGTCCGCGCTGCCGTCATTGACGAGGTAGGTGAAGCTGTCGGCACCGTTGTAGTTGGCAGTAGGCGTGTACGTGTAGCTGCCGTCGGCGTTCTGGGTGAGGACGCCGTGGGTTGGGCCGGTGAAGATGCTGGCGGTGAAGGTGGTGGAGTCCACATCCGTTGCATAGGTGCGCAGGTCGATCACGAGGGCGGTGTCTTCGGCAGTGGTTACCGCAGCGTCCGCCGCTACCGGTGCGTCGTTCACGGCTGCAACTGCCAGCGTGACGGTGGCGATGTTGGAGTCCGCGTGACCGTCGTTCACCTTGTAAGTGAAGCTATCCACCCCATTGAAGTTGAGGTCCGGCGAGTAGGTGAAGCTGCCATCGGCGTTGACAGTCAACTGGCCGTGCTGGGAGGTTGCCACGATGGATGCAGTGAGCGCATCTCCGTCGATGTCGGTAGCCTGGGCCAGCGGGTTGATGGTCAGTGCAGTGTCTTCCACGGCGGCGAGGTTGAGGTCGCCCAAGGTGGGCGCATCGTTCACGGCAGTCACGTTCAGGCTGACGGTGGCAATGTTGGAATCCAGTGCGCCGTCGTTGGCCTGATAGGTGAAGCTATCCACACCGTTGTAGTTCGCTGCCGGTGTGTAGGTGTAGCTGCCGTCAGCGTTCTGGGTGAGCACGCCGTGGGCTGGGCCAGTGACGATCTGGGTGGTGAGTGTGGTGCTGTCCACATCCGTTGCATAGGCTCCCAGTGCGATCACCAGCGCGGTATCTTCTGCCGTGGTGGCTTGTACATCTGCCACTACGGGGGCGTCGTTTACCGCAGTGAGGGTGATGCTGACGGTGGCGAGGTTGCTTTCCAGCGGGCCGTCGCTCAGGCGGTAGGTGAAGCTGTCGGTGCCGAAGTAGTCAGCGGCTGGGGTGTAGCTGAATGTGCCGTCGGCATTGACGGTGACTGCACCGTGGGCAGGCTGGTCAACTACATGCGAACCGAGTTGCAGCACGGCGGCATTGTCCACCTGGGCGAACGGATTGAAGGCGAGTGTGCCGTCTTCCAGCATGGTGGCAGCTTCGTCGTGCAACTGCGGCAAGCCGGAGAGGCGTACGTCGCTGACGGTGATGTGGCTGTTGTTCTGGCCGAAACCAATCAGGTCGAAGCTGAGGTTGGCGGCAACGCCTGCGGGTACACCGGCCAGATCGACGCGGTAGGTACGGCTGCCGTCGGCGTTGTTGATGCAGGTGACGCAGTTGGCCAGGTTCTGCGTGCCGTCGGCTTGCAGGTTGAGGAAGGCGTCGGTGCGGGTCTGCCCGGTGCCGCTCAGCAGGGAGGCGCCGGTGTTGGCATCCAGCAAGGCGACTTCGAAGGCATCGTCCGGTGCGCCGGTAAGGTTGTCCAGTGCGGTGCCGGACAAGGTGAAACTCAGGAAGCGGTCGGTCGGGTTGAGCAGGAAGACCTGGCTCAAACGAGTCTGGCTGCCGGAGACTTCGTTCATGACTGCGGCGCCATTACCGATGTTCACGCTGCCCTGTGTGCTCCAGCCATCGGCTGCGTTGAGGCTGCCGTTGGTGAGGGTGGCATTGGCTGCCCAGTCGTATTGGGTAACCAGTGTGCTGGCGTCCGGTGCAATGCTCACGCCGCCATACCGGCTGCTGCGCAGCAGGCCCAGGAAGCCGATGAAGCTGGTGCCCAGCGGCAGTGTGGGGAACTCCCCTCCCCCGTTTGCGGGGGAGGGGCTGGGGGAGAGGGTCGCCTTTGCTTCTGCCACCAAACTCTGCATCAACGCCATCTCTTCCGCACTAGGCAATCTTCTCACCCCCGCCGTCAACGTAGTCCCCATAAAGTCATTCGGGTCTGCGCTGTGGTTGATACCTAATGCATGGCCATATTCGTGCAGCAATACAGAGAGCATGTCCATTTTGCCTGCCGCAGTACTGCCCGCCTTGGCTACCCATTCGTTGGGGTTGCTGGTGGGAAGCCATTCTTCGTTCTGGCCGGGGGTGGGGTCGATGAACCAGCCATTGCCTGCGGCATTGGCGTCGAGGGTGATGGAAGTACCCGTGGTTTGGCCTATTGCAGCGCCTTGCAGGTCGGCGACGTTCAACGTACCGCCTACACCTGCCAAGCCAGCACCCGCAGCAAAGCTCACAAAGGCATGGAGTTTTGCCAAGGCATCCGTGTCGAGTGTGCCATCAACCGGCAATTCGATCACGTCGAGCGCGCTGCCTTTTTCGTTGCCTGTGGTGGCAGGCGGCAGTTTGTAGTCTGCCGGGCATCCGCCATATTCGGGCGCAGTATTCGCAACCCATACTGTTTCGATTACCTTGAACTTCTTGCCCATCTGCTCGACAACGAAGGTAATTTGGTCGGGGCCAAGGTAGCCTTCATTGGGATAGTAGACATAGTATCCATCTGAATTCAACAATAGTTTCCCGTGCTGAGGTTGTTCGCTCACCACAACTATTGAAGGCCCCATTGCGTCAAACGATATGCCGCGCGACAAGAAGTAATAGGACACGGATGTATCTGGCCCTACGTAATTTGCAACCGCAAAATCTCTATGTGTAGTAGGCACAACAGCCTGGCATACACTAAACGCCGCATCATATTTCTGCTGCGATGTTGCCGTTGGTGCAACGGTCGAACCGGCATCCGCCACCACCATCAGGAGCACGGGGTCAGGTCTTGCCTTTTGCTCCCTCCCCACATCTCCGCTCTGCTGCCCCGCCACGGCCGCCGACGCAGTGAACCCCGCAATCGCAAACACACAAAATAACAGCGGTAGTTTCATCTTCAATCCTTTCGCACGTTTCGTTTTGCTTTAGCCTTCTATGGGCTTGCGCTGGCTGGCGATTATTCGAATCAAAGGGGCTTGAATTGTTTTCTCGAATGGCTTTTCAGCATCGCACTCCCTACCTGCCAACCCAGTTCTCAACCCGCAATCCCGGCACGCGTTCAAACTCTGCTACGTTGTTGGTGACCAGTATGAGTTTATTGGCGAGGGCGTGGGAGGCGATCCACAGGTCATTATTGCCGATGGGCTTGCCGCTCACTTGTAGATGCTGACGAATTTTTCCGTAGTGCACCGATGCTGTCTCATCCAGCGGCAACACAGGGATCAGCGTAATCAGTTGTTCAAGAATGCTGTGTGATTCTTTTGATTTTGAACTTCTTTCCGCGCCGAAACACAGTTCGCCATACGTGATAGCCGACATGGCAACTTTGCCGGGCGGCAATTTGGCAAAGCGCGCCAGCACTTCGGCTGGTCGATGGTTCTTGATATAGATGCAGATGTTGGTGTCAAGCAGGTAGCGCGGCATGACTACAGCCCAACACGCTCTTGTGGCAGATCGTCCTGGCGATCCGTCATGAAATCGGCGGGCAGTGAACCGAGCAGGTGAAACGCTTGTTCCAGCGATTTGGCTTTTTTACGCAGAACCAATTCATCGTCCCTGCGAAAAATCTCCACTTCATCGGTATCAAACTGGAATTCCGCCGGAATCCTCACCGCCTGCGAATTGCCGCTTTTGAATACTTTTGCTGTGCGCATGGTGATCTCCTATAATGTTCCTACATGCAGTATATACATTTGCGAGTTATATTCAAGCCGGTGGAAAGCCCGCATGGATGCATCGGATGCGCTGACTAGATCATAACCCCAGCTCGCCTTGTCCCGACGTATAGGGCATCCGGATTGGAGTGCACCATGAGGTCATGCACCATGAAGTCATGGTCTTGCCTTTTGCCCCCCATTTCCACAACCTGTTGCGCTGCCATAACCTCGGGCGAAACGACTCCCGAAATCGCAAGCAATAGAAGAGATGGCGGCAGTTTCATTTTGTGCATCAGCCTTCTTTGGCCTTGCGCTGGCTGGCGATTATTCGGCTTACTCTGGAGTAGTGCAATCCGAAGTGGTCGCCGATTTCTTTCAGTCCGTATGCGCCGCTGTCGTAGGCATTGACGATGGCTTCGTCTCTTGTGCCGCCGCACTCGGCATAATGCTCCAACGGTTTTGCCATGGTTCGTCTTTGCCCCAGCGGGATTTCACTCAGGTCTTCCTTGACCGGTTTCCTGGCTTGCATTATTGCCACGAACGCGTCGGTGCCGAGGTAGATTTGGTTTTTGAGTTGTTCCCACAGGGCGGGCTGGTTTTTTCCTTCGGCGACGAATGTCTTGTAGCGCTCGATGGCTTCGCCGCGTTTGTCTGAGAAGGATGAAAGTATCCAGTCGGTGGTTAGCCATGGCGGGGTATCTGCCATGCCAGCGGTGGTTCGGTAGCTGCTCCACGGCCAGTCTTTGGCGCTGCGTACCATGCGCGCACGCACGGGGTTGAGGACGATGTAGCGGGCGAGTTCAAGCAGGTAGGTTTGCTTTTGTACGATGATGGCTTTGTAGCGCCCCTGAAAGACGTGCCCTACGCGTTTGTGTTTGCGGTTGAAGCGCTGGGTGTAGACGCCGTTGAGGTGGCGCATGCCCTTGGCGAGGTTGCCGTCGGGCGTTTCCAGGAGCAGGTGGTAGTGGTTGCCCATCAGGCAGAAGGCATGAGGTGTCCAGTTGAACCGTTCGCCGACATTTTCGAGTACCTCAAGGAATAGCTCCCGATCATTGTCATCCAGATAAATATCCTCCTGCCCGTCACCGCGTGAGGTGACGTGGTAGAGAGCACCGGCAAATTCGATTCGCAGTGGCCTGGACATGGACGAAAGGTATCACAGGAAGAGGGGTTTTGATCAAGGCAAAAGGCAAGACCTGACCCCAAAATCTAATGACCCCAAAATCTAATGCATGCCTTTGGCGAGGTTGCCGTCGGGCGTTTCCAGCAGCAGGTGGTAGTGGTTGCTCATCAGGCAGTAGGCATGGGGTGTCCAGTTGAACCGTTCGCCAACTTCCTCGAGTACTTCAAGGAATAGTGCCCGATCAGCGTCATCCAGATAAATATCTTCCTGCCCGTCACCGCGCGAGGTGACGTGGTAGAGCGCTCCGGCAAATTCGATTCGCAGTGGCCTGGACATGGATGAAAGGTATCACAGGAGGAGGGGTTTTGATTAAGGCAAAAGGCAAGACCTGACCCTAAGCCCTCTACTAAGCCCCTCTGACCCTAAGCCCTCTACTGACCCTAAGCCCTCTAAGCCCCTAAAAAATGGCTGAAGAATTCCGTTCATCAGCCATTTTCACAACCAACCTTCAGACAATAATTTTGCCGCTCAGTCGGACTAACATCCGATCCGAAGCACCGGACCTCCCACCTCGATCATTCCATCATCGCCAACTGGATCTTCATCGTGATAGCGGAGCCCGCGATGATGGACAGCAGGGCCAGCAGCGAACCCAGTGAAAGTGTGGAGACACCGGTGATGCCCTGACCGATGGTGCAGCCCGCCGCACAGACCGCGCCGAAACCCATCAGGATCGCGCCCACGATGTGATTGCCCAGATCCTGCACGGAAGCGAAGGATTCAAGGCGGAACGACTTCGAGAACCATGCATGCACGAACGAACCCAGCGCGATGCCGAGCACAGTTGCAATGCCGAAGGTGATCACGCGCGAGACATCGGTCGAGTAGGCCAGGTATTCCAGGGTATAGGCAGTCGGCGCCACGAACGACATCGATTCGGGCCGGTTGGAGTTGGTGCCGAAATAGGTCATCTCCAGCGTTTCGGGATTCTCGGCGAAACCCATGTGGCCGGTGACATACCAGCCCGCCACCACGATGAGGCCGACGACGATGCCGGCCAGGTTGTTGTCCAGACTCTTGCGGAACTTCGCATCCTTGTAGACGAAGGCCAGTATCGCCAGCGCCAGCACCCCGGTGAGGATGAGTTGCAGGGAATGGGCACCCTCGGCTCCCGCGAACAGCGCGGGCATGAGTTGTCCGTTTTCGAAATGCACGGTCACCGGCGAAGATTGCAGCACGCTGATGCGGAAAGTGCCCAGCACGCCTTTCATGGTGACGATGGCGGCGAAGCCCATGAAGAACAGCACGACGAGCGAGCGGATGTTGCCGCCGCCGAGACGGACCAGGTTCTTGTTGGCGCAGCCGCCGGCCAGCGTCATGCCGACGCCGAAGCACAGCCCGCCCACGAGGAAGCCCAGCCAGTAGAAGTTTTTGCTTGCATAAAGCGTGTCAGAGAAACTGACGGCGCCGTTATATCCCAGCAGGTTGACGCCGATCATGGCCACGGCGATGGCGAGCAGCCATGCGCGCATGCGCCCCCAGTGTTCCATGTTCACGACGTCGGAGATGGCGCCCATCGTGCAGAAATTGGTGCGGTTAGCGATGTAGCCGAACACGACGCCCAGACCGAATCCGGCCCAGACGATGGTGGTGGTCAGTGTTGATGCTTCCATGGATGGTTTCTCCCGGTAATCGCGGTTCCCGCGTGTATTTATTGTTCAGCTATGCAGGAACGATATGTCCCATAGTTAAAAAACCCTGCCTGGCAAATTGCCAGGCAGGGTTCTGCCTTGCTTGTACCGCTATCAGGTCGACATCTCGGTGAGGATGTTCTTGACCCAGCTTTGCGCATACACCGCTTCCAGCTCGGACAGGTCGGGCGAGACGCCGACCGAACCCTTCACCGCGACGATGGCATGCTTCTCCTTGTCCACCTGATACACGCCGGTCACGCTGACCGCTTCCTTGGCCGACAGGAAGCTGTAGCAGGTGTTGACGCCCGACATCTCGGTGAGCTCGCGGCTGTTCATCCTGGCCACGATGTTGGTGGCGCAGACCTTGGCTTCCGAGTTGGCCGAGTAGCCGGACTTGGGCATGGCGCCGGCGATGGACGAATCGCCGATGACATGGATGTCCTTCTTCAGGGTGGATTCGAACGTCATCGGGTTGACCGGGCACCACTTGCCGTCGGGACCGACCAGGCCGGCCACATGGGCGATATGCCCTGCCTTCTGCGGCGGGATGACGTTGATCACGTCGCCCTTGACCTCTTCGATGCCCTCGATCAGCACGGTCATCTTCTTGTTGTCCACTTCCGTGACCTTCTTGGCGGGACGGTAGTCGATGATGCCCTCGTAGTGCTTCTTCCAGCCTTTCAGGAACAGGCCCTTCTTCGAGACGATGTCCGGATTGGCATCCAGCACGATGATCTTCGAACCGGGTTTGTGCTCCTTCAGGTACATGGCGATCATGCTGGTGCGCTCGTACGGTCCGGGCGGGCAGCGGAACGGTGCCAGCGGGATCGACAGCACCACGGTGCCACCGGGCTTCATCGCTTCGAGCTGCTTGCGCAACAGCACGGTCTGCGGACCGGCCTTCCATGCGTGCGGCATGACGTCGTGGTCATAACCCTTGATCTCGTCGGTGCGGAACTCGACACCGGGAGAGACCACGAGGCTGTCGTACTTGAACACACCGGCACTGGTCGTCACGCTGTGGGCCGCCGCGTCGATGCCGGTGACTTCAGCCTGCACCACCTTGATGCCGTGGTTGGCCGCCAGCTTGTCGTACTTGATGGTCAGCGAGGACAGATCGGGCAGGATGCCGCCGAGGTAGAGGTTGCTGAACGGGCAGGAAACGAAATGGTCGTTGCGCTCGATCAGGGTCACCTCGATGGTGGCATCCATCATGCGGATGTACTTGGCCGCGATGGTGCCGCCGTAACCGCCGCCGATCACCACCACTTTGCGTCCGCCGGTGTATTTCGGTCCCGAGGCACATCCGGCCAGGCCCAGTGTTGCTGCACTGGCGCCAGCGCCGAGCAGCTTCAGGAAATTTCTGCGTTCCATAGTCATGTTGTCGTTCTCCCTGTTATTTCTGGCTGGCATAGAAATGCGCCACGGCTTCCCAGTCGGCTGCGGTCAGCGGCTTCACCTTCTCCGCCTTCTTCTCCGACATCTTGCGTGCACCGCTCTGGAACTCGTTCATCTGGATCTGCAGATAGGTGAGCCACTGTCCTGCAACGATTGGCGTGTCTTCCTCAAACTCCTTGCCGTTCTCCAGGTGGCAGCGCTTGCAGGCGTTGTCGTAGACAGTCTTGCCCTTGGCGACCAACGCAGGATTGACTGCGGTGTCCTGAGCCTGCGGCTTCTGCTTGGCAAAGAAATCGGCCATCGCCACGATCTGCTCGTCGGTGTAACCCTTGGCCAGACGGCTCATCACCGTACCGGGACGATCACCGCTGCGGAACTTCTTCATGGCATCGATGAAAAACACCTTGGACTGACCTGCCAGGCTGGGCATGCTCGGTCCGGCACTGGCACCGTGGGTGCCGTGGCAACCGCCACAAGCGTTGGACAGCATCGCCGCACTGGGCGGTGCCGCATTCGCCGCTGCCGAAAAGACCAAGGCACCGAGTGCCAAAGCCAATCCACTCCATTTCATTTTCATGTTTTGCTCCTCTCTGTGTGAAAAACGCTTCCCCGAATCGGGTGTGTTTACTCCCCCTGCTGTGCTGCTTTGCTGCTTTTTATTGTGTTGCCTTACTGCTTTACTGCGTTGAAATCTGCCTTGTCGTTGTCCAGACCAAGGGTGTAGCCCAGCGACACATGATGGAAGCGGCCGTCGGCGTTGTCGTCGTGGATGGCGAAGCCGAAGTTGTAGAGCTTGCCCGCCTCGATGGAGTGGTCGCCGGGGGCGGTGCCCTTCAGGTCGCGTACGAAGGTCACGGTCCAGTGCTTGCCGCCCTTCTTACCTTCGGCCTTGACCAGCGCCTTGCCCCCATCCATGTGGCGCGCTTCCAGCACGTAACCGTCAACGGCCTTCTCCTTGCTGCGGAACTGCATCAGGTCCATGAATTTGCCTTCCTTCAGCGCCGCCTCGATCTCGGCGTCCGATCTCAGCTTGTCCCAGCCGCCGCGGGTATTGCCGGTCACGCTGAGCCCGGTGCGCGACTCCTTGATGTACTTGGTCGCGCCCTCGCCCCAGCCAAGCGCCTTGGCCTTGGCGTGCCCCTTGGCGCCCGCATCGTTCGCATCCGACATGCCGCGCAAGTCCTGGTGGCAGGTCGCCCAGCAACCGCCGCGGTCGGCATATTCGACCTTGTTGTCATCGAACATCACGGTCAGCTTGGTGTCGTTCTTGGGATCCATCTTCTTGCCGCCGCCGGCCTTGGGCGTATCCCACTCGAAACGCAGGTAGATCTTGCTGCCGTCATGCGCGGCCTGCACCGAGACCGGAATGGAACCGGCCTTGCCCTTGGGCACGGCGTTGTCCAGCGGCTGGCGCTCGTTGCCGACCGGCTTGCCGGCCGCGATCTTGTCGCCGATCTCCACCGCATCGGTGTCGTGGCATTTCACGCAGGCGCGCTTCTTTTCCAGGATCTGGTTGGCAGCGGAATGGTCCTTCTTGATCAGCACCCATTCCAGGCCGGACTGGCCGGGATAGAACAGCGGCACTTTGACGGCAGGCACCTTGCTCCAGTCGGGGGCCGCCAGCACGGGACCGGCGATCAGGACGCTCATCAGGGTAACAGCGATTTTTTTCATCTTCATTGACTCCGGGTACGTTGTAATGACTGCGGGGCTGCATGGCAGCCGCCCCGCCATGCAGCTTCAGATTGCGGCCGGTGCTTCATCTTCCTTTTGTTCCAGCTGGGTATGGACCGGCTTGTGCGCGATACCCTTGTGGCACTCGATGCAGGTGATCTTGTCTTCCTGCGCTTCCTCGTGCTTGATCTGCGAACGCGCTTTCTGCTTGTCCGGATCCATGGTGGCGAAGTTGTGGCAGTTGCGGCATTCCTTGGAATCACGACTCTCCATCCGCGCCCACACCCGCTTGGCCATGGTCAGCCGGTGCTCCTCGAATTTCTCCGGTGTATCCACCACCCCGGTGATATGGCCGACGATGTCGCGCGCCGCCAGCAGTTTCTGCAGCGACTTGTACATGTAATCGACGGGGGTCTTGCTGCTGGCCACATGGCAGTCGGCGCAGTTGACGGTTGTGCCGCTACGGTTCTTGTAGTGCACGGTCTTTTTGAGCTCTTCGTAGGGGATGGTCATTTCATGACAAGAGGTGCAGAACTCGGAACGGTTGGTCCACTCCATGCCCATGTTGAGTCCGCCCCACAGGACGATGCCCAATGCAACACCAACGACCAGGAGATACAGGAAAGAGCATTTCGGCGGTCTCCTCATTCTCGTCCAGATCCCTTCTTTAGGGGCGTGCTGCTGCTTCTGAGATTCTTCTCCCATCTTTTCCCTTTCCTCTAATATTTTTTTATTTGTTCAATTACAACAACCACCCGTCCGTTGGCGATTCGGACAGGCCCATACTCATTTCATCATCAACTTATCTCCGCCTCGTCGGTACGCTTCTCGCCGCGGTTATCCGTCCACGAGAGCGACAGCTTGTCTCCGGCCTTGCCGCCCTTGAAGCGGAACACCAGAAATGGATTCTTGGAAACGGAAGTGCCGAACTGGCCTTCCAGCACTGTCCTGCCGTTATGCAGCACATTGAAATCGGTGATGTACCAGGCCGGCACGAGTTTGCCGGTTTCATCCTTGCGGCGGCCGGTCTCCATCTCGTGCTGCATCAGCGCACGCACTTCGGTCACGCCATTGGTAACGGAGGCGCGCATCTTGGTTGGACTCGACATCAGCATCCCCCCGCCGTGACTTTGACTTCCTTGCCGACTTTGTAGAATTTGCCGTCCGCCTTGACCAGCACGACCACGGTTGCGGTCTGGGCCATCTTGATGCGGGTGGTAATGAAGGGTTCCGTCCCCTCCGGTATCGTGAAGTTCTCGGCAAGTGCAGTTGGATTCTTGTCGACCAGAATGGATATCTGCTCGGTACGGGGCAATTTGCTTTCCACGGTAACGGTCACCATGGCGCCGTTCTCGGCGGCTCCAGGCACGTCAAGCAGTATCTGGCTGCTGTCGGCAGGAGCCAAGCCGCCCATCGCTTTGAAAGCGTCTTTCAGCGAGGTTGCTTCGAAAACCTTGCGGTCCACTCCAGCCCAGGCCGACTTCGGCAACAGCCCCAGTACAGCCAGAACACCCACAAGACCCAAGCCCCCACCCGTTTTGAGGGCATGGCGACGACCGATATCTACCGCGTTTCGACCCTGCAACTGCATTAACATCTCCTAATATAGCTAATAGAATCAGATTAGTAGCGGATTTGATATCACATGCAACATAGCGTCCATCACCTGCACGGGTATTCCTCCATACCCCTTAGGGGTTATGAAAAACTTGATCGAATTTCTCAGTCTTGCGGCAGCGATCTGCATGTTCCCGCTATCAAACAGTGGCTTGCGTCAGCGGCGGCAGAAGGTCAATAACATTCGTGCGGTTAGCCGGTTTGGCCGACGCGCAAGAGTCGGTTACTCCAGCCCACACAAAAACAAACTGGCCCGCAGATCATGAAGGATTAGCGACAGCCATGATTGGGCAGCACATCAGCGGTAATAACCATGGCTGCATTCGACAGGGGTTGTCCGATTTTCGTCCGAAGCAGCCAACAGAAAGATTGGCTACCAGCAGCCGCTTTCAACCAAAGCTGCCCTGGCAAATTCCAGAAAGCGGTGACTGTTACGCCCAAGCCTCTCCCAGCGCCTGCGCCTGTTGCAACACCAGCTCAATTGCCACTTCCTGTTGATCCGGCGGATATTTGTATTTGCGCAGGATGCGCTTCACCATCAGCCGCAACTTGGCGCGCACGTTTTCCCGCGCAGACCAATCCACGGTCAGGTTCTGGCGCAGGCTCTCCGTGAGTTCATGGGCGATCTTCTTCAGCGTTTCATCGGATAGTTCGCGCACGGCAGATTCGTTGTCGGCCAGCGCATCATAAAAGCGCACCTCATCATCATTCAAGCCCAGCGCAACACCACGATTAGCCGCCTCGCGAAACTTCTTGGCCATGCCGATCAGTTCTTCGATCACCTGCGCGGTTTCGATGGCGCGGTTCTGATAACGCTTGATCACATCCGAGAGCAGATCAGAGAACTTTTTGTCCTGCACGATATTGCCCGCAAAGCGCGTCTTGATCTCTCCTTGCAGCAAGCGCTCCAACAATTCCACCGCCAGATTCTTCTCCGGCAGGTTGCGCACCTCGGCAAGGAAGGCATCGTCCAGGATGCCGATGTTCGGCTTTTCCAGACCCACCGCATCAAAAATATCCACCACCTCTTCCGACACCACCGCCGAGCCGATGATCTGCCGGATCGCCAGTTCGCGCTCCTCGTTGGTCTTCTTTTGCTGGCTGATGTCGCGCTTGGTCAGGATGACTTTCACCGCTTGGTAAAACGCCACTTCTTCGCGCACCGCCTTGGCTTCATCCAGCGTGCAGCACAGCGTAAACGCCTTGCTCATCGCCAGCGCGGTATCGGCAAAACGTTTCTTGCCATCCTTCTCGCCCAGCACATGGTTGGCCGCACCCGCCAGCCGTTTGTGGCTTGCGGTAAGGTAGTCGCTGTAATCGTAGCCGTGCAGCAAACCGCGCAGGATGTCCAATTTCTCTTCCAGCACGGCATAGGCTTCCGCCGCATCCACCGTGGGCCTGCCGCGCCCGTTGCTGTTGGTGTATTCCTTCAACGCGCTGCGCAACTCGTTGGCGATGCCGATGTAGTCCACCACCAGCCCGCCCTGCTTGTCCTTGAACACGCGATTCACCCGCGCAATCGCCTGCATCAGGTTATGCCCCTTCATCGGCTTGTCCACATACAGGGTATGCACGCACGGCGCGTCGAATCCGGTCAGCCACATATCGCGCACGATCACCAGGCGCATCGGATCAGCCGGGTCTTTAAAGCGCTTCTCCAGCCGTTTCTTCACTTGCGAGCTATAGATGTGCGGACGCAGCAGCGCCTTGTCGCTGGCCGAGCCCGTCATCACAATCTTGATCGCGCCTTTTTCGGGATCGGCATCGTGCCAGGCCGGGCGCAGCTTGATGATCTCGTTGTACAAATGGACGCAAATCTCGCGGCTCATCGCCACCACCATCGCCTTGCCGGTCTGCGCTTTGCTGCGTTCCTCGAAGTGCGCCACCAGGTCGGCCGCCACACTCGCAATGCGCGGCTCCGCCCCCACCACTTTTTCCAATGCGGCCCAGCGGCTCTTCAGTTTGGCCTGCTGGCTTTCTTCTTCATCCTCGGCCAGCTCGTCCACCTCATCGTCGATCTGCGAGAGTTCATCCGCCTTCAACGACAACTTGGCCAGCCGCGACTCGAAGTAGATGGCGACCGTCGCGCCGTCTTCCCTGGCCTGCTGCATATCGTAAACGTGGATGTATTCACCAAACACGGCGCGGGTATCGCGGTCCTCACTGGATACCGGCGTGCCGGTGAAGGCGACAAAGGTGGCGTTGGGCAATGCGTCGCGCAGGTGCTGCGCGTAGCCGACCTGATAGCGCATCATCCCCGCAGCATCTTCAGCCGCGAAACTATGTGTAGGTCGGGTTAGCGCAGCGTAACCCGACACTTCATCGGCAGGTTGTCGGGTTACGCTATCGCTAACCCGACCTACGGGAGATTTATAGGTTTTGAGTTTCGCCTCAAACCCGTATTGCGTGCGGTGCGCCTCGTCGGCGATCACCACAATATTGCTGCGGTCGGAAAGCACCGGAAAGGTATCTTCATCCTCGCCCGGCATGAACTTCTGAATGGTGGCGAACACAATGCCGCCCGATGGACGGTTGGACAATTTCGCGCGCAGGTCTTGCCGTGTATCCGCCTGCACCGGCTGCTCGCGCAACAAATCCTGCGCCAGCGAAAACACCCCGAACAACTGCCCGTCGAGATCGTTGCGGTCGGTGATCACCACGATGGTCGGGTTTTCCATCGCCACCTCCTGCATCACGCGCGCGGCAAAGCACGTCATGGTAATGCTCTTGCCGCTGCCCTGCGTATGCCACACCACGCCGCCCTTGTGCGTGCCGCCGGGGCGCGATGCCACCACCACCTGGTTGATCGCCGCGCGTACCGCATGGAACTGGTGATACCCGGCCACCTTTTTCACCAGCGCACCATCATCCTCGAACAACACAAAGTAACGCAGGTAATCGAGCAGATAGGCCGGAGCCAGCACGCCGCGTATCATCGTCTCCAGCTCGTTGAATTGCCCCAGAGGATCGAGCATCACCCCGTCAATCGTGCGCCACTGCATAAAGCGCTCGGCATCGCTCGACAACGAACCCAGCCGCGCCTCGCTGCCGTCCGAAATCACCAGCACCTCGTTGTACTGGAACACATCGGGAATCTGCTCTTTGTAGGTTTGAATCTGGTCGTAGGCTTTCCAGATGTCGGCGTTTTCGTCGGCGGGATTTTTTAGTTCCAGCAACACCAGCGGCAAACCGTTCACGAACAGGATGATGTCCGGTCGGCGCGTGTGGTGTGCGCCTTTGATCGAGAACTGGTTGATGGCGAGGAATTCGTTTAGGCCGGATAAACCATTAGAACCCAACCCCTCCCAACCTCCCCTTGTCAGGGGAGGAGCGGGCTCGGCTCTCCCCCTGACAAGGGGGAGTTGGAGGGGGTTTAAGCTTGTTCCGCGCTCGCCTTCTGTGAGATGGCCGGAGAAAGATTCCCAATCCACCAACCGCACAAAATCCCCGCGCGTCTCGTTCCCCTTCTGATACTGCACCGGCACACCACCCACTAACAATTGATGCAAACGCTTGTTGGCCGAGAGCAGCACCGGCGTGCCCAGATCAACCACCTGCTTGATCGCATCCTCGCGCACAGCCGCCGGAATCGCCGGGTTCAGCCGCTCCACCGCCGCACGCAACCGCTCCACCAGCACCACCTGCCGGTAATCGCTACGCTCGGGTGCATCGCCATCCACCGCAATGTCGGGACCATACAAAGTGGAATAACCAACCTCGGTCAGCCAGCCTAATGCTTCCTGTTCAAGTTGGTCTTCGGTCATTTCAATATTTCCCAGTGCCCGCCCTTGGCTGAACCAATACGTGACAAACGCCCTTGCTGCTTGAGCTTCTCTATCTGCTTCAGCACAGCACGCTTGCTAATCCCCAGCGCATCGCCCAACTGCTGGGCGGAGCATTTTGGATCATCACGCAATCGCTGAATAATTCGCTCCTCGGTCTTTAGTGAACTTATCGGTGAACTTATCGGTGAACTTATCGGTGAACTTATCGGTGAACTTATCGGTGAACTTCCTGCCGATGTTGCGGAGGAAATTGCCAAGGAAGATTCGCTCCAATTCATTTCCAACACGGTTTGATCAAACGGCTCAAACGAATCGGCCAAGCTTATTGAATGCCCTTCGCCCTTCCAACCGGCAATAATTTTCGGCAACCCAGACCCCGCTCGCTCGCCCAAATTGATGAACAAAAACATCTGATGCAAGGTGCGGTTGCGGCAATCACTCGCGCCGCCCTGCAACGCCATTGCGGCAGGTACACGCAACACACCCGGATTGCGGAACAAAAATCCCGTCGGCTGTTTGACCACCAACAACGACGCCCGGCCTGTGTAATCCGCATGAATCAGGCAATTCACCAACGCCTCGCGCAAAGCTTGGTGCGTAGGCGTATCGTCGATGCGCGACTCGCCCTTCAACACAAACGGCACTTTCAAATCAGCCGTCAGCTTGCGAATGACGCGGCGGAAGAAATCGTACAAATTACCCGACCATGAACCGTCTGGAACGATACGATCCAGCCAGCGCGTCTGTGAATCCGGGTCATTTGACCGTTCCTGATAATCGAGAAAATACAGCGGAAAAGCCTCGGCGATAGAAGACCATTTCCCAAACATCAACAACCCGGCAGCCGTCAGTCCGGCGACCCCGGAATCCCGCTCCTCACGCCAACCGCCTATCAATCGCAAAAAATCAACATCGCCCACATCAACCCACGGATGGCTGGGACGGTGCACCGCAAACGCATTGCGGTAAGCGCGCAAGCTTTCCAACTCAATATCCTGCATGCCAAACTTATTCAGAATGTAATTATCGCGGCTGTCTTCCAACTGCTCCGCCAACATCCGCTTCACCGTATCATCATCGCAGCGGCGGTCACCATCATGCAGACGACGATAAGTATTGCCCAGCGGCTGCCCATTCAGGAATACCGGCTTTTGCTTGCGTGTAGCAGCGGGGATGCTTACCACTAATATCGTTTTGCCCTCAACCTGGGCCTCGATCACATTCTCATCCGTAAGCAAATTGACGCTCACCTTAGCCCGATTGTTAAGCGTATTGAATAAGTCGCCACGAACCTTTACAGGGGTTTCCAGCCCTGCAATGCTAAATGCACCGTCCTTCTCACGCACACCCAGCAACACCACCCCGCCATGAGCATTCGCCATTGCTGAATAGGTAGGCCAAAACTCCTTGGGAACCGCCCCTTTGCCATCCAGCCCCTGTGCCAACTTGCATTCCAAATCCAGCGATTCAGAAAGCCGTGACAGATCATCGAGTGATTGCAAATCAAACATCAGCAGCTCTCCTGATAAGTGACCAAAGCAATTGGTCAGCA
This sequence comes from Gammaproteobacteria bacterium, assembly GCA_018813765.1. Lineage (GTDB taxonomy): Bacteria > Pseudomonadota > Gammaproteobacteria > Burkholderiales > Gallionellaceae > Sideroxyarcus. The sequence goes on along the minus strand of JAHJBC010000006.1, from coordinate 485,382 downwards.
GCTTGCTGACCAATTGCCATACGAGTTTCGGTGCAACGTGTGTAGAAAACGGCAGAACGGCAGAAATGATACACGCCCGTTCATACGCTTTTCGCAGGTCGAGTTAAGCGCAGCCGTAACCCGCACGGTATTAAACAACTCTTTAATAGAGCGACGGGATATTAAAGCAATCTTTAATACCCCGGACGAATGGCATGAAGAGGTCACGCTTTCATTCTGTGATGCGCCACAGCCAGCACAACCACCTTCGAAGGCGTCAGTTTATATATGAGGACGAACGGGAATTTTGTTAAAACGAGTTTGCGCGATTTGCGCTTCCAAGGCTTGCCGAGTAGCGGGAAATCCCTCAATCCAGCGGCAGATATCACGATTTCATCAACAACATCCTGGGCGGCTTTGGGGTTGTCCGCAGCAATATAGGCGCGAATGCGCTCTACATTCACTTGCGATCTGGGCGACCACTCAAGCTGCTTTTTTTCGGGCATTCGGCGAAGCTCCCACCCGCTTCATAAACTCAGTATGCGGAATACCCTTGCCCGCTTTTATCTCTGCCAGCCCCGCATCCACCTGCTCAAGCAACCACTCCTCATAGTCCAGGCGATCTGCAACGGCTTGCTTGATGATCGCCTCGGGCTTCATGTGCGACCCCTGCGCCACTTTGTCCAGGCGCTCGAGCATAGACTGCGGCAAAGTGATGACTTGATTCATAGCGGATACCCTCCCAAGGCGTTTAACGGGTTTGGATTCTACTCGTGGCCAGCAGCCTTATCCAGTTTCGCAGGTCGGGTTAGTTTGTAGCCCATCAGGCAACGGCGCGCAATGAGCGGCGCAATTATTCCGTCACCGCTTCCAGCGCTGCCTCGGCTTGCGGCAGGCGCAGTTGGCCGGAGATCAGGCGGGGGAGCAGCGTGTCGCGGAGGGTGGCGAGGGTTTGAATTCGTGACCTATTAGCAATAGCCTGACGATGCAGTGAATCTGCAATCTCAGCAAAGTGCCGAAGTAGATTAATTGGAGGCAACACAAACTGAATTGACCTCAAATAAGTCACTGGCCGCGCTATGGATGGCACCCCAACTTGAGAGGCATTCGCTAGTAACAAATGCTGGCCTAAGGGCGATCTAAAGAAATACGTTATCCACTCCGGATACATTATTTCTTTATTGCAACGCAGGAAAAATTGGCGTTGAGAAAGAACATACTTATCGAACAATGCGTCACTGTGAATGAGTGACACCTGACCAATATTCCCTGCATGTGTAAAAACCACGTCTCCTGCGCCAACGCACGAGTTCTTCAATCTTTCGGCGTGAGCCTCGGTTACAAAATTGAAAGATAAATCTTCCATTAGTGTACCTCGCAGATGTTGGCCACTTATCACGGGAACGCCTTGCTCTACAAAAGTCGAGACTTTGATGTTGGACCCAAAGGGACCCATGCCAACCTTAATCGCTACATCTTCCACTCGACTAACCTTCCACCCCCTCGGCACCAAGCCCAGTTCCGACTCCTCGAAGCTGTCGGGGAAGAGCGCGGCGGTGGCTTCGCTCATGCCTTCGGGGGCGCGGCCTTGTTGTTTGGCGTGGACGGGATCGAAATCGACAAACCACGATTTGAACATCGCCTGTGCAATGGCTTCCAGTGTGGCATTGGTTTCGCGCAGGAGGGCGATGCGGTCGTCGAGTGCACCAATTGTTTCTGAAATACGCACCTGCTCTGGGAGGCTTGGCAATTCAAACTCAAGTCTCCCAAGTGATGACACGTAGAGATTCTTCTGAACACTTCCTTCGGCAAGAGATTCAATTTTTTGCCGATTCAAAAGGAGCGTGTAAAAAATGAAGCGCGTATCGCAATCTGGATTGACCTTAATGTTGATGACCGCACGATTGCCGCACATGTAATCTTTAAGTATCCCTACACGCCCGATTGTTCCTGACTTGCTAATTGCCAAAGTATTTGGCGCAAACAACAGTGCACTTTTCCCTGCACTTGCGAACCCTTTGGCGGACAACCCTCGACTTGTATTAAACACAAAGCCATCATTCAAATCTGTTGCTCGCAACCACTTGTAGTCGTCACCGAAATAACCGGGGTCTCTCTGCGACGGATTAACGTAGCCTTCTTGAAAGGATGCACATGCGGCAAGTTTTACAATTCGCCGGACTTCAGAAGTCATACCCCAGCCCTCCCAGCTTCTGCCGGATCAACTGATCGAGTTCCGTTCCTTTCGCCATTTGCTCGCCCAGTTTTTCGGTGAGGGTTTGCATTTTGTCGGCGAAGGCTTCGTCGTCGTCTTCCACTGCTTCTGCGCCGACGTAGCGGCCGGGGGTGAGGACGTGGCCGTGTTCGGCGATTTCTGCGAGTTTGACGCTGCGGCAGTAGCCGGGGATGTCGGCGTAGTCGCTACTAACCCTCACCCCCGGCCCCTCTCCCGCTTGCGGGAGAGGGGAGGGTTCGCCGCGCCATGCAGCAACCGTTGCAGCAATGCGGTCGATCACTTCATCGGTGAATTCGGTTTGCACGCGGCTGATCATGGTGCCGAGTTTGCGGGCGTCGATGAAGAGGACTTCGCCTTGTCTCGTTTTACCCTCACCCCCAGCCCCTCTCCCGCTTGCGGGCGAGGGGGGCTTACGGAGGAACCACAGGCAGGCGGGGATTTGGGTGTTGAAGAAGAGTTGGCCGGGCAGCGCGATCATGACTTCCACCACGTCGGCTTCGACCATGGCGCGGCGGATGTCGCCTTCGCTGTTCTGGCTGGAGCTCATGGAGCCGTTCGCCAGCACGATACCTGCTCGCCCCGTGGGCTTGAGGTGGTAGAGCATGTGTTGCAGCCAGGCGTAGTTGGCGTTGCCTTGGGGCGGGTCGCCATAGACCCAGCGCGGATCGCCGGTGAGGCTGCCGTGCCACCAGTCGCTGATATTGAACGGCGGGTTGGCGAGGATGAAGTCGGCGCGCAGGTCGGGGTGCTGGTTTTTGGTGAAGGTGTCGCCCGGTTCGCGGCCCAAGTTGAAGTCGATGCCGCGAATGGCGAGGTTCATCGCGGCCAGGCGCCAGGTGGTGGGGTTGGATTCCTGCCCGAAGATGGCGACGTCGCCCAGTTTGCCGCCGTGCGATTCGATGAATTTTTCCGACTGGACGAACATGCCGCCGGACCCGCAGCAGGGGTCGTACACTTTGCCGTGATGCGGCGCGAGCACGGCGACCAACGTTTTGACGATGCTGGCGGGGGTGTAGAACTGGCCGCCGCGCTTGCCTTCGGCGCTGGCGAACATGCCGAGGAAGTATTCGTACACCTGCCCCAGCACATCGCGCGCCTGGCCGGGATCGTCGCCGAAGCCGATGGTGGAGATGAGATCGACCAGTTCGCCCAGTTTGCCGTCGGGCAGCGGCGCGCGGCCAAAGCGTTTGTCGAGGATGTTTTTGAGCTTGGGGTTTTCCGCTTCGATGACGGAGAGCGCATCGTCGATGCGCTTGCCGATGTCCGGCTGCTTGGCGGCGGCGCGGATGGCTTCCCAGCGCGCGCTTTCGGGCACCCAGAATACGTTCACTTCCTTGTAGTAGTCGCGGTCTTCCAGCTCGGCGGCGACCAGCCCGGCATCGTCCAGGTAATAGTCGTCCTTGGGATCGGCAAAGCGGCGGCCCAGCTCGGCACGGCGGGCGGCGAAGGTGTCGGAGATGTATTTGACGAAGATCAGGCCGAGCACGAGGTGTTTGTATTCGGCGGCATCGGTGTTGGCGCGCAACTTGTCGGCGGCTGCCCACAGGGTTTTCTTGATGTCTTCGATCATGGCTCGGTTGTTGGGGATTGCAGGCCTGGAATTATAGATTGGCTGCCTGCCAGCGGAAGGACTGATTTCAGGGCGGCGCCTATAACCAGACCCTGACCCCGTCGTTGGTCCCGACACTCGGTTTCATCAGGCGGCGTTTCGCATCCGGCTTCACCTTGAGCACTTCGGCATAGATCTCTTCCAGCGCCCTCTCCTCGTCCATGAAGAGGTTCTCTTCGCCGATATATTTGAGCAGGCCGGAATGGCGCATCACGTCCAGCACCTGCTTTTTCAGTCCGCTGAACACCACGCGGATGCCGCCGGAACGCAGACGCTCCACCACATGGTGGATGACTTCGTCGCCCGAAGCGTCAAGCTGGTTGATGCCGTCCGCCACGATCAGCAGAAATTTGGCCTGCGGGTTGTTGGCCACCGCTTCGAGCACGGTGTCCTCGAAGTACGGCACGTTGGCGAAATACAGCGAACCGTCGTAACGCATGGCGATGATGTTTTCGCTCACCGGCAGGTTGTGCACCTTCACGTCGCGCAAGTGACCATCGGGATGGCGGCCGAGGATGGCGACACGCGGTTTCATGGTGCGGTAGAGGTAAAGAATGATCGCCAGTCCGGCGCCGACCATGATGCCGTTGTCCAGATGCGGCGCGAACGCCAGCGTGGCAACGAAGGTCACCATGGCGGCGACGCCGTCATGTTTGTGCGTATGCCAGGCGTGCGCGATGGCCTTGAAGTTGACCAGACCGATCACCGCCATCATGATCACCGCGGCCAGCACCGCCTGCGGCAGGTGATACAACAACGGCGTGAGGAACAGCAGCGTGAGCAGCACGATCAGCCCAGCGAACACGTTGGACAGGCCGCTGACCGCGCCCGCATTCAAATTCACCGCCGAGCGCGAGAACGAGCCGCTCACCGGGAAGGCATGGCTCAGGCTGCCGACGATGTTGGAGATACCCTGACCGAGCAGTTCCTGGTTGGGATCGATGCGCTGCCTGGTCTTGGCCGCCATCGCTTTGGCGATGGAGATCGCTTCCATGAAACCCACCAGCGAAATCACCAGTGCGCTGGACAGCAGCGCCATGATGGTCTCCCAACTCATCTTGGGCAGGCTGACATCGGGCAGACCGGAGGGGATGCTGCCCACCACTTCGCCGCCGCCGACCAGTTTCAGATCGCCCTTGCTCACCCTGCGGATGTGCCAGCGATAGCCGTCGGATGTCTCGCCCGGTGGCACCTGGCCGGTCAGATACAGCTTCGCAGCTTGTGTCTGTGTCGCGGGAACCTGCTCGAAGATGAACTTGCGCAGCGAGCGCGCCGCCTTACGGTTCTCGTTCTCCTTGTCCTTGACCTCCAGCCTGAGCAATTCAGTCTCGTACCTCAATGCAGCGCCGTGCTGGGTACCGCCCTGCTCCTTCTCGATATGCTTCAGTTCCGCCGACTTGGCTGCGATGGACGCATTCAACTCTTCTATCCTGATCTCGGTGCGGGAGAATTCATCGGCGAGGGCGCGCACCCCGGCGTCGGCGATCTGGTCGATGCTCCCCTTGCCGTTGTGTTCGAAACCGATCCCATAGCTGACGACCGTAGTGACGGCCACCGCGATCAGCACACCGGGCAACTTGGGCGCGTATTTCTTCAGTAGCCACATGATGGCGAACGCCGACACGCCCATGAACAGCGTAGGCATGTGCGTTTCGCCGATCTGTTGCAGCACCCCCCAGATGTCGTTGATGAAATGCTCGCTGCGCCCCATCGACACGCCGAACAGTTTGTTCAGTTGCGACAGGCCGATGATGATGGCGGCGGCATTGGTGAAACCGACGATGACCGGGTGGGACAGGAAGTTCACCACCACGCCGAGCTTGAATACGCCGAGACTGAGCTGGATCACCCCGACCATCAGCGCCAGCAGGATGGCCAGCGCAACGAACTGTTCGGAAGCGGTGGCCGCCAGCGGCGCCAGCGCGGAAGCCGTCAGCAACGAGACGACCGCGACCGGGCCGGTGGCGAGCTGCGCCGACGAACCCCACATCGCCGCGATGATGCCGGGCAGGAACGCGGCGTACAGTCCGTAGTAAGCGGGCAGCCCGGCAAGTTGGGCGTAGGCCATGGATTGCGGGATCAGCACCAGTGCGACGGTGATGCCCGCGATCAGGTCGGTTCTGACGTTGCTGCCGTTAAGCGGCCACCAGGACAGAAAGGGAAGAAAGCGCGCAAGACGGTTAGTCATACCGACTCCAAAAATAATTTGGCACGCAGATTACACAGATTAACGCAGATTACCAAAAGTAAATGTTTTGACATCCCGCCACAGATCACCGAATAAGCAGTTCCATCTCCCGTCGGTCAGTCTGCGCAATCTGTGGACAGTTTGCAGGTTTGCCGTTCGCCCCCTGCTCAGAAGATCAGGTTCAGCATGATCATCAGCACGGCGATGAACAGGATTGTCATGACCCCGCCCGCGCGCATGTAATCGGCCACGCGGTATCCGCCGGGCCCCATCAGCAGCGCATTGACCTGGTGGGTCGGCAGGAAGAAGGAGTTCGAGGTCGCCAGCGCCACGGTCAGTGCGAACACCGCCGGGTCGGCACCCGCGCCGATGGCGATGTTCACCGCCAGCGGCACCAGCAGCACGGTCGCGCCCACATTCGACATCACCAGCGTGAAGAAGGTCGCCAGGATGGCGATGGCCAACTGGATCACCCAGATCGGGGTACCGCCCAGCAGGGACAGCGTCTGTTCCGCGATCCATTTTGCCGTGCCGCTGGTCTCGACCGCGAGGCCGAGCGGAATCAGGCTGGCCAGCAGGAACACCGACTTCCAGCTTACCGCGCGGTAGGCCTCCTCGATGCTGAGCACGCGCAACAGGATCATGCCGATGGCGCCGGCCATCAGCGAGATCGACAGCAGGGTGTTGGTAAACAGGATCAGCAGCAGCGCGACGGCGAAGCAGAAGAGCGCCGCATTCACCTTGTGTGGGCGCGATTCCTCGTGTGGGAACTCGGTGGTGACGACCACGAAGTTCTTGTCCTTTTCCAGGCGCGCCAGCGCTTCCCAGCCGGTATGCACCACCAGTGCATCGCCGGACTGCAGCGGCAGGTCGCGCACACCATCGCCTTCGCGCAGCGTGTTGCCGCCGCGATGCAGCGCCGTCAGCGAAATGCCGTAGGTCTTGCGCATCCAGACATCGCGCGCGCTCTTGCCGATGAGTTCGGAGCCGGGCGGGATGACGATCTCGGCGATACCCGCCTTGGCCGGCGACAACTGGTCGGCGAAAGTCTCCAGTTCGTCGCGCAGTTGCAGCCCCTTGGCGGCGACGAATTCGTTCAACCGCTCCGGCGCGCCGAGCAGGCCCAGCACGCTACCGGCAGCAATCGCGACATCGCGCGAAGGCCCCATGCGCAGGTCGTCGCTGCCGCGCATGATGGCGACGACGCGCAAACGGTAAGGCCGCTCGATGTCTTCGAGCGTCTTGCCGACCAGCCGGCTCTCGGGCGGCACCACCACTTCGCGCACCGCATAATCGAGACCGTAGAGATCCTGGAAATAATCCATCGCATTGGCGCCGCTGGTGACGCCCTCGCTCGTGTTGCCCGGCAGCACATAACGCCCGGCGAAGACGAAATAGGCGATGCCGGAAGCCAGCAGTGCCAGGCCGATGGGCGTGACGGTGAACAGCGACCATGTCTCCATCTGCTGCTCGGGCGGCAACGCTTTGTTCGAAGCCAGGATCAGGTCGTTGAGCAGGATCAGCGGGCTGGAACCGACCATGGTGATGGTGCCGCCGAGGATGGCGCAGAAACCCATCGGCATCAGCAGGCGCGACATCGGCAAGCCGGTGCGCGCCGAGATGCGGCCGACCACCGGCAGGAACAGCGCGGCGGCGCCGACGTTCTGCATGAAACTGGAGATGAAACCGACCGTGCTGGAGATCGCCGGGATGATGCGCGCCTCGGTATTGCCCGCCACCCGGATGATGAAGCTCGCCACCTTGCTCATCAGCCCGGTCTTGTCCAGGCCCGCGCCGACGATCATCACCGCGATGATCGAGATCACGGCATTGCCGGAGAAGCCGCTGAAGAGCTCCCTGCCCTGCACCAGCGGTTTGGGCAGATCGATCAGGCCGCCGAAATGGCTGATCAGGCCAAGCAGCACCATGATGCTGACCGCCGCCACATCGACGCCGACCACTTCGAAAGCGAACAGGAACACGGTCAGCAACAGCAGGTTGAGTACGACGGCGATCTCGCGGCTCGGCGCGAACATGAATGCGGACACGCCGACCAGCGCGAAGATGACGGCGGCGACAATGGTTCTGGTCTGGATGGTATTACTGCTCATTGTTCAATCCTTGTTGATCGTTTTGACTGTTACCTGTTTATACCCGAGGTCGCACAAGCAACCCCCATCATGCGTTTCTTGGCTCCCCAAAATTAGACATTGCCTTTCTCGTTCGCCTCCTCTCCCGCCTGCGGGAGAGGATTGAGGTGAGGGAGACGGGCTTCCCCGTCAGGCAATCTCTCATGGCATTCCGAGAATATGCGAGCCGTGCAGTTGCGGCAGATTTCGGAATCCAGCGTGGAATAGATCGGCTTGATCCAGTTCGACATGGTCGGGAAGAACCCACCCTCGCCGATATCGTCCAGCTTGTCCGACTTGCGCAGGAACTTGTAGATCTCGTCCTTGCAGCGGTAGAAATACAGTCCACCGCCCATCTTGCGGCGGCGGCGCGCTTCCTGCGCCAGCATCTCCGCTCCCGCCACATCGACGAAACTGATACCGCGCGCGATGACCAGCACGGACTTCTTCTGCGGCTCGATCTCGTCGATCTTCTGCAGGCTGCTCTGCACATGATCCACCGCGCCGAAGAAGATCGCACCATTGAGGCGCACCATGGCCAGTTGCGGACATTGCGGATGATCTTCGGCGCCGACGAAGTGATAAGCGCCCTCTTCCTTCGCCGGCACCACCGGCACGATGCCGGGACGCGAGACGCGGAACAGGTAGATGGCGAGCGAGAGCAGGATGCCGAAGAAGATGCCCTTCTCCAGATCGACCAGCGTACCCAGCAAAGTCACCCACAACACCACCGTCTCGGAACGGCTGGTCTTGCTGATGCTGGCGATGTGATGGAAATCGATCAGCCCCCAGGCCACCAGGAACAGGATGCCCGCCATCGCCGCCGTGGGCAGATAGGACGCGAGCGGCGCGACCAGCAGCAGCACCAGCACCAGGAAGAGCGAGGCATACACCGTCGCCATCGGCGTCTTCGCACCCGCCGCATAGTTCACGCCGCTGCGGTTGAACGAACCGCACGATGCATAACTGGAAAAGAAACTGCCGACCAGGTTGGACAGGCCCTGGCCGATGAACTCCTGGTTGCCGTCGATGCGCTGTTCCGATTTCACCGCGATGGAACGCGAGATGGACACCGCCTCGGTCAGCGCCAGCATGGTCACCACCAGTGCCGGGAACAGCACCTTGTGGATGGTCGCGTAGGAAAAGTCCGGCAGCGACAGCGGCGGCAGGTGCGCGGGCAAGGCGCCCACGGTGGTGATCAGCGTGGTTTCCACGCCGAGCTCCAGATTGATCAGGGCCGCGACCACGCTGCCGACCACCATGGCCACGATCATGTAGGGCACTTTCGGCCAATAGCGTTTTGCCAGGATGCCCGATGCCAGCGTGACCGCACCGACCACGGTGACCCAGGGGTTGATGCTGCCGATCTGCTCGATGAAGCGTTCGATCACCACATGGAAAGGGGAGCCGCGTTCGATGGCGATGCCGAAGAAGTTTTTTACCTGGCTGGCCGCGATCAGCAGCGCCGCGCCAGCGGTGAAACCGATCACCACGGTGTGCGAGATGAAATTGACCAGCACCCCCATGCGCGCCAGACCCAGGATCAACTGGAACAGGCCCACCAGGAAGGTCAGCGTGAGCACCATGCGGATGAACTCGGGCGAGCCCGGATCGGCCAGCGGGCTCATGGCGGCGAACACGGCGATGGAGATGGCGGTGGTCGGACCGGAGACCAGATGCCACGAGGAACCAAACAATGCTGCAACGATCGCCGGAATCATGGCCGCATACAGGCCGTATTCCGGCGGCATGCCGGCGATGGTGGCGAAGGCCACACCCTGCGGCAATACGATCAACGCGCCGGTGATGCCCGCGATCAGGTCGGCGCGGGTGGAATCGCGATCCACCAGATGTTTCCATTGCAGGAATGGGAACAGGCGGTGTAACCAGTAATTGCGCGCGAGTGTACTTTTCAAGATGTCGTGATCAGCCTATGGTCTGGTAATAAAGGTTCTGCGGATGGTTGGCCTGTGCGAAGAAGAACCAGCGCTCCGCCATCAGGCCGAGGTACTGGAGTATAAACGCCACGCCGAGCAGGGCGGGAGAGAACAATCCCAGCGCCAGCAACGCCAGCGGCACCACAAAGGCCAGGATCAGGAATGCCGGTTTGATCGCGCGCAGGAACGATGCGCTCTTGCCGTGGAAGAACTCGCGCGTGTTGAAATTGCCGCCCATGGAACCCATGGAGCGCTGCACGATGTAGGGGTGCTTCACGCCGATGGCGGTCTGCATGGTCGATTTCGGTTTCAGGCGCGCGTTGCGCACCAACGAAGCCGCACGTCCGGCAAAAGCCAGCAGCGTGATGATGATGGCCCAGCCGACGAAGAAGTCCGTCTCGGTCGGCGCGTAAGTCGCGGAGAAGAACGCCGCCAGGATGAAGCCGGAAGAGCCGCCCATCAGGATGTAGTTGATCACCGTCAGCGGCGAATTCCATTCGCGCAGGAAACGCAGGCAGGCGTAGATCATGCCGGTGCAGACGAACAGCGCAAAGGCCAGCAGGGTGCCGACCGTGCCGATCACCACCGACAGGTCGATGACCAGTCCGCTGGGCAGGGTCACGATCTCGGGCAGGTAGCCGAACACATGCACGACGGCGTAGATGAACACCACGCCCATGAACGCGGGCAGCACGATGACCTCGCGCGACAACCACGAGGTGCGCCATTTCGCCGCCGAACGCCAGGCGCGCTCGGGACGACCGAGGTGGAAGAACGAGGCGATCAGGCCGCCACCCAAAAACAGCAGGGCCAGTGCACTGCCGAAGCCGTAATAGGCGTCGGATTGCATCGGCAACAGGCCGAACAGCGCATAGGTCTGGTGCGTGAACAACGCGAGGAACAGGCCCTGCCCGGCACCGAGCAGAGTGGTCAGAAAAATCACGGAGAAAGCTGGTTTCATAGCGATACACCAAATAATTCGTCATTCCCGCGCAGGCGGGAATCCAGTACAACGATCAATTCTTCCGCATCGCGGAAGACGAACCCCAAAGGCATGTGATGCAAACCCACTGGATTCCCGCCTGCGCGGGAATGACGGGGTTTGAAGAGATTGCATGCTCCCATCATCACCATGCCGACACATCGTCCATCGTCGATTCGCCCTTTGCCGGTTTGGGCAACTGGCCATCCACTTTGAGCGGATTGTCCGCGCGCTCGAGCTCGTCCATGTGGATCTTGAGCTTGGTCTTGCGTCGCGGCAGATAATGGTTGGCGGGGTGCGTGCCCCACTCCGGCATCAGCGCGTAACCACCGTCCTCGCGGATCGCCTGCGACACCGCCGATTCCGGATCGTGGATGTCGCCGAACAGGCGCGCACTGGTCGGGCAGGCCTTGACGCAGGACGGCTTGCGGTCGTTCTCCGGCATCGACATGTCGTAGATGCGGTCCACGCACAGGGTGCACTTCTTCATCACCTTGGCTTTTTCATCGAACTCGCGCGCGCCGTACGGGCAGGCCCAGGTGCAGTACTTGCAGCCGATGCACTTGTCGTAGTCCACCAGCACGATGCCGTCTTCCTTGCGCTTGTACGACGCGCCGGTCGGACACACCGGCACGCAGGGAGGATCTTCGCAATGCAGGCAGGATTTGGGGAAATGCAGCGTCTCGCTGTGCGGATACTGGCCGATCTCGAAGGTCTGTACGCGATTGAAGAAAGTGCCGGTCGGATTGGCGTCGTAAGGACGCTCGTCGCACAGCGGGCCGGCCGAGCCGGAGGTGTTCCATTCCTTGCAACTGGTCACGCAGGCATGGCAGCCGACGCAGACGTTGAGGTCGATGACAAGGGCGAGCTGGGTCATTTCGCACCGCCCTTCTTCTTGCCGCCGCCGAAGTAGGCCTGCCAGCTCGGATGTTCTTTCATACCGGGATATTTCTTCATGGGTTCGAATTGCGGCGAGGTCTGTTCGGGCTCGCCCTCTTCCGCCTTGTAGATGCGCACGCGCACGTCGTACCAGGCCGCCTGTCCGGTGATCGGGTCGGAGTTGGAGAAGCGCTTGCCGTTGGCATCGGGCGACAACTCTTCCGAGATCACGTGGTTGAGCAGGAATCCGAGCTGCGATTCGTTTGCTTGTGGCGTCAGGTTCCAGGCGCCGGCCGCCTTGCCGACCGCGTTCCAGGTCCACACCGTGCCGGGTTCTACCGACTCGCTGTAGCGCGCCATGCAGCGCACCTTGCCCCATTGCGATTCGCACCAGATCCAGTCGCCGTCGGCGATGCCATCATCCTTCGCGGTCTTGGCGTTGACGTAGAGATAGTTGTGCGCGTGGATCTGGCGCAGCCATGCGTTCTGCGAGTCCCACGAGTGGTACATCGCCATCGGGCGCTGGGTCAGCGCGGACAACGGATATTTCTGCTTGTCGCAGGTCTGCGTCTCCAGCGGCTCGTAGTAGAACGGCAGCGGATCGAAGAAGGTCTCGATGCGCTTGGCCAGATGCTTCGGCGGCTGGCGCGTGATGCTCTTGCCCTGTGCGGCGAGGCGGAACTTCTGCAGCACCTCGGAATAAAGATGGATCAGGATGGGTTCGGCGTAGCGCGTGATGCCGCTGCGCTGCGACCATTCGAGGTAGCCCTTGTTCCAGTTGCGCATGTACTGGTACGAGCGCGGCAGCACATGGTGGTGCACGCAATCGTTCTTGGCATACATCTCCCACTGGTTCGGGTTCGGTTCGCCCTTGATGGATTTCTCGCCGCCCTTGCCGCGCCAGCCGGAGAGGAAGCCGATGCCGGAACCCGGCGCGGTCTCCCAGTTGACGATGAAGTCGGGATAGTCGCGGTACTTGCGTTTGCCTTCCTTGTCGACGAAGGCCGGCAACTTCAGGCGCGTGCCGAGTTCGATCAGCACTTCCTGGAACGGCTTGCATTCGCCGGTAGGCGGCAACACCGGGATGCGCACCGAATCCACCGGACCGTCGAATTCGGAGATCGGCCGGTCGAGCATGGACATCACGTCGTGACGTTCGAGGTAGGTGGTGTCCGGCAGGATCAAGTCGGCGAACGCGGTGGTCTCGGAATGGAAGGCGTCGCACACCACGATGAACGGGATCTTGTATTCGCCGTTCTCTTCCTTGTCGACCAGCATCTTGCGCACTTCGCTGGTATTCATGCTGGAGTTCCATGCCATGTTGGCCATGAACAGCAGCAGCGTGTCGATCTTGTAGGGGTCGCCGCGCCAGGCATTGGTGATGACGTTGTGCATCAGGCCGTGCACCGACAGCGGGTACTCCCAGGAGAAACCCTTGTCGATGCGCACCGGCGAACCGTCCTCGTTGACGAACAGGTCGTCCGGGTCGGACGGCCAGCCCAGCGCCATGCCGTCCAGCGGCGTGTTCGGCTGCACTGCCTTGGGGTGGTTGGGCGTGCGCGCGCACGGCGGAATCGGACGCGGGAACGGCGGCTTGTGGCGGAAGCCGCCCGGCCGGTCGATGGTGCCCAGCAGCGTCATCAGGATCGACAGCGCGCGTATGGTCTGAAAGCCGTTGGAGTGCGCGGCCAGACCGCGCATGGCGTGGAACGAGACCGGGTTGCCGGTGACGGTGTCATGTTCCTTGCCCCAGGAATCGGTCCACGCGATCGGCAGTTCGATCTTCTGGTCGCGCGCGGTGATGCCCATCTCGTGCGCCAAACGCTTGATGGTGTCAGCGGGGATGCCGGTGATCTGCTCCGCCCATTCCGGTGTGTAATCCTTGACGCGATCCTGCAGCAGCTGGAACGCGGGCTTGACCACGGTGCCGTCGGATAATTTGAATTCGCCGAGCAGGAAGGGATCGGCGCCCTCGGTATGCGTGATCACCGCCTTGTTGGTGTTGCGATCCCACCACAGCTTGTTCTGCGGGTCGTAGCAGCCCTCTTCCTTGGCCACTTCGGTGCGCACGAACATGCCGAACTCGTCGTGCTCGTCGTCGAGGTTAACCAGTTGGCCAGAGTTGGTGTAGCGCACCAGGAAGTCGCGGTCGTACAGGCCGAGCGCGATGATCTCGTGGATCAGCGCCAGCATCAGCGCGCCGTCGGTGCCGGGACGGATGGGCACCCATTCGTCGGCAATGGCGGAATAGCCGGTGCGCACCGGGTTGATGGAGATGAAACGACCACCCTCGCGTTTGAATTTGGACAGCGAGATCTTCATCGGGTTGGAGTGATGGTCTTCCGCCGTGCCGATCATGATGAACAGCTTGGAACGCTCGAGGTCGGGGCCGCCGAACTCCCAGAACGAACCGCCAATGGTGTAGATCATGCCCGCAGCCAGGTTCACCGAGCAGAAGCCGCCGTGCGCCGCATAGTTGGGCGTGCCGAACTGGCGCGCGAACAGGCCGGTCAGCGCCTGCATCTGGTCGCGGCCGGTGAACAGCGCGAACTTCTTCGGGTCGGTCGCGCGCAATTTGCCCAGGCGCTCGGCGAGGATGGAGAAGGTCTCTTCCCAGCTGATCGCCTCGAACTCGCCAGCCCCGCGCTCGCTGCCCTGCTTGCGGCGCAGCGGCTGGGTCAGCCGCGCGGGCGAATACTGCTTCATGATGCCCGACGAGCCCTTGGCACAGATCACGCCGTTGTTGAGCGGGTGGTCGGGGTTGCCGTCGATATAGCGCACCTCTCCGTTGCGCAGGTGCACGCGGATGCCGCAACGGCAGGCACACATATAACAGGTGGTATTTTTGATCTCGGTCTTGGCGCCATCTACCGGCGGGGCGAACGGATCATGGAGTGGAGTCGATGGCATAGGCAGGGGTATATATATGGTATTGAGGTGCAACAGCCCTACGAAATTACTTGGCTTTTTTCGGGCTGCAAGTATGCGTATCCAGCCCCGGCACTGCCATAGCCGTGATGAGGGATTAAACATAACCCGTAAGGGGGGTGCCTGTCTCAACCCATGAGGGCTATCGCCGAGTCATCCATGTTGCTCTAGTGTGCGAACCTGCGATTTCGTAAGTAGTTGACCGAATTAATACAATACTCAGGAGGTACGATATGGCGTTGGTCAACCCGCATGGCGGGGGCAATCTGAATCCGTTGTTGCTCGAAGGTTCCGCACTCAAGTCCGAACTCGACAAGGCAAAATCACTTCCGCAGGTCAAAGTCAGCTCGCGCGAGAAGGGCGACATCATCATGCTGGGCATCGGCGGTTTCACCCCGCTCGATGGCTTCATGACCAAGGCCGACTGGCAAGGCGTATGCGATGGCATGAAGATGGCGAACGGCCTGTTCTGGCCCATCCCCATCACGCTGTCGGTCGCGCAAGCCGTCGCCGACGGACTGAAGACCGGCCAGGAGATCGCGCTGGTCGACGCCGAGAACGGCGAAGTGCTGGCCACCATGGCCATCAGCGAGAAGTACACCATCGACAAGGCACACGAGTGCATGCAGGTGTACAAGACCGCCGATCCCAAGCATCCCGGCGTAAAAATGGTCATGGAACAGGGCGAAGTCAACCTGGCCGGTTCCATCAAGGTGCTGTCGCAAGGCGGCTTCCCCGAGAAATATCCCGAACTGTTCAAGACACCCAAACAGACGCGCGAGATCTTCAGCCAGATGGGCTGGTCCAAGATCGCCTGCTTCCAGACGCGCAACCCGATGCACCGTTCGCACGAGTACCTGGCCAAGATCGCCATCGAAGTGTGCGACGGCGTGCTGATCCACTCGCTGCTGGGCAACCTCAAGCCCGGCGACATCCCCGCCGAAGTGCGCGCCAAGGCCATCGGCACCCTGACCGAGAAATATTTCGTCAAGAAGACCGTGGTGCAGGCCGGTTATCCGCTGGACATGCGTTATGCCGGTCCGCGCGAAGCGCTGCTGCATGCAGTGTTCCGCCAGAACTATGGCTGCTCGCACCAGATCGTCGGTCGCGACCACGCCGGTGTCGGCAGCTACTACGGCCCGTTCGACGCGCATCACATCTTCGACCAGGTGCCCAAGGGCGCGCTGGAAACCGAAGCGCTGAAGATCGATATCTCGTTTTGGTGTTATAAATGCGGCGGCATGGCCTCGGCCAAGACCTGCCCGCACGACGACGCGGACCGGCTGCAAGTGTCGGGCACGCAGTTGCGCAATTCACTCTCCAAAGGTGAGAATGTGCCCGCAGAGTTCAGCCGCCCCGAGGTGCTGGAGATCTTGCGAGCCTATTACGCGAGTTTGTAAGAAAGTAAAAAGTAATGGCGGTAGGTTCGCCGGGGGTTGGAAGTAACTTTTCCCATACTCGGCGGCCAACCGGTTTCAGGATGGTCATTCGTCAGCAATTTTTGAGGAGAAACTGATGTTCACTAGCAATCCCTTTGTCGATCTTTCGGCATCGATTCCAACCGCTTACATGCAGGGTTACATCATTCTGATGGTCCTGCTGGTCATGGGCGGAACGATACTTGACATGCTGCACAAGAAGAGCGCGCAGTACTTCTTCGAAAATGCGAAGAAAGCGCAGAAGAGCGCAAAACGCGAAGTGAGCGGCGGCGAGAAAGTCGCGATGGTCGTCGGCGTGCTGACCAACGAAGTGATGACCGCCGGCGAATTCAGCAACCCACAACGCCGGATTTCCCACCTGCTGATGATGTACGGCTTCATGTTGTTCGTGGTGACCACCGCGATCATGATCTTCTCGCCGGGGACCACCTCCACCCTGCTGCCGCAGTTGTGGCACATCGGCGCGCTGATGCTGGCCGTCGGCGGCTACTGGTTCTGGTTCGCCATCCGCGTCGACGTGGCTGCGGAAGGCCTGCCTGTTTTCCGTTTCGTGCGCGCCGACCTGTTCATCGTCTCGGTGCTGGCCACCTCGACCTTCGCCCTGATCTGGTCGTTCACCGGCGGCGGCGTGGGTGTGTTCTTTATCCTGTTCATCCTGTCCAGCACCATGCTGTTCGGCGGCGTGTATTGGTCCAAGTTCGCGCACATGTTCTTCAAGCCGGCTGCGGCTTTCCAGAAGCGCGTCATCATGGCCGACGGTGGCCGCGAGAACCTGCCGCCAGACTACGACCTGACCGATCCCGCAGTGCATGCCAAGTTCCCGGATGTGCCCCAGTATATGGGCAAGAATCCGCCCAACATGGGGCTGTGCATCAAGGCCGAACGCGCCAAACACTATTAATGCTGTCCTGACCAATTTTCGATAAGAAATAGAGGAGTATCGTATGCCAACATTTGTATATATGACGCGTTGTGATGGTTGCGGAGAGTGCGTTGACATCTGCCCGTCCGACATCATGCACATCGACAAGAGTCTGCGTCGCGCCTACAACATCGAGCCTAGCATGTGCTGGGAGTGCTATTCCTGCGTGAAGGCCTGTCCGCACAACGCCATCGACGTGCGCGGCTATGCCGACTTTGCACCGCTCGGACACAGCGTTCGTGTGATTCGTGACGAAGAGAAAGGCACCATCGCGTGGCGCATCAAGTTCCGTAACGGCAAGAAAGACATGGAACTGCTGGCTCCGATCACGACCAAGCCCTGGGGCTCGGCTACACCGGACCTGTCCAAGGTGCCCGCCCCCAGCAAGGAAATGCGCAACAGCCAACTGCTGTTCAATGAGCCGAAATACATTCGTATGGATGACGGTGGATTGCATACCCTGCAATCCAATGGTCTGGAAATCAAAGAGGGAGTGCAATACTGATGAGCTACTCGACAATTATCGAAGACAATATCGACATCCTGGTTGTGGGTGCGGGCCTGGGCGGTACTGGCGCAGCATTCGAGGCGAGATATTGGGGGCAGGACAAGAAGATCGTGATCGCCGAAAAGGCGAACATCATGCGTTCCGGCGCGGTAGCGCAGGGCCTGTACGCGATCAACTGCTACATGGGTACCCGCTTCGGCGAGAACAACCCGGAAGATCACGTGCGCTATGCGCGTATCGACCTGATGGGCATGGTGCGTGAAGACCTGCTGTTCGACATGGCCCGCCACGTCGACTCCGCGGTGCATAACTTCGAAGAATGGGGTCTGCCCATCATGCGCAACGAGAAGAAGGGTTCCTTCCTGCGCGAAGGCCGCTGGCAGATCATGATCCACGGCGAATCCTACAAGCCTATCGTTGCCGAAGCAGCCAAGAAGTCCGCCGACAAGGTGTTCAACCGCATCTGCGTGACCCACCTGCTGATGGACGAGTCCAAGGAGAACCGCGTTGCCGGAGCCGTGGGCTTCAACGTCCGCACCGGTAACTACCACGTGTTCAAGTCCAAGACCGTGATCTGCGGCGCCGGTGGCGCTTCCAACATCTTCAAGCCGCGTTCCGTCGGCGAAGGTGCAGGCCGCGTCTGGTACGCTCCGTGGTCTTCCGGTTCCGCCTACGGTCTGATGATCGAAGCCGGTGCCAAGATGACCCAGATGGAAAACCGCATCGTGCTGGCCCGCTTCAAGGACGGTTACGGCCCGGTCGGCGCCTACTTCCTGCACCTCAAGACCTATACCCAGAATGGCTATGGTGAAGAGTACGAGTCGAAGTGGTTCCCGGCACTGCAGCAGATGGTGGGCAAGGAATATCTGGATCCGGAAGTGTCTCACCGCACTCACCGCCCCATCCCGACCTGCCTGCGCAACCACGCGATCATCAACGAGGTGAATGCCGGTCGCGGCCCGATCCACATGGTGACCATGGAAGCGTTCCAGGATCCGCATCTGGAAGAGATCGGCTGGCACAACTTCCTCGGCATGACCGTTGGTCAGGCCGTGTTGTGGGCCGCCACCGACGTGGATCCCAAGTACGAGAACCCCGAGCTGACCACCTCCGAGCCTTATGTGATGGGTTCGCATGCCACCGGTTGCGGCGCATGGTGTTCCGGTCCGGAAGACATCTCGCCGAAGGAATACTTCTGGGGCTATAACCGCATGACGACCATCGAAGGTCTGTTCGGCGCGGGTGACGCGGTCGGTGGTACGCCGCACGCCTTCTCGTCCGGCTCCTTCACCGAAGGCCGTCTGGCTGCCAAGGCTGCCTGCAAGTACATCGACGATGGCAAGGCCGAAGGCATCCGCGTCTCCGACGCCCAGATCGCCCGTCGCCGCGAGCAGGTGTACAAGCCGATGGAAACCTATCGCGTGTTCAGCAATGAAGTGGTTGCCGGTACCGTCAACCCCAACTTCATCAACCCGCGTCAGGGTCTGGACCGTCTGCAGAAGATGATGGATGAGTACTGTGGCGGTTTCGGCGTCAACTACATGACCAACGACAAGCTGCTCAACATCGGTCTGAAGAAGATGTCGATTCTGGGTGAAGATCTGGAGAAGGTTGCCGCTTCCGACATCCATGAACTGCTGCGTGCATGGGAACTGAAGCATCGTTTCCTGACTTCCGAGAGCGTGTTCCATCACACCCTGTTCCGCAAGGAAACACGTTGGCCCGGTTATTACTACCGTGGCGACGTGATGAAGCTGGACGACAAGAACTGGCACGTACTGACTGTTTCCCGCCGCGATCCGAAGACCGGCGAGTACACGATGGAAAAAGCACCGCTCTACCACCTGGTAGGCGATGTGGAGAAAGCGCCAGTAGACCACCACTAAGAAAATGCAGGCCTGATCTGCCGATGTTGACAATCAGGCTTGCGTTGACTTGCAGGTGTATCAAAGGGGACCGGCATATTCCATGTTGGTCCTCTTTTTATCTGTCTCACAGGAATGGCATAATCATTTTCGCGCAAGATGCATGAGCATCATGCTGAGATAACGGAGTTCGGAAGATGAATATCATTGATAAGACAGATGCAGAGATATTGGAGATCGCCCATCCCATGTGGGCGGATCTGGTGAAGTATTCCAACGAAGGCAACTACGGTGCCTTCACGCGCAATTTTTCGAGCACCCTGATCATGGGTGCCAACGAGATCGAGATGGGCAAGCAGTTCGCGCGCAGCGAACTGGCCAAGAACCTGTCGCCGGACTATGACTATCTGGGCATCATCCGCCGGGGCGAATATGTCACCGTGCTGTACAAGCAGAGAAGCTCGGCGAAACCCGGCGAATGGCTGGGCCGGCTGGTGCTGGGTTACGAGAACGGCAAAGTGAAGATCTTTGGCGCCACCATTTTTTAAGACACGGTCAAAGCCAACATGTCAGATACGATTGCAGACGAAAAATTCGTCGAACTGAATTACAAGGTCATCGACAACAAGACCGGCGACGTGCTGGTCACCGTGGACTATCCGATCGGCTATGTGCACGGCGTGAACGACGTGATGTCAGAAGACGTGACCAAGGAGCTGTACGGCAAGAAGGTCGGCGACACCATCGAGGTGCCGGTCGACACCTCCAAGCTGTACGGCGAGCGCGACGAGTCGCTGGTATTCACCGACCGCATCGAGAATGTGCCGGAAGAGTATCGCGAGCTCGGCATGACCATCACCATGGAGAACGACAAGGGTGAGCCGCGCAACTTCATCGTCACCCGCTTCGACGACAAGACGCTGACCATCGACGGCAACAACCCGCTGTGCGGCCGCGAGGTGACTTTCGTGCTGGAAGTGCTGACCATCCGCGATGCGACCGAAGAAGAGATCGATCTGGGCGGCCCGGTCGGCGCCGATCCCGATCTGAACGAGATCCTCGAACGGGCCAAATGAATTTCTCCACCGCCTATCTCCTCTACCCGCCGAACCGTGCGCTGGAACGCTCCATCGCCGATTCCCTCGGCCTGCTGAGCGCCGAACTGGCTGCTGCGGCCGCGCCGGATACGCAGGTCGCGATGGCGGACAATTTCCGCTTCACGCGCGGGAACTATGAGCAGCACCGATACAGCGCGAGGATCTTTGAACCCTTGCGCGAAGCGCTGGAAGCGGCACTGAACGACGATGCGGCAAAGATCAGCCGCGACCGCGAGCCACAGGACTGGGCCGCGAAGCAGAACGATCTCGGCAACATCCTGGCCGCACTGGGCCAGCAACGCAGGGATGTTGCCTCGCTGGAACGGGCCATCCAGTGTTTCGGCAAAGCGCTGGAAGTATTCACCCGGGAGAGCGCTCCCCAACAATGGGCGGCCACGCAATACAATCTGGCCACGGCCAACCAGACGCTGGGCCGCCAGAGCGAAGCGACAGCGCCATTGAAGACCGCAGTGGATGCCTACACAGAAGCCTTGCAGGTCTGGACCAGGGAACAGTCGCCGCAAGACTGGATGCTCACCCTGCATCAACTGGGCGCCACCCTGTATACCTTCGGCAAACAACTCAAAGGCAACCGCCAGTTCCAGAAATCGGTGGTCGCTTACAAGAATGCGCTGGCCACGCTCAATGCCGACGACTACGCACTGGAGTTGGTGGCCACCCACAACAACCGCGGCGTCACGCTGCACAATCTGGGCGAGTCGGAAGAGAATGCCGCACGGCTGAAAGAAGCGATCAATTCCTACGAGTTGGCATTGACGGTCAGCATGGAGCAGCAGTTGCCCATCCATGTGGCCGTGCTCTGCCGTGTGAACAAGGCGACGGTACAGAATTCACTGGCGCAGTTGAGCAACGACGCCGTGCTGGCCGAAGAGGTCGCCGACGAGTTCGAAGTGATCATGGAATGTTTCCCGCACGCGCTGCAACCGCTGTGCCTGAAACATTGCGAGGAACAGATGAAGTTGGCGCGGTCACAGCAGCGAGTGATTAACAGCTAGTCTTGCAGCCCCTCTCCCGCAAGCAGGAGATGGGTTGGGGTGAGGGGTGGCGGGGTAAAACGACTTGTTGCATAGGCTGAACGTCCCTCATCCCCGTCCCTTCTCCCGCTTGCGGGAGAAGGGAGAGATGGGAAACAGCCGGACTGAATTATTAAGTGAGGCTTGAAGTCAGAACCGCTAGGAAACTTTGGTTTCCAGGTTGATGAAGGAACCGGTATCCGCCAGGAAGCGGACCGCCCTGGCACCAACACCGACTTCCGGGCTGGATCCGGATTGATCGGCGGACAAGGTCAGCACCACGCCCAACCTGGGAGACAGGTTGTGGCTTTTGCAGACTTCGACGATCTTGTCCTTGAGGGGCTCCAGTTGCTTGACCAGCGTATCGGTCAGGGCAAAAACGTCGACCTCGCCGGAAAGGGTCTCCGTGGATAACTCCCACGAACTGATGACCGGTTTGTCCAGCGTGCTGTATGCGCCGGCGGCGTTGACGGAAGTGGGTTCCACGCCGAGCAGGCGTGTGATGACGTCGGGGTTGAAGTGGTAGCCCAGCAATGCAAAGTAAGCGCGTGCTTTATTCGATGCCACGATGGTTTCCTCGTTGGTTGGATATTGGACCAAGTATAACGTACGACAAGAGGTGTTCTGTTGACATCTGGAACGACACAGCAAAAGAAGCGCGACCCGAACAACCCCTGCCTGTTCTGCACGGATCCGCAGGGGGTATCGCTACAGCATGAACTCGCGTTCAGTGCCCGCGACACCTACCCGACCAGCCCGGGCCACACGCTGGTCATCCCGCGGCGACATGTGTCGAGCTTCTTCGAACTGACGCCGGAGGAAGTGGCGGCCTGCATGGGCCTCATCCAGGAGGAAAAGAAACTCATCGACGCGGAATTCAAACCGGATGGCTACAACATCGGCGTCAATGTCGGACCGGCCGCCGGACAAAGCATCATGCATGTGCACATCCACATCATCCCCCGCTACAAAGGGGACGTGGAAAACCCCCAGGGGGGCGTGCGGCATGTGATACCGAAAAAGGCATATTACACACGCTGAACAGTATAATTTCAGCAGCAAAACGGGAGGGATCGATATGCCTGATTGCAATACCTTCCGTCTGCAAGCAACGATTTTTTAACCCAAGGAGATTGGATCATGAGTGAAGAGAAGAAACAGTTCTGCCGCCCCAAGGTTCCGGAAGGCCGCACCTTCCGCGTAACGACCCGTCAAAAGGAAATCGTACCGGGGCAGTTCTTTGTGGGCTATGAAACCACTTGGGAACCGGCTCAGAAGGAAGTGCCTTACAGCACACCCAAGAAGCCCTGAACCACTCGGCGACTGGTCACAGGCCGCGCGGCCCCGCAGGGGCGCGCGGCTGTTTTTTTGTTCCTCGAAAAAACCGCCCAGCTCTGAAAAAACGCTCACCGCCCCGAGATCATCGCATGCACCGTCACTATCCTGCCCGCGATCTGCTGTAACGGCACCTCCTCGCACACCCCGCCAAGCTTCTTCGCCTCCTTGGGCATGCCGTACACCACACAGGTATCCTCGTTCTCGCCCAGCGTGTGGGCACCCGCATCGCGCATCTCCTTGAGTCCGCGCGCGCCGTCGTCGCCCATGCCGGTCATGATGATGCCGAGCGCGTTGCGTCCGGCGTATTTCGCCACCGAGCGGAACAGCACGTCCACCGAGGGCCGGTGGCGGTTCACCAGCGGGCCGTCGATCACCTCGACGTGATACTGCGCGCCGCTGCGCTTGACCATCATGTGTTTGCCGCCCGGCGCGATGAGCGCGCGGCCGGGGATCACGCGGTCGTTGTTCTTCGCTTCCAGCACCTCGATCTCGCACAGGCTGTTGAGGCGTTGCGCGAATGCCTCGGTGAACATCTCCGGCATGTGCTGCACCACGACAATGCCCGCGCACACGCGAGGCAAGGCGGTAAGCACCACTTCCAGCGCCTGGGTGCCTCCGGTGGAGGTGCCGATGGCGACAATCTGTTCCGAAGTCTGGTCCAGACTTGCCGCGCCCGGCGGCGCGAGGACGGCATCGGCATTGAGCTTGGGCGCGACCACGCCAGCAACGTGCGGCGCGGTGCTGTCCACCAGTTTGCGCACGTTGGCAAGCGCCGCTGCCTTCACCGCTTCGATCAGGTCGTTGGAAGCGTCTTCCTGCAAAAACCGCTTCACGCCCATCTTGGGTTTGGTGATGATGCTGGTGGCTCCGGCGGCCAGCGCCAGCATGGTCACCTGCGCGCCCTTTTCTGTCAGGGTGGAGCAGATCACCACCGGCGTCGGCCGCTCCGCCATGATCTTACGCAGGAAGGTGATGCCGTCCATGCGTGGCATCTCGATATCGAGCACGATCACGTCCGGCCACTGCGTTTTCATCTTGTCCATGGCGAACAGCGGGTCCATCGCGGTAGCGATGACCTGGATGCCCGGATCGGTCTCCAGCACCTGTTTGGTGACTTCGCGCACCACGGCGGAATCGTCGACGATCATGACCTTGATCTTATTCATTTGCCATCTGCTTTCTGTGATCGATATGAATCAGTTCCACTTCGCCGTTCCAGACATCGAAGGCGATCTTGCGACGTCCGAAGCTGCCGAGATGCTCGCAGGCGATGCTGAAACCGTGTTGCTGCAACAGGCGCAATCCCGTTTCGATGTTCTGCTGGCCGATGTCCATGCCCTTGGGCGCAGCCTCGCTGAACATGTTACCGCCGCCGTAGATGTTGACGCGATAGTTCGCGGGCTGGGTGTTGCGCTTGCGCAGTTCCTTCAGAAACAGTTCCATCGCCTCCTCGGCATATTTGCCGTCCAGCGGCGTTTCGCCGCGCGGCTCGAAACGGCTGGGCAGCATGTAATGGCACATGCCGCCATGGCGGAGCTGGGGATGCCACAGGGTGATGGAGATGCAGGAGCCAAGCACGGTGGTGATGCGCAACCTGCCCTCGCCGAAACAGAAATCGCCCGGCTTGAGATAGACCTCGCGGATGCTGTCGTCGTCCGCCATGCTCACGCTCTCCGGTAGATGGTCGGCTCCACCGTCTGTAGCACGTCGGTGATGCCGTTGAGCGATTCGGCATGACCGACCACGAAATAGCCGCCGCGCTTCAGGTTGGGGATGAGGTTGGCGACCACGCGCTGCTTGGTCGGGATGTCGAAATAGATGAGCACGTTGCGCAGGAAGATCACATCGAACTCGCCCATGCGCCGCATGTTGGCGACATTAAGGTTGAGTTGCTCGAAGCGCACATGCTGGCGCAGCCTGCGCTGCACCAGCAGGCTGCCTTCCTGCGGCCCCTTGCCCTTGAGGCAGTATTTTTTCAGGTATTCGAGCGGGATCTTCTCCGCCTCGGCGATGCGATACAGTCCGCTGCGCGCCTGTTCCAGCATGGAATTGCTGATGTCGGTGCCGAGTATCTCCCACGGCCCGTCCACCCCGAGCCGTTCGGCCAGGATCATGGCGATGGTGTAGGCCTCCGCGCCGTTGGAGGCGGCCGCGCTCCACACGCGGTAGGTCTGCCCCTGCCGCAATTGCGTCGGCACGAGCTGCTTGAGGAAATCGAAGTGCTGCGGCTCGCGGAAGAAATAGGTTTCGTTGGTGGTCAGCAGGTCGATCATGAAATTGAGCTCATCATCATGCGTACCGTCGGTGACATATTTGTAATACTGGGTGTAGCTGGACATGCCCAGCGCGTTCAGGCGCTTGGCGAGACGCCCGGTGAGCAGCACTTTCTTGGCATCGGTGAGCACGATGCCCGCGATATCGTACAGCAGGCTGCTGAATCGTTTGAACTCGGCGTCGTTGATGGTGTAGTTCATATTGGCCCGCTCAGAACTGCAGCGCTCTGGTCAGCGAGGCGATCTCCTCCGCCGACTCGCCCAGGATAAGCGAGAGTTTCTCCTCGCCGATCACCATCTCGATGCTGGCTTTTTGCAAGGCTTCCGGTGCCTTGTTGTCGAGGCGGTGCAACGGTGACGGCACCGGCGCCAGCTGTTCGGCAAGCAGCAGGGTGTCGGCCATGGTCACCGGCGGCATCGCCAGGAAACCGTCCCAGTAGGTCTCGATCACACCGGTCACCGATTCCGGCACCTTGAGCTTGGCCAGCACCGCGCGTCCGACCGCGATCTCGCCGCCTTCCAGCCATTCGGTGAAGTCGCCCGCCAGCAGGCCGGGGAATTCCTCCGCGCGCGACAGCATGTAGAAACCGCCAATCTCGTGGATGATCCCGGCGAACAGCGCGGCCTCCGCATCCTGATGTGTGACATGGCGCGCAATGGCGTGGGCGAGCGAGGCGACATGCGCGGAATGCTCCCACAGCTGATCCACCATCTGCCGATACTCCGGCACCTTGGAGCGCCCCGCCATCTGCCGCGCCACCAACGCCATCGCCAGCGAGCGTATGGTGCGGAAGCCGAGCAGCGCGACGGCGACATGCACATCGGCGATCTCGCGCCCGGAGCGGTTATAGACCACCGAATTGGCGATGGCGATCACCCGCGCGGCGAGCAGCGGCTCGGCCTGGATCAGGCGGGCGGCGGTGTTGATATGGCAATCGGGATCGTCGAGCGCGTGGCGCAACTTGAGCGCCAGTTGCGCGCCGGTGGAAAATACCAACTCGCCATGCGCAACCTGCGCGGCGATGGTCTGAAAAATCTCTACTTTGTTGACGGTCTGGCTCATATCTTCGCCCATCCGCCATCATAGCTGTTTACACGTATATGGCCGCGCTCGCGGGAAAGCGTAGAATCCCCCCCAGAGAAGACAGAACTGAAGCCGCCACCAACCGCATGGATCAAACAACCCACCAGACCGGCAAGGATTACGAACGCATCGCCCGGAACATCAATCCCGGCGGCTGGGCGGTGGACTCCGAACGTCCCATCTCCACCCTGCTCGGTTCCTGCGTCTCGGTCTGCCTGTTCGACCCGGCACTGCGACTCGGCGGCATGAACCATTTCCTGCTGCCGACCAGCAGCAGCGCGGGCACCGATATTGATGTGATCCTGAATGGCGACTATTCGATGGAGGTGCTGGTCAACGCGCTGCTCAATCGCGGCTCGCAAAAACACCGGCTCGTCGCCAAGGCCTTCGGCGGCGGCACCATCGTCAGTTCGATACGCATGGACATCGGCGAGCGCAACTCGGCTTTCGCCCACGAATGGCTGGAGCGCGAAGGCATCCCGCTGGTCGCTTCCGACTTCAACGGTCCCTGGTCGCGCAAGGTGGTGTTCGTGCCCAGCAGCGGGGAAGCGTTCTGCCGCCGCATCCCCACCACCCAAGCCAACGCGGCCGAGGTCGCCCGCGCCGAGCTCGAATACGAACGGGCGCTGGCCGCGCAGAAGAAAGCAGTCGAAAAGAAGATCGAACTGTTCTGACCCGCTTCCATATCTCCGCGTGCCATGGGATGGATCAGTCAGTCCCAACATCCTTTCAGAACTTGTCGAAATCCTGTTCATCGGGGGCCTCGCTCACCGGTTTGGCCGCCCTGGCTGGTGCCGCCTTCTGCTTGCCCATCTGCGTCGCATGCGCGGGAGCCTTGTGCCGGATCTGCACAGCCCCTTGCTCAGTCCCGCTCTCCAGCTTGAAGAAGGTCATCACGTTCTGCAGTTGTTCGGTCTGGCTGCTCATCTCTTCCGCCGTCGCTGCCAGTTCTTCCGAGGCCGAGGCGTTCTGTTGCGTGGTCTGGTTCAGTTGACCCATCGCACCGTTGATCTGGGCGACGCCGGAGGATTGTTCGCTCGATGCGGCCGCGATCTCCTGCACCAGTTCGGAGGTCTTGTTGATGCTGGGCACCATCTCGTCGAGCAGTTTGCCTGCCTTCTCGGCCAGGCTCACGCTGCTGCCCGCGAGTTCGCCGATCTCCTGGGCCGCAACCTGCGAACGTTCGGCCAGTTTGCGCACTTCCGCCGCCACCACGGCGAAGCCTTTGCCGTGTTCTCCGGCGCGCGCTGCTTCGATCGCAGCATTGAGCGCCAGCAGGTTGGTCTGGTAGGCGATGTCGTCGACGATGCTGATCTTGCCCGCGATCTTCTTCATCGCTTCGACGGTGCTGACCACGGCTTCCCCGCCTTCGGTCGCCTGTTTGGCCGCCTTGCCCGCCATGCTGTCGGTGACTTTGGCGTTCTCGGTGTTCTGGCTGATGGAGGCAGTCATCTCTTCGATGGAGGCGGTGGTTTCTTCGACGCTGGCTGCCTGTTCGGAGGATGCCTGCGACAATGATTGCGCGGTGGCGCTGATCTCTTCCGAGGCGCTCGCCAGCGAGTCCGCACCGCTGCGCACCGAGGTGATGATCTCCGAAAGCTTGGCAACCATGCCCTTCACGGCAAACAGCAGGCTGGACTGGTCGTTGGCGCGTGTGTCGATGCGCACGGTGAAGTCGCCGCTGGCGATCCGACCCACAATCCCTGCCACCATTGCCGGCTCGTCGCCCAGTTGGTTAAGGATGCCGCGAATCATCAGGTAACCCATGAACGAGGCCAGCAGCACACCGATGGCGATAGAAGTCACCGCGACAGTGCGAATGGTGGAATACTCAGCCACCGCGCTCTCATGCTCCTGTCTGGCGACTTCAATCTGCAACTCCAGCAGTTTGGTGATGGCATCCGTATTCGCCACGAACGCAGGCCCGGCTTCCTTCACCATGATGGAGTTGGCTTCCATGTAATCACCGGCCTTGATCAGTTCCAGCGCCTTGTTGCGCGCGACCTGGTAGTGCTTGCGCTTGGACAGAAAATCCTCGGCCAGCTGCTTCTCTTCCGGCGTCAGAGTCGTCGACATGTAGGCTTCCCAGGTCGCGTTGTTGTTCTTGGTGTTCTCTGCCATCCTGTCGGTATGGAAAGTCTGCGGGTGGTCGTGCAGCTTGCTTTCCGGCAGGCGCGGGTCGTGCATCAACATCAGGTGGACCTGGCGCTGGTTCTCCGCCTGCAGCTTGTTGATCATGGCCAGTTGTCCCGCCGGCACCATCCGGTCCGCATAGATCGACTGCAGTTTGTCGTTCGACGACCCCATGCCGCGCAGGCCGATGATCCCGATCACGATCAGCAACACGGACAGGAAACCGACCACGCCGATCAGCTTCATCTTGACTGTCATATCTTTGAACATGGCTACACCTCGCTAGTGGAAATCCGTTAACAAAATATTCTCTGAAAAACGATCAGGCCGCTGCCT
The DNA here is from genome assembly GCA_018813765.1 of Gammaproteobacteria bacterium. GTDB lineage: Bacteria > Pseudomonadota > Gammaproteobacteria > Burkholderiales > Gallionellaceae > Sideroxyarcus. The sequence continues at coordinate 456,486 of JAHJBC010000006.1, read as the reverse complement.
CCGCCTGCCCGGCAGGTAGCGACGCCGCAGCCTGTCCAAGCATGGAAAGTTCATCCACCGAAAGCACCTTGTCGGCATCCAGGATGATGACGAACTTGCCCGCCACCTTGCCCATGCCGTGAATGAAATCGACGCGAATCTTGGCGCCGAAGGCGGGCGGAGGCTCGATCTCGCTGCGCGGGATCTCCAGCACCTCGGACACACTGTCCACCATCACGCCGATGTCCTGCTTGCTCTCGTCGCTCCCCCTCACCTCGATGATGACGATGCAGGTGCGGCGCGACACCTCGGTGCGGCTGCGCCCGAAGCGCGCCGACAGATCCACCACCGGCACCACGCTGCCGCGCAGGTTGATCACGCCGCGGATGAAGTCGGGCACCATCGGCACCTCGGTCAGGTTGTCGTATTCGATGATCTCCTTGATGTTGAGGATGGCGATGGCGAACATCTCGCCGCTCAACAGGAAAGTGAGATATTGCTGCTCTTCGTCGGTCTTCGCTTGTCCAGCGACGACCGGCAGATCGGTTGCCTGACTCATGGCTGTCTCCTCTCAGAATTTGTCGAAGTTCTGTTCATCCGCAGCCTCGCTCGCCGGTCTGGCCGCCTTCTGCTTGCCTACTTGGGCCACATGCGCGGGGGGCGCTTTGTGCCTCACCTGCACCGCTCCTTGTTGCGCGTTGCTCTCCAGCTTGAAGAAGGTCATCACGTTCTGCAGTTGCTCTGTCTGGCTGCTCATCTCCTCTGCCGTCGCCGCCAGTTCTTCCGATGCCGAGGCGTTCTGTTGCGTGGTCTGGTTGAGTTGACCCATCGCGCCGTTGATCTGGGCGACACCGGAGGATTGTTCGCTCGATGCGGCCGCGATCTCCTGCACCAGTTCCGAGGTCTTGTTGATGCTGGGCACCATTTCGTCGAGTAGTTTGCCCGCCTTCTCCGCTAGGCTCACGCTGCTGCCCGCCAGTTCGCCGATCTCCTGTGCCGCGACTTGGCTGCGTTCGGCCAGTTTGCGCACTTCCGCCGCCACCACGGCGAAGCCTTTGCCGTGTTCTCCGGCGCGCGCCGCTTCGATCGCGGCATTGAGCGCCAGCAGGTTGGTCTGGTAGGCGATGTCGTCGACGATGCTGATCTTGCCCGCGATCTTCTTCATCGCTTCGACGGTGCTGACCACCGCCTGGCCGCCTTCGGTCGCCTGCTTGGCTGCCTTGCTCGCCATGCTGTCGGTGACTTTGGCGTTCTCGGTGTTCTGGCTGATGGAGGCGGTCATCTGTTCGATGGAGGCGGTGGTCTCTTCCACGCTCGCCGCCTGCTCTGATGATGCCTGCGACAGCGATTGCGCCGTGGCGCTGATCTCCTCCGATGCGCTCGACAGCGAATCTGCCCCGCTACGCACCGACGTGATGATCTCCGACAGCTTGGCCACCATGTTCCTGATATCGAACAGCAGACTGCTCGAATCCCCGCTCCTGGTCGCGATGCTGACCCGCATATCGCCCTGTGCGACCTGTTTCACGATCCCGGCGGCATAGTCCGGTTCCCCGCCCAGTTGCTTCATCAGGTTACGCACGATCACGTAGCCGATCAGCACGGCTAGCGAGACACCCAGAATAATACTGACGATGGCGATCAGACGGATGCGCTCATAGGCGGTTACGGCCTTCTCGAACTCATCCTTGGCGACATTCACCTGCAAACCCTTCAAGGCATCGGACGCTTCCATCGTCTTGACCGCCAGCGGGCCGACCACCTTGACCATCGCCTCGTTGCCCTCGAGGAATTTCCCCTGTTTGAAGATCGGCATCACCGCTTGCATTCCCTTGCCGACCATTTCGCTGCTGACCTCTTCGTAATTCTTGGCCAGTACCTTCTCCTCCGGCGTCAGATAGGTCGCCATGTACTCCTTCCATATCCTCTCTGCTTCTGCGATGTTCTTCTCCACCACATCGGTGTGTCTGGTGATCGGGTGGTCATGCAGTTTGCTCTCCGGCAGGCGCGGGTCATGCATGCTGGCCAGATGCAACTGGCGTACATTCTCGGACATCAGATCTGTCATCTCGGCCAACTGATCCAGCGGGACGGTGCGGTCCAGATACACCGTGCGCAATCCTGCATTGGACCCTCCCATGCCTTGCAGTCCGATGAAGCCGATGATGATCAGCAACACGGACATCATGCCGATTAGTGAGAACAGACGCGCCCTGACTGTCAGATTGTTGAACATTTTCTTCTCCCTGGTTGATTGGACGATCAGACTCGCAACGCTTCCGCCGTCTGTCCCCGGTTCTGTTGTACGGTAGCCAAGGCCACCAGCGACTGCACATCTAGGATCAGCGCCACATCCCCCGACCCGAGGATGGTCGAGCCGCCGATTCCCTTGATGTGTTTGAAGATGCTGCCGAGCGGCTTGATGACGGTCTGGAACTCACCCATCAACTCGTCCACCACCAGGCCGATCTTCTGCCCGGCGTATTGCACCACCACGATGTTCTCGCGTCGGCCAGCCGCTTCCGCGATCTCGAACTGCTCACGTAGCCGCACAAAGGGAAGCACCCCGCCGCGCAGGTTGATGTACTGGCGGTTGGCCGTCTCCACGCGGTCCTTCTCGGTGAGTTCGATGCATTCGACCACCGTCCCCAGCGGAATGACGTAGGTGAATTTGCCCACGCCAACCATGAAACCGTCGATGATGGCCAAGGTCAGCGGCAGGCGGATGCGGAAGGTCGAACCGGCGCCCTCGTTGCTCTCCACCTCCACACTGCCGCGCAAAGATGTGATGCCGCGCTTGACCACGTCCAGGCCAACACCGCGACCGGAGATGTTGGTGATCTTCTCCGCCGTGGAGAAACCGGGTTCGAACAACAGGTTGTAGGTCTCGCTATCGGTCAACACCTGGCCGGAACCGATCAGCCCGCGGTCGCGCGCCTTGGCCAGTATCTTCTCGCGGCTGATGCCCGCGCCATCGTCGATGATCTCGATGGCGATGCTGCCGGACTCGTGATAGGCATTGAGCCGCAACGTGCCGCGTGCCGGTTTGCCGTTGGCAACGCGCACATCGGGCGACTCGATGCCGTGATCGATGGCGTTGCGCACCAGATGCATGAGCGGGTCGCCCAGTTTTTCCACCACCGACTTGTCAAGTTCCGCCTCGCTGCCGCTGATGACCAGCTCGATATCCTTGCCCAGTTCGTGGCTGGTGTCGCGCACCACGCGCTGAAAGCGGGTGAAGGTGTCGCCGATCTGCACCATGCGCAGTTGCAGCGCGCTGTCGCGGATCTGCTCCACCAGCATGGCGATGACCGAGGTCGATTCCACCAGCGCCGCTTCGCCGCTGCGGTGCGCCAGCATGTTGGCGCCCGCACTGGCGATGACCATCTCGCCAACCAGATCGATGAGCAGGTCGAGCTTGGCCGCCTGCACGCGGATGAGTTGCGACTCCAGTGATTTCTTTTCGGCGACCTTGCTCTGCTTGACGGCGGCCGCTTCCACCACCTCCGGCGTGACTGCCCCCTGTTTGACCAACACGTCGCCGATGCGCGGCTGTGCTTCGGTTTCCTGACTGCGGTCGGACTGGACGCTGAGGGCCTGGTCCAGTTCCTGCTGCGTCAGTGCGCCGCACTTGATGAGTATCTCGCCCAACCGCATGGTGTCTTCGGGCAGCTCCTCGATGGAACTGATGAAGTCGGCCAGCTTGCTGTGCGGAGGCCAGATGTGGATCAGGCAGTCATCGCGCACAAAGTCGAACACGCTGTCTATCTTGGCCTTGTCGGCGTCTGACTGGTAGGAGATCTCGAATCCCAGGTAGCAGGATTCCGGATCCATCTCGTCCGCATCCGGTATGCCGTCAGGCAGGGTGACCAGATGGACGATGCGTCCCAGCTCATTGAGGTAACGCAGGAAGGCGGAAGGTTCCATGCCTTTGCGCAGCACATCGTGGCCGAAGCGCAATGAGATGTGCCAGTTGTCGGTCTCCATCTCGCCACCGCCACCGCTCACTTCCACCTTCGCTTCGCTTGGCACCACCCCGCCGGTTGCGGCGGCTGGATTGCCCAGGAAACGCTGCAACTTCTGGCGCAGCGCAACGCTGGCCTTGTTCACTTCGTCATCCGGTTCGCACTCGCTCTCCACGCAGCCGACCAGCGAATCAAGCTGGTCAGAGCAGGCAAGCAGCACCTCGATCAGTTCGGGATCGGGCTTTATCGTCCCCGAGCGCATCTCGTCCAGCACGTTCTCCAGCACATGCGTGAACTCGACGATGAATTTGCATTCGATGACTCCGGCCCCGCCCTTGATAGTATGCGCGGCACGGAAGATGGCATTGATGGTCTCGGCATCGCCGCCGCTGCTCTCCATCTGCAGCAGATTGTCCTCCATCGCCTGCAACAGTTCGCGGCTCTCAACCACAAAGGCTTGCTGTATCGCGTCCATGTTTCCCCCTGTTCAGGTTGCCTGCCTGCCGTTAGCCGCTTTACGCGGCGCTCCCTCTTCGGCCGGTATGACCACCGGATCGCCGAAGTAGCCCGCCATGTTGTACAGATCCATCAGGTCGGTCACCGCCTTGCTGTGCCCGGTCAGGCGCAAGGACTTGCTGGCCTTGGTTGCCTCGCGCTTGGCCAGCAGCAACAACTGGAATCCGGCGGTATCCATCTCGCCGACCTGCGAAAGATCGATATCCAGTTCCTGACATCCCTCCAGCGCTTTCAGCAGCATGTCCTTCTGCCTGCCAGCGTTGTAGATGGTCATGTCTTCCTTGATCGTCGTGGTGTGCTGTTTCTTCATGCTCATCTCCCTTGTGACCGCGTTGCTGCTGCTGCCTAGAACAGGTCGATCTTCGCCGGTGGCGGTGGCGCTGGCCCGCTCTTGCCCTCCTCGCCCATGGCGGAGTGATGGACATCTCGCTGGGTATCCATCACGTAGCCCTTGTAGATCTGCTCGATGTGCTCCTGGATCGAAGCGGCATTGCTGAAATCCTTGCTGCGCATCATTTCCACCAGTTCGGCGATGTGCGAATCGAGCCGCACGAGTGCGCCCTGCACCTGCTCGATTTGCTGCCGGGTGACATCCTGGAACTGGATGCTGGCCAGCACCTCCATGAACATGGACGACAGGGTCTGGCTGGTCTGGCTGAGTTGGGCGAGCATCGCTTCGTCGTGCTTCATCAAGGTGTGGTAATTGCTGCTCATGCCATCCAGGTGCCGGGTGAAACTCTCCAGCACTTCCTTCTGCTGCTCGATGTTGGAATGTTCGAGCTTGAAACGGAATTGCTCCTCGATGGTCTTGGCCACATGGCTGATGCCTTCCTGGATGCGCGAAACGGCCTGATCGGTTTCCGCCGACAGTTTGCGCACCTCGTCCGCCACCACCGCGAAACCCCTGCCGCTCTCGCCCGCGCGCGCCGCCTCGATCGCGGCATTCAGCGCAAGCAGGTTGGTCTGCGACGAGATATGCTTGATCAGGTCGACCAGTTCGTTGAGCGACCTTGCCTGTTGCACCACCAGCGTGATGCTGGCGCGGTCGGCATCGAATTCGGCATAGCGCTCCTGGATATAGCGGTTGAGACTCTCGATCAGCCGCACGTTGGAACTGATCGCCTGCTCGCCCGATTCGATCATGTCATCGGCCTCCTTGGCGCTGGCGGTGACAGTTCCCATCAGGTCGTTGACCACACCATCAATGGACTGCAGGCGCTCCATGATCTTGAAGGCGGATTGCTCGGTCTCGCTGGTGATGGCACGCAACTGCTCGTTGAGCAGATTGGTCAGCGCAGGCAGCTCGCCCAGGTCCAGCGTCGCATTGTTGATGATCTCCTCATCGCCACTCAGTTGGCGGTCGAGCTGCTGTTCGAGCGCATCCAGCCCCAGCAGGCTGTCCTTGTAGATCATCCAGGAGAGTATCCGTCCAACCAGAAAACCGACCAGCACGATGATGAACGCACCCACTGCGTCGACGAGGCGCCCGCCGGAGCCAAGCGCAAGTTCAAGCCATCCGCGTAGCGGGTCGAACAGCAACGCCACCGCAACGGCGCAGGCCGCCGCCGCGATCAGGGCGATGTTCCTGGAGCGTTTCTTGTAGATATTGATATCGACCGACACCGTATCGCCCTTTTCGGATCGTGACTGTTACTTGACCACCAGTTTGATGGTGCCCACCAGTTGCGCCGCATCCACGGGTTTGACCAGCCAGCCGGAAGCCCCGGCGGCCTTGGCCTCGTCGCGCTTGGCCTGCTGCGATTCGGTGGTAAGGAACAGGATAGGCATGAATTTGTGGTCGGGAAGCTTGCGCACTTCCTTGATGAAATCAATGCCGTTCATGCCCGGCATGTTGAGATCGGTGATGAGCAGGTCGGGTTTGAGGCCGCCCTTCAGCTTGGTCAGCCCTTCGTCGGCGTTACCGGCCGTCGACGCCTCATATCCGGCTTTGGTGAGAATGGCAGACATGCTAAGCAGGATGGTGGTCGAATCATCGACCAAAAGGATCTTCTTCATGACTACTCTCTCCTGTATCCACGTTTCTCGTCACGTCCTGAAAGCGGCGACAATGATCACCGATGAAGACTCGTGCGGAATCCGGCATTGCGTGTGGATGTATTGTTATTGCTTGCACATTACATCCGATCCCAACTGGGTCATATACGCAGAAATGCCTACCCGGACAGAGTACATGGGCAATGATCTGGCGCATACCACAATGTTGGATAACGCACTGATTATCCACACGCAAGATGTGGATTTTAAGGCGCAAGAACGCACCTGAATGATGCCACCCTGGCTCATATCGATGAAGCCCTGTCCTTGGCGGAATCATTCCCGCCGGTATCGCCGGGCTGTTCCTCGCCGGGTTTCACCACGCACACAGTATCGTCGACGCCGGTCCAGCCTTGAAAAGCGGGCGATGATTGTACCGTCCGGCTTCCGCCTGCTTCGTCTTGGTGCTGGCTCTGATATATGGCCCTGCGGGCCAGATAGCTTCTTGTTGACATTTATTCACCCCCGTATTGCGGTTATGGCGTCAGGCAAACCCGTTGCCGCGAACACCCCATTCGAACTTTTTGCATTTTCATTGTTTCCACGCCAGGATCAGCGGCGCCTTCCGCGAAGTTGCCGCCGTCTCTGCGTCGGGTATACCGACGATCACCGGAGCGACGACCGCATACTCATCCGGAATGTCGAGTTCCCTTTTCACCTTCTGGGTGTTGAGCACCGAAATCGACGAACCGATCACGCAAGTACCCAGCCCCAGGTCGCAAGCCGCCAGCATCAGATTTTCTGCGGCCAGCCAGCAGTCTGCGCTGACAAACGGACTCGTCATCCTCGCGCAGATAACGATGAGCGTATTGGCACCATGGAAGATGTCGAAGTCGGACTGGTCCAAATGTTCGAACGAGTGGCTGACTCCCTGCGAATGGCGGGAGCGCACCTCTTTGATGAACACCGGCTTGGCCAGATCTGACAACCAGCGCAGCGTTTCCCGGTTCTGAATCACAAGAAAGGCCCACGGTTCTTCCTGAGTGGCGGTCGGCGCACGCACAGCGGCTTCGAGCAGGGTACTCACCATTGCGGAATCCGGTATCTCTGCGGTGTACGCCCGGACCGAGCGACGCGCGAGGATTGCCTCGAATACGTTACGTCCCAATGGTTTTCTGCCCGCCGTCGATCGTATGGAAATCATCTTCCCCATCCTTCGATTTGATGTTGCATCAAACCGCAGGTGGAAATAATCCGTACGAATACGTATGCAGGACGGGCTTAGTGCTGTGTCTCGTGGGCCAAGATGCGGGCGAGTTCCAGCATGTTGGATGCGCCGCTCTTCTGCATGAGATGGGCACGGTGTATCTCCACCGTGCGGTAGCTGATCGCCAGACGTTGCGCGATCTCCTTGCTGGTATATCCTTCGACGGCAAGCTTCATCACTTCTCGTTCGCGCGCAGTCAATGTCGCAAGGCGCGCGGTGACGGAAAGAGATGCCTGCTTCTGTTCAAACTGCCGCGTACATCTTCCCATCGCCTCGCTCACACGTTCGAGCAATACCGCTCCGGCGACCGGCTTGGTCAGGAAATCCAGCGCGCCGGCCTTGAGGGTGCGCACGGTCAACGGGATGGTGCCGTGCCCGGTCAGGAAGATGATCGGCAGGTTCAGGCCGCGCCGGTTAAGTTCCTCCTGTATCGCAGGACCATCCATGCTCGGCATATCCACATCGAGAATGAGACAGCCGAAAGTCTCCGGGGTGCAGGCCTTCAGGAATTCCTTCCCGCATGAGAAAGTTGCAACCGTATATCCGCTGGCCTCCAGCAGCATGCTGAGTGAATCCAGCACTGCCGCATCATCATCAACTATATAGATTTGCGCAGTATCGCTCATGATGCAAACGGTAAAGTAAGATGAAAAGTCGCGCCCGGCCCTTCCGAGGGATCGATCCAGAGCTGCCCGCCGTTGGCTTCGATCAATGAGCGACTGACAGCCAGCCCCATGCCGATGCCCTTGACCTTGGTGGTGAAGAACGGCTTGAACAGCTGCTGCAGATTCTCCTCCTTCACGCCCGGCCCGTTGTCCTGAATGGTCACTTGAGCGGAATTCACGTCGCCCTTGGTGTATACCGTCACCGTGATGGACGGTTGCGGCACTTCCGATTCGTGCATGGCCTCGATGCCGTTGCGCAGCAGATTGAAGATGACTTTTTCGACATGGATGCGGTTGGCCAGCACCGGCGGCAGCCCGTCCTCAAGCAGCAGCACCGAATCGAACTGCAATTCGTGCTCCGATCTCGCCGCATCCACCACCTGCCCGATGATCTCGTTCAGGTTGATGGCCTCGACCTGGATTTCCTTGAGACTCAAATAATCGAGCAATTCATGGATCGTCTCGCCGGCGCGATGCGCCTGGCGCTGGCAACCCTGCACAGCCTTGGTCACCTTGTGCAGGTCCGGACTCTCCGCCCCCAGAAACTTGACCGCTGCCTCGCTGTAGTTTGAGATGGCGAGCAAGGGCTGGTTGAGTTCGTGTGCGATGGCGGTGGCAGTCTGGGCAGCGATCTGCATCTTTCTCAATTCCGCCATTTCCTTGCGCCAGTCCATCGTGTCCTTTTCCCGGCGCTTCTGATTGGAGATATCGGCAAGCACGATGCTGATCGCCGAAGCACTGCCAACCTCTGCATAGCGGATTTCCAGCGAGGCCTGAAATCGCGTGCCGTCGATGCGCCTGAGGGTGAGTTCACAGCCCTGCTGATGACCAGACTGTTTTGCATGTTTGAGGAGTTGACGCCAGTACTTAACATCTTCTTTGGGTATGTGGCTCTCGAATGCCCGATGATCCTTTTTACCACGTTCCAGTCCCAGCAGGCTACAAGCTGACAGATTCACATCTGCTATCGCCCCCTTGGCATCGAGTGTCAGGCAGGCGATGGGGGCGGACTCATAAAGGTCGACATAGTGATCGCGTACCTTCGTCGCCGCGGCAACCATGCGCTCCAGTTCCCGGTTCCTGCGTTCAAGCCGCAGCAATACGTCCTCCCCGCCATCGGTTGCATGTAACGCTGCGCGCACAGATGCTTCGTCCTTCGGGGACGGAAGGTGACCATCGTGCTCAGCAACCGGTTTTTCTTTTGAAGCTGTCAACAAATCCCCTTTGCGAGATCTGGACTCTCCGCCGCACTTTACGCCAGCTTAAAGACCCATGGTGCAACCAATTCAGCCGACCCATCCCCCCCCCCAGATGGTATCGGGGCTGATTGCTCGGCTTTTCACTTTATTCCATTACATCCACTGCGTACAGAAACATCGTTTCATTCTGGATCTTTTCCGGAATTCAATCAATAGTTGACAAAATTACTTGGTGGCTGGATGATGAAAAATCAGGATAGGTAACGTCATGTCCAGCCAATTGAGCAGAAGGAGGTCATTATGCTCGACATCAACAAAGCCATCAGCAATCCCCTGCGTTACGAGAGCGATCCAGAGGGCAATATGTCGGATCTCACTCTCTGGTCACCTCACTACGTCACCCATCAAGCCGAGATTCTCGGCCTCGAATTAAGCGACGAGCACTGGGAAGTGATTTATTACCTGCGCGAACGCTACCGTGAACGCGGAAACGAAGACCCGGCGCGCTTGGTATTGCGTGATCTGGAAGAGCATTTCTGCGAGAGGCACGGGCGCGGATTCCTGTATGAATTGTTCCCGCACGGCCCGGTGAATCAGGCCACCCATCTGGCAGGATTGCCATTGCCGCCGCACACCAACGATCCCTCGTTCGGCAGTTCTATGTAGATGCTGTCGCTTGTGCGGGCGGTCTTGTCGGCGTCCATGGCCGGGAAAGCGGCCTGCCTGAGCGGAATGAACGCGTCGTGGGTACAGCCCCCCGTCGCTGTCACTTCTTGCGATGCCGCAGACCGGATACGGTGCCGCAGGCATCCTTGTAGGCGGCGACCGCGATGCTGCTTGCAAAGCTTGGAAGGGCTTCGGCAAACTTCAACAGATAGTCGTTCCGCTGCTGGAGATGATGCTGACTGACGATGTTGGTCAGCTTGCCCTTGTCTGCTGACGCGACCTCTATATAGCCGCTTTTTTCACGGCTTTCCTCATCTCCGCAAGGCGTTATCCCGTATGTCTGGAGTGACAGGATGGTTAGTGCATGTTCGTGTCGGGGAATGCGCGACCTCAGGTTCCCTCCCCTGGCGGGCATCCAGCTCCATTTCCCGATCAAGGCCGGATCGGCGTGGAACCTGATCGTCTCGATTGGTACGACGAGCTTCCCATCATGCGGGACGATCCCATGCGTGTCGATTCCCATATATCTCGCACGATCGGGATTTACGCCATCTGACAATACATATGCGATGACCGCACCCGACGCATCGCGCACACGGCCATGGTTCGCATCCACGTGTATTCCCCCCCCCTGAAGGCGGGACAAAAAGTCGATGTCGCGCCGGGTATGTTTCGGCAGTACGTTTGCGGGAACGACAATCCGGTCAAGCTCCTCTCCCGTCCTTGTGCGCAGCAGTTCATTCGCCTGCTCGACTCCGGCATAGGTGAGCCTGCCCCGTGAAAAACCGCGCACAACAACGACCGAATACTGTATCTCTCCCGATGGCGCTTGCTGTCGCACGACACAGTTGATCTCGTCGCCCAGTGCCAACTTCAGATCTGCTTCAATGATCGCCTCGTCCTGTCTGGGCAATTCGGTTGAAGCTCTCATCTTGAAGTAGCCGGGATATTTCTGTTCTCTGGATTTGTGCTTGGCCAGCGCGGCGAACTGGCTGTTTGCGGGCGCCTCCTGCCCGGCAAGATGATAAGCCTTGATCCGGTCCGCCGAGGCAGGAAGGCACTCTGTCATTTCGAGCAACTTGATTATGGATTGCCTTTGCAGATCGTCATTGCAGCCGGAAGAATAGTGCGCTGCGTCCACATAAGCCGTGATTGCGGCAGGCAGATATTCCTGATCCTGAGACAGGATATCGGCAACAGCGATCAATGGCCTCACCAGCGCTGACATCTCATTGCCCTGCAGGGGCGGATGCTGCATCCTGATCAGGCCGGATAACTCCGCTGCCGTTGCGGCAAGGTCGTCATACCCGCCATGCAGGATCGCCTCCCGGGCTTTGCCGAGGAGGACACACATCGCTTCAGTATTGCCTGTGTTATGACTGGTCTTCAAAGAGAACCTCTGCCCGATCCTTTCAAGGATCCAGGATCGTTTAAGCAGCCTTAAGAGATATCAAAATGTCAATTATCGCCTAATATCGAAGCGGGGGCGAAATGCGATGCTCACCGCACCGCTATCGTATCCACACCGTCTTCGCGTTCACGAACTCATGCATTCCCAGCATGGACAGCTCGCGTCCATAGCCAGATGCCTTGATGCCGCCAAACGGCAGGCGCGGATCGGACTTGACCATGCCGTTCACGAAGGCGCAGCCCGCCTGTAACCTTGACGCCATGCGCTCGGCTCGCGCGTTATCCACGCTCCAGACCGATGCGCCGAGTCCGAAGCGCGTATCGTTGGCGATGCGCAAGGCATCTTCCTCGTCCGCGGCGCGGACGACGGCCGCCACCGGCCCGAACAGTTCCTCGTCATGCGCGCGCATGCCCGCGACCACGTGATCCAGAACGGAAGGCTGGTAGAAGAACCCGGCGCGAGCCAGCGGCTCGCACCCGCAAACTGCGGTGGCCCCCTGCGCGATGGAATCGGCGACTTGCCGATGCAGGGTGTCGCGCAAGTCTAGCCGCGCCATGGGACCGACCTGCGTATCTTCGCTCATCGGATCGCCGACCTTGAGCGCATCCACCCGCTCCCCGAGGCGCTGCACGAATTCTTCCGCGATCTGCGGCACGACGATAAAGCGCTTGGCTGCGATGCAGGATTGGCCGCCGTTAAGGAAGCGCGAAGCCACCGCATTGTCGACAGCCAGTTGCATGTCCGCATCGTGCAGCACGATGAAGGGATCGGAGCCACCCAGTTCCAGCACACATTTCTTCAGGTGTTGTCCCGCGAGCGCAGCCACCTTGCGCCCGGCCGCTTCGGAACCGGTGAGTGTGACCGCATGGATATGCGGGCTGGCGATGGCCTCGGCGGCCAGATCAACCTCGATCGTCAGGTTGGTGAACACGGACTTCGGCAGTCCGCATTCCCCGAACAGCGCCTCGATGGCAAGCGCGCACTGCGGCACATTGGGCGCATGCTTCAGCGCCAGCGCGTTGCCCGCCATCAGCGCCGGGGCGGCGGCGCGGAACACCTGCCAGAAAGGGAAGTTCCACGGCATGATGGCGAGCACCACACCAAGCGGTTGCCTAGCGATATAACTCTTGCCCGCATCGGAAACTACAGTCTCCGTCTGCATGAATCGCTCGCCGTGCTGCGCGTAGTAGTCGCAGGCCGTGGCGCACTTCTCCACCTCGGCGCGCGCCTCGCGCAGCGGCTTGCCCATCTCCAGCGTGATGAGGAGGGCATAGCGGTCGCGTTGCACCAGCAGTTGCTGTGCCGCCCTGCGTAACACATCGGCGCGTTGCGCGAAGTCCGTCAGACTCCATGCTTGTTGCGCTGCATGGGAATCTTCCAGCGCTTGATGCATGCGCGCCGCATCCCATGCAGGGAATGTCTGGATCAGCTTGTCACCGGAAGGATCGTGGCTCGCGAAGGTCATGGCAGCGAGTCCGGCCTAGACCATCGACGACCCGTGATACTCGCCATCATGGGTAGTTGCGGTCGCGCCGGTCGAGACGTTGACAAGCTGACGCTCGTGGTCGGACTGCACCTGCAGCAGGGTACTGACGCACTCTTCCAGATTCTCGTAGTCGTCCTTGCCGGTACCGTATTGCTCTGCTTCGGAATAGAAGAACTGGCAGCGGAAACGTCCGGCTGCAACCTTGCAGACGATGAAGTGCGCGCCGCGCTCGTTCCAGTAAAGGGTCGGACAGTCGGTCAGCTCTGCGGTATCGCCGCCGAGTTGCAGTTCGCTATCAGCCAACTGCATGGGGATGAACTTGCCGTAGCGCTCGAACAGGATGGCGGCAACGTGTTTCTGCTCGGATTCGGAGAAATCTGGAATGATAGTCATGTCGGTTTGCTTTTCCTGATCGGCATTGTTACGTCTGCGCCCAGGGCAGGCCATCGAAGCGCCAGCCGTTGTGGGAATTGCGGTGATGCGTATCGTCGAGGTCGCCCTCGAAACCGTGTGCCACGTTGTAGATGTCTTTCATCCCGGCCTGCTCGAGCGCTTCTCCGGCATCGGCAGAGCGGCGGCCGGAACGGCAGATCAGCACGACGGGACGGTTGACGCTGGCAGCCTTGCGCACCTTGGAGACGAAATGCGGGTCGATCTCCCAATCCGGACCGTCCACCCAGGGAATCAGGATGGAACCGCGCGGATGACCGACGAACATGTGTTCCATCTCGCTGCGCACATCGATGAAAACGGCCTCGGGATTGGCCTTCATGAATTCGAAGGCTTCTTTGGGTTGAAGGTGTTGCATGCTGGCTCCCCTGTCTTATTAACTGATGCGGGGATTATAACGCCACGCCAAGTCAGATGCCCTCCGTCGTTGCCGGGCATGCCGTCGGCGCTGCGGGAAGCAGATTACTTCCCGGCGATGTCCTGCAATTTCTTCGGCTAGTTGACGACGTCGAGGATGGTTTGATTCGTGGCGATAGAAGCGCTCGTTAAGCCTGCGGTAGTTTGCGTATCTCGAAATTCATCCGGCCCAGATCACCCAGTACCCAGGTCGGCACTGACTTGACGCCGGGAGCGTCGATGCCTGCGACCGAACCGGGATTGACCAGCCAGCAATGGCCGCCGTTGACATCGACCTGCGTGCCTACATGAGGAGAATGGCTGTGGCCGTGACAGACCAGATCGTAATCGCCGGTACAGGCAAATGCATGGCCATGATGCGGCATGTGCGTGACGAATATCTTGCGTCCGCCGATTTCCAGCACGGCTTCCTGCCCGTGATAGGTGAACAGCCCGCCGCTCTTGCCCATTGTGCGGTACAGCGATGCCACATCGCCGATATTGTTGCCATGCACCGCGTGGATTGGAATGCCGAGCTTGAGCGAAGCTCGCAGGGTATTGACGCCGATCAGGTCGCCGCAGTGGATGACGACCTCCGCACCGGCAGCTTGCGCCTCCATGATCGCCGCCTCCAGCGGAGGGGAGCGGTCATGACTGTCGGAAACGATGCAGATCTTCATACCCTTTTCGTAATCGTGGAAATCGTTTCGCATTAGGCGGAATTCGTGTACAAAGTGTCTATAACCACATCGGGTAGGTCGACACATAGCCCCGATGGGTTGTTTGCGGGGATTCCGGAACAATTTTTGGTTGATAATACGAGGGAAGCGGCTTACCCTACCGGGTTTGATTGCAGCGCGCAACGGATGGCGCAATCCTGCAACATATTGAGATATTGTGATTTTCTGACGAAATGAATAGAAAACCGAAGCCTGCGGATGAGGATGGCGCAATCCTGCAACATATTGAGATATTGTGATTTTCTGACGAAATGAATAGAAAACCGAAGCCTGCGGATGAGTCGGTCGAAGCTGCGTTCTTCTGGACGCGCGACCCGGAATTCGAGCTCCCCGGCAAGAACGGGGGGCTGGATGCCTGTGTCGAGCAGGAATTCGCCGCATCCCGTTCAGGCGATCTCGGAACCCTGCTCAACGCATTCCTCGAGACGGCCGTCAGTTTCATCAAGGCACGCGCCGGGGTGATACGCATCCCGTTGCCCGACGAACAGACCCTGCAGGTCATCAGCGCCGTCGGCCTGAGCGGGGAAGAACTGGAAGCGGAGCGCATCGTCGAACTGGCCTGCGAAGACTGCGGCAAGGACGCCTTCAAGCATGGGCTCTGTTCGACCGACGTCAATGCCTGCATCACCCGTCTTGGCGACGCCCCGCAGCGAAAATTCCGTTCGGTGATCTCCGTCCCGCTGGAAAGCCGCAGCGCGCCGGAAGTCCGGCTCGGCGTGTTCACCCTGTTCTTCGACACCCCGCAATCCGCATCCAGTGGCGCCGCCAATATGGCGATCGGTTTCGCCGACCTGCTCGGCAGCCTGATCGAACATATCAAATCCGGCCGCGAGGCCAAACGCGCGGAACTGCTGATGGAGCGTCAATCCATCGCCAACGAGATCCACGATTCGCTGGCCCAGACATTGAACTATGCACGCATGGGCACCTCGCTGCTGGGCGATGCCGTACGCAACCAGAACGAACTGATGGCAACCAAGTATGCCCGCGACGTAGATGAGGCACTGGAGATCAGCCAGAAAGCAGTACGTTCCCTGATCACCGATTTCCGCAGCGAGATGAACCCTGCCGGCCTGTTGCGGGCACTGCAGGAACTGGCCGGACAGTTCCGCCGCCAGCAGTCCATCGTGCTCGACTGTTCCATGCGCGTCGCCGACCTCGACCTGCCGCTGGAACACGAGATACAGACCTACAACATCGTGCGTGAGGCGCTGTCCAACATTGCCAAGCATTCCAACGCCAGCCATGCGCGCCTGATCGTCGATCACAAGTGCGGGTACTACGTGTTCACGGTAGAGGACAACGGCATCGGCACATTCTCGCCGCTGGAAGGACATTACGGCATCGTCATCATGCGCGAAAGGGCGCACCGCATCGGCGGCGAGATCAAGGTGGAAAGCACCAGGGGATTGGGAACCTGCGTACAACTATACTTCCCGGAACCGGGGGCAAACTGGAGGATGTTGCATGTCTGAAGTACTGAAAATCGCGCTGGTGGACGACCAGAGCCTGTGCCGGCGCGGCCTGAGCGAACTACTCTCTCACTGTTACGGTTTCAACGTACTCGGCGCGGTCGACAACATCGAAGACCTGCGCGCCCTGATCGTTCTGCAACCCGACCTGCTGATCGTCGATCTGCGCATGAAACCGATGGACGGACTGTCCATGATCGAGCAATTGCGCAAGGAAGGTTGCACCATACCCGCTGTGCTGCTGACCATGAGCGATTCCGAGACCGACTTGGGCAACGCGATCAAGGCCGGCGTGCGCGGCTACCTGCTCAAGGACATGGCGCCGGAAGAAGTGGTCGATGCGATCCGCCGCGTCGCGGCGGGCGAGATGGTGGTCGCCCCCAGCATGACGGTCAAGATGATAGACATGCTGCGCGGCGACCAGCCCGGTCAGGAACCGAAGAACTCTCTCAAACTGCTGACGGAGCGCGAGCGCGAGATATTGCAGTTGCTGTCGCGCGGCGAAAGCAACAAAGCCATCGCACAGACGCTCAAGATCAGCTACGACACAGTCAAGCAGCATGTGCGGCACATCCTCAACAAGCTCAACCTGTCTTCCCGGGTCAAGGCTGCCGTTTTGTTCGCCAAGGAACAGAACGACTCGGGCAGCGAATCAAAGAACGCCTGACCCACCCCTACGGGTTATAATCATCCACCCGATGTGGTTATAGACACTCCACCCCGCGATTGCGCCTAATTGCGGGGCTTGGCTGCAAGGCAGCGGGTGAACGCTGTTCCGTTCCGGGACAGTGTTCGTCATCCATAAATAATAAGGGGAAATCATGGCTCATATAGTCATCATGGGAGCAGGCGTCGGCGGCATGCCGGCAGCCTACGAAATGCGTGAAAAGCTGGACAAGCAGCACAAGGTCACCGTTGTCAACAGCAGCGAGAATTTCCAGTTCACCCCATCGAATCCGTGGGTTGGCGTCAAATGGCGCGAGCGCAAGCAGATCGAATTCCCGATTCGCAGCTACCTCGAGCGCAAGGGCATCGAATTCAACTCCGCAGGCGTCAAGCGCGTGCATCCGGACGAGAACAAACTCGAACTCAACGATGGCACCATGATGCCGTACGATTACCTGGTGATCGCTACCGGCCCCAAGCTGGCCTTCGAAGAAGTCGAAGGTCTCGGCCCTCACGGCGGCCACACCTATTCGGTGTGCAACACCGACCATGCCATGAAATCGTATGACGACTGGGAGAACTTCTGCGAAAAGCCCGGCCCCATCGTGGTCGGCGCGGTTCAAGGCGCATCCTGTTTTGGCCCGGCATACGAATATGCCTTCATCATGGAAACCGACCTGCGCAAGCGCAAAATTCGCACCAAGGTTCCCATGACCTTCGTTACCTCCGAGCCCTACATCGGCCACCTCGGTCTCGGCGGCGTGGGCGACTCCAAGGGCATCCTGGAGTCCGGCATGCGCGACAAGCACATCAAGTGGATCTGCAACGCCAAGGTCACCAAGGTCGAAGCCGGGAAGATGTATGTCACCGAGCACGACGACATGGGCAACGAGAAGATGAAGCACGAGCTGCCCTTCAGCTACAGCATGATGCTGCCCGCCTTCAAGGGCGTGGATGCCGTGTTCGGCCTCGAGGGCCTGGTGCAGGCGCGCGGCTTCGTCACGGTGGACAAGCACCAGCGCAACCAGAAGTACAAGAACATCTTCGCGGTCGGCGTCTGTGTCGCCATCCCACCGGTCGAAGCGACACCGATCCCGGTCGGTACGCCCAAGACCGGCTACATGATCGAGTCCATGGTGACAGCCACCGTGCACAACATCCATGCCGACCTGACCGGCCAGCCTGCCGACAAGGAAGCCACCTGGAACGCCGTGTGCCTGGCCGACTTCGGCGAGAGCGGCGTGGCCTTCGTCGCCATCCCGCAGATCCCGCCGCGCAACGTGAACTGGTTCTCCGAAGGCAAGTGGGTGCACCTGGCCAAGGTCGCGTTCGAGAAGTACTTCATCCGCAAGATGAAGAAAGGCACTTCCGAGCCGTTCTACGAGGGCAGCATCATGAAGATGCTGGGTATCGAAAAGCTGAAGTAAGATCGGCCTGACGAAACCGAAAAGCCGCCGCACGTTGCCGTGCGGCGGCTTTTTCATGCGAGCAATTCATTTACGGTTGCTTCTCTGCCGTTCCGGGCAAGTTTGCATCTCTCCGCCCGGTGCATTACATTTCCCAGCCATGAACAGACTGCTCGCCCTCCTCCTGATCCTGTTGCTGGCCGCCTGCGCGTCGCCGCCTGCACGCCAGTACACGGCCTCCGACAGCGAGATGAACGATCTGCTGATGTACGCAATGAGCCTGACCGACACGGAATACCGTTACGGCGGAAAATCGGCGAACAGCGGTTTCGACTGCAGCGGCTACGTCGGGCACGTCTATCGCCAGACGCTGGGTATATCCCTGCCGCGCACCGCCAGCGAGATCAGCCGTGTCGGCGCGCCTGTCGGCCGTAACGAACTCCGCCCCGGCGACCTGGTGTTCTACAACACGCAGGGGGCTTCATATTCGCATGTGGGGATATACATCGGCGACGGGAAGTTCGTGCATTCGCCCAAGACCGGCGACCGCGTGCGCACCGAGCAGATGCACTGGAAATACTGGCAGACGCGCTACGACGGCGCACGACGCATCGTGCGCAGCGATTATTGAACTGCGCGCTGGCGCACCGCCTCGGCCAGCTGGTGCACCGACATCGCATAGAAGTTGCTGATGTTGTAGCGCATGATGACGTTGAAATTGTTGAATACCAGCCAGTATTCCTTGCCCGACTTCACTGTGAAGTCCAGCACCCATGCCGGCGGCAGTATGCCGGTCTGTCTCTCCGCCGTCGTCACACCCGCCTCTTTCCACGCGAGGTAAGGCCGCGAATCGCCGATGCTGCCCATGCGGCCGGCATCTTCCACATTTGCAAGCAACGCCACCGGCTCGCCGCTGCGCCAGCCGTAGTGCTTGAGGTAATTGGCGACGCTGCCGATGGCGTCTTCCGGCTCGCGCATGATGTCCACCTTGCCGTTGCCGTTGAAATCCACCGCGTAGCGGCGATAGTTGCTCGGCATGAACTGCGGAATGCCCAATGCACCGGCATAGGAAGACTGGATGGATAGCAGGTCGAAGCCCTGCTCGCGTGCCAGCAACAGATATTTCTCCAGTTCGTCGCGGAAGAAATCGGCGCGGCGCGGAAAGTCGAACGCCAGTGTAGTCAATGCATCCAGTGCGCGGTAATGCCCGGTGCCGTTCCCGTACATCGTCTCCACGCCGATGATGCCGACGATGATCTCCTGCGGTACGCCATATATTTTTTCCGCACGCCGTAACGCCCGCTCATGTTTCTTCCAGAACCGAACACCGAGGCTGATGCGCTGCGGATTGATGAAGTTGGGCCGGTATTCCACCCACGGCCTGAGCGTGGCGGGCATGCTGATGGAATCGATCACATCCTGCCGCCGCTCGGCAAGCTGGAAAGCCCGCTGCAACTCATCGCGCCTGAACTGGTGCTTATCCACCATCGCGTCGATGAAGGGCGGTATGCCGGGCAGATCGGCGGCTTGAGCAGACAAATGAAAGGACAACAGGAATAGCGATATTCGTTTCTTCATGGCGCATCTATCGGAGAAGTCGATTCATTTTACTCGACAGCAGCTCGCGCCACTGCTAAATTTCCGGCGTTCCCAACCCTTCGAAAGCCCCATTCCCGCCATGGAAAAAACCGCACAGCATCACCCGCTCATCATTCTCGGCTCCGGCCCTGCCGGTTACACCGCCGCTGTCTATGCCGCACGCGCCAACCTCAATCCCGTACTCATCACCGGCATGGCGCAAGGCGGCCAACTGATGACTACCACCGAAGTGGACAACTGGCCTGCCGACTTCGACGGCGTGCAGGGCCCCGAGCTGATGGAGCGTTTCCAGAAGCATGCCGAGCGCTTCGGCACCGAAATGATCTTCGACCACATCCACACCGCCAAACTGCAGCAGAAACCGTTCACGCTGATCGGCGACGGCGGCACCTACACCTGCGACGCGCTCATCGTCTGCACCGGCGCATCGGCGCAATATCTCGGCATCCCGTCGGAAGAAAAGTTCATGGGCAAGGGCGTGTCCGGCTGCGCTACCTGCGACGGTTTCTTCTATCGCAACCAGGATGTCGCCGTCATCGGCGGCGGCAACACAGCCGTCGAGGAAGCGCTTTATCTCGCCAACATCGCCAAACATGTCACGCTGGTGCACCGCCGCGATACGTTCCGCGCCGAAAAGATCATGGTCGATCACCTGATGACCAAAGTGAAGGAAGGCAAGATCACGCTGCAATTGCACCAGGTGCTCGACGAAGTGCTGGGCGACGACAGCGGCGTCACCGGCATGCGCCTGAAGAACGTGCAGAGCGGCGCGACACAGGAAATCAAGGTCATGGGCGTGTTCATCGCCATCGGCCACAAGCCCAACACCGACATCTTCCAGGGACAACTGGAGATGGACAACGGCTACATCGTCACGCGCGGCGGGCAAAGCGGCAACGCCACCGCCACCAGCATCGAAGGCGTGTTCGCGGCGGGTGATGTGCAGGACCAGATCTACCGCCAGGCCTGTACTTCAGCCGCAACGGGGTGCATGGCGGCACTGGATGCTGATAAGTATCTCGCCGGGTAAAGGCAGCGCGTGAAAGAAAAGCCGGAACAGGACACAGACTTGTTCCGGCAGGCGCTGGAAGGCGTCACCCCGCTCCCGCCTCCGGACCGCATCACCCCCAAACCGAAACCGCGCAGAGCGCCCATCTCTGCCGCACTCACCTCCCCCATCCCCGACACCCTCTCCGACCATGGCGCGGGCGACACTGCCATCACCGAATTCCTGCGCAACGGCATCAGCCGCATGACCCTGCGCGACCTGCGCCGCAGCAGATGGCCGATAGAGGACGAACTCGACCTGCATGGTCTCACCAACGACGAAGCCAGAAGATTGCTGGCGGAATTCCTGCATCAGGCCGGGCAACGCGGGCTGCGCTGCGTCAACGTCATTCACGGCAAGGGCTGGCGCAGCGAGGGACGCGACGGGATATTAAAAGTGAATACGCGCCACTGGCTGACGCAGCATGCGCAAGTGCTGGCGTTCTGCGAAGCACCGCCGAATGCGGGCGGCGGCGGAGCGGTAAGGGTGTTGCTGAAAGCGAAAGGAAACGCCGAATCCATCTGACAGAGGAACTCTGCAGAGCAGGATGCAAGCGCCCTGCCGGCGAGCCTTCGCACCCTGTGTCACTTCCGCACCGCGACCGGTTCCTGCTGTTTTTTCCAGACATGCTTTCCCGTGCCATGGAATTGGTGGCAGGAATCGCAACCGCTGGCTACCTTGTATTTCACTGCATTCTCGCCGGTATGGCACTCGCGGCATTTTTCGATGTCGGGCATGGAAATATCGGCGCTCGACGAGGAATTTTTCTTGTCGTGGCATGCGATGCATTCCGTCGCATTATGCTTTGCATGCGAAAAGACCGAAGTCGGATACCAGTCCCGCGCTATTTTCACCGGCGCGAATTGCCAATCCGCCGGCGTGTCGCCCAATTGGGTGATCTCATGGCACTCGCCGCAGCCCATGTCTTTCCTGAACACCGAGCTAGCCAGAGTCTGCTGGGCGAGAATGTTGACGCAATCAAGCATTCTTTGCTCAGCTCTTCCTTTTAACTGCCTGCATTCTGGATGCGGCATCCCGGACTGCGTCGAGATTTCGTTGAAATAAAAATCGCGAACGTATTGCGTCACGCTGCTCACCGGACCGTGCAACGCCCTGCCGTCTACCGGCTCGCCGTAATAGAGGCGATGGCAACCCGATTGCTGGCAGTCCCGCTTCATCTCGATGGGGGCAAAGTGCTCGCCTGAATCTTCGAGCCGGTGACAATCCCGACACTTCATCACAATATCGCTCCGGGCACCGGCAATGCCTTTCTCCGCCATATGAATCTTGTGGGAAAGCTTGAGCCCGGTCTTGTCTATCAGGGATGCCTTATCGTCCGGCGCAACCAGATTAACGCCGCCGCCGACTTTTGCCATCCCGATGCGAAAGACCGGATGCTTCTTGCCAAAATCCGCCGCATCCGCATATTGCGTGTCATCCTTACTTTGCTTGAGTCCGGCATGACACTCCACGCAACGGGAAGATCCCGGCATTGCCAGGCCGCTCTTCCCCTTATGGTCTTTGTGGCAATCGTGGCAATGCATTGTGTCCGGCATGACATTGTGTTCATGGCGGCTGTCCGCTTCGCCGGTGATGTTCTTGTGGCAACCGGTGCAGACACCGTCGCCGACTTCACGGAAGGCTTGCTGATGGCATACGGTGCATTTCGCGCCAAACACGGCATGACCGGCGCTCAGATCTCCTGCGCTCCAGGAAGCGGCCAGACTGATATGGGATGCGGATTGCCACTGGTCAATCCCGGAAAAGGCTTTGGGCAACAACGGCACCAGCAGGAACGCAAACAAAATGAATACGACGAGCGCCGCACCCAGTTTGCGTTTGCTGATCCCCAGCGCCCCGATCGTCATCCCCTGGCGCTGCATTTTCGCTGCTGCACGCTCAAGCTGGTGGGATTGCAGCAATTCGACGGACAAGCCGATGTCATAGCCATCGGGCGGCGGCAAGACTTCCATCTGGTACGGGCCGATCTCGATGCGGGCGCCGACCGAAAGCGCCACGCTTTGCCCGATCAACCCGTTAAGACTGATCCCTGCGTTCCTTTCGCTCTCCAGATAAATCACCCCGTCATCGGAGCGTTTGATCGTTGCATGATGCAGATACACCTGATGATCCTGCAAATGTATCTTGCAATCGGCGCCCCTGCCGATAGTCAGCGATTCGCCGGAAACGACAGTTTCCTTGCGAACCGACAGACCCTGCGCGTTGCGGGACAGATGAACCAGCAAACAGGAGATCATGAACGTCACCAGAAGAATAAAACCGACAGGACATGCACCGCCAATGCCGCCAGCAATGCGATAGCCAGCGGAACATGCAAATACAACCAGGCATTCAACCGGGCTTGCAACATGACGGCCTTGCGCGCCCTTTCAACCAGACGCTCCTTGCGCAGCAGCAACAGGTAGAGCTCCCGCATGAATTTTGGCTGCTCGTCGGCAATGTATTTTTGTCCGAGCCGGCGAATCTGCCGAACCGCAAACGCTGTCGGACAGTGCGATTGTTTTCCAAATATCTGCTGCATGAGACCGCCCCCTATCGTCGTCCCCTGCCGCGAATCGAAAACCAGTTCATTCACGTCATCCGGCAGATCGAGCGCCCTGACCCTCGCCTGCTCATCCAGGTCGTCGATCTTGAACAACAAGCTCTCCAGCGTATCTTCTTCCATGTTGTCGGTAATCAGGCGCGGGTAATTGAGGTAGGCATACAAACCATAGAATCCGCTCGCGATCACGATCATCATCAGTCCGTAGCTCAACGTGTGCACATTCCAGCCGAATTCAAAACCGGTATGCAGGGTGGCCAGAACAACAAGCGCCCCGCCGAGATTGATATGCAGCGAGAGCCATCCTTGCTGGGTCTGGCCGTAACGCCAACTCTGTTGCGGATTGGAATTCCTGCGCTGTTCCCTGCGAACTGAAGCAACGTCCGAATCCCATCCTTCGGGTTTCCTTCTTTCCGAGATCCGCCTGTTCCGGTCGGAAACCGGGTGGCGCTTATGGATACCGTACCAGAACAGCAGGAACACGATCAGCAGTGAGAGTATGCCCAGCACATATCCCATCGGCGTGCCGCCGTGCGACTCCGTTGCTACCGGATCAAACAACACGTACCCGGCCACCGCCAGCAGAACAAGCCAGCCGCCCAGCTTCAAGTAACGGCCTTTGTTGTATCTCAATACGTTGGGTCTTTGCACCAGATCCATTTGTCACCTCGATTCAGAATGCTGCATGCCGCTCACGATTCTTTCATGAAACCAAGCAGGGCTTCCGGGCTGACACGCATCGCTGCCCCCGTCGGACAGAGGCGGACGCAGGCAGGCCCCGCGATGATTTCCTTGCACATATCGCACTTCACCGCTTTTTTCGGCTCGTTCGAATTTTCCGTTTTCCCGGTCGTTGCTGCCTGCCCGAACAATACCTGCCACCAGGTGGGTTGCGGATGCTCGGTTGTGGACACCATCTGGATAACGTCGTAGGGGCAATTGCGCTGGCAGTTGCCGCAACCGACGCAACTGTCGCCGATAAAAACCTCGCCGTTGACCGAGCGGTGGATGGCATCGGGCGGACAATCCTTCATGCAATGCGGATGTTCACAGTGGCGGCAAGACGCGGGCAGATGAAGATATTCGTACGTTGCTCCGGCTTTGCTGTTCAAACGGGAAGCGCCGCCATTCACATCGGCGCAGGCTTTTTCACAGTTGTTGCAGCGGATGCAGCGCGAATAATCGATCAGCAACACATCGGTCGCTTCGCCCACGCCCTGATCGAGCAGGAATTTCACCATGCCGGCGTGCTCGAGCAGGGGCCCGGTTTCGCCGGAATGCACATGCTCGAGGTAACGGCCATCAACCTTGCAGCGGATGGATGAGTTGCGCTCAAGAACGGATTTCACCCGCTCTGCCTCCAGCAACACCACCTCGGTTGGCGAGGCGGCCCTGACGGTGGCCGAGCGCGGACTGTTCGATACCAGACCCATCTCACCCACATAGTTTCCCGCAGAAACATAGGCCAGCACGACCTCCTTACCCGAGATCAGGCGGGAAACCGTCACCGAGCCACGGCGTATCATGTACAGGCCGTCCGCCTTGTCTCCTTCCTTGAAAATCGTTTCGCCAACGCAGTAGCACTTGAGCTTGGCATCATGCACCAGATAATCCAGCTCGCTTTCCGACAGTCCCGCATCAAGGTAAGTTTGTACGATGCGTTTCAGCGCGACTTCATCCAGCTTCCGGCGTACCGCCGTCGAAGAGTTCAGCAGGTTGAGCATGTAGCGGCGCGGCGTTTCCAGCAGGACGCAATCATCGCCTGCAATGACAGTGCCGGATCGGCGGCGGCCTGACAGCAAACCCATCTCGCCAAAGAAATTCCCGGCTGACAGGATGAAGTTCGCCACGCTCCCCTCCTCGTCTTCCGTCTCGATGCTTACCGAACCGGAAAGGATGGAAAAGAAGCTGTTGCTGTAATCGTTGCGTTCGAAAACCACTTCCCCCGGCAAAAAATCGCGCAACTGGCTGTGCTGCACCAGTTCGCGCAACTGGAGCGAGTTCAGCACCTCGAAGTGAGCGGCATTCTCCTTGACCAGCTCAATACCCTCGTTCACCGAGCCGACCCTGCGCACATGGGCAAATCTTTCCCGCAGCATGCCTTCATCCGCAGGCTCGACCTCGAGCCCGAGGATATATTCGATCGCTTCGCAACCCTGATTGATCGCCTGTTTGATCAGCGAATAACCGGCCAGCGCCCCGACGATGTAAAGACCGGGAACGTTGGATTCGTAACGCTCGTTGATCTGCGGCACCGAACTCATGTCCGAATTGGGGATGCGGATGCCGAAACTCTCCAGCAGCTTGCGCGGCGGAACCGCCCCCAGGCGGGCGATGACGCGATGGCATGCGATCTTTTCCTTGCCCTGCGGGGTCTGCGCGACAAACAACAGCGGATATCCCCCCCCGGTTTCCACCACCTGCTCGGTCCAGGTGTTCACACGTATCTCCATCCTGCCTTCGGATACCGCCGCCATCAGCAGATCGAAGTTGGCTTCCCTGCAGTTGCTGAATTCATCCTGTCTGTTGATCAAAATGACCCGATTCCTGTCGCACAAAGCCAACGCGTTCTCGACGCCCGCATCGCCGCCGCCCACAACGACAATGGTTTCATTGGCGAATTCATCAGGATCGTCCAGATGGTATTGAACGCCGGGCAAATTCTCGCCCGGCACATCCAGCTTGCGGATATTTCCCTGCACGCCGATGGCAAGCACCACACACTCCGCCTTCACCGGCTCGCCATCAGCCAGAGTGATGCAAAAATCGCCGCGCCGCCCCGAAATGCCCGTGACCGTCGCGTCCGTGCGGCAGTTCACTGCCTTGGCGGCAACCTCGTCGCGCCACTGTTGCAGAATATGTTCGCGCACACCCGCGCCAAAAGGCAGCGCACTGCGCAAAGGCAGTTGGGATGGCTCAGCCATCACCAGCTTGCCTTTCTGGAAATGCCGGATCGTATTCGCCAAGTGGGGCGAACCCTCCAGCAATACGTGGGAAATACCAAGCTCGGTCGCACGCACGGCCGCCGACAAACCGCCGGGACCGCCACCGATAATCACCACTTTGAATTGCTCTGTATTCATCCGGACCATCTCGTCAAAAACCCGCCTTGGCGGCCTCAAATGCTGACATTGAAATCCCCTTGCGCATACATTAAGCGCTGAATGACCGCCATATCCCGCATCGCCAAATCCCGGAGCCCGTGGAAAGCGCAGCCCCTGTCAGCAAGCCCCACCCGGTCGGGGGAACCTCACTGAATCACCGAACTCATCAAAACCCTGCCGCCGAATCGGCAGGCAATTCCTACCGGCGGTGACACTACGTCAGTACGGAACTCGCAACAATATGCCATTCGGACTAGACCGGGTCCTAGACCGTTACATAGAACCATCACGTCAATGCCACATGCAGCTTGCTGCGTAACGGATAGCCTGCCTTTGCTAACAGCCGCAGTCACTCCTTGCGGGCATTAACCTGACATCTTGTCGGGCTAAAGCCTGTCCTGAGTTGATCGAAGGACCCGACCCAAAAAACAATGCGAGTTTGCAAATCGCACTGTGCTTTTGTCGTTGTTGAAAATTGTTAACGCATAATTGACACAACTCGTTTTCACGCAGATTTGGATGCATCTCATAACAAGGCTCAAGCAACTGGTTTCATTTGGCAAATCCAGAACCCGATCAGGCTTGTGAACTATTTGTTGCAAGGATGCAACATGCAATTTCACAAAGTTTTGACACAGTTCCCCCCCCTTCTATAGAGTCCGTCTCCGGTAGAGGCAAAGAGGTATTGCCGGTGCCGCAAGTTGTATAACGTTAATCAACTTTAATTAATAACCTCTCAAGGAGTATTAGCAATGCAAAAGAAACTCATCGCTCTGGCAGTGACTGCAGCATTCTCCACCTCGGCTTTCGCCGAAGCGACCGTGTACGGCATCGTTGACGCAGCCGTGGCCAGCATTTCCGCCACCGGCATGAAGAGCGACATCCGCTCCCTCTCCGGCGGTCTGTCCGGCTCCCGCATCGGCGTGGTCGCAGCGGAAGACCTGGACAATGGCATGAAGGCCATCGCCAAGATCGAATACAAGCTGGACTCGCAACTCTCTGACGGCGTTCTGGCTGCTCGTCAAGAGATGCTGGCCCTGGCTGGCGGCTTCGGCACCGTGGCAGCAGGCTACCTGCAGACCACTGGCTACGACTGGCAAGGCATGTTCGACCCGGCCTCCGGCTCTCAGGTGTCTCCGCTGACTCGCGTCAACAGCGGCTTCCTGATCGGTTCCGGTGCAGCAGCTGCCCGCGCTCAGAACGCACTGGCCTACATCTCGCCCGATCTGGGCGGCGTGACCGTTGCTGTGAACTACACCACCGACTTCGCCAACACCGGCATGGTCGCTTCCGGCACCACCTCTGGCAACAAGACCACTGCTACCCTGCTGTCTGCCACCTATAAGGCTGGTCCTCTGGCAGTTGGCGGCGTGTATGCCGGCACAGCCAATGACGACACTGGTTATGCCAAGACCACTGACATGGCCGTTGGCGCTTCCTATGACCTGGGTGCAGCCAAGCTGATGGGTACCTACCAGACCAACAAGACTGACACTACTGGTGCTACCACCCAGAAGGCCATGTCCTTCAGCGTAGTGGCTCCGGTCGGTCCTGGCGCAGTGGTGGGTAGCTATGCCAAGAACAGCATGTCTGGCACCGGCAACGACGACAACTCCATGACTGTCGCTTACCTGCAAGGCCTGTCCAAGACCACAACCGCTTACGGCGCCGTGCACAAGATCAACACCAAGACAGCCAATGTTGCTGCTGACACGACTATCGTGGTTGTTGGCCTGAAGAAGACATTCTAATCTGACCTAACCGTCACTTTAGAAACTGAAACGGCCACCTTCGGGTGGCCGTTTTTTTCGTCCTGAACAAAGTCGAAGGGCGGTTCCTACACCTGCCCGCGCCGCAGCTTCAACACCTCAGCATAAAATTTGCAATTGTTCTTGCCGCTCTGCTTCGCCAGGTACATCGCCTCATCTGCCTGCTTGACGAGTTCGCGGGTGTCGGTCGCGTCGTCCGGGAACAGCGCGATGCCGATACTGCCGCCGATATGGCCTGGCTGGCCCTTGAGATCGAAGGGGGCGGACAGCGCGGCCAGCATCTTTGCCGCCACCAGCGCCGCGTTGGCTTCCGTTGCGATGTTGTTCAGCAGCAGGATGAATTCGTCGCCGCCCACCCGTGCCACGGTATCCGACTCGCGTATGGTCTGCCTGAGCCTGCCCGCCACGCCCTTGAGCAGCAAATCGCCCGCGTCGTGGCCCAGGGTGTCGTTGATCTTTTTGAAGCCGTCGAGGTCGAGGAACATCACGGCGGCCTTGTGCTTGTTGCGTCTGGCCAGGGAGATGGAGCGGTCGAGAATGTCGAGGAACAGTGCGCGGTTGGGCAGGTCGGTGAGGTAGTCGAAGTGGGCGAGGTGGGCGATCTTCTTCTCGGCCAGTTTGCGTTCGGTGATGTCGCGCACGATGCCGATGAAATAGCGCTGCCCGCCCAGCATCATCTCCGAGGCGGAGAGCTCCATGGGAAACACTTCGCCGTTCTTGCGCACCGCGTTCACTTCGCGTCCGCGCACACCCAGCACTTCGCTGTGACCGGATTGCAGGTAGCGCCTGAGGTAGCTGTCGTGCGCGCTGCGGTCAGGCTCGGACATCAGGATGCTGACGTTCTTCCCCACCACCTCGTCCTGCGCGTAACCGAAGATGCCCTCGGCTGCGGGGTTGAATCCTTCTATGTCGCCGAACTCGCTGATGGTGATGATGCCGTCCATCACATTGCTGATGATGGCCTGCAACTGGTGCTGGCTTTTTTCCAGCTCGACCTTGGTCTGCTTCAGCTTGGTCACCATCTGCCAGAACAGCATCACCTCGGGCCCGCTGGCCACGCGGTTGTCGCCGAATACGCTGCGCACCTTGTCGGCGATGGTGTCGTCGTGCGACAGGTTGTACACGATGCAATCGGTGTAGTCCTTGCAGGCTTCAATCGCCTCGGCGGCGTCGCTGTAAGTCGGTATGTCGAGCCGCCGCGCCAACTGGATACCGGGTGCGTCCGCATTGGTATCCACCACGGCCACCACCGTGACCATGTCGTCTTCCATGAACATTTCGAGCAGCGCAGAGCCGCCGCGCCCGGCGCCGATGATCAGCACCGGATGGCCCTGGACTCTGAGTGGTGGCATGCGCGCTCCTTGCTATGGCGGGGAAAAATCAAGACTGCGCGATTCTCACATACTTGGCGGACAAGCGCTAATCAATCAGCCGTTGCGTACGAAGCTGCGCAGGATAATTGACCGCAACGACTGAAGCAGGTACTGTGCGCGTCACTTGGCAAATATGCTGAAAGGCATAGGCGCAAAGTCACCGGCCTAAGGGAGACTATGGCAGCGGGACTGCGACAGGGCGTTTTCAACCCTGTGTCCGTTCTACCTTTCCCTTTTGCCGTTCCATATTAAGTCCTCCGCCGTCGTCATTCAGCACGCCGCGGGGAGACAGGCAAGACCCACAGGAGAGGTATGAAACAGAACAATCGATCGCATGGCCACGGCGGATCATCCCAGATGCCGACCTGCGAGAACTGCATACATACGATACGCCGCAAAGGTCCGCAGGATGTAGTCGTCTGCGTCCCGCATCTGAAGACCATGCCTGCGGGCAATTTCATGGTGTGCGAGTTGCATGAATTGAGAAGCCATCGGGATTGAACAAGAAGGAGTACATCATGAACAGACATATCGCACTCATCCTCGCCTCCGCCCTGCTGCTGTCCGCATGCAGCCCCGGCGACGAAGATCACCCCGCGCCCAAGCTGTTCGAAGACCAGCGCGAAGCGCTCGACAAGGCCAAGGCCGTGGAAGACAAGGTGCTCGACCAGGCCGAACAGCAGCGCAAGGCGATGGAAGAGCAGGCGCGCTGACTTCCCTTCCCTTTCCTGCTGCTGCGCGATAGCGGAACAAAAACTATCGCGCGACAAAGTCGTGCTCCTGCATCCGTTGCTTTGAACCCGGATAGTCCATTAGACCGTCATACCGGCGAAGGCCGGTATCCAGCAAAAATAAACAGCACGCGAAGCGGACAAAACCTTGGCGTTGCCCCACTTGCGTGGGAAATTTTTATCATCTGGATTCCGGCCTTCGCCGGAATGACGTAGTTTCGGCTAATCCACTATCCGGGTTGAAACCAAACCTGCTGTCTGGCGTGTAGAATGACCGCAACCACCCCGTCCTCTACCGCGCCATGAACGATGCTACGCACATCCCCGAGCTGGTTGCCGTTGTCGTCGCGCTGCTGCTGGTGGCTGCCGCCACCAAATCGGTGACCGACAGGTTCCGCCTGCCGTTCACGGTCATGCTGGTGCTGGTGGGCATCGTGCTCAGGGAACTGGGCGAGATCGGCCCCGCCATGCTGGGCTTCCTCGCAGAGATTCGCGTCGCGCCCGAAGTGATCCTGTTCGTTTTCCTGCCCACCCTGATCTTCGAGTCCGCCTACAACATGGACACGCGCCTGTTGCGGCGCAACCTCGCCCCCATCCTGACGCTGGCGATACCCGGCCTGATGCTCTCCACCGCCATCATCGGCATGCTGGTCTACGCCTGTACACCGCTGGCATTGCCCGCTGCGCTGCTGCTGGGTGCGATCCTCAGCGCCACCGACCCGGTGGCCGTGATCGCGCTGTTCAAGCAGATGGGTGCACCCAAGCGGCTCACCATCCTGGTCGAGGGCGAGAGCCTGTTCAACGATGCCACCGCGCTGGTGGCGGCCAAGATTCTGCTCGCCGTAGTGCTGGCAGGCTACTTCAGTTGGGAGTCGGCGTGGTCCGGACTGGGCGAGTTCCTGCGTGTGTTCGTCGGCGGCGTCGCGGTCGGCTGGGTCGCGGGGCTCGCCACTGGCTGGCTGCTCGGCAGGCTGAACAATGCGCCCGAGGTCGAGATCTCGCTCACCACCATCCTCGCCTACCTGTCCTTTTACCTCGCCGAACACGAGTTGCACGTGAGCGGCGTAATGGCGGTGGTGGCCGCCGGGGTGGTGATCGGCGGCGACTGGGGCCGCTCGAAAATCTCGCCGCCGGTGGAAGGCTACCTCGACCATTTCTGGGAATACACCGCCTTCGTCGCCAATGTGCTGATCTTCCTGCTGGTGGGGCTGTCGGTGGATCTCGCCGCGCTGTGGGGCTCGCTTGTCTACCTGCCCTGGGTGGTGCTGGCGATGCTGCTCTCGCGCGCCGCCATGATCTACGGCCTGATGCCGCTGGTGGGCAGGCTGCCCGGTTCGCAGCCAGTGGGACTGGCCTACCAGACCGTGATGTTCTGGGGCGGATTGCGCGGCGCCATCGCGCTGGCGATCGCGCTGAGCCTGCCCGCGTTCCCGCATTCCGAACTGTTCATCCCGCTGATCACTGGCGCGGTACTGTTCACCCTGCTGGCGCAGGGACTCAGCATCGAAAAACTGATGCGCAAACTTGGCCTCGACCGGCCGCCGCTGGCCGACCGGCTCGCGCTGCTGGCGCGCGACCTCGCCGCGCAGGAACTGACGCAACAGCGCATCCCCGACCTGTTGCGCGGTGGCCTGTTCGCCCACCCCATCGCCGCACGGCTGGAGCGCAAATGCCAGCGCAATTCGGAACGCATCCGCCAGGCCATCACCGAACTGCGCAGCCGCGAAATGGGGCGACACGAAGAGACGATGCTGCTCTACCTGCGCACGTTCTCGGAGGAACACGCCTACTACCAGCGCCTGTTCCACAACGGCCACATCAGCGAGGGCGCCTACCGCGAACTGGTGGCCGTGCTGGTATTGCAAATCGACGCCATCCGCTATCAGGGACAATTCGAGCATGTGCATACCCACCGCCTGATCCGCCAAACGGAACAATGGCTGTACCGGATGATCGACCGGATGGACTGGAACTGGCTGGCGAAACTGGGCGAAGGCATGCGCACCCGCCGCATCGTGCTCAATTACGAGGAAGTGCTGGCCCACTATCAGGCCAACGGCTGGGTACTCGCCAGCATAGACAAGCTGGCCGAACGCGAAAGCATTCCCGCCGAGGTGGCCGAGGAAGTGCGCGGCCGCTACCGTCGCTGGCACGAGCAGGCGCGCACCCAGCTCGACAGCGTCGGCGCGCAGTTCCCCGAATTCGTCACCGCCATGCAGGAGCGGCTGAGCCAGCGCATCGGACTGCTGGCCGAAATTGATGCCACCGAAGCGCAGGTTGAACACGGCCTGCTGCCGCCGGGTATCGGCGATGCGCAGATGGCCGAAGTGTTCCGCGAACTGGACAAATTGCGCACACCGCGCCGCACGCGACTAAACGTCGACCCCGCCGAACTGCTGCGCAAGGTACCGTTCTTCCGCCAACTGTCACAGGCTGATTTCGCCGAGATCGAACCCTTACTCAAACAGCACAGCGCAACGGAGAGCGAAGATATCGTCAAGCAGGGCGAGCCTGGCGACTCGCTCTACCTGATTGCGCGCGGCGTCGTGCGCGTGCTGCGCGCGGACGGGGAAAACGATGAGGACAAGGAGCACGCCGTCGGCACGCTGCTCGCAGGCGATTTCTTCGGCGAACAGGCGCTGCTGCACGGCGAACCGCGCAACGCGACCTGCCGCGCCGTCACCCCCTGCTACCTCTACCGCCTGCAGCGCAAGGATTTCGACGAACTGCGCCAGCGCTGGCCATCCATCGATGCCGCGGTGCAGGAGGCTGACCGCGCGCGGAGAGCCTGATGTCTACCCCTTGCCAATACCATCGTTCCTTCGGCCTGCTCCGGCATTTCATCCTGTTGTTCGCCACCGTCGCCCTGCTCTCCGCCTGCGGCAGCAAAGAGAAGATGGATGTCCTTCCGTCCGGAAGCCGGGTGCTGGCGCTGGGCGACAGCCTGACCGAGGGAAATGGCGTGGCGCCGGAACAAGCCTGGCCAGCGCTGCTGGCGGAAAAGACCGGATGGGATGTGAGCAACGGCGGCGTCAGCGGCGACACCAGCGAAGCGGCGCTGCGACGACTGCCCGGACTGCTGGAACGACATGATCCGGTACTGGTGCTGATCACGCTGGGCGGCAATGACATGCTGCGCCGCATCCCGCAACAGCAGACCGTCGCCAACCTGGAAAAGATCATCGCGCTGGTCAGAGAACATGGCGCACAGCCGCTACTGCTGGCCACGCCGCAACCCAGTGTCGCCGGGGCGGTGTTCCAGAACCTGTCCGATCCCGATTTCTACCGCGAGATCGCCGATACGCAGCAGGTAGCGCTGATCGAGAATGCGATGTCCGATGTACTCTCCGACCCGCAACTGAAGGTCGACCAGTTGCATCCCAATGCCGCCGGACATGCGCTGTTCACGGAAAAATTGCTGGAAGAGCTGAAGCGTCTGGGGCTAGTACTTTGAGCCGCGCTCACTTGCGCCGGTCCTTGTCCGCGTACATGCGATGGTCGGCCATCTTCAGCATCTCGTCGAGGTCGCCGGAGGTCTCGTCGTACATCACGTTACCGATGGAGACCCCGACCTTGAGCTCCGTCCCGTCGCAATCGATCGGCTGCTCGATCCGTTCGCGCAGCCGCCGCATGTAGGAGTCGACTGCAGCCTGCGTCGCGTTCTCGATCAGGACGATAAACTCATCGCCGCCCCAGCGCGCCACCGTGTCGTTCTGGCGCATGAGATTGCGGGCGCGCTCGGCCGAAATGCTCAGCACCAGATCGCCGACCCGATGGCCGTAGTTGTCGTTGATCTCCTTGAAGCCATCCAGGTCGAGGAAAAGCAGCGCGCACTGCTGCCCCGGCGTGCGTTTCTGCCGCGCGAAGGCCATGCGCACGCGATCCTCGAACAGGTTGCGGTTGGGCAGGCCGGTCAACTGGTCATACATCGCCAGATGGGCGAGCTCGGCACGATTGCGGATGAGCAGGTACATCATCCAGGCGATGAGCCCGCCGAGCAGCAGGGCCAGCAGCCTGATTGCCGGGGCATAGGACGATTCGAGGTTGCCATCCCTGATGCGAACGCCGATGGCCCAGTTGCCGCCGGGAACCTCGACCATCTGCACGAAGGTTCGGCTGTCCTCGAACAGCGCCGCATCCCCCCACACCATCTCGCCCCCCAGTCCCTGTCCATCCTTGCCGCGTACGGCAAACTCGAAGCGGTGCTCGCCGAATTCTTCGTCAATGGGCATGAAGAACGATTCGGTGTCGATCACCGTGGAGAGCAATCCCCAGTATTTGCCCGAAATGAACAACGGCACGCGATAGATGAGGCCGCTGCCGCCCTGCACCAGTTGCACCGGCCCCGCCAGCGCAGGCTGGCCCGACTCGATGATCTGTTTGATGACCGGCCATTGCTGCGGCTGGCTCGGGTAATGCAGGCCGATGGCCTTCTCGTTGCCCTTGAGGGGATAGACGAAGGTCAGGCGATAGCCGATGGCCACGCCGAAGTTGCGGATGTGGCTGCTGCTGCGGTGCAGCACGGCAAGGATGTCGTTGACTTCCTTCGCCTTGATACTGTCGTTGCGCACCACCAGGTAACTGCCCAGCCCGCTGCTGAGGTAGAGCAGGGAATTGAGCTCCCGCTCGGTGCGCGCCCGCAGCAGGGAGGCATGGGCGATGGTCTCCATGCGCTGCTTGTTCTTGAGGTCGTCGGCCTGATAACGCAGGAACATCTCGCCGAAGCCGACGAACAGCAGGAGGACGAGCAACGCCCCCGCAAATGGAATGAGTCTTATGCCCCTGGCAGACTGAAAGAACTTGCGCATATCCCTGATGGAATTATTCTGTGTGAGCGGCACGAAGCGCCGCCGTTCTGCCGCATTCTAGCACCGGATACCTTGACGGAATGTCGTGGCAGCGGGCATTCCCATACCCCGAAAAGGCCCTGTTGTCCGTACGTGATGGTCAAATGCGGACGCCTGCGGTACATTGCCGGCACTGGCGACGGAGAATGGAATGAGCGATGTGCTGAGCCTGACGCGCGCCGCAAGGCTGATCGGCGTGACGCGCGCGGAACTGCAAAGGAAGATACAGCGCGGTGAGATGATCTCGCACGACGGCACAGTCACGGTCGGCAATCTGCTGGCCTGTTATCCCGATGCGCAACTGGAGGACAACGCCGAGACCCGGCGTATCGCGCAGATCAAGGAACGCGCCTTCGGCAAGCGCGTGTACGAGCGCGCCCTGCCCGAGCCGGAAGTGCTGGCGGCGCGCATCACTGAACTCAGCACCACGCTGGCGCGCAGTGAAAACCAGATGAAAAAGTTCAACACGCTGTTGACCAGGCTGTGGGACAAGCTCGACGCCGCAGCCGACTCCACGGCGACTGAATTGAAAGACTGGCTCAAACAGGAGGTCGAATTGGCGACTGAACCCGGCTCCATCAATCCGCTGGCGATCAAGGACGCCGTCCTCAGCGTCATGACCGCGCAAGTGACCGTATTGCCGAGCAAGCATGACTTCCTCGTCGAAGGCCACGACACCCTGCTCGAAGCCGCCGTGCGTTCCGGCATCCCGCTCGACTATGGTTGCAGCGGCGGCAACTGCGGCAAATGTAAGGCCAGGGTCGTCTCCGGCCAGGTCAAGAAGACGCGCCTGCACGACTTCGTCATCTCCGAAGCTGAAAAGAGCCAGGGCTATATCCTGTTGTGCAGCAACACTGCCGTCAGCGATCTGGTGATCGAAGCGCCCGTGGCGAACAGCGTGCAGGACATCCCGTACCAGCAGATCAAGGCCCATGTGAAGACCTCGGGGCATATCAACGACGACATGATCCTGCTGCACCTGCAGACCCCGCGCACGCAGCGCCTGCGCTTCCTCGCCGGACAGAGCGTTACGCTGCAAGTCGGCCAGTCGTTCAGCGCGGAGCTGCCCATCGCCAGTTGCCCCTGCGACGACCGCAACCTGCTGTTCCACGTCCACCGGCAGGACGGCAACCTGTTCTCCGATTACATCTTCGAACACCTCAAGCACAACGACGCGGTGGAGATCGAAGGGCCGCTGGGCGAATTCATCCTGCATGAGAAATCCACGCGCCCGCAGTATTTCTTCGCCTTCGACACCGGATTCGCCCCCATAAAAAGCTTGATCGAGCACGCGCTGTCGCTCAACGTCGAGACCATCAATCTGCACTGGTTCGGCTCCAGCCGACAAAGCATCTACCTGCCCAATATCGCCCATGCCTGGGACGACGCGCTTGACGATTTCCGCTACCGCGAACATGTCGCCGGGTTCGACCTGCGCACGGTGAACGGTCCGCGCGAAGAGAAGCTGCTCAAGCTGCTCAGCGACATCGCCGCAACCGATGCATACCTGCTCGAAGGCGACATCTACATCGCCGGACCGGAAGATGCAGTGAACGTCGCCGAACGGTTCTTCCTCGGCAAGGGTTTACCCAAGACGCGGGTGTCGGTGGCGAGTGTGAAGTGACTATTGCGGCTCGCCACCAACTTGCTCTACCAATCCGGCATCACTCCTGCACATCATCCCCCTGCTTCACCAACCGCGCGTTCCGGTCTGCCAACGCCGCCAGACTGGCGGCTTGCAATACAGCGGCTGAAATGACACCGCCATTGCCATCGGGCAAATTGCGGGTGGCGGTGGCAGCAGCCACGACAGAAACTTCATAGCCCAGGTCGCGGGCGGTGCGCGCGGTGGAACTGACGCAATTGTGCGTCATGAAACCGACGATGATGAGTTGCTTCCTGCCGGTACGTTTGATCGCTTCTTCCAGCCCCGTTCCGGCAAACGAACTGACGCGCATCTTCTCGATCACGGGTTCGTTCGCCAGCGGTTGCAGTGCCGGGACGATCTGAAAATATTCGCCCTCTGGATTGAACAGTCCGCGCCCACCCTTGTGCACGATATGGATGACCGGCGTACCTGTCTTGCGCGCCCGCGCCAGCAAACGCGAAATATCCAGAATCGCCGAATCCGCCCCGACCAGCGGCAATGCGCCATCCACATATTCGCGTTGCGCGTCGATGATGATCAGCACGCTATTCGATAATTTGACCGCTTCCTGTTTTGCCCCGGCCATCTCGAACAGAGTCATCGGCAACTCGCCGGCCTGCGCCAAAGCCGCGCAACACAACATCCCCATCATCATCGTCAAAGCTGATTTCATGTCCATCTCCTTTTCATTGATTCTGTAAATGCTGCGTGATCGACCAGTGCGTATGGACAAGACGCCAGCCCTCTCTATCCTTGCGATAAACCTCGCTGCAGTTCCAGCGCATTTCGGTCGCCCCGCTGTACGAAACCAGATTGAAGGTCAGCACGGCGGTCTCGCCGCACACCTGCACCTGGGGTTCGATCAGGTCGTAACGGTCGATGTGGATGGTGCCGCGCAACGGCGCATACCATGCCGCCAGCGCCTCGCAACCATCCAGTCGGTGCTCCAGAAAGGGATCGAAATAGCTCACATCCGGCGCGGAAATTTCCAGGTAGCCGGACGGATCGCCCGCGCCCCAGCGATCCAGTGCCGCGCGTTCCAGCGCGATGATGGTGTCGGCGATTTTCCGAGTGTTGTTCACGCTCTGTCTCCTTGTCTGGTTGCAATGGGGCGCATCATGTCACCCGACAGGAATCCCCGGCAGTGGCATAATTGCCCAAATTAATGCCGAAATTGCCAACATGAAGATCGCCATGCTCCTGGAAGAAGGCGCCACTGCTTCCAGCGTCACCACCACACTGGACATGCTGCGGCTCGCCCAGCGCTACCAACCCGAAGCAGGCTGGCAGCCGCACCTGTACTCCACGCACGGCGGGCCGGTACGGCTGACCGATGCCGTCGTGGTCGAAACGCAGCGCCTGCCCGCCGACCTCGGCGACTTCGATGCGATCATCCTGCCGGGGTTCTTTGCCGAGTCGCTGGAGCACATCGTCACCCGGCTGCACACCACCTGGCGCACCGTCATCGACAGACTCCGGCGCCTGCCCGAAACGACGCTGGTCGCCGCCAGTTGCTACGGCACCTTCGTGCTCGCCGAAGCGGGCCTGTTGGACGGACGCCTCGCGACAACGACATGGTGGCTGGCCCATGAATTCCAGCAGCGCTATCCGCACATCAGACTCGACGCCGACAAAACGCTCATCGATAGCGGTCGCGCCGTCACCGCAGGCGCAATGACGGCGCACACCGATCTCTCGCTGCATGTGTTGCGCCGCCTGGGGGGCGCGGCACTGGCGCGCAGCGTGAGCGGCATCATGCTGGTGGACGGCGCCCGCACTTCGCAACGCCCATTCATGTCAGTGCAAAAGGAATATGCCGACCCGCTGATCCGGCGCGCCATCGAATGGATGACCGACAACATCGCACACCCGGCCTCCATCGACGACCTCGCCAGCGCCATGCACGTCAGCTACCGCACGCTCAACCGACGTTTCCTTGACATCACCGGGATGACACCGCTCACCTATCTGCAAGCGCTGAAAATCGAGCGGGCAAAGGAATTGCTGGAAGCCGCCCCCGGCGATTTCGAGGCGATCACCGCAAAGGTGGGCTACGAGGATGTATCCTCCTTCAGGAGATTGTTCAAGCGATCGACCGGACTCTCGCCTGCGCAGTACCGGCGGCAGTTCAAGGGCAGCACTGTGGGTGGATGACTCGATGTACCGCCCCCGATTATTCGTTCAAACAACAAACTCACTTGCCATATGAAAAAACACGCCCCCTCCAAACCCGACATCGCGCTGATGGAACCCTTCGTCGGCCTCACGCTGAAACACATCCATGTGCCCGCGAGCAAAGCGGAGTTTGCCGCCGCCGCCGCCGCGATCCGGGCGGCGGGTATCGTCGGCTTCGACACCGAATCCAAACCGACCTTCAGCGTGGGCGAAGTGAGCGACGGACCGCATGTGGTGCAGTTCGCGCTGCACGACAAAGCCTATCTGTTCCAGGTCCACCGCAAGGAAGGGCATCACGATCTCGTCGAGCTGCTGCAATCGAACGAGGTGCTCAAGGTCGGCTTCGGACTGCGTTCGGACCGCAAACATATCCGCGCAAAATTCGGCGTCGAGTTCGGCGGCGTGGTCGATCTCAATACCGTATTCAGCCAGGACGGCTACCAGAAGGAGATGGGCGTGCGCAATGCGGTGGCGCTGCTGTTCAGACAGCGCTTCGCCAAGTCGAAGAAGATCACCACCACCGACTGGTCGCAGCATCAACTGAGCGAACCGCAGATCCTGTATGCGGCGAACGATGCGTACGCCGCGCTCAAAGTGCTGGAAGCGCTCAAACTGCCGCGCGCAGCGTTGCCGATCATGGGCGCCAACGACCCCGAACAAAGTCCGGACAACGCCGAAGTAACGGAGTAGCATGATTCGCGCAGTTCTTCCCTTAACTACAAGGAGTCGATCATGCCCAAGACACACAACACCCACAAAGACACCAAGAAGAAGCCGTTGCTGACGGCGAAAGAAAAGCGCATGGCGAAACATGCGAAGAAGCACGACCACGATGTGCAGCCATTTATCACTCCGGTGACGACGCATTAGGCGGTTGGTAGTAGCAGATGAACAAAGCCCGGCTTGCCGGGCTTTATTCATCCAGAACCATCCATTAACCCAGAAAACCCACCAGCCAAAGCTGCGTCATTCCGGCGAATAACCAGCGACTTGGCTGGCGTTGTTTGCCAGCTTAGTCGAATGGCTAGTAGTTCCACCAGGCCGGAATCCAGCGATTAAAATAGTCTGCGAAGCAGAAACAATATGATGTTGGCTCGCTTGCGCGAGAAATATTCAATCAACTGGATACCGGCCTTCGCCGGTATGACGGCCTATTGGAAAGTTGCTCAATCCTCCAGCGCCCGCACCTTCACCGTCTTGCCTTTCACCTTGCCTGCCGACAAACGCTTCACGGCTTCCTTGGCAATATCCCGCGTGACGGCGACGTAGGTGGACATGTCGGTGACGGTGATCTTGCCGACTTGTTCGCGCGTAAATCCGGCTTCTCCGGTGAGTGCGCCCAGCACGTCGCCGGGACGGATCTTTTCCTTGCGGCCGCCGAGGATCTGCAGGGTGACCATGGGCGGCACCAGCGGTCCTTTCTTTTCGTTGATCAATGAATCCATGCTGTGCCATTCGGGTTCTATGCCCGTCATCTTCGCGATGTTGGATACACGGCTCATGTCGGCGGGACTGCACAGGCTGAATGCCCAACCTTCCTGGTCGACGCGACCGGTACGGCCGATGCGGTGGATGTGGATCTCCGGGTCGGGCGTGACGTCAACGTTGATGACCGCCTCAAGCTGCGAGATGTCCAGTCCGCGCGCGGCCACGTCGGTCGCCACCAGCACCGAACAACTGCGGTTGGCGAACTGGATGAGCACCTGGTCGCGCTCGCGCTGTTCCATGTCGCCGTTGAGCGTCAGCGCGTGGATGCCTTTGGCGTGCAGGATGTCCACCAGGTCGCGGCACTGCTGCTTGGTGTTGCAGAACGCCAGCGTGCTGACCGGGCGATAGTGCTTGAGCAGGACGGAGACGGCCTGCAAACGGTCCTCGTGCTTGATCTCGTAGAAGCGCTGGCGAATCTTGCTGCCTTCGTGCTGTTCCAGCAGTTTCACTTCCTGCGGTTTGCGCATGAACTTCTGCGCCAGCCGCGCGATGCCTTCCGGATAGGTCGCCGAGAACAGCATGGTCTGGCGCTGAGTCGGGATCTGCTTCACCACGAAAGCGATATCGTCGTAGAAGCCCATATCCAGCATGCGGTCGGCTTCGTCCAGCACCAGCGTGTTAATCGCATCCAGTTTCAGGTTGCCGCGCTCGATGTGGTCCATGATGCGCCCCGGCGTGCCGACGACGATATGCGCGCCATGCTCCAGGCTGTCAGCCTGCGGACGCATGGTGCTGCCGCCGACCAGCGCGAGGATCTTGATGTTGTCGGCAAAGCGCGCCAGTCGGCGCAGCTCCGTAGTCACCTGATCGGCCAGTTCGCGCGTGGGGCACAGCACCATGGCCTGCACGCCGAAGTGGCGCGGGTTGAGTTTGGTCAGCAGCGGCAAGGCAAACGCCGCCGTCTTGCCGCTGCCGGTCTTGGCCTGCGCGATGAGATCGTGCCCGGCCAATGTGATCGGCAGGCTGGCCGCCTGGATGGGCGTCATGGTGCGGTATT
The DNA here is from genome assembly GCA_018813765.1 of Gammaproteobacteria bacterium. GTDB lineage: Bacteria > Pseudomonadota > Gammaproteobacteria > Burkholderiales > Gallionellaceae > Sideroxyarcus. Next base: position 414,865 of record JAHJBC010000006.1, on the reverse strand, counting down.
CGAGCTGCTGCAGGTTCGCCAGCATGGCCGGCGACAGCGGGAGTTCGTTGAAGGAGCGACTGCCGGTGTCGGCGGCGGGTGCGGAAGAAGGTGTGCTGGATTTGGTCATGCGTGATTATCCTCGCTTGCGGCGAGTCTGGCTCAATAATTTCCCAAATCAAAAAGCCGTCAGCAGCAGCCACGAGGTGTAAGCAACGTAGCTGAGCAACAGCATCCCGCCTGCGATGCGGCCGATGCGGAATTTGCGGCTGAAAATCCACAAGGAGATGGTCAGCGCCGCCACCACCATCATGTCGCGCGAGAAGACCTCAGGCCCGGCCGAGAACGGCGTGATCACGCCTGCCAGCCCCACCACCGCCAACGTGTTGAACAAGTTGGAACCCAGCACGTTACCCAGCGCGATGTCGTGTTCGCCCTTGCGCGAAGCGATGATCGACGAGGCCAGCTCGGGCAGCGAGGTACCGACCGCGACGATGGTGAGTCCGATGACGAGGTCGCTGATGCCGAACGCCCGCGCGATCTCCACCGCACCCCACACCAGTATCTGCGAGCTGGCAATGAGCATCACCAGGCCCGCCCCCAGCCAGAACAGCGCCACGCGCAGCGGCATGGCTTGCACGCTCAGCGCCTGTTCGAATTCCTGTTCCAGTGCATCACCCGTTCCTCGCATACCCTGCCATATGCTCCAGCCCATCACCGCCGCGAACACCAGCAACAGCACCGCCGCATCGATACGACTGATCTCGCCATCCCATACCTGCCATGCGGCCAGCACGGTCGCAGCCATGAGCAGCGGCAGTTCCCTTTCGAGCACGCGCGAATGCACTACGATGGGACTGACCAGCGCGGTCAGTCCGAGGATGAGCGCGATGTTGGCGATGTTGGAACCATAGGCGTTGCCGAGCGCGATACCGGGATTGCCCTGGGCTGCGGCCAGCACCGAGACCGTCATCTCCGGCGCGGAAGTACCGAAGCCAACGATCACCATGCCGATTAGCAACGGCGACATGCCGAAATGCCGCGCTACGGCAGCGGCACCATCCACGAAACGGTCCGCGCTCCACACCAGTAATGCCAGTCCAACCAGAATTGCCAGCACCGCCTCGCTCATCGTTTCATTCCCAACTCCTGCAGCGCGTCCTCGGCGATCTCGCGCACCTCATCGTTTTCATCTTCCAGGCAGGCAGCGACATATTCGCGCGCGGCGACACTGCCGGTCTGGCCGAGCAGGTGGCAGGCATCGGCACGCACGCGATGATCGAAATGGCGCGACAGGTCGGCCAGTTGCGGCAGCAACGCCTGCAACTCCGGCTTGTTGGCGTAGGCTTCCAGCAGCGCGCTCACACCGAGGCGCACCGAGATGTTGGCGTCGGGATCGGCAACGATGGCGAGCAGTGATTTGAGTCGCCGCGTATCCCCGGCGATGAACGCCACGGCATGCTTGTAGTCGCCCTCTTTCAACAGATGCTCGATGTAATGCGCCGTGCCCTCGTCCCCGCTTGCCCACTCGGCCCACTGCTTGAGTTCGGCGATGCTCTGCGCGCCGGTGAGCGTAAAGGAACCGAGGCGCACCCAGGGTGCACCGCGCACGTCATATTCTGCGGCCTGCTCGGGATGCGCGGCGATGTTCACGACCGTCAGTTTGCCGATCTTCGTCTGCTTCACCAACTCGCCCAATGCCTGCAGCACGGGCGGACAGTGCTTGCAGACCGGGGTGATGAAAAGCAATGCGTCGGGGGGAGTGGGAGACATTGTATTCACTCAACAATTCGTTAATTCGTCATTCCGGCGAAGGCCGGAATCCAGTGAGTTAAAACAAAAATGCATTTTGGTTTTGCTGGATTCCGGCCTTCGCCGGATAACCAGCGACTTGGCGCATGTTTCATCGCGCTTAGTCGAATGGCTAGTAGTTACATCAATGACGGCAGTTATTCACCTTGCACCGTAACCATGATACGCCGACTGCCACCGTGATTGCGATGCTCGCACAGGTAAACCCCCTGCCACGTCCCGAGTACCGGACGTCCGTCGCGGACCGGAATATCCAGGCTCGCTCCCAGCAGGCTGGACTTGATGTGCGCGGGCAGGTCGTCCGGGCCCTCGTCCTGATGGCGGTAATATGGCTGATCCTCGGGCACGGCGCGACTGAAGAAACTCTCCATATCCTGACGCACGGCAGGGTCGGCGTTCTCGTTGAGCGTGAGCGATGCCGAGGTGTGCATGACAAAGATGTTCATCATGCCGACCTTGAAATCGCGCAACTCTGGCAGTTCGCGCAGCAGCTCGCCGGTGATCAGATGGAAGCCGCGCGGTCGGGGTTCAAGTGTTATCTCTTTCTGTAGCCACATGGCGGTCGGGGTATTTGTCTGGAGTGAAAACGCGTGCGTCATTATCGCGCAACTCGACTTCACTGACGCCGGTTGCGCGGCCGGAGGTAAAGTATAATCGTTGTGCATCGACAAACTTTGCCGCAACATAACTTATCGCCATGAGCAAAAAAATAAAGCAATACTCCAATTATGTGGTCGTCGAGGAAAACGGCGTCTTCATCGCAAGCGCCCCCGATCTCGACCTGGAATGCCGTGGCGCGACCGAACAGGAAGCGCTGTCCAACCTGCAGGAAGCGCTGGCACTCTACTTCGAGGATCTGCCCGGACCTGCCGACGGCTGATACGACCACTGCCGCATAATGCGCGGTGGTTGCCGATCAACCAAACACAGATGGATATATGTACCTTTCAGTACACGTGAAGTTTGTGCTAGCCCTGATCTGCGCCACGGCGTGGACCCTGCTGTCGCTCTGGCTGGCGCACAACTGGTTCGCCAATCTCTCCAGCCATGTCGGATTCGCCTTCGCCGTGTTCCTGATCGGCGGCATCGCGATCGTCCCCGGATTCATGAATTCCTTCCTGCTGTGCAGCCTGTTGCTGGACAGGCGTCCGCAGCGCAAGCCGCTGCAGCATTACCCGCCGCTCAGCATCCTCATCGCCGCCTACAACGAGGCCCCCTCGATAGAGGAAACGCTCAAGAGCATCGCCGAGCAGAACTACCCCGGCGAGCTGCAGGTCATCGTGATCAACGACGGTTCCACCGACAGGACCGCCGACATCGTGCGCCACAACCTGGCACGCTACCCCTGGCTCGCGCTGGTGGACATCGCGCAGAACGGCGGCAAGGCCAGGGCGCTCAACCGCGGCTTGCAGGATGTGAAGCATGGCCTGGTGCTGACCGTGGATGCCGACTCCTACCTCTATCGCGACGCGCTGCACAGCATCGTCGAGCGCTACATGGAAGACCCGGCCACCACGCGCGCGGTGGCCGGGACGGTACTGGTGCGCAACTCGCGCAGCAGCTGGATCGCGCAGGCGCAGGAGTGGGACTACTTCCACGGCATCGCCGCGATCAAGCGCACGCAGTCGCTGTTCCAGGGCACGCTGGTCGCGCAGGGGGCGTTCTCGCTGTACGACCGTGCCACACTGGAAAGCATCGGCGGCTGGCCGGAATGCGTGGGCGAGGACATCGTGGTCACCTGGGCCATCCTCAAGGCCGGTTACCGCGTGGGCCACTGCGAGGACGCCTGCCTGTTCACCAACGCGCCCGCCACACTCAAGCAGTTCTTCGGACAGCGGCGGCGCTGGGCGCGCGGCATGGTGGAAGCTTTCAAGCACCATCCCGGCGTGTTGCTCAAGCCGCAGTTGCCAACCTTCTTCATCTACTGGAACCTGCTGTTCCCGCTGATGGACCTGGCCTTCACCATCGGCTTTTTGCCGGGGCTGGTGCTCGCCCTATTCGGGCATTTCTGGATCGTCGGCCCGATGACGTTGTCCCTGATCCCGCTGGGACTGGCGATGAACTTCCTCATGTTCAACGTGGAAGTGCGGATGTTCCGCCATCACGATCTCAAGGTGCGCAAGAACCCGTTCGGCTTCATGATCTACGTGTTCTGCTACAGCGTGCTGCTGCAGCCGATCTGCCTGATTGGCTATCTTTCCGAATTGTTCAGTTTGCGCAAGAGCTGGGGAACGAAATGAGCAGACCCTCTTCATCGACCGCAGTCGCCCTTCTGTCACTGGTGCTGTGTCAGCCCGCCTGCGCTGCCGACGCCAACTGGGGCGTGGGCGGATATCTCTTTGCCTCGCACGACACCGAAGGTTTCGACACGCACGCCGTAGCGATGGAATACCTGCCCCGGCTCCGCAACGCCGACAACCTTACCGGAGTGAAGTACACGCGCCGCACCTTTTCACAACAGAAATGGAAGCTTGAGGCTGACCAGGTATCGTTCATGGGACGGGCAATCGATCCAGCCACCGCCAACGGCTGGCAACTCGATGCCGGTTTGTCCAGGCAGGGGCACCACGACATGCTCACACTGGATGGCAGCTACCACCTGCCGCTGGCAGCAAAGACCGGACTGGATCTGTTCATGAATCTTGATTGGGTGGAGACGCGGACCGCACTGGAGCAAGGGATCAACTTCGCTTTCATCGGTGCCTCGCTGGATCAGGGCATCGGTGACCACTGGACGGTGGTAGGCATGGCAGGCGAGCAGGATTTCTCGGACAGCGTCACGCGCGAGCACTTCAGGGCAAAGGTGGTATATCAACCGATGCTGGATTCGGGTTTGACATTGCAACTCCGCTATCGCTCTTCCTATAGCGACACCGCAAATGCCAGCGGCACCTATTTCAACCCGGCACACTACGATGAAATACTGTTCGCCGCCGGATGGCGCAAACGCATTCAGGGCTGGGTGTTCAGGGCAACTGCCGGCGCAGGCACCCAGCATGTCAACAGCGACCCGGGGTCTGACACCCGCCTGCTGGAATTGGCGCTGGATAGCCCGTCCCGTGGCACACAATTCATCCGCGTGCGCGGCGGCCACAACCAGAGCGCTTCATTCGGCGGCCCAAACTACCGCTACACCTACCTGCAGGGGGAATGGATCTTCCGGCTTTGATCCGGCATTTTGTCGCCCCCTTGCCCTGTTTATAAGCATTACTACTAATTTTTTCGGCAACCGCCTTGGGGTATGTTGAGCCTGAGTATGGCAGCGCACTGGCTGCAGCGCCATTTGGCGCAGTAATTTGCGGTTTTCCAATTATTCGAGCAGGGAGGGACTTATGTCACAAGAGGACTATGCGGCACGCGAAAAATTTCTCTATACGCTGGAATGGCTGCTGGCAGTCACCAAGCGCTACTCCGGCGAATTGCATTTCGGCCTGGCCCATATCAATTATGAATCCGCCAATATCCTGGGCGAAACTTTCGGCGCACAACAGGCTGCGCATAAGCTCGACGAGGTCTCGCACGCTTTGCGCAGGGCTTTCCGCAAGACGGACCTGGTAGCGCGCGACGGAGCCGACTTCTGGATTCTGGTGCCCTTTTCCCCGGCCGAAGAAACACTGGTCGACAAGATTTCCTACATCATCGAGACTGCTGCGGAGGAAGGTCTGCAGATCGTGGAACGCGACATATCCATTTTCATGTTGCCCAACGATGCGGCCAAACTGGACCAGAACAGCACAGCCCTTGAATTCCTTGCCTATCTCAAGGAAAACCATATTTTGCTGGCAGACAGCGAACTCTCGTTTCCAGCCAGACCATAGCCAGTACAAAGCAAAAGGCCCGGCAACGCCGGGCTTTTTTTTCAACTCTCCAGCCAGTCCTCAGTGGTGCGACTTCGCCAGCAACTTGATCATCTTGATGTTGATGCTCACAAAGCGCCAGAGCTGCCACAGCACACAGGTGCGCATGAAGCGGGTGAAGCCGGTCGGTGCGGGCGGATAGTAGGCCTGTTGGTACGGCTCGCGATTGGTGATGTTTCCCATTTTCTGTTCCTCGTGTTTGTAGTCGATCAGTCCGGCAGCAGAGACCAGCCCGGACGCAGTTTCGCCTGATAGATGAAGGTGTGGTGCAGCAGGTATTTCATCCAGTGACCGGCCAGGCCGATCTCGCCGAAGGTCAGGTCGATGTCGCGGCCGAACTCGGGATACTTCTCGTAGTCGGGCACCACCGGGAACACGGTCATGGTTGCCGCCGTGCCCTTGAGGATGTGCGAGCCGGTGGAAGCCACGCAGGCTGCGCCCATCTCGGCCATCGAGGCGGTGTGCGTCGGCTTCTCTGCGCCGTTCAGCATGTCGCGGATGCTCATCGCCACGGCCTTGGCCATCGCGGCGGAAGGCATGCCGGTGCGCGGCGCGGTCGGGTTGATCGGCGTGCCATTGGCGCTCTGCATCGGCTTGCTGATCAGGTGCGGCACGGCGAAGGCGATACCGACGGCGAAGATGTTGCGGTGCGTCGGCGTCTGGTAGGTGCGCGGCCAATCCTTTGCGCTCCACTCCATGAAGGGACGCGCGGTGTAGTCGGCATCCACCTTCATGAAACCGTTGGGCAGGAACATCTGCGCGGTGATGTCTTCTTCGGCCTTGCTGAAAGCCTTGAGGCCCACACCCGCGAACGGCGGGATCAGCATGGAGAAATCGAATTCCAGTTCGTGGAATGTACCGTCCAGCATCTCGTAATGAATCTTGCCGGCCTCCACTTTCTTAACGTGCGCGCGGGTGATCCACTCGATGCCGCGTTCGACCATCAGCGATTCAGCGAAGGTCTTGCCGTTGGTGATGTAGCCGCCGCGCTTGATGTGCACGCCGCCCATGCCGAAGTCGCCCAGCTCGTACTCGTTACTGATCCAGACGATGCGCGCCATGTTGCGCACGCCTGCTTCGCGCAGCACGTGGTCCACGTTGTAGATGTATTCGAACGCCGCGCCCTGGCAGGTGCACATGCCGTGGCCGGTGCCAATGACGACGGTCTGGCGCTCGCCCTTGCGCATCTTTTCGATGCTTTGCTGCAGCTTCTCGTTGGCTTCCTTGGCGTGGCCATAGGTGCAGACGGAAACAGTGTGGCCGTGGTCGGGGCCCAGACCCTCGGTCGCGCCGAAGTTCAGCTTCGGCCCGGTGGCGTTGATGAGGTAATCGTAAGAGATGTTCTCGACCACACCGGCTTTGTCAGCACGGGTGTATTCGACTGTCACGAAAGGTTTGGCGCTATCGGCACTGCCATCGGGATGGATGGCCAAAGCCTTGGCCTGGCGGAAATCCATATTGGTCTTGCCATACAGCTTGGCGAGATCGAAGGTCACATCCTGTTCGGTCATCTGGCCGACGCCGACCCAGATGTTGGAAGGGATCCAGTTCCACTTCGAATTGGGCGCCACCACGATGATCTCGTGCTCTTTGCCCACCCACTTGTTCAGATAGCGAGCTGCGGTGTGGCCTGATATACCCGCGCCCAGAATGACGATACGTGACATCTTCTCTCCTTCGATGAATCCGGTTCAATTGAACAGGTGCCGGGGCGGATCGCCCCAGAAAAGCGCGCGCATCATAATATAAGCATGTTCTAATATGCAACCCTTGATTTGCCCGCCGGGACCGGCCTGTGGCCCATTACACTCAGCATGAACCAAAATATTCCAATAAGCCGTCATTCCGGCGCAGGCCGGAATCCAGCCATATAAACATTCCGCGAAGCGGACCAAACAAAAATGTTGTCCCACTAGCGTGTGGATTTGTTAATCAACTGGATTCCGGCCTGCGCCGGAATGACGAAAGCCGCGATCCAGCCCCACCTCCCGTTACAATGCGACATGCCCCTGCTCTACGACCAACCCCTGTTCCGCCCGCCCTCCGAAGGCGACAACCTGATCATCCAGGCCACGCTGGGATGCAGCTTCAACCAGTGCAGCTTCTGCGCCATGTACCGCAGCAAGCAGTATGTCGCGCGCCCGCTGGCCGAAGTGATCGCCGACATCCGCACTGCCGCGACCGACTGGCCGGATGCGCAACGCGTGTTCCTGGCCGATGGCGATGCGCTGGCGCTGCCGACCGACCACCTGCTCGCCATCCTGCGCGAACTGGCCGCGAGCTTCCCGCGCCTCACCCGCGTCTCCTGCTACGCCACACCCGGCAACCTCGCACGTAAAAGCAGCGAAGAACTGGCGCAATTGCGCGAACACAAACTCAGCCTGCTCTACTTCGGCATCGAATCCGGCTCCGACCTCATCCTCAAAAAGATCACCAAGGGCACCACGCAGCGGCGCATGGCCGAAGTGCTGACCAAGGCACACGCCAGCGGCATGAAAGTCTCCGCCACCGTCATCCTCGGTCTCGGCGGCATCACACACAGCGACGAACATATAGCCGGCACCATCGAGTTGCTCAACAGTGCACCCGTCACCTACCTCTCCACGCTGCAACTGTATCTGGACGAAAGCATCGTCGACGAGTTCCTGCGCAAGTTCGGCGAACCGTTCGAGATGCCGGACGACCATGCGATATTGCAAGAACAGGAAAGACTGATCAGCGGCCTCAACCCGCCGCAGCCAGTCATCTTTCGCAGCAACCATGCCTCAAATGCACTGGCACTGGCCGGGAACCTGCCCAGGGACAAAGACAAGTTGCTGCAACAACTGCGCGAGGCGATGGAGGGGAACAGGCCGTTGCGGCCATTGTTCATGCGCGGGCTGTGAGGTTCACGTAATCATTGGCAACGCGTAATTCCTGGAAAACCATTGGACCGTCATACCGGCGGAGGCCGGTATCCAGTTAATTAACGATACCCCGCGAAGGCGGGACAAATACCAGGGTGTTGTCTGCTTCGCAGCGTATCTAGTCAGGCTGGATACCGGCCTCCGCCGGTATGACGCGATCACTGCAAATGGATTATTGAAGTGAATTCCAGTAAAGTCGTTCCCAACATTCACACCGGACCATATCCATGAACACCGAAGAACTCAGCAAAGAACAACAGATCCTGCGCATCATGCGCAAGACCCTGGGCAACATCGTCAAGGACGTCACTCCGCTCGGCGGACGCCCCAATCCGCTGAAGGACAGCACCATCCAGGAGATCAAGGAATGCTTCACACTGATTTCCGACCGCGAACGGGAACTGGCCGAACAACTCGGCTTCGACGAAGCCAAACCTTATTACGCCGACGGCCAGCAACCTAACTCCAACGTCCTCAATTTCGTCAAGCCGCCGAAAGAATAATTGCTGCTCCCGTTGTTCGTCCACAATTCCCTCCTGTCGGCATTGACACTCCCCACCTGGCTCTAATACAGTCTGCCCCACTTGCACTGCGGTAGGGTGGCGGCGCAGCCGCCGGGCACCCACCGGCGTACCCCTTGCGGGTGAATCTGCCTCAGACACATCGCGCCGCACGCTCGGCGCGAGGCTGAAAGCAGCAACCCCGTTCAGGAGGCGGCGCAGGAACAGAACCCGCTCAGCGGGCGTCGCCGCCATACACGACTGAAAGGGAGAAGTACTTGTCATATCCGTCCCAGCACCTCTACCATCCAGGCTATCCCCGGCCTATCTCGCATCACCTTCCGCAATCCCGGAGCACAGAATGATCAGCATCTACGAACTCAAACCGCGGTTCCAGGCATTGTTGCGTCCGCTGGTGGTGCGGCTCGATGGCATGGGCGTCAGCGCCAACGCCGTCACCCTGTTCGCCATGGCCATCTCCTGCGCGCTGGGGCTGCTGCTCTATCTCTCGCCCGCGCCGCAGTTCTTCCTGCTGCTGCCGCTGTGGATGTTCCTGCGCATGGCGTTTAACGCGGTGGACGGCATGCTCGCGCGCGAGTTCGGCCACAAGTCGCCGCTGGGTGCCTATCTCAACGAACTCACCGACGTGGTCTCGGATGCCGCGCTCTACCTGCCCTTCGTGCTGATCGCGCCCTTCGGCTGGGGCAGCGTCGCTGGCGTGATCTTCCTATCTTCCCTCTCCGAGATGACCGGTGCGCTCGGCCCCATGGTCGGTGCGCCGCGCCGCTACGACGGCCCCATGGGCAAGAGCGACCGCGCCTTCGTATTCGGCGCACTCGGACTCTGGCTGGGCATCGCGGGTGGTCTGCCGCAGTGGGCGTTCTGGATCATGCCCGCCGTCTCCCTGCTGATCGTGCTCAACATCGTGAATCGCATCCGCAACGGATTGCGCCAGATCGCCGGGAGCTGAAGCATGTGGCTCTCCAACCTGCTCATCGCAACCGTGCGCCTGCTGGTCGGCGCGACCCCGCGCTGGATCGGCTGTGAACCTGCCGACACCCAGCGCATCTACTTTGCCAACCACTCCAGCCACATCGACACCATCGCGCTGTGGTCGGCATTGCCGCCCGAACTGCGCAGCCACACCCGCCCCGTCGCCGCCGCCGACTACTGGGGCACCGGCAAGCTCAAGCGCTATGTCGTGCTGCAAGGATTGAATGCGGTGCTGATCGACCGCAACCGCGCCGCCCCCGGCGCCAACCCGCTCGACCCGCTGTTCGAAGCACTGGAGCGCGGCGACTCGCTCATCATCTTTCCCGAAGGCACGCGCCAGTGCCAACCGCTGCCGGGGCCGTTCAAGGCCGGGTTGTTCCACCTCGCCGAGCGTTACCCGGCGGTCGAACTCATCCCCGTCTATCTGGAGAACCTGCACCGCAGCATGCCCAAGGGCACCGCGCTGCCGGTGCCCATCCTCTGCAGCGTGCGCTTCGGCGCGCCGCTGCCGCGCATCGCGGGCGAAGACAAACAAACCTTTCTCAACCGGGCACGTGATGCCGTCATAGGAGCCGCGCAATGAATCCCCAGGATAAATTCAACTGGCTGATCGGCGGCATCGTCTGCCTGCTGGCCGTGGCATCGCTGATCGGCTGGATACTGCGCCGCCGCGTGGGCGAGGGCCAATCCAGCGCCGTCATCGACAACCTCAACGCGCGCATCCGCGCCTGGTGGGTGATGGTCGCCATCTTCAGCGCCGCCTTCCTCGCCGGGGCCAACGCCACGCTGGTGATGTTCGCGCTGATCTCGTTCTTCGCCCTGCGCGAATTCATCACCCTCACCCCCACCCGGCTGGGCGACCACCGCGCGCTGTCGGTCGCCTTCTTCATCCTGGTGCCGGTGCAATACTGGCTCATCGGCATCGATTGGTATGCGCTGTTCGCCATCTTCATCCCGGTGTATGCCTTTTTGCTGCTGCCCGCGCTCTCGGCCCTGTCCGAAGACGCCGAAAACTTCCTCGAGCGCACCGCCAAGATCCAGTGGGGCATCATGATCACCATCTACTGCATCAGCCACGCCCCGGCGCTGATGCTGATCGACATCCCCGGATACGAAGGCCAGAACGCTCTGCTGCTGTTCTACCTCGTGCTGGTGGTGCAGCTCAGCGACGTGCTGCAATACGTGTTCGGCAAACTGTTCGGCAAAACCAAGATCGCCCCGGTCATCAGCCCCTCCAAGACCGTCGAAGGTTTTGTCGGCGGCGCACTCAGCGCCACCCTGGTCGGCGCGGCCATGTGGTGGATCACCCCGTTCACCCCGCTGCAATCCGCGGGCATGGCCTTCATCATCGTGCTGATGGGCTTCCTCGGCGGGCTCTCGCTCTCCGCAGTCAAGCGCAGCCTGGGCGCCAAAGACTGGGGCAGCATGATCGAAGGCCACGGCGGCATGATGGACCGCATGGACTCCATCAGCTTCGCCGCCCCCATCTTCTTCCACCTCACGCGCTACTTCTTCGAGCCATGAGCCAGAACCCGCTCTCCTCTCCCATCCCCTCCCCCATGCAGGGGGAGGGTTAGGGTGGGGGTAGACTCCATGCTCACCACCGCCTCTACCCCCATCCGTGCGTGTGTTGTTGGTGCTTCAGCGCCGTACAACCACGGCCTACCCCTTGCGGGTGCAACCTACAGATAATGAAAAAGGGATTGGGCGAAGCGTTGTGGCGCGAGAAGGAAAAGCTTGCGTCGGCCTGGTTGGAAGAGACGCTGCCTGCGCTGAAGGGGCCGCTGACTTCGGATGCTTGGCTGGGGGTTGGAATCAAGTAACGCTGCGATATACTGTACGCACAGCAGGTATGGAGAGACCGAATTGTTTAGCAATCGCTTTCAACGGCCCATCGTTATTTCGACCCATGCGAAAATGCGCATGATCGAACGCGAGATCAGCGAAGCAATGCTGCTGGAGGTGATCGATTCCGGGGATACGCGCTACAAGGACCCGACCCACTTGTGGGCGTTCAAGGAATTCCCGGAACGCCACGATAATCTGCTCTGTGCGGTACTTATTCTTGAAGACCATGTGGTCGTCAAAACAGTCATGCACCATTTTTCAGTTTTGTAGGAGGCAGCCATGCGCACAACCTATTTCGACGAAGACGACATCCTGGTCATCCACTTGTCCGACAAGCCCATCGTCCGCGAAGTCTCGCAAAACTGGAACACACACATCAGCTACGCAGAAGATGGCAGCACTGTTGAAGTCGTGCTGCTGGAAGCACGCGCCAGCGGGGCATACCCGCTCGATATTCAACATGCGCGGGCGGCATGAAAGCACAGACTGCTTCGGATTGTTATGAACAAACCACTTAAACAACTCCCCAAGTTTGCCAGCGAGGCGGAAGAGTGCGCGTTCTGGGAAGCCAACGATTCCGCCGACTATGCGGATTGGACGAAGGCAAAACGAGCCGTGCTGCCAAACCTGAAGCCATCGACCAAAACCATCTCGCTGCGCCTGCCCCAGCACATGCTGGACTCCATCAAAGCGGCAGCAAATTCCAGGGACGTACCGTATCAGTCGCTCATCAAGGTGTGGCTGAAAGAGAAGCTGCATAGCCACTGACTTGGTGGTGCAAAATGAAAAAAGAAAAACTCAAAATTACCAAATCCTGCGGCAACGTATTCCTTGACCTCGGCTTCTCGCCGGAAGAAGCCACCATCCTCGCCATGCGCTCACAACTGATGGGCGAGCTGCGCATCAAAATCCGCGACGAAGAATGGACGCAAGCCGAAGCCGCCAAGGTACTCGGCATCTCCCAATCGCGCGTGTCCGATTTGATACGCGGCAAGTTCGAGAAATTCAGCCTGGATATGTTGATCACGCTGGCAACGCGGGCAGGGAAGCAAGTTGAATTGAAGATGGCCGCTTGATTGAAAATTACGCCACTCCGGTTCTTTGGGTTTCTGAGTACAGGGAACTGATACAATTCGCATCAACGAAACTCGCCAAAGTGGTGAGTTGTTTTGGGGAATAAACGATGCAAGTCAGCGCCAGCCTGAACCAGAAAATCGCCCAAGCTGTCCAGACCTCAATGCAGATCGAAGGCTACAAGCCGGTACAATCCGACGCAGTCAAAAAACAGGCACAAGCCCTGATGGAAAAGCGCCACGTCCAAGTATCAGGTCATCGCAAGCAATACTTAACCAGGGGCTGTCCGTAATAGATTTCGACAGCCATATGAAAGGAATCATGATGAACAGAATCGACGTTCCTATTGCCCAGCTTTCATTCACCCAAAAACTGGATTTAATGGAAATGCTTTGGGCAGACATGGCGGGCAACGAGAAAGAACTCGAATCTCCGGCGTGGCATGGCGAGATACTCGATGAGCGCGAAGCTGCCCTGAACGCAGGCAAGGTAACCGTTTCAAGCTGGCAAGAAGCCAAAGAAAGAATCAAGAAAAACCTCGCATGAGGATAAACATCCTCAGCACCGCAGAGCGCGATCTTGAAGAAGGTTACCGCTTCTACGAAGTCCAGGCTGACGGCCTCGGCACCTATTTTCTGGATACGCTCTACTCCGACATTGACTCACTGGCCTATTTTGCGGGAATCCACCGTGTAGTACTGGGCTATCACCGACTACTCTCCAAACGTTTCCCATTCGCTGTTTATTATCGTGTCGCCAACGATGAAGTCATCGTATTCGCAGTTCTTGATTGCCGCCGTAATCCAAGCTGGATAAGGAATAAGCTATCCAAGTGATACGCAAGGATGGCCTGCTAATGGGCAATCCGGAACTTACGTCGCATTGACATAGCCCGCCCTGCCCCCTACAGTTCGAACTCCTTGCAACTCTGCCGAATGCACATCACGCCACAAGAATGGCGCGAGGCTCACGGCAGATTTCCCCAGAACAGTGAGGCTGGCGCAAGACACAAACCCGCAATGACGGGTACAAGCCAACGTCAGGACTGTTTGCAAAAGGGGGAGCACTTGTCTCACGCATCCAGCACCATCAAACACAGCCATCCCCTCCCCCATGCAGGGGGAGGGCTAGGGTTAACCAGCGACTTGGCAGCTTGCTGCCTTAGTCGAATGGCTAGTAGTTTTACCAGGGGGTAGACTCCATGACCACCAACCCCCTCTCCGCCAGCGAACCCTGGAACCTCGTCGCCGATGGCTACGCCGAGACCACCATGCTCGTGTTCGAAGAATTCGCCGACGAAGCCATCGCCGCCAGCAAACTCAAACCCAACTCCACCGTACTCGATGTCGCCTGCGGCCCCGGCACACTCGCGCTCCGGCTCGCACAGCATGCCGAAAAAATACACGGCATCGACTTCTCCGAAGCCATGCTCGCCATCTTCCGCAACAAGATCGAACATGCCGGACACCGCAACATCGCCCTGCACTGCGGCGACGCGCAGACCCTGCCCTATGCCGACGCCACCTTCGACGCCGCCTTCTCGCTGTTCGGCCTCATGTTCTTCCCCGACAGGCAACGCGGCTTCGCCGAAATCCATCGCACGCTCAAACCCGGCGGCAGTATCGCCATCACCAGTTGGGCGCCCGTGGACCAATCGCCCGCGATGATGACCATGTTCGGCGCACTGCGCGCCATCAAGCCCGACCTGCCGCAACCGCAACGCTCCGTCACCACACTGGAAAACCCCGAACGCTTCAAACAAGAAATGGAAGAAGCCGGGTTCCGCAACGTCGAGATACGCAAAGTGACCAAAGCCTTCCCCGTCGGCACCACCGCCGAATTCTGGGAAAGCATGGTCAAGGGCAGCGCGCCGATACAAATGATGAAGAAGGGACTGGGCGAAGCGTTGTGGCGCGAGAAGGAAAAGCTTGCGCTGGCCTGGCTGGAAGAGACACTGCCTGCGCTGAAGGGGCCGCTGACTTCGGATGCTTGGTTGGGGGTGGGGAAAAAGTAATTCAAGCTGGCCCGTTTGGTTTGGTTTGGTTTGGTTAGACAATTTTGTAGGGGTGCACAAGTGAGCGGTGAAACTGAAAAAATAGCGGAAATGGCAAAGCGCATTTCGAAAGACGTTTTCAAATGGTTCAAATGGCAACTAATTCCACTATACGACCAGAATTTTGATTGCCTGAAGCAGGAAAAGCACGCCCCAACAAAGAAGCAAGAACACACACATCCAGTAGATATAGTGTTCAGCTATAACGACCCATACCTTGATCATCCCATACTCCTTAATACGGACCTTAAGAGCTACAGCAAAACATCAATACGCAGCACGAGTATTCGCAGTGCGCTAAAGTCGCTAGCCCTAACTATTGACTGCGCTCGCGTAAGCGAAGAATGGCGGACACGATACGATACGACAGGCACAGCGGAAATACGCGGGCTCCTTTTTGTGTATAACCACGATGCTGAATGGGATAGAGATTTCGCCAACTTGTTAATCCAACCCAAAAAGAAGAAGAAGGAAGAGTCAGAGGAAGGAGAACAATCTCTTAATGCCAACACATTGCCGCTTGACGCGGGCCTGCTTATACATGTTGTTGAGCCTCGCACCATCGCCTACATGACAACAATTGTGGCCGATGCACAGCGACTACATGCAGAAGGAACTTTCCCCTCAACAAATTACTACTTCTTCTACCCTGATCTGAAGCTTCATAGGACAAGGGGCGACAAATATTCCCACCCGGCAACGATAGAAATGATTTGCGGGCCATTTCTTGTAGTTGAGCATGCGGAAATTACTAAGTACGACGAAGTCGCCAAAGAGCCTAAGGTAACCTACCAACCTGGCTTTGTTATCTTTTACAACAGGCCCGGAGACTCTCATTTGGAGTTTATGTATCTTTTTGACGTTCTTTCGACATACCAAATTCTAAACGGCAGCAGCAAGCTCAGGATTCGGGTTGCGCACCATTCACCAAACAAGAATATTCGGAGTAATTTCATACGGGCAATCGATATGTATGTACATGACTGGGGCTTCGATGACTATAAGCGGGGATACTTGGAAAGTATCGAGTTTGAGATTATTGAGATTCAGAAATCCGCTTTTTGCCAGGTTGAGATTGGCTGGGAAAGGAAAGGCAAATGAAAATCGGGAACATATATAGTGCCAGCGATAAGGCGCTATTTGACGCTCTGTGCCAAGGCAACGTAACTAGCGCAGATATACGCCGACTATTTCTTACACACGGAATTATCATTTCGCGATCAACAAATAGAAGGGAGTTAGCTGCGCATTTCTCTCGCCTTGTGCATGATTACGACGATTTTCAAGCCTTGGCTAAATTATTCGACGCGGGGCATCGACGCGAGCGCTTGGCGTCTCTTCGCGTAACATCCACGGCCCAGTTGGCTGACTATGAATCAGCCGCGCTTGAAATCGTGGCGCAACTAAAAAGCAATACTGATGCTGCAAGTGTGAGCAAGAACGACGATGGCTCGATCAGAATTGCCATTCGATACAAGACATTTCACTTTAACAAAAGCGAGTTCAGACAAATTGAGACCCGGGATGCGATTATTACTATTGAGAAGGACGGTGGCACAGCTGTAATTCGCGGCCCACAAAATGACAAAGTAGACGAAGTGTGTCGCGCAATATTGACAACCATTAAGGAGAAGGTAGACGACAAGCTAGACATTACAGAAATCAATTTGGAACATTTTCGCGAACCCATGCAACGCACAACATTTTTCGTACAGATGATTGATCTAGTGCATGGTTACAAAAAACATGACGTAACGGATGTCTACTTCTACAAACCGAAAGATGAGAAAGCAAAGGAGCAGGATGAGGATGACGGTAGCACTGAGAGCGAAGATGACATTAACCTTGGCATACGCATTACTAGCGGCATGCTAAAAGGTGAAGGAGTCCTAGCCTCACAAGAAATGAGCAACTTCATCTCGCGCGGCTTCTACATTTCGAAAATAGTCTGGCAGGCCAAAGTGGCCGGCGAATTCGACTCCGACATATATGAATTTGAAGCCCAGTTTTCCGAACCCGAGACCTGCACACGCTTTTCATATCTCGTTAGAGGTCACTACAAATATCAGGAAGATCAAAAACACAGTAATACTAGAACACAATTGGCTTCCGACGAGGATGTTGAATTAAGCAAGGCTATTGAAACGGCGGCGCGCACTAGCCTTAATAAGCTGGAAATTGCAGCGGGGGTAGCTAACAATGACTAGAACTAAATGGCTGACTTTATCCTTAGCCAAATCGACTTCAGAGATATCTGACTTACTGTATACGCAAAAGTATCTTAGAGGGCATGCAACTGGATTTGAGCTTACTGATGTTCAAAGGAACAGAATTCGAGGCAAATTCATTGAAGAAATAATTGTGAATGAAGTCATTATTGATCCTTTCGGAGAGGAAGTTCTGAACAATGTTCGGAGATATTCTATCTTTGAGTTCCAGATATCACCTTTGAAAAAGCATCAATTTCTGGTCCGCATCAACAACCCGCCAAGAACATTAAAGAACTTTATCGCGGCATTGACTGAGGCCTTTGGCTTTGGGTTTGCAATAGAACAACTGAACATCGACATTCTGGCAATGATTCAACACCTTCGTAGAACAAGCGACATTAAGCGTTGGGCAATAGTGCGAGTGCGCATGGCAAATATACCACTAGGCAATTCTTCTCTCGCAAAGATTGAGGTCTTATCTAACGGTGATGCCTATCAAGATTTGCAGAAATGCATGGATGTAAAGAAAGCGACATTGGAGCGCGCAACAGTTGAATTGACTGACAACGATATTACTAATCAAATCGAGCTAGTTTCAACAGGTGTAATTTCAGGCGAGATGGAAGTACTAGACCAATTGATGCCAATGTTTCAAACATATTTCGATTAGCGCCTGATGGAGAACAGTTGTGAATCAAACAAAAATACTTGACGCCCTCGAAAAGACTGAATGGGCATATGCCCTGAATGATGAGGCATATGCCATTAGAGAACTCGCTGAGCGTATTGCCCGTACCGGTCGTCTCGGAAGATCTCTAATCTCATACTCCAACTTGGTTGCTGGTGTGCGATTTCAATTTTCCAATGTTAACGATGGGTTGCCGTTTGAAATTGATATACACAACTGGCAAGGATTGCACCGCCGAATAATTGGCGACTGCCTTGGGTATTTGTCTTACCTTTCTTTTCGTGACCACGGCTTCATGGCAAGCGCATTAGTAGCTGGACTAGCGGAAAATAGACCAAGTGACATGTTCTTTGAGTGGATGGAGTCTTTAGGAGTGATCCCCAATCAATCAGAAAATGTTGTTACTGAATTCTGGGTTGGTGAGGTTACAAAAGCTGTTGAATGGTACAAACATAATCCGAAGGGCTTTGCCGTATAGCACTTAATCCAAACGTGGGGGCAGTCTATCCCTAGGCGATATGGGTTAGCATCGCAATACTTGGAGGCGCAGTGAATAACTTTAGAATTTCCCATCTTTCCGACTTGCATCTCACGGCGAAGGACAACGTTGCGCGCTCAGAACCCAAGGTCTTTGGTGCACTAACCGGCATGAATGCCCACTTCCGAAAGATTGTCGCATCAAAGGTGATTCAGGAATCTAATCTGGTATTGGTGACGGGCGATGTCACAGATCGTGGTGATATTGATACATGGAACTTTTTCTGGGACACAGTGGAGAAGGCCAATATCACAGATCGGGTACGCGTGGTGCCTGGCAATCACGATGTTTGCTGCTTGGGTGTACGTCTGCCAATGATACGTAAACAGTACCACGCAGAGGACATGGCAAAGGTTCACAGGGGGCTGCTGATGGGTGGCCAGCCGACCAAGTTTCCTTGGGCATATAGTCCTGATCCTCGCCTCGTGGTGTTTGGACTTAACTCGAATAATCTAGGAAATTTCACCGTAGCCACCAATGCCATGGGTGATATTGGTTACTATCAACTAAAGGACTTGGCGAGCTTGTTACACAAGCATCGGGAGGTGCCTGTGAAAATTATTGCCATGCACCATAGCCCGAATATCCCCGAAGAGGAAACTGCGATCAAACGTGGGCAGCGCGCTTTCTCGCAACTCGATCGTATTGGGCACCAGGTGCCGGTAGAGCAAAGGCGGATGCTCAATCTGCTATGTGTCACGCACAAGGTACGGCTGCTGTTACACGGGCATCTGCATATGTCGGAGGATCGACGTATTACTGGCGTGCGATATATTGGTGCTACCGCGTCGACCGAACCACAACACGGCCCCCAAGGCCCTTTCCTGCAATTTCCAACCTATCAAGTGTCCGCTAAAACACATCGAGTATCCTGCAACAGTGCAGTAGTGCCGATATGAGGTATCAGCGGGCGATATGGCGAATGATATGGGATCAGCATGAAATGACCCGGGTCATTTCATGCTGACCTGTTTAGCTCTGGGTGAAAACTTGTGGCGCGAGAAGGAAAAGCTGGTGCTGGCTTGGCTGGAAGAGACACTGCCTGCGCTGAAGGGGCCACTGACTTCGGATGCTGGGTTGGGGGCGGGGGTGAAGTGATGGCTACAAGAAACCGTGGCCTGTATGGTTGCACTTCGTCTAATTGAACATCGAAAAATATGAACCACATAAATTACTTATGATTCGTTTTAAACGCTTGTCTCCGGCATTACTTAACAGTTGGCTCGTTGGCCAACAACTGCCAAACTCCCAATCCACGCAATACCGACTTCGGTTGTGGCGTGAAGACCCCAACGGATTGGCAGCAATCAAAGGAGAATTAATTGACTATCTGGACGAGGCTTTTGACGATGCACGTATACGCTTACGCAAGGGCTTTGAAGATAGTCTTTCACCCTTTACGAATTCGTCTCCAGATCCTGCTGCCAATTACCCTGCTATGCTTCACCAAGTAACATTGCAGAATCAAAGGGGTCAGCTTCGAATTACGAGAATCAAAGGGGTCAGCATCGAAATGCTGTACAGCTCGACTAACGATTTCATTGCTGCGATAGGTTGCATAGGTGGTGCCAGATGACAACAAAACTTCATCTTTCGAAGCATGATCAGATTAAGGAAGCTGTTTATGGAGCAATTACAAAAGAAAAAAGGGGACAGATTTATTTCAAAAGAAAAAAGGGGACAGATTTATTTGATGCGCACGCAGCAAGTGATATGGGGTCGAATTGTTTTGTAGAGTAATACCATAACTGCCCCGCTTTGCCAGGGAGACACTGATGCATGTAACTAGATTTCCGATTGCCCTGTTAGGAATGACATTGCTTCTGGCGCTCGCTGCATGCGGCTCAGGGAGCAGCGTCAACCCGGAGCCCCCAGAGACGGGCACTATCACTACGGCTGAATTTTTCCAACTGGCTATTGTTCCCGATCAAACCGTAAGCGCGAGTTCGTTTGAAGTTCAGGCAATAGCCGAATTACTCAATCCCGATGCGGGCACCCTTGTCCCGCCAAGCGTGATTGATGGCAGTGGTGGTTCTCATGCCATGGCACCCAAGGTCCTTAAATGGCCCGGCACCGCGGAAGACAGCGTAACGATCTGGTCGGCCACCATTCCGTTGCTCAGCGATCGGGTGAACAGTATCAAGGTGGTCTCCGGCACCAAGGAGCTTCCTTTTTCGATTCGACATAAGTCGGTCTTGTCAGTATTGATTGCATCAAATGATGCGCAACTCGTTAATGACATCAAGGCGGCGATCACTGATCCGTCTATTGATGTGATCCAGGTTGCCTACAACGAACCGGATTTGGGGAGTGCCATAAACGGCGTCGGCAGCAACATGACAAACGCGCGCACTACCTGGCTGACGATTGAACCTGCAAGCGGCAACACGATATCCTGGGTAAGAGATTTTCCGGCACCACTCGGGCGGCCGATGGTTGATTTCCTGCACCTGAGCACGGTGACCTTTGGGTCTGATGCGTCTGACGGTGGTGGCGGTATGTTTTATGTGGAACCCAATCACCACGTGTGGCTGAGCGGGATGGAATTTCGCGGGAAGTACAAATACACATGGGACAAGAACACGCCATTAACGGCTAATAGTTTGCCGGATGTCAGGACCAATCTCACAGAGGGGCAAAAAGTATATTTTACCGACTGCTTATGGGATGGAAGCGGGTCGAATTACGCCACATCATACGTTCAACTTGCACGCGACTTGCGCTTCAATAGCTTTCGGGGTGATCTGAATGAATTTGGGAAAGTGGTACTGAATCTGTATGGCCAGGATATTGAGACCGTAAGGAATTTTGCGGATACAGATTTCTTGCACAATGACGGGTTTCAGATTTGGGGGCATACGGAGACAAGTAATCTTGTATTCAAGGGTCTCAAGATTGTTTCGCCACATGTTCCGGCAAATATACAACCGTTCTTGCTGGATAGAACTTTCACGCCTGATTACCAAAATGTTTTGCTGGACACGTTACTTATTGTCGGCGCTGCTCCAGGCACTGTATTGCGGGCACAGATTGCCGGTCACTTAACGAATTCAAGAATTTCCAATTTGTCATTCCCCAGTCAGCACCTAACACTCAGGAATGATTTTACCGACCCTAATGGTGCTTTCCTGCCAACCAACGTCTTCATTTCCAATTTGGATGTCAACAAAGTTCTGTATGTCGCGCCCGCAGGCGGCGTGTCAATTACCTACGATTTTCAGAATGTGAATAACACAAACGATATTTCGAGTGAGCTGAGCGCAAATCCGGGGTTATCTGGCGTCAGTTTTAGCAATATCAAAGTTTCATCAGTACCCTGAGCATTGACAATTCAAAGGGGGCGGCAGCGCAACAGATATGGCCGCAACCCGTAACAATCAGGGACAGACCACGGTTTTCCCATTTGGCGACTAGAAACCGCGGTCTGTCCCCGATCGATTCCCCGATCTCGCCGCCGGACGTGTGTGCCACGACGTGGTAGTTGATCTGGTGCACGTCGTTCTGCTGGTTGGAGGTGGCGCCTTATTTCAGTATCACCGCGCGCACTTGCCGGTAGTCGGCACGCTTGCGGCGAATGGCTCCCCCAACAGGCGACTGAACTCCGATACCGGGCTTCACACACCGGGCGGGCATTGCATCGGGTCGAATGCTATTGTTGCCCGCGCAGAAGCCCGGTGAATTCCGGGGCGCTCATCGGGCGGCCAAACAGGTAACCTTGTCCTTCCGTGCATCCCGCCTGGCGCAGGAACGCGCGTTGCGCTTCAGTTTCGATGCCCTCGGCGATCACTTGCTTGCCGAGGTTGCGGCCAAGATCCATGATGGCTCTCACGATCATGGCGTCGTCCTGGGCATCCGGCAGGTTGCAGACAAATGAACGGTCGATCTTGAGCCGGTGCACCGGCAGGCGCTTGAGGTAGGAGAGCGACGAATAGCCTGTACCGAAATCGTCTATCGCCAGCCGGATGCCCAGGGCATTCAGTTCGGCAAGCGCATGCATCGCCTGTTCCACGTCCTGCATGACGACGCTTTCGGTCAGTTCGATTTCCAGGCATTCCGGCGTGATGCCGGATTCGGCCATGATGCTTTGCACCACCCCCGCGAAGCCGCCCTGCCAGCCGAACTGCGCGCCGGAGACGTTGACGGCCACGCTCGGCAGAAAGATGCCGTCCCGGCGCCATGCCGCGAGTTGCCGGCAGGCCTGGCGCAATACCCATTCGCCGATGGCGATGATGCTGCCCGTCTCTTCCGCGAGGGAAATGAAACTGCCGGGCATCAATAAGCCGCGCTCGGGATGGTGCCAGCGGATCAGGGCTTCGCCGCCTGTCACCTTGCCGCTATCCAGCGCGAACTGGGGCTGGAAGTACAACTCGAATTCTTCGCGCTCGATCGCGCGGCGCAAGTCATATTCCAGCGCCAGACGCTCTGCGGCCGCGTCGGCCAGGTCGGATGAGAAAAATTGAAAAGTGTTGCGCCCCTGTAGTTTGGCCCGGTACATGGCGGCGTCGGCGTTTCGCAGCAACTGGTCGGCATCGGCTGCGTCGTCCGGATAGAGCGAGATGCCGAGACTGCAAGTCGGATAGAGATCGTAATCGTTGATGTGGAAAGGCGTGTGGAACGCCGACAGAAGCTTGTTGGCGACCAGAGGCAAACTGCGCGGCTCGAACGATCCCTCCATGAGCAGGACGAACTCGTCGCCGCCCAGCCTTCCCAGCGTGTCGCCGTCGCGCACCAGGGTGCCGAGACGCTTCGCCACTTCCTGCAACAAGTAGTCGCCGACCTGGTGACTGAGACTGTCGTTGATGGCCTTGAACTGGTCGAGGTCGAGAAACATCACCGCCACATGCTCCCCGGAACGCTGGGCCCGGGTGATCGCATGCTGCGCGCGGTCGTAGAACAGGCGCCGGTTGGGCAATTGCGTCAGCGCATCATGGTGGGCGATGAAGTCCAGCTTCTGTTCGGTGCGCTTGCGCTCTTCGATTTCCGCCGTGAGCGACTGGTTGAGGGTTTGCACGCGCGCGTAGTAACGCGAAATTTCGAGCGAGGAGATCGCCTGTGCTGTCAACAATTGCAGTACCCGCTTGTGCGTGCGCGTGAAAGCATGCGTGGCAAGATTGTTTTCCAGATACAGGATGCCGCCCAGACTGCCGCGATTGATGATCGGCAGGCACAGCAGCGACTTGCAGCCGCGCCGGACGATGCTCGCATCGGCACTGAACAGCGACGACTTGAGTGCATCGTCGAGGCTCACTGTCTCCATGGTGCGCGCCACATACTGCACAACGCTGGCGGCAATGTCGGGAAAATCCTCCAGCAATCGCCACTGCAATACTTCCCCCGTTTCGCGGTCGGGGCGTTGTTCCGCCACGACGCGCCATTCGCCGTCCTGCTCCAGCAGCAGGTATCCGCATTGGGCGCCTGCGGTTTCGACAACGATCTTGATCAGACGCGAAAGCATGCGGTCCATCACCAGTTCGCCGGCCACGGTCTGTGCGGCCTTGAGCACGGACTGGATATCCACCGCGTGCAGTCCGCTGCTGCTGGAGGAATCGTCGGTCTCGTGCAGCCGAACCGCGCCCAGCAGCGGCATTTGGTCGCGCTGCAACTGCGCCACCTTGGCATCGGCGCCCCAGTATTCGTAGCCCAGCAAGGCCCGCTGCAAATACATGCCGGCAAGATGCTGCTTGCCGCGACGCGCCCAGCAGCCCGCAGCCCGTTCATTCGCCATGGCTTCGTCCAGGGTGCAGCCTGCTTGCGCGGCGGCGGCAATTGCCGCGTCGAAGGCATCGAGCAGAGGGCCATGTTGATGGTCGGCGAGATCGGCAATTTCCGCTTCGATCAACAGTTGCTTGGCGCGATAGTTCGCCGGGCTGTGCGTCGCCCAATCGGCCAGCAGGCGGCAATGCTCGGCGATCTGCGGCATGGCCTGCTCACGCGCAACCTGCCGGTCGCGGCAGGCACTGGCCGTGGCCAGCGCGCGCAGGAAGTGATGCTGTGGCACCCAGGTCATGCCGCCGACGCCGCCAAGATAAAGTGCGGCCTGATCGGCAGCGGCCAGCGCTGCGGCGGGACGTTCCAGCAGCAGGCACAGCAGCGTCTGTAGCACGTGGTACATGCTGAGCAAGGTGGCATTGCCGTATTTGCGCCAAGCATCCACGATCTGCTGGCCACCGTATTCGGCGGCGATGTCCGCCGGTTCTTCGCCGGGTTTTCGCAATGCCGCGACGGTATGGCGAAGCATCGAATACAACTGCTGGCCGTCCTCCTGGCGAATGACCTTGTTGATGTCGTCGAAACGAATGAAGTTTTGCTCCAGCTCGGCCAGCGACTGGCCCGCGAACAAGCCGTTGCCGAGAATGTGGTTGATGCAATAGGAGGCAAATTGCAGGTCGCCGTTTTCGATACCGGCCTTCCACGCGGCTTCGAGTTGCGGCAGCGTTGTCGCAAGCGGTTCGGTCCAGTGCAGGATGAGGACGGCGCTGAAGAAATGGACGCGCGCGCGCAAGACTTGCGCGTCCGGACGCTCCGCCAGCCTGACGCCGAAGCGACTGAGGGCGCCCGCCTGCTCGAAGCGCTGAAGCTTGAACGTCAGCAGCAGGCCATAGGTGGAAATGGCAAACGATGTGTAGGCCGACAAGCCTCCCGTGACGGCCCGGCGCATGAACTCGATTGCCAGCCCCGGAAAAATCCCGGCATTGGCAATATAAGCTGCCGGTACCAGGTTCGTCAGCAGGCCCATGACCGCCAATGCATTGCTGTCGGTCATTTCCGGCCATTGGTCGATGCGGTCGACACCGCGCTGCGCCAACAGGCTATCGATTGCGTCGACCTCGCTGAGCAAGGCCGTTTCCGAATCCAGCACGGGAATGACGACCCCCAACTCCTTCAGCGCCTCGACACCGGTGGCCAGCGCCTCGGTCAGATTGAATTCGACGGTATGAATGCGGATCAATAACTCATAGATGCGCGCGCGCCCCTGCGCATCGGGCGCATCGGCCAGCAGTGCGCGCAAACTGCCGATCGCCGCAGCCACGTGTCCGGCGAGGAACTCGATCTCGGCACGCTGCAAACGCAACTCGAACGAGAGCGGGGCCGGTGCATGAGAACAGCGGGCGAGCATCTGCTCCCCCTGGGCAAAGAATTCGCCGGCGCCGCCGTAGGCCATGGCCGACTTGACCATGCGTCCGGCTTCCAGGTTGAGCGTTGCCAGGCGCAGGCATTCGTCTTCCGCCTCGATCAGCGGCGCGCCGATGTTGAGTTGTTGCACGGCGGCAAGCACCTGGTCGCGGCCCTGTCCTTGCGCCAGCAGGTGGCGGCCAAGCGCCAGATGGATGCGCTGCGCCTCCTCTGCCGAAAGCGTCTGGTACACGGCCTGCTGAATGCGATCATGCGTGAAACGGGCATGCCCGTTGAGCACGGCGATGAGTCCCTCTTCGACCGCCGGTGCGAGCATGGTCCTGGCCTCGCCGGGTTCGACCTGCAAGCCGTTGTCGGCCAGATCGAACAGGAATGTATTGCCGATGCAGGCGGCCACCTGCAAACCCGTACGCGCACCGGTCGGCAGGCTGGCGATCTTGCGCAGCATCAGTTCGATGACGTTGTCGCTGATGCCGAGCGCGTTCACGCGCATATCGTCCCACTGCCAGGCAGCGGCTTCCGCATCGAAGTGCAGCGCGTCCTCCCCGGCCAGGGTCTCCAGCACCTGACGCATGAAGAAAGGATTGCCGCCGGTTTTGGCATGGATCATTGCTGCCAGCGGCGCGGCCTTTTCCGGCGCAACATCGAGCATGTCGGCCAGCATGGTTTCGCTCTGGGACAGGGAGAGTCCGTCCAGCGACAGTTTTTCGATGTGCACTCCCCCGTTCCGTAGATGTTCCATCAAGCCGGGCAACGCGGGGGCGGCGCCGAGTTCGGCTTCACGATAAGCACAGACGATCAGGAAATGCCTTCGCACCGAGCGGCTCATGATCATGCGCAGCAGTTCCAGGGATGCGGCATCGGCCCATTGCAGATCGTCGAGAAACAGCACCAGTGGATGTTCCGCATCGACCATGCAATGAAAGAAGCCCAGCAGCGTCATGGCAAAACGGTTGGCCGATTCCAGCGTCGGCAAGGATTGCGGCACGGGCTGGGATCCGATAATGGCAGCGAGTCCAGGCACGAACTCAAGCAACAGGCTGGCATTGGCGCCCAGCGTTTCCAGCACGCGACCGCGGAACGCCGCCAGTTCGGCTTCCGTACCGCCGAGCATCTGCTGGCACACTTGGGTAAACGCCTCGGCAAATCCGGCGTAGGGAATCGCGCGCAAGGTCTGGTCAAACTTGCCGCCGACGAAGCGGCCGCCGGTGGCGACGGCGGGGAAGCGCAACTCGTTCACCAGCGCAGTCTTGCCGGTCCCGGAAAAACCGCCCACGAACAGGACACCCGGTTCGCCGCCAACCGCGCGCGTCAGCGCCGCGCGCAATAATTCCCGTTCACGTTCCCGTCCGTAGAGATGAGGCGGCAAGCGCAAGCGCCCCGAGTGATCTGCCCGCCCGAGCTGAAACGGCGGCACCTCGCCGCTGCTGCGCAGTGCATCAAGGCATAGCGCCAGATCGGCACACAAGCCTCGTGCCGTCTGATAACGATCATCGGGCACTTTGGCCAACAGGCGCATGACGATATCAGCAACCACTTGCGGCAACTCCGGTACCCGCAGTCGCGGCGAGTCAGGCACGCGCGCCAAGTGGGCATGAACCCAGCCGGCCGGATCCTCCGCCTGGAACGGCAGCGTGCCGGTGAGCATCTCGTAGAGCACGATGCCGAAGGAATAGAGATCGCTGCGCACATCGATCGGCAGGTCGAGCCGCCCCGTCTGCTCGGGCGAGAGATAAGGCAACTGGCCTTCCATGGAGGCAACATAGCTGGCATCGTGCCGACCGCCACGCGTGGCGAAACCGAGATCGATGAAGACCGCGCGATTGCCGTCTTCCGCGACCAGCAGATTGCTGGCGGCGATATCCCGATGCAGAACGCCCGCGCCATGGAGTTCCGCCAGGGTCGTTGCCGCACTCAGCGCCAGGCGCAGAACCGTTTCCAGGTGACGGTGTTCGGGCGTTTGAAAATAGGACTTAAAGGTTTCACCGGCAACGTAGCGCAGTTCGATGGCCGGGCGCTGCTTCCAGGTGGTGCGCCCGATCACTTCGCGCACATTGGCAATTTGCAGTAACGAGCCGACCGAGTACTCATGCTCCAGACGCGCCAGCACAGACGGCATGGGAATGGCGGCGGTTGGATACTTAACGACCACCGAACCGGACTCCGACCGCTCGACCAACTCGAGAGTGAATTTGCTGCCTGCATGAATCAATAGCCCGGAATCCACCGCTCCCTCCTCAAGTGAGCAACGTCAAAAGCCCCGGCATTATGGCACCATGATCAGGGTTGGTAGCCAAAAAGAATCGCAAACGCGCCCCCTTGGTTCCTCGGCAGGTCGTCTTTCCGTGCTGCTCAACCCCAACCGCTCTCCGACGGAAGGGAGCCGTGGCGCGGTTGCAATGTGTAGTCACCATTTGGCTTGCCGAGCAATTTGAAGTATCAACCTTCAGATTGTAAACAGGGCGAACCGATCCGCCTCACTCCACCATGAACCCCGGCGTTTTATTCAGCCCGAGTTGTTCGCGGAAATAGCTTTCCACCAGTTTTGCCTTGCTGTGCGAGTCGATGTTCTCGGCCAGCACCATCTCGCCGCCGGTCGTGTGTGCCACGACGTGGTAGTTGATCTGGTGCACGTCGTTCTGCTGGTTGGAGGTGGCGCCTTTTTTCAGTTCCACCGCGCGCACTTGCCGGTAGTCGGCAAGGCGGCGGCGAACGGTCATCCCCAGCAGGCGGCGGATGACCAGCACTTGCTGGCCATCCCAGGCGACGTAGTAGCTGTTGAAGCCGATATAGAAACCGATCAATGTCGCCACGCTGCCCAGGAAGGTGAAGATGCCGCCCATGAAATAAAGGCCGCCGCCCTGTTGCACTGCCTTGCCCCAGAGGAAGATGCCGGTGATGGCAAAAATGATCCCGACCAGCAAGACCACCGGGAAAATTTTCGGCTGGCGAAACATCGGATAGTAGAGTTCCTGCACCGTGCCGTTGCGGCGCAGCGGCAGCAGCGATTCCGCTTTCATCTCGGGCGCGCCTGGCGGCACGGTCTTGCCGGTGTCCAGTTGCAGAAAGCGGGACTGCTCTGCCGTGGCGTAGACGGGAATGGTGAAGGAGCGATCCAGATCGCCGCTCTGCGATTTCGCCTTGATGCTCAGGCGCCAGAAGTAGTGATCGCCGGTTTCTTCTTCGCTGGGGCGCAGCCCGGCTGGCACGGCAAAACGGAAACGCAGCCGCATGCCCTGCGCCGTCGGCTCCACCTGGGCATAGCCGCTGTCCTGCCACTCCACCCGCTCTTGCTGAGAACGATCTTCGCCGCTGCCCGACTCGTAACTGTAGAGACAGCTCAGCGTCACCTCGCAGGCCAGCGCGGGTTGGTATGGCACCCGAAGTTCGATCTCGCCACCCACGTCGCCGCCGATTGCGCCGGGGAACGGGTCCATGCTCAAAGGGGTGACACCGAAACGCCGCCATTCACGGGTCAGCTTGATTGCCCAGGAGAGCAGGCCCAGCCCGACCAGCGGAAAGAGCAGGATGATCAGTGCCAGCGCGCCTTCCTTTTGCCAGACATCCTGCATAACGAAGGTGGTGGGCAGGCTCAGTGCGTTCCAGATGACGGCAAAAAACCAGATCGCATACATCCCGGTGCGCGCAGTGGAACGGATGCGGTTATCTGCCCACTCGGGGCGGGCCAGCCAGGGCTTTTGCGCAGTTTCGGGCGAGACGATGGTGCGCTTGCCGCGGTAGCCTAAGATGATCAAGCCGAGTCCGGCGCCGCCGAAGACGATGACGAAGATCATCTTGAAGCCGAGCATTTCCAAGCGCATGTCGCGGTTGAGCACGGCATCGGCGGGATCGTCCGCGTTGTAGTAAACCGTCACCGGCTGGCGGCTCAGGTACATGAGTTCGAGTTGGCTGCCCAGGCGCTGCTGGAATTTGCCGATGTTGTCGCCGCCGCCGTGGATCGCCACGCGGTCTCCGGCATACTCGATACCGCCGACGCGGTAACGATATTGCGCCGTGGCGCGATAGGTGGTGGTGTTATCGGAAGTGCTGCTGCCCAGGTTGGCGGAAGTCAGCTCGCCCTGCGTCTGGGGCCAGGTGGCCATGCGCATCACGTCATAGAGAGCGTGCGCGGTGGTGAACAGAAAGTAGATGCCGACGGCAAAAAATGGAAATCCGAAGATGACGAAGAGCCAGCTTCGTTTACGTATTTCGAATCGCATTCAACCTCTCCCTGAAAACACCTGTTTCTCCCCTACTTGGTGCAGCCCGGTCCGAAGTGTGAGGGGCATGCTGTCGCTCAGTACCATGAGCGCGACCAGTTCGTTGCCGCTGCAATTGCGCTCGGCGGCTGCTTCTTGCCGTGCTGGGGCAGCGACAATGAAGATGCGGGTTTGCATGTGGTGAGCATCCTAAATGAATGGGCTGGATGATAGCGCCAAATCTTCGGTGGATGAACGGCAGGCGCTTGCATGACCATTACCTTGCCAGCGCAACCCGAAGTACGGAGTCGAAATATTTTTGAAGTTTATTGGGATGATGAAATGCAAATCGACTCCGGTGCCTTTTAGTCCAGAGGATGACAGGGACAGGCATCGGGTACCGCATTTGATGACGGGAGCCGTGATGTGCCCTGATTATTTCTGGTCAAGTCGAGGTTTTGCTTGCTACCCGGAAGTGCCTTCTTGCTTGGCGAGAAAAGAGGTGACGCCATCGATATAGGTATGTCTCCCGCTTATTGCCATTGCCTGATTGTCCGATGCGCAACTGATTATTTCGCAGAAGCGGTACATCTGCTTCAGTTTACGTTCGGCTTCATCTTGATTAATACCCAAGATCATCAGGCGCGAGATCGGCAGACCATCGCGGGTCCTTATGGAAAAACAAAACTTTTGCATGAACTCCCCTCCTGAGGGTTTTTCACTAAAGCGGCGATCTTGTTTTTTTGTGTTTTCGAGCTACTTGCACTATCTACGATCAGCCGGATTAAAGACCGTACCATATTTATGGTTTTATGTCTGTTTCCTGAAGCCAGTAGTTGACGGATGCGTTGCGGGTATTGGGTGTTTCGGGCTATTTGAAAGAAATACGTCATTGATGGAACAACTAGCCATTCGACTAAGCCCGCAAGCGGGCAAGTCGCTGGTTATTCGCCGGTATGACTGTTGCGGCGCACCCAAAACTGCCCCACTTAGGGCTGTAATGCGCATCCAAATTTGATCCACGTAGATACTGTCCCGCTCATTTTTTTGCGTGGGAATCAGGGGTGATCAACGTGGGAATATTGAGCAGCATCAGGCGCTGGCATGTGCGCGACAACAATAAGAACATCGACTTGTGGAGATTGCGGCAAACCGACACTTTTCCATCAGAAAATGAAAAACGGGGGCAAAAGCCCCCGTTTTTCATTCGGGCAGAGACCTGATTACGCGAAGTCATTCCCTCTGCGACGGGTCGTGAAACCCAGCAGCGCCAAACCAACCAGCAGCATGGCATAGGTCTCGGGTTCCGGAACGGGAGTCATGACACCATCTTGCACGGAAACATCATCGATCCTCCAAGTGCCGGTGCCAGGGTCGGTTGCGAAGTAGAACTGGATATTGGTGATACCGGCATTTGCGATGAAGCTATCTGTCGTTTGCAACCAGGAAGTCGTAGTCGGTACGAATACAGCATGGGCGTAGTCAGAGAAACTGTATCCGAGGACATTCCCTGCGAGCTGAGTTGCGGCGGAAAAGAACGAAAAATCGTAGCTGCTGCCAATCGTAGTCGAGATCGACTGCGACAGAGTTGCGTAGCCCAAGTTATCGAAACCCAGCATATTGAAACTGCCGGAATGGACTGGATACCATTGGTTGGTCGACGTGCAAAGATCTGCGCCTGTGCAGGACCATCCGTTCATGCCGTCCTCAAAGCCGCCGTTTGTAATGAGTTCTGCCGCGTTTGTGCTACCAGCAAACAGTGCTGCCAAGACAACGAACGTGGCGGCCAATTTCTTTCCAAATTTATTCATAGTGTCGCGCTCCTGAATTGTGGATGAATCAATATAAACTTCCTGATACTGCCCGCCTATTCATCAATCCACCTGAAAACAAAGGTGGAAGAGTCTGTCCAACACTCACCTTAGCTCTATCTTAAAATAATTTTTAACTTACTGATTTATAGACAACTACCCTGCTTGTTTCCTATCTCATATCATATAAACATTGTTTTAAATGTATGTATTCCTGAAGATAATAGATACTGTACCAAAGTACAGATACGCAAACAGAGGGACCAATCTGCGACTACAGGAAATTGAGGGAGGGATTTGAGCTGTCATAGCATCAGGAGCCAATTGGCATCGAATACTCACGATGACGATATAGCGATATAGGCATCGAAATACTTTCCATTGAAAAAGCCCGGCATCGCCGGGCTTTTTCTTGTGGGTGACTACGCGCCCTTGTTCGTTTCCGGGCATGCGTAATCAGGATCAGACAACAGCTTCACGCTGCTTGCTCTTGCACCTATTGGTTGTACCCGCATTCGACAAGCAATTCCGCCAGTCCAGACTGAAAACTTTTTGAGGCGCTTTCAAAATCCAGGGTGGACTGCAGGACGTCCCGAACCGGTTCGGGCCGGTCCATTTTTGTGAGCAACACCGACTGGGCGGCGATCTCCATAAAACGTTCGCAGC
Source organism: Gammaproteobacteria bacterium (assembly GCA_018813765.1). Taxonomy (GTDB): domain Bacteria; phylum Pseudomonadota; class Gammaproteobacteria; order Burkholderiales; family Gallionellaceae; genus Sideroxyarcus. The sequence continues at coordinate 382,597 of JAHJBC010000006.1, read as the reverse complement.
GTTTGCAGACCGAATCCAGCATTTTTCGATTCACGAATTCTTTGCCGCTCTCGCTGCTCAACCACTGCGACACCTGGCATGCGCCATGACAGTTCAGCGGAACTTCGGGGATTTCTTTTGTCCGTGCGCACATGTAGTCCTTCAACTTGGCTACATGATCGAGGTGTTCCTGTATTGCTTTATCGCCGTTGAATGTTTGAAGTTTCGTACCTGTGAAATGCAGCTCCGGCGTGTATCTGATGTCGCCCGGAAATTTGTTCCGTTGTGCAAAGTCCATCTCCAAAATCCTCCTGTGTAGCGAACTATGTTTGTCCGCTTGGGAGGCATTCTGACTTAATTTCCCCATTTAGGTAATGGGAGAACCCGTAGTACCTGCCATACCAGCATGGGAATGCGCATCGGGTGTCGCGCACAATTTATCTGCGGCGACGCTGAAGACACGATGCGATAAACTGTCGCCCGTACCCCGGTGAAACCCGGTGCAAGTGCCAATGGGCTCGGCATCGGAATCAATCCTCCTTAATTACTTGGCAAACAGAAACGATATGGGATTCAGCATCACGCTCCTGCCGGACAATCACACCTTTACCGCCAAAGCCGGCGAAACCATCCTCGAAGCCGCTGCCAGGCATGGCCACACATTGCCGCGTGGTTGCGGCGACGGGGCATGTGGTATGTGCAAAGGCAATTTGCTGCAAGGCTCGGTTGATCACGGCAAGTCGACGGAGATCGCCTTGCCTGCGGAGGACAGGGACGCGGGCATGGTCTTATTTTGCTGCGCCAAGCCTACATCCGATCTGGTCATCGAGCGTCGCGAGATGAGCAGCAGTTGGGACACGCTCGACTGGGAATCTCCATCTTACTGAGGCTGGTTGATCGAATGTCGCACCCTTGGTGGGTCAGATTTCAGTCTGACTGAATGCCCATGATCACCTTGTCGGACAGAAGTCCAACCTACATGCTGGAGTCGGACATACGGCGCAATGCCCGTTGGTTATTGCGCCCTACCGATCTGATCGCCTAACCTGATTCGTAAAAAAAAGCCCGGGGGTTCATCCCGGGCTTTTCTTTGCCGCTACCAAAACGGTGTTGATCAGTTGAGATACATCTTGTTCTTGTCCAGCTTGTAGCTCCACGGCAGGCCTGCATTCTTCCAGCCGTTCACGGTGCGCTTGCCTGCGTTGGGGCCGTCTTTGGCGACATCGCCTTCGAAGCCTTCAACCAACGAGTAGGCATTGGTGTACCCGGCCTTGGTCAGTTCATCTGCCGCCTTCGCGCTACGGTCACCCGAGCGGCACATCAGGATGATGGTGGCGTCTTTCTGCAAGCCGGCCTTCGTCACCAGTTCGCCCACTTTGTTGGCAAAGTCTGCGTTGGGCGAAAGTTTAAAGCGCGCCTTTTTGTCATCCCATGCCGTGAAATCGGCAAGCAGGTACGGAATGTTGGCATCAACCGCATCGGCTTCTCCAACAAACGAGATCTCGGCCTGGGTGCGGATATCCACCAGCAAAGCTGCTTGGCCCATGCTCTGCTTGAGCGCTGCGGCTTCTTTGGCGCTCATGTATTTCTTGGCGATGGTCTGCTTGGGTGCAGGCACGCTCGCGGGGTCGACTTCTCCGGCAGCCACAACGCTTGTGTTCAGCAGGCCAGCCAATAGCACCAGTACGCTCAGGTTGATTCTTTTCATGCTTAATGCCCTTTCATAAAAGATTAAAAATGAATACTTGCCGAGCAAACAAGTCAGGCTCAAACATGCCAGAAAACGACATCCCCTCGCCCAACCTAACGGCGGACAAGTTACTACCATTTTTCCGTAAATTTGATAGCCCAGAAGGGGTATTGAGCAGTAGGGTTATTAGGCGGTAGATAGATGCAAGAACTGCGGACAGTCAGTTGGGCGATTGCGCCCCGTAGTATTTGACCGACTTGCGCGAGCCGGGCTTCTTCTTGTGGGTGACCACGCCCTTGATGATCTCCAGACCCGGGATGGCGGTGTCGGGATAAGCCGGGTTGAGTGCAACGAGCCGCCAGCCGCCTTGTGCATCGCGTTTGAGCTGGCGAAAGATGAAGTCTTCTTTCGCCACTTCGGCGATGACGAACGCACCATCGGTTGCCGGTGCGCCCATCTCGATGACCAGTATCTCGCCTTCGATGAATTCCGGCTGCATGCTGTCGCCCAGCACCATGAGCGCAACGAGTTCGTTGCCGGAGCAGTTGCTGTCGGTGTCGGGGCTTTCCTCTGCGCTGGCGGAGACGACGGGGATGTTGATGGGTTTGCGCGTTTGCATGGGTGATGCTTCCGGGTTGCGGGGGGTGGATGATAGCAATTGTGATTGAGACAGTGAGCAGGACTTGTACGGATGGCGTTTGGCTCCCGCCCGCGAATCCTGCCTGCCGTCATACCTGATGCCCTGCCCGCTGTGGGGCGGACTTCACTTGGCGCCAACTTCCTCGGCACCGATGTTGAGCGCGATATCCCCCACACCTTCGATCATGCCTTCGAGACGGTCGCCCGCAACCACGGGGCCGACGCCTTCCGGGGTGCCGGTGAAAATGATATCCCCGGCTTGCAGGTGGTAGAGGCCGGAGAGGTGGGCGATGAGCGCCGGGACGGAATGGATCATCAGGCCGATGTCGGAGGACTGGCGGATGTCGCCGTTGACCTTGAGTTCGATCTTGCCGCTACGCGGGTGTCCGATGGACGACGCGGGCGCGATCGCCGAGACCACGGCAGCGTCCTCGAAATCCTTGGCGATGTCCCAGGACAGTTTCTTCTCGCGCAACGCGGCTTGCAGGTCGCGGCGCGTCATGTCGAGCCCGCAGGCATAGCCGAATACATGCTCCAGCGCCAGCTCTTGCGAGATGCGGAATCCGGCCCGGCCGATGGCGACGACCAGTTCCATCTCGTGATGGTAGTTGGCGGTGCCCGGCGGATAGGGGACGGTGGTGCCGGAAGGTGCGTAGTGGGCTGCGGCCTTGGTGAAGTAGAACAGCGTTTCGCGATCAACCTGGTTGCCCAGTTCCTTTGCATGCGCTTCGTAGTTGCGGCCGACGCAGAAGATGCGGCGGATCGGGAATTGTTCGTCGCGGCCCCGGACTGGCAACGCGGCGACTGCGGGCGGGGGAAACAGGTATTTCATGGCGCAGATTGTTGGTGATAACGTGGGGCGGATTTTAATCCTAATCAAGCGACTGGAAACAAACGATGCTTCCTGCGTTTACGCCAGTTTTTCCCGGCAACAAGAATGAAAGTTGAACGACTGCCATAGGGGATGATAGATTGCGGAAGTGACATCCCTTTTCTCTTCCGTCTCTCTTTGCATAAAGGCCAATAATGCTGGATACCGGTAGTGAGCATCGCCCAGGAAGGACACTGAAAAATTCGGCAACGCTGCTGGTGTTTGTGCTGCTGGCTTTCGCCGCCTTCCTTGTCGCGCAGTCATGGCGGAACACCAAATCGGAGCAGGCCGTCCAGATGGCGACGATTGCCGCGTTGAGCGGGAATTCGATCGATATCTACTTTACCCAGTTGCGCATCGGCATGCAGGGCCTGGGAACGGAACTGGCCGCGATGGGCGGCAAGCCCGATCTCGACCGCGCCTATGCGCTGGTGCGCCGCTTCCAGTATCTGCATACCGAGCTGGACAATGTGATGCTGATCCGCGGCGACGGCCAGGTGCTGCTGACCGGCACAACACCCTACGGGCCGGATCTGCCCACGCTTGCCAACGACCCCGCCTTTCTCCAGCTCCGCGAGGAACTGCAACAGGGTTCGCCCTTCGTCATCGGCCGCCCTGTCACGGGCTACATCGACAGAAGCTGGATCGTTTCCGCGCGCTATGCCGTCACCGATCCTGCGGGCAAGCTGGCCTACATCATCAGCGCCAATCTGCCGGTGGACATGATGCAGCGCTACTGGATGGATACGGTCACGCCCAGGATCACCGCACTGGGACTGGTGCGCGACGACGGTTATCTGGTGAGCCGCTACCCGGAGCCGGATGCCGCAAATCGTGATGAGTTGTATGGCAAACCGCTCGAAGGAGCGATGGCCGAATATCTGCGCACCAACAGCCACCCCGACCAGGGGCTGGTCGAGTTGCGCAACAGCGCGGGCAAGAAAACGGATCTGCTGGTGATGCGCCGCCTGCAGCATTATCCGCTCACGTTGTTCGTCGAGATGCCGGTGACGGAGATCAAGTCCGCATGGCGGGAAGAGCTGCATGCGCCGTATTTCGTGATGGCGCTGATACTGGCCTGCACTTTCGCCTTTTACAGCCTGAGGCAACAGCGCCGCGCGTGGACGGCGGAAAAACGCCGCAAGGAACTGCAGCGCCATTACGAACACGCTCTGCGCGAACGCAGTCCGAACGAGATCATCATGTTCGATACCGGCACCTTGCTGATCACCTACGCCAACGATCAGGCGCTGGAGTCGCTCGGCTATTCGCTGGAGCAATTGCAAAAGAAAAACATGCTTGCACTGCAACCGGAAACGGGCATCGAATCCTTTGGAGAAAAGCTCGAACTGTTGCGCCGGGGCGAGCAGGAGGCGGTCACTTATCAGACAGTACAGGTACGCGCGGATGGCAGCAGCTATCCGGTTGAGGTCAACCTGCAATTGATCACGCTGGAGGATGGTGTTGAGAAATTCCTGGCCGTCGTCCACGACATCAGCGCGCTCAGGGAAGCCGAGGAAAACATCCGCCGGTTCAATACGCCGATCGAGCGACGGGGCGGCGGGACAAGCAAGGAATGAAAAGCGTATATGAGGCCTCCTCCGGGTTAGACGCTCACATGATCCTGAACCTGCTTGAGCAGCACGGCATCACGGGGCGTGTCGAGGGCGAGTATCTGCAGGGCGGCATCGGCGAACTCGCGGCAATGGGTTTCGTGCGCGTGCTGGTTGCCGACGAGGATTACGCCACAGCCACGAAGATAATCCGCGAGTGGGAAGCCATACAACCGCCCGATGAAAAACCCAAACCGGAAACAAGCGTTTCGATAACACTCCGAACCTTCGTTGCTGGGGTTTTCGCGGGTGCGCTGATCATGTATTGGCTGTTGAAAATCCTTGCGGCTTAACGTCGGCAGAGTGCCCCAGCATGAGCCTTTCCAGATCACGCAAATCCTGAGATGATAGTCGGAGCAACAATCATCCGCAGGAACAATGGAATGGCAATCGAGCGCAGGAATGTTGAATGCAAACGTCGCGCCAGCGATCACCTGTTCGAGGCGATCTTCATGGCTATGGATGAAGGCACGGTATTCCTGAATCAAAGCGGTGAGGTCGTCGCCGTTAATCCCGCCGCCGAGAAAATCCTTGGGTTTGCCGCCACTGAACTGATCGGCCGCTCTGCGGCGGAATGTGCTCAAGCGCTCAATTTCATTGCTGAAGATGAAACTCCCGTCGCCCCGAAATTCCACTCTGCCCTGCTCGCCCTTCAAACGGGGAAAACACAAAGCAATGTGCTGGTGGGGGCGCATCGGCCTGACGGGACTCTGGTCTGGCTATCCGTCAACACGCAGCCGCTGATCACGGAGGGCGAAGCCGGGCCGTATGCGGTTGTAGCAACATTTCGCGACGTCACCGAGCGCAAGCGCACCGAAGATGCCTTGTATTTTGTCGCGCAACGCGGCTGGAAGGATAACGCAAATAACTTCTTCACTGCGCTGGCGCAATATCTTGGCAAGACTCTGGGGGTGGATTACGCCGTTATCAAGCGTCTGGACGAAGACTCGGGGCATGTGGAAACGATTGCGCTATATGCCAAGGGGGCGATCATTCCGAACAGGAGTTTCCCACTCAAGGGCACGCCGTACAAGAACGTTCTGGAGCAGAAATTCTGTATTTACCCGCAAGGAGTACGGCAACTGTTCCCCGAGGATCCTTTGCTGGCGGAAATGGGCACCGAGAGTTATGCCGGCCTCGCGCTGTGGGACTCCGCCGGCCAGCCGATAGGCCTGATTTCAGTCATGAGCAGCCGTCCGCTTCGAGAAGACGCGGAAGTTACGAGGATTATGCAAATCGTGGCACCTCGTGTTGCTGTCGAACTGGAGCACGAACGCAACGACCGCATTTTGCGGCAGAGCGAACAGAAATTCCGCAGCTTGGCAGAAAACATTCCGGACAATGTGGTTCGCTACGACCGGCAAGTCCGTGCGCGATTTATGAATCCGGCGATGACGACAAGCCTCGCACCGGAAGTTCTGCCGATGTTGGGCCAATCGCCCATTGAAGCCTATCCTGGCAACGATTCAGCGGCAGCCCACCAGCACATAATCGAGCGGGTCATCGCGACGGGAACGCCCGCCGAATTGGAATTCCAGATATCGAACCCCCTCGGCGAAATGTGCGTCCACCATGTGCGTTACGTTGCCGAGCGCGATGGCAACGGCGAAATTATCGGGGCGCTGGGTATTGGTCGTGACATCACCGAGCGCAAGCGAATCGAAAAGTATGAGGAATTTCGCAGTCATACGCTGGAGCTGCTGGCTGGAAGCGCGTCGCTTCCAGATATACTCGAAGGTATCGTGCGCGGCGTGGAGCAAATCAATCCGGAGATGATTTGCAGCATCCTGTTGCTGGATAGCCAGGGCAAACGTCTCGGCGAGGGTATCGCTCCAAGCCTGCCGGATTTTTACAACGCAGCGATCGACGGAATAGAAATCGGCGTTGGCGTCGGCTGTTGCGGGACGGCTGCCGCGACCGGGGAACGGGTCATTGTCGACGACATCATGACGCATCCCTATTGGACACCCTATAAAGAGCTCGCGGCCAAGGCCGGGTTGGCCGCCTGCTGGTCGGAGCCGATCCGGTCTTCCTTTGGTCAGGTGCTGGGCACCTTTGCGATCTATCAGCGCGAGGTGCACTCGCCTGCGGCGTTCGAAATTTCCCTTATCGAAAAAGCGGTGCATTTGGTCAGCATCGCCATTGAACGCAAGCGGGCGGAGGAGGCGCTGCGCGCAAGCGAGCAGGAATTCCGCACCCTGGCGGAGAACCTGCCGGAGCTCCTGATTCGCTATGACCGCGACGGTCGCCGCACCTATGTCAGCCCCGCGATGGAGCGAGCGTTTTCGGTTCCGACCGAACAACTGATAGGCAAGACGCTGCGCGAGGTAAATCCCACCGGCATGGCCATGCCGGAAACCTACCAGCGCGCTCTGGAGCACACGCTTGCCACCGGCGAGCGCAGCGAGTTCGAAGTGCAGATACCGCTGCCGGACGGCAACATGCGTACCGGCCTGTGTTTCATCGTCGCCGAGCGGGCGGCGGACGGGCGGATTTCAGGCGCGATTGCCGTCAGCCGCGACATCAGCGAGCGCAAGCGCATGGAAAACGAAATCCGCCGCCGTGAGCGGAAATTCCGCAGCCTGGCCGAGAACAGCCCCGACCCCATTTTCCGCTACGACCACGATTGCCGACGACTCTACGCCAATCCGGCGAGCAGCATAATGAGCGGACACCCGGTCGAATCCCTGGTCGGCGCGACGCCTGGCGACGGTCATCTGCTTGGTGCCGACGATGCGGCCAGACTGGAGGCAGGCATCCGCCGGGTGTTCGACAGCGGCGAGCCCGGTTCTGTCGACGTCGCTTCTGTCGACCGCGACGGCAGGCCGCGGGAATATCAGGTACTGCTGGTGCCCGAACCGGGTGATCAAGGCAAGGTGGAGACCGTGCTCGGCCTGGCGCACGACACTACCGCCATCCGCGATGCCGAGCGGCGGATGACGGACTTCGTCGCCAATTTGCCCGGCTTCGCCTTTACGTTCCGGTTGTCGCCCGAAGGGCATTGCAGCTTTCCCTTCGCCAGCCCCGGCGTCGAGAATCTTGCCGGGCTGAAGCCTGCGGACGTGAAGAACGACTGGGCACCAGCACTTGCCCTAGTGCATCCCGACGACGTGCCCCATATCATTACCAAGATGACCGAATCGGTACGGACGATGACGCCACACGAGTTGGAAATCCGCGTCTGCCGTCCGGGCTTGCCCGTACGCTGGATAGAAATCCACTCCATCCCGCTACGTCAAGCCGACGGCAGTATCCTCTGGCACGGCATCATGCTCGATGTCGACGAGCGCAAGCGCAACGAAGCCGAACTTGAACGGCACCGCCATCATCTGGAAAAGCTGGTCGAAGACCGCACGCAAGCGCTCTCTATCGCCAAGGAGACCGCTGAAGCCGCCACGCGCGCCAAGTCGCAATTCCTCGCTGCGGCCAGCCACGACCTGCGGCAACCGCTTCAGGCCATCCGACTGTTCAACGATGCTTTGTCCATGACGGGACTCGGCGAGGTGCAGAATAAAATCAGCAGCAATCTCTCGAAGTCGGTGAACTCCCTCGGCGAACTTTTGAACCAATTGCTCGATCTGTCACGACTCGATGCCGGGATGATCGAGCCGCAGCCCGTGGTGATTCAGGCCGGGGACTTGCTCGGGGTGATTGGAGCCGAATTCGATGCCGTTTCCCGGGAGAAGAGCCTGAGCCTCAATCTCTTTTGTCCGCAGCAAGGCCTGAAATTGTTCAGCGACTACAATTTGCTGCTGACCCTGTTGCGCAACCTCGTCAGCAATGCCGTGAAATACACCGCACGCGGTGGTGTTCTGGTGAGCATCCGGCAGCGGGGTGATCGCGCACTGATCCAGGTATGGGACACGGGCATCGGCATTTCCCCCGAGCAGACGGACTCGATTTTCGAGGAATACTTTCAGATCGGCAATCCGGAACGGGCCCGAGTCAAGGGCGTTGGCCTGGGTTTGTCCATCGTCAAGCGGCTGAGCAAGTTGCTCGACATCGGGGTGCGCGTTCGCTCCCGCGAAGGCAAAGGCTCCGTATTTGAACTTAACGTGCCGCTGGCCAATGAACCGGAAATGCATGCCACGCCGCCGGCAACCTCTGCAAGCCCGGAATGCGATCTTATGGGCAAGCGGATCGTGGTCATCGAAGATGATGCAATCGTGGCGAAGGCTATCGAGTTTTCGCTTGAAATGGAGGGCGCTCAGGTCATCCTTTTCGGTACAGCCGAAGACGCACTCGGGAGCGCGGAGACCATGGGAGCGGACTATTACATTTCCGACTATCGTCTTCCCGGCATGGATGGCCTGCGGCTTCTCGATGCCATTCAGAGGCACTCGACAGGACAGATCAAGGGCGTGGTACTGACGGGGAATACATCGCCGGAGCAAATCGCACTAATGCAATCTTCCCGCTGGAAGGTATTAATCAAACCTGTTGATTTGAGCATGCTGTTAACTGCAATGGCGCTATAAGCACCCGGATGCGAACAGTTCGCGGCATATGTTCTCAAAGAGAAAGCCCGGTATCGCCGGGCTTTCTCTTTTGTGCTTTTGGCAATAAGCAAAAAGCGGCTGGGATCAGAACCTGCTTACCACCGCCACCCCTACCTCGGTTATGCGGCCAGTCATCCCGCCGCTCTGGGAGTAGGTATCGAACCCGCCGCGGATACCGATGTTTCTGTTGAGATCGTATTGAACCTTGGCCCCCAGGACCAGGCCGCTCGAATTTCCCGTTGTCGAACCGCTGCCCGAGCTTTTTACCTTGAAGCTTGACGAGTGAAAGCCGAGATTGCCCAGCAACGACAAATTGTTGCTCAGGCCATACCTGTATTGCCCCGCGACACTAATGGCAGTCAGGTCAAAAGTTGCGGTAGTTCCGGGGTAGGTCGCAGAAATGAAGCTGTCGGCATTGGCATTTCGGTACAGCAAGTTGTAAGCCGCTTCCATGCTGAAGCTCGAATTGAATCGGTAGCCCGCCAGCAAACCGAATGAAGGCGAGTTATTGATCCCTTCCATTTTGCCGGTCACCCCCCCGCTGAGGCCCAGGGAAAAATCGGACAGCGCCGACTTGCCCGTCCGCGCGGATGAGGGAGACTTTTTGTCCTCTTTCGCTTTGGCCTGGGCTGCTGCCCTGGCATCTGCCGCAGCCTGCGCTTTCGCTTTGGCCTGTTCTTCAGCTTCGGCTTTTGCCTGTGCTTCCTCTTTCGCCTTGGCCGCGCTTTGCATGATGTCGATAGCGCGGGCATTGCCCTGTGCCGCCGATTTGGCGAACCAGTCGTATGCCTGCTTTTCGTCTTTCTGAATACCCAGTCCATTCAGGTAGAGCGCGCCCACGTTGTATTGGGCCATTGCGTCGCCCTGCTGCGCAAGAGTGAGGAACTTGGGAAAAGCGGTGACGTAATCTTTCTGCGCCAGTGCCGCGTTTGCTTCTGTCAATAGTGATGCACCCTCGCCGGTCGCCGATGATGCCTGCGGCGATTGGGCGGGTGCCTGAATCTGTGGTGACGGCGGTTGCTGCAACTTGCTCAGCTCGCTCTTTGCGATCTCGTTGCCTTTTGCTGCCGCCTTTTGCAACACTTGCAGGGCGCGGGCGTGTCCTTGCGCCGCCGATTTCCCGAACCACTCATAAGCCTGCTTTTCGTCTCGCGGAACGCCTTGGCCGTTGATATAGAAGACGCCCATGTTGAATTGGGCCGCAGCATTCCCGTGTTGTGCCACGACTGAGAATTTGGAAACTGCTGTGCTGTAGTCCTTTTTGGACAGGGCGGCATTCGCTTCGCTTATCAATGCGTTGTCGCTCGCATGTGCAAAACCACTGACAAGCAATAGCGCCATACATAGAGTGACTGACAACTTCCCCATCTTTTCGAACCCCTTTCGATCCTGTTTTTGCCGATGCACAATTCGCAAACTGCTGTCTCCAAGTCTGTCTGACACAATGCCTCCTTCGTTGATTAGCGCACGGTAATTCATTCCGTTCGGCGGCTCAATAAACCATAATCCAAATCCGGAAATGAACAGTACGTGCCGACATACACGCTGTCAATAGATGTAAGTACATGGAAAATTTCCGGAATTATGGTAGCGGACGGCACACAAGTTGGTGTCGCCGGTTTCCATAACCGCCGCGCGTACTCATTTACACGCGCGCCATGCGCGGCAACCATGCATGGGATAGAATCCAGACAGCCTCCAACGCAATCAATTGAATACGCAATTTGATCCTCGCTTTTCCCGCCCCGATGCGCATCTCCCAACTCCGTCAACGTCTGCGCGACCTCGGCGCCAAGCCATGCCACGAAGACCGTGTGTTTCGCGGCTGGAGCCAGGTTTGTTCGTACGACAGGAAGGGCAGTCCCGCCAAGACTTTCTTTCCCGCTGCCCTGCGCAACGAGTTGCCCGCCATCGAGGCGGAGTTGAACGGGCTGGCGCGGCTGCATGGTGAATATTCCGCAGACGAGGAAGTGGCTCGTCTGCTGGTGGAACTGCACGACGGCCAGATGGTGGAGAGCGTGCTGCTGCCGCGCGGCGGACTGTGCATCTCGACACAGGTGGGTTGTGCCGTGGGATGCGTGTTCTGCATGAGCGGCCGCGCCGGTCTGTTGCGCCAGCTCGGCAGCGCCGAGATCGTGGCGCAGGTGGTGCTGGCGCGCAAGCGCCGCGCGGTGCGCAAGGTGGTGTTCATGGGCATGGGTGAACCGGCCCACAATCTCGACAATGTGATGGAAGCGATTGAGTTGCTGGGTATGCAGGGGAACATCGGATACAAGGATCTGGTGCTTTCGACGGTGGGCGACATGCGGGTGTTTGAACGCCTGCCCCGTGAAACCGTCAAACCTGCCCTCGCGCTCTCGCTGCACAGCACAGATGCAGAGTTGCGCGCCAAGTTGTTGCCCAACGCGCCGCGCATCCCGGTGGAAGAACTGGTGGAACTCTGCGAGGTATATGCGCGCGCCAGCGGATATCCGGTGCAGTATCAATGGACGCTGATCGAAGGGGTGAACGACAGCGATGCCGAACTGGCGCGGATAGTCGAACTTCTTTCCGGCAAGTACGCGATCATGAACTTCATCCCTTTCAACCCGGTGGACGGCCTGTCCATGCGCCGCCCTTCGACCGAGCGCATGGCATATATGCTGGGCACGCTGAAGCAGCGCGGTATCATCACCCAGTTGCGCGATTCTGCCGGGCAGGAGGTGGAAGGAGCATGCGGACAATTAAGGGCGCGGGCAGTGAAGTCCCAGTAGCCATCGCCCCCCCAGAAAAGCCGGTATTCTTTTGTCGGGTACGCTTTTCCTTAGCGAAAAAAGCCCTTGCGAACGCGGGGAAATCGGGTGGATAATGGCCGCAAGGTTTTAGAAGTGCAGTTAAAAAAGGCAAACCTATTGAAAAGTAGGGACGCAAAGTTTCCGGTCTAACGAACCTTGATGGTTCCAGGACAGCGGGACTGCCGGTAGCCACCTCTTCCTTCGAGTGGTTCCCGTTAGATCTCCGTATCGTCCTGCCGAAATTTGCGCCCCTCCTCTCCGATAGCGAATATGGAACAGGAGGGATCATGCAATTCAATATCAAAAGCAGGGAAGTCTGGCTTCTGTTGATCGTTTCATTGATGGCGTTCGGCGCCAACCTGCCCCCCAGTTTTTTCGGAAATGTGGTCGATCGCAATCTGTTGCTGATCGCACTGGTGGCAACGGTCTTCATCTCGCTGTTCCGTTATCTCAAGCTGATGCTGTTCCTCACGGTCTCGGTGCTGGCCATCGGCGCCAATCTGCCGGACCAGTTGGCGACCCAGCTCGGTATCAGCCGGACTGCGATGATCGTGGCTTCCGGCGTGCTGGTGGCGATGGCCTTGCTTTACAAGTTTTATGACCGGAGGAAGGCTGAACAAGAGGCAGCGAACGAGAAGAAGTACGAGTCGACTGCTGAATTGCCGGTGGCTGTCAGCCACATGCGCGACACCATCGATTCCAGGCACTCGGTGCTCTCCGCCATCTTCAACGGCGACTTTGCCGCATTGCATCAGTTGCTCGTCTCGGATGTGGAGGTCAATTTCAGCCAGGACGGGCAGATCCCGATCTTCCTCGCCATCGAGCGCGGCAATGCCGATATCGTGCTGCTGCTGCTGATCCACGGCGCGAAACTGAGGATCAAGAACCAGTTTGGACTGACGCCCACCGACTTTGCCATCAAGCTGCGCTTCGCACGTATCGCGAAGATCCTGCATTACGCCGAAACGCAGAACATGGCCATCCAGAACCGCGCCGTTTATTCGACCCACCAGACAAGGAAGATGGCAGTCCTGTTCGCCGATATCAGCGGCAGCACCGCCCTTTATGACCAGTTGGGGAACGAGGCTGCGCTGAACATGATCACGCGCACGCTGAATCTGTTGAAGCAGGAGGTCGCCAGGCACAAGGGCACCATGATCAAGACGATCGGCGACGAAATCATGTGCACCTTCCCGAACGCATTGCGCGCGGCTCAGGCCGCCCGCGCCATGCATACCGTGATCGATACGGAAAGACCCGGCGGCGATCATCAGATCGCTGTCCGCATCGGCTTCCATATCGGCGATGTCATCCTCAAGGCCAACGATGTGTTCGGCGACACCGTGAATGTCGCTGCCCGCATCGCATCGATCACGCGGGCGCACCAGACCATGACTACACAGGACGTCATCGACGACCTGCCCTCCGACTCAGGCCATACCGCGATTCCCATCGCCCGCGCGACGTTCCGCGGCAAGCAGGAAACGCTGGCCGTCTATCAGCTTCTTTGGAGCCCGGAAGATGCCGAATTGATGCGGATCGGAGATTCGACCTTGCGCAAACCGGTCGGGGAAGTTGATCTTTCGAGAGCACCGCAATTTGCGACCGCCGAAGCGGCGCTCTGAAAGCGCACTGATTGGCAACTGCAAACAGAAAGCCCGGCGATGCCGGGCTTTCTGTTTCTGGTTCTTGAATTCAGCCTTACCGCACTTCATCCGGCTCGACCACCCGGATCACTTCACCCTCGAACACGGCGTCGTCACCCGGTTGCCGCTCGACCTCCGCCGCCTGCGATGAGTAAGCGCGCATCTGCTTGCGCACCTCGCGCGTCTTCCACCACAGATACCCAGAGGCTATCGCGCCGAGAACAAAGATAACCGCGAGTACCACTGCAGAGAACATCAACGCCAATACAACCAATACCGCAGTGACGACCAGCGCCGCCACCTTGCGGAAAGGGCTGGGAGGTTCTCCCGGCAAGTTTGGTCCATATTTGATCTGCATTCCTGTTCGCCCTTGTTGGTCCGTGCCGCTCAACCCTTGTCAAAGCGCATGACTCCCGCTTTGCAATCCACCTTGATCGTATCCTTGGCGGCAAAATGCCCCTCAAGGATGTGCTTGGCCAGCGGATTCTCCAACTGGGCCTGGATGGCGCGCTTCAACGGCCTTGCACCATACACCGGATCGAAACCGGCGTTGGCGATTTCGCTCAGCGCGGCATCGCTGATGGTCAGCTTCATCTCCATCGCGGCCAGGCGTTTCTCCAGATACTGCAGCTGGATGCGCGCGATGGATTTGATGTTCTTCTCGTCCAGCGCATGGAAGACAACGACCTCGTCGATGCGGTTGATGAACTCGGGGCGGAAGTAGCTCTTCACCTCGCCCATCACCGCCAGCTTCACCACCTGGTAATCGTCGCCGGACATCTGCTGGATCATCTGCGACCCCAGATTGGAGGTCATCACGATGACGGTGTTCTTGAAGTCCACGGTACGTCCCTGGCCGTCGGTCATACGACCGTCGTCCAGCGCCTGCAGCAGCACGTTGAACACATCCGGGTGTGCCTTCTCCACCTCATCCAGCAGGATGACGGAATAGGGCTTGCGACGCACGGCCTCGGTCAAGCCACCGCCTTCTTCATATCCGACATAACCGGGCGGCGCGCCGATCAGGCGCGCGACGGAATGCTTCTCCATGTATTCGCTCATGTCGATGCGGATGAGATGGTCTTCCGAGTCGAACATGAAGCCGGCCAGCGCCTTGCACAGCTCGGTCTTGCCCACACCGGTGGGGCCGAGGAACAGGAAGGAACCGTAGGGGCGGTTGGGGTCGGACAGGCCGGAGCGCGAACGACGGATGGCATCGGACACCAGACGCACGGCCTCGTCCTGCCCCACCACGCGCTCGTGCAGCTTGTCTTCCATCTTGAGCAACTTGTCGCGCTCGCCCTGCATCATCTTGCTGACCGGGATGCCGGTGGCGCGGCTGACCACTTCGGCGATCTCTTCCGCGCCGACCTGGGTGCGCAGCAGTTTGTTCTTCTGCCCGGCCCCTTCGGCTTCGCGCTGCGCGGCTTCTTTCAGTTTGGCTTCGAGTTGCGGCAGCTTGCCGTATTGCAGCTCGGCGACTTTCTCCAGTTTACCTTCGCGTTGCAGGGAAGCCATCTCGGCCTTCACATGGTCGATCTCTTCCTTCACGTTGGCTGCGCCTTGTGCCGCGCCCTTCTCCGCTTTCCATATTTCTTCGAGGTCGGCGTACTCGCGCTCCAGCTTCTTGATCTCGTCCTCGATCAGAGCCGTGCGCTTGCGCGAGGCTTCGTCTTTTTCCTTCTTCACGGCTTCACGCTCGATCTTGAGCTGGATCAGGCGACGATCGAGCTTGTCCATGACTTCCGGCTTGGAGTCGATCTCCATCTTGATGCGCGCGGCGGCTTCGTCGATGAGGTCGATGGCCTTGTCCGGCAGGAAGCGGTCGGTGATGTATCTGTGCGAAAGCTCCGCCGCCGCGACGATGGCGGGGTCGGTGATCTCGACACCGTGGTGCAGTTCGTATTTCTCCTGCAAACCGCGCAGGATGGCGATGGTGGATTCGACACTGGGTTCGTCCACCAGCACCTTCTGGAAGCGGCGTTCCAGCGCGGCGTCTTTCTCGATGTATTTGCGGTATTCGTCCAGTGTGGTCGCGCCGATGCAGTGCAACTCGCCGCGCGCCAGCGCGGGCTTGAGCATGTTGCCCGCATCCATCGCGCCCTCTGCCTTGCCTGCGCCGACCATGGTGTGCAGCTCGTCGATGAAGACGATGGTCTTGCCTTCGTCCTGCGACAGTTCCTTGAGCACGTTCTTCAGGCGTTCCTCGAATTCGCCGCGATACTTGGCACCGGCCAGCAACGCTGCCATGTCCAGCGACAACACCTTTTTGCCCTTGAGCGATTCCGGCACTTCGCCGTTGATGATGCGCTGCGCCAGACCTTCGACGATCGCGGTCTTGCCCACGCCGGGCTCGCCGATCAGCACCGGGTTGTTCTTGGTGCGGCGCTGCAACACCTGGATGGCGCGGCGGATCTCGTCGTCGCGGCCGATGACCGGATCGAGTTTGCCATGGCGCGCGCGCTCGGTGAGGTCGAGGGTGTATTTCTTCAGCGACTCGCGCTGGCCTTCGGCTTCCTGCGAACCGACCGATTCGCCGCCGCGCACGGCATTGATGGCGGTCTCCAGCGGCGCACGGCTCACACCGTGCTGCTTGAGCAGCCGACCGCATTCGCCCTTGTCGTTGGTGAGCGCGAGCAGGAACATCTCCGAAGCGATGAACTGGTCGCCGCGCTTCTGCGCTTCCTTGTCGGTGAGGTTGAACAGGTTGGACAGGTCGCGCCCGACCTGCACTTCGCCGCCGTGGCCTTCCACCTTGGGTAGACGCGTCACGGCCTCGTTGAGTGCGGTCTTGAGCGCATTGGTATTGCCGCCCGCGCGGGCCAGCAGCGAGCCCGCCCCGCTGTCGGGATCGTTGAGCAACGCCAGCAGCAGGTGCTGAGGCTCGATGAACTGGTTGTCGCTGCCGACGGCCAGGCTCTGGGCATCGGAAAGGGCTTGCTGCAGCTTGGTGGTGAACTTGTCGAATCGCATGATCCACTCCCTGAAATTGGATGACTGTGAGCCATATGGGGCAACAACGGCCGATTTCAAGTGGGCGCTATTGACCGGGAATAGCGGGCAGGTTACGTTTCGCCCATGAATCTGGAAACTTGGGAACTGCTGAGTTACATCGTCACCGTGGTCGGTCTGCCGCTGGCTATCTTCGTCTTCATCTTCGAGCAGCGCAAGGAGCGCGACAACGAGGATGAGGAGGTGTACCAGCTGCTTTCCGACAACTATCAGGACTTCCTCAAGGTCGCGCTGGAGAACCCCGACCTGCGCCTGTTCTCCGCAGCAAGCACACCTTTGCTGGACGACCAGCAGCGCGAGCGCATGTACATCATATTCAGCATGCTGATCTCGCTGTTCGAACGCGCCTACCTGCTGCTTTACGAAGACAAGATGTCGGACAAGCAGTTGCGCCGCTGGCGCTCGTGGGAGGACTATATGCGCGAGTGGTGCCAGCGTGAGGACTTCCGCACCGCACTCGGCGAACAGTTGCGCGGCGAAGACCCCGATTTCGTAACCTACCTGCGTACCCTGGCTGAAAACCGGGATCCCGCCTGATCGCATACCCTGACCTGCCTACCCTATGAGCCTGTCCCATCATATCCGCACCAACGTCCGCGCCGCTCTCGAAGAGGATATCGGCCAGGGAGACCTGACCGCCCTGCTCATTGCGGAACATGGCCGGGCAAACGCCACCGTCATTACGCGCGAGGCCACCGTGCTGTGCGGCACGCTGTGGTTCGAGGAGTGCTTTCTTGCGCTCGACCCGAACTGCAAGATTGTCTGGAAGTTCAAGGAAGGCGACACCGTCGAGGCAAACCAGACGCTGTGCGAAATCCACGGCGATGCGCGCGCCATGCTCAGCGCGGAGCGTCCGGCGCTGAACTTCGTGCAGACGCTCTCTGCGGTCGCCTCCGCGACGCGGCGTTATGTGGATGCCGTGGCGGGGACGAAGGCAAAGATCATGGATACACGCAAGACCCTGCCCGGTCTGCGCGTGGCGCAGAAGCATGCGGTGCTGGTGGGCGGCGGGCACAACCAGCGCACCGGACTTTACGACGGCGTGCTGATCAAGGAGAACCACATCGCGGCGGCGGGCGGCATCGGCGAGGTGATGGAACTGGCTTTCCAGATCACGCCGCCGGGCATCTCCATCCAGATCGAGGTGGAGACGCTGGCGGAACTGGACGAGGCGCTGAATGCCGGAGCGCAACTGGTGCTGCTCGACAACTTCTCGCTGGCGGACATGCGTCTGGCAGTGAATCACGCCGCCGGACGCGCCGAACTGGAAGCCTCGGGCGGCATCACGCTGGAGAACGTACGTCTCGTGGCCGAAACCGGGGTGGACCGCATCTCGATAGGCGCACTGACCAAGGACATCAAGGCTGTCGATCTGTCGATGCGGATTAACCTGCCTTGATTTACCGTCATTCCGGCGAAGGCCGGAATCCAGCAAGATCAAGAAATCCGGCAAAGCCGACAACATTATTCTTGTCCCGCTTCGCGGGAATGTCGTATCGACTGGATTCCGGCCTTCGCCGGAATGACAAGGTCCGGAGACCTTATTTCAAGCTTGAATTCCCCGCCCACCTCCACTATATTAGAATCCACTAATTTTCTGGAGCAGTAATGAACACCCCCAAACATATCGTCTGCCCGCATTGCGATGCGGTCAACCGCGTCCCATCCGACAAGCTGGAAGCCGCCCCCACCTGTGGCAAGTGCAAGCAGCCGCTGTTCACGGCTCACCCGGTGGAGCTGAACGAGGGCAATTTCATGCGCCACATCGGCAACAGCGACATTCCGGTGCTGGTGGATTTCTGGGCGCCCTGGTGCGGCCCCTGCCGCATGATGGCCCCGGCCTACGAGAAGGCGGCGCAGCGACTGGAGCCGAACGTCCGTGTAGCCAAGCTGAACACCGAGGACGCGCAGCAGATCGCCGCGCAGTACAATATCCAGAGCATCCCCACGCTGGCACTGTTCAAGGGCGGTGTCGAGGTGGACCGGAAACTCGGCGCGATGGATGCCGCGCTGATCGAATCCTGGATGAGATCCAGAACCTGACCGGAGTGACGATGAGATACCTGTTCGCAATCCTCGCAGCACTGGCACTGACCGCATGCGCCGACCCCGCCCGCAACCTTTACGATGGCATCAAGGCCAACAACGATGCCAAACGCTCGCCCAACGAGCGGGCCATGACACCGGCACCGACTTACGACCAGTACAAGAAAGAGATCGAGAAGTAACTCAGCACTTGCGCGCCACCATGTCGATCAATGCCGACATGCCGCTGTGGCCCGCGCCCTCGCGAATTTCACTGTCGTGCTCGCGCAGGTGCAATATCTCCATGTCGGCAAATTCCTTGCGCAGCATCGCCTCGGTATAGAGATTCTCCGCCTGCGACGGACCGCCAGTCTTGTATTCCAACTGGCGCGGCGTGTAGCCTTGCAGCAACAGCAGACCGCCCGGCCTGAGGCAACGCTTGATGGCGGCGAACATCTGCTCGCGTTCCGGCGAGTTCACGAACTGGATGAAGATGGCGACAACCACATCAAAATCATCCACGCCACAGTCCCATTGCAGCAGATCGACCTGCTCAAACAGCATCGCCACGCCGCGTTCATGCGCCAGCTTCTTCGCCTTGGCCTGTGCCACATGCGATGAATCGACCGACAGCACTTCCAACCCCAGTTCCGCCAGCCACACGCCGTTGCGTCCTTCGCCGTCTGCCACCGCCAGGCATCGCATGCCCGGTTTGAGCAGCGTCTTTTGCGAGACGAGAAAGGCGTTCGGTTCGGTGCCAAAGTGATAGTCGTCGCCGGCGTAGCGTTCGTTCCAGATGCTCATATCGTCCTCAACAGTAACCACCACATACTCAATGTGATGAATGAAAGTATCAGCCCCACCGCCACCATCAGATTGGCCAGCGGCGGATCGAGGTCATGCTCGGACGCCACGATGGAGGCCGTGATCATGGAGGGCATGGCGGCTTCGAAGATGGTGACCTGGATGGCCAGTCCCTGAGCGCCGAGCATCTGCACATACAAGACATAGATCGCCAGCGGCGCGAGGATGAGCTTGAACGCGAGGCCGAGTGCCAGGTTGCGCTTGTGCTCGGCGATATGCCCGAGTCGCAACTGCATGCCGACCGAGAGCAAGGCCAGCGGCGCGAGGGTATCGCCCAGCCGCTTGAGCAACACGGTGAACCAGTCGGCATACTCGATCGGGATCAGCAACAGGGCGATGGCAAGCGAGATGAACGGCGGGAACAGGGCGATGCGTTTGGCGATCTCCGCTGCGGTCGGCCTGCCGGAGGAATAGATGCCCGCGACGGTGATGCCCAGCACGGAGAGCGCAAGGAAGGAACCGAGTTGGTCGGCGATGATGGCGGTGCCCAAACCTTCCGTGCCGAAATAGACCTCAACCATGGGAAGGCCGAAGAACGAGGTGTTGCCCAGTCCGCCCACCAGCATCAGCGCGCCGACCGTGGCGCGCGGCAGTTGCAGCCACCTGCCCATCTGCCAGAAGAATGCCGCCGACAGACCGAATACGATCCACGCCATCAGCGCGACCAGCAGTACGTCGCCTGAGATATGCAGTTCGTGGATATACAGCAACGTCAGCGCGGGCAGCGAGACATGGATGATGAAGCTGTTGAGCGTGGCGGGCGCGTTGTCCGGCATGCGCCGGAAACGGCGCAGTGCCATGCCGACGATGAAGCAGAGGATGAGCAGGAGAAGATTATTCATAGCCTGCGATTGTGCCACAGGCCATGCAATTCCTGATTACTGTACGACGCAGCCGCTTGGATTAACGCTCGGATTTGAGCTGTTGTTCTCGTCGCCATTATCTCCAGACATGAAGGTTGGCGTTCTGGTCAGCCGCAGCAGGTCCTCGCCGTTGGTGAAGCCGCTTTCGCCACCGCCAAGCTCCAGGATCTTGCCGTCAAGCGAGACAACGACCTTGCCGTCATGGACTGACACATATAACCCTCTGCCATCGGCATCATTGAACTCTTTATCGAAGTCCACCGGAACGCTGTCAGGACGCGGAGCACCGTTCTCGATGATGCTCTTGGGAACGACGACGATGGGTACCGGCTTGCCGGTGGCGCGCGCGATGATGGCCGCCTGCTGCAACGCCACATCGACCGAACCGTCCGGCGTGATGAACACCACCGCACCCGACCATACATACACCCCGGCACCGTCCAGCGGATTGTCCGGGTTCGCACCGGGGTTGCCGCCGCTGGCGCAGGCACCGTTGCACCAGGCATCGAAGCCGGTGCCGCGGATACCAATGGTCGCGCCCGCTACGCCGAAACGATAATTGTCGTGGTTGGCGCGCCCGATCAGTCCGGTGACCACGCGCACGCCGCCCTTGAGCAGCCGCAATATCGCGCTCTCCTGTTTGCTTGCCTTGTCGAATTTGAATTTCTCAACGAAGAATGAACTGCTTTCCTGCAGGGTGATGCGGCTCTCGTCGCGGAAGGCGACGACCGCATGGGATTTGACATCGGTATTCAGCTTGTCGCCCTCATATACCGGCGATCCCAGCAACAGCTTGCGCGCCGTGCCCGATGGAGCGACGGCCGCCATCGCACCCTGCAACAACATCACGCGACCGACCGGACGAGCTGCGGGCACCTGGGGCTTCGGTGCCGTTTCCCCCGGACACTCCTTGTCGCCACACAGGCGCGCAGTGAAATCCGTGCCGCGTATGCCGATGGTGGCCGTCGCCGCACGCAGCTTGTAGGCATCCGGATTACCGCGCTTGCCGATCAACCCGGTGACGGTGCGAAAACCGCCCTTGAGCAGGCGGAACACCGCGTTGTCCGTTTGCGGACTGTCTTTTTTGAAACGATAGGTCTCGATCTTCAGATTGGAATCCGGCCGCATCGTCATCTTCGTGCCGTCGTTCATCTTTACCTGCGCATAACTGTTGTTGGAGGTGACCAGCGTATCGCCTTCCTGCACCAGCGATTTCGGCGCCATCACCCGGATCGTCCCGTCCGCACGCTGCGCCACCATGACCCCGCTCATGTAGCCGATCTGCCCGGCGGTCTCCGCCGCCAGCAGCGGCAACGAACTCATGGACAGCAACATCAAGCAAAGAAGCTTTTTCATATCGTCACCTGCTCAATCAAAATGTCGCCGACACGGCGGCGTGGATGCGCCAATCACCCTTTTCCTGCAGCGGGTCTGTGCCTGCCTTGCCGATGCGCCCGGCATCCAGCCGGAACGACACCTGCTCCCAGTTCGCGCGCAGCCCCATACCGGCACTGTTGATGGATGTCTTCAGGCCGCTGCCGGATCGCACCTTGCCGGCATCATAAAATACCAGCGCGCGGGCATTGACCGCCGAAATGCCGAAAGCCGGTGAGTAGAACTCCAGCGAACCGCGCACCCCTGTCTCTCCGGCCTCGGCCCCCTCCAGGAATCCGCGCACCCCGTTCATCCCGCCCAGGCGCATCTGTTCACCCAGGATCAGCACATTGCGTGTCCACTGACCGTTCAGGAAAGCGCGTACCTGCATATCCTCGCCTATCCCCTGCGCATGGCTCGCGCTATAACGGACGATGCGATAGTTCGCATCTGGCATCAAAGTCAGGAACGGATCGTAACTGGCGAAACTTTCCTTTTTGCCCTTGCTGCTCATCGGCAGGTTGGCAGACAGGCTGACATCGAAAGCCGTCTCGCCGCGAGCTGACTTGCCCTGTGCCGCAAGCCCAAGGCTTAGCGGTGTCACCACGATCTCGTTGTACAACACGGACGTGGTCGGCTTGGTCTGCTCGATACGCTTGAAATAGCGCCAGTCGAAACCGTAATAGACGCGAGGATCGAAACCCGCCACGCGCTCCAGCGACTGGTTGTAGCGGGCATTGAGCAGCATGCCGCCGCCCTGGAAATTGGACAATCCGCCCACCAGCGAGTTGACGCTGGAATAGCCACCGAAGAATTCCACGCTGTCGCCGGAAGCATACAAGGGAATCTTGTAGCTGCCGCCAAGCACGCGCACGCTGCTGAGTTCCTGCGGCGAAATCTGCGCCTGCAAAGTGCCTACATGATCCGCGTTCTGCAGATTGGCATGCCGATAGAACACGCCCAGACGCGTTTTTCCGGTTTCCTCGGACCCCGTGTTATCCAGAGACACGCCCCACGAGGATGGTTTCTGGTCCTGGACTTGCACCTCGGCATCGACTTCCTCGTCTTTCTGGCCTGCCTTCAAAACCACATTCAGTTGACGCGCCGGATTCTCGTTGGCCAGTTTCAGTTCGCGTGCGATCTGGCTGGAGCGCGGCACGCCGCCCTGGTACACCGAAGGCAGCGCATTACGTACACTGATCTCGCTGGAATATTTCTGACCTTTCACCACAACCTGGCCGAAACGGCTTTCCACCGCCCGGAAGCGTATCCTGCCGTTCTCCAGTTCCTGCTCGGGCAGCAACACCTGAACTGCGGAATAGCCATGCTCAGCATAAGCAGCCTCGATGGCTTCCAAAGCGCGCTGCACGTCGGAAAAATCCTTTCCCTTGCCGATGTAGGGAGCGACTGCCGCTTCGATCTCGGCCTTTTTCAACAGCGACGCCCCCTCTACCGTGATACTGTTGATGTCGAAGCGCAATACATCGTCATCCGCCGCCATCGTGAAGGAAGCGAACAACGCCAAGATAGTAGACACCAGAATGCGCAACAAGGCCTGCTTACCGGAATTCCGCAAAGCTATTCTCCTGTTCATGATCATTGGCACACCGCCATCGGAGTACTTCCCTGGTCGTTACCCGGTTTGTTCCCGGCGTTGCCCGGATCGCCCTGGACATCCGGCTTGTCGTCATCATCGCCTTGCGAATCCAGTCCAAAGTCCATCGTCCCTTCCACCAGTGCCGAGAGCAGGGGCGGTGTGATCGGCGCCCCCTCTATGATGCTGAAGGTGCCCGGCACAAAGGACATGGTGTAGTTGTTCGTCGTCAGGCCCACACTGCCCTGATTGATCGCATAGTCGCCCAGCAGTTCGCCGGGGTCGCGAACCAACGTACCGCTCAGCGTCGATACCGCCGTATCGCCCGTCTGCAAACCGCTTGCGGTGTAAGTCAGGACTGGATCAGCCGTTCCTTCAAACTTGCTCAGGTTGTCCGCTGTCACCGTTAGCGACGCAGGCGTAATCGTGCCAGTTGCAGTGTTGCTGACCACGGTGTAGTTCGCCCCGCCATTGCCGTCGTTCACCACATAGCCGGCATCCACCGCGAGCGTGCTGCCGTTCGCGCCCAGCACGTTCCTGCTGCCGAACGACTGGCTCGCGCCGGTCACGGTGTCGCCGCCGACCAGTCCGGCGACGCTGACTGCGCCAACCGATGCAGTGGTCCCGTCATATACCTTGCTGTCGGTCACCGCGTCGATGTTCAGCGTCGCCGCACTGATGGTGCCGGTGGCTGTGTTGCTGACCACGGTGTAGTTCGCCCCGCCGTTGCCGTCGTTCACCACATAGCCGGCATCCACCGCGAGCGTGCTGCCGTTCGCGCCCAGCACGTTGCTGCTGCCGAACGACTGGCTCGCGCCGGTCACGGTATCGCTACCAAATAGTCCTGCGACGTTGACGATCCCGCTGGATAGCGTGGTGCCATCGTAGATCCTGGAGTCGGTGACTGCATTCAATGTCAGCGTGGCCTGGTTGATCGTCAGCGTGCCGTTGGTATAGCCAGTGATGTCATAGCCAAGCTGATCTGAATACAGGCCGGTCGCGTCGATCACATAAGTGCCGGCATTGCGGGCACCCTGCGAAGTGCCGCCGAACGTGCCGAGCACCGAGCCGCCGTTCACGGCGACTACGGAAGTGGTCGTGCCGTTGCCGCCGCTGTACGTCACGCCGTCATAGGTCTTGGTCGCATCGTTGGCCGTCACCGTGGCCTGGGTGAGGAAGCTGGTCAACATCGGCCCGGTCTGACCTTCGTAGATGCGCCAGGTCATGCCTGCCCCGGCGGTGTTGGCGATACTCCAGCCCGCAGCAGTGAAGTTTGCCATGTTCATCATCTGCACTGATGTCAGACCTGCCGCCCCGGCATCCGTCCCGGCTAGCAGCGTAAAGTCGTAACCGATGCCGAACGTCAGATTGGCGCTGGTCAGGGCCGTGTTCCAGAAGGTATTGGTGACACTGCCGGAGGTATAGTTGTAACCCACCACCCCGCCGACCATATTGAGCCCTGTCACCGATCCCACATCCGCATAACTGAAATTGATGGTGCCGGAAATGCTGTTATCCCCCACCAGGCCGCCGACATTGTTAGCGCCACTCACCGTTCCGCCGCTGGCATAGGTGTTGACGATGCCGCCGTTGTTGCTGCCCACCAATCCGCCAACGGCACTGGCCAAACTGGTCGATCCGCCGCTGATCGCGCTACCGAGCACAAAGCTGTTTCCGATATCGCCCTGATTGCCGCCAATCAGGCCGCCAACGCTGTTATTACCGGCGACAGTGCCGCCACTGACGAAACTGCCGCTGATGATCCCCCCCGCCAGCGACGAAAAGGTCAATGACGCGTTGTATCCGATCAGGCCGCCGACATAGTTATCGCCTGTAACGACAGTACCGATTACCGAGCCGCTGGTGACGGTGTTGCCGTTCCAGCCGACCAGACCACCAATATAGCCACCAATTATCCCGGATATGCTTCCCGTCACCGCACCACCGGTCACGAAGCT
This sequence comes from Gammaproteobacteria bacterium, assembly GCA_018813765.1. GTDB lineage: Bacteria > Pseudomonadota > Gammaproteobacteria > Burkholderiales > Gallionellaceae > Sideroxyarcus. The sequence continues at coordinate 357,196 of JAHJBC010000006.1, read as the reverse complement.
GTTCACGACCTGGTTGTCGATCTGGTAGCCGGTGTTGGTGAAACTTGCCTGCTCGATCGCTCCGGCCAGGCCGCCGATATAACTGTTGCCGGTCACCGTGGTATCGGTGACCGTGTTGCCCTGGATAACGCCTTCGCCGCTGTCATGCCCCACCAGCCCGCCAATATAATTGAAGCCATCGACCGTTGTGCCCGTGTCGACGCTGCTGTTGCTGATGACGCTGACCCTAGGAACCATAGACTCGCCGTTCAGCCCCACCAGCCCGCCGACATTGACATTACCGCTCACGACACCGGCACTCACATAACTGAGGTCGATGCTGCCCGCGGCATTCTGCCCGACCAGACCGCCGACGTTGCTGCCGGAACTGGAACCGGCGACGATCATGCCGCCATCGACATAGCTGCTGGTGATGAATCCTGCGATGACCGTACCCAGACTGGTATCGCCGGCGTTAAGGCCGACAAGGCCGCCGATATTGCTGACGCCGGATACCGCCCCGCCCGTGACATAGCTGCCGTCGATACTGCCTAGCTGATTATGTCCGATCAGGCCGCCGACATCGCCCATGCCTGCCACTGTGCCATTGATCGAATGGCTGTTGCTGATGGAGCCCTCGTTCAAGCCGGCCAGCGCGCCGACCCCGGAGTAGCCGATCACGCTCGCATTCTGCAGGGAGACATTGCTCACTGTTGTTCCCGGAGCGATGTTGCCAAACAGGCCCAGGTTGGCGCTGTAGAACTGGTTCAGGTTGAGCCCGGAGATAATGAAACCTGCACCATCGAAATCCGCCGCCAGATGTGGAACATACACGCCGGTCGGCAGAGTGATGTTTCCTGTCAGGGTGAAGGTGTACGCCGCGTTGTCGGCGAAACCGAGCAGGTCCTTCATGCCCTGCGCAGTCCCGATGGTGTAACTGTTGGCACCGGCCGTACCCAGCGAGCCGCCGCTGGCGGTCGTGTAATTGGCGATGTTCAAGGACATGCTGCCGTTGACCAGCCAATCGGTGAACTGCCCGACGCCATTGAAATTCGCGGTGCTGTCGTTGTACAGACCGCCGAAGGTGACGGCGTTCGCGCCATTGATGGTGACGGCGTTGATGTTGTAGTGGGAGTTGGAGATTATGCCGGTGCCATTGATCGAACCAACCAGACCACCAACCAAGGACGTACCGACCAGGCTCCCGCCATCGACATAACTGTTGCTGATCGTACCGATGGAAACGCCGCCGACCAGGCCGCCGACATTGTCAGTGCCCGATACGTTACTGCTGGCATGATCGTTGTCGAATACAGTGTTATAGGCGGACCCCACCAAGGCACCGACAAACGATGTGCCGCTGATCGAACCACCGATGACCTGACTGTTGCTGACATTGCCGCTGCTGCTATAACCCACCAGTCCGCCAACATAATTCAGGCCGGTCACATTCGCATTCACCAGATTGACGTTGCTGACTCCGCCTCCAGTACTGAAGGCGCCAAACAAACCGACATAACTGGTCGCCGGGCGGTTGATGTACAGACCGGTGATGGTATTCCCCAAGCCGTCGAACTTTCCGGCGAAGCCGTACGGCGGCCCCAGCAGATCGCCGATCGGAACAAAGCCCGCGCTGCTCCACATCCCGCCTGCCGCCATGGATAAAGTCATGTCGATATTGTTCACCAACGTATAGTTGGCGTACTGATCCATCGCCATCAGCTGCAGTTCATGCGAGTTGGTGATGGTAGTGCTCCACTCGCTGCGCAGGAACGGCCGCGTGTTGGTGTCGGACATCCACCAGACAGTCGACGTATCCAGATAGCCCGAGACGGTTCCGGAAGATATGGTGCTGGCCGTTGCCAGCCCAGCCACATTGACCATTGTAGGACCAGTGTGAAAGCCAGCTGCAACGCCTATCCCAGTAGTTTCAGTATCCCAGAAGCTGTTGCTGATGCTGCCCCCAAAGTTCCTGCCGACCAGCCCTCCGATCGGACCTGGTAGCGTCAAGCTAGTGCTGGTCAGACTGCCATTGCTGGCATAACTGGTGCTGATGCTTCCGGTGTTGTAACCCACCAGACCACCTACCGGACCACCGGTTGAGCCACTGACAATACTGGCCACGCTGCCGCCGTTGACGTAGCTGTTGCTGATGGCGCCCGCGTTGCTGCCCACCAGGCCGCCGACACTGGCAGTCCAAGTGGCCGAGTTCACCACGCTGCCGCCGCTGACATAACTTTCGCTGATGATGCCGCTGCCAGTATTGCTCCCCGCCAAACCGCCGACGCCGCTGTATTCGCCATGAACGCTGCCGCCCTCGACATGGCTGTCAATGATGGTGCCGCTGTTGCTGCCCACCAAGCCGCCGACATCGGCAAATGAACCGGTAACGGTCACGCTGCCGTTACTGACATAACTGTTGCTGATGGTGCCGGCATTCAGTCCAGCCAGTCCGCCGACGGTGCTGTTGCTGGCGACTACGATACTGTTGACCAGCCCGACATTACTCACCGTACCGGCTGCGCCGATCACACCAAACAGGCCGGCATCGACGCCGGGATTGGTGATGGTGAGGTTGCTGATGGTGTGACCAAGCCCATCGAACCGGCCAGTAAAATTGGTCGTGACGTTGCCCAGCGGCACAAAATTCAGCACCGTGGCGGCATCGATGTCCCTGCCCAGCGCATAGTTGCCGGCCAGGTTGGTGTTGATGTTCTGCAGGTTGGTATCATTATTTACCAGCATCCACTCTCTCAACGTGCCGGTAACATTCGCGACGTAGTTGTTCGGCGTACCAAACACGGTCGGGTTGTAATAGAAGTCCGCAGCACCTGCTGTCAGGGCGACACTGCCACCACCGCCAAAGATGATGGTGCCCGTACCTGTACCGTTCGAATCGGCACGAACAGCCAGGACCCCGATACCATTGCCAACCATACCATTGCTGATCGCGGCATTGATATTGACATGGCGGTGCGCATTCAGCGTCAGCAAATTCGCGGTGTTCCAGCTCACCACGTCATTGACAAAAATGTCGCCGTTGCCCGCGCCGGTTGCCAGCGTCTGGATGGTGACATTACCCGACACAAGACTGCTGGCCAGCGTGGCATTTGACATCCAACTGCTGCCATTGGCCGGATCGACTGCAGACACATAGTAATCAGTCGGGTCGATCAGCCAGTTGCCGTTCTTGCCATTGGCCGCCAGCGTGCTGATGCGTGCGCCATCCTCGATCCGCACATGCGCCGCCGAGGTATCGACGAAGCCACCGTTGCCGCTCACCGGGGCGGAAGCATCCAGCGTACCGCTGACCTGCACCGTGCCGTCCTGCATGTCGGAGAGGATATGAATCTCGCCGCCGCCAACACCGCTGGCGCTCACCGTGCCGCTCACTTCGGTGCGCTGGCTGGACTTGAACACGATCTTGCCGCCCTGCATCGTGGCGCTGTCGGCGCTGGCGAGACCGCTGTTCTTCACCACCGCGCCGAACAGGCCGAGGTTGCCCGACCCGACGACCAGTTGACCGATATTGGTGGCATCGCCTGCCGGTGCGGTGATCTGTACGCGCAGGTTGGGATCGTTGCTGTTGACGAGTTCGACGCTGTGGCCGGCCGCCAGCAATATCTCGCCGTTGGGCGCGGTGATGATGCCGGTGTTCTCGACGTTGGGCGCGATCAGGTATATCTGTCCACCCTGTTGCGCGTTGAGGTTGCCCGCGTTGCTGATGTTCTGCGCGCCCGCCGCGTCGGTGAAGTTATGGCGTCCAGCGAGGAAGTCGGCATCGCTGAGGTTGAGCGAGGTGGCGACCAGTCCGGCCACGTCCACGGTGGAACCGGCGCCGAACAGGATACCGTTGGCATTGACCAGGTACACCTGTCCGTTGGATTGCAGTGAGCCGAGGATGACGGACGGATTGTTGGTGACGACGCGGTTGAGGACGGTGGAAGCCGCGCTCTGTTGCGCGAAGCGGGTGACCTCGCCTGCATTGATGGAGAAACCTTGCCAGTTGATGATGGTGCCGGGTGTGTTGGTGACGGTGAGGGTATTGCCGGCAGTATTGAAGCCGGCGGCGCCATGCACTACCACTCCGCCGTTCGGGTTCGCCTGGGCATTGAATGCGAAGCAGCAAGCCAGGGCGATGACGAGCGGCTTGAAGCGATGGCTGTGGATGTCGTCGGTCTCTTCGCTGTTCCCGCCGATGTTCAATGCGCGGAGCAGACAGGCGCCGGAGCGTTTGCCTTTTGTCCTGGTGATCTCGGATACCGCGATCCATGTGCCCAGCACATCGGACCAGATCGTGCGGTAGATATGGTTTAGTGATTGCATTTATCAGCTCCCTGACTGCTGCGCCGCCATCGTTATGACACGCCGTTCGCAACTGAATATTCTCGTGGAAAAAATGCTACACGTATCGCACTGCTTGCACCATAGTACAAACGGACTATGCCTTGGACTATTTCTTTTACGTTTCCCGCGCCAATAACCGCGCACCAGATAGGGTTCTGCAAGTATTTACTTTTATTGGTCTCTTGAGAGTCTTAATCCCAAAGCACTATTTGATTCATGTTGCGGAAAAGGCGTGGCAAGAAACCCCCAACCATGGCAGGATTCCGGCGTGATTCTCATGCCACCCCGTTAACGATTTATGTCATCAGCAAGCATCCCGGCCACCTCCATGCCGCCAACAACCCTGACCATCGACCAGGCCATGGCGCTGGCGGCGCAATTGCAAACGCAAAACCGCTTGCAGGAAGCGGAACATCTGCTGCGCCAGATATTGCAGCAGCAGCCGAACCACCCGTTCGCACTGCACCTGCTGGGCGTGATCGCGCACCAGTGCGGCAAACAGGTGCTGGCTGTCGAATTGATCCAGCATGCCATCGCTGCCAAGGGCGATGTCTCTCTGTTCCATGCCAACCTGTGCGAGATCAGCCGCCAACTGAAACAACTGGATCAGGCGATAGCGCATGGGATACGTGCTGTGGAGCTGGAGCCGCGCATGGCGATGGCGCACAGCAACCTCGGCATCGCGTATTTCGACCGCAAGGACTATGACAAGGCAGAGGCATGCCAGCAGCGCGCGCTGGCAATCGACCCCAATTTCGCCCCTTCGCTCAACAACCTGGGCAGTATCTGGCGCGAACGCAAAAACAATGAGAACGCGCTGGCGTGGTACCGCAAGGCCGCGGCCGCCAACCCGAACTATCTCGAACCGCTGAGCAACCTCGGCGCGCTGCTGCTGGAGGAAGACAGCATCCCGGAAGCGACCGAGGCGCTGGAAAAGGCGCTCAAGCTCAACCCGAATTTCGCCGAAGCGGTCTGCAACATGGGCGGGGTTCATCTGGCGCTGGAGCAGTACGATGCAGCGCTGGCCAAATTCCGCCGTGCGCTGGAACTGCGCCCGGAATATCTCGAAGCGCAGATGGGGCTGGCGAAGACGCTGCAGGCCTCGGATTCGCTCGATGAAGCGGAAAAGGCGGCGCTGCGCGCACTCCGGATCGATGGCAACAATCCCAAAACACATGTGCTGATGGGCAGCATCCATACCGAAGCTTCCCGCCCCGAACAGGCCGAGGCCGAGTTCGACCGTGCGCTGGCGCTCGACCCGAACAGCGATGAAGCGTTGCTGGGCCTGGGCCATCTGTGCGTGGAGAACGGCGAACTGGAACGCGCGGAAGAGCTGTTCCGGCGCGCACTGGCGCTGAAGCCGGACAACGTGCCCGCGCGCATCCAGCTCATCCAGACCGCAAAGGTCAAACCCGGCGACGAGAATTTTGCGGCATTGCTCGAACTGCAGCAGGGCGGCGACCAGCTTTCCGACAACCGCAAGTTGTCGCTGCATTTTGCGTTGGGCAAGTGCTACGACGACACCAAGGATTACGACAAGGCGTTCCCGAACTACCTCGCCGGATGCAAGATCAAGCGTGCCCGGTTCGACTACCAGCCGGACGCCTCGGCTCGGCAGTTTGCCGAACTGGCGGAGATCTTCAGCAAGGACTACATCGACAAGCTGCGCGGCAGCGGCAACCCGTCCGACCTGCCGATCTTCGTGCTCGGCATGCCGCGCTCGGGCACCACGCTGACCGAGCAGATCATCGCCAGCCATCCGGAGGTGTACGGTGCGGGCGAGCTGCCCGACCTGCTACGCGTGGCGCATCGCAAGACCGATCCGAAGACGACGACCTTTCCCGACAACCTGCGCTATCTTGACCAGAGCACGCTTAGCGCATGGGGGAATGAATATGTCGCCGGACTCAGGACGCGCGCGCCGGATGCCAAACACATCACCGACAAGATGCCGGCCAATTTCCTCGCCGTGCCGCTGATCCACCTGATGCTGCCGAACGCGAAGATCATCCACGTCAACCGCAACCCGGTGGATACCTGCGTGTCGTGCTTCACGCGCCTGTTCCACCGCAAGCAGGAACACACTTACGACCTCGCCGAACTCGGCCGCTATTACGCCGACTACGCGCGCATGATGGACCACTGGCGCAAGGTGCTGCCGCGCGGCGCTTTCCTCGATATCGTGTATGAGGATATCGTGGCCGACCAGGAAGGACAGGCACGGCGCCTGCTCGATTATTGCGGGCTGGAATGGGATGCTGCCTGCCTCGATTTCCACAAGACCAAGCGCCAGGTGCGCACCGCCAGCGTGACGCAGGTGCGCCAGCCCATCTACACTTCGTCGGTGGAGCGCTGGCGCAAATACGAGAAGTTTCTCGGGCCATTGCTGGACGAGCTGGGCGACTTGGTGCCGAACCGATGAAAAGCCGGATAATTGATTCGCAGAGGCGCCGTCATTCCGGCGCAGGCCGGAATCCAGTTGAAAAGAACATTCTGCAAAGCAGGCATAAAAGCAATGTTGTCCCGCTTTCGCGGGAAATTGTCAATTATCTGGATTCCGGCCTGCGCCGGAATGACGAGCTCTCCCTTCTGGCTTGGAGAGAAGATCGAGCCAGCCTGATGCTTGAGATAAATTGCAAATGACAGCTTCCTTGACAGCACAACTCGGCGAGTTGGTCCTCGGCATCGATCATGTCGCGATTGCGGTCGCCAACATCGATGCTGCCATTGCCCGCTATTCCACGGCGCTGGGTTTCGCGCTGCTGGAACGCAGTGAAGTGAACGGCGACCACACTGGCATGGTGTATGCGGTGTTGAAATCCGCAGGCGCGACCGTGGTGCTGGTGCAGGGCACCTCGCCGGAATCGCAGGTCTCGAAATTCCTCGCACGCTACGGCACTGGCATCCATCACATCGCTTTCGCCGTGACCGATCTGGACCGGGCGCTCGAACGCGCGAATCTGGCAGGCGCCACGACCGACACCCCCGTCATCAGTGACAAGGGAATCCGCCAGGCCTTTCTGCACCGCGATCCGGCAAGCGGCGTACGCATCGAGTTGATCGAGCGGCATGGCGTCCCGTTCTCGGAGAAGAACGTGGCAGGATTGTTCCGCGCGCTGGAAAAGAAAGACCTGTACTGAACACCATGCCAACAAACCCGAACAGCTACTGGCAGGGATTCGCGCAGCGCTGGAACCGGCTGGGTTCGCCGTTGCGCCCGAACGCGGAAGATGTGGCGAACTTCCGGCAGGCAATGGGCGATGCACCCGGCCGCTCGCTGTTGCTTGGTGTGACTCCGGAACTGGCCGACCTTGCCCCCGACCTCACTGCCATCGACAACAGCGCCGCCATGATCGCCGCGCTCTGGCATGACCGTCAGAAGGCGGTACTGGGCGACTGGCTCGACATGCCATTTCCCCCTGCATCGTTCGATACGCTCATCGGCGACGGTTGCCTGGTGTTGCTGGCGCAACCCGGCCAGCACCGGCGATTCTTCGAACAGCTCGCGAAGGTCATTGCTCCCGGCGGCAAGATATTGCTGCGTGTGTTCGTGAATCCGGAGCAGCGCGAAACGCGCGAGCAGGTCTGCAACGATGCGCTGGCGGGCAAGATTGAGGGCGTGCATGCATTCAAGTGGCGGCTGTCGATGGCGATCGCCTCCGAGTCGACGGATTACACCTTGTCCGTCGCGGAGACGGCAGCGACCTTCGACCGTCTGATCCCGGATCGCGGGGCACTGGCTGCCGCGACCGGTTGGCGCGCCGACGAGATCGAGACCATCGATTTCTATCGCGGCTCGGATGCGCGCTATTGCTATCCGACGCTGGCGCAGGTGCGAAAGGCGATCCCGCCCACACTCAAGGAGCATGAGATCATCTACGGCAGTTACGAACTGGCAGAGCGTTGTCCCATTCTGGTGCTTGGGGCGAGCAAATGAAATTTCTCCGCCACTTGAAAGGCAGCGTTGAAGCCATAGGCTGGCCTGCTATCCCCGACCCGGTCGCCGCGAATCTGCTCGCCCTGCTCACTCAGTTCGAAGACAGCCAATGGTGGACCGCGCAGGAATTACAGCAGCGGCAGCTTGACCAATTCGGCTTGCTGGCAAGACACGCCAGCCTGCAATCGCCGTTCTTTCGCAGCCGCTTCGAGCAAGCCGGACTCGATCCGGTGCAGTCATGGACATCCGAATCATTCTCATCCATCCCGTTACTGACGCGCGCCGAACTGATGCAGCAGGCGGACAGTATCTATTGCCGCGCTGTTCCCAAGCGGCATGGGGCGGTGCACAAGTTGCAGACATCGGGTTCGACCGGACAGGTGGTTACGGTGGCAAAGACCGAGGTCAACCAGTTGCTGTGGCTGGCGCTGGCGATGCGCGAGCATCTCTGGCACGAGCGCGATTTTTCCGCCACGCTGGCGGTGATCAAGGCACTCACGCCGACGCTGGACGATCCGGTCAAGGCGGCACAACTCGGTTGGGGACATCCGGCGACGCTGCTGATCGAGACCGGCCCTTCGTATGCACAACCGCTGGCAATGGATGTCGCGCAACAGTCTGCCTGGCTGGCGCGCATAGACCCGAAATACCTGCTCACCTATCCATCCAATCTGGGCGCCCTGCTCGATCGATACGAGAACGGCGACGCCGTGCCGCCGTCCTTGCGCCAGGTGCGAACCGTCGGCGAGACGCTGCATCCGGGACTGCGCGAACGCTGCAGCAAGCTGGGCGGGATAGAGATCGTGGACATGTACAGTTCGCAGGAGGTCGGGCTCATCGCGCTGCAATGCCCGGTCAGCGGCCTGTATCACATCCAGAGCGAAAGCCTGATCGTGGAGGTGCTGGACGACGACGGCAAGCCGTGCCAGCCGGGAGAGATCGGGCGCATCGTCATCACCGACCTGCACAATTTCGCCACGCCGATCATCCGTTACGAGATACGCGACTATGCCGAGGTCGGACCGGCCTGTACCTGCGGGCGCGGACTGTCCACGCTGTCGCGCATCATGGGGCGGAGACGCAACATGGTCGTTCTGCCGGACGGCAGCAGGCATTGGCCGCTGATCGGCGCGCACCACTATCGCGAGATCGCCGACATCAGGCAATACCAGGCCGTACAACACTCGCTGGAAGATATTGAGATCAGGCTGGTAGTCGATGCACCGCTTTCGCAAGAGCAGGAATCCAAGCTGACCGAGCTTGTCCACGCCGCGCTCGGCCATCCTTTCCCGTTACGCTACACCTGCTCCAGACAGGAACTGCCCAGAACCAGCGGCGGGAAATTCGAGGAATTCATCTCGCTGCTGCGTTGAAATACCCAAGCGGAATACTGAAGCTTGCCCTCGAATCGGGCTGCAAATGAATTTGACGTATGTCCTGTGCAATGTAAAGATTGCGGGCATCCGCAAAATAATAACAATATTCCCGACCGCCGTATGAAGATACTCATCGCAGACGACCATGCCCTATACCGGGGCGCACTCGCGCAGATCGTCCAGCAACTCGCCGAAGGGGTAACCGCCCTGGAGGCGCATGACTGGAACTCGGCGCTGGAGCTGGGATTGCAGCATTCAGATCTGTCGCTCGCCGTGCTCGACCTCAGCATGCCGGATATGGAATCGTTTGAAGGACTGGAACGGTTCCTGGAGTGCGCGCAATTCACCCCCGTAGTGGTCGTTTCGGCATCCGAGAGTGTGCAGGACATGCGCCGCGCGCTCGATGCCGGCGCGATGGGTTACATCGCCAAGAGCGAATCCACCCCGATATTGCTGCGTGCGCTGGGACTGGTGCTTTCGGGCGGCATCTATATCCCACCGCGACTGCTGCAATCGCGCCCAGTCGTGCCGCCCAAGAACAATGCCGCGATGCCGCGCGAACTGACTCCGCAACAGGTGAAGGTTCTGCGTGCAATCGCACAGGGGAAGTCGAACAAGGAGATCGCGCAGGAGATGGGATTGTCGGTCGCCACCATCAAGGCGCATACCGGCGCGATCTTCAAGACCCTCAACGTGTCCAAGCGCTTCGAGGCGATCCGCACTGCCGAGAGCATCGGGCTTTTTGCGGACTGAACGCCGGGGACTTTCCCCTCACGCTTTATGCCGTAACAAGTGGCGCAGGAAGGCACGCAACTGCGCCGGTTGCGCGGGCTTGTGCATCAGCTTGAATCCGCTCTCCTGCACTTCGCGCAAGCGCTCTGGGTGAGTATCGCCGGTGACGATGAGCGCCGGTATCTCGCTACCGGTCTCCTGACGCAACAGTTTGATCGCCTGCACGCCGGTCTTGCCGTCGCGCAGACGGTAATCCGCGATAATGACCTGCGGCATTGCCCCGTTTTTCACCGCATCCAGCGCTTCCTGTGCTCCGCCCGCCAGCGTCACTTCGCAGCCCCAGTCTTCCAGCACCACCCGCATGCTCTCGCGCACCGAAGCTTCGTCGTCGATCACCAGCACCTCCATGTCCAGGCTTTCCCAGTTGCCGGTGATGTTGCCGTGCCGCTGTCCGTTTGCGGCATCATCCTCCAGCAAGGATGGATCGCCCGCTTGCATCACGACGGCGATCCGCGTGCCTTTGCCGGGTTCCGATTCCAGCTCGATGCGATGCTTCAACAGTGTCGCCAGACGCTCGACGATGGACAGCCCCAGCCCCAACCCCTGCGAACGGTCGCGCTCGGGATTGGCAAGCTGGAAGAACTCGCGGAACACCTCCCGCTGCTGCTCCAGCGGAATGCCGATGCCGGTATCGGCAACCTCGACGGTCACCTCGCCGCCTTCCTCGCGACAGTGCACGACGATGCCGCCCTTGAAGGTGTAGCGGATGGCGTTGCTGATGAGGTTGCGTAACATCGTCTCCAGCAGGACAGGGTCGCTACGCACGACATGGCCATCCGTTTCGATACACCATGCCAATCCTTTCGCCTGCGCCTGCGGCGCATATTCGTCTCCCAGGCGGATGAGCAGGTTGCGCAGCGAAAAGTCGGAGCAACTGGGCCTGACGATGTCGGCATCCAGCTTGGAGATATCCAGCAGCGATCCCAACAACTGGTTGAGCGCCGCGATGGAACGGCCCATGCTGGCCAGCATGTTCCTGCCTTTGGCGTTGTTGAGTTCGGAGTGTAGCGCTTCGGAATACAGGGTAAGCGCATGGATGGGTTGGCGCAGGTCGTGGCTGGCCGAAGCGAGGAAACGCGTCTTGTCGCGGCTTGCCGCCTCGGCGATCTCCTTCTCTTCGCGCAATTTTTCGATCAGGGCCTGGTTCTCAAGATGCAGTCGTATCGAAGCCAGCGCCGCCGAACTGGTTTTGCTCCCCAGCTTGAACAGAATGACAACCAGCATCATGAGCAGCAGGCCCAGCCACTGGTAATCCTCTCCCTCGGCAACCAGACGCAGAGCGCACAGTGAAAAGGCGGGGATGATGAACGCGTAATAACTTTCCAGCCAGTAGGAATAGACGATGATGGAGCCCGCGGCCAGTCCGATGACGCAGGTATAGAGGAAGACCTGCACGACTGCGGAGTCGGGCGAGAAAAAGACCATCCCCGCCAGCCCCCAGGCCAGCCCGTTCGCCAGCGCGGTCAGCGTGAAATAGCGCCCCCAGCGCGGCGCATCCCCAGGTACCGGGTCGCGCCGTTTGTAGGCCCTGACCAGCAGCAGCCGCACAAGGACGATCCCGATGACCACGGCGCTCCATAAAAGCAGCAGCGCATGGTCGATGCGCCCCCACATGACGAACACCATCGCGATCGGCATCAGCAGGATGCCGTACAGCACCATGTTCACATTGTCATAGAGGAAATCGATCGCCTGCGCAGTGACCTGCACGGTTTGGCTATCCGTACCTTTGCCTGCCGATGCATTGCCGTGTTGTATTGATGTCATGCATTCGCCTTTCATCACCGGGAGCGGCATCCCGAATCGTCAGCCTGGCAATAACCGGGTTTACGCAGGAACGTTGGCCGTGATGAACGCCTTCAGCTTCGCCACATCCGCATCCATCACCTCGCAACGCTGCGGCAGATTCTCGATGCCTTCCATCGCCTTGGGACGCTCGGGCTGACGACCCAATGCTTCCTGGATGGTTTCGGCGAACTTGGCCGGAAGCGCGGTCTCCAGGCAGATCAGCGGCAGGCTGGGACGGCGCTGCTCCAGCCCGACCTTGAGGCCGTCGGCGGTGTGCGTGTCCACCATCACGCCGTATTCCTGCCACACTTCGCGGATGGTCTTGAGGCGGTCCTGGTGCGTGCTCTTGCCGGAGGCGAAATCGAACTTCGGCAGCTTGTTCCAATAGTCGGAGCCCTTGATGTCGAATGCGCCGCCCGCCTCCACCTTGCCCCAGAACTCGCGCACCCTGGCGGCATCGCGACCGACCAGGTCGAACACGAAGCGCTCAAAGTTGGATGCCTTGCTGATGTCCATCGACGGGCTGCTGGTTTCGTAGGTGTGGTCGGTGCCGCGCGGACGATAGACGCCGCTGCGGAAGAACTCGTCCAGCACATCGTTCTCGTTGGTGGCGAGGATGAGCTGGCCGATGGGCAGGCCCATCATGCGCGCGATGTGCCCCGCGCAGATGTTGCCGAAGTTGCCGGACGGCACCGAGAACGCGACCTGCTCGTCGCTGGATTGCGTCGCCGCGAAGTAGCCCTTGAAGTAGTACACCACCTGCGCCGACACGCGCGCCCAGTTGATCGAGTTGACCGTGCCGATCTTGTATTTGGCCTTGAACGCATGGTCGTTGGAAATGGCCTTCACCATGTCCTGCGCGTCGTCGAAGAAACCGTGGATGGCGATGTTGTGGATATTGGGATCCTGCAGTGAATACATCTGTGCGCGCTGGAAGGCCGACATCTTGCCGTCCGGCGACAGCATGAACACACGGATGCCCTGCTTGCCGCGCATCGCGTATTCGGCGGCGGAACCGGTGTCGCCCGAGGTGGCGCCGAGGATGTTCAGCTCCTCGTTCTGCTTCGCCAGCGCATACTCGAACAGGTTGCCGAGCAATTGCATCGCCATGTCCTTGAACGCCAGCGTCGGGCCGTTGGAGAGTTCTTGGAGATACACACCCTCGCTCAGTTTGCGCAGCGGCGTGATCTGCATCGCATCGCTGTCGGCGCGTCCGTTGCAGTACACCTCGGCGGTGTAGGTCTTGTCGATGATGGCTTTGAGGTCGGCCGCCGGGATGTCGGTGATGAACTTCGACAACACGGCATAAGCCAGATCGGCATACGACAGCTTGCGCCAGGCATCCAGCTCGGCGCGTGTCACTTGCGGATATTGCTCGGGCAGGTACAGGCCGCCATCGGGAGCGAGGCCGCCGAGCAGGATTTCGGTGAAGGTCTTGGCGGGTGCGTTGCCACGGGTGGAAATGTATTTCATTTCAAATATCCTCGGACTCTACAGTTCCTTCCCCTTGAAGGGGGAAGGTCAGGATGGGGGTGAAACTCTCAAACTTCTACCCCCACCCCAGCCCTCCCCCTGCAAGGGGGAGGGAGCTAATGATTTACTTGCCTAACTCTTCCAAGCGCAATTTGGTCACCTTCCCTGCCACCACGCCCAATGCCTCGATCTTTTTGATCGCAGCATTGATGCGCTTCTCGCGTGTCTGGTGCGTGAGCATGATGAGGTCGGTCTGCTCTTCGCCTTCTTCCGGCTCTTTCTGGATCACGGCGTCGATGGAGATTTGCTCATCCGCCAGGATGCGCGTGATGTCGGCCAGCACGCCGGGCTTATCCTGCACGCGCAGGCGCAGGTAGTAGCTGGTGATGACGTCGTCCATCGGCAGGATTTTGATATCGGCCATCGCGTTCGGCTGGAACGCGAGATGCGGCACGCGATTCTGCGGATCGGCGGTCGCGGTGCGCGTCACGTCCACCAGGTCGGCGATCACCGCGCTGGCAGTCGGTTCTGCACCGGCCCCCTTGCCGTAATACAGCGTGGCGCCGACAGCGTCGCCCTGCACCAACACGGCGTTCATCGCGCCTTCGACGTTGGCGATGAGACGTTTGCTCGGGATCAGCGTGGGGTGCACGCGCAGCTCGACGCCTTCATCGGTGCGCTTGGCGATGCCCAGCAGCTTGATGCGGTAGCCGAGCTGTTCGGCGTATTTGATGTCGGTCGCATCGAGCTTGGAGATGCCTTCGACATAAGCCTTGTCGAACTGCATCGGGATGCCGAAGGCCAGCGCGGAAAGAATCGTGATCTTGTGCGCGGCATCCACGCCCTCAATGTCGAAGGTCGGATCGGCTTCGGCGTAGCCCAGACGCTGCGCTTCTTTCAGCACAGTGTCGAAGCTCAAGCCCTTGTCGCGCATCTCGGACAGGATGAAGTTGGTGGTGCCGTTGATGATGCCGGCGATCCACTCGATGCGGTTGGCGGAGAGGCCTTCGCGCAGCGCCTTGATGATGGGGATGCCGCCTGCCACCGCCGCCTCGAAAGCGACCATCACGCCCTTGTCCTGCGCGGCCTTGAATATCTCGTTGCCATGCACGGCCAGCAGCGCCTTGTTGGCAGTGACCACATGCTTGCCGTTGGCGATGGCCTTCAACACCAGCTCCTTGGCCACGCCGTAGCCGCCGATGAGTTCGATGACGATATCGACTTCCGGATCGGTCACCACGGAGAACGCATCGTCCGTCACGCGACAAGCACCGGCGGTGACTTTCTTCGCCAGCTCCACGTTCTTGTCCGCCACCACGGTGATGCGGATGGGACGACCGGCGCGGCGGGTGATCTCTTCCGCGTTGCGTTGCAGTACGGTGAAGGTGCCGCCGCCGACGGTGCCGATGCCGAGGAGGCCTACGTTGATTGGTTTCATTTAAATTCCTTTTGAGCTTGTAGCGGGTAGCCTGTAGCTGGTAGCAAAACCGACTCTGCTACAAGCTACTAGCTACTAGCTACCAGCTTGTTTACGATAGTGTTCGAGAAAACGTGCAATACGATGGATGGCCTCGGTGAGGTCGTCGGCATTGGGCAGGAACACGATGCGGAAATGGTCCGGGTGCTTCCAGTTGAAACCGGTGCCCTGCACGATCAGCACCTTCTCCGCCTCCAGCAGCTCGAGGATGAACTTCTGGTCGTCCTTGATCGGATACATCTTGTGGTCGAGCTTGGGGAACATGTACAGCGCCGCCTTGGGCTTGACGCAGGTCACGCCGGGGATCGCGGTGAGCAGGTTGTAGGCGAGCTCGCGCTGCTTGTACAGGCGACCGCCGGGCGCAACCAGGTCGTTGATACTCTGGTAGCCGCCGAGCGCGGTCTGGATGGCGTACTGTCCCGGCACGTTGGAACACAGGCGCATCGAGGCGAGGATGTTGAGGCCGTCGATGTAGTCCTGCGCGTTCTTCTTCGCACCGGAGATGACCATCCAGCCGGAGCGGTAGCCGCAGGCGCGGTAGTTCTTGGACAGGCCGTTGAGCGTGACGAACAGCACGTCGTCGGCCATTGAAGCCATGGAGGTGTGCGTGACGCCGTCGTACAGCACCTTGTCGTAGATCTCGTCGGCGAAGATGATGAGGTTGTGCTCGCGCGCGATCTGGATGATCTCTTTCAGTATCTCGTCGGAATACACCGCGCCGGTGGGATTGTTCGGGTTGATGACCACAATCGCCTTGGTATTGGGCGTGATCTTGCTGCGCATGTCCTTGAGGTCGGGATTCCAATCGTTGGCCTCGTCGCACAGGTAATGGCGGGGCGTGCCGGTCGCCAGTGCGACTGCCGCCGTCCACAGCGGGTAGTCCGGTGCGGGCACCAGCACTTCGTCGCCCGGATTGAGCAATCCCTGCATGCCCATGACGATGAGTTCGGAAGCGCCGTTGCCGATGAAGATGTCGTCGATGGTCACACCGGCGATCTTCTTCAACTGGGTGTAGTGCATGATCGCCTTGCGCGCGGCGAACAGGCCCTTGGAATCGGAATAACCGGACGAATTCGGCAGGTTCAGGATCACGTCCTGCTGCACTTCTTCCGGCGCGTCGAAGCCGAACGGCGCGAGGTTGCCGATGTTCAGCTTGATGATGCGCTGCCCCTCTTCCTCCATCTGTTTCGCGCGCGCCATGACCGGGCCGCGGATGTCGTAGCAGACATTCGCCAGCTTGGCCGATTTCAGCACGGGTCTGGAGGTATCTTTTTCGTGTTTCACTTGAGGGCTTCCCGGTTTGCCGGGCCGGTGCCGATGGTAGAATCCACGGCATACGGCAAAGGCGTTGCAAAGGCCGCGATTCTACCGCGCCGCCAGCATCCGCCGCAAATGGAGAACCCCTTGGCACTGCATCTGAACACCGACACCAGCATGTATCTGTTCACCGGTCACGGCGAAGGCTATGTCGCGGTCAACGAAAGACGATTCCAGCAGCCATTGGTGGTCATGGCCCGGGATATCCGTACCGACTGGCCCGCCAGCGATTTCGCCACGCTGACCGCCGCGCATTTCGACTATTTCCTCGAAATGAAGCCCGATATCCTGCTGCTCGGCACCGGCGTCAGACAGCAGTTCGCCCGTCCCGAACTGTACCGCGAACTGATCAATAACCGCATCGCGGTCGAATTCATGGACACCCCAGCCGCCTGCCGCACCTACAACATCCTGGTCGCCGAGGACCGGAAGGTGGTTGCGGCGGTGTTGCTTTGAAACCAGAATGTCCACGAAAGACACGAAAAGCACGAAATACCACATCCTGGAATTTTCCTTTTCGTGGCTTTCGTGGCTTTCGTGTTTTTCGTGTTTTTCGTGGACAACCTTGTTCTTAAATGCCGAGATAATTTCATGACCCATCCCCTGCACGCCGTCATCACCCAGACCGAACAGGTCATCCTCGGCAAGCCCCGCCAGATCAGGCTCGCGCTCACCTGCCTGCTGGCGCGCGGCCACTTGCTGATCGAAGACCTGCCCGGCGTCGGCAAGACCACGCTGGCGCATGTGCTGGCCAGGACGCTGGGGCTGCAGTTCCAGCGCATCCAGTTCACCAGCGACATGCTGCCCGCCGACATCCTCGGCGTCTCCATCTACCAGCGCGACAGCGGCGAGTTCAAGTTCCACGCCGGACCGATCTTTGCACAGATGATCCTCGCCGACGAGGTGAACCGTGCCACGCCCAAGACGCAGAGCGCGCTGCTGGAAGCGATGGAGGAACAGCAAGTCACCAGCGAGGGTGAGACGCGCCCGCTGCCGACGCCGTTCTTTGTCATCGCCACGCAAAACCCCACCAACCAGATCGGCACCTTCCCGCTGCCGGAATCGCAGCTCGACCGCTTCCTGATGCGCATCCAGTTGGGCTACCCGGATGCCCAGGCCGAACGCGGCCTGCTGGCCGGCGTGGACCGGCGCGACCTCGTCGCAAAACTCACCCCGCAGATGGAGACCGCCGAACTGATGGCGCTGCAACAACAGGCCCGGCAGGTGCTGGTCTCGCCCGCGCTACTCGACTACGCGCAAGCCATCCTGCGCCACACGCGCGAATCGGCGCGCTACGTGCACGGCCTGTCGCCCCGTGCCGGATTGTCGCTGCTCGCCGCGGCTCGCGCTTGGGCGCTGCTCGACGGCCGCAATGCCGCCATCCCCGAAGACATCCAGGCCGTGCTGCCCGGCGTCGCCAGCCACCGCCTGCAATCCGTGCAGGACGTGCATACCTCGGACGGCGACAAGCTGGCGCGCGAGCTGATCGAGGCGGTGGCAATCCCGTAGCAGTTAGCGGTGCTAGAATGTCCATGCGCACTCAATGAAAGGACGATCATGAATGAGATCATGTTTGTTGTGGAAGAAGCACCGGAAGGCGGATTGATCGCGCGAGCTCTGGGTGAATCAATCTTTACCGAAGCGGACGATATCGAAAGCCTGCATCAGCAGGTACGCGATGCGGTGCATTGTCATTTCGAGGAAGGCAAAGCACCCAAAATCATCCGGTTGCACTTCACCCGCGAGGAAGTACTCGCCGTATGAAATTGCCGCGCGATCTGACCGGTGCGCAACTTATCAAGTCTCTTGACCGACTCGGATACCAGCCAACCCGTCAAACCGGCAGCCATGTGCGCATCACCTGCTCACTTCCAAAAGAACATCACATCACCGTACCTTTGCATGATCCATTGCGTATCGGCACGCTGGCCGCAATCCTCGCCGAAATCGCATCGCATCACAGCATGTCCAGAGATATGCTGATCAGGAAGCTGTTTGGAAAATAGCAGCTGTCTTCCGTGCTCTCCTCGTTCAAACAAAAATTCCGCAACTGGGCATTCCGCCGCACTGTCGAGACCGGCACGGTGGTGCTCAACCAGCGCCGCATCTACATCCTGCCCACGCGCCAGGGTTTCGCCTTTGCGTTCGTGCTGGTGCTGATGCTGCTGGGCGACATCAACTACAACCTGAGCCTGGGTTATGTGCTCACCTTTCTGCTCGCCACCACCGGCGGCATCAGCATGCTGCATGCCTTCCGCAACATGGCACAGCTCGATATCCATGCCGGACAGATCACCCCGGTGTTCGCCGGGGAAACAGCGCGCTTCGTGTTCCACTTCAACAACCCCGGCAGTCTGGAGCGGCATCAGATCCATCTACATGACGACGACGGGCACCATATCGTGTTCGACCTGCCCGCGCAGGCCTCCACGCCGGTGACGTTCGACATCCCGGCCGGACAGCGCGGCTGGCTGGACAGCGGTCGTCTGACGCTGCACACCGAGTACCCGCTCGGCCTGTTCCATGCCTGGAGCTACATCCATTTCGATGTGCGCTGCCTGGTCTACCCCAGACCGGCCGCCCCGCAACCTTTGCCTGCCGCCTCGGCGCAGGACGGCAACGGCAAAGTGATCACGACCGGCGACGAGGATTTCTCCGGCCTGCGCAACTACGTGGCGGGCGACGCGATGCCGCGCATCGCGTGGAAGGCGCTGGCGCGCGAACAGGGTTTGCAGGTGAAGCAGTTCTCGGCGATGCAGGGACAGGAGTTATGGCTGGACTGGTCGCAGTTGCCCAACATCGCGCCGGAACGGAAACTGGAACTGCTCACGCGCTGGGTGCTGGATGCGGATGCGCAGGGGATTGCGTACGGCCTGCGTTTGCCGGACGGCGAAGTGCGGCACCGACACGGTGGGGCGGAGCCCGCTGGTGCGGGAGGTGCCGCAGGGCAGTTGCTCCCGCAATCGGCTGGCTACGCCAGTAACGTGTCGCAACTGCTGCCGCAGCATAATTCGTCTCACCGTGCGGAGTGTCTGCGGCGGTTGGCGTTGTTCGGACATGAGGAAACGTAAGATGAGATCACTGCCTTCCAGAATCTCGTCATTCCCGCGCAGGCGGGAATCCAGCGGTCTTATTCAAAATGCTTTTTGGGTTTGTCCTTGCTGCGCAAGGATTCGTTCATCTGACTGGATTCCCGCCTGCGCGGGAATGACGGTGCCATGAAACCCACCGCCCCGCTCACCTACGGCCTCATCACCTGCATCCTGCTGGTGAGTGCGCCGCATGCCGACCACCTGCCGTTGTGGGTGAGCGCCGTGTGTTTCGCGCTGCTGAGCTGGCGCGCCTATCTCACCTACAGCGGCAATCCCCTGCCCGCGCGCTGGCTGCTGCTGGGCGT
Organism: Gammaproteobacteria bacterium; assembly: GCA_018813765.1. GTDB lineage: Bacteria > Pseudomonadota > Gammaproteobacteria > Burkholderiales > Gallionellaceae > Sideroxyarcus. Next base: position 337,313 of record JAHJBC010000006.1, on the reverse strand, counting down.
CACCGTCGCCTGCGTGCTGGCCATCGCCGTCAATTTCCGCACGCTGTTCGGGCGCGAAGTCGGCGTTACGCTACTGATCCTGCTGTCCACGCTCAAGCTGCTGGAACTGAGGGCGGTGCGCGATGCCACGGTGCTGATCTACCTGTCGTGCTTCATCATCATCACCAACTTCTTCTACTCGCAAAGCATCCCCACCGCGTTGTTCATGCTGTTCACGCTGCTGGTGATCATGGCGACGTGGGTGCATATGCAGACCGGCGCGCTCGCGCTCAAGCCGCGGCTGCGCATCGCGGTCGTGCTGCTGCTGCAGGCCATCCCGCTGTCGCTCATCATCTTCGTGCTGTTCCCGCGCGTGCAGGGGCCGTTGTGGGGCATGCCGCAGGATGCCTATGCCAGCAGCGGTTTGTCCGACACCATGGCGCCGGGCAGCATGAGCAAACTGTCGCTGTCCGAGGCTGTGGCATTCCGCGTCACTTTCGACGGACAGGCGCCGCTGCGCGAGCAGATGTACTGGCGCGGTCCGGTGTTGTGGGATTTCGACGGCACCGTGTGGACGCGCGGCACCAACGCGACGCTGCGTCCTCCGCAATTGAGCAATGTCTCCGCCCCGCTGGACTACACCGTCACGCTGGAACCGCACAACAAGCCGTGGCTGTTCGCGCTGGAAATGCCGACGAAGATCTCCCTCCCCGCCGTGTTCGCGCCGGACTTTCAGCTGCTGAGCAAGTCGCGGGTGAATGCGCGCCTGCGCTACAGCGCCAGTTCCAGTCTGGGCTACCGGGCGAACGTCGACGAGGCACCGCCGCAATTGCGCCGCGCGCTGCTGCTGCCGACCGACCTCAATCCGCGCACCCGCCGCCTGGCCGAGGAATGGCGGGCACAAAACGATAGCGCCGAAGCGCTGGTCAACACCGCGCTCGCCCATTTCAACCGCGAGGGTTTCGAATACACGCTGGAACCGCCGCTGCTCGGCATCAACGGTGTGGACCAGTTCCTGTTCGAAACGAAGCAGGGATTCTGCGAACACTATGCCGGCAGCTTCGTGGTGCTGATGCGCGCGGCCGGCATCCCGGCGCGCGTGGTGACGGGCTACCAGGGCGGCGAATTCAACGAGCTCGGCGGCTACTACATTTTGCGCCAGTCCGACGCCCATGCCTGGGCCGAGGTCTGGCTGGGCGAACGCGGCTGGGTGCGCATCGATCCCACCGCCGCCATCTCGCCCGCACGCATCCAGGGCGGCTTGTCCGCCGCGCTGCCGGACAACGCCGCATTGCCCTTCATGGCGCGCAACCCGCCACAGTGGTTGCGCGGCCTGCGCCTGAACTGGGACGCACTGTCCAACCAGTGGAACCAGTGGGTGCTGGGCTACGACACAGAACGCCAGTTCGCCTTCCTCACCCGTCTGGGCATGGAAGACATCACCTGGCAGAAGATGGCGCTCAACATGCTGGCAGGTGTCGCACTGCTGGTCGGCGTCTTCACCCTCGTCATGCTGCGCCGACTCGCCGCGCGCCGGACAGACGCGGTACAGGCGGCGTGGCTAAAGGTCTGCCGCAAACTGGCCAAGGCCGGCCTGCCGCGCGCGCTGCATGAGGGGCCGATGGACTATGCGGCGCGTATCTCAGCTGCCCGCCCCGAACTGGCCGATGACATCCACGACCTCGCCGCACGCTACGCCGCGCTGCGCTATGGCGACGAATCCGAACAGGAAGGACTGCCTGCTTTCAGGCAAGCTGTCAGGGCATTCAAGCTATAATCCGCGCCACCCAAACCGGGAAAACAGTCGTCCACGAAAAACACGAAAGACACGAAACTGGGACTTCCAGATTCGATGGAACCTCAGAACTTCAGTTTCCGTGAAGCGCGAACCTCAAACACGATTAAATGTGTTCGTGCTTTTCGTGTTTTTCGTGGACAAGCGGTTTTCTCAGATTCATTGAAAGGCAGCACGCCATGCAGATCACCCGCCGACTTGAATTCGATGCCGGTCACCGCATCCCCAACCACAACAGCCAGTGCAAGCATCTGCACGGCCACCGTTATGCCATCGAGATCACCCTGTCGGGCGACATCATCACGACACGGGGGGCTTCGGAAGAGGGCATGGTGATGGATTTTTCGGATGTGAAACGCATCGCCAAGGAACGCGTGGTGGACGGATGGGACCATGCCTTCCTGGTGTATCGCGGCGACAAGACGGTGCTGGATTTCCTCAACACGCTGCCGGAACACAAGACGGTGGTACTGGACGCGATCCCGACCGCGGAGAACTTGGCGCGGATCGCCTTCGATGTGCTGCATGACGCCTACCGCGACACCTTCGGCAACCATCTGAAGCTGGAGCGCGTGAGACTGTTCGAGACACCCAACAACTGGGCTGATGCTTTCTGAACGACAAACCTAAAAGGCTAAATGAGCCACGGATGAACACGGATGAAACACGGATATGCGATATCTTATCCGGCAAACCTGCACTCACCATTCAGGTGAGCAGCACCTCTCGCGTAACGCACGGTTTTATCCGTGCATATCCGTGTTCATCCGTGGCTGATTAAGATTTAAACGTTAAATCTCACCGTACTCTCCAACCACTACCCGGTCCCGCCCGGTACCCTTGGCCAGATACAAGGCATTGTCGGCAGTGCGCAACAATCCTTCCAGTGAAAGGCCTTTTGCAGGCTGGATCGAAGCGACGCCGCAACTGATGGTGACATGGCGATGCGGGGTGATATGCGCGATCCCCAGCTCGGAGACGCGCTGACGGATGTTCTCCGCCACCCAGCGCGCGCCGTCGGCATCGGTCTCGCCCAGCACCAGCGCGAACTCCTCGCCGCCATAACGTGCCGCCAGGTCCGATGCGCGCGGCGCGGCGCGCGCCATCTGCGCTGCCACGGCACGCAGGCAATTGTCGCCGGCCTGGTGGCCGTATTCGTCGTTGAACAGTTTGAAGTTGTCCACATCAACCATCACCAGCGCGATCGGTTTCTTCATGCGTTCGCAACGCCGCCATTCGCGCTTCGACAGTTCGTCGAACAGGCGGCGGTTGGCGATGCCGGTGAGTCCGTCGGTGGTGGACAGGCGCTGCAACTCCTTGTTGGCGGCATTCAGTTGATGGCCGACGTCCACCAGTTCGCGCTGCATCTCCACCAGCCTGCGCATGGCGCGTACCTTGGCATGCAGCACCACTTCGCTCACCGGCTTCATCAGGTAGTCGTCGCCGCCCACTTCGATGCCGCGTGCGAGGTCTTCGTCCTTGGTCATGCTGGTAAGAAAGATGATCGCGGTCCAGTCGTCCTTCTGCTCCTTCGCGCGGATCTGTTTGGCGATGTCGAAACCGTCGATGTCGGGCAATTGCGCGTCGAGCAGGATGATGTCCGGGCGTTCCCTGCGGTAGATCTCGAAGGCCGCGGCACCGGTCTCGGCGGTCAGCGGATGTTTGATGTCCATGCGTTCGAGGAAATTGCACAAGACCTTGAGTGTGACCTTGCTGTCTTCCACCACCAGCACTTTGAGTGCATCTGTTCTTTTTTTCATGTCCGACCGTTCAGGGAATTTGGGGCATTATAAAGCCGAAACGCCCGGCCGCATGTCGGGCTGAAGCCCGACCCACACTAAGCCTTCAGCACTAAGTCATCAGCACTCGCACCTCAGGGATCCAACAGGCTGTAGCCGGTGTCTTTCTCCAGTCTGTCCAGCACGGCCGCCAGTTCCCGCACCGGCACCGGCCTGCCGAAGAGGTAACCCTGGTAGGCCTGGCAATCCTGCTGCCCGAGGAAAGCGAGCTGCGCTTCGTTCTCCACGCCTTCCGCGATCACATCCAGATGGAAGTTGCGCGCCATGTCGATGATGCTGAGCACCATCATGGCGTTTTCAAGATCGTCCGCGATGTCGCGCACGAAGCTCTGGTCTATCTTGATCTGGTCCAGCGGCAGGCGCCTGAGGTAGGACAGCGAGGAATAGCCGGTGCCGAAGTCGTCCAGCGACAACTGCACGCCCAGCGCCTTGAGCGCCTGCATCTTCACCACCACCTCGTTGAGGTCGCCCAGCACCACGCTCTCGGTGAGCTCCAGTTTCAAACGTGACGGCTCCAGCCAGTGACGCTTCAGCAGTGCGTCGATCTGCTCGACGAAGCCCGGGACGCGGAACTGGTGCGCGCTGACATTGACCGCCACCGTCATCCCGCCCATGCGCGCATCGTCCTTCCACTCGGCCAGTTGCGCGCAGGCCGTCTCCAGCACCCAGTTGCCGATCTCGATGATGAGCGAGCTTTCCTCCGCGACCGGGATAAAGCGGGCTGGCGGCACCATGCCGCGCTGCGGGTGCGGCCAGCGTATCAGGGCCTCGAAGCCGACCGGACGATACTCTTTGTCCACCTGCACCTGATAGTACAGCTGCAGTTCGCGGTTATCGATGGCACGGCGCAGATCGTTCTCCAGTTCGGCGCGCGACTCCAGATCCTGCTGCAGTTCCGGATCGTAGAAACGCACGGCGTTGCGCCCCGCGTTCTTGGCCTGGTACATCGCGGCATCGGCATGCTTGAGCAGCACATCCATGGGCTCGTCGTCTCCATGGAACAGGCTGATGCCGATGCTGGGTGAACTGAAGTGCTCGTGCTCCCTGAGCCGGTAGGGAAGCGACAGAACCTCGCGTATTTTCTCCGCCACCATGCCAACCTTATGCGACGCATCCGCGCGTTCATTGCCGAGATCCTCCAGCAGCACCACGAACTCGTCGCCGCCCAATCGCGCCACCGTGTCGATTTCGCGTACGCAGGACTTGATGCGTTTCGCCACCTCGACCAGCAGCAGGTCGCCGTAGTCGTGGCCGAGCGTGTCGTTCAGCGTCTTGAAGCGGTCCAGGTCGAGGAACAGGATGGCGCCGACATCGCCGTGTCGCCCGGAAGCAAGCAATGCGGTCTGGAAACGCTCCATGAACAGGCGCCGGTTGGGCAACTGCGTGAGCGCGTCGTAGAACGCGAGGTTGCGTATCTCTTCCTCTGCCTGCTTGCGCTCGGTGATGTCGCTGAAGATCGCAACGTACTGCGCGGTCTCGCCCAGCTCGTTCTTCACCGCGGTGATGGTCATCCATTTCGGGTAGATCTCGCCGTTCTTGCGCTTGTCCCAGATCTCGCCCGCCCAACTCCCCTGCTCCAGTATCTGTTGCCACATCGCGGCATAGAAGGCCTTGTCATGCCGCCCGGAACTCATGATCCGCGGGTTCAAGCCGACCACCTCTTCGGCGGCGTAACCGGTGATGGCCGTGAAGGCATTATTGACGCGGACGATTCTGCTGTTGGCATCGGTGATGACGATGGCGTCCTGCGTCTCGAACGCCGCCGCCGCCACACGCACCTCGCCCTCCACGCGCTTCTGCTCGGTGATGTCCTGCACCATGCCGACCGAGCGCAGGGGTTTGCCATCCGGATCGAATGCCGTCGTGCATTGCTCGCGCAGCCATTTGATGCGCCCGTCCGGGAACAGCAGCCGGTGTTCGATGCCGTAGGACAGGCGATCCAGCAGGGAACGGGAATAGGCGTCATCCACTTTGGCTCTATCGTCCGGGTGGATCACCTTCAGGAATCGCTCATAGGACGGACTGATAAGTTCGGGGTCGAACTCGAAGATGCGATACACCTCGTCCGACCAGCGCAGCTCGTTGCTCAGCAGATTGAATTCCCAACTGCCGAACTTGCCGAGCTGCTCCGCCTCGTTGAGCAGCAACTGGTTGCGCAGCAATTCCATGCTGGCCTGTTTGCGCCAGGTGATGTCGTGGCAGAACACGAAGAACTTGCGGTTCGGCGCATCGAAAGTGACCGATATTTCGAGGTCGAGCAGGCTGCCATCCTTGCGGCGATGCCGGGTCTCGAAGCGATCCTTGCCCTTTACCAGGATCATCTCGATATGCGCCCTGACATCCTCAGGTTTTTCATTGGCCTCGAGTTGGCTGATATGCATGCCCACCAGCTCCTGCATCGAATAACCGACCAGATCCGCGTACGCCTGGTTGACCTCTTCGAGGAAGCCGTCGGCGCTGGTCATCCAGTAGCCGTCCATCGCGGTCTCGATCACATGGTGGTGGCGCTGTAGCACAGTCAGCGTGCGTTTGCGTTCGGTGATGTCGCGGCAGAATGCGAATATCCGCGTGCCGCCCTTGATATGGGTGACCGACACTTCGATATCGAACTCTTTGCCATCCTTGCCGCGGTGGCGCGTCTCGAAGCGGTCGTAGCCCTGCGCTTTCAGCTTGTCCAAATGATCCCTGACATCCTCGGGTCTGGCGATCGCCTCCAGCTGGCTGATGTTCATGCCCACCAGTTCCTCCGGGGTGTAGCCGGTCATGGCCGCATAGGCGGCGTTGACCTCCTGCAGCACGCCGTCCAGATCGGCAGCGAAGAAACCGTCCATCGCGGTATCGACCACCACCTTGTGCAGCCGCAGCACCGCTTCGGCCTGCTTGCGTTCCGAGATGTCGCGGCAGAAGGCCACGAAGTTCTGCGTGACCGGCAGAAAGGTGGTGGATACCTCGACTTCGTATTCGCTGCCGTCCTTGCGGCGGTGAACGGTCTCGAACACCTCGCCGCCCTTCTCGATGATGCCGACGACATGCGCCATGACCTCTTCTGTCGAACGTTCTTTTGCTTCCAGCCGACTGATGTGCAGGCCGACCAGTTCCTTCCTGGTGTATCCCGACATGTCGGCATAGGCCTGGTTCGCCTCAAGCACATAGCCCAGGGCATCCACCAGCCAGTAGCCGTCCTTGGTGGTCGCGGTGATGCTGCGGCGGAACTCGTTCTCCTTTTCGGTCAGTTCGCACACCGCCAGTTTGTCCAGCATGACATTGAGCGTTTCGGCGAGCTCGCCGATCTCGCCGCCACCGTTGCTGCTCAGGCGCAACTGACGGTCGCCGCCGGCAATCGCACGTGCGTCGGCAGTTATGCGTGCCAGCGGCGAGAATGTGCGGCGCAACATGTATATCAGCGCCCCACCCGCCAGCAGCATGGTCAGCAGTGCATAGAAGACGCGCGGCCACAGGATGCGGGAAGACTGTGCGGCCACCACTGCGGGCGGAATACGATAGGCCAGCACCAGGAAGCGCGAGGGCTTGCTGGCATCGAAGAACAGCCGTTCCGCCGCCAGGAATTGTTGTCCTGCTCCGCTGTCGGCCGTATGCAAGGGCAGGTAGTCCGGCGTGCGTATGCCGAACATCGGTGCAAGTGAGGGAAAATCATCGCTGATGCCGGGTTTGCTGCCGAACTCGAACGCGAAGGCGCGACTGGCGTCGGGATGCAGCAGATATCGTCCCTGTTCGTCGGCGACGTAAGCCTCCACTCCGGGCGGTATCCCGGTGGCGGCGGATGCCAGTAGCGGTGTGACATCCATATTGAGCACCAGCATGCCGAATACCATGCCGTTCGCATCGAATACCGGGGTGACGGCACGCAGGGTGGGACGATGCGGCACCTCGATCTTGCCCCATTCCTGGTTGAGGTTGAACTCGGAAAGATGCACACGCCCCAGCGACAGGCCAAGACCAGCCGCAAAATAATCGCGGTCGCCCTTGGCTTGCAGCAGTTCGCGCGGTGTCACTTCGACGCGGCCTGAGATTCTTTCCACCCGGACGAGCTCGCGACCGCCGTTCGCCACCCCGACATAGCGCGCCTGATAATAGACCGGATGCGCGCGCAGGAAGGCCGCGAATATCTCCTGCAGGCGTTTTTCCCAGGTCTCGTAGGGATTGTTGTCGCGCGGGTCGATGCCGCCGTTGGCCTTCGCCCGCACGATGCCGGAGATCGGCGGCGTGGTGGCCAGGAACACCACGTCCTGGCGCAGGGTCTCGATGGATTGCGCCATGCGCGACTTCCCGACATGCAGCGACGCTTCCAGATCGGCACCGCGTTCCATCAGATAAGCATCATGCAGCCGCATGTTCTCGCTGGCGATCCATACCAGCGCGCTGGCCGCCACCAGCAGCAGCATGCCGACCGTGATGCGCGTGGACAAACGGATGTCGCTCAGCTTCATGCTGCTCGTTCCCCTTCAGAGATTCGTCGTGCGGATGCTAATGCAGTTTTGCGTTGCAAGCGAATCGCACTCGCTCAACCATGCAATCGGCATGGCTACTGCCAGGATCGCAGTATTCAGTCTCGCGCCGACATCAGACGCACCGCCTCGCACAGATCCTGCCAGGCCTTGGCCTTCTCGGCCGGGCTGCGCAACAGGTAGGCCGGGTGATAGGTGACGAGCAGCGGCGTGCCTTCAAAGTCGTGGATGGTGCCGCGCAAGGAACCCAGCGTAGCCTCTCGTCCAAGCAGGGAGGTCGCAGCGGTTTTGCCCAGCGCGACGATGAGTTTGGGTTTGATCAGCGCGATCTGCTGGCGCAGATACGGCAGGCAGGTGGCGATCTCGTCCGCCTCGGGCGTACGGTTGCCGGGGGGGCGGCATTTGACGATGTTGGCGATGTAGACGTTGTCGCCACGCTTGAGTTTGATCGCAGCCAGCATGTTGTCGAGCAGCTTGCCCGCCTGCCCCACGAACGGCTCGCCCTGCGCATCCTCGTCCGCGCCGGGGCCTTCGCCGACGAACAGCCAATCCGCATTTTCGTCGCCAACGCCGAACACGGTCTGTGTGCAGCCCGCGCGCAGCTTGCAGGCGGTGCAGTCGCGCACCTGTTGCTTGAGCCCGGCCCAGTCGGTCGCGACGGCAACGTGCTCCGAACGAGATATCGTGACTGGCGCGGCGGGTTCAACGGGGATGGATTCGGCGACGCGCGCTTCGGCTTGCGCGACAACAGGCGCCACCTCTTCCGGCGCAGGCAGATCCCGCCGCACCCACAGCGGATAGAGGTTCAATTCACGCAGTACATTCTCGTCCCGGATATTCACAGTCCCCGTCCCATCAGGATCGCATCCTCGCGTCCATTCTCCGCCGGATAATATTCGCGGCGCAATCCGATATCGGCAAACCCCGCCTTGCGATAGAGGTCTATCGCCACCGCATTGGAGGCCCGCACTTCCAGCACCAGGCGCTGCATGTTGCGGCGGCGCGCCAGCACCATCATCTCATCCAGCAGCTTGCGCCCCCAGCCCCGGCGCTGGTGTTGCGCCGCGATGGCGATGTCGAGCAGTTCGGCCTCATCCACCGCCAGCATCATCACCGCATAGCCCAACATCTGCCCTTCATGTTCGCACACCTTGCACTCGTATTTACTGCGCAGCGCATCGCTGAAATTCCCCAGCGTCCACGGATGCGCATGCACCTCGCGCTCGATGCGCAGCACTGCATCCAGATCGGCCTCGGTCATGTCGCGCAGGATCATGCCGCGCGCTCGCGCGTAGTCAGCGCCACCTTGTCGCGCAGATAGAGCGGCAGCGCCAGCGCCGCATCCACCGCATTACCTTTGGCGAACTCCGCCGCCGCCAGTCGCGCCACTGCTGCTGCTTGCGGCATAGCCTGCGCATCCACATGCTGCAACGCATAGCGCGGCTGCAGAATGGCCCCCGCCACCGCAAAGCCGTTGCCGACACCGGCCCAATCCTTGCCCGGCAGCATCGGTGTCACATCCGGTCGACAGAGACAGGGCGCAACCACCTCGATCCAGGCACCCTCGCGTTTCTCGTAGGCCGCAAGATACAACTCGCCCATGCGCGCATCCAGCGCGGCGATGACCTTGTCGCGGCCGCTTGCTTCGGCCAGCGCCTGCAAAGTGCATACGCCGACCACTTTCACCTCGGCACCCAGCGCCAGGCCTTGAGCCACCCCGCAGGCGATGCGTACGCCGGTGAAGGAACCGGGACCTTTGCCGAAGGCAATGCCGTCCATGGCTTGCAGCTTGTGGCCGGCAGCCTGCAGTAATTCATCGATCATGGGGATCAGCACCTCGGAGTGCTTCTGCCCGACCAGTTCGCTGCGCTCGACGACTGTACCGTCCTGCCACAGCGCGACGGAGCAGTATTCGGTGGAGGTTTCGATTGCAAGAATGTTCATGAAAAAATCATCTGGTCCACGAAAGACACGAAAAGCACGAACAAAACAGCATAGCGTATTCAGCCTCAATGCAGAGCAGCCTACGCATGGATGGGGTTATTTTCGTGCTTTTCGTGTTTTTCGTGGACATCGGGTTTGCTCTCAAACCAGCAACAGAACCACCGCCTGCGCCGCGATGCCTTCGCCGCGGCCGGTGTAACCCAGTTGCTCGGTGGTGGTCGCTTTCACGTTCACCGCGTTGTGCGCGATGCCGAGGTCGGCGGCGATGTTGGCGACCATGCGCGGTATATGCGGCGCCATCTTCGGCGCCTGCGCGATGATGGTGGCATCAACGTTGCCGATGCGGTATCCGGCGGCATTGATCTTGTTCGCCACGTCGCGCAGCAGCAGGCGGCTGTCGATGTCTTTATATTTGGCATCCGTATCGGCGAAATGTTTACCGATGTCGCCCAGCGCTGCCGCGCCCAGTATCGCGTCGCAAATGGCATGCAGCAGCACGTCGGCATCGGAATGGCCGAGCAGGCCTTTGTCATGCGGAATATCCACACCGCCGATGATCAGCTTGCGGCCTGCCACCAACTGGTGAACGTCGAAACCTTGTCCGATTCTCATTTTTTCCTCTTGAGCTTGTAGCTGGTAGCTTGTAGCTGGTAGCAAAAACGGGGTCGGCTACGAGCTACAGGCTACAAGCTACAAGCTTGTTAACAACAACTCCGCCAGCACGATGTCCTGCGGATAAGTCACCTTGAAGTTCGATGAATCGCTCGCCACCAGTTTCGGCTGCAGCCCCAGTGCCTCGACGGCCGAGGCCTCGTCGGTGACACTGTTGCAGCGCGCCAGCGCCTCGGCCAGCACCCCGGCGCGGAACATCTGCGGTGTCTGTGCCTGCCACAGGCCTTCGCGCGGTTCGGTGTGGGCGATGCGCTGTTGCGCGTCGGCGCGCTTGAGCGTGTCCGCCACCGGCACGGCGAGGATGCCGCCCACCGGGTCGTCGCGCAGTTCCGCGATCATCTTGTCCAGCAGCGCCTGCGTCAGGCAGGGTCGCGCAGCATCGTGCACCAGCACCCAGTCGTCCGGCTCCAGTTCGCAGGCCAGCAGGCCGTTGGCCACGCTCCCGGCACGCGTCTCGCCGCCGCAATACAAAGGGGCCAGCTTGCTACCGCAATGCGACCAATCGTAGCGCGCGAAATGTTCGTCGCCGGGCGCCAGCACCACGAACACGGTCCCGATGTCGGGATGGGCGCACAGGGTGGAAAGGGCATGCCAGATCATCGGCTTCCCGGCCAGTTCGAGATATTGCTTGGGCAGCTCGTTGCCCATGCGGGCGCCGAAGCCGGCAGCGGGGACCAATGCGTAGAATTCAGACATGGGCGAATTGTATACATAACGACATCAATCTACTACGCGGGTGGAGTGCTGCGTTGCTCGGTGCTCGGGATCCTCATGTACTTCTGTGTACATTCCGGCCCCTGCGCTCCGTGCGCCTTGCCCTCCAGCCGCTCATCACGATTGCTGTCGTCATGTATTAACAGGAGACAGGGCGTCGTGGCTTATAATGCGCGCCTTTGTTTCAGTTCTTTCGCCGTGCTGTTCTCTTCCACACATTCCCGGCAGCGCTATTCGAACCTGACCGGTTCGGCGGATGCGCTCGCCCTGGCCCAGTTCGCCCCCGACCACGGCCCGCTGGTGGTCATCGCGGCCAACGCGCTGGAAGCGCAGCGGCTGGTGGAAGAGATCCCCTACTTCGCCCCGGGACTGAAGACCTTCCTGCTGCCGGACTGGGAGACGCTGCCTTACGACCATTTCTCGCCGCACCAGGACCTGGTCTCCGAACGCCTCGCCACGCTGCACCACATCCGCACGCTGGCCTTCGACATCGTGGTCGTGCCCATCACCACCGCGCTGTACCCGCTGCCGCCGGTGAGCTACATGGCGGCCTACACCTTCTTCCTGAAGAAAGGCGAGACGCTGGACCTCGACTCCTTCCGCAGCCAGATGACGCTGGCCGGATACTCCCACGTGCAGCAGGTACTCACCCCCGGCGAATACTGCGTGCGCGGCGGCCTGATCGACTTGTTCCCCATGGGCAGCACGCTGCCGTTCCGCCTCGACCTGTTCGACGACGAGATCGAGACCATCGCCACCTTCGATGTGGACAGCCAGCGCACGCTCTACCCGGTGCCGGAGATCCGCCTGCTGCCCGCGCGCGAATTCCCGCTGGACGAGAAGGGGCAGACCACCTTCCGCCAGAACTTCCGCGACCGCTTCGAGGGCGACCCGTCGAAATCGCGCATATATAAGGACGTGAGCAAGGGCATCGCCCCGGCGGGCATCGAGTATTACCTGCCGCTGTTCTTCGAGCAGACCGCGACCTTGTTCGATTACCTGCCGCAGAATGCCACGCTGTGCCTGCACCATGATGTGGATGCGGCGATACAGCAATTCGCCCAGGATGCGGCCTCGCGCTACAACCTGCTCAGGGGCGATCCGCAGCATCCGTTGCTGGAAACGAAGGAGTTGTTCCTGGATGGGGAGCAGTTCTTTATCCGGGCGAAGGAGTTTGCGCGACTGGACATACAGCCCTCACCCCCAGCCCCTCTCCCGCTTGCGGGCGAGGGGAGCTTAAACCCCTCTCCCGCAAGCGGGAGAGGGTGGAGCGAAGCGGAGGGTGAGGGTCGTGGAATACCCAAGACTCTCATTCCCTGCCCCACTGCCGCCCTCCCCCCCATCGCCGTAGACCGCCGCGCCGAAGTCCCGACGCAAAAGTTCGCGGATTTCATCCAGCGCCACAACGGCCGCGTGCTACTGCTCGCCGACAGCCTCGGCCGCCGCGAGATCATGTCCGGTTATCTCAAAGAATATGGCCTCGAACCAACACTGTGCGAAGACTACGCATCATTCCTCGCCGCCAAAGACAAGTTCATGCTCGGCATCGCCACGGTCGGCAACGGCTTTTTGCTCACCGACGACAACATCGCCATCGTCACCGAAAGCGAGCTCTACGCCACACCCTCGCGCGCGCGCATCTCGCGCAGCGCGAAGAAGAGCAACGTCGAAGGCATGCTGCGCGACCTGTCCGAGCTCAAGCCGGGCGATCCTGTCGTTCATGAACAGCACGGCATCGCGCGCTACCACGGGCTGGTGAACCTGGACATGGGCGACGGCGAGAATGAGTTCCTGCTGCTGGAGTACGCAGATGAAGCCAAGCTCTACGTGCCGGTATCGCAACTGCATGTGATCAGCCGCTACAGCGGCGGCGCGCCCGAGGCGGCGCCATTGCACAAACTGGGCAGCGGCGCGTGGGACAAGGCCAAGCAGCGCGCGATGAAGCAGGTGCGCGATGCCGCCGCCGAGCTGCTCAACATCTATGCCCAGCGCGCGTTGCGCAAGGGCCATGCGTTCAAGCTCAATTACCACGACTACGAATCCTTCGCCGCCGGATTCGGTTTCGAGGAGACCGCCGACCAGGCCGCCGCCATCGAGGCCGTCATTCTCGACCTGCAATCGGGCAAGCCGATGGATCGCCTGATCTGCGGCGACGTGGGCTTCGGCAAGACCGAGGTCGCGCTGCGCGCTGCCTTCATCGCCGCGATGGAAGGCAAGCAGGTGGCCGTGCTGGCGCCAACCACGCTGCTGGTCGAGCAGCACTTCCAGAGTTTCTCCAACCGCTTTGCCGATTTCCCGGTGAAGCTCGCCGAACTGTCGCGCTTCCGCTCCACCAAGGAAAGCACGCAGGCGATGAAGGACATGGCCGAGGGCAACATCGACATCATCATCGGCACGCACAAGCTGATCCAGAAGGATGTGAAATTCAAGAACCTCGGCCTCGTCATCATCGACGAGGAACACCGCTTCGGTGTGCAACAGAAGGAAAGACTGAAAGCGTTAAGAGCGGAGGTGGATGTGCTCACGCTCACCGCCACGCCCATACCACGTACGCTGGCGATGTCGCTGGAAGGCCTGCGCGATTTCTCGGTGATCGCCACCGCGCCGCAACGCCGCCTGTCCATCAAGACCTTCGTCAGCAACTTCTCGCAAGGTGTGATCCGCGAAGCCGTGCTGCGCGAACTCAAGCGTGGCGGGCAGGTGTACTTCCTGCACAACGAAGTCGACACCATGCCCAACATGCTGGAGAAGCTGGAGACACTGCTGCCCGAAGCACGTATCCGCATGGCGCACGGCCAGATGGGCGAGCGCGACCTGGAAGCGGTGATGCGCGACTTCACCCACCAGCGCTTCAACGTGCTGCTCTGCTCCACCATCATCGAGACGGGCATCGACGTTCCGACGGCCAACACCATCATCATGAACCGCGCCGACCGCTTCGGCCTCGCGCAGTTGCACCAGTTACGCGGCCGCATCGGCCGCTCACACCACCAGGCCTATGCCTACCTGCTGGTGGACCACAAGGAAGGCCTCACCGCTCAAGCGAAGAAGCGCCTCGAAGCGATTCAGGCGATGGAACAACTGGGCAGCGGTTTCTTCCTCGCCATGCACGATCTGGAGATACGGGGTGCTGGCGAAGTGCTGGGCGAATCGCAGAGCGGCGAGATGCAGGAAATCGGTTTCAGCCTCTACAACGACATGCTCAACGCCGCGATCAAGTCGCTGAAGTCCGGCAAGGAACCGGACATGGCGCACCCGCTCGGCGTCACCACCGAGATCAACCTGCACACCCCCGCGCTGCTGCCCGACGACTACTGCGGCGACATCCACCAACGGCTGGTGATCTACAAACGCCTCGCCAACTGCGACACCAGCGAAGAGCTGGAAGACATGCAGCAGGAACTCATCGACCGCTTCGGCCTGCTGCCGGATGCCACGACCGCACTGTTCGACTGCCACCGCCTGCGCATCCTCGCCAAGCCGCTGGGCATCAACAAGGTGGACGCCTCATCCGAGGCCATCGTCATCCAGTTCGTCCCCAACCCGCCCATCGACCCGATGAAGATCATCACCATGATCCAGAGCAAGCGCCATATCAAGATGGCGGGACAGGACAAGTTGCGGATCGAGTTGAAGTACGGGGATTTGAAGCAGCGGGTGTTGGCGGTGGTGAATTTCTTTAAGGAATTGGCGTAGGCCGTAGCGGACGCACAATGCATATGGCGCAATGCCCGCTGGTTATTGCGCCCTACCGCGCTTCACGGCTCATCTGCCTATTGCGCATTTGTCGTTGTAATGGGGACTGCATAACTCCCCTTTTAATGGAAGAATTACAAACGTATTACTCCCTTCCAAATCATCATGATGCTTCTCATTTCGCACCCAAAGAACATTTTTGAATCGATACAAATGGCCAGGAAGTTTTGCAACCCCACAATTACCACTAATTGACGATTCGATGCTGCCATCCTGATGGATAGCATAGGTACTCACTGTGTCAATGCTTTCATATGCTGCAGAACTTGCCCCCTCCCATTTATTAACTCTTACAAATTGATCTTTTGTCACGATAGCATCTCGGGGTATCCAAACATCTTCGCCCTTAATGCTCAATCCACCCCCATACCCATAAACGACATGAACTTTGTCATCTGAAGTTTTATCAAAATGAACAATTGCTCCAGGTAAAAAGGTTGTGGGGTTACCCTGCCCACTTTGGTTAATTACAAATTTATTCAAGACCACTGCATTTGTAACGGTGTGCGCTTGATATGCATTATTGGATGAAAGTGTAGACGAAATCCTCCATTGTCCTTGTTCACACAGCATTGGCCAATCGCATTCAGTTAATCCTCTGTCGTTAATGACCTGAAAGAAGTAAACCACCTCCACCCTGACAGTACCAAAATCTACTAGAACCGAGGCACTGTCTTTTCCGCTATATCCTTTTTCTGGTATGTAAATATGGTAGCTAACAGCGGGATCAAAAGATGCGCTCTCCTCGTAATACCGCCCCCTATCTGCTACCGTGACTTTTTTCAGGGCACCATGTTTCGGTTGTTGAAGGATAGACGTGTTCGTCGTCCCTTCAATAGCATGATGCTCTTGGTAATTCAAAAATTCCTTTGCTTGTATATTAGGGGTGAGGATGCTATCAGCATCCTCACGGGGATCTGTCAAACTGGAAATCGGATGGCAATGGCCCATTACTAAAATTGGGATACTGTTTGTTGATGTGCCTGGATTCGAACTGTTTTCCGCCGCCACACTTCCCACCATACTCACAAAGCAAAGCAAGGCCATCTTTCCAACTCTCATTTTCTTTCCCCTCACGTAATAGCCACCCTTGTTGATTGCACGCCGCCTCAGGCGAATAGGGGACTACGGTTTATTTTCAAGCCGCCAGCAACTCAACATTCAACTTCTTCCCCAGCACCGCCGCCGCACTCGCCAGCGTGGTCAACGTGAGGCTGGCGTCGTTCTCATCCAGGTTTAAACGCAGGGTTAAACGGGTCAGAGGGTTAAACGGGTCAGCGTCGAAATAGTATTTTGCTCACACCCGATCACTCCAATAATTCGGATGCCGCCGCTGGTGGGCGACAGCAATAATGTAGATGTGTTCACCCTTGGCTCGATACACGACCGAATACGGAAAACGACGAACGATCACTCGCCGGAATCCATCTGCAACGGGCGCTCCAGCCTCGGGATGTGAAAAGGCAAAGGCGACAGCAGCCTGCACTTCAACCGCGAACTCCAGCCCAAGGCCGGGAAATCTTCCATCGTAAAAGAGGGCCGACTTTTCGAATTCGGCTCGGGCTTTGGCATGGAACCGGGGTTGGTTCACGAAAGCTTGCGGCGGATATCGGCGAATACTTCGGTGGCAGGAATCAGTTCGGCATCGCCGCGCTCGATCTCTGCCCAGCGGGCTTTGATCTCGGCCTCCCATGCCTGGGTCACATCGCCACTATCGGAAGGTTCCAGTGTCTCGAGCAGGAAGCTGGCGAGTTCGGCGCGCTCCTCCGGGCCAAGTTGCCTGGCCTGCACCTGAAGTTCTACAAGTTTGGCTGACATGATTACTCCTCAATTCGTTTGCTGGACAAACGATAGGGGGATTCAATCTTGCAGTCAAGGCAGGACAAGCCGCAGCCTGCCCCCCTCTTCCCTTACGCTACATTCATCATTGCACTCAGCAACGCGGCTGTCAGGCCCACTTTTCTTTGTTGGAGCCGGGCGGCCCCGGCCAGAAGCAACACTTCACCCAAATGTAACCGAACGCCTGGAAGAACATCTGTTCCACTCCCGTGCTGGTTCGCCACCAGGCATCGGGTTCAAAGCTTTCAGGCTTTGCTGCCAATACGCCCACACGCACCTTTTTCCCCAATGCCATCTGGAAAAGCAAACGCGAGCGGCGGGCGTGCGGTCCGGCTGAGAAGACATCGATCGCATCAAGTTCGATCCCCTGTTGCTTGACTGATTCCCGCAGCATCACGGCACTCAGAAACGTGCGCTCCTGCGCCGATGCTGGCGCGGGCACGGCAACGATCAAATCGCGATGAATACCGTGCTGTATCAGGTAACTCGCTGTCAACTCGGCATACGAAGTGTCTTGACTGATTCCCGGCCACCCCGACACCGGACCGCCCGTGGTCACGATGCGTTCGTACTTTCCCTTCCCGATAGCTGCTATCGCCTGATCAAGCTCCTCGGGCGCAAGCCAGCCCTCGACAACAAGAACGCGCGCGCCGACCGGATCGTTCGGGGCAAGAAAAGTATAGAGCGTGTTGGCCAGCAGGGTGCCTGCTGCAACGAAAATGAGCAGCAGAAAGATCCAGCCAGTGATCGTCGGCATCCAAATTTGGCGTTGACGGAAGAAAGTCGGACGTGCCATGGTTATCGGTCGTTGGAGTAAATTGGACATAAGGTATCGGCTCACACTCATGTCCGCCCACATGGCGCATGCGGACCTGCAAGCAGCAATCCAATGCACATACTGTGAATCGGCTGCGCATTATTGGCATGGAGAGGCAAATTTACAACCGCTTCATTCTGGAAGCGCCCAGAACAAAGCAACGCTTGCCTCTCAGGGTATGCGAGCAAACGTTTCCCGCTACGCGATTTTTGGTAACATGCGCCAGCGCTTGACCTCCTGAAGGAGCCCAAATGGAACATGAACTTCCGCAAGATCGGAACGCAACCCGGTGCATCGACACCCTGGTCAAGTCGGACAAGCTCAGGCTGCTGGTTCAGCAGTCCTATCTTGGACTGTTCGTCAGCCTCGCGGTCTCGATCCTGCTGTGTTGGGTACTTTGGGACTATACCGACACCACGATCCTGCTGAACTGGCTGGGCATCATGTTTCTCAGCACGTTGACCAGGCTGTATCTGTATCTCGTTCATTTTCGCAACCAGAGCGATGCACAGGCAACATTGCAGCATGCACGCCCCTACGTCGCCGCGCTCATCGCTTCAACGTTGATCTGGGGCATAGGCGCCCTGTTCATCATGCCGCAGGGTTCCCTGCTGGGGCAGGTGTTCACCATGTTCATCCTGATCGGCATGGCCGGGGGCGTGCTTGCCACCTATTCGGCCCACCGCTCAACGGCGATCGCGGGAATGCTGTCCATACTGTTGCCGTCCACTCTCTGGCTGTATTCCCAGCCCGACAAACTTCACCTCGGCATGGCTATCGGCGCCACGATCTTCATCGTGATAACGCTGCGCGGCGCCAAGATCCTGTCCGATGCGATGCACCGCAATTTCCACCTGGGCTATGAATTACAGCAAGCGTATGAAGAGGCCGACACGCTATCCAAGACGGACGCGCTCACCGGCATCAGCAATCGCCGATCCTTCTTCGAGTGCGGCGCACAGATCATCAGTTATTGCGAACGCAACGGTTTGCCGCTGAGCACCATCGTGATGGATGTCGATCATTTCAAATGCATCAACGACACCCATGGCCACCATTTCGGCGACATCACATTGCGTCAGATCGGCAGGATACTGGAAGCCGAATTCCGCAAATCTGATGTGATCGGCAGATTGGGCGGGGAGGAATTCGCCATCCTGCTGCCGCACACGACCTTGGAAGAGGCACAGGAGCTGGCCGAGAAGTTGCGCCATACCATCGCCGCTACCCCCATCATCGTCCAGGAAAAACAAATGTCCATCACGGTCAGTATCGGTGTCGCGTCCGGCGCTTATGACCTGGGAACCCTGCTTCCCCGGGCCGATGCCGCCATGTATCAAGCAAAGACTGAAGGCAGGAACCGAACGGTGATTGCCGGCCAGTTCAAAGAAGCACCCACTGCCGCGTAAACCGGCCGCCACGCAAAGCAAGCATCTTGCTTACAGCGCCGCCTTCACCGCCGCTGCCAACGGCGTCGTCGGCCTGCCGATGAGTTTGCTCAATTGCTTGCCGTCATCGAACAGCGCGCCTTTGGATACGCCGGTATCGGAATCCGCCAGCAATGCGGCTAAGGGCTCCGGCAGTCCCGCACCCAGCAGTGCCTTCTTGTATTCCGCTTCGGGCAGGTTGACATAGTTGATGCTCTTGCCGCTCTGACGCGAGATCTCGGCGGCGAATTCACTCAGGGTGTAAGCGGTGTCTCCTGCCAGTTCATAGACCTTGCCCGCCTGGTTGTCCGCGGTCAGCACGGCGACATCCGCTTCGGCGTAGTCGGCGCGGGTGGCGGATGAGATGCAGCCGTCGCCCGCGCAGCCATAAACCGCACCCAGTTTCAGCGCGGCGGGGATGCCCATGGTGTAGTTCTCGGTGTACCAGCCGTGGCGCAGGAGGACATGGGGGATGCCGGAAGCGCGGATGGCAAACTCTGTCGCCTTGTGTTCGGCCGCAAGTCCGAGCACGGAGGAATCCGCATGCAGCACGCTGGTGTAGGCCAGCAGTTTCACGCCGGTGCGTCTGGCGGCGTCGATCACGGACAGGTGCTGCTTCGCCCGTTTGCCGATCTCGCTGGAGGAGATGAGCAGCACTTTGTCCGCGCCTTTCAAAGCGGCATCCCAGGTTTCGGGTTTGTCGTAATCGGCATAACGCACCTGCACGCACATGGCCTCAAGATCCTTGGCTTTTTCCACGTTGCGAACGACGGCGACGATCTGCGACGCGGGAACTTTCTTCAGCAGCGCCGAAATGGCCAGATGTCCCAGTTGACCGGTGGCTCCAGTGACAACGATCATGATATTTCCTTTCAGTGATTGATTGATGGGATGGATGAGCGGAGAATAGCTCCGGCACTTACAAATTGTAAGTACGCACCAAAAGGTAAGCATCATGGCAAACACGGATACCGGAAAACTCTCGGGCAGGATACGGCGCGGCGAAGTCTTCGCCGCAGCCTGCCCCTCGCGCGCGATACTCAATCACGTCACCAGCCGCTGGGGCGTGCTGGTACTGGTGGCGCTAATGGAGGGCACACACCGCTTCAGCGAACTGCGGCGCAAGATCGGCGGAGTGAGCGAGAAGATGCTGGCGCAGACGCTGCAGCAGCTGGAGCAAGACGGCTTCATCGACCGCGTGTCGCACCCGGTGGTGCCGCCGCATGTGGAATACAACCTGACGCCGCTGGGCGAAGGCATCGGCAAGGAAGTGGAAGCGCTGACCGACTGGATCGAGGTCAACCTGCCGAAGATCATGCTCGCGCAGCAGAAGCGCTCAACCTGATTACAAGGAAATATCGTTCATGGACTCTGTCGACTGGATAGGCAGCGCTGCTGCGACCCTGACCACCACCGCCTTCATCCCGCAGGCGCTCAAGGTATGGCACACGCGGCACACCGCCGACATCTCGCTCGGCATGTACGCCATGTTCACGCTCGGCGTCGCGCTGTGGCTGGCTTACGGCATCCTGCTAGGCGCCTGGCCTGTCGTCGTCGCCAACGCTATCACGCTGTTGCTGGCGGGGACGGTGCTGGCGATGAAGCTGCGCTTCGGCTAAAGAGGCGCTGAATAAAATCGTCGCACCGGCGCAGGCCGGTGCCCATTTGATGAATGACACTGGATTCCGGCCTGCGCCGGAATGACGAACGAGGATTCTACGTCTCACTGGGGCATCGCTTGCTTGGCCAGCGCTTCCGGGTGTTCCACCACGATCACGCCGCGCAGGGTGCGGATGACCTTATCGGCGACCATCCTGCGCAGCAGCTTGGCGACTACCTCGCGCGTGCTGCCCAGATGCGAGGCCAGTTCGCTCTGCGTCATGCGCAACTCCTTCCCGCCTTCGCTGCGCATCAGGATGAACTTGGCCAGCCGCGCGTTCAGGTTGAGGGCGTGTATCTCTTCCAGCTCTTCCATCAGCCGGAACACCAGCACCGAAAGCGCGTGTACGGTGAGGTTCTGGATCGAGGGTTCGGTCTGGAACAGTGTGCGGTAGGTGAGCGATGGGATCACGCCGACGCTGGTGTCGGGCTCGCTCTGCACCCAGGCCGGGTAGTCCATGTTGTTGAAGATGCAATTCAGCGCCAGGATGCAGATGTCACCGGGATTGAGGAAGTACAGCGTGGCCTCGTTGCCGGAGGGCGAGATGGAATAGACGCGCAAGCGGCCGCGCACCACGACATAGGCGCCGGAGACGCTGTTGCCCTTGTTGATGATGGTCTTGAGTTCGTCGAAGTGATGCAGCTGCATGCCGCATTCGAGCATGTTCCGCCCGGTCGCGGAAAGATCGCGGAAGACATCGAGCTTCTCCAGTTCCCTCGTCGCTACCGGTTCACCCATCGTCATCCTCCGTTTCCGTTGCGCGCCGCCAGCGTGTCGCTGCTCAGGGATTTGAGGAAGGCGACGATGTCGTCCACGTCCCTGTCGCTCAGCACGGCGGTGTCGTTGCGGGCGATCGTCCTGTCCTGCTTCGACCAGACCACGGCCCTGACGCCGTTCGTTCCGCTGCCGACCTGCCTGCCGCGTTGCACGGTCGCCATGATACGCACCGCCTCGGGCAGGCTGTCAACACTGCCGTTGTGGAAATAGGGCGCGGTCAGCGCCACGTTGCGCAAGGAGGGGATGCGCCAGACGGCCTGTTTGCTGCCGGGCGCGTTCGCACCGGGGTCCTTGTTGAGCTTGTAGCGCTTCATATATTCCGGTGAATCGAACACCGGGAACAGGCGCTGCGTCGACGGCGGCGGATCGAACAGGCTGGCGCCGCTGAAGTTGGGACCGGAATGGCACTGGATGCAGCCGACCGACTGGAACAGTTCCATCCCGCGCAGTTGCGCCGTCGTCAGCGCCTTGTCATCGCCGCGCACGAAGCGGTCGTACGGTGCATCGGGCGTGATCAGCGTGCGCTCGTAGGCGGCGATGGCCGCAGCGATCTGCCGGATGGTGATGGGTCGATCCGCGCCGAAGGCTCTGGCGAACGGCTCGCGATAAGAGACATCCGCGCGCACCCGTTGCTCGATGGCTTCCGCCGATGGCATGCCCATCTCGACGGGATTGAGCGGCGGTCCGATCGCCTGGTCCTCGAGCGAAGCTGCGCGTCCGTCCCAGAACAGCACGGCCTGGAACGCCGCGTTCCACACGGTGGGCGCGTTGCGGTTGCCGACCTGTCCACCCACGCCGGTCGAGGAAGGCCGGTGATCCTCGCCCGCGCCGTTGCGCACGTCATGGCAGGAACTGCACGAGACGGTGCGATCGATCGACAGCGCCGTGTCGTGGAACAGGCGTTCGCCCAGCGCCACTTTCTCCGGCGTGGTCGGGTTCCAGGCCGGGGCCGGCGCGACCCCGGGCAGGGCGCGCCATTCATAGGGCTTCTGCACTTGCACCACGGGTTGCTCCGCAGCCGCAAACTTGCCGCTGTCCCATGTCACCAGTGCGGGGGATTTCCGCATGGCGATCTGCTGCCGTATCGTCTGTTCGGGAAAATGCACGAAGGTGGCGATGAGCGCCAGTTTGATGGAGAACGCGACCATGCCGGAGCCGAGCACCAGCGTCATCAGCCACCTCCTGCCGGCCGACAGTCTGCTCATCGGCCCCAGCTCGAATTTCACCATCAGCAGCAGCACGGTGAAACCAATGATCAGCATCACGATGCTGACGTTCATGAATCCCACCAACCCGGCCTGTCCCATAGCGCTCTCCTTGTGAGTCAACGATCCGTGGCGAGACTACCGATAATCCGCTTGCCCCTCTGTAGCAAAAGCTACACACGAAAAGATTCTGCGGCCAAGTAACTTTTGCTACAGAAGGACAGGCACGCACTCGCTACATTGCTTGCCGCTACGCCTTCGTAGCCAAACCTACAGGAGAGCAACATGAAACCGATGCGATTTTTCCTCGACACCCATGACCGCAACAACAAGACTTTCCCCGAGAAGATATCCACTGCGGATTTCGAGAAGTTCTATGCGCTCTATGAACAGGCCTGCTATGCGGAGAACGTCGTGCCGATCCGCCTGCACCTGAGCTACGAGGACGGGCGCGCCTTCTGCCTGAACATGGCGTCCGACGCCGAAGCGGTGCGCCGCGCGCATGAGCGGGTCGGGCTGCCGTACGACTCGATCACCGAGGTGAGCACCGCCACGCCCGGCGACACTTTCTTCCAGCGCAAGGCTGCTTGATGTCCCCCGCGCCTCGCCATTCCCCGGCGGGGCGCCGATCTGCTCAAATATTTTTGTGAACCCGGCAGTGGCGGGACGGTAAAATGGCAGGGTTTCTTCATCCCTGTCATCCAAGGAGTTTCAATTGAGTCTGATCCGCCCCTTCGCCGGTTTGCGTCCTGCCCCTTCCCGTGCCGCCGAAGTCGCCGCCCCGCCCTATGACGTGCTTTCCACCGAGGAGGCGCGTGTACGTTGCGCCGGCAAGCCCTGGAGTTTCCTGCATATCTCCAAGCCGGAGATCGATCTGCCGGTGGGCACCGATCCCTATGTGGCCGAGGTGTATGCCAAGGCGGCAGAGAACCTGGACAAGATGCTGGCGGCCGGTGTGCTGGTGCGCGACGACGCGCCCTGCTATTACGCCTATCGCCTGACCATGGGCGAGCACAGCCAGACCGGCCTGGTCGCGGCGGCCTCGGTGGCAGACTACGACACCAACCGCATCCGCAAGCACGAGTTCACCCGTCCGGACAAGGAAGACGACCGCGTGCGCCAGATCGATGCGCTTAATGCGCAGACCGGTCCGGTGCTGCTGGCCTATCCGCCTGCGCAGCAAGTCGATGCGATCCTGATCAAGGCATCCAGCGGTACACCCGACGCCGATGTGACGGCGGAAGACGGCATACGCCACACCATCTGGGTGATCCGCGATGCGGCTGTGCTTTCCCAACTGACTGCCGCATTCGATGCCATGCCGGCGCTCTACATCGCCGACGGCCATCACCGCTCCGCCGCCGCCTCGCGCGTGGCCGCCGCGCGCCGCGCCGCCAACACGAAACACAGCGGCGAAGAAAGCTACAACTATTTCCTCTCCGTGATCTTCCCGCACCACCAGATGAAGATCATGGATTACAACCGCGTGATGACCGACCTGAACGGCATGGATGCGGCTGGTTTCCTGAAGCGCATCGCCGAGAACTTTTCGGTGCAGCCGAGTGCCACCGCG
Source organism: Gammaproteobacteria bacterium (assembly GCA_018813765.1). Classification (GTDB taxonomy): domain Bacteria; phylum Pseudomonadota; class Gammaproteobacteria; order Burkholderiales; family Gallionellaceae; genus Sideroxyarcus. The sequence continues at coordinate 312,890 of JAHJBC010000006.1, read as the reverse complement.
GTCAAACCGTCCAAGCCGGGCGAGTTCGGCCTGTACCTGCCGGGCCAGTGGTATCGCCTGAACATCCGCGCCGACCTGATCCCGGCGAACGATCCGGTGGCACGACTGGATGTGAGCCTGTTGCAGAATCACCTGATCGCGCCGGTGCTGGGCATCAACGATCCGCGCCGCGACAAGCGCATCGATTTCGTCGGCGGCATCCGCGGCTTGCCCGAACTGGAGAAACGCGTGAACAGCGACGGCATGGCCGTGGCCTTCGCCCTGTTCGCCACGCGCATGGAAGACCTGATGGCGGTCGCCGACGCCAACGAAGTGATGCCGCCCAAATCCACCTGGTTTGAACCCAAGCTGGCGGACGGTCTGGTGTCACACGTGCTGGATTGATGGCGTCCAACACGGCGCGTGATAGAGTGCCTGCATTTCCTGACTGGGGATAACCATGCGTGAAGTTCTGATCAGACTGGTGGATGTGCCGCTCGCGCGCATCCTTGTGCTCGCCGGCTTCATCTTCATCCTGGTCGGCATACTGGGCAAGATCGAAGGCAAGATCGAACCCGGCCCGGCCGGCCGCATCAGCGCCGCGATCATCGGCGCGCTGCTGCTCGTCGTCGGCGTGTTCATGCAGTATGAGGAACTCAGGTATGCCGAGTTGCACGAGTTGAACGCCAAGGCGCAACTGGAACAAACCGGCAAGCAAAGCGCTGCCGCCGTTCCCGTCACGCTCGTCAAGGTCGTGTCGGCAACCTGGGGGCGCAACTGCAACGCCAAGGCCGGCAACGCAACAGCAAAACTGGCCGACATCTGCGACGGCGCGAGCAGTTGCGATTTCCTGGTCGACCCGACAGGGCTGGAGGATCCGGCTCCAAACTGCAGCAAGGATTTCTCCGCCGAATGGAGATGCGGAGACGGCAGCGCGGTCCTTTCTGCCACCCTGCCCGTTCTCAGCGGCAAGGACGACAGGCTGAAACTGAGCTGCGCGGGTCAGTGATCGATTCGAGCCGCAAGATTTCCTAAGGGAAGGTCTGATTAAGTCCGTCACACCGGCGAAGGCCGGTGTCCAGTTCATTGAAAGCACTGGATTCCGGCCTTCGCCGGAATGACGAATGAGGACTTAATCAGATTCGTCTTAACGCTTCACCCCCCGGCCGTCAATGTTCACAATAAAATTTATCGCTTGAAAAAACTTTTCACCCCCCTACAATTAGTCGAATCCAGACGATAGACCACTAGATATAGTGGTTTTTCGTTTTCCGGCACAAGTATTCCATGCAATCAAGGGGGTAGCATCGTGTTCGATTCCGAGAGCATATCTTCATCCGCCCAAAGCGATTCCGAATCCACCGCCACGCAGAAGAATCCCTCCGGTCGACACCCGGTACCCCACCGAAAGAGTCAGTCAAAACACCCCGATAAAAGTCAGAACAGCGGAGAGCAGTTACTGAGCGAACTGGTACAGAACATGAGCAATGAAAGCGCAGTGACCACACAAGAGATCAGCACCGAAGTGCTGCTGGAAAAATACGCCGAAGCCGACGAGAAGAGCGTACAGGACGTGCGCCGCCGCGTCGCGCGCGGACTGGCGCAGGCCGAGAAACCGGAAGACCGCGCCAAATGGGAGCAGGCCTTCTTCGACGCGCAGGAGAACGGCTTCGTGCCCGCGGGCCGCATCAACTCCGCCGCCGGATTGAAGATTCAGGCCACACTCATCAACTGCTTCGTGCAGCCGGTGGGCGATGCCATCTCCGGCCTCAGCGACGGCAAGCCCGGCATCTACGACGCGCTGCAGCAGGCGGCCGAGACCATGCGCCGCGGCGGCGGCGTGGGTTACGACTTTTCCAGCATCCGCCCCGAGGGCGCCCACGTCAAAGGCACCAACTCGCGCGCCAGCGGCCCCATCTCCTACATGCGCGTGTTCGACCGCTCCTGCGAGACGGTGGAATCGGCCGGTGCGCGCCGCGGCGCGCAGATGGGCGTGCTGCGCTGCGACCACCCCGACATCGAGAAATTCATCAGTGCCAAGGACCAGGGCGACCTGCGCAACTTCAACATCTCGGTCGGCGTGACCGATGCGCTGATGCAGGCCGTGGAAGCGGACGGCGAATTCGAACTGGTGCACAGCGCCGCGCCCTCCGATGCGATCAAGGCCGCGGGGGCAACGCAGCGCGCCGACGGCAAGTGGGTGTACCGCAAGGTGCGCGCCACCGACCTGTGGAAGCAGATCATCGCCAGCACCTACGACCATGCCGAACCGGGCGTGCTATTCATCGACCTGATGAACCGCGACAACAACCTGTCGTATTGCGAGGTCATCGAGGCGACCAACCCCTGCGTTACCGCCGACACCTGGGTGATGACCGGGCTAGGCGCGCGTCAGGTGCGCGAATTGATCGGTAAGCCGTTCGCCGCGATCGTCGACGGCAAGTCCTACCCGACCGAGTCGCAAGGCTTCTTCTTTACCGGCACCAAGCCGGTGCTGCGCCTGAAGACTGCCGAAGGACATACCTTGCGTCTGACCGCCGACCATCCGGTGCTGCGCGTTTCGCGCATGACGCGCTACATACGCGAAACGGAATGGGTCAACGCGGGCGAGTTGCGTGCCGACGACCGGATCGTGCTGCACGATCATCGCGCCATGCAAGCCTGGAGCGGCGCACACAATGAAGACGAGGGTTACCTGATCGGCCTGCTGATCGGCGACGGCACACTCAAGAACGACAAGGCGGTGCTGAGCGTCTGGGATGCCGCCGTACTGAAGGTCGCCAATGGCGCGGACATGCCGATCTCCGCCGGGGTTGCCGGGGTCATGCGTACTGCCGAGCAGGCGGCGCGCGCGCTGCCGCATCGTTCCGATTTCAACGGCTGGCAGAAGCCGGTCGATGGGCGCGGCGAATACCGTCTGGCGACAGGCGCATTGCGCACCCTGGCACTGGAGCTGGGCCTGACGCCCGGCAACAAGCGATTCACTTCCGCCATGGAAACCTGCTCGTCCGATTTCTATCGCGGCGCGCTGCGCGGCATGTTCGATGCCGACGGCTCGGTGCAAGGCTCGCAGGATAAAGGGATCAGCGTTCGCCTGACCCAGATCGACCTCGGCAATCTGCAAGCGGTACAGCGCATGCTGCAACGCCTCGGTATCGTTTCCACCATCTACCAGAATCGCCGTCCCGGTGGCATGAAGGAATTGCCGGACGGCAAGGGCGGCGCGAAACAATACGAGTGCCAGCCCCTGCACGAACTCATCATCAGCGGCGAGAACATCGGACGTTATGCCGAACTGATCGGTTTTGCCGACAGCGACAAGATGGACAGACTGAATGGCTTGCTGGCCAGCTATCAGCGCAAGCCGAACGCCGAACGTTTCGTTGCCACCGTGCTGTCGCTGGAAGACGATGGTGTTGAAGATGTGTACGACGTGACGGTGGCCGATGTGCATGCCTTCGATGCCAATGGTTTGTATGTCCACAACTGTGCGGAACAGCCGCTGCCGCCCTACGGTTGCTGCTGTCTCGGCTCCATCGACCTTTCTCGCATGGTGAAGAACCCGTTCTCCAAACATGCAGGCTTCGACTACGAACCCTTCAAGCAATTGGTGCGCGTCTCGGTGCGCATGCTGGACAACGTGCTCGACGTGACCGCCTGGCCGCTGCCGGAACAACAGCAGGAAGCGCAGAACAAGCGCCGCGTCGGGCTGGGTTTCACCGGCTTGGGCGATGCGCTGGTGATGCTGGGCTTGCGTTACGACACCGACGCGGCGCGCACTTTCGCCGCCGACATCACGCGCATCATGCGCGACGAGGCATATCTGGCCTCGGTCGATCTGGCGCAGGAACGCGGCGCCTTCCCGCTGCTGGAGGCGGAAAAATATCTGGCTGCTCCACGCTTCGCCTCGCGCCTGCCGGACGAGATCAAGGACAAGATACGCAAGCACGGCATCCGCAACAGCCACCTGCTTTCCATCGCACCGACCGGCACCATCTCGCTGGCCTTCGCCGACAACGCTTCCAACGGCATCGAGCCCGCGTTCTCCTGGTTCTACACGCGCAAGAAACGCATGATGGACGGGACGACCAAGGATTACCCGGTGGAAGACCATGCCTGGCGCGTATTCAAGCAGCAAGGCGGCGACATCGACAAACTGCCGGAGTCGTTCGTGACGGCACTGGAGATCAGCGCCATCGACCACATGAAGATGGTCGCCGCCGTGGCGCCGTTCATCGACACCTCGATCAGCAAGACGGTGAACGTGCCGGCCGACTACCCGTATGAGGATTTCAAGGACCTCTACACCGAAGCATGGAAGGCGGGACTGAAAGGCCTTGCCACCTATCGACCCAACAGCGTGCTGGGCTCGGTGCTGTCGGTCACCCCGGAGAAGAAGGCGGAAGATCAGCCGCAGGACTTCGTGTTCGACCAGGACAGGCGCATCGTGCTGGAGACCGCGCCCAAGCCCGCGCTCGCTTCGCTGCGCTGGCCCGGCCGCCCTTCTCTGCCCGCCGGCAGCGAAGGCTGGACCTCGCCGGTCGTCAAACATCCGCTCGGCAGTTTCGTCGCCTTCGTGTCACACACTAAGAACGGTTGCAACCATCCGTTCGAAGTGTGGGTGAACGGTTCAGAACAACCGCGCGGACTCGGCGCGCTGGCAAAATCGCTGTCGATGGACATGCGCACGCGCGACCCGGTGTGGATACGCATGAAGTTGGAGATGCTGATGAAGTCGGCGGGCGACGACGCTTTCGACATGCCGATGCCCCCGGACGGCGAGGTGAAGCGCATGCCGAGCCTGGTCGCAGCGTTCGCGCATTTGCTCAAATTCCGCATCGAACAACTGGGCGCGCTGGAGATCTGCGACGGCGAGACCACGCCGATGATGGACGCGCTGTTCGCGAAGAAGGAACCCAAGACCGGCGTCGACGGCACCATGAGCTGGACGGTGGACATCTCCAACGCGGGCACCGGCGACGACTTCGTGCTGGGCCTGAAGGAACTGATGCTGCCGGACGGACAGCGCCGCCCTTATTCGATGTGGCTATCCGGCGTGTATCCGCGCGCGCTCGACGGCCTGTGCAAGGTGCTGAGTCTCGACATGCGAGTGATCGACCCGGCCTGGATCGGCATGAAACTGCGCAAGCTGCTGAATTTCGGCGAACCGCTGGGCGACTTCATGGCGCGCGTGCCCGGCGGCAACAAGATGGAAAGCTATCCTTCCACCGTCTCCTACGTGGCGCAACTCATCATCCACCGCTACGCCATGCTCGGCGTCCTCGACGAGCACGGCTACCCGGTGCAGCAGATGGGTGTGCTGGAGATCCCGGAAGGTCATATCAAGCCGACTTCAGTTCTCAAGCCCATCGTCGGCAAGCAGTGCAAGGAATGCGGCAACGCCACGCTGATCAAGAAGGACGGCTGCGAGTTTTGCACCAGTTGCGGTGCGATCGGGGCGTGCGGTTAATTCCCCCGCTTGCGTCCCGACACGACACGCACTTCGCCAGCGGCGTTTGCAATCAGCCGGATATCTTCATACTCTTTCACTCGATCAAAGAGCATCTTGACCTGGCGCTCCTGCCCAAGGCCGATCTCAAAGAGCAACGTACCACCGGGACGTAGAAACGGCAGTGCCTCCTTGACTACGCGCTGCTGGATACTGAGTCCATAAGGGCCGCCATCAAAGGCTTCGCGCGGTTCATGCTCCAGCAGCACAGCGCGATCAGTCGCGAGTTTGCCTTGCGAAATGTAGGGGGGGTTGCATACAACGACATCGACAGCCCCTTCAAGGCCGAAGTCGGCCAGCCCCGCAAATAGATCGCCTTGTGCGACAACAACACGATCAGAAACGCCCACATGCATTACATTGCGCCGAGCGACACTGACACAACCATCAGTCAGATCGCTCGCCCACACCTTGGCTGTTGGAAAATGGTGAGCAATGGCACAAGCAAGATTGCCCGAGCCGCAGCACATGTCGATGATTTTCGGCGAATCGGCGCCTGACGCCCGAATCGCTTCGAGTGCGGTATATCCGAGAAGCTCGGTTTCTTCCCTGGGTGCGAGTGCGCCTTCCCCGACAACCAGATCGACCCCCATGAACGTTTCATGTCCAATCACGTATGCAAGCGGCACCCCTGCAACACGGCGCTGCGCCATGGCACGTGCAACATCTTCATGATCGGCAGGAGCTGCAACTTTTGCAGCCTGTACGATACGGTCTGCTTCGCGCGACGCTTGAGAAATGCCAGCGCCATCCAGAGTGGTAGATATTTCAATCAACAATGAATTCATAATAATCCCGCCCTATTCTGTTTCGCCGCTTACGTTCCATACCCTTGACGTAACCATTCTTACAGTGAACTTTCATGGCGCTTGCGTGCTGTTATGACTCGCACTTCGCCGATGGCATCCGCAATCTGCCTGATATCTTCGTATGCCTTTGCCCGTTCAAAGATCATCTTGGCCGGACGTTCCTGCCCAAGTCCGGTCTCGAAAAGCAGCATGCCCCCCGGCTTCAGAAATGGGAGTGCCTCCTTGACTATGCGCTGTTGAATGCTGAGTCCGTAAGGCCCTCCATCAAAGGCTTCCCTTGGTTCATGTTCGAGCAACCACGCACTATCGGTTGCCAGTTTTGTCTGTGAGATGAATGGAGGACCGCAGACGATGATATCGATTGCCCCCTCAAGACCGAGTCCCTCAAGACCGGCGAACAGATCGCCTTGGACAACAACGACACGGTCAGAAACGCCCACATGAGCTACGTTTCGCTGTGCAATCTCGACACAGTTATCGGTTAGATCGCTCGCCCACACTCGCGCATCCGGATGATAGTGAGCAATGGCACAGGCAAGATTTCCGGATCCGCAACACATATCGATTACCAGCGGTGTAGCCAAGTCGGAAGAGCGCAACACATCGAGTGCAACGTAACCGAGAAGCTCGGTCTCCACCCGAGGGACGAGAGCGCCTTCGGCGGCAATGAGGTCGACCCCCATGAATACTATATGTCCGGTCACATAGGCCAGTGGCACACCAGTGGCTCGGCGTACCGCCATATCTCGTGCAGTTTCCTTGTAGTCAGATGACGCTGTCGCATACGCAGATTGCACGATAAGCGCTGCCTCATTGGCTGCAACGGCGATACCGCCGCGCCCGAGAATATCGGCGACTTCATCCAGAAGCGCATTCATGACAACCCCGTTTTCTTGATCTTGCCGGTATCTGTCTTGGGCAAACTTGGCACTGACACGATATATTTCGGAACCATGAAGTTTTCGAGCCGCCCCTGACACTCCTTCTGCAATTGTTTCTCAGGCATTGTCACTCCCTCTTCAAATACGATGAATGCTTTGACCGCCTGCCCCAGGATGTCGTCCGGCACGCCAATAACGGCAGCTTCCTTTACCCCCGGGATATTCATGAGCATGTTTTCCACCTCTTTCGGTGCCACTTTTTCGCCGCGCGACTTGATGATGTCGTCCATGCGACCAACAAAATAGAGGTATCCCTCTTCATCCATCTTGCAATAATCGCCCGTGTACAACACCTGCTCACCCGGTAGCGGTCCCGGTTTGAGTTTTTTGGCCGTGGACTCCGGCTTTTCCCAATAACCCTTCATGACTGTGGCTCCGCGAATAACGAGTTGGCCGACTGTGTCAGGGCCAAGCTTGTTGCCTTCCTCGTCCACGATCCACATCTCGGTATTCGGAATGGCGATACCTACGCTGGAAGGCTTGCGCTCGATATCCTTGGGCGGAAGGTAGGTACAGCGCTTGCATTCGGTAAGTCCGTACATCGAATAGATCCGCGCCCCCGGGAAGATATCCTTGAGCATAAGTATGTGCTTGACCGGCAATGCCGCGGCAGTATTGGTCACATAACGGATCTTCGAGAGGTCATAATCCTTGAGCGATTTGAGTTCCGCCAGAATCGAAAAGATGGTCGGCACTCCGGGAAACCCGGTTACACCTTCCGCCACCATCAGGTTCAGTATCTGGGCGGGGAATGTGAACGAACGTTCCAGAACCAGGCGTGCCCCGGTACGGAACGCCATAATCATTTGGTACAGCCCGTAGTCGAACGCCAGCGGCAGCACCCCAAGAATTACTTCGTCTTCCTGCAACTCGAGATACGAGGAGATCGAGGTGCATGCGGTGAGCATGTTGCGATGTGTAAGCATCACGCCTTTGGGATCGCCGGTCGAGCCCGATGTGTAGACGATCGCAGCCAAATCAATATCAATGCAGCTACGTGCTGGCGGAGCTGACCGATCACCCGAGGCAAGGGCGTCATCCCAGCGAATGGCATGCGGAAGCGCGGCCAGTATTGCATCATCAATAATTCCGGAAACGATCATACAGCGCAGATGTGAACAGGCCTGCGTGGGCTCGGCAAACACGGAATGTATATGCGCATCCGTGATAAACGCCGTCGGGCGACAGTCTCCCAACAGATAGCTGAGCTTGTCACTCTTGGTCAGGGGGTTGACGATGGACACGACTGCATTCGCTTTAAGCACGGCCCAGAAGGAAACGACCGTTTCAACGGTATTGTCGGCAAAGATCACCACCCTGTCACCGCGCTTTACACCGCCCGACACCAAGCTGTTCGCAAGCGCATTCGAGCGGGCATCAAGTTCGCCATAAGATATACGTTGTTTCATGCAAACAAGGGCGATCTTGTCGCTCAGTTCGCGGGCGGCCTGGATAAGATAGTCGTGCAATAGCGGCACAGGTCCGTGTGTTATCTGCATCTCAGGTTTTCCTTGCGGTAGATGAGCGGTCTATATCGGTAAGAACTTCTATGGAATCACTTCCTTGCGGACGGCTTGCGATGAACTGCCGGTGCAGAAGTTGCGTGGAAAGAACTCCCACCAGCGCCATGTTGTCCGTGTTCGAGAATTGCCCATCCTTGCCACGGGCGCGGCATTTGCGCAGCAGTTGAACCACGGCTTGTGGGTCAAAAACATTGGCTTCGCTCAGTGCTGATTCGGAAAGCACCTCGTCGATATATTCCGGCGCATCATCCGTCACAAATGAAAGCGCATCGGGCGCGCGATAGGGTTGTTTTTTTCGCGATATGATTTCGTGCGGGACGACATCGGCAGCTGCACGTTTCACCACGTGCTTTTCGTCCAGCGCCCGCAGTTTATATGACGCCGGGAGCGAATCCGCCAGGGCGATGACATCCTTGTCGAGGAAGGGAAACCTCCCTTCGACTGAATTGCCCAGCAGCATCCGGTCTCCTTGCGAGGAAAGCAAGTATCCTGATAACAAAGTGCGTATCTCCAGATGCTGATCCTGCGCCAGCGAGGTCCATTGAGCAAAATCGGGATGGAGGTTTCCAAGCAGGTCGCCGATGACATCGCGACCGGCAATAGACGCTTGCATATCCCTAGATAAAAGCCGTTTGAGCGCGCTCGTGGTATGCCAGCGCGTGTCGTGTGCAAAACCCGGCGAGCGATGAGCCGCAATATTGCGCCCGAAAAATTGTCTCGCCATCGCCTGTTGCGAAACCGGAGAGCGCGCGAGATAGGGGTAAAGCCGCTCCAGAAGCCGCGGGCGCCACTCGGATGCGGGCTGGCGTCCCCAGAATCGGCGCACTTTGCCTTCCCTGAAGATGTCGTAACCTGCAAACATCTCATCCGCCCCCTCTCCCGTCAGCACGACCTTGACACCGTGGTTGCGGACCAGCTTTGAAAGCAGGAATAGCGGAGCCGGTGCGGTTCGCAGGATCGGCCTCTCGGTATGGTAGATCACTTCGGGAAACACATTCGCAATGTCGCTGCGCGAAACGACAACTTCGTGATGCTCGCTCCCCAGCCCGTTCACCATCAGGCGCTGGTACTCGGTTTCATCGTATTCTGCATCTTCGAATCTCAGCGAAAATGTCTGAAAACGGTTGCCCGCAAAGCGCCGCCCCATCGCGGCAACCAGCGAACTGTCCAGTCCACCGGAAAGATAACTGCCGACCGGCACATCGGCGCGAAGCATGCGCAGCGAAGTCGCATTCTCCAGTGCTTTGCGCACTTCGACGACCGCATCCTCAAGCGATCCCTGGAACTTGCTGTGCCTGTTACCTGCGACAGGATAGGCTGGAGTCCAATAGGCGCGGTCGCGGACGGTACCGTTTTCATAAGTACGGACGTGCCCCGGTTCAATTTCGGTCACGCCTTGAAATACGCCTTGCGGCGGAACGATGGTCCAGAAGGTGAAGGTCTGGGAGAGTCCAACCGGATCAAAGGCTCTTGGAATGTCTGCATTTGCCGCGAAGATGGCTTTGACTTCGCTGGCGAAATACAGGTGGCCCGCATACTCGCAAATATGCAGCGGGCATATGCCCACCCTGTCCCGGGAAAGAACGAGGCGCTGCGCTACGGAATCCCAGATCGCCACGGCCCACTGCCCGTTCATGCGCTCGAAGGCGGCGTCACCCCAGGCACGGTAGGCATGCAGGATGACCTCGGTATCGCTACTGGTGCGGAATCGGTGACCGAGTGCGACAAGTTCCTCGCGCAGTTCTACATAATTAAATACCTCACCGTTGAAAACGATCCATGACGTCCCGTTTTCATCAGCCATGGGCTGCTGACCGGTAGAAAGATCGATGATGGATAAACGCGAATGTGCCAACCCCGCATGATCATCACGGTACACACCAAACTCATCCGGACCGCGATGAGAAAGCGTGCTGGCCATGCGAACCAAGGCTTCGCGATTGGGGGGGGCTGCCTTGGAACTGAGGCTGACGATTCCGGCAATACCGCACATGTGTCGTCAGACTTCCGGAACTGGATCAACAAGCAAAGGACGCATATGCAGATAGCGGGTGGCGCGACGTTTTGCTTCGATATCCTTGAATACTCGTTCCACTTGTGCAGGGGTCAGCCCAACCACTGGCGCAGCCTCTTCAGCAGAAACCCCGTTGTTTACCGCATAGAGGCAAAGGTCCATGCGGTCGTAGGGCAACGCAAAGTAGAACTCTTCCTGCGTCTGCGGCATGGAGAAGGTATCGGTGGTCGGGGGACGGCGGCGAATCTCTTCCGGGACGCCCAGATATTCCGCCAGTTGATAGACCTGCGTCTTGTAGAGATGCGCAATGGGCTTGAAATCGGCGGCGCCATCGCCCTGCTTCACAAAAAATCCCTGGTCATACTCAAGCCGGTTGGGCGTGCCCGCAACGGCAAAGTTCAGACGGTCGGCATGGTAATACTCCGTCATCTTGCGCACGCGCTGTTTGTAGTTCGTCGCCGCCACAATTTGCAGATACGCGCTCAACGAGAGCCTTACAGTATTCACTTCACCGGCAGGACTCTGCACAGTGAGCCGCGTGACATTCAGTCGCTCCCCCTCCAGGATAGACGGCAACACCAGCTTGCACTTCCAATTGTCATCGTACTCGGGAACGATAGTACGGATAGCTTCGATCTGGCGACGGTAGCAACCAACCCCTTCGAGAGCCGGTGCAATATCTTCGATAATTGCCTCGATTCCAAAATGTCCGGTAAGCATCTGTCCAAGCATGAGGGCATCGTCCGAGGAATGGTGCTCAGGCATGAACAGGCCCAGCACCTTCTCCTTGCCAAACGCTCGCACACAGAGTGCAGCAACAACCGAACTGTCGATTCCTCCCGAGATGCCCACAACGGCTCCGCGGCGGCGCAGTTGACCGAGAACCTGCTCGCGAAGCGCTGCCGCAATACGATCCACTTCTGCAGCGGCATCCAGTTTGAGTACATCATTATTGAACATGAGGCCCTTTCACGCGCATAACGCCGAACAAGCTGCTCATGTTGAGCGTCCGGCACCAGCAACGTCACTCTTGAAAATAAAAAAATGTGCCCCTATTGGGCACATATCGCATAATCAGTTCAAACGTACCAGTTCCGGCAGAAGGTACTTCTTTGCCGCTAATTTGCCAGACGGTATGCTTCCCGCTTGTTCAACATGCGATCCAGAATACGGCCAAGCATCTTGCGTGGAACCCAAGCTTCGCCGCGACCAACAGCATGGACAGCCCTTGTCAGATTATGCTCTACAGCTTCGTTCTTCAGGTATCCACGTGCGCCAATTTCCAATGCCTGAATAATTCTGCTTTCCTGAATTGCATCATCAGCCAACAGTACGATTCTGGCTTCCGGACACTCGCTACGCAAGGATAAAAACAAAGCCTGATCCTCGTCAACGTCCATATCCACCTTGACCAGTGTTACCACCGGATTGAGGCGTTTTATTCTGTCGACCTCGATTTCATACTTCAATCCGCCAAGGTTTTGTCTGGATCGTGCAATTCCGGACTCAAGTCCCTCCTTGCCACCATCATTTACTTCCACATTCGAAAGTAACTTGATGCCATCTTCCCCCAACAACAATCTCTCATATTTTGCACGGCGACCACAATCTACGTCTGCGATCGCGACGGTTATTGACTGCATTTATAGCTCCTCCTAAGGAACTGCTTATATATATTTAATTCGCATGTCTGGAGTTATTGCCCGTGCATGCTTATGGATTGTATTCAAATCAACAACAAGAGCTACTGTACCTAAGTACATCACAACAACGAAGCCCAACCTTAAGGGCTCGATACGGCTTGGCGATTCTTTAATTCGCCTTATTGGTTCAACTGCCCCATGATCAAGGGCTGATTCAGCTCCCGCCTTGCTTTGGAAACAAGCAGATTGTCCGAATTCTCCAACTCGGGATTCCTCCCATCCGCCGCCAGAACCAGAGCCAGATTGAGCCGGTCCGTTACCCCCAACTTAATGAAGACTTCAGTCAGGTGCGCTTTCACTGTACGCTCGGTAATACCGCAGGAATTGGCGATCTGCTTGTTGCTTTCGCCATTGCCGACTCGTACTGCAATATCGAATTCGCGCATGGTCAGCTTGTTCAGCAACCCCAAAGAGGTCTGGTAAGCCTTGTTCTTTGCGGTTGATTTACCCAACTCGTCTATCAGCCTGCAAGTAAGCTTGCGTCGTATCCACAGTTCGCCCCGATGCACAGATTCGACAACTTGTTTCAACATTACCGGGCCAGAATCGCCTCGACAATAGCCCCTAACCCCAGCCTTTACCAGTTCCCATTCCACGCTTTCAGGGATGTCGCCACCGATGACTACCGTCCTGGTTTCGGCACAGATGCTGTGCAAAGTCACCATACCATTTGAACCCAGCAGATCGAAATCCAGCAACAACACCTCCGGATCAAGCTTGGCAACCTCGCTCCCCAGAGAAGCCAGTCGGTCATTCAACAGAGTGGCCGTGACCAAGCCGTCCAATCCCTGACGCCATTTAGTGATTCGATCCCTATGCGCACTAGCAATTATCAAGTTATTCATCATGGTGTTTTGATAGGTAATTTCTTACCTTTGTCGAGTTATTGAACCGAAGAATAAAAATTCGTTTTCCCTGAATCAACAAAGGTTAAGCAAGAATCGGACCGATTGTATAATTGCGCCGTAACCACATAATTAATATATATAAGTTTGATCTGCATTCCCCACGACAGGAAAGCGAGGCGGGATCATAGCAAAATATTGACGGTAATTTGACGCTGACTGACGATGGCGTGACTAATTCTCGACTGGAATCAGGCGTGGGGCTTCATAAGCCCCCGGTTAGAGGAAGGGGATCACCCCGGCATCACTGCAACTTGTGTTTTTATTCAAGTTGTTGCAAACGACATGGATTGCCACCGCCATGCATCGCGACACATTTCATCGATTCCATATTGCGCTTGCCAACCCAGCACTGCCTTTGCAAAAGAGGGGTCGGCATAGCAGGCAGCAATGTCGCCAGGTCGACGACCGACAATTCGATAGGGGACTTTATTCCCGCTCGCCGCTTCGAATGCCTTGATCATGTCAAGAACGCTGTAACCCTTCCCGGTCCCAAGGTTGGTTGTCATCACCCCTGAAGATTGGGCCAATGCATTTAGAGCCGCCAGATGCCCGCGTGCCAGATCCACCACATGAATGTAATCGCGCACTCCTGTTCCATCATGGGTTGGATAATCACCACCAAAAACAGACAGTTCGGGCAGCGCTCCCACCGCCACTTTCGTAATGTAAGGCATCAAGTTATTGGGTATCCCATGGGGATCTTCTCCGATCAAGCCAGATTCATGAGCGCCCACTGGATTGAAATATCGCAGCAACGCTATGCTCCAAGAAGCATCCGCATGCGCAACATCCCTCAACATTTCCTCTACGATCAATTTGGAGCGCCCGTACGGATTGGTTGCCGAAAGCGGGAAATCCTCACGGATAGGTACCGTGTGAGGATCGCCATACACCGTAGCCGAGGATGAAAATACCAGCGTTTTCACGCCAGCCTCAGCCATGGTTTCGAACAAGACCAGGCTACCGGATATGTTGTTATCGTAATAGCGCAAAGGCTGCTCCACCGACTCACCCACTGCCTTCAGTCCGGCGAAGTGAATCACGGCATTGAAATGATAGTCTGCAAACAATGCACGCATTGCATCCCGGTTACGCACATCTGCTTCGACAAAGTGCGGGCGACGCCCAACGATGCGTTCGATACGGTCAAGTACCGAGGCCTTGCTGTTGCAGAAATTATCAAGGACCAACACCTCAAATCCGGCCTGCATCAATTCGACAACAGTATGCGAGCCAATATAGCCCGTTCCTCCGGTAACTAGAATCATGATTGCCTTACATCAAGTTAGGTAACACCAAGATATCCCGTCAATGCTCCTTCATCGGGTCAGTCATAAATCCGGTAGCGCTTGACATCCTACAGACCCACTACGCATGTCTCTGCAGTAGCCAAAGCAGAAGTATGGGGGCGGATTTTCAAGTGGCGCACCATACCCTGAAATTTATGAGCTTGTCCATTTCACCCATCGCTCAATGTTCGACAAACTCATTCCCAACCACTGGAAATTAATGATACAGGCTCATCGCTGCCGGACTTTCTAGTACCTTAGGGGGGGTGGCATTCACAATACAGCCCAAGTAGAATCAAGAAAAGGAGATTTACTTCATGGAAATCAAGGATCAGGTTCGCGCTTTTATTACTTCAAATTTCTACGTGGCTGACCCCGCAACTTTGAGTGACGATGTTTCCCTGCTTGATCGCGGAATCATTGACTCGACTGGGGTATTGGAGGTCATATTCTTCATTGAGGAAACCTTTGGCATCAAAGTGGAAGACAGTGAAATGCTGCCGGACAACCTCGACTCGATTGACCGAATCTCAAACTTCATCACCCGCAAGTTGGCCTGAAGCCATACCAAGCTGTGGAAAGAATAGTCCAGTCAAAATTCACGCTTGCCTCGGCTCGGCACTTCCTTAATAAATGGCTATTCCGCAACCCACCGCGCCCACTGGAAAGTGTCGCGGATAAATCATGGGTGATCGCCCCATGCGAATCTTCAATCACCCCGCCCGCATATTTCCTCCCCAATCAGCTTGACCGCGTGACAGACTGGGCTTTTGCTGCAGAGCACCCCCGCCACACAATGCAAGGTGGCTTCGTCACCACTCATGCTGCCACACGCGGCTTCTTGCTAAAGGATGTCTGGTTAATTGATGGCTCTCTCTACAAAGCTGATGCCCATTCTTGGCTAGCGCCACGTTCGCGCCTGCTGCCAACGGTCAGAATAGACACGGAAATTGATCGCGGGGCGGTGTATTGCACTGCAGGAGGCAACAAATATTTTGGATCATGGTTGATAGACGATTGTCTAGCCTACCCCTTGGCAAGTGCAGAAGGAACTCCAATTACTACGGCACACCCCGTCGGACTGCACACTCTGGGCTACGAAACCTGGCTCAATATGAAGCCAACTCGTCTGCTCAATGCATTTATTAATGAGCTCGTAATCTTTGAAGACCTGGGCCAGAATCGAAACAGACATTTGCGTTTTCGCGCCATGAGCGACCAATTGCTATCCCACGTAAAGCCTGCTGCTCATCCTGGCGTATTTATTCTTCGTGGCGATAAGGGAGAGCTACGCCTGTTGCAAAATGAACTAGAACTGGCCGAACACTTGCGCGCTCAAAGAGGATTTCGCATTCTCGATCCAATGAAAGCTGACGTTCCAACCATAGTTGCAGCCTGTGCCGGAGCCAGAACCGTGGTGGGAGTCGAAGGTAGCCAACTCAGCCACGGCATCGCAGCACTGCAATCTGGCGGTTCGGTTTTAACCCTGCAACCGCCCAATCGCTTCGCAGATTCGTACAAACATCTTACGGATCGAGATAAACAGCATTTTGGTTTCGTGGTCGGCACCCCGGAGGGAACGGGATTCAGAATCGACCCAATAGAGGTTGAACGAACCTTGGATCTCTTCCCAGAATGAGGCATCCAAAATACTTCATGCAGCCCTCATGTTGCACCAGCCGAGACATGAAAAGTTCAAGTGGCCGCACTCGTGAATAAAACTCTATTACTATCTTCCCTGAAATTCTCGCTTAGAGAATATGCTGCATCGCTGAGGGAACTACTTTCCCGCGCCTGCTTTTGGCGCTGGGAGATCGCAAATCTCCCCGTCCAAAATGGCAGTCCCTACAACATAATTTATACCGGCCGAAAAACGCATAGAGAATGGGCCAAGGCTCTGTTGGGAGCGGATGGCGAAGTATGTTCCAGCCAGAAAAACCTGAATATTTCAAGCCAGTCAGCATTGGTATGCGACCTTCCGTTTCCGGGAGCTTTACGAGTTCCGCAGACTTTGCGCTTTACCATGCCTCTCGGCAGGCCGATAGAGGAAATCACGGCCGGCTTCGAAAGCGAGTTGCGACGCAGGCTTCGAAAATGCTGGGGACGCTATAGAATGCAGCAGATTCTGGACGACGCCGAGATTGATCGCGCTGATCGGGAGATGCTCCAGCCCTACGCAAGCGCAAGACACGGAATGGGAGCCTCACAAGTTGATCCAGACGAGGTACGCAGGATTGCCCAGAAGTTCGGGCGGCTTGAGTTGGTACTATTGGAGGACGAGGTGGTGGCCTGCCAAACAGGATGTGTGATCACCCGTGCAGGAAAGCGCTACTGGAGTTCGATCCGCTTCGGCTATCCAGAATCGATATATTCCGACCCAAAAAGACTGAACGAGACCAACTCAATCAACTTCTACCTGGCTCTCGAGTGGGCGATAGATAATGGCTTCGACTACTATGACATGGGAGTTTCCCTGGGGCGCCCTGAAGACAATCTGCTTCAGTGGAAAAAGCGTTGGGGTGGCGCACTCGACAAGATGGGGATTCATGGCTATTTCTATGTACGGCTCCCCAAAACGGGCACTGCGCAATTTCTATGGGATGCCCCGCTTTTTGCCATTGAGCATCAGAAAATATCACTACATCTCGGCTTACCGAGCGGTCCGAACGACGACGAGGTGATGATCCGATATCGACTAATGAGCTTCGGCGGTCTTTTTAAGGTTTATCTGCATTGCGCCGGCTCTCCAAGCGAGGGCCTTCTTGAATCCTTGCGCAGTCAATATTCGCGCCAGAAATCTCCGCCAGATTTAGTGATTCTGCCATCTTCGTAAAGTTGCTGGTAAATTGTAGGCTATGACTCGATGCTCATTTTGATTCAAATTCGCTAGGATTTCTAATGTCTATTATGACTTCTGCAAGTCGAGCACCCACCCTAATGCTCCTGCCTTCTGTTGGAATCTGGAAAATTGGGGAGGAGTTGTATTTCGACAGGAAATTTTATGATGGCGTACTGACCTACACCAAGCTCTGGCCAGGCAATTTTTGCCTCACCATACGTCTGGCAACAACTCCCCCTCCAACATTTGGATTAATTCAATACGTCGCTAAAAGCTTCCCTGCCAAGGTAAATGTGATTGAGCCAAACGTTACGATAGATTCAAGTCACTTAAATGGTGCAGATATCGTATTAGCATCTGGCGATTCATTTGATGGTTTTCATATAGTTGATCTTTGTCATACGCTGAAAATTAAGTGCATATATATAATTGAATATACGCTTGAGACAAGACTGCAAATTGCGTCAATCAGCAACTTAAATCTCTGGCGCAAGTTTAAATCCATTGTTTGGCTCCTCCTCAAGGAAAGAAAGCGAATACAAGCCTTTCGCCATGCTGACGGACTGCAAGCAAATGGAGTGCCCGCGTATGACTCTTATGCGCATCTTGTTCCCAATGCCTTGTTGTATTTTGATACACGCAATAGTGCGTCAATGGGTATTACCGATACAGAACTCTCAACTCGGCTTTCACATTTAGAATCACAAGCACCATTACGCCTTGGGTTTTCAGGTCGCCTGATCAGCATGAAAGGTGCCGATCACCTAATTGAAATTGCGCACCAATTACATAATCGCCAAATCCCATTCTCCTTAGATATTTTCGGAACCGGTGAGCTTCTGCCTCAAATGCAGCAAAATATTAATATCTATGGCTTAGATTCCTGTGTACGCCTCCATGGAGCTGTTGACTACGCCAGTGAACTTGTGCCATTTATTAAGTCGAACTTGGATTTGTTTGTCTGCTGCCACCGCCAGAGCGACCCTTCATGCACCTACTTGGAAACCTATGCCTGCGGAGTTCCAATAATTGGATACAATAACAAGGCGCACATGGGTATTCTGGCTAGACACGATGTTGGCTGGGGAATCGCGATGAACGATGTCAATAGATTTGTAGACTTGATTGAAAGACTAAACTTACAGCGGGATGAAATTAAATCCAAATCACTTAATGCTGTACTTTTTGCCCAAGATCATACTTTTGAAGCGACATTTCAACGTCGTATTTCTCAATGTATTCAACTTGCAGATCAATAACTTTTGAAACTCACAAATTGGGGACATTCCAGAATGATTGAGTTAATAAATTTTCAATGACTTATATATTTTTGTGTGTTCAATATCCCAAACGTTGGGTATTCCAATTTGGTTACTGGTTCATAACGGGCGTTATGTTAGTTTTCGCAACTGCACATATGAGTACGACAGCTCGGGCTGATGAAATGGATTTAACACTCCAAGCGGATTTACAGCGAATTGCGCAACAGAAAATTTTTTTTGGGCATCAATCTGTTGGAAGAAATCTTCTTGAAGGAATCGAACAGCTCTCCGCCAAGGCCGGGGTATCAGTCCGAGTGATCGAAGTTCCAACTGCTGGAAGTTTGGGTCAAGCGGGAATTGGACATACAGCCGTCGCCAAAAATGGGGACCCATTCCAGAAGCTAAAAAGCTTTGAGCAAGCATTAGGGCAACAGGCCACCGGACCTGACATCGCGCTGGTAAAGTTTTGTTACGTGGATTTCACGCCCAACGTGGACACAAAAGCGCTTTTTGAAAGTTACCGCACTACCATCAATACTCTTCAAGCCAAGAATCCAAGTACGATCTTCGTGCATGTAACTGCACCACTCACAGTAATACAGGGAGGATTCAAGGGAACCATTAAACGCTTGCTTGGCAAAGCGCCCTATGGTTTTAAAGAGAATGTTCGTCGGGAAGAATACAATGCTCGCTTGCGCCAAGCTTACTTGGGGCGAGAACCAATATTCGATCTGGCCCGAATCGAATCTACCGATCAAAATGGAAATACTGTAACAAGTGAGTGGCAAGGTATTGAAGCTCCCGCGATGGCTCCAGCCTATACTGACGACGGCGGACATTTGAACTCAACCGGAAAGCTCCGCGCCGCTCGCGAGCTTATCTCCGTACTGGCCAGAATACCGGGTAGGCGTTCAACTGGCACACAGTCACGTTAAGATTACCTATACTTCTTTTGTAGAAAAACCATGTTCGAAAACTTGCGACGCGACATCCCCAAATATGAAGATCATGGTCGGTGGTTTACCAATCCGGGATTCTGGATTGTGGCGATCTTCCGGTTTGGGATGTGGGCTGATTCTTTGCCCAGCAGATTTCTGAGAATGCCGATGTGGATGCTATATCGCATTTTCCGGTTACCCTTAGGCCGATACAACATCCACCTCTGGGCTGGCCGTTGCGGAGCACGCATCGGCCCCGGCTTGAAACTCATCCACCCCACCAACATCATGATTGGAAGAGGGGTTGAAATCGGTGAAGATTGTTTGATCTTTCACGATGTCACGCTAGGTACGGGACAAATTCCCGGAACACCGAAAATCGGGAATAACGTTGACATTTACCCAGGCGCACGTGTTCTCGGCGGAATCAAAATCGGCGACCATTCGATGGTCGGCGCGAATTGCGTCGTCACAAGGGATGTGCCACCGGACTCTATCATTCTCACACCGCCAGGCCGAGTGATCCCGCGATCTCTCTCACCGGTTGCACGGGGTGCAGATATCGGCGCCGCCACAGCCGTTGAGGCATTTCCGCCGAAATGACAAAGCGCAGTGCCTGCTGTCATAAAGGCATGAGATCCTAAGGCTTGCGAATAGGACTGATGCAGTCTATATTGCTCCGACCGCATGCTTTATGGGCTGATTTGAAATACGCATTTGGCCTGCATGCCGGGATTACATCGCTTCGATCCCTGTGCATATCAATCAAATACCTAGTCGCTTTAATTCGAAGGGAAAACAAATGTCGAATATCAAAGCTAACGTTTCAAGGCCATTACAGGGTTTTCTATTCGCAATAATGTTCCTTGCAGCCGGACTCGCCTCGTGCGGTGGCAGCAATGTATCCCCCTATTCTGCCGACCCCGACGATCCAACCGACCCAACCGACCCACCCCTGCCCCCCCCCTCGGCCATTGCTGACGTTGTAGCGGCATGGGAAGCCACCCCCTATCGAACAGGCACAATTACTCACTATTGCGATTGTGGAACAGGTGCGGAAATCGATTGCCAACCGGGTGCTGATGGAAACCCCGGTACAGCAGCATCCCCGAAACAGACGATTGCCTCGGCAATCGCAACGCTGAATGCTGCAGCGAGCGGCGAAACGGTTGCACTATGCAAAGGCGGGGCTTTCAATTCACTAAATTTATTCAATATCACGAGATCGGCCTGTCCGGTCGATACGACCTGTGTGGATTTGCGCGAATATACTCCGACCACTTTTACTGGCACGGCCAAACCAATCATTAATACTGTGGCAGGAACAGGGAATCTATTCACTGTTAATGGAGATCGTGGAGGTGTCCGCTTCCTAAACTTCAAACTAAATGGCGATAATGGAGCACTTGGAAATCGAAACAATGGCTTCTTCTTTTACGATGGCGCTCATGATGTGAGCATGGGCAACCTTGAAATGAACAACTTCGACGTAGCGATTTACAATGCCGGAGGCAACTTAGGACTTAGACCATCAACCAATATTAAGTTTACCGGCAACAGAATTACCAACAGCAGGACTTTCGGATTCTTAGGGGGCGGCAATAATGCCGATATTTCCTATAACTATTGGGATGGAAATGGCAGCTCCACCGTATTTGACCATACTCTCTACATCTCGGCTGTCGCAGCGGAAAACGTGACTGTTATTGGGAACTATGTTCGAGGCCAGTACGGATCTACATGCCTAGGCGCTCCAATTGTTGCTCACATCGGGGTTGATGGTTTGATTGTGGCAAATAACGTTGTTGAAATAGATGCGACAGCAGCAACAGGTGGCTGCTGGGGAATTGCGTTTAACAACATTACTGGTGCCCCCGAGCCTGTGTATCACCGAAATGCCAGGTTTTCGGGCAACACAATAATAAATGGAGGGAATACAGCTCTCTCTGTTACAAATTGCCCTGATTGTTTAATTGAGAACAATCTCATCATTCAGGATTGGCCCTACAACGGAAGCATCGGAATATCGGTTCCGATACGGGTGGCGAAGGCTGGGGAGGATGTAAATACTCGAAGCAGAATCATGAATAACACAATATGGTTCGGCCCTAATTCAAGTGGTGGAGGGACTGGAATAATCGTTGATATTGAGGGGACAGGTTACATTCTCTCCAACAATTCTGTTTCTTCAGCAGAGAGCAGTGGTGGTATGAATTGTTTTGATTACCCGCTTGCACTAAGTGCATATGCCTTCATCAACAACAACCATTGTTACTCGGCCGCCGCCTCGTATGAATGGGTAAACGGCAGGGGCTCGCTTGCATCGTGGCAGGCCTATGCTACGGCTCGCGGATTCGATTCCGCATCCATTGAGGGGGATGACCCGATGTTTACCGCGGTCGGCACCGATTTCACGCCTGCAGCCGGCTCGCCACTCATTGGCGCCGGCAGCAACGTGAACAAATCAACCCTGGATATTACCGGCGCGACACGGCCATCTCCTCCTGCCATCGGCGCCTTTGAGCCGTAAGAGCGGAGCCGCTCCTGCCTATGAGTACCAAAAGGATTCTTCGCAACAACATCGGGCGTCTCTTATATCTGGCAGGACTCACAGCACCTGGAAGGCGCGGTCGTGATCGACTATCGATTGCAACCTTCCACCGTGTGCTTCCTGAAGTTGAACGTCAATCTTATCCTTTTCCAGGTCTCGTCGTAACGCCCGCAGAGCTCGATGCATTTTTGACCTATTTCACAAAGCATTTTGATTGCGGCACGCTTGCAACACAGCATGAGCGCTATCTGAATGGTGAAAAAACATCGCGCCCTCTGCTCGCCATCACCTTCGACGATGCTCAGCATGACAATTTGAAATATGCCCGTCCGATACTCGCCAGGCATAACATCAAGGCCTCTTTTTTTGCACCGGTATCCGCCATAACACGGCAGGAGCTTCTTTGGCATGATCGACTTGGTTTTGCGATACTCAACCTACTCAAGCAAACAGACGGCGGACAGGAACGACTAATGCAAATATTGGCCACAGCCGGAATATCCGCAAGCGGCCCGAATAACTTGGCGAGCACCGTGGTAGCGGCCTCAAAAAAGCTAAAGCTGGATGCGCGTCTGCATCTGGTCAAGGAACTAGAAACAGCTTCTGGCTCAGCCCCGGCACCCGAGTTCGCCAGACTTATGACATTCGATGAGATTGCGGAGCTGGCGGCTGATG
This sequence comes from Gammaproteobacteria bacterium, assembly GCA_018813765.1. Taxonomy (GTDB): domain Bacteria; phylum Pseudomonadota; class Gammaproteobacteria; order Burkholderiales; family Gallionellaceae; genus Sideroxyarcus. Next base: position 289,950 of record JAHJBC010000006.1, on the reverse strand, counting down.
GGCATGAAATCGGTTCACATAGCATGTCACATTGCCTGATGCCGGAATGTGATGACCGCGCGCTTGCCTATGAAGTTGCTGAGTCGCGCCGTTTGCTGCAAGAGCGACTCGGAATCCCAATAGATACTTTTTGCTATCCAAATGGCAACTCTGATGCCCGCACTGCCCAAGCTGTCGCTCAAGCAGGTTATCGCAGGGCGGTGACCACCACATGGGGCAACAATGGACCGGATGCAGACCGGTTTCAGCTAAGCCGTTACGACATGGTTGCAAAACACGTGCAGGGTTCGAGAGGGGAATTTGTGCCGGCCCAGCTTGCTTTCAGAATGAGCGGTTACTATCCCGGTCTAGGCTAGTTGTAGCCTCCGCGCCAGCTATTTAGAAGGTCGTTCCGACCTATCCAGTGCCAGACCAGTGAGTGAATATTCCTGATGAGCATGCCCGAACGCACCAGCAATCGTTCCGGCACCGCGCAAGATGTGAACAATTGCGCGCATTCCGTAATACGGAGAGAAAAGTAGCGCAGGCAACATGACAACTCCAAAGCCTATCCGAATGAAGCCCTTCACTACCAATTTAGCCAAGCCCACTCGCGTTCCCGTAAGTCGTTCACTTACTGAAAAGGTATTTCCCAAACGGTATTGTCGCTGAATAATCCAGCGCAACTTCAAGCGGCTCATTGGAACCTCTTCATATACAGGAGCTCCTGCCGACCAAACAATGCGCATCCCCAGCCCAACAGCCTGGCGAAAAAACAGGAAATCGGACCCCCCGGTCATTCGCATTCTTTCCTCAAAACGGAGCTTTGTCCGCCTGATGAATTCATGCGAGATCAGTACATTGTTGGAGGCTGCTTCTGTTAACTGGGCATTATCTGGAAACTGCCAGCTGTCGAAAACATGACTGCTAACCAGCCAGCGCGGTGCCGATTCCGGGTAGACAGGTATTACGGCGCCAAGTACGCAATCCGCCCCTGTGGCACGCTGTGTTTTCAATAACTCATCGATCCAGGTTTCCCCTGGCCACTCATCGTCGTCGATGAAACAAAAAAATTCAGCATCATCCGGCACGGCTGCAATCCCGGCATTTCTGGCGATAGGAATGCCTTGTTGCTCTTCCATAATGTAGCGGACAGACATCGGGCTATTCAGCCTGAACTGCTCGACGCTGGCGGCAGCCGAATGTTCCTTATCGTTATCCACAACGATTGCACTCACCCGAAAGCAGCGAGACTGATCGCTGCACTGCTGCTTATCCAGCCCCTCCAACACCCGAATCAAGCCAAGCGGGCGGCGGTATGTAATGATAATTACAGCGACATTAATCATTTAAAGGTCTTCGATCCAAGTTCGCACAGCACGCGAAATACAAATTTCGGGTTGCCAATCAAATAACGACGCCACATTCTTCCGGGTTCCTGTAGCAAGCGGAAAAACCACTCGATGCCAAGCCAGCGCATCCATAGAGGTGCGCGATGTACCTCCCCGCAAAGAAAATCGAAAAGCGCTCCGACCCCCCATGCGGATAATGCTGACTCGGGTACCAACTTTTCAACCCAGCGTTCCTGCAGACCATTCCCCATTGCCACAAGGACAAGACTCGGATTTGCGGCCCTGATCCTTTCAATCAATTGTCCCTCTTCGGACTTGGGGAAAAATCCGTGCTGGTAGCCAACCACATTGTGTTGAGGCCAGCGCCGAGTAAAAAATTCCGCAGTACGGGCGACTACGGATGGGCTAGCGCCAAGCAAAAATATGCGCAAAGGAACGCCACAGTGGTCGAGAAAACACGGGGTGAAATCAGTACCGTTCAGGTTGTCAGGAAAAGGTTGCCGGTACAGCAATTTACTGGCTAGATTGACTCCAGCCCCGTCGTTTAGCAGCAAAAAACTGCGAAGCATATTTTGAATGCCTTCATCCTCATATGCAGTATTCGCCAAATTTGCGTTCACAAAAGCCAGTCGAGTCGGAACCTTGTCGCTGATTCGCTTTTCAAGCAGCGCCAAAGCATCTTTGCGTGACAATGCAACAACGTCCAGCCCAATAATTTGTCGGTTCTCAATCATCAACAATGCATTGTCGCCCCAATTATCGACACGCTAGGTGGTTTCCAGAAACAGTTTAGCAAGCTTCGCCGACTCGGTGTCGATCGAGTGCCGCTCTACAGCACGGTCGAAACAGGCTTCGCCCATTCTCCTTAACTCACCGGGAGACTTAAATAAACAATCCTCCATGGCTGCCGTTAAGTCTTCGATTGACCCAGCCGGGAAAAGCCACCCGTCTATTCCCTGTCGCACCAGTTCTGGAATCCCTCCCACATAGGTTGCCAGCACTGGTCTGCGCAGTACCATGGCCTCCATGATCACTACTGGAAGCCCCTCGGAGAAACTGGGGAGAACCAATCCGCGTGCTGCCAGGATTTCATCTCGAACCTGGTTGCTGCTTATCCAGCCGGTAATCCGGATTTGTCCAGCCAAGCCATAGTGAGCGATCAGATTCTCCACTTCCGAGCGCATCTCACCATCACCCGCCAATACCAATTCGAACCTGATGCCCTTCTCGGCCATCCTGTGCGCGGCCTCGACCAGCAACAACTGCCCTTTTTCCTTGGACAGTCGACCTACACAGACCAACCGCGGTGCGGCGGCAGGCGGAGATGTCTCCATAGAATGGAATGCTTCCTCCAGCCCGCAATGAACCACTTTTACCTTGTGCCAGAGAGCATGATCAATCCAATGATATAGCTGGCTTCGTCCGAAAGAACTGATCGCCACCACAAAAGCTGCCCGGCGTACCTTTTCCGCTAGCCCACCATAATACAACTCTACCTGTCCGTGAACCGTAAAGCTAAAGGGGGGGCCACCCATGGCATTTGCCAGCATCACAACTTCTGTCGAATTGGTGCTGAAATGGGCATGCACGTGGTTTGCGCCGAAGGATTTCAACCACGGCAATATGTGGCATGCCTCGGCAAGATAAACCAGATGATATGGCCATGGGCGCTCACCTCCGCGTCCCATGCGAAATGCCAGCATAAGTGCTGACGCAAATCGTCGGGGCCTCGTCAGTAGCGTCCGCAATACAGCCCACAGCAGGGCAAAGATACCTTCTTGCAGCACATATTGCGTCCGGGTTCGTTCCCGTCTGTCCTCTTCATCCGCAAGCTCAGCATCCCAGCCGCGCAGCGCGATACGCTGTATGTCGAAACCCTGGCGTTCGAGTGCCAGAATTTCGCGCCGGATAAAGGTATGACTAACCTTGGGATACTGATTGATGAGATATGCGATACGAAACTGATTCACAGCTGGCGCTTCCCCTGTAATCATATTATTTCGAATATTTGGCATGCAACATTGTCACTATGTAAACAGCTGATCCTGTCGGCCCACAGTTACTCGTGGAACTTATTCAGGAAATTATTACACGCCCAATCAGCCGGTTCAGATGGATGAATAGGCGCACAACCATCGCGTTTCGAAATCACCACAATGCAGTTCGTCCATCACAAAGCCTGATGACTCCCACTCATTCCGAATTTGACAAAGCTCCAAATTCCGCCTTGTCACTTAACACTTCTTCAACCAAAGTTCTATCGATAAGCTCAGCCTCGGCTGAAAAGCCATATACCAGTGCTGTATTGCAAAGAATATTAATTCGCCTGGGAATACCTTGAGTAGCCTCAGCAATCTTGTCGCAAGCATCAGGAGTAAAAAGGGGAGAATTTCGGCCCGCAACTGCCAGCCGATGCTCTATATATCCTTGTACGTCAGGAGCAGCAAATGGCTTGATATGAAAGTCGACTTCAACTCGCTGCGAGAACTGCAGTAGTTCCGGCCGCATAAGCATATCTTTCAACTGCGGCTGTCCAACCAACATGATTTGCAGCAATTGATCCTTGTCTGCATTAATGTTTGAAAGCATCCGCAAAGACTCAAGTGCATCCGGGCTGAGATTCTGTGCCTCATCTATGATCAGCAGCACGCTCTTCCCCAAACCATATTGCTCAATCAAAAACCGCTGAAATGCATCAAAGAGCGCAACGTTGGATTTACCGTCATATGGTAGCCCCAGAGAAAGCATGATCCACTCCAACAGGTTGGATATCTCGCGATGAGTGTTGTAAACCAATCCCACCGTATGATCTGACGCCAGGTTGTTCAACAGATGCCGAATCAGAGTGGTCTTTCCGCATCCAATCTCGCCACTGACCACCATAAATCCTGCCCGGTTCTTTATTCCGAACTCCATTGTCGCGTACGCATAAGTATGGCGGCGACCGAAATACAGGTAATCCGGGTCGGGTTGAATCGAGAATGGATTTTCCTTCAAACCGTAGAAAGCTTGGTACATGCTGTTTTGATATCCTGTAAAGAAATCCCACCTTTAAAAATGTCTGTATATTTTGAATTGTAGCGACCTTCGATGATTACAGCGCCGCATGCTGAGCTAAAGTGGTCTTGATGTCCAGAGCCAGTTTGTCCAGCATCTGGAATCTTCGCTTGTAGGTGGCACGTTTGCGAGCGGGGATCTCTTCCGTGTCTTTGCGGCTGATGATGGTGGGAATTTCGAAAAAGCCGTTGTCGAGCTCCAATCCGCCTTGTTCAAGCCACACCTCGTCGTAAGCAACTAACACCTTCTCCTTATGTGAATCACCGAAATAACTGCTGTTATGCTGGCGGTACTCGCCGGAAACTGCCCATATTCTGCGAATATCAAGCTCAGCGCACGTCAGCTTGAGTGCACCCATCAGAAAGTCACGCGGCCTCATGCCGTGAAGGGCGTGGGTAATATCGCGATATAGCCCCCGCGCGGCCTCAGATTTTACCCCTTGCAGTGCGCCCACAAAAATCAAAGGTTGGCCAGCTTCTATGCCAAGAGTGAACGCGATGGAATAGATACGCTGGTCATTGACGAACAGATTGAGGACTATCTCACCCTCACGCAGAAACCACTCGGCTTTGTCCAGCGCCAGATGCAGCCCGGCATAACTATCGTCCAATCGTGCCAGTTCCACCTTCTCAAAGGTAGCGTGAGCGATGATCGCCGCAGGTCCGCCAAGCATGTAGTAATGCTGATCGATAGTTGCCAGACGCTGTTTCATCGACCAGGCGTGATTTATATAAGGCCAGTAGATCGCTCCGCTTATCAGCGGAAAACGCTTCAATGCCCGGGCAAGCAATGGGTTGTCAGAATTCTCATACCACTTCCGAATTTCCGGAAGGGATTTCAGGGTCAACAAGATCAAAATGACCTGATGCTTGAAACTGTTCAAGGTAATAGAAGGATGCATCGCTCTACCCAAGCGATGGACATGACCTAAAGTCTCGACGACACCGACCCTCATTATTATTACCTTCTTCTGATTACTGTGACGGCCAGTAATTTCTCCCAATCCAACTCTACAGATATTTCAGCTTGGGGAAACGCTGAATTATTCAATTGACGGCAAAGAATTCCAGAATTTGACCACTCACTTGTATTCAATCAGGCGCGCTGTCTTCCCTGCAAGCCTGTTATATATGAAATTCATCTGCCCGATTGCCTCCGGAAACTTGCCCAACACAAGAAACAGGGCTCGCCACCAGTTTTCCTCAACGGAACGTGTGCCCTGCAATGCAAGGCGAACAACCTGTACAGGATAAATTATCAGCATTGCGAAACCACACGCCCCCAACCAGATTGCCAGACAGACTGAAACAACAGGAATCCCCAAACCCCATATCCAGGCACGCCGAGACTCTTTCACGCGATGCCGTTCGGGAGGCTCGCCATGCAGATGAGCTCCTTCAGCAAAAGCGTATCCGCTCCGGCGTATCCGCTTCCACCACTGCCCAAAGCGTGTGATCGCAGCATCATGCAGCGTCATTTCCTGATCCAACCGCCAGATTCTCCAGCCTGATGCCCTCAGACGAACACATAGCTCAGGCTCCTCACCAGCAATTAAATCCGGGCGAAATCCATGCACACTCTCAAAAGCGTCTACGCGCATCAGCACATCGCCGCCGCATGACTTTGCCTCACCTATCGGCGTATCCCATTCCATATCGCACAGAAGGTTGTATATGGTTTTTTCAGGGAATCGTTCGCGTCGGCGGCCACAGACTGCCGCAATGTCCAGGTGGGTATCAGCAAAATTTACTGCGCTTTCCAGCCAGAGTGGTGATACTTCGCAATCCCCATCCACAAATTGAACATACTCGGTTTGCGGAAAAAGCTTCCTCATCCGCTCAAACCCTTCATTTCTGGCGCGTGCAGCGGTAAATGGCCGAGTCATGTCCAGATTTACGACATCCGCCCCCATGCCGATGGCCACCTTCACCGACTCATCCGTCGAGCCCGAATCCACATAGACGAGCTGCACAAGTTGAGACTTCAGGGAAGTCAGACACCGCACGAGACGATCACCTTCATTGCGGCCAATTATCACAACTCCCACGCGCAGCATGCTCATCAAACAGCACTCGATTCAGATTGATTCCTGGCCTTAACGACAGCCGGAACGCCCACTGCAATTGAATTATCCGGAACATCAGAGAGAACAACCGCATTGGCTCCGATCAGCACGTTGTTGCCCACCCTGATCTTGCCCAGCACCTTGGCACCTGTACCGATATCCACATTATTTCCAATAATCGGCCCCACCGGATCCTCCACATTTTTTAGCCCAACGACGACTCCATTCCGAATTCGGCAGTTATCTCCAAATTTGGCATAACCGCTCACGACAATTCCTCCGAAGTGGTCAATGATGAATCCTTTGCCAACTTCGGCTTCGCATGGCAATTCGATGCCAGTGATAATTTGAATGAATTTATAGAGTAGCTTATAAGTCAATGAAAAAAATTTTCTCAAAATTGCTGGGCGAACACCATAGCGCCAACGCCCAAAACGATAAACAAGCATTACCCAAAAGCCTTGCGCTCCGAAATTCCCCCGGTATGTCCTGAAATCCGCCTTGATGTTCTGAAACATATTCGACCTCTAGCGCGTGGCTACTGTAGCCAGTTCCGTGCGAAAAAACATCTTCCATACAAACATGGCTCGCCGAAGATTAAATATGATTTTCTTCGGTGACCTCGCTTTGACAATATCTTTGGCAAATTGGATGAAGTCAGCGAGACTATCAAGCAGCAAATGCTCCAATACACCCATCAAGCCGTGGTTCTTGCGGAAGTACAACAGTTCACTTTCAATTTTTAGTGACTCAATCTGCTGGCTCTTTGTGGAAATTTCCCCTTGATGTTTGGCACTCTCCCCTCCGAGGTGGATTACAGAAGTGTATGGAAAATATGTGACTCCCCAGCCGGCACTTTTTGCGGCAAAGCAAAGGTCCACTTCTTCGTAATACAGAAAATATCGAGGATCAAAAAGTCCGACCTCATCAATTACCTCTTTTCGGATCAGCAAATAGCAGCCGGGAACCCAGTCGCAATCTCGAACTGAAGCATGATCCCAGGACATGTCATCAACTAATTTTGCGCCCCTGATAAAACGTTTAAGACCGGAGCGCCCAAGAAAGAGATTCCAGGGGGTTGGGAAATACCGGCATGAAGGTTGCAGTTCGCCATCACGGCCAATTAGCCTGACACCGAGAATTCCACAACAAGGGTTGGCATCCATGTATTGAACGGTTTTGGCAACAGTATCCGTCTCCACAAAGGCGTCGGTATTCAGTAAAAGAACATAGCGACCTTTTATATTTGGCAATGCTTGATTATTGGCGCGCCCGAAACCGACATTTGATTTGTTTTCGATTAAATTAATATTCGGGTACTCATTTCGAAGAACTTCAACAGAATGATCCTTGGAATCGTTGTCAATAACGAATACTTCAGTCTCCAGATTGTGGGAGGAAGACTCAAGATGATTAAGTGCCGTTTTGGTCATCTCAATCGTGTTGTAGCTAACTAATATTACCGAAACATCTACCATAAGTTATCCAAGACTCTAGTTGGTTCCCCGGGACTTAATTGCTTCACTTTGACCAGCCTGCCGTTAGCCAACAGCATTCAAACTTGGCCATGCCAACACCACAATCAGAACCGATGCTGCAATAACGATCAGATCCAGCTTGGGTTGCCACAATCCATTCTGGTGCATCACGAACGCGTATGCGGGATAGACAATCCAGTTTGCCGCAGCCACCCCCATAACCAAACCAGCACTTCCTCCATACTGGTAGCCAATGAACATCATAGCAAACTGACATACGATCTGGATTGCGGTCAACGCCGTCATGGGAGCGACCTTGGCAAGGGCCAGCAATACACCCGAATATGATCCCCATACACAAGCCACGAGCGAACCGGCTGCAAGCTGCTCAAGCATAATGCCCGATTGGTGATATCGCACATCGTAGAGTATCTCCATGATTTGCGATCCAAAAAATGTAAATGCGACTGCCAAGCTCCAACTGGGCAGGATAAGTGTCAACCGTGCCTTAAACAGCACCGATTTGAGATTCCTGGGGTTGGTGCGATTAACTTCCGAATAGGCTGGGAAAAACACACTACCGGCAAGTTGCTGCATGGCTTGCCAGAACATCATGCTTAGCGTACTTGCCAATGTAAACAAAGCCAGTTGGCGCATATCAAGCAGTGCGCCGATCAGTAGGCGCGCGCCTTCTATCGACAAAAAGGTAAGTGACGAACTTAGCAGTATCCAGCGCCCGAACCCCCGCATGTGGCTGATCGTATCCCGGTCCCATGCGAATCCATTCTTTATGCCATGAAGCGCAATGTGACTGGCAACCATCTTCAGGCCAGCGGAAAACACGCCTCCCCACACTAGAGCCCAGACCGATTGCATCAGCCATGCAAGGAATATTGTGAAAAACAATCCAAGCGCATATGAGCCAATCTCAATTTGAGTCACTCGCACTGCCTCAAGATTTCTTTGCGCCGTATACAATTTGGTGGAATTAAAGCCTACGATTATTGCAGCCAACCCGACAACCGGAAACATCCTGACGAAGTCGGGCTCACCATAGAATTCTGCCAGCGGCCACCCCAAAGCACATAATCCAACCCACACTAGGACACTTCGAACGATTTGGACTGTCCAGACCGTATTCAAGAATACCGGATTGTTTCCGCGCTCATTCTGGACAATTGAAGGTCCCACTCCGACATCGGTAAGCATGTGCGCCCCGAAAGCCACGGCCTGAATGATCGCCATCATTCCAAATGCCTCAGGAAACAATAAGCGCGTAAGAATGAGGTTGCCTCCGAAACGCAAAGCTTGATTCAATGCGTACCCTAGCATGGTCCACGACCCGGATTTAAAAACGCGCTGCCTGAGAGTGGACGTGGTATTTGATGACATTGGCATTATATTTGTACACCCAATCCCGGAATTGGAAATCAGGTTTGACAGACGAAAGCAAAATCCACTTGTGGATCTTGCACCAACATTACAACAGCAATTGCGACAGACAATCTCGCGGCCACAACAGCTTCAACCCTGTGGTTATCACCTTACGAATAGTGAGCACCCTCGAGAATCACAAAAAATTTGCACCACATATTCAGCGCAACGCTGCAGCATTCCCAAGCTGCCTGTGCAACTCTATAAATCAATTTCTGTTTGGCGTCGATTCATCCTTGCCGACGGCCACCATTCTTCCCGCCGCAATAAAAATCGCGTAAGCCCCCAGCATTGCGATAAACGGATCAGAAGGAATGTGATACCGATCTCCGACCACAGTAATGCTATGCACCGCAGCGTAATAAGCCCATACAATCAACGGAGGCAAGGTCAGCAACTCCAGCCAGGTTCGTTGTCGCAGCAACAATATCAGAGCGTAGCCGGCGCAAGCCAGCATCAGCCACCAATAGATGTTACTGATGAGCTTAAGAGGAAGCAGAACTAAGCGCCCAAAACTCTGTTCCAGGCCTTTTTCATTCCAGACGACACCAATGGATTCCCGGTCATGGAGCAAAACAGCTTTTTTCAATGTCCTGGACACAAATGCCAGTGGCTCCTGACCGATGTATTCCCACGCTTTATGTTTTAAATAGATGTCACGCTCAGCCTCGTTGACGATGCCCGTTTCAGGCTCAGGCATATAACTCCCCGTAGTCTCTGGATTGTTGCCCATCCAGAAATTTGTGCCTGCATTCGTGGACACAAGCACGAAGCGGTCAAACACTTCCAGGTTGCGTAATGACCACGGCAGGATCAAAGCAATCATGACCACACAAGAGACTGCGCAAGCAGCGCCAGCCCTGATCAACCGTCGCTGAATCACTGCCTCCTGAAAATAGATCACTGGCGCCAGCAAAAGGGCGATTGGCCGTATATACACAGCAGCAGCCAATATAACGCCTGCGGCCACTGCCCTTGGAAGCCACTTCCACCCAGGCATGGTCGCCACCCAGAACGCTGCCAAAACACAAAAATTGAACAGCATCTCGCTGGCCAGGATCGTTGTGAATTGAATCATTAGCGGCCAAATTGCGAGAATCCAGCCGGTCAGCACTGCGGGAACCGGCCCCAGCCAACGTCGTGCCAAGGACATGGCCAACGCTACAGTGCCCAGTCCCACAATAATGTTCAATACGACTATGGGTACATAGGTATGTCCAAATATGCTGTATATCAACGCATATACTGCAGGAGTGCCTACGGCCCAATATGCCGTCAACTCCCCTGACTTCCAGCTGAAACCCTGACCTGCAGCGATATTCTGAGCAAACACATCGTAGGCATTGCTGTCAGAAACCGGAATAACCGGCACAGATATGCCCCAACCTACGCGCAAGAGAAGAGCGATTATCAATGCCCACCACCCGGCTTTATGCAACCATGCCGGATCCCTGAAACCTTCCGTAATGCGCTGCAATGAATGCCGAAAAGGCAGGAAAGCGTTGAATGCGTGCATGGGCTTCCCGTTACTGCGATAACAAAATAACGCCAGAGATCACCATAACGGTCCCGGCCACTTTTACCAGTGTGAACGGCTCTCCAAAATATATCGCCGAAAATATAGCCACCAGAACCACCACTGATGTAGTCATGACGGGATAGGCCACGCTCAGATTGATATAGCGCAACGCTATTGCATATGCGACCATCGCCACGCCCAGACAAAATATCCCCAGAATTAGCGATGGTGTGGTGAAAAGCTCCCAGAGACTGTCAACAATCCCTTTTGCCCCTGCCAATTCATCTCGGTTGACTGCTGCATATTTGAGAAGAAGATTCGCCACTGCAGTCAGAATGACAGTCAGCAGTAATAACAGCCAATGAGTCATAGAATATTCTTCGACAGGTCGAAACTGGCGAGCATCAAAATAATGCCCGCAAACGCCGCGACAATATAGCTACGGATATCCATTAGAGCAAACACAACCGGATCGTGATTTACCTGTCCCCGGTTGGCCAGAAACCAGATTCGGGTAATCCAGTATATGAGCAGTGGGCAAAGCAACCACAGCATTTGCGGCGTGCTATAAAGTTTAGTCACCCCGGGGCTGTTGATATAGAGGGCGAACACCAACACAGCCAGCAAGCCGGAAGATGGACCAATAGAGCGGATGATGTCGGCATCGGATGGAACGTATCCCCTGCCTGGAATGCGCTTGCCGTCAGTAATTCCCTCCAGCTCGATAGCCCGTTTCAAAAGCGCCAGGCTAACAAAGAAAAACAGCGAGAACATCAGCAACCACTCCGAAAGCACCACACTGATTGCCGCCGCGCCAGCGATGATACGCAGGGTGTATAACATAGCCAAGGCCAAGGCATCCACGATCAGCCGACGCTTGAGATCAAAAGAATAGGCTAGCGTTAGAACTGTATATATCAGCAGGAAAACAAAAAAAAGGCGGGGTAAAAATGCCAGCGTAAGGGCAAAACTCGCACATATCAGGATGAACGCCAAACCAATTCCAGCCGGGATGGAGATGTCGCCGCTGGCTAATGGTCTGAATCGTTTCTTCTGATGCTTCCGATCCAGCGATAAGTCATGCAAATCATTAACAATATAGGTTGCTGACGCCAGCATGCTGAAGCTAAAAAAGGCAAGAATCAGATTCAGCCATGCCCCGGCATCCAATACCAGATGTGCAGTAAGCAGAGGCACGCCGAGCAATGCATTCTTGGCATATTGATGAACTCGCATTGTCCTGAGAATGACCTTGCTCCAGCTTCGGCTGCGCGAAAAGACCCTGCCTACATTGCCAACCTTGTCCGCCATTTTCCTCAGCCTATCGGATGGATCGGCCAGAAACGAATGTCTCGCGACAGAAAAAATGGCCATATCCTTTAGGTGATCGCCAATGTAGTCGAACCCGCCAACACCGTAAGCGGCCACAAGCGCTTCTTTTTTGTGTTCGCCACCCAGGTTGAGCTTTTCCTCTGTGGCCATTACGCCGCTAAAAATACCCAAATGCTCGGCCACCCTTTCAGCAATCATGCGATGAGTAGCAGTGACCAGGATTAATTGTCTTCCGGCCTCCTTTTCTGTACGCAAGAACGCCAGCAAATCCTCCCGGTACGGCAGAGAGGCAGGATCAATTGCTACTTCGTTCGCCAATACGCCCTTCAATGCCGCCTTGCCATGGAGCAGCGCCCATGCAGCGCGAATAGCCGCAGCCGGCTTGCTCCACAGCTGAATAATCGACTCCCACAGCACATCGGAAAGAATCAGGGTGCCATCAAGATCGACACAAAGCGGCACCTCTGCTGCCAGTGCAGGTTTATCTTCTGACTGTGAGCGTGACATGTATTGTGTATTACTCATGAATTGATAATGTATAGTTGTTCATGTTGGCATAACATACCCCGTTGATATCGACGATACCGGCCTGTCCTTCTAGAGGAGAAATTCGCACAGAACTAACTGGACACTCGCATTCGATTCCAATGCTGCATTGCCTGAAGATAGTCTCAGGTGGAAAGCAGACTATTGAAGTAGCCGTATGCGCGCAATAGCACAAATGGCCAATTGACAAACCGAACCAATAGCCTGAATCATTATGGTGCCCAATAGCGACCTGTCCGGAAGGAAGCTCAAGCGACAGACAATGACCATGAAGTGTGCATTATTACCTAATAGCTAACACCCCCAACAGCTTAACAAACCCGCCATGCCAGAACATATCCGAGCACTAATCGTCATTCTTGTTTTGGCTACGACTTTCTTTGCGTTTGCTCATCAATCAGCCAACTCCCTCTCGACTGAAGGAAATTTTACACGTAGAAGAAACCTATGGTTTGCTTTGACACTTGCGGCATTTCTAACGCAAAACTTCTGGATTTACACGGCTATCGCCATACCGCTTCTGGTCAGTGCCCGCCGCCACGAATCGAATCTTTCGGCGCTATTTTTTTTTACCCTGCTTGCACTTCCGATGACATCTTTCCCGATTCCCGGGATGGGCTTGTCAAACGTGCTATTCAACCTCTCCCATGTCAGGCTGCTGGAACTGTTCATCCTGTTTCCCGCATTTGTTGCCCTTAAACGACAGGGAGACACCACCCCATTTGGGCGCACCGCACCTGACAAGGCATTGGCAGCTTATCTCCTGCTCACAGCGGCGCTCTTCCTGCGCGAGACCAGCCTGACCAATTCTTTGCGAGAAACATTTTATCTTTTCATTGATGTCTTTCTCCCTTATTTCGTCATCAGCCGCTCGCTGAAGAATACGCAATCTTTTCGAGAGGCTCTGCTGAGCCTGGTACTGGCAATCATGGTTTTGGCACCAATCGCAGCTTTCGAATCAGTCAAACGCTGGTTGCTTTATTCATCCTGGACCGGCATCCCGGAACTAGAAGGAGATTTCACAAACTACCTTGCCAGAGACGGAATACTCAGGGCGCTCGCCACGGCGGGCCAACCCATTGCTTTGGGATACCTGATGGTTGTGGGAATCGGCCTATACTTGTTCATTCATGGTTCCATTCAGCAGAAACTCTTCCGCCGGATCGGAGCTGCATTGCTCGTCATCGGTTTAATTGCCCCATTGTCGCGCGGCCCATGGGTAGGAGCGGCCGTACTGGTCGTTGTGTTTATCCTGACAGGTCGCTACGCGATTCGCCGCTTGATAAGTCTAGTTCTGGCAACGATCATTGTCTTGCCACTGCTATCCATACTTCCCGGAGGCGAAAAAATTATCAATTTGCTGCCCTTTATTGGCGCTACAGAAACACAAAACGTCGATTACCGGGAAAGGCTGATCACAAATTCGATGATTGTGATTGAGCGCAATCCCTGGTTCGGTTCGGTTGACTTCCTTGAGACACCCGAGATGCAGTCTATGCGACAGGGGCAAGGCATCATAGATATTGTCAACAGCTATATCCGGGTGGCGCTGGAATTGGGTTTAGTCGGGCTGGGATTGTTCGTAGGTTTTTTTGTTCTGATACTGTTAAATATTATTCGGACCCTACGTAATATTCCGGACAAGCATAGCGAAGAATATTTGCTTGGACGAGTATTGCTTTCCACACTAATTGCCATTCTGGTCATTATCTTCACGGTGAGCAGCATTACATTTATTCCAATCATTTATTGGTCCGTTGCTGCACTGGGCTTAGCCTATACACAGATGGTACAGAGGGATAGTGCAACTTCGCGAATCAATCCTCAGGGAGGCTTACCAGAAAACTGATTGTCGTAGCACTTAGTAATAGTAGCCAACCGGCTCTATGTCAGCTTTATTCAGAATAGTGCCTATCAGGTTTTCCGCCGGCAATAATTGCAAGCTGTCCTCAATTTCCCGCTTGGTACACATTCCATTAGCCACCACCATGAGAATGCAATCAATCTGCGGCAACAGGGCAATGGCATCATCTGTAACCAAAAGAGGCGGAAGGTCGAAAATGACTATGCGAGACTTATAGCGCTCACGCAGATCCTTGATCAAATCGGCGATTTTTCCGGAAGAAAGGGTTTCGGATGAATTCTTCATCGGAGTCTTGGTCGGTAGCACCACCAACCTGGGCATACCGGGATTGACCAGCACCTCCTGCAGTTCCGCTGTTTCTTCCAGCAGATCATTCAAAGACTTATCCATGGGTATTCCAAGATAAGGACCAATTTTTGGGCGCCGCAAGTCGAAGTCCACCAGCACGGCTGTTTTGTTGGTCAGCTGTGCAATGCTCATCGCAAGGTTAATGGCGACCACTGTTTTGCCAGCCTCCGGTGTTGGCGAAGTTATTGCAAGAGTTCGCCAGCCATTCTCTTCCATCTTTTTCAAAACCTGAGTCCGCAGGAGATCGAACGCCATGCCCTTGGGGGCATTTTTATCAAAAGCCACTATGCGGTTTTTTTCCAAATGCCCGAGGGGCGGCTTCGCCACGCGCGTATATATATATCGGATGTCCTCAAGCTCTTCGCTATCCCGCGCTGGACGCGACTTGGGTAAAGCGACAGCAGCTTCAGGACGCAAATCTCCCCGTTGAGCTTCGCTCGAACGTTGGTTTTTTACCTTCTCTATGGCTTGCTTGATGCGCTCCATAAACTCCCCTACGCTGCTCTATCCAAAAAATACTCAGTCCCACAAAAGTACCGAATGCACTCAAACTATGTCTTAGCCCTGCGCCACATCCCAACAAAACTCGCCCAGAAATACATCCCATTTTTGATATTCATTTCCTGCTCGGTTTTCAGAAAGGGAATCACTGCAAGCGGACGAGTCCCCAACACATGTGCTAGTGCTTCTGCTCCCCGTATCCGTTTATCCATTGACTCCAGCAACATAACAACACCCACCGCTGAGGCCAAAGCAAGGAAAAAACCCAGAGCCAGAATCTTCTTGCGGTCAGGCTTGAATGGTTTTTCTGGCAATACCGGAGGTTCAAGCAGTGAAAAACGCTCCGACATATTCTCGCTTTCCAGACTTTGCGCAATCTGCGCATTCATTTTCTTATTGCGCAATTCATCAAATTTTCTCTGGGCGCTGTCGCGATCTCGAATGAGAATCTCCAGACCTTGCGCCACACGGGGTGTCAGCTCCATCGCATGCTCGTTCTGGCTGATTTTATCTTGGAGCATTGCTTTTTGCTGTTGAAGCGACTCCATTCTGGCCTTTACGGCATCTATCCTCGCCTGTACTGTGAATACAGCAAGGTTGGTGACCTTGCCAGCGGTTGTGGCGGGCTCTGGAGCAGTCAAACCCTGTTCCAAGGCATCGATCTTCCGCTTTAGCGCCCTGAGATCCGGATGGGACTCCGTATAGACAGCCGATAACTTGGTGTATTCTGCCTTGAGGGCGGGCAAAGTCTGGGATGGGTCATCGCTCATCCCATGTTTGGCGACTGATAACTCGGCCTCCAGCGCGCGAAGCTCCTCGTTGCTACCTCTGATATCGCGTTCAACTGCATACAGGTCATTCTCGGCGCGAGCCATCATGGTTGTGCGCAAGTTCAGTTGCTCTGGCAGGTTATTGCTGTTCTGCCTCTTGTATGCACTGATCTTTTCTTCCAACCTGTCCACCTCGGCCTTGAGCTTACTCGATTCCTGGCTGAGGAATTCAGTTGTCTCTGTCGCTCCCTCTGTTCGCAGTTTGATGTTCCAATCCAGGAAAAGAGTGACCAGATCATTTGTCACTTGAAGAGCGACTTCCGGGTGTTGATCCTCGAATGAAATAGTAAATGCCGTTGCCTGTTGTCGCTGCGAATTGGAACTGATGGTCTCAACGATAATTTTCGCCCGCATCTTGTCTATCAGTTCAGTTGTAGTCAGAGAGCTTCCTTTTTCATTGAATAACCCGTATTTATTGATGATCTGCAACAGGCTCTCGCGTGTCATTACGCGCTGCCTGATGACATTGATCCGCTCATCCAGATCGCTCCGCACCCTTCTGGGGTCATTTGCCTCAAGTACCTGCGGAGTTTCAACCATGATGGTTCCGGTAGATCGGTACGATGGCGGAAGAGCAAAGGCGACCACAATGGCAACCAACAATGCCACCAGAAAAATGCCGATCATATAGGGGGCACGACGACGCAAGATCGACAGATAATCTGAAAGTGTAAGTTCGTATTCGGTGTCCATAAGATTTCGGTTCTTGAAAATCAGAGATCGGGGTGGGAATATACAATCGAAAGGCCAAGCATGTTCGAAGATATACTTTTGGCACTCCCTTCCCGGGTTGTTCTGCGCTGGTAAAACGTTTGCAGGCTCCATTGGGAAGTGAAGTCGTGATCTATCCAGACTCTGGAGTTGTCTGTGATTGCAGTTGGGCTGGTGCTTGTAGAAAGATTCTTTTGGCGATCCAGATCAATGCCTGCATTGCTGTACTCACTCAATGTATAGCTCCATCCCCCTCTTGCATGGTCTGCCTTGACAAAACCGCCCAGCCCACTGGGCGAAACAGAGCGGCCCGCATTCAATGTCAATTGCGAACGTTGCCCTGTGTATCGCATCTCAATCGACCCTTGCGTATCAGAATTAGCGCCGACCTTGGTCTTGCCCGCTTGAACGAGCCAATCGATGAATTCGACTTGCCAATTTGCACCAACTGTTGCTACATAAAGAGTGCTGGACGAGCCCCCCTCCGAAGGCAGGAGCTTGTTGCCGGTCACTTGAAAAAATGAGGACGTCTGCTCACTCAAGCGATAACCGAAATTCAGGCCGCCGGAGCGAGAGGAATAGTCAGTATAAGTGCCGCCCTTGTAGGCAACTGCCTCATATGCCACATCTGCCGACAGCGTGCTGCGTTCACTCAGTTCATTTTTCCAATTCCCGGACAAGGTGCGAGTAGCGTTGGTACTGGTTACGGGAACCTGGCCAGTTGCATCTACGCCGCCCGCGTCACGGGTCGCAACTTCGGAATATCTGGAGGAAAGTCCGAATTCCCCCGACTCGATTGGACGTAGCCAATTTATAAACGCACTTGGATTATCACGGTTTGGACTTAGAAATTTATTCGAGGAACGAACAAGCAGCAACGCTATGCCAGCTGTCAATTCGCTTTCACCAATTGTCCCCATGAGTGAATAGCTCGGGTCGAACATCGCCCTCCAAACTCCCTCGGAATGAGACTGGGTCATGGCCGGGTTGGAATCGTACTCTGTCGAAATGCGGGCTCCAAAGGTATGCTGCAGGGAGTCAGCCACGCATTCCCCTATATACAGCAATTGCCCCGCGAGCAGGATTACCGTCCCGGCAAAATGTCGTGCATCCAACTCTTTTCCCCATTCCATGAAATACAAGTTATGAATCTTCGCCTTACATCAATCTTGGAGCATCTTGCTTATGCGTTTTGAAAGCAATTGGCTTAAGGTACTACAAGCGTGTCGCCTGGTTTGAGCTTGATATTTGTCGAAACGTTCTTGCCCGACACAATATCTTTATAACTCACGGGCAATATTTCTTGCCCGGTCAGTGTTGCCCGAATAACCTTGATGCCACTTTCATCCGCGAACCGGTCCAACCCCCCCACAAGACTGATAGCCTGAAGCACAGTAATTGGCCCATTGATAATGAGCGAGCCCGGATGCAGAACCTTGCCTGTAACATACGCGCGGCTACCCTCGATGCCGACAATCACAACCGTGACGATAGGGTCAGGTATATATTTCTTCAGCATGGCGGAAATGCGCTGCTCCACCTCGGGAGTACTGAGGCCCGCAACCTCAACCCGACCAATAAGGGGAAATGTGACGCTTCCATCAGGAAGAACGACTACTTCTTGCTGCAATGTCGCTTCTCTCCAGACGGAAATCAACACCCTGTCGCCTTGGTGTAATTGGTAAATTTCCTGATTTTCAGCTGCGACAGCCCTGCCCTCGTTCATAAATGCAACCAGAAGGAATAACATGAAGCCAAATAATCTGTTCATTTTTTTATGATCCTTTTGCATATCAGAGCAAATTCCCATAGTATCCAAAGTGTTTATAGATATGCGATACAGTAACGCATATCCATTGTTTGCCGGGAAAACTGCATATTTTATTTTTAAATCAATGTTTAATTTTACCGCAATTTAGAGAAGGTTAATGATGCTTCCATACCAAGTAGATAATATCTTATTGAGCAGACGGAATTTTATCTTAGCGTCGCTTATGTATCTCTTTATTGATAGAAAAAGTGTAATTGCCCCCCTCCAAACTGAGAGCGGGACACACAATAAGGAAGCAGATTCTGAATTTTTAATCTTGGGCGGCTGGGTATTACGCAAAGACGACGTGTTCGAAAGTTTGAGCTAGCCAAATGATCATTGACCTTAATTCAGCCCAGAATTCTTCAGTACGCAAACAATATGATGTATGTATTTGCGGGACAGGCCCGGCAGGTATCACAGTTGCAAGGGTATTGGCAAAGCAAGGCAAAAAAGTGGCCTTGTTTGAAGGGGGCGATCTGGAGTATTCCGAAATTTCTCAAAGTTGTTATGACGGCGAAAGCATCGGAGTGCAATATTGGGATGCGGTTCGCACAGCCAGATTAAGATTTTTTGGCGGCACGTCAAATCACTGGGCTGGACGTTGTGCCTATTTTGATGAGGTTGATTTTGAGCAACGGCACTATTTCGGCTTACCAGGATGGCCAATAACGAGAGCAGACGTATTCCAGCATTTTGATGCCGCATGTTCCATTCTGGATATTTCAAAGGATGCATTCCAGGCATCCCATAAATCAAAATGGAAGGGCAATAACTTCAGGTTTTCAGAGAGCACGCTCAGTCCTCCAACTCGCTTTGGAACCAAGTACTATTCTGAATTTAAAGAATCCTCAAAAATTGATGTCTACATCAACGCCAATCTGACAAATATCAGTTTGAATGACAATCATGATGCCGCAACCTCATTTGAGGTCAGAAATTATTCAAATCAAAAGTTTTTTTTCCAAGCAAGGAAATATGTAATTGCCTTGGGCTCCATCGAGAATGCCCGCTTGTTGCTGAATTGCGATAAACAGGTCAATACTGGCATAGGCAACCAAAATGATATGGTTGGTCGCTGCTTCATGGAGCATTTCAACGTTAATTTTGGTAGATTCATTTCGGACGACTCACCGATTTGGCAGCATGGTGGAATACAGCTAAATCCAAGTGAGGATTTGATCAGAAAAATGCAAATTGGAAATGCGGTCCTGAGTTTTGACATCAACTCAACACCCGCCAGTTATGGGCGATTAAGGGTGCTTAAGCAGACCATTCGAGAGAGTATATGTAAATCAGATTCTCTTACTGACATATCCAGGAATTTTGTTGATTTCGACTGTCCAGGAGATGGGATTATTTCCAGCTTAATTGAACAAACCCCGAATCCAGATAGTCGTGTTTTCCTTGGGGCAGAGAAAGATATGTTCGGTTTGCGTCGCGTCAAGCTTGATTGGAAGATCAATGCCGCAGATAACAAAACCATACGCACGTTGGGAATTGAAGCAGCAAAGGAAATGGCTCGAATCGGACTATCGCGAGTACAGCTTGCTGATTTTATTCTTGATGAATCAATAGATATTCGTGAGTATGGTTTGCATGCTCATCAAATGGGCACGACCAGAATGTCTGAGGATCCCAAATATGGTGTCGTAGATAAAAACTTGCGGATACATGGTTTCAAAAATATCTTCGTAGCCGGAAGCAGCGTTTTTCCGACGGGAGGTGGAACCAATCCCACCCTGACTGTTGTCATGTTGTCGGAACGACTGGGGCACCACCTTGCAGATGAGCATTGATCAACGGACTTCTCATCAAATTGAAGCACTTAGATTTCCTCTCATTGTGGGTGTTGTATTTATCCATATGGGGGCCAACTATTCTGATGTGATATTGGATAGTCCTGAATCATCTCTGTTTGCATACAAATTTGTCATCCATCTCATTTCGCTTGTCGTTCTGTCTAGCGTAGTTCCGCTGTTCTTTGTAATTTCCTCGTATTTACTATTTGTAAGGTTTACACCAACATTCGATTCCTATCTTGGCAAGCTCCGGTCGAGAATGACAAGCCTCTTGGCCCCCTATCTGATCTGGAACCTGACATATCTGGCATTCAAGTTTGTTGTTCAAACAAATCTATGGCTCGCCAGCATGACCGGGGGGACTTCAAAACGGATCGTCGACTATCAGTTTACTGATTACTTTGATGCATTGACCGGAATATCGAATTTCCCTATTTCCTATCAGTTTTGGTTTATCAGGGATTTGATCGTTATGGTTCTATTTGCGCCTGCCATATGGTGGGCCATCAGGAGGTTTTCATGGCTTCCAGTGATTTGTTTTATGGTCATCTGGATGATTGATCAGGGGCGTCTTGCGAACATTCGCAATGAATCATGGTTCTTTTTTAGCTTGGGTTGCCTTGTTGCACAAGGCAAATTGGATGTGCAAATGCAGCGAGTGAACCAGCTTTGGTTGCTTGCTGTGTATGTTGTTCTGGCTATTTCAACGACATTTCTATTCGTTTCAGGGGTTCAGTTTTTCCCGATATTGAGCAAGCTGGTTACTTTGGCTGGAGTGGCCGCAATATGGTATGCATCTGACCTGATATTCAGGGAGGGGGTATTAGGAGAATATGCCAAGAAGCTTTCAGTGTTCTCATTTTTTGTTTTTGCTGCACATGAGCCGTTGCTTGGCATTGCTGCCAAGGTGGCTGGAAAGTTGTTGTACGATCAGGGGGGGGGGAGTTGCGTTTGCGTTGTATTTCAGTGTGCCAATCATCGTCATTCTTTTGCTATTGATGTTGGGGGGTGTTCTCAAGTTGCATACCCCACGGTTTTATCAAAGGATTACAGGTGGGAGAAAGGGTGCGCCTCCCAATGAAATGTACCGAAGACGCCATCGAGAGCCTGCACATGCATCTACGCAAGATTCACAGATGCTTTAAATTTATGCCGTGACTAAACCGACCTCACACACAAAATTTCGGATACGTCCTCGCTTGCACGGATTCTTCGTTGCTTCGGTCCTTCATCGCTCCTTGAGTCAGATTGGCGTAGACGAGAAAGCGGCCAAGTTGATTGCGCGGCATTTGCCGAATGTATTGACCTATTTCAAACATCGCATCACCAATGCTGTGGCTGAAGGGTTGAACTCAAAGATTGCTACTGTACAAAAACGTGCCTGTGGATTCAGGAACCGTGACCATTTCAAGATCGCCATCTATTTCCACTGCGGCGGCCTTGATCTGTATCCGTCTCAGGTTGCCCATGGGAAAGTCTGATGAACCACAAATGAATAATGGGTATCGATTTTGAATATTTCCACTGCCGTGCCAGATTGGTCGCGTGAAAAAAAAAGTGTTTTCACTTGGGACCCTTCCCGGTCACTGCTGGCCAGTATTCGGTCTTATCAGCGCAATGCGGGATCGCGCAATCCTTTTAGAATGTTTGCAAAGAGATGGGCCGTATTGCGCCATCTATTTTGGAGTGTGGTGACGGGCGCGGATATCCCACTTAACTGCAAAATTGAGGGCGGGTTGCTGCTACCGCATCCAAATGGAATCGTCATTCATCCCTTGGCCCGGATTGGGCCAAACTGCTTGATCTTTCAGCAAGTAACTATTGGCGTAACAAAGGTCGGTCAAGCACCGCCTGTCATTGGCGGGCACGTCGATATTGGCTCAGGTGCTAAAATCCTGGGCGACGTGCGCATAGGGGATGATGCGCTCATTGGAGCAAATGCCGTGGTGCTCAAGGATGTGCCTGCCGGAAAGACTGCGAGAAGCTGTTGTTTAGCTGAGGTTCAATAGCATGGAAAACCGGGGCGTTGAGACCTTAGAAAACGATGTTTTATTCCTCTTCCAAAAAGGAGATGGATTTATTCCGTGATCCCCTCATTGAAGCAACTTGTTTGGGATGCCGCACAGATAGAGCTGAATGTATCTGCCCCCTCCGTCACGAATCCAGCCTTCCCACCAGCCAGACCCGGTCCTCGCTGCGCACCGCCTGCAACATGGTCCTCAGGAAACTTTGCTGAACCAGGTAGGATCCCTGTTCGTCGTTCGATATCGATGAGATGCGAACCAACACGCCATCCGGTACTTTTCCAGTCAGTCCATAGCCGATGGCCGTGATCTTCTGTTCTATCCAGCCGCGCGTAAGGGAGTCCCCCACCCTGACCCAATAGGTTATCGGCTCATTGCGCACGCCCTGCTTTGCGACCAGTTGCATCACCGGCAAGCGTCCGACTGTCGTATCGACATACGTCTTGGTCTTTTTGTCGATGGCAAAACCGCCTGACGCATAACATATCTCCGGCCTGTGGGCTTGCAAATCGGCCTTTTGCCTTCCCCCATACGCGATTGAAAGCATGATGCGGTCGCCTTGCTTATTGACATAGGTTCTCGCGAGCGTCTGACTGTAGATCTTTTCAAGACTGCCCTTCACTTCTGGATTGACGATGCCCCCGGCGTTGAACGGTTCCAGTTTCCAGTCCCCGAATTCTTTGGGGACCAGAGTATCCAGATCGATCCTGGCTTGCTGGTCAGCAGGAATCTCAGTCGGCGTCAAGACTACCGCCAGGAAGCCGGACGACACCATGAGCACTCCCAAGGCCAGACTGGCAATTTTCGATTTGTTCATGGATATCATTTCGCGGCCTGAGGCGATCTGTTCGCCCACATCTTCACGACAGTCCGCAGCATCGAATCCATGCCCAAGATCAATATCAAGGCGCTCAGGAACAAGACCATGCCGGCAAACCCATGCAGAAAACCCTGCCCAGCCTCGTCACCGAAATAGTAAGTGATGAGGGTGAGCGTGATAACGCGTATCACGTTGGCAGCAAATGAAATCGGGATGATCAGGATGGCCAGCGTTACATTCCGCAATATGGAGGTATGCCGTACGACATTCAGGTAGAACAGGCCCAACGATTCCAGAGTCAGCAGGGTTTGCAGTCCGGCGCAGGCATCCGCAACCAACAACTGGTATTGCCCGATTTGCAATATGACTCCGCTACGTGCAATCGGATAGTCAGCCCAATGCAGGATCACTTCGGTCACATAGGAGACCGCCATTTTCATCGGCATGGTGAGCGTTATCACGACCGTGCCCGGCAAGGGAATCATGAAGAGCAGGAAGAACAGCGGAAACCACATGATCCTGATCAGGTTGCTGCCACCCTTGATCAGGAATATCGCAGCAATCACGCCGATCAGGGAGCCCAACTCGAACAGCATGATCTGCTGGGACCGCCCGAGAATATAGCTGAACAATGACAAAACCAGCACAGACCAGCCCGCGACCGCCGAAAGCCTTCCCCCGCTATTGTTCAACTCGCCCGGCCACTGGCGATAGATCAGCCACAAGGCAAGCGCGAGGATGATGGGGCCATGCGCCTGCCCCTCGGTGGACCACAACCCAACGAACAGATCATGCAAAGTCGGAGCGTACATGACCAGCAGCCCCAGCAGGACAGGCCACCATTCCGGCAGGACGGCTTTCAGAATATTCAAACCCGCTGTCGCATTGGACATTTTCGATACGCTTTTCATTAACTGATGCCGTTCCGCATTTTCATCTGCGTCCCGCTATCAAACCATTCATCACTCGAGGAAGTACGCATCATAAGCGTCCCCCTTTATCAAAGGGGGACTGTTACATCGCTTATTTTGCCGCCGGCGCCGGTGAATTGAGATACTCGATCTTCGCCGCCGCGCGCAGGTGCTTGACCTCGGCATTGGTCATTTCTTTTACCTTTTCATTGAACAGGTATTGCTCGATCTGCGGCGCTGCTGCCTTGCTCGAGATCGGGCTAACCCGGATGTTCGCAATGAGATTGATCATGCTGCTCTCTCCCTCATTGACGATGAATAGCTGCCCCTGCTTCATCTCCTTGAGCTTGGCCACCATGTGCTCCGGCAAGTCTGTAGCGCTGCGCGTCAGCTGCCCGCGCACATAGCGGATGTCATGCGCGTCCATCCAGTCCGCGATGGCATCAAGGGACTTGGCGGAATCCACAACCGACCTGAGGTCGCTGCTGAAATCCTTGGTGGCGATCACCAATTGCTGCACGTCGAATTGCTTGCGCTGGGAGAAGTATTCGGGGTGCTTCTGGTAGTAGTCGTCAACCTCAACAGCGGACGGCCTGGCGATATTGCTGCTTATGCTCTTCAAATATGCCTGTGAAGTTATTTGCGCCTTTGCGCGCTCGATCGCCTGGACCACATCGACGGTTCTATCCATCTCGTTGCGGTATGCCTCAGCCAGCACCAATTGGCGGTCGATCAGCGCCTCCAGCAATTGCTTGGACGCAACCTCCATCTGTTCCGGCCTGATGCCGGCACGCTTGAGTTCATCGTTGAACTGGAGCACGGTAATCTCGGCCCCGTTCACCCTGACCAATGCCTGCCCGGCTGACTTTTCCTTGTTGCCGCAAGCGGTCACTCCGAGAACAGTGCCCGCCAGCAGCGCCATGCACAGTGCTCGCTTGATCGTTGCAGAAAGTTTCGATCCAATTTCAATCACGCCATTAGTCTCGTTCAAGATATTTCCCCTTCAATGTTTGCAATAATCCAACAGTCTAGTGTCCTCATCCATCATTCCGCCCGAAGCAACACATCGTATGCTTCCCCCTTTATTAAAGGGGGACTGAGGGGGAATTAAGAT
This sequence comes from Gammaproteobacteria bacterium, assembly GCA_018813765.1. GTDB lineage: Bacteria > Pseudomonadota > Gammaproteobacteria > Burkholderiales > Gallionellaceae > Sideroxyarcus. Next base: position 264,453 of record JAHJBC010000006.1, on the reverse strand, counting down.
CGAGGCACATCATTCGGCCTCAAATCCCCCCCCCTTTTTTATAGGGGGCTGTTTTTTCAATAATCTGTCCGCCGTGACACCATCAGTAAGCATTATCCCGGCGCAGCACCACCCATATCGTGCGCATGATGATCCACAGGTCCAGCCATAACGACCAGTTCTGCAGATAATACAGATCGTGATCGATGCGCCCCTGCATCTTCTCCAGCACCTCTGTTTCCCCGCGCATGCCGTTTATCTGCGCCCAGCCGGTGATTCCCGGCTTCACCTTGTGGCGCAGCATGTAACCTTTGATGAGTTTGCGATACAACTCGTTGTGGGCCACCGCATGCGGGCGCGGTCCGACGATGCTCATCCTTCCCTGCAGCACGTTGATGAACTGCGGCAACTCGTCCAGCGAGGTACGGCGTAGAAACGCGCCTATCCTGGTGACCCGTGCATCGTTCTTCTGCGCCTGGACCACCTTATGCCCATCCTCGCTCACGGTCATGGAGCGGAATTTATAGACGATAATCTCTTCGCCGTTGAGCCCGTAACGCCGTTGCTTGAAGATCGCCGGCCCGGGCGAGGTTAGCACTACTGCCAATGCAATGATGATCATGATTGGCATCAGTAATATCAGAATGATCAAGGCAAGCACGAAATCGCTGACATCCTTTACAACGCTGTCGACTCCGGAAAATGGCGACTCGCACGCTGCTACCACCGGTATTCCGCCCACACTGTTGAAGCGCGCCTGCATCAGGTCGAACACGTAGACATCGGGCAGGAAATAGACCGAAGCCGTGCTGTCGTGCAGATCGTCAATGATCTCGCGGATGCGGGGCTGTGCCGACATGGGCAGGCTGATAAAGATCATCTGGATATTGTGTTTGCGCGCGTAACTGGCGACCTCCGTAGTCCTGCCCAACCGCTGCCCCAACCCCTTCAGCGCCCGGTCATCGTTGCGTTCATCGAAGTAGCCTTGAATATCGATGAGCAGATAAGGGAATTCGGCGATGCGATTGACCAGTTTCAGGCTGGTCTCATTGGCACCGACCACCACTGCAGACCGCACACCGCCCTTCTCGCGCATCTTGTCGGCGATCAGGCGCACGGCGATATGGCTGACGAGCAAAGTGATCGGCGTTGCGATGAACCAGGTCAGGATGACCTGCTCCGAATAGTGATGCGTAAAATCAGCCGCGTAATTCAGCAATAGCAGAACGGCAACGATGATAGCCCAGCCCACCAAGGTGTCGCGGATGTATTCCAGCAGGTTGCCGTTGCGCCACCTTTGATAGATGGACGTTTGCTCATAGACGTATGATGAGACAAAGAAGGTGGTGATCATCAGGACCAGATAATATCCGGTGAACTTTTGATCGTAAGCCAGAGTGACAACGATCAACACCCCCCAAGTGATGAAAGGATCAAGCACGCGCTTGAAAAAAGACACAACAGGAATATCGCTAGCGGACATGCGTTACAGATTCCCGGGAGATATGAGCCATCTTTCCAAGGATGACATAAAGTTGGAAAAATTTTGATGAAGTTTTCATTCAGACCGACTCAGCCACAGCGGCAACGACGCGCACTTTACCATAAGCCATACTACTGACATGACAATTGCCTCACTCAACCTAGCCTAAGCATCCGGTTTGCATTGTGGACAGCCTGCTTTACCCCGGCCGCAAGCGTTGATTAAATGGAAACCCCGCCACATGGGCGGGGTTGGCAAAACACACTTCTCCTCCGGTCAATCGAACATGCCACTCTTGCGGCGGCGGAAGCTCACGCCAAGCAAGCCCAATCCGGCGAGTATCATTGCGTATGTCTGGGGCTCGGGAACCGGCGCGAAATTGATGCCGACCACAAAGTCGTCGTAATCCGTATCGCCAGCATAGAGGTCGTTAAAACCAAGAATATAGTCGAATGAGCCATACTGGTTAGTTTGACCTGCCATGATGGCAAAACCAAAAGCGTCAAATTGTGCATCTCCGTTCCTGAATTTATGCCCCAATCCCTCGGTATCTGAAAAGCTAAAATCCACTGTTCCAGCATCGATACCCATGGATATTGACGTCCCCACTACATTTGATTCCAAAAGCCTGCCATCTCCGAAGCCAAGAGAAAACTTGTCCACATAGCCACTCTCATTACCCAGATAGGTCGCGGTGAATATTCCAGATCCGGTTGCAAATATCGAACCCCAGAATCCTTGGCTCAGTGTTCCAGTAACTGTTTGCGGCTGCCCGTCATAATAGGAAAAGGAAATCGCCGAAGGGTTGTCAATTACGAGCGTTCCGGCCGCAAGCGCTCCCGTATTAGCCATACCTAGCGACGTGAAAATAAACAAGCCGAGCAGAATCCGTTTCATATTCATCCCTTTCCGGGTGGTCAATCTGAAGATAACCCGCATCGAACCAGTCCAAAACAACAAGGCATAGTTTCAAAAATGCGGGAACATGCAAGCGGATGCAATATAGCTACATCAACGGAGAGATACATCGTACTGAAGTACGGGTGCACTAAAGTACAGGAGGTGATTGGGGGAGTATTCGAACGAATTCTTCGAATCGGAACCGCTGATTTCGATGCAACTACAGAAAGTTACATACAGGAAGGCTTTAACAAGCGGGTTTCGTCGTTCCGGCGTAAGCCGGAATGACGGATTAATCAGCATCAGCGCTTTTTCCGGCTTATTCCTCTTCCGGCTCTTCCGGCAGTTCGTGCGCGATGCCCTTGTGGCAATCGATACAGGTCTTGCCGGATCCCGGCTTGGCCGCCTGCGCGTGTTTGGCCTTTGCGCTCGGGTCTTGCACTTCGGTATCCATGCCCTCGAAGCTGTGGCAGTTGCGGCACTCGCGCGAGTCGGCCGCTTTCATGCGCGCCCATTCGTGCTTTGCCAGCTCCAGTCGCTTGGCCTCGAATTTCTCCTTGGTGTCGATGGTGCCGACCAGCTTGCCCCACAATTCACCGCTCGCCTGAATCTTGCGCTTCATCTTGTGCACCCAGTCCTTGGGCACGTGGCAGTCGGAGCAGATCGCGCGCACGCCGGTGCGGTTGGAATAATGGATGGTCTGCTTGTATTCCTGATAGACGGTGTCGCGCATCTCGTGGCAGGAGATGCAGAACTCCAGTTTGTTGGTGGCTTCCATACCGGTGTTGAAGCCGCCCCAGAAGATGATGCCGGAGAAGAAACCCACCACCAGCAACGCGAGCATGGAATAGCGTGCCGAAGGACGGCGCAATACCTTCCACCAGCCGGACAATGTCTGTTTGATATTCATTTATCGTTTTCCCTGAAACGGGAACAGGACGACCGGCATGCGATCGCCCCTGACTCCCCCTGCGCGGCTGGCTGCTGCACGCGACAGGCCCCTCAATGACGAACCCGGGAACATGATCTTCCCGGGTGACCTGGAACGTGAATCGCCTTACTGGATGCTGCCGTAGTAATGCACGACCGCCTCGATCTCGGCGTCATCGAGCGATTCCAGCTTGGGCTTCATCTTCTTGGTCATCGGGCGCTTGCCTTCGCGGAACAGCTTGAGCTGGGACTTGAGATAGGACATCTTCTGCCCCCCCAGCATACCCGCGTTATCGCTCGGGAAAGATCCGGCTTCGCTGTGGCAGTTCTCGCATTTCTTTTCGTGTATCGACTTGCCCTTCTTCACCAGTGCGGGATCGGTGGTCTGGGCGGTGCGCACGAAAGTTTTGCCGGCGAAATACTCGGCGATCTGATTGAGGTCGCCCTCGCTCAGATCCTTGATGCTCTTGCACATGTCGGTCTTGGTGCCCTTGCCGCTGCCGGAGCGCACTTCGGTCTCGACACAGGGACGTTCCTGTTTGTTGTATTTCTTGAATGCGCTGGCGAAATACTCCACAGAATAACCGGCGATGTTGGGCACATCAGCCTCGGTGGTGTTGCCATCCTTGCCGTGGCAGGCGGTGCATGGCTCAATCAGTTTGTTCACGTCCGCTGCGGTTGCTGCGGCGGAAAACGTCAGGCAAAAAACAGTGGCAGACAACAATCCAACTGCGATGTTGGCATTTTTCATTTCCCATCTCCCTTTATTATTCTCGAATAACTCCCTATGGCAATCGATGCTGCCGACTTGCCAGCCATGCGCCGGATGAAAAAATCGCTCGTCCGAAAAAAATGCGTGTCGCCATGACGAAACCAGTGTAGCACAGCGATTCATACGGTTTATGATGGCGCCCCTAGTACCCATACCATGCAAATTGATTTGAAAAATTCAGGTAATTCCAGTCAGCACACCGGCTTGACGGATAACTGCGTCGCCGTCATCGGCGCCGGACCGGCCGGGCTGATGGCCGCCGAAGTGCTGTCGACCGCGGGTGTGCGTGTGGATGTGTACGACGCAATGCCCAGCACGGGGCGCAAGTTCCTGATGGCGGGCAAGGGCGGCATGAACATCACCCACGCCGAACCTTTCGATGCCTTTCTCGCGCGCTACGGCACCCGACGCGAAAAACTGGAGCCGCTGCTGCGCGCCTTTCCCCCAGAAGCGCTGCGCGAATGGATACACGGCCTCGGCATCGAAACATTCGTCGGCACCTCCAATCGCGTCTTTCCCAAGGACATGAAGGCCGCGCCGCTGCTGCGCGCCTGGCTGCACCGCCTGCGCGAGCGCGGCGTGCATTTCCATATGCATCATCGCTGGCTGGGCTGGGACGAGCAAGGTGCGCTACGTTTCGAAATTCCAGGCATAGCCCCTCACCCCAACCCTCTCCCGCCTGCGGGAGAGGGCGCAAACGTAAAAACCATGAGATTTGACGCAACTGTACTCGCGCTGGGCGGCGCGAGCTGGCCGCAACTCGGCTCGGACGGTGCATGGGTATCGCTGCTGGAACAGCGCGGCATCGCCATCGCGCCGCTGCGCCCCAGCAATTGCGGATTCGAAGTCGCATGGAGCACGCACCTGCGCGAACGCTTTGCCGGCGAACCGCTCAAGTCGGTCGCGGCCTGCTACGGTGACACGCGCAAACAGGGCGAGTGCATCATCAGCGCACACGGCATCGAGGGCGGGTTGATCTACTCGTTCTCCGCCGTGCTGCGCGACGAGATCGAACGCAACGGCAGCGCCACCTTGCAACTTGATCTGCTGCCGAACTGGAGCACAGAGCGTGTGCAAAAAGAAGTATCGCATCCGCGCGGTTCGCGTTCGCTCTCCAGCCACCTGCAAAGCCGCCTCGGACTGAAAGGAATCAAGACTGCATTGCTGCGCGAAGTGCTGAGCGCGGAGCAGATGCACGACACCGCGCTGCTGGCGCGCACCATCAAGGCACTGCCGTTGCAACTGGTCGCAACGCGCCCGCTCGCCGAAGCGATCAGCACGGCGGGCGGCATCCCGTTCGAGGCGCTGGATGAACATCTGATGCTGCGGCAGATGCCCGGCGTGTTCTGCGCGGGCGAGATGCTGGACTGGGAAGCACCCACCGGCGGCTACCTGCTCTCCGCCTGTTTCGCCAGCGGACAGGCCGCCGGCAAAGGTGTGCTTGAGTGGCTGCGACAACCCCGACAGGCACAGGGTTTGTGATGCAGTGCAGGCTTGGCAACAGGCATCCATAAGCTACAATGCAGGTCAACTTTTCATCCCCCGAAAGGACAGAAAAATGAAGCAATACAGCAAACGCACCGCCTTCATGCACTGGCTGATCTTCCTGCTCGTCGTTGCCGCTTTCTTCCTCGGTCATGAGGTGGAAGAGATGCAGGACACCACGCAGAAGCTGGCGATGTATCCGTATCACTTCATCCTCGGCAACCTCGTATTCCTGCTCGTGCTGGTGCGCATCTACTTCCGCAAGATGGATGGCGAACCCGCGCCCGCCAACGCCAACCCGCTCTTGAACAAGCTCGCATCCCTGACGCATGTCCTGCTCAACCTCAGCCTCATCGCCGTCGCCATCAGCGGCTTCGTTACCGTGGCGACCTCCGGCCTGGTCGATGCGTTCAAGACCAACGACCCGGACCTGGTTCCGGACTTCCATGAAGTGGCCGCCAAGGAGTTCCACGAACTGTTCATCGGCGTGCTGGTGCTGCTGGTCGCGATCCACGTCGTTGCCACGCTGTATCACCAGTTCGTCGTCAAGGACAACTTGTTGCGCCGCATCATGATCAAGCGCTTCGAGTGAGCCGCAACGCTTCGCGACGGGCGGCCTCAGCGCCGCCCTTTTCACTTTGAACGCCGAACTGCTCAAAACCATCCACGTCACCAGCGTAGCGCTCAGCTACTCGCTGTTCTGCGTGCGCGGGGTGTGGATGCTGCGCGATTCTCCGCTGGTGCAGGCGCGCTGGACCCGGCTGGCGCGCGACTCGGTGGATAGCATGCTGCTCATAAGTGCGATCACACTGGCCTGGCAGCTCGGCATCTCGCCGCTGGAACATTCATGGCTGGCCGCCAAGATCGGCGCGCTGCTGCTCTACATCGTCATCGGCTCGGTGGCTTTGAAGCGCGGCAGGACGAAGCCCATCCGCCTCGCCGCCTGGCTGGCGGCGCAAGTCGTGTTCCTGTACATCGTGGGAGTGGCGATGACGCACAGCGTCATGTCATGGCTGAGCTGACCGATTCAGTTTTTCTTCCAGCCGACCAGCACCGCAAACACGCCCAGCAGCACATACCAGACGAGAGACCACTCGGGGATGCCGAGCGCAAGGAAGGTCCAGCCCTTTTCCGCGCATTCGCCTGAGCCGTGCAGCAGTTCCTGCCACACCTCGGCCAGCGGAAAGTTCTGCAGCATGTAATCGAGCCCGGGACCGCAGGCGGGAACCTGGTCCTTGGGCAGATGTTGCAACCAGATGTGGCGCACCGCAGCGGCCACGCCACCCAGCGCGAACGCCGCAATCAGGACGGCATAGATGCGGCTGCCGAAGCGGCCGGCATTGTGTAATGCGGCGATGAAGAACAGCGCGCCGATGGCGATGAAGATCACGCGCTGCAGCATGCACAGCGGGCACGGTTCCAGGCGCAGCACGTATTGCAGATACAGGCCGAAGCCAAACAATCCGGCTACCGCAACCGCACCCGCCAGGTTCAGCCAGCGGGGGGACAGTGTATTCCAAAGGGTGAGCAGTTTATTCAAGGCGCTACTCCGTCAGTTTCCCCCTTTGAAAAAGGGGGACGGAAGGGGGATTTTAGAGTCGGTGAAAATTCACCATTTTCAAATCCCCCCACACCCCCCTTTGCTAAAGGGGGGCTGGTTTCAGTGCCGCGCGAACTCGCCGCAGCATTACCCGGGATTACCCGGAATCATCAGTCCGCTTCTTCTATCCACGCCGCCTGAATCGCTTCCAGCACCTTTTCGCCGCCGCGATGATGATCGTCGTCAAAGTCCGGCAGGTCGACCACGAAGTTGTGCAGATCGACGAAGCGCACGGTCTTCGGGTCTATATCGGGATGTTTCTCGGTCAGCGCGATCGCGATGTCGCGCACGTCGGTCCATTTCATTTTTTGTCCTCCGAATCCGTCATTCCCGCGCAGGCGGGAATCCAGTAATTCAATAATGCATTTTGTTTAAACCCGCTGGATTCCCGCCTGCGCGGGAATGACGGCACATTCATTTGCTGTGCCCTTCCTTCGCCATGTTAATGGTGTACTTGGGAATCTCGATCACCAGTTCCTGCTCGCCGACGATGGCCTGGCAGCTCAGGCGCGAATTGGCTTCCAGTCCCCAGGCCTTGTCGAGCATATCCTCCTCCAGTTCGGTCGCTTCTTCCAGGCTGTCGAAGCCCTCGCGCACGATGACATGGCAGGTGGTGCAGGCGCAGGATTTCTCGCAGGCATGCTCGATCTCGATGCCGTTCTCCAGCAAAGCGTCGCAGACGGAGGTGCCGGGTGCGGCTTCGAACAGCGCCCCCTTGGGACACAGCTCTTCGTGCGGCAGTACGATGATCTGTGTCATTCCAGCTCCGACAGTTTATGGCCGGCCAATGCGCTTCTCACGCTCTTGTCCATGCGCTTCTGGGCGAACTCGGTAGTCGACTGGTTCAGCGCCTCGACGGCGCGCTTGATCGCCTGATGGTCGCTGCCGGCGATCACCGTGCGCAGCGCGTCCATGCTGGTGCGGATGCGCGCCTGCGCCGCCGCATCAAGCAGGTCATCGCCGTCCTGCTGCAAGGCATTGTCCACCGCCTCCAGCAACTGCGCCGCTTCGGTCTGCTGCTCGCGCAATGCACGCGCCACCATATCGTCGCGCGCGTGTTGCGTCGATTCCTGCAACATGCGCGTGATCTCCTCGTCGCTCAATCCGTAAGAAGGTTTGACCGTGATGTGGGATTCGACACCTTTGCTCATTTCGCGCGCGGTCACGCTGAGCAGACCGTCCGCATCCACCTGGAAAGTGACGCGAATGCGCGCCGAACCCGCCACCATGGGCGGGATGCCGCGCAGTTCGAACTTGGCCAGCGAGCGGCAATCGCTCACCAGTTCGCGTTCGCCCTGCAGCACATGGATGCTCATCGCGGTCTGGCCGTCCTTGTAGGTGGTGAATTCCTGTGCACGCGCGCTGGGGATGGTGCTGTTGCGCGGGATGATCTTCTCCACCAGGCCGCCCATGGTCTCGATACCAAGCGACAGCGGAATGACATCGAGCAGCAGCCAGTCGTCGCTGCTGCGGTTGCCCGCCAGCACGTTGGCCTGGATGGCCGCGCCCAGCGCCACCACCTTGTCCGGATCGAGGTTGGTCAGCGGAGTCTGTCCGAAGAAGTCGCCGATCGCCTGCTGGATATGCGGCATGCGCGTCGCGCCGCCCACCATCACCACGCCCTTGATGTCCTGCGCCGTCAGCCGGGCATCGCGCAGTGCGCGGCGCAACGCCTGCAAGGTGCGATGCACCAGATTCTGGGACATCTCGTGAAATTCGGCGCGGGTCAGCACGTTGTCGATCAGTTCGCCGCCGGACAACACGGCCGTGATCTTGGTCTCGCTGTGTTCGCTCAGTTGCTCCTTGCCCGCGCGCGCGTGGGTCAGCAAAGTGCGCGTGTCCTGCGCTGACAGCGCGGAAAGTTTGTTCTTCTCCAGCAACCAGCAATAGACACGATGGTCGAAATCGTCGCCACCCAGCGCCGAGTCGCCGTTGGTGGAAAGAACCTCGAATACACCCCTGGAAAGTTTGAGGATGGAAACGTCGAAAGTGCCGCCGCCGAGGTCGTATACCGCATACACACCTTCGGACGCGTTATCCAGGCCGTAAGCGATGGCGGCGGCCGTGGGCTCGTTGAGCAGGCGCAACACGTTCAGTCCCGCCAGCCTTGCCGCGTCCTTGGTCGCCTGGCGCTGGGCGTCGTCGAAATAGGCCGGCACCGTGATGACCGCTCCGACCAGTTCGCCTCCCAGGGAAAGTTCGGCGCGCTCGCGCAACACCTTGAGTATCTCGGCCGAGACTTCGACCGGGCTCTTCACGCCGGCAACAGTGCGCAGTTGCAGCATGCCCGGCGCATCGACCAGACGATATGGCAGGTTGCTGATCTCGCCCACATCCTTGAGTCCGCGCCCCATAAAGCGCTTCACCGAAACGATGGTGTTATGCGGATCCTGGCTCTGCACGGCCTGCGCCTCCTCGCCTACCTGCACGCTGCCATCGGCCGCGTAGTGCACCACCGAAGGCAGCAACGCAGCGCCATGGATGTCGTTCAGCACGGTGCTGACACCATTGCGTACCGTCGCCACGAGGGAATTGGTGGTGCCGAGGTCGATGCCGACTGCCAGGCGGTGCTGGTGCGGTGCGGCGCTGAGGCCGGGTTCGGAGATCTGGAGTAATGCCATATTGAGCTTGTAGCTTGTAGCCAGTTGCTTGTAGCAGTCCGGGGTGGCTACCGGCTACAAGCTACTGGCTACGGGCTTTAGTTGTCTATCTCATCATAAGCGGCGTGAATTTCTTCCGCCAGTTTTTCAAGGAATTTGAGCTTGCGAACTATACCGGAAGCAGCCGCGAAATCGAGCGTGTCGTCGAGGTCGGCGGCGAGTTGCTGCTGCAAATTTCGCGTCTCGTGCTGCATGCGCTGCTCCAGCGTTTCCAGCGCGCCCATATCCTTCGCCTGCAGCGCCTCTTCCAGCGCCTCGCGCCATTCCATCTGCTGCATCAGGAACTCGACCGGCATCGAAGTGTTGCTCTCTTCCTGCGTATCGACGCCGTGCAGGGTCAGCAGATAGCGCGCGCGATTGAGCGGGCTGCGCAGCGTCTGGAAAGCCTCGTTCACCCGCGTCGTCCATTGCATGGAAAGACGGCGATCCGCTTCGGGAAGATGGGCGAACTTGTCGGGGTGCACCTGCGCTTGCAGGTCGCGGTAAGCCTGTTCGAGCGCGATGCCATCGATCTGGAAACGACGGGGAAGATTGAAGAGGGAAAAGAAATCCTGCTGAAAATTTGCGGGCATCATGTGATTCTTCATCCCTTGAAATTATTCAGCCACGGACGAACACGGATGTCCACGGATGATTTATCCGCATGTATCCGTCTTCATCCGTGGCCAACAGGATTTTCAAACCTTGAAGCTCTCGCCGCAACCGCAGGAATCCTTCACATTCGGATTGTTGAACTTGAAACCTTCGTTCAAGCCCTCGCGGGTGTAGTCCAACTCCATGCCGTCGATGTACGGCAGGCTGTGCTGATCGACCAGCACGGTGACGCCGTGGCTTTCGAACTGCAAGTCCTCGGAATCCACCGCATCGGCGAACTCCAGTTTGTAGGCCATGCCGGAGCAGCCGCTGGTGCGCACACCGAGACGCAGACCCACGCCTTTGCCGCGTTTGGTCAGGAAATTCTGCACATGCTTAGCCGCGTTTTCCGTCAACGTGATCGCCATCTCTCTCTCCTACTTGTTGCCACTGCAGGCCGCAGCCTCGACCATCCCGCCGCTCTTGGCCTTGTAATCCGCCACTGCCGCCTTGATGGCGTCTTCCGCCAGAATGGAGCAATGAATCTTCACCGGCGGCAGCGCCAGTTCCTCCGCGATCTGCGTGTTCTTGATCGCCAGCGCCTGATCCACCGTCTTGCCCTTCACCCATTCGGTCACCAGCGAACTCGACGCAATGGCGGAACCGCAACCGTAGGTCTTGAACTTCGCATCCTCGATGATGCCGTCCTTGCCAACCTTGATCTGCAACTTCATCACGTCGCCACAGGCCGGTGCGCCGACCATGCCGGTGCCGACGAGTGCGTCGTCTTTATCAAGGGAACCGACATTGCGCGGATTCTCGTAGTGATCCAGTACTTTTTCGCTGTAAGCCATAATAGTTCGCTCCTTTCAGTCGCTGCTAGTCGTTAGACATTAGTCGCTAGTTAATAACCCGCGTAGCGGACAACGCCAACTAACGACTATCAACTAACGTCTAACGACTGCCTTTCTAATGTGCAGCCCACTCGATGGAGTTCAGATCCACCCCATCCTTGTACATCTCCCACAACGGGGAGAGTTCACGCAGTTTGGCAATCTTGTCGTGCAACAGTTTCACGGTGTAATCCACCTCTTCCACTGTGGTGAAACGCCCGATGGTGAAACGGATCGAGCTGTGCGCCAGTTCGTCGTTGCGCCCGAGCGCGCGCAGCACATAGGAAGGTTCCAGGCTGGCCGAGGTGCAGGCCGAGCCGCTGGAGACGGCGATGTCCTTCACCGCCATGATCAGCGATTCGCCCTCGACGAAGTTGAAGCTCACGTTGAGATTGTGCGGCACTCGGCTGTCCATGTCGCCGTTGAGGTAAACCTCTTCCATGTTGGAGAGACCTTGCCACAGGCGATCGCGCAGCATGCGGATGCGCTCGTTCTCGCTCGCCATCTCTTCTTTGGCGATACGAAAGGCTTCGCCCATGCCGACGATCTGGTGCGTGGCCAGCGTGCCGGAACGGAAGCCGCGCTCGTGGCCACCGCCGTGCATCTGCGCTTCCAGGCGTACGCGCGGTTTGCGCCGCACGTACAGCGCGCCAATGCCTTTGGGGCCGTAGGTCTTGTGCGCGGAGAAACTCATCAGGTCGACCTTGAGCTTCTGCAGGTCGATGGCGACCTTGCCGGTCGCCTGCGCCGCATCAACATGGAACAGGATGCCCTTGGCACGGCAGATCTCGCCGATGGCGGCGATGTCCTGGATCACGCCGATCTCGTTGTTCACCAGCATCACCGAAACGATGGTGGTATCGGGACGCAACGCCGCTTTGAGTTTCTCCAGATCGATCAGGCCGTCCGGTTCCGGATCAAGGAAGGTCGCCGCAAATCCCTGCCGCTCCAGTTCGCGCACGGTATCCAGCACCGCCTTGTGCTCGGTTTGCACAGTGATGATGTGCTTGCCCTTGTCGGCGTAGAAATGCGCCGCGCCTTTGAGCGCAAGGTTGTTGGACTCGGTCGCGCCGGAGGTCCACACGATCTCTTTCGGATCGGCGTTTACCAGCGCAGCCACCTGCGCACGCGCATTTTCCACCGCCTCATCCGCCACCCAGCCAAAGGAATGCGAGCGCGAGGCCGGATTGCCAAACTTCTCGGTCAGGTAGGGGATCATCACTTCGGCCACGCGCGGATCGACCGGCGTGGTTGCCGAATAGTCGAGATAGATGGGGAGATGCAAAGACATGAAAAAAACCTCGCGTATCAGGCCGTGGCCGGCTGGGAAGACTTGCTTACATCCTTCATGACCACGGAGTTGGAGCCGCCCGTTTCCGCCTTGAACTGTCCGTCCACCAGTTGCTGCAGATTGACCTTGCCCAGATACTCGTGAATCGCCTCGTTCAGGCCGAACCACAGATCATGCGTCATGCAGGGCTTGCCTTCCTGACAATCGCCCCTGGCTTCGCAGTTGGTGACATCCAGCGGCTCGTCCACGGCGACGATGATGTCGACGATGGATATCTTGCTGGCCGGACGCGCCAGGCAATAACCGCCGCCCGGACCGCGCACGCTGGCGACAACATTGTTGCGGCGCAGCTTGCCGAACAGTTGCTCCAGATAGGACAACGATATTTTCTGACGCTCGCTGATGCCTGCCAGCGTCACGGGGCCTTTGCCGCCGCGTATCGCCAGATCAACCATCGCCGTTACTGCAAACCTGCCCTTGGTAGTGAGTCTCATTGTAATTTCCTCCGTATATATTCAATTATTCAACCCGCATGGCGGGTCGCCATACACTTACACCTGTCGTTACTGGGGAGAATAATAGAATACCTGAATCTTTTAATCAACAATCTTGTTCAAATGATTCGGATCGAACTTGTCCGCTGTCGCGCGCTCCTCTTCCACACGTACGCCCATCTTCTCCAGTTGCTCCAGAATGAAGTCGATGCGCTGATCCACCGTCACGCTGTGGCCGATCAGGCCGTGCAAGGCCTTGTTGACCGGATCGTTCTGGTCGTTGCCGATGCCGTAGGCATTGAAACCGGCCGCCTTCTTCTTTTCCTCGTCCAGGATGCGGGCGGGAATACCTGCCGCCGTGGCGCCTGCCGGGACATCCTTCACCACCACCGCGTTGGAACCGATCTTGGCCCCGTCGCCAATATGGATGGGGCCCAGCACCTTGGCACCCGCGCCGACCACCACGCCGTTGCCCAGCGTCGGATGGCGCTTGCCTTCCTTCCACGAGGTACCGCCCAGCGTCACGCCGTGATACAGCGTCACGTCGTCGCCAATCTCGGCGGTCTCGCCGATCACCACACCCATGCCGTGGTCAATGAAGAAACGCCGGCCGATGGTTGCCCCCGGATGGATCTCGATGCCGGTGAACCAGCGCGCGATGTGCGAGACGAAGCGCGCCAGCCATTTCAGCTCGACGTGCCACAACCAGTTGGAAAATCGATGGAAGATGCGCGCGTGCAGGCCGGGATAGCAGGTCAGCACCTCGAACGTGGTGCGGGCCGCCGGGTCGCGGTCGAATACGCTGCCAATGTCTTCTCTGATGTTATCGAACATCCGGATGCTCTTCCGAGTAACGTTTTTTGAGCCGCGCATTGTACTCCGTTGCGACGGTCAGGATACCCCGCAAGATGTTGATCTCCTCCTCCTCTGGCCGCGCCCGCGCGAACAGGCGGCGCAGGCGCTGCATCAGCCGCGCCGGGTTCTGGGTGGTGAAGAAACCGATCTCGAACAGCGTCTTTTCCAGATGTGCATACAGGCCTTCCATGCGTTCATGCGGGACCGGAACGATGTCCCGCACCTGCGGCTGGTAGCTTTGCGCCGCCACGACCAGTTCGTAAGCCGTCACCTGCACCGCTGCAGCGATGTTGAGCGAGGAGAACTCGGGGTTCGCAGGGATGTTCACGCCAAGCTGGGCACGCCCCATCTCCTCGTTGGTCAGCCCCGACATCTCGGTGCCGAACAGCAGCGCGACCGGATGCGATGCGGCTTCCTGCACCACCTGCGGCATCGCCTCGCGCGGCGTCCGCACCTGGATGGAGATGTCGCGCAGACGTGCCGTCATCGCCACGGTGAAGGCCACACCCTGCAGCGCTTCGTCGATGGAGGCGCACACCACGGCGCTGCCGAGGATATCGTCCGCCCCGGCGGCCATCGCTGTCGCCTGCGGGTCGGGAAAATGACGCGGACTGATGAGGTACAGATGGCGCAACCCCATGGTCTTCATCGCGCGCGCCGCCGCGCCGATGTTGCCCGGATGGGTGGTGTGGCTCAAAACGACACGAATATTGTCGAACATAGCGGAGCAGTCTTTTAGTCGTTAGTCATTAGTCGTTAGTCGCTAGTTGGCGTTGTCCGCTACGCGGGTTTTGGTTTAACTAACGACTAACGTCTAGCGACTAACGACTGTAATGGTAAAATGCGCGCCGGATTTCCCCAGCTCATTAAAAAGGTCGTACTGATATGCACCCCATGCTCAACATCGCGGTGAAGGCCGCCATTCGCGCCGGCAAGATGATCTACCGTGCCGCCGACAACCTCGATCACCTCACCGTGACCAAAAAATCCCATGCGGATTACGTCAGCGAAGTGGACCGCGCCGCCGAGCGCATCATCGTCGAAGCCTTGCTGGCAGCCTATCCCAGCCATGCGATTCTAGCAGAAGAGGGCGGCGCCCAAGGCGAGTCGGAGTATGTCTGGATCATCGACCCGCTCGACGGCACCACCAACTTCCTGCACGGTGTGCCGCAGTACGCCGTCTCCATCGGCCTGCAGCACAACGGCGTGCTGACCCAGGCCGTGATCTACGACCCGACCCGCAACGACCTGTTCACCGCCACGCGCGGCCGCGGCGCATTCCTCAACGACAAGCGCCTGCGCGTGAGCAAGCGCAAGGAACTGGCCGACAGCCTCATCGGCACCGGTTTTCCCTACACCCGCTTCGAACACAAGGACGCCTACATGGCGATCTTCACCGACGTGATGGAGAAGACCGCCGGCCTGCGCCGCCCCGGCGCCGCCTCGCTGGACCTGGCCTGGACCGCCGCCGGACGCTTCGACTGCTTCTTCGAGACCGCGCTCAAGCCCTGGGACATCGCCGCCGGCGCATTGCTGGTCTCCGAGGCGGGCGGCATCGTCACCGACCTCGCAGGCAACCAGAACTACCTCGCCAGCGGCAACCTGTGCGCGGGCAACCCGTTCATCCATGAACAGATGCTGCAGGTCATCGCACCGCACCTGACGCCGGGACTGAAAAGCTGATGAACCAGCCACAATTGGACGGCGATTCCCTCCCCCTTGCAGGGGGAGGGCCAGGGAGGGGGTAGAGACTGTGCGCTCAGCCGCTTCTACCCCCATCCCAACCTTCCCCCTGCAAGGGGGAAGGCGCAGTACGGCGACAATAAGTTGCCCTCATCCGTGGCTGAATCAATGCGCATAGGCTGACACAATCCATGGACACCCTGCTCATCCTCGCGATCGCGACCATCGCCATCGTGCTGATCTTCGAGTACACCAACGGTTTCCATGACGCGGCCAACATCATCGCCACCGTCATCGCCTCGCGCGCGATGACGCCGGTGCAGGCGGTGTTGCTGGTGGCCTTCTTTGAGTTCCTCGGCCCGCTGCTGGGCGGCACCGCCGTGGCAAACACCATCGGCAAGTTCATCACGCTGGACGACCTCGACCGCACGCTCGCGCTCATCATCGTGCTGTGCGGCCTTTCCGGCGCCATCGCCTGGAACCTGCTCACCTGGTGGTTCGGCATCCCGTCGTCGTCGTCGCATGCACTGGTCGGCGGGCTGGCCGGCGTGGTGATGGTCGCCGCCGGCAACGACCATGTGGCCTGGGGCTTCGGCGACCTGCTGCACGGCGAACTCAACGGCGTGGCCAAGGTGATCGCCGCGCTCATCCTCTCGCCCATCATCGGCTTCTGGGTCGGCTATGTGCTGCACCGCGTCATGCTGGCGCTGCTGCGCGGCTCCCGGCCCTCGATCAACCGCGACCTGCGACATCTGCAGTACGTCACCTCGGCCGGGCTGGCGTTCTCGCACGGCGCCAACGACGCGCAGAAGAGCATGGGCATATTGACGCTGGTGCTGGTGCTCGGCGGCTTCATTCCCACCTTCGAGGTGCCGTTCTGGGTGATGCTGGTCTGCTCTTGCGCCATCACGCTGGGCATCCTCTCCGGCGGCTGGCAGATCGTCCGCACGCTGGGATTCGCCATCTACAAGATCCGTCCCCTGCACGCGCTCGATTCGCAGATGACCGCCGCCGGTGTGATCTTCAGCTCGTCGCTGTTCGGCGCCCCCGTCTCCACCACCCATGTGGTCGCCTCCTCCATCATGGGCATCGGTGCCTCCGAGCGGCCGAAAGCCGTGCGCTGGAGCAAGGCCTTCGAGATCGTCGCCACCTGGGTCATCACCATCCCCGGCGCGGCGCTGATGTCGATTTGCTGCTATCTTCTCGTCAACGTCTTCGTCTAGAGGTCATGCCATGAATGCCGCGCTCAAAGCATCCCAGACCCTGCTTGCCCGCATCCTGGACCGCGTATTCCCCAAGGTGCCGGATTTTTTCCACATGCTCTCCGAGCAGAACCTCAAGGTCGCGCACACCGTCGACCTACTGGTCGAATACATGGAACACGACGGCCCCGAAGTGGCCGATGCGCTCAAGCTCGACGTGCACGAGGCCGACCTGATCAAGGCGCGCAACCTGCACGAACTCAACGATGCGTTCTCCACGCCCATCGACCGCGAGGACATCTACCGCGCCATCATGACGCTGGACGAGATCGTGATGTACTGCAAGACCACCGTGCACGAAATGGATGTTCTCGGCGTCAAACCCGACCCCTTCATGCGCGACATCTCGCACTGCATCAAGGATGGCGTGGAAGCGCTGAGCAAGGGTTTTGCCAAACTGGCCGACACTCCGGCTGCCGCCGCCGCGGACGCCGACGCCGCGCGCAAGGCCGAACGCCGCGCCGAGAAACAGTACCGTATCGCGCTCTCCACCCTGTTCGAGGGAAACGACTACGTCAGCATGTTCAAGCGCCGCGAGATCTACCGCCACCTGACCAACGCCGCCCACCACATGGCGCAGTGCGCCAACACACTGCACGACATCGTGGTGAAGATCAGCTAGCTGCTATTTGTTGTCCTCCTCCACCGCCAGCCTGAGCATCTCGAAGATATCCGGGATGGCGGCGGTCACGCGGTTCCAGTTCGGGATCAGCGGATTGCCCATGGGATTCTCGACGAACATCTGCGCGGCCATGGCGATGGCGCGGGTGAACGCCTCCACCGCCTTGGCTTCCTCGTGGCGGTCGAACGCCAGCCCGTTGATCATCGCATCCGCCTCGTATTTCATCAGCGTGTCCTCGGCCTGGCGCAGGTAGGTCACGATCAGCGAACGGAACAGTCCTTCCGAGAACACGGCGCCGTCCGAAGCCAGCGTGCGGAAGATGGACTTGCAGATATCCACCGCCATCTTCATCAGGCCTTTCTCCGCATCGTCGGCGGAAAGCTGCTGGTGCTTGTGTTCGTAGGTCGTGGCGATATCCACCTGGCAAACCCGCCGCGGCGAATAATTGCGGTACACCTCGGCCAGCGAGCCGACCTCCAGCCCCCAGTCGGACGGGATGCGGTTGATGCGCGCCATGTCCGCGCTCATGCTGAACTCGCCGGCCAGCGAATAGCGGAAGCTGTCGAGGAAATCGAGGAAGCCGTGCTGCCCGGTCAGTTGCTGCAGTGAGCGCACCAGCGGCGTCACCAGCAGTCGTGTCACGCGCCCGTTCATCTTGCTGGTCACGCGGCTGTAGTAGCCCTTGCAGAACGCGTAATTCAGGTTGGGGTTGGCGATGGGATAGCACAGCCGCGCCAGCAGCTCGCGGCTGTAGGTGACGATGTCGCAATCGTGCAGCGCGATCACGTCCGACTTGCCGCGTGCCAGCACGTAGCCGTAGGCCATCCAGGCCGAGCGCCCCTTGCCCTGCGGCCCTGCATCCAGCCCGTTGCGCTTGAGCGTCTCGTACACCTCGCCGATGCGCTTGCCCTTGTTGTGGATGATCTTCACGTCGGCCTGGATCGGCGCCATGAATTCGCGCACGCGTTTGAAGTCGTCCTCCGACGCCTGGTCGAGCGCGAGCACGACCTCGCTCAGGTATTTGACCTTGCTCAACTCCTGCACGATGCCGGGCATCGCGGGCCCCTCGAATTCCGAATACAGCGCCGGCAGCACCAGCGCGATCGGGCGTGTCTTCGAAAACCCGAGCAGTTCGGATTCAAGGCGCTCCAGCGAGGGCTTGCCGAGCTGGTGCAGCGTGGTGATGATACCGGTCTGGTAGAAGTCGCTCATGTCAGCCTCCCGTCAAAGATGTTCAATGTCATCCGGCTCCTTGTCCGGGCTGTCGTCGGCGAATTCCTTCTCGATGATCCGCCGCGCGGTGCCGATGCCGCCCACGCCGAACGCGATGGCGAGCGCGATCACGATGCCGCCGAACAGGATGGAAAACGCGGCGAGCACGATATTGGTGGCGATCTGCAACTGCTCCATGACCATGGCCAGGATCATCAGCATCAGCAGCGCGCGCACCGCCTCGGCGAACAGTTTGGCGTAGTGGTGGCCGCCGTTCGCCGCCGTGATCAGCACCGCCCGGCTGATGAAGCTGGCCACCACGTAGCCGAGCAGCAGGATCACCGCGGCCGAGAACATGCGCGGCAGATAATTGAAGAATTGCCCGACCAGTTCGTCGATGGCGTCGACATCCAGCGCACTCAGGCCGACCATCAGGGTAAGGATGATCAACAACCAGAACACGAGACTCGCCAGCACTGCGGCCGGCTTCATCCACAGGTCGCCCTTGCGCAGCAGGGTGGTGAATCCCATGCGATCCGACCAACTGTCGAAACCCACCGTCGTCAGGAACTTCAGCAGCAACTTGCGCAGCATCCGTGCGAACACGATGCCGACCGCAAGGATCACCAGCATGGCCAGCAGATTCGGCAAGAAGGCATTGAACTTGGCGAACACCTCCTGCAGCGGCTCGAACATCATTTCCAGAAATTCCATCATGATCGCATCCTCCTTTCAGGTTTATTTCCAGCGGGTCAGAAGGTACTCCTTGCCGCTCTCGAACTCCAGGCACAGCTTTTCGATCTCCGCCTCCGCCTCGTGTGCGGTCATCGGCCCGGCCTGCAGCACGAAGGAGGCGGTCTTGCCGATATACAGCGGCAGCAGCGATTTGAGCAGGTGCTCCGCCGGCAACAGCTTGCGGTGATAAGCGAGGGCATAGTCGTAGACGATGCGCGACCACAACCCCGGCGGGAAATGGAACGCGGCATCGTCCTGGGTGGCCAGTTGCTCCACTTCCTTGAGGTCGCCCGCGCCGAGGATGCCGATCCAGATGTCGTGCAGGTTCAACACACCCTCGCGGAACAGCCTGAGCATGCGCTCGGTATTCACGTTCACATGTTCCAGCCCGACCGAGTACTCGAAGCCGAAGGTCGGCACCGGTTCGGAATCGCGCACCGGCTTCCACACCTCGGCGTAATCCTCCATGAGACGGAAAGTGGCGCTGACCACCTGATAGAGCATGTTGCTCAGGTCGGCGCCGGGGTCCTTGGCATCGTGGATCTTGGCGCCGAGGAAGGATTGCGCCACCTTGAAGCCATTGGCGATAGCCGTGGTGGTCATCCAGATGTCGATGCCGAAGCGGGCGACATCCGTCTCCCATACATCCTTGGTCAGATAGAACTGCGCCAGCTTGCCGGAAAAACCGAAATCGCCGCCGATGGGCTGGCGCACGCGCTTGCCGTAAAGCGCACGGGTGAGCGGATAGACGATGCTGTTGGTGATGGTGCCGTCGAACTTGTGACGATGGTAGAGCGGCGCGACATAGTCGAAGCCGCCGGCCAGCACCGGCTTGACCAGCAGCTCTATCCATTCCGGCGTGATGCTGCGCAGGTCGGAATCGACCACCACGCACGCTTTGGCGTCCAGCGCCCGCGCCACCTCGAACACGGCGCGGAAGGCGCTGCCCTTGCCGGGGATGCCGGTATAGGGGAACGCCATCTTGAACACCGGCTCGATGCGGTGATGCAAAAGTATGGTGTCGAAATCGGCGATCGAAGTGTCCTGCACGACCGCCATGGTGCCATCGCCGGAACCGCCGTCGGAGTTGACGATGACCGCTTTCTGATCGGGGAAATATTTGGCCAGACCGGCCTGCACCGCACGCACCACGTGGGCAATGGTGTGCGCGCTGTTGAAGCTGGGGATGCCCACGACGATATCGGCATGCCCCAGTTGTTCGATCTGCTGATGGATATCAGCTCTGAGTGTGACGGCGTCCATCGTCCTGATCACCTCGCAGAATGTCGAATCAACCCGGATTGAATGTGGGTCGGGTGCAGCCCGGCACACACCTTATGAACGAATCAGTAACGTAGCAAATCCGTGTTCACCTTATCACGATAGCGGCGCGGTTGCATCCGACTTTTCCAGCAACAGCAACTGAATATCCATCACGTTGGTGCTGGTAGGGCCGGTGATGAAATGGCTATGCCCTCGCGTGGCGACATCGCAGCGGCGGAAGAAATGATACGAATCATTGTCGTCCAGATAGTGTTGCGGGTCCATGCCCAGCGCGCGAGCGCGCTCAACGGTGCGCCCGTCCACCAGCGCGCCGGCCGCATCGGTCGGTCCGTCGTTGCCGTCGGTGCCGGCCGACAGCAGCGTCATACCCTCCAGCCCCGCGATCTCCAGCGCGAACGCCAGCGCGAGTTCCTGGTTGCGCCCGCCCAGCCCGCTCCCGCGCACCACCACCGTGGTCTCGCCGCCCCAGAGCAGGCAGCGGCGCTCGCCCGGCCGCATCGCCGCCAGCGTCGCGCGCGCCTGTTGCGCCAGCCGATGCGCCGCGTCGCGCGCGTCGCCCTGCAAGTCATCCTGCACTATGTCTGCCGCGATGCCCAGTTGCGCGGCTTTCCGCTGCGCCGCCGCCAGCGCCAGGCCGAGCGCGCCGACGATCACGTTGCGCGTATGCCCGAAGCAAGCGTCGCCCGCCTTCGCTGTCTCGTCGAGCCGCCCGGCCGCACCTTGCTCCAGATGGGCGATCACCGGCGGCGGCATGCGCTCGCGCAGCCCGTATTGCGTTATCACCGCCAGCGCATCGGCGTAGGTCGAGACGTCCGGCGCGGTCGGGCCGGAGGCGATCACGTCGAGGCGGTCGCCGATGACATCGGACAGCAGCAGCGTGAGCATGGTCGCCGGATAAGCCGCCTGCGCCAACCTGCCGCCCTTAAGCGCGGAAAGATGTTTGCGCACCGCGTTCAACTCGCCGATGGAAGCGCCCGCGCGCAGCAGCAGCGCCGTCGCCTTTTGCTTGTCCTGCAAGGTCACACCTTCTGCGGGCGCGACCAGCAGCGCGGATGCGCCGCCCGACAGCAGGCACAGCACCAGCGTCTTCGCGTCGGCGCCATGCACCAGGTCGAGGATGCGCCGCGCACCCGCCTCGCCCGCCGCATCAGGCACCGGGTGCGCGGCTTCCGCCTGCTCGATGAACTTCAGCGCGGCGGTGTGCCCGGTCTTCACCACGACCAGCCCGCCCGCAACACGCGCGTCCAGCAGCGTTTCCACCGCCTGTGCCATGCGCGCCGTGGCCTTGCCGCCGCCGACCACGAGGATGCGTTCGAACGCGCCGAGATCGTAGCGTTCGCCGCCGACATGCAGTGTGTCGCCTTCGATACGCAATGCGGCCAGCACCGCGCGATAGGGATCGACCGCCTCCAGCGCCGCCTCGAACAACTCGCCCGGCACCCCGGCGCCGCGCGAGGCCAGCAGCCGCAGCATGCTCTCGTTCCACCCTGCCGGGCCGGGCAGGCGGGTCTTCACCATGCCTGCGATGGCGATGCGCGCATCGTGGCTGCCGTCGTCGTGCATCACCAGCACCGGCACATCGACCGAACGCAACAGCGGCAGGTCGTTGAGGCTGTCGCCCAGGCCGATGGTCTCGACGGCACCGCCCTGTTTCTCGTACAGCGCCTTGAGCAGGCTCACCGCCCGCCCCTTGTCGTGCTTGCCCATGATGTGGAAGATGCGCCCCTCGGTCCAGCTCAGGCCGGATTCCTCGATGGCGCGCAGGAAGCGTTGGTCGGGCTCGCCCTCGAACACGAAGGGCTCGTCGAAATCGCGCTGCTGCGCGCGCTGCGCCGCTGCAGGGGCAAGCCCGGTCAGCGCCGCCACTTCGTCCGCCGTCATGTCGCCAAAGCCGCGCACCGCTACCCGCAGCGTCTCGCGCAGCAGGGCGAAGCGGCGGCGTATCTCGGCATAGGGTGTGCCCAGGGTGATCAGGCGGTAGTCGCCGCAGTCTGCGGCCTCGAACGGCGCGGAGAAATAGCCGCGCGGGACAAAGATGCCGCCGCCGTTCTCGCTGATGAAAGGATGGATATTGTCCAGCTCGGTGCGCAACAGCTCGATCTCGGCGCGTGTCTTGCTGGAACAGAGGATGAGCGGGATGCCGCGCTCGCGTATGAGCGCCAGCGCCTGCGCTGCATGGGCATGGGAATAGCCCGTCGCATCGAGCAGCGTCCCATCCAGATCGGTAAAGATGATGGTTCGTTTCATCTGTCCTCACTCCGCGCGTGTAAGCCCGCCCCGGAGAAAGTATACTCCGCCAATTCGAGACACCGCCCCACGGCAACACCGCAATACCGATGAAAGACTCCGCCGCCCGACTGCAACAGACCCTGCACAGCGATATCCCGCTCACGCGCGAGATGGGCATCACCGTCGCCGCCTATGACGGCAGGCAACTTCGCCTCGCCGCCCCGCTCACCCCCAACCTCAACCACAAATGCACCGCCTTCGGCGGCAGCCTGTATTCGCTGGCCGTGCTGTGCGGCTGGGGATTGCTGCAACTCAAGCTCGAAGAGGCCGGGCTGCACCGCCACATCGTCATCCAGGAAGCTGACATCGAATACCTGCTGCCCGTCGCGCAGGACATGGAAGCCGAATGCGAAGTGGATGACACCGCACTGCAACGCTTCATGGCGATGCTGACCAAACACGGCCGTGCGAGGCTGTCGCTCGAAGTCGCCATCAAACGCGATGGGCACGATGCGGTAAAGTTCTCCGGCCGTTATGTGGTGCACGAGTAAAGCATGAACGACGCCCTCCAAAAGCACACCCCCATGATGCAGCAGTACCTGCGGCTCAAGGCCGACCATCAGGACAAGCTGCTGTTCTACCGCATGGGCGATTTCTATGAACTGTTCCATGACGACGCCGTGCGCGTCGCCAAACTGCTCGACATCACCCTCACCCAGCGCGGCGCCTCCAACGGCCAACCGATCAAGATGGCGGGCGTGCCCTACCACGCCGTGGAGCAATACCTCGCAAGGCTGGTGAAGATGGGCGAATCCGTGGCGATATGCGAGCAGATCGGCGACCCCGCCACCAGCAAAGGCCCGGTCGAACGCAAGGTCGTGCGCATCGTCACCCCCGGCACCGTCACCGACTCCGCCCTGCTGGAAGAGAAGCGCGACAACCTGCTGCTCGCTTTGTCTTTCTCCTCCCCTGACAAGGGGAGGCCGGGAGGGGTTGAAGTTGGTTTAGCTTGGTTGAATCTAGCCTCGGGCCAATTCACCCTAGCCGAAGTCTCCGCCAAACAACTGCCCGCCGAACTAGAACGGCTGCAGCCCTCGGAGATTTTGTTCGCCGAAAGCACCACCGCACCGCAATTCAAGAACGCCGCCAACAAATCCCTGCCCGACTGGCACTTCGACCGCGATACCGCGCACCGCGCGCTGTGCCAGCAGTTCGGCACCCGCGACCTCGCCGGCTTCGGCTGCGAGGAATTCACACATGGCCTGAGTGCCGCCGGCGCCCTGCTCGGCTACGCCAAACTCACCCAGGGCCAGAGCATCGCCCACATCCGCAGCGCGCAGGTCTACCACGCCGACGAATACGTGCGCATGGATGCCGCCACCCGCCGTAACCTGGAGATCACCCAGACCCTGCGCGGTGAACCCGCGCCCACCCTGCTCTCGCTGCTCGACACCTGCGCCACCAACATGGGCAGCCGCTTGCTGGCGCATTGGCTGCACCATCCGCTGCGCAACCGTGACGTGCTGCAAGCCAGACTTGAAGCTGTTGAACAACTCACAGAGCCCCCTCTCCCCAGCCCTCTCCCGCAAGGGGAGAGGGAGTTGTTCCGCAGTGTGCATGAAAAGCTCAAGCCTAGCGTAGACGTGGAACGCATCACCGCCCGCATCGCGTTGCGCAGCGCAAGGCCTCGCGACCTCTCCGGCCTGCGCGACACATTGCTCACCCTGCCGCAACTGCACGCCACTCTGCCCCCTCGCCCTTTAAGGGAGAGGGCTGGGGAGAGGGTAGAAACGTCAAACCTGCTGCAAGTCTTGGCCGAAGCCCTGCAAGCTGACCCCGCACTGGTCGAACTCCTGCAAAAGATGCTGAAAGAGGAACCCTCTTCCGTCTTAAGAGAAGGCGGCGTGATCGCCGATGGTTTTGATTATGAGTTGGACGAACTACGCGGCATACAAACCAACTGCGGCGATTTCCTGATGGAGCTGGAACTGCGCGAACGCGCCCGCACCGGCATCGACAAACTCAAGGTCGAATACAACCGCGTGCACGGCTTCTACATCGAAGTCAGCTTCGCCAATGCGAGCAAAGTGCCGGACGACTACCGCCGCCGCCAGACGCTGAAGAACGTCGAGCGCTACATCACGCCGGAACTGAAAGCCTTCGAGGACAAGGCGCTCTCCGCCAACGACCGCGCACTGGCGCGCGAGAAATTCCTCTACGAGCAACTGCTGGACCAGCTCGCCCCGCACATCCCGCAACTGCAAGGCATCGCCGCCGCCATCGCCGAGCTGGACGTGCTCGCCACCTTCGCCGAACGCGCCGCCACGCTCAACTTCTGCGCGCCGCAATTCAGCGACGACGCGCAGGTGAGCATCAAGCAAGGCCGCCACCCGGTAGTCGAGGCGCAAGTCGAACAGTTCACCCCCAACGACGCCACGCTCAACGACGCGCGCCGCATGCTGCTGATCACCGGCCCCAACATGGGCGGTAAATCCACCTACATGCGCCAGGTCGCCATCATCGCGCTGCTCGCGCATGTCGGCTGCTTCGTGCCCGCGCAGGAAGCGGTGCTGGGCGAGATCGACCAGATCTTTACGCGCATCGGCGCATCGGACGACCTCGCCAGCGGACGCTCCACCTTCATGGTGGAGATGACCGAGGCCGCCAACATCCTGCACAACGCCACCGACAAGAGCCTAGTGCTGGTGGACGAGATCGGGCGCGGCACCAGCACCTTCGACGGCCTCGCCCTCGCCTACGCCATCGCGCGCCACCTGCTGGAACTCAACCGCAGCTACACCCTGTTCGCCACCCACTATTTCGAACTCACGCGGCTCGCCGAAGAATTCAAGCAACTCGCCAACGTCCACCTCGCCGCCATCGAACACCAGCACAGCATCGTCTTCCTGCACAGCGTCAACGAAGGCGCCGCCAGCCAGAGCTACGGCCTGCAGGTCGCCGCCCTCGCGGGCGTGCCGAACAGCGTCATCCGCAACGCCAAGAAACAACTGGTGCGACTGGAACAGAACAGTGCAGCGCAGAACCCGCAGGGAGATTTATTCACCGCCGCGCCGGAAGCGCCGGAGCCGGAAGAACATCCGCTGTTGTCGGCGTTACGCGACCTTCAGCCGGATGAGATGAGTCCGAAGGAAGCGCTGGAGAGGATTTATCAGTTGAAGAAGCTGGTGTAGCATAGACAGCAAAGGAGGCCATCATGGGTCAAGCACTGCACGCATTAGGCATCGACAACATGAGCATCGAAGATCGCATCGATCTCGTGAAAGACATCTGGGATTCAGTCGCCATCGAAGCGGGTCTGCTCCCCCCCAGCACAGCGGAAAAGGCTGAGCTGGATCGTCGTCTCGCCGAAGATGATGCAAATCCTGACGACACCATCTCATGGGAAACAATCAAAGCTGAAGCTCAAACCCGCTGGCAGCGATAATGCGCCCTGTCATCTTCCGCAAGCAAGCTCGAACCGAGTTTGACGAAGCGGGCGACTGGTATGAGAAGGAACGCCCCGGACTCGGAGGCGAGTTCATGACCGAAATCCAGCTTCTGATTCAGCGCATCGCCACCACACCAGAACAATTCCCTATGCTGTACCGCGATGTGCGCAAAGCCGTCGCCAAGCGATTCCCCTACTGCATCTACTTCCGCGAACGAAATCAGCACATCGTCGTGCTGGCTGTGTTTCACAGCGCGCGCAATCCAGCGGTGTGGCAACAACGCGTAAAATGAACTCAAACATGGTTACTCAGAATATTTCGAAGCTTTTGATAGTTGAAGAAGCTAGTGTAGGTTCAGCAACAAAAGGGGCTTGCCATGTCAAATGAATATTCTGGACCGCACCCTTTGTATCACTTACCGCAAGACATGCGGGATGGCCTAACCAAGTTTGACGCCGAAGCCAAGGCTATAGTCTCGTCATTCCTAGAAAGCATGGAATCGCGAGAGCCGCCAAAGCTCATCTACCACTACACAAATGATGCTGGCTTAAGAGGCATATTGGAGACTGGTCAACTTTGGCTGACTGACATCTTCAATCTCAACGACCCTTCCGAGTTGAGTCATGGCTTTTCCCATGCAGTCAACATTTTGAACTGCAAGTCAGAGCAAGGCCCACCAGAAAGCCGAGTGTTCGCCAAGAATTTTTCAGCCTTCCACCAAAACGGCATGCGAGGTTCAGCCCATTACTTCGTCTGCTCGTTCAGCACTGACGGTAATGATCTTGGGCAATGGAGGGCGTATGCAGACAACGGGCGCGGATATGCGATCGGCTTTGATGCCAAAGCCTTGGAAGACGCCTTTACGAAAGAGAATGGAGCACCAATCCCAAACAACTGCACATTCCACCTCGACTATAAAGATGCCGTACTTGAAAATATTCATCGTCAGATGATTGAAAGAATGTTTGACCTGATTTCGCTCCCGCGAGGCAGGAATCTGGATAGCACAACCATCAACTCCTATATGACGGAATTGTCCGTCCTACTCTCGGTACATGTGCTGCGTTCCGCACTATTTTTTAAGCACGGGGCTTATACAAATGAAATGGAATTCCGCTTTTTAGAGGTACATCGGGCCGATGTACCGCCACCTGAGGTGAAACAAAGATACCGCTCATATGAATTGGTTAAGTACAGGGAATTTGACTGGAAACGACTACATGCTGGAGCTCTGAAGCAGATTATTGTTGGACCTGCAGCAGATTGCAGGAAAGCAACTCAGTTCGCAGCAGATTGTATGGCAGCATTTGGCATACAAAATGTCGAAATAACGTGCTCAACAATTCCTTACCGCGCCTTATAAGCGAGCTAAACGGGGCAGCTTCAAATATTCATTCAAAGGACTACCACCGCCAGCCGCTCAACCACAACAACCAGCAACGGAAAAGCGATCAATCGTGCTTGGTGGCAGGTTCAAACAACACAAACCCCGCATACTGTTTCATCGCCCTTCTCTTCTCCGGCGGCATCAGCATACCCAGCACTGCAGTGATGAGCCTGACTTGCCACGGGAAAGGAGCGCGGCGGCGCAGGTGTTGTGCTTCTTCCGCGAAATATTTGATCTCTTTCGGCTGCCACCCGGCTAAGGCGAAGAAGCCGAAGTAATCTTTCGGCTCAAAGAGGAAGGGGGCGTTCTTCATCGCGCGGCTCATGCCGCTGCGTCTGCGGTATTCGTATGACGCAAGGGAGAAGTAATCGACGATCCAGTATTTGATGGCTGCTCTGGCGCCCAGGTCTGCGCCGAGTGCGGCCACGGCCTCTTCGGGAAGGTAGGGAGTGACGGCTTCTGTGAGCACCAGGACTTTGCCGGAGCGGTTTGCCACTTCATCCAGCAGTTGCCGCCGTGCCTGTGCATCGGCGAGATCGAGCGCGATGCTTTCAAGCTGGCAGCGCGGTTTTTCCTGGGCGAGTCGGGCGCGCTTCCATTCAATGATGGCTGGATGATCGACTTCGATCCAGCGCAGTGTTTCCGGCAACGCCATGCGGTAGGGGCGCGTGTCCAGCCCGGCGCCCAGATTCAGGATGGTATCCACGCCTTGGGTGATGGCCTGCTGTATGAGTGCGTCGATGATGCAAGTGCGGATGATGACGGTCCACCCGCCCATCATGGCCTGCGGCGGCAGGCTGGCGATGATCGCCCTGCCGCGTTCGCCCGCCAGCTTGTCTGCGAGCGGATCGCGGAACAGGGCGTCCGGGCGTTCGCTTTCGATGGCGCGATAGGCTGCCGCCATGAAGGCGGTGTCGGGGACGTTTTGGATGGTAGCGTCTGACATGCGGGGTTCCTGAGTATCGGTGGCTTGCTTTTTGGTTGGGGTAGGTGGTCGGGTTCGCAATTACTTTTCGCCCGCTATTGCCAGTACGCGCTCTACAAGCTCGTGGCTTGCGCTTCCTGTAGCACATCAAGCAATTCCGGCTTACTTGCCGCAACAACGCTATCGCTCAGATGTTTGTGATTGGGAAAGGACGGCAGGTCGGGGAAGTGCGGCGTGTTGTCGTAGCGAAAGACCAACTCGTTGTTTGCCTGCTGAAGATGGTAGCGATATCCCAGCGTGGTCAACGCGCCATTCACAACAACGAGCGCTTCATTGATCTCCAGCAGCGCGCCATTATCGAAGCGAAGACGGATGCGCAGGTTGGCGCGTTCGGAGGTGAGGATTTCTTCGGAGTAGTTCTCGGCATAGGCAGGCAAGCGGGAGACTGCTGCCTCTACTGCCGAAAAGTATCGTTCTATTGAATCATGCGGCGACACGCAACTGGTTCTCCAGTTGTTGGTGCAAGGCGACGTAATGCTGGTAGGCGTTCGCCCATTCCACGGACTCGGCCTCGTCGTCGGCCAGGCCTTTCTGGTAGCGGTCGTAAAATGTTTCCGAATCCATGCCGCGCCGACTTTCGTACAGGCTGAGTTGCTTGCTTACTGCCACCAGCGCATCCAGAGGGGATGTATAAGTTTCGCGTTGTTTTCTCATGTGCCACCTCCTGCTTGTTGCGCGGAGTATAACCCGATGGGGTTGGGCATGCCATTGCCAAGCCGATAGGGATTGTTTCGGAATATTCTGACCAAGAACATAGGCGAGCTCCACGGCTTCCTCTGTTGCCATCCCTTCTGCTCCGCTGTAAATTGCCCTCGCACCACAGTGCGCCCTGCATAACAAACTATTGGGGATGTTCGTGTTCGGATCGTTCTGCACACCACAAAGGTAAGCAATGGAAATTCTAGTCTGGGCTTTCATCGGCGGAATCGTCGGTGCCATCCTGATGGATGTCACCGAGTCTTTCTCCGCAAAGTTCGGCATCACCAGCGGCGTCAACATCGCATTGGTGGGACGCTGGTTCCTGGGCTTGCTGCGCGGGCGCTTCGCTTATTCCAACATTCTCGATTCCGCACCGCTCCCCAATGAGGTGAAAGCCGGTTGGGCGTTTCATTTTCTGGTCGGTGGCGGCGGGGTGGCGCTGCTGTATCCGCTCTTTTTCCAAATCACAGGTTTGCCTTTTCCCGGCAATCATCTGCTTGGCGGTGCGCTGTTTGGCTTGTCCACTTCAGCGCTGCCCTGGTTCATTCTGCTGCCTTCGTTTGGCTGGGGGATATTCGGGCGGCGCGGTCCGCGCGGCTCGAATGCCTTGCTGGCGAGTGCGCTTTCTCATCTGCCTTACGGATTGGGCGTCGGTGCGATGATCGCGCTGGGCGTGAGCAGTTAACGGGCTCTGCTTCGCATACCTGCCACAGGTACAGTCAACAGGAGCGAATCGCGGCAGCGAACGCTAATCCTCGCCGCAAGACCTTATGACAATCATTGGTTATTGACGCCATTTGCGGAAAACCGATTCGAGCATTGCGGGTATAAAACCGCCATCATCGCCGACATTTCGTTTATGCTTTTGGCCAAAGGCTTCCCCCACCACTCAAAAGGCCAACAGCGATGATCCCGTTATTCTCTGAACAATGGATGTCCGACCTGAAGAATGCATGGAACTCGGCACCCCAAGTCTTTGAGCCTTTGCAGAAGGCTGCGTTTTCTTCCCGTGTCGGTTACGGTTTCGTCGGGGAGCCCCAGCCTCGGGGCGTACTGGTGATTGAAGACGGGATGGCGTCTTCGACGCTTTCCGGAACCAGTATCGGCGAGGTCGATTGGGATCTGCGCGCAACGGAAGACAACTGGAAGAACTGGATCGAAAACGGATTCTCCCTCTACAACCTGGGCATTGCTTTCGCCACCCATCAGTTGCAGTTCCAGAAAGGCGATTACGCCCAGATGCTGAAGAACCCGCTGCTGAGCCGGCCCTTCGTCAGGCACTTTGAGCTGTTCGAGAACATCCAGACCTATCAGACCAACTCGGGGCTCTTGTACCGTCTGGGGCTGAAAAAGAAGAAGGGTGTCATCGAAGCGGACAATTCCGGACAGCGCTCCGGGCTGGACCTGCTGGAAGCGATCCAGGCTCATCTCAAATGGAAGACGCGTTTCCAGAATGCGATCAGTGGCGAATCGAAGGAGAAATTCAGTCCCGAGGAAGCCTATATTGATACGGGATGCAGCCTAGGGAAATGGATCCATAGCCCTTTTTCGGAGATCTTCCACGACCAACCCCATTTTGAAGATCTCAAGAAGACCCACGTCGAGTTCCACAAGATCGCCGGGGACATCGTGATCAAGATTCAAAGCGGTTCAAAGGAAAGTCTGGATCAGTCGATGGACGAGTTCAATCGCATTTCCCGCAGCCTGATCCGGGATCTGCATGAACTGGCCAAGTTCATGTAGGGTACTCCGTCCGCTGGTTTGATTTTCCTCACTCCGGAATCTCATACGGCTCCATCGCCACCCTTTCGACCCGCTCGCCGAGCATGACCACTTCCCCAACCCTTCTGCTGTTGCCCGTCTCGCTGAATTCGAAGCGATAGCTGCGGCGCAGTACCCGGCGTCCGTTGTTGTCGCGCGCCAGTGCCAGTTTGGTGCCGGCGACGGTGTCGTCCAGAAACTGCACTCCCATCTTGCTGCAGGCTTGTTTGCCGGCATTGCGCGCAATCTCGAGGATGCGGATGCTGTGCAGCCAGAACCAGCCCCCCAGACCCAATACGGCCAGTACCAATAAACTCGCGAAGTCCATGATGATTCCCGTTACTGAAGCTGTTTAGTCCAGGGGGGCGAAGCGCGGCACGGTTTTACCTTCGTGCTGCACTGACTCGTGGAAGGCCGACTTGGGGCGCGTCCATATCTGGCCTTGCTCGGACCTGTAGACCATCATGATGATGTCGGGATCGGCTTCCAGCTTCGCCTCGCAGACGATCTCGTAGATGCCTCCCTTGTAGTGCCGGTATTTCATTGCGTGCCTTCACAAATCAGTGGGGAGTGGATTTTACTTCCTTCAGCAAGTCCTGCCTGCATCCTTCGATTGATACATGACGAAACCGGATCGTTTTCGATAAACTGCAAACCTTGTCTTACGTTTGATTTCCCTGACAGCCTATGTCCCTCTTACCCTCGCAACGCCATATATTCGACATTCCCGACAACATCGCCTATTTCAACTGCGCCTATAACTCGCCGCAGTTGAACGAATCGAAACAGCGCCTGCTCGCGGGCGTGCAGAGCAAGAGCCATCCATGGGAGCGCACGGCGAAGAATTTCTTTGACGATGCGGAGACCATCCGCAGTCTGTCGGCGCAGATCTTCGGCGGCGATGTGGATGGGTATGCGGTGGTACCCGCGGCCAGCTATGGCATCAGCACGGCGGCGCGTGCGGTAGAGCCGCACCTGCATGCAGGCGATCGCATCCTGGTGATTGCGGAGGAGTTTCCCAGCGTCGTGCTGCCATGGCGCAGAACAGCGCAGGAGACGGGGGCGGTTTTGTTCACAGTGCCCGCACCTGCGGACGGCAACTGGACTCAGGCGATCCTGGATCACATCGATGCTTCGGCGAAAGTGGTGGCGGTATCAAGTTGCCACTGGACGAACGGGGCGTATATCGACCTGCGCCGAATCGGCGAGGCGTGCCGCGCAACGGGCAGCATTCTGGTGGTGGATGCGACGCAGACGCTGGGAGCGATGCCGTTTTCCATGGACGAGGTGCAACCGGATTTTCTGGTGGCGGCGGGATACAAGTGGTTGCTGTGCCCTTACGGTTTCAGCCTGTTGTATGTGGCCGGGTGCTGGCGCGATGCACGTCCGCTGGAAGAGAGCTGGCTGGCTCGCGACAACGCGGAAGATTTCACCGCGCTGGTGAAGTATTCCGGCACCTACATGCCCGGCGCGCGCCGCTTCGACGTGGGTGAGAAATGCACGGCCACCATCCTGCCGGGCGCGGTCGCCGCGCTGGAGCAGATCAAGGCATGGGGTGTGCAGAACATTGCCGCATCGCTTGCCGATATCAACGCAAGGATCGCGAGGCAACTGGCACAGCTAGGTTGCCGCCTGCCCGACGATGCGCAACGCTGCCCGCACATGTTCGGCGCGCAATTGCCGCCGTCATACAGCGGCAATCTGGTAGCAGAACTCAAGGCCAGACACATCTATATCAGCCAGCGCGGCAACGCGCTGCGCTTTGCGCCGCATCTGCATGTGAACGAACAGGATGTGGAACGCTTGCTGGCGTCCTTGGGCGAGTTGATCGCATGAGCGAATTCGCCAGCAAGACGCTGCGCTTCAACATCTTCGGCATGCTGATCGCCATCGTCGGAGTGCCCGGCAGGTGGTCTGCTTACATTTCAGGAGATGACGGCAAGCGCAGGCCTGCCGAATTCATCGTGCCGAATGAACTCGCCGAAGAAGAGTTATGCGGATATCTGGCAGATCTGATGCATGAGTCGGCTACGCCGTCGAATAACGAGGCATACCGGATTCATGAATCCCGCACGGTTTGAATCAGGGAAAGAACAGATGGAAAAATATACCGAACCCAACTATCGATCATCGGCGCTCATCGCCATCGACACCCAGTTTGATACGCTGGACGGGCAGCCGCTGGAGATTGCCGGCACTTCCGCTGCCCTGCCCAATATCAGGGCGCTATTGGATGCCTATCGGCAGCATGGGCTGCCCATCATTCATATCGTCCGCATCTACAAACCCGACGGCAGCAATGTCGATCTGTGTCGCAAGCAAGCGGTAGAAGAAGGGGCGGCGATCCTGCTGGCAGGCAGCGCGGGTTGCGAACTGGCGCCTGACTTGTTTAGCGACGATGTACGGCTGGATTCCGATCTTCTGCTGTCCGGCAGACCCCAGAAGATCAGCGAAAATGAGGTCATCATCTACAAACCCAGATGGGGGGCATTCTTCAATACGCCGCTTGAATCCCTCCTGAAATTGCAGGACATCGATACGCTCGTATTTACCGGCTGCAACTTCCCCAACTGCCCGAGGACTTCGATCTATGAAGCCAGCGAACGGGATTACAAAATCGTGTTGGCGGAAGATGCCGTTTCCGGGCTTTATCCCAAAGGAAAGGAAGAGATGTCGAATATCGGCGTTCATCTGCTGAAAACCGCTTCGATCGAATCGGCGATCATGAATTCGCGCCAAGATGACTGATCTGCTCCCTTCCTGGCCGCTGTTCTCTGCCTTCCTGCTAGCCAGCCTGGTGCTGGCTGTCACACCCGGTCCGGGCGTGCTCTACATCGTCACGCGCAGCATCGTCCATGGGCGTCGTGCTGGGCTGGTGTCGGTGGCGGGTATTGCGCTCGGCAATCTGGGCAACGCCCTCGCCGCTTCGCTGGGGCTTGCGGCATTGTTTGCGGTGTCATCGCTGGCCTTTACCGTGATCAAGTATGCGGGTGCGCTCTATCTTGTTTACCTTGGCGTGCAGATGCTTCGTTCCTCCTCGGCGGAGAATCCATCCGCATTGCCAGCCGCTGATCCGCTGGGGCAGGTATTCCGCGATGGTTTCGTCGTTGCCTTGTTCAATCCCAAGACCACGATCTTCTTTGCCGCGTTCCTGCCGCAGTTCGTGAATGCAGACGCACCGTTGATGCTGCAAAGCATGGCGCTCGGCGCGCTCTTCGTGGGGATCGCGGCTGTAACCGACAGCGCCTATGCTTTGGCCGCCGGGGCAATTGCACCGGCGATGCGCGGAGAAAAAGTTCGCCGCATTGGCCGGTCTCTCGGCGGCGGTGTGTTTGTCGGTCTTGGGGTGTTCGCCGCCCTTGGCGGATCGCGCGAAGTCGAATAAGTCGATACACACCTTTTCATCCGCCCTGGGGACTTGGTGTTGGTGTAATAATCGCGCAGGGCATGTACGTTCGATAATCTGGTTTTGAAGTTGGTCCGGATATGGCACACGAATTCGACGGCAACAAATACAGGGCAGCATCGGCGCACCAGAAGGAGTGGGGGGCGAAGCTTATCCGTGAGCTAAGCATTGCGGGGACGGAGCGCATCCTCGATCTCGGATGCGGCGACGGTGCGCTTACCGCCCAACTGGCTGAGCTAGCGCCGCGAGGTTCAGCGCTGGGCATTGATGCTTCCCGCGGCATGATCGAGGCAGCCCGTGCGCACGTGGCCGAGAACTTGTCTTTTGCGGTGTGCGACATAAACGATCTGGATTCCGGGAATGAGTTCGATATCATTTTCTCCAATGCCGCGTTGCACTGGATCAAGGATCACGATGCCCTGCTCGGCAATGTACATCGCGCGCTCAGGCCGGGCGGGATGTTGAGATTCAATTTTGCCGGCGATGGCAATTGCGCGAACTTTTTCAGCGTGGTGAGGGAGGCGATGAGCCTGCCGCAGTTTGCCCCGCATTTCTCCGACTTTGAATGGCCGTGGTATATGCCGTCGATCGAGGAATATGAACTTCTCGTGCGGCGCTTTCCCTTCAGGGAAACACGTGTGTGGGGCGAGAATGCGGACCGCTTCTTTGCCGACCGGGAAGCCATGATCAAGTGGATCGATCAGCCCAGCCTGGTGCCATTCATGGAGTATCTGCCGGATGAGCACAAAGCGGATTTCCGGCAGTTCGTGATCGAGCACATGATCCGGAGAACTTGCCAGGCCGATGGAAGATGTTTTGAAACTTTCAGGCGCATCAACGTGATTGCGAGGAAGTGAGCTGGCAGGTTAAGGCTTTGGCTCGGATCAATACCCTGCCCCCCCGGCGCAACCGCTTCATCGGCACACCTCACCCCAAACAATTTCGAATCAGGCATTGCAGCTTCACTCGACCGGTCGTATCATCATATTAGTATCTTCTAATATTACGGAGGTCGTCATGGACATGGATGCAAAGAGTGCGCTCGGCGAGCAGGCTTATGCGAAAGCGTTGAAGTACGAGTTGGCTTACGGCTGTTGCCCGCAGTGCGTGCTGGCGACGGTACAGGAGACCATCGGCATCATCGACAACCAGACGGTGAAGGCGAGCCACGGGCTTTCCGGCGGTGGCGGCTTGCTGGGCGAAGGCGTCTGCGGTGCCCTCACCGGAGGGCTGCTGGCGCTGAGCGCGAAGTATGGCCGCGACCGTGACAAGCTGGACAGCGGCCGCCACATCAACAATTTCAAGAAGGCGAAAGAACTCACCGAGCGTTTCCGCGCGGAGTTCGGCGGCGTGACCTGCCAGCAGTTGCAGCAGCAGTTTACCGGGCGCACCTACGATATGTGGAATGCCGAGGAGTACAAGGCCTTCGATACGGCGCGCGGCAACAAATGCGCGCATGCCACCGGCACGGTGACGAAGTGGGTGGTCGAGTCGATGGGATGAAGCACTTGCACGAGACATTGCAGGAGAGCATTGCGCTGCAGCGCACTGAGCTGCTGGAAGTCATGCAGACGCCGTTGCAGCAGTTGGCCGCGCGCTGCATTCCGGTTTGGGCGGATCGCGAAAAACTCGATCAGGCGCTAAGCGCGGGCTTGAAAACGCTGCCTTACGGCAGGGCGCTGTACGCACTGGATACCAATGCGATCCAGATCAGCAGCAATGTCGGCGCCGACGGGTTGATGCCTGCATCCTGCGGCCGGAATCGTTCAACGCGGCCTTATATGGCCGAAGTCCTTCCGATCACGGGTACGCTGCTTTCGGAAGCGTACATCAGCCTGATCGGGCGGCGACCTTCGCTGACGGCGGT
This sequence comes from Gammaproteobacteria bacterium, assembly GCA_018813765.1. GTDB lineage: Bacteria > Pseudomonadota > Gammaproteobacteria > Burkholderiales > Gallionellaceae > Sideroxyarcus. The sequence goes on along the minus strand of JAHJBC010000006.1, from coordinate 227,957 downwards.
ACAGGTCGTGCGCGACGGGTCGGGCGCGGTGCTGGGATTCATCGGCACGGATTTCGACCTGCGCGACCTGCCGCTGACGCGCAAGCTCTACGACGAGCCGGTGGTCTGGCGCCAGATCAAGGGCGACCCTTCGATCCGCAGTACGGTCTATCACCAGAACCGTGTGGAGAGCGCGCTGGATCAACAGCTTGATACGGTGCTGGGCGTGATCGAGGAACTGATGGTCTACCACGGTGTGTACCACGTGATGCTGCATTTCTCCAGCAACCGCGCGGTGATCTGGGAGATGGGCGATCCCTATCGTTATCGCATGCTCGACATCGACGCGCTGGTCGATCCTGACATCTGCCTCGCCTATCCGCGCAAGCCCTACCCCGCCGACGCGCTGGTGCCGCGCGAACGCATCCGTGCCGTGCTGGACCTGTTCCGCGAGCTGCGTTTCATGGACGATACCTTCTACCTGCGCTCAGGCACGCTGAATGTGTTCAACGGCATCGTCGGTCTCACCTTTTCCTGCGACGGTTCGCACTACATCCCTCACGACGAGTTCCTGCGCGCGGGGTTCGAGTACTGGGTGAAGAGCTGAGCAATATCTCGCGCCAAACCCTCACTCGCTACAGCTATATTCAGCCATTACGTTTGCTCCAGCCCGGGATTAACGGCGTAAGATGATGCTATCCGGCAGGCGATCCTCGCCTTGTTTCCTTGATGCGGCCTGTCATGAGTTCACCCATGACGTGCCAGACAACTGAAAGGAGCTGCCATGAAATACTCCAGATATGTCATCGTCGGCGGCGGCATGGCGGCCGATGCTGCCGTCCTCGGCATTCGCAGTGTCGACCAAAGCGGTACCATCTCCATTATCTGCGACGAGCTCGATCCGCCCTACGACCGCCCTCCCCTGTCCAAGTCGCTGTGGAAGGACAAGCCGTTCGAATCCATCTGGCGCAAGACCGCCGCACAGAACATCGATCTGCATCTGGGGCGGAAGGCGGTTTCGCTCGACACCACTGAAAAGACCGTCACCGACGATGCCGGCGATGTCTACGGCTACGACAGGCTGCTGCTCGCGACGGGCGGCTCGCCACGTCTGCTGCCGGATGCCGACGATGGCGTGATCTATTTCCGCACCGCGGCGGACTATCTCAGGCTGCGTGCGATGTGCGAGCACGGCAAGAATTTCGTGGTGATCGGCGGCGGCTTCATCGGCTCAGAGGTGGCGGCGGCGCTGGCCATGAACGGCAAGCATGTCACGATGGTGTTCCCGTCCAACGGCATCGGCTCGCGCGTCTATCCGCCCGCGCTGATGAATTTCCTGAATGGGTATTTCGAGGAGAAGGGCGTCACCCTGCTCGCTGCCGAGACGGTGAAGTCGGTGCGCAAGATGAGCGGCAGGATGAAGGTAACCACGGGCAGCGGTCGCGAGATCGTGGCCGACGGCGTAGTGGCCGGGCTGGGCATCCAGCCCAACACCGCGCTGGCAGAACAAGCCGGCCTGAAGGTGGACAACGGCATCGTGGTGGACGAACTGCTGCGTAGCAGCGACCGCGACATCTATGCCGCGGGCGATGTGGCGAACTTCCACAGCGCCGCACTGGATATGCGCATGCGCGTGGAGCACGAGGACAACGCCAATATGATGGGCAAGCTGGCGGGGCGCAACATGGCCCGGCAGTCCGACATCTACAGCCACCAGCCGTATTTCTATTCCGACCTGTTCGACCTGGGTTACGAGGCGGTGGGGGAGCTCGATTCCGGCATGGATATCGTGGAGGACTGGCAGGATCCGTTCCGCAAGGGTGTGGTCTATTACCTGCGCGACGGCCGCGTGCGCGGTGTGCTGCTGTGGAACACCTGGGGACAGGTGGCCGCCGCGACGGAACTGATCGCGGAGAAGGCGCAGTACAACAGCGAGACGCTGAAGGGACTGATCAGGGATTGAGGCATAAGGGCAACTCGTCACACCGGCGAAGGCCGGTGTCCAGTAAATATGGGTGCAGTGCAACTGCACTAACGTAACAGCATATTAAATAAAACCGCTGGATTCCGGCCTTAGCCGGAATGACGGAATTTGAATTATCAGAGGTGGGCATTAAGATAACCTTTGGGCAGATGTGCAATTCATGGAGCGATGAATGACCGACCGCTACTTCACCAAACAGACCTTCGCCTTCCTTTCCGCGCTGGCAAATAACAACGAGCGCGCGTGGTTCGAGCGGCATCAGCAGGAATACGAGGATTTCGTGCGCACCCCCGCGCTGGACTTCGTCGGCGACATGTCGGACGAGATGCCCGCCGTCTCGCGCCATTTCCTGGCACAACCGAAGAAGGTGGGCGGCTCGCTGATGCGCATCTATCGCGACACGCGCTTCTCGCGCGACAAGACGCCGTACAAGACCAACATCGGCATCCAGTTCCGCCACGAGGTGGGCAAGGACATCCACGCGCCGGGCTACTACCTGCATATCGAGCCGGGCGAGTGTTTCGTCGGCATCGGTCTGTGGCACCCGGATGCGGATGCGCTGTTCAAGATACGCGAAGCCCTCATCGCAAAGCCGGAAACCTGGCTCGCCGCACGCGATGACAAGACCTTCCGAAAACACTTCACGCTGGAGGGCGATTCGCTCGCCAATGCGCCGCGCGGTTTTGCCAAAGACCATCCGCTGGTGGACGACCTGAAGCGCAAGGATTTCATCTGCCTGGCGCCGCTGAGCGAAGCCATGGTGACTTCGGGCAAGCTGCGGGGCCATGTGGTGGAGCGTTTCCGCCAGGCTGCGCCATACATGCGTTTCCTGTGCCAGGCGCTGGAACTGCGCTTCTGATCTGCGGTAAATCCCCGGCCTGTTCCCGCACGTCCGGAGGTATCATAGCCGCGACCCTATTTCCGAAGCGCGGCACATGGAAGTCAAGACGATAGATTTCACCAAGATTCCCGTCCAGGCGAACATCATCTCGGACATCATCCATCTGGATATCGAGTCCAGCAGTTATCTGCGCCGGCTCGACGACCTGATCAGCTCCGATCAGGGTGTGGCCTCGCTGGTGCTGCGCGTGGTCAATTCGCCGCTGTACAGCCGCGGCAACAAGGTAGGCACCATCCCGCTTTCCATCAGCCTGCTCGGCTATCGCGTGGTGCGTTCGCTCGCGCTGCTGGCGTTCGGACGTTCGCTGTTCTCGCAGACCCGCGATGCGCTGTTCCGGTTGCATGTGTGGCAGCACTCGCTGCTCACCGCGCTCGCCAGCCAGCACATCTGCGAATCGACAGGCGAAGCCAGGCTGAGCGACGAGGCCTTCATCGCCGGGCTGATGCACGACATGGGCAAGGTGCTGATGTTCACGCAGCACCCCGGCCTGTATGCGCAGGTGTTCGAGCAGTTTCTGAACGGCGACGATACCAACCTCGCGGCCGAACAGCGCTGCTTCGGTTTCGACCATTGCCAGGTCGGACGCGAGGCGGTGCGAGCCTGGCATCTGCCGGAATCATTCCTGACCTACATGGGCAGCGACCTGAACGACTCCGGCGCGGACACATCGCAGAACCCGGTGCTGCCCGGACTGCGCGGCGCCAACTATCTGGTCGAGTCGGCAGGCATAGGCGGCAATGCGGTCGACGATACGCAGATCAGAAGACAAAAACTGCTCGCGTTCGGCCTGCCGGAGGCTTTGTGCGATACGCTGTTGCAGGATTCCTTCATCGACAACCTGAAGCGCAATGACATCTACAAACTCTGCGCCAGCCTGTGACAACATGACTTCGACTTCCGCCCACGCCACCTCAGTCTGCGCCACCTCGCTGGAGCAGGTGCTATGGCCGGAACTGCACAAGCAACTGGAGCGCGCGCTGGTACGGCTCGGCCAGCAACAGCTTTCCCCGCCCGTCATGCTGCTGCTGCGCGACACCCTCGATAACGCCATCAAGGCCATGCACCGCGAGGTGTTCCGCCAGTTGGCGCAGACGGAGTTCGGCATGGAGATGGATGGTGGCGAGGAGGCGTTGCTGGACGAGTTATATGCCGCCGAGACCGGAGAGCACGGCGCTGCCAACATCGCGCAGTATTGCAAGGACAACGACTGGCACGTCACCATCGACTTCCCCGACTCGGGCGAGGACATCGTATCGCTCGCCAGCCCGGCGGAGTGGGATGTTGCGCGCTGCCACACTGCCTCGCTGGCCGATGCGCTCGGTTTCCAGTGGCATGAGCTGCCCGTACACGCCGGCACCCTGCTGGTGCTGCGCAGGCAAGCGACGAACCCTGCCAGCCGCAAGGCCGGGGATCTGCTGGACAACGGCGATTGCCGCGACGAATTGCTGAACGTATGCGAGCGGCTGGGCTACGGCGTCATGCGTTTCGCAGGTTCCGGCGAGGTGCTGGCACTGTCGCGTTCCATGCTCGCCTGCGCCCGCCGGCCTGCAGACGAAGCCTCGGTCGCGGCGCTGTGCGCCGCCATCCCCTTCAATTTCCTGCGCGACATCGTCTGGGGCATGGCCCTGGAAGAATCGAACGGCACCTTCGAGAACTATCGCACGCGCATGCTGCTGCCCGGCTCGGGCAACCTGTCCATCCTGTTCAACGTGAGCGGCTACCGCGATGCGCAGTCGGTCGTGCATGCCCTGTGGCAGCCGGTGTCGGTGGAGGAAGTCGGCGCCGGCAGCCTGGGCGAGGGTTCGATGCTGAACGAGGCGCGCGTCCACCGCATCACGCGCAACTACGTGCCGCAACTGGTGGAAGAGAAAGCGCGCGAAGCGGTGAGTCTGTGCCGCGACACGCTGGCCAACGAGGAGTGCACCGTGGCCGTACTGTTCTGCGACATCGTCGGCTTCACCTCCTATGTCGAGAGCAACGCCAGCAGCGAATCGATCATCAACACGCTGAACGCCATCCTGCGCCGGGTCTCCAGTTCGGTCCGCCGCCACCACGGCTTCATCGACAAGTTCATGGGCGACAGCGTGATGGCGATCTTCCACGATCCGGCAGATGCGCTGCACGCCGCCATCGACATGCAGAAGCATGCCGCCGACATCAACCGCCTGCGCTCGCGCGCCGGACAGGACATGCTGCGCCTGCGCATCGGCATCCACTGGGGCGAGGTGGTGATCGGCAACGTGGGCACCGAGGAAAGGCTGGACTGGACCGCCATCGGCGATGTCGTCAACACCGCCTCGCGCATCGAGAAAAACTGCGACCCCGGCGCCATTTTGGTCAGCCGCGCGCTGCTGAACGCCATCGTCCCTGCCCGCCATCCCGAATTCGATTTCGGCGAGCTCTTCACCATCCGGGTGAAGGGCAAGCAGGACGAGCTTCCGGTGTGCCATGTCTCCGGCCGGGAGGCCTGAGTACCCTCACGTATTGCAGCAAATACCAAAGAGGATTAACTTGCAGACTCTCTAAGAAAGTACCGAATAAGTCGTCACACCGGCGGAGGCCGGTGTCCAGTAGATTAAGAACACTGGATTCCGGCCTTCGCCGGAATGACGAATCAGGACTTAATCGACGTTTCCATGATAATAACAAGGAGGCTGCCATGAAAAACCTCTTCTTCTCCCTCACCCTGTTCCTGCTCGGCACTTCTGCCGCCCTCGCCGCCGTGCAGGGCAAGGAGATCGCTTACACCGCCGACGGCACGACGCTGAAGGGCTGGATTGCTTATGACGACGCCTTCAAGGGCAAGCGTGCGGCGGTACTGGTGGTGCATGAATGGTGGGGACACAACGCTTATGCGCGCAAGCGCGCCAATATGCTGGCGGAACTGGGCTATGTGGCGCTGGCGGTGGACATGTACGGCGACGGCAAACAGGCGAACCACCCGGACGACGCGGGCAAGTTCGCCGCCGAGGTCTCCAGGAACAAGCCGCTGACCAAAGCGCGCTTCGAAGCGGCGATGAAGCTGCTGCACGATCAGCTTAATGTGGACGGGAACAGGATGGCGGCCATCGGCTACTGCTTCGGCGGCTCGGTGGTGCTGAACATGGCGCGCGCGGGTGAAGACCTGAAGGGAGTTGCAAGCTTCCACGGCGGCCTGAACACCGATGCACCCGCGCAGGTCGGCAGGATCAAGGCTCAGGTGCGCGTGTTCACCGGCGCCGACGACAGGATGATCCCGCCCGTGCAGATCGATGGTTTCCGGCAGGAGATGGACAAGGCAGGCGTGAACTACAAGGTGGTGGTGTATCCGGGCGCGATGCACAGTTTCACCAACCCGGAGGCGGACGAGTTCGCGAAGCAGTTCAACATGCCGGTCGCCTACAATGCGGCGGCGGACAAGGATTCATGGATGCAGTTGCAAGCTTTCCTTGCCGAGGTGCTGAAGTAAGTATCGAACCGGGCCGCTCAGGCTCCGCTGTCGGGCTTGCCCGTCGCGGCGATGCCTGCGATCTTGCCCAGTGTCTCGGACAGTTCTTTCACCCTGTCTTCCAGCCCTTTCGCCTTTTCTGCGGCAGAGGCCGCCTTGGCCTGTTCCTGCCTGAGGCTGTCGCGCAATTGCTCGATCATGGCTCTCAGTTCGATCGAGCGCTGCTTCTCTGCTTCCAGCTGCCCGGATCTGACGGCAAGTTCTTGCTCTGCCACAGCAGTTGACTGGCCCACTCCAGCCTCCAGCGCTTCGGCTTTCTTTGCCATTTCGGCCGCGGCGGCTTGTTCCTGCTCGATGCTCTTCTTGAGGTGTTCGTTCAGTTTCAGGTATTCGGCCAGTTTGTTTCTGACTTCTTCCAGTTCGGCGTTCTTGCGCACGAGCTGATTCTCTTCCACTGCATCCAGCTTGTGCAGTTTCGCTTCCAGCCCGGCCGATCTTTCCTGTTCCTGTTTGAGGTCTTCGCGCAGCCGGATGATCGTCTTCAGCAGTTCGAGCGATTTCTTCTGCTCTTCTTCCAACTGGGCGGTCTTTTTTTCCAGTGCGGAGGATTCGATCTGCTCCTTCGCTGGTTTTCCCGGCGCTTCTTCCTTGTTGGCGTCGGGATTGTAGGCACGTAGTTTGAATGTCTTATCCATGATCACGGTGTGCTGAAAATGTCGTTTTTGGGATTTTCCACCTTCTGCGGTTCGGCGTCTTGCCTCGTTTGCGACGCGGCCTTTCCCTGCACGGGCGATGAAAGCGTCTCTACGGCTTCCACGCCGCTGGCTGCAGGTTGCGGTGCAGGTTTGACGACCGGGGGAGCAGCAGGTGCGATTACTTTGGGAGCCGCAGGAACGATGACTTTGGGAACTACAGGGGCAGGGGGCGGCGCGGATTGCAACTGCGGCAATGGCGTTTTGGCCGGTGCCTGCGCTGATGCACTGGGGCCAGGCACGGCCTTCGGCAATGGCGTTGGGGCCGGTAACTGCGCTGCGGCATTGGGACCCGGCACGGCCTTCGGCGTCGTGCTCTGAGGAACAATGACAGGCACGGGTGTCGCCACAGGTTGCGGTTTGACTACTGCGGCGGCAGGCTGAGGCGGTACGACCGTTTCCAGAACGGGCGGCGGCGCGGTATCAGGCACACTCTCCTGCATGGCAGGCACGGAAGCCGAAGCCGGGTCTTCGATCTGCGCGGTTTCAGACTGTTGCCATGCCAGCCACACCTGCAATGCGACGAGTGCAAGCAGCACCATCAATACGATCCACCACAGGGAGCGGCGGATATTGTCGTGTTTGCGGATGATGCGCACCCTGGCCCGGCCGAAGATCGAGTGGGTGATCGTTGCCTCGCCAATCTCTCTGGAAAAACTCTTTCGCGGCGGCGCACCGGTCGCCAGCAATTGGCGGTCCGTCAAGTCGAGATTTCCGATCTCGTTGTTCATGTGTAAAACTCCCTGAATTCGCAGTGCAACGTTCGCATGATAGCAAGTAATGGCCATGTAACAAGCGGGGACAGATGACCGGCCTTCCAGGGACATACCCCGCTCAAGAGCGCTTCGCGGTATCTGCCGTTTTGGGGTATCGTCCGCCAGTCTGAATCCGGGGAATATCATGAAGCTGCGTGTTTTGATTCTGGGATATGGCGAGATGGGGCATGCCATGGAATATCTGCTGGCGGTACGGCACGACGTGCGCATCTGGAATATGGGCGAGGTGCTGAAAGGCAGCCACCGGACGCTGGAGGAGGAAGTCGCCGAGGCGCAGGTGGTGCTGTTCTGCCTGCCGGTGAATCCGCATTTCGAGATCGCCAGCCGCATCGAGCCGCATCTTGCTGCAGGCAGCGTATGCCTTTCCATCGCCAAGGGGCTGGACGAATCGGGACGCACGGCGGCGCAGGTGTTCGACCGCGTGTTCGCGGGTCGCCATCATTACGGCGTGATCTACGGCCCGATGATCTCGGAGGAGATTCGCGCGGGACGCCACGGTTTTGCCGACGCGGTACTGTCCGACGCGGCGGATTTCGAGGTGGTGCACAGCCTGTTTCGCGGCAGCACGCTGGTGTGTCAGCAGGCGAGCGACATGCACGGCCGCAGCTGGTCGGTGATCCTGAAGAACGTGTACGCCATCATGTTCGGCGTGGCGGATGAACTGGATCTGGGCAAGAACATGCGCGGCCACCTGATGGTCGCCGCCATCGCGGAACTCTCCGGCATCGTGCAGGCATTCGGCGGACAGGCGCATACGCCCTACAGTTATGCCGGACTCGGCGACCTGATGACGACCGGCACCAGCGAAGATTCACACCACCATGAACTCGGGCGTCAACTGGTGCGCGGCGAGTGGTCTGACATATCGGGCGAGGGAGTGCACACACTGCGGATGGTGGAGAAGTTCCATGTGTTCGACTGGCATGCCTATCCGCTGTTCTCGCTCGCACACGATGTGGTCAGCCACCCCGAGACCTTGCCCGAGAGGGTCGAGGAATACCTGAAGTTCCTGCGCGGGATGGAGAGTTGCCCGATCTGACTCAGGCGTTTTCTACGGCTATCTCGCTGGCACGGGGATGTGAACAGAGGTTGCCGAACGGGAGCGCAAATGAACAGTTCGGCTTCATCAGACAGATCAGCCAGCCGTTGTCCAGTTTACGCACGCGGCAATTGCTGATATCGGTTACGGGCTTGGCTTGCCCTGAGTCTTTCGCTTGATTCATGACTTTCTCCCTGTTGATCCTGATATGGGTCCATTGCCCATAACTGTGAATCAGCAAGTGACTCCGCCCTTTTGCTAGAGCGGTATCAGTCACTGCATGCAATGCAGGCTAGCAGGCATGATTCATGATGAATATACCCCAAGCGGGTTAGTCAACCATTTTCATCAACCCCCTATTTTAACTAGGTATTTCTGCGTATCCGCACATTCAGGTGAATGATATGTATGACGAATCCGGCCATCTCCGGACACTTGCATCATGACGCAGTCGAACACCGCCCCCGCCCAAGGTACACTCTGCCATCCCGATCCACTCATTGCAGACAATGCCCCATCTAGTCGTTTCCATCTCCGGCCATGGTTTCGGTCATGTCGCCCAGACCGCCCCTGTGCTGAACCGGTTGCATGCCCTCATGCCGCAATTGCGCATCACGCTGCGTACTGCGGTGCCCGCAGCCTATCTGCGCTCGCGTATAAGCGCGCCTTTCGAGCACATGGCCAGCGAAGGCGATATCGGCATGGCAATGACTTCAGCCATAGATGTACATTCCGCAGCCAGCCGGGCTGCCTATCGGGAATTCCATGAGAACTGGGATGCACGAGTCGATGAAGAAGCGCACCTGCTGCACGAACTCGGCGCCGACCTGGTGTTCTCCAACGTCGGCTACCTGCCGCTGGCAGGTGCGCAGCGGGCCGGGATCCCGAATGCGGCGATGTGCTCGCTGAACTGGGCCGACATCTATCGCCACTATACGGGCGACGACCGCATCGCCGGACAGATACGCGATTGTTATGCCGGTGCCGACGCCTTTCTGCGCGTCACGCCGGGCATGGCGATGAGCGACTTGCCGAATCTCGTTGTGATCGCGCCGATTGCGGAAGTGGGCATAGACAAGCGCGAGGAACTGGATCGCCACCTCGGACTTTCAAAAGAAGAAAAGCTGGTGCTGGTGAGCATGGGCGGCATCGCCGGTCGCTTGCCGATGGAGCACTGGCCGAACATCGCCGGAGTGCGCTGGCTGGTACAGGAAAACTGGCAGGTGTCGCGCGCGGATGCCGTCGCGCTGGAATCGCTGCCGCTGCATTTCCGCGACCTGCTCGCCAGTTGCGATGCCTTGCTGTGCAAACCGGGCTACGGCAGTTTTGTCGAGGCAGCATGTTGCAGTACGCCGGTGTTGTATGTCGACCGCCCGGACTGGCCCGAGACTGCCGCCCTGACGACATGGCTGAGGCAGTTCGGCAGTAGCCGCGAGATCAGCCGCGAACAACTGGAATGCGGCGATGTCGGGCAGGCGCTTTCAGAATTGTGGTCCACTGCGCCCGTGTCGACACCAACAGCAAGCGGCGCGGAAGAAGTTGCGAACTGGCTGTTGCGCAAACTTTCACCTTCCGGGTGATTGATTTCGCCGTCGCCGCAGGGCAGGATGGCGCTTTCCAATCCGGGAGTTTGCCGCCATGATCGAGTACATCTTTTTCGACGCAGCCCTGCGCGACAAATTCCTGAAGTACGCCGAAGATCACGCGGTCCCCTGCTCTGCGGTCGACGACAACATGGGCATGGTGGTCGAGGTCTCCGAGGACATTCCGGATGACTTATCCGACAAGCTGGAAGAATTTTACGAGGCGCTGGAGGACGAGCAGGCCAGCCTGAGTCGGGCGGAAGGCGACCTGAACCGTCTGGCCGGGTTCGGCTTCAAGCTGCCGAACGGCGAGGCGCGGATGGTGCCGGTTTCACCCGACATGGCGAACCGCCTCATGCTGCACTTCACGCTGGAAGAGATACAGGAACTGTTCAACTCGGTGGCGCACTTCGCGCTGGAACCGCCAAACGACCATCTGTGCAAGATTCTCGCCGCCCAGCAAAAGAAAAAAGGCTGACTTCTCAGCCAGCCCGTCTTCAAGCACCGTGCGGGACGTATGCGCCGCCAGGAACTTCTGCAACGCTTACTTAGTGGTGATGCCCGCCGTCGCCATGCACATGCCCGTGCGACAACTCTTCGGCTGACGCGGCGCGCACGCCGGTGATGACACCGGAGAAATTGAGCGCCTTGCCTGCCAGCGGGTGGTTGCCGTCCACGGTGACTTCGTCGTCGGTGACTTCGGTCACGGTATAAAGCATGAAGTCTTCGTCCTCATCGCCTTCGGCGCCGCCTTCGAACTGCATGCCGACCGCGACATCGGCGGGGAACATGTTGCGCGGTTCCACGCGCACCAGATCGTGCTCATATTCACCGAAAGCATCGTCCGCTTCCATGGCAACGGAGAACTTGTCGCCCTCATCCTTGCCGTCCAGTGCCTCTTCCACCAGCGGAAATATCCCGTCGTAGCCGCCATGCAGGTAGCTGATGGGCTCGCTGGTCTTCTCGATCAGCGCACCGCTGGCGTCGCTCAGTTCATAGGTCAGCGAAACAACGGCGTTCTTTGCGATCTTCATTTCATATCCTTTATCAGTTTAAGTATTTCTTGAGCGTGTCCATGCGCATGGACACCGTACAACACATGGCGCAACTTGCCCAGCTTGTCGATGACGAAGGTGGAGCGCTGGATCGACTGCTTCTTGTGCCCGTCCACTTCCTTTTCGCAAAGCACGCCGTATTTCCTGCAGATGCGGCCATCCGGATCCGCCAGCAATTGCACCGCCAGTCCGTATTTGTCGCGAAAGGAGGCGTGGCTGATGCAATCGTCGCGGCTGATGCCGACCACCAGTGTGTCGAGGTTGTCGAATTCGCGTTCGTGATCGCTGAACTCGTTGGCCTCCATCGTGCACCCCGGAGTGTCGTCCTTGGGATAGAAGTACAACACGATGTTCTTGCCGCGATGCTCGCTCAGGCAGAACATATGCATGTCTGCATCTGCGAGTTCGAACTGCGGAGCATCTTTCCCAGCTTGTAGTGGCATAACGCCCTCCTGCCGAATCATTTTAACCGAGTTTCATTTTGCACCAAACGATTTTGCGGGGATTATAATCATACGATGAATACAAAACTGGCTCTGCTCGGCGGTCTGACTGTCAAGGAATTTCTTCGCGATTACTGGCAAAAGAAACCATTGCTGGTAAGGAATGCCGTTCCGGGCTTCAAGGGCCTGCTCGATCCGCAACAACTGATCGGTCTGGCCTGTCGCGACGATGTGCAGGCGCGTCTGGTGACCAACCTGAACAACAACTGGGCGGTGCGTTCCGAACCTTTCGTGGCGAAGGATTTCGTCGGCCTTTCCAAAAAGGGCAAGTGGTCGGTGTTGGTGCAGGGCGTCAACCATTTCCTGCCCGCGGGCGCCGAGCTGGTGAAGCGTTTCAACTTCATTCCCCATGCGCGGCTCGATGACCTGATGGTCAGCTATGCCCCCAAAGGCGGCGGCGTCGGCCCGCACTTCGATATCTACGATGTGTTCCTGGTGCAGGGACTGGGACGCCGACGCTGGCAGATCTCCACGCAAAAGGACCAGACGCTGATCGAAGGCGCCCCGTTGCGCCTGCTGAAGGACTTCAGGGTGGAGCAGGAGTGGATCGTGGAAGCGGGCGACCTGCTCTACCTGCCGCCGCACTGCGCACACAACGGCATCGCCGAGGACGATTGCATGAGCTACTCGATCGGCTTCCGCACGCCGTGGTACCAGGAATTGGCCGAGCAGTTCCTGATCTACCTGCAGGACCGCATCGAGATCGAAGGGACCTATGCCGATCCCGACCTGAAGCCGCAGGCCCACCCCTCGGAGATCGGCGCGGACATGCTGCGCAAGGTAGCGCAGGCGATCCGCAAGGTGCAGTGGGATGACGAGGACGTGGCCAATTTCATCGGCTGTTACCTGTCCGAACCCAAGCCGCATATCTTCTTCGAGTCCCCGGCCAGACCCCTGTCGGCAGCCCGCTTCGCCGCGGCCTTGCAGACACGCGGCGTGACGCTGGATCTGAAGACGCAGATGTTATGCAAGGACGGCACAGTGTTCATCAACGGCGATGCTTATCCGGTCGGAAAAACAGCCTACCGTGTCCTGCGCGAACTGGCGGATGCGCGCGCGCTTGCCGCAGTGGAAAAAATGCCGCGCGCTGTCGCCGATTTGCTGCATGAATGGTATCTGGACGGTTATCTTGCGCCGACCACCAAGGCAGGGAGGAAATCATGAGCGACGAGACACTGCAACATACCACCTTCGACGGTGTGGCCGATTACATCGCCGCACTGGATACGGTGTGCGCGTCTGCGCAGCATTCGCTGATCGTCTTCGAGAAAAACTTCGAGGACATCGGTTTCAACTCGGAAGCACGCTATGACACACTGCGCCGCTTCCTGCTCGCCAGCAACACCAACCGCCTGCGCCTGCTGGCACACGACCCGCAACATCTGGTGCGCTATTGCCCGCGCATGATGATGCTGCTGCGCCAGTTCACCCACAGCATGTCCATCTTCCAGACACCCCAGCACCTGCACCATGTGACGGAGCCGTTCGCCGTTGCCGACGACAGGCATTTCGTGCGCCGCTTCCATTTCGACGACACGCGCGGACTGCTGGCAAAGAACGACCCGGAAGGCGCGCTGGAACTCAAGTCCCGCTTCGAGGAAATGTGGGCTTCCTCGCACTCCGGCGCGTCCGCCACGACCGTCGGCTTATAACCCCGCAGAGTTATATCTATCGCCAAAGGCGGGCGTAGAATCGCGCGCCATTCGTGGCAGGGGAGGCCGCCGCGGATAGTAGTCCCATGCACACTCCCGCAACATAACCTGACAATCGAAGGAATAAAATGAAAAGCTCTGTTCTGATCGCTGCCCTGTTGGCCCTGTCCCTGTCCGCTTGTGGCGAAAAAGCTGCCGCTCCGGCTGCTGAAGCTGCTGCTCCGGCTGCCGCTGCCGCTCCTGCTGCTGATGCTGCCGCTCCTGCCGCATCCGCACCGGTTGCTGCCGAGGCTGCTGCTCCCGCTGCAAAGTAAGTTGGACAAGTCCAATGAAAAAGCCGGCGCAAGCCGGCTTTTTTATCGCCCAAATTTTCATGCCTCAGGCGATCTCGCGCCAGCCCGTCCCTTCCTGTTGCGTCGCCACGCCGATCCAATCCCCGCCGCACCCCAGTACACCGCTCAATGCCCGCACTGCCAACTCGGGCAAATTGTTCTTGCGGCTCAGATGCGCCGCCACGATATGTTGTAACCGACTGCTGTCCAGCCGTGCCAGCAGTGCCGCCGCATCATCGTTGCTGAGATGGCCGAAGCGTCCGCTGACGCGCTGCTTCAGGTGCCAGGGATAATCGCCGTCCGCCAGCATGCCGGAATCGTGGTTGCACTCCAGCACCAGCGCATCGCAGCCGCTCAGGATCGCCTCGACATGTTGCGTGGCATGCCCGGCATCGGTCAGTACGCCGAGCCGCCTGGCACCGTCGCCGAACATGAATTGCACTGGCTCGCCCGCGTCGTGCGGGACTGGATACGGCTGCACCTGCACATCGCCGATGGCGAACTGGTTATGGCTATCGATCTCGGTGATGGCCAGCCCGGCGAATACCGCTTCCTGCGCACGCAGGGTGCCGTGCGTCAGCCAGACGGGAATGGAGTGTTTGCGTGCCAGGCGGGCCACGCCGGAGATGTGGTCGCCGTGTTCGTGCGTGACGAGGATGCCGCTCAGGGATTCTGGAGCCAGCCCGAGCCGCGCCAAACGGGCGACCGTTTCTTTCAGGGAGAATCCGCAATCGAGCAGGATGAGGCTGCGGCCGGATTGTACGACGAGGGCGTTGCCCTCGCTGCCACTACCGAGCAGGGCAAACCGCATTATCGGCGGGCTTTTTCTTCCAGATTGCGGAACAGCGTCTCGACGAGTTTTTCGGCTCCGGCATCGCCCTTGCCATCGGCATTGACGACAGCGGTCTCGCTGCCTGCCTTGGTCTCGCGCACGACCACCTGATAATCAGATCTTGTACTCTTATCCGACTCGTTCACGACGGAAACAAAATAGATCCCCTTGCTCCTGTCCTTGTCTTTCACCTTGATGCGCGCGCGATCCAGCGCCAGGCCAATCTTGCGCCAGCTGCGATCGAACGGTTCGGCGATCAGGATGTTTTTGGCGCCGTCGCCTTCCTGCAATCTGGCGACGGGAACGGGTGCCGACTTGACGGCGGGTGCGACCTCGGGAGCGAGGCATGGCTGCTCGGTCTTCTGTTTGCTGTACTCGGAATAACTGGCGACCTTCTCGCCATCCGTCCCGGGTATCGTGAAACGCTGATCCGTCTCCGGCGCGATCAGATCGGGCGGCACTTCCAGCGGCGGCACCTTCACCGCTCCTGCCTGGTAGTCCACCTGCCTGCTTTCGGTGAAAGAACTGCAACCTGCCAACATCGATACTGCCACGAATCCCAAAACGATCTGCCTGACTTGCATGACTGCTCCCATCAAATGACTCCTGCCTGACGCATTGCCGCCTCCACCGCCGGTTGCGCGCTTTCGGAAAGCGGCGTGAGCGGCAGGCGTATGTTGTTCTTCATCTTGCCCATGCGCGCCACCGCCCACTTCACCGGCATGGGGTTGGCCTCGACGAACAGGTTGCGATGCAGCCCGAGCAGGCGGAAATTGATCTCGCGCGCCTTGGCCACCTCGCCTTTCAATGCCGCCGCGCACATCTCGTGCATCAGCCGCGGCGCGACGTTGGCGGTCACCGAGATGGTGCCGTGCGCGCCTAGCAGCATCAGCGCCAGCGTGCTGGCATCGTCGCCGCTGTAGACGGCGAAATCTTTCGGAGCGCGCTGCAACAGGTCGCTACCGCGTTCGATGCCGCCGGTCGCATCCTTGATGCCGACGATGTTGGATATCTGCGCGAGACGCAGCACAGTGTCGTTACTCATGTCCGCGCCGGTGCGGCCCGGCACGTTATACAGGATATGCGGCATATCCACCGCCTCGGCGATGGCCTTGAAGTGCCGGTACAGACCTTCCTGGGTAGGCTTGTTGTAATAGGGCACCACGGTGAGCGAAGCATCAGCGCCCGCCTTTTTCGAGAACGAAGCCAGTTCAATGGCCTCTTTGGTCGAATTGGCGCCGGTCCCGGCGATGACGGGGATGCGCCCGGCAGCATGCTTCACCGCCTCGGAAATGAGCAATTCATGTTCTTCGACGTTCACAGTAGGGGATTCGCCGGTGGTGCCGACCACCACGATGCCGTCCGTCCCTTCGGCGACATGGAAATCGATCAGCGCGCGAAACGCCGCCAGATCGAGACTGTCGTCCTCCAGCATCGGCGTGACGATTGCAACAATACTGCCCTGGATCATGTTTATAACCGGCAAAAAAATTGGAACGGCATTCTAACCCAATCACGACGACCATCCAAAACCCGGAGTGACAAAAGAAATCTGCTGTGGAATAATGCCTTCATTATTGAGAATGAGTATCATTATGAACGGAACACCCCTTTCCGCCCTGCACCCCGGCGATAGCGCCACGATAGTTTCGATCCATGCCGAGGAGGCCTTGCATCAGCGTCTGCTCGCACTCGGATTCCGCAGCGGCAAGCAGGTCGAACTGATCCGCAAGGCGGCATTCTCCGGCCCCCTGCAGGTGCGCGTCGGCACGACCGACGTGATGTTGCGCCGCGGCGAGGCCACCAAGATCAAGGTGTGCAAAGCATGAAGCGCGTCGCTTTATTGGGCATGCCCAACACCGGCAAGTCCACCCTGTTCAACCGCATGACCGGCGGCGCCGCGCGCGTCGGCAACTGGCCCGGCATCACCGTCGACCTGCTCAGCGGCAAGATACTGCTGGGTTCCGATATGGTGGAGATCATCGACCTGCCCGGCATCTACGACCTGCATGGTTTCTCCGACGACGAACAAGTGGTGCGCCATTTCCTGCACGACAACGTGCCCGACCTCGCACTGGTAATTCTCAATGCGACCCAGATCGAGCGCCAGATGAGCCTGCTGCTGCAACTCAAACAGCTCAACATGAACATCGTGGTGCTGCTCAACATGGTGGACGAGGCGAAAAAATACGGCATCACCATCGACAGCAAGAAGATGACCGAGATGCTGGGCATACCGATCTTCCTGCTCAGCGGCAAATACGGCACCGGCTATTTCGAGGCGCTGCAGGCGATCACCAAAGCCCTGCGCTACCCCACTCCCGGCATGGCAGAGCAATTGCGCAGCCAACTGGAGCAGGACGAGCATATCGAATCCGAGATGGCGCGCGTGATGAAGAGTGCGGTGCAGGTTCCCGCGCAACTGCCGGAGAACCTGTCCGATAAGCTGGACCGCGTGATGCTGCACCCGTGGCTGGGATTACCCATCTTCTTCGGCATCATGTACCTGCTGTTCCAGGGCATCTTCCTGCTCGGCCAGCCGTTGCAGGAAGGCATGGGCGCAGCCCTGGACTGGTTGCGTGAAAGCGCTCTCGACCCGGCGCTCGCCGGGGCACCCGCTTGGCTCTCCGGCTTGTTGCTGGACGGCGTTTACAACGGTGTCGCCACAGTGGCGGCCTTCGTGCCCATCATCATCCTGTTCTTCCTGTTCATGGCGATAGTGGAAGACAGCGGCTACCTGTCGCGTGCGGCGTTCCTGATGGACGCGCTGATGGCGAAGATGGGGCTGGACGGGCGCGGCTTCGTGATGCTGCTGATGGGTTTTGGCTGCAACGTACCCGCGTTGATGGGCACACGGGTGATGCGCTCGCGCTCGCTGCGCCTGCTCACCATGCTGGTGATTCCGTTCTCGCTGTGCTCGGCACGCTTGCAGGTGTTCGTATTCATCACTGCTGCGCTGTTCTCTCCGCAGGCCGCGCCGGTGGTGCTGTTCAGCCTGTACCTGTTCAGCTTCGCCGCCGCCATCGTCACCGCGTTGCTGTTCCGGAAGAACTTCCAGAATAGCGAGCCGTTCGTGCTGGAGCTGCCGCCTTACCGCTTCCCCACCCTGCAGCAGATGCTGATGCGCGGCTGGCTCGAGGTGCGTCACTTCCTGCAGCGCGCCACCAAATTCATCATCGCCGGCGTGGTGCTGGTGTGGTTGCTCACCAATCTGCCGCCCTCAGCCGCCCCCGCCAGCCCGGACACGCTGGCTGGCATGATCGGCAGTTTCCTCGATCCGGTGTTTGCACCGCTGGGCATCAACGAACAGCTCACCATCGCGCTGATCTTCGGCTTCGTTGCCAAGGAGATCGTGATCGGTTCGCTGGCGGTGATCTATGGTCTGGGCGGGGATGCGCTGGGCAGCGCGCTGGGACAACAACTTGATTGGGTGCAGGCCTACAGCTTTATGCTGTTCACGCTGATCTACACGCCCTGCCTGTCCGCCGTCGCCACCTTGCGCAGCGAGTCGAAAAGCATGCGTTATACGCTGTTTGCACTGGGGTGGTCGCTGGCGCTGGCCTGGCTGGTCAGCTTCGTGTTCTATCAGGGAGCGCGCGCGCTGGGATTCTGAGTCGGCGCGGAGGAGCCACTGGCGTCGCTATTCCTTCCAGGCCCTGTCGAGCAGTTCCTGCGCCTTGAGGAATTTCACATTGGCTTCGTCGACGGCCTTTTTCGAAGCCTGCGACTTCTGACGGTTCTCTTCCAGTTGCTTTTGCGTCTCAGCCAGTCGCTTCTGCGCGGCGGCCAATTGCTTCTCGGAATCGGCCACCTGTTGCAGGTTGGCCTTGTGCTGCTTTTCGGCGTTTTCCAGATTCTCGCGTGCATACTCCACGCCGACCTGCTGCGCCGAGACATCCTTGGCTTGCGCCAGGGATGCCGTGGCAAGGAATGCCGCACAGATCAGAATCGCTTTAAGCATTGATCACCGGAATGGATCAGAAGGAAAGCTGCATTCCAAGGTGCGGACCGTTGATCAGCACCGCTTCGCCGCCATTCTTCACGTCGAACGCGGTGCGGCGATAGCCGGCGTAGACCTGCATCTGCGGCGAGACGGAAAACTCGGCACGGGCGCCGTACTGCTGGTAACGATCGACATCGCCAAAGGAGATGATCTTTGGCGCGAAATAGAGTTCGCCTGCGAAAGCCACCCTGCGTTCGGCAGGCAACTCATAGCGCACTTGCGCGCCAAGAGCGAGCGCAGAGGCATTCTTCCTGGTCGGCGTCTCCTTGATGGTGGCAAACACCGCCTTCGCGCCAGCACCGATGGTCAGGCCCGGCACATTGAGTTCATCGTTCGCCACCAGCAGACCCACACCACCAATGATGCTATTCACGTCATTGAACATCAGCTCGGCATACACCTCTGACTTGCCCGCAAGGCCGCCGGGAACGCCGTATTTGAACTGGGCGCTCGAATCGCTCAGACCAATGTCCAGCGTATCGGCGACGGTAATGGAAGTTACAGACAACAAAGAGATTGCAAGGACTTTACGCAGCATTTTTCACTCCTGACGGTTGCAAATTGACGTTCTGGCGGAGGCGGTGAGATTCGAACTCACGGAGGACTCTCATCCTCGGTAGTTTTCAAGACTACTGCCTTAAACCGCTCGGCCACACCTCCTGATACTACTACTCCGGCCTGGACTCGGTAGTTTTGGTTCCGACATAACCTGAAGGTTAGTCTCCACCGCCACATTCCGCTTCGCTCCATGTGGTCAAGACTACTGCCTTAAACCGCTCGGCCACACCTCCCAAAGGGCTCGAAGTGCGAACCATGTCGCACATCCCGCTCGGATACTCGCGCGGGACGCTCCCAACGCCGCGCATGATACCCGAAATACCACGCACTCCCAACGGGCAAGGTTGCAACTTTCGCATTGCTTCTGTAGTCTCACCCCCGTCTTTGAAACAACCCTGATCACCGGAGGAAACCATGCAATACGAAAGCCATGCTGTAACCCAGACCTCAACCCTTGCCACCGAACAGAACAAGGTCCTGCGCAACACCTACATGATGCTGTCGCTGACCATGATACCGACCATCATCGGCGCGTTCATCGGCACCTCGATGGATCTGTCATTCATGGCAGCAAGCCCGATCATGTCCTCGCTGCTGATGTTCGCCGCGATGATGGGCATGCTGTTCGCCGTCACCGCCCTGCGCAACAGCGTGTGGGGCATCGTCGCCCTGCTCGGTTTCACCTTTGTCGCGGGCGTGTTCCTCGGCCCCATCCTGCAAGTTGCCCTGCACCTGAAGAACGGCGCACAACTGGTCGGCATGGCCGCAGGCGGCACCGGCGTGATCTTCTTCGCGCTGGCCACCATCGCCACCGTGACCAAGAAGGATTTCAGCTTCATGGGCAAGTTCCTGTTCATCGGCCTGATCCTGCTGATCGTCGCCTCACTGGCCAATCTCTTCTTCCAGATTCCGGCGCTGTCACTGACCATCTCCGCCATGGCCGTGATGATCTTCTCCGCCTACATCCTGTTCGATGTGAGCCGCATCGTGACCGGCGGCGAGACCAATTATGTGATGGCAACACTGGCCCTGTACCTGGACATCTACAACCTGTTCGTCCATCTGCTCAGCCTGCTGATGGCGTTTGCGGGCGAGCGCGATTAAGCATCGCAAGCTTCAAAGAAAAAGCGGCCTTCCGGCCGCTTTTTTTTTGCCCAGATACTGGATTATTTCGGTTTGCGCTGATGCAGCCGCACTCGCGGCGCCAGCAGCACATCGCCGTCATCCGCATCCAGCTCTTCGTTGCTCGCGTTCGTCATCGGCTGCTCGTAATCGCTCCAGCCGCGCACGCCGGTCTTGAGCGAAACGACGTTGCTGAAGCCCATCTTCTGCAGCACATCCGCCGCCAGCACCGAGCGCTTGCCGGAGCGGCAGATGACCACGATCTCCTGATCGCGCCCCGCAGCCAGTTCCGGCACGGTCTCGTCGTAATCCCATTCGCAGGATTGTTCCAGCACCCCGCGCGGCACGTTGATCGAGCCGGGGATATGCAACTGGTCGAACTCCACCGCCTCGCGCACATCCAGCAGAACAGGCTTGCTGCCTGCGGCCAGAGTGCGGCTCAAGTCCCACGGCATGATCTCTTTCACGCGCGTGAGCGCTTCCTCAACCAATTCGTCATAACGCGCCATCCAAGAACTCCTTTTCCAGTTTACCGCTCGAACAAAGCGATCGATTCCACATGCGAGGTCTGCGGGAACATGTTCATCACACCCGCCGCTTTCAGCGCATATCCCTTTACATGCACCAGCACTTCAGCGTCCCGCGCCAGCGTGGCCGGGCTGCACGAGACATAGACGATGCGCCGCGGACCGGTCTCATCGCCGATGGATTTCATCAATTCGATCGCCCCGTCGCGCGGCGGATCGACCAGCCATTTGTCGAAGCGGCCCGACTTCGCCAGCGTGGCCTCATCGATCTCGAACAGGTTCATCATCTGGAATGTCGTGTTGCCGGACAAGCCGTTATATTCGGCATTCTGTCTGGCGCGCCGCACCAGTGCCTCGCTGCCCTCGATTCCAAGCACCTGCGCGCCGCTGCGCGCGATCGGCAGCGTGAAGTTGCCCAGTCCGCAGAAGAAATCGGCGATGCGCTCGTGCGCCTGCGGATCAAGCAGACGCATGGCGCGGCTCAACATCAGGCGGTTCATGTCGCTGTTCACCTGGGTAAATTCGGTCGGCGCGAACGGCATGGTGATGCCGAATTCCGGCAGGCTGTAGCTGAGTTGCGGCGCATCAAGCGGATAGAACGGCTTGACGGTCTCCGGGCCCTTGGTCTGCGTCCAGAACTGCACCTGGTGCTTGTCGGCGAACTCCCGAATCAGCGCCTCATCCGACGGCGTAAGCGCAGCCAGAATGCGCAGCACCAGCACATCCACATGTTCGCCCACCGCCACTTCGATCTGCGGCATGATGTCGCGTGCGGTGAATTTTTCGTTCAGTTCGCCCAGCAACGGCAACAACGCAGCGATCTTGGGCGTGAGTATCTCGCAGTGCTGCATGTCGGCGACATATTTGCCGTTCTGCTCGCGGAAGCCGACCAGTGTCTTTTCCTTTTTCAGCACATGACGCACCGACAGGCGCGCGCGTTGACGATAAGCCCATGGCAGCCCATAGATCGGCGGCAATACGACTTCGGGTTTGACCTTGCCGATGCGCTGCAGATTGTCTTCCAGCACGCGCTGCTTGACCGCGACCTGCGCGCGCGGATCGAGATGCTGCATGGAACAGCCGCCACAAACGCCGAAGACCGCGCATTTCGGCTGCACGCGCATGAACGACTGCTTCAGTATCTGCTCGACCTTGGCCTGCTCGTAATTGTTCTTCTTGCGATAGGAAGAATAGGTCACGCGCTCGCCGGTCAGTGCGCCTTCGATGAAGATGACCTTGCCGTCGGCATGCGCGATGCCGCGACCTTCGTGATCCAGCGATTCAACGACTACACTGTTGTTATTCATACTGCTATTGCTCACCTCTAATCTCCCGCGATCCCGTCATTCCCTCAAGCGCACGCAGGATATTCCCAAGACCGGCCTGCGCCGATCCCCAACCGATCGCAACCCCCAGGGTATTGGCCAGCATGTCGGCATACTCGAAATAGCGGTAACCACCCATACTTTGCAATATCTCGATACCCACCCCCATCGCGGCCAGCGCCACAAATAACCGCATGCGCATCTTTTGATCAAGGTAGACCTGACAGAACCAAAGCATGAGCCAGGCGTAAGCGACCAAATGCTCCAGCTTGTCCACCCCTTCGAAGGAAACCGGTTCGGGCGGATGCGGCATGAGTGACAGGTAAAACACGATGGCAACCCACAGCCACCCGGCGGTCAGCCAGACTTTGCGCAGCATGGATTACCCCTTGTTCCAGGCCGCGAGGTATTCCGCCCAGTGCGGCTCGGAGGACTTCCCCAGGGTGCTGCGCACCAGTTCGATTTCCTGTTCGTAACGCGCCTTGGTGAACTGCCCTCGCATCAACTGGAAGCGCGCGAACACCAGCCAGGTGTTCACCACGTCGGTCTCGCAGTAGTTGCGTATCTCGGCCAGTTGCCCTTGCTGCCAGGCGTCCCACACCTTGCTGCCGTCCATGCCCAGCTTGCCGGGGAAGCCGATGAGTTTGGCCAGTTCATCCAGCGGCGCATTGGCTCGGCCGGTATACATCGCCAACAGGTCCATCAGGTCGAGGTGGCGCGAATGATAACGGCTGATGTAGTTGTTCCACTTGAAGTCTTTGTCGTCCTCGCCCTGATCCCAGTAGCGCGGTGCCTGGATGCCGTGGATGAGGCCGCGATAATGCAGCACCGGCAGGTCGAAGCCGCCGCCGTTCCAAGAGATGATCTGCGGGGTGTATTTCTCGATGCCGTCGAAGAAACGCTTGATGATGCTGCCTTCATCCTCATCGATCTCGCCCAGCGTCCACACCTTGAAGTTGTCGCCTTCGCGCAGCACGCAGGAGATCGCGGCGACGCGTTGCAGATGATGCGGCAGGAAATCGCTGCCGGTCTTCTGGCGGCGCATCTGGAAGGCCATTTCCGCCACATCGCGGTCGCTCACCGCGCTGTCGAGCTCGTGCAGCGCACGCAACCCGGCGATGTCGGGAATGGTCTCGATGTCGAAGACGAGGGTGGGGTTCATGGTGTGCGTACCGGTTGCAAACGGGGTGCGATTTTAGCAAACCATGGCCGGTATCCGCCCGTGAATTACGATGAGAATAAATAATTCGTCATTCCGGCGAAGGCCGGAATCCAGTGCATTTTATCAACTGGACACCGGCCTTCGCCGGTGTGACGAATTTCGCTATTTATATTTGCGGATCAGCCCCACCAGCACCCCGAATATCTCCAGCGACCCTTGCGGCCGTATCACCGAGTAGGCCGGGTTGGCGGGGCGCAGGACATACTGGCCGCGCTCCTTGTCCAGCGTCTTCAGGGTGAACTCGTTGTCCACGATGGCCACCACGACATCACCGACGCCGGCGACATTGCGCTTCTCCACCACCGCCACATCGCCGTCGTGGATGCCCGCATCGATCATCGAATCTCCCTTCACCGTGATCAGCGTGGTGGTGGACGGTTTGTCGATCAGCATCTCGTCGATGACGTGGTAATCGCCCTGGGTGGCCGTCACCGCGACCGGCATGCCCGCCTGCACCGAGGATTCGGCCAAAGGGCGTGCGAAGAAATCGCGGGTCGGGATCAACACCCCGTCCGGGGTCTTTTCGATGAAGCCTGCTTTCACCAGCCGGTCAAGGATAGCCTTGACCCAGGATTTGGAAGCGATGCCGAACACATCGCACAACGACGCATAGGAAGGGATGCTTTTCCAGTCAGCGTAGTAGTCCTGCAGTTTGGCCAGATACTCGGCATCTCTGGCACTTTGATCGGAATCAGTCATGGCTCACCTCAAACAGAACGAACGTTCTTGCATCCTAAAGAACGCGCGTTCTGCTGTCAACCACTATCTCTCCAGCATGCATTGCTTGACGGACATGCGCGGAAGGCAAAGAATCTGCCCGGTTCCGCAATGCCACGAGTCCAACCACTTTCAGGGAGTGATCATGATCAGACACCTAACCGTCCTCGTATCCATGCTGCTGCTGAGCGCGACCGTCCAGGCCAAGCCGGGCGAATACTGGGAGATCACCTCGAAGATGGAGATGCCGGGCATGCCTTTCGCGATGCCCGCCACCACCCAGAAAGTGTGCATCGCCAAAGGCAGCGAGAACGACCCCGGACAAACCTCGGGCGACAAGGACTGCAAGATGACGGATATCAAGACCGTCGGCAACAAGACCACCTGGAAGGCCCGCTGCGAGAAGGACGGCGAGGTGATGACCGGCACCGGCGAGCAGACCACCTCCCCCGGCGCCTACAAGGGCAAGATCAATTTCAAGGGCAAGTCCGACGGCCAGGACATGAATATGGACATGGCCTACAGCGGCAAGAAGATCGGCGGCAGTTGCGACACGGAAGAACAGGTGAAGAAGGTAAAGTCACAGATGTGCGACACCTCCCACTACGAGAACACCGCCCAGTGGATAAGCGCTTCCAGCCTGATTCTTCAACCCGGCGCCGCCTGCGCCGACCAGCGCGGCCAATTCTGCGCAGCGGTGAAGAAGGATGCCCCGCGCGATGCAGAAACCTACAGCGCATTGGTCCAGAGCGAGAACAACCAGCTTGGCGGCATCTCCATCGTGAAGGAATGCAAGCTGGACATGGCATCGATGACCAAGTCGATCTGCAAAACGCTCAACGGCAAGAACTACCGCGACCTGTCCGCGCATTGCCCGGCCGAGGCCAAGAAGTATCGCGAAACGGTGCGCCGCAAGGACTGCGAAGGCCGCAGCTACACGGCCGAGACGCGCGCCGCGGACTTCAAGCGCTGCATGAGCGGCGACGTATCCGACTCCGACATCGAAGAGGAAGACGATGCACCTGCACCGCGCAAATCGAAGAAATCCTCTCCTCCGAGTGCGGATGAAGAGATCAAAAAGCTGAAGGGCATGTTCGGTTTCTAAGTGCGTGCTTTCCTCTTCATCGGGCTGTGGCTGCTTGCGCTTACCGCGTCGGCGGTTTCACAGCCCGATCCTTTTCCGCAGGTCGCGGAATCCTATCTCGTCGAGATCAACGGCGAGACAATCTGGGAAAGACACATCGGCAAACGCCTGCCGCCCGCCAGCCTGACCAAACTGATGACCGCGCTGCTGGTGCTGGAACAAGCCAAGTTGCAAGAGATAGTGCAAGTCAGTCAGGCCGCCAGTCTCGAGACCGGCTCCCGCCTCGGACTCAAGGCAGGCGAGCGCTTGCATGTCGAAGACCTGCTCGCCGCCACCATGCTGCAATCGGCGAACGACGCCTGCCACGCCCTGGCCGACCACATCGGCGGCAGCGAAGCCGCTTTTGTAATACAGATGAACCGCCGCGCACAGCAACTCGGCTTGCTAGACACACAGTTCCGCAACGCCTGCGGTCACGATGCGGTTGGTCACTATTCCACCGCAGCGAATCTCGCCCGTCTGGCGCGTGAATTGCTGAAGCTCCCGCAGATCGTCCCGCTTGCCTCGCAGCAGCGCAGCACCATCAGCACGCTGGAAGGAAAGCAATATCCGCTGAGCAACAAGAACGCGCTGATCGGGCGTTACGACGGCGCGCTCGGCCTCAAGACCGGCTACACGGCGAAAGCCGGCACCTGCCTCGTCGCGCTCGCGCGGCGCGACGGCCATGAAGTGCTGCTGGTGATGCTGCACGGCAAGGACCGCTGGTGGGACGCAGCCGACATCCTCGACCTAGCTTTCGACCATGCGCGCATGGCGCACTGAATCCGGCGCCAGCGCGCCGATCTGGATCACACTGGTGGTGCTGCTCGCCTACGCCAATGCGTTGGTCGGGCCGTTCCAGTTCGACGACTTCAACGTCATCGTCAATCAGACGCAGGTACATTCCTGGGCGAACTGGATCGCCGCACTGCCCAACGGCATCCGACCGCTGCTCAAGCTCAGCTACACGGTGGACTGGACACTGGGGCTGGGCGCGACCGGCTTCCACCTCGGCAACCTGATCATCCACCTCATGAACACCTGGCTGGTATACCGGCTGGCGCAGGAATTCGTGCAGCAGCAGTGGCAGCGCGAACTCATGCAGCCTGCCGCATTGCTGGCCGCGCTGCTGTTCGCGCTGCACCCCGCGCACACCGAAGCGGTGACCTACATCAGCGGTCGCTCCGCCTCGCTGATGACGACCTTCTATCTCGCCGGACTGCTCTGTTACGTGCGCGCCCGCCTGTGGGAGGATCGGAGGGCGCTCTATCTCTACACCCCGCTGCTGTTCCTGCTGGCATTGGCAACCAAGGAGACCGCCGTCACCTTCCCGCTGGCATTGCTTGCCTGGGAACTCGGTTGCGGTGGACGCTGGAAGACCGCATTCAAACCGATGTGGATAAACTGGGCCGTACTCGGTCTCGCCGCGATCTTCTTCGTGACCAGCGACAGCTACCTGACGCACATGCAGCGCAGCGCCGAACTCAATTCCCTGCAGGGCAATCTCGCCACGCAACTTAACGGCTTCGCATGGCTGATGCAGCAACTGGCACTGCCGCAGTCACAGAACATCGACCCCGACCTGCCGCTGCTTTCCGGCATAGCCGATGCGCTGCTGCCGCTCGTCCTCGCCATCGCGCTGCTCATCGCCATGGTGCTGAGTCGGCGCAGCCGCCCGTGGCTCAGTTTCGCGCTGGCCTGGGCGATGCTGCACCTCATCCCGCTATATCTCGTCCTGCCGCGCATCGATGTCGCCAACGAACGCCAGCTGTATCTGGCCGGATGGCCGCTGCTGCTTGCGCTGAGCATGGAACTGGCATTGTGCTTGGACACGCAGCGTCTGCGTGTCGTTGCGGCCGTGATGCTGCTCGCCTGCGCCAGCCTCACCGTGCTGCGCAATCAGGACTACAGCAGCGAGATCGCGCTGTGGCAGGACACCGCACGGAAATCACCTGACAAGGCGCGCGTGCACAACAACCTCGGCCACGCCTACCTGCTGGCGCAGCGCCATGAAGAAGCTCGGCGCGAGTTCATCACCGCCATGAAGCTGGATCCCTACCTGCATCAGGCACGCTACAACCTATTCCGCACGGACGATGAAATAGAAAAGGCCGGAGGGACGCTCCGGCCTTGAGGTCTGCTGCGCTGTAGATCAGGCGAAGTTTTTCGCCGCAAATTCCCAGTTCACCAGATGGTTCAGGAAAGTCTCGACATACTTGGGACGCGCGTTGCGGTAGTCGATGTAGTAGGCGTGTTCCCACACATCCACGGTCAGTACCGGCTTGCCTTCGCCGCTCTTCAGCGGGGTGCCGGCTGCGCCGAGGTTGACGATGTCCAGCGAGCCGTCGGCCTTCTTCACCAGCCAGGTCCAGCCGGAACCGAAATTGCCCACGGCCGAGGTCTGGAACGCTTTCTTGAATTCATCGAGCGAACCCCACTTCTTGTTGATCGCTTCGGCCAGCGCACCGGTCGGCGCGCCACCGCCCTGCGGCTTCATGCAGCTCCAGAAGAAGGTGTGGTTGGAAACTTGTGCAGCGTTGTTGTAGATGCCGCCGGAAGCCTTCTTGATGATGTCTTCCAGGCTGGCGTTCTCGAATTCCGTGCCCTTGATCAGGTTATTCAGGTTGGTGACATAGGCCTGATGGTGCTTGGCATAGTGGTAATCGAAAGTCTCGGCGGACATGTGCGGCACGAGCGCTTCGCGGGGATAAGGCAGTGGGGGCAATTGATGTTCCATGGCAGTCTCCTGATCTATTGTTGATAACGTGGGAATGGCATTGCGTGGATGCGCAATATACCATACTTTATCGCTTGGGTATTAGCCTCCTTGCATGCTACAGGGTTTATGGCTTGCGGCTATGTGGGTCGGATTTTAATCCGACATGTCGGCCTAAAGCCCGACCCACACTACAAGTAAGGAGTCGCGGAGTATCCGATGTTCTACAATTCGAGCATGAGTGACCACAAACAGACCGGCGCAGCCAAGACCGCGCGCAACCCCATCAAGATCGTTCCCCTGCAGGAGCGCTTGCGCAAACCGCAGTGGATACGCGTCAAGTCCGGCACGGGCGCGGGCTACAACGAAGTGAAGCGCATGCTGCGCGAGCAGCACCTGCACACCGTGTGCGAGGAAGCCTCCTGCCCCAACATCGGCGAATGCTTCGGCAAAGGCACGGCCAGCTTCATGATCCTGGGCGACGTATGCACGCGGCGCTGCCCGTTCTGCGACGTGGCGCACGGCAAACCACAGCCGCCCGATCCCGACGAACCGCAAAACCTCGCGCGCTCCATTGGCATCCTCAAACTCAGGTATGTCGTGATCACCAGCGTCGACCGCGACGACCTGCGCGACGGCGGCGCTGCGCATTTCGCCGCTTGCCTCACCGCCATCCGCGCCGCCTCGCCATCCACCAAGCTGGAGATCCTGGTACCCGATTTCCGCGGCCGCCTCGACATCGCGCTGGATGCACTGGCCGTCAGCCTGCCCGATGTGCTCAACCACAACTTGGAAACCGTGCCGCGCCTGTATCCGCTGGCCCGCCCCGGCGCCGACTACGAGCACTCGCTCAAACTTCTCAAAGACTTCAAGGCGCGCTTCCCGCAAGTGACGACCAAATCCGGCCTGATGTTGGGCCTGGGCGAGACCGACGAGGAAGTGCTGCAGGTCATGCGCGACCTGCGCGCGCACGATGTCGAGATGCTCACGCTGGGCCAGTACCTGCAACCCTCCGACGGCCACCTGCCGGTGTTGCGTTATGTCACGCCGGAAGCGTTCAAGGCATTCGAGATCGCCGCCAAGGAAATGGGCTTCTCGCATGCCGCCTGCGCGCCCATGGTGCGCTCCAGTTATTTCGCCGACGAACAGGCGGAACAAGCCGGGGTCTAGGCTGCCAAAAAATTTCGTAGTTCAAAGCAAGACAAGGCACGCCACGCATACATCCTCTGTTCGATATCCCACTTAAGTCAAAAGAAAGATTGGGCCCGAATTCGGAGTAGCATGGCGGCGTTGACCGACAGCTCCCGAGGAAAAGCAACCCGTGGCGACCAAGAGAACAAACAAGACCCCAATAACACCCGCTGTCACAGCCAAGACCGCCAAAGCGGTGGCCGCAAAGAACGAGGATTGCTTCACCATTGTCGGCATCGGCGCTTCCGCCGGCGGGCTGGAAGCTTTCGAGCAGTTCTTTCACAGCGTCGCAGCGGACAGCGGCATGGCATTCGTGCTGGTGTCGCACCTCGATCCCGATCACGACAGCATGCTCACCGAGATATTGCAGCGCGCCACCACCATGCCGGTGGTCGAGGCGCAGGATCAGGTGAAGGTCGAACCGAACTGCGTCTATACCCTGCCGCCCAACCGTGAAATGTCCATCTTCCACGGCGTGCTGCAACTCAGCACGCCCGAGATGCCGCGCGGACAGCGCATGGTCATCGACTCCTTCCTGCGCTCGCTGGCCGAAGATCAGGGCGAGAAAGCAGTCGGCATCATCCTCTCCGGCACCGGCACCGACGGCACGCTGGGTCTGCGCGCCATCCAGGGCGCGGGCGGCATCACACTGGTGCAGGAGCCGACCACAGCCAAATACAACGGCATGCCGGGCAGCGCCATCCAGGCGGGATATGCCACCCATGTGCTGGCGGTGGAAAAAATGCCGGAGCAACTGCTCAACAATACCCGCCATCTGGGCGTCCGCCGCGAAGAACCGCAGCAGGCACCGACGCAGGCGAACGGCATGAGCCGCATCCTGATGCTGTTGCGTTCCGGCACCGGACACGATTTCTCGCTATACAAGAAAAGCACCATCGGCCGCCGCATCGAGCGGCGCATGTCGCAGCACAACATCGACGACACCGAAGTCTATGCGCGCTACCTGAAGGAGCATCCGGCCGAACTGCAGATACTGTTCAAGGAACTGCTGATCAACGTCACCAGCTTCTTCCGCGATCCCGATGCCTTCGTCGCACTGAAGCAGGAGGTGCTGCCCAAATTGCTGGCGGGGAAACCGGACGACTATGTGTTCCGCGTCTGGGTGGCGGGTTGTGCCACCGGCGAGGAGGCGTATTCCATCGCCATCCTGTTGCGCGAAG
Organism: Gammaproteobacteria bacterium; assembly: GCA_018813765.1. Lineage (GTDB taxonomy): Bacteria > Pseudomonadota > Gammaproteobacteria > Burkholderiales > Gallionellaceae > Sideroxyarcus. The sequence goes on along the minus strand of JAHJBC010000006.1, from coordinate 197,457 downwards.
TCATGGAAGAGTCGAACCGCGAGTTCAGGACGCAGATCTACAGCACCGACCTCGACGAGGACGCCATCGCGGTCGCGCGCGCCGCGAGCTATCCGCCCAACATCGCGCAGGATGTCACGCCGGAACGGCTGCGCCGCTTCTTCATCAAGGAAGAGGCTGGCTACCGGGTGAAGAAAGAGATACGCGAGATGGTGGTGTTCGCCACCCAGAGCGTCATCAAGGACCCGCCCTTCACCAAGCTCGACCTGCTCAGTTGCCGCAACCTGATGATCTATCTGGAGCCGGAGATGCAGAACCGCGTCATCCCGGCGTTCCATTACGCGCTCAAACCGGGCGGCGTGCTGTTCCTGTCGCCTTCGGAAAGCATAGGCAACCATGTCGAACTGTTCACCGCGCTCAACCGCAAGTGGAAGTTCTACCAGACCACGCCGTCCATCGCCTCGACGCGCGCGGTGATGTCCAGCGGATTGTCCTGGACCGGCGACAACACAACGAAAGGCCCCGACCAGGTGATAACCAAGATCAAGGAAACCGACTTTGCCGAACTGACCCGGCGCGTGCTGCTGCAATCCTACGCGCCCGCCTCGGTGGTGACCAACCAGAAAGGCGACATCCTGTTCGTGCACGGCGACACCGGCAAATACCTGCGTCCGGCACCGGGCCAGGCCACGCTCAATGTGATCGAGATGGCGCGCGAGGGACTGCAGATGGAACTGCGCGCCGCCATCCAGACCGCCGCCGAACAGAACACACCGACGCTGAACCGCGAGGCGACCTTCGGCAGCAACGGCGACTTCCACAGCGTCAGCTTCAGCGTGCGGCCGCTGCCCTACCCCAACGCCGCCAGCGGCATGCTGCTGGTGAGCTTCCAAGACATGCCGGGCGCGAGGAGCGCGTCTGCCGCAGCGGCACAGCCCGCCGCTGGAAAGGCCGCCAAGGGAAAACACAGCGCCGCGACGGGTGCCGAACAGCGCGCCGAAGAGCTGGAGCGCGAACTGGCTTATACCAAGGAGAACCTGCACGCCACCATCGAGGAGCAGCAGGCCTCCAACGAGGAACTCAAGTCCACCAACGAGGAGATGCAATCCACCAACGAGGAACTGCAGTCCACCAACGAGGAGCTGGAGACTTCCAAGGAAGAGCTGCAATCGGTCAATGAAGAACTGGTCACGGTGAACGCCGAGTTGCAGGACAAGATCGAGCAACTGGCCGGCATGCAGAACGACATGAAGAACCTGCTCGACAACGTCAATGTCGGCACCATCTTCCTCAACGACACCCTGGGCATCAAACGTTTCACCCGCGACGCCGTGCAGGTCTACCGGCTGGTGGCGTCGGATGTCGGGCGTCCGCTGGCCGACATCAAATCCAACATCAAGGACGATGACCTGCTCGCCGACGCCCAGGCCGTGCTGGACACGCTGGTGCCGCGCGAGCGCGAGGTTCGCACCGACAGCGGCGCCTGGTATCTGGCACGCATCCAGCCCTACCGCACGCTGGACAACGTGATCGACGGCGTGGTGCTGACCTTCACCGACATCAGCAAACGCATGCAGGCCGAATCGGCCATGAAGGACGCGCGCGAACTGGCCGAGGGCATCGTCAACACGGTGCGTGAACCGCTCATCGTGCTGGATGCTGCAGCCAAGGTCATCTCCGCCAGCCGTTCGTTCTACGAGAACTTCAAGGTCACGCCGCAGGACACGGTGGGCCGCCAGCTGTACGAGCTGGGCAACCGCCAGTGGGACATCGCCAAGCTGCGCGAACTGCTGGAGAACCGGCTGACCAGCGACCAGGTGGTGGAAGACTTCGAGGTCGAGCACGACTTTCCCCTCATCGGCAAATGCCGGATGATGCTCAACGCGCGGCGTTTCACCGGCAAGGCGGACGGGGCACAACTGATACTGCTGGCGATCGAGGAAATCAAGTAAGCCTCCCCCTGCAAAGCCGGTGGCGTTAATTTGTGAACCCCTCAACGGGGCCGAAAAACCATTGACCACCGGGCGGCGGAACTTCAACTCCTTCCCCCATGCAGGGGAAGGAACAATGCGGCATAGCCCTATTGTTTGGTAATGCCTGCCGCAAAGATCAAACCTGAATTGGTGAGTCCCCCGGCATAGCCGGGGGGGTACCTCACTGAGTTAAGACATAACCCAGAACGCCACTTGACTATTGCTTCCGTCCGTATTGACACTCATTGCCCGACTCAATAAAGTCTGAGCCACTTGCAAATCTGCTAAGCGCACATCGCACCGCGTGTACGGCACGAGGCGCACAGCAGAGCCCCCAGAACAGGGAGTCTGGCGCAAGAAATAAACCTGCAACGACGGGAATGATTGCCAGCAGCACGACTTGTTCGAATAAGGGGAGGCGCTTGTCTCATCTCTCACATAGATTTTTTTGCTCATACCGGATAAATCGGTGGCTGCCGCCATTTTCCATGGAGCAATCAACTTGAGCATACGGCGAAACAAGCAAGAGCAGCTCCGTGGCTCTGCCGAGTCGCAACTCGCCTGCGAGCAAGCGAAGGATGCCCAGGTGCCGCAAGACGGGGATCTGCTGCACGAACTTCAGGTGCACGTGATCGAGCTGGAAATGCAGAACGAAGCGCTGCTGCACTCCGGAGTCATGCTGGAAGAGTCCCGCGACCGTTATGTGGATTTCTATGACTTCGCTCCCGTCGGATACCTCACCCTCAGTCACAAGGCGCTGATAGCCGAGATCAACCTCACCGGCGCAGCTATGCTTGGTGAGGTGCGCAGCAAATTGCTGCGTCGGCGATTTTCCGAATTCCTTGCACCCGAACACCATGACCGCTGGTATCGGCATTTCATGGACGTGCGTCAGCAAGACATCAAGCTGACCTGCGAACTGGATATCCCGCGCGGCGATGGACAGCGCCTGCATGTCCAGCTTGATTCGCTGCGTCTGGAAAAAGACGGACACCCACCTGTGGTGTGCATCGTGCTGACCGATATCACCGAACTCAAGCGGGCGGAGACCGCATTGCGCGAAAGTGAGGGCCGTCAGCGCTTGCTCGAACAACAGAAACTCATCCAGACCTCCCTGGACGGCTTTTGGGTGATGCAGGCAAAGGATGCTCGCTTCCTCGATGCCAACAACGCATTTTGCGGAATGGTGGGATATTCCCGTGAAGAACTGCTAACCATGTGCATTTCCGATCTGGAGGCTGTTGAAACCCGTGAAGAGACAGTAGCTCATGGCAAGGAAGTCATGGAAGTCGGCTATGGTCGCTTCGAAACACGCCATCGCCACAAACAGGGGCATCTCGTCGATCTCGAAGTCAGCGCCAGTTACTCGGCAACGAACGGCGGCGAATTCTATGTGTTCGTCCGCGACATCTCCGAACGCAAGCGTGCAGAGCTGGAACGTCAAGCCCACGCCCGTTCCCTCGAATGCCTGGACCGTGTCCACAGGGCCATCCAGGGGGAAACTGATCTGGAACAGATGATGAGCGATGTGCTGGATGTTGTGCTCGCCATCTTCAATTGCAACCGTGCGTATCTTCTGTATCCGTGCGATCCCGCTGCGACCGAGTGGCGGGTGCCGATGGAACGGACCGGGCCGGAATATCCGGGTGCTCACGACCTTGGGGATGCCATCCCCATGAACAAGGAGGTCGCGGAGGTGCTGCGTCTTTCGCTGGAGGCGGATCACCCAAAAAAGTTTGGTCATGCGGCCGAGCATCCGATGCCGCAGACCATATTGGAGCAATTCGGCGTCAAGTCTCAAATGTTGATGGCCTTGCATCCCAAGCTGGATAAGCCTTGGCAATTCGGGATTCACCAGTGCTCTCACGCGCGAATATGGACTCGCGACGAAGAAGCACTGTTCGAGAAGATCGGCTGGCGGCTATCCGACGCGCTGACCGGTTTGCTGATGTATCGCAACCTGCAAGCGAGCGAGCGGGAATTCCGCACCCTGGCGGAAAACCTGCCTGATGTCCTGATTCGCTATGACCGCGAAGGCCGCCGCACCTATGTCAACCCCGCGATGGAGCAGACTTTTCTCGTTTCGGCTGCGCAACTGATAGGCAAGACGCTGGGGGAGACCAATACCTCCGGCATGCAGATGCCGGAAAGCTATCGACGCGCCTTGGCGCATACCCTCGCCACGGGCGAGCGCAGCGAGTTGGAAATGCAGTTGCCATCGTCGGACGAGAACATGCATACCGGCCTGTGTTTCATCGTGGCCGAGCGGGCGGAGGATGGGCAGATAACAGGCGCGATCACCATCGGTCACGACATCACTGAACGCAAACGCAATGAAGCCGAACTTGAACGGCACCGTAATCACCTGGAAAAGCTGGTCGAAGAGCGTACGCACGCCCTCTCTATCGCCAAAGAAACCGCCGAAGCCGCTACGCGCGCCAAATCGCATTTCCTTGCCGCGGCCAGCCATGATCTTCGTCAGCCGATCTCCGCAATAGGGCTATATAACGATGCCCTGGTTCTAAGCGGACTAAGAGAAGAACAAATGAGAATGAGCCGCAACCTGACGAGGTCGGTGGAATCGCTCGGCGAAATGCTGAATGAATTGCTTGATATTGCAAAGCTGGATGCCGGTAAGCTTGTGCCACAGCCTGCGGTAATTCAGTCCGCGAAACTCCTTGGCACGATTGCGTCCGAGTTCGATTCCGCTGTGCGAGAAAAGCATCTAAGTCTCAATCTCTTTTGCCCACGGAAAAATCTGGCGCTGTTTACAGATAAAAATCTGCTCCTGACCATTCTGCGCAACCTCATCGGCAATGCCGTGAAATATACCAACCAGGGTGGCATTCTGGTGAGCATCCGCCAGCGGGACAATCGTGCCCTGATTCAAGTATGGGATACAGGCATCGGCATATCCCCCGAGCAACTGGATTTGATTTTCGATGAATACTTCCAGGCCAACAATTCCGAACGGAATCGAGCCAAGGGGGCGGGATTGGGTTTGGCTATTGTTAAACGTGTGAGTGAAGCACTCGGTAACCGCGTGAGTTGTCGCTCCCGTTTGGGTAGAGGTTCCGTATTTGAATTCAGCCTGCCGCTGACCCAGAGCATGGGTGAGCAGGTCATGCCGGTACAATCCAGCGCATCCAATATGGGCAGCGCATTGAGTCGTCTTGTCGGCAAACGGATCATGGTCATCGAAGATGATGCGATGGCGGCAACGGCCCTCAAATCGTTGCTCGAGGCTTACGGCATGCAGGTCATTCACTTTAGCAACGCAGAAGAAGCACTTGGGTACGCGGAGGCAATGGAGGCAGACCATTACATTTCCGACTACCATCTTCCTGGTATGGATGGCTTGCAGTTGCTCGATGCCATTCAGACAAAGTCGGCAGAACCGATCAAGGCAGTGATACTGACGGGGAACACATCGCTGGATCAAATCGCGATAACGCAATCTTCTCGCTGGAAAGTGCTATCCAAACCCTTTGCTTTACCCGAGTTGTTATCTGCGATGGAACTGTAAGACTCCATATATAGACAAATTCCGGAGTCAAATTATTTGGCGGATTGCATAACCTCGAAAAGTATTGCGAACCAGAACCCAAGTATTCCAAACGAGTACAGCAGCTAGTCCCTATCCTCATCGAATCCGCATGACACATCCTGCGCCGGTATCTCAATAAACCGCAGGAATTTAAAGTCGATTCGCCAGGCCTTTTTCAAGGAATCTGCATACCCCCCGTGCAAAGGTTTTTCTCGCCATTTCCATTTTCCAATCGCGATGACATTTGCCTTGGGATATCCGGTCGACTTGCATCCAGTATCACTGGTGTCGAAATATTTCCATTCATTGGGAAGCCGGATGTGAAGCATTTCAGACGGGGTGGCACGAATTGCGTGACCTGAGGCGTCATGTCCGGTTATCTCGGTGACCACAAGGACACAATCGACCGGTTTGGTTTTTTCAAAGGGCTGGCAAACTGCAAAAGCCCGAGCTTGAGGCTTTCTTTATATTTCCAGGCTGATTCCGTTTTCAATCGTGTACCCGGCTTTCTCCAGATCATCGTATCTGCCCGAATATTTTTCGGCTATAAATAGTCCGGACTCCGGAGAGGGATTGGAGTTTGCCAACTGGCATACTGATAACAGAATCAAGCCGATTGATATGAAAACGAAATTCCGCATTTCAGTGCTCCGAAAAATTCGGGGGCAACAATCAGGCGAACAATCTGCCCAGTACCTTGCGCGGCATCAGTTCGGCGACATCGAACCTGGGCATCTCCACCGCATCCAGCGTGTTCTTCGCGATCAAGCCCAGTTCGGTATCCCCTTCCACCAAGAGACGGCGGCTGAAGAACAGCGTGTCTGGATCTTCCTTGCGCGTGGCCAGCAGCAGGAAATCATGCGCCGTGGCGCTGAAAGCCAGGTCTGGCGTGCCGCCTGACTTGCGCGCAACGAAACCCTTGTTGCCGATGCTGAAGAAGAATTTCAGACCGGCATCGGTCACATGGATGCCGATCAGCTTGCCGCGCAGCGGCTCCAGCGCGGCCGGGTCGATCAGCCGTCCCAGCGCGAGGTTGAGCACATGGCTCAGCACGAATGAGGGCGGATAGGTAGGCAGCATGGATATGGCCTTGGCGATGGGCGACGGGATGTTGAATGCGGGCAGATTCATGGTGTATTCCTTAGTCGGTAGATATCCGAAAAGCTAATTCATCCACGAAAAACACGAAATGAATTTGTTCGTGCTTTTCGTGATTTTCGTGGACAGATGGTTTTCAAGAGTCATTGTCATGACGTTCATTATGCCGCATTCCTGACATTAGCCGCTGCGCTCTGTTCGATGCCGGGCCGGCCGTGCCAATAGCCGTCGCAGCTCTGGTCCGGCATCAGTTCCGCCATGCGTAGCGCCGCCTCGCGCGCCGCTGCCGGGTCATCGATAGCCGTACGGAACTGCTGGACGATCTCGGCGGTGTGTGCCGACTGCGGGCTGATGCGCACCACGTCCACGCCGCTCGCGCGCATCGCGTCGATCTCGCCGACCAGATTGTAGACCGCTGCCGATTGCGTCTGGATGCCGTTCAGCACCAGGAAGGGCTGGCCCTCGCGCGTCTTCAGCAGCAAACCATCGGGATCTGACATGCAACTGAAACGGCAATCATCCTTGGGGAGGTTATGGTGACGCGCGGTGAAGCAGCGCGCCGAGAATGCCAGCGGCAGGCGACCGTAGGCGAACACTTCGCTCTGCATGCCTTGCGGGCGACACGCCTGCATGGACACGAGTTCTTCGCGCGACATCTCCACCGGCATGACCCAGCGCATTGCGCCTAGACCGGCCAGCAGTTGCAGCGTCTGCGTGTTGTAGACATTGACATGCGGGCCGACCACAAAGGGAACTTTGGCTTCGGCGAGCAGGCGCACCGCGCCCATGTCGTTGGCTTCCACCGCGAACAGGCCGTTGCCCGCGATGCGGCGCAGGGCCTTGAGGTCGGATTCGGATTCGATCAGCGCCTGACATGACAACACCACTTCCTTGCCCGCGCTCGCGAGCATGCCGGCCAGGTCCAGCCAGTCGTCGGTGCGCAGTTCGTGGCGGCGCGAGCACACACTCTCGCCCAGATAGACGATGTCCACCGGCGAGGCCGCGATGGCGGCATAGAAATCGTAGACGGTGTCGCGATCCCAGTAGTAGAGGATGGGGCCTAAGGATAGTTTCATGTCATTACTTCCACGGGCGGTGATATGCGCCAAGCGTCTGCTGCTGGCCTTCGGACAATTTGCCGAGTTGCGCCATCCAGGCCGGGTTCACGTTGTATGCTTGCGGCGCGCGCTTGGCGGCGTCGATGGCGGCGCGCCATACCTTGGTCACTTGTTCGACATACGCCGGGCTGCGCTGGCGGCCTTCGATCTTGATCGCGGCGATGCCCATCTCCATCATCTGCGGCAGCATCTCCAGCGTGTTCAGGCTGGTCGGTTCCTCGATGGCGTAATAGGTCTCGTCGTTGACTTCGAAACGGCCCTTGCACAGCGTGGGGTAGCCGGTCTTCTCGTTCGCACCGTAACGATCGAGCAGCACGCCGTTGAGGCGCGACTCCAGACCTTGCGCGGTCTGCTCCCAGCGCACCGCCTTGGCGGGCGAGCACACGCCGCAGGTGTTGGGCGATTCGCCGGTGGCATAGGACGACAGCGAGCAGCGGCCTTCCACCATCACACATAGGCCGCCGAAGCCGAACAGTTCGATCTCCACCGGCGTGTTCTTCACCACCTGCTCCACCTGCGCCAGCGACAACACGCGCGGGATGACCGCGCGCTGGATGCCGAAATGTTCGTGGTAGAAATTGATCGCCTCGTAGTTGGTGGCCGAACCCTGCACCGACAGGTGCAGGCGCAGCTTGGGATAAGTGCGCGAGGCATATTGCATCAGGCCGGGATCGGCGAGGATGACGGCGTCCACGCCCAACTCGGCTGCGTTGTCCACCGCGGCCTGCCAGCGTTGCCACTTGTCGGCTTGAGGAAAAGTGTTCAGCGCGAGCAACACCTTTTTGCCTTTGGCATGCGCGTAGCGAATTCCCTCGCGCGCGCTGGCCTGGTCGAAATTGAGGCCGGGGAAGGCGCGCGCATTGGTGTTGTCCTTGAAACCCATGTAGACGCAGTCAGCGCCGTTGTCCACGGCGATCTTCAGTGCGGGCAGGTTGCCTGCGGGGCAGACGAGTTCAAGCGACATGACGAAGTTCCTTGTATTCGAACGGTACGCCGGCGAGCCGTCCTTGGGTTGTATCGCGCCTGCGCAGTTCCTGCTCGATGCCGTTGAGCACGCTCCACTTCTTCGACGCCCATTCCGGCGCCAGCAGGATGTCGCGCGGCGAGGTGCCGGTGACGCGGTGATAGGCGACATGGTCCGGCGTGCGCTCGATCAGGTCGGATGCGATGCGGATGTATTCGTCCATGCCCAGCGGCATGTAGCGGCCGCGCTGCCAGTCCTGCGCAAGCTGCGTGTGCTTGACGATGTGCAGCGGGTGCAGCTTGAGCCCGTCCACGCCGATGTCGAGTACGGTGTCGAGGCTGGCGTGGTAGTGCGATTCGTCCTCGCCGGGCAGGCCGACGATGAGGTGCGCGCAAACCGGAATACCGCGCTGGCGCGCCGCTTTCGCCGTGGCCGCGTATTCCGCCAGACCGTGGCCGCGATTGACGCGGCGCAGCGTCTCGTCGAAGGCGGATTGCAGGCCGAGCTCCAGCACCACTTCGTATCCCTGGGCGCGGAAATCGGCCAGCAGGTCCAGCACCTCGGGCTCAACGCAGTCCGGGCGGGTGCCTACGGACAGGCCGACGATGTCCGGCTCGGCCAGCACTTCGCGGTACAGCGCCTGCAACTTTTCGGTGCCGGCATAGGTGTTGGTGTAGGCCTGGAAATAGGCGAGGAATTTCGTCGCGCGGGTGCGGCGTGCGATGGCGCTACGTCCGGAATCCAGTTGTTCGCGCAGTGCAGGCGGGGTGCGCCCGTTGGGGCTGAATGAGTCGTTGTTGCAGAAGGTGCAGCCGCCATTACCCTTGCTGCCGTCGCGGTTGGGACAGGTCATGCCCGCATCCAGGGCGATCTTGTGCACGCGCTCGCCGTAGCGGCGCAGCAGTTGCTGCCCATATGAGTGGATACGGTCGGAAAGTACCATCTGGGCGCCTCTAATAATCCAAATTTCGTCGCAATACTGCGTTGCTCACAAAAAATTACTCCTTACATATCACATATATGCCGCGTCGCAATTTTTTGCTCGCGCCTTGTCTTGCTTAGAACTTTGAATTATTAGAGGCACCCATCTGGCGTCGTTCGTTTCGGGTTCTGCGAGGCTGCGCAGGCTAGCATGCCGCCCCCCTTCATTCAACCGAGCGAACCGGTCAATCTCTTGCCTTCTTTCCGGACAGCGCATAACCCTTGCCGCGATGGATGTACCACGGGCCCACAACTTGTATCGCCCGGCCACAGGACTACAATGTTCTGCCGGGCACTGAAGTCTGTGCCCTGTCTTTTTTCTCTTTGCACGAAAGGAGAAAGCCATGAACACAGCAGACATGTTGATCTATATCCATCCCGACCTGGACATGCAGTCGAGAACGGGACTGGAAAGGGAAGTGATGGGCCACATCGGCGTCGATTGCGCGGAATTCACCCCGCAGGAACACTCGCATGCACTGATGGTGAAATACGACCCGGATGCCGTCGAAGGGATTGAGATATTGCAGGTGGTGCGCAAGCTCGATCCGGGAGCGGCGATGGTGGGCATGTAGTCGTTACAAGCGAAGCGCCGGAGGATCGCTCCGGCACGTTCACGACTAGAACGCCCCCTGCACCCCGAACGAGAACGGCAGCACGAACGATTCGACCGGATCGCGCGTGGTGTAGGTCGGGTCATAGCTGTAACCGACGATGTTCTTGCGCTGGTAGACATTGTTCAGCTCAAAGTAGGTATTGAGCTTCCAGCGGTCGAACACATAGTTGCGGTCCACGCGCAGGTCGAGGCGGTGATAGACGGGCAAGGTGTCAGAGTTCACCCCCGCATACACCGGGATGGGGCGACCGTCCGCATAAGTGCCGTTGGTACCGACGATGGGGGTCCAGGGCGTGCCGGAGTGGTAGTTCCACTTCATGCCGAACGACCACGCCTCCGACAGTTTGTATTTGCCCACCAGCGTGGTGTTGACCGGCTGGTCGTACTGGAAACGGAACGACTCGCCGGTGACATCGTTGCGCCGCTGCGACTTGGTCAGGTTGAGCACCCACCAGCCCGAGAGCTTGTCGGTCTCCTCCTTTTTGATCAGTAGTTCGAGGCCATACGCCTTGCCGCTCGCCGCGTTGATGTAATTGAGCAGCGGGTCGCTGATAACCAGGTTGGAGAGTTTCTTGTAATAGGCCTCGGTCTTCCAGTTCCAGTCTTCGTTCACTTTCTGCGCGATGCCAAGCACCGTGTGGTCGGCGCGGATATGGCCCAGTCCGGGATTGCCAAACTGCCGCACCACCTGCTCGCCGGTCGGCATCTGGTTGTGCCGCCCCCAGCCCGCCGTAAGCAGCGTGTCTTTGCTCCATTCCCACTCCATGCCGACGCGCGGCTCGATGTAGGAACGGTGCAGGTAATCCTCCGCGCTGCGGCGCACGCCGCCGATCAGCGTGAGGTGATCCAGCACACGCTTGCGATCCTGCACCGAGAGCGCCCAGGCATGACTGGTGAAGCGGTCGCTCAACTGGACGCGCGGCGCACTGCTGAGGTCGCAATCCGGTTCAAACTGGGTGCAGGGCGCGTGGGCATAATCGGCGTCGATCTGGATCGCGGCGCGGATGAATTCCGCCCCCAGCGACAGTTCGTGGCCCGCACTCAACTCCATACGCACCTGGTCGCGCAGCAGCAGATTCTCCTGCGTGAAGGTCAGCGTGCCCGCCGTGCCGATGCTGCTATTAGAGCGACGATCCGTACGTTCCAGGATCAGCTTGTTGACCGCCGCACCCGACAGGATGCTATCCAGCACCACTCCCTGCATCGAATTGCTGTCAGACATCGAGGAATCCCCGGCCAGCACCGGCTCCATCTGCGCCGTCTCGGAACTCGTCGCAACGTTCAGCTCCAGGCTGTCGCCCGCGCCGAGCAGATGGAAGGTCAGCTTGTTGTCCTCGTTCACCTGCCACAGGTACTTGCCCTGGTAGTCCCAGTAGTTGGGGATCTGCACGGTCACGCCGTCGCTCTCTACCTCCTTCACCAGCAGGTCGATATAGCTGCGGCGCGCGGCGAAGTAGAAAGCCTGATCCTGGTTGCGCGGCCCCTCGACCAGAAAGTCCGCGCCCATCAGGTTGACGTTCATCTTGCCACCCAGCCTGTCACGGCGCGGCTCGCGCAACGCCACGTCGATCACCGCACCGGTCACGTTGCCGTAGTGCGGACCGAAGGCGGCGCCGTACAGATTGAAGTCCTCGATCAGGTCGGCGTTGAACACGCTGATGGCGCCGTAGTGGAACAACTTGCCGGCATTCAGGCTGTCGACGTAATAGGCGTTGTCGCCGGGGCCGGAACCGCGCACCGCCGGTGCGCTGCTGCCGTTCACCGTGACCACGCCGGGCAGGCTCTGCAAACCGCGCAGCGGATCGCCGCTGGAACCGGGAAGCTGGCGCAACGTCTTGCCGCCGATGACGCTCTTGCTCACGCGCTCGGGCGCACGCGGCGCGGTGACCACCAGTTCGCCCAGTGTCTCTGGCAGGCGCAAATAGATAACCGGCACAGGAAGCGCCGCGCCCTCCACGATATCGATTGACGTAGCTGCAGACGAACCCGCCAGCGTCGCGCTCAACTCATAACTGCCCGCCGCAGGCAACACCAGATGGAACACACCCAGCGCATCAGTGACTGCCGCGCCATCCCGGCCTTGTACCGAGACACTCACCCCCTGCATCGGCGCGCGTGTGCCTTTCTCCAGCACCTTGCCCTCGATGTTCCACTCTGCCAGCGCTGGCAGACTGAACAGGGTCAGCGCGAAGACAAACAATGATCGTTTCATGGCAATGGTTCCATCGATATATTTGGCGGGTAGCATTTTACCCAGAGAATGCAGAGGGGGAAGTATCGGAATACTTCCCCCTCTTGGCACACCCTAATTCGATTCCGGAATGTTTCGTCAAGCGGTGAAAAGAAGGATGAGATGTACTCCCTAGCTTGATGGCGACTATATCCCGTTGATGATCGCTGCACGTTTTACTTCGTACTCCTCTTTTGTGATCGCCTTTGACTCATAAAGCTCCTCCAGTTTTGAAAGTCTGGTTTTCGCATCATTTTGTTGAGAGCCATTTTTCACCATCGGCGAGGTCGCTTCTGTTACAGCTGCCGGCAATAACGGTTCTTCCTTGAAATAGGCTCTGGCAAGATTCATTTGTTCCAATGTTGGTGCATATGTCAGCCAGGGTTCTGATTCGGATTTTCTGTATCTCACCACCCGCTTCTCAAGGTCGAATTCGTAATACGGATATACGCCGCTCAGATTGAAAAACATCGCCGGCGTGAAAAACAGGATATCCAGAGTCAGGTAGCCGGGATTAAATTTTCGCGGCAACACGCCATACAGAGGTTCATACCCAGCATGCTCGGCTTTGAACTCGTATTTTCCAAAGGTCGATGTTGGAATACTTTCCTCTCTCGGTGTAGAGAAATTTCGCGAATTGGCAACTGTTCCCGTGCCACTTTGAACAGGAGCCTCCTTGTTATCAAGTCTCGTATTCTTGACTCTAACGATACTCCCGCTTTGGGCAGAATCCAGGCGGGCCGTCGATGCACAACCGGACAGGAATACAACCACCACCATCAGAATGAGATACCTCATTTTTTCCCCTTGTATTTGTTGTCTTTTCACTAACAGCAAAAGTATGTTTCCACTAGCCACGCCAAACGATAACAGCGCAAAGGAGCGACTCGAAATGTTGCCAGGTTACTGTTTGTCCGTTATTTCTTGCTCTTATAGATATTCCCAAGCACTTCATCCACCATCGCCTGCGGTGACTTGCGCGTCAGCGAGGTATGCAGCGAATTGCCGGTGGCCAGTTGCGTATTGGTCTTGGGGTCTCTGATATTTATGGTGAGTTCGAGCATGTACATGGTCATATCCCACATCCACCTGTCGACATAGGTGACCACCGCATCGACGTTGCTGGGCGCGGCGCTCTCACCGCTGGTGACGGCAACGCCTTTGCTGCGCAGATTGTCTGCGATCAGTTCGTGGGTCTGCTTGTCCGCTGGGATCTTTTGCACATACATGGTCTTCAGCATGGAAAGGTCGGTGCCGGGACTAACGCTGGCGGTCGCACGATTGGTGCAGCCTGTGGTCATCATGATGAGGATGGCGAGGATGGCGGACAACTTGATTATTCTGCCCATTGCAAATTCTCCCTAAGTAATTGTTGTGTGTTTTTTTAAGCGGGGCGAAGCCTAACAGCAAAGCCCTCCCTCGCCTATATGCCAAAAGATATAGGCCTATGCCTAGGCCTATGTCGGTCTTGACCTAGCGGGGGTTGAAGGCGATGGAATTGGCGCCCAAAATGAAACGGGCGCAACCCGGAGGTTGCGCCCGTTGTTTGATGCAGCCGATGGAGTCAGGCTTTCTCGTTGATGACGTTACCGACTGCCTGACCTTCGCTGTTCACCGTAGGTCTGAGCGCGGCCTCGGCGGGAGCGGGCCTGGGTTGTTCCTGTTGCTGTTTGGCTGCCTCGACCCTGGCTTGCTCCGCCGCCCTTTCGGGTTGCGGCTGCGGCTGCGGCTGGACCTGCGAAACATAGTTGCTGGCCAAATTTGCGGGACTGACTGGCATGGCGACCTCCTTTGGGAATCGCGCGATTGCGGCAGAAAACATCAACCGCCATAATGCGCACGATTCATTCTACTCGCAGCACAAGCGCGTTGCACCTGCAATTTTCACCTTTCCGACAAAAGGATTTACGCAATGTCCACTCCGCTCCTGATCGCCAAGAACGACCAACACGAACTCGAATTGCTGCCGCAGATGGCCAATCGCCACGGCCTGATCACCGGCGCCACCGGCACCGGCAAGACGGTGACGCTGCAATCGCTGGCCGAGTCGTTCAGCCGCATCGGCGTGCCGGTGTTTATGTCCGACATCAAGGGCGACCTCTCCGGCATTTCCAAAACCGGCGGCGGCAATGCCAAGGTGCAGGCGCGCGTTGAGCAACTGAAACTGGAAGGCTTCGAACACCGCGCCTACCCGGTGACGTTCTGGGATGTGGAAGGCAAGCAGGGCCATCCGGTGCGCGCCACCGTGTCCGACATGGGCCCACTGCTGCTGGGGCGCATGCTCAACCTCAACGACACACAGCAAGGCGTACTCACGCTGGTATTCAAGATCGCCGACGACAACGGCATGCTGTTGCTCGACTTCAAAGACCTGCGCACCATGGTGCAGCATGTCGGCGACAACGCCAAAGACTTCACCACAGAATACGGCAACATCTCCACCGCCAGCATAGGCACGATCCAGCGCGGGCTGCTGGAACTGAGCAGCCAGGGCGCGGAGCAGTTCTTCGGCGAGCCCATGCTCAACATCGACGACCTGATGCAGACCGACCGCGGCGCGGGCATGGTCAATATCCTCGCCGCCGACAAACTGATGCAGTCGCCCAAAGTTTATTCCACGTTGCTGCTGTGGCTACTCTCCGAACTGTTCGAGAACCTGCCCGAAGCGGGCGATCTGGAAAAACCCAAGCTGGTGTTCTTCTTCGACGAGGCGCACCTGCTGTTCAACGACGCGCCCGCCGCGCTGGTCGACAAGATCGAGCAAGTAGTGCGCCTGATCCGCTCCAAGGGCGTAGGCGTGTACTTCATCACGCAGAATCCGGCCGACGTGCCGGACAAGATCCTGAGCCAGCTCGGCAACCGCGTGCAGCATGCGTTGCGCGCCTTCTCCGCGCGCGACCAGAAAGCAGTGCGCGCCGCTGCCGAAACCATGCGCGACAACCCCGAGCTCGACGAGCAGGCGGCTATCACAGAACTTGGCGTGGGCGAGGCGCTGGTGTCGTTGCTGGATGCGAAAGGCACGCCGACCATCGTCGAACGCGCGCTCATCGTGCCGCCGCAAGCTCATATCGGGCCGATCAGCGAGGCCGAGCGCGCCGCCCTCATCAAATCTTCGCTGCTGGCCGGACATTACGAGAAGACCGTCGATCGCGAATCGGCGTACGAGTTGATCAAAAGCCGCACACAGGTACAGCAGGCCGAAGCGGAAAAGGCAGCACCCGCCAAGGAGAGTTCCGGCGGCGGACTCGGCGGCATGCTGGGCGGCATCTTCGGTGGTGGCAACAGCCGCCGTCAGAGTGCGGGCGAAGCGCTGGTAAAAAGCGTGGCACGCACCGTCGGTAACGAGGTAGGACGACAACTGATACGCGGCGTACTGGGTTCGCTGCTGAGTGGCGGCAGCCGACGGCGATAAACATGTCTGTCCCGGCAGCGACTATCCGCAAACAACTGCGCGCCCTCGCCTCGCCCGAGACGGCAGCCATCCTGCAGCGCTTCTTCAAGACCGGTCCCGGAGAGTACGGCGAGGGCGATGTGTTCCTCGGCATCAAGGTGCCGCCGTTGCGCGCGCTGGCGAAGCAGCATCGCGACGCCGATCTCGACACCATCGCTTCCCTGCTGGATTCGCGCTATCACGAGGAGCGATTGTTCGCCCTGCTGTTGCTGATGCAGTTCTATCAGGCTGGCGACACGCCAGGACAACAAGCCGCTTGCGATCTCTATCTCGCCCGCACCCAGCGCATCAACAACTGGGATCTGGTGGACATTTCCGCGCCACACATCGTCGGCCGCCATCTGCAGGATCGCTCGCGCAAGGTACTGCACACGCTGGCGCGTTCGCCCATGCTGTGGGAACGGCGCATCGCCATCATCGCCACTTTCCATTTCATCCGCCTTGGCGATTTCGCCGATACCTTGCGCATCGCCGGGATATTGCTGCACGACGAACACGACCTGATGCACAAGGCAGTGGGTTGGATGCTGCGCGAAATAGGCAAGCGAGACCTTACTGTCGAGGAGGGTTTTCTGCTTCGTCACTACCATTCCATGCCGCGTACCATGCTACGCTACGCCATAGAACGCTTTCCGGAACAGAGGCGAATAGACTTTCTGCACGGAACGGCACGGGAGTAGGTTGCCAAGCCGCAACCGGCACTAGACCGGGGCAACCACAAAACAACAACAATAAGGCGATCATCCGCGCAGGGAGTGTTTCACACATGTCGCGCGCAATAAAAAACCTCAGCCTGAAGATCAAGGTGATCGCGTTCACTTTGTGCCTGTTCCTGCTCACCATCGGGATACTGACCTACAACTTCACTTCCCATCTGCAAGAAGAGTTGAATGCCCAGCTGGTCAACCATCAATACTCGAATGCCGCATTCATTGCGGACCGTATCGAGCATGTCCAGAACGAAGCGATCATGCTGGCTGTCGGCATCTCACTGCTGGCCGCCATCCTGCTGTGGGTATTCCTGCGCCGCGAACTTTCGCCGCTGACGCGATCCGCCGACCTGATCGAAAAACTTTCCAGCGGTGCAATGCCCCCCTTGCGCCACATCCCGCTGGAAGGCAGCAACGAGATCCGCAAGCTGCAGGAAAGCTTCAACCATTTGCAGGAACACATCCTGCGCGACGAAGAGGCGCTGCGCGAGGACGAAGAGTTGTATCACTCAATGTTCTCCAGCAACACTGCGGTCAAGTTACTGGTCGACCCGATCGACGGCCGCATCGTCGATGCCAATCCCGCCGCCGCTGTCTATTACGGCTGGTCGATGAACGAGTTGAAGATGATGCGCATCAGCGACATCAACACGCTGCCGCCGGAAGAGGTCAAGCGCGAGATGGAACTCGCGCGCACCCAGTACAGAAAGTTCTTCCGCTTCAGGCACTGCCTGTCCTCGGGTGAGATACGCGATGTCGAGGTGCACTGCGGCAATGTGAACTACCAGGGACGTTCCCTGCTTTACTCCATCATCAACGACGTGACCGAGCGCGAGGACGCTTTGCGACGCGAGCGCATCCGCAGCGAGATGCTGGAGTTGCTGGCGCGCGGCAACGACCTGAATCATATCCTCAGCGCCATCGCCCGCCAGATCGAGACCGAGCAACCGCATATGCTGTGCTCCGTCATGCTGGTGGACAAGGACGGCAAACATCTGTCCACCGCGATCGCACCAAGCCTGCCGAATTACTTCAGCGCGGTCATGGACCATTTCGAGATCGGCGAAGGACAGCTCCCCTGCGGACGTACCGCCGCCACCGGCGAACGCATCGTCGTCACCGACGTGTGCACCAATCCCGAGTGCGCACACTGCAAAGAGGTCATGGCGCAGGCGAATCTTTCCGCATGCTGGTTCGAGCCGGTATTCTCTTCCAAAGAAAAGGTGCTGGGCACATTGTCGATCTACCAGCGTAACGCCTCCTCTCCCAGCGAGGCGCAGATCAGGCTGATCGAAGAGATGGCGCGGATCGTCGGCATCGCCGTCGAGCGCAAACAGGACGAGGAAGAACTGCTGCTAGCCTCCACCGTATTCCAGGCCAGCCCGGATGCCATCGTCATCACCGATGCGGACAACCGGATAATCGCGGTCAATCCCGCCTTCACCAGGATCACCCAGTACGAAGCGCACGAAGCCATCGGCAGCGATCCAAAAATGCTGAGTTCCGGACAGCAGGGCAAGGAATTCTATCGCGACATGTGGCAGGCCCTGCAGACCTTCGGCAACTGGCAGGGCGAGATCGTCAATCGCCGCAAAAGCGGCGATCTCTATTCCGAATGGCTGAGCATCAACACCGTGCGCGGCGAGACCGGCGAGGTGCGCCAGCGCATCGCCATCTTCTCCGACATCACCGACAAGAAGCGCAGCGAGGAGATCATCTGGCGTCAGGCCAACTTCGACGTGCTCACCAGTTTGCCCAACCGGCGCCTGTTCCACGACCGCCTGATCCAGGAGATGAAGCGCGAGGACCGCGAGCAGCAATCGCTGGCGCTGATGTTTATCGACCTCGACCATTTCAAGGAAGTGAACGACACGCTCGGTCACGAATCCGGCGACAACCTGCTGATCCAGGCAGCCAAGCGCATCTCCGGATGCATACGCGAATCGGACACGCTGGCGCGCCTGGGCGGCGACGAGTTCACCATCATCCTGCCGGGACTGGCCGACCCGAAACGACTGGGCGTGCTGGCCGACACCATCATCCACGTCCTCGCCAAACCGTTCCTGATCGGCGAGACCAGCGCCTATGTCTCGGCCAGCATCGGCATCACGCTGTATCCGCAGGATGGCGACAACCTGTCCGAACTGCTGAAACATGCCGACCAAGCGATGTATGTCGCCAAGAGCCGGGGGCGCAACCAGTACAGCTACTTTACCGCCTCGATGCAGGAAGCCGCGCAGACGCGGCTGCAACTCAGCAACGACCTGCGCCATGCGCTCGACAACGGACAGTTCGAGATCTATTACCAGCCCATCGTCGACCTCTCCACCGGACTGCCGACCAAGTCGGAAGCCCTGCTGCGCTGGCATCACCCCAGCATGGGCTTCGTCAGCCCGGCGTTGTTCATCCCGCTGGCGGAAGAGATCGGGCTCATCAACGAGATCGGCGACTGGGTGTTCCGCCAGGCCGCGCTCAAGGCCAGGCAATGGTGTACCAGCGAGAACCGGGTACTCTCCGCGATGCAGATCAGCGTGAACAAATCACCGCGCCAGTTCATCACCGGCGAAAACAACCTCGGCCTGCTCGACTGGCTGCGCGCGCTCGACATCCCGCCGAGTTGCATCGTGGTGGAGATCACCGAGGGGCTGTTGATGGACGACCGCATCGAAGTGCAGGAGAAACTGCTGGCCTTCCGCGATGCAGGGATACAGGTGTCGCTGGACGATTTCGGCACCGGCTATTCGGCGATGTCCTACCTGCAGCGCTTCGACATCGACTATCTCAAGATCGACCAGTCGTTCGTGCGCAACATGGTGAGCAACCCCGGCGACCACGCCATCGCCGAGGCCATCATCGTCATGGCACACAAGCTCGGCATGAAGGTCGTGGCCGAGGGCATGGAAACCGCAGAGCAGCGCGACATGCTGGTCGCCGCCGGATGTGACTACGGGCAAGGCTACCTGTTCGCCAAACCGATGCCCGCAGACCAATTCGACGCCTATCTGGCGCAGACCCTCACCACAGCCTGAGCATCACTTCCGTTCCGCCGCCGCTTTCAGCACTGTGCGTTCCACCTGCACGCTGGCCGCGCCGTCGCCCAGCCACACCTGACCGTCCTGGATGGTGCACTGCAAATCCATGTTGCGCTGCGCCAGTTTGGCCAGCGCCTGCGTGCTTTCCTGCGGCAGACTGACAATGGTGAGATTTTTCTGCCGCTCGAACTGTAGCCTGTTCTGCGCGAACCACATGTCGGCAACGCGGCCGCCGTAGCAGTACACCACCACGCGATCCGCACGCCCGCAGGCCTTGCGGATCAGCTTCTCGTCCGGCTGTCCAACGTCGATCCACAGCTCGATCGCGCCGGTCAGATCCTTCTGCCACAGGTCCGCTTCGTCATCGTCCGTCATGCCCTGGCCGAACTCCAGATACTCGTGCGCATGCAGAGCAAAAGCCAGCAAACGCACCATAAGTCTTTCATCGGTTTCCGAGGGATGTCTAGCCAAGGTTAGCGCGTGATTCTGGTAATAGTGTCGCTCCATGTCCGCGATCTGCAGATTGGCTTTGAAGATGGTTGCTTTGATCGCCATGATTATTTCCAAACCTTAAAACAAAAATCTTCAGCCACAGAGAACACAGAGTTCACAGAGAGTGTGTGGTTTATTCATTCGATATTTAATCCTCGAACAAGTTTTACACACGACTTTCTCTGTGTCCTCTGTGATCTCTGTGGCAAATGGTTTTAACAAACTAATGGTTGCAGAAGGACTATTCCACCACCCTGCCGCGCAACGACTTGGTCGCGCCATGCTTGACCTTGCTCTCCAGCCGCTTCTTCTGCGCACTGCGCGTCGGTTTGGTGGCGATGCGCGGTTTGGGTTTGACCGCAACGGATAGCAGCAGCGCCTTCAGGCGGCGCAGCGCCTCGTTGCGGTTCTGTTCCTGGTTGCGGAATTCCTGCGCCTTGATGATGACCACGCCGTCTTTGGTGATGCGCTGGTCATTGAGTTGCCCCAGGCGCTGCTTCATCTCCGGCGGCAGCGACGAGGCGCCGATGTCGAAGCGCAGATGCACCGCGCTCGATACCTTGTTGACGTTCTGCCCGCCCGCGCCCTGGGCGCGCACCGCCGTCAGCTCGATCTCGCGCATGGGGACGATGACGTTGCGGGAGATGTAGATCACTGGAAAACAATCGGGGCCGGAACATGCTCAGTTATATGAGCTGTTCCGACCCCGTTCGAATGGATCGATGGATGCCGCCGGCTCAGAAACCGTCGCCCCATCCGTTCGGGTTGCGCGACACGCTGGAGACGATGGCGCGCCGGTCCTGGCGCTGCACTTTCTCCATTGCCTCGACAGGGGATTCCGCCAGCACTTCCGTCTGGAAATCCAGATACCTGCCGCCCTCGATGATGAAGCCGATGATAGTGAATGCGAACATGGTACACCTCCTTGCTTTCAGTACTTTCCTTGCTGCCTGAGTAAAATATCGGCAGCACCGGAAAAAGCTTGATGGTATGACCAGAAACTGATGCAAGAAAAATATTCATAAAAGGGGCTAAAGTTTTACCGCGTGTTCGCGCGTGGTATGGAAAACCACCTTGGGCCAGCGTTCCTGCGTCAGTCTCAGGTTCACGCTGTTGGGCGCGAGATAAGCCAGGTTGCCCGCCGCGTCGACAGAAAGGTTATGCGACAGCGCCTTCTGGAAATCGGCAAAGACCTTGGCATCATCGCAGGTGACCCAGCGCGCGGTATTCACGCTACAGCCCTCGAACATCGCATCGACGCCGTATTCACCCGCCAGGCGGCTGGCCACCACGTCGAACTGCAGCATGCCGACCGCACCGAGGATGAGGTCGCCGCCGTCCACCGGCTTGAACACCTGCACCGCACCCTCTTCGCCCAACTGCTGCAAGCCCTTGTGCAACTGCTTCACCTTCATCGGGTTGCGGATGCGCACGGTCTGGAAATGGTCTGGCGCGAAATACGGGATGCCGGTGAACTGCAGCATCTCGCCTTCGGAGAAGCTGTCGCCAATCTGCATGTTGCCGTGGTTGGGCAGGCCGATGATGTCGCCCGCGTAGGCCTCTTCCACCAGCTCGCGCGACGAGGCCATGAACGTCACCACGCTCGATACGCGAATCTCCTTGCCGATGCGCAGGTGCTTCATCTTCATGCCGCGCTCGAAGTGGCCGGAGCACACGCGCAGGAAGGCGATGCGGTCGCGGTGGTTGGCGTCCATGTTGGCCTGGATCTTGAACACGAAGCCGGAGAACTTCTGCTCGTTAGGATCGACTTTGCGTATCGAAGCGTCGCGCTCGCGCGGCGCGGGTGCCCAGTCCAGCAGCGCGTTGAGGATCTCGCGCACGCCGAAGTTGTTGATGGCGGAACCGAAGAACACCGGCGTCTGTTTGCCATCAAGGAAGCGCTGCAAGTCAAAGGGATGCGACGCACCGTGCACCAGCTCCACTTCCATCTTGAGCTGCTCGATCTCCAGCGGGAAGCGCTCGGCCAGCACCGGATTGTCGATGCCTTTGATGACTTCTACCTCGCCGTCGGCGCGCTCCTCGCCCGGCGTGAACAGCAGGATCTCGTCGCGCAGCAGGTGATACACGCCGCGGAAAGACTTGCCCATGCCCAGCGGCCAGGTCACCGGCGCGCACTGTATCTTCAGCACCGATTCCACCTCATCCAACAACTCCAGCGGATCTCGCACCTCGCGGTCCATCTTGTTCATGAAGGTGACGATGGGCGTGTCGCGCATGCGGCACACGTCCAGCAGCTTGATGGTCTGCGCCTCCACGCCCTTGGCCGCGTCGATCACCATCAGCGCCGAGTCAACCGCGGTGAGTACGCGATAGGTGTCTTCGGAGAAATCCTGGTGGCCCGGCGTATCGAGCAGGTTCACCACATGGTCGCGGTATTCGAACTGCATCACCGACGAAGCCACCGAGATGCCGCGCTGCTTCTCGATCTCGAGGAAGTCCGAGGTCGCATGGCGCCCGCTCTTGCGCGCCTTCACCGCACCCGCCATCTGGATCGCGCCGGAGAACAGCAACAGTTTTTCGGTGAGCGTGGTCTTGCCCGCGTCGGGGTGGGAAATGATGCCGAAAGTGCGGCGGCGCGCCACTTCGCGCGCGATCTGCGCGCTCGCGGCGGCGGCGGGTTCCTTTGTTGTCGGTTCGAGTTCGGCGGACATGGTGCTGGCCTGTAAAAAAGGCCGCAAGTCTAATGGCTTAAAGGGGGAATGTCTAACCGGCGCTACGATCCGTCATGCTTTATACGACCTCACCCTAAAGACCCTACCGTTCCTGCCGATATAATCGATCAACGCATTGCTGCTGCAATGCCGGCAACCAATACAAAGGATTAGTCATGAACCAGGCCGCCCCTTCGATTCTCCGCCGCTTAAAGCTGTCGTTTCTCGGTTTCGGATTGATCATGGGGCTGGTGTTCCCCTTCTATGCCAATTTCTTCGTCGAGTGGAAGGAGGGCATGCTGCTGTGGTTCGGCATCGGCTGCATCGTGGCGGGCATCACGATAGGTATCGTCAACCATAAACTGCTGGAAATGGTGCTGGTGCGCAAACTGCGCCAGATCGCAGTTGCCTCGGAGCGCATGCGCACCGGCGACCTGCGCGAAGGTTGCGGCGTACACAGTCGCGACACGGTCGGCGAGATCACCGAAGGTTTCGATGCCATGGCGAGCGGACTGCGCGAAACCATACGCGGCATGGCGCAATCCGCCAGCCAGGTGGATAGCGCGGCAAAGGAGATCGGTGCCTCGATGGCCTCCATGGACACCAACATGGTTGAACACCGCACCAATGCGGCCGAAATCATCAAAGTCGTCAACGGCTTGTCCGATGCCGCCGATTCCATCCTGGAACTTTCCGGTGCAGCCGGAAAGAGCGCCTCCACGGCTGAAGAGCTGGTGCGCAGCGGCTTCACCCACGTCGTGGCCACCGAACAGGCCATCTCCCTGCTGGATGCCGCCAGCGTCAATATCTCCGCCAATGCAGCCAGCCTGAACACCAGCGCAAAGGAAGTCGAGACCGCCATCGCCGTCATCCGCGCCATCGCCGAGCAGACCAATCTGCTCGCGCTGAACGCCGCCATCGAAGCGGCTCGCGCCGGTGAACAGGGTCGCGGTTTCGCGGTCGTGGCCGACGAGGTCAGGAAACTGTCCGAACAGGCCGCACAAGCCACCAAACGCATCGATGAAGTGCTCAAGCAGGTCAGCCGGGATGTGGCTTCCACCGTGGCGCTGTCGAATGAGAACGCGGGTGCCGTACGCGCCGGACTGGAGGCTTCGAAGCAATCGTCCGAGACCTTCGGACAGATCGAACAGGCCACCTCGGCCATGAAACAGGCGGTGGATGCGGTGCACGACGCCGCCGACGATCAGCAGATGCTGGTCGGCATCGTGCGTTCGCGTATCGCCGAAAATGAAGCACATACCCAAAACGTGGCGACACACACCGCCACCTGCGTCGCCAAAGCCCAGCACATGGTCGAAGCCGCCGACAATCTCAGCGGCACCACTCGAAAATTCGTTGTTTGAGTAACACCACCCGTTGGGGATTACCTCACCGGATCAAGGCCGGCACTTGTAATAGCTGAAAGTGCGTTTGCCGAGTTCTGGCGACGCACCTTTCACGACCGTATCTGCACCTTTATCCACGGCTTCATTGCGTGCCATTTGATACATATTGGCCTCTACTTCCTCCACAGACCGGCCTTTGGCAAAGATGCTGATCGTCGCGCCCCCTTTGGACTGGCAGTTGGCGACTTGGTTTGCGTCCGCCAAAGACACCCGCTCCGCCCCCTCGCGCACCCCGATGATCCTGCTGGCACACCCATTCAACCCAACGAGCAACGGCACGATGGCAACAACAGCCAACATTCCTTTTGAAAATTGCATGGCAACCTCCTGATAGTCTCTTGAAAAAATCATTACATCCGACATGAATGCCGGATGTAATCCCGCTGACCAGAATACACCTCAAAAGAATCGCGTTGCGCTTTAGTGCAAATTGAACGGCTGAAATGGGGCAGGTGATATACGTCTCGATAGGCTGCTATCGTGCAGTCCGCTAACTGGGTATGATCGCCAA
The DNA here is from genome assembly GCA_018813765.1 of Gammaproteobacteria bacterium. Lineage (GTDB taxonomy): Bacteria > Pseudomonadota > Gammaproteobacteria > Burkholderiales > Gallionellaceae > Sideroxyarcus. The sequence continues at coordinate 172,677 of JAHJBC010000006.1, read as the reverse complement.
AACTGACCTGGAGCACCCGACATGGCCAAACCCACCGCCCCCGATAACGCCCGCCTCGACCGTGTCGTCGCCGAGGCCCGCAAGCTGCGCGAACTGCGCGAGGAGGGTTATCGCGAACGCGCGCTCAAGCTGTTTCCGTGGATTTGCGGCCGCTGCGGCCGCGAGTTCTCCGGGGTGCGGCTGCGCGAGCTGACGGTGCACCACAAGGACCACAACCACGACAACAATCCCGCGGACGGCAGCAACTGGGAATTGCTGTGCCTGTATTGCCACGACAACGAACACTCGCGCGAGCTGGATGAAGCCGTGCGCGACCGAAAGGCCGAAGGACCGGCCCCGGCGACGCACAACCCCTTTGCCAACCTGAAAGACCTGCTGAAGAAATGACCCGCGCAAGGCGACATCACCAACAGTTTCCCCCTTTGAAAAAGGGGGAGTAAGGGGGATTTAAAATCGCGGCGCTTCATCCTCTCTCAAATCCCCCCCACCCCCCTTTTGCAAAGGGGGGCTAATGCAGGGCCGCGCATATACAACCTTGGGCTCGACTCCCGCATATTTCAAACCTTGATCGGCAGGAGTTTGCCTTCACCCGATCAACCCCGCACCGGCTCGAAAGTCGCGTCCAGATTGAGGTCGTCGCAGTATTCGAGGAAATCGCCACGCAGAGTCTGGATGTGGACGCCGGCCTTGATACCCACCGTCATCACCACCGAGAACATCGGCGTGCCGGTATGCGGCGCGGGATAGGTGCTGGTCTGCAACTCTTCGATGTTGATGCCCTTGCGCGAGAAGAAGGCCGACAGGCTGCGCACGATGCCGGGATGGTCCATCGCCACCACTTCCACACTGTAGGGAACCGCCGGTTCGCTCCGCTCGCGCTTGTGCGTGCGCTCGTGGATGATGGTGAGGCCCAGTTGCTTGCCCAGCGATTCCATCTGCCCTTCCAGCTTGGACAACGCATGCCAGGGACCGGAGACCAGCATGATCAGCGCAAACTGCCCGCCCAGCACGGCCATGCGGCTCTCCTCGATATTGCCGCCGCTGTCGGCGATCCTGCTGGACAACTGGTCGACAAGGCCGACCTTGTCCTCGCCGGAGGCGGTGATCACCAGACAGTTGTTTTCAGTTTCTGTGTTCATGATGGCGATCTCGTATTACGTGTTGGAATGCCTGCATTGTAGTGCTCTGCGGCATGATGGGGAGCGGAAGCGTCGGGGTCAGGTCCGCTTCGACATAAGTTCCAGATTTGAATGCAGCACAACCCTAGCTGTAGAAGTGGTAACGCGACTTGCCTTCCCTTTTCGCCGTCAGCATGGCCTCGTCGGCATGCTTCAGCAACTGCTCCGGCGCGCTCTGGTCGCGCGGATAAAAGGTCACCCCGATGCTGGCGGTGACTTCGGCGGAGTTGCCGAATATCGACATCGGCTGGGAAATATCTTTCAGCAATCTGTTGAGGAATTGCACTGCACTCTCCTCGCTATCCAGATCGCCCAGCAGCAAAACGAATTCGTCGCCGCCCAGACGCACCACCGTATCTTCCCCGCGCAACGCTTTGCCCAGACGCGCGGCGACGAGGCGCAATACATCGTCGCCCGCATCGTGGCCAAGCGTATCGTTGATCTGCTTGAAGCCATCCAGGTCGAGGTAGCACAAAGCCATCACGCGGCCGGCGCGATCGCTGTGTGTGATCGCCTGGTCGAGCCGGTCCTGTAGCAGCCGACGATTGGGCAGCCCGGTCAGCGCATCGTGGTTGGCTTCCACTTCCAGTATCTGCTGACGTTTCACCAGATGGGTGATCGACGAGATCACGCCGACGTAGTGGGTGATGACGCCGTGGCTATCCTTGATCGAGGAAAGCGCCAGCCATGCCCCCTCGATCTCGCCGCCCGCATCGCGCCCCACCGTCTCGCCCGCCCAATGGCCGCTTTCGGTCGCGGTTCTCCATATCTCGTCGGATTTGTCCTGGCTGAACAGACTCGGCTTCAGTTGCCGCACATCCCTGCCGACGATCTGCGCATGCTCGAGTTGCACGTCGAGACAGAACGAAGGATTGGTGTCGATGATCATCCCGTCCTGGTCGGTGATGAAGATCGCCTCCAGCGTGCTGTCGATGACTTTTCTGGACAGACGCAATTTATCTTCCGCCCGCTGCCGCTCGGCCACCTCGCGCATCAGTTGCAGGGTGCGCGAGGACAAAGTGTCGTACATGCTCAGGATGGTTTCGATCAGCACACGCAAGGCGCCGCTCATCTCCTTGCGCGCCTTGTCCTTCGCCTCATCCAGCGTCAGCCCGAGCTGCACAGAGAGCACGATCTTGGCCATGTGCTTGTCGGATTCAAGGATATGGAAAGCCAGCCAGTGCGTGAGAAAGACCACGATCTCCTCGATCATCTGCTCGGTGGCGAAAGTTTCCTGCTTGCCCCTGAGTTTGATCACTTCATCCACAAAGCTATGATGCGTCCCGGCATGGTCGACGGCCAGCTTGTCCGTCGCAAGATATTTGTTCCAGATACCTTCTTCGGTCTTGAAATGGTACTGCGCATAATCGGTCAATTCGTTGAAGATCATGTTCAGCTCGGGCTTTTCCTCTCCATATGCCAAATGACTGGCGAGCTTGTTCAGCAGCTCGACCAGCTTGCGATGCTGGGCATCGATGACAGAGATTCCCGTCTGAAAGTTTTCATTCCAGGGAAATATGTCGGCAGGAAAAGTCTTGGAATCCATTTGAACGCTATCTGAATGTTTGCAAGTTACAGTTTTGATTGTCCTACTATTGGAGCCGTAAATATACATATATGCCGCCGGAAAGGATGCAGGAATAATGCACATACCCCAACCCGGACAATAAGAGAACGCATTCCAGGAGGACAACCCCATGAAGATTCAATACAACAAGAACGAAGTCATCGCAGCCGCCCGATACCTCGTCGCAAACAAGCCGAGTGCAAAGATATCATCCGAGATACCAAATACGGCTAGAGGGTATCTGCCCGAGCGCGGCTACGTCGACGATATCCTGAGAAGCATCAGGGAAGTGGCGAAAGATAACGAGAAGGTATACGAGGCCATTCAGCAAAACCTGGCTGCCGGAAAGCGGGATGTCGACCACGTGCACCCGAAGTGGGTCGAGGTATTGGGAGTAGGCGGGTATTGGATCATTGCGGATATGGAAAGCGCCGATCTCATGAACATCGCAATCGCGGTCACCCCGTGGTTCGGGGAGTACAACAGCACATTCGAAGAAATCTGACGGGAGGGGCTACCGCACTTGTTAGTTCTGGATGTCACAAACCGGTCGCTGCTCAATACTATTGCGATGCAGGCCTTATTGCCCAGCATCCACCGTCAGGAACAAAAAGCCTCGCATTGCTGCGAGGCTTTTTTTGGCAATCATTCTTGATCCATCACTGAGTGATCGCCCCCCCACCAGCAGGTGGGATGGCAATAGTTAGGCCGCTTTCTTTTGTGGTTCTTCCGATAAGGCGGCTTCAGATTGAGATCCTTTTTCTGTCTTCTTTCTTGCCGCCATATCCGCAGCTGCTTCGCGCAAGATGCGCTTCTTTTCGCAGTCCGCGAACCTCTTCAGAGATTGTCTCATCAACGGCTGATATCCCAGTCCGTGCATCGCCGCAATGAGTTTGAAGTCTTCGATGAGGGACTTTTCGAGCCGAATGGAAATCGGTTGCAAGTCGAGCTGTTCGTTAATGATCGATTCCGCATCGTCTGGTGCTACCGCCACAAATTCCTCATCCGTGCCCAACTCACCAGATAGCCAAGCTTCCTCGGTATCTGGAATTTTGGGGGTTGGTGGTTTTTTGCTCATGGCTGTCTCCTTGGTGTGCCTTTTAGGCTAATGTTTTCTGTATATACGAGAGCAAATACTAAATTGGGTGAGAATACTTGTTATAAATCCGTTTCTCCTCATCATTGGGATCGTAGGCTGACTTGATGACAATCCCGTTAACCGTCGGCATATATGCCACCTTAAGCTTCCGCCCAAAATCAGTTTCAGCAATAAACCAACGGGTTAGCGGATTTGTCATATTGTCTGCCCGCGTATCAATCAAATCCTTGCCCGTACGGTTCGCGAAACATTGGACGATTTCACTCTCTGACACAGGCGGTGTCTTGTTTGCAAGCTTTTCCCGAACTGCTGCTGAAATATGGAGTTTCATGGTCATGAATTCCGGAATAGGCCTGCATTGTATATACAACGGCCAAAATTGCACAAGCTTTAATTTACCTAGCCATATTAGTGTTGCTGCCACACCGAAAATAACAAAACCACTTTAAATCAATATGTTTTCCATTAGCCAGCAGACAATGGCCTGCCCTACCCCACCGCACTCTTCCGAATCCCCGCCAACACCTGCACCATCAAATCCACCTTCGCCGACGGAAACACCCCCTCCGGCCCCAACGGATTGATGTCGGTATAGGTCAAACCTTGTTGAGCCCCCCGGCATAGCCGGGGGTTTGCCTCACTGAATTATCGTGCGAATGAATTCGCACCTACAAACACTTCAACTGCGGTTTTCAGGTTTGATGAAATTCAGTTTCGCCGCAGGGCCAGCACGGCGATATCGTCGGACTGCGGTGCACCGTCTGCGAATTTCTTGACGGAAGCAACGATTCCGGAAACCGTTTCCTCGACATTACCACCCGCCAGGGACACCAGCGTTTCTTGCAGGCGCTCTTCCGAATACAAGGCCCGCCGGGTATTCATGGCCTCGGTCACGCCGTCCGTGTAGGTCACGATCATGTCTCCCGGTTCAAGCTGCACGCGGTCATCGCTGTACGGGGTATCGGTGAGCACCCCAAGCACCAGACCGTCAGGCAGTTGCAGGTAGCGGCAGCGTCCATCTGCGCTGAGAATCAGGGGCGGGTTGTGGCCGGCGTTGGAGAAGCATAGCTCTCCGGTTTTCAGGTTCAACAATCCGATAAACAGGGTGACGAACATCGCGTTCTGGTTATCTTCCGCCAGCGCATTGTTCACCTGGCGCAATACCTCTGCAGGGGTGATGCCGGGCTGGTGGCTCGCGCGCTTCATGAGGGTCATGGTCATGGCCATCACAAGAGATGCCGGCACTCCCTTGTCCGACACATCGCCGATGTAAAAGAACAACTGGTTCTCGTCCACCAGCGCGAAGTCGTAAAGGTCACCGCCCACCTCCCGTGCCGGTTCGAGAGTGGCATACAGGGATATCTCGCTCCTGTCCGGGAAGGGCGGGAATATCTTCTTGAGAAAGCTCATCTGGATCTCGTGGGCCACCCTGAGCTCGCTTGCGAAACGCTCTTTCTCGGCGGTGGTTTCCTTGAGGTTCCTGATGTAGGTCTTGAGATCGCCAGTCATCTGGTTGAAGGCGTTGGCCAGCTCTTCGATCTCGTCGCCGGTCTTCACCTCCAGTGTGTAGTCGAGATCACCGCTGCCGATGCGCATGGCGCCCGCATCGAGTTCCAGTATGGGTCCGGTGATCCCCTTGGACACGCGGGCGGCAGCGTAGATCACGATGAGAAACATGACTGCAAGAATGCCTACCAGCACATTGAGCACGAGAGCCATGAACTGCTGGATGTCGTCGGCGAGCCGCGTGATCTCCGCTTGCGGCATGGATATCCCGACGCTCCAGAACGATTTGCCGTCGGCTGAGCGGATGGAGCGGATGGGTGCGTAAAACACATAGGCAGCTCTGTCGGCGTCGAACCCGAACCCGGAACCGCCGGCGGTCATCTTGCGGCGGATGTCGCTGCCGGCCTCCGGGATGAACATGTCGGATCTTTCCTGCTCGATGAGTTCGCCTTGTTCGTTCAGAAGAAAGGCGTAGCCCGATGTCATTTCGGGCGTGTGGAGGATGCGCCCGCTGATGACGTTCATGGGGACGTCCAGTCCGACCACGCCTGCAAGTTTCCCTTGCGGAGTCGGCACGGCCAGGGTGCAGGTCAGGATGTCGATGTTGTAGACATTCAGCACGCCCTGCTCTTCCCTGATCTCGTAATTCCTGCCGTTCGCATCCTGCAGTCTCCATTTACCTTTCTTCTGCAGAGTGATCGTACTGGCTGCGCCGAGGGTGATGTGTTGACTCGCGAAGGCCTGAACAAGGTTGGGGGATGCCTTGCCACCCGTTTCAAGGGCCAGCCCCGCGTCGAGACTGAACAAGTGATGTCCGGGACTGTTCCAGTCGGCATACTTGGTCCAGATAACCCCTTCCCGGTCGGCTGCGTGGAGATACCAGGCGCGGATTCTCGGATCGTATTCCCGGTACACATCCAGACCGCGCACAGCCTGCCGCACTAAGAAGATTCGCTCAGTCTCGCTGTCCGTTACCAGCCACTTGCCGCGCGTCATGGGGGACACTCTGGATTGTCGCGACAGCGTCACCCGGTTCTGCCGGAACGCATCCCAAAGTGGAGTGGTGATGGCGCCGTTGTTTAGTTGCGCCGCAAATGCAGCGTCGAGGTTGAACTCCAGCACACCTTGTTTCTCGACGATCTTGGGGGATGCGAGGAGGATGCCGGACGCAGTGCCGAAATAGATCGCACTCAGTTTCGAATCGCCCCTCCGGACGAGGGAGAACACCTCTTCCAGCGGGCCATGCTTGTTCTGCGCGCCGTACTTGGCCAGTTCGAACTGTGCGGTGGCGAAGGACATGGCAGGAGGAATGGAATAGCTTAAGCTCGCAAACTGGTCATCCGGTGCTTTCGCTGCGGAATCGGCACCGACGGACCGCGCCCTCAGGAGCATCCTGGTGGAATGGGCAGCCAATCTCGTCTCCGCATCGACCTGACTGAGCATGGCGTCGGCGATGATTGCCTGATCCTCGGCCAGCTGTTCCAACCTCTCCTCGGCTTCTCTGATGAGAGTGGTCTTGACTCGGTCCCCTACCTCTACCATGCCGATGCGGCTGATCACCACGAACAGAAACAGCGGCAGCAGCGACACGGCCAGCAGTGCCAGCAAAATCTTGACCTTGATGGATTTTGGCTTCATGGTCGCGCGCCGGAAAATAATCGCCATATGCGCAAAGGCGGGTATTGCGTCCGCTGTTTTTCCCGTGCTCGCATCAGAGCGGGAATGAGGCCATGGATATTTGCGGAAGGGGTGGCGTTGCATTCAACCATTTCGCCTCCGCATCTCGAAGATGTTGAGATTTCGCTCCCCCTCGCGACGGTAGTCGAAGCGGTCCACGCCCTCCATGGCGAGATAAATTCCCAGCCCGCCGATGGTCCGCTCTTCCAGCGGCTTGCTCAGTTCGTCGTCATCCGGCATCTGTCTGGTGCGGGGATCGAAGGCGGGTGCATGGTCTTCCAGGGTAATGATGAGGACATCAGCCGTGATCTCGCCGCCGATCACGATCTGCGCCATCGGGCCTGCGTCCTTGTAGCCGTAGGAAATGATGTTGGTGGCGATCTCATCCACCGCCAGTTGCAGTTGATAGGAGCGTTCCTCTTCAATACCGGCAGCGGCAGCCGCTTCCCGCGCGTAGCGGCGAAGCTCCGCGAGAGAAGCCAGCACGGCAGGCAGCGTGAGCTTGTCCATGACGCTGCCGATCACTCTGGCGCGTAGGTGTCCTGAAGATAGACGCTGTGATGGAAGCCGCTCATCTTCAGGGTGTTCAGGACCGGGCCGCGACTGCCAATCACGTAGAGCGAGACGTCGGCCCCCATTTTCTGGCGGGCGAAGATCAGCACCCGCAGGCCCGCACTGGCCATGAACTCAAGCTGATCCATGTGCAGTATCAAGCGCTGCGGCTTGTCCACGGCCAACTTCTCGATCGCTTCCTTGAACTGGGGTGCAGCGGCGGCATCCAGTTCACCCACCAACTTGATGGTGGCCTCTCCCTGGCCTCCCTCTACCGAAATGCTGAATCCCATGACTATCTCCTTTTTTATCAAGTTGCAATTACGTCCCAGCCGCTCCGGCCCGTTCTGGGGCCGACTGCGTGCATGATTATGGCCCGGCAGACCTGCCCACCAGAATGAGCACCGAACGCCCCCCCGCCAGGCAGTTGCCCTGATCCGCCAGTTCCGGCTCGCTGCCGGGCTCGAATATGTCCTGCGGCGTCGGCATGCCAGTATTGACGGAGACATGCCAGCGCGACCCCTCCGGCAGGCGCGGTATCTCGAAAGGCAGAGCATCCCAATACATGTTCATCGCCACATAAATATAATCGTCCTCACTCATCCCGCCTTTGGCGTGACGTCCGCACAGCATGAAAGCGAGCACCCTGCCGCCCCAGTCCGGTTGCCATGCCCGTGTGCCATGCCAGGAGATATCGCTGTATCCGCTGCCCACATAGTCGGTGTTGCGCAGGTGATCCTTGCTGCGCAACACCGGGTGCGCGTGGCGGAAGGCGATCATGTTCCTGACAAAGCGGTGGTAGTCGGCATTGCGTTGCTTGAGCGACCAATCCAGCCAGTTGATCTCGTTGTCATGGCAATAGGTGTTGTTGTTACCCTGCTTGCTCTGGCCGAACTCGTCGCCCATCAGGATCATGGGCACGCCCTGGCTGACCAGCAGCATGGCCATGGCGTTTTTCATCTGGCGCTCGCGCAAGGACAGGATGGAAACATCCTCCGTGGGGCCCTCCCATCCGCAGTTCCAGCTTGCGTTGTCGTTGGCACCGTCTCCGTTGCCCTCGCCATTGGCCTCATTGTGCTTGTCGTTATACGAGACCATGTCGGCCAGGCAAAAGCCGTCGTGGCAGGTAAAGAAATTGATGGAGGCCGTCGGGCTGCGCCCGTAATACAGGTGTGGCGAGCCCTGCACTGCCTGGCTCATGGCTCCGCTTTCGCCGGGATCGCCCTTGAGGAAGCGGCGCAGGGTGTCGCGATATTTGCCGTTCCATTCCGCCCAGCGCCCGTACGCCGGGAAGGAGCCGACCTGGTACAGCCCGCCCGCATCCCAGGCCTCGGCGATCAGCTTGCACTTGCCCAGTATCGGGTCGAAGGCCAGCGCCTCCAGCAACGGCGGATTAGCCATCGGGCCGCCCCATTGGTCACGGCTCAGGATGGAAGCCAGATCGAAACGGAAGCCGTCGATGTGGTATTGCGATGCCCAGTAGCGCAATGCATCGATCACCATGTCGCGCACGATGGGGTTGTTGCAGTTGAGCGTATTTCCGGTGCCGCTGAAGTTGTAGTAATGCCCCTCCGGGGTGAGCATGTAGTAGGTGGCGTTGTCGATGCCGCGATAGGAAATGGTGGGGCCCTGCTCGTTGCCCTCGGCCGTGTGGTTGAACACCACATCGAGGATGACTTCGATCCCGTTGCGGTGCAATTCCTTCACCAGGTTTTTCAGCTCGTCCGCAACCATGGTGCCGTCTTGCGTTCGCCCCGTGGCGGCATATCCGGCCTTGGGACTGAAAAAGCCGACGGTGCTGTAACCCCAGTAGTTCATCTTGGTCCAGCGCCCCTGCTGTTCGTCCCAGCGGCTGTGCTCGAACTCGTCGAATTCATACACCGGCATCAATTCCACGCAATTGACACCCAGTTTTTTCAGATAGGGGATTTTCTCGCGCAGGCCGGCGTAGGTGCCGGCCACCGTTTCGTCCAGTCCCGCAGACGGGTGGCGGGTAAAGCCGCGCACATGCATCTCGTACACGACCAGGTCCTCCAGCGGGATTTCAAGAGGGCGATCGCCTTCCCAGTCGAAGTCGGCGAACGCCACGCGCGAGCGATGCGGGTAGGGCGCCTGCCAGTCCGGCTTCTGCCCCCACACATCCCTGCCGCCGATGGCCCGCGCATAAGGGTCCATCAGCACCACGGACGGGTCGAAGCGGTGAAAAGCGGGCTGCCCCGCAGCCGCCCTGGGCTGGCCGCTATCCATGCGGAAGCCGTATTCGATGGCTTCGTGATCCAGGTCCAGAACCGTCATGTTGAAGACGTTGCCGATGCGGAATTCACCCCACACCGGTTCGTTGCTGAATGCCTTCTGGAACATGCCGCGGAAAGGTATCTCCACCAGGGGTTCGCGTGCGCCCTTCTCGAACAGCACCAGCACGCAATAACTGGCGTTGCGCGAAAACACCGAGAAGTTTACCCCGCCGGGCACCAGCGAGGCGCCGAAGGGAAAGGGCTGGCCGGGACATATCCGGTAGCCCTGGTACTCGTGAGTAGGTTGGGTATCGATGCGTTGCATGATCAGCCTCCCGCTTCCCGCATGCCATCTTGCACGCTGTCACAGACGACGAAAAAGGACAGGAAACCCGTGGCGGACATGCTGCCGCGGATATCCTTGTTGACCTGCGCCAGCACCACTTTCGCGCCCCTGGATTTGGCCTCCCGGTAGATCAGCAACATGGACCTGAGCCCGGCACTGGACATGAAAGGCACCCGCGCCAGATTCAACACGATGCGCGCCCCGGGCTGCACCCGAACGAGCACCTGATCCTGGAAGTCCGGCGCAGTCTTGCCGTCGATGTCCCCTGTCGGCTCGATGAGAACGATGCCGGCGTCGTCGCGCACGTCCACTTGCATCATGGCCTCCTTTGCGGCTGGAGCAGCACTTTCACGCGCACGCTTTGCTCGGTCTTCGGCAGGTTGACGGTCATCCGTTCGGCATCGAAATCATTGTACGGTTCGTCGTCCACCCAGACTTTTTCCAGCTTGACCCGTCCCGCAGGCAGGATGTCCGGCGCCACGCGCAGGATGTTGTCCTTGAAACCGTTGGGCATCGGCTTGAAATACAACTCGAGAGGCTGCTGCGTGATCAGCAGGTTGGTGTACACCTGGGCCAGGTAGCACAGCTCGAACGAGTGGTAACCGCTCATGGAGTGGCTGCCTTTCAGGCGCTCCGTGCCCATGAGATAGGGAACACCGTTGGCCAGCACGTTGAAGTACACCGCGCCTTCGTCGTGATCCAGGAAGAAGCAGTTGTAGAAAGCCGAGGATTCGCGGGCGATTTTCATATATTGCGCATCGCCCAGCACGCCGCGCAGGATGAGGTAGGCCAGTATCCCCTGCTCCTGTTGCCACCACGCCTTGCGGTCATGGAAGGCGAAGCGGTGTTTCTCCTGGCCCGGCGCCAGCAGGCGCTCCATCACGTCGTACCAGCCGCCGCGTTGCGGGTCGCCGCCGATCGCGGGCATGAGTTCGGCGATCTTGCGCGCAAAGGACTCGTACTCCGGCTTCGGCTTTTCGCCGAACATGCGCATCAGGTTCCAGGCGATCTTGAGGTTGTGGCCGATCACGCCGCGGTTCTGCTGCCACATATGGGTGTAATCGGGGCTCCAGTCTTCCAGGAATTTTTCCTGCACAAAGGGGCTGCAGCCGTAATCCGGAAAATGCGCGGTGATGGTGTCGAAGGTCTGCTCCAGCATCTTGCCGTAGCGCGCATCGCCCGTGGCCAGATACAGGTTGATCAGGTAGGCCGGGGCGTGATCGCCCACCGAGTTCCAGTTCTTCTTCGCGCGGTTCTCGCCCAGCGACTCGCTGCGGGGGTCCAGCGTGATGGGATCGATGTGGGAGAAGTAGCCGCCCAGCGTCTCGTCCTCGAAAAAACGGTCGAACAGATCCACCGTCATTGCGGCATCCTTCAGGATGCGCGGGTCGCCGGTAATGCGATAAGTCTGCGTGGGACCGGCCAGGGCGTAGATCTGTTCGTAGGCGGGAATGGCATCGTAGTCGTCGCCGAATTCGGAGGCGAAAATCTTGGTTTCGCGCCGGCCTTCCACATCGATGCCGTGATACCAGTAGACGAGGTTCTCGTCCAGGTCGACGAAGCGCATGTGCTCGCGCAGGTATTCGGTGCCTTTCTCCGCCCCGTCCAGGAAACGATCGTCGCCGGTCAGCATGTAGGCGCTGGCAAAACCGTAGACCAGGCGCGAGATGGTGTCGGTCTCCTGCCGGTAATGGTCCTTGTCCTTTTCCCCGGTCACCTTGATCGTGGTGCGGTAGTTGTCGTAATTGACTTCGGTTTCGCCGAACTGGGCACGCAGATAGAAATCGCCCAATGCGCGGATCTGTCTCACCCACCAGTCGCGTTTCTCGAAGTCGTATTCATCCGGCTTGTGGCCGGGGAACACCAGATACTGCGCCACAAAATTGAAACCGCCCCCCTCATGATAGAAAGTGCCGTAGACGAACAGGAATCGCCCCGGCACCAGCATGCTGCGCATCTGTTCCGCGCACCATTGGCGCGGCTCATTCAGGTTGTTGGCAATCCATGCGTAGGAATTGGGTCCGAGCTTGACGACGAAAACCCGGTCGTCTGAGGTCTTGACCGAAAAGGTGTCAGAGTCTTTCTCGCTCTGCACCACATAGCCGGCGATCGTGTCTGAAAATGAAAAGTTGATTGAGTCCACTATGCCCTCCATTTCAATGCGATTGATTTCTGGAAAACCACGTTGCGGAACATTCTGATTTTGTTCGAGTTGGTTACCCGGCGGCCAAGGTATCGATTATCTTTCGTGCAAACAGGTGGCAGTGTCCGCCGCTGCGTCCCGTGATCAGGTCGCCGTCCGCCACCACATCCTGATCCACATAGTGCAGACCGTAGTTCTTCGCATCGCCGATGAGGTTGTTGTGCAGCGTGACTTTCCTTCCGCGAATCACTTCTATGACCGGCGACATCAGCCACATGCCGTGGCATATGATGCCTTTGACGATCTTCTTGTCCGCAAAGGCACGCCGCATAAATTCGGCCGCAGGAGGAATCATGGCAACATCCTCGGTATAGCGCAGCCGGTCGGCCACCATCCCCGCAGGCACGATGACGGCAGCATAACTACCCAACTCCGCATCGCTCATGTTCTCGAAGCTCTCGTTGCAATCCATCGGCATCCGGAATTCGTGCCCGGTGAACGTCAGTTTCGGCTGCCCCCACATGCGGCTTAGGAAATGCAACTCCGCCCCTTCTTCGGCAAAGCGCAGCTTGTAGTAGATGATCTCGTTCTCGTAAAAGTCGCTCTCGATCAGCACCGCGATCTTTTTGCCTTTTAGTCTCACGGCGTCCTCCGCACTATTTGCCGCCGCCGGGGCGGACGATCTGCTTCAGCGCGCCGGTCACGCCGCCAACCAGATACAGGACATCGATGCCCATGATGATATGGGTGAAGCCCTGTTTGATTCGCTCGTTGGCCTGCTCCGGGGCGACGGTGATGATGCCGCAGGGGATGTTGGCTTTCTTGCTGGCGGCGAGGACTTTCTGGATCGCAGCCTCGACTCTGGGGTCGGTGGTCTGTCCGAGAATCCCCATGCTGCCGGAAAGATCCAGCGCGCCGACCATGACCGAATCCACGCCCTTGACCTTGAGTATCGCTTCGATGTTTTCGACCGCCTGGACATGCTCGATCATGAGTGTGATCATGACTTCGTCATTGGCGCGCTTCATATAGTCTTCCATGGCCAGACCGTAGCACTGGGCACGCGCCAGTCCGGCGCCCCGCTCGCCCAGTGGCGGGTACTTGATGGCGCTCACGGCGGCTTCGGCTTCCGCCGCACTGTTGACCAGGGGGATGATGATGCCGTCCGGTCCCGCATCAAGTACGCGCTTGATCATCGTCTTGTCGTTCCACGGCACGCGCACCATCGTGCTCGTGTCGGCGCCGTTCGTGGCCTGCAGCATGGCATGCACTCCACCATCGCTGGTGACCGAGTGCTCCATCTCGATCCACAGCCAGTCAAGACCGATGTGTGAAAGGATTTCCGCCACTACCGGGTTTTCCATCGTGATGGTCGCACCGAGGCATACTTTGCCGGCAGCCAGGTCGCGCTTCAGTTTGTTGGGTGACATCTTTCCATCTGAGTTCATCGTGCGTTCTCCTTTATGTTGGTTCCTGCATTGATGTGACTGGTCGGATACTGCTGTCCTGCAAACTGCGAAATGCCGGTGATTCAGATTCGGCCTCTACTCCTTCCCGTCAAGTACCGCAAGAAGACGGCGGCGAACTTCCGGCTTGTCTGTTTTTTCCGCAATATCCCGTTGCGTCACGCCGGCATAATCTTCCATATCGCTGCGCCCGCCGTGTGCCACAAACCAGCGAACCTGATCCAGATAGCCTTCAAAACGTTCCGGCGCAGCCATGGTCGCGCGCAACACCGCATCGTGCATCGCCGTCAGCCCGTTCACCAATGGGATTTCATTGATCGCATCCGTCAGTTGTTGCGGGGTGATGTATTGCGCGCACATTTTCAGGATGTCCAGGTGATTGAACACCGATGCGCGAATGATGGTCTGCGCACCCATGGGATGTTGTTCGTGCAGCGTCGGGTCGGCCCCTTTTTCGAGCAGATAATTGGCCAGTTGATTGCGCAGACTGGCGACGACCGGATTCGGGGGGAACCCGTTATTGCCGGTCACCACCACGATGAGCGGAGGCTGTTGCAACGCCCCACCCAGACGGTTCACATTGGCGTGCTCTTTCTCCACGATCTCGCGCACTGCATCCAGCGTCGCTTGCACCGCCGACGGATCGGTGGCCGCGTTCCTGATCCCGTCGCCGATCACGCCCACCAGTTTGTCGGCAAGTTGCTGTGCTTTTTCCTCGCCCGGCGGAATCGCCGGGGCGATCCTCTTGAGAAAACTTCGATAATAGGCAGCTTTTGCTTCAGCGGAGACATCATGCGGGCGCAGGATGTCCATCATCGCCGCGTTCTGGAACTGCGTCGCCAGATCCATGGCCCCCAGCCCGCGCGCCGTCGTGATGGACAGGTCCGGATGCATGGCGAGCAAACGCTTCATCAACGCCAGGTGCCCGTAAAAGACCGCCTGCAGGGAAATGGTGTGCCCGTTCAAATCCCATACCGCATTGATGTGCGTCGGCCTTTGTTCAAGCAACAATTCGGATGTCCTGACATCGCCGGATTGCCCGGCAAGATGAATGGGCAGGGCGGCGGAGTCCCGGTGCGGCATCGAGATATCCGCCCCCCGTTTCAACAACAACTCTACCGCGCCACCATGCCCCCGCGCCGATGCCCACAGCAACGGCGTCCATCCGGCGGTATCGTAATGGTCGGGGCCATTTCCCGCATCAAGCCACGCTTGCAGCTTTGCCATATCGCCGGAACGCGCTGCGGCGATCCCCTCATCGATTGAAGTCATTATGTCATTCCTCCGGAACGTAACATTCATCCCTGTCGGGCTGCAGGTCACCAGCCGTAGCGGCGCAACCCTTCATCCAGAACCTCCAGTATTTTTTCGCCGAATTCATGTGAGCACTGTAACGATCTGGCCGTGATGAACGGGAAATCGACTATCACGGACGTGCGTTTGCCGAAATTGCCGTGGTACTGGCCGCCCGGCCCGACCGCATCGGCGAGGATATATTCGAGCACATAGGGCGGCGGCCCCATGTTGAAATCGGTGCCGACAAAACCGGTGCCGTCGTGATGGTCGTACTCGATGCAGTGGCCGGTGACATGCTTGTCGGCGATGATGGATTTGCGTTCGTTGAAGTCGCGCGCGAACACCAGCGTCGCCACGCCGTAACAGATCGCAGCTATCGGCTTGTCTGCCGCATGGAATGCCAGCACCAGATCATGCACGCGCTGATTGTTGACGATATCGACGATGGGGCCGCTGCCGCCGACCAGCAGGATCGCGTCGTACTCGGCCACCGCTTTCTCCTGTGCAATGCGGCGCTTTTCGTGATACGCCTCGTACTCGCGCAGGAAACCGGGATGGCTGAAATACGGCCTCTCGGGAAACATTGCCGAAAGATTCAGCGTTTTATCCAGTTGGCTGGTTTTCTCGAATGCCAGCACCAGCGCGGCATCTTCCTGCGTGGTGACACAGGCATCCAGCGCCGGATCGCGGTAGGTGGTGTCTATGCTCGGCGGCAATACCGGGGCGCGTTTTCCTTTGGGAGTGGCGAAATCAAATTCATAACCGGCCGCCACCAGCTTGCTCATCGGGCCAACCAGCTCGATGCCCCAATAGCCCCACTCGGACATGACTGCGAGAATGCGCTTGCTGGATTTCATATATTCAACTTCCTTCCACATTATTCATGTGCCAAGCAAATCGATTGAATAGCAAAGTCGCGAAATTTTAAATCAGAGTCGAATGCCGGATTCGACCCTGCTCATCTTCACCCATCTTCAAGCTATATTCAACGAATATTTTTCCGGGGCAACCCGGCGAACTCCGTGACGATGATGGTCTGCTTGTAGGTGCGCACAGTTCCCGCCATGTCGGTGATTGTGAGGCTTGCCATGTAAGTGCCAGGCGTCTCATACACGTGAGCTGCGGTGCAGCCTGTAGCCACGTTCTTGCTGATACCGGCAGCGCACACCTCGCCAGCCTGGGCGAGATCGCCACCACGATGGCACACGAGCTCAACCAGCCGCTGATGACGCTGTCCAATTTTGCGCTGGCCGCCAAGTCGATTGCCAGCCGGGAACAACAGCCGCTGCTTGCGTCGGCGCTCGACGACATCGTGACCCAGGCTCAGCGCGCCAGCGACATCGTCCGGCGCATCCGCAGCCTCATCAACACCCGTCGCGGCACTTACGAATCCTGCGACATACATTCCGTCCTCAACGACGCACTGACGATGCTGCGCCCTGAATTGCAGCGGCAAAAGACGCACACCAGGATGCAACTGACCGAAAACCTGCCGCAGCTGCGCGGAGATCCAGTCCTGCTGCGGCAGGTATTGTTCAATCTGGTGCAAAATGCCATGCAAGCCATGCAGGACTTGCCTCCCGCACAACGGGTGATCGACATCATCTCGTTCCGGATCGAAAGCTCGATCTTGGTCCAGGTCGGCGACCACGGTCCCGGCATCCCGGAAGCCATGCAGGAGAAATTTTTTTAACCCTTCTTCAGCACCAAGCCGGACGGACTCGGACTGAACATCTGCCACACCATCATCGAAGCGCATGGCGGCCCCCTGCAAGTCGCCAACCGCGCCGAAGGCGGCGCCATATTTTTCTTCTCCCTGCCATTGACCCCATGACAGAAACCGCACTAACTCTCTAAGTGGTCGATGACGACGAAGCCTTGCGACGCTCCCTGCTGCTGTTCTCACAGGGATTGGCGGTACAAGGCTTTGATACCGGCGAGGCCTTCCTGAACAACGCGAACACCCAACGGCCTGGTTGCGTGATTCTTGATCTGCGCATGAACGGCATGAGCGGATTGGCAGTGCTGGAAGAACTGCGGCAACAACACAGCCCGCTGGTTGCGTTGTTCCTGTCCGGCCACGGCGATATTCCCACCGCACTTGAGGCAGTGCGTCTGGGGGCATTCGATTGGGTAGTCAAACCGGATACCCAGCAATTGCTCGACAAATTGCCGACTGCGATGGCCGAGGCGAAGGAACGCGCCACAGCCCAGCAACTGTGGACGCAACTTACGCCGCGCGAGCGCGAGGTGGCGCGTCAAGTGACCCTGGGACAATCCAACAAGGAAATCTCCCAGCAACTCAATCCGCCGTGCAGCCCGCGCTCGGTGGAAAGCCACCGGGCCAGGTTGTTCGGCAAGCTGGTGCTGCCCAACGACAACGAATTGAGCCGTTGGCTCGCCCGCCACGCCTGGTTGGAGTAACGTTCGCGAGAAAACGTTGATGATCGGGTCTGTGTCGAGGGGAATGGCCACGCAAGCTGGCGCCGATGTGGTGCAGAATCCATCCCTGCAGCAATCGGATCAGGCGAAATTCTTCGCCAGGCTGCAGAAGGATGACGGTTAAACCATCGCTTAACCTCGGCCTCAATCCACACCCCTTTCCCGTTCAACCGGCATGGCCGTAAACACATGAGCATCTGGACGGTTGATCCGGTTCGCTCTGCGTCAACTACATCTTTTGCTTTATCGCCAGCACCGCCTGGTTGCGCAGGGTGCGCAGCAGCGACAGTTGCTGCTCGGAGAGCTTCAGCGTGTTGGCGTGCTGCATGTCGGCATAGAACAGGCCGACGGTTTTCTTGTTGATGACGATGGGCAGCAGGATGAAACTCTCGGCATCAACTGCCTGTTTGTACCAGCCGGGTATCTTGCTGGAAATGCTGCCCGCGTGCAGGTCTTCGATGACGATGTCGACGCCCTTTTCGATGGCGAGGTGGAACACGTCCGGCTCGAACGATATCTTGAAGCGGAAGCGCGGGATCACTTCTTCAACGTTGGCACCCAGCCCCATGCGCGCGACCATGGCGTTGATTTTGTTGTCGCGGATGCAGATGATGGCGTGCTTGAAGCCTAGCCCGCGGTAGATGGTCTCCAGCACCATCAGCAGCACGTCGTTGAGGTTGAAGTCTTCGACCAGGGTGTTGGTCACGTCCTGAATGCCCGCGCCCATCACGGTCTCGGGATCGGGGCGTGCATGCGGCTCTTCCTTCTCCGGCGCTTCCAATGCCGATTCGATGCCATGCACGCCGCCCATCGCGTCCGGCTTGGGCGTGCCTTCCTTCAGCGTGTCGATGGCCTCCCCGGTCCATTGCCGCACTTTTTTCACCAGCGGGCTGCGCGTGGTGTTGATCTCCAGTGTCATCGCGCGGCGGGTGAGTTCCTGCAAGCCGCTCTCCAGCGCTGCGTTGAGCTTGTGCTCGGGGATGTCGATCGCATCCTGGTAGCGCTGGCGCACGCGGTTCAGCGCCTGCGACTTTTCGTTCGACGGGGTCGCCGCCGCGATCACGCAGAGGTCGTTGGCCATGTTCACCGTTGCGCGCATGTGGTCGATCTCGGTCTTGGGCTTTTTCACTGGCTCGCCGGAGGGCAAGCGTTCCATGCCGTCGAGCAGGCGCTTGGGAAAGTTCCAGCTCTTGGCGACGCCGATGCCGATCTGGTTGTAGGTCAACCCCAGCACCTTGATGGCG
Organism: Gammaproteobacteria bacterium; assembly: GCA_018813765.1. Classification (GTDB taxonomy): domain Bacteria; phylum Pseudomonadota; class Gammaproteobacteria; order Burkholderiales; family Gallionellaceae; genus Sideroxyarcus. Next base: position 153,927 of record JAHJBC010000006.1, on the reverse strand, counting down.
GCCTGTTCTTCGTTCTCGCCCTGTTCGATCAGGCGCGCGATCTCCTGGCTCTCGTCGAAGAAATAGTAGGTCACCAGCATGCGCCCAAGGTTCTGGAACATGGCGCAGATCATCAGCTCTTCGGCGTCGCGGATGTTGCGCCCCACCGCCAGTTGCGTGGCGAGCACGCCGGAAAAGAACGAGGCGACCACTTCGTCCTTGAGCTGGTGGGCGAGTGTCTTGTTCTGCATGAACTCCAGCATGATCAGCGACATCGCGATGTTGCGCACGGTCTCGAACCCCATGATCACCACGGCCTTGGAGATGGTGCTGATGTTGCCGCCGAACTGGCCGTAGGAGACGGTGTTGACCAGTCGCAGGAGTTTGTTGGTGAGCGCGAAGTCCTGCAGGATGGCGCGCGCCAGTTTGTTGGCACTGTCCGATTCCGAGGCGACGATCTTGTTGATCTCGGTGATGATGTTGGAGAGTGCGGGGAAGTCGCTCTTGCTGCGCATGCGCCGCAGCAGGAATTCAAGCGTGGCATCCGCGTCGCTGGCCGAGTTCTGACCGAGTCCGCCCAAAAAGGTCTTCAGTGCGCTGCGCATGGACGCTGCATCACGGTAACGCTCATCCTTGTTCTTGGCGATCGACTTCATGATGATCGCTTCCAGCCCTGCATCCAGTTCTGGATTGTGGACCGAAGGCGCGGCGGCGGCCTCGTGCACCACGCGATTCATCACATTGAAGGCGTTGTCGCCGGTGAAGGCGGGAACGCCCGCAACCATCTCGTACAGCACCATGCCCACGGAATACAGGTCGGCACTCGCGTTCACGCCGCCGTTGGAAATGGATTCCGGCGCCATGTATTGCGGCGTGCCGATCACCTCCTGGCTGTTGTCGCTCTGCTCCTGCATCAGCCGGGCGATGCCGAAGTCCATCAGCATCGGTTGGCCGCGCTGGCCGATCATGATGTTGCCGGGTTTGATGTCGAGGTGCAGCACGCCCTGCTGGTGCGCGTATTCCAATGCGTCCAGCAACTGGCAGGCGATCTCGACCGATTTCACAGCGGGCAATGCACCGTCGCGTAGCATGCGCTGCAGGGTGCCGCCCTCGATGTAAGCGCAGACCAGATAGGGTTCACCATCCTGTTCGCCCGCGTCATACAGCGGCACGATGTTGGCATGCTGCAATTTGCTGACGATGCGCGCCTCGCGCAGCAGCGTCTCGGTGTGCGCTGCGCCGGGGCGCAAGGTTTTGATGGCGACCTGACGATCAAGCTGCGGGTCATAGGCCAGATGCACCGATCCCTGCGTACCCTTGCCCAGCTCGCGCAGGATGTTGAAGCGCCCGATTCTCTTTGCTGCCATGAAAGAGTCCCTCCCAGGACGACGGGCTCATCCCCGTTCTGTTGCGGATGATAACGGTTCCGGGCCGGAATGCTGAAGGGTGAATTCGAAATATTTCGGAGACTGCCTCAGTCGAGATCGCCATCCACATAGAACCACTGCCCATCCTCGCGCACGAAACGGCTGACCTCGTGCAGACGGTGTGCGCGGCCGTTGACCTTGTAGCGCGCGACGAACTCAACGCTGGCATGGTCGGCATCCTGTTGTTGGTGGCGCTTCACTTCGAGGCCCAGCCATTTGGCGGGAGGCTCGTCCGCAAACCCCAGAGATGGCGGTCGCGTGGAGGGATGCCAGGTCGCCAGCAGGTAGTCTTCCCTGAGCAGGGTATAGGCGGTGTAGCGCGAACGCATGAGCGCTTCGGCAGTGGGAGCGGCATCGCCGCCTTCCACGTAGCGCGCGCAACAGGCGAGATAAGGCTGGTTGCTGCCACAGGGACAAAGATCGGCTTTGCTCTTCATCGCGATGCTCTGCTCAGGTCGTCGCCCGATGTAGGGCGATCAGTTGCCGCCCCGCGCCTGTTGTGGCGGGATGAACAATTCGGGATCGACCATCGCGCCGTTGAGCACGACGCTCCAGTGCAAGTGCGGGCCCGTAGCACGGCCGGTCATGCCGGAAAGCCCGATGGGCTGGCCTTTGCCGACGACATCACCGGTTTGAACGTCGATGCGGTCAAGGTGGCAGTACATGGTGATCAGGCCGTTGCCGTGGTCGATGAACACGGTCTTGCCGTTGAAGAAATAGTCGTCCACCGCGAGCACCTGGCCGTGCGAACTGGCCATGACCGGCGTCCCGGCCGGGACGGCCACGTCGAGGCCGGCATGCGGCGCCCGCGCTTCGCCGTTGAAATACCGGCGCATGCCGAAGCGGCCGCCCAGTTGCCCTTCCGCGGGCAGGAGCAACGCCGGGTCGGTGTCCTGCGTTTCGCGCCAATGGAGCTTCAGTTTCAGGATGGTGGCGATCTCGCGCCCCGCCCGTTCCGCATTCTCGGGCGAGAGCTGCACCTTGCTCTTGTCCTTCATCATGATGTCCTGGCGGGGATATCTTTTCGACCTGATATTGAAGTCGCGCGTTTTTGCCAGGTCGCCGATCATGACGCGCAGCGTGTGCTTCCCCGGTTTCATGGTGAGCGCCAGCCCGACCACCGCATACCATTTTCCCCGCTCGGCCATCACGAGCACAGGCTGCTCGCCCAGCCAGACCTGCGGCGGCCTGGCATCGGCGACAGCCTTGCCCAGCGGGATGATTGCGACGCCGCCCGGAACGCTGGATGACCTGGGCAGGCCGGCGTGGGCAAACAGCGGAAGGCTGAGGAGCAGCAGAAAGAGGTGTAACAGGATGCGCTTCATGTGGATTCGGGTTGTCTTGTAGCTGCAACGGATTCTAGCCCAAAGCACTGCATTCCATAACCCTGAAGGCCGTAGCGCCTTACCTCGGGGAGGTGCTGATTTTTTGATTTTGGCTTGGGTTCAGCTCCCTCTCCCTCCGGGAGAGGGGTGGGGTGAGGGAAGGCTTTACAAACATCGCGCTGCTCACAAAGGCTTCCCTCATCCCAACCCTTCTCCCAGGGGGAGAAGGGCTTTTCCAACCAATCAACCTCTCCCTTAGTTCTGCCACAGCGGCGGCTCATCCATCAGCGCGATCTGTTCGCGCAGCTCAAGGATACGGTTCTGCCAGTAGATCTGCGTATTGAACCAGGGGAAGGCCTGCTTAAAGGCGGCGTCGTCCCAGCGCCGCGCGAGCCAGGCAGCGTAATGGATGAGACGCAGGGTGCGCAGACCTTCGATGAGATGCAGCTCGCGCGCGTCGAATTCGCAGAAATCCTCGTAGCCCGCGAGTACGTCGCCCATCTGTTTCACGCGGTCTTCGCGTTCGCCGGAGAGCAGCATCCACAGGTCTTGCACGGCGGGTCCCATGCGGCTGTCGTCGAAGTCGACGAAGTGCGGTCCGTCGTCCGTCCACAGCACATTGCCTGCGTGACAATCGCCATGCAGGCGCAAGGTCTGCACCTTGCCCGCGCGCGCGAAACAATGGCGCACGCCGTCCAGCGCCTGGTCGATCACACTACGGTAGGCGGCATCAATATCGGCGGGAATAAAACCGTTGGCTAAAAGATAATCGCGCGGCTCGATGCCGAAGGTGGCGATGTTCAATTCGGGGCGATGCTGAAAATCCTTAGTCGCCCCCACCGCATGGATGCGCCCGAGAAACCGCCCCAGCCATTCCAGCGTGTCGCGATCTTCCAGCTCCGGCGCACGCCCGCCCTTCTTCTCGAACACCGAAAAACGAAAACCCTCGAAGTGATGCAAGGTGTTGCCATTGATGTTCAACGCAGGCACCACCGGAATCTCGCGCTCCACCAGTTCTTGCACAAAGCTATGCTCTTCAAGGATGGCCTCATCCGTCCAGCGCGCCGGGCGATAGAACTTCGCCACCAGCGGCGCCCCCTCCTCGATGCCCACCTGATACACGCGGTTCTCGTAACTGTTCAGCGCCAGCAAGCGACCATCGCAGTGCAAGCCGACGCTCTCCAGCGCGTTGAGCATGGCGTCGGGGGTGAGGGAGGAAAAGGAAAGGTCGGGGGTGTGCGCCATGCCGCAAGGATACCAGTCATTCAGCATGGACTGGAGCCAAAGAGGCGCGGCAAGACCTCTGCATTCAAATGTAGCCGTTCAACAATAAACTCCCGATCCGTCAGCGGCAACACTAGGTTCGTCTTATTTCTTCCAGCCAGTTTTAAAATCCAGTTCACGTAAAAGCTGGAAGTTGTTTATGCATCTAATGCCCAAATCACGACAGACATCAGGCACTCTACGATTCGCTCTCTGCTTGGCTGGTTTGGAAACCTCCGTTGTTACCACCACTCGCTTTCCGGGGGCTCGAAGTGCATGTGCGATAAGAAATGGATCGTTGCCGATATTTTCAATTTCTTGATCTGTAAGATTTTGACCATAACCATTCGAAAGAACCCGCGATACAATTTTGCGATCAACTTCTTCGCCAAAAAGCAGTGCATTCTTTACATTTTCATCCGCAGCCCATTCAGCCAGCGAATCCCGGTCGCCATCAGCGTTCCTGGCTTCTTCAAACTCTTCGTAAATCTCAATCGGAATTTTAACGCACCCGTTATCTCCCTGGTGCTGAAGCCACTCCCAGTACTCAGGCACGCGCTCAAACTCAAAATAATCTCTCTTGGCATCAATGAGCGTATTTGCATCCAAAAGATAGATTACTTCCGGAGCCATCTTAAGTAGCCCCAGAATGCGACAGCAAACTTCCCACTTTGAGCGCCCTAACTCCTAGAACAATAGCAGCTTGCGTAGTAGATAGCTCGCCCGAGCGCATTAGCCTTTCAGATGCCCTCATTAATGCTTTTCCATTTTGCATGCGCTTAACTACAAAATAGGAAGGGCCGCTATCACTCTCTTTTGCTTTTTGCTTTTGTCTTTCCCTATAAGATTTCCACTTTTCGTAGAAGTATGTGCTTAGTTGTCTAAATAATTCCTTGCTCACAGCCCCTCTACTCAGCAGGCGAAAAGCCACTAGGGTAGAACTAACCTTTTTTTCACTGGCAAAACGCTCAATGATTCCAGCAGCAGATTCGAACGAGCCGAGAGATGCTGCGGAAAACGCAGCTGCGATTTCTGCTTCAGGCACCAACAGCTCAGATGCAACACCATCACAAAATCTTTCTATCTCTAACTCGGTAGCGGCTCCACTTATGCCGGTCTGCCCAAGCCATAGGTGCGCGACTTCGTGTAGTAACGTAACAGGCCATGCCGACTTTGCATCCTGATTATTAATGACTACAAATGGCGCTATAGGGTCTGCTATAGCAAATCCCCGAAAAATCTCAGCACTTATGTTCGTGTGGTGGCTGCCGAGATTCCCAACCAGAACAGTGAATATTCCAATATCCTCTATGCGCTCTCTGAGATATTGGAAAGCTTCTTCTTGGCTATGCTTGGATCGATACACAGCCAAATCAAAACCAGATGTAGTTCTGATTTGATTGACTAGGCCATGCAGACCTTGCGCCAAAGAATAGGAGCCAATAAACGCCAAAGGCTCTTGATCCTGTTCAGAGGACAAAGCCTCCTTGAGCACTCCCTGCCTAGCCCTAATTCTCCTAACCAGAGCATCTACCACCCCATTCTCGGTAGGATCAACCGCACGGTGTAGCGTTCGAAAATCCTCACCTCGATCCGCTCGTGCAGGCGGGGCATCCAAGTAGAAGGTCAGTAGTGGGCGCCGATACTGCTTAGACATTTTTAAAATCAACGACCGAGAAAGCTCCTTCGATCCTCGCTCATACTCCGCAAGTTTTTCCTCTCCACTTGCAGTCTTCCCGTCAGCCAAACCGAGCCTACGGGCAGCCTCGGATAGTTGATATCCTGCTGTCTCTCTTGCCCAAATTAGAATTTCAGGATTTATGGCTGGCATTGTCGTTGCGATACTTTATCTACTCAGAGGGGAATCTTACTTTAATGATGCTTATAGTGTCACTCACCAGATTTTCAGCCCCTCTCAAATCTCCTCAATCACCCTCTCCATCGGAAACCGCGACTTCGGCAACTTCGCATTGAAATCATCCGCACCGCGATAACCCAGCGCTGCGATCACCACGCTGGTCAGGCCTTGTTCGCGCAGTCCGAGTTCCTCGTTAAGGATGCGCATATCAAATCCTTCGATGGGGGTGGCATCGATCTCCAGCGTGGCAGCGCCCAGCAGCAGGGTGCCGAGGGCGAGGTAACACTGTTTTTCCATCCAGTGCTGCGTGTCTTTGAGATCGTAGCGGTGCAGGCCGGTGTAGAAACTGCGGCCCTTGCTTTGCGCGGCCTTGCTCTCCGGCGTGGGGTAGCGTCCGTCGGCATCTTCCTGCGCGAGCAGGTTGGCGAGGTGGGCGTCGTCCATGGTGGTGCGGGCGCAAAACACGACGACGTGGGAGGCGTTGAGTATCTTGGGGCCGTTGTTTGCATAGACGCCGTGCTGCGCGGCGCGGGCGACGCGCGCCTTGCCTGCCTCGCTTGAGGCGATGATGAAGTGCCAGGGCTGCGAGTTGATCGACGAGGGCGAGAACCTGAGCAGGGTCTTGAGTTGTTCGACCTGCTCCGCCGGGATCTTGCGGGTGGGATCGTAGGCTTTGCAGGTGTGGCGGCTCAGTGCGATGCGGGCGATGTCCATGGGTGGCTCCGGGGTCGGGGTGATCATGGCTTAAGGATACCGTCATTCCCGCGCAGGCGGGAATCCAGTTATCAACAAGGCCTTCGGAGCAGGACAGAACCAACTGCATTTTGAATCAACGCGCTGGATACCGGCCTTCGCCGGTATGACGAGCTACTTATCGAGTGCCGGATCAATATTGTGTTTCTGCACTTCCGCCAGCCCCAGCGCATTCCAACCCTCGTGCCCCAGCTTGCGCATGGTCTCGATGTTCTTCTCGAAGATGGTCTCGGCCTCGGGGAACGATGCGACCGCCTCGTCGATGCTGTCTTCGCGAATCAGGTGCAGTGTCGGATATGGAGAACGGTTGGTGAAGTTGGTGATGTCGTCCAGTTCGGTGTCGGCGAACTGGTATTGCGGATGCATGCTGGCGACTTGCAACTCGCCCGCCAGATCGATCTCCTCCAGTAGCGCGTCCACCACTTCCAGAAAATCGTTGTAGTCGAGGAAGTCGGTGAGTACGTGCGGGTGGATCAGCAGGATGGTGTCGATCTTTTCGCGGCTGGCTTCCGCCAGCACTTCCAGTTCGCGCTGCACATCGACCAGCAATTCCTCCGGCGTCTGCGCCGCGCTGACGAAGTAGCGTATCTGGCCTTTGACGTGCACGCCCTTGGCGAAAGGGCACAAATTGAGGCCGATCACCGCCTTCTCCAGCCAGAGTTTGGTGGCGGCGATGGCGTCTTCGTTGGTTACGCTTGTGTTCATTTTCACGATCCTTTAAAAAACCACGTCATTCCGGCGAAGGCCGGAATCCAGCTATTTGATACACCTGCGCAGCAGGCATAACAAACTGTATTTTCAATAGAAGCACTGGATTCCGGCCTACGCCGGAATGACGGCCCCTTTACCGACCGCGACCGCCGGAGCGGTGTTGTGCCGAAGCGGGCACGCCGCCGCGATTCGCTCCGCCTGCCGGTTTGCCGCCACCGGTGCGAGGTCCGCCGCCAGTACGTGCTTGTCCGCCGCCACTGCGGGGTTGTCCGCGTCCCTGCCCGCGTCCGCCTTGACCGCGATTCTGGCCGTTCAGGATCGGCTCAGCCTTGATGCGCGGATCGGGCTCGAAGCCGGGGATCTGCACCACGGCGATCTCGCGCTTGATGAGACGCTCGATATCATGCAGCAGTTTCTTTTCGTCGATGCACACCAGCGAGCTGGCTTCGCCCTCAGAGCCTGCGCGTCCGGTACGACCGATGCGGTGCACGTAGTCTTCCGGCACGTTGGGCAACTCGTAGTTCACCACGTGCGGCAGCTCGACGATGTCGATGCCGCGTGCGGCGATGTCGGTGGCGACCAGCACTTGCAGTTTGGCGGTCTTGAACTCGGCCAGCGCGCGTGTGCGTGCAGCCTGGCTCTTGTTGCCGTGGATGGCCATCGCGGGGATGCCTTCCTTGTTCAGATGGTCGGCCAGATTATTCGCGCCGTGTTTGGTGCGCGTGAACACCAGCACCTGGAACCAGTTGTTGTCCTTGATGAGTTGGGTGAGCAGTGCGCGCTTGCGCTCGCGGTCCACCGGATACACGCGCTGTTCGATCAGCTCGGCGGTCTGGTTGCGGCGCGCCACTTCGATCAGCGCCGGATTGTTGAGCAGGCCGTCGGCCAGCAGCTTGATCTCGTCAGAGAAGGTGGCGGAGAACAGCAGGTTCTGGCGTTGCTTGGGCAGCACGGCGAGCACGCGCTTGATGTCGCGGATGAAACCCATGTCCAGCATGCGGTCGGCTTCGTCCAGCACCAGGATCTCGACATGCGACAGGTCGACGGTTTTCTGCTGCAGGTGGTCGAGCAGACGACCCGGTGTCGCCACCAGAATATCCACACGGCCATGCAGTTGCTTGATCTGCGGATTGATGTTGACGCCGCCGAACATCATCATGGATTTGAGCGGCAGGTGTTTGCCGTAGATGCGCACGCTTTCTTCCACTTGGGCGGCGAGTTCGCGGGTGGGGGTGAGCACCAAAGCACGGATAGGCGCTTTGCCGGTGACGGGTTTGGCCATCAGGCGCTGCAACAGCGGCAGGGTGAAGCCGGCAGTCTTGCCGGTGCCGGTCTGCGCGCCGCCCATGAGATCGCCGCCCTTGAGGATCACGGGGATGGCCTGCGCCTGGATGGGGGTGGGTTCGGTATAACCGCGCTCGGTGACGGCGCGAACGAGCTCTTCGGACAGACCGAGGGATGCAAATGACATATATTCAATTTCTTTCTAAATACAAACGGCCTGTCGTTCAACAAGAACGCCAGTCTGAGGCTGAATGAGGTGGGTGTTACGTACCGGAAGCGGCGGCAATAACTAGACTGAAACGATATTGCGGCGCGCAGTGTAACACCATATGGCCGGGAATAATTGCGGCAGTGCACCGCCCGCATTATGATGGTGCCGTGCCGACCTCGCACGATTTCACTGCGACAACCTCAAACCGGTTTTTCCATTCCAGGAGAACGTCATGAAAATATCACTTGCTGTTGCAAAGCTGTTTGCCCTTGCACTGCTGGCTGCGCTCATTACCGCTTGTTCCAGCGGCCCCACGAAAGTCGAGAGCGACCTGGGAATCAAAGGCGCGCCGGACTGGGTCAACGAAGGCACCAACATCCTGAACAACAAGGATGGCCGGCTGTTCCATGGCGTGGGCATCGCCCCGCCGGTCGGCGATATGTCGCTGCAGAAATCCATGGCCGATGACCGGGCGCGGGCCGAAGTGGCGCGCGTGCTGTCGTCCTACATGGATGTGGTGACCAACGATTACGTGGCTGCGGCCAAATCCGGCGGAAGCGGCGTTTCCGAAGAATCGGTATCGCGCCAGATCAAGAGCCTGAGCAAGGTCAACCTGACCGGCGCCATGATCATCGGCTCCTGGCGCGACCCAAAAACCAATACCATCTATTCCATCGCCGAGTTGGACATGAAGCACGTCAAGCAAACACTGAGCGGCGTGCAGGACATGAATGCCGATCTGAAACTTTATATCGAAACCCAGGCGGACAATGTTTTTGACCGCGTTGCCAAGGAGAACAAATGATGAGCCGTTCGCTATTTTCAACAAGTACGTCCGCCGCGCTGCTGGCCCTGGCATTGCTGATGGGCGGCTGCGCCACGTCGGTGGAACGCGTGGATGTGGACAAGACGATTGACCTGAGCGGCGCGTGGAACGACACGGATTCGCAACTGGTATCGGCCGAGATGATCCGGGATGTGCTGGCCCGTACCTGGCTGGAAGATTTCACCCGCACCCAGAAACGCCAACCGGCAGTGATCGTGGGCGAGGTGCGCAACCTGAGCCACGAGCATATCAACGTCAACACCTTCGTCAGCGATCTTGAGCGCGAGATGATCAATTCCAACCGCGTGCAATTCGTCGCGTCGTCCACCGAGCGCCAGGAGATCCGCGACGAGCGCAAGGACCAGGATTTGAACGCCACCGAAGCCACGCGCAAGCCGATGGGCGCGGAGAAAGGCGCCGACTTCATGCTCAAGGGCACCATCAACACCATCATCGACGCGTCCGGCTCTACCCAGGTGCGCTTCTATCAGGTGGACCTGACCCTGATCAGCCTGGCAGACAACCGCAAGGTCTGGGTGGGTCAGAAGAAGATCAAGAAACTGGTGGAGCGCAGCAAGCTGAACTACTAACCCGCAGATGACGCAACTTCCGCTTTCCACCCTGCTCTTGTGCGGCGGGATGGAAAGCCTGCCAGTGCGCATCGGCAGGCTTTCTGTCCGTCTGGCAACGCTGGCCTGCGTCCTGGCCCTGACCGGTTGCGCCACCTACAGCAACTCCTTCGGCATCGTCGAGCAGCAGTTGGCGGGACAGCAATACGACGCGGCGTTGCAGACCATCGAGGAACATTCCCAAAACCAGAAAGACCGCGTGCTGTATCTGCTCAACAAGGGCATGGTGCAGCGCATGATGCGCGACTTCACCGCTTCCAACACGTCGCTGGAAGCCGCCAAGCAGGAGATGGAGCGGCTGTATGCCGCCAGCGTGAGCGAGAACACGCTGTCTTTCGTGATCAACGACGCCACCGTCAGCTACGCGGGAGACGATTACGAGCAGGTGCTGGTGCATCTCTATATGGCGCTCAATTACCTGGAACTGGGCGAGCGCTACGAGGCCAGGGTCGAAGCCCTGCAGGTGGACATCAAGCTGCGCGAGATCGGCGAGGACATCCCGGCCAGCAAGTTCACCGAAGATGCGCTGTCGCGCTACCTCTCCGGCCTGATCTACGAGGAACTGGGCGAATGGAGCAACGCCATGATCGCCTACCGCAAGGCGTATGAGGCCTACAAGAAATACCGGGTGAATTTTTCCGTCGACATGCCGGCCATGCTGAAACATGACCTGGTGCGGCTGGCACAACAGCAAGGCCTGAACGAGGAACTGGCGAAGTACTGCAAGGAATTCGACATCGCGCCGCCGCAACTGGACGCCGCACAGGCGGAGCCGGAAGGCGAGCTGGTCTTCATCCTGAACAGCGGCCTCGCGCCCATCAAGCGTGAGCATGTCATCGGCACCTGGGCGCCGGGTCCTTCGGTCGTGACCGATACTTCCAAACGCCCTCCGCGCCCATTGCCGCCCAGGCGCGCGGCGCAAGCTGTATCCGACTCGACCGCGCCGCCGGTGCTGGTCAATATCGCCCTGCCCTATTACGAATCGCGCCCCAACCGCATCGCGGGCGCGCGCATCAGCGTCTCCGGCAGGCAGGCCGACACCCAGTTGATGGAAGACATCGACGCCATCGCCCGTGCCAGCCTCAGCGCGCGCATGCCCGCCATCACCGCCCGCGCCGTGGCCCGCGCGATATCCAAGGGCGTGCTGCAGGAGGCCGTGGATAAATCCGGCAGACAGGGGGATGATGCAGCCGTAAAGCTGCTCGGTTCGCTGCTTGTGCGGGTTGCCGCCATCGCCACCGAACGCGCCGACACGCGCAGTTGGCTGACCCTGCCCGCCAACGTGCAACTGGCCCGGCTCCCGCTGCCGCCGGGCAGCTATGATGTCACCGTGGAGTTGCTGGGAAAGAGCGGGCAGACGATCTCGACCGAAGTACTGCCGCAAGTCGTCATCCGCAAGGAGCGCAAAACCTACCTGACCCGGCATACGTTGCCCTAACGATCACGTCACCAGGAGATGAAGATGAAACTCTCTACCTATTCCGCAATCGCACTGGCACTCACCCTCCTCTCCGGCTGTGCCAGCCAGCCGACCGTACCCGACTGGGTCGCCGGTAACAGTGCCAAATACACAAGCGAACAATACCTGACCGGCCGCGGACAGGCCGCCACGCAGGAAGAAGCGAAAGACCGCGCGCGCGCCGATGTAGCCAAAGTGTTCCAGGTGGCAGTGGTCGTGAGCAGCGACGACATACAGCGCGCCAAATCCGATTCTTCCGGTGCATTGCAGTATGAACAACAGGCATCGCGCCAGATCAGCACACGCACCGACAAGATCATCAGCGGCATCCAGATCGCCGAACTGTGGCAAGACCCCGCCAGCGGCAACCACCACGCGCTGGCCATCCTGCCACGCCAACAGACCGCAACCAGCCTGCGCCAGCAGATCGGCGAACTCGACGCCACCACCCGCACCCACATCGAACAATCGCGCAAGGCCGACGACCTGTTCATGAAGATCGCCGCCGCCAGCCGCGCTTTCGAAGTGCAGCAGGAACGCGAGGCACTGCAAAAGAACCTGCAAGTCGTGGACATCACCGGTCGCGGCATGGAAGCGCAATGGAGCAGCGCAAAACTCAAATCGGATATGGGCGAACTGCTGAAACGGGTAAGCATCGCGCCGCGCGTGACGAAGGACTCGCCCGCAGGATTAAAGGAAATGGTGGCCGGCGCATTGGCCCAAAGCGGATTCGTGCTGGATACCGGCAATCAACCGCAATTCGTCGTACAGGCGAACATGAACCTGGTCGACCTGGGTTTGAAAGACGGCTGGTACTGGCAACGCGGCAGCCTTGAAATCACCCTGATCGAAACCGCCGGCAACCGGATACGCGGAACCCGGCAGTGGATCGTCAAGGGCAACGCCCAGAACAAGGAAGGCTCCACCCGCCGCGCCATGGATCAGGCCGATGCGATACTCAAGCAGGAACTGGGGGGCGCGATCATTGAAATGGTGATCGCCCGGTAGAAACCAACGAATTGCTATACGGCAACATTAAAACGCGGCGGCCGAGGTTCGGCCTAAACGGAAAGCCGAGAAAGTGGTAGGCTGTGGCAGCTACCGCCAGAAGCGGTCGTTCGGATATATAGGCCGGATATAGGCCAATTGGCATATTGCCCTCGCTGCAAGGGTGAGATAGATTCCTGCATCACCTCTCCGAATATTCACCTTCCATGAATCTCTGCCCGATGAAAAGTTCTAAGCAGCCCATTTTGCCCCGCTCTATGTTCAGCCGTTCAGTTCTGTTGGTGTGTTCAATTATCCTGTGTTCCTGTTCTAAGCAGGAGGAACCAATACATCCTGCAGCAACACAGGCCGTACCTGTGACGCAACTATTAGATGCGCCTGACATAATTAAGCTTGGGCCGCATAGTGCTCCTGCTTCAAGCTTTGATCAGAATGCATTGGTCAATACAGAAAAGGCAGTGCCGCCACCAATTCTAGTGGCGTTCCTATCGAGGTATCCTGCATATCATCTTCTGTCTCCCTCCGATTTACCAGAGGATAGTGCCAAGGTGCTTAATTCACATGAATTAGAACCTTTTGTTGTGGCAGACACAAATCAGGATGGCAATGACGATGTCGCAGCTATTATCGTGCGAGGCCAAAAGTTTTATGCCTTGGTTCTCCAAACTGTGGAACCAAGAGTTTCGGCGACCCCTCGCTGGCTATTACGAGACATGACTGAACCAATATTGGGGATAGTTGTAAAGAATGGATACATCACGCCAGCATTTTGCTCTGGGTGCGATACTAATTACTGGTTTGGTTGGACAGGCTCAGAATATGCTATGCAAGCAATTTTGAAAGATGGACGAGCCTGTTTAACAGACGTGACAGATATTTTTTCGCTGCCCAATGAACGCTCAAAATTGGTATATACAACCACGAAATTTGAGCTTGCTACAGTATTAGCAATAGGTCTTCGCAGTGATGGATATTACTGGTATGAAGTTAAGCTAGACAATGGCGCAACTGGTTACGTGCTTAACAGCGCATTTAGCTTTGAACCGGGCACCTGCTAAAGTAAACCGAAGTCCCGCAGTACCTTGAACGTCCCTTGTTGGGAGGCAAAATTGTCTCTTATGGGTTAGGAGCGGACTCCGGTAACAAAGCATTCCGACGTCCGCAAAGGCAGAGCACCGGACGATGCCCGCCAGATAAAACCTGAATACCTGCTTAGACGTTGAACAAGAAGTTCATCACATCGCCATCCTGCACGACGTATTCTTTTCCTTCCACACGCATCTTGCCCTTCTCCTTGGCGCCCGCTTCGCCGCCGCAAGCGATGAAGTCGGCGAAAGAGATGGTCTGTGCGCGGATGAAGCCTTTTTCGAAGTCGGTGTGGATGACACCGGCGGCTTGCGGGGCGGTGTCACCTTTGTGGATGGTCCAGGCACGCACTTCTTTCACACCGGCGGTGAAGTAGGTCTGCAGGCCGAGCAGGTCGTAGCCGGTACGGATCAGCTTGTTCAGGCCGGGTTCGTCCAGGCCGAGGTCGGCGAGGAATTCTTTCTTGTCGGCATCTTCCAGATCGGCAAGCTCGGCTTCGATCTTGGCGCACAGCGCGACGACGGGTGCGCCCTCTTTCGCCGCATGTTCGCGCAACTTATCCAGGTACGGGTTGTTCTCGAAGCCATCTTCCAGCACGTTGCCGACATACATCGCGGGTTTGATGGTGAGCAGACACAGCGGCTTGATGATGATCTTGTCGTCATCGCTCAGGTTGAAAGTGCGCGCGGGCTTGCCTTCGTTCAGGTGCGGCAACAGTTTCTCAAGCACCGCCACCAGTTTTTGCGCATCCTTGTCGCCGGATTTGGCTTTCTTGCCGTCGCGCTGAATGGTTCGCTCTACAACAGCCATGTCGGCCAGTGCCAGTTCGGTGAGGATGACTTCGATGTCGGATATCGGATCGACCTTGCCGGCCACGTGCACCACATTCTCGTCGTCGAAGCAGCGCACGACATTCACAATCGCGTCGGTCTCGCGGATGTTGGCGAGGAACTGGTTGCCCAGGCCTTCACCCTTGGACGCGCCCGCGACCAGACCCGCGATATCGACGAACTCGACGATGGCGGGTTGCATGCGCTGCGGTTTCACGATCTTGGCCAACTCGTCCATGCGCGGATCGGGCACTTCGACGATGCCGACGTTGGGCTCGATAGTGCAGAAGGGATAGTTCTCCGCCGCGATGCCCGCCTTGGTGAGCGCATTGAACAGCGTGGATTTGCCCACGTTGGGGAGACCGACGATACCGCATTTGAGACTCATGGTTGTTTCCTTAAATTCAAAATATCAATCCTCCGGCATTAAAGCCGAGAGTGTTCATCGTTTAGCCCCTCGATATGCCGATACAGCCACGCGAAGCTCAAGATGACATGCTGCGTCGGTTTCCCCCTTTATCAAAGGGGGACGGGAGGGGGATTTTACGGACTGCAAAAATTAATCCTGCCGCAAATCCCCCTCCGCTTCGCTCCTGCCCCTTTTGCAAAGGGGGCGTTTGTGGCAACCTCACTCGGCGATAACACCCTACGAAATCTGCGGAAGAGGTTGTGGCCTGCTACGCACTATGCAGCTTCAGCATCGCCGCTTCAAGTTTGCCTTCGATGATCAGCGCCGCGACATCCTGCGCGCGCTGCAACGCTTCATCGATCAAGATCTGTTCTTCCTTGCGCGCGGCCTTGAGCACGAAGTTAACCACTTCCGCACGGTCGCCGGGATGGCCGATACCGACGCGCAGACGCCAGAAATCTTTCGTGCCCAGATGCGCGATGATGTCCTTCAGCCCGTTGTGTCCGCCATGGCCGCCGCCCAGTTTGAGTTTGGCGCTGCCCGGCGGCAGGTCGAGTTCGTCGTGCACCACCAGTATCTGCGCGGGCTCCAGCTTGTAGAACTGCGCCACCGCGCCGACCGACCGGCCGCTCACGTTCATGAAGGTCTGCGGTTTGAGCAGGGACACTTCGTGGCCGTGCAGGTTGGCCTTGGCGATGAGGCCGTGGAACTTGCTGTCGGCCTTGAAATTCGCATTGTGCGAACGTGCCAACTCGTCCACCCACCAGAACCCGGCGTTGTGGCGCGTGGCTTCGTATTCTTTGCCGGGGTTGCCTAGCCCGACGATGAGTTTGATCGGTTCGCTCATAATGAAAAAACCCGCCATGCACCGTTAGATGACATGGCGGGTTGTTCCTGAAGCAGATTACTTCTTGGCTTCTGCTGCGGGTGCGGCGGCAGCGGAAGCTGCTTCTGCAGCGGCGGCTTCGGCAGCGGCTTCGACGTGACCGCGCGGCACGGTGACCGTCGCCACGGCATCGGTGGCGTGGTGATGGCCGGCCACTTCAACGCCCTTGGGCAGCTTGACGTCGGACACGTGGATGGAGTGACCCAGATCCAGATGCGCCAGATCGATTTCGATCGAGGTCGGCAGATCGGCCGGCAAGCAGGCGATTTCCAGTTCGTTCAGCACGTGGCTGATGATGCCGCCGCCGGTCTTCACACCGGGAGAGACTTCGGCGTTGATGAAGTGCAACGGCACTTTCATGTGCACCTTCTTCTTGGCATCGACGCGCTGGAAGTCGATATGTTGCACTTGCTGGCGGAACGGATGCATGTGGAAGTCGCGCAACAGCACGGATTCCTTTTTGCCGTCCAGGTCCAGCGACAGGATGGAAGCGTGGAACGCTTCGTTGCGCAGGGCGTAGTACAGTGTGTTGTGATCGAGTTCGATCATGGTCGCCTCGCCGGAACCGTAGACGATGCCGGGAACGCGGTTCGCTTTGCGCAGACGGCGGCTCGCACCCGTTCCTTGCACTTTGCGTGTTGTTGCTGCGATTTCGATTGCCATTTTACTTCTCCACTTCTGATGAAGCTCTCCGCGACCAGTGAGCTTCGGGTTGTGCGATGACCGAAATGATCACCGCGAATTCTTTAGTCCATAAACAGCGAGCTGACCGACTCTTCCGCATTGATGCGGCGCATGGTCTCGGCCAGCAGTTCTGCCACGCTCAACTGGCGGATGCGCTTGCAGTTGCGCGCCGCTTCACCCAGCGGGATAGTGTCGGTCACCACCAGTTCGTCGATCGCCGATTTCTCGATACGCTCGATGGCGGGACCGGACAGCACCGGATGGGTACAGTAGGCGATCACGCGCGCAGCGCCCTTTTCTTTCAAAGCATTGGCCGCTTCGCACAGGGTATTCGCCGTATCCACCATGTCGTCCATGATGATGCAGGTGCGGCCTTCGACTTCGCCGATGATGTTCATCACCTTGGCCACATTGGGCTTGGGACGGCGTTTGTCGATGATGGCCAGGTCCGATTCCAGACGTTTGGCCAGCGCACGGGCGCGCACCACGCCGCCCACGTCGGGGGAGACCACGATCAGGTTGTCATAATGCTGCTTCCACACGTCGCCCAGCAGGATGGGCGCCGCATAGACGTTGTCCACCGGGATGTCGAAGAAACCCTGGATCTGGTCGGAGTGCAGGTCCATGGTCAGCAGACGGTCCACGCCCACGCCCACCAGCATGTCGGCCACCACCTTGGCGGTGATTGCCACGCGCGCCGAGCGCGGACGGCGATCCTGGCGCGCATAGCCGAAATACGGCATGGCGGCCGTGATACGAGCAGCCGAGGCGCGTTTGAGCGCATCCACCATCACCATCACTTCCATCAGCGTGTCGTTGGTCGGCGCGCAGGTCGATTGCAGGATGAAGATGTCCTTGCCGCGTACGTGTTCGAGGATCTCGACCATCACCTCGCCGTCGGAAAAACGGCTGACTGTGGCGCGCCCAAGATGGATGTGCAGGTGCTTCGCCACGTCTTGCGCGAGCTTGGGATTGGCATTACCGGTGAAGACCATCATGTCGCCGGACATGGTCACCTCGCAAAGTAAAATGGGCGCGAACGCCCATCACGACCTGATTGAGAAACTGGCTGGGGAGGTAGGGATCGAACCTACGAATGTCGGAATCAAAATCCGATGCCTTACCACTTGGCGACTCCCCAATAACTTCTGAAGAAGCAATCTACTACGGTGCTTCTGCTGCAAAATCCTTTAGCGGATGCTGTTGCAAGCCGCGCGCGACGAATCCGCGCATAGGGGCAGGCAACTGCTGCAATACCGCTTGTGCTGCTGCTTCCGTGGCGAATTCGGCGAAAACGCACGCGCCGGAACCGGTCATCAATGCAGGCGCGAAACGCGACAGCCATGCAAGGTGTTCGGCCACTTCGGGATACAGCTTGCAGGCTACCGCCTGAAGATCGTTGCCCAGCAGCCCCAAACGGAAATCCGGCCCCTTCGGAAGGGCGCGCATTGTCATCGAAATCGTATTTCGTGTCAATTCGGGATGGGTGAATATCCTTGCCGTCGGCACCTGCACCGGGGGGCACAACACCACATACCAGGCTTCGGGCACGGGGTAAGGTTGCAGCCGTTCGCCCACCCCCTCGGCGAAAGCGTTCTCGCCGAACACGAACACCGGCACATCGGCCCCCAGCGTCAGGCCCAGTTGCATCAGCCGCTCGCGCGACAAACCCAGCCCCCACAGGCGATTCAGGGCCAGCAGGGTGGTCGCCGCGTCCGAACTGCCGCCGCCCAGCCCACCGCCCATGGGGATGCGCTTTTCCAGCGCGATGTCCACGCCCAGCCCGCAGCCCGTCTCCTGCTGCAACAGGCGCGCGGCGCGCACGCACAGGTCCTGCTCCGGCGGCACCCCCTCCAGGGCACCGATGCGGCGGACCTCGCCGTCGGCGCACAGGGTGAAATGCAGGGTATCGCCAAGGTCGATAAAACGGAACAGGGTCTGCAGCAGGTGGTAACCGTCGGCCCGGCGCCCGACCACATGCAGGAACAGGTTGAGCTTGGCTGGAGCGGGACAGGTCAGCGTATTCATTGCGCTTCCCATTCGTCGATCAGCAACAGCACTTCCACCCCCTCGCGCTGCAATTTCAGGCGCAGCGGCAAGGCATCCGGCGTGGCCGCCGCATAGCGCGTGTAGCTGATCTCCCAGCCTTGCTGGCGCAGCAGGCTTACCTGGCCGTTGGCATCGCGTTCGATGGCGGAATCGACTTCGG
Organism: Gammaproteobacteria bacterium; assembly: GCA_018813765.1. Lineage (GTDB taxonomy): Bacteria > Pseudomonadota > Gammaproteobacteria > Burkholderiales > Gallionellaceae > Sideroxyarcus. The sequence continues at coordinate 135,090 of JAHJBC010000006.1, read as the reverse complement.
GGACAGGCCGGGCGGAAACCCAGTAGCGCAGTCCGTTCAGCGGCAGTTGCCAGCCCAGCACCTGCTGCATCAGCGATTCCATGTCCTGCGCCGCATATTTCCTGCCGGAAGCCTCCAGCGAGGCCGACTGTTCGTCGCGGCGGATGCGCGCCAGCGTGTGTCCAAGCGGGGCGAGCAGCAGGATCTCGTCATCGACCCCGCGATGCACCCAGCGCACCCCCGCATTGTCGCGCTGCTCGCCCTGTCTGACGGCGACGCGGCCGTTGAAGGCGAACGGCGCCTCCGCCTCCGGCAAACGTTGCACCGCGACGGGCGCGGTCGCGCAACCGGCAAGCAGCAGCAGAAGCAGGCGATACATGATCAGGGGATGAAGCGTTTGATGATGGCCTTGAGCACTTCATGGTCGGGATTGGCTTTCACACCTTCGTCCCAGACCTTGCGCGCGCCCTCATGGTCGCCCTGTTTCCACAGCACTTCACCCAGATGCGCGGCGATCTCGGGATCGGGGTTGGCGCTGAATGCGCGGCGCAGGAACTCGACGCTCTTGCCCAGATCGCCCAGCAGGTAGTGACCCCAGCCCATGCTGTCGATGATCGCGGCATCTTCGGGGGCGAGCTGGTAGGCCTTCTCCACCAGTTTCATCGCCTCGGGCAGGCGCACGTTGCGTTCCAGCAGGCTGTAGCCCAGCGCGTTGTAGGCATGCGCGTTGTCCGGCTCCAGCTTGATCAGCTTGCGGATCAACTGCTCGAACAGTTCGTTCTTCTTCAGTTTTTCCGCCGCCATCGCGGTCTGGTACAGCAGGTCCGGATTCGCGGGATATTTTTCCAGTCCCTGCGCCAGCACTTTGTAGCCGACCTCGTACTGCTTGCCCTCGCGCAGCAACTGCGCATCGATCAGGATCAACTGCACACGTTGCTGGTCTGTTGTCGGCACCGCACTGTGCAGCACAGCACGCGCCTCATCCAGCTTGCCCGCCTTGTCCAGCAGCGCCACCTCGCGCAGCCGCGCGGCATAGGCATATTCGCCGCCCTTCACCTGGCGGTAATGCTCCAGCGCAGCCGCATCGTTCTTTCTGGCTTCGTTCAACTGTCCGAGATAATGATGCACCGCGCTTTCTTCCTTGCCGCCCTTGGCCAGCGACTGCTGCAGTTCCTGCTCGGCGCGCGCGTAATCGCCCATCTGCATGGAGATCAGTGCGATGGCGAAAGCCAGGTCGGGATTGTCCGGACGGTCCTTCAACAGACGCTGGAACTCGTCGCGCGCAACGGCGTACTGCTTCTGGCTGAGCAGCGCGCGCGCATAGTACAGGCGCAAATCGGCGTTCTCCGGATGTGCTTTCAGGTATCGCTTGAGCATATCCAGCCCGCGCTGGGGTTCGTTGCGCATGGTCAGCTCGGCCTCGTATACCGCCGCCGCCGCCCAGTCCGGTTTCAACGCCGCCGCACGGTGCGCTTCGGCCAGCGCCAGGTCATGCTTGCCTGCCGCCGCTGCCGCCTGCGCCACCGCCCAGTGGCCCTCCGCCACATTCTGATAGGGGCGCGTCGCCTCCATCATCCAGTCGAGTACGGCCGCCTTGTCCGGCGAGCGCGACGCCAGCGGGTAGATGTTCAGAAAAGTGCGGCCCGCATTGGCGGGGTCGGCTTTGAGGATGGTTTCCAGATGCGGGCGCGCCTCCTGCAGGTTGCCGCCGGAGAGCAGCAGCGAGAGCAGCATCTGCTTGGCCAGCGGCGAGGACGGTTCCAGTTCCTGCCACAGTTTGAACGCTTCCACCGCCTGCTCCAGCTGGCGCGACTCGTAGGCCAGTTGTGCTGCGCGCCTAGCCACGCGCGGGTCGCGCGTAGTCCGGGCCAGATCGAGATAGGCCTGCGCGGCCAGTTCCGGACGGTCGCGCTGCGCGGCGATGTCGCCGAGCAGGAATTCGTACAGCAGGCGGTCGGTGAGTTCCACGTTGGGCAGGTCGAGCTTGCCCGGCTCGACGATCTGCTCCAGATCGGTCCTGCCTGCATGGTGCGGCGCTTCCGCGAGTTCCTGCTGCGGCGCAGTTGCACATGCAGCCAGCGTTGTTGTGACAGACAGAATGAGGAGACGTAAGGATGAATTCATCAATGACCCGCGTGTTTTGGTGCGAGCCGACATATTAGGTTATATTCGCCCTAACTCAAAACCGCACGGCTTCATGTCCATGACTGCTCCGCTCACCCTTTCCGCGCAGGATCTCACCCGCCGCCACGGCCCGCGTCTGGTGGCGGTGAACGGGGTGTCGCTGGAATTGCGTCGCGGCGAAGTGCTCGGACTGCTCGGCCACAACGGCGCCGGAAAAAGCACCACCTTGCAGATGCTCACCGGCGCGCTGCCGCCCGACAGCGGCACCGTGAAGATATGCGATTTCGATCTGGCGCAGGAGCCCGAGCTCGCCAAGGCCTGCATCGGTTTTCTGCCAGAGCACCCGCCGCTGTACAAGGACATGTCCGTCGATGCCTATTTGCTGTTCGTCGCTCGCCTGCACCGCATCCCGCGCGAAAAAATCGCCGATGCGCAGGCGCTGGCCAAGCAGCGGTGCGGCTTGCAGCAGGACGGGCACAGGATCATCGGCACGCTATCCAAGGGCTACCAGCAGCGCGTGGGGATCGCCCAGGCCATCATCCACAATCCGCCCGTGGTGGTGCTGGACGAGCCCACCGTCGGCCTCGATCCGGCACAGATACGCGACATCCGCACGCTGATCCGCGAACTGGGCAACAGCAGCAGCGTGATCCTGTCCACCCATCTGTTGAACGAAGTCGAAAGCGTGTGCGACCGCGTCATCATCCTGCAGCACGGGCGCATGATCTTCAGCGGCAGCAGCGCCGAGATGCTGGCGAACGGCAACATGGAAGAGGCGTTCCTGCAGATCACCGGGAACGATGAAAGGGCATCCGCGTGATACTGACCATCGCGAAAAAGGAGTTCCGCAGCCTGTTCGCCGCGCCCGCCACCTGGTGGATGCTGGCACTGCTGCAATTCCTGTTCGCCTGGTTCTATTTCGCGCGCATGGACGATTACCTGCAGGTGCAGGCGCAACTGGCACAGCTCGGCAACGCGCCGGGCGCAACCATCGCCGTGGCCGCGCCGCTGTGCAGTGCGCTGGCATTGATGCTGATGCTGCTGATCCCGTTGTTCACCATGCGCCTGATCGCCGAGGAGCGCCGCAACCATACCTGGGTGCTGTTGCTTACCGCACCGGTCACCGCGACGCATATCGTGCTGGGGAAGTTCCTTGGCCTGCTGCTGTTGCTCGTCCTCATCGTGGCAGGCTGTGCAGCGCTACTCGCCACGCTGCTGCTCGGCACCCAGGCCGACATCGGCCTGATGCTGTCCAATCTGCTCGGCGTGCTGTTGCTTGCAGCGGGTTATGCCGCGCTGGGCCTGTATTTCTCGGCACTGAGCAAACAGCCCGTCATCGCCGCGACCAGCGCGTTGGGGCTCTCGTTCGGCTTGTGGCTGATGGATGTGAGCTCCAGCGACAGCCGCAGCTTCCTGCGCGCGCTGTCGCCCAACGCGCACTTCCAGAACCTGAACACGGGCCTGCTCAACAGTGCCGACCTGATCTACTTCGCGCTGCTCATCGCCACCCTGTTGTGGCTGACGATACGGCAGCTCAACGACGAACGGCGGCACGGGCTATGAAGCGCTTTCTGCCCATGCTGATACGGACCGCCGCTTTGCTGCTGGTGCTGGTGGCTGCGGGCGCGATCTATCAGCTCGCCGCGCGTTACCCGGCGCAGTGGGATGTCACGCAGAACGCGCTGAACAGCCTGGAACCCGGCAGCGTGGATGCGCTGGCGTTGCTGGAGGGGCCGGTCAAAATCACCGTATATGCCACCGAGCAGGATGCGCAGCTCGGCGATATCCGCAAACTCATCCGCGAGTTCGTGGCGCTCTACCAGCGCTACAAGCCGGACATCTCGCTCGCCTTCGTCGACCCGGTGAAAGATGCGGAAGCGATGCGCAAGGCTTCCATCCGCGGCAACGGCGAGATGGTGGTGGAATACGCGGGGCGCAGCGAGCATATCGCCGTGCTGAACGAACAGACGCTGTCCAGCGCGCTGTTGCGGCTGGCGCACGGCAAGGATCAACTGCTGATGTACCTGACCGGCCACGGCGAACGCAAGCTGGACGGCAGCGCCAACCACGACCTCGGCGAGTTCGGTGGACGCCTGCAACAACTCGGCTACCGCATCGCCGGCCTCAAGCTCACCGTCGCGCAGGAGGTACCGGACAATGCCGGCTTGCTGGTGATCACCCATCCGCAAACGAAACTGATGCCGGGCGAGGTGAAGAAGCTGCTGCGCCACATCGACCGCGGCGGCAACCTGTTATGGCTGGTGGATGCCGAGCCGCTGCGCGGCCTGGAGCCGGTGGCGGAGAAGCTCGGCATCACCTTCCCGCCCGGCATCGTGATCGACCCTGCCGCACAGGAGATGGATGCGCCGCTCAACTGGACGCTGGGCGCCGGGTATCCGCCGCATGTCGTCACGCGCGATTTCGACCTCATCACGGTGTTTCCGGATGCGCGCGCGGTGAGCGTCGAACCCAGGAAAGGCTGGGAGAAGCAGACGCTAGTGGAAGGTGCCGCGCGCGGCTGGGTCAGCGAGCTCGGCATCACCAAACGCTTCGACAAGGAGCGCGACATCCCCGGCCCGTTCGATCTGGCGGTCGCCCTGCAACGCAACGTGAACGACCGCGAGCAGCGCATCGTGGTGGTGGGCAATGCCGCCTTCCTCGCCAATACCTATTCCGGCAACGGCGGCAACCTCGATTTCGGCGTCAATCTGGTGAACTGGCTGGCCAACGAGGAACGCCTCATCACCGTGCAGCCGCACACCGCAAAGGACGGCAAGATCACCCTGAGCAAAAACCAGCTTGCGGCCATCAGCGTCGGCTTCATGATTCTGCTGCCGCTACTGCTGGTCGCCGCCGGATTCCTGGCCTGGCGGCGGCGCAGGAATGCCTGAACTCCCCGAGGTCGAGACCACCCTGCGCGGTCTCGCGCCCCACCTGACCGGAAGAACGGTCAACGACGTCATCATCCGCAATCCCGCGTTGCGCTGGCCCGTTCCGGCCAAGCTGCCGGAATTGTTGCGCGGACAGACCATCCGCAGGCTGCGGCGCCGCGCCAAATACCTGCTGGTCGAATTCGACCGCGGCACGCTGATCCTGCATCTGGGCATGAGCGGCAGTCTGCGCATCCTGCCGCACGCCACGGCACCGGAAAAACACGACCACTTCGACCTGTTGCTGGACGACGGACGCGCGCTACGCCTGCGCGACCCGCGCCGTTTCGGGGCAGTGTTGTGGCACGAGGGCGATGTCGCGCGGCATCCGCTGCTGGCATCGCTCGGGCCGGAACCGCTGGAAAAGAATTTCGACGGCGACTATCTATACGCCGCCACGCGCAAACGCAAGACCGCCATCAAGCTGGTCATCATGGACAATCATGTGGTGGTCGGCGTGGGCAACATCTACGCCAACGAGGCGCTGTTCCGCGCCGGGATCAGGCCGCAACTTGCGGCGGGCAAACTCAGCCGGGAGCGCTGCCTGTTGCTGGTCAAAGCGATCCGGGAGGTGTTGCGCGCGGCGATCAGGAAAGGCGGCAGCAGCCTGCGTGACTATGTGGACAGCGACGGCAATGCCGGATATTTCCAGCAGCACTACTTCGTCTATGGCCGCAGCGGCCAGCCCTGCAAACACTGCGACACACCGATCAAACAGATCAGGCAGGGGCAACGGTCGAGTTTTTATTGCCCGACGTGCCAGAAGTGAAGCCGACTGTACCGATTCAGGTCATTCCCTGCTTGCGCAGATAGGCTGCCAGCTTCTTGTCGGAATAGAGGATATGCCCGAGCAGCCAGTCCTTGAGCGACTGCTTGGCCAGTAGTTCGCGCCCGTCCATGAACTGTTCCTTCATCTGCAAGGCCTCGTTCACCAGCCGGGCATGCTCCTCTTCATGTGCTTTCTGATCGGGATAACGATGCAGTGTCATGTAGCGGCTCTCGGTCTCGAAGTGATGCGTTGTCGCCACCAGCAGTTCGTCCAGCATCAGCATGGTGGATTCTTTCGATTCGCCGTGTTTCAGCGCATCGCTGAGCCTATTCACCAGATAGACCAGGTTGCGGTGCTGCTCGTCCATCTCTTCGATGCCGACCGTATGCGCGGATTCAAACCTGATCCACGGCTCGTTTTCCTTGGCCACGCCCTCATTGAAAAAGGTGAAGGAGTTCTTGCCGCGGCGCTTGCTCTCGTACATTGCGCGGTCGGCCGCCATCATGAGGTTGTCCATGGCGCTGCCATGATCGGGGTAGATGCTGATCCCCACGCTTGCCCCCACCCGGCACTCGCCGCCGCTGGCCAGCGCCATGCTCTGCGCGAATGCCTGCACGATTTTTTCGGCGACGCCTCTGGCCTGCTCCGGCGCATCCAGATTGCCGAGGATGATGGCAAACTCGTCGCCGCCGAAACGCGCCACCGTGTCCACGGCGCGCACGCAGGCCAGGAAACGCTGCGCCGACATCTTCAGCACGGTGTCGCCCGCCTCGTGACCATGTTCGTCGTTGACCGCCTTGAAACCGTCCAGGTCGACGAAAAGCAAAGCCACATACTTCCTGTCACGTTTGGCCTGCGACATGGCCTGCGCCAGCCGGTCGAACAACAGCGCGCGGTTGGGCAATCCGGTCAGCTTGTCGTGATAAGCCATGAAGCTGATCTGCTGCTCGGACTGCTTGCGCTCGGTGATGTCGGTATTGATGCCGACCATGCGCGTCGGCTTGCCCGACTCGTCGAAGGCGATGCATTTGCCGCGCCCCTGTATCCAGCGGTAGCGGCCGTCCTTGGAGCGCATGCGGTATTCCGTGATGTATATGTCGTGATTCTCCGCCAGTTCATCCCGGATCCTGCCGATCACGGCATCACGCTCTTCCGGATGGATGCGCGCCAGCCACTCATCCTGGGTGGCCGGAAACTCGTCCGGCATATATCCCAGCATGATGTAATACTGCGGGCTGAACTTCGCCTTGCCGGTGACCAGGTCCCACTCCCACACCGCCTCGTTCGCCCCCTCCAGCGCCATCCTGAGGATGAACAGGTTTTCCTCCAGCGCCTTTTCCAGTTGCTTGCGCTCGGTGATGTCCTGTATCGCGCTGATGAAATATTCCGGCGCGCCGGTCTCGTCGCGCACCAGCGTCACCTGCAATATTCCCCACAACACTTCGCCGTCCTTGCGGATATAGCGCTTCTCGATCTTGAAGACATCGATCTCCCCGGCCAGCAGTTTCTTCACCAGGGCGGAGCCGGGATCCATGTCCTCAGGATGGGTGACTTTTTGCCAGGACAGGTGATTGGAGAACGTCTCCTCGCGGCTGTAGCCGAACATGTCGCACCAGGCATTGTTGACCTCGATGAACTCACCGTTCAGGGCGTTGCGCACCATGGGCAGCGCGGTGTGTTCGAACACCGTGCGGAAACGCTTCTCGCCCGCCATCTGCAGATTATCGGCGCGCACCCGCTCCTTGAGCACGGCCGCCTCGGTCGCAGTCTGATCGCGGCTGCGCCATTGCCAGAACCATGACCCGATCAGCAGATAGACGAACAGGGATACGATGACTGCGATGTTCTGCGCCTTGTCTATCACCTGATAGGCTTCCTCTTCATCGATCTTGGAGATCAGCATCCAGTTCGTGCCGGGGATCGCAGCCGCATAGGACAGCACCGCCTTCCCGCGATAATCGTGCGTCCCCTCCAGCACGCCCCTTTCGCCGCGCAAAGCGACGGCGGCGGCCAGACGCGGGGCATCCAGCGGTTGCAGGAAAGTAAGCGGCGGGTCGCCGCGATGGCGGAGTCGATCGAGGAACAGGATCTGATCCCCCTCCTTGCGCACAAGCTGGGTCTCGGCCGCCTTGGTTCTGGTCGGCCACTCGTGGATCAGGGGATAGAGGTATTTTTCCGGATCTTCTTCCAGATAGATCGCGCCGACGTGATCGTTGTTATCGCGCAATGGCGTGGAGAACCCGAGCCTGACCTGCAACGACGATTCGTCATGCCGGTGCAGATCGACCAGTTGGGCGCGGCCGGATGCGATGGCTTCCTTCAGCGAGGCCATCAACTTTTCGTCTTCATGCACGGAATCTCCGGCCCGCAATAGCACATGCCCGGCCGCGTCATATATCACCATGGAGCGGAAACCGTTGCCGCTCATGTACCTGCCCATGCGCTCGATGAGGCGTCCGCGCATGACATCGTCGCGCTTGCCCCCGCGCACCCACTGCTTCACTTCACGGGTAAAGAAAGAGTTTTCGCCGAATATCCTGGCGTCGGTCAGGCGGTCTTCCAGCCAATACTCGATCTGGCTCGCCTTGAGTATCCCAACTGCTGCGATGTTGTTCTGGATGTCCGTGCGTATCTCGTCGCGCAGGCTGCTGAACAGCGCATTGCCTGCGAACAGGGTTACAAGTACGACTCCGGCGATCGCAATCGCCGGTTTGACGTTCGGATTGAGAAATCGAGGATTTATTTTGAACGAAGCCATCTGCGCGGACTCGCCTTATCTTGTCTTGGTGAACTTCCTCCTGAGCCGTTTGAGGGTACTCCCATCAGCCCGAAAATTGAAGTGCATGAAGCATAAAAAAACCCCGCACTGACGCGCGGGGTTCTTCTTGGAGGTTGCTCGTTTACGCCTTGGCCGCCATCAGTTTTTCATACTTGGCCTGCAACTGTTCTTTGCTCTCGACATGGTTTGGATCGTGCGGAATGCAATCGACCGGGCACACTTCCACGCACTGCGGGGTGTCGTAGTGCCCAACGCACTCGGTGCATTTGCTCGGATCGATCACATAGATCGTCTCGCCCTGCGAGATGGCGCCATTGGGGCATTCCGGCTCGCACACATCGCAATTGATACATTCATCGGTGATAATCAGTGCCATTTCCTGCTCTCCTTAATATTTAAACTTTTCTTTCAACTTCTCCACCACCAGCGGCGATACGAACTTGCTCACGTCGCCGCCGAAGCGTGCTATCTCGCGCACGATGCTGGCGGAGATGAACGTGTATTGCTCCGCCGGCGTCAGGAATATTGTTTCGACATCGGGATGCAGCGTACGGTTCATGCCCGACAACTGGAACTCGAACTCGAAATCCGACACCGCCCGCAGTCCGCGCAACACCACGCGCGCATCCTTGGAACGCACATAACTCATCAGCAATGTGTCGAAGCCCTCGACCTTGACGTTGGCGAAGTCGGCGAAGACCGCGCGCGCCATCGCCACCCGTTCCTCCAGCGTGAACAGCGTCGCGCTGCGGCTGGCCGCGACGGCAACGATGACCTCGTCGAACAGGCCGGAAGCCCTGCGCACCACGTCCTCGTGACCGCGAGTGATGGGGTCGAAGGTGCCGGGATAAACCACTCTGCTCATGCTCATATGCGTTCCAACAATTGGTAATTCACCGCACCCGCCCTGGCACGCTTGAGCACTTTCCAGGTCGCATCCGGCTCGAATGCTGTTCCGCTTTCCACGTAAGCCACCCCTTTGGGTGCCAGCAATTCCCCCAACACCGGCAACAGTTGGGGCAGGCAGTCGCTTTTAAAGGGGGGATCGAGAAAGACCACATCGAACAGCCCGTTTTCTTGCCGGGCGAATTTTAGCCCATCCTCGCAGCGCAACGCTACATTGGCCAGGCCCAGTTTCGCGATATTTCCCTGCAATGACCGGAAAACGGCACGGTTATTCTCCACCATCACCACCTGCTCCGCCCCGCGCGAGGCGGCTTCGAAGCCCAGTGCGCCGCTGCCCGCGAACAGGTCGAGACAACGTTTGCCGTACAGGGTCTGACCCAGCCAGTTGAACAGCGTCTCGCGCACGCGGTCCGGCGTGGGGCGCAATCCTTCGGCATCGGGGAACTCGATGAGGCGGCTGCGGTGCGTACCGCCGATGATGCGGACTTTGTTCAATTTAAAATCAGACTGTCCACGAAAGACACGAAAGGCACGAAAAAAAGGCATGCAGCAAGAACTGTTCGTGCATTTCGTGTCTTTCGTGGACAAATGTCTTTGAAGTTCATTTGGCCGTGCCCTCCGGCGCACCGACAATCACCGTCGCCAGCGCATCGGGATCGATGCGGCGTTTGAACGCATCGTGTATCTGCGCCGCAGTGACCTTCTCCACACGGGCGGTGAAATCGTCCAGGTAGGTCAGCGGCAGTTCGTAGAATCCGATCACGCCGAGGTACTCGATGATCTTCCTGTTGCTGTCGATGCGCAGCGGGAAACCGCCGACGATGTTCTGCTTGGCGGCGCGCAATTCCTTCTCGGTAACGCCCTTGTCCACGAAGGTGCGCAGGGTCTTGCGTACCAGTGCCAGCGCCTCGTCGGCCTGCTCTTTCTTGGTCTGCAGGCCGATCTGGAACGCGCCCGGCTGTTGCATCGGCGTGAAGTAGCTGTACACGCTGTAGGCCAGGCCGCGCTTCTCTCGCACCTCGTTCATCAGCCGCGAGACGAAGCCGCCGCCGCCGAGGATGTAATTGCCGACATACAGCGGAAAATAGTCCTCGTCGTTGCGCGCCACGCCCGGCGTGCCGATCAGGATATGGCTCTGGCTGGCCGGATGGGCGATGCGCTGTTCGCCGGGCTGGATGCGGATCATCACCGCCGGGATGTGCGCATCGGCCCCGCCGGCCGGCAGGTTCTCGGTCAAGCGCTGCGCGATCGCCTCGGCCTCGGCCCGGCTGATGTCGCCCATCAGCGAGACGACCGCATGCTGCGCGCCATAGTGGCTGCGATAGAACGCTTCCAGTTGCTCGCGCTGGATCTTGTCCACGTCCGCCACTTCGACATGCCAGCCGTAGGGATGCACACCGAACACCGCGCCGTCGAACGCCTTGTCGGCGATGCTGTCGGGCTGCGTCTCCGCCTCTTTCAGGGAAGCGATCCAGCGCGCCTTCTCGCGCGCCAGCACCGGCTCCGGAAAGACCGGCTGCTGCAGGATGCGCGCCACGATCTCCAGTGCGACATCGCGCTCAGCCGTATTGCTCAACGTGCGCAGCCGCACGCCGGCGCGGTCGCTGTCGAAATGCCCGCCCAGTTGCGCGCCGATATCCGCCAGCCTGCGCGCGATATCGTCTTCGGAGAGTCCCTGCGCACCCAGCGTGAGCATGCCGTAGGTCAGGTTGGCCACGCCGACCTTGCCCGCCGCATCGAAACCGTTGCCGGCGGGAAAATCGACCGCCACATCCAGCATCGGCAGGCCGTGATCCTCGACGAAATACACGCGCGCACCGCCGGATGTTTGCCAGTGCTGGATCTGCGGCGTGGCGAGCGCGACGGTCGCGGCCAGCGACAGCGCCGCCGCAAAAAGGGTTCTAGTGAGCATGGGCGGCTCCGGGATTGGCTTTGGGTTTATCGGGAAGCGGTTGCGGATCCAGTATCGCGACGGTCAGGCGGTCGTCATTGAATATCTCGCGCGCCACGTCCTGCACCTGCTGCGCCGTGACCGCCTGCAATTTCTCCAGCGCCAGCGGGATGGCATGGTATGAAAGTCCGCTGCTCTCATACTGCCCGATCTGCATGGCCTGGTAGAACACCGAATCGCGTTTGTAGACCTCGCCCGCCGTCACCTGCGCCTTCACGCGCTGCAACTCTTCCGCGCTCACGCCGTCGCGCACCAGCGCTTCCAGCTGTCCGCGCAATGCCGTCTCCACATCGGTTACCGTTTTGCCCTCGCGCGGCGTCGCCTCCAGCACGAACAGGCCGGGGCCGCGCGCCACGCTGTCATAGCCCGCCCCCACGTCCATCGCCACCTGCTGCTCGCGCACCAGCACCTTGTTGAGGCGCGCGGAGCTGTTGCCGTCCAGCACGCCGGTCAGCACTTCCAGCGCATACGGCTTCCAGTCCTTTTCCGCATCGCGCAAGGTCGGGGCATGCCAGGCCATGGCGATGAAGGGCAGCTCCGCCGGCGCCTTGACCGTGATGCGCTTGATGCCGAGCTGCGGCGATTCACCCATCGATTTACGCTGCGGCAGCTTCACTGCCGGGATGCCGCCATAATGGCGCTGCGCCAGCGCGAACACTTCCTTAGCCTTGACGTCGCCCGCGACGACCAGCGTCGCATTGTTGGGCGCATACCAGGTCCGGTACCAACCCAGCGCGTCGGCGTCGGTCATGTTCTCCAGGTCGCCCATCCAGCCGATGATGGGATTGTGGTAGGGATGTTGCAGGAACGCCGTCGCCATCAGATTCTCGAACAGCAGCGCATGCGGATCGTCATCGGTGCGCCAGCGGCGTTCTTCCATCACCACCTTGACCTCCTTGGCGAACTCCTTGCCGGACATCAGCAGATTGTGCATGCGATCGGCTTCCAGCTTCATCGCCAGCGACAGCTTCGACTTGTGCAGTTGCTGGAAATAGGCCGTGTAGTCGTAGCTGGTGAACGCATTTTCGCGCCCGCCTGCCGCCGCAATGATGCGCGAGAACTCGCCGCGCGGAACATCCCGAGTGCCCTTGAACATCATGTGTTCCAGCACATGGGCCACGCCGGTGGTGCCGGTACGTTCGTCCATGCTGCCGGCGCGGTACCAGATCTGCTGCACCACGACCGGCGCGCGCCGGTCTTCCTTGACGATGACCTTGAGCCCGTTGGACAAGGTCCGCTCGTGGATTTCCGCCTGCGCAACGGACGCGAACTGAAGCAACAGCGCGATGACGATCAGATGTACTCTCATTTCCTTATCCCATGGATGCGCGATTCGGCATAAAATGCGCACGCATTATGCGACATTTCATTCACTCCAGAACACTCTTGCATGTTTAAACATAGCGACATTAATCTACTGCGCGAACCGGCATCGGGGTCGCGCGGTGCTCGGCGTCCTCATGTACCGACACGTACACTCCGGCGCCTGTGCTCCGGGCTCCCCCAATGCCGGCCCGCTCGCTACGATTTCTGCCGCCATGTTTAGTTTCCTGAAAAAATCACCCGCCACCGCCGAATCGAAAAGTTGGCTGAATCGCCTGACCGACGGGTTGGCGCGGACCGGTGGACAGCTCGCCGCCCTGCTGGTTCCCGGCGGCCGCATCGACGAAGACCTCTATGAGGAACTGGAGACCATACTCATCACCAGCGATGTGGGTATGGACGCGACACGCGCCCTGCTGGCCGATGTGCGCCACCAGGTGAAGGAACAGCGTCTGACCGAGGCCGGACAACTGAAGGAAGCGCTGGCGCATGCGCTGCTCAAATTCCTGCAACCGCTGGCCAAGCCGCTGGACGTTGCCGCGCACCAACCTTTCGTCATCATGCTGTGCGGCGTCAATGGCGCGGGCAAGACCACTTCGATCGGCAAACTGGCCAAACATTTCCAGAGTCAGGGCAAGTCGGTACTGCTGGCGGCGGGCGACACCTTCCGCGCCGCCGCACGCGAACAGCTGATGGAATGGGGCAAGCGCAACGATGTCACCGTGATCGCGCAGCAGAGCGGCGATGCCGCCGCGGTGATCTATGACGCGGTGCAGGCGGCGCAGGCGCGCGGCATCGACGTGGTGCTGGCCGACACCGCCGGACGCCTGACCACGCAGGCGCACCTGATGGAAGAGATCAAGAAGGTGAAGCGCGTCATCGACAAGGCACTGCCCGGCGCGCCGCATGAAGTGCTGCTGGTGCTGGACGCCAACACCGGCCAGAACGCGCTGTCGCAGGTCAAGGCCTTCGACGAGGCGTTGAATGTCACCGGATTGGTGCTGACCAAGCTTGACGGCACCGCCAAGGGCGGCGTCATCGCCGCCATCGCCAAGGCACACCCCATCCCGGTGCGCTTCATCGGCGTGGGCGAAGGGCTGGACGATCTGCGGCCGTTCGTGGCAGAGGATTTTGTTTCCGCTTTGCTGGGACTTGAACAATGATCAAGTTCAACCAGGTCTACAAGCGCTACCCCGGGGGCCATGAGGCGCTGAAGAACCTCAGCTTCGATATCGCCGAAGGGGAGATGGTGTATCTCACCGGGCATTCGGGCGCGGGCAAGAGCACGCTGCTCAAGCTCGTCGCCGCCATCGAACGCCCGAGCAGCGGCGGTGTGCTGGTCAAGGGACAGAACATCCGCTCGATCAAACCCGCCGCCATCCCCGCGTTACGCCGCAACATCGGCCTCATCTTCCAGGACCACAAGCTGCTGTTCGACCGCAATGCCTTCGACAACGTGATGCTGCCCCTGCAGATCTGCAGCTTCGACCACCGCGAGGCAGGCAAACGCGTGCGCGCCGCGCTGGACAAGGTCGGCCTGCTCGACCGCGAGAAGGCCAACCCCATCGCACTCTCCGGCGGAGAGCAGCAAAGGTTGTGCATCGCGCGCGCGATCGTCAACCGCCCCACCATCCTGCTGGCGGACGAACCCACCGGCAACCTCGACACCGAGTACTCGAACGAGATCATGAACATCTTCAAATCGTTCCATCAGGTCGGGGTGACGCTGCTCATCTCCACCCACGACGAGAGCATCCTGCGCCAGTTCCCGGCGCGGGCGTTGCATCTCAAAAAGGGAGAGTTGCAGGCATGAAGCCACTCATCGAACACCTGCACGTGCTGCAATACACCTTGCGCCGCCTGCTGCTCACCCCCAACGCGACGCTGCTCAACATCCTGATCATCGGCATCGCGCTGAGCCTGCCGGTCGGCGGCTATGTGCTGCTGAAGAGTATGCAGGCGCTCGGCGGCCAGATCGCCGGCACGCCGCAGATCAGCGTGTTCATTGCCGCAGGCACCAGCGCTGCCGAGATCGAGCGCATCGGCGAGAAGCTGAAACAGCATGCGGCGATCGGACGGATCGAATTCGTGCCACGCGAGCTGGCGTTGAATAAACTGCAGCAGAGCACGGGATTGGCAGACGTGATCGGCGGCCTGTCGCAGAACCCGTTGCCGGATGCGTTCATCGTCTTTCCCAGGGATGACAGTGTGAAGGCGCTGGAAGCATTGCGCGACGAGATCAAGGCCTGGCCGCATCTCGAACATGTGCAGCTCGATTCGGCCTGGATACATAAACTGGAAGCATTGCTGGGTTTCGGGCGCATGGCGGTCGTCATCCTCGCCGCGCTGCTGAGCTTCGCGCTCATCGCCATCACCTTCAACACCATCCGCCTGCAGATCCTCACGCGGCGCGAGGAGATCGAGGTGGCCAAACTCATCGGCGCGACCGACGCTTTCATCCGCCGCCCCTTCCTCTATTTCGGCCTCGTCCAGGGATTGCTGGGCGGCATCGCGGCCTGGCTGCTGGTGGCGGGTAGCCTGCTGCTACTCAACTACCAGGTCGGCATACTCACCCAGCTCTATGCCAGCGACTTCAGCCTGCAGCATCTCTCGCCCGCCGACAGCATCACGCTGCTGGGCTTCTCCTCTTATCTGGGCTGGCTGGGTGCGTGGTTCTCGGTGTCGCAACATCTGTGGCAGATCGAACCGCGCTGAGCGACATAACGAAACCATTGCTTTAGCCCCCCGGTTTCGCCGGAGAGCCGGTCACTTCGCACTCAGGCGGGGTATGCGCTGGTGCGGCGGCGCGAAATGACACCGAGGAACCCCAAGCCGAGCAGCAGCAGAGCATAACTTTCGGGTTCCGGTACGGGGGGTATCTGACCGTTAAACGGTTGCAGATGAATCTCGCCTCTCTGGACGAGAGTGTTGACGAAAACGCCCCCCTCAATGTTCTGGTAATTACTGAATGCCGCCAAAGGTGCAAGCACGCTGCCGCCGAACTGATTGTTGATCGTCAGATTGGTGGCGCCGTAGAAATTCCATAGCGTCGCAGCCCCGATGGCCTGTGCGCCGCCGCCGATGAAGTTTGCGGAGATGGTCGGTGTTAACTCGTCGCTATTGAGGATCAGCGTCGTAGCGCCGTTCAGGTTGAACTGATACTCGTGCGCATTGAATACAGCCGTGTCGACGCCGGTAAGGTCGAATACCGCCACGCCTCCCGCATTGGCGACAGCATTGAATGTCACCTTGCCGTAGGGATCAAAAACGACTGTGCTACCGGTGTCGGCCAACTGGCTCAGTTGGGTGGAAAGGCCGGTCAAGACGCTGCCAAAATCAGTGGAAGTCGACGCCGTGACCGCCGTCGCGTTGGCCAGAGAGGCATCCTGCCCCCCGTTAAAATTGTTGCCGCCGTTCGTCGCAACATAAGCAGGCCCGTTAAAATTATTGCCGCTGGCGTTGCCGAACACGGCGCTACTTCCGCTGTTGATGATCGAATTGGTCAGATTTCCGCCGATTACCGCGCCAAAACCGTTGACCTGGACATTGCCGGCATCGCCCAGCACCGTCAGGCCCGCATAGTCGGAGGCAGGCGTAGCGGAAGGATGCCCGGCGTAGATTCCCCCATTGAGCGTCCCGCCGATGAAGCTGCGACCATCCACTTCGGAAGAGGAAGTCGCGTTGCCGATGACCACCAGATTGAACTCCTGGAGCACTTGGCCACCCGTCAGCGACTCTGCAAGAACCGGACTTGCGAGAAGTCCGAGGGAAAGGGCCAGCGGAAGGTGACCGAGAATTGATTGATGCTTCATCGACTATATCTCCTTGATTTTTTGTAATTCAGTAATTGCCAGTTTCGCCGGGACGATGAACAGCGCATCAACAATGAGATCGCTACAGTAGCCCGGCAAGACTCGTTTGCAGACAGTGCAACGACGACAGGCCCGGTCATTCACCATGCTTTCAGTGCGGGAATTAAATCAGCGCGACTCAGGCCAAACAACTGTACTTAAGTACAGGGCATGCGGAATACCCGACAAATCGAGCCGCGGTTCTGCCGTTTCCGTTTCACTCTCCATCGTTCTGGATACCGGAAAATATTTCAGGTATCTTTTCCCGGCCTGCGGACGCTGTGCTTCGTTCGTTGCTCGCAAATACATATAAAAAGGGGGAGAACATGGCATTCATGGAGTGGACTCGCGAGCTCGAGTTCGGCATCGACGTAATCGACGACCAGCACAAACGCATTATTCAATTCATCAACGAGCTGGACGATGCCTGCCGCACTGGCAACCACGAAGAGACCAACCTGGTCATGGAAGGCCTGCTCAATTACACCATCACGCATTTCGAATTCGAGGAAAGCCTGCAGGAGAAGGCAGACTATCCTTTCCTCAAAGCGCACCGCCGCATCCACGAGATATTCATGAAGAAAGTAGCCGATGTCAGGTCGCGTTCAGATCGCGGCGAAGACGTGGCGCCGGAACTGCTCAAGCTGCTGCAGGGCTGGCTCGCCAGCCACATCAAGGGCGAGGACCGGGATTACGTCGAGTCCATCAGGAAGGTGACCGCCAGTACCGACAAGGAAACCGTCGGCTGGATGAAGAACCTGCTGCGCCGCTTCACGAGATAAGCCCGGCAGGGCCCTGAGTCCCGCCACCATCCCCACTCCATCGACATCGCCAGAAAGCGTGGCGGCAAAATCATGCATAGCTAGCGCAAGCCAAATCGGGTATCTTTGCCTGAAATAAAAAGTCGTTGTTCCTGTTGTTCGGACAAACGAACTTATCAAAGGGAGGATAGCCATGGAATGGGATCGCGAGATGGAGACCGGCATTGCCGCCATCGATGTGCAACACAGACGGATCGTCGATTACATCAACGAACTTGAAGAAGCCTGCCGCACCGGCAATATGGACCTGGCAAAACAGGTCATGGAGGGGATGCTCAATTACACCGTCACCCATTTCGAATTCGAGGAAGAACTCATGGAAAAAGCCGGTTACCCCTATCTCAAGGCTCACCAGCGCATCCATGAGGTCTTCATGAAGAAGGTCGCCTCATTCAGGGAACGCGCCAGCAAGGGAGAAGACGTGGCGCAGGAACTGCTGAATCTGCTGAAGGGATGGCTGAAGAGCCACATCAAGGGCGAGGACCGCGATTACATCGATTCAGTGAAGAAGCTCACCGTAGACTGAGTCCGCCGGCGGCCGGCGGCATCAATGCCCTGCCACCGTCATCTTCTCGATCAGTATCGAGCCGCATTGGCGCGACCCCTGCACCAGCACATCGTCGCCCACGGCGGCGATGTGGCGGAACATGTCTTTGAGGTTGCCCGCGATGGTGATCTCATGCACAGGATACTGGATCTCGCCCCGTTCCACCCAGAATCCCGCCGCGCCGCGCGAGTAGTCGCCGGTGACGCTGTTGACGCCATGGCCGAGCAATTCGGTGACCAGCAGGCCACGCCCCATCTCCTTCAGCAATTCGTCGAATGTCCGCGTCCTGGCCGAGCGCAGGATCAGGTTGTGATTGCCGCCGGCATTGCCGGTGGTCTGCATGCCGAGCTTGCGCGCGGAATAGCTGCCGAGGAAATATCCGCGCAGCACGCCTTGCTCGACGATGCGGCGGTTGCGCACGCGCACACCCTCGCTGTCGAAAGGACTGGAGGCGAGGCCGCGCGGGATGTCGGGCACGTCGAACAGGTCGATGTGCGGTGCGAACACGGGCTTGTCCAGGTGATCGAGCAGGAACGACGACTTGCGGTAGAGACTGCCGCCGCTCACCGCGCCGACGAAATGACCGATCAAGCCGGCGGCGACCGGCGCCTCGAACAATACCGGGCACTGCATGGTGTCGAGCTTGCGCGCCTTGAGTCGGCGCACGGTGCGCTCGGCGGCGATGCGGCCGATCTCCTCCACCTTCAATATATCGGCTGCGTTGCGCGCCACGCTGTACCAGTAGTCGCGCTCCATCGCATCATTCTTGCCCGCAATCACCGAACAGCTCACGCTGTGGCGCGAACTGGGATAGCCGGCGTTAAAACCCAGGCTGTTCGCCTGCACAAAGGTTCCCTCGTTGACGTTGACGGTGGCGCCCTCGGAATTGACGATGCGCTTGTCGGCACGGAACGCGGCCCGTTCGCAATCGCACGCCAACGCGATAGCTTGCTCCACATCCAGCTTCCACGGGTGATACAGGTCGAGGTCGGGGAATTCGGTGGCGAGCTGGTCGGCATCCGGCAGCCCGGCACAATCGTCCTCTGCGGTATAGCGGGCGATGTTGAGCGCGGCATCCACGGTGTCGCGCAGCGCCTTGGTCGAAAAATCCGAAGTGCTGGCGTTGCCGCGCCGCTGGCCCAGATAGACGCTGACGCTCATGCCCTTGTCGCGGTTGTATTCGATGGTCTCGACTGCGCCATGGCGCACACTGACGGCCTGGCCGAAACCTTCCGACACTTCGGTCGAGCAGGCGGAGGCGCCCTGTTTGCGCGCATAGGCGACGGCATCGGAGGCGATTTGCCGCAGGGTATCGGCGCTGGTGGGTGATGCTGAATCGCTGGCGTTCATAAATTTCGGGCGGCTGGGTCGACGGGAGGCGCTATCATAGCAACATCCGCCGCACCTTACCGACACCATGAACAATCGCCAACAACATAACGAAACGCCTGAAGAGGAACTGCCCCCCAGCAAGACCAAGATCAAGAAGCAGATGCTCGAATTGCAGGACCTCGGCAAGACACTCACCGCACTCTCCAGCGAAAAGCTGCGCGAACTCAACCTGGACGAGAACCTGCTGGACGCGATTCTGGAGTACAAGCGCATCACCAAATTCGGTGCGCTCAGCCGCCAGTTGCAATACATCGGCCGCCTGATGCGCGACGTGGAGCCCGCCCCCATCCTTGCCAAACTGGACGCGTGGAACGGCGTATCGCGCCAGCACACCGCCTGGCTGCATCAGGTCGAGCATTGGCGCGACCGCCTGCTGGAACAACCGGAGGCGCTCACTGAGTTGCTGGCCGCGCATCCGCAAGCGGACGCCCAACATCTGCGCACATTGATCCGCAACGCGCACAAGGAAAAGGAGGCCAATAAGCCTCCCAAGAGCTACCGCGAGATCTTCCAGATACTGCGCGAGATCATCCCGGAACCCGAGTAAGCGCCCGGCCTCCTTCCCGCATCCCGAATATCCAGAGTTCCAGCATGTCTACAGTCCTGCCATCCATCACCCTGCAAACCGGCCCCGAGCCGCGTTACAGCATCATCTGGCTGCACGGCCTTGGCGCCGACGGCAGCGATTTCGTGCCTGTCGCCGAGGCGATGCACCTGCCCGCTGCGGTGCGCTACATCTTCCCGCATGCGCCGAAGCGCCCAGTCACCATCAACGGCGGTTTCGTGATGCGCGCCTGGTACGACATCCTCGCCAGCGCCGATTCGGCGGAGATCTCCGACAACATCGGCAGGATGGAGGACGGCGCGGGCATCCTCGCCTCGCAGGTCGAGATAGAGAAACTGATCGCGCAGGAAAGACAGCGCGGCATCGAAGCCAGTCATATCTTTCTGGCCGGCTTCTCGCAAGGCGGTGCGGTGGTGCTGTACAGCGGATTGCGCCATGCGGAAAGACTGGGCGGGTTCATTGCGCTCTCCACCTATCTGCCGCTGGCGGGTTCGACCGCAACCGAGATGAACGAAGCGGCGACAGGCACTCCGATCTTCATGGCGCACGGCCAGTATGATCCGGTCGTCCCCTACACACTGGGCAAGGATTCATGCGGGAAATTGCGGCAACTGGGCCATACGCCGGAATGGCATGAATACGCCATGCCGCACTCGGTGTGCCAGGATGAGATCGACGATATCGAGAAGTGGTTGACGCAGAGAATGAAGGATTAATTCTCGGCCGAGGCGTCCTGTTCCATCAGCCGGAAACGCGCCAGATCGTAATCCTCGCCGCTCTCGACCAGTGCCAGTGGCAACAGCAGATAGCCTTTGTCGTTCAGCTCCATGCTCAGACTACGGCTGGGCGAGAAAGTATCCGGGCGCATCAGCAGCAGCGCTTCGCCGCTGTTATCGTTGGGCCGGTTCAGGTACAGGGCGATCTGGCGGATCTCCTCGACCTCGAAACCGTGGTCGAACAGCAGCACACCGATGATCTGCGGGCTCAGCACTTCCACTCCGACATGCAGGTTGTTGTTCGCGTCACGGCTCAGTCTGCGCACGATGCCCGCGCCCCAGTTCTGGATATTCTCGGGCTTGCTGCCCACCAGCGCCCCAATCTTGATTCCATCGGCGATACTGGCCGGGATCACGCTACGGAAACCGGTGGCGCTGATGTCCTCCACTTCCCACTGCGCGCCTTCCTCGTTGCTGAAGTTCAGGCCCACATCGGTCTGTTCCAGCATCTTGTAGAACCCGCTGGCCACCTTCAGGTTGACGTTGATCTTGCGCCTCGGGCTGCGGCGCATCGGCAAGGGCTGGGTCAGCGCATCGATCAGATAGCGCGCGACCTCGCCCACCAGTTCTGGATCGTATTTTGCCCCGCACATGTTCAAGTCGTCGGGCACGATGTCCTTGTCCAGCGTCTTGAGCAATCCGTTCAACTGGTTCAGCGCGTCGCCCGATCCCACGAAGCGCACGGCCGCATGCACGGTGCTTTCCGGATTCGCACGCATCGGCGGCGTGGGTTGTGCCAGGTCGAACGCGAACAGGACACCGCTGCCGAATTGCCTGCCCAGCGTCAGTTTGCTTCCGACATGGGATATCAGACGCTCCGAGATATGTTCGCGCAAAGGGCTCAGCGTCCCGGCGCTCACGCCGTACCACGCCAGCAGTGCGGCGAATTCCTGCGTCACCGAGGTCGTCCCCGCAACCCCCGGATACAGCGGCACTTGTTGGCCGTGGTATCCGGCGGTCTCGGCATGGTTGTAGAAATCGGCCAGTTGCCGCCACGCCGTCGGATCGACCAGGGCATAGCGCGCGGCGACCATCTTCAGGCGGCCGGTCAAAGCGCCGATGCCGCGTACGGTCAGCAGCGCGAGTTCCGGTTTGATGGTGGAAGCGCCACGCCCGTTGTTGCGGTAACGGGTGAGCACATCATGGTAGGCGTGTGAGGACAGGGTGTAGAACCGGTCCAGCTGTCCCCACAAACGATTCTCTTGAAATTTCTGGGGGGGCTGCACGGAAAAATAATCGCGCAACAGCTTGCGCACGAATGACTGGGCCACCTCGTCTATCATGCGCAACACGGTCAACTGGTGATCGAGTCGGAATGCATCGGACTGTTCGAGCAGCGACTCGATCAGGTCCGTCATCTCGTGCACTACGGTGAATGCATCGTTCTTGGGAACCTCATTGAGCAATTCCTGCACCGACTTGATGTCAGCCAGCGGATGGTCCGATTTTTTGCCAAATATGCCCAACATCACGACCCCCTGCGTCCTCGCACCCCTTGGCGCATAATATAAGCATAAATCGCCTGCCGTGACCATATGTCTGAAGGGCAATAACCCGATATATGCACAATGATCACCCTGCTCCAGCCTGACGCCTCTTTCCCCGATGTGGCCTTGGCCTTGCGTCACCCCAACGGTCTGCTTGCGGCCGGAGGCAACCTCTCCCCGGAACGCCTGCTGGAAGCCTATCGCCACGGCATCTTCCCCTGGTTCGGCGAGGGCGACCCCATCCTGTGGTGGAGCCCGGACCCACGCATGGTGCTGCTCCCCGCCGAGTTCAGATTGTCGCATTCGCTACGCAAGACCCTGCGCAAGGGACAGTATGAATTACGCACCGACACCGCTTTCGAACAGGTCATGCGCGCATGCGGCGCACCGCGCGAGGGACAATCGGGCACGTGGATAGTGGAGGAGATGGTTGCCGCCTATGGCGAGCTGCACCGTCTCGGGCATGCACATTCGGTGGAAACCTGGATGGACGGTGAACTGGTCGGCGGGCTCTACGGCATCGGCATCGGCCGCATGTTCTACGGCGAATCCATGTTCAGCCACAGGACGGACGCCTCCAAGATCGCGCTCGCGCATCTGTCGGCGCAACTGGAGAAATGGGATTTCGGCATGATCGATTGCCAGATGAACACCCCCCATCTCGCCTCGCTGGGCGCGCGCGAGATCCCGCGCGGGGAATTCATATCGCGTTTGCAAACGCTGGTCGAGTTACCCGGCATCCCCGCGCCCTGGCGTTTCGACTATCGCTTCGCCTGACCCCTACCCGTCGCAGGATACGCAATTGCGTCCCCGGCGCTTCGCCACATATAGCGCGCCGTCGGCACGAGCATAGATGTTCTGCTGGGTATCGCCTTCCCGGAACGATGCGATGCCGATGCTGATGGTGACCTCGCCCACCTTGGGGAAGCGATGCGATTCGATGACCTGACGGATCTTCTCGCCAAGTGTCCTGGCTTGCGCCAGATCCATTGATGTCGCCACCAGGCAGAATTCCTCACCGCCAACACGAAACAGCAGGTCGGCTTCCCGGACAGATGATCCGATCAACTCGCACACCGTGCGCAATACGGCATCGCCGAGCTGATGCCCGTAGCGATCGTTGATCCGCTTGAAGTTGTCGATATCAAGCATCAGCAGGACGAAGGGCTGCTTGTGCCTCATCGCGGCGGTGATGGACATGCCGAGGTATTCATGGAACTTGCGCCGGTTGAAGACACCGGTGAGCGGATCGACCACCACCAGCTGCTCCAGCTCCGCCTTCAGCTGCTCCAGCAACTGGTTGCTTGCGCGCAACTCGCCCTCAATGCGTTCGGAGCGGTCCAGCAGGAAACCGGCATAGACGCCGAAGGTGATGAACATGAAGCCCGCCATGAGCCGGACCCATATTTCCATCGGGGTAGGGTGCAACAGGGATTCGAAGAACGAGGCGCCTTCGCCGAAGATGAAATGATCCACCGCCGTATCCGCCCACCAGACCACAGGCGCGAGCAACACACCGCCCATGACCACCCTGCGCGAACTTTTGCCCAGCCACCGGCGTGGCGCCAGAGTTCGCCCCTGCTCTGGTGCGTCGTCGTTCTGTTTATCCTGCACAAGCCCTCCTTGTTTGTTGTTCTTCGGGCCGTGCCCCGCACACTACTCCTCTGCATGGGAGGATTTCACCTGTTTTTTGAATAGGGTTATGGCCTGCGCCCGGGAAATTGATACACTGACAGCCATCCCCGTACACCAGCTCCGCGCATGAGCCTGCTCAACGACATCCCGCTTTCCGCCCTGCACCTCTATCTGACTGCACCCTATCCGTGCAGTTATCTGGAGGGCCGCTCGGCACGCTCGCAGGTCGCCACGCCCAGCCTGCTCATCACCACGCCGGTGTATTCCGAGCTGGTGCGCCACGGCTTCCGCCGCAGCGGCACCTTCACCTACCGTCCGCGTTGCGATAACTGCCGGGAATGCGTGCCGGTGCGTGTGGTGGTCGACGCGTTCCGCTCCTCACGCTCGCAGCGGCGCAGTTGCAAGCAGCACGCCGATCTGAACGCCACACTGCACGCCCTGCACGACAAGCCGGAGTACTTCGAGCTGTACCGCCGCTATCAGGCGGCACGCCATCGCGACGGCGGCATGGACGACGACAGCCCGGAGCAGTACCGCAACTTCCTGCTGCAAAGCCATGTCGACACCATGCTGGTCGAGTTTCGCGAAGCGGGCGTGCTGCGCATGATGAGCGTGGTCGACGTGCTGCAGGACGGCCTGTCTGCGGTCTATACTTTCTACGACCCCGATGTCGCGCACGCAAGCTACGGCACCTACAACGTGTTGTGGCAGATCGAACTGTGCCGCAAGCTGCAACTGCCCTATCTCTACCTCGGTTACTGGATCGCCGACAGCCGCAAGATGGCTTACAAAGAACGTTTCCAGCCGCTGGAAGGATTGCTGGAAGACGGATGGCAAACCATCGCCCCCAAAGACAACCCATGAGGAACCGCTTCACCGCCTTCGTCATCGCCTTGCTGTTGCTGCCGCCGCTGGCGCTCACACTTGCCGGCCAGGAATGGCAACCGCCAGCCCCTCTTGAAGGCAGCGCCTGGCTACCCGCCTTTTTCGCAACCGGCATCGTGATCCTGTTCGGCGCCTTGCTGGACATGCTCACCTTCCGCCGCACCGGCCACAGCCTGTGGCGCGCGCAACGCAGCTACCTGTTGTGGTGCGCTGTGGCCGGAGCGATCCTGGGCATGCTGCTGGCCTGGCTGAACCTGTTCGCCGATTCCTGGGCCACGCCGTCCGCATCGGCATCCGCATCCCTGCTGTTTGCCATGCTCTGCGCAACCACGCTGTTGCCTGCCGTATTGATCACCCGCCTGTGGCTATCCGGACTGTTGAAACTGGTCACCCGCCGCCTCGCGCTGCCCGCCCTGCCTGCCGAGGCCGCCGCGAAATCGCTGTTGCTGGCCGCATTCATCGGCCTGATGGTCGGGCCTATCCATATCGAACATCTGGGCTGGCTGTTCTGGCTGTCGCCGTTGTTGCTGCTCGTCGCATTGCAACTGCTGTGGAACGAGAGCACGGTCTTCGACGGCTTGCAGCAGGGCGACTGGAGCCGCCTGCTGCTGGGCGCGCTTTCCGGCATCCTGGTCTGCGGCATCGCCCTGGCGACCTACCGTGCCGGCGGCGGCAACATCTATCTCGCCGCCGAAACCTGGCAACTGCTTTACGGCTTCGCCCTGTTCGGCCTGTTGTGCCTGCAGATTGGCGACATCGTCGCCGAACACTGGCGCGGCAAACCGCGCGGCGAAGTTTTCAAACGCAAACCTTTTCCCATTTCTGTTGTTACGAAGAAAGACCAGTGATGTCGTTATTCCAGTTGTTCCGCCCCGCCCTGTTCGCGCTCGATGCCGAGGCCGCCCACCACGCCACCATCGAAGGCCTCAAGACCTCGCAATGCTTCGGCCTCACATCGCTGATGTTCAAGCGCCCTGCCGACGATCCGCGCACCGTGATGGGCCTGACCTTCCCCAACCCCGTCGGCCTCGCCGCGGGACTCGACAAGAACGGCGAAGTCATCGACGCTCTCGCCGCTTTCGGCTTCGGCTTCATCGAGATCGGCACCGTCACCCCGCGCGCACAACCCGGCAACCCCAAACCGCGCATGTTCCGTTTGCCGCAGGCGCAGGGCATCATCAACCGCATGGGCTTCAACAACGAAGGGGTGGACGCCCTCATCGCCAATGTGAAGCGCGCGAAGTTCAAAGGCATCCTCGGCATCAACATAGGCAAGAACGCCGACACCCCGATCGAGAAAGCGGCGAACGATTACCTCATCGGCCTGCGCAAGGTGTATCAACATGCCAGCTACGTCGCCATCAACATCTCCTCGCCCAACACCAAGAACCTGCGCCAGTTGCAGGGTGGCGACGAACTCGACTCGCTGCTCGGCCAACTGAAAGCGGAACAGGAAAAGCTCGCGCAACAACATGGCAAATACGTCCCGCTGGCAGTGAAGATCGCCCCCGACCTCGACAGCGAACAGATCAAACAGATCGCCGCCCTGCTCACCAAGCACCGCATCGACGCCGTCATCGCCACCAACACCACCCTGTCGCGCGAGGGCGTGGAAGGCCTGCCGCACGGCAACGAGACCGGCGGCCTCTCCGGCGCACCGGTGCGTGACAGATCCACCGCCGTCATCCGCCAGCTCGCTGCCGAGTTGAACGGTGCGCTGCCCATCATAGGCGTGGGCGGCATTCTAAAAGGTGCGGATGCGGTGGAGAAGATGCAGGCGGGTGCGGCGCTGGTGCAGGTGTATAGCGGGCTGGTGTATCGCGGGCAGGAACTGGTGACGGAGTGCGCAGCGACAATCAAACAGGTTAGGCGGGGGAGGCAATTCGACCCCGTTTAGCTGTTCTGACTTTCATAGTGACCACATTGGAATCTCGATGGACTATTTCAAACGGATATTGAATTGGTTTCGCGCAATTGGCCGATGGTTTGCAGATTCGTATGCACTGTGGCTGACAATCGGAATTTGCGCTTTGGCTCTGTATATTTCGTTCCGCCCCGGCACGTCGGAACCAACTATACGATGGTGTGGCATGTTCATGGACATGCTCGGTCTACTTACGGTGGCTTGGGGAATTGCAGATACACGCAGACAATTCGGGCACCCTTCCTTATTCAAGGTCGGAATGGCTTTACTGCGTCGCTTTCCGACCTTCAATAGAAGCGTTACGTTGGCTGGGTCAGCGTCCTCGCAAGCTAATGCATCAAGTTCAGCTCGCGGATATCAAATTTACGGCGCTGGCGATAATCCAACTGTAGAGTCTCGTTTGGCTGCGATCGAGAAAAATATCTCAGCCATGAATGGGAGAATCGATGAAACTCAAAAGGAAATGGACGCGGAGTTTCGTAACGTAAAGACCAGCTTGTCCCAGGAAACGCAGGTTCGAACATTAGAGGATCAAGCTACACGCAAACAACTGGAAACCACGGCAACAGGAGGTGTGCGTATAAGCCTAATGGGTTTAGTTTGGCTTTTCTTTGGACTTGTGTTGAGTAATGCATCCCAAGAAATAGCTATGTGGCTGCAGTAGCAACCTGCCACCGCACCCCATTCGAATCACTCTGAACATGGTTGGTTCGTAGGCCAATTCCAGCGATAATTTCGATACCATCTTCCCCATCACCATCTGACATGACCATTCCTTTCGAAGCTTCCCGCTCCTACGTCTACAACGCCGCCAGATATGAACTGCTCCCCCGCATCGCAGAAATCGCGAAAAGTTTTAGCGGCGAACCGTTCCTGCTGCGGGAGATTTCAAAAAAACTTCTCGCCGAGACCTACACGCCAGAACAGCTGGAAATTAAGGTCAAGAAGGCTCAATCTGAAAAGACGGAGAAAATGAGCAACATCTTCGGCTTCTACATTCCGTTCCTCGCTGAAAACCTGAAAGTTCTCGAGAACTTGGGCGGCGGCATGTTCAAGAACATCTCCCTTGAAGAAGAAATTGCAGAAGCCGATGCTGCAGCCATCGATATCGAATCGGACGATGCTGGAATCATCTACGCCTATACCTTCCCGTCCATTGTCAAAAAAGATGGCAGATTCCCCATCAAGATCGGTCTCACGACAACCGGCGATGCGGACACTCGAGTAATGCAACAATGCAAGACAACTTGCTGTTTCGAGTACCCCATAATTCTTGGCACTTGGGAAGTGCAGCGGGTTGCTGCCGTTGAGGACGCCATCCATTCGACACTTGAAGCCCGTGGCTCTAAGCGACAGGCTCCTGGTACGGAATGGTTCGATACGACCTTCGATGAGGTCGAAACTGTAATCAAGTTTGTGCAGCCCTCAGCTCAGGCAATTCATCGATAGAATCGAGCCGTAATCACCCATGATGGAAGGAAATCATGAACACTCAACTTCTGGAACAAGCGCGCAAGCTCGATGTCAGCGAACAGCTCGACTTGGTGGAAGCCATCTGGGACGGCATCGCCAGTCGCGGCGAGGCTCCTCCCCTTACCGACGCACAAAAGGCGGAGCTTGACCGCCGCTTCGCGCAACATCTGTCCAATCCTGACGATGTCACCCCCTGGAACGAAGTAAAAGCAGCCGTATTCGCCAAGGTCATGCAATGAAGCACGCAATCTTCCTGTAGCAGCCGCGATCCCTCGATTTGGCAAGACAGGGGCTGAACGCCTCGCCCTCGAATGGTTATATACATATGGCCTTGCAGCGGTTGAACCTATATTAGAAACGGCGGATAATCGCCCGCTCTTATGGGATCGCTGGAATGACCGATTATCTGCTCATCCTCGTCGGCACGGTGTTGGTGAACAACATCGTGATGGTGAAGATACTGGGACTGTGCCCGTTCATGGGCGTGTCCAAAAAACTGGAGGCCGCCTTGGGCATGGGGGCCGCCACGACCTTTGTGCTGACCCTCGCATCCGGCGCCAGCTACCTGATCCAGCACTACCTGCTCGGCCCCGAACTGGCCTACCTCACCACGCTGTCCTTCATCGTGGTCATCGCGGGCATCGTGCAGTTCACCGAGATGGCGATCAAGAAGACCAGCCCGGAGCTGTACCAGATCCTCGGCATCTATCTGCCGCTCATCACCACCAACTGCGCGGTACTGGGCATTCCCTTGCTCAATGTGCAAGCCAAACACGATTTCGTCGAATCGCTGTTGTTCGGTTTCGGCGGCGCGGTCGGCTTTACGCTGGTGATGGTGCTGTTCGCGGGCATCCGCGAGCGCCTGGAAGGTGCGGATGTGCCCGGCATCTTCAAGGGTTCGGCCATCGCGATGGTCACCGCCGGACTGATGAGCCTGGCCTTCATGGGATTCTCGGGCATGGTGAAATGATCTCTGCCTTGTGGGTGATGATCGGGATCTCGCTGGTACTCGGCGCCGTGCTGGGTTATTCCGCCATCCGTTTCAAGGTCGAGGGCAACCCGCTGGTGGAGAAGATCGACGCAGTGCTGCCGCAGACGCAATGCGGCCAGTGCGGCTACCCCGGTTGCAAGCCTTATGCCGAGGCCATCGCCAAGGGCGAGGCCGACATCAACCTGTGCCCGCCGGGCGGCGAGGAAGGCATACACAAGCTGGCCGAGCTGCTGGGCGTTGAGTTCAAGCCTTTCGGCGAAGGCAAGGGGCCGCGCGCCAAGGCGGTGGCCTTCATCGACGAAAACACCTGCATCGGCTGCACGCTGTGCCTGCAAGCCTGTCCGGTTGACGCCATCGTCGGCGCGGCCAAACAGATGCACACCATCGTCGCTTCCGAATGCACCGGCTGCGAACTCTGTGTCGAGCCCTGCCCGGTGGATTGCATCAGCATGCAAGCCATCCCGGAAGACATCTCCACCTGGAAGTGGCCCTATCCGGTCTTTGCGATCGCCCCCGTTCGCAACAATCCACAGAAAGCGGAGGCATCGTGAGGACCCTGTACCGGTTCCATGGCGGCATCCATCCGGAAGAGCACAAGCTCGAATCCTCGGAAGCGCCCGCGCGCCGCGCACCGCTGCCCAAAAAGCTGATCCTGCCGCTGCACCAGCATATCGGCAACGGCGCCAAGGTGGCGGTCCAGGTCGGCGACAAGGTATTGAAAGGTCAGATGCTGGCCAGCGCGCAGGGCATGATCAGCGCCGCCATCCACGCGCCGACTTCGGGCTCGGTCACCGCCATCGCCCAGCATCCGGTGCCTCATCCTTCCGGTCTGGACGGGTTGTGCATCCATCTCGAATCCGACGGGGAAGACCGCTGGATAGAACGTGCAGCACTCGATTTCCGCGCCATGCCGAAACCCGAGCTGCTGGACCGGCTGCGCGATGCCGGCATCGTCGGCCTGGGCGGCGCGACCTTCCCGACGCATGTGAAATACGGACTGCCCTCCGGCCAGCGCATCGACACGCTGGTCATCAACGGTGCGGAATGCGAACCCTGGATCACCACCGACGACCGTCTGATGCGCGAACATGCCGATGGCATCGTGCGCGGCATCGAGGTGCTGCGTCACCTTTCCGGGGCGGGCGAAGTGCTTGTCGGCATCGAAGACAACAAGCCGCAGGCCATCACGGCGATGCGCGCCGCCTGTGCGGGCAGCGACATCGAGGTGGTGGCGGTGCCCACGCTCTACCCCAGCGGCGGCGAAAAGCAGCTCATCCGCATCCTGACCGGCAAGGAAGTGCCTTCCGGCGGCCGCCCGACCAACATCGGCGTAGCCTGCAACAACGTGGCGACCGCTTATGCCATCCACCGTTTCGTCGATCACGGCGAGCCGATGATCTCGCGCCTGGTCACCGTCACCGGCAATGTGCGCACGCCGATGAATGTCGAAGTGCTGATTGGCACGCCGCTGACGGAAGTGGTCGAGTGCGCCGAAGCGCTGCCCGGCACGACCGGATACATCCTCGGCGGGCCGATGATGGGACTGGAGGTGGACGACCTGCACCTGCCGGCGGTCAAGAGCACCAACTGCATCATCGCCAAGTCGGCGCAACTGTTCCCGCCGCCGCCGCCCGCAATGCCTTGCATACGCTGCACCCGCTGCGCGCAGGTTTGCCCGGCAGACCTGCAGCCGCAGGAACTGCACTGGTTCTCCAAGGCGAAGAATTTCGGCAAGACGCAGGAGTACCACCTGTTCGACTGCATCGAATGCGGCGCCTGCGCCTATGTCTGCCCCAGCCACATCCCGCTGGTACAGTACTTCCGTTTCGCCAAGAGCGAGATCTGGCAGCGCGAGCATGAACAGCAGGCCGCCGAGATCGCGCGCGAGCGGCACGAGTTCCGCATGTTCCGGCAGGAACGCGAGAAGCAGGAGAAAGCCGAGCGCCTGGCGCAAAAAGAAAAAGCGGCGCAGGCGGCAAAACCGGCAGTAGCAACGCCTCTGCCGGTTGCCGCCGCCGCCAATGCCGACCCGGACGACACCCTGCAGATGCGTGTGGATGCCGACATCGCCCGTGCCAACATGCAATTGCGCATCGACGCCGCTGCCGCACGCGCCAAGGAACAGGCCGCCGCCGCCCAGCCGAAAAACATTGATGCGCTGACGCCGCAGCAACAGGCCGAGATCGCCGAGATCGAAGCCCGCCGGGCCAAGCTGCGCGAAATCGCTTCCGATGCCGGCGCGGATGACGAGCCGCCGAAACAAATATAGGGAGCCGAACGATCATGTGGTCATCGCCATTCATATCCGCCCCAGCCAGCGTCAGCCAGATCATGCTGCGCGTGATCTTTGCCATGGTCCCCGGCATCGCGATGTATGTGTGGTTCTTCGGACCGGCGATCCTCGTCTCCATCACGCTGGCCTCGATCACGGCGCTGGCGACCGAGGCGCTCATGCTCAAGCTGCGCAACCGCCCGCTCAAACCGTTCCTGACCGACAACAGCGCCCTGCTCACCGGCTGGCTGCTGGCGTTGTCCATCCCGGCACTCGCTCCCTGGTGGCTGGTGGTGGTCGGCACGGCTTTCGGCATTGCCGTCGCCAAACATCTTTACGGCGGGCTCGGCAACAATCCGTTCAACCCGGCGATGGTCGGCTATGCCGTGCTCATCATCTCCTTCCCCGCCCACATGACGCACTGGCTCACGCCGCACGGGCTGGAAGGGATCGTGCTGTCCTTCCCCGACCAGTTGAACTACATCTTCCACGGCATCCTGCCTGCCAGCACGACGCTGGATGCGCTGACCACCGCCACGCCGCTGGACACGCTGAAGACGCAACTGCATCTGGGTCTGCCGGTAAACGAGATCCGCGACATGCCGATCTACGGTCACCTCGCGGGCAAAGGCACCGAGATGGTGGCGATCGGCTTCGGCCTCGGCGGTCTCTACATGTTGTACGCGCGCATCATCAGCTGGCACACCCCGGTGATCTATCTCGGCACGCTGTTCGCCATCGCGGGCCTCTTCCACCTGGTCGATCCCGCTTCATACGTCGCGCCGACGTTCCACTGGTTCTCCGGCGCGGCGATGCTGGGCGCCTTCTTCATCTTCACCGATCCGGTCGGCGGGCCCACCACCATCAAGGGCAGGGTGATCTATTCCGCCGGTGCTGCACTGCTCACCTGGCTCATCCGCAGCTATGGCGGATTCCCCGACGGCGTGGCCTTCGCCGCGCTGTTGATGAACATCTGCGTGCCGCTGATCGATACCTGGACGCAGCCGAAGGTATTCGGCAGGAAAGGGGACGGCAAATGAAACGCATCGCCCGCTCCACCCTGCAGACGGCTGCCAACCTGATCTTCTTCGCGCTGATCGCCACGGCAGTGCTGTCCTCGACCTATTACCTGACGCGCGACACGATTGCGCAGAGCGTGGAACGCGCGAAGCTGAAGCTCGTCATGCAGATCGCACCCGCCGAGTTGTTCGACAACGACATCATGCGCGACAAGCTGGACATTCCCGCCAGCGAGCTGCTGGGAACGACAGACACCACCACCGCCTACCGCGCCCGGCTCAAGGGAGAACCTTCTGCGGTGGTGCTGGAGGCAATCGCGCCTGACGGCTACGGCGGCAATATCTCGCTCATCCTCGCGGTGCGCGCCAGCGGCGAACTGGCCGGCGTGCGCGTGGTGTCGCACAAGGAGACGCCGGGACTGGGCGACTACATCGAACTGCCCAAGGGCCCGTGGATCAAGGGTTTCGACGGCAAGTCGCGCGCGGCGTATAAAGACGCCGACTGGAAGGTGAAAAAGGACGGCGGCCAGTTCGACTACATGGCCGGCGCCACCATCACCCCGCGCGCCGTGGTCAAGGCGGTGCACAAGGCGCTGATCTATTTCGATGAGAACCGCGACAGACTGTTCGCGGAAACTGCGGAAGAACCGGAGGGATTGAAATGACCTTTCAAGAGATCAAGGACATCTTTTACAACGCGGTGTGGAAGCAGAATCCCGGCATCGTGCAATTGCTCGGCCTGTGCCCGTTGCTCGCGGTGAGCAGTACGGTGGTGAACGGCGTCAGCCTCGGCCTGGCGACCACGCTGGTGATGACGGTGAGCAGCGGCACCATCGCCCCCATCCGCAACTACATCCCGAACGAGATCCGCATCCCGGTGTTCATCCTGATCATCGCGGTGCTGGTCACCGTGGTGCAATACCTGATGAATGCCTACATGTACGGTCTGTTCATCGTGCTCGGCATCTTCATCCCGCTCATCGTCACCAACTGCATCGTGCTGGCGCGCGTGGAAGCCTTCGCGTCGCGGAACGCGGCGCTGCCGTCCGCACTGGACGGCATGGCCATGGGGCTGGGCCTGACCGCGGTACTGGGCGTACTGGGCGCGATGCGCGAAGTGATCGGCAAGGGCACGCTGTTCTCCGGCATCGACCTGGCATTGGGTGATGGTGCGAAGAGCTGGGTGCTGCATGTCATCCCCGACTATCACGGCTTCCTCATCGCCATCCTCCCGCCCGGTGCATTCATCGGGCTGGGATTGCTGATCGCAGCGCACAACTGGTTCAATCTGCGCGCCGCTGCACGCCGCAAGGCAGCGACCACTGAATCCGCCGCAAGCGCCAGCGTCGCCGCATGAACGCAGCGAAGCGCCGCGAGATCTTCCTGCGCCTGCAAGCAGCCGACCCCCACCCCACTACCGAGCTGGAACACAAGACGCCGTTCGAACTGCTGGTCGCAGTGATCCTCTCGGCGCAGGCCACCGACAAGAGCGTCAATCTCGCCACGCGCGAACTCTTCCCTGTCGCCAATACACCGCAGAAGATACTCGATCTGGGCGAATCCGGGCTGCGCGAATACGTGCAGCGCATCGGCCTGTATCAGACCAAGAGCAAACATATCATCGGCATGTGCCGCATCCTGCTGGAACAGCACGGCGGTGAAGTGCCGCAGACGCGCGAAGCACTGGAGGCATTGCCCGGCGTGGGCCGCAAGACCGCCAATGTCATCCTCAACACCGCCTTTGGCCAGCCCACCATCGCGGTGGACACCCACATCTTCCGCATCAGCAACCGCATCGGTCTTGCGCCCGGCAAGGACGTGGCGGAAGTCGAAAAGAAACTGATGAAATTCGTGCCGGAAGAATTCAAACAGGATGCGCATCACTGGCTGATCCTGCACGGCCGCTACGTGTGCGTGGCGCGCAAACCCAAATGCCGCGAGTGCGTCATTCAGGATTTGTGCGAATTTCGCGAAAAGAATCTCGCCTGATCCGCACAACCTCACCGGCTTCCGTCTCAAACCGGCCAGAACGGTACTGTACGGACGCGCACAGACGGCACCCCAGCTTGGCACTGACTGGGAATAGGCCTGACACCACAGTCAATCTCTACCCCGCGACTCTGGGTTAGTATTCGGGCTTCGTGACTTTTTCCCGATTCTGGCCATGGAATATATACGTACTTTACTGTTGATAGGCATTGCCGGGCTGAGCCTGTTCGCGGGAGCAGCGCAGGCTGCCGAAGAGGATGCGTTTTTACAGCAGATCAGCGCTCCGTCGGAACAATCCATGGGGCATGGCCGCAGCGCGATCTGGACCTTGCCGCTGGCGACAACCCAATTTCATCCATCGAAACCCACTCCGGCCATGCACGCCGCCTCGCAGGCGCAACATGAGGGCCGTTTCCTCGACGCGATGATATTGCTTGATGAAGCCAGCAAGGGCGTGAAGGCCGACACCGATACCGGAGCGGAACTGAGCCTGTTGCGCAGCAGCCTGCTGCTGGAAGGCAACCAGCACCGCGAAGCGCTGGAAGTCCTTGCTCCTCTCTTTTCCCGGCCCCGCTATGCGGCAGATGCCTACGCACTAACCGCCATGGCGCATCTGCAACAAGGGAAGATGCAGGAAGCGCTTGATGCTGCCCGTCATGCGCATGAGCTGGACGGCATATTGCCTCACCTGGCCCTGTCCTATGCCCTGCAGGGCTCCGGTCAACTTGCCGAAGCACGCAACGAGATGGCCAGTTTCAACGCCAAAGCCCCCGCATCTGCAGTCGCCCTTGCGCGCGAAGCTGAACTGGCGCTGACGCTGGACCATATCCATGAAGCCAGATCGCTGGCGCAACAGGCACAGCATGCAGATCCCGCCCACCCCTACGTGGTCGCCGTGAACGGCCTGGTCTATCTGATCGATGGTGAGGCACAGCAAGCCAAGACCGCGTTCGAAACCGCGCTCAAGCGCGACCCCCGTGATGCCAAGGCATTGCTGGGGCTGGGGCTGGCCGAGATCAAGCTCGGCAACTTCCGCGCCGGCCACGAAAGATTGCAGGCAGCCAATGACGCCGACCCCGGCAACGCGCTGATACTCACCTATCTGGGCCGCTCGCAACTGCAACTCGGCCAGACCGAAGCCGCCAGGGCAAGCTGGCGCAGCGCCCAACAGGCCGACCCCAAGGACCCCGTTCCCTGGCTATATCAGGCACAGGCGCAACTGCTTGCCAACCGCCCGCAGGAATCGCGCGAATCCCTGCGCGAAGCGCAGGCTCGGCTGGCTTATCGCTCCGTGTATCGCGGCGAACGCCTGCTCAAGGAAGACGAGCAATTGCTGCAAGCCAACCTCGCCGAAGTACAACGCCAGTTGGGACTGGAACAGCTTGCGTTCCAGTCCCTGTCCGCTTCGGTCGGCGAAAAAAGCTCGGCCAACCTGAAGGACCAGGCCAGCCTGCTGCAGGGCCAACGCTTCGGCGAATCGGCGCGGCGCAGCCTGCTGCTGCAAAGCCAGTTCAACGACAGGCCGGGCAACCTGCCGCCGGAACTGGACGTGTATGGCGACGGTGCAGGCCAGACCGGCGCCGCCACACCGCAACATGGCGTGGTCAGCGGACTCGGCGCACAGCAGGCCAGCTATAACAACTACGACGAACTATTCAGCCAGCCCACCACGCTGGAAGTTGATGCCACCGCAGCCAGCCACCACACCTTGGGTGAGCAGGTCCGGCTGGGTGTTGGCAACGATACGCTGGGATTGAGCCTGGCACAGCGCAGTTTCAAGACCGACGGCAATGCACCGTTCGAGGATCTCGACAACCGCATGTGGCAGGGCATTGTGCAGTGGCGACCGCTCGAATCCACGCAGATGTTTGTGTCGCACCAGTCGTTCAATTCGCAGCATGGCGAAACATTTCAACCGGCTTTCCTTTACGGCTACCACTCTGCAATAGAAGATGTGAGCACAATAACTCGCTTGGGCTTGCGCCATAATCTGTCTGACGACGACGAATTGCGCGGCTTATGGAGTCGGCAGCAGACCGAGCAAGTGCGAGACAATCTGGATTTCTTTGTCCCGCCGAACGCCTTCTCGCAGTCCGGCAGCGACAGGGTGAGCAGCGCGGAACTCCAATATCGTCGCGGCGGGGTTTCCCATGCGATTCAGTTGGGAATGCTGCAGACGCGGGGAAATCTGGTTTACTGGGATACGCTCACAGGGTCCGTCTTCACCGACGATGCCAGAGTAGCCCGCCAGTACTATTTTGCCTGGCAACAGACGCTGGATCATGCCTGGCAACTGGATGCTGGCCTGGGTTGGGGCAAGATCGAAACCAGAGATGATACCGGGGGGGTCAACAACCTTGGACTGGCGCGCTGGCTGCCCCGTCTGGGCATGGTCTTTGCGCCGGACAGCGCAACACATGTGCGCGTCGCCGTCTGGCGCAGCCTGGGGATTTACGGCGTGGGCGACGCTACACTCGCGCCAGTCAGCCTTGCCGGTTTCCTGTTGTCTCGTCCCGGCGATAACGGCCAACTGGTGCAGGCCGCCGCCCTGGGGGGAGACAGGCAGTTGAATCCGAACTGGCTGATCACGGCGGAAATTCAACAGCGCCAGACTGATCAGCCGGTCGTCCTCACCGCCCCTGATCAGGACCTACTCAGGACCGAGATCGACGAAGCCCGGCTGGCTTTGCACTGGCAACCGCAGGGGACCCCTTGGGCCGCAAGCTTGGCCTACGAGGATGAGCGCATCCAGAATGATCAAGTTTTTGTACAGGATTCCGTGCAGGAACAGCATTTGCGTTCGCAGCAGTTGGCGCTGCGCTGGTTTGCCAGCGCGCAGTGGACGGCAAATTTGACATGGAGCCATAACCAGGTCGCAGGTAGAAAACAATATGATATTGATCTGATAACTTTTGGCCCGGCATCATTCGCTCATCAGGATAGTTTTAATCAGGTGGATGCCGACCTGAACTGGAAATTCAGCAGGGATGGCTCGTTGACCGCCGGTGTACGCAATGCCGCTGATGCGCGCATGCAATACACAGAAATCGACAAGCTCAACCCTCGGTTCAGCAGCCGACGACTGGTATATGCAAAAATCAAACTGGGCTGGTGAGGACGCAGCCTTGTTTCATGCAGGTGATGGGCTAACAGTCCTTGTAACAGCGCGTAGTCCCATATCTTTAATAACCGCAAAGGGAGAGAAAACATGAAATACATGCTGCTGCTGTTGTCAGTCTTTATCACCACATCTGTCTGGGCCGGGGATCTTGCGGTCGCGCCGGCTGCCATGAAAGCCGATGTCATGAAAACAGCGCCTGCCGTAGCGACCGGTGCAATCATCGAATTCAAGGGAACGAAAGAGGATGTGGGCACGCTGCTGGATGAACTGGAAAAGACCGCACTGTATAAAGAGAACGCATGCTTCCACAGCTCCGAAAAACGGACGACGGAGTCGACACAAATCACCTGCGCAAGCGCCTCCGGCGCACTGATGGACTACCTGTTGAAGAACGCCCAGGACAAAGTGACTTGGCACATCTCTCCTGCACCCATGCTCAAGGCTTGCCCGGCGGGATGCTATCTGATGCCTTGTCCGATAACCACCAAGTGCTGCAGATTGACGACGCATCAACCCTGCTGAAATAGCGGGTGCATCAAGTCGCACCCGCACAACAGATTCAACCGGCAGCTTGCTGCCGGTTGTTGCTGGACGGCATGCATGAGCAATGTCGTGATTGTTTCTTAACCACAACAGGAGTGTAACCATGAAGAACGTAATAATGTTTTTGCTGGCCTTGACCGTTGTTGTACCTGCCTTTGCAGCAGATGTCGCCGTTGCGCCGACAAGCCAGGAATCGACTGCAGCGCAGACTACCCCCCCCCCCGCAATGACCGGTGAGAAGTACAACTCCAGTGAAACTGCTTCAACCTCGCCAATACTCCTCGCTGCCATGTGTCCAACAGGCTGTGTGTTGGCACATTGCCCGCCACCGGGCGGGCCTGTCGTATGCTGCAAGAGAACAGCTACCGGATACAAGGCTTGTTGATATGCCAGAACGCCTTCTGACACATCGGCATTAACAAATTCAACCGGCAGCTTGCTGCCGGTTGTTGTTTCATCCACATGAACTTCGTTGACTGAAGCGCCCGCCCCAAGCACAATCCGCCGCACCAACGAGGCACACCGCATGTTCAATCCCAGCCGCGACGAAGCGCGCAATTTTCTGTTCGAATCCTGGCGCAAACGCTGCGCCGGGGAGTTGCTTACACCGCTGGAAGACCTGACCGCGCAGCTCATCGACAAGCACCCGGAATTCCACGCGATGTTCTCCGACCCGGAGCGCAACCAGGACAAGGATTACGCGCCGGACGGCAATGTGCTTAACCCCTTCCTGCACCTGATGATGCACTTGACCATCGAGGAGCAGATCTCCATCGGCCAGCCGCACGGCATCCGCGAGCAGTTCGCGCGGCTGACACAGAAATACGAATCGGAACACGAGGCGCAGCATGCGATGATGGATTGCCTGGGCGAGATGATCTGGCAGGCGCAGCGCAACAAGACCGCGCCGGATGCGGCGGTCTACATTTCCTGTCTGGAGAAACAATGAGACTGGGCAAGATCACTACGCGCACGGGCGACGACGGCACGACCGGCCTGGCCGACGGTTCGCGCCTGCCCAAGGATCACCCGCGCATCGTTGCCATCGGCAGTGTGGACGAGCTAAACAGCCATCTCGGACTGCTGCTGACCGAGGCATTGCCGGACGAGGTACGCGCCGAACTGCTGCGCATCCAGAACGACCTGTTCGACTTCGGCGGCATGCTGGCCACGCCGGGGGCTCCGTTCGACGCGGGCAAGCTCGCACGTCTGGACGAGGCAATCACCCGCTACAACGCCGACCTGCCGCCACTCAGGGAATTCATCCTGCCCGGCGGCACGCGTGCCG
Source organism: Gammaproteobacteria bacterium (assembly GCA_018813765.1). Classification (GTDB taxonomy): domain Bacteria; phylum Pseudomonadota; class Gammaproteobacteria; order Burkholderiales; family Gallionellaceae; genus Sideroxyarcus. The sequence goes on along the minus strand of JAHJBC010000006.1, from coordinate 95,750 downwards.
CCGCCTTGTGTCATGTCTCGCGCAGCGTAGCGCGGCGGGCCGAGCGCGACTTTAATTCCCTCGTACAAAATGAAATAGCCCCTCGCGAGGGGCTGCAATATTTGAATCGGCTTTCCGATCTGTTGTTCGTGTTATGCCGCGTCTTGAACCTAGCGGCGGGACAGCCCGAAACGCTCTGGCAGCGTTGAAAACTACTGCGGTGACCATCTGCTGCGTTGCGCGATGCTCGGAATCCTCATGTACTACCTGTACATTCCGGTTCCTGCGCACCGTGCGCCTTGCATCTGGCCATCCTCGCTACGTTTTCAGCAGTGTCAGGGTTGGGCGGCAGGCGGCGTCTTGGGCTTGCGCAGGCTGAGCAGCCACATCACATAGCCAGACAGGCAATAGCCGAAGAACAGCAGGAACAGGTTCAGCGGCGGGTTGACCGACATCAGGATGAAGAACAGCGCGAACATGAAGATGACGATGAACGGCACGCTTTTGCGCATGTTGATCGACTTGAAGCTGTAGTACTTCAGACTGCTCACCATGGAGAGGCCGGCGAACACGGTCAACGCAGCCGCATACCAGCGCAGTTCAAAACCGGTGAAGTTGTTGTCCAGCATCACCCAGACGAAACCGGCAACCAGCGCCGCCGCCGCCGGGCTGGGCAGCCCCTGGAAATAGCACTTGTCGACAATGTCGATGTTGGTGTTGAACCGCGCCAGCCGCAATGCCGCGCCCGCACAGAAGATGAAGGCGGCGAACCAGCCCCACTTGCCCAGATCGCGGAAGGCCCATTCGTACATCAGGATGGAGGGTGCCACGCCGAACGACACCATATCGGAAAGACTGTCGTATTCGGCGCCGAACTCGCTCTGCGTGTGCGTCATGCGCGCCACGCGCCCGTCCAGCCCGTCCAGCACCATGGCGATGAAGATGGCCACGGCGGCGAACTCGTACTTGCTGTTCATCGCCTGCACGATGGCATAGAAACCCGCGAACAGCGCAGCCGTGGTGAACAGGTTGGGCAGCAGGTAGATGCTGCGCCGACGCAAGTCCATCTTTCTTTGCTGGGGGGTTTCGTTCATCTCAGAGCTTGGCCAGTAGGGTCTCGGTAGCGCGCACTTTATCACCGATGGCGACTTTGACGGTAGCCGTCAGCGGCAGGTAGACATCCACGCGCGAACCGAAGCGGATGAAGCCGTAACGCTGTCCGCGTGCCAGCACGTCGCCCGCCTTGATGTAACACAGGATGCGGCGCGCGATCAGGCCTGCCACCTGCACAAAGGTCACGGTCTGCCCGTCGTTGGTCTTCAACACCACCGCGTTGCGCTCGTTCTCGGTCGATGCCTTGTCCAGATCGGCATTCACGAATCTACCGGGGAAATATTGCACTTTTTGTACCGTGCCATCGACCGGGCTGCGATTGGAGTGCACGTTGAACACGTTCATGAACACGCTGACCAGGATCGCATCGCGCTCGCCATAGGGATCACTCGCGCGCTCGACCTTGATGACGCGACCGTCGGCAGGCACCAGCACCAGACCTTCGCCCTGCGGAATCTCGCGTGCCGGGTCGCGGAAGAACTGCAACACGAACAGGAAGATGATCCAGAACGGGATGGACCAGGTCACACACCATGCGGAAACGGCAACGGCCAGCACCAGCGAGATCGCCAGGAACGGCCAGCCCTCGCGGGCAATGATGGGGTGGGGGTAGTTTTTCATAGCTTGTAGCCCGTAGCGGGTAGCCGGTAGCTTGAACCAGACTCCTCTGCCGCAGGCAGAGGGAGCTACAGGCTACAAGCAACCAGCTACAAGCTTAGTTTTTGGATTGATCAACCAGCTTGTTCTTCGCGATCCACGGCATCATGGCGCGCAGCTGGCCGCCCACGACTTCGATCGGATGCTCGGCGTTCAAGCGGCGGCGTGCGGTCATTTCCGGATAGTTGGTGCGGCCTTCCAGGATGAACTGCTTGGCGTAGGAACCGTTCTGGATGTTCTTCAGGCATTCCTTCATCGCGGCACGGGCCTGGTCGGCGATCACGCGGTTGCCGGTGACATACTCACCGTACTCCGCGTTGTTGGAGATGGAGTAGTTCATGTTGGCGATGCCGCCTTCGTACATCAGGTCGACGATCAGCTTCAGTTCATGCAGACACTCGAAGTAAGCCATTTCCGGAGCGTAACCGGCTTCGGTCAGCGTCTCGAAACCGGCTTTCACCAGCTCAACAGCGCCGCCGCACAGCACGGCTTGTTCGCCGAACAGGTCGGTCTCGGTCTCTTCGCGGAAGTTGGTCTCGATCACGCCGCCCTTGGTGCCGCCGTTGGCAGCCGCGTAGGACAACGCGATGTCCTTGGCCTTGCCGCTCTTGTCCTGATACACGGCGATCAGCGTGGGCACGCCGCCACCCTTGAGGTATTCGGAACGCACGGTGTGGCCGGGGCCCTTGGGGGCAATCATGATCACGTCCACGTCGGCGCGCGGCACGACCTGGTTGTAGTGCACGTTGAAGCCGTGGGCGAAGGCCAGTGCTGCGCCTGCCTTCATATTGGGCGCGACGTCCTTGTTATAGACATCGGGGATGTTCTCGTCGGGCAACAGCATCATCACCACATCGGCGTTCTTCACCGCGTCGGCGACTTCGGCGACCTTAATACCGGCAGCTTCGACCTTCTTCCAGGAAGCACCACTCTTGCGCAGGCCGACGGTCACGTTGACGCCGGATTCCTTCAGATTCTGCGCGTGGGCATGGCCTTGTGAGCCGTAGCCGATGATGGTCACTTGTTTGCCCTTGATCAGGGAAAGGTCTGCGTCTTTGTCGTAATAAACTTTCATATCATCCTCTCAGAAAAAATTTTATAGCTCGTAGCCAGTAGCTTGTGGCTGGTAGCAAGGCCGGTTGGCTACGCGCTACCAGCTACAAGCTACAAGCTCAAAATCCGGTCTCCCCGCCCGATCCCGGATGCCCCGGTGCGCACCGTTTCCAGGATCAGTCCCGGCTCGATCGCCTGCAGGAAGCGGTCCAGTTTGTAGCCCGTCCCGGTCAGTTCGATGGTGTAGGTCTTGTCGGTCACATCGATGATGCGGCCGCGGAAGATGTCGGTCATGCGCTTGAGTTCTTCGCGGTCGGCGCCGTCGGCGCGCACCTTGACCAGCATCAGTTCGCGTTCGATGTGGTCGCCGTCGGTCAGGTCCATCACCGTGACCACGTCCACCAGTTTGTTGAGCTGCTTGTTGATCTGTTCGATCACGTCGTCGGAACCGCTGGTGACGATGGTCATGCGCGACATGGTCGGATCTTCGGTCGGCGCCACGTTGAGCGACTCGATGTTGTAGCCGCGCGCGGAGAACAGTCCGGCCACGCGCGACAGCGCGCCGGATTCGTTTTCCATCAGCAGGGAAATGATGTGTCGCATGTTACAGGTCCTCCGCCAGGATCACTTCGGACAGGCCCTTGCCGCCGGGAACCATGGGGTACACGTTTTCGGTGGAGTCGGTGCGGAAATCCAGAAACACCAGATCGTCCTTGCGCGCGAAAGCTTCCTTCAGCGCTCCTTCCACGTCGGCGGGCTTTTCCACCTTGATGCCGACATGGCCGTAAGCCTCGGCCAGCTTGACGAAGTCCGGCAGCGCATCCATGTAGGAATGCGAATAACGGTTGCCGTGGAAGAATTCCTGCCACTGCCTCACCATGCCCAGATAACGGTTGTTCAGCGCGATGATCTTGATTGGCAGGTTGTACTGCTTGCAGGTGGACAGTTCCTGGATGTTCATCTGGATGCTGCCCTCGCCCGTCACGCAGGCCACGGTTGCACCCGGATGCGCCAGTTGCACGCCCATCGCGGCAGGCAGGCCGAAGCCCATCGTGCCGAGGCCGCCCGAGTTGATCCAGCGGCGCGGCTCGTTGAACTTGTAATACTGCGCCGTCCACATCTGGTGCTGGCCAACGTCTGAAGTCACGAAGGCATCGCCATGGGTGATCTTGTGCAGGGTCTCGATCACATATTGCGGCTTGATGAGCTCGGTCGAATTCTTGTAGACCAGCGAGTTCGCGCCGCGCCACTCGTCGATCTGTTTCCACCAGCCCTTCAGCGCCGCCGCATCCGGCTTCTGCTTGCTGCTGTTCAGCGCCGCCAACAGATCGGACACCACATGCGCAACGTCGCCGACGATGGACACATCCACCTTGACGCGCTTGGAAATGGAAGCCGGGTCGATGTCGATGTGGATGATCTTGCGCGGCACGGAATTGAAATGCGCCACGTTGCCGATCACACGGTCGTCGAAACGCGCGCCCACCGCCAGCAGCACGTCGCAGTTCTGCATGCCCATATTGGCTTCGTAGGTGCCGTGCATGCCGAGCATGCCGACGAACTGCTTGTCGCTGGCCGGGAAGCCGCCCAGCCCCATCAGCGTGTTGGTGCAAGGCGCGCCCAGCAGACGCACCAGTTCGGTCAATTGTTTCGAGGCATCAGACAGGATCACGCCGCCGCCCGCATAGATCATCGGACGCTTGGCTTCCAGCAGCATCTGCGCAGCGCGCTTGATCTGGCCGATGTCGCCCTGGACCTGCGGATTGTAGGAACGGATGCTCACCGTCGCGGGGTAGGAATACTCCGCTTTCTGGTTCGACACATCCTTGGGGATATCCACCAGCACCGGGCCGGGGCGTCCGCTCTTGGCCAGATAGAACGCCTTCTTCAGCGTGCTGGCGATGTCTTTCGCGTCCTTGACCAGGAAATTGTGCTTCACGCAGGGGCGCGTGATGCCGACCGCGTCCACTTCCTGGAAGGCGTCTTCGCCGATGAAGCTGGTCGGCACCTGACCGCTGATCACTACCATCGGGATGGAATCGAGATAAGCCGTGGCGATGCCGGTGACGGCATTGGTCACGCCGGGACCGGAGGTCACCAGCGCGACGCCGACCTTGTCGGTAGAGCGGGCATAGCCGTCCGCCGCATGTACCGCCGCCTGTTCGTGGCGCACCAGCACATGCTTGACCTGTTCCTGCTTGAACAACTCATCGTAGATGAACAATACCGCGCCGCCGGGATAGCCGAAAACGTACTCGACCCCCTCCTCCTGCAAACAGCGGATGGTAATTTCTGCGCCCGTCAGTTCCATGAACCCACTACCCCAGATTAAAACAACGAAAGACCGCGCAAGATAAAGGCTGGCGGCGTTTTGGTCAACCCCCGAACCGCGCCGGAAAGGGCAAAATCCCTTGTCCGCGCATGAATTTGCTAGTATCCGCTCTCGCCTTCAGGAAGCCGCCGATCTGTCCACGCCACAGCAACTTTCAGAATTCCTCGCCCAGGTCGAGCGTCGTGCCTGGAAACAGGCGTTTTTCGCCGTGCGCGACGAGCATGCGGCGCTGGACATCGTGCAGGACGCCATGCTGAAACTCGCCGAGAACTACGGCGACCGCCCGGCGGAAGAATTCCCCATGCTGTTCCAGCGCATCCTGCAGAACGCCATCCGCGACCATTTCCGCCGCCAGAAGGTGCGCTCGTTCTGGACCACGCTGTTCTCATCTTTCACCCCGCAGCATGATGCCGACGACTTTGATCCGCTCGACGCCCTGCAGGACAATGACAACGCCAGTCAGCCGGCCCGCCCCGATGATGCGCTCTCCCAGTCGCAACTGATCGCCGCCATCGAGGATGGTCTGGCGCAATTGCCCGCTCGTCAACGAGAGGCTTTCCTGCTACGTTACTGGGAAGAGATGGACACCGCAGAGACGGCAGCCGCGATGGGTTGTTCGGAAGGAAGCGTCAAGACCCATTGTTCGCGCGCGACCCACGCGCTCGCCGCCATTCTGAAAAAACGGGGTATAGACCTGACATGAACGTCGAACTGAATCGCCACGAGATCGGCAATCTGCTGGATCGCTCCGCCGACCGGCTGGATAGCCACACCCTGAAGTCGCTCCAGTCCGCCCGCCACCAGGCCTTGCAGCGCCAGCGCCCGGAACCTTCCGCATGGCTGAACGAAGGCCACATCCTGTCCGCCGGGAACCGGCAATTTTCCCAACACGCCTTGTACTGGATCTTCGCGACTGTCGTCGCTGCCCTGTTGCTGATCAACCTGACACAGTGGCATCCCCCCGGGCAGGGCAATGGCAACATCGACCTTGCCATCCTGACCGACGAAATGCCGGTCGCCGTCTATGTGGATTAAGTTCATGCCCGCCACCGTTCGCCTGCTGCTGGTTCTGGCCCTGTCCTTCCCAACCCTTGCTCCGGCGGAATCATGGCAGGAACTGACCCGTCAACAGCAGGACGTGCTTGCACCATTCGCACGCTCGTGGAATAGCTTGCCTGAAGATGAGCAGCACAAACTGCTCGGGATCGCGGAAAGTTACCCCCGACTGAGCCACGAGAAGCAGCTTCGCCTGCGCGAAAATATCGAGCAATGGAGCAAATTGACGCAGCAGCAGCGCGAACGGGCACGCGAGAAATTCAGGGCGTTCAGCCAAGTGCCGCAGGAGAAGCGGGAGGAAGTCAGAAAGATGGTGCGTGAACAGCAAGCCGCTCAGGCGGCCAGCGCAGTTCCGCCGACAACACCAGCGCGCTGAATCAGCGACGCTCGGTTCGCCAGAGCATACCCATTGCCAGCAGCAGGAACAACCAGCTCATCGCCATGGCGCTGGGCAGCGCTGGCCAGTCGTTCAGCGCGCCAAGGTTGGAAAACAGCCTGCCAACGAAATGGAAGGACAGACCGAGCACGATGCCGAGGAATATCTTCCCGCTGATGCCGCCCTGGCGGCGCTGGTAGGCCGAGAACGGCAAGGCCAGCAGCATCATCACCAGCACTGCGAACGGGTAGACCAGCTTGTTCCACATGGCGATCTCGTAGCGCACCGTCTTCTGGTGGTTGTCGCGCAGGTGCCCGGTATATTGGTAAAGGTTCCATGCCGACATCTGCTCGGGCACGATCAGCAGCACGCTCAGGATGTCGGGGTTCAGCGTAGACCGCCACTCCATCCCCGGCTGGCTGCTGACGCTGGCCGTCCGCTCGGTGAACGCGGTTCGCTTGACCCCCTCCATCTGCCAGCGGCCCTCGTCCAGATAGAACGCATGTTCGGCCGTGGTGATGCTGCTCAAATGATGCTGCTGGTCAAACTCGTAGATACTCACATCCACCAGTGAAGTATCCGGCAGCACCGCCTTCACATTGACGAAATTGCGCTCGTCCTTCACCCATACGCCGGAGCGGAATTCCTTCATGGACACCTTGAGGTTCTGCGCCTTGAGGCGTATCTGCTGCGCCAGCCGCTCGCTCGGCGGCGCGATGACTTCGCCGAATGCCAGGCACAGCAGCACCAGCGGCACCCCGATCTTGAACAGAGCCAGCACCATCTGCTTGACCGACACGCCGGAACAGCGATACACGGTCAGTTCGGAATTGCCCGCCATCTGCACCAGCGCGAAGATGGTGCCGATCAGCACCGCCACCGGAAACAACTCGTAGATATGACCAGGCATGGTCAGCGCCACGAACAGCAGCACATAACCGATGCTGTAATTGCCGCGCCCCATCTCGTTCAGTTCGCGCAACAGATCAAGCAGCGCGAACAGCATGAGCAGGGCCGCAAACACCAGCAGGATGCTGGCATAGATCTCGCGCGCCAGGTATCGGTTGAGCAGCTTCATCTGCGCCAGCGCCTCCACGGGTTGACGCCAGAACGATGGAAGAACATCAACAGCATCACCACGAACATGAAGGCATGGATGCCCAGCAACCCGGTGGCGGCATTCATCTTGCCCTGCCCGACCCAAGAATTGGTGACGCTGATCATGTTGTTATAGAACATGAATAACACCATGGCGACGATCAGGTTGAGCGAGCGCCCGGCGCGCGGATTGACGAAACTCAGCGGAATCGCCAGCAAGGTCAGGATCAGCGCACTGAGCGGCAGCCCGATGCGCCATTCCAGTTCCGCCACGTTCCAGGTCGTCGGATTTCTGATCAACTCTGCGGTGGGATAGCTTCTCTGACTGGGAACTGCTTGCCGCAGTTCGGCCGGTTCGATGCGCATGGCATAGCGTTCGAACTCGACGATCCTGTAGTCCGCCTGTCCCGGCAGTCCCTCGTAGCGCATGCCGTTCAGCAGCACCAGGAAGCGGTCGCCGTTGGGCGCAGTCTCCTGATAACCCTCCCGTGCCACCATCGTTCCTTCCCTGCCGTTCTGCTTCGAGCGCACGAATATGTTGGCGACGCGCTTGTGCGACGCATCCATCTCTTCCAGGAAGAACACGCGATCCGCCTGCTTCGACTCGCGGAACGTGCCCGGCGTCGCGCTCGACACATCGTCGCGACTCTCCAGGCGGCGCTTGTACTCGTCCGCCATCGTCAACGCCCACGGCGTCAACACCAGGCTGAACAGCGCGATCAGTCCCACCATGGGCAGGGCATACCACATCACCGGGCGTATCCAGCGCGTCAGCCCGATACCGGAGGTGAACCACACCACCATCTCACTGTCGCGGTAGCTGCGCGTCAGCGTGAGCAACACCGACAGGAACAGGCTGATCGAGAGCAGCACCGGCAGATAGTTGAGCGCGCTGAAGCCAAGCATCGCCAGTACACCATCCACCGCCAGCAGCCCGCTCACCGACTCGCCCAGCAGGCGGATCAACTGGGTCAGCACCACGATACCCAACAAAATGGACGACACCAGCAATCCCGTGCTGGCAAACTCGCGCAGCAACGACCAGTGAAAGACCCCGTACTTGCGCGGCTTCTTTGACTTTAGTGGCATGGATTGCGGATAATCCGGCATCTGGATCGATTCAGAGAATATATGAGGAGAGGCGCGTGGAATTTAGCATAAAACAGGGCAGTCCGGAAAAACTGAAGAGCGGTTGCGTGGTGGTCGGCGTGTTCGACGGCGGCAAACTGTCGAAAGCGGCGCAGGTGCTCGACAAGACTGCCAAACACGCGCTCAGCGATGTCATCGCCCGCGGCGACATGAGCGGCAAATCCGCCTCAACATTGCTGTTGCACAAGATACCCGGCGTACTGGCCGAGCGCGTGCTGCTGGTCGGACTGGGCAAGCCCGCCGAACTGGACAACCGCAGCAGCGTGGACATCCTGCGCGCCACCTTCAAGGCGTTGCATGCCACTTCTGCCAAGGACGCCGCACTGTTCATCACCGACGACGGCGTCGGCAAGGGCACGAGCTGGGTGCTGAAGCAGGCCGTGATCGCGGCCGCCGACGGCGCCTACCGCGCCGACAGCCTGAAGAGCAAACCCGCCAAGGCAGCGACGCTCAAGCAGATCGCCTTCGTCACACTGGAGCGCCCCACTGACGCGCTGAAGCAGGCCGTCGACCAGGCCGCCGCCGTTGCTCGCGGCATGGAACTGACCAAGGATCTCGCCAACCTGCCCGCCAACATCTGCACCCCGACCTACCTCGCCGCCAAGGCGCTGGCGCTGGCCAAGGCGCACAAGCGCATCAAGACCACAGTGCTGGAAAAGAAGGACATGGAGAAGCTCGGCATGGGCTCCTTCCTCTCCGTCACGCGCGGCAGCGTGCAGCCGCCCAAACTCATCACGCTGGAATACACCGGCGCGGCGAAGACGCAGAAACCCATCGCCCTGGTCGGCAAGGGCATCACCTTCGACACCGGCGGCATCTCGCTGAAACCCGGCGCCGACATGGATGAGATGAAGTACGACATGAGCGGCGCCGCCAGCGTGCTCGGCACCCTGCAAGCCATCGCCGAGATGGAACTGCCGATCAACGTGGTCGGCGTGATCCCGACCTGCGAGAACATGCCCAGCGGCACCGCCACCAGACCCGGTGACATCGTCACCAGCATGTCCGGCCAGACCATCGAGATCCTCAACACTGATGCCGAAGGCCGATTGATCCTGTGCGACGCGCTCACCTACACCGCAAAGTTCAAGCCCGACACCGTGATCGACATCGCCACCCTCACCGGCGCCTGCGTGATCGCGCTGGGCAACATCGCCAGCGGCATGTTCGCCAACGAGGACAAACTCGCCAAGGAACTGCTCGTTGCGGGCGAACAATCGCATGACCGCGTGTGGCAACTGCCGCTGTGGGAAGACTACCAGTCGCTGCTCGACAGCAACTTCGCCGACATGGCCAACATCGGCGGTCGCGCGGGCGGCACCATCACCGCAGCCTGCTTCCTGGCACGCTTCACCAAAGAGTACCGCTGGGCGCACCTGGACATCGCGGGCACGGCCAACAAGTCGGGCAAGGACAAGGGCGCGACCGGACGTCCGGTGCCGCTGTTGACGCAGTATTTGATCAATAAAGCTGGTAGCCGGTAGCTTGTAGCGCGTAGCAAACCCGCTTTGCTACTGCTACCAGCCACGAGCTACAGGCCACAAGCCATGACAAAAGTCGATTTTTATACCGGCTCCGAAGACAAGCTGCGCACCGCTTGTCAGCTCAGCCACAAGGCGATGCAGAACGGCCTGCGCGTGCTGCTGCACGCGCCGGACGAATCCGTCGCCCATAAGCTGGATCAGTTGCTGTGGCACTTCCCTGCCACCGCCTTCATGCCGCACTGCCACAGTCATGAGGCCGATGCCGCCAACATGCCGGTGGTCATCGGCCGCGACGAGATCTTTCCGCATTCCGAGTTGCTGATCAGCCTGCACAATGAGTGCCTGCCTTTTTTCAGCCGCTTCGAACGCGTCATCGAGATCGTCGGGCAGGACGACGAGGACGCTAAACAGGGGCGCGACCGCTACAAGTTCTACAAGGATCGCGGCTACGAGTTGCGCCATTTCGACCTGAAAAAGAAAGACTGACATGGCCAAGCGCATCCGCCCTGACGACCTACCCATCCTGACCGAGACCGTCGGCGGCGAGCCGCTGGAGTTGCCAACGCTCACCGAGACGTTCGTGGAGCAACTACTCGACGCCGGACAATGCCGGAAACTGGCCGACGTGCTGTTCCCTTTGCTGGAAGCGAAACTGCTGGAGGCGATCAATTCCACGCCGGACTGGCAAACCGCCATGCGCCGGATGCGTAGCGACCTGCCCGAACTCATCCGCCAGTCTGTAAACAAACCTCGCTGAACCCGGCGCGGCCCTGTCGGGCCTGCCTAGCCTGTATAATCCCGCCCTCTTTGACACTCGCATCTCCCGAAAAGACCGCAATGGAACTCGCAAAAAGTTTTGACCCCAAAGACATCGAAGCCCGCTGGTATCCCGAGTGGGAATCCTCCGGCTACTTCAAGGCTGGCACCGACGCAAGCAAACAGGAGAATTTCTGCATCCTGCTGCCGCCGCCCAACGTCACCGGCACGCTGCACATGGGCCACGGCTTCAACCAGACATTGATGGATGCGCTCACGCGCTACCACCGCATGCGCGGCGACAACACGCTGTGGCAGCCGGGCACCGACCACGCGGGCATCGCCACGCAGATCGTGGTGGAGCGCCAGCTTGATGCGCAGCAGATCTCGCGCCATGACTTGGGCCGCGAGAAGTTCATCGAAAAAGTCTGGGAGTGGAAGGAATACTCCGGCAACACCATCACCAAGCAGATGCGCCGCCTCGGCACCTCGCCCGACTGGTCGCGCGAGCGCTTCACCATGGACCCGAAGCTGAACAAGACCGTCACCGAGACGTTCGTGCGCCTGTTCAACGAAGGCCTGATCTATCGCGGCAAGCGCCTGGTGAACTGGGACCCGAAACTGCACACCGCTGTCTCCGACCTCGAAGTGGTGCAGGAAGAAGAAGACGGCTTCATGTACCACATCCAGTATCCGCTGGCGGACGGCTCCGGCCATCTGGTCGTTGCCACCACCCGCCCCGAGACCATGCTGGGTGACGTGGCCGTGATGGTGCATCCCGAGGATGAACGCTACAAGCACCTCATCGGCAAGCAGGTTACTTTGCCGCTGTGCGACCGCACCATCCCGGTCATCGCCGACGATTACGTGGACAAGGAATTCGGCACCGGCGTGGTGAAGGTCACGCCCGCGCATGACTTCAACGACTATGCAGTGGGACAGCGCCACAAGCTGGACATGATCTCCATCCTGACCTTGGACGCGAAGATCAACGAGCACGCGCCCAAGCAATATCAGGGCATGGACCGCTTCGCCGCGCGCAAGCAGATCTGCGCCGACCTCGAAGCCGCCGGACTGTTCATCAAGGCCGACAAGCACAAACTCAAGGTGCCGCGTGGCGACCGCACCGGCGTGGTGATCGAGCCGATGCTGACCGACCAGTGGTTCGTCGCAATGAGCAAGGCGGGCCCCGAGGGCAAATCCATCACCGAGCAGGCGCTGGAATGCGTGGCTTCCGGCGAGATCAAGTTCCATCCCGAGAACTGGGTCAACACCTACAACCAGTGGCTGAACAACATCCAGGACTGGTGTATCTCGCGCCAACTGTGGTGGGGACACCAGATCCCCGCGTGGTACGGCACCAACGGCGAAGTGTTCGTCGCGCGCGACGAAGCCGAGGCACGCAAGCTCGCAGACAAGGCAGGTTATGCCGGACAACTCGACCGCGACAACGACGTGCTCGACACCTGGTTCTCTTCTGCGCTGTGGCCGTTCTCCACGCTGGACTGGGAAGAGGGCAAGCCGTTCGACGCGCAGAACGCGTTCGTGAAGCAATACCTGCCATCTTCGGTGCTGGTCACCGGCTTCGACATCATCTTCTTCTGGGTGGCGCGCATGGTGATGATGACCAAACACATCACCGGCAAGATCCCGTTCAAGGATGTCTATGTGCACGGCCTGATCCGCGATGCGGAAGGCCAGAAGATGTCCAAGTCCAAGGGCAACGTGCTCGACCCCATCGACCTGATCGACGGCATCGGCATCGAAGATCTGGTGAAGAAGCGCACCACCGGATTGATGAATCCGAAGGATGCCGAGAAGATCGAGAAGCGCACCCGCAAGGAATTCCCGGAAGGCATCCCCGCTTTCGGTACCGACGCGCTGCGCTTCACTTTCGCTTCGCTCGCCTCGCCCGGTCGCGACATCAAGTTCGACATGCAGCGCTGCGAGGGTTATCGCAACTTCTGCAACAAGCTGTGGAACGCCACGCGCTTCGTGCTGATGAACTGCGAAGGTAAAGACGTTGGTCAGGACGAATCGTTGCCGCTGGAGTTCTCGGCTGCCGACAAGTGGATGATCGGCGAACTGCAGAAGGCCGAAGCCGAGATGGCGACACATTTCGCCGACTACCGTTTCGACATGGCCGCACGCGCCGTGTACGAACTGGTGTGGAACACCTACTGCGACTGGTATGTGGAACTGGCCAAGGTGCAGATGAACGGCAGCGAAGCGCAGCAGCGCGGGACTCGCAGAACTTTGGTGCGTGTGCTGGAAACCATCCTGCGCCTCGCCCACCCCATCATCCCGTTCATCACCGAAGAGTTGTGGCAGACGGTCGGACCGATGGCGAATGCCAGGGGCGACAGCATCATGCTGCAAGCGTATCCCAAAGCCGACGCGAGCAAGATCGACGAAGCATCCATCGCCCAGATCGCCTTGCTGCAGGAACTCGTCACCGCCACCCGCAGCCTGCGCAGCGAGATGAACCTGTCGCCCGCCGCGCGCGTGCCACTGATCGCCGCCGGTGATGCCGCCACATTGAACGCGCTCGCCCCTTACATCAGCAGCCTCGGCAAGCTCAGCGAAGTGCATGTCGTCGCCGAACTGCCGGAAGGTGATGCGCCCGTCTCCATCGTCGGCAACTTCAAACTGATGCTGAAGGTGGAGATCGACGTCGCAGCGGAACGCGAGCGCCTGGACAAGGAGATCGCGCGCCTTTCCAACGAGATCACCAAAGCCAATGCCAAGCTCGGCAACGAGAGTTTCGTCGCACGCGCCCCGGCGGCGGTGGTGGAGCAGGAGAAGAAGCGACTGGAAGAGTTCGGGACCACGGTGGTGCAGTTGCAGGCGCAACGCAAGAAGCTGGGGTAAGTCGTTCGAACTAACCCCGCAATTGAAAGAGACTAAAGCCCCTCTCCCGCAAGCGGGAGAGGGGTTGGGGTGAGGGTTGTTGAGTCAAAACCAATCTTCGATATGCCCCCAACCCCTCATCCCCAGCCCTTCTCCCGCTTGCGGGAGAAGGGAGCAACAACACAATGCGGCGCACAGCTTCTTCTCAGGCCGAACAGCCTGGGCTCCCTTTGAATTCCTAGCGGCGACGAATCAGAAAGATGAATTCTCCGCCCTCTTCCGTCGAAGCCAACAACTCGTTCCCCGTCTTGCCGCAGAAATCCCCGAAGTCCTTGGGCGAACCCTTGTCGGTCGCCACCACTTTCAGCACCTGACCTGAACTCATCGCCGACAGCGATTTCTTGGCGCGCAGGATGGGCAAGGGGCAGGCCAGTAGCCGCACGTCCAGTTCCGCATCGAATCCGTCCGCGCTCACTTACTGCTCGTCCCCGTGGTCGCTGAGCAGCCTGGATATCCTGGTGTTCGATACCGCCAGTCGCCTGACCAGCACCCCCAGGAAAGCCTGACTGAACTGGTAGCGGCAGTTCGCCGTCGCACGCGCCAATACATCCGGGTCGATCTCGATCAAGGTCACTTCGGTCTTGGAGAAGACATCGGTGGAGCGCGTGGCAGATTTGCCGGCCAAGTGCGCCATCTCGCCGAAGCAGTCGCCCTTGTGCAGCAGACTCAACAGCCGCCCCTGTTTGACCACGCGCACCGAACCGCTGGCGAGCACGAAGAAATTCTGCCCCTCCTCACCCTCCTGCAGGATGGATTCATCCTTGGGTACCTTGTGCCAATCGCTGATGCGCAGCACCTCCCACAGTTCGACATCGCTGAAGTTCTTGAAGAATTCCAGCGCACGCAGCGTATCGAACTTTTCGGTATCGAAGAACTCGTCCTGCTGCGGCACATCGTGGCTGATGAACGCCACCAGGTCGCGCGCAAACTCGTCCCAGGTCTGGTAGCGATGTTCGGTGTTCTTGCACATGGCGCGCAGCACGATGGCGTCCAGTGCCGGGGGGATCTCCGGGCGGAAGGTGCTGGGCGGCTGCGGATCGATGTTCATGATCTGGTAGATCATGCTGTAGCTGTTGGCGGCGTCGAAAGGCAGCTTGCCGGTCAGCAGCCGGTACATGGTCACACCAAGAGAATAGATGTCGGTCTGGTGCGTGAGCGGCTGCTCCCTGATCTGCTCCGGCGACATATAGGCGGGCGAACCCACGCCGGTCACCTGCGTGGTCTGCTGGCTCTCGATCACGGCAGAGCCGAAATCCGAGATCTTGATGTCGCTGTCACCCTGCAGCAGGATGTTGGCCGGCTTGATGTCGCGGTGGGTGACGCCCTGGAACTGCGCATATTCCAGCGCCTTACAGCATTTATAGATGACTTCGGCGATGCGCCCGAGCGGCATCAGGTGGTCGACCTCGCCGAACTTTTCCAGCGTGTCGCCTTCGACGTACTCCATCACCATGTAGTTGACCTCGCCGTCCATGTCGGCATCGAATATCTTCACGATATGCGGATGCGACAGCTTGCCGGCAAGCGAAGCTTCGGTGAGCAGCAGTTTGCGATACGCCTTGGCGCGCGTGTTGTCGTGCAGCACGCTGAGATCGAACACCTTGAGCGCGACCTGCTGCTGGTTGAACGGGTCGAGCGCGAGGTACACCGTGCTGGTCGCACCGTGTCCCAACTGCCTGACGATCTCGTATTTGCCTATCTTGTCCATTCGTACCCATCCTCGCGCATCACTCTCTCCGAATCCCTCCCGCCTGCGGAGAAAGAACGAACGAATCGCTGCACGAGTTTTTTATTTAGCCGCTTGCATTCTGAGGGCTGAACGCCACGCTGTCCAGCAGCGGAAGGCCGGAAGAGGGTGTCACCTTTGCGAAATTTCACCGCACACCCGAGGAACTACTTCGCGTCGGTGCTATCATAAAGCCCATGAGAAAAATCCTGTTATTGGCCTCATTCTTCCTTTCCTGCCTCGTTCAAGCGGACGGCCTGCCCGATCTGGGCGACGTGTCGCAGGAGATCGTCTCGCCGCTGATGGAACGCCAGATCGGCGAGCAAAGCATGCTGCAGATACGCGCCAACCCGCGTTACATGGACGATCCCGAGATCCACGATTACCTCAACCGCCTCGGCGCGCGGCTGGTCGCCAACAGCAACGAACCCGGCCAACCGTTCGAATTCTTCGCCATCAACGACAACGCCATCAACGCCTTCGCCATCCCCGGCGGTTTCGTCGGCGTCAACACCGGCCTGATACAACTGTCGCAGAGCGAATCCGAGCTCGCCTCGGTACTGGGCCACGAGATCTCCCACGTCACCCAGCACCATTACGCGCGCATGATGTCCGGCCAGCGCTACGACTCGCTGGCCGCGCTGGCCACCGTCGCCGTCGCCATCCTCGCCGCGCGCAGCAACCCCGAGGCGGCCAATGCCGCCATCATCGGCGCGCAGGCAGGCACCATCCAGCGCCAGCTCAACTTCACCCGCGAGCACGAAAAAGAGGCCGACCGCATCGGCATCGGCATCCTCGAGAAATCCGGCTTCGACACCCGCGCCATGCCGAGCTTCTTCGAGCGCATGCAGAAAGCCACTTCACTGCTGGAGGGCAGCACCCCCTCCTATCTGCGCACCCACCCGCTCACCAACGAGCGCATCGCCGACGTCGACGGCCGCGTGCAGCAGATCCCCTACCGCCTGGTGCCGGACAGCCTGGATTTCCAGCTCATGCGCGCACGGCTGATCGCCCTGCACAGACAGCCGCAGGAAGCCATCGCCTATTTCGACTCCGCACTGGGTGAAAAGAAGTTCGGCAACCCCGTCGCCCAGCGCTACGGCCTGGTGCTGGCGCTGCTACGCAGCAACCAGGTGAAACGCGCGTCGCAGGAATTCGCCACGCTGAAGAAGCAGGCACCGCGCAGTGCGACCATCGTGTCGCTGGAAGGACAGATCAGGCGGCTGGACAGGCAGGACAAGGATGTGGCGACTTTCTATCGCAGGGCGCTGAAGGAATTCCCGCGCCACCATGCGCTGATCTACGACTATGCCGAAGTGTTGCTGCAGGAACAGCGCTACAAGGAAGCCATCGAACTGCTCGACGAACAGGTCGCCATCGACGGCAACGACGCCAAGCTCTACGCATTGCAGGCGCAGGCCTACTCGGCGCTCGGTCGCCACCAGGAAGAGCACCACGCGCTCGCCTACAACTACATCCTGCACGGCAACCTGCACGGCGCCATCGAGCAACTGGAACTGGCCAAGCGTTCGGGCAACGACTACTACCAGCTCTCCACCATCGAGACCGAACTCAAGCAGTTCCGCGAGATCGCCGCGGCATACGCAAGCAAGAAGAAGTAACTCCCCCTTCGACGAGCATCAGGCCGGCGCGGATACGCGCTGGCTCATGCGCGCGAACAGGAAACTGACAGCGATCACCGCAATGATGGATATGCCGATGAACAGCTCGCGTCCTTCCTGCCATGAGGATGCTTCGGGGAAGAAACGGCGCGACAATCCCAGCGCCGCCACGAACAGACTCAGCAATGCCACGGTGACACCCATGATGCGCGAAGCGGCGCGTGCGGTGGCATCGGCACGGCGCAGCAGATGCGAGATCCACAGCCCGTTGGCCGCATCGGTGACCATCATGCCGAGCATAAAGCACAGCGCCAGCAGCAACGCGGGAAGTACGCCGCCGTATTGCGTGGCGGTGGCGGAGAACAGCGCGGCCTGCGACAGCGTATCGAAAGAGAATGCGAACAGCGCCCCCACCATGGCGATCAGCACGGGATTGCCCGTGTGCCGCAACTTGCCCAGCCAGCGCCCCTTGAGCCCGACCATTTGCACCATCTCATGCGCGGGCGTGGTGAACACCGCATACAGATTGAGCGCACCCAGCGTGATCAAAAAGAACGCCGACACCCAAGCGCCGACATCGTCCATCCACACGGGCACCGCGCCCTGCTGGAACAGAAGGCCGGTGGCGACTGCGACGATGCAGACCACCACACCGTGCCCCAGCGAGAACAACAGACCGCACAAACGCGCCAGCTTGCCGCGACCGGCGGCGGCGTTGAAACGGGTAAGACCGTCGATGGTGGCGAGATGGTCGGCATCCATGCCGTGCTTCATGCCCAGCACCAGCGCCAGCGCGACCAGGGGATAGATGCTGCCGCTAACCGTTTCCATAATGCCTCCGTATGAAGATTCCGCTTCTCTTCTTAACAAGAATTATGCCACTGGAGGGGGAAGAGTGACGGGGAAAACGGAAGGCTCAACCACGCCTTCATTGCCATGTTTATATTGAATAATTTTTAGACCAGCCTGCCCCGGTCAGCGCCCAGCATCAGGTACATTATGACGAAACTGAAAGTTTGCTTACCGGTTTGTTACCGGTTTGGTTGTGACAGGTTCAGTCAAGACAATACGCCATCGCCTCACTCCTTCCCCCTTGCAGGGGGAAGGCTGGGATGGGGGTAGAAATTTGAACGCAACTCATGTCCGTTCCCGCTGATCTCCCACCAAAATTGTGGGCAATATAAAACCCGCCGTAGCGGGTTTTTGCGTTTGGGATATCAGGCGTATCTTCGAACGTCGATTTCAACACCACTTTTTGCTGCAAGATCGGCTTGCTCCAGGAGCGATTTTGTTACCTTCGCATCATGGTATACCTCGCCGCAGTTGTCGCAGATTTCAGCCGGCACGCTCTTGAACATTACGGTTGAATCGCCACGCTCCAGCGTGATGCTGGCAACACCGGCATGCGTGTTACCGTGTTTGCAGATAGGGCATTTCATGCTTGCCTCCTCGTCTTTAAATCTTCATTCCAGATAGTACAGTCTGGCACATAAACGGTGATGATGATTCGTATGTCATCCTGAACATCATCGGCAAAAACTACGTGTATTGCTCTGGTTCCTGCCATTCCCAGAAGCAAAGCGCTGGCGAACGGTGTGTCGTTCGGGTAGCTCTCGATAATGGCCCCGTTCGCTACTGCCTGCTCTACCTCTTCTTCCGAGATGCCTCTTTCGTGCATCCGCTTGATAGCGTGTTGTCGATAGATGATTTTCATATTGCGAACAGTCTAAGCCTGCCGCCCTGTTCCTGCAAATCGTCGCTCCATCTCGTGCAGGAGGGAATAAGCACAGAGAATTGCTACGGATGTTGAATTCCATACGGCGCAATGCCCGTTGGATATTGCGCACTACCGCGCCGAGATATTTCCGACCGATTCTGTTTTCAGGGATATTGCGAGGCTGACCCCTTTGGCTCCGCTCTCTTTTTCAGTCCAACGTGGAAGGGAGAAAACTTTTCGACTCAGGTACCTTTTTACCCTGCCTTTTTACCCTTCCTTGATAGATTAGTTCTCTCGCGAAAGCCTTGCAGCAAGCTCTCTCAACGAGCCATTCCAGAACCACACTAGGCCGCACATCCAATATAGGCACAGCGAGGCAGGCGCATTTGCCTCGCGCATGTATACCCAAACAACGGGATCCTTGTAATACCAATAGAGCGAGTAGCATCCATCCACCGTCCACCAAGTCGCAAGCAACATCAACGGAAAATCGCGCCACTTTCTTTCGACCATGACGTGCATGGACCAACTTGCCGTCAGATATGCGAAAAAAGCCATGATCAAACTGATTGGAATATCCCAATCCGGGGCAACGTAATAGAACGAGCCCCATACCAGTAGACCGACACCGCCCCCAAGGGTGAACAATTTCCACGGGCGGGCAAGCTCTTTCAGGATAAACGACATGGTGTGATTCAAAACGAGCCAAGCCTTTTTTTCACGCTAACTTGCACAAAACAAACTGCTGCTGATTCTGGCTATAAGAATGGTTATAACTGTTAAAGCAAGCCAGACCACTTACCAATAAATCAATCCAAAATGTGCGCAAAGTCCAATCAACTGCATGTCCGACATTATATTAAATACCACATTTCGAACCTGCCGCTAATTTTGCCGACAATTATCACTGCCACTTACCCTCACACATATAAGTTCGTTAGGTTGACCCCAGGGTTAGGCAGGTTTAACACGAGCTTCAAAATCGCCACCCTGCCAGCCGAGATTTGAAACCTTAACGAAGTCAGTGAGGTTGCATTTTTCGCAATGCAACTTAAAGGCAAGAGTAAAGCCTTTGACCGCCTTTGATTTCAACTGATCGTTATATGGGTTGTCGGGTTGCTCTTGGCGCACCTCATAGTCAAGCGGTCGCATGATTTGCTTGCCCTCGCAAACAGGACAGAAAAAATAGAAGTAGTCGGTATCCGTAGCACCTTGAAGTTTCCCCTCGGTTACGGCACTGCTTCCGTGATATGCCTTGCCACGATTGAATTTGGTTGACATGAGTCTCCTTTCAATTACCGCATTAATGGCGATACGGTACGCCTTACGCCTGAATTAAGCCGAGCCGCGAAGTGGCTTCGGCTTGACTGAATTGTTAGGCCGCGTTACGAGATTTACGCACAGCGGCCAACCAAAAGAACAGCCCATAGATGAATGCTGCGATTGTTGCCGCGTTGAACAACAGCCAGGTGCCGCGAGCTAAATGGAAGGGAATGAATGGGTTGTATAGCACCCCGATAGCTGCGAACAAGAACCAAAGGTTGTCGCGCTTATGACCCGAGCCAAGAGCAGCAAAGACAATTGCGCTAAAGCAGACAACAACACGCAGAAAGACGTAGTAGCCGTAAGGATTGCCTGAGCCCATGCCCCACACGATTACCGCAACAGGAACGACCGCACAGGCAATAACAGCGGCGTAATCGGCTGCGCCGGGAGATTTTGGTGTGGACTCGGTCATGTTTTCGGTAGCGGCCTAACGAATGAAAGGGACTTCCCCGTCCCGAGGTTGCGGCGGTAGCCGCAGACGGCAACAAGTGCCATGATGCAAGAACTAAGGAGCCAGGCTGAATTGTTTTTTTCACTCATCATCTTTCCCATTTCGTTTTTCGTTTCATCCCGAAAAAAATTCGAGCTTAGCCCCTTTTGCCTAGCCCAATTTGCCTTGCAATCACTCGCTCTCACCCTTTCGCGGAGAACTAGCCAAGACCACGGTGCTTCACTATCGACGCCAGCACAATGCCGAGAATCCAACATGGAATATACAGAGCAGCAGGTATCCAGTTACTTAGAACAAACAGGAGAACGATTGAAACAAGCCAGAAAAGTGGTAGCCAACTGCGTAACAGGAAACCGTACATTTTCGATTCAGCTTGGATGATGGAATATATCGGGCCGAGAATCGTTATCAGGATCGCCCATCCGTTGTATTCCCAAAAAACGTTCTCTGACATATGTTGATCCTATTAACAATTGAAGGAAGCGCGCATCGTTTTTCGAGATAACCTTGCCGAATTAAAGACTTTCACCAGCCCCACTCTCGACCTTCTTTTTCATGAGAACTCTCCCTGCTTTATGCCCGAACGCTACGTTGCCCAATTCTCGTTCAATTGACGGCGGCATAGAGCGACAAAGCAACCCAACAAGTGCTTCGATTACTGACCAATGACCTTGTCAAACTTCGATAGGGTTCTTTCGATTGGGGTAGCGAAGTGATTCGTATTGGTCTAGTAGCACGAGCACATTCGAAGATTGGTCATCAAGTGTTGGTGCAGCAGCGAAGCTAACCAACTGACCGTGCAAGGTGCCGAGATTGTGTATACCTTCAAAACGCCCAGTAGATTCAAGAAGCCATCCTTTGAAAAGTAACTCGATGCCAATATGTGCGAGATATCCGGCTGAGTCGTAATGGCTTGGGCCACTGTTGAATAGTCTTTGCGCAGATGTCAGATGGTCGAGGCCACAGTGAGCAAGGTCAACTGGGAGAAGACCGTCAGCAGTAGTGAATACGCGAGGTAGCATGGGGTGCCTAACAAATTAAGCGTGAACTAAGGGGCCTCGAATTGTTTTTTCCACTCATCATTATTCCCATTTCGTTTTTCATCTCATCCCGAAAAATAATTCAAGCCTAGCTTCTTTTGCCAATGGGCAAGTTTTCGTCGAGTTTGATCTTCATGCGAGTACAGGGGTTGCCGGCAACGGC
This sequence comes from Gammaproteobacteria bacterium, assembly GCA_018813765.1. Classification (GTDB taxonomy): domain Bacteria; phylum Pseudomonadota; class Gammaproteobacteria; order Burkholderiales; family Gallionellaceae; genus Sideroxyarcus. Next base: position 73,742 of record JAHJBC010000006.1, on the reverse strand, counting down.
AGGTCTTCTTCTGCGGATACCGCAGCAAAAGCGACAACGGCGCGCACGGCATCACGGCTGAGAGTCGGAAAATCTTGCAATATTTCGTCCGTGCTCATCCCTTCGGCCAGGCTCGCGAGTACGGTGCGCACTGTAACCCGCGTGCCGGTGATAACAGGCTCTCCGCCGCAGATCAAGGGATCACGTGTTATGTAGGGCCTGAAGTCCATGTTCATGGTTTTCTCCTTTTCAGTTGCTGCTTCCGGGATTATGCCTGTCTCATCATGCAAATCAACTTGTGCACTTGTTTGGGCAGCGACCCAGGCGGATATGCCAAGTGGTTAGTGCTTCGCGCGCGGCAAGCACAGTTTGAACTGCGCACCGCCGCCCGCCACATTGCTCACCGACAGCTCGCCGCCATGTCGTTCGACGATGCCATAACTGATCGACAAGCCCAAGCCAGTGCCCTTGCCGACCGGTTTGGTGGTGTGGAAGGGGTCGAATATCTTGCCCAGTTCCTGCTCGGGGATGCCGCTGCCGTTATCGCGAAACAGGATCACCACGCGTTCGTCGTTGGGCTCGGCCGTGATGGTCAGCAGCGGGTCGCTCTGCAGCTCGGTGGCATCGGACGCGTTCTGCACCAGGTTGATGATGACCTGCTGCAACTGGCCGGGCGAACCGTACACCGGCAAGTCTTTCGGCACATCGACCTGCACGCGGAAATTGACCGGCGTGGCGCGCGTGACCCAGTGCACCGAACGCTCGATGACCTCGGCCAGGTTGAATTCGATGTTCTCGTTGCGGTCGGCGGCGGAGAAGCGCTTGAGTCCGTCCACGATGTCGCGCGTGCGTTCGGCACCTTCCACCGCTCCGGCCAGCAGCGGGGCGAGGTCGTCGAGGATGCGGTCGATGCGCAACTCCTCGCGCAGGGCGCGCAACTCGGCACCCGCCACACCCTCGTGCACCGCATCCAGATAGCGTTTCAGTCGCGGCGTGTATTTCTGCATCGCATGCACGTTGCCGAGCACGAAGCTGATCGGGTTGTTGAGCTCGTGCGCCACACCCGCCACCAGCTTGCCGAGCGAGGCCATCTTCTCCGATTGCAGCAACTGCTGCTGCGTGCGCTTGAGTTCTTCGTGCGCCTCGCGCAACTTGTGATAGGCGCGGCGCAACTCGCCCAGCGGGCGTCCGGTGATCACCACGCCGAGCAGCTTGCCGTTGCCGGAAAGGCGCGGGGTGAAATTCAACGCCACCGGTGTGCTGCCGCCATCGCGTGTCTTGAACTGCAGCTCAATGTCGTTGGCCGGTTCGCTGGTCAGGCTGGAGATGACGCGTTTCGCCGTGTCGCAGCCGCTCTCGTCGGCGAACAGCGAACCCAGTTTCGCCCCCTTGAGCTCCTTCTCGCTGCGCCCGGTGAACGCCAGCAGCGAATGGTTGACCTCCTCGATCACCGCGTTGCGGTCGCACACCACCAGCAGGTCGGACATCGAGGTGAGGATGCTGTAGATGAACTGCTGCGACTCTTCCAGCTCGGAGTTCTTCTGTTCCAGCACCACCTCGTATTGCAGCAACTCGTTGTACACCTCGTCCATCGAGCGCACGACATCGATCCAGGCCGATTCCGAGAACGGCTCGATCTCGCTCGGAACGGGCAGTCTGGATTGGGTAGGGTGGGAACGAGTACTCATTCAGGTCTCAGAAATAAAACAACCATTAGCCACGGATGAACACGGATGAAACACGGATAAAACCAACCGCCGCCCCCGCTTGCATTATTCAAGCCGGCTTCAAACGCTTTGTCTTTCCATCCGTGTTTCATCCGTGTCTATCCGTGGCTAAGTTGCTTTTCAGAATAATTTCTCAAGTCGATGGATGGCTGTGGACGTGGCCGTGGCCGGTATCGGCATCCACCGGCACCAGATTCACCTGGCCGTGGCGCACGCCGCGCTCGGCGATCAGCGCATCGGCAAAACGGCGCACCACCTCGGTCTTGCCGCGCAGCATCACCGTCTCCAGACAGTTCTCGTGATCGAGGTGCACATGGGTCGACGCCACCACCAGGTCGTGGTGGTCGTGCTGCAATCCGGTCAGCCGCTCGGCCAGGTCGCGCTCGTGGTGGTTGTACACATAGGACAGGCTCGCCACGCAGTACGGCGCCAGTTTCTCCTGCACGCGCAGCGTCTCCAGCTTGCCGCGCAGCATGTCGCGCACCGCCTCGGAGCGGTTGAGGTAGCCGCGCTCGCGGATCAGGCGGTCGAACTCGCTGGCGAGTTTTTCGTCGAGTGAGATGGTGAAGCGTTCCATGATTATTCCTTCAAAAAAATATTCATCCGCAGATTACGCAGATTTCCGCAGATTAAGCCCACATATAACCTGCCAACCAAAACAGCGATGGGTATCGCTACGCTCCACCCATCCTACGCAATCACAGAGTGAGACGACATAATCTGCGTGAATCTGCGAAATCTGCGGACAAAAGATTCTAATGCACTGTGCACACCATGCACGGGTCGAACGAACGTACCACATGCTGCACCGCCAGCGGTGCGGCGTTGCCGCCTTCTTCCGCGGGCAGACCGACCAGCGCCTGCTCCAGCGCGCCCGGCACGCCCGCCGCGTCGCGCGGCGAGAAGTTCCATGTGGTCGGCGCGATGATCTGGTAGTTGTGCAGTTTGCCTTTGCGCACATCCATCCAGTGACCGAGACTGCCGCGCGCCGCTTCGATGAGGCCGATGCCGCGCACATCCGCCAGTTCTTCGAAAGGCAGACAGAATGGTGCGCCCGGCTGTATCCGGCTCAGCCACGATTCCATCGCCGGGATCACCAGCGCGAGTTCCAGCATACGTGCGACCACGCGCGCTGTCACACTGGCGCTGTGACGCCCCACCAGATCGCGCGCCAGTGGATGCCCCGCGATCATCTGCCGCGCCAGCGCACCGGTCTCTACCACTTCGCCGGACAGACGCGGTGCCTTGCACCAGGAATACGCATCCTCTTTATCCGGCTGCGGCAGGGTGCGGCCTTCGTCCGGCGCGAGTGCGGCATCGCCCACCAGCCAGCTGCTGCTCACATCCTCGCGGATGGCAGTGATATCCAGTGCCTGCAATTTGCCATCCGCCCACACGCCCGCAGGGAACAATGCGCTCGCGCCATCGCGATAGGCCCCGTAACTCATGAAGCGGTCGGCGGCGCGACCCATCTGCTGCAGATCGAGATCGCGCGCGATATGCAGGAAGCGCGGGAAATCGGCGGACCTGGCGCGCGGCTGCATCCATGCGTACAGCACCGCCTCGCTATCCAGCGCGGCTACCGCCTCCAGCGTGTCGCCGAACAGCGTGCGTTCGAGAAAGGCGCGGAACTCGTTCAGCAACATCCTGAGGCGCAACTTCTCCGCTTCTTCCAGCGGCCGCGACGACCCGCCCGGCTGCAGCGACAGCGTGTGCGGCCAGCGCCCCGCCAGATAGGCCATCACGTTCATGAACTTGGCGCGCACCGGCAGCATATCGTTGGTGGCCGAGCCCGACACCGACTTGAAGCGTGCCTGTGCGTCGGCGAACCAGGCGTGGTCGCGATATCCGTCGCGCGCAAAGTCCGGCATGAAGAACAGATAGAAGTGGCTCAGATGGTCGGCCAGGTTCTCCGCCGCCAGGGTGAGATTCGCGGCGAGGCGGCCGTTGTCGGGCGGCTGCAAGCCCATGCCCTGCGCCAGCGCCTGCGCCGCCGCGGCCGATTGCGCCACCGAGCAGATGCCGCAGATGCGCGGCACGTACACCAGCGCATCCAGCGGATGCTTGCCGAGCAGGATCTGCTCGAAACCGCGGTACATCGGCGAATTGACATAGGCGGCGCGCACGATGCCGCCTTCGATATCGAGCGTGACTTCGAGGTCGCCCTCGACGCGGTTGAAGGGGCCGATGATGCGGCGGGTCATTTTGAAAACCCTCTAAGCCACGGATGGACACGGATGGAACACGGATGACTGATCGCTTGTGGCATCCTCCCCCTTTGGAAAAGGGGGATTGAGGGGGATTTGAAATCGAGCGATGCAACACAGAGTTTAAATCCCCCCTGCCCCCCTTTTTCAAAGGGGGGTGTATTGAGGAACCCTGCATGAATTTCAGATTGGTTGATTATCAGTGGCTCAATCGTGTTTTTCACTTCAACCTCGTCCTCTTGCTCACCGGCGTGATCACCTGATGGTCGGACACCGCATTCTCCTTCACGCGCTTCGGCGTGGCCGATTTCGACAGCGAGGCCAGCGCGACGAACCACGCCTTCGGCATGTCAGTCGGTAATCCGATGGGGATACCCGCCACTTTGGGCGTCACGCCGAATGGATGTCCCGGCTCTTCGAAGCCCGGCTCGGTGCAGGCGATGCAGGCATAACCGCCGCGCACGCAGGAACCTTCGCCGTTCCACAGGCGGATGTTGCAATCGGCATGCACCTGCGTGCCCTTGCAGCCGAGGTTCTCCATCAGACAGCCGAGGTCGGAAGGTTTGTGCGCGCTGGCTTTGAATTCGTAAAACTCGTTGCGCGTGCAGCCGTGGTGCACCAGATGGTCGGCATACAGGCGCGGACGGCGGTAGACATCGAGTTGATCTTCGCCCATCTGGCCGGCGGCCAGCGATGCCAGCGTCTCCACCACCCAGTTCGGATGGGTCGGGCAACCCGAGATGTTGACCACCGGCAGGCCGCTTGCCGCGCGATAGTCCTCGCCCAGCAGGCCGCCCTGCGCGTCGCCCTCGTACTGCATGCCGCAGGCATCGGTCGGGTTGCTGCCGCCGGAGGTCACGCCGCCAAAAGCCGCACAACTGCCCACCGCGACCGTGTAGCGCGCCTTGTGCGCCAGACGTTCGAGCATGCTCTTCATCGAATTGCCGCCGGTGGTGCGATGGAATCCGCCGCTGCCGAAAGGACCGCGCAACACCGAACCCTCGAGACAGAGGATGTCCAGCCGCGTCGCGCCGCTGGCGCAGTCGTCGATGATCTTGCGCGCCTCGTCCGCGCTCTGCTCGGACAAGGCCGGGTGCCACAGCAGGTTGATGCCGGCAGCTTTGAGCGTGTCGAACAGGTTGCGGCAATCCGCGTTCAACAACGACAGCGTACAGCCACCGCAGCCGCCGGATTGCAGCCAGAGAAGATTGAGCGGCTCTTGTGAAAAAGCGAGTGTCAAGATCCCCCCTTCTTTCGCTCGATGCACGCAGCCAACTCCCTTCTCCCGCAAGCGGGAGAAGGGCTGGGGATGAGGGTCTGTGCGTACCGAAACAAGGCATTTAAATCTCCACGCCCCTCACCCCTGCCCCTCTCCCGCTTGCGGGAGAGGGGTGATAGGACCAATTCGAAGAAAGAAAGATTCTTACTCACCCTTCTTCTCCATCCCGTAGCGCGCAAGCTTGCTGCGCAGACCGACGCGCGACAGACCCAGCTCGGTGGCGGCGCGGGTCTTGTTCCAGCGGTGGCGGATCAGGCATTCGCGCAGCACGCGCGCCTCCAGTGCATCCATGCGATCCTTGAGACTGCCGTCCAGTCCGGCGAGGATAGTCATGTCCTGCGACTGCTCTTCCGGCGCGGCACGCAGCACCTTGGGCGAGAACAGATGCGCGCCGATGTATTCGCCGTCGCACAACAGGATGGCGCGTAGGATCTCGTTCTGCATCTCGCGCACGTTGCCCGGCCACTGGTAGCTGGCCATGCAGTCCAGCGCTTCCGGAGTGAAACCCTGGATCTCCTTGCCCATCGCCGGTGCGGCCTCGCGCAGCAACGCCAGCGCGATCAGCGGGATGTCCATGGTGCGCTCGCGCAGCGCGGGCATCGGCAGCACGAACTGGGTGAGGCGGTAATAGAGGTCTTCGCGGAAACGCCCCTTGCGCACCTCTTCTTCGAGATCACGGTTGGTCGCCGACAGCACGCGCACATCGACCTTGCGCGAACGCGAACTGCCGACCGGGCGTATCTCACCCTCCTGCAGCACGCGCAGCAATTTGACCTGGAACGAGGGCGAGGTATCGCCGATCTCGTCGAGGAAGATGGTGCCGCCGTCGGCCTGCTCGAACAGGCCGATACGGTCCTCGAACGCGCCGGTGAAACTGCCGCGCTTGTGGCCGAACAGTTCCGATTCCAGCAACTGGTCGGACATCGCGCCGCAGTTCTCGATGACGAAGGCCCGCGCCGCGCGCGTGCTGGAGTAGTGGATGGCGCGGCCCAGCAATTCCTTGCCGGAACCGGACTCGCCCGAGATGTGCACGGCGATGTCGCAGGTCGCCACGCGCGAAGCCAGATCGATCACCCCGTTCAGGGGACTTGCAGCCGAGCGCACGATGCGCGCGAATTCATAGTGCGTGCGCAGCTTCTCGTGCTTGGCCGCTACACGCCGCTGCAACACCGGCTGCATGGTGCGCAGCTCCAGATTCATGTTGTTGCTCTGCTGCTGCAGGTCGTAGAGCTGCGCCGCCGCGCGCACATTGAGCAGCAGAGATTCGGGATGCCACGGTTTGAGGATGTACTGGTAGATACCCGCGTCGTTGATGCCCGCGATGATATCCTCGACATCGGTGTAACCGGAGATGATCATGCGCACCGCATCCGGCCAGCGCTCGCGCACCTCCTTGAGAAAATCGATGCCGGTCACGCCGGGCATGCGGTGGTCGCACAACACCACGTTCACGCGCTCGCGTTCCATGATGGCGCGTCCTTCTTCCGCGCTCGACGCAGTCAGCACGCCAAACTCCTCGTCCAGCGTGCGGCGTATCGCCTCCTGCGAGCGCACTTCGTCGTCGATGACCAATAATGTAGGTAGTGTCGCCATGAATGTTCCTTAACAGATTCTGGGCAGTTGTTCGCCCGCCAGCCAGTCCACCACGCGACGGCCTCCCAATTTGGTGGTCATCTGCACGAAGCCATGCGCGTCTTCCAATACCTCGCCGATGACGGACGCAGCCGCACCCAGCGGATGCGCACGCATCACTTCGAGCAATCGCGGCGCATCTTCCGGCGCGCAGATCGCGATCAGCTTGCCCTCGTTCGCCACATACAGCGGATCGAGACCAAGGAACTCGCACGCCGCCTCGACCGGCTGGTTCACCTTGATGGCTGACTCTTGCAGCATCATGCCGACGCCGGATTGCTTGGCGATCTCGTTCAGCGTCGTCGCCAGCCCGCCGCGCGTCGGGTCGCGCAGCACGCGCAGCTTCGCGCCGCTGTCCAGCATCGCGGCGATGAGCCCGTGCAGAGCAGCTGTGTCCGACACGATGGGCGCAGAGAAAGTCAGCCCTTCTCTTTGGGAGAGGATGGCCATACCGTGATCGCCGATGGTGCCGGAAAGCAAAATCTTGTCGCCCGGTCTGGCCAGGTCGCCGGAGAGATGCACACCCTCGCGCAGCACGCCCACACCGGTAGTGGTGATGAACACGCCGTCGCCCTTGCCCTGCTCCACCACCTTGGTGTCACCGGTGACCACAGGCACACCCGCCTCGCGCGATGCCTTGGCCATCGACTCGACGATGCGCTTCAGATCGGCCAGCGGAAAACCTTCTTCCAGGATGAAGCCTGCCGACAGGTACAGAGGTGTTGCCCCCATCACCGCCACATCGTTGATGGTGCCGTGTACCGACAGGCAACCGATATCGCCGCCCGCAAAGAACAACGGCGACACCACATGACTGTCGGTCGCCATCACCAACCGTCCGCTCGCGGAAGGCAACAATGCACCGTCGTTGCCCTGCGCCAGATACTCGTTGTCGAACGCGACCGCGAACAGTTCGGTGATCAGCTGTGCCATTGCGCGACCACCGGAACCGTGCGACATATCGACACGGCCGTTCTTGATGTCGAGCGCGCGGGTGTAGTTGGGTTTGACTGTGCTCATTGTTCTAAACTTCCTCCTCCACGTCATTCCCGCGAAGGCGGGAATCCAGCGGTTTTTTTCAACATGCTTCTTGTTCTACGTAGAGTGGGCACCTGAAACGTGCCCTCCCTACAAAATCTAACCCCCTCTAACTCCCCCTTGTGCGAGCATCCGCTTCGCGGATTGCCTGCTTACCCCACTTCAGGGGGAGAACCAAGCGGCTCCTCCCCTGACAAGGGGAGGTTGGGAGGGGTTGGGTTTCAGGCAGTCTCCCTGAATCTGCCATAACTATAGTGCGCCGCACAGGCACCCTCCGACGACACCATGCACGATCCCACCGGATTCTCGGGCGTGCACACCGTGCCGAAGATCTTGCATTCCTGCGGGCGTTTCTGGCCGCGCAGGATCGCGGCGCATTCGCAGGCTTTGTTGTCGGGGACTGCGACGTAATCGACCTTGAACTTCAACTCGGCATCGAACGCGGCATACTTGGGACGCAATTTCAGCGCGCTGTTTGGCACGCTACCCAATCCGCGCCACTCGAATACGTCGCGCAACTCGAACACCTCGGCCACCAGTTCCTGCGCTTTCAGGTTGCCTTCGCGCGTGACGGCGCGGGTGAATTCGTTCTCCACGGCGGCGCGGCCATCGTTGACCTGACGCACCAGCATCAATATCGCCTGCATCACGTCGAGCGGCTCGAACCCGGCGATGACCACCGGCTTGCCGTAATCGTCGGCGAAGGGCTCATACGGTTTGCTGCCGATGACGGTGGAGACATGCGCGGGGCCGACGAAACCGTCAATCGCCACGCCGCCTTCGACGGCGAGGATGGCATGCATAGCGGCGGGAGTGAGTACGTGGTCACACAGGATGCTGAAGTTCTTCAAGCCTTCAGCGGCGGCCTGTTTCACCGCAACGGCGGTCGGCGGCGTGGTGGTCTCGAAGCCGATGGCGAGGAACACGACCTCGCGCCCGGGATTGTCGCGCGCAATCTTCAGCGCGTCCTGGGTCGAGTAGATCATGCGCACGTCGGCCCCCTTGGCCTTGGCGCGCATCAGCGAGAGATTGTCGGAGGCAGGCACACGCACGGTGTCGGCATAGGTACACAGGATCACGTTGTGCTCGCGTGCCAGACGGATGGCCTGGTCGACGCGGCCGATCGGCAGCACGCACACCGGGCAGCCGGGGCCGTGGATCATGCGCACGTTTGACGGCAGCAGGTCGGCGATACCGTAACGCGAGATGGCATGCGTGTGGCCGCCGCAGAATTCCATTAATCGATAATTACGTTCAGGGTCTGCCTCGCGCGCGATGTTGGTGGAGATGTTCTTCGCGAGTTCGCCGTCGCGGAATTCGTCGACGTATTTCATATGTTCACCGTCATTCCGGCGCAGGCCGGAATCCAGTTGATAAGACAATCCCCGCGTAGCGGGACAACAGTATTTTGTCTGCTACGCAGTCTTATATTCTTGCTGGATTCCGGCCTGCGCCGGAATGACGAGGTTGGTTTCATGTTCCACTCCCCGCCAGTTCATCGCGAAGCTCATCCATCTGCCCCATCTCGGCAAACATTTCCAGCGTGCGTTCAGCCTCTTCCTGATCCAGCTTCTGCAAGGCGTAGCCGACATGCACGATGACGTATTCGCCGACCGCGGCATCGTCCACCAGCGCCAGCGATATCTCTTTGCGTACGCCGCCGAGGTTGACTATGGCGTTGCCCGGAGTGGTCAGTTCTTCGATGCGGGCAGGGATGGCGAGACACATGATTTTCTCCAATCGATAGCTAGTTACTCCCTTCTCCCGCGAGCGGGAGAGGGGGTTGTGCAATGAGTTGCAGCGCGACACTCGCCTGGCCGAATGCGATCGCCCCGTCGTTGGGCGGCAACTGTTGCGCGGTCAGCACGACCAAACCGCTCATAGTGAGACTGTCGGTCAACGACTGCGTCAGGATGTTGTTGTGGAAGCAGCCGCCGCCCAGCGCGACATGCTTGATCCCTGTGCGACCGGCAGCGAGTTGTACCCAGCCGCACAGGCCTTCGGCCAGCGTGGCATGGAACAGCGCCGCGCCGTAGCCCGCATCCTTGCAGTCGGCGAGATGTGCCAGCAGAGGCCGGAGGTCCAGTTCGCTCTGCGCGGTATGGATATAGCCTTGCGCAAGCGGCGCAACCTTGCCGTGTCGTTCGGCCAATCCCTCCAGCAGCATCGCCGCCTGCCCCTCGTAATCCAGCATCTCTTTCACGCCGAGCAAACCGGCGGCCGCATCGAACCAGCGTCCCATGCTGCTCGTCTCCACGCAGTTCAGTTTGCGCTGCAGCATGTCGGCCATCAGTGCCGACCCGGCCTGACCGGGGAAACGGCGCGCGATCTCTTCGGCGCGGCCCATCTCGAATAGCGCCGCCGCCGCCATGCGCCAGGGTTCGCGCGCGGCGCGGTCGCCGCCCGGCAGGGTGAGCGGCGCAAGATGCCCGATGCGCTCGCATTGCGTGCCTGTCACCTGCAACAACTCGCCGCCCCACGCGCCGCCGTCCGCCCCAAGACCGACGCCATCGAGCGCGAGTCCGATCACCGGTTCGGTGACACGGTGCTCGGCCGCGACTGCCGCGATATGCGCGTGGTGATGCTGCACGGCGAACAGCGGCAAGTTGCGCTGCGCGGCATAGGCCTGCGCGAACTGGGTGCTGTAGAAATCGGGATGCAGGTCGTGCGCCACCGCTTGCGGCAGCACGTCGAGGATGTCGCACAGGTACTCGACCGTCTCGTCCAGCATCGCGCGCGATCCTGCATGATCAAGGTCGCCGATATGCTGCGACACGTAGGCATCGTCGCCGCGCGTGAGACAAACGGTGTTCTTCAGCCAGCCGCCGCAGGCCAGCACCGACGGGCCGGTGTAGGGCAGCTTGATGCGGCGCGGCGTATAGCCGCGCGCGCGGCGCACGAAGGTCGGCGCCTTGCCCTGCCACTTCATCACGCTGTCGTCGCAGCGGTGCAGGATGTCGCGGTCGTGGGTGAGGAAGGCATCGGCCAGCCCGGACAGCGACGCACGCGCCTCGGTATCGTCCTTTACCAGCGGCTCGCCGCCGGGATTGGCGCTGGTCATCACCAACGCCAGCGTGGTCTTCTGCCGCAGCCAGTCCGTGCCTTCCGGCTGACCCAGCAATTCGTGGAACAGCAGATATTGCAGCGGTGTGTACGGCAGCATCAGGCCGATGCCGGAGAGGCCCGGTGCGATGCCCTGCAACTCGGTCGCGCAGGCATTCGACTGGCGCAGCAGCACGATGGGACGCTCGCCCGTCTCCAGCAGCGCGGCATCCTGTTCGCGGAACTGCGCGTAGTGCCGCGCGGAAAGCGTGTTCAGCACCATCACCGCGAACGGCTTCTCCTCGCGCTGCTTGCCGCCGCGCAAGCGTGCCACGGCCGCCGCGTTGCGCGCATCGCACACCAGATGGAAGCCGCCGACGCCTTTGACGGCAACGACGCGCCCCGCCTTGATGAGTACGGCCGTCGACGCAACGGGATCGTCGCTGGCGACAGTTTTCCAATCCGCATCGAGCATCTTCAGGCGCGGGCCGCACTTGGGGCAGGCGTTCGGCTGCGCGTGGAATCGGCGCGTGGAAGGCGTGTCGAATTCAAGCTGACAGGCCTGGCACTGCTTGAACCCGGCCATGCTGGTGTTGACGCGGTCGTAAGGCAGGCGCGCGGTGATCGTATAGCGCGGACCGCAGTGGACACAGTTGATGAAGGGATGGCGGTAGCGCCGGTTGGACGGGTCGAACATCTCGGACAGGCACTCGGGGCAGATCGCCATGTCCGGCGTGATGCCGGTGAGTACCTTGCCGTGCTTGCTTTCGGTGATGCAGAAGCCCAGCAGGCCGGTGGTTTTCCCTGAAAGATCGTGGGTGACTTTCTCCACGCGCGCCAGCGCGGGCGAATCGCTTTGCAGCCGTTCGATCAACTGCATCACCTGCGGCTGCTTGCCCTCGACCGTGATCTCCACGCCCTCGCTGTCGTTGCGCACCCAGCCATTCAGACCGAGTTCATTGGCGAGCCGGTACACGAAGGGGCGGAAGCCCACTCCCTGCACCTGCCCCGAGACTCTGATCTGCGCGTGGATCATGATTGCCTTTAAAACCGACTATTGCCACAGAGGACACAGAGCTCACAGAGAAAAACCAATGCTGCACTCTCTGTGATCTCTGTGTTCTCTGTGGCTGGTTTATTGGTTTTGCGATTCATGTTTTTTCGATAGGTATCGCTACGCTCCACCCATCCTACGTTTACCACCCTTTATCTGCCATCGATCGATTTTCTGTCTACCGCCTTCTTGCAACCGGCCCTGATCCAGTCCAGCCACTCGTTCATGCCCTCGCCGCTGGTGGCGGAGGTGCGGATCACTTTGATATCGGGATTCACGCGGCGCGCGTTGGCGACCGCGAGGTCGGCATCGAAAGTGAGATAGGGCAGCAGGTCGCACTTGTTAAGCAGCATCAGATCGGCGGCGCGGAACATGTCGGGATACTTGAGCGGTTTGTCCTCGCCCTCGGTCACCGAGAGGATGGCGACCTTGTGCGCTTCGCCCAGATCGAAGCTCGCCGGGCACACCAGGTTGCCGACGTTCTCGATCAGCAGCAGGCTGTCGTCGGCCAGTTGCAGCTGCGTCATCGCCTTGCCCACCATGTAAGCGTCTAGGTGGCAGCCCTTGCCGGTGTTGATCTGCAAAGCGGGTGCGCCGGTGGCGCGGATGCGCGCGGCATCGTTGTCGGTCTGCTGGTCGCCCTCGATCACCGCCAGTTTCAACTGGCCGTTCAGCGCCTCGATGGTCTTCACCAGCAGCGTGGTCTTGCCCGAGCCGGGGCTGGATACCAGGTTGAGCGCGAAGATGCCGTGCTCGGCCAGTTGCGCGCGGTTGTCGTTGGCGTAGCTGTCGTTCTTGGAAAGGATGTCCTGCTCGATCTTCACCATGCGCGACTGGCTCAGGCCGGGCGCGTGCGCGCCTGCTGGACCCAGACCGTAATGCACCGAACCGTCCGCATGCGAATGGCTGTGGTCGTGCGCATGATCGTGATGGTGGTCGTGGCCGTGCAGATGGTCATGCACATGCTCGTGCGAGCTGCCGTCCTCGTGCAGGTGGTAGTGCATGTGCTTCGCCTGCGCGTGCTCATGGTTGTGATCATGATCGTGCGAATGGTCGTGATCGTGTGCCGTGCCGTCGGCATGCACATGGAAATGTCCGCCGTGACCGTGTTCGACCGCCTTGCCGTCAATGGTCGTCTCGCCCGCACCGCAACCGCATACGTTACACATCTTGCATCTCCTTCAAACTGAAACCAATATCGTTCCGACATCCGCCATCAGCTTCCCCCTTTGCAAAAGGGGGACGGGAGGGGGATTTTACGGACTTCAATAATTCATCCTGCCGCAAATCCCCCCCACCCCCCTTTTGCAAAGGGGGGCTTATTCAGGGCTGCAGGCACTCTCTTAGCGTTCATTCCACATCCAGTTCTTTCACCCGCATCTCGTTGCCGCCCGTGACCTGCACCTGATGGCTGCCGCACTTGGGACAGGCATCGTACAGCGCCTGCACGTTCACCACCTCGGCACAGTGCAGACACCAGGCCTGCCCCGGCGTGGCGATGATCTCCAGTTTCGCGTCCTGCGCGATGCTGTCGCGCGTCACCGCGTCGAAACAGAACTTCATCGCCTCGATTTCCACGCCCGCCAGTTGGCCGATCTCCAGCCACACCGTTTTCACGCGGCTGAAGTTCTGCGTCTTTGCCGAGTCTTCGATTATTTGCAGCACACCCTCGGCCAGCGACATCTCATGCATGAGCGCCTCTCAAAATCCAAATTTGCGAGCATCCGCTTCGCGGATTGCCTGCTTGACCCACTTCGTCGCAATACTGCGTTGCTCTCAAAAAATCACTCCTCACATATTGTATATATGCCGCGTCGCGATTTTTTGCTCGCGCCTTGTCTTGCTTAGAACTTTGGCTTTTCAGAGGCGCTCATCCTCTTATCTCGACCTCGTACACCACGCAGGGATCGAGCGACATCACTTCGATCTGCGCGCGGAACTCCAGCAGCCCGCCGTCGTGTTCCGCCAGACCGCACAGGTCCTGCGCAAACGACCCGGCCGGATGGAAGTTCCACTCGGTCGGCGCGATGATCTGGTAGTCCGCCACCATATCGCCGTCCAGCCGCACGCGATGCAGCAGCAGGCCGCGCGCGGTGCGCACCGCCGCGACACCTTCGTCGGCTGCCGGGCTCGCCATGCTCAGGCGCGGTGCGGCAGTGCCGCCGGCCAGTTCGACCATGTCCAGCAACCGCGCCAGCACGCGCGTGAGCGCCTTGGAGCCGCTCTGCTGCCATACGTCGCGCAACAGCGGGCTGTCGGCGTGGTAGCTCCACGCGCCCGTCTCCGCCGCCGCGCCCAGCCATTCCGGCCGCGCCGCGAATCGTACATCCCACTTCCCGGTACAGGCCTGCAAGGCCTCGGCCGCCGACCAGGCCGGCAGCAGACGCGCCTCGTTGCGGGTGTTGCGGCTCTGCTGCAATCCGTCCAGCTTGGACAATACCCGCGCCAGCACGCTTTCCGATTTGCGCCACCACGCCTGCACCCCGGCGTATGTCGTCATCTTGCGCCATTCCGCCGTCGTCATGCCCAGCGCATCGCGCTCAAACTCGTGGCGGAAGCCCGCCAATTCCGCCTCACCCATACCGATGCTGCGCAACATCGCGAACCAGCGGGCGAACTGCTTGTCGTCCTGCGGGATGCCGAGCAGGTCGGGCCAGTCCAGCATCATGCGCCAGAGATGTTCCTGCAAGGCCTCGCACACGATGCTGCGTTCCATCGCCGCGACCGCGGGACTTTCCTCGCGCATCGCCGCCAGTAATGCGACGCTGGCCGCCGCGCCCTGCGCCCGTCCGCACACGCTGAACAGCAGCGGCACGATCTGCACCACTTGTGTCGGCGTCTTGCCTTTCAGCACCTGTGCGGCCATCGGCCGCGTGGAAGTGATCTCCGTCGCCACGACCGACTCGCCGTCCCACACCACACCCAGCGTCAACTTGCCTGCATCCATCCAGCTACATCCCCAAAAAAGCGCCGCGCAGGAAATCGCGCCGCGAAACCTCCTGGGCGGCCACCGGCTCGCCCTTCATGCGCGCCGCCTCGAACATCTGCTTGCGCTCCTCGTCGCGGATCACATCCGGCTTGTCCACGGCGAACAAGGCCGTCATCACCTGCTCCGCCACCGCCACCGCATCCTCATGCCGTTCGATATGGATCACCGGCGAGATCAGCGAACAGGTCTGGCAGGTGCCCAGCGCCGGTTCGTTAAGTCCCATGAACTCGTACTTGCCGGAAGGGAATTCCCAGCTCATCTTCTCGTCCGGCCCCAATGTCTTCAGCGGCCCGCCTTCGCCCGGCATCAGCGCCAGACTGATTGTCCACGGCGTGACCAGCACACCCACCCAATGCCCCTGCCACTCGCGAAAACCCACCGCTTCGACGCGCAGCGCCTCGTTACAGATCGGCAGGCCCGCCATGCGCGTGGCGGCGATGTCGCTGAATACCGCTTCCAGTTTTCCGGCAGGATCAATAGTCATGGCAATCCATTGAGCCAGGCACGTACGAGAACCGTCTCGCCGCGCCTCTCCCCTTGTTACAGAGGGGATATTCCGGTCTGCGTAGAACATTAATGAAGTTGTTCCACCGCGTATATCTGTGTCCGTACCTAGCTGAATTTGAATTCACGCGTTCTCCACCATAAATTTATGCTTGGGCGCATCGCAATTCGGGCAGGTCCAGTGCTCAGGCAACTGCGAAAACGGCGTACCCGGCGCAATCTGCCAAACCGGATCGCCCAGGACAGGATCGTACACCTCCCAGCAGATTCCGCATTCCATCCGCGCCGCATCATCGGACAGTTTTTCGTTGTCGCCGAGGAAAGACCCTTCGAACATCGCCATATCAGTCGTCCACATTCTCCGTCGCCTGCATCACCTGCAGCCACTCGCCCAGCCGTTCCATGCTGTCCTCGTAGTCTTCCGTCGAAGCCTGCGCTACTTCCGGCACGCCGCCGACTTCGACGGTGTTGAGGATCAGCGTATCCATGCTGTTGAAGTATTGTACCCACCACACGTGCGGCAGTCTGGTGCTGGTGATGCGGCAGTTGCCGTAGCCGCGCGACAGGATAGTCACCGCGCCCGCGCCCAGCGTCTGTGTCAGGCAATCGATGTCCTCCGGCGACATCGGCAGCAGCGTCAGGTTGATCACATGCGCCGCATCGCCTGCCTTGTATCCTTTGGCCTTGCCGACGATCTCGGTCAGCACGGCCGGCGCGTTCATCAGCCCCGCTTGCTGCTGCGGGATGGAGCACTCCAGCGACACCCCGTCCTGCGCCCATTGCTCCACCATGGGCGGGATCGCGCAGGCCATGAGGGTGTCGCCGATCAGGCGTCCGTCGGTGGCGAATTCGTGCACGCGCCAAACCCCGGCGAACACTGTCTCCTGGATACGGTACTGGCCCGAGCCGCGCACCGCGATGCTCACCTCGCCCTCGCCCATGGTCTGGTTGAGCAGGCGTACGACATCGGCATCCATACCCTGCAACTCCATGGTCGGTATGGTCGCCGAATCCAGCGGCGTGGCCTGCATCTCGTCGCGCAGTCTTTCAACGATGCGACATGCCTCCGCCATCAGCGCAGGATCGGCCTCGTCGTTGATCACCGGCAGCGCAAAAGTCATCATCGCGCTGGGCAATGGCAAGTATTGCAGCGACTCGTCTTCTTCGGGTTGGGAACCGGGGCCGACGGCAACGACGGGGAGGGGGAATTCTTTCATCATGGTCTGCTCCTTATTATGTTGTTTGGGAGCGCCGACGTCTCGTCGGCACATTCAAACATCCTTGCCGACGGGACGTCGGCGCTCCCACAAAGCCTGTTTTTAATTGCAAGCCGACGGTTCACCCGCCGCCATCACCGGAATCCCCACCGACGGCGCACGCCCCGTCGGTTTGTTCATCATGGCCGCAATCTCGCGTGTGTATTCCTCCCAGTTGCGCATGCCGTCGATCACGCCGACATAGTCGCCGTCGCGCACGAACACCAGCGAGGGCCAGCGCGTGATGCCGAAGCGCGCCTTCTCCTTGCGCGCCAGTTCGGGCGAGATGATCGCGGCGCGCAGTCTGTCGCCGGTCAGCTTGAGCACTTCGGGCAGGATAACCGCCACGTCCCAGGTCTCGGGTTGCTGGTCGGGTTCCTGCGTGAACAGCACCATGCCGTCGCCGCCCGCCATGACGAAGGATTCCAGCCCTTCCTCGTCCAGCAGCGTGATCTTGCTCTGCGCGCGCAGGCGTTCCAGCAGTTTGTTGAAACCCGCCTTCATCTCCGCCGCGCGTACTGCCGCAAATTCCACTGTCTCGCTCATGCGTTTTCCTTTCTCAAAAATTCCGGCAACTGCGGTTCGCGGTTCACCAGATCGCCGAAGAATCTATCCATATCCATCTCGCCGCCATCGGCCACCGCCTGCAATCCGTCCAGTGCGTCGTTCACCAGCGCGGCCTGTTCAGCATCGATGATCTCGCGCCCGGCGTCTAGAAAGGTGAGCAGCCACTGTCCGGCTTGCACCTTGCCAACCAGCATGGTGTTGATCAACTGTCGGCCGTTACGGCCTTCGCACAGCGCGGTGGTTTCGTGCACTTCGAGGACTTGCATGGGGATGCCGAGACACATGTCAGACCGATCCCGGAATGAAGCGCTCGTCGCCGAAACGGCAGGCAAGTTCTTCCGAAGGCCTGCCCGCTTCGTACTCGTCCATGCTCAACACATGCTGGTGCTTGTCGACCGTTTGCAAACGGCGCGGCGCGTAGGTGATGCCCCACTGCCGCATCTGCAGCAGCGCGATCTCGATGGCGCGCGGGATCTGCGCCTTGACCACATCGCGCAGGCTGCCGCCGAAATCTTCCAGTTGCTCGGGTTGCACGCCGATCAGCGTCATGGCTTCGGGCAGGCGGTCGGCCAGCGAGGCGCAGGCGATGACTTCCTGGAAGCCGGTCTGGTGCAGGCTCATCTTCTTCGCACCCATGAAGCGCGGCACTTCGCCGTCCTTCGCGATCACCATCTCGCCCGGCGTCTTGCCGTAATCCACGGCATCGAACACGATCAGGCGGCGCGCGTCTTCAATAAAGGGAAGCAGGTAGAGGCCCTGGGTGCCGCCGTCCAGCACAGTCACGTTGGGATCGAACTCGTAAGCGGCGCTGATCGCCTCGACGCAGCGCACGCCGAAACCTTCGTCTGCCCACAAGATGTTGCCGATTCCGAGTATCAGCAATTCTGTTTTTTTCATATTCATCCTCCCTTGTTACACCCCGTGTAACAGCACGACTCATGCCAGCCGCAATAAACCTTTTTATTATTGAAATTAACAAGTTACTCGGCAGCGCCCTAAACCGAGTATTTATATGTGGATATTAGCTTGCCAGTACCGAGACACTACACCCGATTCTTAACCTTACGATAGTAAAGTTGTTGCGCCTGATGCAGGTCCCAGCCGAACTGCATCTCCAGCCAGAACGCCACATCCGTGCCGAAATGCAGGGCCAGCCGCACTGCCGTGTCGGGGGTGACAGCGCGCTTACCACATGCCAGCTCGTTGATGCGGCGGCGGGAGATGCCGAGGGCCGCGGCCAGCGCCTCTTGCGAGATGTGGCCGGGTTGCAGATACCGGGAGTCGAGAAACTGCCCGGGATGGACGGGCGCGCGCGGGGCGGCCCAAAAGAAACGCGGGCGTTCGCCCGCGTTTGCTCTC
The DNA here is from genome assembly GCA_018813765.1 of Gammaproteobacteria bacterium. Lineage (GTDB taxonomy): Bacteria > Pseudomonadota > Gammaproteobacteria > Burkholderiales > Gallionellaceae > Sideroxyarcus. The sequence goes on along the minus strand of JAHJBC010000006.1, from coordinate 55,109 downwards.
AACTCTTGCGGCATTGCTCGATCTTAAGGGAAGGTTGCCGCAAGGGAAGACTTGACCCTTTACTCACGGAAAGTGCGCTTGCCGTCGATGATCGCGCTGATCATGGTCTGGCGCGACATGATGTCTTCGCGGATCGCCGTGTATACATGCAGGATCACGAACACCACGATGCCCCAAGCGATGAGGTGATGCCAGCTGTGCACCGCCTGGCTCTGCCCGAACAGCGGGATGACCCAGCTGGTGAACAACCAGTGCGACCAGTGCCCTTCCTGCGCGCCTTCGCCGTACAGCGCGAAGCCGGTGACCAGCATGAAGGTACCGCCCAGCGTGATGGCACAGAACATGAACAAATGCCCGAGCGGATTGTGGCCGATGTATTTGTTCGGCTGTTTTTCGAGATACAGATACCAGCGTATCTCCTTGGCCATCCCGGCCCACCACTTCTTGTCGGTCACCGGCAGCATGAACAACTGCTTCGCGTGGTGGTTGCCCACGAACGCCCAGTACAGCCGCACCAGCAGGCCGATGGCGAACACATAACCCGCCGCAAAATGCGCGAAGCGGATGTAGCCCATCAAAAAGTTCTCGCTCGCCTCGCCGCTCACGCTGGGCAGCGGGCTGGCGATGAACCAGCCGGTGATGCTCAGCGTGATGATGCACAGCACGTTGATCCAGTGCCAGGCACGCACCGGGGCCTCGTACACGTACACCGTGTTGCCCGCCGCGGTGAGCGCCGCTTCGTCGACTTCAGTTTTTGCTGACATGACAGTCTCCTTTCGTGCGCGTTAGCGGACCGTGACCTTGCTCATCTCTTGCCCGTCCGGCGACATGACGTGTGTTGAACACGCGAGGCAGGGGTCGAAGCTGTGCAGGGTGCGCAGTATCTCCAGCGGTTGGTCGGCTTTGGCCAGCGGCGTGTTCATCAGCGAAGCCTCGAACGCGCCGATCTGTCCCTTGGCATCGCGCGGACTGCCGTTCCAGGTGGTCGGCACCACGCACTGGTAGTTGTCGATCTTGGTGTCCTTGATCTTGATCCAGTGACCCAGCGCGCCGCGCGGTGCTTCGGTGAAGCCCACGCCCTTCGCCTCCTTCGGCCACTTGCTTGGCTCCCACTTCTCGACGTTGGCGGTGGAAGTGTCACCCGCTTTCAGGCTGGCCATCAGCTTGTCGAACTGCTGCACCTGCAGGTCGGCGCAATACAGCGTCTCGATGCCGCGTGCCGCGGTGCGGCCCAGTGTCGAGAACAGCGCGGTCACCGGCAGATCGAGCTTGTGCAGCACGCTGTCGATGGTGTCCTTGATGAAGGGATACTGCTTGGGCTGCACATAACCCAGCACCATGCGCGACAGGCAGCCGACTTCCATGGCGTTGCCTTTCCAGCGCGGCGCCTTGATCCAGGAATATTTGCCGCTCTCGTCCAGCGCCTCGATCTTGGTGCGCGTGCCTTTGAAGTTCGGGCCTTCGGGTGCGTAGTTCGGCTCGGTGACGCCGTCCCACGGGTGCAGGCCTTTGCTCTCGTCGGCGTACTTGTACCAGGAGTGATTGACGAATTCCTGGATCTCCTCGGGATCGCGCAGATCCACCGCGTGGATCTTGGACAGGTCGCCGTTGATAATCGCGCCGCGCGGAAGCAGCAGATTGGGCGCTTCGTAATCGTTGGCGCGCTGCGGGATGTCGCCGTAGGAGAGGATGTTCTTCGACGACAGACCGCCGCCGTAACCCCAGCCCTTGTAGAACGAAGCGATGGCGAGCAGATCGGGGATGTACACCTTCTCCACGAACTCCTTGCTGCGGTCGATGATGCTCTTCACCAGATTGAGGCGTTCCATGTTGATCGCGCCGACGGCTCCGGTGTCGTGCACATTGATCGCGCAGGGCACGCCGCCCACCAGCCAGTTCGGGTGCGGGTTCTTGCCGCCGAAGATGGTGTGGACCTTGACGATCTCCTTCTGGAAATCGAGCGCTTCGAGATAGTGCGTCACCGCCATCAGGTTCGCTTCCGGCGGCAGCTTGTACGCCGGGCTGCCCCAGTAGCCGTTGCTGAACGGGCCGAGCTGGCCGGATTCGACGAACTTCTTCAGGCGGTTCTGCACATCGCGGAAATAGCCGGGCGACGACAGCGGCCAGGACGAGATGCTCTGCGCCAGTTCCGAAGTCTTCTTCGGATCCGCCTTGAGCGCGCTCACCACATCCACCCAGTCCAGCGCGTGCAGGTGGTAGAAGTGCACCAGGTGATCGTGCACATACAGGTTCAACTGCATCAGGTTGCGGATGGTGTTTGCGTTCTCGGGGATATCGATCGCCAGCGCATCTTCCACAGCGCGCACCGAAGTGAGCGCGTGCGTGCCGGTGCAGACACCGCAGATGCGCTCGGTGAAGGCCCAGGCATCGCGCGGGTCGCGGCCCTTGAGGATCACTTCCAGTCCGCGCCACATGGTGCCGGTGGAGACCGCGTTGCGGATCACGTTGTTGCTGTCGAGGTTCACTTCGACGCGCAGGTGACCTTCGATGCGGCAGACCGGATCGACCACCACACGCTTGCCGCTATTGTCGAGCTTGAAGCCCTGGGTTTCGTAAGCTGACATGATTATTTGCCTCCCTTGCTCTGATCGTTCTTATCGAGCGCCTTGGTGAGCGCGCTGACTGCCGCGTGCGCAACGACTGCCGCACCCGCGATACCCGCCACGGTGCCGCCCACCGCATCGGCGTTGGATTCCACGCCGAACTGCTTGATGTCGGTGACGCGCTCGTAGAAGCCGCCTTTGTCCCAGAAGCCGTCTTCCGAGCAACCGATGCAACCGTGACCGGACTGGATGGGGAAGGACACGCCGCCGTTCCAGCGTACGGTGGAGCAGGCGTTGTAGGTGGTGGGACCTTTGCAGCCCATCTTGTAGAGGCAGTAACCTTTGCGCGCGGCATCGTCATCCCACGCTTCGACGAACTGGCCCGCGTCGAAGTGCGGACGGCGGTAGCATTTGTCGTGGATGCGCTGGCCGTAGAACATCTTGGGTCGGCCCTGACGATCCAGCTCGGGGATGCGGTCGAAGGTGAGCATGTAGGTGACGACTGCGGTCATCACCTCGGCGATGGGCGGACAGCCCGGTACCTTGATGATGGGTTTGTCGGTGATGACTTTGTGTACCGGCGTGGCACGCGTCGGATTCGGCTTGGCCGCCTGCACGCAACCCCAGGATGCGCATGCACCCCAGGAGATGATGGCTTTCGCATCGGCCGCGGTCTCTTTGAGCACTTCCACGAACGGACGTCCGCCGTGGATGCAGAACATGCCGTCCTCGTTCAGCGGCGGGTTGCCTTCCACCGCGAGGATGAAGTTGCCTTTGTATTTTTCGCGGATGGTGGCGATGATCTCTTCCGCCTGGTGTCCGGCGGCGGCCATCAGCGTGTCGTCGTAATCCAGCGAGAGCATCGACAACACCACGTCTTTCGCCAGCGGGTGCGCGGAACGGATGAACGATTCGGAACAGCAGGTGCACTCCAGACCGTGCAGCCAGATCACCGGCGTGCGCGGTTTGGTCTCCATCGCATGCGCGATCTGCGGCGCCATGGTCGGGGCCAGCCCCAGCGACGCGGCAGTCAGGCTGCAAAATTTAAGAAAGCTGCGACGCGAGATACCCTGCCTCCGCATCACTTCATAGAACGTTTCAGTGGACATTGATCTTCTCCCGTTGTTTTTTGTCAGGCTCCCTCCAGCGACCTTCCACCCGAACCGGCAAAAGATCATTCCTGCATGCGCTACTAAACAACTTCCGTGCCACGCGGACGGGATGGCGCAAAAGCCTTATGCAACGGGGCATTCAGAGGGGACGAGATCGAATACCCATTTTTTGAATGGGTAACCGGAACACTCGGAGATCAGGAACGAACGGAAGGTACATGTCCACAACATGCGCATGGACACGCGTGAGAAGAGATGCCAATGATTGAGGTGAATGTGAAATCTGCGTGAAGAAATTCTTCTTCAAATTGGAACCTTCGGCATGCTTTGGGAGCGCCGACGTCTCGTCGGCTAATCGAACAAACCCATGCCGACGGGACGTCGGCGCTCCCATCTATTTCTGCGGATCACCTCACCCGTTTCAACCTGAACAAGCCGTTCGTCTCGCTGTCGCTGCTGAAATACAGCGCCCCGTCCGGCCCCACCGCCACGCCGGCCGGTCTGGCCCAGCGTTTGCCGTCAGGTAACTGGAAACCGGTGACCAGATCGTCCACGCGCACGGCTTGTCCGTCCTGAAAGCGCACCACCACCAGTTTGGGCGGGCGACGCGTGGACGAGCGGCCGATGAATCCACCGCCGGGCTTGGTACCCCATGAGCCATGCAGCGCGACTACCGCATCGAGTTCCAGTTGCACTTCCATCGCACCCTTGGGCACGAAGGTCACACCCAACGGCGCATTGCGCGAAGGGAAGGTCGCCACTGGCGGCATCACTTCGTTGATGGGGCGCGGCGGTGTGCTTTCCACGCAATCGTCGCGCTGCAACTGTTTGCCGTCGTACTGGAACCACGGCATGCCGTGGAAGGATCCCGCATCCAGACGGCTGAAATATTCCGGCGGCAGGTCGTAACCCAGATGGTCCGGCCCGTTGTTGCCGGCGAACATCACGCCCGTGTCCGGTTGCCAGGCGAAGCCCACCGGATTGCGCAGGCCGGAAGCGTAAGGCACCCAGTCCGCTTCATCGTCGCGCTCGCGCAGTACCATCACGCCGCCGCGCTGGTCATCCGGCGGATAAGACACACCGACGAATTGGTCGCTGCAGTTGTACTTGATGCCCAGACTCACATACACGCGCCCGTCCGGCCCCACGCCCACGGTGCGGCTGTCGTGCCCGGCGCCGCCCGGCAATGCCGCCAACAGCGACACATCGTCGCGCGCGATGCGCGACTGGCCCTCACTGTAGGGCGCGCGATACACCCCATGTGTGCGTGCAATCAAAATCTCGCCCGGTCGGAACGCCACGCTGTGCGGATAATCGCCCAGTTCCACCAGCACTTCTGCTTTCGTATAGGGCGGCGGCAGGCGATACACCCTGCCCGAGCGCGAACCCGCGAACAGATCGCCATTCGCCGCAAAGGTCAACATGCGCGGCCCATCCATGCCGCCCAGCCATTCCAGCAGATACCCCTTGGGCACGCGCACCGACCGGCTCTTGCCTTCCACCGTCAGCTTCTGTTTCTCGTTGGCCAGCGCCTGCGTGCCCGCCTGCACCGGCAAGGCACAGGGCAACAGCAGCGCGAAACCGACACACCGAAATAGCCGAATAGCCCGGTACTGCAAAGAATTATGATTCATCACGATAACCCTCCAGAAATTTTCGGGCTGCAAGCAAAACCGAATGAAGCTTGGCATTTATCTTTGCCGCAAGCAATACGGCAAAGCGACCAGCACGGCGACAAGCTGTAAAATGACGCGACCAGGAAACGCCCTGCAACATTGAGACGATTGAACAATTAGCCATGCTGAACAGACTGAACAACTTCCTGTCCGCCATCATCGTTCCCGCCAGCGCAGAAAGCCGCCCGGAAAACACCCTGCAACTGGCGACTGCCGTGCTGCTGATCGAAGTGATGAAATCGGATGCCGATATGGCGATCCAGGAGCAGGATGAGATACTGAAGATACTCAAGGAAAAGTTCCACCTGTCAGATGTGGAAGTGACGCATCTGACCGAACTGGGCCACCGGACGGCAAGTGCCGCCAACGATTTCCATCAGTTCACGTCCATCATCAACCGCGAACTGCAACCGGCCGAAAAGATCCGCATCATCGAATACATGTGGCAGGTTGCCTATGCCGACGGCAAGATCAGCGCACATGAGAACCACCTGATGCGAAAAATCTCCGACCTGCTCTACATCCCCCACAGAGACTATATCGCCGCCAAAATGCGCGCCAAACCCGCCGACCTGGAATGACGAGGACGCCTGCACTCCCGCACGCTAGAATGCCAACCATCGCCCAGCGCCGAACACCCAGGAACGCCCCATGAACGAAGAACGCTTGATCGACATCGAAGCCAAGATCACCTTCCAGGAAGACCAGCTCGAAGAACTGAACAAAACTGTCTATCAGCAGCAACTGAAGATAGAGCGGCTGGAAGCGATCTGCGAAGCGCTGGCAAATGAGTTGCGCGGGCTGGCCGAAGCGGGGAGTGACGGCAGGTCGGCGGCGAATGAGAGGCCGCCGCATTATTAGTCCGAATCAAATGTGCCCTGACACGGGCTTTCGACAATCAAGTATCGGTCAAGCCGCCAAACAAAAAGCCTCGCATCGCTGCGAGGCTTTTTATTTGTTGGTGGGCCCTCGCGGACTTGAACCGCGGACCAAAGGATTATGAGTCCTCTGCTCTAACCAACTGAGCTAAGGGCCCGTTGGCTTAGCTTTCTCCGTCGAGGAAGCTCTTGAGCTTTTCAGAACGCGAGGGATGACGCAGTTTGCGCAGGGCCTTGGCTTCTATCTGGCGGATACGTTCGCGGGTGACGTCGAACTGCTTGCCCACTTCTTCCAGCGTGTGGTCGGTGTTCATCTCGATGCCGAAGCGCATGCGCAGGACCTTGGCTTCGCGCTGGGTGAGGCTGTCGAGGATGTCTTTGGTCACGTTGCGCAGGCTATCGTACACGGCGGCTTCGATGGGTGCCAGGCTGTTGGCGTCTTCGATGAAGTCGCCCAGATGCGAGTCGTCGTCGTCGCCCACCGGAGTTTCCATGGAGATGGGTTCCTTGGCGATCTTGAGGATCTTGCGGATCTTGTCTTCCGGCATCTCCATCTTGATGGCCAGGGTGGCGGCGTCGGCTTCCTGTCCGGTCTCTTGCAGGATCTGGCGGCTGATGCGATTCATCTTGTTGATGGTCTCGATCATGTGCACCGGGATACGGATGGTGCGCGCCTGGTCGGCGATGGAACGCGTGATGGCCTGGCGGATCCACCATGTCGCATAAGTCGAGAACTTGTAACCGCGACGGTATTCGAACTTGTCCACGGCCTTCATCAGGCCGATGTTGCCTTCCTGGATGAGGTCGAGGAATTGCAGTCCGCGATTGGTGTATTTCTTGGCGATGGAGATGACCAGACGCAGGTTGGCCTCGATCATGTCGCGCTTGGCGCGACGCGCCTTGGCTTCGCCGTTGGTCATCTGCTTGTTGATCTCTTTCAGGTCGAGGATGGGAATACCCACGCGTTGTTGCAGACCCAGCATCTTCTTCTGCTGATCGACGATGGCGGCCTGGAAGCGCGACAGCGTTTCGCTGTAGGGCTTCTTGGCGGCGATCTCGTGCTTGACCCAGTCGAGGTTGCCTTCGTTGACCGGGAACACCTTGATGAAGTGCGGACGCGGCATGTGCGCCTTGGTGACGCACAGATCCTGGATGCTGCGCTCGCAGGTGCGCACTTCTTCCACCAGTCCGCGCATGGTGTCGCACAGGGCGTCCACCTGCTTGGCGGAGAAGCGGAACTGCATCAGGTTGTCGGAGATCTGCATCTGCAGCTTGTCGTACTGCTTGCTGCGGTAGCCGTATTTCTCGTAGGCCTTGCCCAGTTTGGTGAACAGGTCGCTGATGACGGCGAAGCGCTCCAGCGCATCCACCTTGAGCTGTGCCAGATTGGCGGCGGCGACTGCCTCGCCGTCCTCTTCGGATTCTTCTTCGTCTTCTTCCTCTTCTTCTTCGTCGCTTTCGACTTCCTCGGCGGCCGGCTCGTTGACGACGATGCCGTCATCGGTGTCGATGAAGCCGTCGATCACTTCGTCGATGCGCAGCTCTTCCCTGGCGACCTTGTCGGCCAGCGCCAGGATCTCGGCGATGGTGGCGGGGCAGGCGGAGATCGCCATGATCATGTGCTTGAGACCGTCTTCGATACGCTTGGCGATCTCGATCTCGTCCTGGCGAGTCAGCAGGTTGACCACGCCCATCTCGCGCATGTACATGCGCACCGGGTCGGTGGTGCGGCCGAACTCGGAATCGACGGTGGAGATGGCGGCTTCGGCTTCCTCGGCCGCATCTTCGTCGGTCACGGGCGGCGCGTTCTCGGTCATGATCAGCGTCTCGGTGTCGGGCGCGACGTCGCACACGGTGATGCCCATGTCGTTGATCATGCTCACCACGCCTTCGATCTGCTCGACTTCGAGCATGTCCGGCAGGTGGTCGTTGATCTCGGCGTAAGTCAGGTAGCCGCGTTCCTTGCCCAGCAGGATCAGCGCTTTCAGGCGCGTGCGGCGGGCTTCGATATCCTGGGAGGGGTCGACCACTGCGGCTGCGGCGGCGGCTTTTTCCTTGGCTGTCTGTTTCGGTGCGGCCGCTGTCGGTTTTGCGGGTGCGGGCTTCTTGCTTTGTTTTGGAGTCGCCATGCTGAGGATTCCTAAAAGTTGATTCGTACTCGTAATGCGGGGCACACATAAAAAAGTGGTGCCGCCAAAAGGGCGCGGATTATACCCGATTTCTACGGCTTTTCCGCAACTTAGCTTCGTTTTTCGGATGTCTCCGGGCCTGCAATTTACGTGCCTGACGGGTGATTTTTCAGTCCGTTTGCGACTTCAGTTGCTGCAATGCCTGTTTGAGCTGTTCGTGCCGCTCGCGTTCGGCCTGGCTCATGCCGCCCAACCCCTTTGCCAGCAAGGCCGACATCTCGCTTTCTATCGCGTCGCGCTGCATCTTGCGCAACAGGCCCGCAAAGTCGGCGGCGGCGTCGTAATCCGCGCCAAGATGCATGATCTCGCCCTGCGCCACGGCGAATGCGGCTTCGTGCACCGTGCCCTGAAAGTGCTGGATCAGCGCGGCGGTGCTGACTTCGTCCGCCCCCTCCCGCAGCCAGTCAGCCAGCGCGGCGATGGCGGCAGCCTCATTGCCCTCGGCCGACCAGTCGGTCGGCAGTTCTCGCGCCAGTTCCGGGTTCATCACCAGACAGCGCAACAGGGTACGCAATCCGGAGGGCGCGGCCCGCTTCGCCCTTTGCGGCGCGGGTCTTTGCGGCGCGGCGACCGGTTTGACGGACCACAGAGCTTCCAGTTCCGCCTGCGTCACACCCGCCAGCGCGGCCACTTCCTTGCGCAACAGCAGGGCGGTGGTGGGTGCGGTGATGGCGGTGATGAGCAGTTGGGCGTTCTTCAGCAAGGTGCTCTTGCCTTCCTGCGTTTTCAAATCCACTTCGGCGACGAGCTGGCGCAGCAGATAGCCGGAGAGCGGCAACGAGTTGTCGAGCTCGTGCTCGAATGCATCATGGCCGTATTCACGGATGTAGGTGTCGGGGTCGTGCTCTTCGGGCAGGAATAAAAACCCGAGGCGCTTGCCGTCCTGCAAATGCGGCAGCGCGTTCTCCAGCGCACGCCAGGCGGCTTTCTGGCCGGGCTTGTCGCCATCGAAGCAGAACACGATTTGGTCGCACAGGCGCAACAGCTTCTGCACGTGGAAAGGCGTGGTGGCAGTGCCCAGCGTGGCGACGGCGTATTCCACGCCATGCTGCGCGAGGGCGACCACGTCCATGTAGCCTTCCACCACGATCACGCGCTGCTGGGCGCGGATGGCTTTCTGCGCCTGGAACAGTCCGTAGAGTTCGTGGCCTTTTTCGAACAGTGTGGTCTCGGGCGAATTCAGATACTTCGGCTCACCCTTGTCGAGTACGCGCCCGCCAAAGCCGATGACCTGCCCGCGCACGTTGACGATGGGGAACATGATGCGGTCGCGGAAGCGGTCGTAACGTTTACCCTCCTCGCCCGCGATCACCAGGCCGGTCTCGACCAGCGAGGCATCCTGATAGTCGGGCACGGCAGCCTTGAGGTTCTGCCAGTCGTCCGGCGCGTAGCCGATGCCGAAACGCGCGGCGACTTCGCCGGAAAGGCCGCGGCGTTTAAGGTAGTCGATGGCGCGCGGGGTGATCTTGAGTTGTTCGCGGTAGTAGCGCGTGGCGGTCTGCATCAGGTCATAGAGATCGGGCGCGACCTTGTGCTGCGGGATGTTGGAGGCTTCGCGCGGAACAGTCATGCCTGCGCTCTTGGCCAGATCTTCCACCGCCTCGACGAAGCCCATGCCGGTGTGTTCCATGACGAAACCAATGGCGGTGCCGTGCGCGCCGCAGCCGAAGCAGTGATAGAACTGCTTGCTCTGGCTGACGGTGAACGACGGGGATTTCTCGGTGTGGAAGGGACAGCAGGCGACGTAGTTGGCGCCGGCCTTCTTGAGCGGGACGTAACGCTCGATGACATCGACGATGTCGAGGCGGTTGAGCAGATCCTGAATGAAACTTTTTGGAATCACTCCGCCCTCGAACTTTTGAATTGATTTATCGAAGAATACCCTACTACCGTTCGTCCCGAGTAGGCCGCAGGCCGTATCGAGGGAGGCTTCGATACGGGGCTCCGCCCCTACTCAGCCCGAACGGGTGACTACAATTATTTTGTGAGTTGCGCCTTGATCAGGCCGGATACCTTACCCATGTCGGCCTTGCCTGCCAACTTGGGCTTGATCGCGCCCATCACCTTGCCCATATCCTGCGGACCGGCGGCACCGGTGGCGGCGATGACTTCGGCGATGACGGCCTTGATCTCGTCTTCGCTCAGTTGCTGCGGCATATAGCCCTGCAGCACGGTGACTTCGAATTCTTCGACGTCGACCAGGTCCTGGCGGTTGGCGGCCTTGTACTGGGTGATGGAGTCGCGGCGCTGCTTGAGCATTTTTTCAATGATCGCAACAATATCAGCGTCGTTAAGTTCGATGCGCTCGTCGACTTCGCGCTGCTTCATGGCGGCCAGCAACAGGCGGATCGCGCCGAGGCGTGCCGTTTCCTTGGCGCGCATGGCGTTCTTCATGTCTTCGGTGATCTGCTGCTTGAGACTCACGGATTACCTCTTCGAACAAAAGCAAAACGCCGCAACCCCTCGGATTGCGGCGTCGTATGCGAAACGGATCAGTACAGCTTGGGCGGCAGGGTCTGGCTGCGCAGGCGCTTGTAGTGGCGCTTGACGGCGGCGGCCAGCTTGCGCTTGCGTTCTGCGGTGGGCTTCTCGTAGAACTCGCGGGCGCGCAGTTCGGTCAGCAGACCGGTCTTTTCCACGGAACGCTTGAAGCGGCGCATCGCCACTTCGAACGGCTCATTCTCTTTAACACGTACGGTTGTCATGAACTTAACTACCCTTAACCAAAAATTCGAGGGCGCGATTCTACAAAACAACGGTTTATTACACAACCGATATTTTCCGGCCGTTCGGGGGTATTCCCTGCCATCCGGCCTGGCCCCGCGCGCAGCGGCGTACCTGCCTTTCAAGTGTGGTCTTGCCTGTCGACTCTTAAGCTATCATGCCGCCCAGAGGGGTTTTACTCAAGAAACCTAATAAAAATCAGAATAATTGAATGATTTCGATTTATTCGAGCGGGGGATCGACTGAATGAGTAACAAGACAGGCATCTTTAAACAGGCTTGCAACTTTTTCTGCCAGCCAAGCAATCGCTATCCGGTGCTTCTAATCAGTTTCGTCAGTCTGTTCGCGGGCATTATCCTGTGGGGCGCCTTCAATACCGCCATGGAGGCGACCAACGAACCGGAGTTCTGCCTCTCCTGCCACGAGATGCGCGACAACATCTTTCCGGAATACAAGAAGACCATCCACTATTCGAACCGGGTCGGCGTGCGCGCCACCTGTTCGGATTGCCACGTACCCAAGAGCTGGGGCTACAAGCTGATCCGCAAGGTCAAGGCCAGCCGCGAACTGTGGGGAAAGCTCACCGGCTCGATCGATACGCGGGAGAAGTTCGAGGAACACCGCATGGAGATGGCAACGCGCGAGTGGGATCGCATGAAAAGGACGGATTCGCGCGAATGCCGCAACTGCCATTCTTTTGAAGCGATGCGCAAATCGGTGGACAAGATGCCGATCTTCGAACGCCACATGAAAGCCAAGGACGCCGGCAAGACCTGCATCGATTGCCACAAGGGCATCGCGCATCTGTTGCCGCGCGAATACGAGAACCTGGACGAAGAAGAGTAAAACTACCCGGCTTCAGGACGGACAGCGGACGCTGTCCGTCACCTCAACCGACGGTGACGCGCCCGAACTTGCGTTTGCCGACCTGCGCCACCACCACGACACCCGCCTTGAGTTTCAGCGCTTTGTCGCTGACCTTTTCGCCATCGAGCTTGACGCCGCCCTGCTCGATCATGCGCAATGCCTCCGAGGTGCTGGCAACGAGGTTGGCCTGTTTGAGCAGGTGGGCGATGGCGATGTGACCGTCGGTGCTGGCGACGGATATTTCGGGCATGTCGTCCGGCAGCACGCCTTTCTGGAAACGGGCTTCGAATTCGGCCAGCGCGTCTTCGGCGGCTTTTTGCGAGTGGAAGCGGGCGACGATCTCCTGCGCCAGCAACACTTTGATGTCGCGCGGGTTGCGGCCGCCGTTCACTTCTTCCTTGAAGTTGGCGATCTGCGCCAAACTGCGGAAGGAGAGCAGGTCGTAGTAGCGCCACATCAGGTCGTCGGATACGGACATGACCTTGCCGAACATGTCGGTGGGTGCGTCGGTGACGCCGATGTAGTTGCCCAGCGATTTGGACATCTTGTTGATGCCATCCAGTCCTTCGAGCAGCGGCATGGTGAGTATGCACTGTGTCGGCTGTCCATAGTGCCGTTGCAATTCGCGCCCCATCAGCAAGTTGAATTTCTGGTCGGTGCCGCCGAGTTCGATGTCGGCCTTGAGCGCGACGGAGTCGTAGCCTTGCACCAGCGGGTAGATGAATTCGTGGATGGCGATGGGCTGGCTGGCTTTATAGCGTTTGCCGAAGTCGTCGCGTTCCAGCATCTGGGCCACGGTGTGGGTAGCTGCCAGCTTGATCAAGTCGACCGCGCTGAATTTGTCCATCCAGGTGGAGTTGAACACGACTTCGGTCTTGGCCGGGTCGAGCACCTTGAACACCTGCTCCTTGTAACTCTGCGCATTGGCGAGTACCTGCTCGCGCGTCAACGGCGGGCGCGTGGCGTTTTTGCCGGTGGGGTCGCCAATCATGCCGGTGAAGTCGCCGATCAGGAACAAGGCATGGTGACCGAGGTCCTGCAACTGGCGCATTTTGTTGAGCAGGACGGTGTGGCCGAGGTGCAGGTCGGGGGCGGTGGGGTCGAATCCGGCCTTGATGCGCAGCGGGCGGCCTTGCTCCAACTTCTTGACCAGTTCAGATTCGATCAGCAGCTCGTCACTGCCGCGCTTGATTTGATTGAGGATTTCTTGTTGACTCATGTCGAAAGACCGCTTTTCCGTATCCAGCTTTGTGCCCTTGCGGATTTGAGGGGATGCCGCTTTCTGTTAGAGTGGCGCCCTAAAAAATTAAGCAAGTCCTTGTGTTTGCCGATAAAGATGTACGGTCATTCACAAGCACAGCCCGCCTTGGGAGGCGCGAATGTTACCGCAAAACACCTTGTCCCACGCGCACAAAATGAAGCTGCGTTGGTTTGTTACGCTCTCCACCTTGCCTTTGCTGGGGGTGGTGACGGCGTTCGGCATCATGCCGCAAACCGACAGCGGCCTGCGCAATCAAAAGACCGTACTCGAAGACATCACCCTTCCCAAATTCGCTTCAGCCAAACCTTCCGCCACCACCTTCTGGCACAACGAGCGCATCCAGCGCGGCGATACCATCGCCGAACTGTTGCGCCGGCTGAACGTGGATGACCAGGCTGCCAGCGACTACCTGCGCAAGAGCAGGGCCGCCGCCGGACTGCGGCAACTCGCGGCAGGCAGGGAAGTGCAAGCCGAAACGGACGCCAACGGCGCATTGCTGGCATTGCGCTTCCTTGATAACGGCACCAGCCAGGTCGTCATCGAAAGATCGGGCGATGATTTCAAAAAGCGCGAGCTGCCCGCCGTGACCGAGCAGCGCGTGCTGATCCGCACCGGCGAGATCAAGAGCAGCCTGTATGCGGCGACCGACGAGGCCGACCTGCCCGACCCGGCAGCCAACCAGTTGGCCGAGATCTTCGGTGGCGACATCGACTTCCACCGCGACCTGCGCAAGGGCGACAGCTTCACGGTGGTGTACGAGATGAGCTACGTCAACGGCGAGTCCGTGCGCACCGGCCGCATCCAGTCCGCCGAGTTCGTCAACCAGGGCCGCACTTACCGCGCCGCCTGGTTCCAGACCACCGAGTTCACCGGCGATTATTACAGCCCGGACGGCAAGAGCATGCGCAAGGCTTTCCTGCGCTCGCCCATCGAGTTCTCGCGCGTGAGTTCCGGATTCTCGCGTTCGCGCTTCCACCCGGTGCTGAACAAGTGGCGCGCGCACAAGGGTGTGGACTACGCAGCACCCATCGGCACCAAGGTCAGGGCCACCAGCGACGGCGTGGTCTCCTTCGTCGGCAAGCAGGGCGGCTACGGCAATGTGGTGAAGGTGAACCATCAGGGCAACTTCACCACGGTGTATGGACACCTGTCGCGCTTCGCCGGCGGCATCAAGAAGGGGCAGCGCCTGGGACAGGGGCAGATCGTCGGCTACGTCGGCATGACCGGCCTGACCAGCGGCCCGCACCTGCATTACGAGTTCCAGCACGGTGGCGTCCAGCGCGACCCGCTGAAGGTGGCACTGCCTGACGGCAAGCCGGTTCCTCCGGGCCTGATGGAGACCTTCACGGAAATAACCCGCGACCAGTTCGCGCGTCTGGACATGCTGCGCCACACGCGCATCGCCAAGCTGGACTAGCTTGAACAATTCCCCGGATCTATTTATCGGCATCATGTCCGGCACCAGCTTGGACGGTGTCGATGCCGTGCTGGCCGATCTCTCGCAAGCCACCCCCAGGCTGCTCGCCTCGCATTACCAGCCCTATCCGGAACCGCTGAAGGAAGCGCTGCTCGCGTTGCATCAGGTTTCCGGCAACGAATTGCACCAGTCGCATCTCATCGCCAACCGACTCGCGCGCGAGTATGCCGACGCCACGCTGGCGCTACTGAAGAAAGCGGGTGTGAACGCCGCTCAGGTACAGGCCATCGGCTGCCACGGACAGACCGTGCGCCATCGCCCTGAACACGGTTACACCGTCCAGCTCGGCAACGGCGCGCTGCTGGCGGAGCTGACCGGAATCCATGTGGTGGGCGATTTCCGCAGCCGCGACATCGCGGCGGGTGGCCAGGGCGCGCCGCTGGTTCCGGCATTCCATGACCATGTGCTGCGCCATCCGGATGTGCATCGTGTCATCCTCAACATCGGCGGCATCGCCAACATCACCGACCTCGCCCCCGGCAAGACCACGACCGGCTTCGATACCGGCCCCGGCAACCTGCTTATGGATGCGTGGATCGCCCGGCATCAGGGAAAGCCTTACGACAAGGACGGCGCATGGGCACGCAGCGGCAAAGCGATTCCCGCGTTGCTGCAACGATTGCTGGCCGAGCCGTACTTCTCCGCGGCGCCGCCCAAAAGCACAGGACGCGACCTGTTCGATCTGGAATGGCTGCAACAACATCTGAACGGGGATGAATCGCCCAAGGACGTGCAGTTGACGCTGCTGGCGTTGACGGGCGAAAGCATCGCCGTTGCCTTGCGCAAGCATTGTCCGGGAACGCAGGAACTCTACCTGTGCGGCGGCGGTGCACACAACATTGCGCTGGTGTCGTACCTGCGAGGTGCGTTGCCGCAATGCCGCGTCATGAAAACCGATGAACTCGGCATCGCCGCCGACTGGATGGAAGCCATCGCCTTCGCCTGGCTGGCGCAGCAGACGATGCACCTGATGCCGGGCAACCTGCCTGCGGTCACGGGTGCGAAACACCCCTGCGTGCTGGGCGCGATCTACCCGGCATAAACCAACACCTTCCCCGGATTCAACATTATTCGACTGTATTTGTAGGTGCGAATTTATTCGCACATAGCCCGTATCAGTGCGAATAAATCGCACCTACAAAACCGGTAAATACTTTTCGTGGACAAAAAAACGGGGCGCTTGCGCGCCCCGTACTTGCTTCAACTTCCTGTCCGCTTATGCCGAGAACGACGAGCCGCAACCGCAGGTGGTGGTCGCATTCGGGTTACGAATGACGAACTGCGAACCTTCCAAGCCTTCGGTGTAGTCGATCTCTGCTCCGACCAGATACTGGAAACTCATCGGGTCTATCAGCAGTTGCACACCGTTTTTGCTCATCACGGTGTCGTCCTCGTTGGCCACCTCGTCGAAGGTGAAGCCATACTGGAAACCGGCACATCCGCCGCCGCTGACGAACACGCGCAGCTTCAGTTCGGAATTACCTTCTTCCTCGATGAGTTGTTTCACCTTGTTGGCCGCACTGTCGGTAAACAGCAGCGGGTCCTGCATATCGGTCGCTGTATTCATATTGCCTCCTAATAAATGGTTTGATTATGACTCGGCCGTGCCGAGCTTGAATGCCACTACCTTGTCTTCCGCTTCCGCCAGATGGATCAGCCTGCCCTCGACGATTGCGCCCAACTGGATCTCGAGCGTCTTGTAATACACGTCACCAGTGACCTTGGCCTTGCTCTGAAGTTCCAGATATTCCGCCGCATGCACCGGGCCGACCACCGTGCCGTTCATCACCAGATGCGTGACCCTGATCTCGCCGTCCACCCGCGCCTGCTCGCTCAGCACCAATGTGCTCGGCTTGGCGGGATCAGCAACCACATTGCCGACAATCTCGCCGTCCACGCGCAGCCCGCCGCTGAAATGCACATTGCCTTCGATCTTGGTTCCGATACCCACCAGAGAATCGATGCGGTTCTGTGGTTTGCTGTTTCGGCTGCTGAACATGCTTGCTCTCCTCTTATGTCAAAGGGTCGATCAGATCGACTGTCTGCTTGGTCTTGGGCTCGCTCGCCCCTCTTTCATACACTCTGACCTGGACACTTTCGATCTTCATTTCCGGCGGAAGCCGGAAGACCTTGTCGATGCGCTGGTAATACTTGAAGCTCAGGAGATATGGCTCTTCTCCCAGTTGCGAATCCTGCTCGGGGAATTGTAGCACTACTTTCTCGCCATCCAGTTCGGCATTCACCACCAGTTGCAGGCTGCCGCGGAACTCCCTGCCGCGCTGCTGCACGCTCTGCACCAGCAGCATGCGGCAATGGTATTCCCCTGGCAGGTTATCGGGTTCTATCTTCAATCTGTGGATGGAAAGTTCGGCCTCGCGCGAACCGGTCAGCGGCAGGTTCTGGAAGAACAGCAGATCCTCCTTCAGGCGCGTGTTCTCGTCGTTCAGGTTCTTCATCTGCAACCCGACCTCGACATCTGCGGCACGCTCGATCTGCATCTGGCGCTCGTAGGCGGCGACTTCATTCGCCAGCTTGCCGTTATCGACCTCCAGCAACACCACCCGCTCGCGCAGCTCGGCCAATTCCTTTTCCGCCTGCCCGCGATGATAGCCCGCCAGTTCCAGGCCGTAATCGTAGGCCCACCAGACCATCCAGCCGATCACCACCACAAATGGCAGCGCCAGCCCCCAGCGTACATACCAGGCAACATGCGGACGCACCGCCAGTTTGGTCGCGGAAATGCTGAATTTGCGGCGGAATCTACGGATCAACGGTGCCATCAGGGTAACAGTGGAACGATTTGCAGACCGGCGGATTCCGGCAAGCCAAACATGATGTTCATGTTCTGCACCGCCTGACCCGCCGCGCCTTTGACCAGGTTATCGATCACCGACAGCACCACCACGGTGTCGCCGCCCTGCGGCCTGTGCACCGCGATGCGGCACATGTTGGCGCCGCGCACGCTGCGCGTCTCCGGCATGCTGCCCGCAGGCAACACGTCGACGAAAGGCTCGCCGGCATAGCGCTGTTCGAACAGCGCCTGCAGGTCGATGTCCTTCTTGATGCGTCCGTACAGCGTGGCATGGATGCCGCGAATCAGCGGCGTCAGGTGCGGCACGAAGGTGAGTCCGACCGGGTTGCCGGTGACGTTGGCCAGGCCCTGTTTGATCTCGGGCAGATGCCGGTGGCCGGCCACGCCGTAGGCTTTGAAGTTGTCGCCCGCCTCGGCGAACAGGGCATGCACCTCGGCCTTGCGCCCAGCACCGGATACGCCGGACTTGGAATCGGCGATGAGCGAACCTTCCTCGACGACGCCGGCTTCCAGCAGCGGGATGAAGCCCAGCTGCACCGCAGTTGGATAACAACCGGGATTGGCCACCAGCCGCGCCTGTTTGATCTTGTCACGATTCACTTCGGGCAGGCCGTACACAGCCTCTGCCACCAGGTCGGGACAGGCATGGGTCATGCCATACCATTTCTCCCACACTGCGATATCTTTTATCCGGAAGTCGGCCGCGAGGTCGATGACCTTGACGCCCGCATCCAACAACTCGCGCGTCTGCTGCATGGCGATGCCGTTGGGCGTGGCAAAGAACACCACGTCGCACTGGTCGAGATGCGCCTGGTCGGGATGGGTGAATTCAAGATCGACATAACCGCGCAGGCTGGGGAACATCTGGCTGACCTTGGAACCCGCATCGGCACGCGAAGTGATGACGCGCAGTTCCGCTTGCGGATGCGCCGCCAGCAGCCGCAGCAATTCGACTCCGGTATAACCTGTACCGCCTACGATTCCGATCTTCAGCACGTTCTATCCTTCAAACACACCTGCGAATGATAAATGAAAAGGCCGCCCTTTGGCGGCCTTTCCTGTCCTGCATCCAGCGACTTAGCGCTTGGAGAATTGCTTCCTGCGACGCGCCTTGCGCAAGCCGACCTTCTTGCGCTCGACTTCGCGTGCATCGCGGGTAACCAGACCGGCCTGGCTCAGGGTCGGCTTCAGGGATGCGTCGTAATCGATCAGCGCGCGGGTGATGCCGTGGCGCACTGCACCGGCCTGGCCGGATTCGCCGCCGCCGGACACGTTGACCATGATGTCGAACTTGCCGACCATCTCAGTCAGTTCCAGCGGTTGACGCACGACCATGCGGCCGGTCTCGCGCGAGAAGAACACGTCGATAGGCTTGTCGTTGACGGTAATGTCGCCCTTGCCCGGCTTGATGAACACACGTGCCACTGCGCTCTTGCGACGGCCCGTTCCGTAGTTATAAGTCACGCTCATGATTAAGCCTTCAACAGATCGATGGGTTTGGGTTGCTGCGCGGTGTGCGGATGGGTCGCACCGCCGTAGACCTTGAGCTTGCTCAGCATCGCATAGCCCAGCGGCCCCTTCGGCAGCATGCCGCGCACGGCCTTTTGCAGCACGCGCTGCGGATGGCGCTGTTGCAGCTTGGTGAAGTTGGTCTCGTAGATACCGCCGGGGTAGCCGGTGTGGCGGTAGTACATCTTGTCCTGTGCCTTGTTGCCGGTCACGCGCAGCTTGTCGGCGTTGACGACGACGACGAAGTCACCGGTGTCGACGTGCGGCGTGTAGATGGCCTTGTGCTTGCCGCGCAGGCGGATAGCGATCTGGCTGGCCAGACGGCCCAGGATCTTGTCAGCAGCGTCGACCAGCAGCCAGTCGTGCTGGACTTCGTGCGACTTTGCGGAAAATGTTTTCATGGCATTTCCTAAAACTAAAAATGGATAACGGACTGCGAAGGGCGCGCATTCTATGCGAGACCTCCGGCACTGTCAAACCTTTGTCATTCGCCCCTGACCGGCGGGGCTGCCAGCAATCCGTCCATCCAGACCTTCCAGCGACGATATTTCTCGCGCAGGCGCGCCGTGTCTGGACTCAACCCGATCTTTTCGGCCCCTGTTGCAGCTCCGCCAGCCCCTCCAGACGCTGGCCGGGCCGCCCCGGCCAGCCCTGCATCCGCCCCGCTCAAGCGGTAGCACTCACAGGGCGAGCAACGGGCAATCCCCTGTTGCAGGCATGGTCGTCTGGATAATCCGCCGGAAAGGAAGACGCGTTCGATGCCGAATTCACAGTGCATATCCTCCAGTATCCGCGCCACGCGGAAGATGATGCCTTCCTGCAGCAGCACGGCGATGCGTCTGGGCGGCAAGTCATCGACCGGCACGGAGAAGGTCACTCCAAGGTCGCCGCGGAAATACGGCGCACCTAGTCCGCTGGGCTCGGCCAGGCAATAGATATCATCACTCCCCAATTCCCCGACCGTGCAGTCTTCGTCCCGATAGGGCGACAGCGCGGCCGCGATGGAATTGAGTGTGCCCTCGCACGCGCTATGCACCTGCCCGCCGCCCTCCTGCCAGACCAGCGTCTGCAGATAGCCGTCCGGCGCGTTTTTCCCTTCGGGTAAATAGCAGGCGACGAAACCGCCCGTACCGAGATTGACCATGGCTTCCGCCCGCCCTGCGGCGAGGGTGGCCACCAGCGCGGCAGACTGATCGGCCATGCTGGAATTGAGGGTCAGACCGTTGTCTAGGGCCAGCCCCAGCCCGGCGGATGCCTCGATCTGCGGCAAAGCGGACAGCGGAACGCCGAACAATTCGCACAGCACGGGCGACCAGCAGCGCGTATGCACATCCATCAGCAGCGTGCGCGCCGCCATCGAGACATCGGTCACATGAGACTTGCCTCCCGTCCAGCGCCAGATGAGAAATGTGTCCAGTGTACCGAGCAGCCATTCGCCGCTCAGCAGCCGCTCACGCATCTGCGGCAACTCGTTCATCAGCACGCGCAGCTTGGGCGCAAGGTAATAGGGAGTCAGCGGCAGCCCGCTGAGTTCGCGGATGACGGTTTCCTGTTCGCGCAAAGCTTCGCAACTTGCCGCGCCGCGGTTGTCCTGCCAGGAGATCAGCGGCGTGACCGGATGACCGGAGGCGCGCGCCCACACCACGAAGGAAGAGCGCTGGCTGCACATGCCAAGGGAATAACGTTCCGCCGCTTGTGCCAGGCATTCCCGCAACACCGCGTCCACGGTTTCGGCATAGGCCAGCGCATCGCTTTCATAGCGCCCGCCTTCTGCAGCGATGACGGGTGCATGCAGCGAAACGATATTGCCCGGCGTGCCATCCTGCGCCACCAGCCCGGCCTTGATCCTGGTCGTGCCCAGATCAAGCGCGATCGCCGCGATCATTTGCCGCACGCCTCCACCTCGCGCGCGCGCCTTTCCGGATCCCAGCCCAGTTGCGGCGCGACCAGTTCGGCCAGTCGGCTCAGTGCTTGCGCATCCAGCTTCGCCAGGATCAGCAACGGCATGCGGCGGCGCAACAGGTCGGACAGGTGTTGCACCATCTCGTCACCGGCGCAGAACACCAGATCGGCATGGATAAATGGCAGATCGGACATGATGCGTGCCGCCAGTTGCGGCGTATCTTCGACGATGCGGAACACTTGCACGGCACGCTCGCCGTGGCGGCGCAGCAGCCACCCGACGCTTTCCGCATCGATGCCCAAGCGCTGCGCCTCCTCCGTCATCGCCGTCGTCCAGGCAGAAAAATCCTGCTGCGGTTTCCACGGCAGCCTCCTGTCCTGCGTCGCGCAAACGGTATCCAGACCGAGCTGCGCACACACCCTGTCGACGATGACGGCTGCGTCCTCGCGCGACGAGGTGAGCTTGCCGCCGACCACATGCAGCACACCATTAGCGGCCGTTTTCAATTCCCAGTCGCGGCTGACGGAGGAAGGATGGGCGGCATCGCTCTGCCGCATGGCTCGCAACCCGGCGTAGCTGCCGATGACGTCCGCCCTCGTCCACGCCGTCTTCAGGTAGTCGTTGGCGGCGGCCAGCAGGTAATCAACCTCTTCCGCATCGACGGCTACATGATCGATGGCGCCACGGTAATCCGTGTCGGTGGTGCCGAGCAGCGTGCGCCCGTACCAGGGGATCATGAAGAACACGCGCCCGTCCGCCTTGGTCGTGAGCAAAACGGCTTCCTGCGCGGGCAATGCGGGCAGCACCAGGTGGATGCCCTTGCTCAGACGGCACCATGCGCGACCTTGTGCGGTCGCAGCCGTCCAGGGGCCGGCGCTGCTGACGCATTGCCTGGCGTTCACAGACACCGTATCGCCGCCAACCCCGTCCTGCACGGTAGCGCCGCAAACCTTGCCGTCCTCTTCATTCCATTCAAGCAGCCTGGCGTAGTTCACGCACACCGCGCCATGCCCGATCGCACCGGCCACCAGTTCCAGCACCAGCCGCGCGTCGTCGGTCTGCGCGTCGCCGTAGGTGAAGCCGCCTTTCAGGTCGGCATCGTGCAGGAAAGGGAAACGTCCGGAGAATTCCTGCTTCAGGAAATGATGGTGGCGCATGGGTTCGCCGGGAAACCCCGCCAGCGTGTCGTACAGCGTCAGTCCCGCTTTCAGCTTCAGCATGCCGTTGCGGCTGTCGGCATACACCGGCACGCCGAAGCGCAACGGCCACACACGATGCGGCGCGATATGTAACAGCATCTGGCGCTCCTTCAGCGCCTTGCGTACCAGCTTGAAATCGAAGGTCTCCAGATAGCGCAGGCCACCGTGGATCAGTTTGCTGGACGAACACGAGGTCGCACTTGCCCAGTCGCCCTGCTCCACCAGCGCGACCTTGAGTCCGCGCAACACCGCGTCATAAGCCGTCCATGCGCCGTAGATGCCGCCGCCGCAGACCAGCAGGTCGAAGTCGTCTTGCAGTGCCGAGAAATTTCGTTTCATTTGCCCTCAATATTTTCGTCATTCCGGCGAAGGCCGGAATCCAGTTAATCCAACATTCCTCGCATGGCGAGGACAAATTTCAAAGCATATTTGAATTACTGCGCTGGATTCCGGCCTTCGCCGGATAACCAGCGACTTGCCCGCTTGCGGGCTTAGTCGAATGGCTAGTAGTCCCATCAATGACGGGTTATCAGGATTTTGCACTCCTCATCTGCAATGCCTTCTGAGGCACGTCGCTGATCAGCACATCCACCCCCAGCCCCAGCGCGCGGGCGATCTCTTCGTCGCTGTTGCAGGTGTAGACGGCGATGGACTTGCCGCGCTCGCGCACCACGCCCATCATGCCTTCGTCCAGAGTATCGATATGCACGCACAGGCCGTGCAGGAACGGGTTGGCAAGCAGCGCGCGCTGCGCGAAGTCGGCTTGATGCTCGGGCTCCAGATTGAACACCAGCGGGAAATCAGGCGCCACAGAGTGCGCATAGACCAGCCCGTCCAAATTGAAAGAGGAAGCCAGCACGCGACCGTCCCTCACGCCTCCCGCCAGCGCCAGCGTCTGCCGCACCTTGAGTTCGCGACGCTCCGGGCTTTCCCAATCGCGCAACTTGATCTCCAGCAGCAGGCGGCAACGCATGCGGTAGACGGCGAGAAATTCCTGCAGGCTCATCACTCCCTCGCGCGCCGCACCTTCAAAATGTGCGGCGAAATCCATCTCGCGCAACTGCGCGTGGTCGTAGTCGTCGATGTGTTTGCCGGGCAGGTGCAGCTTCTTCAGGTCGCGGTCATGCCACAGCACGGCGACTTCGTCGCGGCTCAGTTGCACGTCGGTCTCGATGCCGTCGATGGGATAGGCCAGCGCCTTGTCGAACGCGGTGCGCGTGTTCTCGCCTGCTTCCCGGTTGGCGCCGCGATGGGCGTAGATCAGCGTCCTGTTCATGGCAGACACTCGATGAATCTCTGCATGGAGGCTTCCATCGCTGCGTAGTGCGGGTTGTACATCAGGCGGCGCAGCAATCCGCGCTGCAGGTTCTTTTCGTGCACTTCGCCGTGCCACACTTCCGCCGCGCGCGCGCGGCAGGCGTTGTAGCCCGCCTTGTCGTGCGGCAGATAATGCAGGCAGTTCTCGTAGCCGCCCGCCGCGCCGTATTGCTCGTCGTCCGGCGGGATGACGATGGCGGTGTGCGCGCTGGAAAGGATGCGTTGTTCCGGCACCGCGCTGTTCACCCATTCCACTTTCGGCAGTTCGGTCTTTTGCGTCGCGTACCACAGCAGTTTGCTGCAGGAATGTGTCGCCCGCTGCATGAAGCGCAGGGTCGCCGCCGAGTTCACGGTGGCATCGTCGGCGCTGGCGACGGCGAACACCGGGATATCCACTTCGCCCTGCGGCAGGGCCTGCGTCAACGCATACATCTGCGCCGCGGCATTCTTGCAGAACGATTCATATTTATATAAGTCGCGATCCTGCATCGTGCTCACCCATGCAGCCTTGGGCAACAGCCAACTGTAGAACTTGTGCAGGTTCGCCCACTTCGCCCGCGCGGTGATCTCGAAGGCGGGGGAGAACAGGAACAGGCCGCGCACGCGTTGATCGCGCGATGCCTGCAGCACACTCAGCGCAGCACCGGCCGAAAAGCCGCCCAGATAGAGTTCATCCACTTCCTCCGACAGCTTGTCCGCCCCCCAGGCCACCGCCCTGGCCCACTCCTGCCAGTGCATGTGCAACAGATCGCCGGGTTGGGTGCCGTGCCCCGGCAGCAGCAGCGCCATCACGCGAAAGCCGTTGCGCCGGAAGAATGCCGCCAGATGGCGCATGTGATAGGGTGAATCAGACAGACCATGCACCAGCAGCACGCCGCGACGGAACGGTTTGTCGCGTCCCTTTTCGAACTCCCCCTCAGGCAATAATTCAAAAGGTGCATTGCCCGTGACGTATTGTTCCTGCTCGTTCTTGCCCGCATGCAGTTGCCACAGCATTTCCTTCGTGCGCCGCACATATTCCGCGAAGGACAGCCCCGCAGCCGCGAAGCGGACGTTCTCGCCCGAGGGCCGGTGTCGCAAACCAAGTAATTCCATCATTTCCCCGTCATATCCGCGTAACAACCGCAAGCTATCGTCCGTTCCCCAAGTTCGGGACTCTGGAGGACATATGCCCGGCATTCTACCTTTGGAAAAGTACCGCACCACTGCCCGCGCGCAGTTTTTGGCGAAACCGCCCCTGCGGCTCGCCGAGGAGCAAGCCATGACGCCACTCCGCGAAATCATCGAGCAGCGCCGCCTGAGCGCGCTGTTCCAGCCCATCATCGATCTCAAGAGCGGCGAGTTCCTGGGCTTCGAGGGGCTGATACGCGGTCCGGCGGACAGTCCGCTGCATTCGCCGGTCAACCTGTTCGGCGCGGCCGAGCAGCAGGGATTGCAGGTGGAAGTGGAGATGCTGTCGCGCCAGACCGTGCTGGAGGCGTTCGCGCGGCAGAACCTGCCCGGCTTCCTGTTCCTCAATGTCAGCCCGGAGACGCTGACCAACCCCAGCTTCCGCAACGGCCGCACGCTGGAGTTCCTGCAGCTGATCGGCCTCGATCCGGGACGCGTAATCATCGAGATCACCGAAAACCAGCCGACCTTCGATTTCGAGGGAATGCGCAGCGCTCTGCTGCACTACCGCGCCATGGGTTTCCAGATCGCCATCGACGATCTGGGCGAAGGCTTTTCCAGCCTGCGCCTGTGGTCGGAGCTGCGCCCGGAGTTCATCAAGATCGACATGCATTTCGTGCAGGGCGTGGATCACGACCCGATCAAGTTGCAGTTCCTCAAATCCATCCAGCATATCGCCGAGAGCTGCGACACAAAGGTCATCGCCGAAGGCGTGGAGACCGCAGCCGAGCTGCGTGTGGTGAAAGACATCGGTATCGCGCTCGGCCAGGGCTATTTCATCTCGCGCCCCAGCCCCACACCGCCGCTGCTGGCGTCCACCGAGACCAGTCGCATCATCAACTCGTCCAACATCGCCGTCTTCCCCGAAGTCGCCCTGCTTAACCGTTCACAGACGCGCGCGCACAAGCTGCTGACTTATGTCGAACCGGTACAGCCGGATACGCTGATCGACCAGCTGTTCCAGCGCTTCTACGCCAGCTCAACATTGCACATCATCCCGGTCGTCAGGAACGGCGTCCCGCTCGGACTCATCAACCGCTATCACTTCCTCGACCGCTATGCCAAACCGTTCCAGCGCGAGCTGCACGGCAAGAAGCCCTGCGCCGAGGTCATCCCGGGCGAGCCGCTGCTGGTCGAGAGGAACATGCCCATCGCGGAGCTCAGTCATTTCCTGGCCGAGGCCGACAGCCGCCATTTCGCCGATGGTTTCATCATCACCGAGAACGGGCGCTACATCGGCGTCGCCTCGGGTCAGGACCTGCTGCGCGAATTGACCCAGATGCAACTGGAGGCAGCGCGTTACGCCAACCCGCTTACCCTGTTGCCCGGCAACGTGCCGATCAACGAACACATCGACCGCCTGTTGCAGGCGGAAGCCCCATTCATCGCCTGCTATTGCGACCTCGACCATTTCAAGCCGTTCAACGATACCTACAGCTACCGCAAGGGCGACGAGATGATCCAGCTCACCGGCCGCATCCTGAGCTGGGCCTGCGACCCCAAGCTGGATTTCATCGGCCATATCGGCGGCGACGATTTCATTTTGCTGATGCAGAGCCGCGACTGGCGGACGCGTTGCGAACAGGCACTGCGTTCCTTCGAGCAGGCCGCCTCGCTGATGTTCCGGGAGGAACATCTGGTCGAGGGAGGCTACAGCAGCGAAGGGCGCGACGGCACGGTGAAGTTCCATCCGCTCACCAGCCTGTCCATCGGCGCGACCCAGGTGGCGCCCGGCCAGTTCCAGTCGCACCATGATGTCTCGGCCGCGATGAGCGAGGCCAAGAAGATGGCGAAGAAGATCCCCGGCAACAGCCTGTTCATCGAGCAGCGCACAGCCGTTGCCAAACCCGAAGGAGTACAACATGAAACGATTTACCGCTAAGCGTATCGATGCCACCGAATACAGTTTTCGCTCCCTGCTGTTCACACGGGGGTTTGGAAAAACGCTGGAGTATTACTGCACGTTCTCGGTGTTCTCGGTGCTGTCTGCCGATTGAGTATGGGAGCGCCGGCGTCTCGCCGGCAGTTTTTTGAACCATGCCGACGGGACGTCGGCGCTCCCACAAACCTTTTCCAGCAATCGGGAAATATTTTGATACATAAATTTGTCGCCCTCTTCCGCGCCACACGACTGGCCCTGCACATCGGCTACGGCCTCACCCTGGCGATCTCCTTTCCCTGGTTTTCCCGCGACGTGCGCCGCCGCATCCTGCAGAACTGGTCGACCGGATTGCTGGCCATCTTCAACGTGAGGGTGGATATCGCCGCAGACGATGCGCTGCACGGACTGCATCACGGTCTCATCGTCACCAACCACATCTCCTGGCTGGATGTGTTCGTGCTGAACGCCGTCGTGCCGATGCGCTTCGTCGCCAAGTCCGAGGTACGGCGCTGGCCCGTCATCGGCTGGCTGTGCGCCCGCGCCCAGACTTTATTCCTCGAGCGCGGCAAGGCGCGCGACGCGGCGCGCATGAACGTGCAACTGGTCTCATTGCTGCAAAGCGGCGAATGCCTGGCGGTCTTTCCCGAGGGCACCACCACCGACGGCTCGCATGTCGCGCATTTCCACTCATCGCTATTGCAGCCCGCCATCGATGCCGGCGCGCAGGTATTCCCCGTCGCCATCCGTTATCAGGACGAGTCGGGGATGCGCAGCACCGCCGCCGCCTATATCGACGAATTGTCGTTCGGCGCCTCGATGTGGAACATTCTGTGTACGCCGGAACTGCATGTGCGCCTGATGGCGACACCGTCCCTGCAAGCCGTCAGCATGGACCGGCGCGCGCTCACGCGTGCCGCACACAAGCAGATCAGTGCCGCACTTGCAACTACCGATTCACACAACTTTCATATCGTCTTAACCCCCGCGCAACATACGGAAAGTAACCTGCTCCCATCGACACGATAGGAGCAAGACGATGTTAGACCTGATCCGCCAGCAAGCCCAGGAACCCCAGCGCAGGCTCAGCTTCGGCCTGGCACATTCCATTGCCGAGATCGCCGAGGCGCAGCGCATCCGCTACAAGGTGTTCGGAGAAGAAATGGGCGCGAAGCTGCCCAGCGCCGAGACCGGACTGGACATCGACCGCTTCGACGAGTTCTGCGACCACCTGCTGGTGCGCGACCACAGCAATGAAAAAGTGGTCGGCACCTACCGCATCCTGCCGCCTGAGCAGGCCTATATCGCCGGCGGCTATTACTCCGAAACCGAGTTCGACCTGTCGCGCCTGCATCATCTGCGCGACCGCATGGTCGAGGTCGGCCGTTCCTGCGTGCACCCGGATTACCGCGACGGCGCCACCATCACGCAACTGTGGAGCGGACTGGCCGACTACATCACCCGCCACAACCACGAATACCTGATCGGCTGCGCCAGCATCAGCATGGGTGACGGCGGCCACTACGCCGCCAGCGTGTACAACAAGATCCACAAACTGCATGCCGCACCCGCTGAATACCGCGTGTTCCCGCACTGCCCGCTACCGCTGGAATCGTTGAACCAGAATCTGGAAGTCATCGTCCCGCCGCTGATCAAGGGCTACCTGCGCCTCGGCGCCTATGTCGCCAGCGAACCGGCTTGGGACCCGGACTTCAATTGCGCCGACCTGTTCATCCTGTTGCCGGTGTCGCGACTGAACGCGCGCTATGCAAAACATTTTATGCGCCAAGCGACCTAAGACACGACCGTTTGCTTTACTCCTCTACTCGCGCACCTCCCGGTGCGCATTTTTTTGGTACAGTGCTGATGTCAACAACAGGAGTGAATGTGGAAAGTCCCTACAAAGGCAAGACCGGCCTGATCCGGCTATGGAACGCCTTCGGCTACTCGCTGGCCGGGTTCCGCGCCGCCTACAAGCACGAGGATGCCTTCCGCCAGGAAGTGCTGCTCGCCATCATCCTCATCCCGCTGGCGCTATGGCTGCCTGTGGGCTTTATCGGCAAAGCGCTGATGATTGGCAGCGTGCTGCTGGTGATCATGATCGAACTGATCAACTCCGCCATCGAGGCCACTGTGGACCGCATCTCGCTGGAGAACCACGACCTCGCCAAGCGCGCCAAGGACATTGGCAGTTCGGCGGTGCTGGTGAGTCTGGTTAATGTGGTAGTAGTGTGGGGACTGGTCCTGCTGAGTTGAATGAAAGGAATGCCAAAATGAGCAAGATGAGCAAACCCGAGTACGAAGCCAAAGCCCGCGAGCTGTCCGAAGACGAAGCAGAACGCCTGCTTTCCAGAATGATCGGCAAACTTCCAGGCCGCCTTCAAAATGAGAAACTGACACGTGAACAGGCACTGGCGATCCAGCTTGAACTGGAAGACGAACAACTGGAAGAATGGCGCAGAAATATGCAGGAATTGAACAATAAGATCGAAAAAAAACAGAAACGGCGCAAGACCGATCAACAATCCTGAGGTCAGCAGCAAGTCACCCGCCCGCTCAGCCCTGCATCAGATCGAAGGTGCTGGCCATTTTCAACTCATGCGCTAAACCTCTTCTTGTCCTGGCGGGCCGCCATGCGCCTCATGTTGTCGTCCTGACAATCCAGTGCTTTCAGGATATATGGCTTCTTGTGAACGTCATTAGCTGCAAAACAAGGCGATTCATTGCTCCCGGTTCGGCAACTGCGATATGGACAAGCGCCGCATCGTCGGACGACGCTTGACCTGATGGCCGCTCATCCGATCAAGCACTCCGCCAAGAAAGCGCAGCGTTTCTACAATGTACGGCCCCTTGTTGAGCATGACGCATTCGGCGCGTATCGACAGCGCGGCATCGGAGACTTCGGCGCGTGATGGCATGCCGCTCTTGGCCATGCTCTCCAGTACCTGTGTCGCCCAGATGACCGGGATGTGGGCCGCTTCACACATCCAGAGTATCTCTTCCTGAACCTCGGCCAATCTTTCGAAACCCACTTCTACCGCGAGATCGCCGCGCGCCACCATTACGCCGACCGGCGGGCGGCGCATACTCGTCAGCAGAATCATCGGCAGATCTTCGAACGCCTGTGCGGTCTCAATCTTGAGTATCGTGCCTAGATGATGGTGCCCACGCGCATCCAGCAGCTGATGCAGTGCCGTTACATCCTGCGAACTGCGCACGAACGAGAGACCCACCAGATCGATATGCGGTGCCAGCACTGTCAGGTTGGTGATATCGCATTTCGTCAGCGCGGGAATGTCCATATCCGTCTGCGGCAGATTGATGCCCTTCTCCGGCGCGAGTTTGCTGCCTTGCGGCGATGCCTGGGTGATCTCCACCCGGAGATGGTCGCCTTCGTTGGCACGGATAGTCCCGCCTATCTTGCCGTCATCGAACCAGATCGGCTGCCCCGCCTGTGCCGATTCGAACACCTCGTCGAGCGTGCAGGGGATAGATGCCGGGTGCAGTAGTTGCCCGCCCTTGAATACCGCAGGCGAGCCCAACTCGGTACTGCGGGTGACCCGCAGTTCATCACCGACATGCAGCAGGATGGGTTGGAACACCTCGGGAATGGGCGAAATGCGATCCTGCGCGATCATCTCGTCGTTGCGATAAAGACCGCACCACGCCCCCTCCGCGATATAGGCGTGCTGATGGCAATGCGCCAGCCAGGAATCGCCATTGCGCGTCGCCAGTGTCAGGACGCGGGTCACGCCGCGGGAGTCCTCCGCGATAAGCTTGTCGCCCTCCTGTGCCGCCGCGAGTACCTCCCTGTCAGTGGGCAATGTCGCTTTCACCGGGAACGCGGGCGTCTGCGAATCTTCGCGCGGTGTCAGCCATACCGCAGTCGGCTCATTGATGTTCCCGCGGAAATCGCGCTTGACCTTGATCTCGATTAGTCGGTCGACAGCGCGGATGCTGCCGGTCCGCAGTTTCGGCCCCGCCATATCCGCCAGCACCTTGCATCTCCTGTTCGACTCGCGTTCCGCCGCACGCAAGTGGCCTATCATCGCCAGCCATGCCTGGGCATCATCGTGCGCACAATTGATCCGCATGACGTTCATTCCGGCTTCCACCAGATCACGCACCAGGCCGGCATCATGTGCCGCCTCGCCGGGCATGGTCACCATGATGCGCGTGCCATGTTTCTGACACGGCTCACCCAGCAGCTTCCTTGCATGTTCGTTCAAATAGGTTTCGCCGGTCTTGATGTCGACCGAGTTCGGCCGGTCCCTGGTTGCGCGCGACAGTCCGGCCAGTGCGCAAGCCGCCTCCAGCACGGCATCGATGCTGCTCAAGGCATGCGCCTCCGACCTGCCCAACCGGCTGAGCCCCAACAGCGCGAGATCCTGCTGCAGAGCGCGAATATCGCTCTGCCGCAGTGCCAGATAATGAAGCAGATTGCCCGCGCTCGCCCGGTATCCGGGAGGGACATGATCGATCTCGTTTTCGAACTCACGTTCCAGGGCGATCGCCTCGGCACGCAATTCCTTCAGCGCGGGAATAACCCGTTCGGTTATGCGGCTCTTGGGGAGTAGTGCTTGATGCATTTGAAAGTTGTATTCAGAGCGTAGATAGGCGGGATTAGTTTAACCGCAACACATTACCGTTTAATTACAATTAGATACATAGATTGCGGACTGTCAATATCTATTCAATTAACTTTAATCAAATATTCATATTGCGGCGGCAGGATGCACGACATGAATACACCAGACTACATACCCGATACGTTCCGGCCGCTGAACATCGCACTGGTCACCGAAACCTATATCCCGGAGGTGAACGGCGTCGCCATCACCATCGGCCGCATGGTGCACGGCCTGCTCCGGCGCGGGCACCGCATCCACATGGTGCGGCCGCGCCAGAGCAAGCAGGATGAGGCGGCGAAGGAAGAGAGCTACCAGGAGACGCTGGTCTCCGGTATGCCCATCCCCGGTTACCCCGAACTGAAGTCCGGACTGCCCGCCAAGGGCCTGCTGACTAAGCTGTGGAAACAGCAGCGTCCCGATATCGTGCACATCGCCACCGAAGGCCCGCTGGGCTGGTCGGCGCTGTCCGCCGCGCACAAACTGGGCATCCCGGTGAGCACGGACTTCCACACCAACTTCCACAATTATTCGCAGCACTACGGCATCGGCCTGCTGAAGAAGCCCATCGCCGCCTATCTGCGCCATTTCCACAACAAGGCGGCTTGCACGCTGGTGCCCACCGCTTCGCTGCAGCAGCAACTGGAGTTCGAGGGCTACAAAAACGTGCTGGTGGTCTCTCGCGGTGTGGATGCGGAACTGTTCCATCCCGCCAAGCGCAACAGTGAACTGCGCGCTTCCTGGAACGCGGGCGAGGATACGCCGGTGGTGATGCTGGTGAGCCGCATCGCGCCGGAAAAGAACCTGAATGTGGTCATCCAGGCCTTTGAGCAGATGCGCAAGGTCAACCCGCTGGCGCGGATGGTGGTTGTGGGCGACGGCCCCGCGCGCGCCGAGCTGGAGAAGCAGCATCCGCATGTGATCTTCGCCGGCATGCAGACCGGCGAGCCGCTGGCGCAGCACTATGCCTCGGGCGACATCTTCCTCTACCCCAGCCTCACAGAGACCTACGGCAACGTCACCGTCGAGGCGATGGCCAGCGGGCTGGCGACGGTCGCCTATGACTATGCCGCCGCGCAGCAGCATATCCGCCACGACGTGAACGGCCTGCTGGCGCCGTTCGCCGACACCGATGCCTTCGTCGCGCAAGCGCGCGGGCTGATCTCCGATATGGAACGCGTGCAACGCATCCGCGTCGCAGCACGCGAGACGGTGGAATCGCTGACCTGGGAGCACATCATGGGTCAGATGGAAACGGTGTTGTATGACACCGTACGTGCACAGGGAGTCAAACATGGCCAACCTGAACTTGCAGCTGCAGCAGATTAAGACCTGGGACGCTGAGCTGTGCGCGTTCTGCAACCGGCAGAGCCGCAGCTTCACGGTGCGCAACCTGTTCCGTTTCGCCAGCCGCCTCGGCGACGGCGTGTTCTGGTACACCCTGATGATCGTACTGCTGCTGGAGGATGGCGCCGCCGCCCTGCCCGCCGTGCTGCACATGATCGCCGTTGGCCTGCTCGGCACCCTGCTGTACAAATTCATCAAGGGCAAAACGCTGCGTCCGCGCCCGTTCAACGTCTACCCCGCTATCAAATGCGTGGGTAAGACGCTGGACCAGTTCAGCTTCCCCTCCGGCCACACCATGCACGCAGCCGCATTCAGCATCGTCGTGCTGGCCTACTACCCCGGCCTGTTCTGGCTGGTGGTCCCATTCGCGACGCTGGTCGGACTTTCGCGTCCTATCCTCGGGTTGCACTATCCCAGCGATGTGCTGGCGGGTGCGGCGCTGGGAGCGGCGATCGCGGGAATTTCACTGCTGCTCTAATTGCGACTGAATTGAAATGTTGCAGCTTGGTGTTGTCCGCCAACTAACGACTAACGTCTAGCGACTACCGACTGAATACTGAACACATCCTGCGGTAGCGGGATGCGGTGCCGCAACTGCAGCGGGGTGACCAGCTCGATGCGCCGCCGCACCTGCGGATCGTCGGCATCGGGATTGGCATCCCACACCGGCTCCTCGCCGGACAGGATGCGGTCGATATGGACCAGGCGCGCGCTGGTCTCGCTCAGGTAATAATTGAAGCGGCGCTGCATGTGACCATCGAGCGCGCCCGCCACGCGATAGCTCAGCTCTGACAGGCAACTGAAGCGCAACAGATTCTCCGCCCCGGCCAGCATACCCACGCCGCGTTTTGCTATGGGCTGTGGACAATCGAAATGCTGCGCGACATAGTCCGCCAGTTCCTTGCGATGTGCATCCATCAACTCACCGGGCTGGGCAAACAGCTGCTTGCGGATATGCATATCCATCGCCCACTCGCAGGCCGCATGCGTAAGCACGGGCACATTGCCCCACATCTTTTCGTGCGCGGGGACGAAGTG
Source organism: Gammaproteobacteria bacterium (assembly GCA_018813765.1). Lineage (GTDB taxonomy): Bacteria > Pseudomonadota > Gammaproteobacteria > Burkholderiales > Gallionellaceae > Sideroxyarcus. The sequence goes on along the minus strand of JAHJBC010000006.1, from coordinate 21,559 downwards.
GTTGTGCGCGATCACATCCACCAGCAGGTGGCTGACGAAGCCCAGCGACAGCGCGTATTCCTCGTCGCTCCTGGCATCGTCCAGCAGCTTGCGCGCGCGCTGCCACTGGTGCGTGGTGGAGAATGGCTCGCCCCAAGGGCGCTCGCTCAGCAGCGCGAGATCGGGCAGGCAGGCGCCGGCCAGCACCAGTTTGGGATAAGCGATGACAGCCTTGCGGAAGCGCGGATCGGTGAGCGGAACCGCCCACAACAGCAACTGGGCGAAATAGACATGGGTGTACAAGCCCCAGGCAAGCGCATCGCCGCTGAACAGCAGCAGCGGGAACAACCAGCGCCAGTGTCTCAATGCCTTTTCCATGCCGCGCAGTTTCGCCGCACCATGCGAAGCCATGATGACAACCCGATGATTCATTTGTGACAGCGCGTTCTGCGATAATGCGACGCACTAATTCCGGATGCCTGCCATGACCTGGTTCTTGACCAACTTTATCGCCGCATTTTTATTACCCCCGCTCAACCTGCTGCTGCTTGCCGCATTGGGCTTGTGGCTGTGGCACAAACGCCCGCTGCTCGCGCGGGTGCTGCTCACTTCTTCTGTTGCGTTGCTGTGGCTGCTGTCCACCCCATTCGTTGCCGATGCCCTGATGCATGCCATCGAGGGCGAGCCGCATGCCATCGACACGAAAGTGCAACAGGCCGATGCCATTGTCGTGCTGGGCGGTGGCACCTATTTCCACGCGCCGGAATATGGCGGCGATACCGTGGGCAGCTACACACTGGAACGCTTGCGCTTCGGCGCCCGGCTGCAGCGCGAGACCGGGAAGCTGATCCTGGTCACAGGCGGCAAGCCCCTCGGCAACGATGAATCCGAGGCGGCGCAGATGAAACGGGTGCTGGAGCAGGAATTCAACGTGACGGTGCGATGGACGGAGGACGGGTCGAACAACACGCTGGAGAATGCCCGTCTGAGCCGGGAGACGCTCAAATCGGTGGGAATCGACCGCATCTATCTGGTCACCCACGCCTGGCACATGCCGCGCGCGTTGTCAGTCTTTGAGAAGGCGGGATTCAAGGTCATCCCGGTACCCACCGCCTACACCACGCGCTACAGGATCGATCTGCTGACTTTCATGCCGAATCCCTCTGCACTGCGCAACAGCAGAATATTCATGCACGAGTTGATCGGGATAGTCTGGTATCGGATAAAATCATGACCGCCGTCATCCCCGACAAAAAGGTAGCGAGACGGCCTACTTGGGAGACAGCACATGAAAGCTCGCATCAAATGGGTTGAGGAAGTCTCGTTCCTGGGCGAAACGGAAAGCGGCCATGCCGTGCTGATGGACGGTCCGCCCGCCGGCGGCGGCCGCAACCTCGGCCCGCGACCGATGGAGATGCTGTTGCTCGGCACCGGCGCCTGCACCGCCTACGACGTGGTGACCATCCTGAAAAAGGGGCGCCAGCAGATCACCGACTGCGTGGTGGACATTCAGTCCGAACGGGCCGATACCGACCCCAAGATCTTCACCAAAATCCACCTGCACTTCGTCATCACCGGCAAGAGCCTCAAGCGCGAACAGGTCGACCGCGCCGTGCATCTTTCCGCCGAGAAATACTGTTCGGCTTCGATCATGCTGGGGAAGGTGGCCGAGGTGACGCACGATTTCGAGATCGTGGAAGTTTAGGACGCCATATTCCCCTGTGGGTCGGACTTCAGTCCGACAAACGGCGTCGGGTTGAAACCCGACCTACAAATCTATCGCCGGGACGATCAGACCCAATAAACCGTCTTCGTCATCACCTTCGACATCCCCCTCATCGCCAGCTTCACCGGCAACGGCAATTCCGCCGCGCCCAGCTCCACCGCCATATCGGAGTGTCCGACCTCGTCCACATACATCTGCTGCGCGATGGCGCGGCTTTTCGCATCCTGTTGCGGCAAGGTATCGAGGTGATGTTGCAGGTGCGAGCCCACCTGGCGCTCGGTCTCGGCCAGAAATCCCAGGTTCCACTTGTCGCCCAGGGCACCTGCCAGCGCGCCCAGCGCCAGCGAACTGGTGTACCAGATCGGGTTGAGCAGGCTCAGCCGCCCACCCAGCTCGTACACGCGGTGCGATGTCCAGGCCAGGTGTTCGGTCTCTTCCCACGCGGCGTGATTCAGTTTTGCTTCCACCGCCGGATCCTTGGCGGTCAGCGCCTGCCCCTGATACAGGGCCTGCGCGCAGATCTCGCCGGTATGGTTGATGCGCATCAGCGCAGCCGCATGTTTCTTCTCCGCCTCGCTCATCGCCGCATCGGGGATGTCGGCGTCGGGATAGGGACGCGCGGTCGGCGCTTTGGCCAGAAGCGTGCGCAAGCCCTTGTCGAATTCGATGATCAGCCTGTCCAGATTCAGCATGGTGTTCTCCTGTTTGCCATGAGTGCATGTATAGGCAATCGGATGCCGGCTGTCAAATGAAAAACGGACACCCGAAGGTGTCCGTTTGAACTTCCCGACTGCGGTGTGGCTGCAGCTTAGAAGGTGTGCTTCATGCCCAGGGAGACAACAGACGGAGAAGCACCGGTACCTGCCAGTGTGCTGCTCGCGCCGGAGTTCTGCGTGAATTTGTACGCGGCAGCATCGTCGTTGCTGAGCTTGGAGTACAGTGCATACAGCGTGGTCTGCTTGCTCATCTTGTGGTCGTAACCGACGGACAGCATCGAGGCACCGCTGTTGGCAACCTTGGCAGCGCCAGAACCGATCTCGCCAGCCTTCGCGTAAGCCAGCTTGACCGCACCGCTACCCACCTTCATCTTGCCGGAGAGGTAAACGGCAGAGTGGCCGTACTTGTTCTCCTGCGCTGCAGCGAGGTTGTCGGTGGTCTTCTCGATCACCGCGCCGACCGAGAACATGTCCTGGCTGAAGCCGAAGCCGACCTTGGTCGCTTTTTCGCTGGCACCCACGGCCACATGGTCCAGGGAATGCTTCTCATAGCCCAGGCCAGCGTAGAACGGTGCGGCACTGTACATGAGGCCCAGACTCAGGGCGCTACCCGACTCGTCGGTGTCCAGCTTGTTACCTTCTGTCAGGTTGACTGCGGCGATGGCAGCAGTCAGTCCGCTCATGGCCGGGCTGATATAGGCCAGCACGTTGTTCTGGCGACCGTCGAAAGCGGCAGCTGCCGAGGTGCCGGTAATGCCACCCAGCAGTGCGCGGTTATCGGCGATGCTGTCGCCGAACACGTCCAGCTTGCGGGTGGTGAGCTTGTAGGGAGTGTCATGGATACCCAGCAGCACGGTGCCGAAGTCGCCCTTCAGGCCGGCGAAGGTATTGCGGCTGGCGAAGGTATTCTTGGCGGCGTCGTCGATGTTGATCTGCTGCTCAATCTGCCACACGGCAGCCAGACCGCCCCCCAGATCCTCGGCACCCTTGAAGCCGAACTTGGACACGTTGCTGGAAACCACGCGCTTGGTGGTGCCCTTGGTGCCGTTCGCGGCGGTGCCGGTATTGACCATGTCATAGGACAGGTCTGCGGTACCGTAGAAGGTGAAGTTGGCGTTATCGGCAAATGCCGGGGCGGAAAATGCAGCGGCCACAGCCAATGCGATGAGTTTCTTTTGCATCTTGATTGCTCCTATTCAGGTTGGTTTCACCGGCAGCCAGCGCCGCCAGCGCATTCAGGCAAATTCCCTCAAACGAGAATTCGGCGCGGATTCTGTCGCGGAAATTTCCAAAACCTGCCGGGTAACAAAAAATTCACGCAACTGTGTCTCCAGCGCTACAGCAGTGTGCCGGTGTCACAGCAATGCAATCAAATTGCGCTAGGAAAATTCGGGAATGAGGCGATGCCTGAACGGGCGAAAACCAGATAAGTCACCGCTTTACCATATTAAAAACATGGTCTAAAGCCCACATTGCACGCATTAATTTCAAGTATTCTGATAATCTAATAATGCAGTCGCGATTTTCTAATGATCAAAGTTTTATAAATGATCAAAAAAGACCCCTCCCCCCAAAAGGGGAGAGTGGGATGGGGGAGGGGCTGGAAAACGCTTACTGATGATCCCGGGCACGTTGCGTGTCCGGTTGGAGATTGCGGCAGTCGGACTCATCTCGATCCGGCTGCCGTGGTCGCCAAGAATTACTTCCCGGCAATTCCTTTATTGGCCAGCTTGCGCCATGTTTCTACAACCGTGTCGGGGTTCAGCGACATGGTCTGAATCCCGGTCTCGACCAGCCACTCGGCGAAATCAAAGTGGTCGGAAGGACCCTGTCCGCAGATGCCGACATATTTGTTCAAACGGTTGCAGGTGGTGATCGCCATCTTCAGCAAGGACTTCACCGCCGCATCGCGCTCGTCGAAACGGTCCGCCACAAGGCTGGAATCGCGGTCCAGTCCCAATGTCAGTTGCGTCAGGTCGTTGGAGCCGATGGAGAAGCCGTCGAAGTGTTGCAGGAACTCTTCCGCAAGCAGCGCGTTGGATGGGATCTCGCACATCATGATGAGGCGCAGGCCATTCTCGCCGCGCTTGAGGCCGTGCTTCGCCAGCGTGGCGACGACTTCCTGCGCTTCTTTCACGGTGCGCACGAAGGGGATCATCAGCTCGACATTGGTGTAACCGAGCTGCTCGCGCACGCGCTTCATGGCGCGGCATTCCAGCTCGAAACATTCGCTGAAGTTCGCCGCGACATAACGACCCGCACCGCGGAAACCGATCATCGGGTTCTCTTCCAGCGGCTCGTAGATGTCGCCGCCCAGCAGCTTGCGGTACTCGTTCGACTTGAAGTCGGACATGCGCACGATCACCGGCTTGGGCCAGAACGCGGCCGCCAGCGTGGACACGCCTTCGGTGATCTTCTCGACGTAAAACGCTTCCGGACTGGCATAACCGGCGGCGCGTTGCAGCACGGCTTCATGCAATGTCTTCGGCAGCTTGTCGTGCTCCAGCACTGCGCGCGGGTGGATGCCGATCAGGTTGTTGATGATGAATTCCAGCCGCGCCAGGCCGACGCCCGCCGACGGCAGTTGCGCGAACTCGAAGGCCAGCGTGGGATTGCCCACGTTGAGCATGAGTTTGACCGGGATGGGTGGCAGTTCTTCCTCGCTGTGCACCGCCACCTCGAACGGCAGATCGCCGTGATAGACATAACCGGTATCACCCTCGGCGCAGGAAGCGGTGACGGTCTCGCCGTCCTGCAACGCGCTGGTGGCATCGCCGCAGCCGACGATGGCGGGGATGCCCAACTCGCGTGCGATGATGGCGGCGTGGCAGGTGCGGCCGCCGCGGTTGGTGACAATGGCGGAAGCTTTTTTCATCACCGGCTCCCAGTTCGGGTCGGTCATGTCGGTGACAAGCACGTCGCCTGCCTGCACCTTGTCCATCTCGGCAGTGCTTTCAACGATGCGCACGCGGCCCTTGCCGATCTTCTGCCCGATGGCACGGCCTTCGACCAGCACGGTGCCGCGCTGGTGCAGGCGGAATTTCTCCGTGCCGCCGCTGCCCGCGTTCGATTTAACCGTCTCGGGACGCGCCTGCAGGATGTAGAGCTTGCCGTCGATGCCATCCTTGCCCCACTCGATATCCATCGGGCGACCGTAGTGCTGCTCGATGGAGACGGCGTAACGCGCCAGTTGCAGCACATCCTCGTCGCTGAGCGAGAAACGCTGCTGGTCAGCGGCCGGTACTGGCTCGATGCGGCATGAGCGCCCGGCGGAACGCTGCGCGTCGAACACCATGCGCTGCTGCTTGGAACCGAGCGCGCGGCGGATGACGGCGGGGAACCCGGCCTGCAATTGCGGCTTGTGCACGTAGAACTCGTCGGGATTCACCGCGCCCTGCACCACCATCTCCCCCAAACCCCAGGAAGAAGTGATGAACACCGCATCGCGGAAACCGGATTCGGTGTCGAGCGTGAACATCACGCCGGAGGCGCCCAGGTCGGAGCGCACCATGCGCTGCACACCGGCGGACAGCGCCACATCGGCGTGGGTGAAGTCCTTGTGTACGCGATAGGAGATGGCACGGTCGTTGTAGAGCGAGGCGAACACTTCGCGGATCGCGTGCAGGATGTTGTCGATGCCGTGGATGTTGAGGAAGGTCTCCTGCTGTCCGGCAAAGGAAGCGTCCGGCAAATCCTCCGCCGTGGCCGAGGAACGCACGGCAAAGCTGCCCTCGCCTTCGGCGGAGAGTTTTGCGTAATGGCTGCGAATCTCTTCTTCCAGGCGCTTGGGCAGCGGCGCTTCGACGATCCAGCCGCGAATCTTGCGCCCGGCTTCGGCCAGTGCGGAGACATCTTCCACATCCAGTTTTGACAGTGCCTGTTCGATGCGCTTGTCCAGCCCCTCATGCGCGAGAAAATCGCGGTAGGCCTGCGCCGTGGTGGCGAAACCGCCGGGCACATGGACGCCGGACGAACTCAGGTTGGAAATCATCTCGCCCAGCGATGCGTTCTTTCCGCCCACCTCCGGGATGTCGGCGAGCCCCAGAGACTGGAATGGAATGACGTACGCTTGCATGACTTTCTCCTGTTAAGTTGAACTGCGTTGTTACTGTAGGTGCGAATTTATTCGCACATTTTCCTTTGCTTGTGCGAATAAATTCGCACCTACAAAATGCTCAATGCGACTCGCGCTTGCACTGGTCGGTGCCACACTTGTGGTTGCCGCAACCGCAACCCTCTCCCTCTTCGCGCAACTCGCCGAACTCGGGATGGCGCGCCGCATACCAGCGCGCGACTGCGCGGACGGCCAGCCAGCCCGCGAGCAGGCCGAACACGATCAGCACGGTCTTCAGATAGATCATTCCAGGCTCCCCATGCCGGCGAAGCCCATGAAGGTCAGCGACAGCAGGCCGGCCAGGATCAGCGACAAGGCGGTGCCCTGCACCAGCGTCGGCACGTTGGCCAGTTGCAGGCGTTCGCGCAAGCTTGCCATCAGCACCAGCGCCAGCATGAAGCCACCGCCGGCGCCGAGTGCGAACACCAGCGACTGGGCGAAACTGTAGTCGCGCGCGGTCTGGAACAGCGCCACCGCCAGGATCGCGCAGTTGGTGGTGATCAACGGCAGGAAGATCCCCAGCGCGCGGAACAGCGCCGGACTGAATTTTTTCAGCACCATCTCGACCAGTTGCACCGACGAGGCGATCACCACGATGTAGGAGATCAGGCGCAGGAACTCGAGGTGGAAATAGTCCAGCAGCAGGTTCAATCCATAGGCGCACAGCGATGCCACCAGCATCACGAACATGGTCGCCAGACCCATCGGGAAGGCAGTGTTCAAACGCCCCGACACGCCGAGAAAGGGGCACAGACCAAGGAACATCGCCAGCACGAAGTTGTTCGCCAGCAGGGTGCTGATGAAGATCAGGCTCAACGGCTCATCCATGGGTGTGCCCTCCTTCCGTCGCCGGTTTGCCGCGGAACAGTGCGAACAACAGCAGCCAGCCGCCCAGCACGAAGAAACCGCCCGGCGGCAGCACCATCACCACCCAGGGCTGGAACTGGTCGCCGAACAGTGTGACGCCGAACAGCTTGCCCGCGCCGAGGATCTCGCGCACGCCGCCCAGCGCGAACAGGCCGATGGTGAAACCCACGCCCATGCCCAGCGCATTGACCACCGCCTTGAGCGGCGGGTTCTTGGAAGCATGCGCTTCGGCGCGGCCGAGGATGATGCAGTTCACCACGATGAGCTGGATGAAGGCGCCCAATGCCTCGTACAGCGCCAGACTCAGGGCCTGGATGAAATAATCGACCAGCGTCACAAAGGTGGCGATGATCACGATGTAGGTGGCGATGCGCACTTCCTTCGGCACCAGATGGCGGATCAGCGACACCAGCAGGCAGGAACTGACCAGCACGAAGGTGGTGGCGATGCCCATCGAGATGCCGTTGATGGCGGAAACGGTGACCGCCATGACCGGGCACATGCCCAGCACCATCACGAACACCGGGTTCTGGCGCCACACGCCTTCCATGAAGGTGTCGAAGGTGATGCCCTCGTCGTTTTTGTTCGGCAGGCTCATGATCTCAATTCTCCGATATGCGGAACCAGTTTCGGCAACAGTTTCTGCGCGCTCTCGTTGATGCCGCGTCCGACCGCTTTGGAAGTGATGGTGGCCCCGGCGATGGCGTCGATCTCCCAGGCATTCTGCTTGGTACCGTGTTTGACCACCTTCACCGCATTGGCCAGCGCGGACATCTCTTCGTTCAGGCGCACGTCCAGCGCCACGAAATTCTGCAAAAAGGCCTGGTCGGTGACGATCTTGTCGCCGATGCCGGGCGTCTCGCGCGAGAACACCAGGCCGATGCCGATGATGACCTGGCGCTCAGCGTCGTAGCCGTACAGCACGCGCACCGTATCGGCGTAACCCTTGCCCGCGGCTTCGGCGGCGATGCCCTTGAGCGCACCCGCCTTGTCGTAGGCCGCATAGAATTTGATGCCGCCTTCCGGCAGCGCGGCACCCGCCGCCAGCATCTGCACGCCGGTGGCGGTCGCGGCGTACTCGCGCACGCTGGCAGCGCCCGGCAGCACCTTGAACACGGCACGTTCGAGCAGGATGCGCTTGTTCTCGGCGATGGCATCCGCGGTGCCTTCGAAGGCGCCGACGATGAGCACGCCGCAGATGCTGGCGACCAGCACCATGGTGGCGATCATCTTCCCGCTCGGGGTGGTATGGACTGGAACAGGCTCGTTCATTGTTTCTTCCCTTGCTGCCGCGCGCCGAACACGCGCGGCTGGGTGTATTTGTCGATGAGCGGCGCCATCGCATTGGCGAACAGGATGGCGTACATCACGCCTTCCGTGAGTCCGCCGAAGTACCGGATCATCACCGTCACCACGCCGATCACCGCGCCGTATATCCACACGCCCAGCGGCGTCACCGGCGAGGTCGCCATGTCGGTCGCCATGAACACCGCACCCAGCATCAGGCCGCCGGACAGCAGCACGAAGGTCGGCGACGGGTAATGACTCGGGTCAACCATCTGGAACAGCCATGCGGTGAGCGCGGCGGAACCCAGCACCGCGACCGTGATGCGCCAGTCCATGAACTTGCGCGCGGCGAGATAGATGCCGCCCGCCAGGATCAGGATGGCCGAGGTCTCGCCCGCGGACGCCGTCACCGCGCCGCTCAGGAAATCCCAGGCCGAAGCGGTGACGTTCTCGAATTTCCAGCGTGCCAGCGGCGTCGCGCCGGTGAATGCATCCACGGCCTGCTGCTTGACCCAGTCGGCGACATCGGGCGGGATCATCAGCGGTACAGTGAAGGTGGTCGGCGCGAATTCGGTGAAACGCTGCGCCGAGAACGCAGGCACCCAGGTGGTGATGGCGGCCGGGAAAGAGGCCTGCACGAAGGCGCGGCCGATCAGCGCCGGGTTGAACACATTGCAGCCGAGGCCGCCGAACAGCACCTTGCCGATCGCTATCGCGACGAATCCGGCCACCGCGCCCATCCACAGCGGAAAGGCGGGCGGCAGTGTCAGCGCCAGCAGCACGCCGGTGATGGTCGCACTCCAGTCACCCAGAGTGCTGGGTTGGTCGGCGGCGCGGTTGAACAGGCGCTCGGTGGCGAGGCAGGTCGCGGTGACGGCCAGCAACAGCGCCAGTGCGGACAGGCCGTATTGCCAGACCGAGAAGGCGCACACCGGCAGCAGCGACAGCACCACATGCTTCATGATGCGTTCGACGCTACGGTCGCTGACTAAATGTGGAGAAGTACGGAGTTCCATGCTCATGTGACCGGGTTCTTCCTGTTGTATGCCTTGGCGACGCGGAACTGCTGCACCAGCGGGATGTGCGAGGGACAGACATAGCTGCAGCAGCCGCACTCGAAGCAGCGGTCGAGGTTGAACTGAGCGGCCATCTCGACATATTCGCGCTTGCCCGACAGCAGGCCGAGCTGTGCCGGATTGAGGAAGCGCGGGCAGACCTTGACGCACTCGCCGCAGCCGATGCAGGGATAGACGCGCGGTGCCTCGCCCGCCGTGGCCGCAGCGGCGAAAGCGAGCACGCCGGAGGTGCCCTTGGTCACCGGCACATCGAGCGAGGAGACGGTCATGCCCATCATCGGCCCGCCGAGGATGATCTCTTTCGCGCTGCTCGTGGCACCTACCTGCTCCAGCAGGAAACGCAGCGGTGTGCCGATGGGCACGATGTAGTTGCCGGGACTCTCGACCGCCGGGCCTGCCACGGTCAGCACGCGTTCGACCAGGCCTTCGCCCGCGGGCAGCAGGCGGCCCAGATAGGCCAGCGTCATCACGTTGTTGACCAGTGCGCCGACGGCGGCAGGACGCTGCCCTGCCGGGATCTCGCGCCCGAGCAGGGCATAGATAAGCGTGTCTTCCGCGCCCTGCGGGTATTTGGTCTCCAGCGCCTGCACGCTGATGCTGCCGTCGTCCGGCAGCGCGGCCGCAATCGCGGCGATGGCGTCGGGTTTGTTGTCCTCGATGCCGATGATGGCGCGCGGCGCGCCGCTGGCACGCATCGCGTAACGGATGCCGCGCATGAGGTCCTGCGTGCGCTCCACCATGATGCGGTGGTCGCAGGTGAGGAAGGGTTCGCATTCCGCGCCGTTCACCACCAGCGTGTCTATCCCCATCTCTGCGGGCACATCAAGTTTGACGTGGGCGGGAAAGGTCGCCCCGCCCAAGCCGCAGAGACCGGTGTGCTGGATCGCGGCCAGCAGTTCCTGGCGGTTCATCGCATCGACATCGCGCGGCTTGCGTACGCGCACCTCCTGGCCGTCGGCCTGGTACACGCGGAGGGTGATGCACTCCTCCATCTTGCCGCTGGCGGCAGGCATCAGCCCGATGGCTTCCACCACGCCGGTGGCCGGTGCATGCACCGGCAGCGAGATGCGGCCGTCCGCCGTGGCGATAACTTCGCCGCGCGACACTTCCTGCCCCACATTCACGCAGCACAGCGCCGGCTTGCCGATATGCTGCGCCAGCGGCACGACCAGGTGCGAAGCGAACGGCAGGCGACGGATCGGCAGGCTGCCGGTCTCCTTGTGGTAAGCCGGATGGATGCCGTGCGCGAAGGTGCCCTTGCTGCGGAACAGCGAGGCGAGCCGGAACAGCAGGGACCGTCGCCCCGCATGCGCGGCGCGTTCCCTGCGGGCGGGGGCAGCGGACGGCTTGCGTCCTTCCCCGTCCTGTAGCGGCAGATCGTCGAGCTTCACTTCGGCTTTCATCAGTTGAACTTGGCTGCGCGTACCTTCAGTTTTTCCAGGTTCGGCTCGCTCGCGTTCCAGGGCGTGCCGGGATGGATGATGCCCGCCGTGCATTTTTCGGCCGCCTTGACGATATCGAGGAAGGTGCCGGCAGTCGGGTTCAGCACCACCGCCTTCTTCTGGTCGTTGTAACCGAAGATCTTGCCGTTGATGTTCATGCACTCGTCGCATGCCGTGCATTCCGGCGTGTCGATCCACACTTTCTCGTAGCCCTCGGCAGCCCCTGCGGGTGCAGCAACTGCGGACGCCTGCACCGCAACGCCGCCGCTGATGCCGGAAGACAGTTGCTGGATCAGCTCCTGGCGCACGCGGTTGGCGATGGCGGTCTCGTCGACCGGTGCGCCGCCGGCGCTGGCGACATCCTTCAGCTGGTGCCAGAACTGCAGGCGCTCCTCGCACGAACGCACCATCTCCACCGAGGTCAGCACGCGGATCAGGCGCCGTTTCTTGTCCACCGCCCAGATGAACGGGAACTTGCCCTCGCGCTCGTCTTCGGACAGTTTGAGGAAATCGCCCAGCAACACCTGCTCGTCGTTCCAGGTCTCGGGCGGCGCCTTCTTGAACTGCTTGGCGAAGCGGCCTTCGGAGAGTGCGAAGTCGGCAAAGGTCATCGGCATCTTCATCGTCTTCTGCTCGCCCGCCTCGTCCACATAAGCGAGGTCATAGCTCGGCCAGTCGGCATCCAGCGCGGGATTGCCTTCCAGCGTGGTGCATTCGGAGAAGGTCACGCCCAGGTCGGGGTTGTAGCGGAACAGCGGGAAGGCGCGCGACTCGGTCGCCATCTTGCTTTGCGCCACGGCGCTGTCGTCGCCCACGCCGTGCTCGGGCGGACACACCGCGTACGCGTTAAACAGCGCCGGACGACGGGTGTTGAGGCCGTCGATGAAGCTTTCCAGCATGTGCGTGATGTTGGCCTGCGACACTTGCGCCACGAACGAGGTACGGTGCGCCATGCCGATGACGCTGATCTCTTTGCGCTTCTCTGTCTTGCCGTGCTGGCTCGCGCCGTAGGGCGACATGTCCGCCACCTGGCCGATGAAGCCGGAGGTGCAGGCCTGGCCGCCGGTGTTGGAATACACCTGCGTGTCCACGATCAGTATCTTGACCGGCTTGCCCGACATCAGCGCGCGCGACAGGTTCTGGAAGCCGATGTCGAACATCGCGCCGTCGCCGCCCATGGCCAGCACCGGCGGGCACAGGTGCCATTCCTCGTCGGTGAGTTGTTCCCAGTTGAGGCGCGCAAAGAAGTCATCGCTTTCCTCCGGATCGTAGCCGCGCGCGAGTTCCATCTCGACCTGGCGCACGGTCTTGAAGCCTTCCACCATCGCGCACATGTGGCCTTCGAAGATGCCCAGCGCCACCGAGGGCGAATCCTGGAACAAGTGCGAGGTCCACGGGAAGGGATAGGGGTTGAACGGGTAGGTCGATGCCCACACCGAGGTGCAACCGGTGGAGTTGACGATACCCATCTCGGCGCGGCCGTTCTTGGCCGGGCCTTCCATATAGCGCCAGCGCAGGTCCTTGAGTTTCTCCAGCATCTGGCTCACGCGGCGCAGCCATTGCGGATCGATGGGGCGGCCGGGATGTTTCTGCAGGATGCTTTCCGACAGGTTGGCCAGCGTCAGGTCGCGGCCGCTGTTGGTCTGCACCGCCTGCATCAGCGCCTGCGTGTCGGTGAGGTCGACGCTGGAACTGAGTTTCAGACGCACGTGGTTCTCCAGGTCGACGATCAGCTTGTCGATCTTGGCGAGGAACTTCTTCACGCGCGGCTGCATCAGCGCGGTGACGGTGCTGGTGAACAGGTGGATGGTCGACTTCTCGCCGCAGCCCAGACAGGCGCCGTCGCCGCTGACCATGGACAGGTAGTTGCGCTTGTCCAGCAACAGGGTCTCCAGCGCACCGACCTTCTCGTCGAGGTCGTCGATGCGGCTGAATTGAGGCGGCGTGGTCGGCAGGTCGAGCCAGAAGCCCCAGTCGTCGCGCAGCGTCTGGATGGTTTCCGGCGTCTGCGTAACCATGCTCAGCGCGTCGTCGCCGCACACTTCCACACACAGCGCGCAGCCCTTGCAGGTGTACGGGTTGATGGTGATGGAGAACAGGCCGCCTGCGCCCTTCTCCTTCTTTTCCTTCTGCGTCCAGTACGGCTTGGTGGTGGCGAACTTGAAGGCGCCGATCTCGGTACGCAGCAGGTCCAGCTCAGCTTCCAGCCGGGTACGGTCTTCGCCCTGAGTCGCATCTTCGGCGAACGCTTCGGTGATGGCGTTGGCCAGCAGCGCGCGCACGTCGAGACCGTCCTTATCCAGTGCGCCGCGCAGTTTCTTGTCGATGGCGCGGCTGAACTTGCGCAGGAAACGCGTCGGGCGTCCGCCCGTCTCGATGCGCTGGATGGCGGTGTCGAGCACGTCGGAACTGGTCGTTACCAAGCCGGGGATGGCGCTGTCGGGACAGACGGTGTAGCACTCGCCGCAGGCGGTGCAGTTCTCGGCCTTCCATTCCGGATGTTCGAAACGTACGCCGGTCATGTCGCGGTACACGCCGGTCACGGCGGGGATCACGGACAAGCCAATGAACGGGTCGACCAGGTTGTCGGAACCCTGACCCTTCATGTAGAAGCTGCCGGTCTGTTCCCAGAAACGATGCACGTCGGAGACGCCGCCGTCGCCCTCCGGCAGGCGCTTGAGCATGACCGGCATCGCCGGCGCGGGCTTGCCAATAACCTTGGCGCGCTGGCCCACCTTCATCAGTTCCGGCGCGATCTCATGCAGCTCTTCATAGCCGCGGCGCACCACGCGCAGGTTGTCCTCGACGATGCGCTTGCCCTTCTTGCCGAACTTGTCTTCGAGTTGCTTCTCGATGGCGGCGAACAGGGTCTCTTCGCTCAAGCCGGCGCGTTCCTTCACGTCGGTAGCGCGGAAGAACGCACCCTGGAAGGCGTTGCCCTGCATGCGCAGTTGCAGATCGACGTTGCTCGACTCTTCGCGCGCGATCTTGAACGCGTCCAGATAGAACACGTGCAGCTTCTTGTCCACGATGTATTTCTGGATGTGCATGGGGAAGCTCTCCCACAGCGCCTCGGCACTGCCGAGATTGCTCTGGATGACGAACACGCCGCCCTCGCGCAGTCCTTCCACCGCATTGGTGTGGCCGAATACCTGCGGGTCCGGCGACATCACCGCGTCCACATGGGTGTACTCGCAGTTGATGCGGATGGGTTCCGGCGCGGCCGACAGGTAATAAGTGGTCGGCTGGCCCTTCTTCTCCGAACCGTATTTCGGGTTGGCCTTGATGTCCCAGCCCAGCAGTTCGAACAGCGTCATCGCCAGGTTCTTGCCGGTGGTCACCATGCCCCAGCCGCCGATGGAGTGCATGCGCACGGCAATGGCACCCTTGGGCAACAGGTTGGGGTTCTCGGAACCGCGCAGTGCCATCGCCTTGATGTTCGGATAGGCCTCTTTCAGTTTCTGCTGCTGGATCTCCTGTTTCGGCGTAGCCGATTCGTCGCGCAGGAAATCCACCGACAGGTAATAGAACTTGCGGCGCGACGCGCCCGGCAACATGTTCTCCACGGCGGCAACCAGACCTTCCGGTTGCAGGTCGCGCGAACCCAGGCCATAGCAGCCGGAATACAGCGGCGGCATGTCCTTCGCGCTCTCGTAGGCGGCATACTCGGGGTAGGACTTGTCGCGGCCATTCTCGAGACACTTCGTGAGGGTGGCGCGCACTTCGCGCATCAGCGGCAGGTCTTCCGACAGCGGCTGGTCGGTGCGTTCCAGCACGGCCACGCCTTTCTTGCCCATGAGTACCTTGCCCAGCAGGTCGCCGGGGAAGGGGCGGAACATGGTCAGGTTGACCACGCCCACCTTGATCTTGCGGTTCTCGCGCAGCCAGTCGGCGACGGCCTCGGCCTGCACGACCATGCTGCCCATGCCGAGGATGACGTAGTCGGCGTCGTCGCAGCGATAGGTCGCGACGCGGTTGTAGCGGCGACCGGTCAGGGCAAAGAATTCGTCCATGCACTGGTCGGCCAACGCCGGGATATGCTCGAAGAAATACGGGCGCTGCGCGGCCACGGCCTGCATGTAGGCATCCTGGTTCTGCACCACACCGGTCTGCATGGGATTGTCCACGTCCCAGATGGCCGGGATGCGGCGGCGCTTGGGACCGTACAGCATCTGCTGTGCGGGCGTGGGCGTATCGATGATGTCGTCGGCCAGACCGAGGTATTCCTCGACCAGTTCGCGTTCCGGCACCATCACCGGCTCGATCAGGTGCGTGGTGAGGAAACCGTCCTGCGCCACCATGGCCGGCGTCAATGCCAGTTCGGCGGTCTTGCGCGCGATCATGTTCAGGTCGGCGGATTCCTGTGCGTTCCTGGCGAACACCTGGATGAAGCCGGTGTCGTCGGCGCAGTGGTAGTCGTCATGCGCGCAGTGCACGTTGAGCGAAGCCTTGGTGATGGCGCGGCAGCCGAGGTTCAGCACATAAGTCAAACGCTTGCCGACGGCGGCATACAGCGATTCGTGCATGAAGGCCAGACCTTGCGCCGAAGTGAAATTCACCGCGCGCATACCGGTCATGGCCATACCGGCGGTAACGCCCGCTGCGGCGTGTTCGGATTCCGGCTCCACGAAAATCAGCGGCTGACCTGCGGTATTCAGGTGACCCTTGGCCACTTCTTCCGCCCAGTATTCGCCCATCTGCGTGGAAGGCGTGATCGGATAGGCGCCCGCAGCATGCGAAGCCTCGCGTTCCACCATGATCACGGCGGTGTTGCCGTCGATGGCGTCGCGCGTGCCGGGATACTTGTACTTGGTGCCGCTGCCCTGGGAATCGGTGTCGGCGCCGGTCAGTTTGAACTGCTTGAGTTTGTTGAGCATGATTTCTCCCTAGACTTCATTGGTGACGGGTAATGGTTCGATACGGATGATTTTCTTAGCGGCTTTTCCCTTGACGATGCGGCCGCCTTCGAGCCAGACGATCGCGCCCGTGGGGCAGCGTTCTATCGCCTTGCGGACAGCCGCTTCATTCTTTGCGTAATCGATCACGGCCAGGTTGCGTTCCATATGGATGAGACCGGGGGCGGCATCGACCACGCAACGTTCGCAGGCGGTGCAGGCCACTTCGCAGGCGGCCTCGGCGGCATCGCCGTCGTCCTCGTTGCGGCAGGCCACCCACAGTTTGTGCGACAACACATGCAGCGAGAACAGATCCTTGGGACAGATATCGACGCAGTCGCCGCAGGCGGTGCATTTGTCGACATCGACCACCGGCAGGCCATGGACGTCCATGGTGATGGCGTCGAAATCGCACACGTCGGCGCAGTCGCCGAGGCCGAGACAGCCCCAGGCGCAACTCTTGCCGCCGCCGCCCGCAACCGTCGCGGCGCGGCAGGAAGAAAGTCCCGCGTATTTGGCACGCATGGTGGCGACATGCTTGCCGCCGGCACAGGCCAGCCGTGCCACGCGCTTCTCGACATCGCCCAGGGCGACGCCCAGCAATCCGGCGATCTCCACGTTATGATCGGGCGCGTTGACGGTGCAACGCGCAGGTTCGAGCTCGCCCGTGACGAGCTTTTCGGCGAAGTTATGGCAGCCCGCTGTGCCGCAGGCGCCGCAATTGGAATGGGGGAGTAACTCTTCGACCTGCTCGATGCGCGGGTCTTCGTAGACATACAGCTTCTTGCTCGCGATCGCCAGCACAAGCGCAAGCAGGCCACCGAGGACGGCCATGAATGCTCCAGTGATGATGATGCTGTAAATCGCTTCCATGCCTCTCCCCGCCGCAATAAATGCGCCCGGAGAACCGACAGACCGGCCCTCCTGCGCTACACTTATCTACGCCCCACCTGACGTAAGTTTGATTCAGGACACCATTGAATTGCTGCTGTTTTTATTTTCTGGTCACAGGTTAAACAAGCTACAATTATTCCGCGAATCAATTGTTTCAATCATGACTATTAATAATTAATACCGGGCGCCCATTACGCCATGGAAACACGATGACGACAGACAAGCAAAGCTACTACAAAAACAACAGACTCAAGCAGATGCGCGCCTTTTGCGAGGTCGTACGCACCGGCAGCATCACCCTGGCGGCGCAGAAACTGTTCCTCAGCCAGCCCTCGGTGACCCTGCAGATCCAGGCGATGGAGCGCGAATTGGGCGTGACCGTGTTCGAACGACGCGGCCCGGTTCTCAAGCTTACTCCCGATGGAGAAACCCTGTACGCACTTGCGGAACCTCTGGTGAAGGGCATAGACGGACTGCAGGAGAACTTCGCCGCGCAGCACGGACGGCTGGAATCCGGCGAACTCAACATCGGGGCGGGCGAATCCACCATCCTGTATATCCTGCCGGAAGCCGTGCGCCGTTTCGTCGCCGCGCATCCGCGCATCCAGCTCAAGATCCACAACGTCACCGGACGCGACGGCCTCAAGATGCTGCGCGCCGACGAGATCGACTTCGCCGTCGGCTCCATGCTGGACGTGCCCGACGACATCACCTACCAGCCGGTGGCAACCTTCGATCCGGTACTCATCGTCCCACTCGGCCACCCGCTGGCCAAGAAGACCAGCGTGACGCTGGAAGAGATCAGCCAGTACGGCCTGATCCTGCCGCCGCGCCACCTCTCCACCTGGCGCATGGTGAAATACGTGTTCCAGCAGCACAACCTGACCTTCATGGTGAACCTGGAGGCGGGCGGATGGGAAGTCATCAAGAAATACGTCGAGCTGGGCATGGGCATCTCCATCGTCACCGACATCTGCCTCACCGGCCACGAAAAACTGGCACGCATCCCGCTCAACGAATATTTCCCGCAACGCGGCTACGGCCTGGTGCTGCGCAAGGGCCGTTTCCTGTCGCCGCAGGCGCGGCGCTTCGTCGATATCCTGCGCGAGGTGTACGGCATCGAGGCGCCGGAGGCCTGATTCAGGATAAAGGTCGCAACCAAAACCTCCAATCCCACGTTTTCCACCGACTGCGCTAAACTGGCAGTTCGCCATCACACGAAAGGTATGCCATGAACATAGCCTTGCAGGAAATCCCGGTCGAAGAGCGGATCAGAATGGTCGAGGATATCTGGGACAGCATTGCCAACGACCAGAAGGCGCTGCCCCTGAGCGCCGAACAGCGGGCCTTGCTCGATCAGCGCCTGGACGCCTACGAGACAGATGGGAAAAGCGGGCGCCTGTTAGCCGACGTATTGGCAGACATCAAACGCAAGTTATGACGCTGGAGATTCGCCTCCGTCCGGAGGCCGAACTTGATCTTGAAGATGCTGCCATCTGGTATGAGAAACAAAGCGTCGGACTGGGCCGCCAGTTTCTCGATGAGGCGCTGGCTAGTTTGTCGACTATCGCAGAATCGCCGTTACTCTATCCCCTGATGCACAGAAACACCCGCCGCGCTTTGATGCGCCGGTTTCCTTTCGGGGTGTATTACAGAGTCAATCCTTACGCGGTGATTGTTGTGGCGATCATGCACGGCAGCCGCGATCCCCGAAGCTGGAAATCACGAAAGTAGCCAACTCTCATAGCGGACGTACCTGAACCGCCCGGTTGCATGGCACATGCAAGCCATCGTTCACCTTGTAAGTGAAACTGTCCACGCCGTTGTAGTTGTGGTCCGGCGTGTAGGTGCGGCCACGACACGGTGGGTTGGAACCCTCTGGTGCGGGAGTAGCCGCATAGCACCTCCTGATGGAACTACCAGCCATTCCACTAAGCCAGCAAGCTGGCAAGTGGCTGGTTATCCCGCAAACGGCTGACTACGTCAGTAACGTGTCGGAGGTGCGTCTGTCGGTGCCGAAGTAATCAGCCTGCGGGGTGTAGACGAAGGTGCCGTCGGCATTGACGGTGACTGCGCCGTGGGCCGGTTGGTCCACAACGTGCGAGCCGAGTTGCAGCACGGCGGCGTTGTCCACCTGGGCGAACGGATCGAAGGCGAGTGTGCCGTCTTCCAGCAGGGTGGCGGCTTCGTCGTGCAGTTGCGGCAAGCCGGAGAGGCGTACGTCGCTGACTGTCACGTGGCTGCCATTCCCACCGAAGCCGATGAGGTCGAAGCTGAGGTTGGCGGCTACGCCTGCGGGTACTCCGGCCAGGTCGACGCGGTAGGTGCGGCTGCCGTCGGCATTGTTGATGCAGGTGACGCAGTTGGCCAGGTTCTGCGTGCCATCGGCTTGCAGGTTGAGGAAGGCGTCGGTGCGGGTCTGGCCGGTGCCGCCCAGCAGCGATGCGCCGGTGTTGGCGTCCAGCAGGGCGACTTCGAAGGCGTCGTCGGGAGCGCCGTTCAAGTCATCGAGCGCGGTGCCGCTGAGGGTGAAGCTCAGGAAGCGGTCCGTCGGGCTGGTCAGGAAGACCTGGCTCAGGCGGGTCTGGCTGGCGGAGACTTCGTTCATGACTGCGGCGCCATTACCGATGTTGACGCTGCCCTGTGTGCTCCAGCCATCGGCAGCGTTGAGGCTGCCATTGGTGAGGGTGGCATTGGCTGCCCAGTCGTATTGGGTGACCAGTGTGCTGGCGTCCGGTGCAATGCTCACGCCGCCATAACGGCTGCTGCGCAACAGGCCGAGGAAGCCGATGAAGCTGGTGCCCAGCGGCAGCGTCGGGAAGCCCCCTCCCCCTTGCAGGGGGAGGGTTGGGGTGGGGGTAGACTCCGCAAACGTCGCCTTCACCTGCCCCAGCAACTGCTGCATCAACGCCATCTCCTCCGCACTCGGCAACCTGCGCACACCCGCAGTCAGCGTGGTGGCCATGTAGTCGTGGCTATCCGCGCTGTGGTCAATGCCCAAGGCATGACCGTATTCGTGCAGCAATACGGAGAGCATGTCCATCTTGCCCGCTGCCGAACTGCCCTCCTTCGCTACCCATTCGTTGGGGTTGCTGGTGGGGAGCCATTCTTCGTTCTGGCCAGGGGTGGGGTCGATGAACCAGTTGAAGCCGGCGGCGTTGGTGTCGAGGGTGATGGTAGAGCCGATGGTTTGGCCAAGCGCGCCACCGGCGAGGTCAGAAAAGGTAACACCGACGGAGCCAAGGTTATAGCCCGCGCCCAAACCGGATGCGCCCGAAGAAGGTTTGGTGACCTTGATGAGTTTGGGCGGGGGACAGGTCGTATCGTCGGGCACATATTCCATCACTTTGATCTGCAATATGAACTTATAACGCTTGCCTTCAAATTCGACCATGAACACGGCTTCGTCATTTCCGTAAAAACCGGGTTCGGGGTCGTAGCGATAGGCTACCCTTCCATAATTTGATACTCCTTCGGTAATTTTTCCATGGCTCGTGCCCTGCAATAGTGAGGGCTTGAATAAGCCTATATCAATGGGCTTACCATCACCTCTCTGACCCATAATGTAATCCCTTACCAAACCAGCCGGGTCAACGCCGCGCAGGGCCGAACTTGGATCCCCGGTGTGTTCTGTCTCCTGGCAATCTTTGAGGATATAGTCCGTCTGCGGTGCGGTGTTCGAGGTGCCTCCTGCCTGCACCAACACGATGGGGGTGACCTGCGGCGGAACTGCCGGTACATCCATAATGAACATGAGTTCTTCTCCTGTAATGATGGCTTGCGCATACTCGGAACAGTCACGGGGTCAGGTCTTGCAATATAGCACCCACAACCACTCATGGCTCTTCACCCTTCTTAACCGCTCTGCTAACCGTAGCATAGTGCACCCCGAAATAATCAGCGATTGCTTGCAGGGTGTAATCGCCGGTGGCGTAGGCAGCGGCCATTGCGGTTTTGGTATCTCGATGTTTGGTTTGATAGAAGTCCAGGGGCTTGGCTACGGGGCGGCGTTGTGCGCGCGGGATTTCGCCGATGGCGGCCTTGTCCGTCATCGCCTGCATGCGTTTGAGGAACCTGTCCGAGCCGAGGAACACTTGGCCGCTGAGCTGCTCCCACACGCTCGGCAATCCGACTCCGGCGCGGACAAAGTCGATATACAGGTTGATCGCCCGGCGGCGCTGTGGTGAAAATTGGCCGAGTATCCAGTCGGTCTGCAGCCATTCCGGCGCGGGCTGGATCCCGAGCATGGCCGCATAGGAACTCCATTGCCAGTCGGCAATATCCTTCACCATCCCGGCGCGTAAGGGATTGAGAACCACATAACGTGCCAACTCCAGCAGGTACCCGTCCTTCTCAACGATGATGGCTTTGTATCGCCCTTGAAAAACATGGCCGACGCGCTTGTGTGTGCGATTGAAGGTTTGTGTATAGACGCCATTGAGGTGGCGCATGCCCTGGGCAAGGTTGCCCTCGATGGTTTCGACGACGATGTGGTAGTGGTTGTCCATCAAGCACCACGCATGGCAGACCCAGTTGAATCGCTTGCAGGTTTGGGCAAATATT
>JAHJBC010000005.1 GCA_018813765.1 Gammaproteobacteria bacterium | reverse complement strand
TCAACCATCAACGTCTGCTCGAACCCATCGGCTATATCCCGCCCGCAGAAGCTGAGGCACAATACTACCGACAGTTATCCAAGACGGAGACTGCCAACGTTACTTAAACCAAACAGCCTCCACGAAAACCGGGGCGATTCAATGTATAGCAATGTCCTGCGCCAACGCGATGACAGCCCGTTTGCTTCCAACCCCAAAGTACCCGATTACATCATCATGAATGTCATTACTCGTTTTACCAGGGCTAACAATGTGATC
Organism: Gammaproteobacteria bacterium; assembly: GCA_018813765.1. GTDB lineage: Bacteria > Pseudomonadota > Gammaproteobacteria > Burkholderiales > Gallionellaceae > Sideroxyarcus. The sequence continues at coordinate 39,628 of JAHJBC010000005.1, read as the reverse complement.
TAGCTTGGATTCCTCAATACCGCCCGCATTGTCCTCTATTGAAATCGATTGCTGCCTTTCGTCGGCATTGATATTAATTACGAGGTCAGCCCTCTTCGTCTTCGACCAGAGATCGATAGCGTTATCAATAAGCTCACAGACAGACCTCTTAAGGTCATATTCTGAAATGATTGAAAGAAACAAACGCTTTTCAGGCGTCGCATCTAAGGTTTTCTGAGTCATAGGTTCATTTGATTGAACATTGAGGGACAGACCACGGCAAATGGTCTGTGTAAAGAATGATCGGTGAGTCTCGCAATCAAATGCTTCCCCTTTGCTGAACAAGTGTGCCGCTGGCGATGCTTCCCGTCGGTGCGGGAATTTATCCTTGCGCCAGCTCCTAATCTGGGGAGTCCGCTATAAGCCCTGCACCGTGCGTGCGGTGCAATGTGCGTGGGGCGGAGTTGCAAGTGGGACGAACTGTAGGGCTATGGGGCGGGTTATGTCAATCATGGCAATAGGGTGGCACGGCTCTGGTCATTGCCTTCATCCGCCGGATGATTCGCAGATCGCCTTGAGTTTCGCCAGCGCTTTGGGCCAGGCGGCGTCCATGTATTCCACCATCTCGGCAGGCATGCCGCTGATGTCCACCTTCAGGAGAGTCGCCCCGTCTTTTTCCGCAAAGGTGTAGTTCTCGAACGCGCCCTGCCATGTGTCTTGTGCATCCGGCACGCCATCGTGCACTTCCGAAAGCATCTCGATGGAAACGAATTCGGCGGGCCGGTGTTCGGCGATGCGCGCTTTCATGCCGGAGCCCTCTGTATTCGTGAACAGTATCTGCGCCCCCTTGTCCCATGAGCCCGTGTAATACGAATCCGGGGCGAACTCGCTGGTCCATGCCCGGTAGGTCTCGTCCGCCAGCATGGTGTGATGGACATGGGCACGCGGTGCTTTGATCGTGATCGAATAGTGCAGTGTTTGCATGATGCGCTCCTTTCATCGCCTGACGCGATTGATAAACAGCCAGCCGCCGCCCCATGCGCAGGGCAAAGCTGTCAGGGCCACCGCTACGGGATACCAGTGTGCGCCCATGTCCCACATGGCGATGCCGCCCGCCACGCTCAACACAAGGCCGATGCCACCCATGACGAGCGCATGCCGCATGGGGTTGCGCGGTGCGAGCCGGGCAACAATGTATCCGCCCGCGATGCCATAGACGATGCGATACGTCAGCGCCAGCAGTAGCGGCCCGGTATCGGTCGTCGGTTGGCCCCATGGCGGGAAGACCTCCAGCATGTGGAACAACTGGTCGGTTGCCAGCGACAGGATGAAGACGGCGATAAAGCCCGCCAGCACGGCGCCGAAGCTGCGCGGAATGTTGCGGGGAATGGTGCTGGTGTCGTTCATGTTGACCTCCGTGATCATTGCGACGATTGCGGGAAGACTTCGGGTTCTGAGCGATGACAAACCGCCTCTATCCGGTTGCCAGCCGGGTCGTACAGAAAGGCGGCAAAGTAGTTGTCGTGGTAGTGCGGACGCAGGCCGGGTGCGCCGTTGTCCTTTCCTCCATTTGCCAAACCGGCGGTGTAGAAAGCGGCAACCTGGGCTCTGGTGCTTGCCTTGAAACACCAGTGGCGCATTTCGTCGACATTGGCTGCGGCGGATTCATACACCGCCAGGCATGAATGGAAATCTTCAACGTCGTTACAGCGCACGCCGTAGCCGAGTGCGCCGGGGCGGTCATAAACCTTTTCGACACACAGCGCGGCCATCACCGCGTCGTAGAACGGGCGCGCCTTTTCGATGTTGGGGACGGAAATGGAAACGTGGTCGATCAGGTTCATGGTGTTGGGGTGTTTAACGAAAGGCCAAGTGAAAGGCGGGTTTGCCACCGCCCCCTGTGAAGCAATCACCAAATGTCAATCCAGGGATGCACCGAATTAATCGTCGCACCGGCGAAAGCCGGTGCCCAGTTGAATGAATACGCTGGATTCCGGCCTTCGCCGGAATGACGGATGCTGATTTACTCAGCATCTCCTTAGCCAACTCGTTTGATGATGAAGCCATTTTCAATTCTCTCGAACCCGACCTTGGGGTAATACGCCATTGCTTCGGGCGCCGACAGCAGAATCAGCGCCACCTCTTCCCCGATGGCAGCGCGTACCTGTGCGATCAGCTCGCTCCCTATGCCTTGCGTCTGGAAAGCCTTATCCACGGCGAGGTCGGAGAGATAGCAGCAATAGCTGAAATCAGTCAGGGCGCGGCACACGCCTACGAGCCGTCCTTCATGCCAGGCGGAGAAGACCAGGTTCGCATTGGCGAACATGCGTGCTATCCGCTCCAGATCGTTGGTGGGGCGGCGGATGCCGGACGCATCGAAAACTGCGGCCACTTCGGCGGACGCAAGGGGAAAGTTTTTTCGGTATTCAATCGCTGTCATAAGAACCTGTCGCCCTCATATTTCCGGATGCCCCTTCATTTGCCGGATTTTTGTCCGACCAACTCGTTCCATATCGGCCTGACCTCGATGGTGGCCGCTTTCGCCATGGGGTGCAAAGAAGCGAATTTGATTGCTTCATCCATGCTCGCGCACTCGATCAATTCATACGCGCACATCTTCTCTGTGGAGTCCTCGAACGGCCCCGCCGTGATCCTGACCTTGCCATTGCGCACACGCACGGTCTTGGCATCATCGGCGGGACGCAATGGATTGCCGTATACCCGGATGCCCTGCTGTTCGGCTTCCTTGATCCACGCCGCGATATCCGCAAACAGTGTCTCGCTTGGCGCAAAAGCATCGTCGTGACTGATGATGAATAGAAATTGCATTACATCTCCTTTCGGGTTGATCGTATTGAATCTGCTCCAGAACGATTGAATCCACCGACTTTGCGCGGCTTTACGCGCAATGTCCTGAGGATGGATGGGTTGGGCATCACGCCCAACTCACCGCCATCAGGGCTGCGGGGCTTACTGAATGACGCGCAACTCCTGGTTGCAGCGGCAGGCCTTCGCGATGCGCGCGGCCCACGCGACAGCTTCTTCACGGGATGGGAGTTCGAGCACAGTGAAGCCGCCGTCAAGCGGGGGCGCCCATGAGTAGCCGCCCTCGGCGACTGAGCGGTCGGCGGCTACGAGCACAAGCGGCACACTTTCGTCGATGCCGCCGGCGAAGACGTAGACTCCGGCGGCTTTTGCCTCTTCGATCACGGCGTGCGCGTCGCGGCCCACCGCCTCCATTTCGTCTTCGGGCACGACCATCGCCGCGCTGGGGAATGAGATCAGGTATTTGGCCATGGTGCGATTTCCTTTAGAGAATAATTTTGATTGTGAAACGTGGGGCCCAACTATTTTTCAGCAGCGACTTTGAGCCTTGCCAATCCGGTCTCGAAATCGTTGCCGATCATCTTGTCCATGTTGATGAACATGCTCAATACCTTCAGGAAATAGGTATGCTGGTCTTCCAGCACCCAGGTGACTTGGGTGCCACTTCCGGCGGCATCTATCGAGAACACGACATGGTTGCGCCCCTCGAAAGGTTTGATCATGTGCAATTCCATTTCGATCTCCTTGGGCGGGGTTGTGTCGGTGATGGCGATCTCGCCCTGCCCGACTTCCTTGTTTCCTTCCCACGCATAGTGCGCACCTTTGCCGATGGTGTTGGCACTGTAGGTCTTCTTCATCGCCGGGTCCTTGTTGTAGGGCGTCCATGCATCCCACTGGCGGAAGTCGTTGATGAGTCCGAATATCTTTTCCGGCGGAGCTTTGATGTCGATGCTGCGTTCGACGTGGAATTTATCCGGTTTGCTCGCGGCATAGATAAGGATGATGGCGAGTAGCAGGACGACTGCAAGTGCGATGATCTTGATCATGATGCCTCCTTGAACGAATCAATGAATGTGATCGGCAAGGCGTTCCAGCGCTTGCCCCCAACTGACGCTGTAACCCGCCTCGTTGGCGGCTTCTTTGCGTGCAACGTTTTCAAAACGGGTGTGCAGCGTGAGCGCGGTTCTGTCGCCCAGTTCGGTGAAGGTGATGGTCACCCGCGCACGCGGCGGCAAACCGGCCCCGCAGGGATGGCCCTCGTCGGCGGTACTGTCGAAAACGATGCGTTCGGGTTCCACGATCTCGTGGAAGACACCTTGGCAAGGATAACTGTTGCCGTCCGGCGCGCACATGTTCAGCCTGAAAGCGCCACCCACGCGCAGATCGGATTCGCAGGCGGAATTGCTGAATCCCTTCGGCCCCCACCATTGCATGATGTGCTTCGGGTCGGTCCATGCCTGCCACACCAGCGCGCGCGGGGCATCGAAGGTGCGGGTGATGACGACCTCGCTGGCGGATGGATCACTTCCTTTTGCGGACATTTTTCTTCTCCTTTGCCTGTAGTTGTTGCAGATAGTTGTCGAGACGATCAAGGCTTTGTTCCCAATGCTGCCGGTACTGCTCGATGAACGTCGCCGCTTCCTGCAACGGCGTCGCCTCCAGTTTGCATGGCCGCCACTGCGCCTGGCGACCGCGCGTGATCAGGCCCGCCCTTTCCAGCACCTTGAGGTGCTTGGTCACGGCAGGTGCGCTGATATGGAATGGCTCGGCCAGTTCGCCGACGGATATCTCGCCCGAGGCAAGGCGCGCGAGGATGGCGCGCCGGGTAGGATCGGCGAGGGCGGCAAAGGTGAGGCTCAATGAATCTGCGGGCATGTTGCTCAGCTTCCTATTTAACCGATTGGTTAAATGGTGGCGATTCAACGGCGCAATGTCAAGCCTGATTAAAACAAGGGTATTTACGAAATGAGTTGGAACTGCCGGATCAAACTGCGCCCTGAATCAACTGTTCCAGACGTGCACGTCCTTGCGGCGTCGCCATCACCATCAACACATTGCCGCCATGCAGGGAATGCTGAGAAGCCGGATTAAAATGCCATTTTCCTTCCTGCTGGACTGCGATCACCAGGCAATCCTGGTTCCCCTGATAGAGCGCGCTCAGCGGTCTGGATGAAGTATTGCCCGGAATGGCGACCTCCTCCATGCGCAGCTCTCCATCCGCCTTCAACATCTCGTCCATGAATCCGGCCACATTGGGCCTCACCATGGCGGATACCAGTCGTTGCCCGCCGGTGAAATCCAGCAGCACGATCTCGTCCGCGCCCGCGCTGCGGATCTTGCCGACATTCTTCTGGTCATGGCAACGCGCGATCACGCGCACCTGCCGATTGAGTTGCTTTGCGCTCAGGCTGATCACCAGGTTCTGGTTATCGTCATGCGCTACCGCAAAGACACCGACTGCATGCCTGATCCCGGCCGTCAGCAGAACTTCGTTGTCGGTGGCGTCGCCCAGCACATAGAGCTGCGAAGGGTGCTGTTCGACATAGCGCTGCAGGTTGTCTTTGTCCTGGTCCACCATGACGAAATGGCGTCCGGTGATCGCCAGTTCATGGGCGATGTTGCCGCCGATCTGCCCCATGCCGCACACGATATAGTGCCCCTTGAGTTGCGCGATCTTCTTTTCCATTTTCTTTCTCCGCCTGACCTCGTTGAATTCGCCTTCCAGCATGAACGCCGTCACTGTCGACAACACATAACCCAGCACGCCGATGCCGGTGAGGCCGATGAAGATGGTGAACAGTTTGCCGTATTCGTACTGGGTGACATCCACCGACTCGACGTAGCCGATGGTGGTGACCGTGATGAAGGTCATGTAGAAACAATCCAGCCAGGAATATTGCGGGCCGCCCAGCCAGCGATAGCCGAGGGTGCCGATCGCCATCACCACGATGGCCGCCAGCAGCGACCACAGCAGGTTGCGCGATGTGCGTGAAAGATGCGCTTCGCTCATTACTCGTCCTGCACGTTCTCGCCGGGGAACAGCGCTTCGTTGAAGCCGAAATCCTTGAGATCGCGGATGCGCATCGGATAGAGGATGCCGTCGAGATGGTCGCACTCGTGCTGCACCACGCGTGCATGGAAACCGCTCACGGTGCGGTCGATGAGCGCACCATATTCGTCGCAGCCCTGATAGCGCAGATGGGTGTAGCGTGGCACCAGGCCGCGCATGCCGGGGATGCTGAGGCAGCCTTCCCAGCCCTCTTCCATCGTTTCGGACAGTGGCGTGAGGACGGGATTGATGAGTACGGTCTGCGGTACGGTCTCGGCATCGGGATAGCGCGGATTCGCGAGCGCCTCTGCCGCAACTGGATCGCCTCCTAGGTGCGAGGAAGAGGCGCTGGCGGCTGCTCCCGCAAGCGGCTGCTGCGCAGTAACGGGTCGCAGCCGCACTTCAAAGATCACCACGCGCAGGTTGACGCCGATCTGCGGTGCGGCCAAACCGACACCGTCCAGCGCATGCATGGTGTCGCGCATATCCTTGAGCAGTTCATGCAGTTCCGGCGCGTCGAACTTGCGCACCTCTTCGGCGTGGCGTAGCAGGCGCGCATCGCCCATGCGCAGCACTTCCCTAACGGACATGATACGCGTCCATTCTCCCGGCTTCATGCGGGAGAGGGAGCAAACGCGAAAAATTAATGTTGCTAATTAGCATCGCTCACTACCACCATTTCAAGGATATCCCTCACCTGTTCCATGGCAGGATTCAACACAGCGCCTATTGTGTCCAGCGGAATCGAATTTAGACTGCTGCCGCGCCCGGCCGCATGGTTGGCCACCACGGCAATGGTCGCGTATTGCAGCCCCAATTCCCTGGCCAGCGAGGCTTCCGGCATGCCGGTCATGCCGACCATGTGAGCGCCATCGCGCTCCATGCGGTCGACCTCGGCCGCGGTCTCCAGACGCGGGCCCTGCGTGACGGCATGCACACCGCCATCCACGCACTTTAGACCGGCGCTCCTTGCGGCAGCCAGTAGCTGCTGGCGCAAGGGCTCGCTGTATGGTTTGGTGAAATCGATGTGGGTGACCGACCTGTCTTTTCCGTCGAAGAAGGTGAATTCGCGGCCATGCGTGTAATCGATGAGCTGATCCGGCACGACCACCGTTCCCGGCACCAGATCGGCGCGGATGCCGCCGACCGAGGTGGCAGCCAAGACGCGCGTAGCGCCCTGGTCGCGCAATGCCCACAGGTTGGCACGGTAGTTCACCATGTGCGGCGGAATGGTGTGGCCATAGCCGTGCCGCGCAAGGAACATCACTTCATGCTGATTGATGATGCCGAAAGTCATCGGCCCGGACGGTTCTCCGTAGGGTGTGCGCAACACCTGACGATGGGTGATCTTCAGGTTCTCGAGTTGGGTCAGTCCGGTCCCGCCGATGATTGCCAGCATATTAATTTCCTCTCACTGCATAAATCGCGGGCAGGTTGCGCCACGCGCCGTGTATATCCATGCCAAAACCGAACACGAAACGGTCCGGCAGTTCCATGCCGACAAAATCGGCCTGGATGGGCTTGTCCTTGCCGTTGGCCTTGTCGGCGAACACCGCGCTGTAGAACTTGCTCGCACCCAGTTCCATCACGCGCTGTCTGATTGCGTGCAGTGTCTCGCCCTCGTCGAGAATGTCGTCCAGCACCAGCACGACCTTGCCCTTGACGTTCTCGCGCGGCGCGACTTTCCAGTGTAGCGCCCCGCCCTGTTTGTCATTGCCATAGCGCGAGACATGCAGGTAATCGAAATCCAGCGGGAAATCGAGCATGGGCAACAACTGCCCGGTAAACACCACCGCCCCGCCCATCACCGACAGCACCAGCGGATGCTGGTCGGCGAGGACGGCGTTGATCCCGTCCGCCACCCTCCTTAAGGCCGCCTGTACCTCTTCAGCCGATATGATCAGCTCAGCCTCGTTCAAGATTTTGCGGGCTTGTGAATTCGAGAGCATCAAGCGATTGTCTTCAGATACTCGGCAAATTCTTCACGCAGTTCTTCATGCTTGAGCCCGAATGCGACCTGCGCCTGCAAATATCCCAGCTTGGAGCCGCAATCGTAACGGATGCCGTCGAAGCGATAGGCCAGCAGTTGCTCTTCCTTCATCAACGCGGCAATGCCGTCGGTGAGCTGGATCTCGCCGCCCGCGCCGGGCTGGATGGTTTCCAGATGATGGAAGATGCGCGGCGTCAGGATATAGCGCCCCACCACGGCCAGTGTGGATGGCGCATCTTCGGGTTTGGGCTTCTCGACGATGCCATGGACTTTTTCGATATTGGGCTCGATGTTGGTCGTGCTGACAATACCGTATTGTCTGGTGTTGGCTCGCGGCACATCCTGTACACCGAGGATGGAGCACTGGTGCTTCTCGAACACGTCCACCATCTGCTTGACGATGGGCACCTCGCCATCGATCAGGTCGTCGGCGAGGATCACCGCAAATGGCTCGTCCTGAATCACCGGCTTGGCACACAACACGGCGTGCCCCAAACCCAAAGGTTCGGCCTGGCGGATGTAGATGCAGTTCACGTGTTTTGGCACCACTTCCTGTACATAGCTCAGCAGTTTCAGCTTGCCGCTGGCTTCCAGCGAGGCTTCCAGTTCGTAGGCCTTGTCGAAATGATCCTCGATGGCGCGTTTGTTGCGACCGGTGATGAACACCATATCGGTGATGCCTGCCGCAACCGCCTCTTCCACCGCATACTGGATAAGGGGTTTGTCGACCACGGGCAGCATCTCCTTGGCAGTGGCTTTGGTGGCAGGCAGGAATCGGCTGCCAAGACCGGCAACCGGAAAAACAGCTTTTGTAATTGTCTTTTTCATGTTTTTTCGCACTCTTTCAAATGTTGAATTAACTCAGCTTCATTCCAAACCGGCACATTCAATTCCTGCGCTCTAATCAGTTTACTACCTGCCTCCTCGCCGGCTACCACGTAGTCGGTCTTTTTCGATACCGAACCCGCCACTTTTGCACCCAGCGCTTCAAGACGCGATTTTGCCTCATCGCGGCTCATGCTGGCGAGCGTTCCGGTAAGAACGAATATCTTGCCCGACAGTGGCAGGTCTTGTGTACCTGTACTTTCGTGCTCTTCCCAGTGCACGCCGAGTGTGCGTAATTGCTGCACCACCTCGCGGTTATGCGCCTCGGCGAAGAAATCGACGATGCTCTGCGCCACCACCGGACCGACATCGGGCACTTGCAACAACTGCTCTGCGTTCGCCTGCATGATGGCGTCCAGCTTGCCGAAATGACGCACCAGGTCCTTGGCCGTGCTCTCGCCGACATGGCGGATACTCAACACACAGCACTTTGAACAAGTGCCTTGAAGTCAGCTTCACTAATAATCCTGATTGGATAACCTTCGGTAACCAGCGACTCAGCTTTCCTGTGTTTGGCGCTTTTTCCATACCCTGCGAGTTTTGAGATATCTTGGTCGCCAACAACAAGAATAGTTGTTTTCCTGGTCACGCCAGGTGCAACTTGACACCCTACACTAGCAGCCATATCTGCCGCTTCATTTCGAGGTAACTCAAGTTCTCCAGTAAATACGACAACCTCACCAAATAAATCACCTTCTGGATTTCCGTCACGATGGATTGCCGATCCATGCGAAAGTTCGTGCGAATCGATTGGCTGATTGACGCGAATCATCCATGCATCCAAATCCAACTTGGATTCCTGTATCGCAGCGAGCAATACATGACCGGCAGCTTTCGCATCTTCTAATGCATCGTGATGCTTAAACTCATAACCAATTTTGCTACAAACATTCTTGAGACCATAGCCTTGCCATGCCAAGTCTTTCCATGTTCGTCGCACTACTCTGGCCGAATCTAACCATAAGGTTGAAATTTGACCAAGCCTATACTTGGAAAATGCTCGCGCAAGAGCAACACGATCAAAATGAGTGTGGCAAACACTAACTCTGTTTTCCAAATATTCTTTCAAGGTTCCAGCAATATCCGGCAATTTCGGCTGGCCTTTCACCATTTGAGGCTCTATGCCATGAATGGATATATTCACCTCGTCGAAATAGTCCTCTGGGTCAACAAGAGTTGACCATTCACCGATAAGATTTCCATCAGCAAATTCTGCAATGCCAATTTGGCAAATTGAACTCATATCCGGATTTGCGGTTTCGATGTCAATGGCAACAAAGTGCATAAACAGTCACCAATTCCAGTTCATGGCTTCAGGAGTTTGGCTATATCGTCGGTGAAAATAGCTGTCATATCAGTTACTGAACAGGTTAATGCTGGCTCACCTTCAGTATCAATATCCAAGTCGTCACCGCGCAAACCTTGCCACATAGCCAAGTAGTAGAAAGAACCATACTTTTGCTTTTTGTTTATAGACTTCTCGAACCCACCTTTCCACGGCAAGATCACTAGTTGCCCATTTCGTACTTGCTGTACAAGCATTGGGGCTTCAAAGCCCTTTACGCGACCACGTTCCCAACAAGCTATTAGCCCTCGGTCAACGCCTTTCCATTTCTCATCCCAAGTTAAACTTGGGCGAATGGGTTCAGTAATCAAGCGATGTACTTTCATGATATGAAGTCACGCAAAACTTTTATATGGCCGTCAAAATACACAATTAGTTTCATGCATGCCCACCATACAAGTGATTTCCAAGCAATTGAATTAAAGCTTGCTCATCCATGACCGGCACCCCCAATTCACGCGCCTTGTCCAGCTTGCTGCCCGCCTCATCCCCAGCCACCACATAATCTGTCTTCTTAGACACGCTACCCGCCACTTTCGCGCCGAGCGCTTCGAGCTTGGCTTTTGCCTCGTCACGAGACATGGATGGAAGCGTTCCTGTCAACACAAATGTCTTGCCGCTAAGCGGTAATGTGTTAATCGGTTCACCCTCATGCTCTTGTAAGAGAACGCCCGCAATGCGCAACTCTGCGATCACCTGGCAGTTATGCGATTCTGCAAAGAATGCGGCTACACTCTGCGCCACCACTGGCCCTACATCAGGCACTTGTTGTAGAAGTGATTCATCTGCCGCTTTGAGTTTATCCAGTGAACCGAAGTGACGCGCCAAATCTTTCGCCGTCGTCTCACCGACATTGCGGATACCTAGAGCATAGATAAAGCGCGCCAGCGTAGGCTGTTTGCTACGCTCTATGGCTTTCAGCAGATTTTGTCCGGACTGCTCGCGCACGCCTTCGAGATTGGAGAGCACATCCATATCAAGCCGATAAATATCCGCTGGCGTACCAACGATGCCACCGTCAACCAGTTGCTCTACCATCTTGTCGCCCAACTCTTCGATATTCATTGCACGGCGGCCAGCAAAATGTAACAGAGCCTGTTTTCGTTGCGCAGGACAGAACAGGCCGCCGGTGCATCGTGCATCGGCCTCGCCCTCCTCGCGCACCACATGGCTGCCGCACACAGGGCAGGTTGTTGGCATGACAAAGGCGCGTGCGTTCGCTTGCCGCTTCTCTATCAGCACGCCGACAACTTCGGGGATCACGTCGCCTGCGCGACGCACGATCACAGTGTCGCCGATATGCACATCCTTGCGGCGGATCTCGTCTTCGTTGTGCAGCGTGGCATTGGAAACAGTGGTGCCGCCGACGAACACCGGCTCCAGCTTTGCAACCGGAGTCAGCTTGCCTGTACGTCCGACTTGTATCTCGATATCGCGCAGGATGGTTATCTGTTCTTCCGCAGGAAATTTATGTGCCACCGCCCAACGTGGTTCGCGCGAAACGAAACCCAGTTCCTGCTGCAACGCAAGGCTGTTGACCTTGTAAACGACACCGTCGATGTCGAACGGCAGGGCATCGCGTTTGGCGGCGATGCGTTGGTGAAATTCTGCCAGAGCCTGTGCGCCACTCACTACGGAACGCTCGTCACATACCGGCATGCCGAACGATGCTAGCGCATCGAGGATGCCGCTATGCGTGGCAGGCAATGTCCATCCCTTCACTTCCCCGAGACCGTAGGCAAAGAACGACAACGGACGTTTCGCGGCAAGTGCCGGGTCGAGCTGGCGGATGCTGCCCGCCGCGCCGTTGCGGGGATTGACCAGCGTGGGCAGGCCCAGCTCGCGCTGTTTGTCGTTATAGCGATTGAAATCCTTGCGCGACATGTAGACCTCGCCGCGCACTTCAAGAACCTCAGCTTGGCAATCATGAAGACGCAAAGGAATACTGTGAATAGTCAGCACATTCTGTGTGACATCCTCACCTGTCTCACCGTCTCCGCGTGTTGCGGCCTGAAATAGTAGGCCATGCTCATAGCGTAGATTGACAGCAAGGCCATCAAACTTGAGTTCGCAGGCATATTCGACCTCGCCGTCTCTACCAAGAGCATTGCGCACGCGGGCATCGAAGTTGGTCGCGCCGCTGGCCTCGGTATCGGTTTCGGTGCGGATGGAGAGCATCGGCACAGCATGACGAACTGCTTCAAACCCTTCACGCTTCTTTCCAAGATTTTTATCCCCAACTCGCTGAGTAGGCGAATCAGCCGTCTTCAGTTCAGGATATTGGTCTTCAAGCGCTTGCAGTTCGCGAAACAGCTTGTCGTATTCCGCATCGGGAATGGTCGGTGTGTCCAGCACATAATAGTTGTAGCTATGCTGCTCCAGTTCGGCGCGCAACCGGGTAATACGCTCTGCTGCGGACATCAGGAGAACAAGCGCAGCGCCTGCGCGCTGCCCGGCGTGATGTGCCCGGTGAGCATAAGATCCTGGGTGGCCGCGACCTGGGCGCGTATCTGGGCGATGGCGCCTTCGCTGAGCGCGACGCGCTGGTCGTCCACCAGGGTCAGGCGCAACGCGCCGGCAATCTCCGCTGCAACCGCCACCATCTCGTCGAAGCGGCGAACCGGCTCGTTCACGCGCGGGATGTCCAGCAGCAGGGTCAGGCTGTCGGTCCGCGACTGGTTGAGGGTGTGATGCTGGAAGGAGGTGCCGTCCGAGGCGCTCAGGATGAAGATGCTCCCATTGCTTTCGTCAAGCAGGTGGAAGGTGCCGTCGGCCTGCAGGCTCATGCCGAGCCGCTGTGCCGCACCGGCCACTTCGGTGCCGAACAACTTGCGGTCGCCGCCGGCCAGCAGGTTGATGCCTATCATCTGATCCACGTCGGCACAGAACTGGTCGAGTTGCTGGGCACGTTGCTCCGCATCGGCTACCGATGGCAGGCGCACTTCGATCTGCAATTGCGCGGCGATCTCTTCGAGCAACTCCCGGAATCCGTTCAGGCGCATCCCGCTCACGGAGCCGCTCCTGTCCACCAGTTGCAGGCCGATCCGGAATGCGCGGTAGGTCTGCGGGCTTTCCGGGATCAGGCGCTCCCACAGGCCGCTAGCAGCATTCAAGCCGCATGCGTTGACGGCCTTGCCGAAGTCGAAACGGCGCTGCCACAGGTTCTCCAGCACATCGGTGGTCGATGGCGTCTGGAGCAGAAAGGTGGCGACGTAGTCGGTGGCATCGTTGAGCAGTCCGCATATCTCGTCTGCAGCATCGGTTATCGGCGATGCGGATATGAGCGCATCCGCCGCACCTTCATTAGGCCCGTCTCCGGAGACGACCTGATGCGATGTTTCTGTATGCTGTTCCTGCTGAGGGCTGGCGATGCTGCGCCGATAGCGCCATTGTTGCCATTGGCCGTAAACGAACACTCCCGCCACCATCAGGAGGCCGATGGCCAGCAAACTGATCTGTAACTCGCTCATTTTCTGAATACCGGTATGCGTGCCATGTATGGGAAAAGCGCGTGAATTATCTCAAATCCTTGCTTAGAATGGCAGGTCTTAAAGGTTTCACCGTACCGGTCGCTATCCATATCCAGGTCTGTTCTGCCGTCCGGGCTGTTGACGCAGAGCTCAGCTAAGGCTCTACTTGCACCGGACAGGCCGGACGACCGACCCGATAACCAGCCGTATTGCCGCCTAAACCGGCACAGACGGGGCGAAATATCCAGATATCCGCCCAAATTTGAGGAGCGACCGATATGCCATTCGAGATCATTGGCCAGAACAACACTGACCCCGCCCATCCGACCATCGTCATCATCGACGATGAATTCACCAGCCGCATCATTCTGGACAGGATCGCGCGGGGATTGCGCAAGAACGTGTCGGTGCAGGCTTTCGCTTCTCCGCTGGGCGCGATCGACTGGCTGAGGGTCAACCATCCCGATCTGATCATGGTCGATCATCTGATGGACGAGTTGTCGGGATTGGAAGTGGTCAAGACCTTGCGCCGCATCCCGCATCTGGAACATGTCCCCATCATCATGATCACCGTCTCCGAGGACAATGAGATCCGCTACAAGGCGCTGGAGGCCGGCGTCACCGAATTCCTCTCGAAACCGGTCAACCACTACGAATGCCAGATCCGCTGCACCAACCTGCTTTCGCTGCACATGCACCACAAGGAAGTGCTGCACCGCTCCGAGGAACTTGAAAGGGCCGTCACCGAGGCGACGCGCAGGATACGCGAGCGCGAACAGGAGACCCTGTTCCGGTTGGCGAAAGCGGGCGAATACCGCGATTCGGATACCGGCAACCACGTGCTGCGTATGGCGCGCTTCTCGCGTCTGGTCGCCGAGGGCATGGGACTGGACGAGAACCGCTGCAGCCTGATCGAGATGGCGGCGCCCATGCATGACATCGGCAAGATCGGCATCCCCGACAACATCCTGCTCAAGCCGGGGAAATTGAATCACGAGGAACTGTCCATCATGAAGACGCACACCTCGATCGGCTATCACATCCTCAAGAACAGCCATTCAAAGTACATCAACCTGGGGAGCGAGATCGCGCTGTCGCACCATGAACGCTTCGACGGCAGCGGCTACCCGAACGGACTGCAAGGCAAGGCCATCCCGCTGGACGCCCGCGTCGTCGCTGTGGCCGATGTCTATGATGCGCTGACCTCGGAGCGTCCTTACAAGAAGGCGTGGTCGAACAATGAAGCAGTCGAATATCTCATCGCCAACAAGGGCGTGCATTTCGACCCGGCCTGTGTGGACGCCTTCATGCTGCAATTCAGCAAGATCAGCCTCATCCAGCAGCAGTTGCAGGATGCGCCCGGAACGCAGAAAGTGCAGGTGAGTCAATGAAAGACAAGCTCTCCTATTTCCTGCAGCAAGTTCGGCAGCGCGAGGGGGAACACGAGCAATCGCTGCTACGGGTGTTCTTCGCCTTCCCGATCTTTGTGTATCTTTTTTTCGAATACTATTTCGTCGAGCCAACCTCGGTAGGTTTGCCGGTATTCACATTTTCGGCGGTGTGGTTTACCTGTGCAGTGTTGCTGGTTTTCTACATACTGCATAAACGTGATACTTCACGCAGAAGACAATGGGTCGCGATGTTTGCCGACATCGGCGCCGTCAGCTTCGGGATGTTGATGACTCAGGAAGCAGGCGTCCTGTTCTACGGTATCTATCTGTGGGTCATTACCGGAAACGGAATTCGTTACGGCAGAGATTCGCTGATCAGCGCTTATGCTTCGAGCTTGATCGGATTCACGGCTGTTATTATTTTCAACCCCTATTGGCATGATCACCTGCGCGTGGCGCTAGGTCTGTGGCTCACCCTGTTATGCATCCCGCTATATATTCTGAAATTGCGCGGGCAATTGAACGATGCTCTGGAGAAAGCCAAAGCAGCCAGCAAAGCCAAGAGTGATTTCCTGTCCAACATGAGTCACGAGATGAGGACACCGCTCAACGGCGTTATCGGGGCAAGCGACCTGTTGATCGGCACCCGCTTGGACGAGGAGCAAAAGAGTCTCGTCGGCACGCTGAAGCAGTCGGCCCATCTCCTGCTCAAGCTGATCGACAATATCCTCGACCTATCCAAGATCGAAAGCGGCAAACTGGTTTCTGAAAAAACCGATTTCGATCTGCACAAGCTGGTGAACAACACGCTGGAAATGTTCCTTCCCCAGGTGGAAGGCAAGGGGATCAGGCTTTCCGTTCGATTTACGCCGGAAACCAGTTTCATGCTGCAAGGCGACCCGTTGCATCTGCAGCAGGTACTGATCAATCTGGTGGGTAATGCGGTCAAATTCACCGCGAAGGGCACGGTCGAGCTCAGGATCAGCACCTGTAGCCAGGACGAGGGCCAGACCCGGCTCCGTTTTGAAGTGATCGACACCGGCATCGGCATCTCGCAACAAGCCCAGGCCCGGATATTCGAGAGCTTTACCCAGGCCGACCAGAGCATCACCCGCACCTACGGCGGCACCGGGCTGGGCACCACGATCTCCAAGCAACTGGTGGAATTGATGGGGGGCAAAATGGGCGTTCAGAGCGAACCGGGGATCGGCAGCATTTTCTGGTTCGAGATACCCTTCGCCAAGCAGCCCCAGACAGTTATCGTCGAAAGCAAACCTGCTCTCGAACAGCTCTTTGTGTTGACCATAGGTTTGCCGCACAGCGACCAGCTTGCCGTCACCGAACATGCCGGCTCGTGGGGGATACGATGCGAGCATGCCGCATCGCTGACGCATTTCTTCACCTACCTGATCGACAAGGATGTGCCACGACCGAACAACCTGGCGATCCTGTGCATTCCGCAGAACATCGGCATGACGGCAAAGGACTTCGCGGCCAATATCCAGGAACTGCGCGGAAGGCAGAAACTGTCGATGGTGCTGGTCAATCCTGATCTGCACAATTTCACCGAGGCGACCTATCTTGATGCAGGATATTCCTGCCTGCTGCGAACACCTCTGGACAAGACGCTGCTGTTCAACGCTCTGCACGGAATCATGGCACCGCGCCCGTCCGAAGGTGTGATCTCGTTCAGGGAGCATTACGAACGCAATACGCTGAGCAAGCGCGGCGTTCGGATACTGGTCGCCGAGGAC
Organism: Gammaproteobacteria bacterium; assembly: GCA_018813765.1. GTDB lineage: Bacteria > Pseudomonadota > Gammaproteobacteria > Burkholderiales > Gallionellaceae > Sideroxyarcus. Next base: position 22,939 of record JAHJBC010000005.1, on the reverse strand, counting down.
AACAGCACCAACCGCCAGATCATCGAAAAAATTCTCAAACATGGCAATCACAAGGTCGATCTGGTGGAGAACGGCGAGCAGGCTCTGGACAGGATGGAGACGAATCCTTATGACCTGCTGATACTGGATATGAACATGCCGCAGATGGGCGGGCTGGAGGTCGTCAAGATACATCGAGCATTATTGCGGCAACCGCTGGATACCCCGGTGATCATCCTGACTGCGAATGCCACACCGGAAGCCAGACGCGAATGCGAGCTTGCACATATCGATGCCTACCTGACAAAACCGGTCGACGCCCTGACCCTGCTCGATACGGTAGCACGCCTGACGCTGCTGCCGCCCAAGTCGGATACCGCAGATCTTGCCCATGCTGCCCCACATCAGGATGAACATGTGCTTGGGTACATCAATGAGGAGACGCTGCATCACCTTGGCGTGCTGGGTGGCAATCAGACCGATTTTCTGCAAACGGTGATCTATGGATTCCTGTCGGAAACGGAGAAATTGCTTGAGGCCATGCGCATCGCACTTGCGCGAGAGGAATACACGACATTCAAGGAACTGGCGCATATTCTGAAAGGCAGTTCCGGCAACGTCGGAGCGGAAGTGTTATTCACCTTGTGCGGCAAGATGATGATGCTCGGCGAAACCGAGATGGAAACCATGTCCATTACGCTGCTGGATGAGGCGCGGGACAGTTTCATCCCGACTCGCACATCGCTCCTGCACTACCTGCATGGAGCCGAACAGGCCAGCTTGTAGCCGCATCAGGCAGCGTTGGGGATGATGGTTTGTTCCTGCGGTTGCAGGAACAGTTTTTCCTGCGAACGAACGAAGCGATCCATCACCTTCAGATCCTTTTCGTTCAGTTTTAATGCAGCATCAACCCAGACAGTTGTAATGTCCATCAGTTCTTGCTGCGTAACCGGATTGAATCGATGCTTGGCTTTCTGTACAGCCAGAAAACCATTGGAACGGCGTTCCTGTTTTCTGATGTATTCATTAACTGCTTCCACCCCTTTGCCTTCTTCAGCAAGAATGTCTACGAGACCCTCATCGTATAATTCTTCCGCGCTGTAAATCTTGCCGCCAAGAATCATTTTCTCGGCGAATCTCGGACTCACTTTTCTTGCGATGAAGCTATACGCCCCCATACCGGGAAACAGGTTGAACAGGATCTCCGGAAAACCCATCTGGCAATTGCGCTCGGCAATAACGATATCACTCGCAAGTGCCGCCTCCAAACCGCCGCCCAGAGCATCTCCCTGCAACAATGTGATCGTCGCCAGCGGCAAATCAAAATGACGCATCCTTGGAAAAATGACATCTATGCAGGCTGTTGCATATTTGAGCAACGCATCACGATTCTGATTGCGGATCAGTTGTCTGAAGAGGGCAAGTTGACCGCCAAGATTGAATACTCCCGGCGTGATGGAGGCAAGAACAGAATAACGAATCTGATGCATCTGTTCCCCAACCAGAACATTGCCCCTGGATTTCTCGATCACTTTATGGTGGGCATCAAGGTCGTTCAACAGTTCGGGAGTAACACAAGGAATGGAATCCTGACTCACCAACGTCCAGAGTGCGCCATTTTCCGCATCAAATCTGGTACGTAACTGGGAATACTCGAAGTTCATCAAATCGTAGGGATTCTGAACAAGCCTCATTCTTCTCTCCTCGTTCTCAGGTCAGGATGTAGCGCATCATAAGCGCTCAATTCCGATTCGAAAAGCCAAAACTTGAAGCATTCCGTCCAGCGGAGAGCAGAATCAGACCAGCGGCAATTCGCCCTCGCTCATTCCGATGCTGGCGATCTCATGTAGCGCCCTGACGAATTCGGCGTCCTCATGCAGTTGCACCAGCGTTCCTGAATGCGGGCGACCGTGCATCTGCGCCAGACGGGCCTTGCTTGTCACCGGCATGTCATATTTCAACCCGGCCAGCAGTTCGTCTGCCAGATCCGGCCGGTTGCACACCAGTACCATGTCGCAGCCCGCGTTCAGCGCAGCTTCCGCACGCTGGACGATGCCGCCCGCCACGGTCGCGCCTTCCATGGACAGGTCGTCGCTGAAGATACAGCCTTCGAAGCCCAGTTCGCCGCGCAGAATGTCCTTGAGCCATTTTCTGGAGAACCCCGCCGGTAACGCATCGACCCTGGGGTAGATGACGTGGGCAGGCATCACCGCAGTCAGGCCGAAGTTCACCATCTGACGGAACGGGATGAGGTCGCACAGCTCAATGTCGGTATAACTGCGCTCGTCCACCGGGATCTCCAGGTGCGAATCGGCACAGACGAAGCCGTGACCGGGGAAATGCTTGCCCACGGTGGGCATACCGCCCTGTTTCAGGCCGATCAACAGGCTGTGCGCCAGTTCGGCGATAGCTTGCGGTTCGTTGTGAAAGGCGCGGTCCCCGATCACGCTGCTGGCGCCGTAATCGACATCGAGTACCGGGGTGAAACTGAAGTCCACGCCGCAGGCGCGCAGTTCTGAAGCCAGTACGTAACCGACCTGTTGCGCCAGATGCTTGGCGCGCTTGGGATGCTCGTCCCAGAGTTTGCCCAATTCGCGCATCGGCGGGATCCTGGTGAATCCGTCACGGAATCGTTGCACCCTGCCGCCTTCGTGATCAACGGCAATGAGCAATGAGGGAGAACGCAACGCATGGATGGCGGCGGTCAATTCCGTAAGCTGGCTGGGTGACTCGAAATTGCGCGAAAACAGGATGACCCCGCCCACCAGTGGATGGCGCAGACGCGCCTCATCTTCCGCGGTCAATGTCTTGCCTGCCACATCCAGCATGACCGGTCCGTTACCCATCATCACTCCCCTTCAAGTATCACAAATGCAACAGCATGTTCTTGTTCATCACTGATGCTCAGGTGATGGCTTGTGACGCCAAGTTGCAGCAGGTATGCACCGAGTTCTTCTTCCAGTTGAAAGACAGGCTTGCCAAGTTCGTCGTGGCCGACCGAGATGTTGTGCAGTGTAACGGGATGGCGCAGGCCGCGACCGGTGGCTTTGGCAAAGGCTTCCTTGGCGGCAAAGCGTTTGCTCAGAAATCGCGCGGGGTGCGCCTGATTGGCAAAATCGGCAAGTTCAGAGTCGCTAAGTATGCGTTTGGCGAATGCCGGACCATGCCTCTCCATCGCGGCCTCGATGCGCACCACGGTGACGATGTCGGTGCCGATCCCGAAAATCATGCGCTCAGCAAAGCCTTCATGTTCTTCACTGCCTGCTCCAGGCCGATGAATATGGCCTCGGAAACGATGGCATGACCGATGTTGAGTTCGGCGATGTTTGGAATGGCGACGATTTCACGCACATTGTGGTAATTGAGGCCGTGTCCGGCATTCACCTGCAACCCTAGTGCATGAGCATGCAGTGCCGCTTGCCGGATGCGCGCCAGCTCGAGTTCGCGGGCGGGGATGCTGTCTGCATCGGCATATTTTCCGGTATGGATCTCGATCACCGGCGCCCCAGCCTTCTTCGCCGCATCGAGTTGCCTTTCATCCGCATCGATGAACAACGAGACGCGGATGCCCGCCTCCATGCAACGCTGGGTGGCACGCTGCACGGCATCGAAATGCCTGACCACGTCCAGACCGCCCTCGGTGGTCAGTTCTTCGCGTTTCTCCGGCACCAGGCAGATGTCGTGCGGCTTCACGCGCAGCGCGTTGGCGATCATCTCGTCGGTGACGGCGCATTCGAGGTTCATGCGCGTCTGCAGCATGCCGCGCAGGATATCGACATCGGCATCCTGGATGTGGCGACGGTCTTCGCGCAGGTGGATGGTAATGGCATCCGCCCCGGCCTCTTCGCAGATCAGCGCGGCACGCACAAGGTTGGGATAGCGCGCACCGCGCGCCTGGCGCAGGGTGGCGACGTGGTCGATGTTAAGGCCGAGCTTGATCATAGGGTACCTCTAATAATCCAGATTTCATCCAAACTGCTGCGTTGCTCATTAAATTTCTTGCTTACATATACCCAATATGCTGCGCTGCGAAAGTTAATTCGCGCCTTGCATTTTGGCGAACTCTACATTTTTTGAGGCACCCTATAGCTTCTGCAAATCCCTCATCAATTCGCGCGTATGCAAGGTCTTTCCGGCCAGGTGATGGTCCAGCAGCATGCGCATCAGTTGTTTACTCTGTCGTGCGCTGTTGGCATCGCGATAATCGTCGGCCGCCATGTCCAGCAAGGTCTTGCCCGCGACGGGCATGCCCTGCGACGAGTCTGCCGTTTCCGCTATCGCACCGCGCTCAAGTATATAGCGGTATGTTCGTTCAGGCGCGATGGGTTTGCCGCTGTCGGCTTCGTGCTCCAGCGACAGTGCATACCCCAGTTCCTGCAGCATGTGTTTCTCGAAGCAGCGCAGCGTGAAGGCATGGTCGTCCTCCTGCGCCAAGCGCCGCAGGGTCTGCTGGTAGTAATCGAACAGATTCTCGTGCGGGTCGTCGCGCGCCATCAGGTTGAGCAGCAGTTCGTTAAGATAGAAGCCGCACAACAGCGCGGTGCCCTGCAACTGGGGTTGCCCGCCCTGCCATTCTGCACCGTGCAATGTGCGCAGCTCGTGCTTGCCGAACCAGCTCAGCGACAATGGCTGAAAACTCATCAGCAGGCCGCGCAACGCAGACCGCGGTCGCCTTGCCCCGCGCGCCACCAGCGGCACGCGCCCGTGCTGCCTGCTGAACACTTCCAATACCAGACTGGTCTCGCGGAACGGGTAGCTGTGCAGTACGAAAGCGGGCTCGTCCTGGATACGTTGTTTTGAGGCCGCGTTACTCATACCCCAGCGTCTTCAACATATGGGCGCTATCCGCCCAGCCGCTGCGGACTTTGACGAACACTTCGAGAAATACCTTGCCGTCGAACAGCTTCTCCATGTCCAGGCGCGCCTGGGTGGCGATCTCCTTGAGCTTCTCGCCCTTGCTGCCGATGAGCATGGCCTTGTGCGCTTCCTTGTCCACCAGGATGGCGGCATTGATGCGGCGCAATTTGCCTTCCATCTTGAACTGCTCGATCACGACGCTGACCGAGTACGGCAGTTCCTCGCCGGTAAAACGGAATATCTTCTCGCGCAGCAGCTCGGCGGCAAGGAATCGTTCGTTGCGGTCGGTGATCTCGTCCTCGGCATACAGATGCTCGCCTTCCGGCAGATAGGGGCGGATCGCGTCGAGCAAGGTATCCAGGTGCTTGCCCAGACGCGCGCTGACCGGGACGATGGCGGCGAAATGCCGCATCGGCGCGATCTTTTCGATGAAGGGCAGCAGTTCGGCCTTGTCGTCCAGCAGGTCGGCCTTGTTGATCACCAGGATCACCGGCCTGTCGTGCGGCAACAGTTCCAACACCTGCTGGTCGCGCTCGTCGAAATGGCGCGCCTCGATCACGAACAGCACCACATTCACCTCGCGCAGACTGGTGGTGACGACGCGGTTCATGCTGCGATTGAGCGCGTTGGTATGCTGGGTCTGGAAACCCGGGGTATCCACGAAGACGAACTGGGTCTTGTCTTCGGTCAGGATGCCGGTGATGCGGTGGCGCGTGGTCTGCGCCTTGCGCGAGGTGATGCTGATCTTCTGCCCGATGAGGTGGTTAAGCAGGGTCGATTTGCCCACGTTGGGTCGTCCGACGATGGCGATGAAGCCGCTATGGAGGTTTTGCGATTCGGTCATTTGTTGGCGATCTGTTGGTAAGCTGACTCGGCAGCGATCTGTTCGGCGACACGGCGGCTGGCGCCTTCGCCCCGTGTCTTCACATCCAGTTGGGGGATCTCGCAGGAAACGATGAAAGTCTGCGCATGCGCTTCGCCCTTGATCTCAAGCACATTGTATTGCGGCAAAGCCAGCTTGCGGCCTTGCAGAAATTCCTGCAACAGGGTCTTCGGGTCCTTTCCCAGCGTCTGAAGATCGACCCGGGAAAGATACGGGATAAATAATCCCAGAATGACCTTCTCCGCCTCGGCAAAATCGGCATCAAGGATAACGGCGCCAAATACCGCTTCCAGCGCATCGGCAAGGATGGAGGGACGTTTATGCCCGGCGCTCTTGCGCTCGCCCTCTCCCAGCAGCAACTGCTCGCCAAGCTCCAGTTGCTGCGCCAATGTAGCCAGTGTCTGCTGGTTCACCAGGTTGGAACGCAAGCGGGAAAGGTCGCCTTCCGGCAAGTCGGGATTGGCGGTGTAAAGAAACTTGGCGATGGTGCAGTTCAACACACTATCGCCGAGGAACTCCAGCCGCTCGTTATGCGCGGCACTGTAGCTGCGGTGCGTCAGCGCCCGTTGCAGCAATTGCGGCTGCCTGAACCGGTAGCCGAGACGGCCGCACAGTGCTGCATGCTTCATCGGAATGGTCAGGAACTGCTCGGATTGAATTCGAGTACCAGGGTGATATTGCCAACCAGCGGAATCTTGACCGAATAGTCGGCGCTCAAAGTCAGCCCACCGTCTTCTTTGCTGATTTCGATATCCTCGGCGGTGATATCGGTGATGTACTCAATATTGGCACGCCTGGAATACGATTCCTTGATCTCCTTGATGGTGGCAGTCTGCATCGCCGGATCGTTTGCGACCGTCTTGAATATCTGCGCGATCTGCGCGTTATGGATATAGGCAGGAACCAGCTTCATGCCCGTGATCGCGACGAATATCAATGCTGCCGCGACCATGATCATGCCGGGGAAACTGATGCCGCGTTGCCTGTATGCAGTTGCTCTCATCTATATTCTCCTTCCCGATATCATCTTCTACTCGATCGACAAGCCGATCCGTTTCAATTCGCCAAAATTCATCCAGATGAAAAACGCCTTGCCCACCACCATCTCGTCCGGCACGAACCCCCAGTATCGGCTGTCGCGGCTGTTGTCGCGATTATCGCCCATCATGAAGTAGTGTCCGGCAGGCACGACACAGCGCATCTCCTGCGCGCTGTAACTGCAATGTTCCCGCCCCTGAAAGGCCGCGACGTTGGGCAGATGAATCTGCGGCATATCCGGATTCAGCAGCACTTCATGAGAGTGTCCATCCAGCGTCTCCCGATAGCGTTCGGTATGGATGAAGCGCAATTCACTCTCGACATAATTGAAATCGCCATCGCGCTGCAGCACCTGTTCCGCACCGTTGATCCAGAGCCGCTTGTTGCGATAGACCAGTTCATCCCCGGGCATGCCGACCACGCGCTTAATATAATCTATCGAAGGGTCCTCCGGATAGTGGAACACCATCACGTCACCGCGCGCCGGATCGTTCACCGCGAATATCTTCTTGTTGACGATGGGCAGGCGCAGCCCGTAGGTATAGCGGTTGACCAGAATGAAATCGCCCACATGCAGCGTCGGGATCATCGAGCCCGACGGTATCTTGAACGGCTCGACCACAAAGGAACGCAGCAGGAACACGACCAGGATCACCGGAAAGAAGCTCTTGGCGTATTCCACCCACCACGGTTCGTTAACACCCGCAGGGCGTTTACCGCTCAGCATGAATCGATCAAGCAACCAGATCGCACCAGTTAGCAGCAGCAGCAAAAACAGAATCAAGGCAAAAGTCATTATGTGTCCAGCTCCATCTATTTGTCGTCCACGCGCAGGATAGCAAGAAATGCCTCCTGTGGAATCTCCACGCTGCCCACCTGCTTCATGCGCTTTTTGCCGGCCTTCTGTTTCTCCAGCAGCTTCTTCTTGCGCGAGATGTCGCCACCGTAACACTTAGCCAGCACGTTCTTGCGCAAGGCCTTCACGTTCTCGCGCGAAATAATGTTGGCGCCGATGGCCGCCTGGATCGCCACGTCGAACATCTGGCGCGGGATCAGTTCGCGCATCTTGGCCGCCACCTCGCGCCCGCGATACTGGCTGTTGGCACGGTGCACGATAATGGACAGCGCGTCCACTTTCTCGCTGTTGATCAACATATCCACCTTAACCACGTCAGCGGGGCGGTATTCCTTGAACTCGTAGTCCATCGAGGCATAGCCGCGCGACACCGATTTCAGCTTGTCGAAGAAATCCAGCACGATCTCGCCCATCGGCATCTCGTATTTCAGCAGTACCTGTTTACCGTGGTATGTCATGTCGATCTGCACGCCGCGCTTCTGTGTACACAGCGTGATCACCGCCCCCACATATTCCTGCGGCATGTACAGGTTGACGTTGACGATGGGTTCGCGGATCTCCTCGACCTTGGACAGATCCGGCAATTTGGACGGGTTATCCACCATGATCACCGTACCGTCGCGCATCAGCACTTCATAGACCACCGTGGGCGCGGTGGTGATCAGGTCCATGTCGAACTCGCGCTCCAGCCGTTCCTGCACGATCTCCATGTGCAGCAGGCCGAGGAAGCCGCAGCGGAAACCGAAGCCCAGCGCCTGAGAAACTTCCGGCTCATATTGCAGCGCGGCATCGTTGAGTTTCAGCTTTTCCAGCGAATCGCGCAGCGCCTCGTACTGGTTGGACTCTACCGGGAACAAGCCGGCGAACACCTGCGGCTGGATCTCCTTGAAGCCCGGCAAAGCGGCAGCGGCAGGCTTGGACACCAGCGTGACGGTGTCGCCGACCTTGGCATCCTTCAACTCCTTGATGCCGGCGATGACGAAACCGACCTGACCGGCGGACAACGATTCGCGATTCTGCGATTTTGGCGTGAACACCCCGACATGCTCGGTGAGATGCTGCGCGCCGGTCGCCATGAACAATATCTTGTCTTTGGGTTTGAGCGTGCCGTTGACGATGCGCACCAGCATCACCACGCCGACATAGTTGTCGAACCACGAGTCGATGATCAGCGCCTGCAGGGGCGCAGTGACATCGCCTTTGGGCGCTGGTACTTTGACGATCAGCGCCTCCAGCACGTCTTCCACCCCCAGCCCGGTCTTGGCCGAGCAATGGACGGCATCCTGCGCGTCGATGCCGATTACATCCTCGATCTCGGCAATGGCATTTTCGGGATTGGCGGAAGGCAGGTCGATCTTGTTCAGCACCGGCACGACCTCCACCCCCAGATCCAGCGCGGTGTAACAATTGGCCACAGTCTGCGCTTCCACGCCCTGCGAGGCATCCACCACCAGCAGCGCGCCTTCGCAGGCAGACAGCGAACGCGAGACTTCATAGGAGAAGTCCACATGCCCCGGCGTGTCGATGAGGTTGAGGTTATAGACCTGCCCGTCGCGCGCCTTGTAGCTCAACGCGGCAGTCTGCGCCTTGATTGTGATGCCGCGCTCGCGCTCGATATCCATCGAATCAAGCACCTGCGCCTCCATCTCGCGATCGGACAAGCCGCCGCACAAATGGATGATACGGTCTGCCAGTGTGGATTTGCCGTGATCGATATGGGCGATGATGGAGAAATTACGGATATGCTGCATGAGGCTCAAAATGGAAAATCCCGTCAAAATCGGTAGTTACGCGAAGCGCGGATTCTAGCCGATTTTGACGGGATACGCTGAGCAACCGAAGCTGCTTACTTCTCGTCCAGCTTGACCGGGATATACACTGTTCCCTCGCTACGGCGAACCAGCAACGCGATATTCTTGCCGTGCGGTACCTTTTTGATCACCTCGTTGAACTGCTCGAAGTTGCGGATCTCGATGTTGCCGACTGCCAGGATCACATCGCCGCGTTGCAACTGACTGCGCGCCGCCGCCCCTTTCAGGTCTTCGACAACCAATCCACCCTCGACCTGCAATTCGGCCTTTTGCTGTTCGCTCAGTTCGCTGACGACAAGTCCGAGCCGCAATTCGCTTGCGGTAGCCTCTTCGCTGCGGCCGTTCTGTTGCTGCTTGCTCTGGGCAACGACACCCTCGGTCTGCATCTCTCCAACCACCAGCGAAACATCAAGTTTGCCGCCCTTGCGCCAGAGCTGTACGTTGACCTTGCTCCCTGGTTTGGTCGATGCGACGATGCGCGGCAGATCCGAGGATGAAGCGACGACCTTGCCGTCGAACCTGAGAATGACATCACTCGGCATCACCCCGGCCTTGTCAGCCGGGCCGCCTTTGTCAACGCCCGAGATCAACGCTCCGGCAGGCTTGGACAAGCCGAAGGAATCGGCCAGTTCACGCGTCACCTCCTGGATACTCACGCCGATACGCCCGCGCGATACCTTGCCGCTGGTGCGCAACTGGTTGACCACATCCATCGCCACATCGATGGGAATGGCGAACGACAGCCCCATGTAACCGCCGGAACGGCTGTATATCTGGGAATTGATGCCGACCACTTCTCCTTTCAGATTGAACAGCGGACCACCGGAATTGCCGGGGTTGATCGCCACATCGGTCTGGATGAAAGGCACAAAATTCTCCTGCGTCAACGAACGTCCCTTGGCACTTACGATCCCGGCAGTCACGCTGCTGTCGAATCCGAACGGGGAACCGATGGCCAGCACCCATTCGCCTACTCTGAGCTGGTCCGGCTCGCCCAGTTGGACTTTGGGCAGGCCGGTCGCCTCGATCTTGAGCAAGGCAACATCGGTGCGTTTGTCCGCTCCGATCACCTTGGCCTTGAACTCGCGTTTGTCACTCAGACGAACAGTGATCTTGTCCGCGCGATCCACCACATGCGCGTTGGTCAGGATATATCCGTCGGCGCTGATGACGAAACCGGAACCGAGCGATTGCGATTCCTGCTCGCGCGGCATCTGCTGTCCGAAGCGGCGGAAAAATTCGAAGAACGGATCGCTCTCGGGCAGGTTGGGCGCCCCCTGAAACATCTGCGGGACGCGGATGGTCTGAGTGGTGCTGATATTCACCACTGCCGCGCCCTGTTTCTCCACCAGCTCAGTGAAGTCAGGGAGATCGGCGGCAATCGCCGATTGTGCAAACCATCCAAGCAATGCGAGACCAATGAATTTCTTCAGCATGACGTCGAAACCTCCTGCGGATTGATGTTTAATGACCAGAATTCGATGCCAGGATAGACGTGGCAACTGCACGCCCAGCTCCGGATGATGAGAGTTTTGCGATCGCAAAACCCGACAGCAGACCTGCGACCGCACCAGTGACGGCGTACATATCGCGCGACACCCCTTCGCTGGCAAGTGCTGCACCGGCGATGCCTCCCGCCAGCAACAGAACCAGCGGCAATACATACAACTTCAGCGCACCCCGCAGCAATATTCCGTCCGGCAGAGACACCTGCACTTCGTCCCCCACCTTTGCGCCCACCTGATTGCGAACGACGAACCGGCGCGGCTTGGTGCTGCAGAACAGCTTCGACAAGGTACCGCTGCCGCAACCGCCTTCGCTGTTGCAATGACCGCACCCGCTGCCCAGCACCTGCACGGTGGCTTCGTCGCTGACGGTTTCAGTCACGATGGCGCGCATCTCCAGCATATCAGCGCCCCGCGTACCGCACTGATTCGGCGACCAGGATCACAGTCCTGGCGGGAACCTCGCCGATGACAGTCACCATCGAATCGTCGACCATGCGGTTATAGACATGGGTCGCGCCTTGTCCGGCCAAACCGGAATGGAAGTGCGACATGCCGCTGACCTTTTCGATGAACACGGATATCCCCGCCAAGCCGTCGGAAAACACCATATGGATGACAGGCTCCTGATTCTCGCGGAAAGTCCTGCGCATCGATGCGATCTTCCTGAATCCCGATGGCAGTGAATCGACCTGCCAGTCACCGGTTTCTGGAGCCGGATCTCCCTGAGGCATGGAAGAAAGTCGAAGCTGCCGGTCCGCTTCTTCCGCAGGGGCAGCATCCCGTATGATCCAGCTGCGGTCGAACTTGCCGTTGATGGCGAGTTGCACAAATGCATGCTGCTCGATGATGTAGCCATGCCCGTCCAGCACTGCGGCCTTGAGCAACAGGCCTGAATCGCTGTGCGCCCACATCTTGCGTGTATAGCGCAGACCGTCACGCGGCTGGAAAACGACGGTATGGGCATGATAACCCGCAACCTCATCCTCTTCTGCCTGCCTGACAAAGTAGTTCTCATTCAGCGCGGTGATCTGCTCCGGCAACAACGAGGGGAATATCTTCCTGAACTGGCGCCGCTCAGCCCGCAGACGCTTGCCGTTCGCGAACAGCCAGACCTGATCGTTGCTGCGGATGAGCTCTCTTCTCCCGCCATCCAGACCTTCCAGCCTCTCATGCTCGCCGTCCTCGTCAGTCACATGAGTGATGCGCGACATCTCGATGTTTCCGCCCGCCTGATGGATGAATACGCCGCTGAAATCGATACGATGCGCCGCGAACGCCATGGTCTTCAGCCAGTTCGATTCATCGGTCGGTACGGGATCGGCATTGGCCGCTCCCATGCCCATCAGAATCAACAGAAAAGCAAATATTTGCATCGTGCCCCGCTCTATCGGCCTGCCACCGCATAGACCAGCGTGGTGGCGCCATGCACATCCGCACTCGGCGAGAATTCCTGATGTGCCATCAGGTATTCGTCGGCACGAGCCGAGACGGGCAAGACCTCACCGCTCTGCTGCACGGCAGCGACCTGCGGAGCAGGTTCGTGCCCGACCTGGACCGACATCCACACCACCAGCGCCAGTGCCATGACCGAGGCGGCGGCAGAAAGTGCGAAGTTGCGGACTCGTTGCGAGTTGTGGTTACGCGGAGCAATCACGGTAGGTTCTGCCTGCAGACGTTCATGGAAGGCCTTTTCCAGATTCCTGCAAACATGGTCGGGCTGTCGCAATACGTCGCCGATCAGGTGATAATCCGACCAGTCATTCCTGGCCGAAGGGTGGCGTCTGAGCTTGTCAAAAAAGACGTCCGCCTGCTCCTCATGCATCTCCCCGTCCATCAATGCCGAAATATCCTGTTTCATCATCACCACCTTCTGTCTTCGCTCGTACCCAACAACGGACGCAAATTGGTCGCGATCGCCTCGCGAGCCCTGAAAATCCTCGACCTGACCGTACCGATCGGGCAATCCATCACTGCCGCGATCTCCTCGTAACTCAATCCCTCGACTTCGCGCAGGGTCAGTGCCGTGCGCAGATCGTCCGGCAACTCCTGCAACGAAGCGTTCACCACCTCGACCACCTGTTTGCTCATCAGTTCGTTCTCGGGGGTCGCCACCTCATGCAACAGCGCCGCATCCTCGAAATCCTCCGCCTCGTCCGCATCGAACTGCGTACTGGTCGGCGCCCTGCGCGCACGGGCCACCAGATGGTTCTTGGCAGTGTTGATGCCGATCCGGTACAGCCAGGTATAGAACGCACTGTCCCCGCGGAACGCCGGCAATGCGCGATACGCCTTGATGAACGCTTCCTGGGTGACATCCTCCGTTTCTGCATCATTCCGCACAAAACGCGAGATCAGACGACCCAGGCGACGCTGGTATTTAGCCACCAACAACTCGAACGCATGCTTGTCGCCGCGCTGCGCACGTTCCACCAGTTGTTGATCGACCTCCCTGTCACCCATTCCGTTTCCCGGTTTATAGATTTGAACCGCCAGCAGGCGGTTCGGCAGTATAACCGGACGGACATGCATCGTCAGCAGTGCTTGTAGCCGCGGGATGGACATCGGGTGCAAAAATTAGTTCACTCGCCGGCATGGCGTATCGCCCAAGTTTGGTATAGTTCGGCGGTATACATATTCAATCGGGAAAACGGCGTGTTGCGCTTCGATACACTCATCATAGGCAGCGGATTGGCGGGCCTGTCCCTTGCGCTGAAGCTGGCGGACAGTCAAAAGGTTGCTGTCATCACCAAGAAGACGCTGCTTGAAGGCGCCAGCGCCTGGGCCCAGGGAGGCATCGCCGCCGTCCTGTCGCCGGAGGACACGCTGGAAGAGCATATCCGCGACACGCAGGTTGCCGGCGCGGGACTGTGTGATCCCATGGTCACCCGTTTCGTGGTCGAACATGGGGCCGGAGTCATCAAATGGCTGATCGCCCAAGGCGTTCCCTTCACCCGCGATACCCAGACCAGTACCGGCTACCACCTCACCCGCGAGGGTGGGCACAGTCATCGGCGCATCATCCATGCAGCCGATGCGACCGGACAGGCGGTGCAGGAATCCATCGCCGCCAAAGCCCGCAAGCACCCCAACATCACCCTGCTGGAAGGTCATATCGCCGTCGACCTCATCACTGGCAAGAAACTGCAACTCAACGACAACCGCTGCTACGGCGCCTATGCCCTCGATACCCAACAGGGAGAAGTCGTCACCATCGCGGCACGTAACACTGTCCTGGCAACAGGGGGGGCGGGCAAGGTCTATCTGTATACGACCAATCCGGACACCGCCACCGGCGACGGCATCGCCATGGGCTGGCGCGCCGGCTGCCGCGTCTCCAACATGGAATTCATCCAGTTCCACCCGACCTGCCTGTACCATCCGCATGCCAAGTCCTTCCTCATCAGCGAGGCGGTGCGCGGCGAAGGCGGCCTGCTGAAATTGCCGGATGGCACCCGTTTCATGCCCTGGCATGACGAGCGCGCCGAATTGGCGCCGCGCGACATCGTGGCCAGGGCCATCGACTTCGAGATGAAGAAGCGCGGCCTGGACTGCGTCTACCTAGATATCTCGCACCAACCGGCTGAATTCCTGCAGGAACACTTCCCCACCATCTACTCGCGCTGCATGTCGTTGGGCATAGACATCTCCAAACAGGCGATCCCGGTCGTTCCTGCGGTGCATTTCACCTGCGGCGGAATCATGACCGACCTGCACGGGCGCACGGACGTCGACGGACTTTACGCCGTCGGCGAGACCGCCTGCACCGGCTTGCACGGTGCCAACCGTCTGGCCAGCAATTCGTTGCTGGAATGTCTGGTCTTCGCCGATGCGGCCGCCCGCGACATCCTGAACGGCAAACCGGATGTACCTCCCGAGCTTCCGCAATGGGATGAAAGCCGGGTGACCGATGCCGACGAGACCGTAGTCATCTCGCACAATTGGAACGAATTGCGTCATTTCATGTGGGATTATGTCGGCATCGTGCGCACCACCAAGCGCCTGCAGCGGGCGCAGCACCGCATCCAGTTGCTGCACGAGGAGATCAACGAGTATTACCGCAACTTCCATGTCAGCGCGGACCTGCTGGAACTGCGCAATCTAGTGCTGACCGCCGACCTCATCGTGCAGAGCGCCATGTCCCGCCACGAGAGCCGCGGATTGCATTTCAGCAAGGACTACCCGCAATTGCTGCCGGAAGCCGTGCCGACCATACTGACGCCACCTGCCTACACCGTCGACTGAGACGTTTTTCCACCCCATCGCAATGCCACGCGCAAGCGGCGAAAATTCTGCCTGCCCATACAATCCGGCAGCAACACCAGGCTGCGGCGCAGTCGACGCGTTTCCAGCGAGACATTCAATATCACCAGAAAAGGGGTGATCAGGCTGGTCGCGGACAATCGTCCCGGCACATGCCTGCCATCGCGCAACACCATGACGACCGCTTCGTCACCTTCCAGCCGTAGCGCAACGCAGGAATGGGGAGAGCGCAATTTCGCATCGAAATGCCAACGATACAGCACCCATCCCGCGATGACTCCGGACAATGACAGGGACACCGGCAATACCGGCGGCAGCGACCACAACGCGGCCAAAGCGCCCGCGCCAAGCAGCAAATGAAGCGCGGCAAGCCTGCGGGAAGGACGCAATGTATAGGTGGAATGACGCTGCATGGATGCCTCTGTCGAGGACGGGAGTGATCAGAACAGGAAAGCCGTGACCAGCCCGAGCAGCACAAGAGCGATGATCGCCAACAACAGAAATCCGCCGCGTCTGGAGGATCGTTTGTGCATCGCAGTTGAGGACGGAGGTTTCACCGAGAACAGCGTTGTTGGCGGAGCGGCGCGATTGATCTCATCGATACCGGGGCGCACCATCTTGAATGTCCTCGACAGCTCATCGATCTCGTCCTGACTTGCCGTCAACGCCGCCAGCCGCATCGTCGCAGCCGCAGAATCGAAAGAGGGGGACAAGCCTATAGTAACCGCCGGGTTGGACTCACCATCCTGTTCCAGCCCGGCTGAACCCGGGACCGTATCCGGCGCGGCCTTTCTGTAAAGCTCCTGCGCAACAGCACCGGAACTGCGGGGAAAACTATCCCGGCAGGCGCGCAGGTCGGTCGCCATATCCTTGGCATTCTGATAGCGCGAATCGACATCCTTGGCCAGCGCCTTGGCCACGATGAAGTTGAGCATGTCCGGCACCGCCGGATTGTGCGTGCTCGGCGGCGGCGGCACAGCATTCAATGTCTGATACATGATGGCGTTGACGTTCTCGCCCATGAAAGGCGGCTGCCCGGTCAGCACCTCGTACAGCATGACGCCCAGAGAGAAGATGTCGGACCGGCTATCTGCCAGCTTCCCCATCACCTGCTCGGGCGACATATATTTCGGAGAACCGAGAACCATACCGGTCTGCGTGCGCACGCCCGACGAGGCCATGCGAGCAATCCCGAAGTCGGTGATCTTCACATGCCCGTCGGGCGACACCATGATGTTGGACGGCTTGACATCCCTGTGCACGATCTCATGCTCATGCGCATAGGCGAGCCCCATGGCCACTTGAGAGACGATATCCAGTGCCTGATCGACCGGCAACAGCTTGCCGTCGTTGAGGATGTCGCGCAACTCCCTGCCGTGCAGGAATTCCATCGCGATATAGGCGATGTCGCCGGTGCGGCCGACATCGTAGATCGTGACGATATTGGGATGACTCAGGCGGCCGGCGGCCTTGGCCTCCTGATAGAAGCGCCCTTCATATTCCTCGCGTTCTTCCTGGGCGAGATTCAGGGAGATCGTCTTGATCGCGACGACACGGTCGATCAGCGGGTCGGTAGCCTTGTACACGACCCCCATCGCTCCTTGGCCGAGCTCGCCGATAATCTCATAACGCCCCAAGTGAGTGATCATGATTCCCCGTCGTGAAATAACTACTTGGCAATCTTGCTTTTGGCCTTGCGGAAAACCGGTCCCCAAATGGGGTGTCCGGCCTCCGCAGGCGTCAATTCAAAGTCCGGCTTGATGGCCAGCGCCTTGGAGAAGGCTTCAAAACACAACTTTTCCCGGTCGGAGACACAATGAATGAACGCCAGATACTTGTATGCGCTCACCTTGTCGTTCTTGTCGAGCAGTTTCGTTTGCAGCACATTGTTCAAGGCCGCCATTGATGCGATGTAGTTGCCTTCCTCGTACTTCTCCACGCCCTGGCTCAATTTGCGTTCCGGCGTCCTGTTGTACCACCAGCATTCGTCGCAGGTGTTGAGCGTGTGGCAACCGCCAAGCAGCCACACCAGCATCAGACCCCATAAGACATTACGGCGACTCGACATCCAAACGCTCCTATCCCTTGCAAACGCCGAAAAATTCTACTCGGCGAACTTGTACTTGATTTTTATTTTTTCACCCGACTTCACCCGGATGACTTCGGTGAATGGCTGGAAAGTCGTATTCTTGATCTTGATCTCGTGTTTGCCCGCCAGAACCTGCAATTCCATCAGCGGGGGACTCACGCCTTGCAGCCTTCCGTCGAGATATATCTCGCCCCAGGGCTGGACGCTTAAACTGACCACCGCAGGTGCGCCGGTCGTCTCGATCAGGGTGCGCACGCGCGCGCTCTCCTTGACTCCCTGCACCTTTTTCTCTACCCGTGGTGGCGCGGGTTCCGGAGCGGATGGGGCAGCCTGTCTTTCATTCGCCGCTTGCTTCGCGACAACTTTGGCGGGAGGCGCTTTGGCAGGACTGTCCGACGATGCCTGTGAAGCCTGCGGAGGCTTGGTCGCATCACCGGTCACCAGACTGACCATCAGCGCAAGCAACGAGACGGCAACGACAGCCATACCGGCCAATAACGCCACCCGCTGTCTATCTGAAATCCTGCGATAAAACTCCAGCGCGCGACGCTCCCATGGTTCGGCGACAGCGACAAGCTTGTCCCAGTAATCTTCCAGCTTGAACATCACCAACTCCAGGCCGGAGGCATTCTCCTGCCTGTTCTGTCTGGAAAGGCTCTGCTGCGTCGAGGTGAAATCGCCCGGATACCCGATGGCATAGACCTCGTGCTCGCGCACATGTTTGTCGGTACGCGAACCCTGGTAGTGGAACATCCCAGCATATTCCTGCGACAGGCGCGACACCGCGTCGTAATAGGAGCGCGAAACCAGTATCTGTCCGGGATCGGCAAAACCCATCACCCTTTGCGCGACGTTGATACCGTCGCCCACGATATTCGGTTGACCGTTGATGTCCTTGACCAGACGAACCGGACCGAGGTTGACCCCCATGCGCACCAGCAACGGCGGCTCCATGCGCACGCCTTCGTTCAGCAGACTGCTACGCATGCTCAGTGCCGCATGCAGGGCATCGCTGAGATCGCCGAGAAAACTGATGGCGGCACCGTCGCCCGTGTCGAGGATGATGCGATCATTGACCGGCACATCGCGAATGGCGATCGACAGAAAGGCGTTGAAGCGCTCTTTCAGCGATATCTGCCATGAAACGGATTTTTTCGAATATTCGACGATATCCAGAAAAAATACGCTACAGATGATGGTCTTGTTGTTCTGCTCTTCCATTTATCCCCACTCGCCGCTCACTCCCGGACGCATGCCATTTATGATGAATAGCATATAAGCCCGTGGATTTTAACGACAGTTCATCATTCCCGCTAGCTTTTACGTGGCTTGACGCGATGTAATTTTCCGCGCCGTTCATCGCTAACCTGCCGCACGGGGGCGTCCGCGGGCAAACCCACCCATTCCAGTATCTCCCTGACCTCACCTTCGCCCAGTTCCACCATCATCCCGCGTTTGATGCGCGGCGGCAGGTTGATGATGCCGAAACGCACTCGCATCAGGCGGCTCACCGGCAAGCCCAGCGCCTCAAAAGTACGCCGCACCACGCGGTTGCGCCCTTCCTTGAGTACCAGACGGTACCAATGGTTGAAGCCCTCCCCGCCCTCGTCGCTCAGCTTCTCGAAACGCACGAGGCCGTCTTCCAGCGCAATGCCGTCCTTGAGCATCTGATGCATCTGATCCTGCGACATCTCACCCTGCACGCGCACTGCGTACTCGCGCTCGACCTCGAAACGGGGATGCATCAGACGATTGGCCAACTCGCCGGAGGTGGTGAAGATCAGCAATCCGCTGGTATTGAAATCCAGTCGCCCGATGGCGACCCACTTCTGGCCGCGCAACTTGGGCAAGCTGTCGAACACGCTGGCCCGGCCATCCGGGTCGTCGCGACTGACGATCTCGCCTTCCTGCTTGTGGTACAACAAGACACGCGGCAAGGTTTGCTCGGCCTGCAACTTCAGCCGGATGGGACGTCCGTCCACCTGCACCTTGTCGCCATCGGAAACGCGTGCTCCCAGAGTCGCCACCGTTCCGTTCACGGCGATACGGCCGGCACCGATCCATTCTTCCATCTCGCGGCGCGAGCCAAAGCCCGCCTGGGCCAACACCTTCTGCAGCCGCTCTCCCTGCTGTTCTGTCTCCGTCATCCCGCTCATTCCGTGATCGCCCTTCGTTCAAACACGGCCTGGGCCAATGTCCCGCTATCTACATGCTCCAGTTCGCCACCGACCGGCAGTCCGCGCGCGATGCGCGACACCCGGATGCCCTGTGAACGCAGCAATGTGGCGATGTAATGTGCTGTCGCCTCGCCCTCGACCGTGAAATTGGTCGCCAGAATCACTTCACAGGCCAATTCACGAGCCCGCTTGACCAGCCGATCCAGCGGTAGTTCCCTCGCACCCAGTCCATCTAGCGGAGAAAGACGACCCATCAGCACGAAATACATACCACGGAAGCATTGCGCCTGTTCCATCATCAGCAGGTCGGCCGGCATCTCGACCACGCAGAGTTGATCGGTCTCGCGCCGCGCAGAACTGCACAGCGGGCAGATGTCTTCTTCCGAGAAGTTATTGCACTTGCTGCAATGTTTGACGCTCTCGACCGCGTGCCGCAAGGAGTGGGACAGATGCAATGCGCCCTGCCGGTCGCGCTGCAACAGGTGATAGGCCATGCGCTGTGCGGACTTCGGCCCCACGCCCGGCAGGCAGCGCAAAGCACCAATAAGGTCTTCCAGACTGGAAGGTGTTTTCATCTAGAACGGCAGGCTCATGCCGGGCGGCAAGT
This sequence comes from Gammaproteobacteria bacterium, assembly GCA_018813765.1. Classification (GTDB taxonomy): domain Bacteria; phylum Pseudomonadota; class Gammaproteobacteria; order Burkholderiales; family Gallionellaceae; genus Sideroxyarcus. The sequence continues at coordinate 2,874 of JAHJBC010000005.1, read as the reverse complement.
GCGCTGAAAACCCGCTCATGCGTTTTTGCGTCGTCTCGGCGACCTTTTTGTTGGCATCGCTGATCGCAGCCACGATCAGGTCTTCCAGCATCTCCTTGTCGTCCATCACGCTGTCGTCGAGCGACACGCGGCGCACTTCATGCGCGCAGGTCATGATCACTTTGACCATACCGGAGCCGGACTGCCCTTCCACCTCAATGGTGGCCAGTTCGTCCTGCGCCTTTTTCATGTTCGCCTGCATCTGCTGCGCCTGCTTCATCAGCCCGGCTATTCCGCCCTTCATCATTTCCTGCATCCTCCTGTTAAACGGGTCTGATGGACCCTTCAATCAATTGCGCACCCAGTTGCGCCTGCGCCTCGCGCACGAAGGCATCCTGTTTGATGGCTTCTTCGGCCTGCTGCTGGCGGGTCTGTTTCTCATGCTGCTCGACCGCCGCCGGTGTCACCACATCCTTTGCAGCACCCAGCTCTACCGCCAGCTTGATCGGTTTGACGAAATATTCGCTCAATGCCGCCTGCAACTTCTCCTGCGCGATCTTGTTGCTTTGCAGGTGCTTGTGTTGCGGCGCCAGACTCAGCACCACGCGGCCTTCGGTAAAACTTGCCAGCACGCTGTTCTTGGCCAGCTCGCGCGCCATGCCCTGCAGGTTGAGTTGCGACAGCAGCGTATTCCAGTCCAGATCGGTGCCACCTGTCACGGTCTGCACCGTAGCAGCCTGCATCGCGGGCGCCGGTTCGGCGACCATATGTTGGACCGCAGCAGGTGCAGCCTTGGCCACTGCTGCTGGCGCTGCTTTGGGCGCAGCTGCCGGTGCAGGTTTCGGCGCAAGCTGACCGGCGCTGGCAGCTACACCCTGCGGCGCAAATGCCAGCATGCGCAGCAGCGTCATGGTGAAGCCCGCATACTCATCCGGCGCAAGGTCGATTTCGTTGCGACCGTGAATGGCGATCTGGTAGTTGAGTTGTATCTCTTCCGGCGTGAACTGCTGCGCCAACTCCATCAGGCGCGCGCGTTCCGGCTCATCGTCGGGAATGGCCTGCGGGATGGTCTGCGCCAGCGCGATGCGGTGCAGCAAGGTCGCCATATCCTGCAAGGCGGCCTCGAACGCGATGCTGCGTATCGCCATGTCGTCCGCGATGCGCAGCATCCCGGCACCGTCTCCCGCGCGCAGCAACTGCAACAAGTCGAACAGATAACCCTGGTCGATCGCCCCCAGCATGGTGCGCACCAGCGCCTCGTCCACCTTGCCGGAGGAATAGGCGATCGCCTGGTCCATCAGGCTCAGCGCGTCGCGCATGCTGCCGGCAGCCGCGCGCGCCACCAGATTCAGCGCACCGTTCTCGAACGGTATGTTCTCCTGCCCCAGCACATATTGCAGGTGCGAGACGATCAACGCGGGCGGCATCTGCTTCAGATTGAACTGCAGGCAGCGCGACAGCACGGTGACGGGAATCTTCTGCGGGTCGGTGGTGGCGAGGATGAACTTCACATGCGCAGGCGGCTCTTCCAGCGTCTTCAGCATGGCGTTGAACGCCGACTTCGACAGCATGTGCACTTCGTCGATGATGTAGACCTTGAAGCGACCCGAGGTCGGCGCATACAGCGCGCCTTCGAGCAGTTCGCGCATATTGTCCACCTGCGTATTGGATGCCGCATCCAGTTCGATCAGGTCGACGAAACGCCCGCTATCGATCTCGGTGCACGCACTGCAAGTGCCGCAAGGCTCGGCCGTGATGCCGGATTCACAATTCAGGGATTTGGCGAAGATGCGCGCGATGGTGGTCTTGCCAACGCCGCGCGTGCCGGTGAAGAGATAGGCGTGGTGCAGGCGGTTCTGGGTCAGCGCATTGGTGAGCGCCTGCACGACATGTTCCTGCCCCGCCAGTTGGGCGAAGTTCCGGGGCCGCCATTTGCGCGCTAGCACTGAAGTCGCTGACATTCCCCCATCCCTCCACCCTGTCGAGTGTGACACCCTCGATAAATAAGGAGGCGAGCCTTACCCCCGGCACTTACAGACATCAGCTGTGGCTGCTTCCTTCCGGACCTGACCAGGTTCACTGCGCTGTAATGCGGGGAGACCCGCCAATTCTTGAAATCTGTTTCCTGCGGGCTTTTTGAGACGCCCGAAGACTGGGGCGAATGATAGTCGAAACGGGGCGATAAATCCATGAAAGACTGCCTTGCTTCTTCACGCAGCTTTGACGCAGAGTACAGTCCCGGTCGTGCCAACCCACCCAGTTCCCTCTCCCGCTGGGAGAGGGTTAGGGTGAGGGAATGCTCGCTGTATATTCACGAGGCGATAAGCCCCAACGCCAAAACCGTCGGGGGTAGCCCGACAGCTAGTCACTTTTCTCGTCTTGCCGAGAAAAGTAACCAAAAGAGGACGCCCCCGGTACGCCGCCCCTTCGGGGTCCCCTCGATATTTTGCAAACAGGCGGGGCTGCGCAACTCGCCCTAGCGGGGCACACACCCCGTGCCCCACCGCGGAGCTCGGACAGTGCTCGCCTAAACCTCCGCCTGTTTGCGAAATATCGAGGCGGCGCACAGGGGATGAAATTCAAAAGCCGAACCCCAAAACCAGCGAGGCGGGCAATGCCCGCCTCGCCACAAAAAATGAAACGTGCGCAAAGCGCACACAAAACCGCCTTAGCCTTTCCTTCCCCTGTGCGCCGCCGAGTAGCGCAGGACAGCCGGGGGATGTCCGACGAATATGTTTGAGCACGTGACCGCGCAGCGGGTCGTGCGAGTTTATGAGGAGGCCCGGCTGTTCGAGCAACGCAGGGAACCCACGAAGTGGGCGGCGCACCGGGGGCGCCCTCTTTTGGTTACTTTTCTCGGCAAGACGAGAAAAGTGACTTGCTGCCGGGCAACCC
>JAHJBC010000004.1 GCA_018813765.1 Gammaproteobacteria bacterium | reverse complement strand
TCAACCATCAACGTCTGCTCGAACCCATCGGCTATATCCCGCCCGCAGAAGCTGAGGCACAATACTACCGACAGTTATCCAAGACGGAGACTGCCAACGTTACTTAAACCAAACAGCCTCCACGAAAACCGGGGCGATTCATCTCGTCTTCGATCTCATGTAGCAGGAAATACAGTCTGTTCTTTAGTAAAGCCACCAACGATGGGATAGTTTCACCCCGATCCCGCCATGCCAAAACAAATTCCGTGCAATCCTCAATTGCTTTGAGCAACTCTCGATTGGCTATTGTTTTCGCATCATCTGAGGCTGGCGCAGTGCCTTTGCGCATAAAATTTACATAGTGATGACTACTGTCGTGGTTTGTTTGCAGCAACAATAAATCATCAGTATCAGCTTTGACCAAAAGCTCTTCCAATTCACCTGCGAGTTTATTTTCTACCTTGTCCTCTTTGTTTAAGGCGAGCGTGATGGCTTTAAGCAAGATAATTAGTGTCGTTAACCTTTGCTGTCCATCAACAACCTCTACCACTTGAAATTCATCGGTGCCTAATACTTGCTTATTGCGGCGTAAGCAGACTGTGGCAGCCATGAAGTGCCCAGCTTCTACCCCCTTTTCATGAGTTTTTATGATGTCAGTGAAAAGGTCTTGCCTCTCTTTTGATGACCAACTATATGAACGCTGGTACTCCGGAATGCGGAACAAACGATCATTTAGAAGTTTTGCGAGTGGCATGTATTGTGGGTGAATGGCAATCACGGCAGTTTCCTATGAATTATTGGAATTATTGGGGTCGGGTTCGCAATACTTTTCTGCTCCATCCAACGCCCCGAAGCCTATCAGCAAAGTCCCTCCTCGCCTATATGCCAAAAGATATAGACCTTCCCTGCCGCCGCAAGCATCAATACTTTTCCCAAAAACAAAAACTGCCCCGAAGGGCAGTCAATGTGTGCAGCAAAAGGCTGTGTTGCTAGGCTTTGTGTGAATTATTGCGTGAATTATTGGGGTCGGGTTCGCCATACTTTTCGGAACCAAAACAGTCGGACTTCATCGCCCCTTGGTTGTGTGGTATTGAGCTGTTTGGTGTTGTTCTGGTTTTCAAGCGGCGGGCGACTTCTGCTACCGGAGCAACCTTGCCTTCCTCAATCTCCCGGTTGCCCAGGGCCAGAATCTTCAGTAACGCCAGTATCTCCTGCTTGTCTTCGTATGTGGTGATGTCCCGCATGTCAGTTTTTTACGTGATGAGATGGGGGGGGCGCGGTCTCGGTCAGGTCTTGCAGTAGTATTTGTTATGCCGCAATCGCGTCTGGTATGTGATGCAATACCATCAAGCTGCTTTCCGGGATCGCGCACATGGCGTAGGTAACACCCTCCAGATCGCTGAATTCAACTTCCACCACGCCGGGGGCGAGGATCTCCACAACAGTGCCCACCTGACCACGGCGAAGATGTTTCTCCGGCACATCGTTGGTCAGTGCGACGACTTCTAATGTTTTCATGGGGTACCTCTCAATACATAACAACTGACTAAACGCGGAGAATCTTCACCGCTCTTGATGATCCATGCGCTTCTGATAACCGCTTCACGACTACCCCAGACAACACTGGCATCCAATGTGTAGCGGCGACCATAGTCGTCAGCGCCGGTCATGGAGACATCATCATGTGCTGCGGCTGCGGATAACAATATTTCACGCAGTTTCTCCGCATCGGCGGCCGTCATTCCCAGCGTTGCCAGGAATACTCTTGCCTTGTGTCGACCTTCCGGATGCTGCGCAGATAGACAGTATCCCCGCAACTTTTCTATGTCAACGACTGCACTTGAGCCAAAGGTGCCGGAGCCGATTTGTTTTCCCAGCCCTATCCCCGGCGCCTTCGCCCATGTTGCCGATGAGGTCGACCATGATCAGGCAGAAGGAAACGAACACGATGCCGATCACCAGACTCATCTGGAAATCCTGCGGTGCGCTGCGAGTCACATTCGCAGCGCACGCCAAATCCTTACGCAATGCCTTGCTCAAAGCTCGATACACATTACAAGCAGCATGGAGTTACAGTCTGCGGAAAATGCTAAACTGCGCCTCGCTGAATGGCTGTTCGTTCAGTGTGTGCCGCGCATATCCGTTGCCAATTTCATTTCCCTGTTTCCGTTGAACGTACCGATCTCCAGATTCTTTAGTCTCGTGTTGATGCTGCTGGCCCCACTGCCGGCTGCGGCCGATGTGCTGCGCTTGTCGGATGTGCCGCCCCACTCCCTTGGCCGTTATGCGGACTACTTCATCGAAGAAGAAGATGTCGCGCTGGGTCTGGACGAAGCGATGGCGAAGCAGCGCGCGGGTGGATTCCAGCCGGAGACGAAAACCGCGCCGGATTTTGGCATCGGCTCAAATCCGGTGTGGCTGCATCTGGCGATCGACAACGATTCCCGCGACGATCACGACATGTTCTTTGTGGGCGGGGTCACCTGGCTGGACCGGCTGGATTTGTATGTCGTGCGTGCGGACGGGAAGCGAACTGCGGTGCATACCGGGGACGAGTTGCCCGATGCGCCGGGGCTGACTCCGGCGATGGGTTATGCGCTGCCGCTGCAGCTTTCTGCGGGACGCAACGATCTTTACCTGCGCGTCGCTTCGACCGATCCGATGGCCGTCCCCATCGAGTTGATGACGAAGCAACGCTTCGAAGAGCGCCGCCTGCTGCTTGGCTATTACTTCGGATTCTTCTTCGGCTTCCTTGTCGCCCTGAGCGCCTATAACGTACTGCTGTTCGCCGGAACGCGTGAGCGCAGCTATCTGTATTACTCGCTGGCGCTGTTCAGCATCCTGTTCTGCAACTTCGCCTACACGGGGCATGGCGCGGCCTGGTTGTGGCCGGAGCTGCCTGCCTTCCAGCATTTTGTGATCCTGGTTTCGATGGTGATCTATAACGCGCTGGGGATGATGTTCGCCGCGCGCTTTCTGGGTCTGGCGGAAAATTCGCCGCGCACTCTGCGTGCGATACGCTGGATCGTGGTGGCAGGCCTGGGGCTGATGGTGCTGGCAGTATTGGTGGACAGCCAGTTGCTCGCGGCGCTGGTGGCCTTTATCTGCATGACCGCATTCACCCTCGGCATGTTTGTACTCGGCATCATGAGCGTGTGGCGCAAGCAGACATCGGGCCGCTATTTTCTGTTGGCGACTTTCTTCGGCATGCTGGGCGTGGCGACCACAGCGCTCGCGGTTTGGGGGAAGATCCCGTTCGGCCAACTCACCTTTCACGCCGCCGAGATCGGCCTGGTGATCGAAGCGACCCTGCTGGCTCTGGCGCTGGCCAACTGGATGCGCGAACACCGCGTTGCCCGTTATCAGGCCGAACAGGTGGCGCGTCTGGATTCGCTGACGCAATTGAACAACCGGCGCGCGTTCCTGGAACTGGCCACGCCCTACATGGATGCCGCCGAACGCCACGCGCGGCCGCTGAGCCTGGTGATGATGGACATCGATCACTTCAAGTCGATCAACGACCGCTTTGGCCACAAGACCGGGGACCTGGCGCTGGTGGCCATCGCCGACCTGCTGAAGAAACATTCCCGCACCAGCGATATCGTGGCCCGCTGGGGTGGCGAGGAATTCATCCTGCTGCTGCCGGAGACCGATGCGCGGCAGGCCATCAACCATGCGGAACGGCTGCGGCTGGCTATCTCCGATATACGCATCCCGACGAAAAATGAGGATCTCTCGATGACATCGAGTTTCGGCATCGCGGAACGCAGCGCCGACCTGTCGCTGGAGAGGTTGATAGACGAGGCGGATGTGCAGCTCTATGAGGCGAAAAAAAGCGGGCGAAACAGGGTCTGTTGCACGGCCAAAGTTTGACACCTACCACACCGGGTGCGAGGATCCCCGCAATAGTGCCAACCTGACCACGGCGAAGATGTTGCTCTGGGACATCGTTACGACTTCTAATGTTTTCATGGGGTACCTCTCAATACATTACAACTGAGCGAAAATCGATGGGGCAGACTCCATCGATCCCGACTAAGAAAAGTATTCTGCATCAATATCTCTTGCATGGTGCAACACGCGAACGACCAGCAGACCATCGTCATCGGGCAAATAGAAAATGAGGTACGGCGTGGTGGTCGGCAGACTGCGCAATCCTTCGGCCAGTTCCGGACGCGCTCTGCCCATTTCCGGTTGTGTGCCCAGGAGCGTTACCGTTGCCTGGATGGCATCGAGTGTTTCGTCTGCTGCTGTGAAGTTTTCTTCCGCGATTGTCACCCACAATTCCAGCAGGTCGGTTTCTGCTGAGTGGGTGAACCGGATGCGAGACATCAGGCGACCTTGCGGTCTTTGAGTATTTGGCGGCCTTGTTGTTTCAGACTGGCGAAATCGATTTCTTTGGTGCGTCCGTTTTGGGCATCGCTCAAACCCTTGACTATGTCCTGGCGCAGGCTGTCGAGTTTTGCTGTTCTGACATCTTCGTATGCTTCGAACAGGTTCAACGCTTCACGGATTACTTCGCTTGCCGAGCCATACTTGCCCGACTCAACGCGCTGGCGGACTCGTTCTTCCAGTTCGGGTGGCAGAGTTACGTTCATGGTCATGGCTGTTCTCCTGATAATTGCTGATTGCTGGGACCGCTCTATTGCCAGCGTTCCCGCAAGTCTTCACGCATGTAGGTGACGGTCTCTTGTTCCATACCGCGCATTGCTTGGGCCACGGACAATTCCGAGAACTCGGCATCTGTCCATTCGGTATGGGTGATCGGCTTACCGGTTGATGTGCCGCAGCGTGCCGAAAGGAATTCGACGAATTCAAATACCTCTGCCTGCTTCTCGCGCGGAAGCGCTTCCAGCTTGCTGATCAATTCTGCGTAGCCCATCAAGCACCCCGCTTGAGTTGAAGGTTGGCCGTAGTATAGCCCGAGAATTAGATGCTGAATATCAGGAACAGCCCCCCGCTATCACCAGGGAATCACCAGCCCGTCATTGCCGATGAATTTACCCGTGTCCGCCAGCGTGAGGCCGGCTATGACTTTGCGCATGTCGCCCACGCTTTGCTCGACCGCGATCATGGCGTTGGGGCCGCCCATGTCGGTCTTGACCCAGCCGGGGTTGAAGGCGACGGAGGTGATGCCTTTGTCTTTGAGATCGACAGCCAGGCTTTTGACGACCATGTTGGCTGCGGCTTTGCTGCTGCGATACAGGTAGCTGCCGCCGCTGCCGTTGTCGTCGATGCTGCCCATCTGGCTGGTGATGGTGACGATGAGTTTGAGTTGGCTGCGCGCGATCTGCTGGACGAAGGCTTCGACCATTTTGAGCGGGGCCATGGTGTTGATGTTGAATGCGTCCATCCATTCAGCATAGTCGGTCTGGCCGAAGCCGCGTTTGTCGGACTTGGGATAGACACCTGCGTTGTTGATGAGCAGGTCTATGCTTTCAGCGGAGAGCGTGCGTGCCAGTTGCTCGATTTGCACGTGGTTGGTGATGTCGAGGGCGTGGATATGGATGAGGTTTGGATGTTGTGCCGCCAATTGTCTGAGCGCATCCGTCTTGCCGGGTTCGCGGCAACAAGCCAGCACGCGCCAGCCAGCCGCTGCATATTGTTTGCAGAATTCCAGCCCGATGCCGCGGTTGGCGCCGGTGATGAGTAGTGTGTTCATGGTCGGCCTCCTTGCTTGAAATTCATCCTTGCCAATTGCGCCGAAGATTAGCAGCAAAGCCCAGCCGCGCCTACATGCCATAGGCGCCCGCATTAAGGTGTTGACCTTTGGAATCGAAAGGCGCGAAATACGGGCACGGCCGCGGATGATCTGCTGCAGCAGGTGATTCAACTTCTTGCTATCGCGGACGGTATCTGGAATCAGCAGGTTTCCTGATGTCTTTAAAGGAGATGATCATGCGCTCCCTTCACTTGCACGATTTACATTTTCCCAAAGGTCCGAATCTCTTCGCCTTGTCTGTCGGCGAAGTCATCTGGTTTTCGCTTGCTTTGTTCTTTTTCCTGCTGGCCTGGGTGATCGGCGGGGACGAGTTCGCCGAGAGTATCGGTGGCTATGCCAGTCTGTGGGCGATGCTTGCCGGCATAGCTATCGGCGCGATCTTGTGCGCGGTCACGAAACCCAAGTAGTGATGGTTCGGGGTTTCCGAGGCGAAAATCAACGGGGTCACTTTGATCTGCGCTGCTTCGGCCACCTCCAATCCAAAAGGGGTATTCGATCAATGAATGTTGGCTTGGCGAGGGTCGTGGACCGAAGTTGAGTTTGACTTGCGCGATGGTATTTCCTATTCTCGGCTGATGTGTATTGAACTCGCGTATTAGTTGCCCCATGACCAATATTGAAGATGCCGGATGGATAGGACGATGGTCGCCAGGTATTGGCGATCCGACCATTGCTGGTTGGCTGACCGTCGCGATTTATGCCGTAGCGGCAGTTATGTGTTGGCGTGCCGCGCAAGCAAGCCGGAAGCTTCAACCGCTGAAGTCTGTTCGCCCCTTGGAGACTACGCTATGGTGGCTGTTGAGCATCGTTCTATGCTTCTTGTGCATCAACAAGCAACTCGACCTGCAAACCGCGATGACGGAATTCGCGCGCATGCTTTCCCGCCGGGACGGCTGGTACGCTGAACGCCGGGCATACCAGCAGATGTTCGTTGTCGGGTTGGTTCTCGGCGGCGCACTCTGCGCGAGCCTCTTGCTTGTGATCACCTGGAAGATGAGCCGGTCGATCAAACTGGCGATGCTCGGGCTTTGCCTGCTGGGCGTGTTCATCTTGACCCGCGCGAGTTCATTTCACCATTTCGACGTATTCATCGGTAGCAGTGTGCTCGGGATCAAGTGGAACTGGATACTCGAAATATCCGGAATAGGTGTCATCGCGCTGGCGGCATACCGAAGACTTCAGCACGTCACCAATCCGACTTTTGCAAACCAGCGTATTTAGGTTCAACGATTAATAAATGTGATTAAAGGAGAAGCAATGAATAATTCGATGCTATTTATCGTGGTTGGGTCTACGGTTGTCTTTGTCGGCATCCTGGTATGGAAAGTACTCTGGCTGATGAAGAAGATCAATTCAGCACCGGCCCAGGAAGAAGCGGAATAGCAAAGGCAGGTTGGTGGCAACAAGCAGGGGCGGATTCGCGATGCTTATTTGCACGTGGCAGGCTGGCAACTGCAGCCGCAACTTCTTGGCCGATGGCAGTGGCACTCGCCGGTCTTGCGATTGAAGTGACAGCCGCAGGAATTCAGTCCGCCGCCATGTTCCGTCGCCGTTTCACCGATGTCCGGTTTCGAGCCTGCACTGCCGATTGAGCAAATCTGGATCGGTTCGGCGATCTTGTTTGTATCGTCCTCGGTAGCATGGCATGGCAATGCAGTCACTGCTGCGATGCATATCGTTGCCATCAGATGCCTGAATAAATATCTCACGAAGCCTCCCCCGAACTCCTCACTTGCCCTGCACCACCTGCACATGCGCGCTGCCCAGCCTGAGGTAAAGACGTATCTTGCGCTGGATGGGCCACCAGTCATACAGGAATATCTGCATGGGCCGCCACATGGCGACCCAGCCGACGATGGTCAGGCTTTCGCGCGCGATGCGATAGCCGGCGCCCTCGCCCATGTTGCCGATGAGATCGGCGGCGATGAGGCAGAGGGAAACGAAGAGGATGCCGATGAACAGGCTCATGCGGCCCTGCTTGAGCACCTGACGCAGCCTGCGGCGTGTGCGCTCGGCCTGATAGATGAAGTGGTTGTGGATCGCTTCGGTGAGCATCCCGCTCGGATCGCCCTCTTCCGGCCATTTTTCCAGGTGGATGGTGAGATGGAAGCGGCTGTCGTGCGGATGGGTCGAGGCCCAGGATTCGATGTATTCGTTGGCCTTGGGGTCGAGGTCCTTGTTATGGAACGGCGTCGGGTCCATCGAGTTGAACAACTGCGCAACTTCGCGCACGCGCAGTGCCAATTTGTGAACGGGGGCGGATGTGCTTGTCATGGCGGCATGATATCAAGCATGCCCCGGAAATCCTACGTGCAACAGTATTGCGGCCGTGCGGAGGACAAGTCCGGCATCGCTGCTTGTTGGCGAAAATGACTGGTAGCGCCGCTATTCTCTTGCAACCTTCCCCATTCAGAGGCACATCATCTGGTTTGCTTGAAGGTGTCGAATTCCAGGGCGAACCCATATGAAGTTACTTTATTGTAGTACCGTGCCAGGTCGCTGTTGTATCCCGTTCGGTAGTAGGCAACGAAGGGAATGCCAAATAACTTTGCGGCGCCCCAATTGGCCTCCCACGTATTATTCCTGAATGGATGGTTTGAGCCGGTATCGAGATTGACTCCCACATAATAGGAATCGTAATACCGGTACTTGGCCGCCAGATGCACCCCGCTGACCTGATTGAATTTGCTTATCTCGCGGGCGGGTTCCCAGGAAAAGTTCTCTTCGATCGTGCTTTGAATGTATCCATTTACGTAGGACTTCAGGCTGTAGCGAAGCTCGATTTGCTCGATCAGGTTCTTTCCGCTGATGCCCCAATAGTCCCAGCCCCTGCTGATGTAGTCATCCGCATATTCGCTATTGCCCAGCGCTGCGGCATGAGCGTTATAGCTTTGCAGGGTTTCGATGGATTGCCCGTTCGACAGATGCCCGAGCTCGAAATCGATGTACTCGGTTTTCGGATCGTATCGGTTGCAGGCATCAGTGTTCCAGAAGTAGCGAATGAACAATTTTGGGTTGAAACTCTTGGACACGACCGGCGTGGAGGGGCGTGGGATGTAGTATCCGAAGCGCCCGGTAAAGGCAAAATAGGGCAACCACCGTGATGGCGATCCTTCGGTCAGGGTTTCATACAGGATGGGGTGGTGAACCGAAAGCTTGAAGTCGACAAACCAGTCATCGTCGTCGTTATCAACGGTAATGCCCATGCGGTTCGGTTCATGCGCTTCAAGCCGCACCCCGCCGTTGTCATGGCAAGGCTCAGCCTGTGCGCTGCAGGCCAGGCTTGAAGCAACAAGAAACGCGCACAGGATCGCTGTATCCCTGTAATTCGGATGGCTCATGTGATTCTCCTTAATTCCCGGTGATGCTTCCGGTATCCCCGCGCCCCTCGATGACGTCCACGATGCGCTGGGCGATATAAGGCGCGACTGTGGCCGAGAAGGTGGCGTTTGGATGGGGGTCATTTACTGCACTGGCGTAGGCATCATTCATGTACGGCGCTGCACCGGCGGTTTCCAGCGCGTAAAAATCCCAGATGAAGATGTTGTCGCCGTCTTCGTCCCAGGTGTTCCTGACCCAGTTGAAGAAGGTCTCCGCGCGCTGTGCATTCGCCAGATTGGTAGAGCCGGCATTCAGTGCGGCACCGGTCCAGAGGATGAATTTCCTGGTGGGAAAATCGTTCTTCATCCTGGCCTTCAGGGCAGCATACTGGAGCTGGTAGTTGGCGCTCGTCTGATAAGAAGATGCGATGTCAGGATTGCCGTCGTCTGCGTTGATCGCGCTGACCGGGTAGCAGTGCTTGAACACGATCACGTCATAGCTGGCGGCGATCTGGTCGAGATTGAGCTCGCCGCGATCCTGGCTGGCGCCGGTGTGGTTCACCCACAGGTTCCAGTAGTCGTATGGATAGTTAGCCCAGGGATAACCACCGCCGGTATCTGGATAGGTGATGGCTGTGATCTCGTATTGCGTGCCGTGTACGTTGTTATAGTCGGTGAAGAATGCCGGAACGCCACCGCCCCAGATGTTGCCGCCGGTGCTGTGGTGCAGATAGGCGATACGTACGGTTCCGGTCACCGGATCTTCTCCTGCGCTACTGCCGCCACAACCCGAGAGAACCAATGCCATGCAAGACGACATCCATAATATTGCCGGAAAGAATGATTTCCTCATGTCCTGTCTCCTGTGAATATGAATGGTTGAATTGGAACAAATGAAATAGAGGGGTCGGGCGGGAATCGCTTTAGAGCTGCCCGATGAACGCGCAGAAACCCGGCAGCAAATCCCGCGCTGGAATGGCGGATAAGAGGAACGGGTTTGACTGTGAGGATATGATCCATCGATGAGGCTAAAGCCCTTCTGCCGCACCCGCATCGATCACGCCATTCTGTGGCCTGGTCGTAAGAAAGAAATCGGTGAATACCGGAACGTCCGCGAATCCTGCTTCGCGGGCGGGATTCGCACCGGATTTCAATCCGAAGTCCGCCGTAGCTGAGGGTGGAGAGGTGACGAACAATGCCGACGGGATGTTGTTCAGCAGATTATTCGATTCGACCAAGCCTGTGCCCATGCCGTTGATCATGACGGGAGCAGTTGCGAACGGTGCCGAGGCCAGGTTGTTGCGCACGATCGTAGCGGTGGCGGCGCCGATCTCCACGCCGACGAAATCTCCCGTCGAGCCGCTGTAAAAAGTGTTGTTGTAGATGCGCACGTTGGCGGGTGCCGGTGCGACTCCCCAACGATCCACAGAGACGCAGGTATGGTAGGCACCCCCCGTCAGGTTGCAGATGTTGTTGCGGATGGTCGTTTCGGAGGAGTTGATGTGCATGTGCAACTGGGATGCGCTGCCGGCGGTGAACCAGTTGCGCTCGACGATGATGTCCCGCACGCGTTCATCCGATATCTCGTCCTGCGGCCCCAGACTGATAGTCCAGGGATTGATGCCGCCGATGATCTTGTTGTCGGCAATGACAACCTGTTCGGAGTAAGTTCCGGTTCCAGCCGGATCGCTCACCCCCGCCACGCCCCATATCGTTGAATGCAGCTTGATCGCCAGTTGAAAGTCGCCTGCACGCGCTAACGAGTTATTGCTGATCACCCCCTTGCGCATATATTCACTTCTTACAACATGCGACCCGCCGGTATCCTGGTTGTCCAGGAAATTTCCCAGCACCGAGCTGCGTTTTCCCGCCAGATAGATGCGCCAGTCGCAGTTATAGTTTCCCGGGCTGTTGCATCCGGGCAATGCAGTTATGTATGAATCGACTACCGCCCACTGATCAAAGATCGTGTGTCCGGGTGAGCCGTTGTTGTTCCAGTAATTCAGGATATCCAACCCCGCTCCAACGCCGCGCCAGATATCGTGCATGTTTACGCGCAGCACGAGAAGTTGATCAAATGCGCCCATGGAACCTATCCCGGTCACCATTTGGTCTTGTACCGAACTTCCGTCAATTTCGAAGTCCATCACCCGCCAGTCGCCGATACCCGGCGTGTCGCGTCCGGATATTTGCAGGATGGGATATTTTCCACCGGCCGGGATATCAGTTGTTATCTTGGCGATGGGCAGCAGCGTACCCGTGCCGTACGCCCCGATGATGCCAGGCCCTGTCTTGCTGATGATGCCGGATGAGGCGGCGATAAATGTCTCGCCGCGGCGAAACAACAGTCTGCGGTTGGTGTCGTGATAGTCGTTGATCGCCGATGCGAAGTCCGAGGTCTGCACATGCGTCGCCCCGGCCGGACAGCCCGTGTAGTTGGCGCTGGTGGAAAAACAGAGGGTATTGGTTCCGGCAAATACCGTTTCCGGATCCTGCACGGTGATGGTGGTGTTGGTGGAAGCGCTGTAAGTACCGTCGAATACGGTCAGGGTAACGGTATAGGTGCCCGGCGTTTCGAATACATGTGCAGCAACGGGACCGGTTGCGGCATTCTTGCTTGATCCCGGTTTTGCACCATATGCCCAGGTGCCCGCGTTGGTATCACCAAAGCTCCAGGTGTACTCGAGTTCGTGGAACGGGCGGGAGACGCCGGCATCGGTGGTGGCTGAGGCATCGAAGAAGACCGAGAGCGGTGCAACCCCGGAAGTTCTCGCGGGCACGAGCGAGGGAACGATGTTGTTGCCGGCGGGCGCGGTATTGAAGGTGACGCTGATGGTGTGGTTCGCCTGCACGTTGGAGAATGTGTACTCGGGAACAGCCGAGACCGATATGCCGTCCACGATGAGGTTTGCGGTGGTGTAGCCGGTGTCGGGGATGATGGTGTACGCCTGCGCGGCGCCACGGGCTACCGTGATTGCGCCGGTTGGGGTGATGCTGCCGTGGCTGCCCGCAGTGGCGGTGATGGTGTACGTAGCGGGATATCCTGTGCCCAAGTCCCCGCTCCCACCCCCGCACGATGCCAGCGTAATCACGGCAAACAATAGCGGGAAAATGATTCCCCGGCGTCCCGAACCGACTTTATCGTTGTCCGACATGGGCTTCCAGTTCAATGTAATGAGGATTTCGGGTGCCGCACAACGTTGCCATCCGGTTGCGCAGTAGTTTCCAGGCCCTTGTATATCAGTAAAGACCATTTTGGCATATATGCCAAAAGATATAGACCTCGTACTATCCCCACGCAACCTGAACACGGTTGACACAAGAACGAACGTTCTCTACCATGCAAGAACGTTCGTTCTGTTGGATATCGCCATGACCAATCTCAACCATTCCCCTGCCAGCCCGGCGCGCCGCGTCGCTTCTTCCACCCTGCTGTCGCTCACGCATCCGAACAAGTCGATGTTCGAACGCCAGCGCGCCCTGTTGCGCAAGGCCGTGCCGGCGGGTTTTCCCTCGCCTGCCGACGATTACGTCGAGCGACGGCTGAGTCTGGACGAGCACCTGATCCAGCACCGCGAATCGACCTTCTTTATGCGCGTGGCCGGACATTCGATGCGCGAGCTCGGCATCTTCGACGGCGACCTGCTGGTGGTGGACCGTTCCGTACCCGCCGCGCACGGCAGTGTGGTGGTGGCGGTGCTGGACGGCGAATTCACGGTAAAGCAGTTGTTGTACACGCCAAAGGGCAAGGTGCTGCGCGCCGCGCATCCCGACTATCCGGAGGTGGTGGTCAAGCCGGAGCAGGATTTTTCGATCTGGGGTGTGGTGCAGTGGAATGTGCACAAGGTGTGAACCGCGCCATCGCACTGGTTGACTGTAACAACTTCTACGTGTCCTGCGAGCGCGTGTTCCGCCCTGACTTGGAAGGCAAGCCCGTGGTGGTGCTGTCCAACAACGACGGTTGCGTGGTGTCGCGTTCGCAGGAGGTGAAGGACCTCGGCCTCAAGATGGCCGTACCCTGGTACCAGATGAAGGATCTGGCCAAACGCCACGGCATCATCGCCCTCTCTTCCAACTACAGCCTGTATGCCGACATCTCCAACCGCGTGATGTCGCTGCTGGCGCAGTTCAGTCCAGAGCAGGAGGTATATTCCATCGACGAGTCCTTCCTCGATCTCTCCGGCATCGCGGTCGAGCACGCGCAGTATGCGCAGCAGATGCGCGAGACCGTGCGCCGCTGCGTCGGCATCCCGGTGTGCGTGGGCGTGGCATCCAGCAAGACACTGGCCAAGCTGGCCAACCATGTGGCGAAGAAGAATGCGCGCTTCTCCGGCGTGTGCGACTTCAATGCGCAGACGGAACCGGAGCTGGACGCGCTGTTCGCCGCCATCGATGTAGGCGAGGTGTGGGGCGTGGGTCGGCGCAGCACGGTGCGGCTCAACGCGATGGGCATCCACAGTGTGCTCGACCTGAAACGCACTTCGCCCAAACGTCTGCGCGACGAGTTCAGCGTGGTGCAGGAGCGCATCGTGGAAGAGTTGAACGGCACAGCCTGTCTGGAACTGGATGATGTGGTGCCGGACAAGCAGCAGATCATCTGCTCGCGCTCCTTCGGCACGCTGACTTCCTTGCTGCCCGATCTGGAGCAGGCGGTGGTCGCCTATGCCTCGCGCGCGGCGGAGAAGTTGCGCCAGCAGCAGTCACTGGCCGGCGGCATCCAGGTGTACATCCGCACCAATCCGCACCGCGAACGCGACCCGCAATACCAGCAGGCGGTGCTGATGCCCCTGCCCGACCCGACCGACGACACGCGCCTGCTGTGCCAGGCGGCGCTGCACGGATTGCAGCGCATCTACCGCGCGGGCTATGCCTACCAGAAGGCGGGGGTGATGCTGACCGAGATCATCCCCTCCTCCGCCCGGCCGCGGACTCTGTTCGATGATGTGGAGGCAATGCAGAAATCGCATGCGCTGATGCGCACGTTGGATCGCATCAACCGCAACATGGGCAGCGGCACGATCAGGTTGCTGGGCGAAGGTACCGACAAGGCCTGGGCGATGCGCCGGGGGAATGTGTCGAAACGCTATACGACCGAGTGGGCGGAACTGGCGGTGTGTGCGGCGCGCGCCTGATCAGGCGGCCTTCCACAGCTCCCACCACTTCTTCGAATTCGACATGGCGGCGAACTCGGCAGTGGCCTCGCGCTCCCACGTGTCGAACACGAATCCGGCCTCCTGCAAGGCGGCGCTGTATTTCGTGTCCACACCGAGGATGTGTCCCTTGAGCCAGCTCTTCAGGAAGCCGAGCATCTCGAAATAGATCGGCTTTTCCTCCAGCATGAATTTCTTCGCCAGCCGGTCGAGCTCTTCCAGCAGTTTGCGGTGTTCCGCCATATGCGGTTCCAGATCCTTGTATTTGGCCTCGCGCATCAGGCGCTCTTCCAGCGCGAAATGGGTCTGCGTGTAGCTGGTGAGCGCATCCAGGATGCCGGCGATGGCCTTGTCGCCTTCGCGCATCGAGACCGCGACGAACAGGCGGTTGAGGATGTTGACCAGTTCCTGATGCTGCGCATCGATGGTCTTGATGTTGACGCTGTACTCTGGCTTCCACTTGAAAAAGACTTCTTCATTTTCCATAACTGCCTCCGCAATATATTTCGCCATGCACGAAGCTTGGCGTCAGGGTTGTAGCGACCGCAAGGAATGACAGATCCAGACAGGCACGGGAAGGACTCCTGTGTCGCGGTCCCGCTGCCATGGTTTCCTTTAGGCCGGAGACTTTGCGTCCATATCTTTCGATATGTTTGCCAAGTGGCGCCGATAGTACTGACATAAGACGACAGGGTCAATCGGGTATTTCGTGCCGATTGGCTGGTGGTATGGATATTGCTGAATGCAAGGCTCCATCATCCAATACGACAAGGTGCCCCATGCTATTCGACGCTTATGAACAAAAAGGCCTGCTGTTCAACATGAACTTCAAGGAGTCCGAAGGGAGCTACGCCGGCTATCGCGGCGACCTGGTGCTGCAACTCGGCGAAGTGGGCGACGCGCTCGGCCACCGCAAGCCGCCCGAAGCCACCATCAAGAACACCATCGTGCTGGCCGAGAACGACAAGATTAAGCTCTATGTTGGCAGCCTTGACGATCTGGCCGACCTGAGCAAGGTGCTCGATTACTACAAGGCTGATTTTGCAGCGGATGTGCTGCTGATCCTGTTCGTGGTCAACATCAACAAACCGCTGGTGATCGAGACCGACGGCTACAGCATCGCCGCCATCGGCATGCAGGAAGGCCTGATCTGGAACGAGCTGATCGACCTCGCCGCACTCGACAAGGGCGACTTCAAGGGCCAGTCCGCCACCGGAAAGATCGTCACCGTGTACAAGGCGCTGTCTGACTACAAGCCCAAGGGCGACAAGGTGTCGTTCGACGAGGCGCTGAAGCGCACAGTGGAACTCAAGCGCGCGGGTCGCGGGCCGGTGTGATTTGTCGTTGCCGGTTGTGAGGTTCGCGACAATCGGCAGTACAACCAGGAAATAATCATGGCAAGGATCGGCCTTTTTTTCGCCAGCAGCACCGGCAACACCCGGCGCATCGCCAAGGCCATCAAGAAGAGATTCGACGACGACACGATGGCCGAGGCGCTCAACGTCAACAAGGCCACGCCCGAACTGCTGGCCGGATATTCGCACCTCATCCTCGGCACCTCGACGCTGGGCGGTGGGCAACTGCCGGGACTTTCCACCGACTGCATGGGCGGCGGCTGGGAAGAGTTCCTGCCCAAGATCGCGCATCTCGATCTCGGCGGCAAGACCATCGCACTGTTCGGCCTCGGTGACCAGAGCAAATATCCGGACGAGTTCGTCGATGCGATGGGCATCATCCACGAGTTCGTCGTCGCGCGCGGCGCGAAGGTGGTCGGCCAATGGCCCGCAGACGAATACGACTTCATCTCATCGAAGGCATTGGTGAATGATGAATTCGTCGGACTCGCGCTGGATCAGGAGAACCAGAAGCTGCTAACCGACACACGGGTGGATGCGTGGCTGAAACTCATCGCGCCTGAATTCGGGTTGAAGGTCTAGGCCGGCTGTTTCGTTGAATCCGGATCATCCATCAAGCTGGAATCCCATTGTAGGAGCCAGCTTGCTGGCGAAAATTCTTGAAAATTCGCGAGCAAGCTCGCTCCTACAGGTTTGAGGTCTAATAAATGATTTGGGTCGAAAGCCGCCCATGAACGACAAGAGAACCGACCGCTACGTCAGCTTCATTGGAATCGATTGCGACGGCAATGCCCGGCGCGTGATGGAACTCATCGAGCGGAACCTTGCCGCATCACCGCAGAGCAAACCGTTCTGGGAATACTTTATGGGCAAGCGCACCCCGCCCAGCGGCCCGGCACCGGACGACCTGTTCCTGGTGCATTGCCACATCAACCAGATACGCGAACTCTTCGAGGAGTGTTCCGATGCCGAAGCGCTTGAGTTTTTGCTGAGGGTGGAAGAGGAATGTTGTTAGGGGAACATCAAGTCCCCTCTCCCTCTGGGAGAGGGTTAGGGTGAGGGCGGCTCTTTGAATCTTCTCGCTCACCCCGGCCCTCTCCCAGAGGGAGAGGGAGAAAACAGGCTTGACCGGCCACCACCCCAAGTACTTTTATTGCCTACACCTTTTCACCGACACACAAAGACCATGAAAAAATCGACACTCCAACGCCGCCTGAAAGCAAAGACCCGCAGCCAGACCATGATCATCGGCGTCACCTGGTACACCGAGGAGACCTGGGCGCAGGTGAAGGCAACCGCGACCGACCCCGAGTGTTTCGAGGATTCATTCGAAAAGTGGGAAGCCGTGGCAATTGCCGCGCGGCGGGAGTTTCAACGCTCCGGCGTGCGTGCACTCGAGTGCCAGATCGTCCCGCATGAGTTTTCGGCATGGTGCGCCCTGCATGGACAGGAGAACAACTCCACATCCAGGGCCGAGTTCGTTTCGGAAATATTGACGGCGGCTTACAACAATTATTGAGCATTCCATAATTGGCCAACACACAAAACCTGTTACCTCGTCATTGATGAAACTACTAGCCATTCGACTAAGCCCGAAAGCGGGCAAGTCGCTGGTTATCCGGCGAAGGCCGGAATCCAGCGGGTTTATCAAACATGCATTTAGCATTTGTCCCGCGTTGCAGGAGTTTGTTTGCTGACTGGATTCAGGCCTTCGCCGGAATGACGGTAGCTCACGCAAACCGCTGCTGCAGATAGCGGATGATGTCACCCGATTCGTACAGCCACTGCACCTGACCCTGTGCGTCGGTGATGCGCAGGCACGGGGTCTGCACCTTGCCGCCGCCCTGCATCAATGCCTCGCGATGTCCGGCGTCATGCTGCGCGTCGCGCAGCGCGATCGGTAAAGACAGCCTGGCCATCTCGTGGCGTACCTTGATGCAGAACGGGCAGGTCTTGAAGTGATAGAGCGCCAGTTGCCCGCATTCCACATCGACCTGCCGTTGCGCCTCCGCGCTGCGCACAATACCTTTGGGCATCGCCAATCTGGCCCACAGCAGCATGAAGGGCATCAGGATCAGGCGCAGGGTTCGGAAAAATATCTTGATCATTGTCGGGTTCGCTTCTTATCCGTGAGGGCGCGCAGTTTATATCAAACGCCCGAGGCAGAGACCCGCCACGGAGCAAGGTCGAGCGCGGGATGGGCAGTCGGATTGGTGGTGAGGTGATGCTAGGAGGCAGACCCGCTCAACTCGTCCGCCAGACAGCCGATGGGTTCGGCGAGCGTGCCTTCCGCATCGGTCTCGAAACGCACCAGATAGATCTCCTGATCCGGCAGTTCCTCCACATGGCCGACGTTGACGATGACGCCGCGCGTGCCGGTGGCAGCCAGCAATGCTTCGGGAGCAATGCCGGGAATGGCGCTCTCGCCGGTCTCTTCGTTCACTTCGTTGAAGAGGTCCTGCGCGGCGTAGACCATGTCGCCCATCTGGAACTTGCTCATCTCTCGCCTCACATTCTCGGAATCAGTTTTGCTTCGCTGTGCACCTTCTCACCTGCACCCCATGCCGTGATCATCTCGACGAACCAGCGCTCGTCGCGCGGATGCGGACAGAACAGGTCGTACTCGGCATAAAAACTGCCATCGCTGTTGAAGGTGAGACTGCCGCAGCGATCCCCGCGCCGGTTGCGCCAGATGCCCTCGTAACCTGCCTGCTGGTTGGAAGGATCAGTGACGCAGGCAAAACGGAGCTCGTCAATACTGATCTTTGGCGCGTCGCCGATGGCTGAGTATCGCTCCGCCTGTTGCTGCAATATCTGCACGATGCGTGCTGTCTGCGCCTCAAGTCCGGCAGGCAGCACGCGCTCTTGTGCAAGAACTACCATAGATCGGCCGGCGCCTTCAGCCGTTCGACCGGCGTGCCGCCCAGCAGGTGCTCGTCGAATATCGCGCTCACATCGGCCTTGGTGACTTTGTTGTACAGCACACCTTCCGGATAGACCAGGATGTTCGGCCCCATACTGCACGGGCCGATGCAACTGCTGGGCGTCACCTGCACCTGGGGGAAGCACTGGCGCTGCTGCCATTGCTGCATAAATTCTTCCGCCACCTCGGCGCAACCATTTTGGCCGCAGGACCCGCGCGGGTGTCCGGCGGGACGGTTCTGGGTACACAGGAAAACATGTTTAGCTGGTTTCGGCATATCAGGCTCCCATCGGCATCGGTTGATGGGTCTGGCACTGCTTGGGACAGACGCGACCGCAGGAGCCGCAGCCGATGCAATCCATCGCGTCGGCGAGCGTCATCACCATGGCGTTGTCCTCGTCCTCGTCGTAGTTCTCGTCGTCCTCGTCGCGTTCGACCAGCTCGAACACCTTGCGCGGGCAGACCTTGTAACAGCGGCCGCAGCCGATGCAGTTGGCCGCGTTCAGCGCGGTGATGTAAGTGGGCTCATAAGGCGTGCCGCCTCGGGTGGTTCCGGTGATGTTGGCCATATCTCTCTCTCCTTAATATCTTGCTACCTTGAAAGCCCCTCTCCCGCAGGAGGGAGATAACCAGCGACTTGGCTGGCGTTGTTTGCCAGCCTAGTCGAATGGCTAGTTGTTTCACCAGGGGTTGGGGTGAGGGTCTGCGAGCACAAGCCAGATGGGCTTTCCCCTTCCGCCCCTCATCCCCAGCCCTTCCCCCGCCTACGGGGGAAGGGAGTACAACTATCCCTGCATCTCTTTCTGCGCCGCGGTCAGCCTCGCATTCGCCTCGGCCCATGCCTGGCAGGCGTCATAAGTCGATTGCGCGATGCCGGGTATCTCCTTGTAGGCCGCCGGCAGGCGCTCCTCGACCAGGTCGTGCATCTGCCCCGCCCATTCGGTCGCGATGCGCTTGAGCTTCTTCACTTCCTTGTCGAGGGCTTTCAGTTCATCTTCATTCATCTGTAACTCCATTACTCAGATGTAGGGCGCAATAACCATCGGGCATTGCGCCGTATTTCAGGGTGCCAGACCGACATCTTCATTCGGCGCAATGCGCTGCGCTTATTGCGCCCTACAACTCGGAACTCAGCACCCAACACTCGGTATTCACATCCCCGCCACATCCGGATGCTTGCCCACGATCTCCAGTGCGACGGAAAGCAGCTTGTCCGCCTCATCCTTCATCTTCGACAGGCTCTCGTAGCCGTAGCGGTGCACGTCGCGCAGGGTCTTGTCCACCACCACCAGCTTGCCCACGGTGATGATCGCGCGGCCGAAGCCTTCATGCGTGATGTTGAGCATGGGCACGGCCATCTGGCCGCATTCCTTCTCGATCAGAGAAGCGATCGCGTTGTAGAAGCACTTGACGCGCGCCAGCAGGATCTCGTCCGGATCGCCGATCACTGGGATCTCGCGGCGCTGCTCCTTGGTCACCACGTACGGCGCGAGGATGCGTTCCACCGGCCAGCCGTCATAGGTGCCGTAGCTGTCGATGGCGCGCATCTGCTTGGCCATCTCCATGATGAAATCGGTGGACATCAACGGGTCTGCTGCGACTGCCTGGTTCATGGTGTTTCTCCTTCAGTTGAATTTCTCTATTTGATCTCTGACGACATGCGCCGCTTAAACACTTCCCCCTTTAGCAAAGGGGGATGGAGGGGGATTTGAAACTCGCTGTATTGCCTCCGCACTTAAATCCCCCCCTGCCCCCCTTTTTTCAAAGGGGGAAACCTGCTACCTCAGTTTCTGTGCATTCATTTGCGGCACCCAGCCGGTCCAGCGACCGAGCAGGAACCCGAGTGCCATCCCGTTCGCCGCCCCCAGCGCCGCGCCAACATCGCCGAGACCGAACGCTGTCGCGATACCCGCGCCTGCCAGGGCCAGCACGCTGGGCAACAGATAGGCCAGCAATCCGGCCTTGAGCAGTTCGCCCTCTTCCATGCTCAAATTCAATTCATCGCCCGCGCGCACGTCCGCATCGCATTGCACGGGTATGGTCTTGCGCTTGTGCGAGAAAAATTTGCCCAGCCCGGACACGCCGCATGCCTCGCGCGACGCACAGCCGCCGCAACCGGACTTCTCCGTTGACTCGACCTGCGCGATGCCATCGGCGGCAGAGACTACACGTGCTGTTGTCGCGATCATTTTGCAAACCCATGGGACTGTTGTAGGTGCGAATTTATTCGCACAACCATAAGAGCATGTGCGAATAAATTCGCACCTACAAAAGCAGCGCAATTCCTTGCGTATGCGCCACAATTTTCAATCACATGGTTTATTGTCATTCCTGCCACTCCTCGTCAGCCGCAAAATCCTTGCCGCCTGCTTGCTTCTTCAGATGCTTCGCCAGCCACACCGGCGGATCGTTGACCAGATTCTTTTGCAGTCCGCACAGCAGTTCGTCGATGAGCGTGCCCTCGTCCACGCGCATGGGCTGTATGCTTGCGGCCAATAATTGCTGGATGGCCGATGCGCCCACCGCGTTGCAATACACCGCCGCGCAATCGCCCAGCAGTTCGACCTTGGCGGCGAGCTTGCCTTCGTGGCCATCCATCGCGGTCTCGATGAACTCGGCCACTTCGATCAACCTTGTCTCGCCCTCGCCCACTTCGTAGATGGCGAATGCTTCCGCCGCACCGAAATGCTGGTTCACCGCACGGCGGTCGCTGGTGGCGAAGGCGATCTTCACTTTCATCGCCGCCTCCTCAGTGGGTTTGATCAGGCGCAGGTGTCGCATTTTTTGAATCGCGTTGGTAGATGGAAACGAAAGGTTCCGGTTCATGCTGTCCATGCTGCGCCATCATCAGATTGGCCAGATCGAACAAAGTCTGGCGTGTGCCGCGATAGCCCACCCACAGGCGCTGGTAGCCGCCGATGAAATCGTACTGGGGAAAGCCCGCACGCAGCAGCGGCACGCCAAGACGGCGCGCGGTCTCCACCGCATGCGAGTTGCTGATGACAAGTTCCGCACCGTTGCGTTTGGCAGCGTTCTCGAGGTCTTCCAGGTCGCCGATGCCGACCTGCGCGGCGAACACATGCTGCAAAATGTTGGCGCGCGCAGGGGCGATTGCCGCCACCACTTCGCCGCCCATCTCCGTCACCAGCCGCGACAAGCCGTAAAGCAGGTCGGGATCTGCCGCGACCGCCACGCGCATGAAACCGAGCATGAAATGAGCATCCACCATCGCGTCCTGCAACTGCGCACGCTGGCGCTCGATCTTTTCCGGCACCGGCTTGCCGCTGATCTCTGCCAGTGCAGAGATAAATGTATCCACCGCATCGATGCCCATCAGGCTGTCGAAGCGATAGTCCGGCACGCCGGTCTGTGTCTTCAGATAGTCCGCCGCGTCGAACAGCGAGTTGCCCAGCACCAGCGTGGCGATGGACTCACCCATGCTGGCGATGTCACCGACCGGCGTGCCGCCCACCGTCAGCGGCGTGCTTTCCATCTCGGTGAGATGACCGTCGAGCGAATCGCCGATGTCGGGCAATACCAGCGGACGCAAACCGAATGCCTCGATGAGTTCCTTGATATGTTCGATGTCGCCCGGTGTGAGGAACGACCCGGCCAGCACGTTGACCTGCTTTTTGCGGCGTCCCACATTGCTCCCCACGTTTGTCCCCTCTCCCTCTGGGAGAGGGTTAGGGTGAGGGCTTTTGAATGCCAGCACCGTTTCCAATATGGCTTTCACCGCCAATGCGAAACCGCTCTCCAGACAACCCGTGAAATCCGGCGCATTCACCGGCACCACCGGGATATGCGCGTACTCCGGATGCGCGGCGTAGAACTCCTTCACCAGGCGCTTGATGTCGGTGCCCTGAGTCTCCGAAAGACTCGTGGTGGGCAGGCCGATCAGCGCGGGTTTGCTCTTCTCGCAGATGGCCGCAAGGCCCAGGATCACGTTCTCGTCCGCGCTCATCACGGTGGAAACCTGGTCCATCGCGGTGGTCTGCAGCGGGATGGGCTCGCGGAAATGGCGCACGAAGTAAACCTTGCCGAACGCGGTGCAGCCCTGCGAACCGTGCAGCATGGGGATGGCCTTGTTGATGCCAAGGAAGGCCAGCGACGCGCCGACCGGCTGGCTGGCCTTGAGCGGATTCACCGCGAGGGCTTTTTTGCGTTTCAGGATTTCAGCCATGGTGGGCTCCTTCCTTTGACTCCTTCCCCCTTGCAGGGGGAAGGTTGGGATGGGGGTAGAAAAGTTGAGCGGCAGATAACTTAGTTTCTACCCCCACCCTAGCCCTCCCCCTGCAAGGGGGAGGGAATGATTCGCTGAGATTGAATTGTTGCAGTGTTGATTTCATCATCACGCCCCCAACTCCACACCCGGCACACCCGCCTTCGCCCACGGCGCACTCTTCCGCACCGCCGGCCACACCGGGCTCTGTATCGTCAGCGCGAGCTGGCGCGCGAGTTCGAGCATGCCGCTGTAGCCCTCGTAGCCGAATTCGCGTTCCTGGTTGATGTCGAGGAAGGGGATGCGCGCCTTCATCGCGGTGTACATGTTGCGGCCGCCGGCGATGAGGATGTCGGCCTGGTATTCCTTCACCGCGCCGAGCAGCGCTTTGGGACTGCCGTCGGTGATCATGCGGGTCTTCTCGCCCATGATCTCGCGGATGCGCGCCTTGTCTTCTTCCGTTGATTTATTCGTGCCGGTGGCGACGACTTCCATGCCCAGATCCTGCAGCGCGGACACAATCGACCACGACTTCACGCCGCCGGTATAAAGCAACACGCGCTTGCCGCGCAACCGCTCGCGCCAGGGATCGAGTGCGGCGTTGATCTTCGCCTCTTCCCTCGCGATCAATGCCTCGGTGCGTTCGGTCAGCGACGGGTCATTCAACAGCTTGGCGAATTCGCGGAACGCCATCGAGGTGTCGGTCACGCCGTAGAAACTGCCTTCGAAGAATGGCGTCTT
The DNA here is from genome assembly GCA_018813765.1 of Gammaproteobacteria bacterium. Taxonomy (GTDB): domain Bacteria; phylum Pseudomonadota; class Gammaproteobacteria; order Burkholderiales; family Gallionellaceae; genus Sideroxyarcus. The sequence continues at coordinate 118,028 of JAHJBC010000004.1, read as the reverse complement.
GTAGTCGGTCTGCAGCTTGCGCGCGACATTGAGCAGCGCCTTGGCGCACACCACCATGTTGGCCTCGGCGCGGTGCATGGTCTGTACTTCGCGGAAGCGGCCATCGCCGGAGAGCGTGCACAGGATGCGCAGGCCGAGTTCGTCGAACAGCGGCGCCACGTTCCAGAATTCGCCCGCGATGTTGTATTCGCCGATCAGATTCACATCATGCACGGTGATGCCGGGTCGTTGTGCTTCGGGCGGCACCGGCAACGGTTCCGCCGTGCCCACCACATATTTGAACATCGCTTCACCCGCGATGCGGTTGCCCAGATTCTTGGTGCCGTAGAAACCGGCGCAGTCCACCGGCACCACCGGCACGCCGCATTTCTCGGCTGCGGCAGCGCATACCGCGCCGATATCGTCGCCTATCATGGCCGGCACGCAGGTGTTGTAGACAAAGACTGCGGCTGGCGAGTAGCTATCCACCGCCTGCTTGATGGCATGGAACAGGCGCTTCTCGCTGCGTCCCATGATGATGTCCTGCTCGGTGAGGTCGGTGGTCATGCCGATGCGGAACAGCTTCGGTCCCGACGATCGCGTGCCGCGCCCTTCCCATGAACTGCCCGCACAGGCGATGGGCCCGTGCACGATGTGCGCCACGTCGGCGATGGGCAGCAAGGCGATCTGCGCCCCGTCGAACGAGCAACCGCCCGCCGTCGCACCCGGCTTGGGACGCGCACAACCGGATTTCTCCTTCTTGTTATGTGCGCAGGCCGGTTCGTTCAGCAATTCGGCGATGTCTTTGGCTTGCATGGCAATGGCTCACAATGATTGACGCCCTTGTATTCGCAAGTGCCGTGCCAAAGACATCCGATTGATTTCAATGTGATTTATTTCTGAATGTCTTGTAGCAAACCCTACAAGACACGCGCATGCAACAAAGTGAGATATATCACTTGGCCGGTTGACACATGGGCTACCCACACCCAGAATGCCCCACACACCAAAGGGTGTTTATTCGAAAGGAGGTCTACATGGCATTCGATCAAGAGCGCACCGGTACCTGGTTTGCCTACGGCATGGTGGGACGCAATCCCTCAAACACAGGCGACTCCCCTCGATTCGCCGACCGTCTCGCGGCACGCTTCCCCAAAATAACGGCAACCATCGACGAAGCGGACTTTGGCGTTGCCAGTCTGGAAGTGGAAGCGCTGAAGCAGGCCACGCGCGATGCGATACTGATGCAAGACTGGCCGACCGTAAGCGAGCACCTGGCATTTGTCGACGAAGTACTGCAGATCCCCGACCCCGAGTTGCATGAGGCTATCGGCATCTCCTATCTGACCAATCTCTTTTACGGCGAGACCTCCCAGGATTTCGCGATGGCGCGCACCCTGCTGCCCAAGCGTCTCGCCGCCGCGTTGGAGATCATGGAACGCCATTACGAAGAACTGAGATAAAAGCGTTCACAGCGACGGGGCAAGGCGAAAGCCTTGCCCCGTTTTGATTTCTCCCCGGATCGCATACAACACCTCAAACATCAGCTTCCCCCTTTGGAAAAGGGGGACGGGAGGGGGATTTTGCGGACCGAAAAATAGCATCCTGCCGCAAATCCCCCCTCCCCCCCTTTTCAAAGGGGGGCTCTTACAGCAGTCGTAGGATGGGTGGAGCGCAGCGATACCCATCGCCTGGCCAATGTAGATTGATGGGTATCGTTGCACTCCACCCATCCTGCCGCCCTCGGCGGCACCCACCACTTCCCCCTTTGGACTGCGGAAGGGTCGCTGCGCAGCAGCGGGGTACCCACCGGCGTACCCCTTGCGGGTACAAGGGGGACTGAGGGGGATTTGAAAACTTGGTGTTACCTATCCTCTCGCAAATCCCCCCTAGCCCCCCTTTTGCAAAGTGGGGAACGTCCGCGACTCTCTCCATTCTGCATAATCGCCGCAAAGGTCAAACCTTGGCGAGTCCCTCAGCATAGCCGGGGGTTTACCTCTCTGAATTAGATTCATCTCCTTGTAAGGTATTCGGTCTTGCGCCGACCAATGCCTGCATCCGCCATTTCGGCCTTGCCATCACCACCAAGGAGAGCACCATGAAACTCAACACAATCGCAAAATCCCTGATCTCTTCCGGCGCGCTGGCTGCGGCCATGAGCGGCGCAGCCATGGCAGCCCCCTGCGGCGCAGCCAATCCCTGTGCGGCGCGTTCTGCCAAGTCAGCCGCCGCCAATCCCTGCGCCGGAAAGAATCCCTGTGCCAGCAAGAACCCGTGCATGGCGAAATCCAAAAAGAAGGCCAATCCTTGCGCGGCGAAGAATCCCTGTGCCGGGAAGAACCCCTGCGGCGCAAAAAACCCATGCGCAGCGCATTAAAGCCGGAAAATCCATTAGAACCGAACCCCTCCCAACCTCCCCTTGTCAGGGGAGGAGCAGGTTCGGCTCTCCCCCTGACAGCGGAAGGGGCGCTGCGAAGCAGCGGGGCCCCCACCGGCGTACTCCTTGCGGGTGCAAGGGGGAGTTGGAGGGGGTTTGAGGCTAATGAACAATCCAGGACAAACCAAACGATGCCAGCGACCGGCCTCGCATCGCGGCTGGTCGTCGCCCCCGATCTTGCGCACTTGCCGCTGCAACAGTTGCTCGCCATGCGCGAAGCGGGACGGGAGATCAACGAGTGCTACCGCGTATTGCGCAAAGCCGAACTGAACATCGTCGGCGAAGTGCTGCGCGACTCCTTGAACAAGGGCGAGACGTTTTACGAATACAACCACTACCCCGAAGACGACGTGTACGACCGCGAGAGCCATGCGCAGTATTACTATCACGCGCACCGCAGCGAAACGGGCGAGCACGGACACTTCCACTGCTTCCTGCGCCCCAAGGGCATGCCCGCCGGTGTCTCACCCATCGAATACACGGCCACCGACCCGTGGCCGCAAGGCGACGAAGCACTGTCGCATCTGGTCGCCATCGCGATGGACGGCTACGGCTTTCCAACCACCCTGTTCACCACCAACCGCTGGGTGACAGCCGAAGCCTGGTATCCCGCCGAACAGGTGACGCAAATGCTGGACCGCTTCGTCATCGACCACGCGTTTCCGTCATTGCCGGTGAACCGCTGGATCAGCGCGATGTTCGTGCTCTATCGCCCGCACATCGAAGCGCTGCTTAAGCGTCGTGACGAAGTCGTGTGGAGTTGGGCGGAACAGCATCCGGGCGAGGATGTGTTCGAGGATCGAGAACTGGACATCACCAGCCAGATGGAAATCTCGGTCAAGGATACGCTATGGATGGTGGAACTGGCGATTGCCGGACGGCAAAGCTGACTGTTGGTGCGTCCTTATGGAAATGCCTGTGGAGATATGGCCCCGTCAGCCAGCGATCTGCTGAAAGATCCGGTACTACTGAATGAGTACGCTACTATCGATTTCAACCACTCTTGAGTACTGGGCGATAGATGAAACTGGCCTTGATTAGTCCGTGGTCATTTGTGCCGCTTTCCTTGTGGTCATCCTGATTCAAGTGATCGTTATTGACCACCAGACCATCAAATAGCCAGCGGCGCTTCTTGCTCTGGTCATAGAACTCCTGGCTGAACAGGATGTGATCCAGCGACTCCTTCATGCCCTTGTGGGAGTAGGTGTAAAGTACATCACGAGTATCGCGGAACTCCTGCATGATCTGCGCGCTGTACAGGACCGTGTCGCCGCCCCCCATCGCATCGCCAAACAGGTAGCCGGGTTGCCCCGTCAGGATGTTCTGGGTATTGCTGTTCTGCCCGTCATTAATGTCACCCATGACGATGACTGGCTGGTCTGTGTCCTTCATTACCAAGTTCAGGATCACGCGCATCGCCGCAGCTTCCGCCGTGCGGCGAATCGTGGAGACTGCTGCGCCCAGTGCCGGGTGGTGCATACCATGAACCTCCTTGTCATACCAAGGCTCGCGAAACAGGTCGGTCGGCGCTTTCGATTTGAAGTGGCATACGTAAAGATGTACAAGCGGTTCATCAGGGTGCAGCCGCAGGAGGGCATGCAATACCGGACGTGAAAAGCCCTTAATCTCGACACTGATGGCCGGTGTCTGCGCATCTCCGCCGCCCGAGTCAAGAACAAAGCCCTCCGGAAATTCCTCGATCCACTCCAGTGACTCCACCGGAATCTCCTGTCGAACAGCCGCCGCACAGATGATCTTTTTGCCTGTCGCATTGGGTGGCACCAGAAGCTGGTAGCCACCCGCCATCGACGACAAATCGAACGCCTTTCCAAGTGACTCTGCGTGCCACAGCTCCTGGAAGGCCATCACATCCGCATTGAGCAAGTCGATCTGGCGAGCCGTCCAGGCAATCTTCCGGTCATACTGTTCCTGAGACCAGCCCTTGGTGTCCTTGTACATGGGCAAACCGGGCTCATTGAGATTGAGCAAGTTGAAGGTTGCGACACTGAACTTTTTCATTTTGACTCCGTTTCCAGCGGGGGGAAGCTCAAGATTAACCACATGTTCACCCAATCGTCAATTTGCATTGGCAGGAAAAGTACAGGCGTCGATCTCATTTCCAGTCAACAAATCGACCCCGGTACTTTTTACTTCAGGAGACGCTGTGGATGGTGGAATTGGCGATTGCCGGACGTTAGAATCGGGCATGTCAACTTTCAACCCCATTCTTGAATCCCTGCTCACCTGCCCGCACTGCGGCCACCAGAAACTGGAGACCATGCCGACAGATGCCTGCCAGTGGTTCTACGAATGCACCCACTGCCACACCCTGCTCAAACCCAAGCCCGGCGATTGTTGCGTGTACTGTTCTTATGGCAGCGTGCCGTGCCCGCCGGTGCAGGAGAATGGCAAGGGGTGTTGCGGATAATAGCGCCGGCTCCGAGATTTCCGTAAAGGTCTGCAGATCGGCCGGAACAGCCCTTCGCTTGTGGCCGCTTTAGCGAAGGCAATTTCGCAACTTGAGCTACTGCAATGTGCCAATTGCGGAACATCACTTGCACCAAGTTGAACGACTGGTTCCGGTTGTGCAAGAGACATTCGTAGGTAGAATACGGGAATGGGTCAAATCGGCCAATTGAAGACACCTGCGTTACCTAGACGCTGTTGAGGCTATATACAAAATTTGTAAACTTTTGCATCGAGGCAACTGTTGATTGAATGCTAAATTGAAGACATGAAAAAAGATACCGAGGGGAAACCCACATCTGTTGACATAAAAGGGGAACTCTTCAATGACGAGCTTCGAGTCCTCACTGAGGAATTGGAAGAATCGTATTGGGTACCTTTCTTAAGAACTCCCTTCGATGGTCTTGATAAACTCAGCAATGTTTCGCTTACTGAGTGCCCTGATTTACATGCTCCTCTTGTAGCTCTGAATACAAACCTAATCGCCGCGAAAAACCTTTTGGAGTTCCCTTATTTGTTGGTAGGCCCTTACGCATTAACCAGTAAACATCGACCTGATAATTTTCAAGACCTGCCTATGGCTGAGCAAATTGAGTTGAGTATGGATATAGCTCTGCGCGGGCTAGAAATTGGAAAAAGGAGAATTATTAACACCGAAGAGTCTATCCGCTTAATGCATCAGGCAATCTTGCTAATTTGGAGTGCGTTTGAATCATACTGCAAAGAAGTGTTCATCCTTTCTCTCAACGAGCGATCACAGCTTTACCTTACGCTGCTAACTCACTCTGAACTAAAAGATTATTTTGCTGTTTCGCAGAGTGCTTGGCTTACATTGCTTGAGTCTCATAGCTTTAATTTGAACGGCAAACTTGGAACCATTGTTGGAACCAGCAGAGATTTTAGTTCACCGCAACTTATTCGAAATTTATTTAGCAAGTTGTATTTAGGACTCCCCGGTGAAAAAAAGGAACTTGAAGCCGCGTTACATAAATACGTTCATGATGATGAATTATGGAAACTTGGACTGCGAAGGCATTTAATTGCACACCGATGCGGAATCATAGACAAGGAATACCTAAACAAATCTGGCGACCACTCGCAAACACAAGGCGCTCTTCTTAAGCTTAGAGGACGTGATATAGCCCAAGGAATGGGCATAGTCGCGCAGTGCGCCATATGCATATATGGTTTGGCCAGGTGCTGTTGGCCGAAACCCGATCATGGAGCTAATAGGGAGTAGCATCACAGTTTATTTTCAACCACCATGCCGCGTCGCCTCCATATTAGAATTGCCTATGTCCCATAGCGCGCTGACTGTCCGATTCCGGCAGCGCTGAACGTCGCAAAAGGGTTATCTACGGTCATTGAGATGAACTAATTATCTTCCTCTTCAGTGACCGCTGGTAGTACAAGCGGCCGCTCAGAGGCTCCCCCTTGTGGGTCGGGTGTGGGTCGATTGTGTGAGTTCGCCAATGTCCGTTTTGCGGCAACGAATTCGTTAAGAGCTATGACCTGAGTGGCCGAATAGCCGCCCCCTCAGAATCAGTTATATCCAGAACTGCCCCTTCCACACCCCGTGTACGTAATCGATGTTGACGCGTCTGGGCGCGATCTTGCGCACGTTGGGTGTATCGAGTTCGATCTCGGGTTGTCTGCCCAGCCGGTCGGCGACTTCGAACGAGCAGGCGGTGGAGGTGACGGGGCGGAAGAAGACGGCGAGCTTGTCGCTGACGGGGACGGTTTCGCGTTGCGGTGCTGTTTCGTGGAAGTGGACGAACTTTTTCACCAGGCAGGAGAAGTAGAGCTCCAGTTCGACCACCAGGGGTTGTGCGCGTTGCGACAGTTGGCGGGCGGCGGATTTGGTCCATTCGACTGATACTTGTCGGCCGTTGATTTGTATTGTGTTGCTTAGGTCGGACATGGCTGGCCTCGCTTTCTTTCTCTCACCCGCATTACCCAAAACGCATCCCTCATCCCCAGCCCTTCTCCCAGAGGGAGAAGGGAGCAAAGTGATCACAGCACATGCGGCGCGATGTCTTCCACCATCGCGCCGATCAGGTCCGGGTCGCTGTCGGGCGCCAGCACGGAGGCGTCGCCGCGCGCACCGGTCATCTCGATCTTGCGTACTTCGCCCTGCTTGCTCAGGCGCGATTCGCTGCCACAGCAATGGCAGTAGACATGGTCGCCATCGCGCTGTGCGCTACGTATCGCCAGCGGCGCACCGCAGCCGCAGTGTTGCAACGGCAGGCCGGGTTCGCTGTGGCCGACGATGTGGGTCAGTTGGTCGGATGCGTTCAGCGACAGAAAATGTTTCGCCAGGCTGGAGTCGAATTGCCTGCCCAGCTCGTCGCCGATGATGGTGAAGGCCTTTGCAGTCGGCATGCCCTTGCGGTAGGCACGTGTGCTGGTCATGGCGTCGAAGGCATCGGCGATGCTGACGATGCGCGCGACCTCGGGGATGACTTCGCCCGCGAGGCCGTGCGGATAGCCTCTTCCGTCCGGACGCTCGTGATGGCCGACCACGGCGTCGAAGGCGAGATTCGCCAATGGATGGTTGGACAGCAGACGTCCGCCCACTGCCGGATGCGTCTTGATGATGTCGTATTCAGGATCGGTCAACCGGTCCGGCTTGTTGAGGATGGCATCGGATACGCCGACCTTGCCGAGGTCGTGCAGGAATCCGCCAACTTCACACAGCGCAATGTCGCGGCGCGACAAGCCCGCTTGCTGCGCCAGCAGTTTGGAGAATTGCGACACGCGCCACAGGTGGCCGCCGGTGTAGGGATCGCGTGCCTCGACAATCATCGACAAGCCGAGAAGGGTGTTTAACAGGGATTCTTTTTCGGACATGTCATTCTCCTGGCATTCATCAATCGTCATTCCCGCGCAGGCGGGAATCCAGCAATATATACACACCGCGTAGCGGACAGCATTTCGGTTCTGTCACGCTACGCGTGAATCTTTCCATGAACTGGATTCCCGCCTGCGCGGGAATGACAGTTCAATATCGGGTAGTCAGCGTCACCATCCACTCGGGCATCGCGTTCACTGCCCACTTCTCAAAACCCTTGTCCGCACCGGACAGCACCAGCACGCCGATCAGCAGCAGCGCAGCACCGAAGATCTTCTTGGCTTTCTGCCCCGCTTCCATCATACGCCCGCGCCATTTGCCCATTGCCTGGCGCGACAGCAGGCCGATGGCGAGCAGCGGCAGGCCGGCACCGAGGCTGAATATCAGCATCACCGCAGTGACCTGTGCCAGCGCCTGTCCCTGGCTGGCCAGTGTGATCGCCACCCCCAGTGTGGGGCCGACGCACGGGCTCCACACGATACCGAGCAACAGGCCCAGCAGGAACTGACCGTGCAATCCGCTCAGGTTGAAACGTGCCAGCATTCCCTGCCCCATGCCCAGCCGACTGACTGCTGCGCTGAAGTGCTCTTGCAGTCTGCTCGAAAACAGCACCGCCCCGAACACGATCAGCAGCACGCCGCCGACCACGCGCAGCGTGTCCGTCTCTAGGCCGATGCTGCCGCCCAGCGAGCCGAGTGCCACGCCGATCAGGGTGAACGACAGCATCAGGCCGCCCACCAGCGCGAACGTGCCGTAACGATGCGAACTCGCCGCCGAACCCATCAGGATGGGAATCAGCGGCAACACGCAGGGCGACAGCGTGGACAGCACGCCAGCCAGGAACGACAGGCTGTAGCTGGTTGCGGTTAATTCCATATGCTCTCCATTTGCCTTGTAGGTGCGAATTCATTCGCACGGTGCAATCCATGTGCGAATAAATTCGCACCTACATAATTAAAGTGCCTTGCGCAGCAGCGCCGCGAGCTTGTCGGGATCCGTCTCGCCGGTCACGCGCGCCACTTCCTTGCCGCCCTTGAACACGATGAGCGTGCTCTGATAGCGGACACCAAACGCTTTCACAACCTCCTGTTGCATGTCGAAATCGACCTTTAGCGTGGTGATGGGTTTGAACTCGGCGGTGGGCAACAGCTTCTCCAACACGGCATCCTGCGCGCGGCAGGTCGGGCACCAGTCGGCATGGATGAACACCAAGGCGGGTTTGCCGGACTTGTTCAGGGCATCGAGCTTGTCCTGGGTGTAGGGCTCGCCGACGGCCTGGGCGAACACAGGAAACAACAAGGCCAGCATGGCCATCAATTTGATCAGCGTTCTCATGGGACTCTCCTTTACATGGGTGGTTGTCGTATCGGTATCGCTTAGTCGTTGGACAGGCAGATTCCTTACATCGTTTTTCGTGTGTAAGGATTATTTGGTTACACACGACCAACGCACGTCACAGTCGCAAAGCGTGACTTAACCCAACAGGAGGCTGATATGTCCATGATGTGCAAAATGAACGGCAGTTGCGAGACCACCCCCGGCATGTGTATCCACGAAAAGATGATGCTGGTCATGGTGCTGCTCGCCGTCGGCGTCGCCGCGTACTTTTTCCTGGCCTGAGCGCGAAAGGAGAACGATATGAAACACACAACCCTGATGCGCGCGCTGGTCTCGTCCGGCGCGCTGACCCTGTCGCTGGGCGGCGCGGCCTATGCCGCGCCGTGCCGCCCGGCGAATCCCTGTGCCCCGCGTACTGGCTCGTCGCGCATGAACCCCTGTGCTGCGAAGAATCCATGCGCGGCGACCAACCCCTGTGCGGCAGCGATGGTGAAGATGGACATCAAGGGCGTGATGCGCCCGGCCAACTATCGCCCCTATCGCGGCAAGCAGGCCGACCTGATCGCCCGCGGCAAACAACTGTTCGGCGACACCGCGCTGAGCAGCAACGGCCTGTCGTGCAACACCTGCCACAACAACAACAACAACGGCGCATTCCAGGACAGCTTCGCCCAGCCCTATCCGCACCGGGTGCAGATGACGCATGAGCGCGCCAACGTGAAGGCCGTGCATCTGGACGAGATGGTGCAGTTCTGCATGGTGGTGCCGATGGCGGCCAAGCCCCTGCCCTGGAGCGGAAAGGATCTGGCGGCACTGACGGCGTATACGGCATCGCTGCAGAAGGGATTCATGGCCGGGGTCAATCCTTGCGCGGCGAAGAATCCCTGTGCGGCGCGTAATCCGTGCGCTGCGGCGAATCCTTGTGCGCCACAGCGACACTGACCTGTATCAGCCCCCCTTTGCAAAAGGGGGGTGTGGGGGGATTTGAGAGAGGATGATGTGCCACGATTTTAAATCCCCCTCAGTTCCCCTTTTTCACCCGCAAGGGGTACGCCGGTGGGTACCCCGCTGCTGCGCAGCGACCCTTCCGCAGCAAAGGGGGAAGTATATGGTGTGCCTCTTACAGCTTTATTGAGGGTGTTACCATGCGACAGCCCTGCCCTACGGAGCCTGAATGAGCGCCATAGATCCCGACGACCTGCAACAGCACCGCAGCTATCTGCTGCGCTACGCCATCCTGCAATTGCGCGATCCGCATCTGGCGGAGGATGCCGTGCAGGAGACGCTGATCGCGGCCATCGAGGGCCGCAGCAAGTTCACGGCACAATCATCGCTGCGCACCTGGCTGGTCGGCATCCTCAAGCACAAGATACTGGACATGCTGCGCAAGCGCGCACGCGAGCCGCAACTGAACGTGGCCGAGGGCGAGGACGAGAACGAGCTGGTCGATGCGCTGTTCAAGGAGAACGGACGCTGGGCGTCTCCGCCGCAGACCTGGAACGAGCCCGAACAGGCGATGGAGAACGCGCACTTCTGGGAGGTTTTCGAGCAATGCAACCGGCACATGCCGCTCAACAGCGCGCGCGCCTTCATGATGCGCGAGTTCATGGAGATGACTACAGACGAGATATGTCAGGAACTCTCCATCTCCACGACTAACTGCTGGGTGATCCTGCACCGCGCGCGGCTGGCCTTGCGCGAATGCCTCGATCTGAACTGGTTTGGAAATGCGAGGTAAACATGAGCCATCTGATGGATTGCAAACACAACACTGAACTGCTGTCGCAATCGCAAGACCGGCCGCTCACCTGGCGCGAACGGATGGCGATGCGAATGCACCTGATGATGTGCAAGGGCTGCCGCAACTTTGAAAAACAGCTCGCCATCATCCGCAAGGCGGCACAAGAGTTGACGCGCAAACTGTAGGCACGATGCCCGCCCCCACGCAACAACTCGACGATTTCCTGCGCCGCCTGCATCTCGGCTCGGAGGTGTATTACGTCGGCCAGTTGTGCGATGCATGGCACATGTCCACACCCGGCGGCTCTGACGCCACGACCTTCCATCTGGTGTGCCACGGCGAGGCGTGGATACATATGAAGGATGGCAGCGAGCCCGCGCGCATGGCTGCGGGCGACATCGCCTTCTTCCCGCATGATGCGGCGCACACCTTCAGCGCCCACCGCGTCATTCCGCAACAACCATTCGATTACTCGCACCCGGCGCCGCTGGATGTGCATGCCCCCGGCAGCGGCTTGCTGTGCGGACATCTGCGGCTGCCCGCGCATATCCGGCGCCTGCTGCTCGCCTCCTTCCCCGAGTTCATGCTGATCCGTCCGGATGCAAGCCCGGTCGGCATTCAGATGCGCAGCCTGATCGAGATGATGACCATCGAGGCGACCCGCAACGAGTTGGGCGTGACCGCTATCCTTGATCGTCTGTCGGATGCGCTGTTCCTGTATGTGATCCGTCATGCGTTGCATGTGGAACCGAAACTGTCGCCGCTGCTGGCGACGTTGTCGGACGAACACCTGCGCCCCGCCGTCACGGCCTTCATCGACGCGCCCGCTGAAGCCTGGACGGTGGAACGCATGGCCGGTCTCGCCTGCCAGTCGCGCTCGGCGTTCTCGGAACGCTTCACGCAACTGGTGAGGATGCCGCCGATGGAGTTCGTCGCCACATGGCGCATGCAACTGGCCAGCGGCATGCTTGCCGACGGCAATGCCAACATGCTGGATGTAGCGATGAAGTGCGGCTACGAATCGGAAGCCGCTTTCCGCAAAGCGTTCAAACGCATCATCGGCATTCCGCCCGGCAAGGCACGCGGCAATTGACCGCAGATCAACCCTGCTCCGTCATACCGGCGAAGGCCGGTATCCAGCCAAAAAAATATACTCCGCGAAGCGGACAAATGCGAAATAGTGTCCCGCTGTTGCGGGCGACTGTTATCCAACTGGATTCCGGCCTTCGCCGGAATGACGGCAGTTGAATGGACGATCAGACATAAATCACCTTCTGGCGGTCATGGAGGCAAACCCTCCGCTTCCTGACAATGGGCTCAGGCAACAAATCGTTGCTCAACCAACTCAGGAGACCGTCATGAACCCGTTCAAATTGCATAACCTCGCGACCGCACCGGTCGAGGCAACACCCATCCTCCATGCCGCAGAAAAAGGCCTGGGCTTCATCCCCAACCTTTACGCCCATCTGGCCGAGGCGCCTGTCGCGCTCGAAGCCTACAAGGATCTGGGCGCGCTGCTCGAAAAGAGCACGCTCTCCCCGACCGAACAGCAGGTTGTTCTCATCGCCGTCAGCGTGAAGAACAATTGCGCCTATTGCGTGGCGGCCCATTCCTTCCTGGCCCGCAACATGGTCAAGGTGCCCGACAACATCCTCGCCGCTCTGCGCAGCGGCCAGCCCCTGCCCGATGTGAAACTGAACGCACTGGCGACATTCACCAAGGCCGTCGTGCGCGAGCGCGGCTGGGTCTCGGGCAGTCAGGAGCTGAACGATTTCTTCAGCGCCGGATACACCCAGCGCAACGCATTGGAAGTCGTGCTCGGCGTCACCATGAAGACACTGAGCAACTACGCCAACCACCTGACCGACACGCCGCTGGATGTGGCGTTCGCCAGCGAGGCGTGGGAGATCTCCGAGGATTCCGGTTGCTGCCAAAAAGCCGCCTGACCATCACCGCCCGCCGCACTCCGGTGCGGCGGGAAAAATCCATCTTTCGGGAGTCACAACATGAATCTGCTCAAATCGATTTTTATCAGTACCTACATGATGGCGATCATGGGGATCGCCGGATATGCGGGCTGGATGTTCTATCAGGGCGATAGTGTCTGGGCCTGGGGCGGTGTGCTGCTGACCGTCGTCCCGATCCTGACCGTCATCAGTTACCTGATGATCTTCAAACGCGTTGCGCGCACCAGCGAGCATTTCCCGCTCATCAACATACTCGGCATAGGCGGCATCGCGCTTGCCTTTCTGGAATGGCTCTACTTCGATGTCGCTCTGCTTCCGGCGATGATGGCAACGGGCAGTTGGATCGGCTTCCTGCTCTATTCGTTCTGGTTCTCCACCTTCGGCGGACGCGAGCCGAGCATGAAGCTGATCGTCGGCAACAAGCTGCCCGGCTTCTCCGCCAAGGACAGCAGCGGTAAATATCTCACATCCGGACAATTCACCGGCAAGCCGTCCATCCTGATCTTCTACCGGGGCAATTGGTGCCCGCTGTGCATGGCGCAGATCAAGGAACTGGTCGCGCGCTACAAGGAGATCGCAGAACTCGGCGTGCGCGTGGTGCTGATCGCCCCGCAGCCGCACAGCAACACGGTCGAACTCGCCAACAAGTTCGATGTGAAGTTCGACTTCATGAGCGACGAGGGCAACGCGGCGGCAAAGGCGCTCGGCATCGAGAACAGGAACGGCACGCCGATGGGCATGCAGATGTTCGGCTACGACAGCGACACCGTATTGCCCACCGTCATCATCACCGACAAGGACGGCCGGATCGTGTGGACGCACGAGACCGACAACTACCGCGTGCGCCCGGAGCCGGACACTTATCTGGAGGTGTTACGCAGGCATGGCATGGTGGGCGCAGGCTGAACGTTTCTTCACACTGAGTACGGCGCCGCCACCCAACTCCTGACGAGCGCGGCTTCGGTCTCAGGCAGGTAGCTGAATCCAGCATCCAGATCGCGCGCGACGGCATAGGCAACCTTGGGCGGCGTGAAAGCGCCGGCGACCAGGTGGAAATACCAGGCCGATGGATAGCCGGCGGCGCGATCGAAGGCCTGCAACTGTTTCAACATCTCCACACCCGACAGTTCGACGTTCCACTGGAACGGCTTGATTGTTCGCGCCGCGCGCGACACCAGCGAAGCAGAGACGACGGGATTGCGGTAACGGTCCTGGTGCTCGCGCAGGGCGACGACCCAGTGTTCGCTCAGGTGCCCGCGCGCAGCGGCGCTGCTGTGCGACCATTCATTGAGCAGGCGCGACAGCCCGGCATCGCGCCCTTCGGCGCTCATCACCCTGCTCATGGTCTGGCGCATGTCTATCAGACGGCGGTAACGATATCGCGGCGCACCGACCGGCTGCGCGTCGAGTGTTTGCGGATGCAGCGGCTCCAGCAGGTCCTGCAGGTCTTCGGGCTGGTGACCGGCATCGAACAGGCTGCGATCCAGCACTTCCTGCAGTTCTTCCACTTCCAGTTGCAGGAAATCCGCCGGAGCCGGGCCGTAGGGTGCGACGAAGTAATGCGTGCGTCCGGAATGGCGCGTCGCCTGCAATTCGCTGTCTTCGTAGCGTTCGATCAGTTCGCCGATGTCGCCGCCGCAGGCTTCCAGGTTCTCCTTCGCCCATTCTTCGATGTTGTCCGCATAACGTTTGCCGTCGATGCGGATGACCCCACCGGAGCGGTACCAGCCGCCGCGACTGAAGGCATAGTTGAATGTGCAACCGGGACAGATGCGTTTGGCAGCCTCCAGCAGCGCGCTGTGGTGCGGGCGCGGCGGGATGGATTCGATCTCGCCGGCCAGTTTTTGCAGCGCGGCCTCGTCAGGAATATGGATGCTCATTTGTCTTCTCCCAGTAAAAATCCGTCCAGTCGTTGCCGCACGGCGGCGCGCACGTCCGGCTCGATATCGTCCACCAGTTCGGTGATGCTCTCCAGCGGTGCTCGCCGCACCGCTTCCAGTCGCACAACCCAGTCGCTGTCGTCCAGCAGTTTCTCGGCATCGTCGGACAAGGCGCGCGCGGCGACGATGCGGCGCACTTCCGCGTCCTCGTCGGCGGTCATCAGGCGCAATGCAAAGGTCGGCATGCGCCGCGCCACTTCCTTGCGCACTTCCCTGTCCTCGTCGTTCGCCATGCGCCGCAGTTGGCCGTGCGGCAGACGCTTCGCCACCTGCAGGCGCACCAGGTAATCCGGGTCGCTTGCCAGGATGCCCAGTTCTTCCGGGGCGATGCGGCTGGCGACCGTCATGCGCACCTCGCGATCCGGATCGTCAAGAAATCCGCCCAACTCGTTGATCGGCAAACGACTTGCCACCACGCGGCGCACCACTTCGTCGCCGTCGCGCGGCATCTGCCGCAACACATCGAGCGGCGCATAACGCGCGGCGATGGCACGCCGTTCCCAGAATCCGTCGTGCAGGTAATCCTCCGCAAATTGCGGATTACGCCGCAAAAAGCGGTCGATCTGGCGCCCGCTGTGTGCAGTGACGCAGACATCGCCCGGCACGCAACGGCCATCCGCCAGCAGCGCCCGATGCGGGCATGCCGAGCAGTCGGCCAGTGCGACCTCGGTCAACGGCGATGGCTCGCGATGACGTTCAGACATGTTCACGACCTTCAAGGGTGACTCCGTTATGAACCTGGGATAGTGATGAGCAACCTGCGTGCCAATATGGTGATGCCGCAAAAATGCCAGTAATGACGCGGGGTTGCGGTTATGACTTGAATCGGGGAATGGCTGTTTTGTAGCGATTGTGACAAAGGGATGCCACATTGATGTCCATTGCCTGTGGCTACTGCGAATTCACATGCTCCAGCTCGCCTCTACCCGCAGCAGCCTGGGCTGCCCGGTGCGGAAGAACCCTGTCGTGTATCGGCGATCAAACACATTGTCCAATGCCAGTACGATCTCGGCATCGTCGATACGCCAGGTGAGGCTGGCATCCAGCACGGCATAGCCGCCCTTCTTCCAACGATACCCTTGGGCATCGGCCACAGTGTTGGCCTCGTCGGTCCAGGCCGCACTGAGCGCGCGCAGCGCGAGCCGACCCGAAATGTCACCGGATTCGTAACCGAGAGCGGCGTTCAATTTGTGGCGCGGCATGTCGGCCAAGGTGTTGCCCACCCGTTCCGGGTGCGCATCGTCACGCACGATGAGCGCGTGGTTGTAGGTGTAGTTCAGCGAGGCAGTCCAGTCTTGCGCCGGTTTGAGGCGAGATTCCAGCTCCAGCCCTTGCGCTTTCGCCGCGCCGATGTTGGCGTACTGTCGCACGAGCGGTGTGCCGTAATCGACGATGGCGACGCCGATCTTGTCGGTCCAGGAAGTGTGGAAGTACGTTGCACTGAACGAGGCGGATTCCCCGACCCGTTGATTCACGCCGATGTCCCAAGTGCGCGAACGTTGAGGTTTGAGATCGGGGTTACCCAGCATCCAGCTGGCCGCGCCCTTGTCCGAGTAATAGAGCTGGTCCGGTGTCGGCGCGACGAAGCCGGTGCCCGCCGAGGCGCGCAGACTGCTGCGTTCCGTCATCTCCCAGTTCAGTTCCAGTTTGGGGTTGAACGCCTGCTTCGACACACCGTTGGAGGGGGCCAATGCCGTGCCCGCGGCATCGTACACATAAATCTCAGGATACTCGTAACGGTCAAGTCGGCCATCCAGCGCCAGCTTGAGCGCTGCGCCCACGCGCTGGTCAAGGTGCGCAAGCAGCGCCTGATTGACCGTGACCGAGTCCAATACAAAGATGTCGCTGCTGCTGCCGTAGGGGCGGATCGCATACCGGTCGCGCGAACGCTTGTAGGCTGTGCCGATCCGGGCGCTGCCCTGCTCGTCCTGCCAAGCCAACGCCAGTTCACCTTCGCTCTTTGAGCCGGAGCCCAGTATGTAGCGATCTGGCACCAGGCTGGCTGCATCGGTGCCGGTGCCCCGATCCAGCAATCCCGGATCGTCGTACACCTCGCGCCCGGCCTGCGCTTCCAGCACCGCACCCGCCAGCGGAGTGGCCGCATCCACGCGCAGTCCATCCACCACGTAATGCTCCCACCAGTTCGGTCTGCCAAAGCGCGCCAGCGAGTCGGTTTGCTTGAGCTCTACGCCCAGCTTGCTCTCACCTTCGCGATAGCCGCCGCGCAAGGAGATCGCCTTGCTGCGCGAGCGCTCCTCTTCCACGGTGATCTGATTGGCAAAGGGCGCTTGCGTCACCGCCTTGTAGCCGTGCTCGTCTTCATCTTTGAGGGAAAGGCCCGCCTGCCATCCGTTCAAGTTCCAGTCGCCGCCGAAGCGCGCGCCCAGACTGCCCGACGAACTACCCAGCAACGTCAGCACCGGATGTGCTTCCGCATTCTTGCGCGTCGTCACCACGATGGCCCCGCCCATCGCATTGCTGCCGAAGCGCGCCGAAGCCGCACCGCGGAATATCTCGATGCGCTCGATGTCCTGCAGATTGAGCTGGTTCACATCGGTAAGCGTGGAAGGCAAGCCATTGAGTACCACCGCCACCCCCAGCACGCCGCGCATGGTGATGGTGCCTGAGGAATCATCCAGCCCGGCGCGCGTACGCAGCAGGTCTGAGACGCTGGCGGGGTGTTCGCGCTGGATGTCGGCGGCGGTGATGGATGAAGAACCGTGTTCTATTTCAACATCCGCCCAAGCCGATTGAACACATACAACACAGCAGGCGGTAATAGCCAACCGCCCCAGATTCACTTTAAGGTGCATTACCTACCCAAACCTAACTTTGTGGATGTTTTTGATCCAGCATTCTCTTTTTCCACGATAGCACCGCCCCGCCCAGCACCAGGAATGCCATTACCAATGCAACCGCATCGTTGATGTTGAAGGCATTCATGCCGCCCAGCCAGCGCCCGTCGTGGATGATGAAGCTGAAAGCTTGTTTGTCGTTGCGCCAGTCTGTGATGCGCTCTATGGTCTGGGTGTTGATGTTCATCCACACGGACTTGCCGCCGATGCCGTCGCCCGCTTCGGAGAACTTCACATCGTCTCCATCCTTGCGGATAAACACGGCCAGCGGCAACGCGCCGGTAGCTTGCCGCACCAGATCGCGCGCCTGATCAAGCGAGCCTGCCTGTAAGGAGCCGTTCAGTTGCACGGCGGGGATGGGATGACTGGCGGTTCGGTCGCCCGCACCGAACCAGTTGAATTCAAAATCCAGCGTGGTGATCGCGATGACGAGGATGAACACGCCGATGGCCTGCCCGGCGCGCACATGCCAGAACGATGCCTTGGCGTATTGCTTGTTAGCCTTGCGGTCGCGCCAGACCATCGCGCCTCCGCTAACCAGCAGCAACAGCAAAGTCACCGAACTCACGAATGACAGCGACATCCAGTTTTGGTCGAACAGCCGGAAGGCGTGGATGCCGTGCCCCTTGTTCACCAGCGACGACGAGTTGTCGCTCACGCGCACGATCTGCATGCTGCTCGTGTCGATCTCGATCTTGAGGTGGGGATTGGTCTTGGCGGTTGCCGGGTCATGGGTGTGTTCCTCGAAAGATTGCATCACCAGGTTCCCGCCGTCGCGCGAGGTGATGACATGCCCCGTCTTGCCGGTGGCAAGGTTGGCCAGCCGGAGCGCCTGATCCCAGGAACCCGGCTTCACCGGTTCATCCAGTTTCACCTCCGGTATCGGCAACGAGGGATAGAGCTTGTCGGAGAGCGCATCCAGGAATCTGGTATGCGTCAGCCCGACGGCCAGCACGATGGAGAGCAGCAGGAAAGGGATAGCGATCAGCCCAGTCCATTTGTGAACGAGATACGCCCAGTCGCGCGCGGTTTGCTGTGTGTCTTGCATAATTGCTCCTCAAGTAAAAAGCCCCTGCCGCATGACAGGGGCTGCACAAGGAACGGCGATCAGAGCTTGCCGCTCACGCCGACGGTAACGGTGCGACCGTCCGACCATTCGCCGATGTTGAACGGCTGGTACTTCTTGTCCCCGATGTTGTTGCAGGCGCCGAAAACTTCCCACTTCGTGCTGACCGGCAAGGTATAACTGACCTTGGCATCGGCGATGAAATAGCCGCCGGTGTGCTGTGCCGCGGTCAGGCTGTTGAAATACATGTCACTCACAGCCCGACCATTCAATGTGGCAGACCACGCATCGTTCGGTTCATAAGTGATGCCAAGGTTGAGCTTGCGCGGCGCCACGCGGGTCGATTGGGTGTAGGGCGCACCTGCCGTGGCCTGATCTTCTGCTTTGGTATAAGAGAAATTGGCATAAGGCTTCCAGCCGCCGGTCAGTTCGCCCTCCAGCGCGATCTCGATGCCCGTCACCTTGCGTACGGCGACGTTCTGCCATTGGCGCAGAGAAGTGGCAGAATCCGTACCCAACGTGATCTTGTCCTTGTAAGTGGTGCGGTACAAGGAAGTGCGCAAAGCCAACCCATCCTGCTTGCTGTTCATCCCCACCTCATAGGTTACCGAGGTCTCTGGCTTAAGGTCCGGGTTGTCCACCCGGGTAGTAGAGGGCTGCACGAACTTGAACGTATTGAGCGCAGGCATGTAGGCCGTGCCATAGGAGACATACATGGAGCTGGTCTCGCTCACCTGGAAGCGCGCACCCAGCCGCGGACTGATCACGATATCCACAGAGCCGCTGCCATTTCTGGGCACACCGTCGACGGTGTCGGGCGAGAAATCGAGACGGTCGTAGCGAACCCCGCCCAGCAAGGTCACGACAGCCAGCTTGTGTTCGTCCTGTACGAACAAGGCATCCACCTTGTCCTTGTAGCCCTGCGTCGAGGTGCTGCCTCCGACCGTTGCGCTACGCGTCTCGTAATCACCCGTATCGTGTCCATAGCCGACGGTGAGCTGGTTTGCTGCCGAGATCTGGGTATCTGCCTGCACCAGCAATTTGGTAGTCTTGGTGAAACGGCCAGAGCGGTAAGCCGCCGCGAGGTTGCCGACATCGCCGTTCCAGTCCCACTCATCCCACACCGTCTGTTGTTTCAGGTCCGTGGTGCGATAGACAGCCTTGACGTGGGTCACCTCTCCTACCTCGGCATGGTAGCCAAGCGAAACGGACTGCCCGTCCATGTTCTGTCTATCGTTCGGTCGCCCCCCCAGCCAAGCGGAGCGAGTAGCATAGTCCTGCACACTCAAGGTGATCTCCTGTCCACTAACCGGGCGGAATCCCGCCATCAGGCCCAGCTTGGTATCTTTCCAGTCGCGCGGCCCGTTGTCGATCTGACCATAGGCATCCGTCACCGGTACCGCCACAAAGCCATCGCTCTTCGCTTCGTAGCCAGATACGCGGATATCGAAGTTCTCCTTCGAGACTCCGGTGGCCACCCCGGCAGTGATGGTGTTGTGCGTGCCATAACTGCCTTCCATTTCCACCCCCGCCTCGCCCTTCCAGCGCTTGGGGATCACGTTGATCACGCCACCCACCGTGCTGGGGCCGTACAAAGCCGAAGCCGGGCCGCGTACAACCTCGATCTTTTCCACATCCTGCATCGGTGTGAAGTTCAGACCGCCGTGCCCCATCAGGTTCGACGACATCGAATCATGCGGGATGCCATCGACCAGCACTTGCGTGGTCGCCCCGGCGAACGATCCGCCCACGCCGCGGATGACCGGGAACACCTGATGCGCCACGCCGGGCTGCTCGCCGAAATCCAGTCCTTCTTCATCACGCAAGGCATCGTTCAAGTTTTGGCGGTGTTTGGTCTTCAGCCGTTTGGCGGTCAGCACGCTCACGCTCGCCGGAACATCCGAGACCAAGTGCTCGGTGCGGGTGGCGGTGACGGTGACTTCGTCCAGCATCGAGGCGGCGTGGATACGCTGCAACACGAATGTGCCGTTTCCGGTCATCCGATAGGTGTAGTTCGTGCCTTGCAGCAACTGCTTGAGCGCTTCCTCGGCACTCATGCTGCCGCTCAATTCCCTTGCCTGGATATTCTTCAGTTCTTCAGTGCTGAACAGCAACTGGATACCGGTCTGGCTGGCAAGGCTGTGCAGTGCGCTGGGCATGTCCTGCGCGGTGATGGTGATGGTTTTGTCTTCGGCCAGGACTTGCCCGGCAAACATGGAAGCCAGCAATACGGCCAGTAGCGTTTTCTGCATTTCTATCCTCCTGTCATCTCTCTGATTTTTTCGCCAAATAGGTCGGCTTATCCGGTAAGACGGAAATGGAGGATAAAACCTGACATGCAGGCGAAAATATTTTCGAAACGATAAGGGGGGGTCAGCGCCGGGCGGATAGCTCGGTCGAACCAAGACGTTCGCCGCTTTCCAGGGAAAGCAGCATCTTCAAGGCTTCGAGCAAACCGGCGCGGTCGGCGCTGTTGAATTCTCCGCTGACCTTGAGATTGCCCAAACCAGCCCCTGCCAATTCGACTGGGCGGGAATGGTAGCGGTTGAGCTGGCGCACGACTTCCTGCAAGGGGGTGTCGCGGAAGATGAGGCGACCGCTGAGCCAGGCGGTGACATCCGCCGTATTCACCGTCTCAATGGCCGAGATGGCAGCAGCTTGGTAATCCACTTGCTGGCCGCCACGCAAATGAATCGGGGCTGCACTGGACAATTTAATCTGAACTTCACCCTCCAGCACGGCGACATTGGTCGTTTCACCATCGCTGCGCACATTGAAGGTGGTGCCAATGTCGCGCAGGATGCCGTCTGCCGCGTGGACTTCAAAGGGGCGCGCATCCTTGGCTACATTCAGCAACACTTCGCCGCGCACCAGCGTGACGCGGCGCAGGCCATCTTCCATCTTCACACGCACTTTGCTGTCCGTGTTCAGGTCGAGTGCAGTTCCATCGACCAGCACGACGTGGCGGCGCTCCCCGATTTCGGTGGTGATGGCGTCGCCCAGTTCGGTGTACCAATGCGCTGAGAATCCTGTCGCCACCACGACGAGAAGCCCGGCCACGATACTGCGTTTGCTGCGTGACTTGTGCAGCGGCACATTCCCCAGCCGGTCGAGGTTGCTCCACAGCAGTTCATAGTTGCGGTATTCCTCGCGGTGCTTCTCGCTTTCGGCCAGCCATGCCTCGAATGCCCTCCGCTCTTCCGGGCCGCATTCGCCATCCTGCATGCGCAGAAACCACGCGGCGACTTCTTCAGCCAGCTCATCATCCTGCATGTGTAGTGAGGCGTTATCGTTCATGGTGGGCAGCGTAACAGATCAGGCCATCTGCTTGCGCAACTGCACCAGCGCGCGGATTAGCAGCTTCTCGACGGCGTTCTTGGTCACGCCGAATTCTGTGGCGATCTCGGCATGCGCGCGCCCTTCGAACTTGAACAGGATGAAGGCGCGACGGCATTGCGGAGGCAAAGCCTCGATGGCCAATCGCAAGCGCTCCAGCGACTGGCGCGCGCATAGCACCCGCGCAGGATCATGCAGATCGGTCACCGGTTGTTCAATCTCGCCAAGATCGTCGAAGCACTCGGTCTGCTCGCGATGGGAACGATGGTGGTCTATCGCCAGGTTGCCAGCGACGCGGTACAGGAAGGCGCGTTGATTCAGGATGGGATCGGGCGATTTGTAATCGAGGATGCGAATGAACGTTTCGTTAGTCAGCTCAGCGGCAAGTTCGCGACAGCCGACCCGGCGCAGGATGAAAGCGCGCAGCTCGCCGAAATGGCGCTGGTACAGATTTGTAAATGTCGCAACGGAATTCATTTGCACCGCACATAGACTCATCAAAATGAGGACCAAGAGTCACGGGGTGTTTTTGGAAAGGAAGGCTCTAGGAGGAGAGAATTCGATGAAGCGCCCGTCCTCTTGGTGAATGGATTATGCGTACGGCTGCGATGGATTGGAATGCGTCATATTGTCGCACCCGCCTGCTCGACAATACTACTGTCCATCCACCTTCTCGACGATTGCTGAATCGACCTGGTCGAAGCTCAGTATCTGTCTGCCTTTGTGGTCCTTCAGAAATTCTTCGGCATCGGCGCGCGTCTCCAGCGGCACGAACTCGTGCCCCATCGGGCCGAGCACGTCGGAGCCGATGACATAGAACGCCTTGCGCGCATCGATCTTGTTGAGGCCGTAGAACTCGGTGACGTGTATCCCCGCGATGTTCTCCTTGCGGTGGCCCGGCGCATATTTGGGCAAGTCATGCAGATACTTGAACATGTCCTTGGCGCCGTCGAAGAAATGCGCGTGACCGTCGCGGTATTTCACCACGGCGACCCAGTTGGGGTATTTCGAGACCAGCATGCCGCACACCGGGCAGAGATCTTTCTCTCCCGGTTTGGGCACGACAACACCCTCCTGGGCGGCGGCGAATGCCGCCCAGAGGGTGAGGAACGAGATGACGATGAGTTGCTTGAGTGACTTCATGTTGAATGATCCATAAAACCCCAACCCCCTCCAACTCCCCCTTGTCAGGGGGAGAGCAGAGCCTGCCCCTCCCCTGACAAGGGGAGGTCGGGAGGGGTTTGAGCTCGTTGAATTATTCTGGCTCATGTAATCAGCTCGGGTGCTGCATCATCTTCTTGCGCCGCTCCGCACGGTTCTTGCGGATCATCGACACGTCCTGCGCCATGTCGGTGTAGGCCGCCAGCAATGCCGCGTCGAAATTGCCCGGTTCGCCGCCGTTGGCCGCCTGCGATGCCTTGAGTGCCGCTGCG
The DNA here is from genome assembly GCA_018813765.1 of Gammaproteobacteria bacterium. Lineage (GTDB taxonomy): Bacteria > Pseudomonadota > Gammaproteobacteria > Burkholderiales > Gallionellaceae > Sideroxyarcus. The sequence continues at coordinate 94,619 of JAHJBC010000004.1, read as the reverse complement.
TCGCTGTAGGCGACCTTGCTGCGCTTGGTCATCACGCCCTTGATCTGGCTGCCGATCAGGAAGGTGGCCTTGTCCACTTCGACCAGCGGTTTGATCTCTGCGGTGGAGGCGTTATCCCCGACGTAGAGCGCCTTGGGCTCGCGGTCGACGTTGAGCGACAGGCTGATCGCCGCGCAGTGGATGGAGCAGGTGCCGTCGGCGAGGTCGTCGCTGTATTGCACCAGCATGCGCGAGTGGTGGTACTGCTTGCGGTCCATGCCGCAGTACGGGCACTTGGCATATTTCTCGATGTCGTTCTCGAATGCCTTGGGGTCGGCGGCTTTCTTCGGCACGAACTGGGCCGGGGTGCCGTCGCCCGCACAGGACTCGGCGGCTTGCGCCGGAATGGCGGCAAGGCCGACAGCGGCAACGGAAAGTTTAAGCAGATCGCGACGATTCATTTGATTCTCCTTTTCAAGTTAAAGATACAAAGCGATTTCATTTAATGCCGGTACTACTCTCCCTTATCGCTCCTCATGCTTGTTATATGTATTGGGTTCACCAGTTCGCCAGGTTGCGCATCACGCTATAGTAAGTCAGCCCCTGCCACAGGGTGGACAGGCCGAGCGCGATGACGAACAGCGCCGCGCTGCGGATCAGCCAGCCGCGCGCCTTGATCCCCAGCTTGCCGAACAGGAAACTGGCCGCGAACATGGACGGCAACGTGCCTGCGCCAAAGGCCAGCAACAGCAGTCCACCCTGCAGCGGGCCGGGCGCGGTGGTGGCCTGCACCGCCATCGCCATGGTCATCGAACAGGGCATGAGTCCGTTGACCGCGCCGCCGATGAAAGCCCCGCTGACCGGACCTTTCTGCGTGGCGGTGGCGAACTGGCGGAAGATCCATTTCATCGGGGCGAAGTGCACGGTGTTGCTGATGGGCAAGACCCCCATGATGTCGAAGCCGAGCAGGATGACCACCAGTCCGGCGACGATCTGCAAAATGCCCTGAGCCTTGCCGAAGATGCCGGTCTGCACCAGTACCGCCCCCAAAGTGGCGGCGATCAAGCCGATCGCCACATACACCGCCAGGCGCGCTGCGTGATAGGCCAGATGGGGGGCGATGCTGTTTGCGCCCTGGCGCATGAAGAAACCCGACACCAGCCCGCCGCACATGCCGAGGCAATGGCCGGTGCCGAGGATGCCGGTCATGAAAGCGATGCCGTAGGAGATCTCGTTAGCGTGTTCCATTCAGCATGCCCACCAGCAATTTTTCGAAAGTGATCTCGTCGGACTCGCCCACCACTTTTGCCTTGATCAGGCCGTCGGTGCCGACAAAGTAAGTCGTCGGCAAGCCGACCACACCGTAGGAACGGGTGATGGCCGAGCCTTCGTCGAGCAAGGCCGGATAGGTCGCGCCGATCTTCTGCATGAAGGCGGCGATGGTCGCCTTGTCCTGCCCCGCGTTCACCGCGAGGATCACGACACCCTGCTCGCGCCTGCGCTGGTAGACCTGCTCGATGGCGCTCATCTCGCCCTCGCAAAAGCGGCACCAGTCGGCCCAGAATCTGATCACCACCGTCTTGCCGCGGAAGTCGTCGGGAAAACGCGCCACCGTGCCATCCATATATATAGTGGTGAAAGCCGGTGCGACGCTGCCGGTGTTCAGCTTGGGCGCACTGTCGCAGGCGGCGAGCAACAAGAAAGTCAGCAGGAACAGGGAACGCAGCATCTCAGTCTTTCAGCAAAATCAAATTGGAATCGGCGACCATGTATGTCGCCACCGCAGTGAAGAATGCGAAGCCCAGCGCCGCGATCCACGCCAGTCGCCGCGACATCTGCGGAACGACGGCGGCAAGACTGGGCACGCGTGCGAACGGCTGGATGGCGCCGACCCCCAGCCCGGCGGCAGTCGCGACGAACAGCGGCAGATACAGCCAGTAGCCCTGATAGTCGTACTCTGGCTTGAGCAGGCAGAACGGGCAATGGTGATGGGGATGCTCGTACACATAGAGCGAGACGAACGACAGGATGCCGGTGAGCGCGGCGACGAAGGCGGCGGCGGAAGCGGCGGCGACGACATAGGCAGCGCGCAACTTGCGCGCGTGCTGCACGGCGACCGCGATGACCGTCAGCAGCGCGGTGTAGAACAGCCACAGCCCTTGTTGCGGCGGCAACGCCGAGGCATCGGCGACCAGTGTCTGCGCATCGCTTGAGAATAGGCTGCCGCAACAAGAGGTGATGACATCGGCCTTGAGGTTGAGGAAATAGATGAGTTGCAGCGCGAAGGCGAGCACGACGAACGGCAGGATGCCCATCAGCAAACGATACTTCACCCGCACCAGCGGATAGTCGTACGCGCGGCTGTCGACATGGTTGAGCACCAGCCACACCGCCGCCATGAAGAACACCGCGATCTGCGAAATCAGCGCGGGGAAACCGTAAGCGTTGGCGTTGAGCGTGCCCACCGCGCACATCGCGCCGACGAACATCACCGCCATCTTGTCGGCGTTGAACACGAACAGCAGCAGCGCCACCAACTGCGTGGCGAAGACGAAGCTGAGCAAGGTCGACATCAGGTAGGTGCGCCGCTCCAGAACCAACTGCAATTCCGAACCGCTGGCGATGTCCCAGCGGCGCACCAGTTGCCAGGCGTAGGGCGTGGCCGCGAGCAGCATCAGCACGCTGACGGCAGAAGCCAGCAACAGCGCGATGATGGCCGGCTGGAACAGCATTATTTGTCGCCCTCCACCAAGTGACCGTCGCGCAGATGCACCACGCGGTCGACCACGCTCGATTCGACCACCAGCGGATCATGGCTGGTCAGGATGACGGTCTTGCCCTGCTGCTTGAGGCTTTCCAGTATCGCCATGAATTCGCGCGACAGCGCGGTATCGAGATTGGCGGTCGGCTCGTCGGCGATCACCACTTGCGGGTCGTTGATCAAAGCGCGCGCGATGGCGACGCGCTGCTGCTCGCCGCCGGAAAGCCATTCGACGCGCGCATCGCGGCGCTGGCCGAGCTTGAGCGTATCGAGCAACGCGTCGGCGCGCTCGTGCAGCGCGCGCCAATCGCCGCCCAGGGGATAAGCGGGCAACATGACGTTGTCACGCGCGGAAAGGCCCGCGATCAGATTGAATTGCTGGAACACGAAGCCGAAGGTCCTGCGGCGGATGTCGGTGAGGAAACGTTCCGGCAAACCGGAGATGTCGCGCTCGCCCAGTTGCACGCGCCCGCTGGTGGGCCGCGCCATGCAGCCGATGAGGGTCAGCAGCGTGCTCTTGCCCGAACCGCTGGGGCCGCTCAGCGCGGTCACCTTGTTCGCCTCGATGGCGAGGTCGATACCGTTGAGCGCCCACAACTCGTTGTGCTGGCCCTGGTGGTAAGCCTTGCGGATGTCGGTCAGTTTGATCATTATCAAAATCTAATCAGTCCACGAAAAACACGAAAAGCACGAAAGAAAGCCAAAAAACATTATTCCGAGCGACGCATCTCCGGCGGTGAAACCTTCGATTTCGGAATTTCGATGGTTTCTTTTCGTGCTTTTCGTGTCTTTCGTGGACCAATGTTTTACCAAATTCATATCACCCCCGCATCACCGCATCCGGATCGGTGATGGCCGCGCGCCAGATCGGCACGATGGTCGCCACCGTGTAGGGGAAGACGGTGAAGAAGAACAACGTGGCGATCTGGAAGCCGTCCACCACCGGCACCAGTTCGAAACGCGGATACAGCACCGACCAGCCTTTCAGCACCGGCTCGAACAGCGCGGCCGAAAAATGGAACACGTGAAAATAGGCGGCAACATAACCGAGCAGGAACGCCGTGAGCGAAACCAGCGCGCCTTCCCAGAACTTCATCTTGAGCACATCGCCCGTCTCCCAGCCGATGGCCTTGAGGATGCCGATCTCGCGCTTCTCCTCCGCCGACAGGCCGGAGGCTTTCTCCCAGGCGAAGATGGCGAAAGCGAGGATGCTGCCGGAGAGCAGCACCAGCACGATGCCCTCGCGCCAGTTGAAGATGGATTCGTAGGTGCGCAGCACTTCCTCGCGCAGGATGATGCGCGCATCGGGCAGCGTTTCGGAAATCTTGGAAGCTATGTTGCGCACTTCCTGCGGATTGGCGACCGACAGCGCGATGTCGTTGTAGTACCCGGCGGGAATGTCGAAGAAAGCGCGGAAATCGGTTTCGCTGAGCAGTAGCAGATCGGCGCTGACCAGTTCCGCCTCATGCGGCAGCACTGCCGCCACGGTGAAGACGAACAGTTTGCCGGTGTAGGAACGGAATGAGATGAGATTACCCGGCACCAGGCCGCGTTCGCGCGCCACGGCCGCGCCGATCACGATCTTGCCGTCGGCGATCCGGCCGAAGCCATGCGATTCCGGCGACGGCGCCATCAGGGTGTAATTGGCGCTGACCACGTTGTCGTAGAAGTAGCCCCACAAGCGCCCTTCTTTATTCTGCACGCCGCGGATGCGGCCAAGCTTTTCCAGATAACCGAGCGGGATCAGGTCGTGCCGGCCGGCGACCATGCGCTGCACGATGACCTCGGGCGAGTTCTTCAGCACCTGCGCCGCTTCATGGCGCAGCGCGTGCGTGTACAGCATCACCGAGGCGAGCAGGAACACGATGACGGTGTAGACCAGCAGCAGGCCGAGGTTCTTCAGCTTGCGCCGCGCCAGCGACGACAGCGTGAAATCAATCAGCGCTTTTTGTCTTTCGATCCAGATTTTCATAGGAAGAACTGAGGTTGCGCGGCGGCGGCAACAATGAGCCGCTGGGGAAGTGTTCGAAGGCGAGCGGATGGTCCTGAAACGCGCTTTGCAGATCGGCCTGCGAGGGATGGCGGGTGTAGCGCGCTTCGGTGAACAGGCACAGGTCGGTCAAACCCAGTTGCGCCACCAGCTGTTCGTTCGCTTCCAGCACCCGTGCACCGGTATCGCGCCTGAGGGCGGCATCGGCGAAGGTAAGCAGGAACAGCGCCAGCCAAATGGCAAGGAAGGCGAATACGCGATGTGAGCTTCTCGATTGCATGCGCAGCGATTGTCGTAGATTTCACTGCGGGAAAGGTGCGACATATTGTCGCACCCGATCGCGGAATTGCGACCGTTGCGCCTTTACAGCATTTTGCGCAGCACCGTCATGTTCGAATCGAAAAAGCCCAGCTTGCGGTAGAACGCCTGTGCGGCCTGGTTGTTGCGGTCGGCCAGCAGGGTGATGCGCACGATGCCGCGCAGCTTTGCCCAGTTCAACACATGCTCGACCAGTTGCCGTCCCAACCCGCCGCCGCGATATTCGCGGCTGACGATCACGTCTTCCAGCAGCAGGGCGCGCCCGCCTTCCGCCGTGCTGATGGTGAACAGCGCATTGGCCATGCCGGCCACCTTGCCGTCCACGCGCAGTACGAACAGCTTACCCAGTTCGGGCTCGTCGAGGATGGTACGCAAGCCGCTGATCTGCTTCTCGCGGTCGGGCTTGAAATCGCTCTCCAGCGTAAACAGCTCGGCGAGCAGGTCGGCCATATATGGCAGGTCGGCGGCGGTGGCGAAATCGATCTTGTGCATGGTCTTCAGACACCCTTCAGCAGGTGTAAAAAGACACCTGCACATCTTTGGGAGCCGCATTATACGGTGCAGAAGTCACCAGCAGGTCTGCCCCGGCATTCACAAAGGCGGAAGCATTGTCGGCACAGATGCCGCCTGCGGCGGCAAGCGCAGACGGCAGTCCGGCTGCACTCAACTCGTTGCGGCAGCGCGCCAGCATTTCAGGCGAGAATCTTTCCAGTTGCAGGACATCGGCACCGGCAGCGGCCCAGATGAGCGCCTCTTCGATATTAGCCACTTCGACCACCAGTTTCTTCTCGGGCTCGGCCCGTTTGAATCGCGCCGCAGTGATCGCAGGTGATTCATGCAGGAACAGGCGGTGCTCGGCAAACAGCAGCAGCGATTCGGACAAGCCAAGCCGGTGCATGGTCGCACCGCCCGCCCGCACCGCTTTGACCGACATCGCCTTGGTGCCCGGCACGTTTTTTCGCGTACAGGCTACCGCGATGGGAGTTGCTGCATTCACGATGGCGGCAGTCGCAGTGCTGATGCCGCTCGCCCATTCCACCAGCACCTGTGCGGTCTTCCATACCCGGTGCAGATGCTGCGCATCTCCGCGTGCTTCGAGCATCAATCCACCCTTGTTCACGGACTTCCCGGAATGGGTATGCACTTCGACCGCGGCTCCGCTCAGGGAAAGCAGCCGCGCAGCTTCTTCTATGGCGCACACCACCATATCCTGTCGCGCACGGAATTCGAGACGCGCCGTTTGCCCTCCGATGCCGGATGTTTGCGTAGTCAGATCTCCGCATGGCACATCGTCTTGCAGCAACTGCATCAACTCTGCATCGGTCAGGGCGGGGTAGTCCATCATCTTTCCGCAGCCGTGTTCTTCACGCCGCCGCCCGCGTGTGCTGGAACACCTTGATGGCAGAGACCAACAGGATGATGCCGAGGCCGGACAGGAGCCAGGCCGAGGGAATCACACCCAGCATCAATCCTCCGATGGCCGCACCGAGGATGGAGCCAGCCGCCATCCAGACCAGCAGCCCGCGTTCGCGTTTCAGCGCGGCGAAGGCATTCGATTCGCGGTAGCGGGCGAAGCCCACGATCATGGTGGGCAGGCTGACCATCAGCGACAGGCTGCCCGCCAGCTTGATGTCCAGCCCGTACAACAGCACCAGCGTGGGGATCAAGAGCTCGCCGCCCGCCACGCCCAGCAGCGCGGCCACCATGCCGATGAACAATCCCGCCACCAGACCCACCGCCCAGCGCAACGCGCCGTCGGCGATCAGCGGCGCGCCGCCATCGTGCGCACCCAGCCAAGCCTCGGCCAGGATCACGAGGGCGAGCATCACCAGCAGCACGAGAATCACGCGGTCCAGCATCTGGCGCGACAGGCGCATGGCATGACCCGCCGCCCACCATGCGCCGACCAGACTGCCGGCCAGCAAGTTGATGGCGATGTCGGCATGGCTCAACAGATCGGCATAGGGAATCGCGCCACCGCGAAACAGCAGCGCAAACGCCACCACCACCAGACTCATGGCCTTGTTGAGGATCACCGCTTCCAGCGTGGGCAGACGGAAACGCGCCACCAGCACCGGCAGGCGGAACTCCGCCCCGCCTAAACCGATAAGCCCGCCAAGACTGCCGATCAGTGCACCCCAGCCGAAACTGGCGGCATTTTTGTTTATCGATTGCCCGCTCATGCCATCAGCGCCACGCTCTTGACCTGGGCGAACACTTCCCTGCCGACGAACAAACCAAGTTGGTCGTGCGAGCGGCGAGTGATGCGCGACAGCAATATCTGCGATTCACCTATTTTGATGCGCAGCATCACCTTGTCCGGACCTTCGTCGCGTATCTCGGTGATCATTCCGCTGAGGATGTTGGAGATGCTGGTGGCCTGCGGCATTTGCGTGGCAATGCTCACATCGCGCGCCAGTATGCGGGCGCGCACCGTGGTGCCGAGGGGCGAATCCTCTTTCCCCACCCACAATGAACCCCCGGAGAAATCCAGACGCGTCAGGTGATAGGGTTCGTCGTGCCTTGCCACCGCCGCCTCGATCACCGCGCCCGCATCGTCGAAATGCGCGGTGGGCAGATCAAGTCGCGCGAGCGTTTCGTGCAGTGCTCCGCTGGCGATGACGCGCCCTTTTTCCAGCAGCACCAAGTGGTCGGCCAGCCGCGCAACCTCGTCCATCGCATGGCTCACGTACAGCACCGGAATGCTCAGTTCGCGGTGCAACCGTTCCAGGTAGGGCAATATTTCCCGCTTGCTGTTGCTGTCGAGCGCTGAGAGCGGTTCGTCCATCAGCAGGATGCGCGGACTGGTGAGCAGCGCGCGGCCGATGGCGACGCGCTGGCGTTCGCCGCCGGAGAGCAGTGCCGGTTCCTTGCGCTCGATGAGGCGGCTCAACCCCAGCCATTCCACCACTTGCTCCAGCGGCACTTTGCGTTCGGACGGGACAATGCGCTTCAGGCCGTACTCCAGATTGGCGCGTACCGACAGATGCGGAAACAGGCTCGCTTCCTGGAACACATACCCCAGCGGGCGTTTGTGTACCGGCACAAATGTATTTTTGTCCTGCCAGGTTTCACCCTTTACATGCAGCGCTCCTTGCGCGCGTTCCAGCCCTGCGATGCAGCGCAACAACGTGGTCTTGCCCGAGCCAGAGGGGCCGAACAAGGCGGTGACGCCGACGGCTGGCGCATTGAAGCTCGCCTCCAGCGCAAAATTTTCTCGCTGCAGCGCGAAGCGGGCCTGTATCTCGTTCAATGCTGTTTCGCTCATTTGGTCACCTTCGACAACTGACCGCCCGCCAGATACAAACCGAGCAGCACCAGGAACGAGAACAGCACCATACCGCCAGAAAGCACATGCGCCGCGCCGTATTCCATCGCCTCGACATGGCCGTAGATGGCGACCGAGAGCACGCGCGTCTCACCCGGTATGTTGCCGCCCAGCATCAGCACCACACCGAACTCGCCGACCGTATGCGCAAAAGCAAGAATGGTTGCGGTGAGAAAACCCGGACGCGCCAGCGGCAGCGCCACGCTGATGAAACGATCCCATGCGCTCGCTCGCAAAGTTGCAGCCACTTCCAGCGGACGCTGCCCCATCGCTTCGAAGGCATTCTGGATCGGTTGCACGGCGAACGGCAGCGAGAACAGCACCGAGCCGATCACCAATCCGGCGAAAGAAAACGGCAGCCTGCCGAGATTCAGGTAACTGGTCAATTCACCCACCGGCCCATTCGGCCCCATCAGCAACAGCAGGTAAAAACCCAACACCGTGGGCGGCAACACCAGCGGCAATGCCACTGCGGCGGACACCAGTCCCTTGTACCACTTGCGGCTGTGCGACAGCCACCATGCGATGGGCGTGGCGATGAGCAACAGCAGGCAGGTGGTCACGCTTGCCAACTTGAGCGTGAGCCAAACGGCTTGGAGGTCGGCGGGGTCTAGTGATGTCATGGTGCTTTTGAATCCAAATGGTTAAATTGACCGTGCACTTTGTAGGAGCGAGCTTGCTGCGGAAGGGTCGCTGCACAGCAGCGGGGCACCCGCCGGCGTACCCCTTGCGGGTGCTCGCGAATGCGCATTCGCGAGCAAGCTCGCTCCTACATTAAGTGAACAGTATTACGGCAACCCGTAACCGAAATTGCGAATGATCGTCAGCGCCTTCTCGCTCTTCAGGAACGTCATGAATGCTTTCGCCGCCGCCGGATCTTTCGCAGCGCTCAACTGCACTGTGCTTTGCTTGATCGGATTGTACATATCACTCGGCACGAGCCAGTACGATCCTTCTGCCACCTTGCCGTTCTTGGTGATCTGCGACAGCGCAATGAACGCCAACTCGGCATTGCCAGTCGCGGCAAACTGGTAGGTCTGGGTGATGCTCTCGCCGGTCACCAGCTTGCCTTGCACTTTGTCCCACAGGCTCAACTTCTGCAGGGCTTCTTGCGCAGCCAGCCCGTAAGGCGCGAGTTTGGGGTCGGCATAGGCGATCTTGTTGTAGCTGCCCTTGCCCAGTACCGCGCCCTTGTCATCCACAAAACCGGATTGCGCGCTCCACAACACCAGCTTGCCCAGCGCGTAGACGAAACGCGAACCTTTTACCGCCAAACCTTCTTCTTCCAGCAGTTTGGGATTTTTTTCGTCGGCGGCGAGGAACACGTCGAAAGGCGCACCATTCTTTATCTGTGAGGTGAACTTGCCGCTGGAACCGAAGCTGAGTTTCACCGTATGGCCAGTCTCCTTCTCGAACTGCGCAACGATCTCTTCCATGGGCTTGGTGAAATTCGCCGCCACCGCCGCATTCACCTCGCCCGCATTCGCCACTTGCACCAGCGATGCCAGCAACGCGCCCAACAAACCCAATTTGATCGACTTCATTTCTTTCTCCTTTGAAAACAATAAAAATTCGAGATCCATCCTTGCTTTGTAGGAGCCAGCTTGCTGGCGAAAACCATTTGCGGCTAAAGCCGCTCCTACATAGGCAATCTGCTCTTACGCATTGACTGCCAAAATAACGTGCGATGCCTTGATCAGCGCCGCCGCTTTCACACCTTCCTTCAATCCCAGCGACTTGATGCTGTCGTTGGTCACGATGGCCGCCACGCTCTTGCCGCCGGACAGTTCGATGATGACTTCGCCGTTCACCGCGCCTTCCTGGCAGCGCACCACCGTGCCGTGCAATTCGTTGCGCGCGCTGGTCTTGAATCCGTCCGATGTCGTCACGATCACCCACGGCGCCTTGATCAGCGCATACGCTTGCGAGCCGATCTTCAGGCCCAGATGATTCACGCTCCCGTTGGTGATCACCGCCGCCAACATGTCGCCGCCGCCGATCTCCAGCACCACCTCGGCGTTGATCGCGCCGAGCTTGATGCTCTTAACCGTGCCCAGGAACTGGTTGCGCGCACTCGTTTTCATGTCGAATCTCCTTATCAAATGGTAGTACTCGTCAAAATCGTCCATCACTTCCGCAAGCCGCTTCAGCACCTCTTCGCGTTCCTGCTCCAGTCGGCGATAGGCACCGGCCACACGACGGCCATACACGGTAAGCGTCGTGCCGCCGCCTTTGGCCCCGCCGGTCTTGCGCTCCACCAGCGGCTGTTCGGAAAGGTTGTTGATCGCCTCGACCGCTTCCCACGCCGCCTTGTAGCTCATGCCCATGGCACTCGCCGCCGCCGTGATCGAGCCCGTCGCGTCGATGCGTTCCAGTAATTCCAGATGGTCCCAGCGCCGCCCCTTGGCGATCTTCAGTTTTGAGACGACCGCGGAGCCGGTCTTCTTTTCAGCAGTTGCTTGCACCATGACAACCTCTCTCGTTATTACTCAAGCCACCTAACGCTTTGCAAAAGTAATGCCACAACCGGCACATCAGCCACTCAACCCTTACCACTGCTTGATTCTGAATACGCCACAACGGCACGCCGAAATCGCCAGAAACGCCGCAGGCTGTAGTTTTTGAAACAATTTGGCATGTTCGTTACAACCTTTGCGCTACAACGTAAATTCCCATTCAACATGCGCGACAAAATATTGATTAGCGATGCAACAGATTGTTCTTAAAATGAATATGTTTTCGTTATGTAGTTGCAAACATAACCGAATTAAATCACATCAAACCCTGAAATGTCCAAATTCATCAATACCTGCCACTCGAACACCCAAAGAAAACGGGCACCTGAGTGCCCGTTGCCATCCGAAACTATCAAAGTAATTGCATAATTCTGCTGAGATTGCTCCTCAGGGAAATTCGTAGCCGAAACCGCGCATCACCTTCTGCGCTTTCTCGCTCTTCAGAAAAGCGAGAAAGGCATTGGCCGCTGCCGGATCATTTGCACCGGTCAACAGCACCGCGCTCTGGCGGATGGGGTTGTGCATCCCGGGTGGCACCAGCCACCAGGACCCGGAGCCCATCTTGCCGTCGTGCATCACCTGCGACAGCGGTATGAAAGCCAGCTCGGTCCTTTCGCTGGCAGCGAACCGGTAGGTCTCGGTCACATCGTCGCCCTTGTCCAGCTTGCGCTGCATCGCGTTCCACATCGTCAGCTTGGTCAGCGTCTCTTTCGCCGCCACGCCGTAGGGCGAGTGGACAGGATTGGGGATCGCCAGCAGGTTGAAGTTGCCACGGTTGAGCACCAGCCCCTTGTCATCGACGAAGCCCGGCTGCGCACTCCACAAAACAAGCCGCCCGGTGGCGTAGACGAAACGCGAACCGGCGACTGCCGTACCTTCCTGCATCAAACGTTTCGGCAGCTCTTCATCCGCCGAGAGGAACACATCGAATGCCGCGCCCTTTTTGATCTGTGCATACAGCCTGCCGCTGGCACCCGGAGTGACGTTTACCGTATGACCGCTCTCCTTCTGGAACAACGGTGCAAGCCGCTCCATAGTCGCGGCGAAGTTGGAAGCAACCGCGACGCTCACTTCGCCCGCCTGCACCGGCGAAGCCATCAGCCCGCACAGCATCGATACAGAAACGATAAGGGTACGCAATGGAATGTGCATCTTCGACTCCCGACTTGATGACTGACATCATAACAAGCAAGTCGCACATCGGCGAAAGGTATATAGGCCATTTGGCATATTGACCGCATGGCATGGTGCAGGTACGGTGCGGGCTGGAAGTTGTTCATGCCCCACCTTGGCCGCCAATGGCCTGCATCGCCGAAAGGGAATTCTTGCTGATCAGGCATATCGTTATTGGAATGGTCCTGCTGCTGGTTGGCTGCGGCGAAGAGATCGACGAATGGAAAAATGCGCCGGTGGCGCCGATCAAACCGGGGACCAGCGTCAAGCTGCGCGTCGTCCACGCCACCAATCCGCGTCTGCCGAGGTTCTCGCCGGATCATCTGCGCATCGTGCTGGCCTCGGCGCAACTGGCCGTCTGGAAGCACTACGGCACCTTCGTCGAGTTCACCGAGGTCGAGGAGACAGGGGTCGACAAACTGTTTGCGATCATTCCTCCCTCCATTCGCGAAGCGCGCGTGCAATCCATCTACGACTTCAAGACCGGCAGCGGCGACGCCCGCATGCTGGCTGACGGAATCAACCGCACGCTGACGGAACGCAATACGAAACTGAAAGATGCGCTGGCCTTTGCCGCCCCTTATCTGCCGGATGCGCATGCAGCGGATCTGGCGTCGTTGTCGGATGCTTTGGCTGCCGCGATGCTGGAACGCCTGGTTCAGTGGCGCCAGGTTGCGGCTATCGACGGCGCGCCCGTGCTTGATGCATCACCGTACAACGAATGGGTCTACTGGGATACGCTGGGTTACGGCAACCTGCAATACGATCTGGTACTGACCAACCAGCTCATCGCGAGCGCAGAGTATTACGGCGTGGACATCCATTCCGCCATTCGCGGCGGGGTATCGGTGGGCACCACTTCATACAGCCGCAACAGCCGCTATGGTTCGTTCGTGTTCATGACCACCTTCCCGTTCCTGGACAATTCGGCGCTCACCATGAAGCTGCGCGAAGGCGAACAGTATTCGGAAGAGTATGCCGCCGAACTTGCCGGGGCTTATCTGGCGCACGAGATCGGCCACCTGCTGTTCCAGTTCGGCCATCCGTTCGGACAGAAATCTTGTGTGATGAACCCGGCCGGCATGCTGCGCTTCCGCGAATGGTATGAGCAGATCGATGTGGCAGGCTGCCCGATCGGCAGTCGCCCGGAAATGAAGGCCGGCGCGATCCCGCCCTCCTACAACCTGACCTGGGTGCGGAAGCTGAACGAGCAGGCATCAAAACGATAATTAAGGAATTCGCATGACTGTTCCGGCCTCCACACCGCAACCGCCCTACTACGCCGTCATCTTCACATCCACACGCACCGATGGCGACAACGGCTACGCCGAGGTGGCCAGACAGATGCTGGAGCTGGCTTCGAGCCAGCCAGGTTTCCTCGGTTTCGAGAGTGCCCGGCAGGAGATCGGCATCTCGGTCTCATACTGGGACAGTCTGGAAGCGATCAAGGCGTGGAAGGAGAACATGGAGCATCGCAAGCCGCAAGGACGTGCGAGGGACTGGTATCGCACGTTCCGTGTCAGGGTGTGCCGCGTAGAGCGCGAATACGGATTCTAGATGGCAAAACAAACGGGGAACGGGGCAATGCCCGTTCCCCGTTTGCAGAGATACGAATCGAGACGTGTCGCCTAGAGCGCCGTTTCGTCGGTCTCGCCGGTGCGGATGCGGATGACACGCTCCACCGGGGTGATGAATATCTTGCCGTCGCCGATCTTGCCGGTGTTGGCCGCCTTGACGATGGCTTCCACCGCGGTCTCCAGCAGGGCGGCGCTGATCACCACCTCAACCTTGATCTTGGGCAGGAAGTCGACCACATATTCCGCGCCGCGATACAGCTCGGTATGTCCCTTCTGGCGTCCGAAGCCCTTGACTTCGGTGACGGTCAGGCCGCTGACGCCCAATTCGGACAGGGCTTCGCGGACTTCATCGAGTTTGAACGGCTTGATGATGGCTTCGATCTTTTTCATTGTTTTTTCCTCTAACGATGACCCGCGCAAGTATAGCCTAATCGGTAAAAAGCTGAATGCCGAAGTGGCGGCCTGAAGTTTTCTAGCCCTGTTTTTTCTTTCCCGCGCAATCCGGCCCGCTGCATTCGCCATACAGCGTCAGGGCGTGGTCGCTCAGGTTGAAGCCGAGCTTGGTGGCGATCTCGCGCTGGCGATCCTCGATCACCTTGTCGTAGAACTCCTCCACCCGGCCGCAACGGACGCAGACGATGTGGTCGTGATGCGGGCCGCGTTCCAGTTCGTAAACCGTTTGTCCGCCCTCGAAATGGTGGCGCGTGATCAACCCGGCAGCCTCGAACTGGGCCAGCGCGCGATAGACGGTCGCCAGTCCGATCACTTCTCCGCTCTCGGTCAGTTGCCGGTAGATCGATTCGGCAGTCATGTGCCTGGCCGTGGCCTTTTCCAGCAAGCCCAATATCTTCAGCCGCGGCGTCGTCACCTTCAGGCCGACATTGCGCAGTTCTTCGCTTTCCATGCCTTCCTTTCCATTTCAGAGTTTGTCTGCATGACCAACTTTAACAAAATTCTTTTCACGTGAGAATAATTATCATAATCGGCTGGAATCCAGACCCGGAGGACTACACCGATCTGCGGCGCAAGCATGCGGATGGTTCGCAGGGGTTATAACGTCAATCCCGCCCGTTCCGGGTCAGGCGCGCGGCCATCCAGGTCACGCCCACTGCCACCGCCATCAAGCCGAAGGCGATGCCGACCCGGCTGACTTGTTCCGGGGCAAGCAGCAGCAGGCCTCCCAGTTCCAGCATCATCACACCAGACAGCAGCTTGAGCAGGCGGCCTTCGCGCTCGCTGAGCTTGCGCGCGCCCAGGCTGCGCGCGAAGACGACGACGATCAGCGCCAGCGGCACCACATAGATCAGGTTGTAGGCGGCGAGATAACCGTAGCGTGCGGCAACGGAAAGGTCGGCCAGCGTCAGCAATCGCGTATAGACCATGGGAAAGCCCGCCGTGCACAGCAGCTCGTAGAGGTTGGCGGCAATGGCCAGGAATACCGTCGCGGCAAGCATGGCCGGCAGGTTCCCGGCGTTAAGGATGGCGCGGGCGCGGCGGAAGATGTCGGGTTTCTTCGATTCCGGGATGGACAGCGTGATGCCTTTTTCGAACAGGAAGAAATCCTTCACGTTCACCGCGCCGACCAGCACCGCCAGCGCACCCGCCGCCATCGTCACCCAGGCGAGGTGGCCGAACAGCTGGAACACGTTGAGCCAGGCGGACATGAAGGCGAAATACATCGTGCCCGAGACCAGCACGAACACACCGCCGATGATCAGCATGCGCGCCCGGTTCTTCTGGTGCACCATCATCGACAGCAGGAACAGCAGAACAAAGAAGGCGCAGGGATTGAATGCATCCAGCCCGGCCAGGACCAATGTGAGCGCAGGCAGGGAAAGATTGGCGGGATCGACCGCGCCGATCAGCGGCAACTGGATGGCGGGCGCGGGCTGCGTCATCTCTCCTGTCGATGCACCAAGGCTGCGCGCGCGACAATCGTCGAGACGCTGGCGCAACATCGCGCCGGTGGTGGCATCGTCACGCCAGCCGACATGCATCTCGCCGCAGAACACGAAGGCCGGGACCGAGACCGCTTGCGCGTCAAGTTGCTGCGCCATCTCCCGGTACAGGCGGACATTCTCCGCGCTGCGCGTGAGTTCCAGCGCATGCAGCCTGACCCAAGGCCGCGCCTGCGGGATGGCTTCGATATGGGGATGTGCCGCCGTGCAATGCGGACAGGTCAGCGACCAGAAGAAATACAGGTGGACCTCGGGTTGGCCGTCTGGACTTTGTGCGGTCCGTGGCTCACCGGCATGAGCGGGTTGCGCAATGAGCGCCAGCAGGAAGACAGCGAGAATACGGATCAGCTTTGCGGACATTGATCGAGTTCCTCTGCAGGGCATCTCTAATTACTCGTCACACCGGCGAAGGCCGGTGTCCAGCAAAAAAATATAGGTACAGTGCAACGCACTGACATAACGGCATTTGTTAACAAAACCGCTGGATTCCGGCCTTCACCGGAATGACGGAATTTGAATTATTAGAGGAGCCCTTTACTATCCAGCCATTCTTTCACTGTGTACTCAGCTTGAGAAAAGTTGCCACCAGCGCCTGCGGTTCTCCGGCGTGGGTGCGTGGTTCTCGACCAGCGGCGGTCGCTCGGTACTGAGTATCCAGCGCGGCGGCGTGGCTGACTTGCTGCATGAAGATCCCAGGTGGTTGGGGTCGTAGACCTTGATCAACGTGGGTTGCTCGATCGCATCGGCATAGACGATGCCGCACAGGTGATAGTCGTGGTCGTCACGCAGCAGTTTATCCAGTGCATCGACGCGGATCGCCAGTGCGTCGCCGCTCAGCGGCTTGTCCGGCAGTTCCTCGCCTATCTGGTAGAAGAACCACTGGCCGGGCTTGACCCGTGCCCACAACGCATCCAGATCCTTCCATTGCAGCATGCCGTAGAACTTCCCCTTGAGCCGTGCATGGAAATCCGTTGCGTTTGTACTGTCCATTTTCTGTAGATCCTGCCGTCGGTTGAAGATGCCGGAGAATATCGCAGACTTACGCGGGCATGCCAAGTATCTTGCCGGTCAGTTTGCGCGCGAACGGCGCCAGAAAGAAGATGATCGGCACGGCTGCCACATAGGCGATGGCGAAGGCCCTCAGCCACAGCCGGACGAATCCATCGATCCAGCCCACATTGGCCAGCGTGATGATGAAGGTCATGATGAACACCATGATCGCGCCCATCACGAACGAGAACACCAGATGGAATTTCCTTTGCTGACTCATTGCTTGTCTCCGAAACTATGCAGATATGCTATGCGCGTGTCGCCGAGACCAGGAACACAGGATATTGCCTGACGCCCTGCCCCTTGGTTTCCTTGTCGATGACCGTCGCCGTGATCGCGCGAAAATCGCCGAAGCCGGCTTCATGCAGCATGCGCTTCAATTCATCCCGCTCGAAACCAAAGTGGAACACGCCGGTGTTGTCGCTATGGAAGGAACCGTCTTCCGCGTCGAGGTCGGCGAAGCTCACCTGCCCGCCCGGTCGCAGCAGACCGGCCCAGTCCTTGAACAAGGCCTGCGTATCCGGCACATGGTGCAGGACCATGCTGCTGACGATGAGGTCGTAGCTTCCTTCCGTATGCTTGCCATGCTCAAAATCAACCAGGCGGGTGAACACGTTGTCCAGCGATTGCTGGCCGATCTTGTTCTGCAACACGCCGAGCATGCCCTGCGAACTGTCCACGCCGGTGATCGACTTCACCAGCGGTTGCAGCTTGAGGGTGAGCAGTCCCGTGCCGCAGCCGAAGTCCATGACATCCATGTCTTTCGTGAGCTTCACTTCCCGGATGATCGCGGCACCCACATCGTTCGCCATCCTGACCTTGGTCGGGCTGGCATCCCATTGCGCCGCATCCTTGTCAAAATCTTTCATGCCATTCTGTTTCAGTGTCATTTCAGTTCTGCTTCCATTGTTCGCTTAACCGGCAAGATCATTCGCCGCTCAATAATCATCCTGATAACGCACGGTGATGGGATAGCGCCAGTCCTTGCCGAAACCGCGGTCGGTGATGCGCACGCCGACCGGCGCCTGGCGCCGCTTGTACTCGGCGATGCGCACCAGTTTCACCACACGCTGCACGTCGGCTTCGGCATAGCCTTCGGCCACGATCTGCGGGATGCTCATGTTCTGCTCCACATAGCAGGCCATGATGGCGTCCAGCACGTCGTAGGGCGGCAGGTTGTCCTGGTCGGTCTGGTCCGGTTTCAGTTCGGCACTGGGCGGGCGCGTGATGATGCGCTCGGGGATGACGCGGCCCAGCGTGTTGCGGTAGCGCGACAGGCGATACACCCATTGCTTGCTGACATCCTTGAGCACGGCGAAGCCGCCCGCCATGTCGCCGTACAGCGTGCAGTAGCCCACGGTCATCTCGGACTTGTTGCCGGTGGTCAGCACCAGCGAGCCGCTCTTGTTGGAGATCGCCATCAGCAGGTTGCCGCGTATGCGTGCCTGCAGATTCTCCTCGGTGGTGTCGGCAGGCAGTCCCTTGAACAGCGGCGCCAGCGTGTCCTGCAACGCGGCGAAGGTCGGGGCGATGTCGAGCTCCTCGTAGCGCACGCCGAGCAGTTTCACCATCTCGCGCGAGTCGTCGATGCTGATCTGCGCGGTGTAGGGCGACGGCATCATCACCGCCAGCACCTTGTCCGCGCCAAGCGCATCCACTGCCACCGCCAGCGTCAACGCGGAATCGATGCCGCCCGACAGGCCCAGCAGCACGCCGGGAAAACGGTTCTTGACGATGTAGTCGCGCACGCCAACACAGAGCGCGCGATAGATGCTGGCTTCTTCGGCGAGCACTTCCTGTATCTCGCCGGGCACCAGGTCGCCGCCGCGCACCTCGACGATGCCCATCAGTTCGTCGAATGCGGCGAACTGGTGGGTGAGTTCGCCGTCCGCATCCATGGCGAACGACGAGCCGTCGAACACCAGTTCGTCCTGTCCGCCCACCATGTTGGCGTAGACGATGGGCATGCCGGTCTCGCCGATGCGTTCGCGCAAGGTCTCGTAGCGCGTCGTCTGCTTGTCGTAATGGTAGGGCGAGGCGTTCAGCACCAGCAGCACCTCGGCGCCCGCCTCGCGTGCGCGCGCGGCGGCCGGCTTGTGCCATACATCGGCGCAGATGTTGATGCCGAAACGGATGCCGTCCACTTCCAGTAAAAGCGCCTCGTTGCCGGAATCGAAATAGCGCTCCTCGTCGAACACGCTGTGGTTTGGCAACGAATGCTTGTGGTAGGTCGCAGCGACTTTGCCGTCGCGCAGAATGGAGGCCGCGTTGTAATGCTTCTTGCCGATCTTGTGCGGGTGGCCGACCAGCATGACGATGCCCTGCGCCTGCTTCGCCAGTTCCGCCAGCGCTTTGTCGCAGGCACGGTAAAAACCGTCGCGCAACAACAAGTCCTCGGCCGGATAGCCGCACAGACTGAGCTCGGGGGTGAGCAGGATAGCAGCGCCCTGTGCCTTGGCGCGCTGCGCGTAGTCGGCGATCTTGGCGGCATTGCCGGCGAGATCGCCGAGCATGCAATTGATTTGTGCGATGGCTATTTTCATGACTCTATCAAATCCGGGTAAAGCGATTGTCCACGAAAGACACGAAACTACACGAAAAAAAACCGAAAACCGATCACGCCATGGAATTCAGATTGCGTAGGATGGGTGGAGGCGTAGCCGATACCCATCGGTCAATTGATGGGTATCGCTGCGCTCCACCCATCCTACAAAGCTCTATTCCCGATCCGACAACGCCGCCGGATGATCCAACTCGACACGTTCGATCTTCGCGAACTGCTCGGTGATCTTGCGGCTGCTGATCTGCACGTCGTCCACGTCCTTGTTCGCCTGGCGAATATGCTCGGCAAGTTTTTTCATGCGCTCGTCGAACCGGCCGAAGTCCTTGCCCAGTTTGCCCAGTTCATCCTTGATGATGTGCACCTGCTTGCGCGTCTCCACATCCTTCATCACCGCGCGCGCGGTGTTGAGTACGGCCATCAGCGTGGTCGGCGACACGATCCACACGCGCCGCTGCATGGCGTAGTCCACCACATCGGAATGATGCGCGTGGATCTCGGCGAACACGGCCTCGGCGGGAATGAACATCACCGCGCCGTCGGACGTCACATTGGGGATGATGTATTTGCTTGAGATATCTTCCACATGCTTTTTGACGTCGGCCTTGAACTGTCTTTCCGCCACCAGTCTTTCGGCGGGACTCGCAGCGTCGAACATGCGGTGATAGTTCTCCAGCGGGAACTTGGAATCCACCGCCACCATGCCGGTCGGTTCGGGCAGCTTGAGCACGCAGTCGGCGCGGCTACCGTTGGGCAGGGTGTACTGCATCTCGTAGGCCTGCGGCGACAGGATGTTGCGCACCAGCCCTTCCAGTTGCACTTCGCCGAACGCGCCGCGCGAACGCTTGTCGCCGAGCAGTTCCTGCAGGCTGACGACATTGGTGGTGAGGCCGTCGATCTTCTTCTGCGCCTCGTCGATGGTCGCCAGCCGCGCCATCACGCTGACGAAGGTCTCGTTGGTCTTCTTGAAGCCCTCGTCCAGCCGTTCGTTGACCTTGCCGCCGATCTGTTCGAGGCGACCGTCCACCGTCTTGCTCAGGGTCTCGATGCTGTTGCGTAGGTGTTGCGAGGCGTTGTTGAACGATTCCTGGATCAGCTTCTGGTCGGCACGACCCTGCTCGGCCAGTTTCTCCAGCATCTGCGCCAGCATCTCGGTGCGCAAAGCGGCGATGGCCTCGCGCGTGGCGCGCAACTCCTCGCCCACGGCGGAACGCAGCCGTTCCGACTCCGCCGCCTGCGCCGCGATCAGGCGGTCGCCCTGTTTGTTCAGCCCGTCGTTGAGGTCGGTGAGCATGGCGCGGTGCTGCTGTTCCAGCACCTGCGCCGTACGGGCGGGCTGGTTGCGCAGCATGAACATCGCGGCAATGACGCCCAGCAAGGTCAGGATGGACAGCAATAAGAGGAGTGTTTCGGACATGCCGGAAGTATAAATGACAAAGGGCGCTAATAAGGCCCCAGGAACCGAACCCCATTGAAGTGGATCAGGTGACTTGGCGCATCGGCTATCCAGACTTCCGACTCCCATGAGATGGATTCAAGGTATTTCAAAAACACCTTTCGGGTGGGAAAGGCCGAGACAAATACAAGTCCGGCAGTGCAACCCTTGAACAGCTTGGACAACTCGGTATGGCGCTTGGAATCGACCGGACCGTGGCTGGTGACTGACTCTATCAGCAACAGCCAGTTCTTTTCCCGCAGATAAATGGCAACGTCCGGCATCTTGCCATGGTTATCGAGACGCACACCGAGACCTGCGAGAAGTTCTTCATCAAAAAATCCATATTTATCGCCTGTATCTCCGACGTACAACAATTCGCCTCCCGGCGCATATCGGACACCGAAGTTTTCGACGACGTCCCTGATCAGTTCAGAATGTTCGCCCGGTGAAAGCTTGATGCTTCTTCCACCCTTGAGTATCAAGGGGATCATTTTCATCTCGCGGGCCTTGGCATATTGCTCAACCAAGGTTTTGCGTTTACTCATATATCGCTTGAGGCGGGATTTGTACTGCTCTGTCCCATAGGCTCTCAGGACTTCCAGCAGATTAGGTTCAATCTGGTAAACAGCATGCGGGCTGTTCACCGGTCGCTCAGGTTTGTCCGGGTTATAGCGACACACTCCAGCCTGGACGAACTGGTGCATGGATTGCCTACGGAACGTCTCGCGCGTGTTGGGGGCGTATTCGACACCAAAGTGTTGCTTGGTCCAATCCATGATGGGCGATATTCCGATCAATGGCGATGCGGCATCGGCCCAGTCTTTTTTAGGTGACAAATCCAGCAATGCCAGCAAGCAGTAGGCCGTCCTGTCGTTGCATTGCTGATGAGGCATCCCCAAGTCGGCAAGGATGGCATTGGCTTCTTGCAAGCGTTTCTTCTTGGTTGTCATGCGGCGGTCACCAGTTGGTCGATTTCTTCTTGTGTCATTGCGGGCCGGTACTGCTTGCCCCACTCACGCAGTTTCACCAAGCTGGGGTACTTGATATTCCTCAAGTCCGTGGCGTTGACCTGCGTATGACCCGAGAACACCCTGAAATAGCTATCCAGCACAGTGCTGTTCAGGAAGCAAGCGAGTCCTTGGGCAACTTCCTTGTTTATCCCCTGCTTCTTGTAATGAAAAACGTTCCATTTGTTGTCGAAGGCCACATGAGGTGCAGTTACCATCTCAGAGGTGATCAGATAGGCAACTACCCTCCTTATTTCTTCCTTGGCAGAGAAGCGTTTCACCAGAACATACACACCGCAAGGCATCAGCCATTTCTCCACTTCCGGCGAATGCATCAGGGCATTGGGTTTCTTGTGCTCAACGGGGTAGTGGAAACCATCCTTGCCGAAATGGTGCGGATAGATCATCGGCACTGTGCCTTTCTCAGGCAGCTTGCTCCACCATGTCCTCAACCTGAAATCCACGGCAGGCCCGGTCGACACTTCCAAACCCAGTTCTTGCAGGCTGTGCTCGAACAGTGACAGCTCTTCCGGTGCATCCTCAGTCGGGATGCGGATGAATCGTTCGGTGTCGGAGGGTTCGACGATGGAGCGGAACTCGACCTCGCGTCGCCTCATGTCGGCAAAACTAGCATCGTGCGAGAACGAAAGTAATACGCGGCCTTGGGGTTTCCCCTTCGTTAGTTTCAGGATGAGATTCTCCTGCAGCACTTCGTCATCCTTGAATGCTTTGGAACGGGACTCGAATATATGAAGCACATCGATGGCGCATTGTCCCAGCATCAATTCGCGGAACGGCTTGTAATAAGGACCGTTGCAGAACGAGCGCGGAATGATGACCACGATCTCACCGCCTTGCCGCATCTGGAGAATGGACAACCCGAGAAACGCCGTGTACAAATTGACGGTCTCAAGTCCAACCGAACTGCACGCTTTTCTATGATTCGAGGTGCTGGTTATTTTTTTGTATGGGGGATTCAGGATCGCATGTGTGAAGCGCACGCCTTGATTGAATTGAATCCGGTCAACGGAGTCCAAAATGAAGTCCATGCGATGCAACTCATGCGGGACGCCGATTTTTTCCAGGCTTTTCTCAAGGTATGACTGCATGACCGGGTCGACCTCCCATGCTTCAACCCGGTCAAGTTGCAACACTTTGCTGGCCGCCAACGTTAAGGAGCCTATTCCTGCTCCCGCATCCAGCAAAACCGCATGCGCCCTATTCTCAAACAACCCTGCCATGAATTCAGCAATTCGGTAGGGTGTCATAAACTGCCCCAAGGCCCCCTTTTTCAAGGGATCCAATTTGGCGTTCGCTTCCAGGCGAATGGCGTCCACAACGGCGTAGTTCATGATGGCTATTGTTGTTGATTCGGGGGCAAGTATATAGCGAACGCAAGCGGCATTGTGGGTATCAAAACACCATGCCACCTTCCCCATTCTTTACAAGAATGACAAAGGGCGCTTGCGCGCCCCTCGTCTTTTACGTCACATTCCCGCGACAATCACTCGGCCGCGCGCGATGCCTTCTTGCGGTCGAACTCTTTCAGATAGCGCTTGCGGACACGAATAGACTTGGGTGTCAGCTCCACCAGTTCATCGTCGTCGATGAATTCAACGGCGGATTCCAGCGTCAGCTTGATCGGCGTGGTCAGGCGTACCGCTTCGTCGGTGCCGGAGGCGCGCACGTTGGTGAGCTTCTTGCCCTTGATCGGGTTGACCACCAGATCGTTGTCGCGGCTGTGGATGCCGATGATCATGCCTTCGTAAAGTTTGTCGCCGGGGCTGACGAACATGCGGCCGCGGTCTTCCAGGTTCCACAGCGCATAGGCCACGGCCTCGCCGTCTTCCGCCGAGATCAGCACGCCGTTGTGGCGGCCGGGCAGGTCGGGTTTGACCGGACCGTAGTCGTCGAACACGTGGCTCATCAGGCCGGTGCCGCGAGTCATGGTCATGAAGTCGGACTGGAAGCCGATCAGGCCGCGCGCGGGGATGTGGTATTCCAGGCGGGTACGGCCCTGGCCGTCGGATTCCATGTTGGTCAGCTCGCCACGGCGGCGGCCGATCTCCTCCATGATGCCACCCTGGTGTTCGTCTTCCAGGTCGATGGTCAGGTTCTCGTACGGCTCGCATTTTTCGCCGTTGATCTCCTTGTAAACGACGCGCGGTTTGCCCACGGCCATCTCGAAGCCTTCGCGGCGCATGTTCTCGAGCAGGATGGTGAGGTGCAGTTCGCCGCGGCCGGAGACGCGGAAGATGTCGGCGTCCTGGGTGTCTTCCACCCGCAGCGCGACGTTGGTCAGCAGTTCCTTGGTAAGGCGGTCGCGGATCTGGCGGCTGGTGACGAACTTGCCTTCGGTGCCCGCCAGCGGCGAGGTGTTGACCATGAAGTCCATGTTCAGCGTCGGCTCGTCTACCATCAGCATGGGCAGACCGACCGGATTGTCCCGGTCGCAGATGGTGACGCCGATGCCAATGTCTTCGAGACCGGAGATGATGATGATGTCGCCCGCTTCGGCGCTATCCACCGCCACGCGTTCCAGCCCCTGGAAGCCCAGCACCTGGTTGATGCGGCCAGAACCGACCTGCTGCTCGTGGTTCATCACTACCACCTGCTGGCCCGGCTTGATGCGGCCGTTGAGCACGCGGCCGACGCCGAGGCGTCCGGTGAAGGTGGAGTAATCCAGCGCGGCCAGTTGCAGTTGCAGCGGCGCTTCGGGATCGCCCGGCGGGGTCGGCACGTGCGCAAGCACGGTCTCGAACAGCGGTTTCATGTCGGCTGCCGATCCGCCACTGGATGGCGCATCCTTCAGGTCCATGCAGGCCCAGCCGTTCAGGCCGGATGCGTAGATCACGGGGAAATCGAGTTGCTCGTCGCTGGCGCCCAGCTTGTCGAACAGGTCGAAGGTCTGGTTCAGCACCCAGTCCGGACGCGAGCCGGGACGGTCGACCTTGTTGATCACGACGATGGGCTTGAGGCCCAGCGCCAGCGCTTTCTTGGTCACGAAACGGGTCTGAGGCATCGGGCCTTCCACCGCATCCACCAGCAGCAGCACGCCGTTTACCATGCCCAGCACGCGCTCCACCTCGCCGCCGAAGTCGGCGTGTCCCGGTGTGTCGACGATGTTGATGTGGGTGCCTTCGTATTCGATGGCGGTGTTCTTGGCCAGGATGGTGATGCCGCGCTCTTTTTCCAGATCGTTGCTGTCCATGATGCGCACGTCCACCTTCTGGTTCTCGCGGAAGGTGCCGGACTGTTTCAGGAGTTGGTCGACGAGGGTGGTCTT
The DNA here is from genome assembly GCA_018813765.1 of Gammaproteobacteria bacterium. Taxonomy (GTDB): domain Bacteria; phylum Pseudomonadota; class Gammaproteobacteria; order Burkholderiales; family Gallionellaceae; genus Sideroxyarcus. The sequence goes on along the minus strand of JAHJBC010000004.1, from coordinate 69,678 downwards.
GCCGTGGTCGACGTGGGCGATGATGGCGATGTTGCGGAGTGCGCGGGACATGAAATACTACCTGTGCTGGATTCGAAGGGCGCGCATTCTAGCACAAGGCAGGTATCGGAACTGTGAATTCTCCTAGCAGAACGTACTTCCATATCCGGCCGGTGCCGGGAGAAAATCCGTGTGGAATCAATATGCGGTCAAACCCTGGCCGTAGAACGGGGGGCGACGCCGGTGCAGCCACTCCAGCATGATCAATTCGTCGTCGGTATGGTTGACGGCCCTGGCGTTCGCCATGGACGGCATGCCCTTGTCGTGATGGATGAAGATGGGGTGGTCGTGATGATGGGTCTCGATGCGCTCCACCCGGCCGGGCTCCGCTGTCGGCTCAACCTCGGCGGTACCGTAGCAGAGGCAGAAATACACCTTTTTCGGCTCGGCCTCGATGTAACACGCGGTGCCGCGGATACCGATGACGGCGGTAGGCACCACCAGCCGCTTCTCGCCGCGCCCGAACACCGACAGGATTCTTCCGCTAACGACGCGGAAGAACTGCTTCGCCGCTTCCTTGCCGAACTCCACCACACTGTTGCTGCGTTGCAGGAAGGCATTGCCGTCGATGACGTAGATGGCTTCGCCGTTCGCTCCGGTGGTGACTCTGTCGCCCGGCAGCACGGGCTGGCCTTCACGGGCCAATTTGCCGTTGATGCGGACTTCGCCCTTGAGCTTGTGCATGCCCTGCACCACGGGATAGTTCCCTGCGGCCAGCGCATCGCGGATCAGGCCGGGGATCCCCATTCCGGACAGCAACCCCAGGGCAGACAGTTGTTGCAACAGGCGGCGGCGTGATCTGTTCATCGCATTCACTCCCATCTCTTGGTCGGAAAGACCCTGGGCCACGATGTTAGCACCATGACCGCCGCGCGGGCGGCCATGACCCTGCTGCGATGTCAGTCTCCGCCCATCTGCAGCATCAGCTGGTTCATGCGCTTGACGAAGGCGGCCGGGTCGTCGAGCTGCCCGCCTTCGGCCAGCAGGGCCTGGTCGAACAGCACCGCCGCCCAGTCGTCGAAGCGCTTCTCCTCGGACTTGAGCCGCAACAACATCGGATGCTGCGGATTGATCTCGAGGATGGGCTGCGAGTTTGGCGCTTTTTGTCCGGCCGCCTTGAGCATGCGCGCCAGGTTGCCGCTTGGGTCGTGCTCGTCCGCCACCAGGCAGGCCGGGGAATCGGTCAGTCTGTGGGTGACGCGCACTTCCTTGACCTTGTCACCCAGGCTGGTCTTGATCTTCTCGGTCAGTGGCTTGAACTCGTCGGCCTCTTTCTCCTGTGCTTTTTTATCCGCTTCGTCTTCCAGCTTGCCCAAGTCGAGGCCGCCCTTCGCCACCGAGACCAGTTGCTTGCCGTCGAACTCGGTGAGGTAGCTCAGCATCCATTCGTCCACGCGCTCCGAGAACAGCAGAACTTCGATGCCCTTCTTGCGGAACACTTCCAGATGCGGGCTGTTCTTCGCCGCGTTGAAGGTCTCGGCGGTGACGTAATAGATTTTCTCCTGCCCATCCTTCATGCGCGCGATGTAGTCCGCGAAGGACACCGTCTCGTCCGGCGTGTCGCTATGGGTCGTGGCGAAACGCAGCAGGCCGGCGATCTTGTCCTTGTTGGCAAAATCCTCGCCCACGCCCTCCTTCAGCACCTTGCCGAACTCCTGCCAGAAGGTGGCGTATTTTTCCTTGTCGTTGGCCGCCATGTCGGACAGCAGACCCAACACCTTGCCGGTGCAGCCCTTGCGGATGGCCTCGATGTCCTTCGATTCCTGCAATATCTCGCGCGACACGTTGAGCGGCAGGTCGGCCGAGTCCACCACACCGCGCACGAAGCGCAGGTACAGCGGCATCAACTGTTCGGCGTCGTCCATGATGAACACGCGCCGCACATAGAGCTTGATGCCGTGGCGCGCGTTGCGGTCCCACAGGTCGAACGGCGCGTGCTGCGGGATATAGAGCAACTGCGTGTACTCGGTCTTGCCCTCGACGCGCGCATGGCTCCAGGCCAGTGGATCGTCGTAGTCGTGGCCGACATGCTTGTAGAACTCGGTGTACTGCTCGTCGGTGATCTCGTTCTTCGGCTTGGCCCACAAGGCTGAAGCCTGATTAACGGTCTCGTCCTCGTCCAGCGTCTCGTACTTGCCGTCTTTCCACTCTTCCTTCTGCATCAGGATGGGCTGCACGATGTGATTGGAATACTTCTTCACGATCTCGCGCAGTTTGTAGCCGGCCAGCAGGTCGTCCTGGCCTTCGCGCAGGTGCAGCGTGATCTCGGTGCCGCGCACGGCCTTGTCCACCATCTCGATGGCGAACTCGCCGCCGCCGTCGGATTCCCAGCGCACGCCCTGGCCGGCGTTCTCGCCCGCGCGGCGGGTGGTCACGGTGACCTTGTCGGCGACGATGAAGGCGGAATAGAAACCCACGCCGAACTGGCCGATCAGGTTGGCGTCCTTCTGCTGGTCGCCGGAAAGGCGGGAGAAGAATTCGCGCGTGCCGGACTTGGCGATGGTGCCGAGGTTGGCAATAACCTCGTCGCGGTTCATGCCGATGCCGTTGTCGCTCACGGTCAGCGTGCGCGCTTCCTTGTCAAAACCGATGCGGATGGAAAGTTCGGAATCGTTCTCGAACAGCGCATCGTTGTGCAATCCCTCGAAGCGCAGCTTGTCGCAGGCATCGGAGGCGTTGGAGACCAGTTCTCTCAGGAATATCTCGCGGTTGGAATACAGCGAGTGGATCATCAGTTGCAGCAGTTGCTTGACTTCGGTCTGGAAACCCAGGGTTTCGCGGTTGCTGGTTGCGCTTTCGGTCATGTTCTCTCCGTTGAAAAAATGGGGACTTGCGCCACATCGGGGCGGCTGCGGAAATTTCAAGAGGGGGAAGGCAGGATTTGGGAATTAGGATTTTGGATTTAGCCACGCCGCCCGTTACCGTCATGCCGCACCACTAAATCCCAAATCCTGTATTTATCAGTTTGCCGAATAATGCACCTGGTTACGCCCTGCCGACTTGGCCTGGTACATCGCGGCATCGGCCAGCTTGAGCAGGTCTTCCTGACTGGAGCCGTGATTGTTGAACAGCACCACGCCTATGCTGGCGGTGCAGCGGTGCGTGACGATGCGCGGCTCCTGCACCCCTTCCTGCAACACCGTCAACCGGTATGGTTCGCCCAGTATCTGGCGTATCTTCTCGGCCACTGCCATGGCCTGCTTCTTCGACTTGGCTTTGTCGGTATCCAGCTCGCTCAGGATCACCACGAACTCGTCGCCGCCGAAACGCCCCACGGTATCGACCTCGCGCACGCAACTGGTGATGCGGCGCGCCACTTCGATCAGCAGGATGTCGCCCACATCATGGCCGTGTTCGTCGTTGAGCGGCTTGAAATTGTCCAGATCCATGAACATCAGTGATGCATAGCGTTTGCTGCGCTTGCAGGCGGACATCGCCAGATTGAAGCGGTCCTGCACCAGTCGCCGGTTGGGCAGTTGCGTCAGCGTGTCGTAGAAGGCCAGGTTGCGTATCTGCTCCTCGGCCTTCTTGCGCTCGGAGATGTCGCGCGTCACCCCCAGCAGGATCAGATCCCCTCCTTCGTTGCGCGCAAAATGGGTGGTCACCTCGGTCCATACCGGCAAACCATCGCTGTTGCGCTGCTCCACCTCGTCGGAATAGACATGGCTCCCGTCCGCGCCGCTCAGGAACAATTGCTTGCGCTCCTCTATCCAGCCGCGGATGTCGGCAGCCGATTTCTCGGTCAGGGTGAACTCGAACGGATGCTCCATGATCTCGGCGATGCTGTAGCCCAGCAGCTTCTCGACCGAGGGGCTCATGTATTCCCATCGACTGGAGTCCAGATTCACGATCCAGATCACGTCGGAGATGTTGTCGGCCAGGAAACGGTACTTGGCTTCGCTCTCGCTGATCGCCTTGTTCTGCTGCTCGATGGCATCCAGCATGCGGTCGAAATGTCGCGCCAGCACCCCGATCTCGTCTACGCGCCCGACATCGGCGCGGCGGCTTTCCCATCCGCTTTCCACGGCCGAGGCGACCCGCATCAGGTGATCGAGGCCGCGCGTCAGGCGCCGCGCCAGCAATATCGCGACCAGCGACACAACCAGCACCGCGAACAGCATGAACTGGAACCAGATATTGGCCAGTGATGACAGGTTCTTCCTGATCGAGTCCCGCGTCATCTCCACCCTTACCCAGCCCAGATGCCGCCCCTCCGACAGCACGGGATGGGCGATGACGACCATATTGTCCTGGTTAACCAGGATCGAATGTTCCATGGCGTTCGAGGCGAGCATGTCGCGGCTGACCTTGTCAGTCACAAAGAATCCGATCTCGTCGGCATTGGTGGAGGCCAGCACCTCGCCCTGCGGATTCAGAAAATATGCGCGTTGCAGGTCCGTGGTCCGGGCAAAACCCTGCACCACTTCCTGCAGGCCGACCAGATCTTTCGACAGCGCCCAGGAAGTGCCGCTGATGGCAAGTGCATGGGCCAGCGAGACCGCGCGCTCCTCGGCGAAACGGTATTGCGTGTCGCGTTGCTGTTTGTACACCAGATATCCGAAGCCCAGCATCAGCGCCAGCGATGCCAGCGCAAAACCCACGATCAACTGCCTGCGGATTGATCCGCGCAGCATCATGGTGATGTAGGCAAGGTGTTTTTTCATGTTCAGTACTCGACTTGCCGCACGGTCGCAGAGAATCGCTTCAGGTACTGCTGAACCGGTTTGAAGGTCGCATCCGAAGCCTTCTCGAAACGGTCGATGCCGAGCTTTTTCAGCAACGCCCGGCCTTCCGCCGACTCGTCCAGACCGAACAGCACCTCGCCGAACTTATCCCTCAGCGAGGACGGTATATCGCTACGCACCACCCAGCCGTTGTTGGGCAGGGTTTCGGTCTGCCATCTCACCACGAGTTGCGCCGCCAGTTCGGGATTTTCCTGCCGGAAGATGTTCCACGGCACCGGCCAGCTTGCACCGGCCGCCACATGGCCGCGCAGCACGCTCATGATGGAGGATTCCTGCGAACCCACATAGACGCTCTCGACGTCGCGGTTCACGTCGATGCCGTGCGTGTGCAGGTAATACTGCGGCATCATGGTCGCAGCCAAAGCGGTGCGTGCCGGATAGGAGATGCGGTTGCCGCGCAGGTCGGTGACTTTGCGGATGCCGCTGTCCCGGCGCACCAGGATGATGCCGCGGAACAGCTCGTCGTTGCCCATCTTGCCGAACACCTTGTAACCGTGCTTGAGCGAGCGCACGGTCTGGTAGGGATTGGGCATGGCAAAATCGAAATAGGTGCTGTAGAGCTTCTTCTCGTATTCCTCGTAGTTGCGCGAGGCTTCCAGCCGGAAGCGCGCCTGCGGGATGGCGGCCTTGATACGGTCGATGATCGGGCCGTAGACTTCGACCAGACGTTTGGGATTGTGCAGGGGGTGGATGCCGATGATGTATTCCCTGCCCGAGTTGCCGCTCCCCTGCGAGAACTCGGGTTGATAGGTCACTTCCTGCTGCTTGCCGCAACCGGCCAGCAGCAACAGCGCAAGCAAAATTGCTCGCCATCTCATGTCGATTCTCCCGTCGTGCATTCCGATGTTCCTCGAGCGGAATATACTCGCAAAGCGGATGCTGGCAAATCCGGAACATTTCGCTGGCTTTTATTCCATCCATCCGTATAATGCGCGCCTTGCCGCTCCCAAGGCGGTATCGAGTCCATCGTTTTCTGACCCCTCTGCATCCGCTTCAAGGATGCGCCAAGCTCCACCGGTTAGCGACGATGTTTGTTTGCGCCGGTAGAGGGTATTTCCCCCCTGCTGAATTCCATTGTGTGGCCTGTGGCCGCGCATGCGCTGTGTCTGAAAAATTTAAGGAACCATTGTGTCTGAAAATATCATTGCAACTGCCGTACCCGCGACCGCCGAAAACGCAGTCACTTTTGCCTCTCTGGGCCTGGCCCCGGCCATCCTGAAGGCTGTGGAAGATGCGGGCTATACCGTACCTTCCCCCATTCAAGCCGAAGCGATCCCCCAGGCGATGGCCGGCCATGACCTGATGGCCTCCGCCCAGACCGGCACCGGCAAGACCGCCGCTTTCATCCTGCCCGCCCTGCATAAGCTGTCGGTCGAATCGACCGTGCGCAGCAAAGGCCCGCGCGTGCTGGTGCTGACCCCGACCCGCGAACTGGCGCAGCAAGTGTCCGACGCCGCCAACAAATACGGCAAGAACATGCGCGTCAAAGTTGTGAGCATCCTCGGCGGCATGCCCTACCCGCTGCAGAACAAGCTGCTGTCCGGCTTCGTCGACATCCTGGTGGCGACGCCGGGCCGTCTGATCGACCACATCGAACGTGGCCGCATCGACTTCTCGCGTCTTGAGATGCTGGTGCTGGACGAAGCCGACCGCATGCTGGACATGGGCTTCATCGACGACGTGGAGCGCATCGCCGCCGCCACACCGGCAACCCGCCAAACCCTGCTGTTCTCCGCCACACTGGAAGGCGCGATCGGCAACCTGGCCATGCGCCTGCTGAAGAGCCCGAAACGCATCAGCGTCGCCGCCGCCCAGGCCCGTCACGAGAACATCGAACAACGCCTGATGTACGTGGACGATATGGCGCACAAGAACCGCCTGCTCGACCATCTGCTGCGCGATGTCGACCTGAACCAGGCACTGGTGTTCACTGCCACCAAGCGCGATGCCGACATGCTGGCTGACGAACTGTCCGCCGCCGGCCATGCCGCCGCCGCTTTGCACGGCGACATGAACCAGCGCGAACGCAACCGCACCCTGCTCAACCTGCGTCGCGGCAATGTGCGCGTGCTGGTCGCCACCGACGTTGCCGCACGCGGCATCGACGTGGCAGGCATCACTCACGTTATCAACTTCGACCTGCCCAAATTTGCCGAAGACTACGTACACCGCATCGGCCGCACCGGTCGTGCCGGCGCGTCCGGTATCGCTGTGTCGTTCGCCTCCAACCGCGATGCGATGAACCTGAAGAAGATCGAGCGCTTCACCGGCCAGCCGATCAAGGCACACACCGTCGAAGGCATGGAGCCGAAATTCAAACCGCGTCCCGCTTCCTCCGCACCTCGCGGCGGCGCTCCTCGCGGTAACGGCGGCGGTTACGCCGGTCGCAACGGTAATGGCGGCGGCTACGCTGGTCGCAGCAACAACGGCGGCAATTTCAACCGTCATGCTGCACCGGACAGCCGTCACGAGCACTCGCAGGACCAGCGCCGCGAAGGCCACAAACACAGCCGCTTCAGCAACGATGCCCGCCCTGCCCGTGCCCCTTTCGGCGGCAATGCGGCCAGCAATGCCAACGGCAACGTGAACGGCAATCGTGCGGCTCCGTCGCACCATACCGCAGCACCGCACACTGCCGCCCGCCGTCCGCAAGGCACCAGCTTCGCGCTGGGCCGCGGACATAACAGCGGTAACAAGCGTTAATTCCTGCTGTTCGTAGTATCGAAAAGGCACGCCGATGGCGTGCCTTTTCATTTCCGCCGCCGCTTGAGGTTGTGCTGATGCGCGCTATCCACTATCCTCGCGCCTGTACGTAACCCCCATATAGATAATGTCCATTAGCATCAAAACCCCGCAGGAAATCGAAAAGATGCGCATTGCCGGTCGTCTGGCCGGAGAAGTGCTCGACTACATCGGCCCCTTCGTCAAGGTCGGCGTCACCACCGACGAACTCGACCGCCTCTGCCACGATTACATGGTGAACGTGCAGGGCTGCGTGCCCGCCCCGCTCAACTACGCGCCGCACGGCCACACCCCATATCCGAAATCCATCTGCACCTCGATCAACCACCAGGTATGCCACGGCGTGCCCAGCGACAAGAAACTGAAGAACGGCGACATCGTCAATCTCGACATCACCACGATCAAGGACGGCTGGCACGGCGACACCAGCCGCATGTACTACGTCGGCGAACCGTCCATCCAGGCCAAGCGCCTGTGCGAGACGACCCATGAAGCGATGTGGCGCGGCATCCGCACCGTCAGGGCGGGCGCCAATCTGGGCGACATCGGCCACGCCATCCAGACCTTCGTCGAAGGCATGGGCTACAGCGTGGTGCGCGAATTTTGCGGGCACGGCATCGGCAACAAATTCCACGAGGAACCGCAGGTGCTGCATTACGGCAAACCAGGCACCGGCCCCAAGCTGGAAGCGGGCATGATCTTCACCATTGAACCCATGGTCAATGCGGGACGCAAGGAGATCAAACAGCTCGGCGACGGCTGGACCGTGGTGACCAAGGACCACAGCCTGTCGGCGCAATACGAGCACACCATCCTGGTCACCCCGACCGGCTATGAAGTGCTGACCCTTTCCGCCGGATCGCCGCCCGTCCCCGCCTGAGTACATCTTCATGAAGTCCATCGCGGAGATACGGGACAGTCTGCGCACGGCCCGGCAGGCCCTGCAGCAGGAATATCTGGCCAAACCCAACTCCGCACGTTTCCTGCACGCCCACGCCATGCTGGTTGACCGCCACCTGCGCATGGTCTGGCAGGAACAGGGCATGCCTGCCGGATTGGCGCTGGTCGCGGTGGGCGGCTATGGCCGCGCCGAACTCTTTCCCAAGTCAGACATCGACCTGCTCATCCTGCTGCCGCAGCCGCCAGACGAGGCATTGCAGCAGCGCCTGCAGGAACTGGTCGGCAATCTGTGGGATATCGGGCTGGAGGTCGGGCACAGCGTGCGCACCATAGGCGACTGCATGGCCGAATCCTCTGATGTGACGGTGCAGACCAACCTGCTGGAAGCCCGCCACATCACCGGCAGCCGCACGTTGTTCCGCGAGATGCGCGAGACGCTCGCCCACCATCTGAGCCGCCGCTCGTTCTTTCTCGCCAAGGTGCAGGAACAGGAACAGCGCCACACGCGCTACCTGGACACCGACTTCAACCTCGAACCCAACATCAAGGAAAGCCCCGGCGGCCTGCGCGACTTGCAGAACGTGCTGTGGATCAGCCGCGCCAGCGGATTCGGCGGCACCTGGAAGGAACTTGCCGCAGCAGGGCTGATGACGGCACAGGAAGCGCGCGCCGTGGCGCGCCACGAGACGCTGCTGCAAACGTTGCGCATCCGCCTGCACTTCCTGGCGAACCGGCGCGAAGATCGCGTGCTGTTCGATTTCCAGACCGAACTGGCGGAACAGATGCACATCGCCGCAACCGAGACCCGCCGGGCCAGCGAACACATGATGCAGCGCTACTACCGCACCAAGCGCGCGGTGGTGCTGCTCAACGCCGTGCTGCTGCAAAACCTGCGCGACCACCTGTTCCCGGAAGGCTCGGTCATCTCCCCGATCAACGAGCGTTTCCTGTCACACGACGACAAACTGGAATTGCGCGACGACCAGTTGTTCGAGAAAGAACCCTCCGCGATCTTCGAGAGTTTCCTGCTCATGGAACAGCACCCGGAACTGACCGGCTTCTCCGCCGCGACCGCGCATGCGCTGTGGAGCTCGCGCCACCGCATCGACGCGGCTTTCCGGCGCGACCCGCACAACCGCAAGCTGTTCATGGACATCCTGCGCCAGCCTCACGGCATCACCCATGTGCTGCGACGCATGAGCCGCAACGGCATCCTCGGCCGCTACCTGCCCGCGTTCGGGCGCATCGTCGGCCAGATGCAGCACGACCTGTTCCATGTCTACACAGTGGACGAGCACATCCTGATGGTGGTGCATAACCTGCGCTGCTTCACGCTGGAGAAGCACGCGCCCGAGCATCCGCTGTGCAACAAACTGATGAAGGACTTCGCGCGGCCCGAAGTACTCTACATCGCCGGTCTGTTCCACGACATCGCCAAGGGACGCGGCGGCGACCACTCAAAACTGGGCCGCGCCGATGCCATGCGCTTCTGCAAGCAGCACGGGCTGACGCGCGAAGACAGCGAACTGATCATCTGGCTGGTCGAGCACCATCTGGATTTTTCCTCCACCGCACAGACGCAGGACCTGTCCGACCAGGACGTGATCGCCGCCTTCGCCGACAAGATCCCCAACGACCGCTTCCTCGTCGCACTGTACCTGCTCACCGTGGCCGACATCCGCGGCACCAGCCCCAAGGTGTGGAACGTGTGGAAGGGCAAATTGATGGAAGACCTGTTCCGCGCCACCCGCCGCATCATGACCGGCGGCAGGGTCGCCGATCAGGTCGGCGAGATACGCGAACGCGCGCGCGAAGTGCTCAATCTGTATGCAGTCGGGCCCGAACGCCATGAACTGCTGTGGGGACAGTTCGACGCACATTACTTCCTGCACCACGAACCGGACGAGATCGCCTGGCACACCCGTCTGCTCGCGCACCGCGTCAACACCGAACAACCGGTGGTCAAGACACGTCTGGCGCGCATGGGCGAAGGTATCCAGGTCATGGTGTACTGCCCCGACCAGCCCTTCCTGTTCGCGCGCATCTGCGGCTTCTTCGAACGCATGCGCTACAACATCATGGAAGCCAAGATTCACACCACCCAGCACGGCTACGCACTGGACAGCTTCCTGGTGATGGACTCGACCGGCAGCAAGACCAGCTACCGCGACGTGATGAACTTCATCGAATACGAACTGGCCCAGCAACTGCTCAGCAAGGAAGCCCTGCCCGCGCCGCAAGCCGGACGCGTCAGCCGCCAGCTCAGGCACTTCCCCATCACCCCGCGCGTCACCATCTCCGCCGACAGGAAAGGCCAGCACCGGCTGTATATCGTCGCGGGTGACCGCCCCGGCCTGCTGGCCAGCATCGCCTACACCCTCGCGCGCCACCGCATCGACCTGCGCAGCGCCAAGATCAACACATTGGGCGCGCGCGCGGAAGACACGTTCTGGATCAGCGGGGAGGCACTGGACAAACCGCAGGAAGTGGAAGAGCTGAGCGCTACGCTGCGCAAGCAGTTAGCCTGATCATCTGCGCCATGTTCGCAAAGGCCGATCCTTGTTGCAGTGCCGGTAGGATGGGTTGACGAAGGAAACCCATCAAAACACGATGGGTATCGCTACACTCAACCCATCCTACTGCACTCGAATGAACGATCCGGGTTGATCACTGATGGTGCGGAAGACAGGACTCGAACCTGCACACCTTGCGGCGCTGGAACCTAAATCCAGTGCGTCTACCAATTCCGCCACTTCCGCACGTGAGGGGCGCGCATTATAACCGAGCGAATTTCAATCGCCAGCGATTTGCACCACCGCGCGTCCGCGCGTTTCTCCTTTCAACATCTCCGGGAACACCGCCTCCAGTCCGGAAAACGGGACGGTATGGGCGAACAGGTCGAAGTTGCGGGGTTTGAGACCTGTCCTGAGCCCAGTCGAAGGGTCGTCGGCCAGGCGCTGCCACATCTGCTTGCGCAGCGGCATCTGAGTCGCGGCGGAATCCACGCCCAGCAGTTTCACGCCGCGCAGGATGAAGGGGAACACATTGGTATGCAGTTCCAACCCGCCCGCGTTGCCATAACTGGCGATGGCGCCGTTCTGCAGCATTGAGCGCGTGAGCCAGGACAAGGTGTCGCCGCCCACCGAATCCAGCGCGCCCGCCCATTGCGCCCGTTCCAGCGGTCGCGCGCTGGTCAGTTCGACACTCTTGCGCGGCAATATCTCGCTCGCGCCCAAAGACTTCAGATATTCGTGTTCGCTGTCCTTGCCGGTCATCGCGACGACCTGGTAGCCCAGTTGCGACAGCATCTGGATGGCGATGCTGCTCACCCCGCCGGTCGCGCCGGTGACGATCACCTTGCCCTTGTCCGGCGTGAGTTCGTTCTGCTCCAGCCGGTGTATGGCGAGCGCGGCGGTGAATCCGGCCGTGCCCAGCGCCATGGCCTCGAACAGTGAAAGGTTCAGCGGCAACGGCACCACCCAGTCCGCAGGGACGCGCACGAATTCGGCAAAACCGCCGTCATGCGCCACGCCCATCTCGTAGCCGGTGACCAGCACCTTGTCGCCCGGCTGGAAGCGCGCGTCGAACGAGCTCTCCACGATGCCCGATGCATCCACCCCTCCAACGCAGGGAAAGCGCCGTATCACCTTGCCCGCGCCGGTCGCGGCGAGCGTGTCCTTGTAATTGACGCCGGAGTAATGCACCCGGATGACGACCTCGCCGGGGTCGAGTTCGTCCAGAGACAGGTCGGTGAATCGCCCGGCCGAGCTGTCGTCTTGCTTGAAGATGCGGTATGCGCGAAAGGTCGTCATCACAGGTCCAGCAACACGCGTCCGGGGTATTCCAGCGCTTCCTTGACGGCGACGAGGAACTGCACCGCTTCGCGGCCGTCGATGATGCGGTGGTCGTAGGACAGCGCGAGATAGTTCGTCGGGCGGATGACGACCAGGCCGTTCTCGGCGACGGGCCGGTCCTTGGTGGCGTGGATGCCGAGGATGGCGCTCTGCGGCGGGTTGATGATGGGGGTGGAGAGCATGGAGCCGAACACACCACCGTTGGTGATGGAGAAGGTGCCGCCGCTCAATTCTTCCATGGTGAGCTTGCCGTCCTTGGCGCGCGCGGCGAAGTCGACGATCTTGCGCTCGATGTCGGCCAGCGTGAGCTGGTCGGCATCACGCAGGATGGGAACGACCAGGCCGCGCTCGCTGCCGATGGCCATGCCGATGTCGAAATAGCCGTGGTAGATGATATCGCTGCCGTCCACCGAGGCGTTGACGATTGGGAACTTCTGCAGCGCGGTCACCGCCGCCTTGATGAAGAAGGAGGAGAAGCCGAGCTTGACGCCGTGCTTCTTCTCGAACGCGTCCTTGTATTTGTTGCGCAGCTCGATCACCGGCTGCATGTTCACTTCATTGAAGGTGGTGAGGATGGCAGCGTTGGCCTGCGATTGCAGCAAGCGCTCGGCGATGCGTTGGCGGATGCGCGTCATCGGCACGCGCTGCTCGGGGCGGTCGCCGGAGGGAACGGCGACTGCGGGAGTCGAGCTCAGCGAATTCGATTGCTGCACCGCGCCCTGCACATCTTCCTTGGTGACCATTCCTTTCTTTCCGCTGCCCTGCACGCTGGCGGCATCGACATCGTGCGCATGCGCCAGTTTGCGCGCGGACGGCGAGACTGCAGCGGGTTGGGAGGAAACTTTGTTCGGGCTCGCCGACGGGGGCGGAACCGGTGCAGGTGCGGCTACGGCAGAAGTTGCGGCAACGGTCGCAACACCTTCGGTGTCGATCTGGGCGATGACTTCCTCGCTCGCCACCTTGGTGCCGTCCGCCTTGATGATCTTGGCCAGCACGCCGCTCTTGATCGCAGGCAGTTCCAGCACGACCTTGTCGGTCTCGATGTCGATCAGGTTCTCGCCTTCACTCACCGCTTCGCCGACCTTCTTGTGCCAGGTCAGCAGCGTCGCTTCGGAAACCGATTCGGAGAGTTGCGGTACTTTGACTTCTATGATGCTCATGAGTGTGCTCCCGGTGTGTTCTTGATATTGAGATTCGGGCGGAAGGCCGCCGCAATCACATCTTTCTGTTGTTCGTTGTGTACTGCAAGATAACCGGCGGCAGGTGAGGCCGACGAGGGACGCAATGCGTAGTCGAGACGCATGTTGGGGCGCATGTGGCGCAGCAGGTAATGCTGGATGCGGTGCCACGCGCCCTGGTTGCCCGGCTCTTCCTGGCACCACACCACCTCGCGCGCCTGGGGATAAGACACGATCAGGTCGGAAAAATCCTCGTGCGGGAAAGGATAGAGTTGTTCCAGACGCACAATGGCGACATTCGCTATGCCTTTTTCGCGGCGGTACTTGAGCAGGTCGAAGTACACCTTGCCGCTGCACATGATGATGCGCTTGACCTTCTTCGCATCCATCGCGTCGACTTCGGGGATCACCGTCTGGAACTTGCCCTCGCTGAGCGACTCCAGCGGGGAAGCGGCATCCTTGCTGCGCAGCAGGCTCTTGGGCGTGAACACGATGAGCGGCTTGCGATAAGGGCGCAGCATCTGGCGGCGCAGCAAATGGAATATCTGCGCGGCGGTAGAAGGGATGCACACCTGGATGTTGTAGTCGGCGCACAGTTGCAGGTAACGCTCGATGCGCGCGGAAGAATGTTCCGGTCCCTGCCCCTCGTAACCGTGCGGCAGCAGCATCACCAGCCCGCACAGCCTGCCCCACTTGGCCTCGCCCGAGGCGATGAACTGGTCGATGACGACCTGCGCGCCGTTGGCGAAATCGCCGAACTGCGCTTCCCACAGCGTCAGCGTGTCGGGCTCGGCCGTGGCATAGCCGTATTCGAAACCCAGCACCGCTTCTTCCGACAGGATGGAATCGATCACCGTATAGTCAGCCTGGTCTGGCGCGATATGCTGCAGCGGGATATGGATGCCCTGGTCCCATTGCTCGCGCTTCAGGTCGTGCAGCACCGCATGGCGGTGGAAGAAAGTGCCGCGGCCGCAGTCCTCGCCGGACAGTCGCACCGGATAACCTTCCGCGACCAGGCTGGCATAGGCCAGGCTTTCTGCCATGCCCCAGTCCAACGGCAGCTCGCCCTTGCCCATCGCAGTGCGGTCGGCCAGTATCTTTTCCACGCGCGCATGCAGCTTGAAACCATCGGGAACTGCGACCAGCCGTTGCGCCAGCTGCTGCAGGCGTTCCAGCGGCAGACCGGTCTCCGCCGGCGTCTTCCACGAAATGCCGCCGGTATATCTCGTCCAGTTCACCGCGTGCTCCTGCTTGAATCCGGTCAGCACGGGCTGGGTGGGGTTGTGCCCGCTGTCCATGGCCTGGCGGAACGCGGTGACCATGGCCTCGGGTTCGCCCTGTTGCAGCACACCCTGCTCCACCAGGCGGCGCGCATACAAGGCGCGCGTACCGGGATGCTGGTTGACCTTGCGGTACATCAGCGGCTGGGTGACCAGCGGCTCGTCCTGCTCGTTGTGTCCGAGCTTGCGGAAACACACCATGTCGATCACGACATCGATGCCGAACTGCATGCGGTAATCGAGCGCGATCTCGGTCACCAGCAGCACCGCCTCTGGATCGTCGGCGTTGACGTGGAAGATGGGCGCCTCGACTATCTTGGCGACATCGGTACAGTGCGGCGACGAACGCGCATCGCGCGGATCGGAGGTGGTGAAGCCGATCTGGTTGTTGACCACGATGTGCACGGTGCCGCCGGTGCCGTAGCCGCGCGTCTGCGACAGGTTGAAGGTCTCCTGATTGACGCCCTGCCCGGCGAAGGCGGCGTCGCCGTGGATGAGGATGGGCAGCACCTGCCTGCCGTCGACATCGCCGCGGCGGTGCTGGCGCGCGCGCACCGAGCCTTCCACCACCGGATTCACAATCTCGAGGTGCGAAGGGTTGAACGCCAGCGTGAGATGCATGGGCCCGCCGGGCGTGGGAATGTCGGAAGAGAATCCCTGGTGGTACTTCACGTCGCCGGAAGCCAGATGTTCCGTGTGGATGCCCTCGAATTCGGCGAACAGTTCCCTCGGCAGCTTGCCCAGCGTGTTGACCAGCACGTTCAGCCGCCCGCGGTGCGCCATGCCGATCACCGATTCCTTCACTCCCTGCGCACCCGCGCGTTGCAGCATGTGGTCGAGCAAAGGGATCAGCGTGTCGCCGCCTTCGAGCGAGAAGCGTTTCTGCCCGACATACTTGGTGTGCAGGTAGCGTTCCAGCCCTTCGGCGGCGGTCAGGCGTTCGAGCAGCCGTTTCCGGGTCTCGACCGGATAATGCATCTCGCCTTCCGCTCCTTCCAGTCGCGCCTGAATCCAGCGTTTGTGCGGGATGCTGCTGATGTACATGTATTCCGCACCGACGCTGCTGCAGTAGATGCGGCGCAGACGCTGCATGATCTCGCGCAGGGTCATGCGCGTGCCGCCCACCAGCGAGCCGGTGAAGAAGGCGGTATCCATGTCCGCATCGCCCAGTCCGTAATACGACGGTGTCAGTTCCGCCACCTCGGATTTGATATGGCGCTTGAGCGGATCGAGATCGGCGATGCGCGCCCCAAAGAATCGGTAGGCGTTGATGAGTTGCAGCACCGAGGCCTGTTTGCGCGTCTCCTCCGGACTCTGCATCTTCTCGACATGGCGCGCGCCCAGTTGAAGGAAGCCGTGCCGTATCGGACTGTGCGCCACGTCGTGGGTTTCGGCGGATTGCAGCCGGTCGAAATAGTCGCGCCATTCCTGCGGCACCGAGGCGGCATCGCGCAGGTAATCCTCGTACAGGGCTTCCACGAACGCGTTGTTGCCGCCGGACAACAACGTGGTGTTCTGCATGAGCTGCAGGTAGCTGATATTTCCGGGGGAGTTCATGATCTGCCCCGTCCCGCTCAGCGCTGGTCGAGCGGAAGGTAGTCGCGCCGCGTTGCGCCGCGGTACAACTGGCGCGGTCGGCCGATCTTGTGGTCTGCATCCGCGATCATTTCATTCCACTGCGAGATCCAGCCCACGGTGCGTGCCACCGCGAAGATCACCGTGAACATGTTGACCGGGATGCCCAGCGCGCGCAGCACGATGCCGGAATAGAAGTCCACGTTCGGGTACAGCTTATGGTCGATGAAATAGGGGTCGCTCAGGGCGACGCGCTCCAGTTCCATCGCTAGCTCGAACAGCTTGTGGTTTTCCAGCTTCAGTTCCTTGAGCACCTCGTAACAGGTCTCGCGCATTACCGCCGCGCGCGGGTCCATGTTCTTGTAGACGCGGTGGCCGAAGCCCATCAGGCGGTACTTCTTGTCCTTCACACCCTGCACGTATTCCTTCACGCGCGAGATGTCGCCAACCTCTTCCAGCATCTTCAGTGCGGCCTCGTTCGCCCCGCCGTGCGCGGGACCCCACAGCGCCGCGATGCCGGAGGCGATGCAGGCGAACGGGTTGGCGCCGCTCGATCCGGCCAGGCGCACCGTCGAGGTGGAAGCGTTCTGCTCGTGGTCGGCATGCAGGATGAAGATGCGATCCAGCGCGCGCGTCAGCACCGGGTTGGGCACGTAATCCTCGGTGGGCGTGCCGAACATCATGTACATGAAGTTCTCGGCATAGCTGAACTTGTTCTTCGGATACATGAAGGGCTGGCCGATGTGGTACTTGTGCGCCATCGCCGCGATGGTCGGCACCTTGGCCAGCATGCGCATCGCCGACAACTCGCGGTGCGCGGGATCCTCGATATCCAGCGAGTCGTGATAGAAGGCCGACAGCGCGCCCACCACGCCCACCATCACCGCCATCGGGTGCGCGTCGCGACGGAAACCCTGATAGAAGCGCGCCAGTTGCTCGTGCACCATGGTGTGGCGCGTCATGCGCTTGGCGAAAGCCGCGTACTGTTCGACGTTCGGCAGTTCCCCGTTCAGCAGCAGGTAGCTGACCTCGAGAAAATCGGAATGCTTCGCCAGTTGTTCGATGGGATAACCGCGGTAATACAGCAGCCCCGCATCGCCATCGATGTAGGTGATGCGCGACATGCAACTGGAAGTGGAAAAGAACGCCGGGTCGTAGGTGAACAGGCCCAGCTTGTTGAGACCGCGGATGTCGATCACATCCGTTCCCAATGTGCCGGAGAGAATCGGCAGTTCGAGGGTGCGGCCGTCGTCCAGGGTGAGAGTTGCGATGCGTTTCTTGTCTTCCATGATCCACCTTCCTTTCAGTCAGGCTGACTGTAACCATTCCAGCACTGGGCGCAGGTGTTCATGCTCAGGCTCCTTCTTGCCGGTGACCAGATCCCACAGCACCGTGTCCGGCAAGTCCAGCAACTCATCAAATGCCTCGCACTGCCCGCGATCCATTCCCGCGTAACGCTGCTCGACGAAGCGCCCGAGCACGATGTCCAGCTCCAGCAGGCCGCGCCGGCAACGCCAGCGCACGCGCTCCAGTTCTTTCATACCACCCTCTTCACCATCATGTCCTTGATCTTGCCGATGGCCTGGGTCGGGTTCAGTTCCTTGGGACAGACATCGACGCAGTTCATGATGGTGTGGCAGCGGAACAGGTGATACGGGTCTTCCAGATTGTCCAGCCGCTCTGCCGTGTCCTGATCGCGCGTGTCGGCGATGAAACGGTAGGCCTGTAACAGGCCGGCCGGACCGACGAACTTGTCCGGGTTCCACCAGAACGAGGGGCAGGACGTGGTGCAGCACGCGCACAGGATGCATTCGTACAGTCCGTCGAGTTCCTTGCGCTGTTCGGGCGATTGCAGGCGCTCGGTCTCGGGCGGCGGATCGTTGTTCACCAGATAGGGTTTGATCGAGTGGTACTGTTTGAAGAACTGCGTCATGTCCACGATCAGGTCGCGTATCACCGGCAGTCCCGGCAAGGGGCGGATCACGATGGGTTGCTTGAGCGATGACAGCGGCGTGACGCAGGCCAGCCCGTTGCGGCCGTTGATGTTCATCGCATCTGAGCCGCACACGCCCTCGCGGCAGGATTTGCGGAAACCGATGCTGTCGTCCTGCTGCTTCAGCAGCATCAGCGCGTCCAGCAGCATGGCATCGCCCGCTTGCAGGTCGAGATCGTAGTCCTGCATGTAGGGCCGGGTGTCGGTCTCGGGGTTGTAGCGATAGATTTTGAATTTCATGTTGTTTTCCCAAGCTTGTAGCCTGTGGCCGGTAGCTTGTAGCGAACCCTGGGGTGGCTACCCGCTACAAGCTACGAGCTACAAGCTCAATAAACCCTAGGCTTGAGCGGGAAGCTCTCCACGCTCAGCGGTTTCAGGCGCACCGGCTTGTAATCCAGGCGCTGGCCCTCGCTGAAATACAGCGAATGCTTGAGCCAGTTCTTGTCGTCGCGCTCGGGGAAGTCGTCGCGCGCGTGCGCGCCGCGGCTTTCCTCGCGCGCGGCGGCGGCCGTCATGGTCGCCTGCGCCACCTCGATCAGGTTGTCCAGTTCCAGCGCCTCGACGCGGGCGGTGTTGAACACGCGGCTCTTGTCGCAGATCACGGTGTTGCCGGCGCGCTCGGCGATCTGTCCAATCTGTTGCACGCCTTCGGCCAGCAGGTCGGGGAAACGGAACACGCCGCAATGTTTCTGCATGCTTCGGCGCATGGCATCACCGACCTCAGCGACGCTTTCGCCGTCCTTCTGGTTCTCCAGCCGCGCCAGTCGCGCCAGCGAATAATCGGCGCAATCGGCCGGCAGGCGCTTGGGATGGGGATTGCGCTCGAGGTCGTCGACGATCTGGCGCGCGGCGGCACGGCCGAACACCAGCAGGTCGAGCAGTGAATTGCAGCCGAGGCGGTTGGCGCCGTGCACCGACACGCAGGCGCATTCGCCCACCGCATAGAAGCCCTGCACCACGTCCTCGGGCGCGGTCTCCTGGGGCACCACCACCTGGCCGTGATAATTGGTCGGGATGCCACCCATCATGTAGTGCGCAGTGGGGACAACGGGAATGGGTGCCTTGGCCGGGTCGACATGCGCGAACTTGATGGAGATGTCGCGGATACCGGGCAGGCGCTGGCGGATGACCTCGTCGCCGATGTGATCGACCTTGAGCAGGATATGGTCGCCGTGCGGACCGCATCCCCTGCCCTCCCTGATCTCGGTGGCGATGGCGCGCGACACCACGTCGCGGCTGGCCAGGTCTTTTGCTGTGGGCGCATAGTTGGGCATGAAGCGTTCGCCCTTGCTGTTCACCAGGTAACCACCCTCGCCTCGCACGCCTTCCGAGATCAGCACACCCGCGCCGTACACGCCGGTGGGGTGGAACTGGAAGAACTCCATGTCTTCGAGCGGGATGCCCGCGCGCGCGGCCATGCCCAGGCCGTCGCCAGTGTTGATGTAGGCATTGGTGCTGGCCGAAAAGATGCGCCCCGCCCCGCCGGTGGCGAACAGCGTTGCGCGCGCGTGCAGCACCATCACCTCGGAAGTCTCTATCTCCATCGCCACCACACCGAGCACGTCGCCGTCCTGGTCGCGGATCAGGTCCAGCGCCATCCACTCGATGAAGAAATGGGTGTTGGCTTTCACGTTCTGCTGGTACAGCGTGTGCAGCAGCGCGTGGCCGGTGCGGTCGGCCGCCGCGCAAGCGCGCTGCACCGGGTTCTTGCCGTAATCCTGCATGTGCCCGCCGAACGGACGCTGGTAGATCTTGCCATTGTCGAGCCGGTCGAACGGCATGCCGAAGTGTTCGAGTTCGTACACCACCTCGGGCGCGGCGCGGCACATGTATTCGATGGCATCCTGGTCGCCCAGATAGTCCGAGCCCTTCACCGTGTCGTACATGTGCCAGTGCCAGTTGTCTTCCGTCACGTTACCCAGCGAGGCCGCGATGCCGCCCTGCGCCGCCACCGTGTGCGAACGTGTCGGGAACACCTTGGACAACACCGCCACCTTGAGCCCGGACTGCGACAGGTGCAGCGCCGCGCGCATGCCCGATCCGCCTGCGCCCACCACCACCACGTCGAATGTTCTTTTCGTTATCGCCATTACATACCCCAGAGAATCTGCACCGCCCAGATGGCGTACATCACCAGCGCCAGTATCACCGCGACATGGATGGCCAGCCTGATCCCGGCGGGTTTCACGTAATCCATCACGATGTCGCGCACGCCTATCCAGGCGTGGTAGTACAGGCATAGCAGGAACAACAGGGTGAAGGAGCGCACTGCGTCGCTGCTGAATAGCGCCGACCAGGTGTCGTAATCGACGGTCGGTTGCAGCAGCAGCCATGCCGCCAGAGCCAGACTATAGGCCGCCATCACCACCGCGGTGATGCGTTGCGCCAGCCAGTCGCGCAGGCCGTAATGCGCACCGGTGACTACGCGGTTCACCATAGCTTTGCTCCCAGCAACACGGTCAGCAGCAGGCTGACCGCCATCACCCATTTGCTGCTGGTGCGCGCACCCGCGAGATCCGATCCGATGTGCAGGTCGATCAGCAGATAACGGATGCCGGCGCAGAAATGGTGCAGGAACGCCCACAACAGACCGAGCAGCGGCAACTTGACCAGCGCTCCGTCCAGCATTTCGACGAGGCGGGTGTGGGTCTCGATGGAATTGAGGCTGTACTGGAATATCAGCAACAACAGCGGCAAGGCGATGAACAGGAGTACGCCGCTCAGGCGATGCAGGATGGAAACGATGCCAGGGAGCGGCAGTTTGATCTGGTGGAGGGCGAGGTGTTTTGGACGTTTTTTTGTCATGTCGGCAGCGCACATGTTTTTTTCCATGCGGAGATTCTACACGCAATACCCGAGCGGCAAAGTCGCAAATGTGCGGCGATCACATTTCTAATACTCGTCAATCGTGCGCACAATAATCGCGATGGATATGCACAAAAGTCCCTGTTGCCGATGTATTTACCTGACCGTTTCGGTTTGAAGATTTATTGTGTGCTAGCCCGTTTTCGAGAGCCGAGTTGCAGCACGGCGGCCCCTTCGACGTTGCTCAGGACAGGATTGTCCACCTGGGCGAACGGATTGAAGGCGAGTGTGCCGTCTTCCAGCATGGTGGCGGCTTCGTCGTGCAACTGCGGCAAGCCGGAGAGGCGTACGTCGCTGACGGTGACGTGGCTGCCAGCCTGTCCTGTTCCACGTTAACTTAACTAACTTTGGCCTTGCTCTGGCTGGCGATTATTCGGCTCACCCTGAATTAATTTAAGCCAAAAAATCCGCTGTTGTTAGGAGGAAAAGGCAAAAGGCAAGACCTGACCCCTAGCTTCCCTTAGCCGGCGGCGTTCGAATCCAACGTGATGCCGGTGGCGTTGGTTTGGCCGAGGGCACTACCGGTGAGGTCGGCGAAGGTCAAGGGGATAGTGTTCAGGTCGTAGTTGGATGAGCCCGACACAGGTTTGCCGTTGACTTTGATGAGTTCGGGGGGGGGGGCATACGCTCGGACCGTTTTCGTTGACTTGCTCAACCACCACAATATCCACCACGATTTTGTAGCGCTTGCCCTCAAACTCGGCCATAAAGACTGCACGATCCTTACCTATGTACTCGGGCTCGGGATCGTAGCTATAAGCCGACATTGAGCGAGCATGGTCACTGGCTCCTAGAGTAAGCTCCCCATGAGAAGTACGCTGAAGCAGGGTGATTTTGATGGTAGCAAGGTCGATTGTGCTCCTGCCCTGGCGCTCTAAATAGCTCGCGAGACCAAGCGCTGGGTTAACACCGCTAAATGCTGTGGTCACGTGTTCAACTTCAGTACAAGCGTTAAAGGTGAAATCAGGTTGCGGTGTGGCAGCAGTGATGGGTGCTGCTTGCGCTAACACAATAGGCGTTTGCTGCGCTGGCACATAGGGCACATCCATGGTGAACATGAGTTCATCTCCTGTAGTAAGGTTTTGGGCGTAGTCTAGCAGCCCTTGGGCATCTGGCTGCAAATCCACGCCGGATTCGACCACGTGTGCTTGAGATGCGTTGGCAAGCAGATTCTGGGTGGAGAATCAAAGGGGTCAGCATCGCAATAAAATTGCATCCCATTACTTCCGAAACCGTGGATAGTCCCCTACTGCTCCCAAACGTGGTCTATCGTTATCTTAGCAAAGAAACGTCTTGTCCCTACTGCTCCAAATGACAAAAGGCCGGTTACCCGGCCTTTTGCTTTTACTGCTGATGCTTCAGTGCCAACGATCAGGCGATGGTTGCCAGTGCCGCATTGAGTGTCGCGCTCGGACGCATGGCGCCGGAGGTCTTGGCGAAGTCCGGGTGGTAATACCCACCCATGTCCACCGGCTTGCCCTGTGCACCGATCAGTTCGGCAGTGATCTTCGCCTCGTTCTCGGTCAGCGCCTTGGCCAGCGGCGTGAACTTCGCCTTCAGCTCGGCATCCTTGTCCTGCGCGGCCAGGGCCTGGGCCCAGTACATGGCCAGATAGAAATGGCTGCCGCGGTTGTCGATCTCGCCGACCTTGCGCGCGGGCGAGCGGTCGTTGTCGAGGATCTTGCCGTTGGCCTGGTCCAGCGTGTCGGCCAGCACCTGTGCCTTCGGATTCTTGAAGGTCTGCGCCAGATGCTCCAGCGACACGGCCAGTGCGAGGAACTCGCCGAGCGAATCCCAGCGCAGGTAGCCCTCTTCCTGGAACTGCTGCACGTGCTTGGGTGCGGAACCGCCAGCACCGGTCTCGAACAATCCACCACCATTCATCAGCGGCACGATGGAGAGCATCTTGGCGCTGGTGTTCAGTTCCAGGATCGGGAACAGGTCGGTGAGGTAGTCGCGCAGCACGTTGCCGGTGACGGAGATGGTGTCCTGTCCCTTGCGTGCACGGGCCAGCGACTCGCGGCAGGCATCGGCCGGTTCCATGATCTTGATGTCCAGGCCTTTGGTGTCGTGGTCCTTGAGGTACTTCTCGACCTTGGCGATGATCTGCGCGTCGTGGGCGCGCTTCTTGTCCAGCCAGAAGATGGCCGGCGTGCCGGACAGGCGCGCGCGCGTGACAGCGAGCTTGACCCAGTCCTGGATCGGCGCATCCTTGGTCTGGCAGGCGCGGAAGATGTCGCCCGCTTCCACCTTCACTTCGAGCAGGGTCTTGCCAGCGGCATCGACGATGCGCACGGCGCCGTCGCCCGCCACTTCGAAGGTCTTGTCGTGCGAGCCGTATTCCTCGGCCTTCTGCGCCATCAGACCGACGTTGGGTACGGAACCCATGGTCGACGGATCGAGTGCACCGTTCTTTTTGCAGTCTTCGACCGTCGCGTCATAAATGGTGGCGTAGCAACGGTCCGGGATCATCGCCAGCGTGTCCTTGGTCTTGCCATTGCGGTCCCACATCTTGCCGCCGTCGCGGATCATCGGGGGCATGGAAGCGTCGATGATCACGTCGCTCGGCACGTTCAGGTTGGTGATGCCCTTGTCGGAGTTGACCATCGCCAGCTCCGGGCCGTTCGCATAGCAGGCCTGGATGTCGGCTTCGATCTCGGCACGCTTGGCTTCCGGCAAGGTGGCGATCTTGGCCAGCACATCGCCGAAACCGTTGTTGACGTTGACGTTCAGCGCCTTGAAGGTCGCGGCATGCTTGTCGAACACATCCTTGAAGAACACGGTCACTGCGTGGCCGAACATGATCGGGTCGGAGACCTTCATCATGGTGGCCTTGAGGTGCAGCGACAGCAGCACGCCTTCCTGCTTGGCCGCCTGGATATTCTTTGCGTAGAACGCGCGCAGGCTCTTGACGTTCATGGCGCAGGCGTCGATCACTTCGCCCGCCTTGAGGTTCAGCTTGTCCTTGAGTACGGTGGTCTTGCCGTCCTTGCCGACGAACTCGATGCGCACGCTGGTGGCTTCCGGCACCACGGTCGAGATCTCGCTGCCGTAGAAATCGTTGGCATCCATGTGCGCCACGCGCGTCTTGGAAGTGGATTCCCACTTGCCCATGCGGTGCGGATGCTTCTTGGCGTAGTTCTTGACGGAGAGCGCGGCGCGGCGGTCGGAGTTACCCTCGCGCAACACCGGGTTCACGGCGCTGCCGAGTACCTTGCCGAAACGGGTCTTGAGTTCTTTCTCGGCGTCGTTCTGCGGATTCTCGGGGAAGTCCGGGATCTTGTAGCCCTGCGATTGCAGTTCCTTGATCACCGCTTTCAGTTGCGGCACCGAGGCGCTGACGTTGGGCAGCTTGATGATGTTGGCTTCCGGCTTCAGCGTCAGTTCGCCCAGCCAGGTCAGGTCGTCGTTGAGCTTCTGGCTGTCGCTCAGGTTGTCGGGGAAGTTGGCGATGACGCGGCCGGCCAGCGAGATGTCGCGGGTCTGCACATCGACACCGGCTGCCTTGGTGAAAGCCTGCACGATGGGCAGCAGGGAGTAAGTAGCGAGGGCCGGTGCTTCGTCAACCTTGGTCCAGTAGATGATTGCTTTGGTCATTTTTCTCTTTCTTCAAAATGTAGGGCGCAATAACCAACGGGCATTGCGCCGAATCAAATACGCAGGGTGCAAAGATGGTGCAATGCGCTTCGCTTATTGCACCCTACGCCTTTTTTCTCAGGCCGCCTGCTGGCTGGCGAACAGGGACAGCGCGCCGCCGGCACGGATCATCGGAATATCTTCCTTGCCCTGTGCGAGCTTGAGCGGGATCTCTCCGTCGCCCTTGACCACCAGCTTGAATGCGCCGGTGTCCAGCGTGCCCATGTCCAGCGATACCTCGGCACCCTGCTGGATGCGATCGGCATCGGCGGGATTTTCGAAGGTCAGACCCAGAATGCCAAAGTTGGCGAGGTTGGCCAGGTGGATGCGCTCGAAGCCCTTGGCCACGATGGCGCGCACGCCGAGGATGCGCGGGCACAGACCTGCGTGTTCGCGCGAGCTGCCCATGCCGTAGCCGTCACCGGCCACGATGAAGCCGTGCTTGCCCGCGTCGCGCACTGCCGCAGCGCGGCTGCTGAAGGTCTTGTCCACCTGCACAAAGGTCGCCTGCTTCGCGTACTCGTCGGCGTTGGAACGCAGCGACAGGTATTTGCCGGCGGGCTGAATGTGGTCGGTGGTGATCTCGTTGCCCAGCTTGAGCAGGACTTCGCCGGACAGCTTGGCCGGCAGCGGATCCAGCGTGGGCAGCGGCGCGATGTCCGGGCCGTAAACCATCTTGACCTTGGCAGCCTCTGCGGGAGGCAGCGGCGCTACGTAGGAATCCATGTCGACGACCGGCGGCACCAGCTTGATCGCCAGTTCGGTATTGCTGCCCAGCATGTCGCGCGGGTCGGTGATGCAACCCATCACGGCGCTGGCGGCGGCGGTTGCCGGGCTGACCAAGTGCACGGAAGCGGTCTCGGTGCCGGAACGGCCTTCGAAGTTGCGGTTGGCGGTGGACAGCATCACGCCTTTGCTGGCCGGGCTGAAACCCTGGCCGATACAGGCGGAGCAGGCGTTTTCCATCACGCGCACACCGGCGGCGTAGAAGATCTCCAGATAGCCGGCTTGCGCCAGTTGACGCGCGATGGCTTGCGAGCCGGGAGCAATAGCGGTGTCGACCTTGACCTTCTTGCCGCGCAGGATCTCGCCGACGCGTGCCAGGTTCTCGTAGTTGGCGTTGGTGCAACTGCCGATGAACACGGCATCGATGGGCTCGCCCGCGTGTGCCTTGATCGGGTCCATGGACTTCAGGCGCGGATACAGCGCGATGGTCGGTTGCAGGTCGGACAGGTTGATCTCGACGGTGCGCGAATAGGTGGCACCCGCGTCGGCGGACAGCGGCTGGTAGTCCTTGCTGCGCTGGCGACCATCAAGGTAAGCCTTGGTGATGTCATCCGACGGGAAGATGGAGAACGCGACGCCGCCTTCGGTGCCCATGTTGCAGATGGTGGCGCGGTCGGAGACGTTGAGGCTCTTCAGGCCGGGGCCGGTGTATTCCAGGCAGATGCCCTTGTTGCCCTTGATGCCGATGACCTTGAGCACGTTGAGGATCACGTCCTTGGCCAGCACGCCGGGATGCAATGCGCCGGTGAGGTTGACCTGCACCACCTGCGGCATCTCGATCTTGTACGAGGTGCCCGCCATGGCGAAGGAGACGTCGGTGCCGCCCGCGCCCATCGCCAGCATGCCCATGCCGCCGGCGTTGGTGGTGTGCGAGTCGGAGCCGATCACCGATTTGCCCGGTGCCGCGAAGTCCTGCAGGAACACGCTGTGGCAGATGCCGTTGCCGCAGCGCGAGAAGTAGCAGCCGTATTTCTTGCTGAAGCTTTCGAGATAGTGGTGGTCGTCGCTGTCGATATAGCCGACCTGCAGCGTCTTGTGGTCAACGACGATCACCGAAGTCGTCTTCACGCGATCCACGCCCATCTTCTCGAAGGCGAGCGCGGCAGCGGTGCCGGTGGCGTCCTGGTACAGGGTGTGGGTGAACTGGATCTCCAGCGGTTGCCCGGCTTCGGGGAGTTGCTTCAGGCCTCCGGCCGCGTTGGCCAGCAGGATTTTTTGTGCGACGTTGAGAGCGGTCATAATTTCCTCGATAAAATTTTGATTACAGATTCAAATCATAAAACCCATAGTGCGCCAGAGTATCGTGAAGCATCACGCAACCGACGCAATTATAAAGAAGCCAGACCCGGGGCGACTTTCATGGTCGCCCGAATCTGCCTTCCCCGGTATTTGCCATTCCATGAGCTTACCTGCTATCCGTTCGTGCCTCTGGCTTGCCGGATGCGGTTCTCATGTCATCGCAAGAATTCCTTTACTGCCTTTACCAAACTGTCATCCGCAGGATGGGTTGAGCATCGCGATACCCATCCTGCGAAACTGTTGCCATTACGAAACGTGGCTGCACTGCGAAGCAGGCGTACGCGTATCCATGTTGCGGCCGCGATTGATGTGGTCGTCGATCTCGCCCGCGCAGCCGGCCATGCGGCCGAACAGGAAGGCGGTGAAGGCGGCCATCTCCATCAGGTTCTCGCTGAACTGGCCGTTGCGGTAGCGCGGCCACAGCAGCTTGAGCAGCGACGCGGCGATCACGGCATCGATGTTCACGCAGAACACGTTCGCGGTCACGCCGTTGTCGTACAGCGACTGCACCAGTGTCTTGTAGAAGTCGTGGAACACGTTCTTCTCGCCGCGCTCGGCAAACAGCTCGGTAATATAGACTTCGCGCGGGTCGGTGTTGACCGGGTGCCCCTTGAACACGGGGTGGTTCACACCCGGAATGTTGCGCACGCCGGTGCCCAGCGCCTTGCTGGTCTTCTTTTCCTTGTTGAAGGCAATGGCGAAGTCGGTGGTGATCTTCTTCAGGTCGATGCCGTGCTTGGCGTCGCCCGCATCGGCCAGCTTGGTGTCCTTGAAGTTCTCGATCAGGAACTGGATGCCTTCGTAACCGTTGCCGCCGTGGGCGAAACCGGTGTGGGTGAGGAAACCGATCATGCCCTTGTTGATCTGCACGCGTTCCGGCGACTCGGGGCCGTCGGCGGATACCGCGCCCTTGCAGCCTTGCGCCGAAATGGTGCCGACGCCGTTCGAGATGATAAGGCCGAGGATGACCTGCAGCGGGAACAGGCTGGCTGCGGTCGGACGTTCGCCCAGCAGCGAGATGTAAGCCAGTTGCGTGACGGTCCAGGAATCCAGGATCTCCTGATTGCCCACGCCGCAGAAACTGTCTGCCGTGTGATGCTTGCCTTCGGTGGATGCGCCGATGATGACGCCGAACAGCTTGGCGTACCACGGGAAGTTGCGCACGGTCAGTTTGGAGATGCGCTTGCGCATCAGCGGCTCCCACGCAACGGTGGTGGTCAGCGCGGCCAGCACGGCGTCGGCCGTGGGGTGGCCCTTGAGCGCGCGCAGATACTTGACGAACACCGACTTGGCACCGCGTTTGTCGAAGGCCTTGAGCATGGCTTCGGCTTTCGCATCGGCCTTGTCCCCGACCAGTGTGGCGAGTTGCTCGGCAGTAGCTGTAGCAGGATTGACCTTGGCTGCCTCGTCATCGCCAACCAGCAATCCGGAGTGAGCGAAGATCTCGGTCAGCGAATCAGCCGCGTTGCGCGCGGCATCCACGCGTTTCGGACCGATCAGCGCGACCGCTGCGGTGATTGCGGTGTTGGGGGCATTGCCCGCTTCGCGCGAGGCTTCGGCGGCGGCCAGCGCTGCATCGTTGTGCAGGTTGACATTCGCGGCGACGGCGAGGTTGAACAGCGCGTTGTCGTTCTCGTCGTTGAGTTCGCGCGTCACCGACAGGCACAGGTTGGATTCCAGCGGCTGCTTGGAGCAATCGAGGATGGAGATGCCGTTGACCTTGGTGACCTGGGTCTTGGGGTCCATGACCGAGCTGCCGGAGCAGTCCTTCATGGACTGGCGCGGGAAGATCGCGCCGACGTTCTTCATCAGTTCGGCGATCTGCACGTCGTAGGGCGACAGCGCCTTGACCACCGGGATCTCCAGCGCAGCCGGCAGCTTGATGCCCTGGTTGTCGCCGAACCACGGCTTCAATTCCAGGTTGCCTTCCGGCGGGAAGTCCTTGTCCACGCCGTTCAGTTTCATCACTTCGGTCAGTGCCAGCGGGATATGGGCGATGTTGGTGACCACCGCACCCTTCTTCGAGCACACGGGGTTTTCCGGGGTGAAGATATCCTTCACGCCGAACTTGTCCATGAACCACTTTTCCTTGGCGCGCGCGTCGTCGCCGGATCCGGCGATCGCACCGGCGTGGCCCACGGCACGGGTCAGGTTGGCTTTCCAGCGTCCGACCACACAGGCCACCACGGGCTTGTCGAATTCCACATGCTGCTCGTAGTAGCCGCCCGGCTCGGAGTACAGCACCGCCGCCTTGGTGCGCGGATCGTTGGACATGGCATAGGCGAACTCAGGGATCGCGAAATTGATGTACACGTCCTTGCCGCTGGAGATCAGCGTGGTTGTGCCCCAGCCGCCGATGGACAGGTAGTTTGCGATGGTGGTGGTGAAGTTGCCGGAGTTGGAAAACACCGCGACCGAGCCTTTGCGCAGGGTCTCTTCCGGTTTGTCGCCGCCCAGCGCGCCGCCGATACGGACATGGTTCCACGAGTCGGCCACGCCAAGACAGTTGGCGCCGAAGATGTCGACACCGCGCTGCTGGCCGAGCGCGCGGATCTCGCGCGCATCGTGCACCGAGGTCTTCTCGGTGAGGATGATGACTTTCTCGACATCGGGATTGATGCGGATCAGCTCGGCCACACCGTCGCGCACGGCGGAAGGCGGCAGATACACGACACCGACGTTGAACTTGTGCCCTGCTTCCATACCTTCGCGCACGTTGTTGTACACGGGAATGTTGCCGGCGGGCGTTTCGACGAACTGGCCTTTGCGGCCCGGCGAGGTGCCGAACACGATGTTGCCGCCGGAATAGGCGTGGCTGACCGGGGTTACGGAACGCGACTCGTTACCGGTGATGTTCAGCACGCAGATGCGGTCGTCCTTGGTGGCGATATCAGCCAACGACTTGACGCCCACGTAGTATTTAAATTTGTCGATACCAGGCTTTCTCATAGCTTGTCACCTTTACTTAATTCATTTAGATAGCTTGTAGCGGGTAGCTTGTAGCGGGTAGCAAAACCGGGTTGGCTACAAGCTACCGGCTACAAGCCACCAGCTGTTGTTATGC
The DNA here is from genome assembly GCA_018813765.1 of Gammaproteobacteria bacterium. Lineage (GTDB taxonomy): Bacteria > Pseudomonadota > Gammaproteobacteria > Burkholderiales > Gallionellaceae > Sideroxyarcus. The sequence continues at coordinate 39,722 of JAHJBC010000004.1, read as the reverse complement.
GTCCGGAGGCAGTCCCAGCACTTTCGCCACTTCGGCGCGGCCGCCCTCTTTCATCCAGCGGTTCGCTTCCTGCGCGTAGTTCACCACGTCGGTCATCGCGGAATCGAAGCCGAAGATGCGGTAAGGGATGCGCAAGGAATCGAGCACGTCCTTGAACACGCCCATGCCGCGGATCACCTGCGGGCCGCCGCGGCCGATCACCACATACAGCGGCGTCGGGCCGTGTTCGCTGTAGTAATCGCGCAGCGCATCTGCCATGGCGCGGAAGGTCACGAAGATGTCGGTGTTGTTGGCCTTGCCGCCGATCACGAACAGCACGTTCGATTGCTTGAGGTAATACTTGAGGCATATGCGCATCACGTCGTACATCTTCTCGTACGGCGGATTGCCGCCGAAGTCGGAAGAGATGATGGCGTCATTGCCCAGCACTTCGGTGACCAGCGAGTTGGCGCCGCCGCCGAAGGTCGGGGCGAGGATGGTGCCCTTCTCGTTGATCACGTAAACGTCGCTCTGGCCCTGGTAGGTGCGCAGTTCGTTGATCTCCTGCTCGAAATCGTTGGCTTCGGTGACGAACAGGTCGACCGGCAGGTTCAGGCGGCTCACGCGCGGATCGTCGCGGTCGAAGCCGCACTTGAAGTCGCAGGCCACCGGGATCAGCGAGCCGTTGCGGCCTTCCATCATGCGGATCGGGTTGAGTTCCAGCGTGGACATGCCGTAGTGGTGGAACAACTCCCACAACTTCGGCAGATGTTGCACCAGCGGGGAGATGATCTCCTTGGGCGCACCCAGGTCGGTCAGCGCGTTGGAGATGACGAAGGACTTGAGACCGGTCAGCGGATCGAACGGCACTTCGATGATCTGGGTCTTGTCCAGTTCTTCGATGTCCATGCCGCCGTGGTGCGTGAGCGTCATGACCGGAGCGCGATAACGGGTGGAATCGGTAAGCGAGAAGTAGATTTCAAATTCGGCGGGGACGGCGCCTTCGAACGTGACGCCGCGCGATTTGTACACGGCATTGCCGGACTTGTGCTCGGCGAAATACAGGCGCTCCTTCTCGGCCAGCGCGGTCTTCAGGTCCTTGGCACGGCCCAGCAGGCCGGACTTGCCCTTCTTGCCCACGCCGCCCTTGAAGATGGGTTTGACGAAGACCGAACCGCATTTCTCGATCAGGCTGTGTATCTCATGATCGCTGGCTTCCGGTCCGAGTACCTCGGAAACCGGAAAATCAACGATCTTGAGTAACGGCGCGCCGTGTAGCATTCCACTGATATTCATAGTCCACTTTCCTCTTGTTATTCAAATTCTGTTCGCTTGCAACCGCACCAGCCGCAAACCTTTAAGACTGTCACTGCAATTTCAACTTCCGCACCGCAACCTCTGCCACCACCGAAAAACCCACAGATTTACTAGGGTAAAATACGCGTGTTTATAGAACCCTTGCGGTCGGTTCCGGATTCGAAACTTGCGCGCAGGTTCTTTTTAGTATTGGCTGATTAATATTCTTCCGGCAGTTGCTTCAACTCGGCCCACGAGTATACCGGCCCCTTGGTACACACGTAGTCCTTGCCCACGTTGCAGCGCCCGCACTTGCCCAGACCACACTTCATCTTGTTCTCGATGGTGGTGTAGATCTGCTCGTCCTTGAAGCCGAGTTGTTGCAGGTTCTGGATCACGAACTTGATCATGATCGGAGGGCCGCAGGTGATGGCGATGGTGTTGTTGGGCGATGGTTTCTTGTCCAGCACGTTGGCGGGCACGAAACCGCGGTACTCCTTCCACGAGTCGTCGGCCTTGTCGACCGAAAGCTTGATGTCTGCCTGGCTGCGCATGTGCTCCAGTTCCGCCTTGTACATGAGGTCGGTTGGCGAACGTGCGCCGTAGAACACGGTGATGTCCTTGAAGTCGTCGCGCTGCGCCAATGCCGTCTGGATCACCGGCCAGATCGGGGCCAGACCCACGCCGCCGCCGATGAACACCAGGTTCTTGCCCTTCCAGTCGTCGACCGGGAAGCTGTTGCCGTAGGGACCGCGGATGCCGACGATGTCGCCGACCACCAGTTCGTGGAAAGCCGCGCTGACGCGGCCCACGCGCATGATGCTGAACTGCTTGTATTCCTTGATCAGCGGCGAGGAGGCGATGGAGATCATCATCTCGCCGCGGCCGAACAGCGACAGCATGGCGCACTGGCCGCAGGTGTGCTCGAAAGCCTTGCCCTCGACCGGCTCGATGCGGTAGGTCTTGATCGCGCGTTCGCCGCCGATCTCTTCCTTGATATGGGTGATCCTGGCCAGTTCCGGCAGGTAGATGTTATCCGACATGTTCGGTTACCTTGTTGACGACATTGATGATATCGATCCCCACCGAACATTCGGTGATGCAGCGGCCGCAACCGGTGCATTGCGGCATGCCGAAGTTGTCGTGGAAATACTGGAATTTGTGGCTCACGCGCTGGCGCAGGCGCGTGCCCAGCGTCTCGCGCGGGTTATGGCCGGACGTGTGCATCGTGAAGTCCGGGAACTGGCAGTTGTCCCAGGTGCGCACGCGGTTGCCCTTGATCGGCGACGATCCGGTCATCTCGTCGTTGATGTCGAAGCAGTGGCAGGTCGGGCACAGGAAGGTGCAGGCGCCGCAGCCGATGCAGGGCCTGGCCAGTTCTTCCCACAGCGGGGAGTCGAAGCTGGCCCTGAGCTTGTCGGGCGCACCGGCCACATCCTTCACCTCGCGCTGCGGCTGCGCGACGGCTTCCTTGTGCGTCTTTTCCACCAGCTTGCGGTCATCGGCGGAAGGCTCGGTGAACAGCTTGGCGGCGGCGTTCATCAGTGCCTTGCCGGCCTCGGTCACGGCGCTGACGTAGTAGCGGTCGCCGAGGTCGGTCATCAGCACGTCCATGCCCTCGGTACCGACCGGCGATCCGCCCACCGACTTGCAGAAGCAGTTGTTGCCCGGCGCCTCGTTGCAGGCCAGTCCCACATAGGCAACGCCGCTGCGGCGTGCGTTGTAGTAGTTGTCCACGAACTCATCGTTGAACACCGTGTCCATGCGCACCTTGCCCGCGCCGTCGCAGGGACGCACGCCGAACACCGCGACCTGCTGGGTCTGCGGGATTTTTTGCGTCAGCTTCGGCGGCTGGCCCTTGATCTGCTCGAACGAGAAGAACACTTCGCGCTGCGGGAAGGAGAAGTCCTTGGGCGGCTGAATGGTGTTGGGATAGTCGAGGCTGACCTCGCCCTTGACCGGGTGGTAGCCCCAGATGCCGTCTTCCACGGCGGGTGCGAAGGCCTTGTGGTCGCCCAATGCGGCGATCCACTCGCCCAGCTGTTTTTTACCTAAGATCTTTTGCATGGCGTTACCTGATGAATTTGCCTGGATCGTTGTCGAGGAAGGAAGCGACCAGCGCCGGTGCGCCTATGCTTGCCCCCGGCTCGTAGCCGAACTGTTCGCGCGCTTCCCGTTCCATCTTGTTGTTGAGCAGGCGCAGCGGGATGTTGACCGGACACACACGCTCGCATTCGTTGCAATCGATGCAGCGTCCGGCCAGATGCAGCGCGCGCGTCATGTGATAGGTGATGTTCTCGGCACGCTCGGCGGAACGCTCGATCCAGCGTACGCGGTTGGCCTTCTCCTCGGCGGTGGTCTGCCCGGTCACCGGGAAACTGGTGCTGTCCACCACGCACTCGTCGCAGTAGCACATCGGGCACACCGAGCGGCAGGCGTAGCAGCGGATGCAGCGGTCGAACTGGCGTTCCCAGTATTCCCAGCGCGCGACCGGGTCCCGCTCCTCGAACTTCTTCAGCGCGGCGAACGGCTCGGCATAGTTGCGTCCGCTCTTGTCCTCGCCGAACACCTTGTTGTGCTCCTTGGGATAAGGCTGGCGGCATTCCATGCAGCGGTCTGCCATCAGTTCCTTGGCCGGCACGCGCTTCTCGCCGGCGCGTGTCGTGAACACGTAGTCGTCGCCGTCGAACTTGACATCGGTCGCGCGGATGTTCTGCGCCGAGATCTTGTTCTCGTTCAGCACGCCGCTGCCTTCGCAGGACACGCCGATGATGTACACGTCTTCGCGCTTGAAATAGTGCTCCTGCATCAGCACCACGCAGGCGCGCGAGTCGCAGCCCTTGGCCACGATGGCGATGGGCTGGCCCGGGTTCTCGCGCACATGGGCGAGGAACTTGCGGTCCTCGACCAGATACAGCGACAGGTTGTGGAAGCAGGTCGGGTCCCACACCAGCTGGTCTGCCTCCTCCGGCTTGGTGATGACCACGGGCTCGGCCAGCATGCCGTTGGTGCCTCGGCGGTAGCCGACGACGGCACGCACCTCGTTCTTCGCGAGCATGTCGCGCGCGGTATCGCGGATGTCCTGGATGTTGATCATGAGCGGTCCGCCTTGAACTTGGTTTGCGGGCCGAGCGGCTTCAGGTCGGCGACGAAGTCCTTGATGACCTGTGAGTACTTGGCGCCTTCGGCGGCGGACACCCAGGACATGCGGAAGCGGTCCTGCTCCAGCCCGACCAGGCCGAGCAGTTCCTTGACCAGGTGGATCTTGCGCCGCGCGAGGAAGTTGCCCTCGATGTAGTGGCAGTCGCCGATGTGACAACCGGACACCAGCACGCCGTCTGCTCCCTTCTTGAAAGCGGACAGGATGTACATGGGCGAGACGCTGCCCGAGCATGGCACGGTGATGGGCGTCGCGTTGGCCGGATACTGGATGCGCGAGACACCGGCGAGGTCGCTGCCGGCGGACGAGCACCACTTGCACAGCAAGGCGACTATCCTGGGCTCGAATTCTCCGCCGGGGGCGGCTTTGCTTGTTTCTTCAGCTTGTGCGTTGGACATCTGTATTCCTCAATTTTCCAAATTCTCAGGCCAGACAGGCCTCGATCATCTCGTTGATCTGCAGCGCCGTGGCGTTCTTGACCTCGATGGCGGCGCGCACGCAGGTGGCGGAGCAGCTGCCGCAGCCTTCGCACAGCACTTCGTTCACCAGCGCCTTGCCGTTCTCGAGCGTGATCGCGTTGTACGGGCAGGCCGTCACGCACATCTCGCAGCCGGTGCAGTGCGAGTTGCGCACCTTGGCGACGGTGGGCGCGTGACTCAGTGTGGGTTGCGACAGCAGGCCGATCACCTTGGATGCGGCGGCGCTGGCCTGGGATACCGTTTCCGGGATGTCCTTGGGCCCCTGCGCGCAACCGGCCAGGAAGATACCGGCGGTAACGCTCTCCACCGGCTTCAGCTTGGGGTGTGCTTCGGCCAGGAAGCCGTCCTTGTCGCGACCGATCTTCAGCGTCTTGGCGATGTCGGCCGTGCCCTGCGACGGCTCCATGGCCAGTGCCAGCACCACCATGTCGGCGTCGATCTCCACGTTCTGTCCGGTCAGCGTGTCGGTACCCATCACCCTGACCTTGCCGTTCTTGCGGTACAGCTTGGACACGCGGCCGCGCAGATAGATGGCGCCGTCGTCTTCCATGATGCGCTGCACGAATTCTTCGTAGCCCTTGCCGCCGGAGCGGATGTCGATATAGAACACATAGGCACGGCCATCCGGCACGTGGTGCTTGTACAGGCTGGCGTGCTTGGCGGTGTACATGCAGCAGATCTTGGAGCAGTAGGCACAGTGGTTGGCCGGATCGCGCGAGCCGACGCACTGGATGAACACCACATCCTTGGGCACGGTGCGGTCGGAAGGACGCAGCACGTGGCCCTTGGTTGCGCCCGAAGCCGAGCACAGACGCTCGAACTGGAGTCCGTCGAGCACGTCGTCGATCTTGCCGCCGCCCAGTTCGTTCATGTGTTCCTGAGCGTAAAGGTCGTAGCCGGTCGCCACCACGATGGCGCCCACGTCCTCGGTAACGATCTTGGGACGCATGTCGTAATTGATGGCGCCCACGTCGCAGGCGTCCTTGCACTTGCCGCAGCGCACGGGGTTCAGGCCCAGGCAGGCGTTCTCGTCCAGTGTGTAGCTGGCGGGGATGGCTTGTGCGAACGGGATATGGATGGCGCGGCGCGCGGTCAGGCCGAGGTCGTGCTCGTTCGGCACCACCACCGGGCAGACTTGTGCGCAGTCGTCGCAGATCTTGCACAGTTCGGGGTCGATATAGGTCGGCTTCTGCTTGATCTTGACCTGGAAGTTGCCCACCGAGCCGCTGACTTCCTGCACTTCGCTGTAGGTCATCAGTTCGATGTTCTCGTGGCGCGATACGTCCACCATCTTGGGCGACAGAATACACTGCGAGCAGTCCAGCGTCGGGAAGGTCTCGGACAGTTGCAGCATGTGGCCGCCGATGGTGGCCAGCTTCTCCACCAGGATTACCTTGATGCCCGCATTGGCGATGTCGAGCGCGGCCTGGATGCCGGCGATGCCGCCGCCGATCACCAGCACCTTGCGCGTGACGGGAACGGCGATGGGTTCCAGCGCCTGGTCGCGACCGGCGCGGCGCACCGCGCTGCGCGAGATCTTGATCGCCTTCTCGGTGGCCACTTCCTTGTCCTTGTGCACCCAGGCGCACTGTTCGCGGATGTTGGCGATCTCGCAGGTGAAGCTGTTGAGTCCTGCCCGCTTGGCATTGTCGCGAAAGGTCTTCTCGTGCAGGTTCGGCGAACAGCAGGAGATGACGACGCTGTCCAGGTTGTTTTCCTTGATGGACTGGATCACCGCGTTCTGGCCGGGATCCGAGCACATGTAAACATAGTCCTCCGAGGCAACGACATTTTCCTCGGTGGACATCGCTTCAGCCACTTTCTTGACATCGACGGTCGCGGCGATGTTGTTGCCGCAGTGGCAGACAAATACGCCTGTGCGCTTTTTCGTCATGATCATTTACCTCCGTTGGCTTTCATGGCCTCGACGCCGTATTCGTAGCCCTTCTCGAAGGCCTTGATGTTGATCTTGAGGAAGCGGTCCGGCACCAGGCCGGGCAAAGCCTGCTTCATCGCGTCCGCGGTGACGACATTGGTCACGGCAGTGAGGAAGCCCAGCGCCACCAGATTGGTGAACAGACGGTTGCCCAGCTCTTCCGCAAATCGGGTCGCCGGTACGCGGCGCAACTGGATGTCCGAATGATCGGATTTCAGCTTGACCAGATCCTCTTCGACGATGAGCACGCCGTTCTTGGGCAACTCCGGGTAATACAGGTCGTAAGCTTCCTGCGACAGCGCCATGAGGATGCCGGGCTGGGTGATATAGGGATAGAGCACGCGGTCGTCGGAGACCACGAGCTGGGCGGCGCAGGCGCTACCGCGCGCCTCCGGGCCGAAGCTCTGGGTCATGGTGGCGAACTTGTCGTCGTACAACGACAGGGCTTTGCCCGTGATGAGGGCGCAGCGGATGATGCCCTGTCCGCCGAATCCCGAAAACCTGATTTCCTGGCTGCTCATATTCTCTTCCTACTTGCGTGTCTTCTTGGCTGCGGGCTTGGCGGCGACCTTCTTGGTTGCGGGCTTCGCTGCTACTTTCTTGACGGCGGCCTTGGCTTTCGCCTTCGGAGCCGCCTTCTTCGCGGTCTTCACGACCGCTTTCTTGGCCGTCGTGCTTTTCGCGGTGGTCTTCTTCGCAGTCACGGTCTTGGCGGCGACTTTTTTGGTCGTCGCGGCAGCCGCCTTTTTCGTTGTCTTGGCTACCGCCTTCTTCGCGCCCGCCTTGACCGGGATCTTCGCCGAAACCTTGACCACGCCTGCCTTGGCCCTCGCCTTCTCTTCTTCGGCCAGCACGGCTGCACGACGTTCGGCAACGCGCGCCTTCTCGGCCTTTTCCTCGGCTTCGCGCTCGGGGATGGTCTTGCCATAGAGCTCGTAGTCGTCGCCGACCACTTTCACGCATTGATTATCGAGCGCCTCGATATAGGTCGGCTTGTCCTTCTCGACGAATTTGCCGATGGTGATCTTGCCCTGGAAGTCGAGATCCAGCGTGCGGGTATCGGCCCCGTGTTTGAGCAGCGCGTTCTCCTGGTAGAACTGGAGCGCATCGACGCCGTCGCCCAGGCGGTTGCGGCGCAGGTAAAGCGTGGTGCATGGCGAGATGATCTCGATGAAGGAGAAACCCTTGCGCGACAGCGCTTCTTCCATGGACTGGATCAGGTTGCGCGAGTGCATCGAGGTCCAGCGCGCGATATAGGTGGCGCCAGCCGCGTCCGCCAGGAACGGCAGATTGAACGGATACTCGTGGTTGCCGAACGGCGTGGTCGAGGAAACCGCCGAATGCGGAGTCGTCGGCGTCACCTGCCCCCCGGTCATGCCGTAGGTGAAGTTGTTGTTGCAGATGACCACGATGTCCATGTTGCGGCGCGCCGCATGGATGAAGTGGTTACCGCCGATGCCGGTGAGGTCGCCCTCGCCGCTGAACACCACGACCTTCATGTCGGGACGGGCCAGTTTGAGGCCGGTCGCCACCGGGATGGCGCGTCCGTGTGTGGTATGGATGGAATCGAAATCGACATAGCCCGCAACGCGGCCGGTACAGCCGATGCCGGAAACAACCGCCAGTTTGTCGGGGTCGATGCCGCTGCGCTTGACTGCTTCGGCAAATGCGTTCACTTCGGAGCCGATACCGCACCCCGGACACCAGATGTGCGACATCCGGTCCATGCGCAGGGTGCCCGACATGGGGCTGTCCTTCTTGAATTGAGCGATATCCTGACTCATTTGCTTCCCTTTCTGATTGCTTCCAGTATGACCTCGGGATCATGCACCGCGCCGCCGCAGTGATTGACGCTGATCACCTTGCTCTTGCCGCCGGCGCAACGCTCGACCTCGTTGACCATCTGGCCGTAGTTGAGCTCGGGCACGACGAAGGTCTTGACCTTGCCTGCCAGTTCGCGGATGCGCTTCTCGCAGAACGGCCAGATCGTGATCATGCGCAGCGAGCCGACCTTGATGCCTTCCTTGCGCGCGTCCTGGATCGCCTTCACCGCGATGCGCGAGGTGATGCCGTAGGACACCACCACCACATCGGCGCCCTCGATCTGGTCTTCTTCGAGACGCACGATGTCGTCGGCATTGCCGTTGATCTTTTCCATCAGGTGCGTGACGACGATCTTGTTCTGCTCTGCCGTCACTACCGGATAGCCTTTTTCATTGTGTGTCAGGCCGGTGATATGGAAACGGTAGCCGTCGCCCGCGCGCGTCATCGGGTTGCCGCCCTTGCTGTTGAACTTGTAGGGACGGAAATCTTCCTTCGGGCCGGTGAAGAGGTTGCGCGGCACGACCTTGATCTGGTCGGCGGGCGGGATCACCACTTTCTCGTGCATGTGGCCGACGGTCTCGTCGGTCAGGATGATGACCGGCACGCGATAGTATTCGGACAGGTTGAACGCCTCGATGGCGAGGTCGAAACATTCCTGCGGGCTGTCGGGCGACAGCGCGATCATGGCGTTGTCGCCGTGCGGGCCGTACTTGGCCTGCATCATGTCCTGCTGCGCGGTCAGCGTCGGCGCGCCGGTCGAGGGACCCGCACGCTGCACGTTGCAGATGACCATGGGGGTCTCGGTCATGGCAGCCAGGCCGATGTTTTCCACCATCAGCGAGAAGCCGGGGCCACAGGTCACGGTCATCACCTTCTGACCGCCCCACACCGCGCCAATGTTGGCGGCGATGGCGGACAGTTCGTCTTCCATCTGGATGAACATCGCACCGACTTCGGGCGCACGCTCGGCGAAACGCTCGAACGTCTCGGTCGAGGGCGTGATCGGATAACCCGCGAAGAAGCGGCAACCTGCTGCCAGCGCACCCTCGGCCAGGGCGTGGTCGCCGTCCATGAAGTGGGGACCGGAATCAACCCCCTTGGGATCGGCGGGCATTGTCTTGACGTTCATACTTTTCCTTTCTTTTGGTCATCGTCCCGTTCCACATAGATGGCAAACTCGGGACAGATCAGCTGGCAATAATTGCAATCGCGGCAGTTCTCGGGATTCTTGGCGATGGGCGGGTGATAACCCTTGGCGTTGAATTCCGGAGAGGTGTCCAGCACATTGGTCGGACAGAACTGAACGCAGAAACCGCATCCCTTGCACCAGGTCTCGTTGACGAAGACATTGCCGTGCAGCGGTTTGAGATCGTTGAAATAAGTGGCCATGTCATCCTCCCTCAGGCAAGCCCGCGCGCCGATAGGGCCGGCAGCGGATCGATATGATGAAGGTCGAAACGCAAGGCCTCATCGCCGCATTCGAGCGCCATCGCCATTAACTGCGTGAAATACAGCACCGGCGTGTTCTTCAGGTCCGGATTGAGCTGCTTGGCATCGTCCTGGCGGAAGTCCAGGTTGTAGGCGCACATCGGGCAGCTCACCACCACCAGATCGATGTTTTCGTCGTTCGCCGAACCCAGGATCTTGTCGGTACGGTCGGCGATGATCTCGGGCTTGCCCACCGCGTGATAGGCGCCGCAGCACTCGGTCTTGAGCGGGAAGTTCACCGGGGTGGCACCGAGTGCCTCGATCAGGTTCTCCATGATCATGGGATTCTCGACATCGTCGAACGCGACCTCTTTCGGACGCACCAGCAGGCAGCCGTAATAACAGGCCACGCGCAGTCCCTTGAGCGGTTTCGTCACTTTCTCGGCCAGCCGGTCGAAGCCGACGCGGTCGCGCAGGTATTCGAGCAGGTGCCGCACTTCAACATCGCCCTCGTACTTGGTGGTTTCCAGATTCAGGAAATCGTTGATGACTTCCAGCTTGTCCGGACGGTTCTGCACGTCGATGTTGGCGCGCTTGAGCGTGTTGTAGCACATGGCGCAGGAGGTCATGAATTCGTTGGCCATGCCTTCGGTCTTTGCCGCCGTCTCCTTGACACGTATCAGGTTGGTCACCGGCGCCACGCGGTTCATGATGTTCTCCGAGCCCAGCGCATGCACCGTGCCGCAGCAGTTCCAGCGGTCGAGTTCCTCGACCTCAACGTCCAGTTTCGCCATGGAAGAGACGGTGGAGACGTCGAAGTTTCTGGCGGCGTTCTTCAGCGTGCATCCGGGATAGTAGATAAGTTTCGTCATTCCGTTTCGTTTCCCAATCAGGATGTCAGTTTGCGCATGGCGCTGATCGTGGCGATCGGCGGCAGGTCGGCGCGCGCCTCCGGGGATATCTCCCAGATGTTCAGGCGGTCATCGCGCAGTCCGTTGCGCAATGCGGTCTCGCGCAGCGATTCGATGACTTCGGCGATGCGGATGTCCTTCGGGCAGCGCGAGTTGCAGGTCAGGCAGGACACGCAGGTCCAGATGGTGCGCGAGGCCAGCAACTGCTTCTGCATGCCGAGCTGCGCCATGCGGATGATCTGGTTCGGCAGAATGTCCATATAGGCGGCCATCGGGCAACCGGCGGAGCATTTGCCGCACTGGTAGCAGGCCAGCAGTTTCTGGCCGCTGATCTTTTCGATCTTGGCCACAAAGGTGCCGGACGGGCCGGTCGGATTGATGCGCAGGGTCGTTGTGCTCATGGCTGTCCTCTCAGAACTTCCCGTCCATGCGGAACTCGGGACTGTCCAGCCACATGCCGGAATTGAGCACGCTGTCCAGTTGCGCCTGCATGTTGTCGTAACGGAAGAACGCGCCTTCGAGGATCTTGTCCGCCAACTCGATGATGTCTGCATCGCGGGTAAGCACGGCCAGATCCTTGAACACGTGGATGAAGCGCCGTTCCAGCTCCATGGCCAGCCGCAGTGCCTGGGTGTCGTCGGCGACGGCACCGTGTCCGCGTCGGGTGAAATCGACCTCCATCGACGCCGTGACGGCGGAAGGAGTGGTGCGCGCAGCCGCCTCGGCGACCAGCTTCTGCCACAATTCCCCGCCCACGATCTTGCCGAACAGGCTGGTCAGGTCGGCCATGCGCTCGTCGTCCTTCTTCGCCAGACGCATGAACATCTTCTTGCCGCTCTCGTTGCGGGTCAACGAAGCTGCGTGACGAAAGAATGGCTCCGTACTGAACTCGAAGCTGAGCGCATTACGCGCCAGTTCGATCACTTTGTCGTCTACGTGGCTCATGGGCTTATTTCGCTCCTGCCGGACTGAACGCATCGTCGTGCAAACGATTTTGCAACACCGACGCACCGGGCAGCGTATTGCCGCCGCGAACCAACTGGCGTTTCTTCACATCCTTGGGCGCGTAGGACGGCAGCAGGATGGGCGTGACCAAATCGGTCTTGACGTTGGCATCCTTCAACTGTTTCTCGTAAGCATCGAGGTGGGCCACGGAAAGCTTGCCCAGCTTGACCTTCTTGGCGTACTCGCTCGCATACCTGCCGGCGCGCAGTCCGAACACGTTGTAGTCGAGCACCGAATTGCCCATCAGGCGGTTGCGGCCGTGCAGGCCGCCGGACGCCTCGCCTGCCACATACAGGCCGGGGATGTCGGTCTCGCACTTTTCGTTGATCTCGATGCCGCCGTTCTGGTAATGCAGCGACGGGTAAATCAGCATCGGCAACTTGGTGATGTCGATGCCGTAGCGGATGAACTGGCGATACATCGCGGGGAAGTGTCTTTCGGTGTAACCCTCGCCGTGCAGCATATCGATCAGCGGCGAATCCAGCCACACGCCTTCGCGGCCGGACGGGGTCGGGACGCCGCCGCCGTTCTCGACGCACTCGCGGATGATGGCCGATGCCTCGATGTCGCGCGGCTCGCGCGGAAACACGAACAGCTCGCCGTCCTTGTTCAGCGGCTGGCCGCCGGCACCGCGGATCGCCTCGGTAACCAGGAAGCCTGCGATCTGCTCGGGGAAGGAGACGCCGGTGGGGTGATACTGCACGGAGTCCATGTACATCAACTTGGCGCCGGCGCGGTAGGCCATCACCAGCCCGTCGCCGGTGGCGCCGTAGTGGTTGGTGGTGTCGTAACCGCGGATGTGCAGGCGACCGTAGCCGCCGGTGGCGATGATGGTGGACTTGGCCTTGACGGTGAAGAACTCCTCGCTGTCCATGTTATACAGGACGGCCCCGGCGCATTGACCTTTGTCGTCCATGATCAATTCCACGGCCGGCATGAATTCCTTGACGGTGATCATGTCGGGATGGTTACGCACCTCGTCCATCAGGGTGCGCATGATCATCGCGCCGGTGTAGTCGCGGCAGGACATCATGCGCTTGCGCGAAGTGCCGCCGCCGTGCATGACCTTCATCGAACCGTCTTCTTCCTTGTCCCAGCACACGCCGAGATCTTCCAGCCACTTGACCACGGCCGGACCGTCCTCGGTGAGCGCCTTGACCAGTTCCGGCTTGTTCTCGAAGTGACCGCCGCCGATGGCGTCCAGATAGTGACGGGTCGGGGAGTCGGTGCGCGAGACCGCGGCCTGCATGCCGCCCTGCGACATCATGGTGTTGGCGTCGCCCATGCGCAGCTTGGTGGCGATCACCGATTTCACGCCGTGTTCGCGCATCGCAATCAGCGCGGCATTGCAACCGGCTCCGCCGCCACCGATGATCAGCACATCGGTCTCGATATCGGGCTTGGAGAGATCGACCTGTGCGCTGGTCAACCAGGAATGGGATTCCAGCAGGTCGGATACCTCGGTGGTCAGCTTCTCTCCCTTGTTGGGACCGACACAAACCGCGCGACGCGCGCTGGGCTCATAGTCGGGGTGGAAACCTTCCAGCACCTTCTGGCGCTCTTCCGCGTTCATCGGCGGATAGACCGGCTCGGTCTTCCTTGCCAATATCAGGCGCTTGGGACGAGTCTGCTCGACCTTGCGCAACGACTCGTTCATGTAATCTGGATACATTGCTTTCCCCTTTTATTCAGAGTCGCGCGCGTAATAGCGCTTCGACAGATCTTCGCGGCTCATCTTCATCATCTCGGCGTATTCCGCCTCATAGACACCGTCTTCCACCGCCTTGACGCGCTCTGCCAGCTCCGGGCTGTCCTTGCGCAGATAACGGCCATACAGGCGTTTTGCCATGATGCCCATCAGGGGCTGGGTGATCTCGGCCGGGCAACGCAGCATGCACAGCCCGCACACCACGCAGTCGAAGGACAGGTCCATCACTTCGGCGATGTCGCCGCGCTTGGCGGCCTGGATGTAATCCATGACCTGCAGACCCTGCGGACAGGACTTGGTACAGGTGCCGCAGGCGACGCAACGGAACACCGTCGGGTACATCTGCTGGATGGCGGTGACGTCGGGCTTGAGTTTTTCGATATCGTAGATGGCCTTCTCGGCGGGAACCGAGGGGATCTGGGCCAGCGTCATGCCATCTTCGGCCATGGTCATGCAGGCCAGTCCGGTGCGGATCTTGTAGTCGCCAGGCAGGCGGTAGATGGTGGCGCAGGCGCCGCAGTAGCCTTCGCGGCATCCGGCCCCGCGAATGATCTGGTGGCCGGCGTATTCGATGGCTCCCATAATGGTCGCTTCGGCGGGCACTTCATAGGCTTTGCCCATGATGTAGACCGTGATCATGTTGCCGGCGGCATCGTCTTGACGAACTTCTTTCTGCGCGGACGCAGAAACACCAGTCGCCGCTGTCGGTGTTTTCACCATAATTTGCTATCTCCCCCGTACTCGACTCTGTTGCGGCACTCGGCCCAGAGTCTACGTATGTAGTGTGATTGGGACCAACCGGTCGTAACCCTCTAAATAATGTGTGCGTTCAATTATAAATTTTCGCACGACCGATTATGAATTTTTGCAGCGGCCGATTATAGAGAAGTTTGGGAGATTAACAAGTGCCAAAACCCTAATGCCCGTGGATTTTATTCTGGAATTATTTTCACCCGGCCAGACTCGCGCAAACCGATGACAAATACGGCCATTGCGGGGATAACACACCGCATGAATGGAGCATTTACACCCCACGGCAATACCGACTATTATCCCGTCAACGCGTTGCCTGCAGCTTTGTCGCAAAACCCGGATCGACGAATCGCTGGGATCGGACCGAAACGGCAAGACCGCATACATATATATAGTGCAATGAACTTCCCCGCTTTTGACAACTCCGACCAGCCCAGCCCGAAACTGCACCACACAATCACATGACCTCCCTCATCCATCCCGCCGAAGTCCTCTATGCCGGCAACCGCCCCTTCCCGCAACTGGCAGCCTGCGAGCATTTTGCCGGCAGCGAGAAATTGCTGGGCAAGGCGCTGCAGATCCAGTCCGACATGGCGGTCAATGGCAAGGCCATCTTCGACATTACTGCCGACTGCGAGGACGGCGCCCCCGCCGGCAGGGAAGTGGAGCATGCGGGGATGATCGCCGGGTTTCTTTGCTCTGCGGAGAATCGCTTCGACCGTATCGGTGTACGCATCCATGATGTCAGGCACCCCGTCTGGCGCGAGGAGCTCGACATCGTCATCAGTGGCGCCGGTCAGCGCGTGGCCTATATCGTGCTGCCCAAGCCGGAATGTGCCGGCGATGTGCAGACGCAGATCGCGGCACTCGACGAAATGCGCTACCGCTACGGCATCACCCGCGAGATTCCCGTGCATGTGCTGATCGAGACGCCCGGCGCCTTGCACGAAGCCTGGCAGATCGCCGCCCTGCCCCATGTCGAGACGCTGGATTTCGGCCTGATGGATTTCGTCTCCGCCCATCACGGCGCCATTCCCGCATCGGCCATGCGTTCGCCCGGACAGTTCGAGCATGCGCTGGTCGCACGCGCCAAGTGCGAGATCGCCACCGCCGCGCTCAGCAACGGCAGCATACCCAGCCACAACGTCACCACCGAGATACGCGATACCGGCGTAGTGCGAGAGGATGCCCGCCGCGCGCGGCAGGAATTCGGCTTCCTGCGCATGTGGAGCATCCACCCCAACCAGATCCTGCCCATCGTGGAATCCATGCGCCCCGACTTTGCCGAAGTCAGCGAGGCCGCAGTCCTGCTGATCGCGGCGCAGGATGCAGCCTGGGGTCCCATACAGCACGAGGGCAAGCTGCACGACCGCGCTTCATACCGTTACTACTGGGAACTGCTGCAGCGCGCACATGCGACCGGAATGGATGTCCCGGACGATGCCAGGCTGCGCTTCTTTGCCTGAATTGCCGGTCCGAAAAATGTGAACGCGGCTTGAACCATTTCTGCCATGTCGGGTTATGATGCCGCAGCATGGCATCGGGAAGTTCGGGTAGTACAGCAAGCAGCACCATACAATAATTGGATCAACACGCAAAAAAGGAGAAGGAAATGTCGTTAGTAATCGATACGCTGCGCATCTCAACCATCACCGAGGAACTGACCGATGCCGAGATCGAGATCTTTGAGACCCTGTTCACGGTCAGCAGCTACAAGGCCGGCGAACCGATCGTTCGTCCGGGTGACAACAAGCAGCCGGACAATCTTTACATCCTTGCGCAGGGAGAAGTGCAGGTGAAGATCCAGGGCAACGACGGCGAATCCACGATCCACGTGCTCAAGCCGGGCGAACTGGCCGGCATCATCACCTTCGTCGGCGGCGCCCCCTCGCAGCACAGCGCAGCGCTCTATGCGGTCGGGGAGACCAAGGTGCTGAGCATGCCCAGCGCCAAGTTCGACGAACTGGTGTGTTCCCGCCCGATGACGGCGAACAAGGTCATGCGCGGCATCGTGCGCTACGTGCATGGCATCGTGCGCCACATGAACGCCAAGTCGTCCGATCTGAACAGCTATATCTACCGCAACAACGGCGGATTCTGAAGGCCCCGGCTGCTTCCGCAGCCCGTCTCGGCGGGCCTGACGGAAGCGTCCGGATGCGCCGATAAAGAAGGTTGATAGCCTTAAGTTTTTTGAAGTACCATCTCGCCCCGGCGCGTCGGGAGAGGCAGTTTTGCGGCGCGTAAAACCGGGTGATTCGATCAAGAACAATTTAATAGAAACGGAAAACTACATGTCATTAATGATAGGAGTTCCGCGGGAAATAGCCGCTGGGGAAAAGCGCGTTGCGACTGTGCCGGAAGTCGTCGAGAAGCTCGTCAAACTGGGCTTCAAGGTAGCAGTCGAATCCGGCGCCGGGGATGCGGCGAATTGCAGTGACGATGCCTACCGCGCTGCGGGGGCGGAGATCATTAACGGAGCGGCCAAGTTGTGGTCTGCATCCGACATCGTTTTCAAGGTCAGCGTACCGACGATGGAAGAAGTCGTCCTGCTGCGCGAAGGCGGCCATTTGATCGGCTTCATCTGGCCCGCGCAGAATCCGGAATTGATGCAACAACTGGCGGCGAAGAAGGCGACCGTGTTGGCCATCGACTGTCTGCCACGCATGCTGAGCCGCGCCCAGAAGATGGATGCGCTGACCTCGCAGGCCGGCGTCGCCGGTTACCGTGCCGTCATCGAGGCTGCCAACGCTTTCGGCCGCTTCTTCAACGGTCAGATCACGGCTGCGGGCAAGGTTCCCCCGGCCAAGGTCTTTATCGCCGGTGCCGGCGTGGCCGGTCTGGCTGCCATCGGTACGGCGGCAGGTCTGGGCGCCATCGTGCGCGCCAACGACACGCGTGCCGAAGTGGCCGACCAGGTCAAGTCGCTCGGCGGCGAATTTGTCAAAGTTGATTACGAGGAAGAAGGCGGCGGCGGCGGCGGTTATGCCAAGGTGATGAGCGAAGGCTTCCAGCAGGCACAGCGCGAGATGTATGCGAAGCAGGCGAAGGAAGTGGACATCATCATCACCACCGCATTGATCCCGGGCAAGCCCGCGCCAAGACTGATCACCGCCGAGATGGTGCAAAGCATGAAGCCGGGCAGCGTCATCGTCGACATGGCGGCCGAGCGCGGCGGCAACTGCGAGTTGACCGAGCCAGGTAAAGCCGTGGTGAAACATGGCGTGACCATCGTCGGTTACACCGATCTGAACAGTCGTCTGGCCAAGCAATCTTCCACCCTGTATGGAACCAACCTGTTCCGTCTGACCGAAGAGTTGTGCAAGACCAAGGACGGCAACATCAACGTCAACATGGAAGACGACGCCATTCGCGGCCTGACGGTAATCAAGGATGGCGCGATCACCTGGCCTGCACCTGCACCGAAATTGCCGGCGGCTGCGGCAAAACCTGCCGCTGCGAAACCGGCTGCCGCACCCGCGCACGGTCATGGCGGCGGCGGAGCTCCGGCTTCCGCCGGCAAGACGGCGGCGATATTCGGCATCGCCGCGCTGCTGTTCCTGCTCCTCGGCGCCTATGCCCCGGCGGCCTTCCTCGGCCACTTCACCGTGTTCGTGCTCGCCTGCTTCGTCGGCTACATGGTGGTGTGGAACGTCACCCCCGCCCTGCACACGCCGCTGATGAGCGTGACCAACGCGATCTCCAGCATCATCGCCATCGGCGCGCTGGTGCAGATCGCGCCGCCGCTGACGGAAGGTTTCGACCGTCCCGACGGCTGGATACGCTGGCTGGCTGTGGCCGCCATCGCGCTCACCACGGTGAATATGTTCGGCGGTTTCGCCGTCACTCGACGCATGCTGTCGATGTTCCGCAAATAAGGATAGATCATGATGACTGCAAGCCTCGCAACTGTTTCGTACATTGGTGCAACCATCCTCTTTATCCTCAGCCTGGGCGGACTCTCGCATCCCGAGTCTTCGCGCCGCGGCAACCTCTACGGCATGATCGGCATGACCATCGCCGTGCTGGCTACGGTATTTGGCCCGCGC
Source organism: Gammaproteobacteria bacterium (assembly GCA_018813765.1). Classification (GTDB taxonomy): domain Bacteria; phylum Pseudomonadota; class Gammaproteobacteria; order Burkholderiales; family Gallionellaceae; genus Sideroxyarcus. The sequence continues at coordinate 21,197 of JAHJBC010000004.1, read as the reverse complement.
GTCACCATGGCCGGCATCCCCTGGATCATCGGGGCGATGGTGGTCGGTGCCGCCGTCGGCCTGTACGCCGCGAAAAAGGTGCAGATGACCCAGATGCCTGAACTGGTCGCACTGATGCACAGCCTGGTCGGCCTGGCCGCCTGCCTGGTCGGCTACGCCAACTACATCGACACATCGATCCAACTGGAAGGTGCCGAGAAGGCGATCCACGAGATGGAGATCTACATCGGCATCCTGATCGGTGCGGTGACCTTCTCCGGTTCCGTCATCGCTTTCGGCAAGCTGTCCGGCAAGATCGGCGGAAAACCCTTGCTGTTGCCTGGACGCCATCTGTTGAATCTGGCTGGCCTGCTGATCGTCATCTGGTTCGCCGGGTCCTTCCTGCATGCAGAGTCGATCAACGACGGCATGCTTCCGCTGATCGTGATGACCGTGATCGCCCTGCTGTTCGGCATCCACATGGTGATGGCCATCGGCGGCGCCGATATGCCGGTGGTGGTGTCCATGCTCAACAGCTATTCCGGCTGGGCGGCCGCGGCGACCGGCTTCATGCTCAACAACGACCTGCTGATCGTCACCGGCGCGCTGGTGGGTTCCAGCGGTGCGATCCTGTCCTACATCATGTGCCGCGCGATGAACCGCAACTTCATCAGCGTCATCGCGGGCGGCTTCGGCACCGGCGGCGGCACGCCTGCTGCTGCCAGCGGCGATGCGCAACCGGCGGGCGAAGTGGTGTCCATCAGTGCGGCGGAGACGGCCGAGCTGCTGCGCGAGGCCAAGAACGTGATCATTGTTCCCGGCTACGGCATGGCAGTGGCACAGGCACAACATACGGTGTACGAGATCACCCAGCTATTGCGCGAGAAAGGCGTCAACGTGCGCTTCGGCATCCACCCGGTTGCCGGCCGCATGCCCGGCCACATGAACGTGCTGCTGGCCGAGGCCAAGGTGCCTTACGACATCGTGATGGAGATGGACGAGCTCAACGAGGACTTCCCGGATACCGATGTTTCCATGGTGATCGGCGCCAACGACATCGTGAACCCCGCAGCGCAGGATGATCCGGGCAGCCCCATCGCCGGTATGCCGGTGCTGGAAGTGTGGAAGGCCAGGACGTCCATCGTGATGAAGCGCAGCATGGCCTCCGGTTATGCGGGTGTGGACAATCCGCTGTTCTACAAGGAAAACAACCGCATGCTGTTCGGCGACGCCAAGAAGATGCTGGAAGAGGTCTTTGTGGCGTTGAAAGCGTAGCTCCCGGGCATTATCAGGGCTGCAAATCAAGGCAGACGTGTGAAAAACACGTCTGCCGGCAACATACCCCAATCGCGGCAGGGCGATACCGCTTATAATGCCGCCAAACATGTCGCAGAACATGTAAGCCAGATATTACTCAGCCGGATTTAGGAAAATTCGTGATAAAGAAAATACTTGTCGCCAACCGTGGTGAGATAGCCGTCCGCATCGTGCGTGCCTGTTCCGAGATGGGCATCAAGTCGGTCGCCATCTATACAGATGCCGATCGCCACGCCCTGCACGTCAAGAAAGCAGACGAGGCCTACCACGTTGGGTCCGAACCGGTCGCCGGTTACCTGAACGCGCACAACATCGTCAATATCGCCGCCCTGTCCGGCTGCGACGCGCTGCATCCCGGTTACGGCTTCCTTTCCGAGAATGCGGAACTGCCCGATATCTGCGCGCGCCGCGGTATCAAGTTCATCGGCCCGAGCACGGATGTGATCCAGCAGATGGGCGACAAGGTGCAGGCGCGCCACGCCATGATCGCGGCTGGCATCCCCTGCGTCCCCGGCAGCGAAGGCAATCTCGCCGATGTCAAGGAAGCATGCGTGGTGGCCGGCAAGATCGGCTACCCCGTCATGCTCAAGGCCACCAACGGCGGCGGCGGGCGCGGCATCCGCCGTTGCGACAACGAGAAAGACCTGCTCGGCAACTACGAGCGCGTGATCTCCGAAGCCAGCAAGGCCTTCGGCAAACCCGAAGTGTTCCTGGAAAAATGCGTGGTCAACCCGCGCCACATCGAGGTGCAGATCCTGGGCGACAGCCATGGCAACGTGATCCACCTGTTCGAGCGCGATTGCTCCATCCAACGCCGCAACCAGAAACTGATCGAGATCGCCCCTTCGCCCCAGCTCACCCAGTCGCAGCGCGAATACATCGGCAACCTCGCCGTCAAGGCGGCCAAGGCCGTGGACTACGAGAATGCCGGCACGGTGGAGTTCCTGCTAGACCATGACGACAGCTTCTACTTCATGGAGATGAACACGCGCGTACAGGTCGAGCATACCGTGACCGAGACCATCACCGGCATCGACATCGTGCAGGAGCAGATCCGTATCGCCGCAGGACTGGAACTCCAGTACAAGCAGGAGGATGTTGCGTTCCGCGGCTATGCCATGGAATTCCGCATCAATGCCGAGGACCCCAAGAACAACTTCCTGCCCAGCTACGGCAAGATCACGCGTTATTACGCACCTGGCGGCCCTGGCGTGCGCATCGACGCGGCCATGTTCAGCGGTTACACCATCCCGCCCTACTTCGATTCCATGTGCGCCAAGCTCACGGTGTGGGCGCTGAATTGGGAAAGCGTCATCGAACGCGGCCGCCGCGCGCTCGACGACATGGCGATCTATGGCGTCAAGACGACCATCCCCTACTATCAGGAGATCCTCAAGCATCCCGATTTCAGGAATGCGGACTTCAACACCGGTTTCGTGGAAGCCCATCCGGAACTGCTCGAATACACCACCAAGACACCGCCGGAACTGCGGGCAGCGGCCATCGCGGCAGCTATCGCGGCGCACGAAGGAATCTAATCTCAATCTTTTTCAAGTCGATACCATGGCAAAAACCCTCATCTCCGAACTGGTCCTGCGCGACGGTCATCAATCCCTGATCGCTACCCGCATGCGCACCGACGACATGCTTCCCATCTGTCACAAGCTGGACAGCATCGGCTTCTGGTCGCTGGAAGCCTGGGGCGGCGCCACCTTCGATTCCTGCGTGCGTTTCCTCAAGGAAGACCCGTGGGAGCGCCTCAAGAAGCTGCGTAAAGCCCTGCCGAACACACGCATCCAGATGCTGTTGCGCGGACAGAACCTGCTCGGCTACCGCCATTATTCAGACGACGTGGTGCGCGCCTTCGTGCAGAAGTCGGCCGACAACGGCATCGACGTGTTCCGCGTGTTCGACGCGATGAACGATCTGCGCAACATCAAGGTCTCCGTTGAGGCGGTCAAGAAATCCGGCAAACATGCCGAGGGTTGCATCAGCTACACCACCAGCCCGGTGCATGACATCCCGCAATTCGTCGCGCAGGCACGCGAGCTGGAAGCCATGGGCTGCGACACCATCTGCATCAAGGACATGGCCGGCCTGCTCACCCCCTACTCTGCGTTCGAACTGGTCAAGGCGATGCGCGCCGCCGTCGGCCTGCCCATCCACCTGCACAGCCATGCGACCTCAGGCCTGTCGGCCATGACCTTCCTGAAGGCGGTGGAAGCCGGCGCCACCATTCTCGACACTTGCAATTCCTCGTTCGGCGAAGGCGCCAGCCATTCTTCGACCGAGAGCATCGTCGCCGCTTTACGGGGCACACCGTACGACACCGAACTCGATCTGGCCGCGATCCAGGAAGTCACCGCCTATTTCTACGAGGTGCGGCAGAAATACTGGCAGTACGAGAGCGCCTTTACCGGCGTGGACACGCGCGTGCTGGTCAACCAGGTGCCCGGCGGCATGATCTCCAACCTGTCCAGCCAGCTCAAGGAGTCCGGCGCGCTCAACCGCATGAACGAAGTGCTGGCCGAGATCCCGCGCGTGCGCGAGGATCTGGGCTACCCGCCGCTGGTGACGCCGACTTCGCAGATCGTCGGCACCCAGGCCGTGATGAACGTGCTGACCGGCGCGCGCTACAAGTCAGTCACCAACGAGGTCAAGAACTACCTGCTCGGCCACTACGGCAAGGCGCCGGGTAAGGTCAACGAGCAGGTCAGGAAGATGGCGGTCGGCGATGCCGAGGTCGTGACCTGCCGCCCGGCCGACCTGCTAGAACCCGAGATGAACAAACTCGCCATCCAGTGCGAGACCTTCGCCAAGAGCGAGGAGGATGTGCTGACCTTCGCCATGTTCCCGGAGATTGCCAAGACCTTCCTGCAGGAACGCAATGCCAACACCCTGCAACCCGAGCCGCTGCTGTCGAAGGATGCCGTGACGACCTCCACCGAACGTTATGCGCCCAACGAGTTCAAGGTGACCCTGCATGGTGAAACCTACCACATCAACCTCACCGGTAGCGGCCACCACGGCGAGGCGAAGCGTCCCTTCTACGTTTCCATAGACGGCATCTCGGAAGAAGTCATGGTCGAGACGCTGAACGAGATCGAGGTCACCGGCGGCAGCGGCACCGGCAGGAAGAAGCCAGCAGCCTCTGCCAGCGGCGTCGGTCGCCCGCAACCTTCGCACGAAGGCTGCGTGGTCACCGCCATGCCCGGCACAATCGTCGACGTCAAAGTCGAGGTCGGTGACGAGGTCGAGGCAGGCGACGGCGTGCTGGTCATCGAAGCGATGAAGATGGAGAACGAGATCCAGGCGCCCATCAGCGGCGTGGTAATCGGCGTCCACGTCAAAAAAGGCGACAGTGTGGCTCCGGACGAGACGCTGGTCGAGATCCAGGGCACCGAGTAAAGCCCGCAACGAAGCATCAAACGAAGAGGGGTGCGTTTCCGCACCCCTCTTTGCATTTTTCGACATTCTGCTACTGAACTCGTTGTTTCCGGTTAGCAGGCGGTGCGGTAATAACGCTCCGGACCGACCGTCTTGAGCAGCGCCAAGGCGAGCAGTTCGGCATCCACATCGCCCTGCTGTGAGAAAAGGTGCTGGATGCGGCCTCCAGTTTCAGGTGCAACGCGGGTGATGCCTGGGGTAATCACCTCGCCCAGAGAAGACACCATGCATCCTTCCGGCGCGACATTGAGCACCAGATCATAGCCTTCGCGCAGTTTGAGCAGCGCTTCGCCCACATAGGGAACCAGTTCGCCGCCGGGACGTTGCGTGGGAATCACTTCCTTGGCAACCTTCAACACCTGCGGCATGGAGGCGGGTAATTTGACTCCGGCGGCGCGGTAGAGAGGTGCAGCCAGCAGGTGACGCAACGACCATTGGACGGCGGTAAGTGCCGCGAGGCGACGCCTCTTCTTCCACAAATGACGGCGCAATGCCGGGCGCGGTTGTGCCGGATTGGTGCTGGCCAACTGGCGTTTTGCCTCGTCTATCGCTTCGGCAGCGCGCATCATCATGCCCGCCAGCTTGTAATCGAGGAAGCACCAGGCCGGGCTGTGGGCGAGGCGAAACTTGCTGAAGCCGAGCGTCGCGATCAAAGTGCGGAACAACTCCTCGACCTGGCTGACGCGCATGTAGACCTCGCCTTCGACGTAAACGGCGATCTCCCCGCCTGTTGCCGGACGGCGCCAGCGGGCTGCGAAGCGGCGCAGCGGCAGTTGCAGGTCGCGGGCATGGAAGCGGTAGGCAAAATAGTTCACCGCCATGCCCAGCAGCGGGATGCTGCCAAAGCGTTTTGCCAGCCATTTCCCGCGCGCCGTCGGTTTCAGCTTCTGTTCGATGATGGCGTATAGCTCCGCTTTCAGTTCGCGGAATTCTGCGAGGAAACGCTGGTATTCGTCGTAGTCGCGGCAAGTGGCGCCGAGGTCGAACAGCAACTGGTACAGCACCCCCTGCAACACCACACCCTGAATGCCGCGCAGCAAAGCCCAGCGCGGCAGGCCGAAGTCGAAGGCCTTGGTCTCGTGGCCCACCAGGAAGCGCAGCATCGCCTCCTCGCCCAGTCCGCCCTGACGCTGCATCCGGTCGACGAAGATCTTGTGCGTCTCCACGTACTGTCCCTGCCGACAGGGGCCCAGCCCCTTGTTGTTGAAGATCAGCACCCGCTGTTTGCCCGCCACCAGCGGATCGGCAGTGGCACGGCGGCGTTTGAAATCCGCTACTGCACCAAGCACGTCGCCATAGACGGCGGCCAACGGCGCGCATACCGAGTCTCCGGCGAACTCGCGCCCCGCGACGATCAGCGCCTGCAAGTCGTAACTGGCATCGTCGTAATTGTCGATGCAGGTATAGCCGGCGGCGCGCATCACGGCGGTGACCGGGCGGTTGTCGCCCATGGTGGGGAAATAGATCACATCGCGCGCCGGATCTATGGCCTCGCCGTTGACCAGTTCATTCAGCACCTTGATATCGAAGGCGGCGTCTTGACCGGCAAGCAGTTCCTGATGCAGTCCGCTGCCCAACTGGCGCACATAGGTGTTCATGCGATTCTCCAGATGCGCCAGTTCCTTGATTGCCGCGTCGGATTGGATCAGCAGATAGGGTCGCTGCCGGGTCAGTTCTGCGACCAGCGGAGTGGTGACGCTGTCCGGTCCGCACAGGAAAGTGGAGACCTGCACCACCGGCAGCAGCGCTTCGCTGTCGCATTCGATACGCCGGAACAGTTCGCGCAGGCGCGGATGGCCGACGATGGTATGCAGGGTGCGGCGCGCGGCCGCATCGGCCAGGGTGGCGATCAGGTGCGGGTTGCGCCAGTACAGGTGGTCGAACTGGGGAGCCAGTTCGGCATCGAGCAGGTATCCGGGGATCGCCGCCATCCCCTGGTCGCGCAGCAGGCGGCCAACGTGGCTGTCGTAGATGCCAGGGGTGAGAATGTATTCGCGGCCGATCACTAGCGCCACCTGGCGTCCCTCGGCCAGGGCCTTTTCCGCCATTTCGGCGGCATAGTCCCCGGCGTCGCGGCGCAGCTTGGCCTGCGCTTTGATCGCGTCGCGCAGCCGCTTGCGCAGTTCTGGTTCCGTGAGGTCGATGGCGTAGTGGGCGAAGACCGGCGCCAGACGCGGAAAGAGCTGGGCGGCGAGGTGATTCGCTTCCAGTTTCTTCAGGTCGACGAAAAAAAGATGGATGCGTGCATCCGGGAAAGCGGATTCCGCCAGCGTCTTGGCCACCGCCACGCCGCCCTGGTTGATGGTGCAGGTGCGCCCCAGGCTGCCACCCTTGACCGGCAGGAATTTGAGCTGCGGCGCCAGGATCATGCCGTGAGGCGCAGCGGCAAGGCGGCGGTACTGGCCCACCGCGCCGATGTGCGGCGCGCAGGTGTCAATGTGGAAATGCGGTTGCGCTTCGATCACATCGCTCTCGCGCACATTGTCCACGTGCACCGGCACGCCCAGCCCTTCGAACAGATGGGCGAACAGATAAGCCCACTCCGAGACCGTGAAGCTGCGCGGGATCACCAGTCGGTTGGGGGCATCCGAGTGCGGGTGATGCCGGTCGATGAACTCCCAGACCGCCTTGTAGCTGTCTTCGACCGCCGCCTGTTTCGGCCCTTTCCTGGCCAGCATCTCGTTGATGGCGGTGCAGCCACCCAGCGTGAAGCTGAAGCGGCGCGTGTCTTCGCCATGGCCGGAGAGGTGGCTGCGGTTGCAGCGCGCATCCTTGTCGCCGCAGGCGGCTCCCTTACACTGAATGATGCGTTTTTCGTAGCGGCGGTCGATGAAGTCGTGCAGCCGGATGCTGATGCCGCCGGACAGCCGCTGTTCGGCCAGAGTGCGGATCAGACCGAAGCAGGCGCGGTGACCGGGATCGGGAGGCACCAGAGCGTACACCGGCCCGCCGACGAACTGTTGCAGCCGTTCGGTCACTGCCAGCGGCAACGGTTCGCTCAGCATGGTCTGCCCGTGCAGCAGCACGACCGTATTGGGCGGCAACTGCAATTGCTTCCACAGACTGTGCGCCATGTTGTCGACGATGGCCCAGTTGGCCGAGGCGATGATCTCGTCGCGCGGACAACCTTCCGCCTGCAGCTTGCGTGCATTCTCCATCAGGAACACGGCACAGGTGGCGTTGATGGCATAGCCGCGCGGAGCCGCATAGCCCTCGGCGCAGGCGTCCGCGATACTCGGCAAACCGAACAGCGCGGCCAGCGTATCCATCAGGCTGCCGGTTCCGGCGGAGCATTTGACGTTCATGGCATTGTCGAACAATTCTGCCTTGCCGAGCGCGATGGTGGAGACCTTGGTGTCCTCGCCACCGATATCCACCAGCACGCACAATTCCTCATTGATGCCGGTGACCCCCGCCGCCTTGAGCCGTTCTATGTGCTCGCGCGCGTATCCCACCGAGCCGCGAGCGTGGGCGTAATTCTCCACCAGCACGACCACCCGGTCGGCCAGTTGCGGATAGATTCGACTGAGCGATTGCTGTACCTGATAACGGGCACTACCGGTGATGCCGATCTGCACCACGCTGAGTTCCGGGCCCAGTCTTGCCTCCAGGTCGCTGAAGATGGCCTTGATGGTGGAGATGGTGTCGCCCGCGTTGCTATAGGCACCACGGAATACCACTTGCTCGCCTTTCGCATCGCTGACGATCAGCTTGGCCATGGTGGAACCCACGTCGAGCCCGAGCAGCAGCGGCATGGCGGTTCCGGGGATGGATACGGGGGCGGCGGGCAAGCGGTGATACAACTGACGCGCGACAAGACTTTCATGCAGCGCCGCAAAGCCCGGATGCTCCACCAGCTTTTCGCTGCGACGCACGCGTTCCTCGGCCTGACTGAAGCGCCCTGCGCCTATGCTGCCGACCAGGCGGCGCATGCCGTCAATAGACAGGCGCTGCGCATCGTCGAAATGAAGCTGCCTCACCTCCAAGGTGCGGAAGTGGTCGGCGGCGCAGTCTCGCGCAAACTGCCAGGCGAAGATGCGACCGGTGAGCCACACCGTATCGAAGCCGGAAGGCAGCTTCTTGCATGCTTTCAGCACTTCCGACTTGAGCGTGACAGCAAGGGCGAAGTCGAGCGGGATGCCCTGATTCTTGTCGGAGATGGTGGCGGAAGAAGCAAACACGCCGCAGCGGTCGGCGCGCACGTTGACTGCGGCGCGGCGAGCGGCGTTCTCTTCGCCCAGATAAGCAGCCAGCAGGCCGTCCACCGATTCGCGCGCGATGCCCAGCTTCTGCAACACCCGGTCAAGATTGATCCCGGAGCCGGCGCCGCAACGCGGATTGACGTGCAGCGTATCGTCGCGCAGCGTTCCGTCGGGCTTGACCCCGATCACCATATAGCCTGAGGCGGAAAGCTCCACTACAGCCAGGTTCTCATCGCTGGCGGATAGTTGCGCCAGGCCCTGCGCCGCCGACCACAATGCAGCGGAGGGCAGGATACGCTCTCCTCTCCCCAGGGTCGTGTGGATCACATCGCGCAGCTTGCCGGTGATGTAGACCGCAGCATCGCGGCACAGTGCGTTTATGCCATGAGCGGCGAGTGTCTGCTGTAAATCGCCGCTGGCGCTGAAAGCAAGTTCCCGCACCAGGTTACCGTCGCCTTCGTAAAGGCATGCGTGAACGGTTCCGACCCCGGCGTCGATATAAAGCGTATTGGTTGTTGCGTGCAAGCGATCAGGCACAGTCAGAAAATTCGACGTTTCATTCAGTTCTCCAAAATGAAACACGCTCCCAAACGGAGCGTGTTTCATCAGTTGACTCTGGATACAGCGTTATTTCGCATGCATAACCAGATCAGACCGGTTCCTGGTAGTTGGCTTCCGTCAATTTGGCCTGTGCCGCCGCCAGGCGTGCGATAGGCACGCGCGGACCGGAGCAGGAGACGTAGTTGAGGCCGATATGGTGGCAGAAGTGGATGGAGCCGGGGTGGCCGCCATGTTCGCCGCAGATGCCGACTTTCAGGTCCGGGTTGGTGGCGCGACCCTTGCCGACCGCCAGCTTCATCAGTTGCCCCACGCCCTTGATGTCCAGCACTTCGAACGGATTGTCTTCCAGGATGCCCGTTTCGTTATAGGCAGGCAGGAATTTGTTTTCCGCATCCTCGCGGCTGAACGAGAACGTGGCTTGGGTAAGGTCGTTGGTGCCGAACGAGAAGAACTGTGCGGTCTCCGCCATGCGGTGGGCGCGCATGCAGGCACGCACGACTTCCAGCATGGAGCCGAACTTGAACTGCACGTCGATGCCGTGCGTCGCATTCACTTCCGCATGGATGCGTTCCACATAACTGTGGATGCGCTTGAGCTCCTCAACGGTCGCCACCTGCGGCACCATGATCTCGGGGTATATCTCGATCCCCTCCTTGGCGCACAGTGCTGCGGCTTCGAGCACGGCACGGATCTGCATGGAATAGATCTCGGGATAGGTGATACCCAAGCGCACGCCGCGGTGACCCAGCATCGGGTTGACTTCGGACAGGGCGCGCACCTTCTTCAGCACGATCTCCTTCTTGTGTATCACGTCGTCTTCCAGATGCGATTCCTTGAAGTCGCCCAGTCCGCCCATGAGCTTAGTCAGGCCGTCGGCATATTGCTGATACAGCTTGGGGTTGAGCATCTTGAGCGTATCCGGCAATTCTTCCAGGCCCTTGATGGTGTCGCTCAACTGGTGCAGGTGGGCGATCTCCAGCTCGAGTTGCGCGGCCGTAGGCAGGAACTCGTGCATCGGCGGGTCGAGCAGGCGCACGGTGACGGGCAGGCCCTTCATGGCCTTGAAGATGCCCTTGAAGTCGGCGCGCTGTATCGGCAACAGGCGATCCAGTGCGGACTGGCGTTCTTCCACAGTCTCGGCCAGGATCATTTCCTGCACGATGGGCAGGCGGTCGGTGCTATTGAACATGCGCTCGGTGCGGCACAGGCCAATACCCATGGCGCCGAATTCGCGCGCGCGCAGAGCGTCGTTGGGAGTATCGGCATTCGCCATCACCTTGAGACGGGAGATTTCGTCCGCCCAGGCCAGCAGCGTGACCAATTCTTCTGAGAATTCCGGCTCCACCGTCGGCACTTCGCCCGCATAAACATGGCCGGTGCCGCCGTCGATGGTGACGATGTCGCCTTCATGCAGCGTGGTATCGCCGATCTGCGCGCTGCGCAGCACGTCGTTGATGACAATGGCTTCGCAACCGGAGACGCAGGGCTTGCCCATGCCGCGCGCCACCACGGCGGCGTGCGAGGTCTTGCCGCCGCGACTGGTCAGGATGCCCTGTGCCTGGAAGAAGCCGTGGATATCCTCCGGCTTGGTCTCTTCGCGCACCAGGATGATCTTCTCGCCGGCACGGCCGCGTGCTTCGGCGGTGTCCGCATCGAACACGATCTTGCCGGAAGCGGCGCCGGGAGAGGCAGGCAGGCCCTGCGCCAGCGACTTGCCGTGGAAGTTGGGCGCCAGTTGCGGCACCAGCAGTTGTTCCAGGATCGCGGGCTCGACACGCATCAGTGCACGTTCCTTGGAGATCAATCCCTCGTGGAACATCTCCACCGAAGTACGCACCATGCCGCGCGCATTCATCTTGCCGTTGCGCGTTTGCAGGCAATACAGGGTGCCCTTCTCGATGGTGAATTCGAAGTCCTGCACCTCGTGGTAATGCGACTCCAGACGGTTGTGCAGCGTGATGAGCTGGCGATAGATCTCGGGCATCTCCTTTTCCATCTCGGCGATGGCCTTGGGGGTGCGGATACCCGCCACCACATCCTCGCCCTGCGCGTTGGTCAGGTATTCGCCGTAGATCAGGTTCTCGCCGGTGCCGGGGTTGCGCGTGAAACCCACGCCGGTGCCGGAGTCATTGCCCATGTTGCCGAACACCATGGTGCAGATGTTGACCGCTGTTCCGCTGGCCTGGTCTTTGGTGATCCGGAACTGCCTGCGGTAATCCACCGCGCGCTTGCCCATCCATGAGCGGAACACCGCGCCCACCGCGATCTCCAGTTGTTCATAGGGGTCCTGCGGGAACGGCTTGCCGCTGTGGTTCTGCACGATCTTCAGGAATTCTTCTGCCAATTCCTTGAGATGCTCCGTCTTGAGGTCGACGTCCTGCGGCGCGCCGTACTTGCGCTTGATCGCGGCCATGTGTTCGTCGAAATGCTCGTCGCTGATGTTGAGCGCGATCTTGCCGAACAGCTGGATGAAGCGGCGATAGGCATCGTAGGCGAAACGCTCGTTGGATGTCTGCTTGATCAGCCCCTTGAGCGAAGTCTCGTTGAGGCCGAGGTTGAGGATGGTGTCCATCATGCCCGGCATGGACATGGAAGAACCGGAACGCACCGACACGAGCAGCGGATTGTCCTTGCTGCCGAAGCCCTTGCCGGTCTTCTTCTCCAGCGACTTCATGTGCGCCTTGATGTCGTCCATCAAGCCATCGGGCAACTGGTTCTTTTCCAGATAGGCATTGCAGGCATCGGTGGTGATGGTGAAACCGGGCGGGACGTTCAGGCCGATCTGTGTCATCTCGCACAGGTTGGCGCCCTTTCCGCCCAGCAGCATCTTGTTCTTGCCATCACCCTTTTCGAATTCGAATATGAACTGCTTGCTGCCGGTCATTGCGCCTCCCCTTATTGAGCCTGCTTACAAGAAACTTCAGAAAATACTGCCACCCCTGTACTTTAGTTATGGAACACCAGCGCCGGGATGCGCTTCGATTCGGCGATATAGCCAATCCGCCCAACAACATCGCGGGTATTCTACGCGACCTGTCCGCACCGCTTCAAGCTCCATCGGTATTCGCCGCGATTAACCTGTTTCAGGCTGCATGTCCATCCTGCCGACAGGTTTACACCCGACCATATTACCGACTATCATCCCCGCTCCATTTCGGTGCGACCCAACGTGCCGGACGTCGAAAACATAATTACTATTCAGAGGACGTTATGAGTAAATCCCCCATTCGCGTCGCAGTGACCGGCGCTGCCGGACAGATCGGTTATGCACTGCTGTTCCGCATAGCCAGCGGCGACATGCTTGGCCGCGATCAGCCCGTCATCCTGCAACTGCTGGACATCACTCCGTCGCAACAGACATTGCGCGGCGTGGCGATGGAACTGGAAGACTGCGCTTTCCCCAATCTGCACCAGGTCATCATCACCGACGACGCCCGGGTCGCCTTCCGCGATGCCGAGGTGGTGATGATGGTTGGTGCGCGTCCGCGCAGCAAGGGGATGGAGCGCAAGGACCTGATGGAGGCGAACGGGGCGATCTTCTCCGAACAGGGGCGCATCCTCAACGAGGTCGCTGCACGCCATGTGAAAGTGCTGGTGGTCGGCAACCCGGCCAACACCAATGCGCTGATCACCATGAAGAACGCGCCCGATCTCGATCCGCGCAATTTCACCTCCATGATGCGCCTGGACCACAACCGCGCCATCGCACAGGTCGCAAGCAAACTGGCGCAGCCGATCAGCGAAATCACCCGCATGGTAGTGTGGGGCAACCACTCCGGCACGCAGTATCCCGACCTCAACCATGCCCTGATAGGCGGGCGCAAGGCATTGGACATGCTGAAGGACCACGACTGGATAGAGAGCTACTTCATCCCCACCGTGCAGAAGCGCGGTACCGCAGTGATCGAGACACGCGGCCTGTCGAGCGCGGCCAGCGCCGCCAATGCCGCCATCGGCCATGTACGCGAATGGGTGCTGGGTTCGCCCGCGAACGACTGGGTCACCATGAGCGTGCCGTCGGACGGCAGCTACGGCATCCCGGAAGGCGTCATCTACGGCTTCCCGGTCACTTGTCGCAACGGGCAATACCAGATCGTGCAAGGGCTGGAGATCAGCGAACTGGGCCGCAAACACATGATGGCCAATTACACTGAACTGAGCGGCGAGCGCGAGATGGTGAAACATCTGCTGGGGTAGCACCCCGCCCGATTGATTCCGGCGGACGCACCCCAATCTTGGTTTCGTATAGTCAGGAAGGGAGTCTGTCATGCTCACAGTCCGCCCAGCCGCCGTCGCAGGCATGTTCTACCCGGAAGAACCCCGGCTGCTTGAACACGAGATCCGGGACTTCCTGTCTGCGGCGCACCCGCACAAACTGACGCCCAAGGCATTGATCGTGCCGCATGCGGGCTACGTCTATTCCGGCCCCATCGCCGCGAGCGCCTATGCCTCCCTGAAAGAAATCGCGCCGCACATCCGCCGCGTGGTACTGCTCGGCCCCACCCACCGTGTCGCCATAGAGGGTCTGGCCCTGCCGGACTGCGACGCCTTCGAAACCCCGCTCGGACGCGTACCGCTGGACAGGGAAGCGATGGAATCCATCGCAAACCTGCCGCAGGTCGTCGTCAGTTCCGCCGCACACGCGCAAGAACACTCGCTGGAGGTACAACTACCCTTCCTGCAAAGCGTATTGGGCGACTTTACCCTGCTGCCGCTGGCCGTCGGCATGGCGACGCCGCAAGAGGTCGCGGAAGTGCTGGAGACGGTCTGGGGCGGCCCGGAGACGCTGATCGTCGTCAGCTCCGACCTGTCGCATTACCTGCCCTACAGGACCGCGCAACTCATCGACGGCAAGACCGCCGACGACATCATCATGCTGCGCCAGCCCGTCGCCCACGACCAAGCCTGCGGCGGCACACCGATCAGCGGCCTGATCCTGCTGGCCCACAAACACCATCTCACCCCGCACCTGCTCGACCTGCGCAACTCCGGCGACACGGCCGGGTCTCATGATCAGGTAGTGGGATATGCCGCGTTCGCTTTTACCGGGGAGAATGACCATGCTCGACACTGAAAAGGGAAAAGTGCTGCTGCATCTGGCACGTGCGGCCATCGGCAGGGAACTCGGTTTCGACTCGCACGATTATCCGAAGACCGCATGGCTGGAAGAACCCGGCGCGACCTTCGTCACGCTGATGCTGGACGGGCGCCTGCGCGGTTGCATCGGCAGCCTGGAAGCGCACCGACCGCTCGTCGATGACGTGCGCCACAATGCGGTCGCCGCCGCATTCCGCGATCCGCGCTTCATGCCGCTCAACGAGCTGGAGTTCGCCGACACCGCCATCGAAGTCTCCGTGCTTGGCACGCCCGAACCGATCCGCTTCACCAGCGAGGCCGACGCGCTGGCGCAACTGCATCGCGGCAGCGACGGCGTGATACTGGAATACGGCCCCCACCGCGCCACCTACCTGCCGCAGGTGTGGGCGCAACTGCCCGACCCGCAAACCTTTGTCGAAGAACTGAAAGTGAAAGCGGGATTGCCGGAAGACTTCTGGTCGGACGACATCAGACTCTCGCGCTATACCGTGCAGAAATTCAGCGAAGTGGAGTGACACGGACGAGACCTTCGGCAGCGAAGAGCGCTGACACGCAACTGGCACATGCCTGACGAAGGTTCAGGCAATCCGCTGTTCAGGCACACCTGCCCTGCGCCGCCACTCTTCACTCAGCGGCAGAAAATCGTCGTCGCGGTACTTGTTGGATATCTCCCGGAATACCTCGATGCTGGCCAGGAAGGCATCGACGACATCGGGATCGAAATGCTTCCCCTTGCCATCGACGATGATGTCCATGACGTCGTCGTGTTGCATCGCGGATTTGTATACGCGGCGGCTGGACAGGGCGTCGTAGACATCCGCCAGCGCCATCAGCCGCGCGGGAATGGGGATGTGCTCTTCACTCAGGGCGAATGGATACCCGCTGCCATCCCATTTCTCATGATGCCCGATCGCGATCTGTCGTGCCGCGATCAGGAACGGGCTGTTGCGCATGTTCGACATCTGACCGGCACCCGAGATCGCGTTCCCGCCGAGCAGGGTATGCGTCTTCATGATCTCGAACTCTTCCTCGGTCAGTTTCCCCGGCTTGTGCAATATCCTGTCCGGGATGCCGACCTTGCCGATGTCGTGCAACGGCGCGATCTTGAACAGCATCTCGATATTGTCATTCGTCAAATAATCGCGGAAGCGCGGGTGGTAACGCAACTGGTTCGCCAGCGTGCGGACATAATGCTGCGTGCGGCGGATATGGTTCCCGGTCTCGTTGTCGCGCGTCTCGGCCAGCGAGGACAAGGCCAGAATGGTCGTATCCTTGATCTGCTCGTTCTCCGTGGTTCGCTGCAGGAGTTCTACCGTGCGCTCCTCGACCATCTTCGCCAGATTCGACTCATGCGCCAGCAATTCGAAGTTGGCGATCTCCAGTTCCTTTCTGGCCTGCTGCGTCTCGGCCTCCTTCGCCGTCAGTTGCTGCAACAGTTCCAGATTCTCGAAGCGCTGTTGCAGCGACAGCATGAAGGTCCTGGTCAACACCCGTCCCGCCATCAACACCACGATCATGAACAACACCAGCATCAGCGCAAGAATGAAGTGAGTGGTATCGCCCTCCGCCAGCACCCTGGCGATCAGCGGCAGCATGATGCCGAACAGGTAGGTAAACGAAGCGGGAGGATGCACCGGGTTCATCGTCACCGCACCGGCGACAAGGCCGAGCATGATGCAGATCAACAGCCCCTGATAGAACAGATCCGGCGGGAAGAACAATATCGCCGCCGCGCCCCACAATGCTCCCGAGGCCAGCGCGAAGAAGGTGAAATGCACATGCCAGTCATGACACTCCTGCACCGTACCCAACTTGTCCCGGCGCAGCATCAGGTTCACGACTTCGGCGGTATGCAGCGCGTAGGAGCAGGCCAGCCAGAACAGCAACTGCGTATGCGAAGCTTGCTCCCAGAACAGCCATACGAACAGCGGCTGCAACAATACCTGGCTGATGATGAGGGTGGGATATGCCGCCATACGGGTGCGCAATTGCTCCAGCCGTATTGCGAGATTGTCACTGTCTATCCGAAAGGAGAGATCGGACATATGGAATTGAAGCAATTTGCGATTGATGAAGGCAGTTTCCATCGATTACTCCGCACCGAACCAGGGGTTCGTCACATCGAGCAATGGATACTGCGACTCAAACCCTACTAAAGCAATATGCCAAACGGCCTATATATCGGACTATATACCCGATCAGGCGACTCACTCGACCACACGCACCAGTGCAAAGCCGCCGCCCGGCGTGCGGAAATTGGTGGTCTGGCCCTGATAAAGTCGCGCAGCAATGAGCTGTATACGTCCATCGTAGACATAGCAGCGCACATCGTACTTGAGCATCTGCGGCGCCATGCCCTCAACGCACACCTTGCGCTCGCCCGGCATGGCCAGGCGCTGCGCGATGTACTCCGCCTGCATGATCTCCTCGAACACGCGTTTGGTCAGCTTGTCGCCGCGGTAAGCCCCCTTGCTGCCATAACCGCTTACCGGCTTGAAGAACCACTGCTTGCGCTCGTCCCACCATTGCGCGGATTCATCTACATGCACGATACGGGTTTGCGGAACGCCCCTGGACAGCGCATCGATGCTGTCTTGCGAAATATCTTTTGCGCGCAGGCCATCGGGATCGGAGAAAAACGCCAGCTTGCGCTTGTCGGCATAGCGCGCATGATGGTCAGGATTCGGTGTCAGCACGACGCGTCCCATCTCCCAGGCAGTGCGGATATGTGCATGCCCGTGCAGGGCAAAATCGGTCAGGCGGTTGTAGACCAGATCGACGCGCGTATCGCCGATGTACAGAGAGTCCTCGCGCACATGCAGCTCGGAAGGATCGGCGATGAATGCCGCGATCCCGCCGCGCTCGAACAACTTCTGCGCCAGCAGGAACTCGGGATAGAGATATTGCGACCCGGGCTGCTCGTCCACGATGGCGACGGTCTGCAACGGTGCATCGCCGCGCAGCAGACGCCATTCGTTGCGAAACATCTCGATAAAGACCTGCTCGATATCCTCACAGGCGACACCTGAGCCATACAGCCCCGCATCGCGCTGGCTGTCGATCAGCAAGGCATTGAGAAAACCGCCGCCCGCGTTGGTATTGACCTCGATCAGGTGCGTGCCCTGCTCGTTCAGGTGGAAGTCGTAGCCGTAGAACACGCCCAACTCAACTCCCCTCTCCCCCTGGGAGAGGGGCTGGGGGTGAGGGAAAGCGCCTTGCTCCCGCCCCGGCACTCCAACCACCTCCTCCACCGCCGCAATCACCGCCTGCATCTGCTGCAACTGCAACTCGGTGATGAACACCGGCGCCGAAGCGAACAGATGCGGGCAGCGCTCGTTCACCAGGTCGTACCACTCCTCGCCCTGTTCCTGCAAAGCCTCATGCAGCGCCTCACCGTCCATCCCCGCCCATTCCAGGCATTCGCCGTTCAGGTGCGCAATGAAATCATGATCAACATCGAAGTGATCTTTTTGTTCAAACTGATCCGTCAAATCAACCACCCAGCATCGCTTTCTTGAGGTCGTCCTGCACCGGCTTGCCGCCCAGCCATATCCTGAGCAAGGCGCGATTGAACTCGGTTCCGGCTATCGTACCGCGCGCTATTCCATTCACGCTGATCTGTGTGCCACTGGCAGGCATATAGTCGAGTGCGACCACATCGCCCGGCTTCACTTCCTTCACCTCATTGAAAATCTGCGCCATCTGCTTGAGCTGCCCGTCCAGCGCGGCCAGCTCTTCTTTCGTATGGTTCGCCGCAATGGCCTCGTTAAAGGCATTGAGCAACTTCTCGCTGCTCAACTCGCGCACGATATGCAAAGCCACGCGATGCTCGCGCTCGTCCGCAATGATCACCTCTGCCGAAGCCTGCTTCTGCGGCAGGTACAGCGCACCGACATAGATCTTGAAGAACAGCCTGCTACGGATGCCCGCGCCGTTCAGTTGCAGGTTTGCAGAACCAACCTGAGCGGTATCGGACAGTTTTACGCCGGCGACTTCCAGTGCACAGGCGTTCCAGCTCAACAGCAACACGCAAACCATCATCATTGATTTTTTCATCCACCTCTCCTCCCTATATTGTGCTTCCCAAAATACATGACAGCAATTTCGCATCACTGCATTTCCCTCACCCTCAGTCCCTCTCCCGGAGGGAGAGGGATGCAAAGCCCTTCTCCCTCTGGGAGAAGGGTGGGGATGAGGGAGGTCTCGTTGAAACTGATTAATCGAATTACAAAGCCTCAAACACCCCAGCCGCCCCCATCCCCGTCCCGATGCACATCGTCACCATGCCGTACTTCTGCTTCCTGCGCCGCAAGCCATGCATCAGCGTCGCCGTACGTATCGCCCCAGTCGCCCCCAGCGGATGGCCCAGCGCTATGGCGCCGCCGAGCGGATTCACGATCTCCGGATTCAGCCCCACATCGTTGATCACCGCCAGCGACTGCGCAGCGAACGCCTCGTTCAGTTCGATCCAGCCCATGTAGTTCAGCGTTAAGCCCACCTGCTTCAGCACCTTCGGGATCGCCTCTTTCGGCCCGATGCCCATGATCTCCGGCGGCACGCCCGCCACGCTGAAGCCGAGGAACTTGCCGATGGGCGTGAGGTTGTAGCGC
This sequence comes from Gammaproteobacteria bacterium, assembly GCA_018813765.1. GTDB lineage: Bacteria > Pseudomonadota > Gammaproteobacteria > Burkholderiales > Gallionellaceae > Sideroxyarcus. Next base: position 1,984 of record JAHJBC010000004.1, on the reverse strand, counting down.
TTCAGCGCCGCTTCACTGCACAGCAGCACCGCACCCGCCCCGTCTGACATCTGCGAACTGTTGCCCGCCGTCACCGAGCCTTTCTGAGCAAACACCGTCTTGAGTTTCGCCAGCGCTTCGAGCGAAGAATCCGCGCGCGGGCCTTCGTCCTGTTTCACTTCGCGCGTCTTCGTCGTCACCTCGCGGCTGTGCATGTCGCCGATGTGTTCGGTGATGGTGTAAGGCGTGATCTCGTCGTCGAACTCGCCGTTGTTGATCGCCGCGATGGCGCGCAGGTGGCTTTGCAAGGCGAAGGCATCCTGCGCCTCGCGCGACACCTTCCAGCGCTCCGCCACCTTCTCCGCCGTCAGCCCCATGCCGTAGGCGATGCCGACATGCTCGTTCTCAAAGATGGCCGGATTGAACGCGATCTTGTTGCCCATCATCGGCACCATGCTCATGCTCTCGGTGCCCGCCGCGATCATCACGTCCGCGTCGCCGAGGCGGATGCGGTCCGCCGCCAGCGCCACCGCCTGCACGCCGGAGGAACAGAAACGGTTGATGGTCATGCCCGGCACCGTATTCGGCAGCCCGGCCAGCAGCAGCGCGATGCGCGCCACGTTCATGCCCTGCTCCGCCTCCGGCATCGCACAACCCACGATCACATCGCCCACACTGGCCGGATCGAGCGACGGCGCCTGCGCCAGCACACTCTTCAGCACATGCGCCAGCATGTCGTCGGGCCGGACGTTGCGGAACATGCCGCGCGGCGCCTTGCCGACCGGTGTGCGCGTAGCGGCAACGATGTAGGCTTCCTGGACTTGTTTGGTCATGATTTCCTCCCAATTAACTATTGTTCGCGATTCTCAATTCAAGAATTGAGAATGAGCCGAAGAAAACTCGATACACATCTATTTAATTCGCAATTCGCGAAATGCGAAAGTCCAGTTTATTCAGTACGTTTGCAACAAACCACAGAGAGCATTGGCTCCAATATATGCTGTATGCAAATAGCATATATCGAGCAGTTCATCGAAGCAGGGGCCCCCCCGTAGGTCGGGTTAGCGCAGCGTAACCCGACACCCACCTCATTCAAACCCAACCCCCTCAAAATCCATCTGACACCGTCCCCAATCCGCCTCATATATTCCGGCCTCGACATAACGCCGAAAACTGGAATGCGGCCACGCCATCGGGGAACTCGCATATCCGTGCTTCACCGGATTGTAATGAACATACTCCACATGTCTCTCGAAATCCCGCTCGTCCCGCAGCATGTGTTCCCAATAACGATGCTGCCACAGCGTCTGCTCTCGCCGCCTCGCCTGGCTGGCATTTGGCATGGAACGCAGCGCGGGATCGCAATGCTTGGTGAACCACGTCTTAACCAGCCGCCAACGGATGGCAAAATCCGCATCGTCCGGCGGCAACGTCCAGATGCAATGCAAGTGATCCGGAAAACCACTATCGCATCCAGCGCAAACGGACGCGAGGCGCGCACGGAACGAAATGCGGACCGCAACACATCCACCGCCTCCGTCGAGGCAAATATCGGCCGCCGTATCTCCGTCACCAACGTGAAGAAGAATGAGCCGCCCTCAACGAATGCACGCCGGTATCTCATCGCATGCCCTGCCCTCGTATACCGCCAATATCTCCCGTAGGTCGGGTTAGGCCGCAGGCCGTAACCCGACAAAGCAAGAGGAAAAGTCGGGTTACGCTGCGCTAACCGACCTACGGAACTGTTACGCAACGAAACTCCAGTTTGGCGTTCGCCAATCTGACAAACGGTTTGTTGTCCTGCTCTGTGACACTGATCTTCTCGAACTGTTTTTTCTGCTTGGCACAGAACGCATTAGCTTCCCTACAAGGGCTTCCCCAAATTCACAACCGGTTTTGATTTTCTAGTTCATTGCCATTCTCCGTTTCGTTTTCTGTCGCGCTGCGTGCATCGTGCGAGAAGGTGAAGGACTGCTAAACTACAAACGGTCATGTTGGGCTGTTG
>JAHJBC010000003.1 GCA_018813765.1 Gammaproteobacteria bacterium | reverse complement strand
CGATTGATAACAGTTATGTCTGACGACCATAGCAAGTTGGCCCCACTCCTTCCCATCTCGAACAGGACAGTGAAACGACTTCGCGCCAATGATAGTGTGCATCCGCATGTGAAAGTAGGTCATCGTCAGACTCCTTACAAACAACAAAGCCCTCCTCGTGAGGGCTTTGTTGTTTGTGGTGTTTGAATCTTGACCTGCTTGAGCGCAGTGACAACCTGCTGCGTAGCAGCGGGTTGCGGTGGACACTAACTTGCGCAGCAAGTTACGTGGGAGCCAAAGTAGGTCATCGTCAGACTCCTATAAAGCAAAAAGCCCAACCTCGTGTTGGGCTTTTTGCTTTATAGGGTTCGATAACGATCTGGTTGAATGCAGTGACAAACTGCCCGATGCCCGAGTAGAGGGAAGCTCCACCAAGGCCGTACCGCCTGAAAGTTAGTAAAGTCAGCTTTTGATCCGATTGACGTTCCCGGGTAATTGGAATAAAAAGGGTCACGTGCTTCGCGGCTCACCTGAGGCACGCCATCATCGATTACCCAAGCAAAGGAGCTAATCATGACCAGAAGAACAATGGCAGTGGAAGGTGAAGTCAGCAAGGAAAAACTGATGCAGGACTTGCGCGCGGTGGTGGGGGATGCCGAGGAGTTATTACGCGCGACGGCCGGGCAGGCGGGCGAAAAGGTTGCCGTGGCGCGCGAGCGCATACAGGAGAACCTGGCTGTCGCCAAGGATCGTTTGGTCGCCGCCGAGCAGGCTGTCGTCGCCGGCACCAAGCAGGCGGCCAGGGTGACTGACGAATACGTGCACGAGAATCCCTGGAGGGCGGTCGGCATCGCCGCCGGCGCAGGCCTGATCATCGGCATGCTGATTTCGCGCGGACGTTAAGCGATGCCGGAGGCAAGCCCGGGGTTGCTGGGCTCGGCCAAGCGGTTGCTGTCCACGCTGACATCCATCGTCTCGTCTCGGCTTGAACTGCTGGCAAACGAGTTCCAGGAAGAACGTCTGCGCCTCACGCAGATGCTCTTTTACGCTTTGGCGGCGCTGTTCTGCTTCGGCATGGGTGTGCTGCTGCTGACGGTTCTCATCGTCATGCTGTTCTGGGACGACCACCGGCTCGCGGCGATCACGGTACTGGGCATTCTGTTCTTCGCGGCGGGTACGTTGCTGACGCTGCTGCTGCGCAGCAAGGCCGGCGAACGTTCGGTGTTGTTCTCCGCCAGCTTGGCCGAACTGGCCGGGGACAGGCGGCATCTGGATGGCACGCATGAATAGGCAGATGGCAGTGCTGATGCAGCGGCGCGGCGAGTTGCAGGCACGCATCGCCGCGCAGCGCGGTGAGTTGGCCGACATCGCGGCGCGCTGGGAGGGGCCGATGGCAATCGCAGATCAGGGCGTGGCAGTCGTGCGCTTCCTGCGCAGACAACCGCTGCTGGTTGCCGGCGTGACGGCGTTGTTCGTCATCCGCAGGCGCGGGATGATGGGACTGGTGAGGCTGGGGTGGCTGGGGTGGAAGGGTTACCGCTTTGTCGCCGGTGTTGCTGCGCGGTTGACGCCGCGCCCCTGATCATCCGCGGTGAGGTCTTTGTCTGCGCAACCTTGCGCTTGGCGACGCTATCGTCGAGATTGTCTGCATTGAAGCCAGAGTGAATGCTGATGCCGACGGCGGACAACAGGTTGAAACAGAATCACGCGAGTTGCAGTCTTCCCGCTCCCCGAAAGAGAGGGACTTAATCCCCCGCCGGGGAAAAGAATCAGGCGATGTCTTGGTCGCAGGGCCGGAACCAACATTCCGCACAACAACGGGAGGATACGATGAACCGCATGGTCACCATCGACGGTAACGAAGCCGCCGCCACAATCGCCCACCTCACCAGCGAAGTCATCGCCATCTATCCCATCACCCCCGCCTCGCCAATGGGCGAACACGCCGACGAGTGGTCGGCACAGGGGCGCAAGAACCTGTGGGGCACGGTGCCCAGTGTTATCGAGTTGCAGAGTGAGGGCGGCGCTGCGGGCGCGCTGCACGGTGCACTGCAGGCAGGCGCCCTGTGCACCACCTTCACCGCCTCCCAGGGCTTGCTGCTAATGATCCCCAACATGTACAAGATTGCCGGCGAGCTGACGCCGATGGTATTGCACGTGGCGGCGCGGTCGCTGGCGGCCCAGGCGCTGTCCATCTTCTGCGACCATTCCGATGTCATGTCCACGCGCGGCACCGGTTTTGCCATGCTGTGTTCCAACTCGGTGCAGGAAGCCATGGACATGGCACTCATCGCCCAGGCGGCGACGCTGCAGACGCGGGTGCCGATCCTGCATTTCTTCGACGGCTTCCGCACCTCGCACGAAGTGGCCAAGATCGAGTCCCTCGACAGCTCGGTGGTGCGCGCCATGATCAGCGATGAACTGGTGCAGGCGCACCGCGCCCGCGCCCTCAATCCCGAGCACCCGGTGTTGCGCGGCAGTTCGCAGAATCCCGACGTGTATTTCCAGGGGCGCGAAAGCGTCAATCTCCGATACCGGGAAATGCCGGCGGCGGTGCAGGGGGTGATGGATCGTTTCGCCGAACTGACCGGCCGCCACTACCACCTGTTCGACTACGTCGGCGCCGCCGATGCCGAACGGGTCATCGTGCTGATGGGTTCCGGCGCCGAGGCCGCCCATGAAACCGTGGAGCACCTGCAGAGCAACGGAGAGAAGGTCGGCCTGCTCAAGGTGCGGTTGTACCGCCCGTTCGATCCCGTCGTCCTGCTCGCCGCGCTGCCCGCCAGCGTGCGCCGCATCGCCGTACTCGACCGCACCAAGGAGCCTGGCGCCGACGGCGAGCCGCTGTACAAGGATGTGCTCACCGCCGTGGTGCAGTCCTACAGCGCCGGGCAGTCGCACTTCGCTGAGCTGCCGCGCATCATCGGCGGTCGCTACGGCCTGTCGTCCAAGGAATTCACCCCAGGCATGATCAAGGCGGTGTTCGACGAGCTGAAGCGGGAGCAGCCCAAAAACGGTTTCACCATCGGCATCCGCGACGACGTCAGCCACACCAGCCTGGAGTGGGACCCGCAGTTCCGCGCCGCCGCCACGCTGGCGACCAACTGCGCGCTATTCTACGGCCTCGGTTCCGACGGCACCGTCAGCGCCAACAAGAACACCATCAAGATCATCGGCGAGGGCACCGACCTGTACGCGCAGGGCTATTTCGTCTACGACTCGAAGAAGGCCGGTGCCATCACCGTTTCTCACCTGCGCTTCGGCAAACAGCCGATCCGCTCCAGCTACCTCATCGGCGACAACGAGGCGCAATTCATCGGTTGCCACCAGACAGTGTTCCTCGATCGCTACGACATGCTGGACAAGGCCGCCCCCGGCGCTGTATTCCTGCTCAACAGCAGCGTCGCTGGAGACGCGGTGTGGAACACGCTGCCGCGCCGCATGCAGCAGCAGATCATCGACAAGAACATCCGCTTCTTCGTCATCGACGCCTACAAGGTGGCGCATGAATCCGGCATGCAGCGGCGCATCAACACCATCATGCAGACCTGCCACTTCGCCATCTCCGGCCTGCTGCCGCGCGACGAGGCCATTGCCGCCATCAAGCAAGCGGCGGAGAAAACCTATGGCAAGAAGGGCGCGCAGATCGTCGAACTCAATTTCCGCGCCATCGACGCCGCGCTGGCGAACCTGCACGAGGTGGTCGTGCCGGGCAAGGTCAGCTCCGTCTTCGATCGCCCGCCGGTGGTGGCAGCCAACGCGCCGCAATTCGTGCAGGACATCACCGCGGTCATGATGGCCGGAAACGGCGATGCCCTGCCGGTCAGCGCCATTCCCGCCGACGGTACTTGGCCCACCGGCACCACGCGCTGGGAAAAGCGCAACATCGCGCTGGAGATCCCGGTGTGGGACGAGAAGCTGTGCATCGCCTGCGGCAAGTGTCCCTTCGTCTGTCCGCACACCGCCATCCGCAGCAAACTGTTCGACCCGGCGTTGGCCGCTACCGCGCCGCCGACGTTCAAGCACATGGCGGTCAAGGGTAAGGAGTTTCCTGAAGGTGCGCACATCGTCTATCAGGTGGCGGCGGAAGACTGCACCGGCTGCGGCCTGTGCGTCGACATCTGCCCGGTGAAGGACAAGGAAAATCCCGGCCGCCGCGCACTCAACATGGCGCCGCAGGCACCGCTGCGCGAACAGGAGCGCGTCAACTTCGACTACTTCCTTGCCCTGCCCGAGTTCGACCGGCGCGAAGTGCGCAGCACGGTGATGAAGAGCGCCATGCTGCTGCAGCCGCTGTTCGAATTCTCCAGCGCCTGTTCCGGCTGCGGCGAAACGCCCTATCTGCGCCTCGCCTCGCAGTTGTTCGGCGACCGTATGCTCGTTGCCAATGCCACCGGTTGCTCGTCCATCTACGGCGGCAACCTGCCCACCACGCCGTGGGCGCAGGATGCGCAGGGCCGCGGCCCGGCCTGGAACAATTCGCTGTTCGAGGACAATGCCGAATTCGGCCTCGGCATGCGCGTCGCCATCGACAAACAGCAGGAGTACGCCGCCGAACTGCTCAAGGGACTGGCCGAACCCATCGGCGCGGACCTGGTGGATTCGCTGCTCGCCGCCGTGCAGGAAGACGAAGCGGGCATCCACGAGCAGCGCGAACGCGTCGCCGCCCTGCGCGAACGATTGAAGAAGATCGAGCGCCCCGAGGCGCGGCAACTGGAGGCGCTGGCCGACAACCTGGTGCGGAAGAGTGTGTGGATCGTCGGCGGCGACGGCTGGGCCTACGACATCGGTTTCGGCGGCCTCGACCATGTGCTCGCCTCCGGTCGCAACGTCAACATCCTGGTGCTGGACACCGAGGTGTACTCCAACACCGGTGGTCAGACCTCCAAGGCCACGCCGCGCGGCGCCGTGGCCAAGTTCTCCGCCGGCGGCAAGCCGACGCCGAAAAAGGACCTGGCGATGATCGCCATGGCCTACGGCAACGTCTACGTCGCGCAGGTGGCCTACGGTGCCAAGGACGTGCAGACCCTCAAGGCCTTCATGGAAGCGGAGTCCTGGCCCGGCGTGTCGATCATCATCGCCTACAGCCCCTGCACCGCCTGGGGCACCGACATGATCAACAACCACGCCATGCAGGATCGCGCGGTGCGCAGCGGCCACTGGCCGCTGTTCCGCTACGATCCGCGCCGCGCCACGCAGCACGAAAACCCGCTGCAACTGGACTCCAAGGAACCGTCCATCGCCTACCGTGAATTCGTCAGCCAGGAGACGCGCTTCAACATGTTGTGGCGCAGCCACCCGGAGGCGGCGGAGAAATTCCTCGGTCAGGCGCAGAAACACGCCCTCAGCAATTACCAGCACTACCGGCAACTGGCCGAACTGAGCTATGCCAAGCCGGAAGAGGTCAAACCCGCCCAAGCGAAGGAGTGATCATGGACCTGCGCACCCGTTATCTCGGACTGGAACTGAAGAACCCGCTGGTACCTTCCGCCTCGCCGCTGTCGCGCAGCCTGGATACGGCCAAGCAACTGGAGGATGCCGGTGCCGCCGCACTGGTGATGTATTCGCTGTTCGAGGAAGAACTCCGGCACGACCGCGACGTGATGGATGCTTATCTGAGCAACCAGTCGCTGGGCCATGCCGAGGCCACCAGCTTTCTGCCGCTGCACGGCGATATGGCCTCCCGGCAGGATCGCTATCTGGAGCAGCTGCAACGACTCAAGCAGACGCTGGGCATCCCGGTCATCGCCAGTCTCAACGGCGTCACGCCGGGCGGCTGGATCGAGTACGGCAAGGCCTTGCAGCAGGCGGGGGCCGATGCGCTGGAGCTGAACGTGTACCACATCGCAGGCGACGCGAATGTCAGCGGTGCCGAGGTGGAGCAGCGCTACCTCGACGTGCTCAAGGCGTTGCGCCAGCACGTCACCCTGCCCATTGCCATGAAGCTGTCGCCGCAATTCAGTTCCGTGGCCAACATGGTCGGCCGTCTGGAACAGGGCGGCGCCGCCGGCGTCAGCCTGTTCAACCGCTTCTACCAGCCGGACATCGATCTCGACAGCCTGCGGGTGTCGTCGCAACTGCAACTGTCCAGTTCCGCCGAGTCGCTGCTCGCCATGCGCTGGATCGCCATCCTCTTCGGCCGCGTCAAGCTCACCCTCGCCGCCACCGGCGGTGTCCACACCCACGGCGACGCGCTGAAGATGCTGCTGGCCGGCGCCGACGTGGTGCATCTGTGCAGCACCCTGCTGTTGCAGGGCCCGAAGCAACTGGCGCATATACTCCAAGGCATGGCGGAATGGCTGGACGACAGCCCGTATGAATCGGTGGAACAGCTCAAGGGGGTATTGAGCCAGCGCCATGCCGGCGATGCGTCGGCCTATGCCCGCGCCAACTACCTGCAATTGCTGGACAGCTACCTGCCCGACGCTGGCAACTGACGCGTTACCGGCAGCGGCAAGGGCTGTCGGCCAGGCTCACAGTTTCACCGCACCATCCCAGTTTTCCGGTATGCCCATCTCGATGAACTGTTCGCATCTTTCACGATAGATGGCCACCGCCCGGTCTTCTTCCTGCCGGCTGCCTAGCGCCGTGAAGCGTTGCAGCGCCTCCTCGAAGCGCTGGTTCTGGAAGGCGCTCACCGCCTCTTCGAAGGCCTGCTTTGTTTCCAGCTTGCTGCCAAGCCGCTCCCCGCTTTCTCCATCCAGCACCTCGACGATATCCACCCACTGCTGCTTTCCCTTCACCCGCACCCGGTCCAGTGTGCGCAAGTTGAACGCATGCGGCTCCTTCAATTTCATGCGGGTGGTGTAGGAGATCAGGATCGGTGTTTCGTAGATCTTGGTCAGTCCCTCGATGCGGGAGGCGACATTGACCACATCGGAGATCACCGTCCCTTCCATGCGCTCGCTCTCCCCGATGGTGCCCAGCATCATCTCCCCGGTATGGATGCCGATGCCGATCTTGATCTGCAACTGTCCGTCCTGCGCCAGTTTCCGGTTCAGTTTGTCCACTTCCCGCTGCATCTCGATCGCGGCGGATATGGCCGATTCCGCATCCGCGGGGAACAGCGCCATGATGGCATCGCCAATGAATTTGTCGATATAGCCGTTGTGCTTGCGCACGATAGGCCCGACCTGCTTCAGGTAGGTGTTGATATACCGAAACACCTCCTCAGGGGTGAGCGATTCCGAGATGCTGGTGAAGGAGCGCATGTCGGAGAACATGATGGTCATCTCCTTCTGGATGTTGTCTCCGAGCCCCAGTTCCAGGATGCTCTTCTTGTTCAGCGTGCTCAGAATCTGCTTGGGTACGAAACGGCTGTAGGCCTCGGTCAGGTCGATCTGGTGTTCGTAGGCGCTGCGCAGCTTGTCCCGTGATTCGCGTATGGAGCCCGCCATCTGATTGAAGGCGCGGGTGAGGGTGCCGATCTCGTCCTTCACCGAGACGGGAAGGTTGATATCCAGATCGCCATGTTCCAGTTGTCCTGCACCGCCAAGCAGGCGGCGCAGCGGGATGAACAGGCTGCGATGGAAGAACAGCGGGAAGATCAGCACCACGAACAGTGCGGCCCCCAGTACGACCCATGCCAATGAACTGCTCAGCGCATGCATGGAAGCCCGGTACAGCAGATAGCTGTAACCCACTGCATAGCTGTGCCCGTCGGCCGTTATCGTCTTTTCGATATAGAAACCTTGAGGATCGTTTCCGCGGTTCTTCAGAAAGCCCCAGTCGCCGCGCCAATCGGCAGCCGCCGCTTCCGGCTTCGCCATCCCGCCGATGGTGGAGTAGATCACCCGTCCGTCCCGCTTCACATAGGCCACCTCTGCCGGCAACGAAGCAGACCTGTCCGCGATCAACAGATCGGTACTGCGCGTCGCGTCCGCGCCCTTCTGCGCCAGAAACGCCTCTTCATGCAGATCGGCGGTGATGGCGGAAGAAAACCCGAGCACCACCAGGATGGCGCCGAGGAACAATCCGACCATTTTGATCTGCAGCGAAGACGGCTCCAGCGCGTTGTTCAGGTAGACCATGGCGAACAGGTACAGGAAGACCATGACGCCGGTGCCCAGAAGGTGGCTGGCCAACTCCCAGGACGCCAGCTCCAGGTACGCCAGAATGATCACCAGCACCAGCACGATGGGGGACAGCAGGATCAGGATGATCTTTTTGATCGCAGCGATGCGGTGTTCTGTCGCCGCCACGTCCGGCTCCGCACCGGAAGCTATGCCGTGCCGGAGCATCCGCGCCGTCCGGTAGAACACCGCCATCGACCAGATGAGCCAGACCGCCATCGCGATACCGACCTCATAGGCGCCGGGAAAAACGAACATGCTACCGTTGGCATCGAATTCCGGCGGGATGAAAGTGGTGTGATACAGATAGAAGGCATAGGTCAGCAGGGATGCCGCGCCGGAGAAATAAAGCGCCTTTCTGGCTTCGCCGGTCAGGATGAACACCGGGAAGCTGTAGGCGAACTGGATCAGGAATACCGCAAACAGCACGACGGAGTGCAACAGCCACCACGCCATCCTTGCGCCCTCCAGGCTCAACGATGAGAAGATGTAGACGAACGACAGGAAAACGATATCCACGCCGATCAGGAAGCGTAGCAGCTGCTTCGTGGCATAGGACTTGTCCGGGATCCTCCAGATGAATGCCAACAGGACGGAGAGCATCAGCGCGACGTTGAGGACGCTGATGGAGAAAGGGGTAAAATAAATCGAATCCATTATCGGTTACCTGCGCGCGCTCGTTACGGCATCCCCTTATTCCCGGCAGAACATGAACCCCAGCCTTTTGCTATTGCTCGTTTCCGTCTACTGGATAGTCGCTTCGGTCCTGTTTCTTGTCGCGACCGGCAAAGTGTATTTCTTGCGGAAGGAGATCCCCTGCCGGAGGTCATCCGTTTCCGATTCCGCCCCCGCCGTGTCCGTCATTGTACCCGCCAGGAACGAGGAGAATAACATCGGCGCTTGCCTTGCCGGTCTGGCGGGGCTGGAGTATCCCGCCGCAAAGCTCCGCATCATCGTCGTCGACGACCATTCGACCGATCGCACCGCAGAGATCGTCAACGGGTTCATCGCCCGGCATCCCAACATCGAACTGGTCCGGGGACAGCCGCTGCCCGAGGGCTGGACGGGAAAATCCCACGCCTGCTGGCAAGGCGCGACTCGGGCGCAGGGGGAATGGCTGGTCTTTCTGGATGCCGATTCCTGCGTCAAACCCGGCCTGCTTTCCTCCTCCATCCACTTTGCGCAGGACAAAGGGCTTGACCTGCTCACTGTGATACCGCACCAGATCCTCAAATCCCTGCAGGAAAGACTGTGGCTGCCGGGCGTGTTCCTCGGCTTCGCTTCCTTCCTGGATCTGGGCAGGATCAACGATCCCGACGATCCGTACGCCATCGCCAACGGCCAGTTCCTGCTGTTCCGCAGCGAGGCATATCAGGACATGGATGGGCACCGCTCGATCAGGAAGGAACTGAACGACGATCTGGCCTTTGCCCGAGAGGCGAAGAAACGCCGTTTGAACTTTTATTGCGCCTTCGGCGAACATCTGCTGGAAACGCGGATGTACCGCAGCCTGAAAGAGATCTGGACCGGCTTCTCCCGCAATGCGGCGGACATCACCCAGTCCACCTCCATAAGCCGGCTGCTGGCCAATACGGTTCCCACCATGACAGTTGCGGCAGGCATTCTCGTGCTGCCCGCAATGGCCGTATTGAGTTACCTGGCAACGCCGGACCTGTACAGCCAGATCGCACTCGGCCTGACGCTGCCGCTATCCCTGATCCTGCTGATATTCTTTGTCCTGGCAGTCCGGGCGCTCAGGATACCGGCGGTGTACGGTTTGGCCGTGCCGCTGGGACTCCTGCTGCAAGGCGTTCTGTCCCTCTATTCCTATTCACTCATCAAAGGCGGAGTCCGGCAATGGAAAGGAAGATCGTACCCCTCGTGATCGCCGTCCTGCTGTTGCTTACCACTAATCAGGCTGCGGCCTGGACGCTGGTCAAGGAACAGGACGGCATACAAGTGCAGACGCGCAAACTGGAAGACTCCGCGATCGCCGAATCCCTGGCGACAGTCACCGTAGAATCAGGACTTGCTCCGATCGTTGCGCTGATCCTGGACGCCGACAACCAGTACCGCTGGATCGACTCGGTGGACCATAGCGAGCGCGTGGAGCAGATCAGCGCCACCAGTTTCTACAATTACACGCTGAGCAAGGCGCCATGGCCGGTGGCGGACCGGGATGCCGTCGTGCTCACCGAGGCATCCCAGGATCCCGCAACCCATGTGGTGCAGATCCGTTCGCATGCCGTCCCTGAGCGGCTGCCGGAGAAGAAGGGGGTGGTACGCATCATGCGGGTGGACTCGCTGTGGACATTGACTCCCCAACCCGGCGGCAAAGTAGAGATCAGCTACCGGGTGCACAGCGAACCGGGCGGGCAACTGCCCGCCTGGCTGATCAATTCCGTGATCACCGACCAGCCGTTCAACACCCTGAGCAAGCTGCGCGACATCATCGGCACTGCACCGTACAAAGACAGCCGCGTATCCTTCATCCGCGAACCGGAAATGCGCTAGTCGAACGCAGTGCTGGAATGCCCGCCGCACAGGGCTTGCGGGACATTCGCCGATTTCTGCTATGCTTCGAGGAACAGTTCAGGGAAAGCGTTCATGAAGAAAATCCTCCTCATCAACCCGGCATTCAAGGGCAGTTTGCATTCCAACATCAAGGTGCTGGCGCTGCCGCCGCTCAATCTGGCAATCATCGCGCGCTACACGCCCGAGCACTACGAGGTGCAGATCGTCGACGAAGCCATGGAGGAACTGGACCCGGATATCAAGGCCGACCTGGTCGGCATCACCTGCATGACGCCACTGGCGCCCCGAGCCTACGAGCTCGCCGCGCAGTTCCGCGCACGCGGCATTCCCGTGGTGATGGGCGGCATCCATGTTTCCTACATGACCGACGAGGCTTTGCAGTATGCGGATACCATCGTGGTCGGCGAGGGCGAGAACATCTGGCCGAAAGTGCTGGAGGATTTCGAGCGCGGCCAGATGCAGCGCGTCTACCGCGCCTGCGAGCCGCCCGAGGTCGAGAACATGCTGGCGCCGCGCCGCGACCTGCTGAAAGGGAAATACTTCGTCGAGACCGTGCAGACCGGACGCGGCTGTCCGATCAACTGCAACTTCTGCTCGGTCACCGCCTTCAACGGCTCGCGCTACCGCGTGCGCAACATCGACAGCGTGATCGACGAGATCAACTCCATCAAATCCAAGCGCATCTTCATCGTGGACGACAACATCGTCGGGCAGGGGCCGCGCTACATCAGGCGCGCCAAGGAACTGTTCGACCGCATGGCGGACTGCAACAAGGAATGGGGCGGACAGACCTGCCTCAGCATCGTGGAGCATGACGATGTGCTGAAGGCGGCGCAGCGCAGCGGCTGCAAGGGCATGCTGATCGGCTTCGAATCGCTCGATCCCGCCACCATCGACTCCATGCACAAGTCGGTGAACCTGCGCCCCAACACCCGCAACTTCCGCGATGCCATCAAGAAGCTGCACGACCACGGCATCGCCATCGTCGGCTGCTTCATCTTCGGCACCGAAGGCCAGACGCGCGACGCGTTCCGCCGCGCCATCGATTTCGTGCTCGAGAACGAAATCGACGCCGTGCAACTGTCGCTGGAGACGCCGCTGCCGGGCACCGCGTTCTACAAACAGATGCAGGAAGAAGGCCGCCTGCTGTTGACAGACTACCCCAACGACTGGCGCCACTACACCATCTTCGAGCCGGTGTTCCGGATGAACGGCATGACGCCCGTGGATGCCTATGAAGGACTGCTGGAAGCCTATGCGGAAGTATCCTCGTTCGGCTCGTCCATCGTGCGCGGGGTCAAGACCTTCCGCAACACGCGCAGCCTGTTCAGCACCGGCATCTCGTTCTCCTGGAACTACCAGGCCTACAAGACCATCCGCAACACCAGGACGCCGCTGGTGGAACGGGAAAAATCCCCGGTACGTACATGACCCGTCAAGGCGGCATGGACCTGATGCCGGGCCGTCTCCGCGGGGATTGTGCCGATTTTCCCTGTGCTAGAATCGTACACAACCAATATCATCAACATAGTTAACGACGGTCATTCCAACTTGCAACCCTTAGTCATTTCTCGATACACACTTGCGAACAGCCTGGGTCTGGGTTCGGCGGCAACCCTGGAAGCCTTGCGCACGCGCCGTTCTGGCCTGACCCCGTGCGTGTTCGAGGATGTCGACCTGGAGACCTATATCGCCAAGGTCGAGGCGCTGGATGCCGTGCGCATGCGACCCGACCTTTCTGCCTATGACTGCCGTAACAACCGGCTTGCCCAGCTGTGTCTGGAGCAGGATGGATTCCTTGCGGCGACCGAAGCCGCCAGGCAGAAGTACGGCGCCGCCCGCATCGGCGTGTTCATGGGCACCAGCACCTCCGGCATCCTGCAGACCGAACTGGCCTACCGGCATCTCGATCCGCAGAGCGGGGCGTTGCCGGCCGATTTCCATTATGCGGAAACCCAGAATTCCTACTCGCTTGCGGGATTCGTCGCGCACTATCTGGGACTGACCGGCCCTTCCTTCGTGGTGTCGTCCGCCTGCTCCTCCAGCGCCAAGGTGTTCGCCAATGCGGTACGCATGATGGCGGTCGGCGTGTGCGATGCGGCAGTGGTCGGCGGCGTCGACAGTCTGTGTCTGAGTACGCTTTACGGTTTCAATTCGCTCGGGCTGGTATCGCGTTCCCCCTGTCGTCCCTACGATGCGGAGCGTGACGGCATCTCGATCGGCGAAGGTGCGGGATTCGTATTGCTCGAACGCGCCACGGCCGCGACTTCTCCGGAGGCGATGCTGTTGCTGGGCGTCGGCGAGAGTTCGGATGCCCACCATATGTCCACCCCGCATCCGGAAGGGCTGGGGGCGATCATGGCGATGCAGCGCGCACTGAGCGCCGCCGGGCTGCAGGCGCATGACATCGACTACATCAATCTGCACGGTACCGCGACCAAGTCCAACGATGCCAGCGAAGGCAAGGCTGTTGCCGACGTGTTCGGCAACAAGGTCGCCTGCAGTTCGACCAAAGGCTGGACCGGCCACCTGCTGGGCGCGGCGGGGATATCCGAAGCAATCATTGCCATGCTCGCTGTCGAGCACGGCTTCATCCCCGGCAGCGTGAACACAAACCGGCTCGACCCGGCCATCGTGATCGATTACCGCATCGAGAACGGCACGGGGGAGATCAAGCGCGTGCTGAGCAACTCGTTCGGATTCGGCGGCAGCAACTGCAGCCTCGTGTTGGGGAAAAAATCATGATGCGCCTCTACGTCGAGGGAATCGGATTGCTCGGACCTGGTCTGGACGGTTGGTCGGCCAGCCGGGATGTGCTGGCAGGAACAACACCTTATGTAGCGGCCCCGACCAGCCTGCGCGCCAGCGATATGCTGCCTGCGGCAGAACGACGCCGCGCGGGGGTGCCGATCAAACTGGCGCTGGCCGTCGGCCAAGAAGCGTTTTTGCAGGCCGGTCGCGACACCAAAACGACTTCGACGGTGTTCACCTCATCCGGCGGCGACAACGACAACGTGCATGCCATCAACGGCATCCTGGCGACCGCGCCGCGCGAAGTGTCGCCGACACGATTCCATAATTCCGTACACAATGCGGCCGCGGGCTATTGGTGTATCGCGGCAGGCACGCATGAACCTTCCACCAGTCTGTGCGCATACGACGCGAGCTTCGCCGCAGGCCTGCTCGAATCAGCCACGCAGGTGACGGTGGACGATGCGACGGTGGTGCTGATCGCATACGACCATCCTTATCCCGAACCGCTGAATGCGGTACGCCCGATCGCTGCCGCCTTTGGCATGGCCTTGATCCTGACGCCGCGCAAAACAGAAAAATCGCTGGCGACCATCGAAGTGGATATCGTTTCCGGCAACGGGCAGGAAACCGCGATGCGCGATGCCGGGCTGGAAGCGTTGCGCAGCGGCGTTCCGGCTGCGCGCGGCTTGCCGTTGCTGGCCGCCCTGGCCAGAGGAGAAGCGGCGCAACTCTGCATCGCTTATCTTGATGACAACCATCTCGATATCCGTATCGCACCATGCTAGCGGACAAGGTAGCCATCGCCCGAGTCATCCCGCATGCCGGCGACATGTGCCTGCTCGACGGCGTGCTGGAATGCGATGCGCAACGCATCCGCTGCATCAGCAGCTCGCATCGTGATCCCGCCAACCCCATGCGTTCCAGCGACGAGTTGCTGGCTTTGTGCGGTATCGAATATGCGGCTCAGGCGATGGCTGTACACGGAGCGTGGGATGCGAAATACGATAGCAAGCCGCGCGCAGGCTATCTGGCCGCGTTGCGCGACGTGTCATGCGAAAGAATGCGGCTGGATGACTTGGCCGACGATCTGATTATCGAGGCCGAGAAAGTCATGGGCGACGACGCGCGCGTCATCTATTCCTTCAACATCCAGGCGGGTGCGACCAAAGTCATGAGCGGACGCGCCACGGTAGTGCTCGACGCAGACAAGGCGGGTCTATGAAACGTGCATTGGTGACAGGCGGCAGCGGCGGCATCGGCGCCGAAATCTGCCGCAAGCTGGCAGACCTTGGCTATCACGTCTATGTGCATGCCAACAGTGGAATGCAAAAAGCCGAAGACCTTGTCGCCGGGATCAAGGCTTCAGGCGGCAGTGCGCAGGCCATCGCCTTCGATGTGGCCGATGCCGAACAGACCGCGAGCGCCATCAAGACGGTGCTGGAAGAAGGCGCCATCCAGATCCTGGTCAACAACGCCGGCATCCACGACGATGCCGTGATGCCCGGTATGAACGCGCAGCAATGGCACAAGGTCATCGATGTCTCGCTCAACGGCTTCTTCAATGTCACCCAGCCGCTGTTGTTGCCGATGATAGGCAAACGCTGGGGGCGCATCATCAACATCTCCTCGGTGGCCGCCATCGCGGGCAACCGCGGCCAGACCAACTATGCCGCCGCCAAGGCCGGCCTGCACGGCGCCACCAAATCGCTGGCGCTGGAAGTGGCCAGCCGCGGCATCACCGTCAACGCCATCGCCCCCGGCATCATCGAATCGGCGATGACCGAGAACGTGTTCGACAAGGACACCATCAAGCGGCTGGTGCCGGTCGGGCGCGCGGGCAAACCGGAGGAAGTCGCCGAGCTGGTGGCCTTCATCGCCTCCGACAAAGCGGCCTATATCTCCGGGCAGATAATCTCCATCAACGGCGCCATGATCTAGCAGGGTATTGCAAAACTACTGCGGCAGCCATCTGCTGCGTTGCGCGGTACTCGGAATCCTCATGTATTTACATATACATTCCGGTTCCTGCGTTCCGGGCGCCTAGCATCTGGCTGTCCTCGCTACGTTTTTCAATACCCTGCTAGAGGCTGTACGGGAATGGGGTAAAATGCGCCCCGTGAATTAATCGACAGGGAGCATCATGGCAGCAAGCGCGCAAGAAAAAGAGTTGGCACAACTCATCGTCACCTCGTTGAACCTCGAAATGACCGCGGACGAGATCGAACCGGAAGCGCCGTTGTACGGCGAAGGACTCGGGCTGGATTCCATCGACATCCTCGAATTGTCGCTGGCGATCTCCAAGACCTACGGCGTCCAGCTCAAGTCCGACGACGCGGACAACAACAAGATATTCAGCTCGCTGCGCAGCCTCAACGAGCATATCCAGCAACATCGTCCCAAGTGATTTTGGCGCCCGCCGATCGGTGGGTGCTTTCATTCC
This sequence comes from Gammaproteobacteria bacterium, assembly GCA_018813765.1. Taxonomy (GTDB): domain Bacteria; phylum Pseudomonadota; class Gammaproteobacteria; order Burkholderiales; family Gallionellaceae; genus Sideroxyarcus. The sequence goes on along the minus strand of JAHJBC010000003.1, from coordinate 158,630 downwards.
ATGACCGATAACAACGCCGCCTTCCTCGCCGAACTCAAGGCGCTCATCCTTGCCGCCGTGGAAAAGGACGAGCCCGCGGGCGGCCTGCGCGACGACGAGCCCTGGTTCGGCGACGATGCCAGGCTGGGTCTCGATTCGCTCGATGCACTGCAGATATCGATGGCGATCCAGAAGCAATACGGCGTGCGCATGCCGGACAGCAAGGAGACGCGCCGCGCGCTGGTCTCGCTGCTGGCACTGGCCGAGCATCTGCACCAGCAGCGGAAAGCATGAAGCCGGTCCACCTCTGCGGCAGCGGACTGGCCTGTGCGCTGGGGCTGGATATGAAGCTTGCCCTGGAAACGCTGCGTCAGGGCGGCGTCGCGCCATCGCAGATCACCTTGCCCGGCATGCTGGGCGGCTCCTTCCCCTATCGCGCCATTGCGGATTCGCAGAAAGACTGGAACGAACGCGCGCGCCAACTGGTGCAACGCGTCGCCGCCGAGGCGGGCGCACAGCAGGCGCACAACGGCGTTTTGTTCATCGCCACCTCATCGTTCGACATCGGTGCCGTGGAACAGGGTGGCGCGCAAATGGATTACCGCGCGTTCGCCGACAAGGTCGCGACCTGGCTGGGCTGGACGGGGCCGGTATATGCTATCAGCACTGCCTGCACCTCCAGCCTGAACGCGCTGATCGCGGCGCATGCGCTGCTGGCGGCCGGAGAAGAAGAGGAAGCGCTGGTGCTGGGCGTGGAACTGGACAACCGGATGACGCCGGGCGGATTCGCCGCGCTGCAACTGCTCACCCGCAGCGACAGCAAACCGTTTGGCGCACAGCGCGACGGGCTGGTGCTGGGCGAGGCGGTCGCCGCGCTGCGCTTGTCCGCGCGCGAACCTTCGCCCTGGAAGCTGCTGGGCGGCGCGAACGTGGTGGACGGCAGCCAGCCGACCGGCGCTTCGGTTGCCGCGGTCGCCAACATGTATCGGCGCGCTCTCGCGGCCAGCGGCTTGACCGCTGAACAGATCGACCTGATCAAGGTGCAGGCCGCAGGCAGTCCCGGCAACGATGCAGCCGAGGCGCAGGGTCTGCGCGATGCCTTCGACACCGTGCCGCCGCTGGTCTCGCTCAAGGCGGCGATGGGTCACACCATGGGCGCATCCGGCGCGGCCGAGATCGCCCTGCTCACCGCCTGCCTGGAACATGATGAGTGGCCGCGACAGGAACGGGAGATCGATGCGCAACTGCATGTCTCGCTGGCGGCGGCAGCGCCGGAGAACGCGCGCCGCATCATGGCGACCATCCTCGGCTTCGGCGGCAGCCATGCCTCCGTGGTGCTGGAGCGCGCATGAAGACCTTTGCCATTCGCGGACGCTGCGCGGCGACTCCGCCGCCGCAAAGCTGGCGCGAAGAACTGGCGCGCATGCTGGGTGCCAGGCCGCGCCGCATCGGCACCTGGGCGGAACTGGGGCTGTACGGCGCGTTGACCTGCATGGCAGAGGCGGGCGAGCAGGCATTGCCGCCGGACGCGCAGATATGGCTGGGCAGCGAACGCGGGACCTACGCCGCGACTGCAACCGTCATGGCGCAGATGCAGGACGACCTGCCCATGCCGCTGGCTTTCCTGCAGACCCAGCCCAGCCAGTTGCTGGCGCTGCTGGCGGCGCAACTGGGATGGAACGGACATGCCTGTTTCGTTGCGGGCACCGAACCGCAGGCCCTGCTGCGCCTGGCGGCGGCCCAATGCGGCGCGGGCGGGCTGCTGCTGGGCTGGGTGGACGAGATGCAGGGCGGCGCCACGAACTGGCTGCGGCTGCTTCCCGGCGGGGAAGTCGCGGGAGAGGGCGTAGCGCTCGCTGCCGATCAGCTGTTCGCCCCCGGACATACCCATGTGCGCATCGACGGCATGAGCTTGCGTGCCTTTCCTTCAGGCGCGGCAATCCTTGGAGAGCAAGGGGCGCGATGATAGAATTTGCCCGTTTTCCAATCTTCCTCAATCAGTTGCGTGGCCGCAGTGAATACAGCATCGATATCCACCCCGAACAAGCGCGTATTGGTGCTGAATTATTCGCAGACCGGGCAACTCGCCGAAATCACCCGTCGCATCGTCGCGCCGCTGGAACAGGACGCGGGCATCGCGGTGCATGTCGAGACCCTGCGTCCGCTCAAGCCCTTTCCGTTCCCCTGGGGCTTCTTCAGTTTCCTCGATGCCTTCCCCGAGTCGGCGCACATGGCGCCGCCCGCGCTGCAAGCGCTGACGCTGACGGGCGACGAGGATTTCGACATGATCATCCTGCCTTACCAGGTGTGGTTCCTCGCGCCGTCGCAGCCGGTCACCGCCTTCCTCAAGCATCCGCTCGCGCGAAAGCTGCTGGCGGGCAAGCCGGTGGTGACAGTTATTGCCTGCCGCAACATGTGGATGATGGCGCAGGAAAAGATGAAAGGCCTGCTGCAGGATTGCGGTGCGCGCCTGCTCGACAACGTCGCGCTGGTCGATCCCAGCCCGACCATGGCCAGCCTGTGGACCACGCCGTTCTGGCTGCTGAGCGGCAAGAAGGACTTCCTCAAGTTCCTGCCTCCGGCTGGCGTGGATGCGGCGAGCATAACAGCGGCAAGCCGCTTCGGCCTGGCCTTGCGCGATGCGCTGCACAACGATGCGGAGCGCGGCACGGCGCCGCTGCTCGCCGGATTGAAGGCGGTGGATTCCAACCCGCAGCTGCTGTTCAGCGAGAAGGCCGCCACGCGCAGCTTCTTCGTCTGGGGCAAACTGCTGCGCGCGGTCGGCAAGCCCGGCCAGTTGCGGCGCTACCCGTTTCTGATTCTGTATGTGATTTTTTTGATTACCCTGATCTCGACGGTGGTGCCGGTCAGCCTGCTGCTCCAGTCGCTGACGCGCCCGCTCATGCGGCGGCGCTTTGCGGCGTTGAAACAGCAGTTCGACCTGCCGTCCGGCTCGGGAGCGGAGAGGATGTCCCTGTATGAGCATTGATGTTTACCTGACGCGCACTTCATCGTTTCTGCCGCTGGAGCCGGTCGGCAACGACGAGATGGAATCCGTGCTCGGCATGGTCGGCGGCAAGCCGTCCAAGGCGCGCCGTCTGGTGCTGCGCAACAACGGCATCCAGCATCGCCATTACGCGCTCGACCGCATCACCGGGTTGCCGCTGATGAGCAACGCGCAGATGGCGGCCACGGCGATCAAGGCGCTGGGCGAAGTCGGCAAGGTGGACAGTCTGGCGGCGGCGACCTCGCGTCCCGACCAGCTCATGCCGGGGCACGGCGTGATGGTGCATGGCGAATTGGGCTGGCCGCGCATGGAAGTGGTGTCGTTGTCCGGCATCTGTGTGGCGGGCGCGGCCGCGTTCAAGCACGCCTGGCTGGCGGTGAAAGCGGGCGATGCGCAACGCGCTATCGCGGTCGCTTCCGAGCTCTCCTCGCTCGGCCTGCACGCGCGCAACTTCGACGCCGAAGCCGAGCACAAGGTCAAAGAATTGGAAGAGCGCCCCGAGATCGCCTTCGAGAAGGATTTCCTGCGCTGGATGCTGTCCGACGGCGCGGGAGCGGTGCTGCTGGAGAGCCAGCCGCGCGGACCGCAGAGCCTGAAAGTGTTGTGGGTGGAGCTGTCTTCCGCCGCGCACGAATTGCCCGCCTGCATGTATTCCGGCGCCGAGAAGAACGCCGACGGCACGCTCACCGGCTGGCAGGAATTCACCACCCAGGAATGGGCGACGCGCTCGGTGTTCACCGTGAAGCAGGACGTGAAGCTGCTCAACGACCAGGTCATCCGCGCCACGCTCACCGAGCCGCTGCGCGAACTGGTGCAGAAGCACGGCCTCGACAAGCAGTGCATCGACTGGTTCCTGCCGCACTACTCGTCGAAGTATTTTGCCGGGCCGGTGGCCAAGGGCGTTGCCGACGCCGGGCTCGATATCCCGCAAGAGAAATGGTTCACCAACCTGATCGAGAAGGGCAACACCGGCTCCGCCTCGCCCTTCATCATGCTCGACGAATTGTTCAAGTCCGGCCGCATCCAGAAAGGCCAGCGCCTGCTGATGTACATCCCCGAGAGCGGCCGCTTCTCCACCGGCTTCATCTATATGGAAGCGGTCTGATGGACATCGACCAGGTCCCGCAGGAAGGCAACCGCACCATGGGCGGCCACAAGCGCGCCATGTACGCGCGCGACAAGGACGGCCGCATCGTCATCGTCGCATCACGAGGCAGCGAGGTGGACGAGACCGTCACCCTGCAGGCGCTGGAACTCATCGGCGAACAGACCGAAGCCGCGCGCCAGCGCGTCGCGGCGGGCCTGACTTCGCCGCTGGAATACTGGATGTACGCGCAGCGTCTCGACCTGTCGCAACTGTCGCAGGTCAGCGGCTTCTGGCAATGGCGCATCCGCCGCCACCTCCAGCCGCAGCGCTTCGCCAAGCTGTCGCACGACATCCTGCAACGTTATGCCGACGTGATGGGTATCAGCGTCGAGCAACTGAAACAACTGCCATGAACATGCTCATCGAAAACTTCCAGCATCGCCATGCCGCCCATTGCGAGAGCGGCGTCGCCTCGTCCATGCTGTCGCACCACGGTGCGAAGATATCCGAGGCGATGGCCTTCGGCCTGTCCGCCGCGATGGCCTTCGCCTACCTGCCCTTCGTCAAGTTCGCCGGCTTCCCGCTTATCGCCTTCCGCATGCCGCCCAAGGCCATCCTCAAAGGCATGGTCAAACCGTTCCGGATGCGTTTCCATTTCGAGACCTTTCGCGACCAGGCCAGGGGCATGCAGCGGCTCGACGAACTGCTGGCCGAAGGCCGCATCGTCGGCATCCAGGCCGGCGCGTTCTGGCTGCCCTATTTCCCCGCCGACATGCGCTTCCACTTCAACGCGCACAACCTCATCGTCTACGGCAAGGAAGGCGACGACTACCTCATCAGCGACCCCGTCGCCGAAGATCCGCAGCGCTGCGACGCCGCGAACCTGCGCAAGGCGCGCTTCGCCACCGGCCTGATGGCACCCAAGGGTCTGCTGTATTACCCCGAAGAGATCGGCCAGAAACAAGTCACGCCGGACGCCGTGCTGCGCGCCATCAAAAAGACCGTGCGCATCATGCTCGGCCCCGTGCCCATCGTCGGCGTGCGCGGCATGCACATGCTCGCCAACCGCGTCGGCAAACTCGACACCGCCGACAAACTTAGCCTCAACTACGTCGGCCACATCGTGCGCATGCAGGAAGAGATCGGTACCGGCGGTGGCGGATTCCGTTTTCTCTACGCCGCCTTTTTGCAGGAAGCGGCGGAGGTCACCGGACGAGATGAATTGAAGGTGCTGGCTGAGAGGTTGAACGTGATCGGCGATGGCTGGCGGGAGTTCGCGCTGAAGGCGGTGCGCATGATCAAGGGGCGGGAAGATTTCGATCCGAAATTGCTGGCGCAGATGCTGCATAAGCAGGCAGATGAGGAGAAGGAATTCTTTCGGGCGTTGAAGCGGGCGATTGCCTGATCAGTGTTCCGTTCGCCCTGAGTAGGCGCAGCCGTATCGAAGGACGGGCGAAGCCCGCCAATCTCCAAATTCAAAACCAACTTCGTCGGGGGTTGCCCGACAGCAAGTTACTTTTCTTGTCTTGCTAAGAAAAGTAACCAAAAGAAGGCGCCCCCGGTGCGCCGCCCCTTCGGGGTACCCTCCGTTGCTCAACCAGACAGGCCTCCTCATAAACTCGCACGACCCGCTACGCGGTCACGTGCTCAAACATATTCGTCGGACTACCCCTGTCTGGTCTCCGCTACTCGGCGGTGCACAGGGGAGGGAAAGTCAACAGCGAAAAGCAAACATGGCGGGCAATGCCCGCCATGTTACTTATTACGACTCAATGTGGATTGAGTCCGACAATGGCTAGAGTTTTGCTTCTAGCATCAATTGAGCAATAGAAACATCTAGAGCTCGCACCAACCTTGCAAGAGTAAGAACAGCAACATTGTTATCTCCTCGCTCTACCCTGCCCACGTAACTGCGATCAACTTCCGCGAGTAACGCTAGCTTTTCTTGAGAAATGGCTTTTGATAAACGAATGCGCCTAATCGCTTCTCCAAGCGCAACTAGCACTGGATCTTGACGATTTCTTGAGAGATTTGGCATGCCGCCATCATTCCGATATGATGCGGATCAGGCCACGGTACATGTACCGTGTTCTATAAATTATGGGTGTTGTTTGCGTTTGTGAAAGGAGCTTAGTAATGAAAAGCACCGTATTGAAAATTTGCCAGTCATGCAGACAAGAAAAGAGCCTATCTGACTTTCATCGAAACAAAACCAAGCCGGATGGTCACAACGGCATTTGCAAGACTTGCCAAGCTGAGACTGATCGGAAAAACAAGAATACTGTTGCCTAGTCAAATTTGACGTCTAGCGCTGTTAAGCAAGGAGATCAATTTATGAGCGTCACGAGAATAGCGAATAAACTAATTACGCAATATTTTTTGATTGTCATGCTCGCTGGGTGTGCGGCAACAGGACCGACGGTATGTAAAGATGGAGAGGTCTCCGCGTCAATAGAAAATAACGGATCAAAATTCTGTAAAGTCACTCTTATTTTCACAAGCACATATGGGGTTACAGAATATCCAGGTGTTGAAGCAACGTTCTTTGATGCAAGCGGAAATACAATTGGCTCGTCAACTTATTTTTTCGATGCAATCCTGCCTGGCAAAAGCCAAAGAAAAGCCAGCATGCTGGAATGTAATGGTCAGTCGATTAAATCAATGCAAATTGTAAGTGCGGTCCACAGAAATCTTTGCTATCGCGGAAGGTGTGCACCTATTTGCGGTGTAGACGGAAAAACGCTGACTTGGGAGTAACGCCAACGCCCCGGAGACGTGATTTTTTTCTATGGTGGGCAACTTGTTGCCCACCATACGTTTTTGAACTTCGCTTCCCTTCCCCTGTGCGCCGCCGAGTAGCGAAGACCAGACAGGGGCCGTCCGACGAATATGTTTGAGCACGTGACCGCGCAGCGGGTCGTGCGAGTTTATGAGGAGGCCTGTCTGGTTGAGCAACGGAGGGTACCCCGAAGGGGCGGCGCACCGGGGGCGCCTTCTTTTGGTTACTTTTCTTGGCAAGACAAGAAAAGTGACTAGCTGTCGGGCTACCCCCGACGGTGTTGCTTTTGATTGAATGTGCACCACGCCGCTTCGCGGCGACCCTTCGACAGGCTCAGGGCGAACGGTAAGAGTTACTCGCCCCACTTCTTCATCAGAGTCTGCTCGATCCCAAGATGATCGAGCAAACGAGCAACCACAAAATCCACCATATCCTGCACACTCTGCGGATGATGATAAAACCCCGGATTCGGTGGCATGATCACCGCGCCCGCGTGTGACAACTTCAGCATGTTTTCCAGATGGATCGCCGAGAACGGCATTTCCCTCGGGACCAGGATCAAAGTGCGCTTCTCCTTCAGCATCACATCCGCCGCGCGGCAGATCAGATCATCGCTGATGCCGCCCGCGATCTTGCCCAGCGTGCCCATGGTGCAGGGGCACACTACCATCGCATCGCCGGGGTTGGAGCCGGAGGCCATGGGGGCGTACCAGTCCTGGATGCCGAACACTTTGAGTTCGCCGCTGAAGTTGCCGATGCGGCCTGCGAGCATTTGCTCCGCATCCTGCGGACGCGAAGGCAGGGTGAAGTCGAGTTCCTGTTTGGCGACGATCTGTGCGGCTTGCGAATAGACGAGGTGCACTCGGTGGCCGCTTTGCAGCAGGCATTCGAGCAGGCGCATGCCGTAGGGCAGGCCGGAGGCGCCGGTGAGGGCGAGGGTGATGGTTTTCATTTCTTATCCCTGTGGAAAGAGTGTTCCCTCACCCTAACCCTCTCCCGGTGGGAGAGGGGGCTGGGGCGAGGTGTTCATGAATTGCATCGCAATAATCCCGTTCACTGTACCAAATACCAGCGCAGCGGTGGCGAAGATGGGGATGAGGTAGGCGATGCCCGCATGCGGAATGAGCCACAGGTAGACCACGGCCATCTGTCCGGCGATGTGGGCGAAGGCGGCGAGAATGCTGTGTGTTACCGCGCCAAAGAAGCGCTGGGGTAAGTGCATGCTCAGTGCGAGCACGGCGAGGCTGCACACTGCGCCGCTCAGGCTCAGGAAGAATCCCGGTGCGAGAAAATTACCGAACAGCAGGCTGCCCGCGACCACGCGCAGTAGGGAGACCCAGGCCGCCGCGCGCCAGCCGTAGCGCGCCAGCACGATCAGCGTGACGATATTGGCCAGTCCGGGTTTCACGCCGGGCAGCGGGGTGGGGATGGCGTTCTCCAGCACGGTGAGGCCGAGCGCGACCGCGGCCATCTTCGCGATGTGGTGGTCTTCTGCCGTGGTGGCGAGCTTAATAGTTGAGGCTGTCATATTTCTTTGCTCCACCGGTCAACTCCACGCTGACTTCATTTGGCAGACAGATGGCGATCTCGCCCGCCTGCTGTATCCAGCCCTGGCGCACGCAGTATTGTCTGGGGCTGGGGTCGCTGCTGATGCGTGCACGGAGTTTCTCGATGGTGATGACGGTGGTGCCGAGCGGGCCGGGCACTTCGATCTCCTGGTCGCGCGACAGCGGCACTTCCTTGAATACTTTGCCGCCGCTGCGGATGAGTGCGGTGTCGGCGATGCCGCCGGACCAGATGGCGACCGATATCCACAGCGTGAACGCGATCCCGCCTGACAGGATGAGGTAGTCGCCGGGTTTGATGTGGCGAAGTGCGAGCACGGGTCAGGCTTGTTGCGTGAGTTCGCGATGGCGCAACAACACCTGCTGCTGCGGTTTGAAATGTTGCGCGAGGCGTTCGGCGAAATATACCGAGCGGTGCTGGCCGCCGGTGCAGCCGATGGCGACGGTGAGGTAGCTGCGGTTGTCGGCGACGAAGCTGGGTAGCCAGTCTTCGACGAAGTTGCTGATGTCGTCGAACATCTTCTGCACTTGCGGAGTGCCATCCAGAAAATCGATCACGGCGCGGTCGCGTCCGGTGAGCGGACGCAGCGCCGGGTCGTAATGAGGATTGGGCAGGCAGCGCACGTCGAAGACATAGTCGGCATCCAGCGGCAGGCCGTTCTTGAAGCCGAAGGATTCGAACAGCAGGGTAAGTCTTGCGCGGTCCAGTGTGATGAACTGCTTGATCCAGGCGCGCAGGGCGTTGGCGTTGAGTTCGCTGGTGTCGATATGGTGGCCGACGTTGGCGATCTCGGCCAGCAGTTCGCGCTCCAGCGCCACGCATTCCGGCAGCGTCCGCACGCCGTCGCTGAGCGGGTGCATGCGGCGCGTCTCGGAGAAGCGTTTGACCAGCGTCTCGTCCTTGGCGTCGAGGAACAGCAGATGCACGTCGATGCCTTGTTGTTTGAGCTTGTCGATGTATTGCGGCAGCAGCACGACGTTGTTGCCGCTGCGCACATCGACGCTGACCGCCACTTTATCGACGCCGGCCAGCTTCAGGTTGTTGGTCAGCACATGCAGCAGTTCGGCGGGCAGGTTGTCCACGCAGTAGTAGCCGCTGTCTTCCAGCACGTTGAGCGCGACGCTTTTGCCGGAACCGGATAAACCGCTGATCAGGAATAGTTGCACGCTATTGCTCCTGCAGAAGTCTTTCCTGCCGGTCGATGAATTCCTGCATGGAGTCGATGCCGCGCATCTGCAGCACGAAATTGCGCGCGGCGGCTTCCACCAGCACCGCGAGGTTGCGACCCGCCATCACCGGGATCTCCACCTTGCTGATCTTGACGCCCAGTATCGTCTCCGACCCGGAGGCGGGCAGCCGTTCCAGCTTGGACAGATCGTCGTGCGGCGGGCGATACAGGTGCACGATGAGCTTGAGGCTCTTCTTGCGGCGCACCGCCGTCTCGCCGAACATGGTGCGGATATTCAGCACGCCGAGGCCGCGCACTTCGAGGAAGTCGCGCAGTATCTCGGGGCAGCGTCCTTCCAGCGTTTCGGGCGCGATGCGGTAGAACTCGGTGATGTCGTCGGCCACCAGGCCGCTGCCGCGGGTGATGAGCTCCAGCGCCAGTTCGCTCTTGCCCACGCCGCTGTCGCCGGTGATCAGCACGCCGACGCCGAGCGCGTCGAGGAACACGCCGTGGCGCGTGGTGGAATCGGCCAGGCCTTTGGCGATGTAGTGGCGAATCATCCACATCAGTTGCACGCTGTTCATCGGCGAGCGGAACAGCGGCGTGTGGGTGCGGTTGGCGAAGTCCAGCAGGCCCTTTGGAATCTCGGTTTCGCCGGCGACGATCAGGCACAGCGGTTCGCCCTGCTCAAGCTGAGTCAGCGCGGATGCCAGGTCAGAAGGGGAAAGGCCGTGCAGATAATCGAGTTCGGTGGTGCTGAGTACCTGCACCCAGTTCGGGTGGATCAGGTTCATGTGGCCGATGAGGCCGCGGTTGGATGCGCTGACGGTCTCGCTTTCCAGCTCCCGGTCGGCGCCTTCCGCGCCGCCTACCCAGATCAGGCTCAGCCGTTCCTGCTTGTCGGCAAAGAGCTGTCGGATATTGACCCGGGACACGGCTTACCCCTGCCAGTCGACGAACAGTTTGTGGAGCGCCGCCGGGTCGTCGGTGTTCTGCAATTTCTCGCGGAACGCCGCGTCGCTGAACATCTGCGCCAGTTCCCCCAGCAGTTGCAGGTGCAGGTCGTTGGCGCGCTCGGGGACGAGCAGCACGAAGATGAAGTTCACCGGCAATCCGTCCGGTGCCTCGAACGGGATGGAATTCTGCATCTTGACGAAAGCTGCCGCCGCGTCGCGCAGGCCCTTCACGCGGCCGTGCGGGATGGCGACGCCCTGTCCCAGACCGGTCGAACCGAGTTTTTCGCGCGCGAACAGGCTGTCGAAAACCTGGCTGCGTGCGATCTGGTGGGTGTTCTCAAACAGCAATCCGACGCGCTCAAACACCCGTTTCTTGCTGGTGGATTCGGTATCCAGCAATACGCACTCGGGGGTCAGGATTTTACTGATCAGGTTCATGTCGATTCACCAAATGAAAACGAGGCAACCATTCGGCTGCCTCGGAACTGTTGCTATTCAGCCACGCTGTGTTTTCCGGTCTCGTCGTGCCGGCGCGCAGTGCCCTTTTCCTTGTGCTTGAGCACCTGGCGGTCCAGCGAGTCGACCAGTGCATCGATGGCAACGTACAGGTTGCTGTCTTCGGTCTCGGCGAAGATGTTCTTGCCGGAGACGTGGACGTTGGCTTCGGCCTTCTGCACCAGTTTGTCCACCGACAGGATCACATTGATGTCGATCACGTTGTCGAAATGGCGTTTGACCTTGTCCAGCTTGCTGAGCACATGCTCGCGGATGGCCGGCGTGATTTCGAGGTGACGTCCTGTGAGGTTGAGGTTCATGGCCTGCTCCTTTAGTTAGAGTGATTTACGAAGATTCACCGGAAGGATGTTCATCCCCTCGCGGTATTTTGCCACGGTACGGCGGGCGACAAGTATGCCCTGCTGTGCCAGGATTTCGGACATGCGACTGTCGGTGAGCGGATGTTTGGCATCCTCCTCGCTGACCAGTTGCTTGATAAGGGCGCGGATGGCGGTGGAAGAACATGCGCCGCCCGCCTCGGTGGCGAGTCCGCTGCCGAAGAAATACTTGAATTCGTAGATGCCGCGCGGGGTGAGCATGAACTTCTGCGTGGTCACGCGGGAGATGGTGGACTCGTGCAGTTCGAGCTGCTCGGCGATCTCGCGCAGCACCAGCGGGCGCATGGCGATGTCGCCGTGCTCGAAGAACTGGCGCTGGCGCTCGACGATGGCCTGCGCCACGCGCAGGATGGTCTCGAAGCGCTGCTGCAGATTCTTGATGAACCAGCGCGCTTCCTGCAACTGGGTGGACATCTCCTGTGCGTTCTTCTCGCCGCGCTGCTGGAGGATGTTGGCATATACCTGGTTGACGCGCAGGCGCGGCATCGCTTCCGGATTGAGCCTGGCACGCCAGATGCCGCCATGGCGTTCCACCAGCACATCGGGCACCACATAATCTGCCGCGCGATGTTCGAAGGCCGAGCCCGGCTTGGGTTGCAGATGCACGATCAGGTCCTGTGCGCAGCGCAGGGCTGCGTCGTCGCAGCGCAGGGCTTTCTTCAGCTTGTTGAAGTCGCGCGCGGCAAGCAGGTCGAGGTGATTCGTCACCAGCGCCAGCGCCAGATCTCGACCGGGCACGTCCTCCGGCATTTCGCGCAGTTGCAATGCCAGACACTCGCTCAGGTTGCGCGCGCCGATGCCGGGCGCGTCCAGATGTTGCAACTGCACCAGCGCGGTCTCCAGATCGTCCAGCGTGACATCCAGTTCGGGCGGCAACAGTTCGCAGATCTCTTCCAGCGGCTGCGACAGGTAGGCGTTTTCGTCCAGCGCGTCGATGAGCAGGCCGACCAGCTTCTTGTCGCGCGGGTCCATCTGGCTCATGTTCAGTTCCCACAGCAGGTGTTCGCGCATGCTGGGTTTTTCGGCGGCGACCTCGGCATAACCGTCGTCCTCGTCATCGGGGTTGGACGACGACGAGGATGAGGCGAACGACGGTTCCTGCCACTCGGCCGCATCGCTGCGCGGCTCGGCCTCACGTTCTGCCGTCGATTCGCTGCTGCCGGGGGCGGTCGGGACATCGCTGCTGCTGTTGCCGCTGTAGGTCTGGTTGGTGTTGTCGTCCTCGCGCTCGAGGAACGGGTTCTCGTCCAGCAGGCGCGCGGTCTCCTGATTGATCTCGAGCGTAGACAGTTGCAGCAGCTTGATAGCCTGCTGCAACTGCGGAGTCAGCATCAGTTGCTGGGATTGTCTGAGTTGGAGAGAGTGTTTCATTGCCGGTTGTGGTGTGTGGCGGCGCGTCTTATAGCTTGAAGTGCTCGCCCAGGTACACCTTCCTCACGCCCTCATTATAGATGATTTCCTCGGGCTTGCCCTCGGCCATCACCGAGCCGGCGTTGATGATGTAGGCGCGGTCGCAAATACCCAGTGTTTCCCGTACGTTATGGTCGGTGATGAGCACGCCGATGTTGCGCTCCTTGAGGAAACGGATGATCTTCTGGATGTCCAGCACGGCGATGGGATCCACCCCGGCGAAGGGTTCGTCCAGCAGGATGAAGCGCGGATCGGTGGCCAGCGCGCGCGCGATCTCGACGCGGCGCCGTTCGCCGCCGGACAGGCTGATGGCGGGATTGTCGCGGATATGCGTGATGTGCAGGTCGTTCAGCAGCGTATCCAGTCGCGCTTCGATCTCTGCCTGCGCATAGCCTTGCAGCTCCAGTACCGCCTTGATGTTCTCGGACACGGTCATGCGCCGGAAGATGGATGCCTCCTGCGGCAGATAGGCCAGGCCCAGACGCGCGCGACGGTGGATGGGGAAGTGCGTGAGGTCCTGCTCGTCGATGAATATCTCGCCGCCGTCCGCGGCGCACAAGCCGACGATCATGTAGAAGCTGGTGGTCTTGCCTGCGCCGTTGGGGCCGAGCAGGCCGACCACTTCGCCGCTCTTCACCGAGAGCGTGACATCGTGCACCACAGTGCGGGCGCGGTAGCGTTTTTTCAGCGAGACGGTGCGTAGTTCACTCATGGTTTATTCGACAGTGTGGTGGAGGGCTGGATAACCAGCGGGTCGTTCGCGGATGCTGCCGGGGTTGAAGCATCCTTGTCTTTGGGTTGCAGCACGGCACGCACCCGCCCGCCGGTCGGTGAGTCTGCGGCCAGGCCGGGCGTGCCGACCACCCGGAACACCTCGGTGCGGGTGTTATAGGCGATATGGTCGCCCTGCACATCGTCCTGATCCCGCCTGACACGGGCACTGCCGAACAGGTCCACGGTCTCGGCGCGGGTATCGTACTCGATGCGCTCGCCGTAGCCTTCCATGTACTCGTCGGTGCCCTCGCGTTTCTGGCGGAAGCTGGCCAGCTTGCCGGTGGCAATGCAGTGCTTGTAACCTTTGGCGTCCTGCGTCACCACGATCTTTTCCGCCACGATGGACAGGGTGCCCTGGGTGAGCTGCACGCGGCCTTCGAATTCGCTGGTCTGTTGCGAGTCGTCGATGAACACCCGGTCCGATTCCATGTGGATGGGTTTGTCGCGGTCGGCGAGCTCGGCGCAAGCCGTTCCGCTCCAGATCAGGAACAGCAGGCCCGGCAGAAGGGCTTTAACGGCGTACCGGTTCATGTTTCGCCTTTACGCGCGACAGCAGCTTGACCGTGCGAGCCCGGTTGTCGAGTTCCATGCCGACCGCACGGATGATGTTGAACTGGTTGGTCATCACCACCGCATGGTCGGTATCGGCCCAGTCGCGTTCCGGGACGACATGCAGATATTCGGTGGCGAAACGCTGTTCGCTCATGCCGTTGCCCGCCTGTCTCACCACGAGCACATCGTCGTACAGGAACACCTCATCGCCCTTGCTGGCGATCTTGCCGGTCTGTGCCGACGTGACGACGGCTGGATTGTCCGCCAACAGGCTCTTGAGCACGGGCATCTGCAAGTGGGTGGTGTCGTCGTCCGGGTAGTGCCACAGCTTCTCGGCCGAGATGCTGTGGACGGGTTGCCCTTGCGCGTCGAGTGTGATGGCGGAAAAATTGTCCATGACAAAATCCACATCGTGACGTGGCTTGGATATCACCTGCGCCAGCGGCGAGACTTGCTGGTTGAGCCACCAGGTCGCCACCAGCAACAGCAGCAAGGGCAACAGCGGCAACCACGCACGCGCTTTTTCCAGCAGGTGGGAAAAGTACATCATGCCAAGTAGCGGGCAAGCTGCTCATTCAGCGTACCTTGGGCGCCGAGGATCAGTTCGCACACTTCGCGCACGGCGCCGTGTCCCGCCGCGCGCTGGCTCACATAATGCGCATGGTCGCGCACGATCTGCGGCGCACCGGGCACGCTCAATGCCAGCCCGACATTGCGCATCACCGGCAGGTCGACCACATCGTCGCCCATGTAGGCCGCGGCTGCGGCAGCGAGTTTCATTTCCGCCAGCAGCGACTGCATCACCGCCAGCTTGTCTTCCACGCCCTGATACAGTCGCGCGATACCGAGGTTCTGAGCGCGCAGTTCGACACAGCGCGAAGTGCGGCCGGTGATGATGGCCAGTTCCACGCCGGAGGCCTTGAGCATCTTGAGACCGTGGCCGTCGAGCGTGTTGAAACGCTTGAACTCCTCGCCCGAATCGGAAAGGTACAAACCGCCGTCGGTGAGCACGCCGTCGACATCGAAGGCGACGAGGCGGATTGGTTTGATGCGTTCGATGAGCGACATCAGATCACCTTGGCTTTGAGGAGATCATGCATGTTCAACGCGCCGACCACCCTGTTGTTCGCATCCACCACCACCAACTGGCTGATGTTGTATTGCTCCATCAACTGCACGGCTTCGACCGCCAGCGCATCGGGACCTATGTTGCGCGGCTTCTTCGACATCACGCTGGCAACCGGGGTGGTACTGAAATCCAGTTTCTTTTCCAGCGTGCGGCGCAGGTCGCCGTCGGTGTAGATGCCGAGCAGGTGTTTGCCGGCGTCCACGATGGCCGTCATACCCAAGCCCTTGCGCGAGATCTCCAGCACCGCGTCGGCCAGTGTCGCTTCCTCGCGCACGGCGGGGATGCTGGCATGGGTATGCATGATGTCGCTCACATGGGTGAGCAGGCGGCGGCCCAGACTACCGCCGGGGTGCGAGCGTGCGAAGTCCTGTTCGCCGAACCCCTTGGCATCGAGCAAGGCCACAGCAAGCGCATCGCCCAGTGCGAGCGCGGCAGTGGTGCTGGCCGTGGGCGCCAGCCCCATCGGGCAGGCTTCCTGCGCCACGGCGCCGTTCAGGTGTACATCCGCCGCCAGCGCCAGGCTGGATTGCGGATTGCCGGTGATGCTGATCAGGTGCGCGCCCTGGCGCCTGATGGCGGGCACGATGGTCAGCAGTTCCTCGCTCTCGCCGGAATAGGACAGGGCGATGACGACGTCCTGTGCCGTCACCATGCCGAGGTCGCCGTGGCTGGCCTCGCCCGGATGCACGAAGTAGGCTGGCGTGCCGGTGCTGGACATGGTCGCCGCGATCTTGCGCGCGATATGGCCGGATTTGCCCATGCCGCTGACGATGACTCTGCCCTTGCAGGCAAGGATAAGGTTGAGTGCCCGCAGGAAATCGTCATCGATGCGCTGCACCAGCGCCTTGACTGCATCGGCTTCGATCTCGAGCACCTGGCGCGCGAGGACGAGCGCGTGGGCTGTGGCAGATATGGGTTTGTTCATGTGAAGATTATACATGACGGCATAAGCCTGCTACGCGCCTGAATGCTCTGGCGCAGAGCATTTCGTCCGCTCGTCGCGACTCCTGTCGTCATGCAAATATCGGGGTCATGTGGGGGCCGCGCCGTTTTGAAAATATGGCATCATCAGGAATATGGACAGTTCACTCCACCTCATCCTCATTTTGCTTGCTGTCGCCGTCGGGGTGGTGGTGGTTTGCCGCATCCTGAAGCTGCCGGCGATGCTCGGTTATCTGCTGGTCGGCATCATGATCGGGCCGCACGCACTGGGCTGGATTCCCGACGCGCCCGAGACGCGCCACCTCGCCGAATTCGGCGTGGTGTTCCTGATGTTCAGCATCGGCCTGGAGTTCAGCCTCGCGCGCCTGCGCGCCATGCAGCGGCTGGTGTTCGGCCTTGGTACGGCGCAGGTCGTCTCCACCATGTTGCTGGTCATGTTCTGTACCCTGTTCTTCGAGATGGACTGGCGTGCCGGGCTGGCGCTGGGCGGGATATTGGCGATGTCATCCACCGCCATCGTCAGCAAGATGCTGGTCGAGCGCGCCGAACTGAACGCCCCGCACGGGCAGAAGATCATGGGCGTGTTGCTGTTCCAGGATCTGGCCGTGGTGCCGCTCATCATCATCATCCCCGCGCTGGCGGAGAGCAATGCCGATCTCACCAGCACCATCTCCATCGCCATGTTCAAGGCGGTCGTGCTGCTCACCGCACTGCTGACTTTCGGCCAGCGCCTGTTGCGTCCCTGGTTCCATCTGGTGGCGGAGCAGAAGTCCTCCGAGCTGTTCATGCTCAACGTGCTGCTGTTCACGCTCGGCATGGCCTGGCTCACCGAACTCTCAGGACTGTCGCTGGCGCTGGGCGCCTTCGTCGCGGGCATGCTGATCTCCGAGACCGAATACCGCTACCAGGTGGAAGAGGACATCAAGCCGTTCCGCGATGTGCTGCTCGGCCTGTTCTTCGTCACCATCGGCATGATGCTCGACCTCGGTGCGGTGATTGCCGGCTGGGGCTGGATATTGCTGCTGCTGCTCATCCTCATCCCGTTCAAGGCCGGCGTGGTCGCGCTGCTGGTGCGCGGTTTTGGCGGCGAGTGGGGCGCTGCCCTGCGCACCGGTATCGGCCTGGCGCAGGCCGGCGAATTCGGTTTCGTGCTGCTGACACTGGCGGGCGGCGCGCAGTTGCTGGCACATGACGTGACGCAGAATGTGCTGGCTGCCATGCTCATCTCCATGCTGGCCGCGCCGTTCCTGATCCAGCATGCCGAAGCCATCGTGCGCCGCCTGTCGCCGGAAGAATGGATGAGCCGCGCCATGCAAATGCACCAGATCGCCGTGAGCAGCATGGCCAGCCAGCAGCACATCATCGTCTGCGGTTACGGCCGTAGCGGCCAAGCGCTGGCAAGATTCCTCACCGAAGAGGGCATCAGCTTCATTGCGCTCGACCTCGATTCGCGCCGCGTGCGCGAGGCAGCCGACGCGGGCGAGCGTGTGGTCTATGGCGATGCCGGCAAGCGCGAAGTGCTGATGGCCGCCGGCCTGATGCGCGCCAAGGCGCTGGCCATCACCTACGACGACAAACATTCCGCGCTCAAGATATTGCATCTGGTACAAGCATCGCGTCCCGACCTGCCCGTGGTCGTGCGCACCGCCGACGACAGCCACATCGCCGTGCTCAAGCAGGCGGGCGCAGCCGAGGTGGTGGCCGAAGTCACCGAAGGCAGCGTCATGCTCGCCACCCAGGCACTGCTGCTTTCCGGCGTCCCGCTCACGCGCGTCGTGCGCCGCCTGCAGGATGCCCGCGCCAAGCGCTACAGCATGCTCAGCGGCTACATGCGCGAAGCTGCAGCCAACAACGCGGCGGTGGGCGAAGCCACCGAAAGCCAGCAGTCGCGCTTCCAGAACGTGATGCTGGTCGCGGGAGATGTGGCGGTCGGCAAGCGCCTGCAGGACATGAAGCTGGAAGACATCAATGTGGAAGTGAACGCCGTACGTCGCCACAACGTCCAGGGCAGCCATCCATCCGGGGACATGCTCTTGCGCGCGGGCGATGTACTGGTGCTGCTCGGGCAGCCGGTCACGCTGGAAGCGGCAGAGAAGCGGCTGCGCAAAGGCTGATGCGGATTAGGAAAATCCATTAGGCCGTCATTCCGGCGCAGGCCGGAATCCAGCGAAAAAAATATCCTGCGATGCAGACAAAACCCGGGGTGTTGTCTCGCTTGCGCGGGAATTTATTTATCAACTGGATTCCGGCCTGCGCCGGAATGACGAAATTTGAATTATTAGAGATACTCTTATGAGGAGTTGAAATAGCCCGCAGATTCTGGCTTGGGTACTTGATTCGGCCAGATGATGATTGAACTTGGAAGCACATGCTCCCCAACCCCCTCCACCTCCCCCTTTTCAGCGGGAGAGCCTAGTTTGCTCCTCCCCTGACAAGGGGAGGCTGGGAGGGGTTGGGGTTTACTTCAAACTTCACCTAGCCAGATCAACGGTTTAACCGCAACGCGGACCGAAGTCAGACCCCTAGGCAGGCCAGATAGAAATTGTTGTCGACGATGTCGTTGGTGGCGATCCCCGCGCCGCCGACGGCTGCATTGGAGACCAGCATCGCGCCTCCCGCGGTGTTGCCGTCGTCCATCGTGAGATCGAGCTGCCTGACCAGTTTTCCGGGGATGTTGTCCGAGCAGATGATGTAGTTTCCCCCCAGGCCCTCGATGGGCGCGGAGGAGGATTCCGACAGGCCGAGCGCGCCGCCCGAGGAGTTGAGCGGCACATAGGCATTCAGGCTGATGTCCGTCGTCCCCGTGATGAAACCGGCCAGGCGCACATGCTGCCAGAGATTGAACGATTCCCCCGAGGTCGAATTCCAGTGTCCGTCGATGACGGCGTTGCCGTTGCCATTATGAATGGCCACGCCGGGATCGGGCAGATGTGCCGCCGCATCGCTGTCGTCGCCAGGCAGCGCGCGGAAGCGGTCCTGATAACCGTACAGCGCGATCTGCAGGCTGTTGAAATCAGTGGCCAGGCTCTTCACCCGCGAATGGTTGATCATCTCGCCCGCCTTGACCGTCAGCGTGAAGACCAGCCCGATGATCGTCATCACGATGGCGAGTTCGAGCAGGGTAAAACCGGATTGCATGCGATGCATCATCATTTCCTGGGAGCGTTATTGCTCCACTGCATAGCGCAACATCTATGCCAGTGTGGGCTTGCGCACGCAAGCCCCGTCCAGTATGGACGGCAGGAGAATTCGGTCTGCGGATACCCATGTCACATGACGGGTTTTGGTCGGGTATTGACGGGAAATGGATGGATGAGGGGCCGCTACAGGCAGAAACGGCAGGCAACAAAAAAGCCCGCCGGAGCGGGCTTTTCGTGTCACGCCGGAGTTGGCTTAGACGCCCATGCAGACGACGTAGATGCCGGCATCGTTGATATCATCGGTAGCGACTGCCGAATCACCAACTGCATACGGGTCTGCCGTTGTCGATAAAGCGGACATCATGGCGCCGGTCTCGGTATTGCCATCATCCAACTGGATGTCCAGTTGTTTGGCAAACTTGCCGAGGATGTTGGATGAACAGATGATGTACGTACCGCGAATGGCAACAGGTGTACTCTGATTGTCCATAATTGGAGCGTCAGCCGCTACTGTTGTTCCACTCTGGATGCCTATCACGCCAGCCACAGAGTTGATGGGAATGTAATCACCTGCAGGATCAGCAATATCAGTGGAGCCAGGAGCCAAGCCGGCCAAGCGCACATGCTGCCAGAAGTTGTAGCTTTCGTCGGTGGTGGTGGTGCTGTTCCAGTCGCCATCGATCAAACCATTGCCGTTGCCGGGGTCGATGGTAGTGGCACCAGACACATGGCTGGCTGCCAGCCGGTCATCGCCGGGAATGGCGCGGAACTTGTCCTGATAACCGTAGATATACACCGGAATGTTGCGGAAGTCGGTGGCCAAGCTCTTCACCTTGGCGCTGTTGATCAGTTCCTGCCCTTTCAGCACGCCGCCAAGCAGCAGGCCGATGATCACCAGCACGATGGCGATTTCGATCAGGGTAAAGCCGGATTGGTTGCGTTTCATCTGTTATTCTCTCCAAATTGGTTCTGTTGTCTGATTATTGTTCTTGCACTCCCGAGCTAACCACTGCAAGTGTCGTGCCAGCTTGGCAATGCTATATTTTCCAAGCGAATAGCTTGGTATTTAACGGTTTGATTATAATTGGATTGCATATCAGCCAAGTTGGGATGACGAATCTGCGACAAAAATGACGAAATGACGACATAAGCGATGAGTAAATTGATGAGCTCCAGCCGATGGATATCCATGGGCATGTTAGTGGCTCTCCACCTGGCCTTGTGGCTGGGGACGGAGAGTATCTGGGTGCGTCCGCTGATGCTGATGCATCTGGGCCTGTTCCTGATGTGGCAGCCGCTGTGGCGCGGGGAGAGCAAGCTGCATCCGGGCGGTGCCGCGATCATCATCGCGATGAGTCTGGTCGCCTTGTTCTGGCTCAACTGGTGGGTGCTGGCGTTCTGGGTGGGCGTGTTGTTCGCGCTGGTCGGCGGGCGGGTGTTCGCTTTCCATGCGCGCCGGCAGCGCATCTACTACCTGCTGATGATGGCCTACCTGCTCGCCATCCTGTTGCTCTACATCGCGCCCAACCTGTTCTCCCTGCCCGGCATGGGCGAGGTGATGGACAACATGATGAACATCGGACTGCCTGTGCTGTTGCTCGTCATGGCGTTCATCCGGGTCGAACCCGAGCTGGCGGAAAGCGAGCGGGCGGTTGATTTTATTTACATCCTGCTGCTGTTCACGCTGCTGACGCTGCTGTTGCTGGGCAGCCTGGCTTTCATGAATCTGGGGCACATCGATTACATCGATGCGCTGATGCGCACGATGTTCATCATCGCGGGAATGTTGCTCGTGCTGGGCGTGTTGTGGAACCCGCGCCTCGGTTTCTCCGGCTTCCAGGCATTGTTCTCGCGCTACCTGCTGACCATCGGCACGCCGCTGGAAATATGGCTGGAACGCCTGGCCGAGGTTGCGCAACAGGAACAGAACCCGGAGGACTTCCTCGCCCGTGCGACCGAATACCTGCTGGAGATGCCGTGGATAACCGGCCTGACCTGGGTGGCGGACCGCGGTCACGGCACGCTGGGCGTGTCCAGCCCGCATCGTCTCGAAATGTCCGACCACGACCTGCACCTGACCCTGTTCAGCCGACAGGCGATATCGCCTACGGTGCAGTTGCATGTGCGCCTGCTCACTCGGCTGCTCGGGCATTTCTACCAGGCCAAACGCCGAGAGCAGTCGCTGCGCGAGATCACGCGCCAGCAGACCATCTACGAGACCGGTGCACGCCTGACGCACGATCTCAAGAACATGCTGCAATCGCTGTTCGCGCTGACATCGGTTGCGCAGCACCAGCCGGAAAAGGCGCAACCCATCCTGCGGCGCCAGTTGCCGGTGCTCACCGAGCGTATCGAATCGGTGCTGGCCAAGCTCAAGACACCGCAGATGCAGGACGAGGTGGTGGAGTTGCCACTGTCGACATGGTGGGAAGGTCTGCGCCAGCGCCATCAGCATCGCGACATCAAGTGGAGTACGCCGAACGGCCTGAACGACCTGCCCATTCCCGCCCCGCTGTTCGACTGCGTCGCCGACAACCTGATCGACAACGCCAGCAAGAAACGCCTGAACGAACCCGGCATTCCCATTACCGTCGCGCTGGAATTGTCGCCGTTCAGCCTCGGCATCATCGATGGCGGCAGCGCCATTCCGGGCGGCATCGCCAATAACCTGCTGAAAACCATCGTGCCTTCCGAAAGCGGGATGGGCATAGGGTTGTATCAGGTTGCGCGCTGGGCGACGCAGTCCGGCTACCATCTGGAATTGTTCGAAAACAAGGATGGCCGGGTGACGTTCCGCCTGATCAAGCGATAAGCAAGCCCGGAGCATTTCGAGCGCACACCGGTCGCAGCAGGTAAAATCGCGCGCCATGAAGCCAGTTTTATCTGCAATCGCCCAGCGCCGTCTGGCGCGCGTCCAGCAACTCTCCGCCATCGAATACCCCGCCGACCTGCCAGTGGTGGCGCGGCGCGAGGAATTGGCGCTGGCCATTGAAAAGAATCAGGTCGTGATCGTCTGCGGCGAGACTGGCTCCGGCAAGACCACACAGTTACCCAAGATTTGCCTGAGTCTGGGCCGCGGTGTGCTCGGCGTCATCGGCCACACCCAGCCAAGGCGGGTGGCGGCACGCTCGGTGGGCGCACGCATAGCGCATGAGCTGAAATCCGAGCTCGGCGGCCTGGTCGGCTACAAGGTGCGCTTCAACGACAAGGTTTCGCCCGATACCTGCATCAAGCTGATGACCGACGGCATCCTGCTGGCCGAGATCCACCACGATCCGAATCTCAGGAATTACGACACCATCATCATCGACGAGGCGCATGAGCGCTCGCTCAATATCGACTTTTTGCTGGGCTATCTCAAGCGCCTGCTGCCGCGCCGCCCCGATCTCAAACTCATCATCACCTCGGCGACGCTGGATGCGGAGCGGTTTGCGAAGCATTTTGCGAAGCAGCCGCCCAATGTAGGAGCGAGCTTGCTCGCGAATGATGGTGTGGAAAAAATCGCGAGCAAGCTCGCTCCTACATATAACGCCCCCATCATCCAGGTCTCCGGCCGCACGTATCCGGTCGAGATTCGCTACCGCCCGCCGCAGCAGAACGAAGAGGGTGACACGCAGGACGTGCCGCAGGCGATCTGTAGTGCGCTGGACGAACTCTCCATCGGCGGATTGAAAGGCGACGTGCTGGTGTTTCTGCCCGGCGAGCGCGAGATCCGCGACACCGCCGAGGCGCTGCGCAAACACCAGCACAAGGGATTGGAAATCCTGCCGCTGTTCTCACGCCTGTCGGTGCCCGAACAGGATCGCGTATTCAAGCCCGCGCAGGGCTGTCGCCGCGTAGTGCTGGCGACCAACGTGGCGGAGACCTCGCTCACCGTGCCCAACATCGGTTATGTCATCGACAGCGGTTTGGCGCGAATCAACCGTTACAGCGTGCGGCAGAAAGTCGAGCAACTGCGCATCGAGAACATCGCGCGCGCCGCAGCAAACCAGCGCGCCGGACGTTGCGGCCGCGTGATGAGCGGCGTGTGCATCCGCCTGTACGAGGAGACCGATTTCCAGCAGCGCCCCGAGTTCACCGATGCCGAGATCTTCCGCGTGTCGCTGGCCACCGTCATCCTGCGCATGAGCGCGCTGGGTCTGGGCGAGGTGGAGGAGTTCCCGTTCATCGAGCCGCCGGGTTCGCGCGCGATCACCGACGGTTACCAGTTGCTGCAGGAGCTGAACGCCATCGACGACAAGCGCCAGCTCACCCCGCTGGGCCACGAACTGGCCAAGCTGCCGCTCGATCCCAAGGTCGCGCGTCTGCTGCTGGCGGGGCGGCAATATCACTGCCTCAACGAGATTCTCATCATCGCCAGTGCGCTGGCCTTGCAGGACCCGCGTGACCGGCCGAGCGAGCGGCGCGAGGCGGCGGATGCCGCGCACCAACGCTTCAACGACGAGCGCTCGGATTTTCTTGCCTATATCAAGCTGTGGGCATGGTTCCAGGACGCGATCAAACACAAGAAGACCAACAAATTGTGGGCGAACGAGTGCCGCGAGAAGTTCCTCTCCCCGCTGCGCCTGCGCGAGTGGCACGAGCTGCACCAGCAGTTGCACGCGCAGGTGAGCGAAATGGGGATGTTTGAGTCGGGCAATCAAATAGGCCGTCATTCCGGCGCAGGCCGGAATCCAGCCGAAAAAAACACTCCGCGCAACGGACAAAACCCAAGCGCTGTCCCGCTTCGCGGGGAAGTTGAAAATCAACTGGATTCCGGCCTGCGCCGGAATGACGGCAGTGCTGCGCAACCCGCCACCTACGAACAAATCCACAAAGCATTGCTCACCGGCCTGCTCGGCAACATCGGCACGCGCGCGGTGAACGAGCCCTATTACCTCGGCCCGCGCGAGATCAAGTTCTTCATCGCATCGAACTCGGTGCTGGCGAAGAAGGGCGCGAAGTGGGTGGTGGCGGCGGAGATCGTGGAGACGACCAAGCTGTTCGCGCGCTGTGTGGCGCGCATCGAGCCGGAGTGGCTGGAGGAAGTCGGCGCGCATCTGATGAAGCGCAGCTATTTTGACGCGCACTGGGAGAAGAAGGCGGCGCAGGTGGCGGCGTGGGAACGCAGCACCCTGTACGGTCTGCTCATCAACCCGAAGAAGCGCGTGCACTACGGACCGATGAATCCGGAGGAGTCGCGCGAGGTGTTCATCCGCGAGGCGCTGGTGAACGGCGAGTTCAACACCCAGGCGCCATTCTTTGCGCACAACCAGAAACTCATCGCCGACATCGAGGCGCTGGAGCACAAAGCGCGCCGCCCCGATGTGCTGGTGGATGATGATCTCATCTTCGCGTTCTACGACCAGCGTATCCCGGCCGGGATGCACAACGGTGCGGCGTTCGAGCACTGGCGCAAGGAAGCCGAGCGCGAGCAGCCGAAACTGCTGTACCTGAAAAAAGACGACCTGATGCGGCATGAGGCGGCGGGGATTACGACGGAACATTTTCCACCGCAGTTGCTGATGAACAACGTGAGCTATGCGCTGGCCTACAACTTCGCGCCGGGCAAGAGCGACGACGGCGTCACGCTGACCGTGCCGCAGGCGCTGTTGAACCAGGTGTCGGCGGCGCGCTGCGAATATCTGGTGCCGGGGATCCTGGCCGAGAAGATCGTCCAACTGGTGAAATCGCTGCCGCAGAAACTGCGCCGCCACTGCGTGCCGGTGCCGGAGTTCGCGGCCGCGTTCTGCGCGGCGGTGAAGCCTTCCGACACGCCGTTGCTGCAGGTGCTGGCACGCTACATCCGCGAGCAGAAGCAGCTCGATGTGCCACTGGATGCGTTCAGGCTGGAGCAGTTGCCGGCGCACCATCTGATGAATTTCCGTGTGGTGGACGAGCATGGAAGGCAGTTGGGCATGTCGCGCAACTTTGCACAGTTGCGCGGCGAGTGGGCGCCGAAGCAGGTCGTGGCCGCCGCCACTCCGGCGGCGAAAAGTTTCGCGCCGCAGCAGAAGAGCAGCGGAGAGCGCTATACCGAATGGAAGTTCGGCGACTTCAATCCGACCCGCAACGAGCAACGCGCCGGACAAACCATCACTGTGTTCAACGCGCTGGTGGACGAGGGCGATGCGGTGACACTGCAAAGCTTCGACACGCAGGATGCCGCCAAGGCAGCTCATCGTCTGGGCCTGCGCCGCCTGTTCCAGCTTGCCCTGAAGGAGCAGGTGAAGTATCTGGAGAAGAATCTGCCCGGCTTGCAGGCGATGTCCATGCAGTTCCTCCCCTTTGGCGGCCAGCAGGACCTGCAGCGGCAGATACTCGCCGTGACTTTCGACCGCTGCTGCCTGAACGATCCCTGGCCGGAGAGCGAAAAGGACTTTGCCACCCGCTGCAAGGACGCCAAGGCGCGCCTGAATCTGGTGGCGCAGGAGATCGCGCGGCTGGTGGGTACGGTGCTGGTTGAATATCACGCGCTGCAGAAGGCTTTACCCGGATTCAAGGCGCATGGGCAAGTTACGCAGGACATCCGGCAACAACTGGAGGGTCTGCTGGGGAAAGAGTGGGTGGCGCGCACGCCGTTCGAGCGCATGCAGCATATGCCGCGCTACCTGAAGGCGATCAACGTGCGGCTGGAGAAGCTGCGTGCCAACCCGGCGCGCGATGCGCAGAGCATGGCGCAGATGAATCCGTTGTTGCAGCAATGGCAGCGAAGACTGCACTCGCAACAGGGCGAGGCCGATGCGCGGCTGGAAGATTTCGGCTGGATGCTGCAGGAGTTGCGCGTATCCTTGTTCGCGCAGGAACTGAAGACGCCGGTGATCGTGTCGGTGAAGCGGCTGGAAAAAATACTGGCCGGGCTTTAGAAGATCGGTATTCGAACTTCGTCATTCCGGCGCAGGCCGGAATCCAGCGCGTACAAACAGTTCCGCGTAGCGGACATCGCTACAAAGTTGTCCCGCATGTGCGGGAATTATTCATTAACTGGATTCCGGCCTGCGCCGGAATGACAGGCAGGAGCTGAATCATGTCTCAGAGAAAAGTGGATGTGTTACTGGTAGGCGCGGGCGTGATGAGCGCGACGCTGGGCAAGCTGTTGTCCGAACTCGATCCGTCACTGAAAATGGTGATGGTGGAACGCCTCGCGCGCGTGGCCGGGGAAAGTTCGCATGTGCTGCACAACGCGGGTACGGGCCATGCGGGGAATTGCGAACTCAACTACACGCCGCAGCAGCCGGATGGTTCGGTCAACATCAGCCGCGCGCTGGAGATCAACGCGGACTACGAGGTGTCGCTGCAGTTCTGGTCCTATCTGGTCGAGCAGGGCTGCATCCCCGATCCGGCAAAATTCATCAATCCGGTATATCACCAGAGCTTCGTATGGGGCGAGGAGAACGTGGCTTTTCTGCGCGAACGCTATCGCGCGATGCAAAGGCATCATCTGTTCAGCGAAATGGAATACAGCGAAGACCCGGCGGTGCTGCGAGAGTGGATGCCGCTGGTGATGCAGGGGCGCGACCGCAAGCAGAAGGTCGCCGCGACGCGGGTGAAGCACGGCAGCGACGTCGACTTCGGCTATCTCTCGCGGCGGCTGGTGCGCACGCTGCAGAAGTCGCCCAACTTCGAACTGAAGACCAGTCACACCATTGAAAGCCTGAGGAAGCGCGACGACGGGCGCTGGCATGTGCGCATGATGGAGAACTCAACCGGCAAGCTGCACACCATCAACGCAGGTTTCGTGTTCATCGGCGCGGGCGGCGGCGCGCTGCCGCTGCTGCAGAAATCGGGCATCCCCGAGGCGGAAGGCTACGGCGGTTTCCCGGTCAGCGGCCATTGGCTGATCTGCCGCAAACCCGAGATCGTGCGCCAGCACTCGACCAAGGTGTACGGCAAGGCGCCGGTGGGTGCGCCGCCCATGTCTGTGCCCCACCTCGATGTGCGCATGATAGACGGCGAGCGCGCATTGCTGTTCGGGCCGTTCGCCAGTGTCACCACGCGCTTCCTCAGGGAGGGGTCGGTGCTGGATCTGTTCTCTTCGCTCAAGAGCGGCAACCTCAAGCCCATGCTGGCGGTGGCGATGGAGAATTTCGACCTGATGCGCTATCTGCTGGGCGAGGCGATCAAGACCCACGGTGACCGGGTGGACGCCTTGCGTGCCTACTATCCGGAAGCGCGCGACGAGGACTGGGAATTGGCGTCCGCCGGACAGCGCGTGCAGATCATCAAGAGTTGCGGTTCCTACTGCGGCAGGCTGGAGTTCGGCACCGAGATCGTCGCCAGCAAGGACGGCACGCTGGCTTCGCTGCTGGGCGCATCGCCGGGCGCATCGACTTCGGTGAAGGCTATGGCGCAAGTGCTGGAGCGCTGCTTCAAGCCGCAGATGAAGTCAGCTGCCTGGAAACGCAAGATGAAACAGATGATCCCGTCCTGGGGCGAATCGCTGGACGGGAACGTGGCGCTGCTGGAGGAAGTGCGGCAGCGGACGCTGGGTACGCTGCAACTGGGTGGGAAAGGGAAGAACGAGACGGCAGCTTAACCCTGCCGCCGCCCTAGCAGGGCGCCGACCTGCTTCTTCGGTTTGGCGACATGCGTTTCCGTTTTCGCCGCAGGAGCAGGGGGTGGCGCACTCGGTTCGTAAGGTTTGTCGAACCACGGGTCGTGGCTGGGTTTCTTCGGCGCGGCGGCGGGACGCGGTGCGCGTTCGTGGTGTTCTGCGCGAGGCGTGCGCTCGTGATGCTCCCCACGCGGCGCGCGCTGGGGTCGCGGTGCATGTTCGATGTTCGCCGTCTCTTTTGTTATCTTCTGCTTGATCAGCTTTTCGATCTCGACCAGGTACTTTTCCTCTTCCGGCGACACCAGCGAGATGGCCGTGCCGGAAGCGCCCGCGCGGCCGGTGCGGCCGATGCGGTGCACATAGTCCTCTGCGGCGTGCGGTATCTCGTAGTTGATGACCATAGGCAGGCTGTCGATGTCGAGGCCGCGCGCGGCCACGTCGGTCGCGATCAGCACGCTCACCTTGCCCTGTTTGAAGGCATCCAGCGTCTGCATGCGCTCGAGCTGGCTCTTGTCGCCGTGGATGGCGTCGGCGGAGAGGCCGTCACGCTGTAACTGCCGGGCGAGGCGGGAGGCGGTGAGCTTGGTCTTGGTGAACACGATGGCCTGGCTGGCATCCTCGCCGCGCAGAATCTGCGTGAGCAGGGCATGCTTGTCGGCCTGTTCGACCATGTAGACCTTCTGCGTGATGTTCTCGGCGGAGGCATTGCTGCGCGCCACTTCGATCAGGGTCGGGTAGATGAGGAAATCTTCCGACAGCTTCTTGATCTCGGCGGAGAAGGTGGCGGAGAACATCAGGCTCTGCCGGGTGCGCGGCAGCAGCGCCAGGATGCGCTTCAGGTCGGGCATGAAGCCCATGTCCAGCATGCGGTCCGCCTCGTCCAGCACCAGTATCTGTACCGTGTTCAGTTGCACCGTCTTCTGTTCGATGTGGTCGAGCAGGCGGCCCGGCGTGGCAACCAGTATCTCCACGCCATTCTTCAGGTGCGGCGTCTGGGTCTTGATATCCACGCCGCCGAACACCACCAGCGAGCGCAGGCTGGTGTGTTTGGCATAGGTCTTGACGCTCTCTTCCACCTGGATCGCCAGTTCGCGCGTCGGCACCAGGATCAGCGCGCGCACCGGATGTTTGGCCGGCGAGGTGCTGGCGCTGGCAAGCGGCAACAGTTTCTGCAACAAGGGCAGCGCGAAGGCCGCGGTCTTGCCGGTGCCGGTCTGCGCGCCCGCCATCAGGTCGTGGCCTGCCAGCACTTGCGGGATGGCCTCCGCCTGGATCGGGGTGGGATGGACGTAACCGGATTCGGTAAGCGCCTTGAGGAGAGCGGGCGCCAACTTCAGATCGGCAAAACTGACTGGATTCAATGTATTCACTTCCGGAAAAATATCGCTGCTTTTGCGGGTGGCGGCATTATACGCCTCGGGGCGGTCGGGTGCCGCCATTAATCCGGGGCCGCCGTAACGGGTGCTTCACGCCCGTGCCGCGCAAGGCGCTGAGCTATAATCGGCGCGGACTGGAACCATGCACAAGGAGAAGCAAATGCCGGAAAATCTGAACAAGCAGGAGATCGCGATGGTGCGCGAGGAGCTGGAGATGCTCATGCGCGAGCGCACGCGCCTGCTCAAGGTGGTCGGCGCGGCGGCGGTGCTGGTGGCGAACGCGGATGCCAGTAAACTGCAGCATAACGCGGTGGAAGCCGCAGAAGTGCTGTCCGAGATGCTGAATGCCCTGCCGGAAGAGACACTCAAGGACGCGCTGGAATCGGTACATGCGGAGCCGGATGAGGCATAGGCGTATCGCATGAGTCAGCAACCGCAAAAGATCGGACTCATCCTCAGTGGCGGCGGCGCGCGTGCCGCTTATCAGGTCGGCGTACTCAAGGCCATCGCCGAGTTCCTGCCGCGCCGCGCGCGCTCCCCGTTCGAGGTCATCTGCGGTTCTTCCGCGGGCGCCCTGAATGCGGTGACGCTGGCGGTGAATGCGCGCCATTTCCGTACGGGCGTGAAATACCTGCTCGGTATCTGGAATAACTCGCAAGTGAGCAACATCTATCGCTCCGATGTGCTGGGCGTGTTCTCCAACACCGTGCGCTGGCTGGCCGGGCTGTTGCTGAGTCTGATCGGCATCAATCGCATGAATCGTGTCTCGCTGCTGGATAACTCACCGCTGGCGGTGTTCCTGGAGGAGACGCTGCCCTGCGAGAAGATCCAGGAGAACATAGACGCGGGAGTCTTGCATGCCTTGAGTATCGCGGCATCCGGCTACGGTTCCGGGCATTCGGTCACGTTCTATCAGGGCGTCAAGGATATAAAGCCGTGGAAGCGGACACGCCGGGTCGGCATGGAAACAAAAATTGGCATCGAGCACCTGCTGGCGTCTTCCGCCATCCCGTTCATCTTTCCGGCGGTGCACATCCATCGCGAGTATTTCGGCGACGGTTCCATGCGCCAGATCGCGCCGATCAGCTCCGCTTTGCATCTGGGCGCCGATAAGGTGCTGCTGATGGGCGCGTGGCATGCCGAGGACGAAGAAGAACGGCGCAGCAGGATGGATACCTATCCGACATTGGCGCAGATCGCCGGACACGCACTTGACAGCATCTTCCTCGATGGTATGGCCGTCGATCTTGAGCGCGTGCAGCGCATCAACGAAACGGTCAGGCTGATTCCGGAAGAACTGCGTGCCGCCACCGACATGCGCCATATCGATGTGCTGGTCATCACGCCCAGCCAGCCGCTGGAGAAGATCGCCGAGCGCTATATCGCGCAACTTCCCTGGACCATACGCCTGCTGTTGCGATCGGTCGGCGTGATGCAACGCAGCGGCGCGAATCTGGTGAGCTACCTGTTGTTCGACAAACACTATTGCCGCGCGTTGATCGAACTCGGTTATCAGGATGCGGTGAAACGGCGCGAGGAGATCGTGCAATTCCTCGGCTGCGATCCGTCGCTTCCCGAGTGCGACATGCCGCAATGAGCGTGGCGGACACGCCCCGCGAGTTGGTTTTTGCACTGCTGCGGCAATTGGCCGACGGCGAGTTCCATTCCGGCGAGATGCTGGCGCGGCAGTTCGGCGTGACGCGCGCGACCGTGCATAACGCCCTGCATGGTGTCGACACCTTTGGCCTCACACTGTACCGGGTGCGCGGACGCGGCTACCGGCTGGCGCGCCCGCTGCAATGGCTGGATGCGGGCCTAGTCCGCGAACGGCTGGCCGGAAGCGGCGAGAAGCTGCATATCGACATCCTCGATCATGCTGTTTCCAGCAACGCGCTGTTGCTGCAGCGGAGTACGCAGGGTGCCGCCAGCGGCAGCGTGCTGGCGGTGGAGTGGCAGAGCGCCGGGCGTGGACGTCTCGGCAGGACATGGCATGCCGGGCTGGGCGATGCGCTCACTTTTTCCCTGTTGTGGCGTTTCGAGAGCGGCTTGGCCGCCCTGTCCGGCCTGAGTCTGGCGGTCGGCGTCGCCATGCTGCGCGCATTGCGCGAAGTCGGCGTGGCGGGCATCGCGCTGAAGTGGCCGAACGATCTACTGCTGATCGATGGAAAGCTCGCCGGGATACTGATCGAGGCGCAAGGCGACATGCTGGGACCGAGCGCGGTGGTGATCGGCATCGGTCTCAACCTGCACTTGCCCGAGGAACAGCGCAGGCATATCGGCCAACCGGCGAGCGACCTCGCCGGGCTGGGCATGCCCGTGCCGGAACGCAACCATCTGCTTGCGGTATCATTGAAGCATTTGGCGGTCGTGCTGCGCGAGTTCTCCCGCAACGGTTTTGCGCCCTTGCGCACTGAGTGGGAGAGCAACCATCGTTTCCAGCAGCAGGCGGTGAAGCTGGCACTGCCAGACGGCACGCATGTCGCCGGGGTTGCGCTGGGCGTGACGGATACAGGCGAGTTGCGTCTCGCGACAGATCACGGCGAGCGTTTGTTCAATGCGGGCGAGGTGAGCCTGAGGAGTGCATAACGTGCTATTGCTGGACGCGGGGAATTCCCGCTGCAAATGGGCCTTGGTGCAGGATGGTGTGTGGACGCACCAGGGCGCGGTCGGCAACAGCGAATCGGACGCACTGCGCCAGGCATTGCGATCGCTTCCGCAGCCGTCCCGGATACTGGTCTCCAATGTGGCTGGCGCGCAGATGGAACGGCAATTGCGCGAAATCTGTTCAGGTTGGGGATTACCGCCGGAGTTTGTGACGGCTTGTGCC
Source organism: Gammaproteobacteria bacterium (assembly GCA_018813765.1). Classification (GTDB taxonomy): domain Bacteria; phylum Pseudomonadota; class Gammaproteobacteria; order Burkholderiales; family Gallionellaceae; genus Sideroxyarcus. The sequence goes on along the minus strand of JAHJBC010000003.1, from coordinate 126,512 downwards.
AGCCAATGCGGCGTGCGCAACGGTTACCAGCGACCGGAGTTGCTGGGCAGCGACCGCTGGGCGGCGCTGATCGCGGCGTGGCAGAGAGTGCATGATAGCTGTCTGGTGGTGAACTGCGGCACGGCGACGACCGTGGATGCGCTTTCCGCACAGGGCGAGTTCCTGGGCGGACTGATCCTGCCTGGTATCGGATTGATGCAGCGGAGTCTGGCTGCGAACACGGCTCAACTCGGCGCGGAGCAAGGTGTGGTGCAGGATTTTCCGCGCAACACTGCCGATGCCATCCACAGCGGCGCACTGCGCGCCACCGCAGGGGCGATACGACACCAGTTCGGGTTGTTGCAGGCAGGATCTGGCGTGGTGCGCTGTCTGATCGGCGGTGGCGCGGCAAGTGTCATACTGCCCCATCTCGACCTGCCGCTGGAACGGGCGGACGATTTGGTGTTGCATGGATTGCAGATCATCGGAGAGGCAAAGGCATGACGAAGGGGATCGTGGGATTGTTATTGCTGGCCAATCTGGCGCTGTTCGGCTGGATGCGCTGGGGCGAGTTGCTGACGCAGGATAAAGATGCGCTGACCGTGCAGTCGCCGCTGAACGCCGACAAAGTCAGGTTGCTGGAGCTGTCGGCACCTTCCGCCGTTGCCGCCAAGTCGTTGCCGGGTACGAGCCTGACCCTTTCTCCGCTCTTGACGCCGGCACCCCCGCCCCCGCCTGCGGAAGATGCTAAACCTGCTGTGGCAGCATCCTGTACCGAGTGGGGGGAGTTCTCCGGGGCCGACCTGGCTCGTGCCGCTCAGGCGCTGGAAACCATGAAACTGGGCGACCGCCTGTCGCAACGCATCGTGGAGCAGGATCACGGATACTGGGTGTATATCCCGCCGCTGAAGAATAAGGCCGCAGTCGAGAGAAAGATCGAGCAGTTGAAAGTGCGCGGCGTGGAGGAATACTACGTGGTGCAGGGGGAAGGAACATGGATGAACGCCATCTCGCTCGGCGTGTTCAAGACCGAAGAGGCAGCGCAGAAGTATCTTGCCTACCTGCGCAGCAAGACGGTGCGTTCTGCCAAGGTCGGCGAACGGTCGAGCAAACTCAGGTTTACCGTGTTCGTAATGAAGGATCTGGATGCCGCCGCGCTGGTCAGGCTGGAAGGGCTACACAAGGAATTTCCGGACAGCAAGCTCGCCACTTCTGCATGCGGCAATTGACACGCGGGGGTGAAATCAGCAAAATGCCGCCCTTCCTCGAAACGCGCGGCAGGGGAAAGCAGTCTTAAGCGCAAGATTTCGGTGATATAGCTCAGTTGGTTAGAGCACAGCACTCATAATGCTGGGGTCGGTGGTTCAAGTCCACCTATCACCACCAAGACAAAAAAAAGCCAGTTCATCCGAACTGGCTTTTTTCATTGTTTTTACAGTGCGATAAAGCTGGACATGCTGGTTTTGCGGCTGCGATGTCGGGCAGGGTATATAACTTATCAAGCATAACTTGACAATATTCGCTATAGCGAATAAATTCAAACTATTCGCTATAAGGAATATCTTCTATGCCGACAGTCGTACGCACTTCCGGCCAGCTTGGCCCTATCCTCAAGAAGCTAAGGAAGGGGAGGGGGTGGTCTCAACAAGCGCTCGGGGAAAAGGTGGGCTTATCCCAGGAGCGGATCTCGGTGATCGAGAGTCACCCAGAGAAGGTTTCCCTCGACAGTCTGCTTACGGTGTTGATGGCACTGGAGGTAGAGATGCAAATCGTACCCAAAGGTACAGCGAGTCCTAATCTGCTTAAGGTGAGTTGGTAATGGCGGGGCGTCCTTCTGCATCGCAAGTGCTGGATGTCTGGATGAATGGCGAGCTGGTCGGCCACTGGAGATACAGCACGTCAAAAGGGCATGCTTTCGTTTATGCCGCTTCCTGGCTGGATAGCGACTATGCCCGGTCCATCTCGCTCTCGATGCCATTGTCCAATGGCGAGACTCCATTTACTGGGGAAGTAGTCGAGTTCTATTTCGACAATCTGTTGCCGGATAGTCCGGATATCCGTCGCCGAGTGGCATCGAAATTCGGTGCCGGCTCTTCCAAGGCATTTCAATTGCTGGAAAAAATCGGGCGTGACTGTGTTGGGGCATTGCAGTTGCTGCCTGCGGGCAGTAACGCGCCCGATGTCAGGAAAGTGAGTGCCGAGCCACTTACCGAGCAGGATGTTGTGAACATCCTTGATGCTGCAATCAGTCCACGCAGCATCGGCATGAACGAGGAAGACGAATTGCGCATCTCCATCGCGGGGGCGCAGGAAAAGACGGCCTTGTTGTTACATGAGGGTCAATGGTGCAGGCCGCACGGAACGACTCCGACCACCCACATCTTCAAGCTCCCGCTCGGCATGGTGGGAAATATGCAAGCCGACTTCTCATCGTCAGTGGAAAACGAATGGCTTTGCGCCCAGTTGCTCCGGGCATATGGGTTGCCGGTACCGACATGCGGCATCGGCCATTTTGGGCAACACAAGGCGCTGGTTGTAGAACGATTCGACCGGAAGTACGAAAACGGGTGGTGGATCCGCTTGCCGCAGGAAGATTTCTGTCAGGTGGCGGGCATCTCATCAAACCAGAAATACGAGAGCCAAGGCGGGCCGGGCATGGCTTACATCCTCGACAAGCTGCGCGGTAGCGTGAATGCAGCCGAAGATCGCCGGAGATTTCTGATGGCACAGTTGCTGTTTTGGCTAATGGCCGCACCGGATGGACACGCCAAGAACTTCAGCATCTCGATTGGGCCGAAGGACAGCTTCTGGCTTACGCCTTTATACGATGTTATGTCGGCCTGGCCGGTAATTGGCGCTGGCGCAAACCAATTCCAGTGGCAGAAGGTCAAGCTGGCCATGGCGCTACACGCCAAGAACACCCACTACAAGATTTCCGAGATTCGAAGAAAGCACTGGAACGAAGTGGTCAAGGACAATGCTATCGGAGCGGATTTCGAGGATGCCATTCAGATGGTCATCGACAAGACGCCGGCGGTCATCAGCCAGGTGGAAGGGTTGCTTGGGACAGATTTCCCTGCCGGAGTGTCAGACCGCATCTTCTCTGGGGTCATGGAGCAGGTTGAGCGGCTAAAGAATTAAGAGAAGGCCTGCGGGGGGTAATCGAAAATGGGCATTGGCGCTTCAATACCTCCAATAAAAAACTCCAGCCTCGGCTGGAGTTTTTTTGGTGCTGTGCGGATTACTTCTCGCTGGAAAAGAGCTGCTTCAGCATCCACAAGGAAAAGATGGTGACCATGACCATGGAACCCCATGCTGCGATATCTGCGACGAAAGACATATTAATCTCCTCCCAAGAGAGTCAAGTTAAACAAACAATTACAACCAGGCAACCGGGGCAAATCCTAGCACAATCTTTTTTTATGGCAAGCATTTTGTGCAAACACCGATAGCCCGCGTGGAAACCACGAAGGCAGTATGAGGCTGGGAGGAGCAGTTACTGGAAGTTATCCGGGATAACTTCCAGTGGTACTCGGATCAGTCGGCTTTTTTGAACAGCTGGATGACCATCCAGACAGAAAAGAGAACCGAGAAGATTGCGGTGCCGATGGCGGCTACGTCAGAGATGATGGCCATTCTTTTTACTCCCTCATGAATATTGTTTTGGATGACATCTATAATGGCTAGGGTCGTCCGGCGAATCGTGGCTTGGGCGACTTAAGCGGGTAAAATTATATATGAGTTTTTTTGTAATATATTCACACAAATTTCGTAAGGCTTAGATTATTAAGGCCTTATTGCTTTTTTGACATTCGCTTGACGTATTTTTGACATTCAAGTGCAGGTATTTAAGGTATCCCGCGTGCAAACCAAGTTTTATATCAAAACCTACGGCTGCCAGATGAACGAGTACGACTCGGACAAGATGGCGGATGTGATGTGCGCCTGCGAAGGCATGGTGCAGATCGACAAACCGGAAGAGGCGGACATCATATTGTTCAACACCTGTTCCATCCGCGAGAAGGCGGAGGACAAGGTGTTCTCCGACCTCGGCCGCGCCCGCGCGCTGAAGCAGGCCAATCCCGCTTTGCTGATCGGCGTCGGCGGCTGCGTAGCCAGCCAGGAGGGCGACGCCATTGTCAAACGCGCGCCGTATGTGGATGTGGTGTTCGGCCCGCAGACCTTGCACCGCCTGCCGCAACTCATCGCCGCGCGGCGCGAGAGCGGCAGACCGCAGGTGGACATCAGCTTTCCCGAGATCGAGAAGTTCGACCACGTACCCGCCACACAGACATCGCATGGCACGGCTTTTGTCTCCGTTATGGAAGGGTGCAGCAAATACTGCACTTATTGTGTGGTGCCATTCACGCGCGGCGAAGAGATGTCGCGGCCGTTCGCCGACGTGATGCGCGAGGTGGAGAACCTCACCGCACAGGGCGTGGGCGAGATCAACCTGCTGGGGCAGAACGTGAACGCCTATCAGGGCGAGACAGCGGACGGCGACACCGTCGACCTCGCTTTTCTGCTGCAGTCGGTCGCGGCACTGCCCAAGGTGCAGCGTCTGCGCTACACCACCTCGCATCCGCGCGAGATGACGCAACGCCTGATCGATTTGCATGGCAGCGAGCCCAAGCTGGCCGGGCATCTGCACTTGCCGGTGCAATCCGGTTCTGACCGCATCCTGGCGGCGATGAAGCGCGGCTATACCGCGCTCGAATACAAATCCGTGGTGCGCAAGCTGCGCGCGGCGCGGCCGGACATCTGCATCTCGTCGGACTTCATCGTGGGTTTTCCCGGCGAGACCGAGGCCGACTTCGAGGCGACTATGAAGCTCATCGACGAAGTCGGTTTCGATGCCAGCTTCAGCTTCATCTTCAGTCCGCGTCCGGGAACGCCCGCCGCCGAGATGGCGGACGACACGCCATATGAAACGAAACTCGCGCGTTTGCACCGCCTGCAGGCGCGCATCGCCGAACTGGAGAAGCAAGTCAGCGATGCGATGGCGGATACGGTGCAGCGTGTGCTGGTGGAGAACGTCTCGAAGAAGAACGCCAGCGAACTGGCCGGCCGCACCGCGAACAACCGTATCGTGAACTTCGCCGGATCGCCGGGTATGCTGGGCCGGTTTGTGGATGTGCGCATCCATTCGGGTACCATGCACACCCTGCGCGGTGAACTGGTGATACAGCATGAGTGATTCGGTGAATCTGTCTTTCGAACCGGTCGACAACCTGCGCCTGTCCAATCTGTGCGGTGCGTTCGACGAGAACCTGCGCCAGATCGAGACTGCGCTGGAGGTGAACATCGCTCGGCGCGGCGAGCGCTTCGCCATCACCGGCGCGCAGGCGCAACTCGCGCGAAATGTGCTGGAGCGCTTCTATCTGGAAGCGAAACACGACATCACGCTGGAGCGCCTGCAGCTCGGTCTGATCGAGTGCATGAAACAAGGCATGCCCGATGCAGACAGCGAATCGGTGCCGCTGCTGATGACGCGCAAATCCGAAGTGCGCGGCCGCACCGTGCGTCAGAACGAATATCTGCAAGCCATCCAGGAACACGACATCACTTTCGGCGTCGGCCCGGCCGGTACGGGCAAGACCTATCTCGCGGTCGCCTCGGCGGTGGATGCCTTGCAGCGCGAGTCTGTGAAACGGCTGGTGCTGGTACGTCCGGCAGTGGAGGCGGGCGAACGGCTGGGCTTCCTGCCCGGCGATCTGGCGCAGAAGGTCGATCCCTATCTGCGTCCCCTGTACGATGCGCTGTACGACCTGATGGGGCTGGACAAGGTAGCCAAGGCGTTCGAGCGCGGCATGATCGAGGTCGCGCCGCTGGCCTACATGCGAGGCCGTACGCTCAACCATTCCTTCATCATCCTCGACGAGGCGCAGAACACCACGCCCGAGCAGATGAAGATGTTCCTCACCCGCATCGGCTTCGGCAGCAAGGCGGTGATCACCGGCGACGTGACGCAGATCGACCTGGCTCGCGGGCAGAAGAGCGGACTCAACGACGCGCGCATCGTGCTCAAGGACGTGCGCGGCATCGCCTTCCAGCAATTCCTTGCCGAAGACGTGGTGCGCCATCCGCTGGTGCAGAAGATCGTCTCCGCCTACGAACGTTTCGACATCAAGCATGACTGACAAACACAAACTTTCGCTGTCGGTGCAATACGCCAGCAACGCCAAAAAAATACCGACGCGGCAGCAGTTCCGCCGCTGGGTGAAAGCTGCACTGGAACAGGATGTGCAGATCGCATTGCGCATCGTGGACGAGATCGAGGGGCGCGCACTGAACCAGAGCTATCGCGGCAAGGACTACGCCACCAACGTGCTGACCTTCGTTTACGACGACACCAATCCCTTGTATGGCGATGTCGTCATCTGTGCGCCCGTGGTGGCGCGCGAAGCGAAGGAGCAGGGCAAGGATCTGTTCGCGCATTATGCGCACCTCGCCATCCACGCAACCCTGCATCTGCAGGGCTATGACCATGAAAAGAAACGCGAAGCCGAGAGGATGGAAGCGCGCGAGACTGCGTTGCTGCTCAAATTGCGGTATCCTGCGCCCTATCTCGATACGGAATAAATGCAGTAATGGACGCAGACAGTAGTAGTAACAAACCCGGTTTTCTCGAACGGCTCTCCATGATGTTGCTGCGGGAGCCGGAAGATCGTGAGCAGTTGATCATACTGTTGCACAGCGCCTACGAGCGCAACCTGCTGGACGCCGACGCGCTTTCCATGATGGAAGGTGTGCTTCAGGTCTCCGAGCGGCAGGTGCGCGAGATCATGATCCCGCGCGCGCAAATGGATGTCATCGACATCAGCCAGCCGCCGGAACAGTTCATCCCCTATGTCATCGAGACCGCGCACTCGCGCTTCCCCGTCATCGACGGCGACAAGGACAACATCATCGGCATCCTGCTGGCGAAAGACCTGCTGCGTTACTACGCCGGCGAGGAATTCGACGTGCGCGATATGCTGCGTCCTGCCGTGTTCGTGCCGGAATCCAAAAGACTCAACGTGCTGCTGCGTGACTTCCGCAGCAACCGCAACCACATCGCGCTGGTGGTGGATGAGTACGGCGGCGTGTGCGGCATGGTCACCATCGAGGACGTGCTGGAGCAGATCGTTGGCGACATCGCCGACGAGTACGACTTCGACGAGGACATGGACAACATCATCCGCCAGGACGACGCGCACTGGCGCGTCAAGGCCGACACCGAGATCGCCGACTTCAACGAAGCGATCGGCACCGACTTCAGCGACGAGGACTACGACACCATAGGCGGACTTGTGCTCAAGGAGGCGGGTCAGTTGCCCAAGCGCGGCGAGATATTCCAGATCGGCGAGTGGCGTTTTACCGTGATGCGCGCGGACAGCCGCAGACTGCATTCCCTGCTGGTGGAAAGAGCGCTGCCGTTATCGGGTGAAGAAGTCGATCAATGAGTTCGTGAAGGTCGCAACCTTCATCTCATAGCAGCGGTTTGATTGGCAGCAACTGCCAGAACCGCACCCGGCTGCGCTTGAAGAAAGAGACATGCCGGTCCGGGTCGTCGGTCGCCGCGTTCCAACTGTTCTCCGGTTGCATATCCGTCTCGATGGCGCTCTCGACTGCCCGCGCCAGCGTCGCATCGCGCACGATCACGCCGACCTCCGTGTTCAGATTCTCCGAACGTGGGTCGAGGTTGAAGGTGCCGATGAACGCGATGCACGAATCCACCACCATCGTCTTGGCATGCAGGGCGAAGATCGGCGGCGCGATCTTGTCGCTGATCGCACTTTTCAGCAGCTTTTTTCTGACGGCGGGGTCGGGCCGGTACTCGTAGATATTCATACCCATCTTGAGCAAGGCGGCGCGCTGGTTGCGGTAGCCGCTGGACGCTTGCAGGTTGTCGCTTGATGCAAGCGAGTTGGTGTTGATGCGTATCTTCACACCGCGCGCAATGGCATTCCTGAACAACTCGATGGCTTCGTCAGACAGCACCAGGTAAGGTGACTGGATGGTGATGCTCTGCTGCGCCGAATCGACCAGTTTCGCCAGCGCGGCGGTGGTCATGCCGCCGCCGCCCAGCCGGAAGCGATTGTCGTTCTTGCCCGGCGTGTCGCTGATGAACTCCACCTGTCCCCAAACCATCTGTCGGGTCAGCGCGGCGAACGAGGTCGGGACAGCTTCGATTGCGGCGCGCACTTCGGGCGCAAAGTTCTGCGGGTTGTCGGCGTAGCCGTGCAACTCGCGATAGACGGCGGCGACTTCGTCATCGCCCACTTTCACATTCTTCTGCATCAGGCCGATGCCGTCGTACAGCGATTCCACCGGCGCGCTCAGCTCGTTATCCCAGAACAGTTCGAAACTGTCCCGCATCGCCTGTGCTGTCTGGCCCAATATCAGCGCATCGCGGTCGCGGAAGTTGTATTCATGGTTGTAATCGAAATACTCGTCGGCCATGTTGCGTCCGCCGGTGATGGCGATCTTGCTGTCGACGATGAAGGTCTTGTCGTGCATACGCTGGTTGATGCCACGGAAATCGGTTGCCACGTTCAGCACGCGCTTCTGCACCGGCACGCCGACCGAGCTCTGAGGGTTGTAGATGCGGATGTCGATGTTGGGATGCAGGGCGAGCGCCAGCAGCGACTTGTCCGGCGCGTCGATCATCAGGTCATCGACGAGAATGCGTACCTTCACGCCGCGCTCGGCCGCTCGCAGCAGCGCCTCTGCGGCGAGGATGCCGATGTTGTCCGCGCTCCAGATGAAATACTGCACTTCTATCGTTTGCCGCGCATGGTCGGCCAGCCAGGCGCGCGCGAGCAGCGCCTCCTCGCCGGTATCAAGCACATATACGCCGGTCTGGCCGGGGTGGGCGGCCAGTTGCCGGTCGATCAGCGTCATGGCCTCTTCGGCGCGCGCACCCGGCATGGAAGAGAAAGCCAGCAAACAAAGGAGAGAGAGGAATGTTTTCATTCTGCAACTTTCTGAAAATTGGAATCGCGGCAGCTTCAGCGCCGTAGTTTAGCGAAATCCGCCGGTTCCCAGCCACGCATCGCCAGCAACAGTCCCAAGCCGCGCCGCTTGCTCAATGGCGCGGAAAGACTCTGCTCGTGCAGTTCGGCGTATTTCAGCCGTAGTTTGCGCAACTCGTCCTGGATCTGCGCCAGCGCCTGATCGGTGAACATGCCGTGCACGAAAGTCAGCGTTTCGTCCGCATGGGCGAAATCGCTCTTCAGGAAATCGTTCATCCCCCTGTTCCGGAAATACTGCCGGATCGGCCCGTCAGGCAGCCAGTCGAAATCGCGCGCAACGTTGAGGCGGATGCGGTTGCCCGGCAGCAGGTCGATGATGCGCAGCTTGTCGAGTTGCAGCAAATATTTGATGCATTCGGGGACGCTTACTTGGTAATACTCGACGATCTCTTCCAGCGTCCAGTGGTTCAGCGCACAGACGGCGACCATCAGCAATTTAGAATCGGAGACGACTTCGCGTTCCTGTTTTTCGGTCAGCGAACTCAGGCGCGCCTGCCCCGCTTGCGCCTCTTTCGACAGTTCAGCCAGGGTATAGCCGAGCAGGTTGCTGATCTGCACCAGGCGCTCGACGGTGAAGCGGCCGGAAGAGAACAGCCGCTTCACGCTGGGTTCGGACAGCTTGAGCGCGCGGGCGACATCGCGGTAGGTCATGCTCTGGCGCTTGAGCTGCTTCTTTAGGGCGGCGATGAGTTGGTCGGCTTCAGACATGGTGAAAGTATTGGAACTCGATACTTCTCAGTCTATTTACCGATGCTTCGATGGTCAATCGTTTTATTTATCGCAACTCGCGGCTATCGTGGTGCCACCTTAACGACGCAGGAGAACCGAAATGACCCAAACCGCACTTTTCTGGCCGGTCATGCTGCTGATCGCAAGCCTGTTCAGCGCATCCGCATGGGCAGCGCAACAGGGCGCAGTAGCCGAGCCCATCAGGATGAGCGAATTGACCAAACAACTCCAGGTCGGCGACGTGGTGTTCATCCGCATCCCGCGCGCGCCTTTCACCAAGGTCGCGGACTCGACCCAAAGCTGGACCAACCATGTCGGCATCGTCAGCGACGTGTCGGGCAAGGAGCCGCTGATCGCGGAAAGCCGCGTGCCGCTGTCTGGCGTAACGACGCTGAGCAAGTTCGTGCAGCGTTCCGACGATGGAAGGGTCGCGGTGACGCGGCTGGCGAAGACGCTCGATGCGCAGCAACAGCAGAAGCTCAAAAAAGCGGTGCGCACCCGCAACGGCATCCTCTACGACACCGGCTTCGATCTGCATTCGAAACGCCAATTCTGTTCGCGCTATGTGCGCGAAGTGCTGGACGAAGCCACTGGTGTGGAAGTTGGGCAGGTGGAGACCTTTGCCCAGTTGCTGAAGCGCAATCCGGATGCCGACCAGGCGTTCTGGAAGAGCTGGTACTTCGGCAACATTCCGTGGCAGCGCGAGACCGTCACCCCGGCCAGCCTGCTGGAAGACAAACAATTGCGTGTCGTGTTTGACGGTACTGCAAAATAATCATCGAAAAGAAAGGAGATGAACATGTTGAAACACACGATCCGCTTCATCCTGAAGCATGTCCTGCGCATCCTGTTCCGCGTGCGTGTGTCCGGCCTGGACAAGGACATCGATACCCGCAAGCTGCTGGTCATAGCCAACCACGAGTCGTTCCTGGACGGCCTGCTGCTGGGCTTGAACCTGCCGTTCGATCCGGTGTTCGTGGTGCATTCCGGCGTGACGCGCAACTTCTTCTTCCGTCAGGTGCTGCGCCTGAGCGACTATCTGCTGGTCGATCCCAGCAGCCCGATGGCGGTCAAGACCATCATCCGCGTGGTCGAATCGGGCCGTCCGGTGGTGATCTTTCCAGAAGGTCGCATCACCGTGACCGGTTCGCTGATGAAAGTGTACGAAGGCCCGGCCTTCGTCGCGGCGAAGACCTGTGCAACCATTTTGCCGGTGCGCATGGACGGCGCGGCGCGCTCCTATTTCAGCCGACTCTCCGGCAAAGCACCGCGCCGCCTGTTCCCGCGTATCACCATCTCGGCGCAGGCCACTGCGGTCATCACCATGCCGGAAGGCGGTACCGCCAGGCAGCGCCGCCGCAAGACAGGCGAAGAGATGCGCAAGCTGATGCAGAAGATGATCTTCGAATCGCGTCCGAAACAGACGCTGTATTCCGGACTGCTCGAAGCGATGGACATCCACGGCCGCCGCCGCAGCGTGGTGGAGGACGTGAAACAGATCGAATACAGCTACGGCGACCTGCTCAAGATGACGCTGGGGCTGGGCCGTATCGTCGCCGCACACAGTGCGCCGGACGAATGCGTCGGTATCCTGATGCCCAACCTCGCCGCCACCGTCGGCATGATGATAGGCACCAGCGCACAGGGCCGTGTGCCCGCGATGCTGAATTACAAGGCCGGAGCCAGCGGCATGCTGGATGCCTGCACCGCGGCCAACATCCGCACTGTGTTCGCCTCGCGTGCCTTCATCGAACAGGCGAAGCTGGAGGGCGATGTGGCGGGCATGACTGGCGTGAACATCCTGTATCTGGAGGACCTGCGCGAGCAGATGGGCCTGGCCGACAAGCTGTGGGTGCTGAGGGGCATGTTGTTCCCGCGCCTCATGCAAAAGCGCAGCGACCCGGAAGACACCGCCGTGGTGCTGTTCACCTCCGGCTCCGAAGGCAAGCCCAAGGGCGTGGTGCTGTCGCACCGCGCGCTGCTCTCCAACATCGCGCAGATCCGATCCATCATCGACTTCTCGGCGCAGGACAAAGTGCTCAACGCGCTGCCGATCTTCCATTCTTTCGGTCTCACCGGCGGCGCGCTGCTGCCCATCATGACCGGCATGAACCTGTTTCTGTATCCCACGCCGCTGCATTACCGCGTGATCCCCGAGATCGCCTACGACCGCGGTTGCAGCGTGCTGTTCGGTACCAGCACCTTCCTGGCCAACTATGCCAGGTTCGCGCACCCCTACGATTTCTACCGCCTGCGCTATGTGGTGGCGGGCGCGGAGAAACTCTCCACTGCGGTGCGCGACCTGTGGTTCGAGAAATTCGGCATCCGTATCTTTGAAGGCTACGGCGCGACCGAGACCGCACCGGTGCTGGCGGTGAATACGCCGATGGCCTATCGCAGCGGCACAGTGGGGCAGTTCCTGCCGTGCATCGAGTATCGTCTGAACCCCGTGCCCGGCATCGACAAGGGCGGCATGCTGCATGTGCGCGGTCCCAACGTGATGTCGGGGTATTATCGCTACGACAACCCCGGCGTGTTGCAACCGCCGAGTTCCGAGGCGGGCGAGGGCTGGTATGAGACCGGCGATGTGGTGTCGGTCGATGAGGACGGCTTCGTCTCCATCGTCGGACGCGTCAAACGCTTCGCCAAAGTAGCGGGCGAGATGGTCTCGCTGGAAGTGGTGGAGAAGCTGGCGACGCAGGCATCGGCCGCTGCGATGCACGGTGCAACGACGCAGACCGACGGCGCACGCGGCGAAGCCATCGTGCTGTTTACCACCGATGCCGCACTCACGCGTGAAGCGCTGTCTGCGGCCGCCAGGACGCTGGGCATCGCCGAGATCGCGGTGCCGCGCAGGATCCAGAAGGTGGATACACTGCCGCTGCTGGGCACGGGCAAGACCGACTATATGACTTTGAAGAAGATGGCGGAGACATTGCAATGAACGAAAAACAAAGCCGTCATTCCGGCGCAGGCCGGAATCCAGCGCTCTTATTCAAGATGCTTTTGGGTTTTGTCCTTGCTGCGCAAGCGATATTTTATGACTGGATTCCGGCCTGCGCCGGAATGACAGATTATCGGAGAATGTTTTTATGCTGACTGAAAGAAAAACATTGGATATGCCGCTGCTCTCAGCGGGCATGCTGTCGGTGCTGGTGGCGCAGTTCTTCTCCGCACTGGCCGACAACGCCATTCTCATCGCCGCCATCGCCATCGTGAAAGCGCAGGGGTTGCCTAACCTGGTGCCGTTGTTGCAGGAATCCTTCGTGCTGCCGTTCATCCTGCTGGCGCCCTTCGTCGGGCAATTTGCCGATGCGTTCCCCAAAGGCCGCGTGATGCTGATCGCCAACCTGCTCAAGCTTGCGGGCGCGCTCGCCATGGTGGCGGGCGTCAACCCGCTCACTGCCTATGCCATGATCGGTGTCGGCGCGGCGATGTATTCCCCGGCCAAATACGGCATCCTGTCGCAGATGTTCGGCCCGGCTACGCTGGTGCGCGCCAACGGCATGATGGAGGGTTCCACCATCGTCGCCATCCTGCTCGGCGTGCTGCTCGGCGGCTGGTTGGCCGACCATTCGCTGCACTGGGCGTTCATCGGCGTGGTGTCTGCATACAGCGTGGCCGCCTTCGCCAACCTGTTCATCCCGGCGCTGCCGGCCGAGAAAACTGGCGAGAGTTTCCACCCGTGGTTGCTGCTGAAGAAATTCCTGACCTCGTTGTCCACGATGATCAAGAATCCCGACACGCGCTTCAGCCTGCTCGGCACCAGCGTGTTCTGGGGCAGCGGCACCACCCTGCGCCTGATGCTGTTCGCCTGGGTTCCCGCCGCCTTGCTCATCACCGACAACCAGACCCCCGCCAATCTGATGGGCGCAGTCTCCATCGGCATCGTGCTGGGGGCGGTGGCTGCGGGTCTGTGGGTGTCGCTGGCCAATGTCAACCGCGCGCTTGTCGGCGGCCTGTTGCTCGGCCCCATTATCCTGGCACTCGGTTTCGTTCACGATCTCTCGCTGGCCTATATCCTGATGGTTGTCATCGGCACCTGCGGCGGATTCTTCGTCGTGCCGCTGAACGCGCTGTTGCAGGAACGCGGACACAAGAGCATAGGCGCGGGCAATGCGCTGGCAGTGCAGAACTTTGCCGAGAACATCGCAATGCTGTTGTTCGTGGGGGGGTACAGTTGGGCGGCGGCGGCGGGTGTGCCGGTGGTGATGTCCGTTATCGGATTCGCCGCGATCCTGTTGCTGGTGATCGGCGCGCTTGCGATGTCCAGACTCAAACGTCAGTGATTGTCAGAGGGCTGCGTTTTCCTCGCGAGAAGAGAACGCAGTCGCGGTGACCGCTAGAACTTCTCATCCTCGCGCAAATACCGCCACATCCCCACCGGCAGATCGCCCAGCCTTACCCTGCCGATGCGCACGCGTTTCAACGAGGTTACTCTCAGGCCGACCATGTCGCACATGCGGCGGATCTGGCGTTTTTTGCCTTCCTTGAGGATGAAGCGCAACTGGTCTTCGTTCTGCCAGGCCACTTTGGCCGGTTTGAGTTTCTTGCCGTCCAGCGACAGGCCGTGATTGAGCATGGCCAGTCCGTTGCTGTCGATCTTGCCCTGCACCCGCACCAGATATTCCTTTTCGACGGGAGAGTCCTCGCCGACGAGTTGCTTGGCGACGCGGCCATCCTGGGTCAGCACCAGCAGGCCGGTGGAGTCGATGTCGAGGCGTCCGGCGGGGGCGAGGTTGAGCATTTGGCTGCGGTGGAAGCGCTGCGGCGCTTTGTCTTCTTCCCAGCGGGTTTTGGCATCGATCAGCAGGATGGCGGGTTTGTAGCCCTGTTCGGCCTGTCCCGACACATAGCCCACGGGCTTGTGCAGCAGGATGGTGACGCGTCCTTCCTGTTTGGCCTGGGCGGCTTTTTCCAGCGTGATCTTCTGCGTCGGCAATATTTTGGTGCCCAGTTCGCTGACGGTCTCGCCGTCCACCTTGACCCAGCCTTTGGCGATGTAATCGTCCGCTTCGCGGCGCGAGCAGAGGCCCTGTTCGGACATCAATTTCGAGAGTCGTATCTTTTCCATATCTATTCCAAATAATCCATTAAGCCGTCATTGGTAGAACAACTAGCCATTCGACTAAGCCCGCAAGCGGGCAAGTCGCTGGTTATCCGGCGAAGGCCGGAATCCAGTCATCAAATATCACTTGCCCAGCAAGGACATAATCCAAAAGCATATTGGATAAACCCGCTGGATTCCGGCCTTCGCCGGAATGACGGGATGTATTTATCCCAGTGCCGGGAACAGGCCGCGCAGCCCTCCCGCGATAAATTCAACCGCGATAGCGGCAAGCAGCAAACCCATCATGCGCGTGACGATGTTGCTGCCGATTTTGCCCAGGCGCCGCGAGACCCACGGGGCGATGAGAAAAGTGATCCAGACGATGAGGCTCAGGAGCACGAGCACCAGCGCCATTGCGCCGTAGTGCCCCACGGTGTCGCCCCGGTGCGCATGGAGGATGACCGTGCTGATCGCGCCGGGCCCTGCCAGCAACGGCGTGGATAGCGGCACGATGGCGATGGAGGGAGTCGCATCGCTGTCCAGGTCGTCCGTTGCGGGGTGCGCTTTGTCCCCGATGAGCATGTTGATGGACATCAGCAGCAGCAGGATGCCGCCCGCGGTGCGGAAGGAGTGGATGCTGATGCCGAAGAATTCCAGAATGGCTTCGCCCAACAGCAGGGCTGCGAGCAGGATGAACAATACCGCCAGCGAAGCGATGCGACCCACGCGTTCGCGCTTCTGCGCTGTCATGTCGGCGGTAAACGCGATGATGATGGGGATGATGCCGAACGGATCGATGATCGCGAACAGGCTGATGAAGATCTTGGTGTATTCGGTAAAGTCCAGCATTGAATGCCTCTATAAATCCGTTTTGCGGGCGCATCGCTGCGTCGCGTGCTCGCTCATTCCTCGCCTACCAACGCGGTATGTCTCGTCATTCGCTGCGCGGCTCCTTGCGCTGCATCCCGCAAAACGTTTTCTAGAGGCATCCAAAGGCGTTCCTAAACGATGTGATCGACCAACTGCCCTACCGCCATGCGCAACCTGCGCGACAAGCTGACGGCGATGGCGCGGATGACGCGGGCGGCGATGCGCGGGTATTCTTCCAGCATCTTGTCCAGCGCTTCCCTGGACAGCGTCAGCAATATGCTGTCCTCGGCGGCGCGGCAGGTGGCGGAACGATGCTCGCCGTCCAGCACCGCCATCTCGCCGAAGGCGCGGCCGGGGCCCAGTGTCGCCACCTCGACCAGTTCCTCATTCTGGTTCGCCTTGATCACCGAGATGGTGCCGGAATGCACGACGCACATGAACGCGCCGATATCCCCCTCGTTGAAGATGTCCTCGTCGCGCGCAGCTTTGGTGATGCTGAAATAATGCGCGGCCGCGCGCAACTCCGCCGGGGGCAGATGATTGAACAGGTCGCAATCGATCAGCATGGAACTGATCTCTTCGAGCAGGGCGGAATGGGTGGACATGTTGCGAGTCTGGCTAAGGTGACGTGCGGCGGAAGTTACACCGTATAATCAGGCGAATCAACTTTATCGCCGCCAGCCGTGAACAGACTCATCGCATCGCCCTATCTGCATGCCTTTCTCGCCGGTGCCGTGGCCGTTTTCGGTTTCGCCCCATTCGGCCTCTTTCCCTTGCCCGTCATCGCTCTGGCCGTCCTGTTCTGGCTGTGGAGCCGCGCAGAGCGCCCCGCCCAAGCCGCCTGGCTGGGGTTCGCCTTCGGCATGGGGCTGTTCTGCGCCGGCATCGGCTGGATCTATGTCGCACTCCATATATATGGCTACATGCATCCGCTGCTGGCAGGGCTGGCGACCGCGCTGTTCGCGGCGGTGAACGCCACGCTGCCCGCGCTGGCTGGATATGCACAGACAAAGTTCAGGGCGCTTGCGAACCTGCACATCCTGCTCATCATGCCCGCCATCTGGACGCTGGCCGAATGGCTGCGCGGCCTGCTGTTCACCGGCTTCCCGTGGTTGTCCATGGGCTACTCGCAAGTACCGTCAAGCCCGCTCGCCGGATATGCGCCGCTGTTTGGCGTGTTCGGCGTATCGCTCATCGTGGCGGTAAGTGCGGGGCTGTTGCTGGCCATGTGGAAGCTGCGCCGGAGCAGACCGGGCAAGGTTGCTTTTGGCATATTGCTGGTGTTGTGGGTGGGCGGTGCGCTGCTGACTCTGGTCGAATGGACGCACCCGCAAGGCGAGCCGCTCAAGGTCAGCCTGCTGCAAGGGAACATCGCGCAGGATGAGAAATTCGACGCGGATAAGCTCGTCTCCACGCTGGAGACCTACCGTCACCTCGCGCAAAGCAGCGACGCCCGCCTGATCGTGCTGCCCGAGACTGCGCTGCCGCTGCTGCGCGAGAACGTGCCGGAGACCTATCAGGCCATCCTGAGCGAACACGTGCGCAGTAACGGCGGCGATATCCTCATCGGCGCGTTCGAGAATGAGAACGGCAACTACTACAACAGCGTGTACACGCTCGGCAGTTCGGAAAGCCAGCACTACCGCAAGAACCACCTCGTCCCCTTCGGCGAGTTCATTCCCCTGCGCAGCGTGTTCGGCTGGCTGGTCAACGAAGTGCTGCAGATCCCCATGGGCGACCTCGGCAGCGGCGGCGACGCGCAAGCGCCGCTAGATGTCGCCGGACAAAAAGTCGCGGTCAACATCTGTTACGAGGACGCTTTCGGCGAAGAGATCATCCGTGCCTTGCCCGAGGCCACGCTGCTGGTCAATGTCACCAACGACGCCTGGTACGGCGAATCGCATGCCGCCATGCAGCACAACCAGCTGTCGCAGATGCGCGCACTGGAAACGGGGCGCATGGTATTGCGGGCGACCAACACCGGGGTCACCTCAGTCATCGACAAGGATGGTCGCATCCTCGCCGTGCTGCCGCAGTTCGAGGAGGGAGTGCTGACGGCGGAGGTGCAGGGGTATGTGGGTAGTACGTTATATGTTTGGTGGGGGAATGCGGGGATGTTGTGGGTGGTATTGTTGATGCTGGGGGCGGCATGGAGATTCAATCGAAATCAACCGACTGACAAGGAATGAACAGGATGAATAAATCGGCTCTGACACTCATTGCCCTGGTTTTGCTGGCGGCGGCTGCGGTGAATGCAAATGCGGCGGTAACGGTTATGGATGCTCCATCATGTTCGGAATGGAATCCGAAGCAAGCGACACACAGGATATGGATAGAAGGCTTCCTGTCCGGGATCGCCATGGAGAGACAAGAGAACTTCCTCGAAAAGACCAGCCTCGACAGCATCCTCAAATGGGTCAACGACTATTGCAAGGCCAATCCCAGGGGGGAGGTGACGGTGGCCGGAATCGAATTGTCATTGGAGTTGGTGAAGCGACAGCAGTCCGCACGCCATTGACGCATCGACAGATGTCATCGCCGACCCAAAACGTCTGGATCTGCTACCTCCTCCAATGCGCAGATAACACCCTCTACTGCGGCATCACCAACGACCTCGGCAAGCGCCTGGCCGCGCATAACGCAGGCGAGGGCGCCAAGTACACCCGCGGCCGTACGCCGGTAATACTCAAATATTCCGAACCCTGCGCCGACAAATCCGCAGCCCTGAAGCGGGAGATGGAGATCAAAGCCCTGTCCCGTGCCGAAAAGCTGGCGTTATGCGGCGTGACGTAACCCGCCTAAACCCGTAAAATGCGGGCCTTTGCAAATATCGGCGGTATATCAGTACATGCACACTTCTGGTTCGGACAAGATGCCTTCAGGCGGACATGAGTCTTCACCGAAAGTCGGCGCAAAGCCAACTTTCCAGCACATCATCCTGACGCTGCAGCAATTCTGGGACAAACAGGGCTGCGCGCTGTTGCAACCCTATGACATCGAAGTCGGCGCGGGCACCTTCCATACGGCGACATTTTTGCGCGCGATCGGGCCGGAGCCCTGGCGCGCGGCCTATGTGCAGCCTTCGCGTCGCCCCAAGGACGGCCGCTACGGCGAGAATCCCAACCGCTTGCAGCACTATTACCAGTATCAGGTCGTGCTGAAGCCTTCCCCCGACAATATTCAGGAACTCTACCTCGATAGCCTGCGCGCGCTGGGTATCGACACCAATCAACACGACATTCGCTTCGTCGAGGACGACTGGGAGTCGCCGACGCTGGGTGCCTGGGGCTTGGGCTGGGAAGTGTGGCTGGACGGTATGGAAGTCACCCAGTTCACCTATTTTCAGGAAGTCGGTTCGCTCACCTGCAAGCCGGTGCTGGGCGAGATCACTTACGGTCTCGAGCGTCTGGCCATGTACCTGCAGGGTGTGGAGAACGTGTTCGACCTGGTGTGGGCCAGGAACGGCGACACCGTCATCACCTACGGCGACGTGTACCACCAGAACGAAGTCGAGCAGTCGAAATACAACTTCGAACATTCCAATGTCGAGATGCTGTTCCGCCACTTCAACGAATACGAGGGCGAGGCCAAGCGCCTGATGGACGCGGGCCTGCCGCTGCCGGGGTTCGAGATGGTGATGAAGTGCTCTCACACCTTCAATCTGCTGGATGCGCGCGGCGCGATCTCGGTGACCGAGCGCGCGGGTTACATCGGCCGCGTGCGCGCGCTGGCGCGCCAGGTGGCGCAGGCATATTACGATTCGCGCGAAGCGCTGGACTTCCCGATGGCCAGGACCGGAGGGAATGCGAAATGAAACAGACGCTGTTGATCGAACTGCTGACCGAAGAATTGCCGCCCAAGGTATTGGAGAAGCTCTCCACCACCTTTGCCGGTGAAGTGAACAATGCCCTGCGCGAGCAGGCATTCCTGGCCGAAGCGAGCGTGTGCACGCCCTATTGCACACCGCGCCGTCTGGCGCTTTCCATCACCGAAGTCCTGAAGCAGCAACCCGACCGCATCATTGAGCGCAAGGGCCCGGCGGTGAGTGCCGCGCTGGATGCCGAAGGCAAACCGACCAAGGCGCTGGAAGGCTTCATGCGTTCGGCGGGCGTGGCAAGTCTGGCGCAATTGCAGCGCACGGGCGACGGCAAGGCGGAATATTTTGCCGCACGCATCGAGCAGAAGGGCAAGGCGCTGGACGAATACATCTCCGACATCGTGGCGCAGGCGCTGAAGAAACTGCCGGTGCCCAAGTTGATGCGCTGGGGCGATTCCGAACACCAGTTCGTGCGTCCGGTGCATGGTCTGGTCGTTTTGCACGGTAGTCGTGTGGTACCGGCGGAGGTGTTGGGACTCACCAGCGGCAACATCACCAGCGGCCACCGCTTCATGTGCAGCGAACGGGTCGCCATCGAAAATGCGGACGATTACGAGGCCGTGCTGGCGCGCGACGGTCGCGTGGTGGTCAGCTTTGCGCAGCGGCGCGATAGCATCGTGGCGCGTCTGGACCAGTTGGCCGAGGAGAACGGTGCCATCTGGGTCGGCCATGCCAATTTCGACTTGGAGAAACTGCTCTCCATGTCCAACGAGGAGCGCAGCGTGCTGAGCGGCTTGCTCGACGAAGTGACCGCGCTGGTGGAATGGCCGGAAGTGTATGTCGGCGAATTCGAGAAGGAATTCCTCGACGTGCCGCAGGAATGCCTGATCCTCACCATGCAGCAGAACCAGAAGTATTTCCCGCTGCTGGATGCTGCCACCGGCAAGCTGCTGAACAAATTCCTCATCGTTTCCAACATGCAGGTGAGTGACCCGCATCACATCATCGAAGGCAACCAGCGCGTGGTGCGTCCGCGACTGGCCGATGCGCGCTTCTTCTTCAACCAGGACCGCAAGCAGAAGCTGGAGTCGCGCGTCGAGAAGCTGGGCAACGTTGTCTACCACAACAAGCTGGGTTCGCAATTGCAGCGCGTCGAGCGCATCACCACGCTGGCTGGCACCATCGCTCGCCTGCTCGAAGCTGACAAGGCCAAGGCCGAACTGGCCGCGCGTCTGTGCAAGGCCGACCTGATCACCGACATGGTCGGCGAGTTCCCCGAACTGCAGGGCATTATTGGCCGCTATTACGCCTTCCACGACGGCGAGGACCTTGAAGTGGCGAACGCCATCGAGGCGCACTATCACCCGCGTTTCGCCGGGGATTCCATTCCCATGGGCGCAGTTTCCTGCGCGGTGGCGCTGGCGGACAAGCTGGAGACCATCGTCGGCATCTACGGCATCGGCCAGATTCCGACCGGCGACAAGGACCCGTTCGGTCTGCGCCGCCAGGCGCTCGGGATCCTGCGCATCCTGATCGAGACGCCGCTCGACCTGTCGCTGCCCGCGCTGCTCAAGGCGACGGCGGACAACTTCCCCAAGGGGATGCTGGATGCTGCGGTTGCAAGCGACGTGGAAGGGTTCATGCTGGATCGCCTGCGCGGCTACCTGCGCGAGCGCAGCTTCGAGGTGTCGCACATTGAGGCAGTGCTGGCGGTGCTTAACGGCCGCATGCACGAGGTCCTGCCACGCCTGCAGGCGGTGCGCAGCTTCGCGACGCTGGCAGCGGCCAAGGACCTGGCGGCGGCCAACAAGCGCGTGCAGAACATCATGCGCAAGAACCACGAGGAACTGGGTGCGGCGATGGCGAACGCGGTATTCGATCCCGCGCTGATGACCGACGAGGCCGAGCGCAACCTGCACCAGTCGCTGATGGACATCACGCCTTTCGTGCAGGGCTATTTCAAGCGCGGCGAGTACGGCCAGAACCTGAAGGCGCTGGTCACGCTCAAGCCGTTTATCGATGACTTCTTCGACCAGGTGATGGTGATGGCGGAAGACCACAAGCTGCGCATCAACCGCGCGTTGTTGTTGAAGCAGCTCGGCAACCTGATGAACCAGGTGGCGGACATTTCGAAACTTGCAGCATAAAAAGGCAGTCGTTAGACGTTAGTCGCCAGTCGGTAGTTAAACCCCGCGCAGCGACAATACCAACTAACGACTAATGACTACCGACTAACGACTAAATGAAACTCATCATCCTAGACCGCGACGGCGTCGTCAATTTCGACTCGGACCAGTTCATCAAGAATCCGGAAGAGTGGAAGCCCATTCCCGGCAGTCTGGAAGCCATTGCGCGCCTGAACCAGGCCGGCTATCGCGTGGTGGTGGCCACCAACCAGTCCGGCATTGGGCGCGGCCTGTTCGACATGCCGACGCTGAACGCCATCCACGACAAGATGCACAAGGCCTGCGCGCTGGTCGGCGGACGTATCGATGCGGTGTTTTTCTGCCCGCACACCAATGACGCGAATTGTGGCTGCCGCAAACCCAGAAGCGGCATGCTCGAAGAGATCGCCGCGCGTTACGGTGTCAGCCTGAAAGGCGTACCCTCTGTGGGCGACTCCTTGCGCGATCTGGAAGCAGCGGCGAATCAGGGTGCGCAGCCCATCCTCGTGCTTTCCGGCAAGGGATTGAAGACCCAGACCAATGGCGGTTTGCCCGAAGGCACGCTGACCTTTCCCGATCTGGCGGCAGTCGCGGCGGCGCTGGCATGACGTTCATCCGCTCGCTGGTCTTTTTCCTGATGCAACTGGTGTGGACGCCTCTGTATGCGTCGATGGTGATATTCATCTTTCCGCTGCCGCCGCATACCCGTTACCGCATCGCCTCCGGCCTTGCTTACAGCACCATGTGGCTGTTGCGCGTAATCTGCGGCATCCGCATGGAAGTGCGGGGTGCCGAGAATATTCCCAAACAGCCTTGCATCGTGATGTGTAAACACCAGTCGGCCTGGGAAACGTTCTCCCTGCAGACCGTATTTCCCGATCAGGTGTGGGTACTCAAGCGCGAACTGTTGTGGCTGCCGTTCTTCGGTTGGGGCCTGGCGCTGACCAGCCCCATCGCCATCGACCGCAGCAAGGGAAAACAGGCGATGAAGCAATTGCTGGAACAGGGCAAGGACAGACTGGATAGCGGTTTCTGCGTGGTGATCTTTCCCGAGGGCACGCGCATGCCCTATGGCGTGCGCGGCAAATACAAGATCGGCGGCGCGCTGCTCGGCGAGTCCAGCGGCGCACCCGTGGTGCCGGTGGCGCATAATGCCGGCAAGTTCTGGGGGCGCAATTCCTTCCTCAAACATCCCGGCACGATCATTATGAGCATAGGCCAACCCATCGATCCAAAGGGACTCAAGGCGGACGAGATCAACCGCCGGGTGGAAGACTGGATCGAAGGCGAAATGCTGAAGCTTGATTAGCCACAGATGAACACGGATGAAACACGGATATACCCAAGGCGTGCATCCGGTTTTCATCCGTGTAAATCCGTGTTCATCCGTGGCCGAATGATTGTTTATTGATGTTCCGTCCGCGAAATTCAAAGAGTCCTGCCGTTGTAGAGCAACGCAGCATCTCGCTTTCCGGCAAAGAAATCAGCTACACCCTCAAGCGTAGCGGCTACCGCCGCAGTATCGCCCTGCGCATCGACGACCGCGGACTCACCGTCAACGCGCCGCTGCGCGCTTCCGAAAAATGGCTGCACAGCGTGTTGCTGGAAAAGGCCGACTGGGTGGTCGACAAGCTCGGCGACTGGCAGGCGCGGAAAGCGCCGACCATCATCTGGGCGAACGGCGAACGCATCCCCTTCCGTGGCGAAGAATTCACCTTGTTGCTGACGCCGAAGAAACGCGGTGTCATCGCGCAATTGCACGGCGAGGTGCTGCATGTTCCGGTCGGTGTCGATGCGGAGGAAGCCGATATCGAGAAAGCAGTGACGCGCTGGTATCGCATCGAGGCGCTGCGCGTGTTCGGGGAATGCGCCGATCACTTCGCACCGATGATGCAGGTGTCGCCGCGCGAGATCAAACTGTCGACGGCGCGCACCCAGTGGGGCAGTTGTACCGCGCTGGGCGTGGTGCGGCTGAACTGGCAATTGGTGAAAATGCCGCTGCACCTGATCGACTACGTGGTGGTGCACGAACTCGCGCACCTGGTCGAGATGAACCATTCGCCCGCGTTCTGGCGCGTGGTGGAGAGCGTGTGTCCGGAATACAAACAATGCCGGGCAGAGCTGCATGGTTATGGGGTGGGGGAGTAGGGGGTTATTGGGTGCGACAAAGCCTTGTGGCGCTGCAAGCGCGACGGGGCTTTGCGGTGAAGGCTCATATTCGGCTTTGGACGAATGTGACGCCGGAGCCACAATATCCCGATATGCATCCGCAGGCCGCAGGGCCTGCGACAATATGCCGCATTCCCAAAAGGCTAAAACATCTTTAGAGTTCTTCCTGCCGGGCGGACTAAACGCGGTTTCCTTAGTCTCCTCCCAGATGAATGATCCCTTCCGCCCGGCCCCTTCCTGTGTCGATCCCGCCGCCGCTTCTTGCTTCATATTCCGTCAACAAGCTGTGCCCATTAACCATCCATATATTTTCCAGAAAACTGGAAATTTCCATAGCGGAGCTTGGGGAATGGGAAAGATATATACCTAACCAAAGCCATATGTCATAGGCATTCAGATGGGTTTTGCTAACCACCCTGCGAAAAAGATATAGACCTTTTTCGAGGTTGTTTAAAGTCAATATATCAAATATGGTTAAGGGGCTTCCCTAGCTTGAGGGATTAAGTTCGCTTGTGTTCGAGAAGGAGGGGGGATGAAGCCGAGTGCGATGACGCCTCCCTTTGCGTTATGTTCTATAGCAAGGTTGTTAGGCATGATCATTTTCGTGATTTCTACTTGTTGCGCGACACCAGCTTATTCGAGAGAGGGAGCAATGCAAGAATCCATTCATGAAAGTCTTTGGTGTGCGCCGTATCCATTGGCGAGGTAACAAGAGCTACATGATCGGCGCTGACGGGTGGGCAGCTTTTTCGCCACCCACTTCGCGAATGTGAAGAGCCCAGGCGGCAGCAATATTTTCCGTTAGCTTGCTCACCAACTAACTGGAGGGTGGTGGTGATGACGAGTTCGGCGGCGGGGCGAACGATATGGCGTTTGAAATGAGGGGATACGCATGAGAAGTAAATTTAGCAAGCCATTGGGTGCGCCTGAAGATATTCACTGTTACAGGGAACCAGAATTGACAAAAGGAATGAACATGAGACGAAAGTTGATAATTGGACCGCTGGGCGGTTTGCTGATGCAAACCGTTGTTCCCTTGGATGCCATCGGTGCAGCAGACAAGCCCGAGGATAGAGAGATAACAGAGGAAATGATTATTGAATTCTTGAAGAACCTGCAGGTGGTGATCAAGCACGATGAACTGGCCGATCTTGCGTTTATCGAGCGGACGCTGGGGATGAAAGCGGTGCTGGTGGATAACTTTGTGTGGCCGAATGGAGATAAAGAAACCCGCTACTACTTGAAAGCGCTGAAAACCAGATTGCTTGGGCAAGACGGCATCGCACATCATGAATATAACGTGACGCAGCTGCCCCAGAAAGAACCAGTCAATGGGAATCAGGCGGAGCAAACGAAAGTGTACTTAAGACTGGTATTTTCAGCCAGAACACATGAACGAGGTATTACGGCCAAAGATTTGGAAAGTGTGCTTGGCAAACACCAGTTTTATAAGGAGCATGAGGCACATGTCTCTCCAACGGAGGCTTACTTGCATAAGGAGTACGCCTATCGCTGGAAGGGACGCAACGACATAGGTGTTGTTTTCATGTTTAGCGGGAAAGACCTCAACCTTATGGATGTCTCGCTATATCAGAAATAGTCAAATCAGGTTAGCGCACGATCCCGACGACTCGGCATCCAATATTGGAGAGGATAAACCATGGCGACAACGACACCCTTGACGCAACAATTCCTGATTGATAAATGGTTTATTGCGCGCACGCTACAAGTCGTGTTGTTTGGTCTTTCTCTCGGAATTGGCACGGCTTGTTTTTTCAATTTGTATCCGGTGAATGAGGCAATTTTTGGAATTCAGCTTAACGTGAATGTTCCAATAACTTCGGCATGGATAAGTCGTGTTTCGAATACCTATAACGAGTTTGCTGGTCTAAGCCAAGTATTGCAATTCGCATGGCTATCAACATTTGTAATGATTCTTGCAAATTTATTGGTTGCCATGCCTGAATTGAGGCGAAACAAATTATCTGGAGACATCATTGTTCGAAGTCCGATACATAAGCGGCTGTATCACAACTGGTTTCGAATGACTCCGTGGTCTTCTAAGAAAAAAATATTAGCTTCTGATGAAGCGGCAGACCTCGCACTGGCTAAGATGGATACGCGGCATCTTGTCCAACGACCAGCAGTATTTTATGTATTTGGTACGGTGGTTGTGCTGATATATTTTTCAGCCACTTCCGATGCGGGCTTGATTGATATTAATAGGAAATTTGTATTTGTGGGTTATCCCATTTTGATATTTGGCGCGGGCACCCTGATTACGGAAGCCGTACTTTACTTTTATGCAGCAATTGTGGGCTCATTTAAAGTGAGCAAAACTTCTGTAGGAGAATAAGTAATGGCAACTAAAGCCGAAATTGCAATTTTGATTCATCGTATCCAGTCGGGCACTCTTGGTACGAATGTGGTTGAGCAAAAAATTATTGATGGCCTTAAAGAGGCAGCGAAGGATCCTGGAAACTATGTAACATTTTATCAAGCGGCCGACTTATATGCAGATTTGCGCGATTCAAATAGTCTTGACACTACACTCCATATTGTAGGGCGGGATGGAGTTGGGTTTGTAGTCGGAGTTGCGGCAGGCGTTTTCACACCATCTACTGACTGGAGGATCAAATTTTCCGGGGGCGAGATTGCCACAAAAACTTATGAGTCTTGGTATGACTTTGTGGGCGCTACTTTTTTTGGGATGGAGCGTTTGCCTGATGGTTCGTATACGAGCGGTAGTTACCCGCCTCTGCCAGATGCTCTTCTTCCTAGTGATTTACAAGGGGGGGTAAGCCAAGCAGGTGGTACGTTTGCAACTTGGTATCAGGGGAGCACGTATTATCAAACAACATGCCCTGCGCCTGATTTTGGAATGCAAGTACAATTGCTTGGTGAAATTACCCAGATTAGTTCGACTGCCAATCCTGACAGTGGCGTAGTTCAATTTTCGTCAATGGGCAACGCCATCGTTGTCCAGCGCCTAAACAAGGACTTGGAGCCCACGGAAACCTTCGAGGTGTACACCGTTCAGTCAGGCGATACCCTTTGGGCGCTGGATGCAAAATATGGATTACCCCAGGGCACCGTTGCCAAATTTAACACCGATATTGCCGATCCAAATCTCATTTACGCTGGTGAACGATTAATCATACCGCGTGCCGTTTCGGACAATAATCAGTCTGCAGTGCCCACCGGATCGACCATTGGCTCAAGCCAGTTCTATATCGATGGCACCTACAACGACCTCGGTACCATTGCTTCGGTCACCGGACTCACTCCCGACTATCTGGAGGCCCTGAATCCCGACCTGAATGCCAACACCTGCTATGCCCCCGGCACATTGGTAAACCTTGCGCCGAGCGGGATTCTCCCTGCCCTTGATTACAGCCAACTCAGCAGCATCGATACAAACCTTAATCAACTTCAGAGCGCGGGCTTAGCAAACCCCGCGCTCTACAACGCGTTTAACGACAACTACGCCAACTACCTGCTCACCACCAGCCTAACCCAACAAGCGATCAACAACGGCCTGACCGGCAACCTAAATCTCGACCCCATCGGCGCCTTCTACGAAACCGTCACCCCGGCGAACGACCTTGCCCCCTCGATAGCCGACAAGACGCCCGTACTCAGGGGTGCCACCAATAAAAATCTCACCGTAGCCGCACTCACCGCCAAGGATGTCAATGCAGATGGAATGTTGAGCGGAACGGAGCTGGATGGGCTCAACGCCTGGTCCGACCTCAACGAAAACGGCCTCATCGACACGAACGAACTCAAGACGCTGGCGCAAGCGGGCATTGCAGAGATCGCATCCGCCGACTACGCCTTTTACACCAAAGGCAACGCAGTTGCCGGGGCGGGCGTGGCGGCAGCGCTTGCACGGCCTGTTGAAACGAGCGGCGTCCCCGCAGCAGCGGTCGCCTCCGTCACCGTCACACCGGCCAGCAACTACCGCACCCTGCGCGATACCGACAACACCTATACGTGGGCGGCGGGAGCATACGTCGGCGTTATCAACTGGAAAGCGACAGACATCAAGATCAATTACGGCAAAAAGAACTACATGATCGGCACCGACGGCGCCGACTCGTTCGATGCGGCCTATTTCAGCGCTGTAAAAAGTCCCACCGGCAGCGCCATCTTCAACACCACGTTGCTGACCCACTATCTCGCCGGTGGCGGAGACGACCAGTTCGGCGGCAGCAGCCGCGCCGACAACTTGTGGGGTGGTTTGGGGAATGACATTGCCTATGGATATGCGGGAGATGACAAGATTTATGGCGAAGACGGCAGCGATACCTTGCTCGGGCAGGCGGGTAACGACGTATTGCTGGGCGGCAACGGCGCAGACGAGTTGCAGGGCGGCGATGGTGCGGACGAATTGTTGGGCGATGGCGGTAACGACACCCTCTTCGGCCAGACAGGCAATGACGAAATGTGGGGAGGTGCTGGCAATGACATCCTGCGGGGCTTTACTGCATTAAACGAAACCAAGCAGACCTTGAACGCGGGCGAGACGGATGACGACAAGCTTTATGGCGAGGCGGGTGCTGACACCTTGTTTGGTGGCTTGGGTAACGATGTGCTCGATGGCGGCGACGGTATAGATGAATTGCAGGGCGGTGACGGGAACGACAAGTTGCTGGGCGGACTTGGCAACGACAAACTGTTCGGCCAGACCGGCAACGATATTTTATGGGGCGGGGATGGCGACGATGTGTTGGTGGGATTTACACCGAGCAACGATCCCAAGCAGACGCTGAATGCCGGGGAAACCGATAACGATGTGCTTTACGGCGGGGCTGGCATAGACAATCTGTATGGCGGGTTGGGTAATGACACGTTGGATGGCGGGACGGAAAACGATCTGCTCACCGGTAACGAAGGCATCGATAAACTGTTTGGCGGCAGCGGCAACGACGAATTGCAGGGCGGGGATGGCAACGACCAGCTAATCGGTGAAACGGGTAACGATAAATTGTTCGGCCAGTCAGGCAACGACACTCTATGGGGTGGGGATGGCAACGATATCCTGTTGGGGTTTACGGGGACCAACGAAGCTAAGCAGACTTTGAATGCAGGTGAAACCGACAAGGACACGCTCTACGGCGGAGCCGGAAATGACTTTGTTCTGGGTGGGCTGGACGCTGACGTGCTCTATGGCGAAACCGGCACGGACGAATTGCAGGGCGGCGACGGCAATGATTTTATGTACGGTGGTGCGGACGATGATCGTTTGTTCGGGCAAACTGGCAGCGACGTGCTTTACGGCGGCGATGGTAATGACATCCTAATTGGGTTTACCGGGAATAACGAAACCAAACAGACTTTGCTTGCAGGTGAAACCGACAACGACAAACTTTACGGCGGGGCAGGCAGCGACATCCTGTTCGGCGGTTTGGGTAACGATTATCTGGACGGTGGCATCGGGGCTGACTTCATGGAAGGCGGAGTGAGCAACGACACCTATATCGTCAACAGCGTAAACGATGCCATTCTGGAACGTGCCAGCGAAGGGTACGACACGGTCATCAGCAGCACAAATTACATCCTGAATAACGAGATCGAGGAATTGCGTCTGGTGGAAGGGCTGGATATCCACGGCACAGGAAATGCTCTCAACAACAAAATCATCGGCAACAGTCGAAACAATATTCTCGATGGGGTGACCGGTGCCGATGTCATGATCGGCGGTGCGGGCGACGATACATACTATGTGGACGATGTGGGCGACCAGACTGTGGAGATTTCCGGTGAAGGCGCTGACACGGTGCAGAGCAGCATCAGCCACACTCTGGGGGCGAATCTTGAAAATCTGGTGCTGCTGGATTTCTCTAAAGCGGAAAAAGGCCTTGTCGATGGTGAAGCGATTCTGGTTTACGGTTATCCCAAGCGCAACGAGCTGGACTATATGCAGGGCAATGCAGTGCCCAATTATCAGGGGACATGTGCGCTGACCGCCATCGCCAATTTGCTTACCCAGTCGGATCGCCCGACCACTGAGGCGGATGTGGTGCAGGTGGCGATCGATAATAGCTGGGCGGTAACGAACCCGATCCTGCCAGCCTATCAGCGTGGCGGGTCGAACTATGTCGATCAGCAGGCCATTCTGGATAGCTATGGTGTGCGCAACAGCCTCTTGTCCGGGTATAACGAGCAAGGCGTGGCAAACCTGATACGGAGCGGGCGCGGGGTCATCATTGCCTTGAATGCCGGGTTATTGTGGGACGATCCTGCGTACACGGGCAATGGTAGCGTCAATCATGTGGTGACCATCACCGGTGCCGCCTATCGTGAAAGTGATGGTGCGTTGCTCGGTTTTTACATAGCCGATTCGGGGCGAAATAAAGTGAGCGACATGACGCGGTATGTCAGCATCGAAAAATTCCGCACAGTGGCAAACGTACCCAGCGCTTACGCCATCTACACCATTGAACCCCTCAAGTTATGGGACGAGGATATCGACGGGGCAGGAAATGAGTTGAACAATGCCTTGGTCGGCAATCGTGGCGTGAATGTGCTGACAGGCATGGCGGGCAATGACAAGCTGGATGGTGCTGGCGGGGCAGATACCATGATAGGGGGCTTGGGGAATGACACATATTATGTTGATGAAGCCGGTGATGTGGTGATCGAGAATGCCGCCGAGGGGATTGACATTGTACAAAGCTCAATTACCTATGCCTTGGGTGACAATCTTGAAAACTTAACTCTTACTGGTACTGACACGATCAACGGTACGGGGAATGCGCTGAATAACGCTATCACCGGCAATGCTGGCAATAACGTATTGCGTGGTGGTGGCGGCAATGACATCTTGAAAGGCATGCTTGGTGCGGACACCATGAAGGGGGAGGTTGGCAATGACGTTTATTATGTGGACAACCTCTCTGATGCAGTTATCGAGAATGCTGGCGAGGGGACGGACAAAGTCTATTCATCCGTCGATTTTGCCTTGGCCAATAATGTAGAAAATCTCGTCCTGTCTGGCGTTGCATCGATTTCTGGTACGGGTAACACACTCAACAACGCCATTACGGGCAATGCAGGCAATAACGTATTGGATGGCGGGGCGGGTTCTGACTGGGTTTACTACAACACGGCAACGGAAGGTGTGACCGTGGACCTGAGTTTGACTTCTGCGCAAAATACATTGGGTGCGGGCATTGATACACTGCTGCGGTTAGAACGCATTCTCGGCAGTAACTTCAACGACACGCTGAAGGGCAATGCCGGGAATAATTCGTTGAGCGGCGGCGCAGGCGCAGATACCATGGTTGGGCGTGCAGGCAACGACTACTACTACGTGGATAACGTGGGCGATGTGGTAACCGAAGCAGAGAGTGAAGGCGGCGATGCCGTTTTTTCGTCGATTACCTATACCCTGGGGGCCAACCTCGAAAATCTCATCCTTACGGGCTCGGCCGCCATCAACGGTGTCGGCAATACGTTGGGCAACGTTATCACCGGCAATGCGGCCAATAATGTGCTGGACGGCAAGGGCGGCACTGACACCATGATAGGCGGAGCTGGTGACGACGTGTATGTTGCAAGCAATGCCAACGACATCGTGACCGAATTGCTGGATGAAGGCGTGGATACCATAAAGAGTGGTTCGGTCAGTTACACCCTGTCGGCCAACGTCGAGAACCTTATCCTGCTGGCGGGCGGTGCCCTCAACGCAACGGGTAACGATCTGGACAATACTCTTACCGGCAATGCCGGGAATAACACTCTGGATGGTGGACTCGGTGCTGACATGATGGCGGGAGGTACAGGCAATGACACCTATGTGGTTGATGATGCCGGGGATGTCGTGAATGAGGCTACCACAACGGCAACCGAGATCGACACAGTGCAATCCGGCATTACCTACACTTTGGGTGCGAACCTCGAGAATCTCACCCTCACCGGCACGGTGGCCATCAACGGTACGGGGAATAATGCAGACAATACCCTGATCGGCAACGATGCGAACAACGTAATGAATGGGGTGTTGGGGGCGGACACCATGCAGGGCGGCTTGGGCAATGACAGCTACTTTGTGGGTGATGCAGGTGATGTTGTTATCGAGAACGCAGGAGAGGGAACGGATAAGGTCTTCGCTTCAGTGTCATATACCTTGGGTTCCAATCTGGAGAACCTTACCCTCACAGGCACAGCCGTCATCAGCGGCACCGGCAACGGATATGCCAATATTATTGCTGGAAACAGAGCAGCCAATACATTGAGCGGTGGTGCGGGCAACGATACCCTGAGCGGGGGGGGAGGCAACGACACCTTAAATGGTGGCTCAGGTAAAGACACCCTGAATGGCGGGGCCGGGGCGGATGCAATGTATGGTGGGACATACGACGATGTTTATGTTGTAGACAATATCGGTGATGTTGTCTCAGAATCATCCAGTGCCAATGGCGGGTCGGACACGGTAGTGTCTTCGGTAACCTTTACCTTGGCGAACTATGTCGAGCATCTCACCCTGACTGGCACGTCTGTAATCAACGGCGTCGGCAATAGCCTTAACAACGTACTGGATGGCAGCTTAAACAGCGCTGCCAATGTGCTTTCTGGCCTTGATGGCGATGATGCGTATATCCTGGGAGCGGGCGACACTATAGATACGGCCGCTGAAACTTCGGGCATCGATACCGTCATTACCTCTGAAACCTATACGCTGGCTGCCAACATCGAGAACCTTACACTCACCGGCACCAATGCCATCAATGGCAGCGGCAATACTGCGGCCAACATCCTGCTAGGCAACACCGCCAACAACACGTTGGCGGGCGGTGCTGGCAACGACTTACTCATCGGTGATGCGGGCGATGACATCGTCAAGGGTGGTAATGGCAACGACATCCTGCAAGGCGGCGGCGGAAACGACACCCTGAGCGACATGGCGGGAGCCAATGTGCTGGATAGCGGGGCAGGCACCGACACCCTCTCCGGCAGCAGCGGCAACGAACTGTTCATGGGCGGAACTGGCAACGATACCATCACCACCGGCACTGGCGCTGACATTATCGCCTTCAATCGCGGCGATGGTATGGACACAGTCAACGGCGGAATCGGCATGGACAACACCATCACGCTGGGCCAAGGTATCGACTACGGCGATCTGGCGCTCTCCAAAGTCAATAATGACCTCATCCTTGAAGTCGGTGCAGGAGAACAGATCAGCCTCAGCAACTGGTATAACACCGCCGACAACTACAAGAGCGTCATCGACCTGCAAGTGATGGCCGATGCCATGGCTGCCTTCGACCAGAACTCGGCCGATCCGCTACTGAACCGGTGCGTGCAGGACTTCGACTTCACCGCCATTGTCAATGCATTCGATCAGGCCAGAGGCGCCAGCACCACCTTCATGCACTGGAGTGCGACAAATACCCTGTTGGCCGCCCACCTCGGCGGCAGCGACACGGATGCATTGGGTGGTGACTTGGCACACCAATACGGAACCAACGGCAGCCTCACCGGCATGAACCTCACCGCCGTGCAGACGGCACTCAACGATCCGTTGTTCGGTGCACAGGCGCAGACATTGCACCCGTTGCAGGGCCTGCAAGGCGGGGCGGTGACGTTGTAGGTCAGATTTCTTTCCGGAGGTACGTAATCGGATTGAAACACGACCTGCAAGGATAGGCTGGTAACTCGGACTTTAGTCCGACAGCACATGCACAAACTCGACCCACGGGTGAAGCGAACAAGCCGTTTTCTTGGGCTGGGTCTTTTTGGCAGGCATAGGACAGTTGAACTCAACAGATTGCATTAAGCAGCCTGTGCTGACTAGAACTCCAGTCGATCACCCGTTCCCAGTTGCACCAGTTCGCCCAGCTTGGCAAACAGTTCGCTGCCGTCGCGCTGGCTGAACCAGCGCCCGTCGGTCATCGCGTAATGAAAGCCGCCGGACTTCGCGGCCAGCCAGATCTCCTTGTTCGGCACATGGCGATTGACGATGAGCTTGCTGCCATCGGCGAACTCCATCTCCAGCACCGAGCCGTTGCTGTCGTACTCAATGTCGGCATCGCTTGAGTCTATCGCCGCCTCGATGCGCTCGAATACTGCATCGGCCAGTTCCTTGAATTCGCTTTCGTTCATCTTGCTCCCCGTTAACGCCGCCCGATCAGCATGGCGCTGTCGCTCTGGCTGACCTGAAAATTGCGCAGCACGTTGGCGCCGAGCAGGTTGATCTCCATATTGGGCATCACTGCCACGGTGATGTTCTGCAGCACGAAGTTGCCCAGCGTCATGCGCGGCACCAGGGCGATGCAGCCGGTTGCAGTGCCGTTGGCGGTCTGGAACTGCACTTCCTTGCAATTGCGGATGCCCGCCTCCTGTGCGATGTCGCTTGAGATGGAGGTGACCGAGGCGCCGGTATCCACCATGAAGGTGACGGGGACGTTCTCGATGGTGCCGGGCAGGTAGAAATGGCCGTTGGGATGACGGCGCACCTCCATGCTGCCGTCGCCGCTAAAGGTCGGCTGCGGTATCTCCGCTTCCGGGGTGACCGTTTTGACGAACAACTGGAAATCCTCCATGCCCGCGCCCGAGGATTGCATGGCCAGTTGCACCGGTCTGTCCATCTCGACGGTCAGCGATTTATCGAATTTCAGCATGTGTCCGTCGGAAAATCCGCGCCGTGCATTGCACCAGGAATTGCCGACGCTGAACAACATGTCATATTGCCCGGCGGGCAGGTGGAGGGTGACGTCCTGCCTGGCGTGGACCAGCACCGACATGGCGGGAATGGCGGTGTTGGGGGCGGCGAGGATCAGCAACAAAGGGTGGGCGTGGTCGTTCTTGAGCGTGATTTCGGGATCGTTCGGGTCGTCGCTGTGCAGGCCGTTTTCGGCAAACACGGTGACGCTGCCGTTGGCAGGGAAGCCGCCTTCGCATTGCTGGCCGGCGTCGAGCTGGCTGACAGCGAGTGTTTCCGATTGCGCGTTCGAGGTTTCCGCAGTTTGCCCGGGCTGATTCATCCTTTGCGCCGCCCAGAAGCCGATCAATCCGGCTAGCAGCAGGATAAGCACGTTGCGCAGTCCGTGGCTTTCCTTTGCTTCGCGGTAGATGATCGGTTCGGGTTGGCTGGGGGCTTGCGGCGCTGGCGCCATCGGGGCTCTGGCATTGAGCGGGTTGCTGGCGATGGTCTGTTCGATGAGTTCGCCCAGTCTGCTGAAAAGCTCGCCCTGATCGTGCGCGCGCCAGATGCCGTCGCGATGGATGAACTCGGTGCCGCCGGAACTGGCCGCTACCCATACGTTCCGGGTATTGGCGTCGAAATTGACCAGGATGCGCTGCCCGTCGGCGAATTCCAGACGCAGCGCGTTGCCGGTGAGATGCTGGCGGATGTCCACGCCGCGATCCGTCACCATCTGCCGGATGCGATCGAACAGCGCGTTGCCCGGCTCGTGGTTGGTGTTTTCCGTCATATAATCCCGCCCGTTCCTGTTTCCACTACTAGAAAGACAAAGTGATGCGTGTACTCGGCATTATGTTGCTGTTGCTGGTCGCCATGCAAGGATGCGGACGCAAAGGACCGCTGTTCATGCCTCATCCGCAATCCGATGCGCAGACCGCGCCCGACCAATCCGCCCAGAAGAAAAAGCCATGAACGACCATTTTCATTTTCAGCAGGACCGGCTGTTTGTCGAGAACGTCGCACTCGACGACATCGCCCAACGCTTCGGTACGCCCTGCTATGTCTATTCGCGCGCAGCGCTCATTGACGGCTACCGCCAGTTCGCCGAAGCGTTCAAGGGCCGCGACCACCTGATCTGCTACGCGGTGAAGGCCAATTCAAATATCGCCATCCTCAACCAGTTCGCGCGGCTGGGAGCCGGGTTCGATATCGTTTCCGGCGGCGAGCTGCAGCGCGTGCTGGCGGCGGGCGGAACTGCGGACAAGGTGGTGTTCTCGGGTGTGGGCAAGAGCGAAGCCGAGATGAGGCAGGCGCTGGAAGCGGGAATCCTCTGCTTCAATGTCGAATCTCCGTCAGAACTTGATCGACTTAACGAGGTGGCGGGCAGCATGGGCAAGATCGCGCCCATCAGTCTGCGCGTGAATCCGGATGTGGATGCAAAGACGCATCCCTACATCTCCACCGGACTCAAGCAGAACAAGTTCGGGGTCGCCTATACCGAGGCATTCGATCTGTACCGCAAGGCGGCGGCCATGCCGCACCTGCGCATCACCGGCATGGATTGCCACATCGGCTCGCAACTCACCGAGACCAGTCCGTTCATTGCGGCAGCGGAAAAGGTGCTGGCGCTGGTCGATCGGCTGGCTGCATCAGGCATCGTTCTGGAACATCTCGACCTTGGTGGCGGGCTGGGCATCTGCTACGACGACGAGACTCCGCCTTCCATCGCCGCCTATGCACAGGCCTTACTGGGTGCGCTTTCCGGCCGTACCGAAAAACTCATCGTCGAGCCCGGCCGGGTGCTGGTCGGCAATGCCGGAGTGCTGCTCACCCGTGTCGAATACCTCAAGCACGGCGAGGAAAAGAACTTCGCCATCGTCGACGCGGCGATGAACGATCTGATGCGTCCGGCGCTGTACGACGCCTATCACGACATAGTGTCGGTGACGCGGAAACCCTCTCCCGCAAGCGGGCGAGGGGGCGAACGAGAGGTGCAATCTTTGATTTTTGAGGTGGTCGGGCCGATTTGCGAAACCGGCGACTTTCTCGGACATGCCCGCCAATTGGGCGTTGCAGCGGGGGATGTGCTGGCGGTTATGTCGGCTGGAGCGTATGGAATGAGCATGAGCTCGAACTACAACACCCGTCCGCGTGCAGCCGAAGTGATGGTCGACGGTACGGTCGCGCACCTGATCCGGGAGCGCGAAACAGTCCGCCAGCTCTACGCTGCAGAGAAGATCGTCGCGTGAAAAATATTCATGGAAAATGCATAAAAGTGTTGCGCAATTTTTTTAATCGCGCATAGAATGCAATCACCGTGCGTGTTGGGAGATTTCAAGCAGTAGAAAGGCGCATCGGGAGTGCAGTTGGTGCACGCAAATGTTTAACTGGGTAGTCCATCAATTTTTATAAGGAATGAAAATGGCTGCAACAACCAAAGCAAAGAGCACCGCCAAGAAGGCTGCTGCAAAGAAGCCCGCTGCAAAGAAACCCGCCGCGAAAAAAGTAGCCGCCAAGAAACCGGCAGCGAAAAAAGTGGCAGCGAAGAAGCCAGCCGCCAAGAAGCCCGCCGCGAAAAAAGTAGCCGCCAAGAAGCCCGCCGCGAAAAAAGTAGCCGCCAAGAAACCGGCAGCGAAAAAAGTGGCAGCTAAAAAACCAGTCGCCAAGAAGCCAGCCGCAATAAAAGTAGCCGCCAAGAAACCGGCAGCGAAAAAAGTGGCAGCTAAAAAACCAGCCGCCAAGAAGCCAGCCGCGAAAAAAGTAGCCGCCAAGAAACCGGCAGCGAAAAAAGTGGCAGCCAAGAAACCAGCCGCCAAGAAGCCAGCCGCAAAAAAAGTAGCCGCCAAAAAACCGGCAGCGAAAAAGCCTGCCAAAAAAGCCGCGAAGAAATCCGCTGCTCCTGCAGGCAAAGGCATCCTCGGCGCCTAAGCTTCGTAGATTTGGGCGGGCGCCGGGTTTGTTGCGTTTCGCCCTTTCTGCGAACTCCGTCGTGTACGGAGCGGAGTTGTTTGTATCCCGTGTTTGTTGAGCCTCTTCAGCGAACTGTCCCCGCTTTTATCTGATATTTTCATCCACGAAAAACGTGGGTGCGATACGCTTTTTTCCCGCTTTTCACCCGAATGAAGCATCAGGGTGAACGCATGAACGCAAAAATTCTCTGGCTGAATCGTTTGTCTGCATCGTAGCCGCTGGTTGCGTGCGGCAAGAATGGGAGGAGAGTGCTGAGCGGCGGCGGCGAGTTCGCCGTGTGGCTGCCATGGATGTCAATGAATCGTTGCCCGATGTCTGTTCCGGGAGGTTTCGCTCGGTGCCAACGACCTCCGCCGCCATCATTTCTGCGTTGTCCCTGGCGGCGGTACTACCGCAGCATAAGGTCGGGCACTTGCCTACTTCGTGCCGGCAACGACCTGTTTCGCTTCGGCGTAGAGGAACTCCAGGTCTTCCTCGTCGATCTTCAGCGTGCGCAGGCTGGCGACGCCGAGCTTGGGCCATTCCTGCGTCATGTCCATCCCCAACTGATGTTGCGCGATATGCTCGGAGAAATGAGCGGTCGCGATCAGTAATTGGCTGATTTTCGGCAAGCCGGAATCCTGATTCAGCACCGTCAATTCGTGATGGTGGCGTATGCCCTGGTACATGTCCTCGGGCAGCCACCAGCTCTGAGCCAGCGCGCTGCCGACCACGGCATGATCGGTCTTCAGCATCGATCTTTCAATCTCCGTGAAAGTCCCTTGCGGCGACTGGTTCGCTTTTCCCAGCACGTCCTTGTAGTTCGGGAAACGCCCCATCAGCACCGGGATGCCGCAATCGTGGAACAGGCCGAAGGTGTAGGCATCGCCGGAGATCATTTCCGGAAAGTCCAGTTTTTGCGCCAGCCAGGCGCATAGCCGCGCCGTGCGCGCCGAGGCATCCCAGAAACGCACCATGCTGGGCGTGTTCGGGAATGCCTTGCGCAGAATGATGCCTGCGATGGTATGGCTGGCGACCCTGAGTCCGAGTATGGACAAGGCATCGTGCACCGAGCGCGCCCTTTGCTGGCGGATGAAATACGGCGAATTCGTGGTCTTGATGAGGCCAGCGGAAAGCGCCACATCGGCACTGATGATGTTGGTCAGGCGGTTGTAGTCGGGCTCCTCCTTGCGCATCTCATCCATGATGCGGATAAGAATCTCGGGGCAGGGCGGGATGCCGATTTCGAGCAGGGATCGCTCAAACAGGGGGTCGCCACTCGGACGTGCTGTGCTTCGTTCGTCGGTCATTTCTTCATCATGTGCGTGCTAAGATTGCGTCCATGGATCGGTGTTACACCATATCCGGAAAAATAGCACAGGCAAGCATGCGCTGGCTATGGATTTTCTCGGTAGATGGGAATGTATTCCGGAAAGTGAACGAAATCCTCCGTTTCAGAGCGGAAGAATAAGAAAAGCGTCGACAGAGCGCTGACAGGGCAGGAGAGAGTATTCAGGATGGGAAATAAACCGACAACAACCTCGTCGCGGGGAAAGCGGCCGGCGGAACAGATCGAGCAAGCGTCGCCCCCGGCGCAACAGGATCCGCAATATAAAGCGGGCGCCGAAGGGACGTTGTTGCAGGCGATTCTGGACAACGCTCCGCTCGGGATCTGGTTCCTTGGCATAGACGGCCGACTACAGTTCGTCAACAGTACCTTTTGCAACGCGGTCGGCATCAGCGAGGAGCGCTTTCTTTCCGCGCACCATTATGTGGAAGTCCTGCCGCAGGAGATCTCTGCGAACTGCATTCGTTCGGATGAAGAGTGCATGGCGCAGAGCGCACCCCATATCTCGCAGGAATGGCTGCCGTTCGTTGATGGCAAGCCCCATCTGCTGGAGATCACGAAATTCAAGGTATTGAACGTTGACGGAACGCCGCGCGGCCTGATCGGCCTGGCGGCAGACATCACCGAACGCAAACGCGACGAAGAACGTCTGCGTCTGACCGCCAGAGTGTTTGAAAACACCCTGGACGGCATCACCATCGCAGACAAGGATGGCAACATCCTCGAAGTCAACGAGGCATTCAGCAGAATCACCGGCTACACGCATGATGAAGTGCTGGGCAGGAATCCGCGCTTCCTGCAATCCGGTCGCCAGGACGGATATTTCTACAAGGAAATGTGGAGCGCCATTGCGGAAAACGGGTACTGGCGCGGCGAGATATGGAACCGCCGCAAGGACGGCGAGCTGCTGGCCGAGTTGCTCACCATCACCGCGGTCTCCGATGAAACGGGTGTGGTGACCAACTATGTCGGCATCTCTTCCGACATCACCCTGCTCAAGCAGCACGAGAAGCAACTGGAACACATCGCGCATTACGACGCGCTGACCAATGTACCCAACCGCGTGCTGCTGGCCGACCGCCTGCGTCAGGCGCTGGCACACTCCAAGCGCGAGGGGTCGCTGCTCGCGGTCTGTTACCTCGATCTGGACGGATTCAAGCTCGTCAACGACACCATGGGGCACGAGGCGGGCGACACGGTGCTGATCGAGGTGACGCGGCGCATCAAGGAAACGATACGCGGCGACGACACCGTCGCGCGCCTGGGCGGTGACGAGTTTGCCGTGCTGTTG
Organism: Gammaproteobacteria bacterium; assembly: GCA_018813765.1. GTDB lineage: Bacteria > Pseudomonadota > Gammaproteobacteria > Burkholderiales > Gallionellaceae > Sideroxyarcus. The sequence goes on along the minus strand of JAHJBC010000003.1, from coordinate 86,474 downwards.
CTGGGACTGCGCGCGGCGGAAGAGTGCGCGAGCAGCCTCAACCGATTGCTGGATGCGATCTGCCACCCGATCGAGATCGAAGGCAAACTGTTCGAGGTCAGCGCCAGCATCGGCGTCGCGCTCTACCCCGGCGACGAGGCCGATGCCGATGCACTGTTGCGCCATGCGGATCAGGCGATGTACTCCGCCAAGCAGGCCGGCAAGAACCGCTACCATCTTTACGACGCCGAAAACGACCAGCGTGCCCGGTCGCACCACGAGTTCCTGAAACGGCTGGCGCTGGCACTGGTGCGCAAGGAATTCGTACTGTATTTCCAGCCCAAGGTCGAGATGAGTTCGCTGCGCGTGGTCGGTGCCGAGGCGCTGATACGCTGGAACCATCCCGAGCGCGGCTTGTTGGTGCCGGCCGAGTTCCTGCCCGCCATCGAGGGCTCGATGCTGGAGATCGAACTGGGTGACTGGGTCGTTGCTACTGCGCTTGCGCAGCTTGAGCAATGGCATCAATCCGGGTTGCCGATCGAACTGAGCATCAATATCTCGGCACGCCATCTGCAGGCAGTCGACTTCGCCTGGAAGCTGAAGCGCCGGGTGTTGCGCCATCCCGGCGTGCCCGCCGGTAATTTGCAGATCGAGGTACTGGAGACGACGGCGCTGGAAGACATACCCAAGGTGAGCGAGACTATAGAGCGCTGTCGCAGGGTAGGCGTCAGTTTTGCACTGGACGATTTCGGCACCGGCTATTCATCGTTGTCCTATCTGGGGCGCTTGCCGGTCGACACGCTCAAGATCGACCAGTCGTTCATCTGCGACATGCTGCACGTCAAGGGCAACCGCGCCATCGTGCAGGGCGTCATCGCGCTGGCGCAGGCATTCGAGCGCAATACCGTGGCCGAAGGTATTGAGAACGAAGATCTGTTCCGCGCGCTGCGCGAGATGGGCTGCGAATACGGGCAGGGCTATGGCATCGGCTACCCCATGCCGGCAGAAGAGTTGCCTGCCTGGCTGGAGCGGTGGAACCGAGCGCCGTTCCGTTGACAGCCTAGATCAGGAAGATCGTCGCCAGGCCGAGGAAGATGAAGAAGCCGCCGCTGTCGGTGATGGCAGTCAACATGACGCTGGCGCCGATGGCGGGATCGCGTCCCAGACGTTGCATCAATAGCGGGATGCCGATGCCCACCAGCGCGCCCAGCACCAGATTAAGCGTCATTGCGCTGGTCATCACCACCCCCAGCGGCACGCTGCGATAGAGGAAATAGGCAAACAGTCCGGCGATACCGCCCCACACCAGGCCGTTCAAGCCGCTGATCGCCAGCTCCTTGTACATCAGGCGTTTTGCGTTGGCCTGGGTGATCTGACCCAGCGCCAGCGAGCGGATGATGATGGTAGTGGTCTGGTTGGCCGAATTGCCGGCGATACCCGCGACGATGGGCATCAGCGTGGCGAGTGCGACGAACTGCACGATGGTTTCCTCGAACTCGCCGATCACGCGCGAGGCGAAGAAGGCGGTGCACAGGTTCAGGCCCAGCCAGGTCCAGCGGTTTTGCGCCGATTTCCACACCGACGCGAAAATGTCCTCCTCCTCGCGCAGGCCGGCCTGGTTCAGCAGGTCGGTATCCGATTCGGCGCGAATGAAGTCCAGCACCACGTTCACCGTCACGCGGCCGACCAGCTTGCCGTCCTCATCCACCACGGGCGCGGACACTAGGTCGTAGCGCTCGAACGCCTGCGCGGCCTGGTCGGCCTTCTCGTCCGGGTTCAACTGGATGGTCTCGGTCAGCATCAACTCGCCGACCACCACTTCAGGTTCGTTCACCACGATCATGTTGATCGGCAACACGCCCTTGAAACGGTCGTCGCGGTCCACCACGAACACCTGGTCGGTGTGGTCGGGCAGTTCGTCGAAACGGCGCAGGTAGCGCGATACGGTCTCCAGCGTCACATCCTCGCGCACATGCACCATGCTGAAATCCATCAGTGCGCCGACCGAATCCTCCGGATAAGACATCGCCGCGCGCAACTGCTCGCGCTCCTCGATGGAGAGCGACTTGAACACGTCGCGGATCACGTGCTGCGGCAGGTCGGGGGCGAGGTCGGCGATCTCGTCGGTATCGAGCTGCTCCGTCGCCACCACCAGCTCGTCGCGGCTCATGGTGGCGATCAGCGATTCGCGCACCGCATCGGATACCTCGATCAGGATCTCGCCGTCGCGGTCCGCTTTCACCAGATCCCACACCATCAGACGCTGCTCGATGGGCAGCGCTTCCAGGATATAGGCGATGTCGGCGGAATGCAGTTCGGCCAGCTTGTCGCTCAGCTCGGCCAGATGGCGCTTGTGCACCAGCTTGTCCAGCAACTCGTGGCGCTCGTCGCGCGGCAATTCCTGCCGGTGCGTCACCGTCTCCACCAATGCCTGCTTCTCCAGCAGGTGTTGCACCTGCTGGAGATGAGACTGCACGTTCTCGGTGTAGTGATGTTCGTGGTTCTCGGTCATGGTCGCGGCCTTGGGGATGCCGCGTATTGTAAAGAATTCGCTGCCGGGATGCTCAGAGATTCTCTGCCTCAGGCGATAGGTCAGACTTGGCCGATATCAGGTTGTTAATCGTCATCGTCGTCTCCGTGCCGTCTGCCGCCGCGTTCTCCTGCTCTGCCGCGGATATCATGTTCATCGGCACTGCGGTGGCATTCGACGCAGTTGTCGTAGTCGCGGATGCCTTCCTCGATATGCTCGCGACGGATGTTCGTGGGCGTGTGCTCGTGACAGCCATAGCAGGTATAGCGGCTGTAGTCGTTGCGCACGTGGCAGGTCGCGCAACTGGCGTCATGGTCGCGATCCAGGATGAAGTACTCGCCGTGGTCGAAGGTCGCCGGTACCCACTTGTCCTGGTTGTGGCACTGGCTGCAATTGCCGCTGATCTTTTGGTGCAGCGAATCGGCGGGCGACTTGTGGCAGCTCTGGCATTGCGCGCGCGATCCCTTGTCGAGCAGTGCATGGTCGAACCGGCCCTGCTGGCGGAAGCGCTTCACACCCGCATGGTCGCTATGGCAGGCGATGCAGTCCTGGCTGACCAGCTTCTGGTGGAAGGGCGTGGCGGCGAGCGGCTTGACGATGGGCATACCTGTCGTGGTGAGTTTGCCGATCTGTTCCGGTTTGTGGCATGTCACGCAGCGTTCGGAGGTGGCGCCGCTGAATTTGGTATGGCAGGCGAAGCAATCTGTTTCCAGTTGCTTGTGGCCGGGGATGAGCTTGCCCGGTCCGACCATCAGGTTGGGGTAGACGAAGGCCAGCACCGCCAGCACGATCAGGTTGGCTGCGAGAATGAATTTTAGGGTGCGGCTCATATCCATCCCCAGAACAAAAAGATGCTGATGATGTGTCCCAGCGACAAGACGGCGAAGACGATGAAGATGGGAATGTGGATCTTGCGCCATTTGGTCATGGTGTCGAGGCTCACGGCATCCCAGAACACCGCCTGTTCCACTTCCGGCCGCGACAGGCCGCGCAACTGGAAATGCTCGCGCTGGCCGCGCACGTGTGCACGCGAGCGGTCCAGCAGCAGTTTGCCGACCAGTCCGCTGATCACGTTCACGCCCATGGCCACCGTCGCCAGCCAGGGCAGGATGGCGTTGAAATGGATGCCGGCATGGATGAGCACCATCAACGAGCCCAGCCAGGCAGTGAACTCATGCAGATTGAGCAGCGTCTTCGGGTTGCCCGACGTGATGTATTTGCGTTTGCGCAGCGAATAGACCAGCGAGCCGATGATCAGGATGGTGCCCGGTATGCCGAGATAGCGGCCGATCCAGACCAGGTTCAGCCGGTGCAGCAGATAGTCACCGGCCAGCGTCGCGATGGCCAGCAGGCCGACCAGCACGGTGAAGGGCAGGATATGTTGGCGCCATAGCGAAGTCGTCATTTACACCTCCAGGGTCACGCTGGTTTTCGGGATGCACGTGCAGAGCAGGCAACTGCCCGGCTCGGGATCGAACTCGGGCGCCTGGCCATAGCTCACTTCGCCGCTCGTGATCGTGGTCTGGCAACTGCCGCAGCCGCCGGCGCGGCAGCCGGAATCGACTGCGATGCCGTTGGCTTCGGCGAATTCCAGCAGACTACCGGCCTCGGGCTGCCATTGGAATTGTTTGCCGGAGCGGGCGAAGGTCACGACGATGTCGCTGTCCGTCGTTACCGTTTGCTGCGCTGCAGCGGGTTTGCGTTTGATCGATGCCGGGCCGAAGGCCTCGAAGTGGATATGCGCGTCGGGCACGCCCCAATCCTCCAGTGCCGGAACCAGACTCTCCATCAGCGGGGTGGGGCCGCAGATATAGAAGTGGTAAGGCTTGAGCGGCAGTTCCCCGCGCAGCAAGCGCACGTCGACGCGGCTGGCTGAATGATAGTCGCGACCGGCGACTTCTTCCGGCAGCGGATCGCTGAAACAGAAACGCAGATGGAAGTTGGGGTGTGCGGCGGCCAGTTGTTCGAGATGGGACTTCATCACCAGTTCGCGACTGTTGCGCACGCCGTAGAACAGCCACACCTCGCGTCCGGGCTGTTCGTTCAGACTCCAGTTCAGCATGCTCAGCATCGGCGTGATGCCGATGCCGCCGCCGATCAGCACTACCGGGGCGTCGCTGCGGTCGATGTGGAAATGTCCTGAGGGCGCGCGCACCTGCAGGTGGCTGCCGACTTCAATGTGATCGTGCAGATGATTTGATGAGCGTCCCGCGGGTACAGCGCAGTCCCGTGGTGGTAATGCACGCTTGACCGAGATGCGGTAGCCGTTCGGGCGCGGCGCATCCGACAGCGAATAGCAGCGGATGATCTGTTCGGTCGCGGTGGTGCCGGGAACATCGAGGCGGAAGGTCAGGAACTGGCCGGGCAGGAAGGAGGGCAGCGCTTGCGCATCTTCCGGCACAAGATAGAACGAGCAGACGGACCGGGCTTCATCTTCGATGACTTTGCGGTCGACCCTGAAAGTGCGGTAACCCGACCATGCCGACAGCGGCGTTTCTTCCGCCATCGGACTCACTGCTTGCGGCGAAACGTTCAGCCCGGATTCGGCTGCACTTTCGCTCAGCGCCTGATAGCTCTGCCAATGGCGCCAGAATCCGATGCCGAGATAGATCGCCAGTTGCAGTGCGATCCCTGCCAGAATCCAGAACAGTAAAGTGAGTGAGGTCATCTTCAGTAATTATCCAAGAGGCAAGGCGCCATCGTCGCCGGAGTATCAGTCTTGTGGCAGCGCGCGCTGAATATCGAATCGCGCAGTTTTTTCCAATTTCGAGCGATGCCAGTTTGCACTGTCATTCTTAACCAACTCTTAAGGTCCTTTCGGCTGGGGATATGAATTCCGGATTCAGCGATCAATGCTGGTTGCTGATGGCTAAAATGGTATGGTCAGCCTGGCTTCGGTACCGCCGCCTTCGCGTGCGAGCAGTTCGATCTTCCAGCCGTTGCTGTCGGCCAGTTGCTTTGCAATAGCGAGGCCGAGGCCGCTGCCGCCGGTGGTGGTGTTGCGCGAGGTCTCCAGTCGGTAGAAAGGTTGGAAGACCTTCTCCAGTTCATGCGCGGGGATGCCGGGGCCTCGGTCCATGATGCGGATCACGATCTCCTTCTCCGTGATCTCGCGCGAAATCGTCACCGCGCCATTGCCGCCGTAGCGTATGGCGTTGCCAATCAGGTTGCTCAATATCCTGCGCAAGGCCAGCGCGCCGACGGTGACCGGCGCGCTGCCTGCCGGTTCAAATTCCACCTGCGCTCCCGTTTCCCTGGCGTTGTCGGTCAATTCCAGCAACAACTCATCAATGTCGATCTGCTGCGGAGTCTCTTTCTGCAAGTCGCGGCTCAAGGCGAGGAACTCGCCGATGAGCTGGTTCATCTCGTCCACGTCCTGTTGCAGGCGCGCGACCAGTTTCGGGTCGGTGCCCTCCGGCAGCATCTCGATGGCCAGCCGCATGCGCGCGAGCGGGGTGCGCAGATCGTGCGAGATGCCCGCCAGCAGGGTGGTGCGGTTGGCCAGCAGTTCGCGAACCTGCAGCGCCATCTGGTTGAAGGCCGCAGCCAATCCGGACAGCTCCTTGATGCCGGTTTCGGGAAACGATTCGGGCAGGTTGCCCTCGCCGATGCGCCGTGCGGCACGCGAGAAATGCGCCAGCGGCCGGGTGATGCGCCGGGCCAGGATCAGCGCGGTGAACAGCGTGAGGACGACGGTGGCGAGCAGCGCCAGCACCAGCATCTTGGGCGGGTCCATGTTCAGCCGCTCTTTGGGGAAGCCGATGCGGATCATCCTGCCGCCGGTGTGTATCTCCGCCCAGAACCAGGTGGTGTCGAACTCGGTCATCTTGATCGCGATGGGCTGGCCGGTGCGCGCCGTCAATGCGCCATCCAGCAGGGTCAGGTAGGGATAGAAATAGTCGCGCGGCGGCAGGGAGATGCCGTCATGGAACAGCATGAATTGGTGTTTCTGCGCCAGCTCGAACTCGAAATCCTCGCGCGTTTCCGGCGGCAATTCAACCCAGGTCTGCGCGGACAGCACCAGCAACGCCGCCAGATCGTCGGCCGAGCGTCGCGCCATCGGCAGCATGACGTAGTACACGGTGGCGGCGATGAGCACGAGCTGGAAGATCAGCAGGGCGGTGGCCACGGTGGTGGCGGTGCTGCGAAACAGCGAGTGCAGCGCGGCCATGCTCAGGCCTTCTCGCCTGCGGAGGCGAACAGATAACCTTCGCCCCACACGGTGCGGATGTAGGCGGGATTGTTCGGGTCGCTCTCGATCTTGCGGCGCAGGCGCGTCACGCGCACGTCGATGCTGCGGTCGAAGGGCGAACGTTCGTAGCCCTTGAGCATGTCCATGATGCTGTCACGGCTCAGTACGCGGTTGGGATGCTCGGCGAAGATGCGCAGCAGGTTGAACTCACCCGCAGTCAGCGGGATGTTGCTGCCGTTCCTGTGCAGGTCGTGGGTGTCTAGGTTGAGTGCAAAATCGCCGAAGTGCAGAATCGATATATCGCCGGCCGCATCATGGTTGCCGTCGCTGCGCCGCAGCAGCGCGCGGATGCGCGCCAGCAACTCGCGAGGGTTGAACGGCTTGGCCAGATAGTCGTCCGCGCCGACCTCCAGCCCCACGATGCGGTCGACATCCTCGCCGCGCGCCGAGAGCATGATGATGGGCAGGTCGCTTTGCGCCCTCAGCTTGCGTGCAAGCGACAGACCGTCCTCGCCCGGCAGCATCAGGTCGAGGATGATGAGGTCGACCGGGTTGGCCGCGCGATAGGCATCCATCGCGGCGCCGTCCGCCACCGTCGCGACGTGGTAGCCCTGCGCGCCCAGATATTGCAGCAGCAACTCGCGCAGGCCGGCATCGTCATCCACCACCAGAATGTTTTTTTCGTCCATGAGGTTTACTATACCCGAGTGGGAAGATCGCTGTCACAGGCGACAGTTCGCCGTAACACATCGTTACAATTTGCAACGACCCGGAAATCCCGGGGCAACAGCCTTGGCACATGATGCAGTCGTCAGGCAGGCAGCCTGATCTGAAAGTTCACATTTCAATCGACAGGAGATCATCATGAGCACAAGACATATGTTACTCGGCGCAGCACTGGTGTTGGGTATGGGCGTTGCCGGGGCGGGCATGGCAGCGGACGAACCGCTGCGCGACCGCGATCAGCTGCGCGATCAAATCCACGATCAGGTCGGCGACACGACCCAGACGCAGGACAAGACGCAAACCCGCACCCGTACCCGCGAAGAGATCCAGGCGGAACATCGGGACGAGACCGCCGGCATGACGGTGGAAGAGCGCAACCGTTATCGCGAAGAAAAGCAGGCCCAGATGACGGACGAAGAGCGCGCGGCGATGCGCGAGGCCAACGCGAATAATGCCGACAAAGGCAATGGCGTGAAGGCGCGCGATGGCTCGGCCAGCGGTTCGCAATACCGTGGCGCCGGTTCCCGCGGCGCAGGTTCCGGTGCCGGCCAGGGCAGGAACCGTTAAGGTAGTGTGGTGAATGGCTGCGAACGGGAGAAGGCAATTGCCCCGTTCGCAGCCCTTTGTATTGAATATCGATGGCAGTAGCTGCAATCACTTCGGAGTGATGTCATGCGGAATATCGTAAATTTCCTTTCCAGATGCAGTCCCGCGATGTTGCTGGGATGCTGTCTCGTCTCCACGCCGGTCGCAGCGGCGGAATCGACTGAAACGGCGCCGGTCCGTTTGAAATCGATGAGCCAGGCTGAATACGAAGCCTATCGCGAACGACTGCAAAAGCAGGTCAAGGAAGCCGCCGTGAATACGCAGGAGCCGGACAAGACGGCAGAGACCGAGGCGGAAAAGGAACTGAATCAATCCGAAGACAGCGGCTACGGACGCGGATACCGTTCGCGCACCGAACGCAGCGCCAGAACGGGCGGCGGCTATCGCGGCGGCGCCATGAGCCGCGGCGGCGGCGGTGGTGGCGGTCGCGGACGTTAATGAGGGATACGATATGGACATGAAGCAGCACGGATATTTGAAATGGCTGGCGGCAATGATGCTGACGGTCGCAGCAGGCGGTGCCTGTGCCGAAGAGAGCAAGGACAGTTATCTCACCATGATGCTGGGCTACGAGTCCAGCTCGGGCGATTACGGCACCACGACATCGACCGACATCGTGACCGTGCCGGTGAGTGCGCTCTACGAGACAGGCCGGTGGGCGATGAAGTTGACCGTGCCATACATCCGGGTCACCGGCGACGGCACCGTGCTGGTCAGCGGCGGCGGCAGGGGCTGGCGCGCGACCACGACTACGACGACCACCACGGCACGCACGACGAGCTCGGGATTGGGCGACATCGTCGCATTGCTGGCTTACAACGTGTACGCGGCAGACAATGTCGATGCCGGCATCGACCTGGCCGGCCGGGTCAAGTTCGGCACGGCCAGCAAAACGCTGGGCACCGGCATGAACGACTATGCCGCACAACTGTATGGTTATCGCGCTTTCGGCGACTTCACCCCCAGCCTTGTTCTGGGCTACGAGGTGCTGGGAAGCTCGGCGGAAGTGCCGCTGGATAACGTGCTCTACGGCACGGTCGGGGCAGACTATCGCTTTGGCGAACTGAGCAACGGCGGACTCGAATATCGTTATGTGCAACAGGCATCGGCCACTGCGGCAGAACAGCGCGAACTGACTCTCTACCTCAGTCGCGAGATCGGTCGCGATACCTTCCTGCGCGGCTATCTGCTGAAGGGCTATGCGGACGGCAGCCCCGATACCGGGTTCGGTATCTCGCTCTCGGCAGTTTATTGAGCGAGCGCGTTAGTACTCAGGGGATCTCCGCATCCGGCATGCGGTCGAGGATGACGATGGTCTTGGCCAGCATGCCGCGCGCTTCGCGGTTGCGGTCGTAGTAGCGCGGGTTGGGCACCATGGCGGCGAGTTTGGCGGCCTGTTCGGGGCTGAGCTGCGCGGCGCTGACGCCGTAATAATGCCGTGCCGCCGCTTCCGCGCCGAACACGCCGTCGCCCCATTCGATGATGTTCAGATAGATCTCCAGGATGCGCTGCTTGCTCATCACCGCTTCCAGCATCAGTGTGATCAGCGCTTCCTCGCCCTTGCGCCACGGCGTGCGTTTGGTCGAGAGGAACAGGTTCTTCGCCAGTTGCTGGCTGATGGTGGAGCCGCCCGCGACAAGCTTGCCCTTCTTCAGGTTCTTCTCGTAGGCCTTGGCGATGCCTTCCCAGTCGAAGCCTTCATGATCGAGGAATTTCGCATCTTCCGAGACGATGAGCGCGCGCTTGAGGTGATTGGAGATGTTCCTGTACGGCACCCATTTGTGTTTCAGGCCGGCCCTGGGGTTCCTGTCCTGCATCACTTGCAGGCGGTCCTGCATGAAGGCGCTGGTCGCCGGGTTGAACTTGATCCACCAGCAGATGTGGGCGAACAGCCACAATTGATACAGCACCAGCAATGCCAGCAATCCCAGCGCGATGCGCCAGAGCAGACTCTTCTTTTTCATTTACGCAGCTTTTCCAATACGGGACCGGTGTCGGGGCGCACGTTGCGCCAGATGAAGAACGCCTCGGCAGCCTGCTCCACCAGCATGCCGAGACCGTCGGAAATGTGGGAGGCACCCTGCCGGCGGGCGAATGCCATGAACGGCGTCTCGCGCCCGTACATCATGTCGTAGGCGAGCGCGCCGGGTTTGAACAGCCCGTCCGGCAGCGGCGGCAACTCGTCCTTCAATCCGCTGGAAGTGGCGTTGATGACGAGGTCGTATTGCCTGCCTGCCAGGTCCGCATAACTGCGCGCACGTACCGTGCCCGCTTCCTTGAATTCCTCGGCCAGCGCCTGCGCCTTGTCCAGCGTGCGGTTGGCAATGTCTATACCCACGCCCGCGTTGAACAGCGGCCACAACACCCCTGCCGCCGCACCGCCCGCTCCGAGCAGCAGCACGTCCTTCCACATCAGTTTGAAGCCGAGGTTGTTCTGGATGTCGTTGAGCAGGCCGCTGCCGTCTGTATTCGTGCCAAGTATCTTGCCGTCGCGGAACAGCAGCGTGTTCACCGCCTTGGCATCCTGCGCGCGCGGTGCGAGTTCGTCGCACAGCTCATAGGCCTCGAACTTGAACGGCACCGTCACATTGCAGCCCTTGTAACCTTCATCGCGCAGACGGCGCACCGTCGCGGCAAAACCGTCCAGCGCGACTTCGATGGCCTCATAGCTCATGTCCTGCCCGGTCTGTTCGGCGAACAGCGTATGGATCAGCGGCGACTTGCTGTGGGAGATGGGGTTGCCGAGGACGGCGTACTTGTCGGTCATTTCAATTCAGTGCTGAGTTCCGGGTGCTGAGTCGGGGGCGGATTATAGCGGAAGCGGGCGGATTACCCTTGCCGGGAAGACTCCCACAGTCAGTGCACCGCCACACTGTTCCCCACTTTGAAAAAGGGGGGCTAGGGGGGATTTGCGAGAGGCTGGGTAACGCTACATTCTCAAATCCCCCTCCATCCCCCTTTTCTAAAGGGGGAAGTGCGGCTGCTCAGAACTCAGCACTCGGCACTCAGCACTGTGTTAAAGCGGCAATACAACATGCACTTCCACCCCCCCCTCCGCATGATTGCTCAGCAAAATCTCCCCGTTATGCCTCAACACGATGTTGCGCGCGATAGCGAGTCCTAACCCCGTGCCGCCGGTCTCGCGCGAGCGCGAGTGTTCGATGCGGTAGAACGGGGTGAATACCTGCTCCAGTTGGTCGGCGGGGATGCCGGGGCCGTGGTCGCGGATGAGGATGTGGCAGCGGCGTTCGTCGCGGCGCAGCGACACCTCGGCGCGCTGGCCGTATTTCACCGCGTTGTCGAGCAGGTTGGACAGCGCGCGGCGCAGGGCCAGCGGATGCGCCTGCAATTGCACGGGCACATGTTCGCTGTATTCCACCTGTTGTCCGGCCTCGACGGCGTCGCTGCACAGGCTGTCCAGCAGCGAATCGAGGTCCAGCAGTTGCGCCGGCTCGCCGTTGTCCATGCTGCGCGCGAGTTCCAGTCCCTCCTGCAACATCTGCTGCATGGCCTGCATGTCGGCCACCAGTTTGTCGCGCAGCGCTTCGTCCGGCAATTTCTCCAGCCGCAGGCGCAACCGCGTGAGCGGGGTTTGCAGGTCGTGGGCGATGGCGGCCAGCATGCCGGTGCGTTCGCGCACATCTTCGTAGATGCGTTTCTGCATGCGGTTGAAGGCGCGCGTGGCGGCGCGCACCTCGCTGCTGCCTTGCTCGGGCAAGGGATCGCCCGCACGTGAGATGTCGAGCTTGTCGGCGGCGTCGGCCAGATGGCGCAGCGGCCGCGTGGCGATGCGCGCCACCAGCCAGGCGAGCAGGGCGATGCACAGTGCGAACACCAGCAGGGCGAGCGGCGTCGGCGGGGTGTAGGCGGGCTCGCGCATCGGCGGCATCGGGATGGTCAGCAGCAGGGCGCTGCCATCCTTCAGGGTGAGATGCACGCGCTGGCACAACGGCGGTGCGGGCCCGCGCCGGTAGCGGCCGCCCTCGCCATCGGCGCAGGCCTGCTTGCCCGGCAGTTCCGCTTCGACATGCACATCGTCCAGCCGGCGCTGCAGCATCCTTTCCAGCAGGCGGTCGCGGCTGTCGAACGGCGACATGGCGCCGTTGTCCAGGCGCCCGTGGATTCCCATGCCGTGCGGCATGCGCAGGAAATCGTCGCGCTGTCCGTGCGGCATCTCTTCCAGCGATTCCACCAGGTCCTCGATCTCGCCGGCCAGATGGTGCGCGCGCACGCGCTCAAACATCTCGCTCTGTCTGCCATGGGTGAACAGGATGGTGGCGGCGGCGGTCGCGATGATGCCGATCACCAGGATCAGGAACAGGCGGCCGTGCATGGAGCGGAAGAAGGCGAACATCTAACTTCCCCTTTTGACGGTCGCGACCAGCAGATACCCCTCGTTGCGCATAGTCTTGATGAGCTTGGGGGCGCGCGCGTCGTCGCCCAGCTTCTGGCGCAGGCGGCTGATGTGCAGGTCGATGGAGCGGTCGAGCGGGTCGGTCTCGCGGCCCTGGGTGAGCGTGAGCAACTGGTCGCGGCTGAGTGCGCGGTTGGGGCGTTCCAGCAGGGCCTTGAGCAGGCGGTATTCGCCACCCGACAGCACGACCACCAATCCGGCACTGTTCTGCAACTGGCGCGTGGTCTCGTCCAGCGTCCAGTCGGCGAAATGCCATTTCGTCGCCGCCATCGTCGTCTCGGTCGCCGTGCCCTGGCTGCGGCGCAACACATTGCGGATGCGCACCAGCAGCTCGCGCGGCTCGAACGGTTTGCACAGGTAATCGTCGGCGCCCATCTCCAGTCCCAATATGCGGTCCAATGGTGCACTGCGCGCGGTGAGCATGATCACCGGGATGGCCGAACGCGCGCGCAGGTCACGGCACAGCGTCAGGCCGTCGCTGCCGGGCAGGGTGAGGTCGAGCACGATCAGGTCGATGGGCGTGGTGTCGAGCACCTGTTGCATCGCAGTGCCGTCCGCTGCGGTGCTGATCTGCCAGCCCTGCTCGCCGAGATAGTCGGCCAGCAGGCTGCGGATGTCGGCATCGTCGTCGACGATGAGGATGCGCGGAGATGTAACGGAAGTGTCCATGGGGCGGACATTACATCGAAACGCGCGCGCGCGGGCAAGCGATACAAATCTGTACAAAATCGGCGGCGCGCGACATAAGGCAGATACAAGCGGCGGGTTAAATGGGCACCGTGCCAGGACGGCATGACATTCAACCAACAGACAGGAGAATCAACATGAACAAGACAGTGAAGATGTTGCTGGCCGGTGTGGCGATCATCGCGGTTTCGGCAGGCGCCTATGCCCGCGGCGGCGATTGCAACTTCGGCGACGGCCCGATGATGGGCGGCAAGAGCATGGAGCGCATGGAGAAGATGCGCGAGCGCCACCTGGCTTCGCTGCACGACGAACTGAAACTGACCGCGCAGCAGGAATCGGCCTGGAAGAAGTTCGCGGCAAGCAATCCGATGCCGGGCAAGATGGATCGTCCCGATCGCGACGAGATGAAAAAACTGAACGCACCGCAACGCATGGAAAAGGGGCTGGAACAGATGCGCGCGATGGAAAAGAACATGGGCGAACATCTGGAAGTACTCAAGGAGTTCTACGCGGCGTTGACGCCGGAACAGCAGAAGACCTTCGATGAAGAGATGTCCAGGCACGGTCATCATGGCGGTTTCGGCCGCTAGGCCAAGCCGATGAGCACCCTGTTCGCGTAGTTGCAGAACAGGGTGCCACTAATTGAAAGGAACAAGCCATGAATATCCAACGCAGTTGGGTCACGCCCGTCACCGCGGGGGCGTTCCTACTCTCCGGAGTCACCGGAGTGCTCATCTTCTTCCATGCCGACACCGGCGCAAACAAATTCGTGCACGAATGGCTGAGCTGGGTGTTGCTGGGCGGGGCCGTGCTGCATGTGCTGGCGAATCTCGGCGGGTTCAAGACGCATCTCACCACGGTGCGCGGAAAATCGCTGATCGGTGCGTTCGTGCTGGTGCTGGCGGCAAGCTTCATTCCGCTCGGCGGTGCCGATGAACCGCCGTTCGTGCAACCGATCCGTGCATTGTCGCAAGCGCCGCTGACCACCCTGGCGCAAGTGGCGCAGATCACCCCGGAGATATTGCGCGACAGAATGCTCAAGGAAGGCCTGCAACCGACCTCGGATCAACAAAGCCTGAGCGACCTGGTTGGCACAGACATCAAGAAGCAAATGCATATGCTGGAAAGAATCATGGTCGCGGCTGAATAGAAGCAGGAACTGCCGAGGCCGCCATCGGCGGTTGGCACAGTAACAAGCGGGCGCAGTCTATGATCAGGCTGCGCCCGGCTTCTTTTGAAAAAATCCTGTGTTGTGAAAGTAAAACTGGCTGCTTCTCGGCCGAATTGCAGCCACGCTTACCTCGCAACACAAGCTCCCCGCAAGCGTACTGACGGATATACTGCCTGCCGTAGAATTCACGCCAAACTATTTCCATCCACTGAAAGGAGTGCAGTCATGAGCCTCATCCAGGAGTTCAAGGATTTTGCAATGCGCGGCAATGTGATCGACATGGCGGTCGGCGTCATCGTCGGTACGGCGTTCGGCAAGATCGTGTCGTCGCTGGTCAGCGATGTGGTGATGCCGCCTATTGGGGTGTTGCTGGGCGGGGTGAATTTCTCCGATCTGGCTTTCACGGTTAAGGCGGCCGCGGAGGGTGCGCCCGCAGTGGTAGTGGCCTATGGCAAGTTCACCCAGACCGTGATCGATTTCGTGATCATCGCCTTCGTGATCTTCATGGCGGTGAGGCTGATCAATACGCTCAAGAAGAAGGCGGAGGAAGCTCCGGCAGCACCGGAAGCGCCATCCAACCAGGAGGTGCTGTTGGCCGAGATACGCGATCTGCTGAAGAAATAGAGGCGGGGACAGGAAGGGCCGTACAGGGCGGGCGATCCGCCGTCCTGTACGTGCTACCGCCCGTCGTGCCTGTGGATGTCGTCCACGATGGCCGAAGAATTGAACTGATAGAACCCCAGGCCGCCTTTCCTGATTTGCACGGGATAGGGGTCGTCCTTGCCGTATCTCTTCCAGTAATTGTGGTTTGCGAAATATTCGATGACGGGCATGTCTTCCCGGGCTGGTCGCAGCAGCACGCCGTCTCCGCCATTCGTGACGTAGTAGTCGTAGGTTTCGAAGCCTTGGGGGGAGGTGAGTGCATTCAGGCGCAAAGCTCCCGGTATGAACGCAACGGCGACGAGTACGCCGATCAGGAAGGCCAGTCCGGCTTTTTCTCCGGAGGGGAGTGCGCTGCGGTATAACCAGGCGCCGGCCAGCAGTGCGCCCAGGACGCCAGCGGCAATGTAGAGATGCATCAGGGCGGCAGGCTCGTCGATATAGGAATCGCCACCGGCCACGAAGTCCACGATGGCATACAGGACCAACGCGGCAACGATGAACAACGCTTTCCTTCCGTGCGGGTCTTTTTCCAGGCTGCTGTATATCACTGCTTGGCCCAGCGTCGATTCGACGGCGACCTGCGGTGCCCGCTTCGTGATGTAACGCATGATGGCGGAGGCCATGGCCGATTCGAATATCTCTTCGCGGGTGGGTGACTTCAGCGAAAGACTGAAACGGAAAGGCGGGCGGGTGAAACTATTGGCATCGACCCAGTGTGCGGGGAACAATTTCTGCTTGCCTGTGGCGGTGAAAAGCGTCATCAGCACAAAGTCCAAATTGCGATGTTGCGCATTGAACGTGCCGAATTCGATCTTGCTGACCTCGCGCCAGGAAAGCGACCAGTCCGGCTTGAGTCGTCTGAGGCTGGGCGGCAGCGGGGAGGTATAACTGATGCCGGCGGGAGACAGCGTCAGCCGCTCGCGCTGTTGCGCCCAGTACAGATACAGGATCTGGATGGCAAGTACGCACAGGACCAGCACCATGTCGAGGTGCCTGAGCAGGGCTGGCCCCCACTCGACATTCCCCAACCTGTCGATCAGTAGCGCGGGCATCTCCACCCAGGGCGTGTCCGGAAAATTCGCCCTCAGGATAATGGCGACCACTGCTGCGGTGGTCGCCATGAACAGTACGGCCATGATCAGGGCGTATTTCCACAGGTGCAGCCAGCGCTTGTCGCAGAGCACGACAGTCGAAGGACCGGCTGCCAGTTTTACTTCACCTTGCGGATAGAACATTCGGCGTACCTGTCCTGCTATTTCCGCTGATCCAGTTGGTGCGTGCAATCCACCGCCGCCAGCTTGTAGCACTCGGCCAGCGTCGGATAGTTGAACACGTTGCTGACCAGGTCGCGCACCGTGCCGTTGAGGTTCATCACCAGTTGCCCAATGTGCACGAGTTCGCTGGCCTGCTCGCCGACGATGTGTACGCCGAGCAGCTTCTCGTTGCGCGCATCCACGATTAGTTTCAGCATGCCCTGTGCGTCGCCGATGATCTGGCCGCGCGCGCTGTGTTTGAAATAGGCGCGGCCGATGATGTAGGGGATGTTGTCCTTCTGCACTTCCTTCTCGGTCTTGCCGACGTAGGAAATCTCGGGGATGGTGTAGACCGCCATCGGCAGGTTCTCCGCCATCTCCTGCTTGCCGCCGCCGAAGGCATACAGCACCGCCGCACGGCCCTGCTCCATGCCGGTGGAGGCTAGGGCGGGGCGGCCGATCAGGTCGCCAACGGCGAAGATGTGCGGCACGCTGGTCTGGAAATGCTGGTCGACGGTGATCCAGTTGCCATCCATCGCGATGCCCGCGTTTTCAACTTTCAGGCCCTCGCTGTTCGGCTCGCGGCCCTGCGCGAACAACACGATGTCGGTGCGTATCTCCTTGCCGCTTTCCAGCACGGTGACGCTGCCGGTGTCTTCGCGGCGGATCTCCTTGACGCGCTCCTGCATGTGGAAGGTGACACCCATGCCGCAGAAGCTGTCGCACAGCACGTCCACCACGTCCTCGCTCAGGTATTCCAGCAGTTGCGCGTGGCTGTCCACCACGCACACCTGCGTGCCGAGCGCGGCAAAGATGGAGACGAATTCGCAGGCGATCACGCCGCCGCCCACCACCAGCATGCTGTTGGGCATCTGGCGCAGGTTGAGGATGGAGGTGGAATCCAGCACCGTCTTCTTGTCGAACGGGATGTTGGCCGGACGGCGCGGGCGCGAGCCGCTGGCGAGGATGATGACCTCGGCCGAGATGTTGCGCGTCTTGCCGTCTGCATTGACGACCTGCAGGGTGTGCGCGTCGACGAACGAAGCCTCGCCCGGGATCAGCGCCACGCCGTGGCGCAGGCTGCGCTGCAGAATGACCGATTCCTGCTGCGCGATCACGCCTTCCTTGCGTCTTACTGCATCGGCCAGCAGGCCGTAGCGGATGCGCTGATCGGGCGAAAAGGCCTGGCGCATGCCGCCGGAGCGCGAGAGCTGGTAAGCCACCTCGCGCATCGCCTTGCTGGGGATGGTGCCGGTCTGCAAGCCCGCGCCGCCGATCTTCGGCTTGCGCTCGATGATCGCCGAGCGCTTGCCCATGCGTGCGGCCTGCCACGCGGCATGTTGTCCGGCGGGGCCGGAACCGATGATGAGAACGTCGTAGTCCATGGGGGGCTCCGGTGAATGGAAGTAAATCAATAATTCCGAGGCTGAGCCAGTTAGCTTGCTTTACTCCCTCTCCCCCTGGGAGAGGGCTGGGGTGAGGGTGATTCCTCAGCGAGTTTTCCCTCACCCCAACCCCTCTCCCAGAGGGAGAGGGGCTATGAGAGAGCTTATTTGATCCGCATCCCCGGCTGCGCACCATCGTCCGGCGACAGCACGAACAATCCCGGCGTCTCACCCGAAGCAGCCAGCACCATGCCTTCGCTCATGCCGAACTTCATCTTGCGCGGGGCCAGGTTGGCGACCATCACGGTCATGCGGCCCTTGAGCTTTTCCGGATCGTATGCCGACTTGATGCCGGCGAACACGGTGCGCGGATTTTCTTCGCCGATGTCCAGCGTCAGCTTCAGCAACTTCTCCGCGCCTTCCACATGCTCGGCATTCACGATATGCGCCACGCGCAGGTCGATCTTCATGAAATCGTCGATGCCGATGGTCTCGGCGATGGGCGCGATGGCGTGCTGCTGGTGTTCGGCGTGGCGTGTCTCGGAATGGGAGTCGGTCATGGGTTTCAGGCTTTCCTGGTTGGCGGCGACCATGGCTTCGATCAGTTTGGGATCGAGGCGGGTCGCCAGGTGTTTGTATTCGTTGATGGTGTGTGCGGCGGGCAATGTTGTGAGTACATCCTCCCAAGTAAAGCGAGGTGCATTCAGGAAGCTCTCAACGTTCTTGGCAAGTTCAGGTAGTACTGGCTGGAGCAGGATTGATAACTGGCGGAACATATTCAGAGCCAGCGTACAAACTTGATGAAGCTCTGTTTCCTTGCCGGTTTCCTTCGCTATTACCCAAGGCTTGTGCCTGTCAACAAATTGGTTGGCAGAGTCGGCAAAGGCCATGATTTCCCTTAAAGCTTTTGAGAAATCCCGCTTTTCATATGCGTCTGCCACCTCGGCTACAACCTCTGGTTTTAACTTGTAAAACCCAGAATCAATCTGCAGTGGCTCGGATATCAATTTGTCTGCGTGAATGTCGGCAAGCTTCCCCTCGAACTTCTTGCTGATGAACCCCGCACATCGACTCGCAATATTGATGTACTTCCCGATCAAATCGCTGTTCACCTTCGCCACGAAATCCTCAAGATTCAGGTCGATGTCTTCCATCGTGCCGTTCAGCTTGGCCGCGTAGTAATAGCGCAGGTACTCGGTGTTCTTGATGTGATCCACATAGCTGCGCGCGGTGATGAAGGTGCCGCGCGATTTGCTCATCTTCTCGCCGTTGACGGTGAGGAAGCCGTGCGCGAACAGCTTGGTCGGCGTGCGGAAGCCCGCGTGTTGCAGCATGGCGGGCCAGAACAGGGCGTGGAAGTAGAGGATGTCCTTGCCGATGAAGTGGTAGAGCTCGGCGTCGGAGCCTTGTTTCCAGTAGTCGCTAAAATCCAAGCCTGTCTTGGCGCACAGTTGCTTGAAGCTGCCCATGTAGCCCACCGGTGCATCCAGCCAGACATAAAAATACTTGCCCGGCGCATCGGGGATCTCAAAGCCAAAGTAGGGTGCGTCGCGCGAGATGTCCCAGTCGGTCAGTTTGTTCTCGCCTTCCGCGCCCAGCCATTCCTGCATCTTGTTGGCGGCTTCCGGTTGTAGCGCGCCGCCGCGCGTCCACTGACGCAGGAAAGCCTGGCAGGTGTCGGCGGAAAGCTTGAAGAAATAATGGTCTGAATTGCGCAGTTCCGGCTTGGCGCCGGACACGGCGGAGAACGGATTGATCAGGTCGGTGGGAGCATAGGCCGCGCCGCACACTTCGCAGTTGTCGCCGTACTGGTCCTTGGCGTGGCACTTGGGGCATTCGCCCTTGATGAAGCGGTCCGGCAGGAACATGTTCTTGACCGGGTCGTAATACTGTTCGATGGAGCGCACCTCGATCAGGCCGTTGGCCTTCAGGGTGCGGTAGATGCCCTGGGCGGATTCCTTTGTCTCGTTCGAGTTGGTCGAGCCGTAGTTGTCGAACTGGACGTGGAAAGCGGCGAAATCGTCGTAATGCTCCTGCCACACGCGGGCGATCAGTTGTTCCGGGGTGATGCCTTCCTTCTCCGCGCGCAGCATGATGGGCGTGCCGTGGGTATCGTCGGCGCAGACGTAGTGGCAGGTGTTGCCGCGCATCTTCTGGAATCGCACCCAGATGTCGGTCTGGATGTACTCGACCAGGTGGCCGAGGTGGATGCTGCCGTTGGCATAGGGCAGGGCGGAGGTGACTAAGATTTTGCGGGTCATACGGATTCCTTGGACAAGGCCGCGATTGTAGCAAAACCCACGCACCGCCGAGGAATTTGGGTAAAATCGCGCCCGCACAAACCCCTCAAGGAACAAGGATGAGCATCAAGTCAGACAAGTGGATACGCCGCATGTGCGAACAGCACGGCATGATCGAGCCTTTCGAGCCTAATCAGGTGAAGGAAGTGAACGGCAAGAAGATCGTGTCCTACGGCACTTCCAGCTACGGCTACGACATCCGTTGTTCGCGCGAATTCAAGCTGTTCACCAACATCAACAGCACCATCGTCGACCCCAAGAACTTCGACCCCAGCTCCTTTGTGAACGTTGAGGCCGATTACTGCATCATCCCGCCCAATTCCTTCGCGCTGGCGCGCACCGTCGAATACTTCCGCATCCCGCGCAGCGTGCTGACCGTGTGCCTGGGCAAGTCCACCTACGCGCGCTGCGGGATTATTGTGAATGTGACCCCGTTCGAGCCGGAGTGGGAAGGCTATGTGACGCTGGAGTTCTCCAACACCACGCCGCTGCCCGCCAAGATCTACGCCAACGAAGGCGTGGCGCAGGTACTGTTCTTCGAGAGCGACGAGGAGTGCGAGACCTCGTACAAGGACAGGGGCGGCAAGTATCAGGGGCAGGTCGGCGTGACGCTGCCGAAGATCTAGCCATGCAGCCCGAAAAGATCATCTGGCGATCCCCCGAAGGCGAGATCATCTCCTGTTTCGAGAAGAACAAGGTGATGCAGGAGAACCTGGCCGAGATACGCCAGGTCTGCCGCGATGCCCTGGAAGACGCCATCCTGATCGGCTGCGACGAGCAGCAGTTCCGCAACGTGCTGGCCGACCTGGTCGACACCCTCGCCAGCCCCTATCCGCCTCGCGAATAACCCCTTTCGTATTCCCCACGTTGCAGGGAAAACCTGCGACAATCCGCGCCAATTTGACATGTAGTCCCTTTCAGGGAGCCCGTAATGAAATTCAACTTTAGTTCCGACATCACATTGGCCTTCGGCCAATATGAGTCTCCACTGAAATTTCACCTGAGGTTCATAAGATGAAGTTCAATTTTCCCATCATCATCATCGACGAGGACTATCGCTCGGAGAACGCCAGCGGCCACGGCATTCGCGCACTGGCAGATGCGATCGAAAAAGAAGGCATCGAAGTCGTCGGAATGACCAGCTATGGCGACCTGACCTCGTTCGCGCAACAGCAGAGCCGTGCCTCGGCCTTCGTGCTGTCCATCGACGACGAGGAGTTCGGATCGGGCAGCGTGGAGGAGACGGAAGTGGCGTTGCGCACCCTGCGCTCGTTCGTGCAGGAAATCCGTTTCAAGAATTCGGACATTCCCATCTACCTGTACGGCGAGACGCGCACTTCGCGCCACATCCCCAACGACATCCTGCGCGAGCTGCACGGCTTCATCCACATGCACGAGGATACGCCGGAATTCGTGGCGCGCCACATCATCCGCGAAGCGCGCTCTTATCTCGATTCGCTGGCGCCGCCGTTCTTTCGCGCGCTGGTAGGCTATGCGCAGGACGGTTCCTATTCCTGGCACTGCCCCGGCCATTCCGGCGGCGTGGCCTTCCTGAAATCGCCGGTGGGGCGCATGTTCCACCAGTTCTTCGGCGAGAACATGCTGCGTGCCGACGTGTGCAACGCGGTGGACGAGCTGGGCCAACTGCTCGACCACACCGGCCCGGTTGCAGCTTCCGAACGCAACGCGGCGCGCATCTTCAACGCCGACCATCTGTTCTTCGTCACCAACGGCACCTCGACCTCCAACAAGATCGTGTGGCACTCGATGGTGGCACCCGACGACATCGTGGTGGTGGACCGCAACTGCCACAAGTCCATCCTGCACGCGATCATGATGACCGGCGCGGTGCCGGTGTTCCTGACGCCGACGCGCAACAACTTCGGCATCATCGGCCCGATCCCGAAATCCGAATTCGAGATGGCCAACATCCAGAAGAAGATCGACGCCAACCCGTTCATCAAGGACAAGAAGAAAAAGCCGCGCATCCTGACCATCACGCAGAGCACCTACGACGGCGTGATGTACAACGTCGAGATGCTGAAGGAAATGCTGGACGGCAGGATCGATGCGCTGCATTTCGACGAGGCGTGGCTGCCGCATGCGGCGTTCCACGATTTCTACAAGAGCATGCATGCCATCGGCCGCGGCCGTCCGCGCGCGAAAGAATCGATGATCTTCTCGACCCAGTCCACCCATAAACTGCTGGCCGGCCTGTCGCAGGCATCGCAGATACTGGTGCGCGACAGCGAGTCGCGTAAGCTGGACCGCGACTGCTTCAACGAAGCCTACCTGATGCATACCTCCACTTCGCCGCAGTACGCGATCATCGCCTCCTGCGACGTGGCCGCCGCGATGATGGAGCCGCCGGGCGGCACCGCGCTGGTGGAGGAATCCATCGCCGAGGCGCTCGATTTCCGCCGCGCCATGCGCAAGGTGGAGGCGGAGTTCGGCGCCGACTGGTGGTTCAAGGTGTGGGGCCCCGACTACCTGTCGGAAGAAGGCATGGCCGACCGCGAGGACTGGGTGCTGCGCGGCGACGACCGCTGGCACGGTTTCGGCAAACTGGCCGAAGGTTTCAACATGCTCGATCCGATCAAGGCCACCGTGGTCACGCCGGGACTCGACGTGGGCGGCGACTTCGCCGACAGCGGCATCCCGGCCAGCATCGTCACCAAATATCTGGCCGAGCACGGCGTGGTGGTGGAGAAGTGCGGCCTGTATTCCTTCTTCATCATGTTCACCATCGGCATCACCAAGGGTCGCTGGAACAGCATGGTGACCGAGTTGCAGCAATTCAAGGACGATTACGACAAGAACCAGCCGCTGTGGCGCGTGCTGCCGGAGTTCATTGCCAAGAACCCGCGTTACGAGAAGATCGGCCTGCGCGACCTGTGCGACCAGATCCACGGTATCTACAAGGCCAACGACGTGGCGCGCCTGACCACCGAGATGTATCTGTCCAACATGGTGCCCGCGATGAAGCCGTCGGATGCTTTCGCCAGGATGGCGCACGGCGAGATCGAGCGCGTCTCCATCGACGATCTGGAAGGGCGCATCACCGCCGTGTTGCTCACACCGTATCCGCCGGGCATCCCGCTGCTGATCCCGGGCGAGGTCTTCAACAAGACCATCGTCGATTACCTCAAGTTCGCGCGCGACTTCAACAAGCGTTTCCCCGGTTTCGAGACCGACATCCACGGTCTGGTGTCGGAACGGACAAACGGCGAGCGCGTGTATTACGTGGACTGCGTGAAGTAACCGGGACAACGTGACAGCAGTCATCCGAGCGGAACAATCCGACATCACGACGCTCACGGTCGAAGCAATCGTGAACGCGGCGAACAACTCGCTGCTCGGCGGCGGCGGGGTGGATGGTGCGATCCACCGTGCAGCCGGTCCGCAATTGCTGGAGGAATGCCGGACGCTGAATGGTTGCGAGATCGGCGATGCCAAACTCACGCGCGGTTATGGCCTGCCCTGCAAATACGTCATCCACACTGTCGGCCCGGTCTGGCACGGCGGCGGAGAAGGCGAGGCGGAGCTGCTGGCTTCCTGTTACCGGCGCGCGCTCGAAATCGCCGCCGATCACGGCATCCAATCTATCGCCTTTCCATCCATCAGCACGGGTGTGTACGGCTATCCCATCGAGTCTGCCGCGCGCATCGCGGTGCAGACGGTCCGGGCAGAATTGGCAAAACGCACTGCGGTGAAAGAGGTCGTGTTCTGCTGCTTTTCGGCGAACGATTTGGCGGTCTATCAGCAACTACTCGGGCAGGCATGAGCGAAGACAAGGACAAACTGCGCATCGACAAATGGCTGTGGGCAGCGCGCTTCTACAAGACACGCAGCCTTTCGGCGGACGCGGTGGAAGGCGGCAAGGTGACCATGCACGGCGCGCGCCTCAAACCGGCCAAGGCGGTGGGTATCGGCGACGTGCTGGAGATCCGCGTCGGCAAGTTCAGCTACGAGGTCGAGGTACTCGGCCTCTCGAACAAACGCGGCGGCGCGCCCGAGGCGCAGAAACTCTACCGCGAGACCGGGGCGAGCAAAGCGAAACGCGAAGAGATCGCCGCTCTGCTGCGTGCCCAGCCGCAACCGACATTCAAGGGGCGCCCCACCAAGCGCGACCGCCGCGAGATAGAACGATTCAACGAAAAGACCGGGGAACGCAAGAGTGCCTGGGGTGATTTCGAGTAGGGATAGAAAAGGTCTTGGTGTGAATGCCGGACGGAATTACCCAATACGCCCCCTTTGAAAAAGGGGGAGGAGCAAAGCGGAGGGGGATTTTCAGCAGAATGGGCTGTTGCGGTTCGTTAAATCCCCCTGATGGAACTACTAGCCATTCGACTAGGCTGTCAAAAGACGACAGCCAAGTCGCTGGTTATCCCGTCCCCCTTCTACGAAGGGGGACGGCCGATCGAGCGGCCTTGTGGCAATGGTTCCTGATCTGCGAAATTCGGTTTCGGTTCTTCTGGAACACGGAGGTGGAATGAAGTTGTCGCTTTTGGGCTTGGTGATACTGTCCCTGCTGGTGTTCGCGCTCAACGGCAGCCTGTGGTGGCTGATCGGGGCGATGAGCCTGTTGTGGCTGTGGCGTTTCCTGTTCGGCACCTACATGCTGCGCGAGAACGAGATGCCGCCCGCGCTGGTGTTGCATCCGCTGGGCATGCCGCCCGCGCACGACGAACGGCCGCAGTTCCGCAAACTGCTCGGCGCGGTGGTGGAACAACGCGCGGGGCGCTATCCCGACGAGCGCAAACTCGAAAATATCCTGCACGACCTGGACGAGTCACCGATGCCGCCCGAGCCGGTCGCTTTGCCCGATGATCCTTCCGATCTGGTCGTCATCCTCGTCTCCGGTGTGTTATGGGAATGCGTCTCCGATGTCGCGTTGCCGTTCGGGCGCGGCAAGTCGGTGGATGTTGCGACCGAGTACGATTACCTCAAGCCGCGCTACGCCAGCATCGAAGTGGTACATGTGCGCGGCATCGCCACCTCCGAACACAACGCGCGCATCGTCGAAGCCGCCATCCGCAAACACCGGGATGCCGCCAACGTCATCATCGTGGCCTATTCCAAGGGCGTGCCCGACACGCTGGAGGCGCTGCGCCGCATGGGCGACGATCTGCCGGTTAATGTGCGCGCGCTGGTCAGCGTAGCGGGCGTGGTCAGCGGCAGCCCGCTGGCCGACTGGCTCAACCGTTACAAGAAGATACTGGAGCTCCTGCCCACGCCGGGCGCCTGCTCGCACGTCAACGAGAACTTCCTCAAGAGCATCTCGCGCGACCGCTGTCTGCACTGGCTGAGGAAACACTGGCACACGCTGCCGCATGGCCTGCATTTTTATTCGCTGGTCACCTTCGTCGCGCCGCAGCGCATGCACTGGTTCCTGCGCATGCTGTATGCGAAACTTGCCGAAGTGGAGCCGCGCAACGACAGCCACATGCTCATCCACGATCAGGTGCTGCCGGGCGCCGCGCTGCTCGGTTACGTGAAGAGCGACCACTGGGCGGTGGCGCTGCCGTTCAACCGCTCGAAACGCTCGCTGTGGAATCGCCTGCTGGGATACAACAATGCCTTTCCGCGCGAGGTGCTGTTCGAGGCGATATTGCGCTATGTGGAAGAAGACATGCGCGTACGGGACGAAGACGGGATGAAATCATGAGCAGTTATTCGATACAGCAGCAACTCATCGCCACACTGGGCGACGCGCACCGCTATCCGCACGAGGTCGACACTGTGCGCATGATCGAGACCCATATCTCCTGGGTGTTGCTGGCCGGGCCCTACGCCTACAAGATCAAGAAGGCGCTCGCGCTCGGATTCCTGGATTACTCCGCACTGGCGACGCGGCGTTTCTGCTGCGAGGAGGAGATACGCCTCAACCGCCGCACCGCGCCCGATCTCTACCTCGATGTCGTGGCCATCGGCGGCACCCCGGCACGGCCGGAGTTCGGGGCGCAGCACGCGTTCGAATACGCGGTGCGCATGCGCCGCTTCGCCATCGCCGACCAGATGGATCGCATGCTGCAGCGCGGCGCACTGCTGCCGCAGCACATCGACAGCCTGGCCGGCGTCGTCTACCGTTTTCACGCCGGTCTGCCGCGGGTCGATGCGGCTTCGCGCTTCGGCACGATCTCTTCCATCCATGCCGCGGCAAGGCAGAACTTCGAGCAACTGGACGAGCTGCTGACGGATGTGGCCGACCTCGAGGATGTAGCAGCATTGGGCAGGGTCGCCGAAGCGGAATTCGCCACCTGCCGCGACATCTTCGCCGCGCGCCGCGAGCAGGGTTTCGTGCGCGAGTGCCACGGCGACCTGCATCTGGGCAACATCGTGCTCATTAACGGCGAACCGGTCGCGTTCGACTGTGTCGAGTTCAACCCCGCGCTGCGCTGGATCGACACGATGGACGAGATCGCGTTCACCACCATGGACCTGCTACGGCGCGGGCGGCATGACCTGGCCTGGCGCTTCCTCAACGCGATGCTGGAAGCCAGCGGCGATTACGGCGGCGTCGCCGTGCTGCGCTTCTACCTGGCCTACCGCGCGGCGGTGCGCGCCAAGGTTTGCGCAATCCGCGCCACGCAGGATGACATCCCGCAACTCATCCGCGCGCGGGAACTGGATATCTGCCGCTGCTATCTGGAACTGGCCAGGGAATGCCTGGCGCGGCGGCGTCCGGCACTGATCATCACCTGCGGCCTGCCCGGTTCGGGCAAGACCACCTTCGCGCAATTCGCGCTGGAACGGCTGGGCGCGATCCGCATCCGCTCCGATGTCGAGCGCAAGCGCCTGCACGGACTGGGCACGCTGGAGAGCAGCCGCGAGTACGGCGACATCTATGCGCCGGAAGCGACGGCGCGCACCTATGCGCGTCTGCGCGAACTGGCGCAGGGTTTGCTGAAGGCGGGGCATACCGTCATCGTCGACGCCGCTTTCCTCAGGCTCGACGAGCGCGAGCAGTTCCGCGCACTGGCGCAAAGCATGTCGTTGCCTTTCGCCATCGCGGCATTGCATGCCGATGAACCGGTCCTGCACGAGCGCCTGCTGCAACGCAGCAGCGATGCTTCCGAAGCCGACACCGCGGTGCTGAAGAAATTGCAGAAGGTGCAACAGCCGCTGTCGTCGCAGGAATCTGCCTGGTCGACCGAGTTCACGACCGAAGAAGCTTCCGACAGCGAGTCCAACGCGCACAACTGGAGCAAGCTGGAGACACTGCTGGCGACCAGAAAGACCCGCCGCGCATGACAAGCGAGAAACCGGCCAGGTCACGCCTGGCCAAGTGGCGCGGCTTTGCCATCGAAGCATTGGTCGTCATCGCCATCGTCGTCGCCATCCGCGCCTGGCAGCAGCGCGACATGGTCAGCGGCCCCGCGCCCGCCTTGCAGGGCATCACACTGGCAGGAAAACCCTACACCCTGCCGACCCGTCCGGAGCGTCCCGTGCTGGTGCATTTCTGGGCGACCTGGTGCCCGGTGTGCCGCGCCGAACAAGGCAACGTGGCGTCCGTCGCGCAGGATCACTCCGAAGTCATCACCATCGCCATGCAGAGTGGAAAATCCGAAGAAGTCGCCCGCTATGTGCAGGAACAGCAGATCGGCTTCCCGGTGATCAATGATGCCGACGGCAGCATCGCAGCAAGCTGGGGCGTGCAGGCCGTCCCGGCAAGTTTCTTCATCGGCAGCGACGGGCAGATACGCTCCACCGAAGTCGGCTACACCACCGAGATCGGTATGCGGCTGAGGTTGTGGTGGGCGGGGCGGTGAGATAGATCGAATCATGTCGTGCTGACGCTTGTCCTACGATAAAGATGTGGGTCGGACTTCAGTCCGACACGGACGATGGATGTCTAACTCCTTCACCCCAAAGCCAATCCCCGCTCTCGGCTTGTCGTCCCGCCTCAAAGATATATGCCTCGGCCAGGCCAAACGGCCTATTGACAACCCCCCCCGTAGTGAGGTTATTGTCCTGCCCAGTTTGCATTCCTTGGGCGGGAGATATGAAAAGGCTGTATCAGCACATGCGGCACGACCTGATATGCAAAATCGGGTTCGTAATGATCGTTGGCTTGCCCATGACTCCCGTTTCGGGACAAACCGTCGATTCGATAACAACGCCTGCGACAGTTCTTCCGCAACTGGTTTGGCCCACGAGCAAACAATATGGCAACAGCTTCATACTGGTACAACTCAAATATCTTCCATTCGGCTATCCGAGTGCGCAGCTCGCCTGTGAATCCTACTTCGGCCCCATCGCATCGGCACAGCACACAACCAGACTCACTAATACTGCGGATTATGACTGCCTGATTAACGATCCGGAAACCGGCTGGAGAAACACTTATTACGTTGTTCAACAATCCGCATCATGTCCGGACCACTATCGGATCAATGGCGGATATTCCGCTGCGAGCGGCTGTAGCGCACTGGGTTGTCCAAATACTGTTTGCATCCTGTCAGGATCAGCGATAAATACCTGCCCCTCCGTCCCGGCAAATGAAACGCCATATGAACTTGACCTGGGCGGGCTGACTTGTTCGAGGCCGGATCAGTGCCCCGTTACACAATTAAACAATCCACCTTTCACCGACGCTTGTTCGACCTCTCTGGAGGAAGGCAAAGGGGTAGACGTCAACAACAAGTGCGACGAACTCTCGGATGACATGAAGAAGGCAGCGGCCTGCAACAAGAAGAAAATCGAGGCGCTTTCAACTCCGTCGATAACCTACAACGGCCCAAGCGCAACAATCAGGACGGAGGAATACCAGAACCATCTGCTGGAAATTTGGAGCAAGTCAGTTCAGCTCGATACCATCATGAACAGCATCGTTTACACTACTGAAACAAAGCAGGCATGCGTGCAAAGGAAAGTGGATATTGATACCCATAAAGCGCTGCACAAGCTGAAAGCAGAACCATCTTCAGCAGGCAAAGCAGCGCCTCATGTTGAGCGTCGCGCAATTGATGTCTCGCTGGGCATTATTGAATCAATGGCTGCTCAAGTCTCAACAGAAACTACTGTTGAAAACATGGTAAATGGAAAGAAAGTCACGACAACAGTCACAAGCGATATTGAGGATTATATAAACAGCAAAACCATCAACCCATCGCTCGAGTGCGCTTCAAGCCCTTATATTGAATGGGGCGGTAATTTTAAACGAAGAGACTCAGTCCATTTCCAATTGCGAAAATAGCCAAGGAGAGGCCATGATTCATCATTCCATTAAATTCCTCATCTGCACCGCGATCCTGTTTTGCGCAAGTTCACTGGCGCATGCAGAGATCGCCGCCGCCGCACGCATACTGGTATTTGGCACACATCAAGGTGGCAACATTGTTTATCACTATAAAGTCATTAATACAGGAAATGTGGCGATTCATGACTTTGTTATAGGAAGCGAATACGATCAACAACTGGGAGATGAATATCCTCAACTATTAAGACGCCCACTTGGGTGGGAATATGGGCAAGAGGGTGAAACAGGTACAGAAATCATTCTCGCTCCAGCAAGCACTAGCCAACCGACCAACTGGACGTCCGAATTAATCGGCCAAGAAGGCGCTGCTGGAAGCTATTACTTACAGTGGGAAACGACCCCAGCAGATAATTCATATGGCATTCCCGCCGGGCAAACGCTTAGCGGATTTTCCGCCACTGTTCCATTGGTAGATGTTCGACTTTTTCCGCGCAAATATTACAACGCTACGCAAACTGGCACAGAGCAAGACGACATTTACCTGACTGGTAATTTCAAGGTAAAGACTTGGGATAGCCAGAATAATGATATTCAGAATTATTGGGGCAAACTCGAGATTGAGGACACAACTCCTCCCTCGCTTTCATTAACGCTCAGCCCCAATGAGTTGCGCAAAAACAAAAAACATGTACCCATTACCGCAACCATCGCAGTCAAGGACGACCACGACCCACAGCCTGAGATCAACCTTGTCTCCATCACTTGCAACGAGACGATTGAAGAAGGCGACATCAAGGTTGGCAAGTTATTCACCGACATCCGGCAATTCGAACTCAAGGCAGATCATGATGGCAAAAGTCATGCGGGACGAATTTATACTGTAACTTATATAGCCATTGATGGGTCTGGCAACCAAACCATGGCCACCGCCACTGTGTCCGTTCCTCATGACCGGAGAAAGCACGAAGAGCGCCGCGACAAGGATGAAAAGAAGGATAAGGACAAGAATGAGCGGAGCCGTTAGGGTAATGGGTAATGCCAGCCGCTTGGTGGCAAACAGAGCCATTAACTTTGCAGTTCTCAGCTTGCTGCTGTTCTGCTTCAGCTCGAGATTGCATGCAGAAACTGTATCAGCCCGCATCTTGGTTTATGGCATTCACCAAGGCGACAACATCGTCTATCACTACAAGGTGATCAACAACAGTAGTGAGACGCTACATCAATTTGTGCTTGGTAGCACCTACGACCCAATAGATGACACTGAGTATCCTCAACTTGAGCGCCTCCCTTCAGGCTGGTCCTATGGACAAGAAGGAGAAACAGGGACGGAAATCCTGCTTTCACCAGCCAGCACTACTCAGCCTCCCCATTGGTCGTCCGATATGTATGGCCAACAAGAAAGTGGATGGCACTATTTGAGATGGGCGACAGAGCAGGATGGTCATGCCTATGCAGTTCCCCCCGGCAATCACTTGCCGGTTTCAGCGTCCGCGTGCCCTTGTATGATCCAAATGAGGCTCCTCGCGATTATTGGAATGCGGCTCAGGTAGTTGATGGTGAGCAGGATGATGTATATCTCACTGGCAACTTCAAAGTGAGTTACTGGGATTCGAGTAACAATAAGCTCAAGTATGTTTGGGGGACAGTCGAAATCGCTGACACCACCCCGCCCGCACTCTCAATAGCCCTCACTCCAAACGTCTTGCGTAAGAATAAGAAGTACATTCCCATCACCACAACGATAACGGTCACAGATGATCTTGACCCTCAGCCAGACATCAAACTTGTATCCATAACCGCCAATGAGCCTATCGAAGCCGATGACATCAAGGTAGGCCAGCTTTTCACCGACATCAGGCAATTCGAACTCAAGGCAGACCATGACGGAAAAAGCCATGCCGGTCGCATCTACACAGTTACCTATTTAGCTACAGACGGTTCCGGAAACCAGACCGAGGCCACTGCCACTGTGACCGTCCCGCATGACCGTAGGAAACACGAAGAGCATCGCAACAAGGATGAAAAGAAGGACGGGGACATGAAGGAAGGGGGCCGCTAAGTATGCGTTCTGCGCTAAATTTTGCCGTGCTGACTGTCTTGTTGGTGATGTGGATTCTTCCGTTGCAAGTGTACGGTGATCAGTCATCGATCCTTGCCGAGGTGCATCGGTATTCTGAGCAGATGTCCCAATTCGAAAGCGGTAGTAGCAAACAACCATTGGATGATTTGTACCTGGACGGCGATGTACTTGCTGATGAGTTGTCTGAAGTGCTGGAAACCCTGAGTGACCAGGATTACGAGCTGGCTCAACAAGAGATGAAAGGTTTTTTTGTATTTCGGGAGGAGATTGTCGGAGTAAAGCCAAAGTGGCTGTTCTTCAAGGAACTGGCTCTGAGCAAAGGCTCGAAAGAGGATGTCGACTTCTTTAGTTTCATGGCTGATGTCTACGGTGATGACATTCGCCCGGTCTACGAGGAACAGGTAACTGACTACAGTTCCTGCAGCAGCTATGGTCATGGTGCAATGACCCGGCTTTATCTTGCTGCTACTAGGATGAAGACCCCAGTCAATCAGGTATATCGATCTGCAGTTGACAAGGTGATAGCCGAACTCAAGGAATCACTGGTTGATGACAACATATGCGTATGTGACGGCCCGGATACTGCAATCAAAGAATTGTCTTTGTTCGTTAAAATGGCAAAGGGTGCAACTATCAGACCGGATGTAAAAAAGCTGCTTGCCAAAATTATTGCTGGTACATCAAAAGCACGTTTCCATTGCCATCCAGGATGAACATGCGCGAAGAGCGTCGTGACAAGGATGAGGAGAAGGACAAAAAGGAGCGTAGCCGTTCAATCCGTCCCACATCTTTTTGTGTGTGCCGAACTCACTCGTGGCGTAAAGCTTCGATCGGATCGAGTCGCGCGGCGCGTCTGGCCGGGACGTAGCCGAAGATCACGCCGATGGCGGCGGAGAAGCCGAAGGCCAGCAGGTTGATGCCGGGGTTGAACAGGAAGGGCAGCGACAGCAGCGAGGACAGGCCGTAGCAGGCGATCAGCGCCAGCAGGATGCCGATCAGTCCGCCGAAGGTGGACAAGGCGACCGCTTCGGTGAGGAACTGCATCAACACTTCTTTTTCCAGCGCGCCGATGGCGAGGCGGATGCCGATCTCGCGCGTGCGCTCGGTCACCGAGACCAGCATGATGTTCATGATGCCGATGCCGCCAACCAGCAGGCTCACCGCGGCAACCGCACCCAGCAGCGCCGTCATGGTGCCGATGGTGCCGGACAGCGCCTTGGCGATCTCCTTGGTATCCAGCACGTTGAAGTTGTCGTCCTCGCTGTCCGACAGCTTGCGCCGTTCGCGCATCAGCAGCTTGATGTCCTCGATCACCCGCTCGGCCGATGCGCCGTCCGCCATCGAGATCAGGATGGTGTTCACGTCCTGTTTACCGGTCAGGCGCCGCTGCACCGTGCGCAGCGGCATGACCACGGTGTCGTCCTGGTCGCGACCCATGCCGCTCTGGCCCTTGGGCGCGAGCACGCCGATCACTTCGCACGAGAACTGCTTGATGCGCAGCATGTCGCCCACCGGGCTGCGTTCCTCGAACAGTTCCCTCACCACGGTGGCGCCGACGATGCACACCGCCTTGCCGGAACGTTCCTCGGTGCTGTTGAAGATGCGTCCCTCGGCCAGCGTCCAGTTGCCCGCCGGGAAATAATCCGCGGTGCTGCCGGTGATGGGGGACGACCAGTTGCGCGTGCCCGCGACCAGCACCGCGGTGCGGTTGACGGTGGGGGCGACGGCATTGAGCGAGCCGACCTGTGCCCGGATCGCCTCGACATCGTCGATCTTGAAGGCGGGCGCGCTGGAGCTGCCGCTGCCAGGACCCATGCGCTGGCCCGGCCGCAGCATCAGCAGGTTGCTGCCGAGGCTGGTGATCTGGTCCGATACCGCCTGTGTCGCGCCGTTGCCCAGCGTGACCATGGTGACCACCGCGGCCACGCCGATGACGATGCCCAGCACGGTGAGGAAAGAGCGCATCAGGTTGCGGCGTATCTCGCGCAGCGCCAGCAGGATGGTGGTCCAGTTGATCATCGCGGCTCTCCGTTATGCTTGTCGCTCTCGACCAGGCCGTCGACGAAATGCACGATGCGTTTCGCATAGGCGGCGATGTCGGGCTCGTGCGTCACCATCAGGATGGTGATGCCGTGGTCGCGGTTCATGCCGACCAGCAATTCCATGATCTCGTGGCCGCGCTTGCTGTCCAGGTTGCCGGTGGGTTCGTCGGCGAGCAGCACCTTGGGGTTGGTGACGATGGCACGCGCGATGGCGACGCGCTGTTGCTGGCCGCCGGACAGTTCGGCGGGCGTGTGGTGTTCCCAGCCGTCGAGTCCGACCGACTTGAGCGCGGCCCTGGCCATGTGGTGGCGTGCTTCGGCATCCTCGCCGCGATAGAGCAGCGGCAGTTCGACATTCTCCTGCGCCGAGGTGCGCGCCAGCAGGTTGAAGCCCTGGAACACGAAACCGAGGTAGTTGCGGCGCAGCAGCGCGCGCTGGTCGCGCGTCAGGTTCTCCACATGCACGCCGTCGAACACATACTCGCCCGAGGTGGGTGTGTCGAGGCAGCCGAGGATGTTCATCGCGGTCGATTTGCCCGACCCGCTCGGCCCCATGACGGCGACGAACTCGCCTTGCTGCACATTCATGTCCACGCCGCGCAGCGCCTGGAATGCCGCCTGTCCCTGGCCGTAGGTCTTGGTGATGCCGGACAGGGCGATGATCGCACCCTCGGCGGAGACGGACGTGTCGTTCATTTTGCCGACTTCTGTGTGCCCGTGATCACCGTCATGCCGGCTTGCAGCTCGCCGCTCAATACTTCCGTGTAGCGGCCATTGGATAGCCCGACCTCGATGTCGACGGCGACCGGTTGCTTTTCGCGCAGTATCCAGACCTTTTTGCTTGAGTTGGCTGCGCCGTCGCCGATGACCTTGGCCTGACGCGGCTGTGCCGGCGGACGCGGCATCAGGTTGGTTACGAACGATCCCGATTTTTGCGCCGGGGCGGACTGCGCCGGGGTGTAGCGCAATGCCGCGTTGGGCACCAGCAGCACATCGGTGAGGCTCGCCGTGCCGATGTCCGCCGTCGCCGTCATGCCGGGACGCAGGCTCAGGTCGCGGTTGGATACCTTGAGGATGGTCTTGTAGGTGACCACGCCTTCGGTGGTCTGCGCGCCGAAGCCCACGCGAACGATCTCGGCCGGGTATTTGCGTCCCGGCCAGGCGTCGACGGTGAAGTTGGCTGCCTGCCCAATCTTGACCTGGCTGACATCGGCCTCGTCCACGTTCACCTGCAGTTCCATGCGCGCCAGGTCTTCCGCCAGCGTGAACAGCACCGGTGCCTGCAGCGAGGCGGCCACGGTCTGGCCCGGCTCGATCTGGCGCTTGAGCACGATGCCGTCGATGGGTGAACGGATCGTCGCCTTGGACAGGTTGGTGCGGTCAGATCGCAGTGTCGCCGCTGCCTGCGCGGCGGCGGCGCGCGCGCTGGCCTCGTTGGCTTCGGCACGCGACAACGCGGCCTCGGCACTGTCCATCTCGGTGGGAGAGGGCACCTTGCCGCCGGACAATTCCTGCACGCGGCGCAGGCGCGCAAGATTGGCGGCCGTTTCCTTCATCGTGGCTTGTGTCTGTGCCACCTGCGCTTCGGCGGACAGCACGGCGGCAGTGGACTTGGTGACCTGGTCGTCCAGTTTGGAAAGGTCGAGCTGGGCCAGCACCTGGCCGCGCTTGACGCGGTCGTTCTCGTCCACCTGCACTTTTTCGACGATGCCGGAAAGTTCGCTGCCCACATCCACCTGGTTGATGGGATACAGATTGCCGGTGGCCGACACCGTCACCGACAGGTCGCCTCTGGCGATCTCCTCGGTGATGTAGCGCATGCCGTTCGAGCTGCCGGACGACGGGTAGAGCAGCCAGACCAGCAGCAGGAGCGCTGCCGCAGCGACGATCCATATCTTTTTGCGCTTGCCTGCCGTGCCGGTGTTGACGATGTCGAGGAGCAGGTTCCTGCGCGCTGTGCTGTCATTGCTCATTGTTTTCCGCCTTGTGAGATTTCGGGTTCGTTCGTTGTCGCCGCGTCATCGCGCCAGCCGCCACCCAGCGCCTTGTAGAGTCCGATCAGCGCGGCAAGTTCGTCCATCCCCGCGCTGGCAAGGCCGTCCTCGCTGGACAGCAGGGTGCGTTCGGTATCCAGTACGCTCTGGTAATCGATGATCCCGCTCTCGTAACGCTGCCGCGCGATCAGCGCCGCGTTGCGCGCGGAGGCCGCCGCCATCTGCAACGCCGATTTGCGCTCGCGGCTGTTGGCGTAGGACGCGAGCGAATTCTCCACTTCCTCCAGCGCGAGCAGCACGGTCTTCTCCCAGGCGATCGAAGCCTGTTGCTGCACGGCCTGCTGCGCGCCGACGCGGCTGCGGCTGCTGCCGCCGTCGAAGATGTTCTGCGCGATGGAGGCGGAAACGGAGCGGGCGAGTGTGTCGCTGCCGCCGAGCGCGCCGAAGGTGAACGCCTTCCAGCCCAGGCTGCCGCTCAGCGAGAGCGAGGGATAGAGCGCGGCGGTCGCCTGCCCGATGCGCGCGGTCTCGGCGGCGAGCTTGCGTTCCGCCGCCTGCACGTCGGGACGCTGGCGCAACGTCTCGGCGGGGATGCCGAGCGCGATCGTGTCCGGCAACGCGGGCAAAGCTGCGGGTGCGGACAAGCGATCATGCAGCGACGCGGGGAATTTGCCGAGCAATACGGCGAGGCGGTTTTCCGCCTTGACCAGGCCGGTGCTCAATGCGGGGATGGCCGCCTGGGTCTGCCGGAGATTGCTGCGCGCCTGTTCCACTTCCAGCGAGGTGACCAGACCGGCCTGCTCGCGCCATTCGGTGAGCTGCAAGGTCTCGCCCTGCGCCGCCAGATTGTCGCGGGCGATCTGCAATCGTGCCTGGTAACTGCGCAACTGCGCATAATTGAGCGCGACCTCGGCGGACAGGCTGACTTGCGTGTCATGCAGGTTCGCCAGCGTGGTGGCTGCATCGGCATCGGCCGCTTCGGCGGCGCGGCGCTGGCCGCCGAAGATATCCAGTTCCCAGCCCGCGTCGAACCCGGCGCTGTACAGATCGGTGGTCGCGCTCGATCCGGTCTTGCTCCTGCTCTTCGACAACGAGGCATTCAGCGAAGGGAACAGGCC
Source organism: Gammaproteobacteria bacterium (assembly GCA_018813765.1). Lineage (GTDB taxonomy): Bacteria > Pseudomonadota > Gammaproteobacteria > Burkholderiales > Gallionellaceae > Sideroxyarcus. The sequence goes on along the minus strand of JAHJBC010000003.1, from coordinate 50,132 downwards.
GGCATCGGCCAGATCCTGTCGCTCCCGCGATTCAAGCAACCTGGCGCGGGCGCTGCGCATATCGGGGCTGTTGCGCAGGGCCTCTTCCACCAGTTCGCCCAGCAGGGGATCGCCCAGTTGTTGCCACCAGCGCGAAAGGTCTTCACGTTGCATGCTGTTGCCGACGGCGGCTGCCTGGGTCCAGACCGCAGGCGCGGCGGCCTCCTGCCTGACGTAATCCGGCCCGACCGCGCAACCGGCGAGCAGGATGAGCAGCGGAAATATCCTCGGCAGTCGTTTTACTTCAAGCTTCATTGGCAATGTCTTGCTCGCAACTTTGATAAACCCGATTTTAGTGAGAGTAACGGAAAAGCGGGACTAATTTGTTGCGGGCGCAAGAAAAAAGTCCACGCGGCGCATTTAGCCCGCGCCATGTATCTGGCGTATTTCACGCAACGGCGAATTTGTACAGATTTGTATCCATTACCCGAACTCCTGCGCGGAACGTGCCCGGATAGCGAATCCGCTGTGCTTTGACAAAAAGAACCTGTGCAAAAAAAAGCGGATGCAAGCATCCGCTTTTTTTCATTACCGGCGAGTCGGGCGAATCTTACTTGTTCCGACTGCCTGGCCCCATACCGCCTCCGGGTCCCATGCCGCCTCCCTGACGCATCATGCCGCCCTGAGGCGGCATCTCGTCCGGCAATTCAACCCCCCGTGCCTTGGCGCGTTCTTTCATCTTCTTGTGGTGTTCCTTGCGATATGCCTCGCGCTCTTCATACGATTTCAGGTTGCGCATCCTGTTGCGATGTTCGATGCGTTCCTGCTCGGTCATCAACTGGCTGCCGTAGATCGGCTCTTCATCCTGTAGCCGGGTCTGATCGCGTGTTTGATCGCGCGTCTGATCCCGGTCCTGTGCCTTGTCGGCAGCGAGGGCGACGCCTCCGCCAACCATCAGGGAACAGGCCAATGCTGATACGGACAATAAGCGAAATACCATGGTTACCTCCGATACGCGGGGCTGGGGAGGGGGCACGGCAACCCGCCCCGCAAGGCGGCCGCACCTGTCCGGACGATCATGGCTGTCCGGCGAGTCCATTATTCGCTCAAGTAAGAGCGACTGCAAGGCGGTGTCGCTTGCATGTTCCGGACACGTTGTGTACCGGGACATCGATATTCCGGGATGGCGATATCCCGCTGCGACGATGTGGCCATTCGCTGTGCTCGCAAGGCGCCATATCCGATTAGAATGTTGCCTGCGAACAAGACATGACAAGCGACGCGGGCCACGATCCGCATTTTCCAAGGAGACGACATGACACATCCCGCACGCCCTTCCGGTTTTCAACCCATCCGCCATGACCGCCTGATACAGGAGGCGCAGCACGACAGCTACAAGAACAAGGAGAAGCTGCCGCAGCCGACCCTGTGCCCGGATTGCGGCGCCGTGTTCATGGCCGGGCGCTGGCAATGGCTGGACAAGCCGGAAGGTGCGCATGAGTCGGTCTGTCCGGCCTGCCATCGCCAGCGCGACCATTTCCCCGCAGGCTATGTGACGATCACCGGCGATTTTTTCAACGCGCACGAGGAAGAGGCGCTGCAACTGATACGCCATCATGCCGAGCGCGAGAAGGCCGAGCATCCGCTGCAGCGCATCATGGAGATCGACAAGACCAAATTCAGCACGGTGGTGATCACCACCGACATCCACCTCGCGCGCGGAATCGGCGAAGCGCTGCACCATGCCTACAAGGGCGAACTGGAGTTCCACTACAACGCGGAGCAGAATCTGCTGCGCGTGAACTGGTCGCGCTAGTTCTCCATCAATGTTTCCCGTCTTCCTGCGGCCGCTCGCGGCCGGGGAAGATGCGGCGTATCACCACATAGAACACCGGCACCAGGAACACCGCCAGCACGGTCGCTGCGATCATGCCGCCCATCACGCCGGTGCCGATGGCGTGGCGTCCGTTCGCGCCCGCGCCGGTCGAGATCGCCAGCGGCAGCACGCCGAGAATGAAGGCGATCGAGGTCATCAGGATGGGGCGGAAGCGCAGGCGGCAGGCTTCCACCGTGGCATCGAGCAGGTCCCGGCCCTGATGCTGCAGTTCGCGCGCGAACTGGATGATCAGGATCGCGTTCTTGGCGGCGAGGCCGATGATGACGATCAGGCCAACCTTGAAATACACGTCGTTGGGCAGGCCGCGCATGGTGACGGCAGTGAGCGCGCCCAGCACGCCGATGGGCACCACCATGATCACCGCGACCGGTATCGCCCAGCTTTCGTACAGAGCGGCCAGGCACAGGAACACCGCGACCACCGACAGGCCGAACAGCAGCGGCGCCTGCGCGCCGGAGAGCTGTTCTTCACTGGAGGTGCCCGCCCACTCGTAACCGAAACCAGGCGGCAGTTGTCCCGCCACTTCCTGCATCGCGGCCAGCGCCTCGCCGCTGCTGCGTCCCGGTGCCGGGCTGCCCGCGATCTTCATCGACGGCAGTCCGTTGAAGCGATCCAGCTTGGGCAGGTCCACGATCCAGCGCGGCTTCGCGATCTCCGACAGCGGCACCATCCGGCCCTGCGCGTTGCGCAGCGGCAGTCGCATGATCTGCTCAGGCGTGGTGCGGTTGTTCGCGTCGGCCTGCATCTGCACGCGCAGGATGCGGCCCTCGCGCACGAAGTCGTTGATGTAGGCGACACCGAGCGCCGATTGCAGCGTCTCGTTCACGTCGGCGAGGTCGATGCCGAGCGCGCGCGCCTTCAGGCGGTCCACGTCGATCAGCAGTTGCGGCCCCGGTTCCTGTCCTTCCGGTCGCACACCCACCAGCGCGGGATGTTTGCCTGCGAGGCCGAGCGCCATGTTGCGCGCTTCCATCAGCTTTTCGCGGCCCTGTCCGGAGCGGTCCTGCAGGCGGAAGTCGAAACCGCCCACCGCCGCCAGTTCCGGGATGGGCGGCACGTTGATCGCGAAGATCATCGCCTGCTTGATGCGGAACAGCGCCATGTTGGCCTTCTTCACCAGCGCGGGCGCCGAGCTGTCCGCGCCGGGGCGCTCATCCCAGTCCTTCAGTCGCACGAAGGCGATGGCGGCGTTCTGGCCGCGTCCGAAGAAGGAGAAACCGAGCACGCCGATCACATGGTTCACCTCCGGCTGCTTGAGGTAGAACTGTTCGACCTGCGTCAGCACTTCCTGCGAGCGTTCACGCGTGGCGCCCGGCGGCAGCTGGATGATGTTGATGAAATAGCCCTGGTCCTCTTCCGGCAGGAAACTGCCGGGCAGCGTGGCGAACAGCCAGCCCATCGCGGCGAGCAGCGCGGCGTACACCGCGAGGTAGCGCCCGGTGCAGTGCACCACGCCGTACACGCCGGCGCGGTAGCGCTGTGTGACGCGCGCGAAGTAGCGGTTGAACCAGCCGAGGAAGCCGCCCTGCGGCACCATCTCGTGCCCGGCGTCGTTGCGCAGCAGCGTGGCGCACAGCGCCGGCGTCAGCGTCAGCGCCATCAGCACCGAGAACAAGATGGTCAGGATCAGCGTCACTGCGAACTGGCGGTAGATCGCGCCGACCGAGCCGCCGAAGAAGGTCATCGGCACGAACACCGCGCACAGCACCAGCGTGATGGCGATGATGGCGCCGAAGATCTGGCCCATTGCCTTGCGCGTGGCCTCGCGCGGCGCCAGCCCCTCATCGGTCATGATGCGCTCGACGTTCTCCACCACCACGATGGCGTCGTCCACCACGATGCCCACCGCCAGCACCATGGCGAACAGCGTCAGCGTGTTGATCGAATAGCCCACGGCATACAGGCCGACCAGGCCGCCGATCAGCGCGACCGGCACCACGATGGCGGGAATGAAGGTGGCGCGCAGGTTGCCGAGGAACAGCCAGATGACGAGGAACACCAGCACCATGGCCTCCATCAGCGTTTTCACCACCTCTGCGATGGAGATCTCGACGAATTTGGAGGTGTCGTAGGGCACCAGCCAATCGACGCCCTTGGGGAAGAATTTCGCCAGTTCCTCCATCTTCGTCTTCACCGCCGTGGCGGTCTCCAGCGCGTTGGCGGTGGGCGACAGGCGGATGGCGATGGCCGAGGCCGGTTGGCCGTCGATGCGCGCGGAGATGGAATAATCCTGCGCGCCGAGTTCCACGCGCGCCACATCCTTCACGCGCACGCTGGAACCGTTGGCATTGGCGCGCACGATGATGTTGCCGAACTCTTCCGGCGTGGACAGCCGGCTGCGGGTGACGATCACCGCGTTCAGTTGCTGGCCGGGTGCGGCGGGTAACTGGCCGAGTTCGCCGGTGGCCAGTTGCGTGTTCTGCGCGCGCACCGCCTTGCTGATGTCGCCCGGCGTCAGGTTATAGGCATTCAGCTTTTCCGGTTTCAGCCACAGGCGCATCGAATATTCGGTGCCGAACATCATCGCTTCGCCCACGCCCGGCACGCGGCGGATACTCTCCAGCACGTTGCCTGCGGCGTAACTGCCGAGCGCCACGTTGTCGCGGCTCTTGTCGGGCGAGATCAGCGCGACGATCATCAGGAAGTTGCGCGCCGACTTTGCCACGGTCACGCCGCCGCGGCGCACATCTTCGGGCAGGCGCGCTTCGGCGCGTTTGACGCGGTTCTGCGTTTCCACCGAGGCTACGTCCAGATCGGTGCCGGCCTCGAAGGTCAGCGTGATGCTGCCGCGGCCCAGTTCGGAAGATGACTCCATGTAGAGCAGGTGCTCGATGCCGTTGAGCTCCTGTTCCACCAGCGCGACGGCGGTCTCTTCCACCACCTGCGCCGAGGCGCCGGGATAGTTGAGCGTGATGCCCAGCGCGGGCGGTGCCACCGCCGGGTAGGAGGCGACCGGCAGGTTGCGCAGCGCCAGCACGCCGGAGAGCAGGATGATGATCGCGATGACCCAGGCGAAGATGGGGCGGTCGATGAAGAAATTGGCGAGCACGGCCGCTCCTTATTTGTTCTGTGGTACGGCGGCTGGCTGGACCAGTGGCACGGCCTTGACCACCGAGCCGGGGCGCGCCTTCTGCAGTCCGTTGACGATCACCACATCGCCGACCTTCAGCCCCTCGCTGATGACGAAATCGCCGCCTGCCATACCGCCGGTCTTCACCGGGCGCGGCGCGACCTTGCTCTCCTGGTCCACCGTCATGACGAACTGACCCTGCGTGCCCATCTGCACCGCGCGCTGCGGTACGCGGATGCTGTCGTCGGCGCTGGCTTCCGCGAAACGGATGCGCACGAACATGCCGGGCAGCAGTTCCTGCTCCGGGTTGGGGAACTTCGCGCGCAGCGACACGCTGCCGGTGCCGGGGTCGACGGCCAGATCGGAGAACAGCAGTTTGCCCGGATGCGCATAAAGACTCTCGTCCTCAAGCACCAGTTGCACCTGCGCCGAGCCGGAACGCTTGAGCTTGCCGGACTTGAACGCCTGCTGCAGGCGCAGCAGGTCCGCGCCCGACTGGGTGAAATCGGCATAGACGGGATCGATCTGTTCGATGGTGGCGAGCAGCGTGGCGTCACCGCGACCGACCAGCGCGCCCTCGGTAACCTGCGCGCGGCCGATGCGTCCGGAGATGGGCGCCGGCACGCGGGTGTTCTCCAGGTCGAGCTGCGCTTTGGACAAAGCGGCCTCGGCCAGTTTCAGCTTGGTCCTGGCCAGGTCGAAATCCTGCTGGCTGACCATCTTCAGGTCGTACAGGCGCGTGTAACGTTCGACCGTCTGGCGTGCCAGCTCGGTATCCGCACTGGCGGCAGCGTAAGCCGCCTGGTAATTGCGGTCATCGATATGGAACAGGGTGTTGCCCTCTTTCACATCGCTGCCTTCGACGAACTGGCGCTTCTCGATGATGCCCTCGACCCGCGCGCGTACCTGCGCGCTACGGTATGCGCTCAGGCGGCCGGGCAGATCCTGGGTCAGTTCCAGCGACCCTCTGGCGATGGTCACCGTGTCCACCTCCGGCGGGGGAGGCGCGGCGCCCGCAGCGGACGCCTGCGGTGCGCCGTCCTTGGGGCCGCAGGCGGCAAGCCCGAACAGGGCCGCGAGGAGCAGAGTTGCACTCAGGGGGTGGATGGTCGTCTTCATGAAGCATCTCTCGATGTGTTTGCAGACCGCAAGGATAACATTTGCCGACTATCTCTTCCTCGGCATGCGCTCGGCAATGCCGGATTCACCACGCTTGCGGCATGCGGTATCGGTCTGCCAGCAGGTCGATGATCTCGCGCTGTATCACGATGTTGTGCTCCTCGTACAGCGCCTCGCCGCACAGCGGGATGGATTCGTCGAACTGCTCGACGACCTTCTCGCCCTGCCAGACCCAGTCGACCGGCAGGCAGACATCGGGCATGCGTTCGGCGGGATAGTCTGACTGCACGATGCCGACGGCCTTGATGTGCAGGCTAAAAGGGGAATCGCAATGCTTGATGAATACGATGTCTTCCTTGTGCATGGGCGAGACGGTGTATTGCAACTCGGGGCTGCCGTCCGCAGCGTGCGGCAGACATACCGTGTGCCTGGCGATGAAATCTTGCGCATCGCGCTCTTCGATCCCGAAAAAGGTAGCCATGATGTCCTCGCTTTCTTTGAGTATCTTCGGTCGTGTATCGGGCGAGCTTGTGAACGGCAAGTCAGGTCGGGCGGAAGAATGTGAGCGACCACTCGGCTGTCGAGTGCGGCTGAACCGGATACCGACAAGTACGGATGCTGTTATTAGCGCCCGGAGAAGTCATCCTAAGAAGCTGGATTGATCTTGTCAACTATTGCATGCCAGGCTGGGGACGAGATAAACGCCTGTTTCCTGCGGCTAGTTGTTACGCGCATTGTTTATCGAACTCCGCCCTTGCTACACTGCTGCCCATATTCATCAAGGAGGTGCCCATGACCAGCCATCCGGAACACGAAAGAACGCGCGGCGCGTCCGACGATGAGGACGATGGCCCCGACCAGTCGGCCGGCTCGACAAGCGCGAAGCTGAAGGTCGTTTCGCACTATCTCATGCTGGGTTTCGCCCCCGCTGTGGCGGTCATTGCGCTGGTCGTCGCGGCGGTCGCAATCTCTGCCAACCGGGCCAGCCAGTCGCGACTGAACGAAGTCGCGGCGGAACTGCAGGCCGTGCAAGCAACCTTAGCGGCAACCCGAAGCGAAATGGAGAACGAGAAGTTCATCATCTCACGGCAGAAGGCGCAACCGGAGGCGGGGAAAATGCAGGAGGAGCTGAATGCCAGAATCGTTCAGAACGTGACCCGGCTGCAGGAGAAATTGAAGGTCTCGCCCACACTGGAGGAGCAATTGCATCAGTCCGCCAGCGCGCCAGTCGCAACGCCCGCACCGGCGGCCCATCCGGCAAGTGCAAGCCCGGTTGCTGCGGAGAAGAAGACAGATGCGGCGCCGGCGCCGAAGCCGAAAGCATCCCATTCATCCGCCGCTCCGACTGCACCAGCGAAAGCTGCAGCAAAGGTGCCGGAACAGAAAGCAGCCCCCAAGGCGGCTACACCCGCAGCAGGCAGCAAACAGACGCCCGAGCAATTGCGGGCCGTGAAGGAGGCGATCGAGAAGTTCAACAGGAAATGAAGGTGCGCTTCGACTGGAAGCGCACCTTTTGGAATCTACAGGCGCGAGGACACTTTCACTCGTAGGCGCATCTGGCGATCGCAACGTTGTCAGCCAGATCCAGGCAATGCCGCAGATCGAGATCTTTGGGTCGATCCGCTCCCGCCATGGTCGAGGATGAGTGCTTCATGGCCGGCCGGGACTCTTCGATCGGCTCAGCCATAACCTGCTCGACCTGCACCTGCTCGACTTCCGCTGCGGCAGGTTGCGCTTCGTCGTTCATCCCGTTCTCGGCAAACGCCGCGCTGCCGAATGAGAATGCGGCCACAACAATCAGGCTGGCTATCGTGTTCTTCATGCCTCGCTCCTTGTATGGAAGGTGCCCCAATTTACCGGAGTTGCCGGGTTTTGACTATCGGAGTGTGTGAGTCGGCACCGCCAAATCGCACGGAGGAGGCGTCTTCAGAATGTGTTTCTTCGCCTTGCCGATCACGTGCATCTCGCACTTCCTGCAATCGAATTCCAGCCTCAGTTTCTCGCTGCCATTGACCAGCATCATCGGTTCGGCGCGCACCTGGCCCTGCACACCGATGACCCCTTTGGCCTGTTTGGGGCACAGGCTCAGCGAATAGCGGATGCAGTGGCGGGTGATCATCAGCGAGACTTCGCCTGCTTCCTGGTGCTGTTCATAGGCGGCGGTAATGAGTTTCACGCCGTGCCGGGTGTAGAACTTCCGCGCGGCGGAGTTGTAGACGTTGGCGAGGTAGGAGAGGGATTCTTCCGGGTATTGTGCGGGTGGCTCCGCAGCTGCCTTGCGCGGCAAGCGAGTGTAAGCGGCGAGGCGGGTCGCTTCGAGTTTTACGATGGCTTCGCGGCGGAGTTGGTTGAGCAGGGAGCTGGGGATGAATTGAGGATGTGACCAGATGATCTGGGTCGGATTGTAGGAGCGAGCTTGCTCGCGATTCCCATTCGCGAGCAAGCTCGCTCCTACACCGATGGCCTCGAAATCGGTATTGCCCAACCTTGCCAGCTGGTTGCGCACCGCATCCTCCGCTTCATCCGGATTTTTCGCGGGCTGTTTCTCGAAGGCGGCGGTGGCGGTTGCCGTGATGTTGTCCTCGTCAGTGAGGGTGAGTGCGAAACCTTCTGCCGTTTCGCTGAACACCATCGACACGCCGATCTTGCGCTCGGCGGATTTCTTGCTGAGCGTCATCTCCCACAGCTGGTCGCTGTTGCGGTTGATCTCCAGACCGATGCGCAGGCCGGCCAACTCGTGCATCTTCTCGTTCGGCCACACGCGCCAAACCTTGCCCATCTGCTTGACCGTGTTGGCGCGGATGCCGCGTGTCTCGCGCTTATATATATAGTTGAGGCCGTCGCCGTTCGCCATCGTCTCGCCGGTCTCGATCTCGAACCAGTCCGGGCCGATCTTGCTCACCGAGCCCAGCGGCAGGCCGACGAAGCTGGGCGCGTCGAACGCGCCGATGTCGGCCTTGCGACCCTGCGAGAAATAATCGGTCGCGCCGCGATGGAAGGTCTTGTCCGGGTCGGGAGTGAACAGAAGTGTGGTCTTGCCGCTGGAGGCGGCATTCAGTTCGGGGCGTTCGTCGAGTATCTCGTCGAGCAGGCGGCGGTAATGCCCGGTGATGTTCTTCACATAGGGCGCATCCTTGTAGCGCCCCTCGATCTTGAAGCTGCGCACGCCTGCATCGATCAGCGCGCGCAGGTTGCTGCTCTGGTTGTTGTCCTTTACCGACAGCAGGTGTTTCTCGAATGCGACGACCTGGCCCTTGTCGTCCTGCAGCGTGTAGGGCAGGCGGCAGGCCTGCGAGCAGTCGCCGCGGTTGGCGCTGCGACCGGTGTGCGCGTGGCTGATGTAACACTGGCCGGAATAGGCCGCGCACAGTGCGCCGTGGATGAAATGCTCGATCACGGTATCGGCTGGTACGGCAGCGCGAACCGCCTTGATCTCATCTATCGTCAGTTCGCGCGCCAGCACCAGTTGCGAGAAGCCGACATCGGCCAGGAACTTCGCCTTCTCCGGCGTGCGGATGTCGCATTGCGTCGAGGCGTGCAGGTCGATCGGCGGCAGGTCGAGTTCGAGCAGGCCCATGTCCTGCACGATGAGCGCGTCCACGCCGATGTCGTAGCAATCCTGCGCCAGCTTGCGTGCGGCTTCGAGTTCGGCATCGTGCAGGATGGTGTTGAGCGTGACGTAGATCTTGGCGCGGAAACGATGCGCATATTCCACCAGCGCCGCGATCTCTGCCAGCGAGTTGCCTGCTTTGTCGCGCGCGCCGAACGACGGCCCGCCGATGTACACGGCATCGGCGCCGTGCAGGATGGCTTCGCGCCCGATGGCGGCGGTCTTGGCGGGGGCGAGGAGTTCGAGGCTTTGGGCGGCTTCTGTCATCGCAGGATTATACCGGAGGGCCAGACGGTGTTTGTCCTGCGAGGAATAGTGGATGCAGCGACGGAAAGGAATGAATTCAACTCTGCTGGCGTTCTATTCCTCTTGCGAAATGGCCTTTTCGGGATGAGGTTCGGAAATCGGGAGACACAGATGGAATGTGCTCCCTTGTCCGGCGACAGAGGATATCTCCATGTGGCCGCCGTGGAAACGTGCGATCCAGTTGACCAGATATAAGCCGAGGCCGGTGCCTTGGATATCTGCAGTATGCTGGCCTCGTACATACTTCTCGAAGATGCGGTCTTGCAGATCGTGCGGTATGCCGCCAGCGCAATCGCTTATCTCAAGGCAGAGTTGATCCGGGCTGTGGGCCAGCACCTTCAGGACGACATTACTATCCTGACAGGAATATTTGCAGGCATTGTCCAGCAGGTTGGTTACGGCGATCTGTAACAACTCCCAGTCCGCGTATATGGTTGCTTCAGCAGCCAGCGGGGCAAACTGGATGCGGCGTGCATGACTATCGACGATATTTCCAATCACCTCTGTGCAGAGACGATTGAGGTCGCCTTTAGTGCGTTTCAATCCGTGCTGCCACATCTCCAGCCATTTCTCGGTGAGGAAGTTGTCCATCAGCGCCGCCAGTTGCCGGACGGCGCGTGTGATCTTTTCGATGCGCGGCAGCAATTCCGGATGGTCGGTTTGTGCCAGGATCTGCAGCATCTGCGCAGTGTTTCCGATGACGGCGATCGGATTGCGCATCTCGTGCGCCATCACGGCCATCTGGTGGGCCTGTATCTCGCGACCTTCCCGTTCGCGCTGCAGCGAGATCTCAAGCACGCTCTGTGCGTCAAAGAGCTGGCTGGTGCGTTTATCAATCTCGGCTTCCAGCCACTCCTGAGTTTTAAAGAGCGAGTTTTCCATATCCTGGAATTGCGATGCCAACACCTGGACTTCACCGCCGCCATTATCTTCGAGAGACAAAGAGGCATATTCGCCGCGGCGGATACGCGATGCCGCATCGGTCAGACTCGCAACCGGCTTCAGTACCATCCGGTGCAACGAGTACGCCAGGATTGCCAGCAACCCGAGTGTGCCGACGATGATCGCCAGTCCCAATTCGAGGAAGTCCATTTTTGGCAACAGGACTGAAAGATCAAGCAGGGTGAGGTCGTACCAGCCCACATCTGGCAGCGCGATCATGCCCGCCAGATAGCGTTTGCCCTTGATATGCACAAACTCGGTTTCCACGTTGTGGTTGCCGCGATCCAGCGAAGTGATGGCCTGATGCACCCATTGGTTGCCCGTGTCGCTGCTCAAAATCTGGCTGCTCGAATGTTCGTGGTCGGAGAAATTGCGCACGCCGGGGAAATCGATGTGGTCGACATCGTTGTAGATCTGGATGACGGCGTTCTGGTTGATGAACATGTTGGTGACGCCGGGCTGGTGGATATTGGAGATATTGTGGATGAAATCGTCCAGGTCTATCCCGGTGCCAAGCACGCCGATCACCTTGCCGTCGTCCAGTATCGGCACGCGTATCCATATCTTGCTCACATTGAGCTTGTCGTTGTGGGAGACGCGGATGCGCCTGCAGTCACCCCGTTTCATGAAGTCGAAGAACCACGCGTCATCCAGCACTGACGGATTCAGGGTATAGCGGTACTGGCGTCCGTCGTACTTGCCTTTCGCATCGTTGTAATAGAAATCGCCCGACCCGGCGAGTGCCAGAAAATAATTGCCGCCACGAAAGTGGTGGCGCATCTTTTCCATCTTCAGGATGGCTGCCTGGCGTGCTTGCGGGTCGCGCTCATTCATGGCCCATGCCCGGAGCAGCGAACTGTCGGCGGTCTCGCGTGCCAGTGCGATCTCGCGGATCAGCGGTTGCAGGGTGCGCTCCTTGTCGTAGAGCATCTGTTTTTCGGCGAAGCGTGCACCGATGCGCTCAATCAGTTGTTCGTTGAAGTTGCCGAACATCCACCACAGCAACAGCGACAGAATGAGCGAGGAAACGCCCACGATCAGCAGGAAGCGGCTTTGCAGGCTCAACCCGTGCAGGAACTCGCGCGAAGAAAAAAGGGCTTGCGTTACGCGGCTGCGGTTGTGTAGATTGGACATGGCTCAGTTCCTACAGTGACAAAACGAAAATATGGCGCGTATTATCATAGTCGAAGACGATCTGGGACAGCAGGAAGAGTTGCTCAGTCTGCTGCTCCATACCGGACACGAGGTGCGGGCGGTCAGCGACGGCATCGCGCTTGAGCAATGTCTGGCGCAATTCCTCCCCGAGATCGTGCTGCTGGACTATAACCTTCCCGGCGAATCGGGCGTCGTCATTGCCGCGCACCTGCGCGAGCGCTTTGGCGCAAGGGTCGGTCTGGTCATGCTTACTGCGCGCAATATGGGTGCGGACCGGGTGGCGGGTCGCCGTGCCGGGGCTGACGACTATCTGGTAAAACCGGTTGATTTCTTCGAACTGCTTGCGCTCATCGATAACCTGTACCTGCGGCTGGTTCCTCAAATCGCAATCAGGACAGAAGCGTGGCGGCTGTTGCCTGAGCGTTCCGAACTGGTCCCCCCCGGTGCCTCAACTCCGATACCGCTGACCGGATGGGAATTATTGCTGCTGCAGGCCATCGCTGCAGCGCAGAACCAGCAGATTGATCGCGATGAGCTGATACGCGCGTTGGGCAAGAACCCCATGGCCTACGACCCGCGCGCGCTGGAAGCCAATATCAGCCGCCTGCGCCGCAAGATACCCGCGCTGGAAGACGACCGCAGCCCGTTGCAGGCCATACGCGGCATGGGCTACCGCTTCATTCGGCCGCTCACGGTATTGCAATAGCGGACACTCAATCAAGATCTGACTCGTCATTTCGGTGTATGTCGGAATCCTGTGACTTCCAGATTCGGACACCGCTTGCTGCTGTGGCGGCGACTTGAATTCGGACTTCCTGGGCCCTGATCCCTTCAGGGACATCCCCCTGTTTTGCTGAGCCGCAAATCAATGTAAGGGTTTGTCAGCATTTGTATCCCTTTGTCAGCCTTTGCGCGGAACTTCTATCTAGTATTCACATCGGCAGGGTCACCGCGCCAGGACGATATGTAAGGTTCAATAATTGCGTCCGTGATGCGCTCTGGATCATGCCTGGATATTTCAGATAAATGCTCAGGGGGAAAATAATGATCAGGGAGCGATTCAATATCATAGGTGCAACGAAAACGGCATTAGCCGCATTGTTGCTGGTGTTCTCGGCCGGACAGGTTGTGGCGGAAGAAGCAGCGGCGACTGCACCGGTTACGGCGACCGCGTCGGCGCCTGCCGCCACACAGGCGGATGCCACCTACATCGGCGAGAAAGGTTGTACCACCTGTCACGAGACCGAGAACAAGAACTTCGGTCATACGCTCCATGCCAAGGTGTTCCGCCAGAATCCCAGAACGGAAGTCGAGAAGCAGGTGTGCGAGGCCTGCCACGGCCCCGGCTCCCTGCATGCCAAGAAGACCAAGGACAAGAACCTGCTGATCGGCTACACCAAGGAATGGGGTACGCCGGTCGAGAAGCAGACCGCCCAGTGTCTCACCTGCCACAAGGGCGGACAGCGCCTGCACTGGCCCGGTTCCACCCACGCGACCAACAAGCTCTCCTGCAGCGATTGCCACAACCCGATGGCCAAGTTCTCCGCCAGCGGCCTGCTGAAAAAGCGCAGCATCACCGAGACTTGCCAGACCTGTCACAAACAGCAGGAAGCCGAGTTCAAGAAGCGTTCTCATATGCCTGTTCCTGAAGGCAAGATGAGTTGCGAGGATTGCCACAATCCGCACGGCACTGTCACCCGTCCGCTGCTCAAGGCCGATTCGGTGAACGAAGTGTGCTACACCTGCCACGCCGAGAAGCGCGGCCCCTTCCTGTGGGAACATGCGCCGGTCAGGGAAAAGTGCACCAACTGCCACGTGCCGCACGGATCCAACCACGACAAACTGCTGGTCAGCGCCCGTCCCTTCCTGTGCCAGCAATGCCACAGCCCCTCGGTCGGCCACCCCGGCACCTTCTACAACGCTGCGGGAACGGCGGCGAACTCCCTGAACGGCGGTACTGCCGGCCAGCGGGTTATCGGACGCTCCTGCCAGAACTGCCACTCGCAGATCCACGGCAGCAACCATCCGGCTGGCGCTCGCTTCCAGCGCTGATCTGACGAGGAGAAGACAACATGATACGTAAAACACATTTCAATCAAGTCGAAACGAACAGCAAAACCGATTCCCATAGGAGGAACACCATGAACACGCTTCCGCGACGGAAAGTTCTGGCCTGCTGCATCAGCCTCGCCTTCGCCAGCATGGCATTGCAACAGGCGCATGCGGATTCCGGCTACGGGGTAGATACCGCAGTCGGCAATGCCTTCAACACGGGTTATGTCGGCGGTGTGCGCGATACCGACGCCACTGCGGGCCACACCCCGACAGGCCAGATGTTCAATCAACCCTACGCCACAGAAGAAGCGGTGGCGGGCGAGACGCACGGCTATGTGGAGATCGGCGTGCTCAGCAAACAGGCCGATAACGAAGATGCCATGTTCAGGGCGTACAAGGATCCCAAGAGCGGCTTGTACCTCAACAGTTTCGGCGTCGACTCGGAAAGCGACAACGCGCGTTTTGTTACCGTGAACGGCGGCGGGGTGGGCAACAACGACCAGTTCTACAACCTGACCGTGGGGCGCTACAACGACTGGAAGGTGAAGGCTTTCTACAGCGAGACGCCGCACGTGTTCACCACCACTTACCGCAACCTGTGGAGCGGCACCGGGACGGGCAACCAGACGCTCAAGAGTCTGACGCCCGGCGGCACGACCAACGCGGCAACGACCGATACCAACATCGAGGCTGCCGCACTCGCCACGCCCTACTCCGAACTGAGCATCGTGCGCAAGAAAGGCGGGGTGCGCGGCGACCTGAAAGTGACGAACAACATCAGTGTGTTCGCCGGCTACAGCAACGAAAAACGCACCGGTGCAAGACCGTTCGGTCTGGTGATGGGCGGCGGCGGCGGCACCGGCGGCGTCGAGATCCCGGAATCCATCGATTACAACACGCACGACTTCCTTGCCGGGATGAACTATGCCGACGAGGTGAACAGCGCCAACCTGACGGTGGCGGCCTCGCTGTTCCGCAACAACATCGACACCATGAAAGTGGAGAATCCGATGTTTCTGGCTGCCGCCAACGGTATCGCCAGCTTCCCGCATGCGATCTACGATCTCTATCCCAACAATGACTACCTCAATGTCAAAGGCGAATATGCGCGCGAGCTGCCGGAGCTGATGAAGGGGCGCTTCACCGGAGTCGTGTCGGTCAGCCAGTCCAAGCAAAACGATAATCTCATCCCCTCCACCTCGTATTCTGGGGCCGCGGTCAACGGTGTCGCAGGCGGATCGTGGGATACCGTCGATTCCCTTAGCCAGCCCACGGCCAATCTCAAGGTGGATATCAAGCTGGCCGATTTCGGCCTCAGCCTCAAGCCCCTTGATGACTTGGATGTAAAGGGCAAGGTGCGCTACTACGAGACCAAGACCAACAGCGATTATTGGGCATGCAACCCGCTGACCGGTCAGTGGGGTCGCCTGATCAATGACGGCAGTGGCAACGCCATCATGGTGGGTAGCGCGACGGCGGCGAACAACCAGCCTACCTATGCCGACGCGGCGGCTGCAAACCTGGCAATCAATGCGGCCGCTTGCGATGCGTCTGCAGTGCAGGCGCTTGGTATCGTGGCGGCGGCCGGCAACAACAACATCCACAGTGCGCCGTATGCGTACAAGCAGATGAACTACACGCTGGGGGCGGATTACCGCATCGACAGCGGCAACAGCGTGAACGCCAACATCGAACGCGAGACCATGCAACGGCAGCACCGGGAGCGCGACAAAACCAGAGAGGACAAGCTCAAGCTCGGTTATGTCAATCGCGGGATGGAGGATGGGACCTTGCGTCTGTCCTTCGAGACCGACAAGCTGCGCGGTTCCGCCTATAACCCGGATCCTTACGACGAGTTCTACAGCGCTTCGCTGTCAGCCCTTCCGTTCGCCACAGGTACCAACGTGTCGAGCTGGATTCATATCAACGCACTGCACCGCAAGTTCGATCTTGCCGACCGCGACCAGAACATCCTGAACCTGCGTTTCAACTACATGATCACCCCCGATCTGGATGCGGGCGTGGCGGTGCAACTGAAGGACATCAAGTTCCCGGATGCGGCCTACGGCCGTGGCAGCCAGAACCAGAACTCGGTTAACTTCGATATGGCCTGGCAACCTTCGCCGGAGATGACTGTTTCCGGGTATTACGCATATCAGACCGGCAAGATGGAGCAGCAGGGCTTGCAGCAGAACGCCTGTGTGATCGGTACGACCTACAACTTCTGGAGCGACGGTTCGATCAGTACCGTGGCGCAGACGGCGGCACAGCTTGCGGCAGGGGTTACGCTGGTCAATTCCACCACCGTCACGGCCGGCAACTTCCTGAGCGGGTGCGGAACCGCCTCGGCTACCAGCTCGCTGTATCCGACCAGCCGCAGTTATACGATCAACCAGAAGGATCAGAATAATACGGTTGGTCTGGGCTTCAAGTTCGACTTCGACAACAAGAACGCGCTGGATGCGAACTACACCCACACCAATGGACGTACTGCGACCAGCTACACCTACAATCCCTATGCATTAGGGCTGTATACGAGCGGAGCGCCGACTGCTGCGCAGTTGACCAACGTGGGGCTGATCGGCAACGGCTTCGCCGACCAGACCTTCTCGCTGAACACGCTGGACGCCAGCTTGCTGGTACCGCTGACCAAGCAATCGTCGGTCAGGCTGTTGGGGCATCTGGTGTTCGGCGATATCCACGACTGGCACTATGACGGTGTGGAGGATCTGCCGAATCCGAACACCAACCAGCAGACCTATCTGGATTCCGGTCCGCAGAACTTCCGTGCTTATGTGTTTGGCGTGATGTATCAGCTCAAGATGTAATAGCAGCGGCAGCTAGCGGGGTGGCCGCAGTCCAGCCACCCCGTTTTTTTGCGATGTGCAATGGCGTACATGGCGGGCGAGGCCCGCCGGGACGCGCTTCAGGAGGATAGCGAGTGAAGAAGATATCGATATTGCTGGTGCTGCTCGTTGCAGGAACCACGGTCTACGTTTCCGCAGGAGCTGACTCGGCCAAGCCGGAAGCCAAGACTGTACCGCACGGTTCCATGTCGACGGGGAATGCGGCCATGCCGCCCGGGCACCCCGAACCCATCCCCTCCGATACCAATTTGGTCAACCGCGGCAAGGTGTTGGAGGTGATCGATTCGCCCATGTATACCTATGTTCGGGTGAGCACACCCAAGGGGTCGACCTGGCTCGCGGCCTACAAGACCGAGATCGCCAAGGGGGCGACCGTGAAGTATTCCGGCGGGATCGCGATGCCGAACTTCCACAGCAAATCGATCAACCGTACCTTTGACATGATCGTATTCGTGGATAGCTTGGAACAAGTGAAATAGCAAACCTGCACATTCTGCAAAAAGGCGAGGAACTGATGACTACGTTGATCATACTTGCTGTGATCGTCGGCATGGTTTGGTTGGCGAAGTGGTTTTGTGATTCGATGGAAAAGAATCTGGAAGGGTATTAACTTGGCATTCTCTTAACCCGCGCAGATATATTGTTCAGGTTTACATCGAATCCGCCTCCCATTTATCTTGCAGAAGTGCTTGATTTGTCGCGCGCCGTTTCAACAATAGCCGGAGTTTGGTTTCGTATAAGCAACAGGAGGATCACATGAAGCATAACTACAAACGAATCGCCGGGTGCCTGAGCCTGTGCGGCGCGCTTGCGGGATTGTTGCTGTTACCGGCAATGGCCCGCGCGGAAGCCGTGCCGCTGGAAGAGCGCCTGCAACTTTGCGCCGGCTGTCACAACCCCGACGGCAACAGCATCATTCCGGAGAACCCGAAACTGGCCGGACTGGATGCAAAATACCTCGCTCGCCAGCTCAAGGACTTCAAGAGCGGCGACCGCACCAATGAGATCATGGCCACCATCATTCCGATGGTGGACGAGTCAGAATTCAAGGCGCTGGCGCAGTATTTCAGCGAACAGAAACGCTCGGACGGCGTTACCGAGAAGCCCGATCTCGCTGCGCAGGGCAAGCAGATCTTCGACGAAGGTATCATCGGCAGCGCCGTACCGGCCTGCTCCGGCTGTCATAACGAAGACGGCAGCGGTACCAACAAGTATCCGCGCCTGAACGGACAGAACCCGGTCTACGTCAAGAACCAACTGATGAATTTCAAGAACGGCATACGCACCAACGACGCGAAATCCGTCATGCGCGCCGTTGCCAAGCGCATGAACGATGCCGAGATCGAAGCGGTGGCCGAATACATCGTTACCCTGAAGGAAGCCCAATGATGAAAACATTACTCTCTATCTGTGTGGCGCTGCTGCTGCCTTTGCAGGCAGTTGCAGCCGATGCTTACGTTCCCAAGGTTTACGGCAAGAAGGGTTACGTCTGGGACGAGATGACGCCGGAACGCGTCGAAGTGCTGCGTCTGGGCGGCGACCCGGTCAAGGGCAAGGAAGCCTTCCGTGGCTGTCGCGGTTGCCACAAGGCCGATGCGGCCGGTGTGCGCGAAGGCGTGTATCCGCGCCTCTCCGGCCAGCACACCAGTGTGCTGATCAAGCAGATCACCGAGATCCGCGCCGGCATCCGCCTCAACCCGAAGATGCTGCCGTTCGTCGAAGACCCAGCCATCGCACTGGAAGAGATCGGTGATATCGCCGTCTACCTCAACCAGGTCGAATCGCTGCGCGAGAACGGCAAGGGTCCGGAAGATATGTCGGCCAAGGGCAAGAAGCTGTATTTCGCCAACAAGTGCGACACCTGCCACGGCAAGAACGGCGAGGGCGATGCTGCCAAGGCCTTCCCGGTGCTGGCCGCCCAGCACTATGGTTACCTGATGCGCGAAATGAAGTTGATCGAGACCGGGGCACGCGGCAACTCGCACCCCGAGATGGTCAAGGCGATCGCGAAGTTCGGCCAGAGCGACCGCGAGGCAGTGGCCGACTATCTGTCGCGCTTGCCGGATTACCGCACGCTTGCAGCTAAGCCTGCCGCGAAATAACAAGCAGGAAAACAATATCAAGACTGAGCCCGGGCGACCGGGCTCTTTTATTTGTGTGATAGGTCTGGGCGGCTTTGAGCGTCAGGAACTGGCGTGCAGTTCGCGGCGAGCAGAAGAGATGACGCGCAAGGCGGAACGCAGCAGCACCACCACCAGTGCTGCTGCGACCAGCAGGTCGGGCCAGGCGGCGCCGGTCGCCCACACGCCGAGCGCGGCGACGAACACCGAGATGTTGGAGGCGATGTCGTTGCGCGAGCATTCCCACACCGAACTCATGTTGATGTCCTCGTGGCGGTGCCGCCACAGCAGCCCGAAGCAGATGCCGTTGGCCGCGAGTCCGAGCAGGCTGAATGCGCCCATCGCCTCGAAGATGGGTACGGCGGGATGCGCGAGTTTCCAGGCGATCTGCCCGGCTATCGCGAGCGCCGCCGCCAGGATCAGCACGCCCTTGAACAGCGCGACTTTGGCTTTGGCGCGGGCGCCGAGTGCGATGGCGTACAGGCTCAGCGCATAGGTGATGGCATCGCCGAGATTATCGAGGCTGTCGGAAAGCAGCGCGGTCGAATCGGCATACAGCGCGGCGGCGACGATGACGAGAAACATCACGGCGTTGATGGCCAGCACCCATTTCAGCGTGGTGCGCTGTCGCTCGTTGCGCGCGGTGATCTCGCAGCCATTCTCGCAACATCCGCTCATTGCTGTTTCTCCTTGATGGTCATGAACGATATTTTACTTCGAGCGGAAGATGATCTCTTTCATCTTTTCCAGCTTCGGCGCCACCACCGGCACGGTGAGCATGGTGCTGGCCACGGCCATCAGCAGCAGCGCGGTGAAGGTCTCGCTGGTGATGATCTGCTTGTCGAGCAGGATGTTGGCGAAGATGATCATGATCAGCGCCTTGGTCTGCAACAGCCAGCCGATGATGGAGGCTTCGCCTGGTTTCCACTTGAGTATCCGTCCCGCTGCATGCACGCCCATCAACTTGCCTGCGACCGAGGCGAACAACAATGCGCCTGCGGCGATGAACACGGTACTGCCGCCCATCGCCCAGTTGGTGCGCAAGCCGGTGCTGAGGAAGAACACCGGCATGATCACCAGCAGCACATGGTGGCGCATCAGGTCCATCTTCTTCTGGTCGAACCAGTGGCTGTCGGTGACCGCGCCGGCGAGGAAGGCGCCGACCATGAAGTGCAACCCAGACCAATCGGCACCGAGACCGCACACGGCCAGCCAGATAAGTCCGACATACCAGCGGTCGCGTTCTTCCAGCCACAGCATGAGTTTGCGGAACAGGTGGCTGGCGACCGCGAAGACGAGCAGGAAACCGAGTTGTTTGCCGACCCGTTCCCAATCCATCAGGATCAGCGCGAGCACGCCCCAGATGGCGACGTCGTCCATGCTGGCATAGCGCAGGATGCGCTGGCCGATGGGCTGGCGCAGGATCTGCAATTTTTCCATGAACAGGATGAGGATGGGCAGCGCGGTGACGGCGCAGGCCATGCCCACGCCCAGCACGAATTGCCATGAATGGGCCTTGCTCCCCACCCAGCCGTCGCAGAACAACATCCCCACCGCCGCAATGCAGCCGAACAGCAGCGGTGTGCCCAGCGCGAGGCCGGCGGTGATGCCGCTCTCGCGCCGGTATTTCCAGGCCTGGCGCAAATCGAGCTCGATGCCCGCGATCCACACGAACACCATCACCGCCCACCAGGCAATGCCGTTGAGCGACTGTATGACCTGCGGCGTGAACACGAAGTTGTAGTAATCGGGATAGGCCGCGCCGAGGATGCCGGGGCCGAGCAGGATGCCAGTGATGATCTGCACCACCACCAGCGGTGCATAGTACTCGGTTCGCCCCACGCGCCATATGAGATAGGGGATGGTGAAGATCAGCGTCATCGCGACGAGGAAGATCTCGGTGGTACTCATGGCGGCGTGCATGGTCGATATCGCGGAGTTTTTAATTGCGGCGAAGTATGCCACAAGCGCATGACCGGAATCGCGGCAGGTGTATTGGCCGAGCAAGCTTGTAGGACTTGGGGCAGGCGCACATAATCGGCCGCATCATGGCCGCCGCGCAGCAAACATCCGACGACGCACAACCTCCTGCCCCAGTTTCACTGGCGCAGGCCTTCCGCTACTGGTTCAAACTCGGCTGCATCAGCTTCGGTGGCCCGGCCGGGCAGATCGCCATGATGCATCACGACCTGGTCGAGCAAAAACGCTGGATCTCCGACCGCCGCTTCCTGCATGCGCTCAACTACTGCATGGTGCTGCCCGGCCCCGAGGCGCAGCAGCTCGCCACCTACATCGGCTGGCTGATGCACCGCGGCTGGGGCGGCGTCATCGCGGGCACGATGTTCGTGCTGCCTTCATTGTTCATCCTCATCGTGCTGTCCTGGTTCTACATCGCGTTCGGCGATGTGCCGCTGGTCGCCGGATTGTTCTACGGCATCAAACCGGCGGTCACCGCCATCGTGGTGCAGGCCGCGCATCGCATCGGCTCAAAAGCGCTCAAGAACAACTGGCTGTGGGCCATCGCCGCCGCTTCCTTCGTCGCCATCTTCGCGCTCAACGTGCCGTTCCCGGCCATCGTCATCGCTGCGGCCTTCATCGGTTACATCGGCGGACGCTACCTGCCGGAGAAGTTCGCACTCGGCGGCGGCCACGGCAAGGCGGGCAAGTCCTACGGCGCGGCGCTGATCGACGACGACACGCCCACGCCGGAACACGCGAAGTTCCGCTGGTCGGGGCTGCTCAAGGTGGCGTTGCTCGGCAGCCTGCTGTGGCTGTTGCCGATGGGGCTGCTGACCGGCGTGTATGGCTGGGACCACACGTTCACGCAGATGAGCTGGTTCTTCACCAAGGCCGCGCTGCTTACCTTTGGCGGCGCCTATGCCGTGCTGCCCTATGTGTATCAGGGCGCGGTCGGCCACTACGGCTGGCTCACCCCCACGCAGATGATCGACGGCCTCGCCCTCGGCGAGACCACGCCGGGGCCGCTCATCATGGTGGTGGCCTTCGTCGGCTTCATCGGCGGCTACACCCAGGCCCTGTTCGGTGCGGAGCATGTGTTCTTGGCCGGAGCACTCGCCGCGATATTGGTCACCTGGTTCACCTTCCTGCCCTCGTTCATGTTCATCTTCGCGGGCGGGCCGCTGGTGGAGAGCACCCACGGCGACCTCAAATTCACCGCACCACTCACCGCCATCACGGCGGCGGTGGTCGGCGTGATCCTGAATCTGGGCTTGTTCTTCGGCTATCACGTGCTGTGGCCGCAGGGGTTTGAAGGAACGTTCGACTGGGTGTCGGCTGTGCTGGCGCTGGCGGCTGCGGTGGCGTTGTTGCGCTACAAGCGTGGGGTCATAGAGGTGATCGCGGCGAGTGCGGTGGCGGGGCTGGTGCTGAAGACCATCTTCTAGTGCGGAACTAAAACAGCCCCCCTTTGAAAAAGGGGGGTATGGGGGGATTTAAAATAGGAGAAATTAATGCGGTCCGTTAAATCCCCCTCCCGTCCCCCTTTTTCAAAGGGGGAAGCTGAGTGTGCCTCAGTCAAGGGATGTGAAAGGATTTTCCAGTCGATTGATGGTGCGGATTAAATCAACCCCATCATCACCAGCGCCACAAACGCCGCAAACAGCGCAAAGTGGCTGATGCCCTCGATGGCATTCGTCTCGCCGTCGTGCAGGTTGTTCATCACGGTAAGGAAGGTGAGCAGCAGCATGCCGCCCTGCACCGGGGTGAGCGCCATGACGATGCGGTCGCCCGTCACCAGCGCGATGAATTCGATCACCGGCAGGGTGAGCAGCACGGTGGCGAGCGAAGCGCCGAGCGCGATGTTGACGGTGGTCTGCATGCGGTCCTGCTGGGCGGCTCTGAGTGCGGTCAATATCTCGGGGCTGGCCGAGATCAGCGCGACCAGCACCGCCGGGATTGCCTTGGGCAGGCTGCTGCCGGCAAGACCCGCATCGAGCAGCACCGACATCACTTCCGAGAGCAGGCCGACCAGCACGATGGCGCCGACCATGATGCCGACGTGCAGGGCGTTCGGGCTGTGCGCTTCGTCGTGCGCTTCCTCGTCTGTGTCGCTGGAATATTCGAAGAAAGTGCGGTGTTCCACCGTCTGAAGGCGCAAAAATGCCATGTACATGACGGCCATGATGGTGATGGAGAACACCGAGTAGATCTGCCATTTGTCGTCCGGTACGAAATCCGGCACGAACATGCCGATGCCGATGGCGACCAGCAGCATGGCAACGAAGGAGTTGGCCGACGAGATGTTGTACTTGGTCTGGCCGTGCTTGAGCCCGCCGACGATGGCGGCGAGGCCGAGGATGCCGTTGATGTCGAACATCACCGCCGCGAACACCGTGTCGCGCGCCAGCGTCGGGTTCGGTTCTCCCATCAGCAGCACCACCAGGATCACCACCTCCACCGACACGGCGGCGAGCGTCAGGATCAGCGTGCCGTAGGGCTCGCCGAATCGCACCGCCAGCACTTCGGCATGGTGCGCGATGCGGAAGGCGACGCCGATGATGGCCGCCAGGATCACCAGCAGCAGGCCCCACAGCGCGCCGCCACCGTGCTCGACGGCGCCGTGTTCGAGT
Organism: Gammaproteobacteria bacterium; assembly: GCA_018813765.1. GTDB lineage: Bacteria > Pseudomonadota > Gammaproteobacteria > Burkholderiales > Gallionellaceae > Sideroxyarcus. Next base: position 26,423 of record JAHJBC010000003.1, on the reverse strand, counting down.
GCGAAGCCGAGGCCGAGGACGAGCAGCGCGATGGCGATGGGGAATTCGGATTTGAGGTACTTCATGCGTGGGTTTTAGCGACGTTGGTAAGTGACGAAATGGTATTCCAGCGGCTGCGGTTCGGTCTGGTTGCGCCGTTCGCGCGCGACCTCCTGCCAGGCGGCGTGGTCGAAGGCGGGAAAATGCGTATCGCCCGCCACGTCCTGCTGAATCTCGGTGATGTACATCCTGTCCACCAGCGGGATGGCCTGCCGGTACAGATCGGCCCCACCGACGATGTAAATCTCCTCGTCGCCCGCGCAGGCGGCGATGGCCTCTTTCAGCGAGTGAGCGATGACACAACCTTCGATAACCAGATCGTTGTTGCGTGTCACCACCACCGTGGTGCGTCCCGGCAACGGCTTGCCGATGGAATCGTACGTCTTGCGTCCCATGATCATGTGATGCCCCATGGTCAGCGCCTTGAAATGCTTGAGGTCCTCCGGGCAGCGCCAGGGCAGGGTGTTGTTCACGCCGATGGTGCGGTTGCGGGCCATCGCCACGATCAGGGATAACTTGCTCATACGGCGACAGGAGCTTTTATTGCGGGGTGAGGGTCGTAGCCCTCCAATGTGAAATCCTCGTACCTGAATTTGAAAATGTCATTCACGTCCGGGTTGATCTTCATCGTCGGCAGCGCACGCGGCTCGCGCGAAAGTTGTTCGGCCACCTGTTTCATATGGTTGGAATAGAGGTGCGCATCACCAAAGGTATGCACAAAGTCGCCAGCCTTGAGTCCGCACACCTGCGCCATCATCATGGTGAGCAGGGCATACGAAGCGATGTTGAACGGCACGCCGAGGAAGATGTCCGCGCTGCGCTGGTACAACTGGCAGGAGAGTTTCCCGTCTGCCACATAGAACTGGAAGAAGGCGTGGCAGGGCGCCAGTGCCATTTTGTTCAGTTCGCCCACGTTCCAGGCCGAGACGATGATGCGGCGCGAATCCGGGTTGTGCTTGATCTGCTCGACTGCATCCCATATCTGGTCGATGGTGCGGCCGTCGACCGTCTCCCACGAGCGCCACTGCTTGCCGTACACCGGGCCGAGCTCGCCGTTCTCGTCCGCCCACTCGTCCCAGATGCTGACGCCGTTGTCTTTGAGGTACTTGGTGTTGGTGCTGCCCTGCAGGAACCACAGCAGTTCATGGATGATGGATTTCAGGTGGCACTTCTTGGTGGTGACCAGCGGGAACCCTTTGGAAAGGTCGAAACGCATCTGGTAGCCGAACACGCTGGAGGTGCCGGTGCCGGTGCGGTCGGATTTTCTCGTGCCGTGGTCCAGCACATGTTGCATCAAGTCTAGGTATTGGCGCATGGAATGACTCGTTGTATTGCGGCGTCTGGCGACGCGTTCAGGGGTGTAATGCTAGCACAGGGTAGCTGGTAATCTGTCGGCCAGCACTATTAGAGAACAGTTATTCCGGGAGAGTTGCTGTCCTTGCCCAGAACTTTGTCCTTAGCATATTGGTATCGCTCTCCAAATGTAATATTTCCATTGGATTCTTTCTTTATCAGTCCAAGCCCCAGAAAGAAACCAAGCATTTTTTGCTGTTCCCCTCTAGAGAACGATGGCTCCTGTCGATTGAACTCTTCCAATATCCAAATTTCGCTAGCTTGGTGATTAGTAGCTTGATTTATTGCATTTGTAATGGCCTTAAGACCAGGTAGATATTCAGCGAATTCTATTGCGCGGCTTGAAGCATCATCAAATGCTCTGCGGTTTACATCACTTTCATTCTTTGCACGACTCAGCGCTTCATTGACGTTTGATAATTCGCTTTGTGATCTTGAGAGCGCTGATTTCAAATCAGCTTTTTCTGACTCATATTTCCCAATTTCATTTTGAAAGGCAATTTGCTCATTCATTAATTCTGAAATTTGCTTGGAAAGGTTTTCAATCTTGTTCTGACGGTCTTTTAGAAATTCAAGATACCTGCTTTCTTGGGCATCAATCATTGAGTAAAGCTCAGCAGCATCGGCTTCGCTGAGCTTCTTCTTGCGCTCAGCCCGGAGCTTTACGTTTGAAATGTTTGCTTTCATCCAGTACCAATAAGCATTGATAGCCAAACTGATGGCTGGCCAGACAAAAGTCCAAAATGCCCCGAAGCAAAGCGGGATGACGAGGAAGTTCTGATACCTTGTTGAAGAATCGGAGTAGAGGCCGATAATTTTTTCGATCTTGCTGTCATATGGGACATCTGAGAAAAGCAATAGAGATAACTGCCAGTTGAGTAAGACGCAGGCGATTATAGTTGCTGATATGAAAGGATTTCCTATCCGTTCATTTAGCGTTACGCGTATCGAATTTATTGTGTCTTGCATCATGCGGAACTCCCTCAATCGGTGCTCAATAGTCGTTCATATTATTGATTCGTGCAGCAGACTATCCAACATACAGTCTATTTACAAGGGTGCTCTGATGGCGTGATGGTGAGTGCCTAGTACTGCCCGTATAATTCGCCTCTGACTTTCGGAGAACACCATGGACCTCGCCCAACTCACCTTTTCTACAAAGCTTGCCGCTCCCCACCAACTCATCCTCTTCCCCAAGGCTAAGACCCTGTCCAAGGATGTTGCACATGCCGACCTGCTTGCGACTGTACTCAAACGCCGCGACATGAAGGCGGACGAACTGGCGAAGTCGCCGGTTGCTGCAAACGCCGCCAACGGCACGCTGGTGGCGTGGGCGATGATCGATGAGAAGAAGGACACCTTTGCGCAGCAGGTGGTGGTGCGCAAGGCGCTGCAACTGTTGCTGGAGGAGCAGCCCAAGGTGCTGGGGATCGCGGTGTCGGGGGCGATGGCGCAGCGTGCGGCGGAGCTGGCGGTGTATGGGGCGTGGGTGAACAGCGCCTTGATGCCGGTGCACAAGAAGAAGGATGAGCGGAAGGCGTTGCAGAAGATTGAGCTGTGCGGATTGCCTGTAAGAGCGACCTTGGTCGCGAAGGGTGTTCGCCAGCAAGCTGGCTCCTACAAAAAGGCATTCGATGAATTACGTGCGCAGGCCGAAGGTAATCTGCTGTGCCGCGAGCTGACCATATTGCCGCCGAACGAGCTGACACCGGGCCTGTATCGTCAGCGCGTGAAGAAGCTGGCGACGGCGAACAAGTGGAAGTACGAAGAGTTCGACATGAAGAAGCTGCGCGCGATGGGCGCGGGGGCGTTCGTGGCGGTGGCGCAGGGCAGCGAGGTCGAAGATGCGGCCATCGTGCATCTCACTTACAAACATCCGAAGGCGAAGCAGACGGTGGCGCTGGTGGGCAAGGGCATCTGCTTCGATACCGGCGGCCATAACCTCAAGCCGTCACGCTACATGCACAACATGCACGAGGACATGAACGGCTCGGCGGTCACGCTCGGCATCCTGCTCGCGGCGTCGCAGCAAAAACTGCCTGTGAACATCGACTGCTGGCTGGCGCTGGCGCAGAACCACATCAGCCCGAAAGCCTACAAGCAGAACGATATCGTGAAGGCGTTGAACGGCACCAACATCGAAGTGATGCACACCGACGCCGAAGGGCGCATGGTGCTGGCCGATACGCTCACGCTGGCCTCGCGTGCCAAGCCCAAACTGATGATCGACTTCGCCACGCTCACCGGCAGCATGGCGATGGCGCTGGGTGCGCGCTACAGCGGCGTGTTCGGCACCACGGACGAACTGGCGCAACGCGCGGTGAGCGTGGGCAAGCAGGTCGGTGAACGCCTGTGCGCCTTCCCGCAGGACGAGGATTACGAACCGGCGCTGGATTCAAAAGTGGCCGACATCAAGCAATGCACGCTCGACGGCGAAGCCGACCACATCCTCGCCACGCGTTTCCTCAAACGCTTTGTCGAGCACGACACTCCCTGGCTGCACGTCGATCTCTCGGCGAGCCGCTGCGAAGGTGGGCTGGGCATCGTCGCGCATGACGTGAACGGGTTCGGGGTGGCGTGGGGATTGAAGATGCTGCAGGGGTGAGTGCCGGGTGCGCCGACGTCCCCGTCGGCATTTTTTCTTCGATTGCCGACGGGGACGTCGGCGCGCCCATCAGGCGAAATCGAATTCCGCGATCAGGATGTGATGGTCCGACGCCTTGGTCGGCTTCACGTTGTAGTGCAGCGGCCGCAGGTGCGGGCTGTAGAAGATATGGTCGAGCACATAGGGGCGGTGACGCCAGGTGATCTCTTCCGTCTGCACGGTCTGGAATCCGATATCGGCGAACTGGCTCACCAGCGAATCGCGGTTGCTGACGTTGAAATCGCCAGCGATGAGCGCCGGGCCGGTGGCGCGACGCAACTGTTTGATGACGAGATTGCGCTGGTCGGGATGCTGCTCGCTCGACGAGTTGAGCATGAAATAAGCGAGCAGGTGCGTATTGAATAGTTGCAGGTCGCGGCCGTTGACCGTGGTCTTCGCGCCGATGAGCAGGCGGTCGGTCGGCGTCTTCTTTTCTCCCTCGTACTCGAATTCGATGGGCGGGGAGGGCAGGTCGTAGTGGAAGGTGTCGTGCAGCGGCGTGCGCGAAAAGATGGCCAGGCCGATGCCGAACGGCAGTTCGCGCTCGTCGGCTTTCGGGTAGGAGAAATAGCTGTAGTACCCCGCGAGGGCCGCTTTCAGGCGCGTGTAATTGGGAGGCGGGTCGATCTGCAAGCCGCCGGGCTGCGCATGTTCCACTTCCTGCAACATCACGATGTCCGCGCCCTGATTCTTTATCTCTGCGATGGTCAGGTCGATATCAATAGGTGCACTCTCGGGATTGGTCTCGTCCCAGACCTGGCCGAACTGCATATTGAACTGCATGACTTTGAAATGACTCATTGGGCTGCTTTACCGGGTTGCACGGGAGCTATCATGCCATTCCCGGGGCTACATGCAAACCATTGTGTTGATGAAACTATTCCGGATCAGACGGAAAACCCTACCACCATATAGCGCAAAAACTTCCCGATCAGCATGAAAAGCGCGGCCAGCCATGGGTTCAGGCGCAACCAGCCTGCCGCAAGGCACAGACCGTCACCCACGAACGGCAGCCAGGCGAACAGCAGGGCGGGAGTGCCGTAGTGCCTTACTTTATCCACATGCTTGAGCTGCTGGGTCATCGGCAGAAGCCATCCCATGCCGAAGGTGATCATCCCGCCCAGCGTGTTACCCAGCGTGCCGACCAGCAAAGCAGGCCACAACAATTCAGGGTGCAGTTTCAGCACCCCGGCCAGCACCAGCTCCGATCCGCCCGGCAACAGCGTCGCGCCGAGCAGGCTGGACATGAACAGCCCCCACAGGCTGAGGTCGGTGGTGAAGTATTGGTTGAGAGCGTCCATCCGGGTTCGTCATTCCGGCGCAGGCCGGAATCCAGTCAAAATTAATACTCTGCGTAGCAGACAAAGCCATGATGCTAACTGGCGCGCTTACGCGAGAAATTTGAAATCATCTGGATTCCGGCCTGCGCCGGAATGACGGTTTAGTGTTTTTTTCTCGGCGGCAACAGGTCGGTGATCGTGCCTTCCGCCATCTCGGCGGCGAAGTTGAAGGTCTCCGACAGCGTCGGGTGCGGGTGGATGGTGAGGCCGATGTCTTCCATGTCCGCGCCCATCTCCAGCGCCAGCACCGCTTCGGCGATGAGTTCGCCCGCATTCACGCCGACGATGCCCGCACCGAGGATGCGGCGCGATTTGGGATCGAGCAGCACCTTGGTCGAACCCTCTTCACGCGCGATGGAAAGCGCACGGCCGGAAGCGGCCCAGGGGAAGGATGCCTTCTCGTATTCGATGCCCTTCGCTTTGGCTTGCGTCTCGGTGAGGCCCATCCAGGCCACCTCGGGATCGGTGTAGGCGACGGACGGGATGGTGAGCGGTTCGAAGAAGGCCTTGTGCCCGGCGATGTTCTCCGCTGCGACCTTGCCCTCATGCACTGCCTTGTGCGCCAGCATCGGGTCGCCCACGATGTCGCCGATGGCGAAGATGTGCGGCACGCTGGTGCGCATCTGTTTGTCCACCGGGATGAAGCCGCGCTCGTTGACGATGAGGCCTGCCGCTTCGGCGTTGATCTCGCGTCCGTTCGGACGGCGCCCCACGGCCATCAGCACCTTGTCGTACACCTGCGCTTCGGCGGGCGCCTGCTCGCCCTCGAAGCTGACTTTGAGCCCGGCCTTGGTCGCCTCGATCTTGGTGACCTTGGTCTTCAGCATGATGGCTTCGTAGCGTTTGGCGATGCGCGTGTGCAGCGGCTTGACCATATCCTTGTCCGCGCCCGGCATGATCTGGTCCATCAGTTCGACCACGGAGATCTTCGTGCCCAGCGCGTCGTACACCGTCGCCATCTCCAGGCCGATGATGCCGCCGCCGATGACCAGCATCTTCTTCGGCACATCCTTTAGCGCGAGGGCGCCAGTGGAGTCGATGATGCGCGGGTCGTCATAGGGGAAGCCGGGGATACGCGCGACGCTGCTACCGGCCGCAACGATGCAGTTGTCGAAGGTAATGGTCTTTTCGCCCTCGGCGGTCTGCACCACCAGCGAGTGGGGCGAGGCGAACTTTGCCACGCCCTGCACCACTTTCACTTTGCGCTGCTTGGCCAGCGCGGCGAGGCCGCCGGTGAGTTTGCCGATGACGCTCTCCTTCCAACCGCGCACCTGGTCGATGTCGATCTTGGGCTTGGCGAAGGTCACGCCGTGGTGCGATACCTCTTCCGCTTCGTTGATCACCTTCGCCACATGCAGCAACGCCTTGGACGGGATGCAGCCGACGTTGAGGCACACGCCCCCGAGCGCTGCGTGTTTCTCGATCAACATCACCTGCTTGCCGAGGTCGGCTGCGCGGAACGCGGCAGTGTAGCCGCCGGGCCCGGCGCCCAATACGACAACCTCCGCGTGAAGGTCACCCTTTACGGAGTGCTGAGTGCTGGGGGGGGAGTTCTGGGTGCTGAGTGCCGAGTGCTGAGGGGCGGGTGCGGATTTTGGGGGTTGGGTTTCCTCAGCACTCAGCACTCGCGACTCAGCACTATCGAGCAGCAGGATCAACGATCCTTCGCTGACCTTGTCGCCGACCTTTACCTTCAGTTCCTTCACTACGCCGGCAACAGGAGTGGGCACATCCACTGTCGCCTTGTCGGTTTCCAGCGAGATGAGCGCCTGCTCCTTTTCGACCGTTTCGCCGGGTTTGACTGAGATTTCGATCACGGCGACATCCTTGAATCCGCCGATGTCCGGGACTTTGATTTCGATGGTCTGGCTCATTTCATTCTCCGCTGTGTATTGTTCCCGTCGCACGGGAACAGGCGCCGCAAAGGCTTTTGCATTGACTCGATAGGGTTGCCGATGTTCTCGCACTAATGCGGCAACGTCAAACATGAGGCAGGGCGGAACGCGTTGAACATTCAAACCCGGTAGGGGTATTGGTGCCGGTTTAGAAAACCATTTCGACTCGCATGCCCGCCACCCAGGCATTTTCCAGCGCGGGGTCCATATTTGGATTGATCACATATTGCAGGTCGGGCTGCACGGCGAGCCAGGACTGCAACTGGGCGCGGTAAGTGAATTCGATCACCGTCTCGTGGCTGTCGGATGCGTTCAGTTGCCGGTACTTGGCGCTGGCATGGCTGGTGGAGATGGCGATCCCGGCGCTGTCGTCGTTGCGCCCTTCGAACAAGCCCGGATAGTTCAGTCCCGCGCTGCCCGACCAGTCGGATTGATAGGCATCCTTGTTGGCTACGCCGAAACGGACAAAGCCGGAAAGTCCCTGTTCGCCGGATTCGGCGAACAGGGTGCGTTCGGCGAGGATATATGCACCGAGGTCGGCGCGCTGCAGCGGCTGACCTTGCGCGTCCGTTTCGCTCAGGTCGTCGGCGCGGGTGGTGTAGCGCCACAGGCCGATGGCGGTCTTGCTGATCGTGCCGGCTTCGCCCTGCGGCACGTAGGCAAGCTCTGCGATGGCGAAGGTGCCGTCGCCGCTGTCCAGCCGGATATGCGTGCCGTGCGCATTGTCCGGATCGCCGGGCACGCCGTCGGTCAGCGCGCCTTGCAGGTAAAGATTCTCCATGCTGTATCTCAGGCGTATGCCCAATGCGCCCGTGGGGAAGATGGGCGGACCATTGCGGCCGGTCTGGGCGAGTTCGGTGCTCATGCCGTAGGGCGGTTGCAGGAACAATCCCGAGGACTCGGTGACGTAGAACTCGGAATCGACGGCATATAGCCCGCCCAGCAGCGAGAGCGCATCGTCGGCGGAATTTTTTTGCAGCCAGGCCTGGTAGAACTGGCTGGTGCTGGTGCCGGTCTCGATGTTGCTGACGCCGGCGTAGCTGCCGGTGTATTTATTGATGGAATCGCCGCCGTGCTGGGCGTGGAATTGTACGAAGGCGCTGGTGCCGCTCCAGCCGGCCAGCTTGTCCAGATCGACATCGATAGCGGCTTCGCTGTTCATCAGCCAGACGGAGCCTTTGTCGATGCCGCCCGACAGGTTGGACAGCAGGTCGCTCTTGTGGGTGAGTGCGATGCTGATGCCTTTGTCGCACCATTCGCTACGCAGACCGGACCAGTCTCCGCTCAGGGTGTCGGTCTGCCAATTCGTACAATCCTCGGAGGCATGGGCAGGAATGGCCAGTAAAGATGCGGCGATCAACGTGGCCGAACAACGCGCGAAATATGGCATCTTGTTCTCCCTCTGGTTCTTGCTGTTTGCCTGCAAACGGCACGGCGGCCGCTGGTCACGGCTGGGATTCGCGACAGATTCAGATCCTGATCTGTCCGCTGCCCAGCACGATGTATTTCAGCGAAGTCAGCCCTTCCAGTCCCACCGGGCCGCGCGCATGCAGCTTGTCGGTGGAGATGCCGATTTCCGCGCCCAATCCATATTCAAAACCGTCGGCGAAGCGTGTGGAGGCGTTCACCATCACGCTGGAAGAATCCACCTCGCGCAGGAAGCGCATCGCCTTGCTGTAGTTTTCGGTGACGATGCTGTCGGTGTGCTGAGAGCCGTAGGTGTTGATATGGGCAATGGCCTCATCAACGTTTGCCACCACGCGCACGCTCAGGATCGGCGCGAGATATTCGGTGCGCCAGTCTTCCTCGGTCGCCGCCTTCATCTGCGCGATAATCTTGCACGCGGCCTCATCGCCGCGCAGTTCCACGCCCTTGTCGAGGTAGATCTTGCCTAGTTCGGGCAATACTTTCGCTGCCACGTTCGCATTCACCAGCAATGTCTCCATCGCGTTGCACACGCCGTAGCGATGGGTCTTGGCGTTGTCGGCGATGCGCACGGCCTTGGTCAGGTCGGCCTCGTCGTCGATGTAGACATGGCAGATGCCGTCCAGGTGCTTGATCACCGGGATGCGCGCCTCGTTGCTGATGCGCTCGATCAGGCTCTTGCCGCCGCGCGGCACGATCACGTCCACATATTCCTTCATGGTGATGAGTTCGCCCACGGCGGCGCGGTCGGTGGTGTCCACCACCTGCACCGCGGTCGCGGGCAATCCCGCCTCGCGCAGCCCCTGATTCACGCAGGCCGCGATGGCCCGGTTGGAATGGATGGCTTCCGAGCCGCCGCGCAGGATGCAGGCGTTGCCGGATTTCAGGCACAGGCCCGCCGCGTCCGCGGTCACGTTCGGGCGCGATTCGTAGATGATGCCGATGACGCCCAGCGGCACGCGCATCTTGCCGACCTGGATGCCGGATGGACGATATTTCAGTTCGCTGATCTCGCCAATGGGGTCGGACAGCGCGGCGATCTGGCGCAGGCCTTCTGCCATGCCCTTGACGGATTTTTCGGTGAGGGTGAGGCGGTCGATGGAAGCTGCGTCGAGGCCGTCGGCTTTTGCGGCGGCGACATCCTTGGCGTTCTCGGCGATAAGCTTGGCGCTGCCGATGAGGACGGCGGTTGCGATGTTCTCCAGCGCGTGGTTCTTCGCGTTGGTGCTGGCCTGCGCCATGAGGCGCGAAGCTTTGCGGGCTTCCTGTCCCACGCCCTGCATGTATTGTTTGATGTCGCTCATAACTACCCCGTCATTCCCGCGCAGGCGGGAATCCAGTCAAATGATTTCGTTCCACAAATCCCGCCAGTCCGGATTCATCGTTTCGATCATCCGGATCTTCCAGGCGCGGTTCCACTTCTTGATCTGCTTCTCGCGTGTGATGGCGGAAAGCATGTTTGAATGAATCTCAAAATAAACCAGCAGATGCACCCCATAGCGTTTGGAGAATCCTTCCACAATATCGTCCCGATGTTCCGAGATGCGCTTGGGTAGATCGCTGGTGACCCCGATGTACAAAGTGCCATTGCGTTGACTGGCAAGAATGTATACAGCAGGCTGCATGGATTGATTCTACTGGATTAGCTCTTTCGCGGGAATGATGGAGGTGTAGAATTCGCGCCTTGAGTTGTCCCACTGCGTGGGGTTTTCTATCAACTGGATTCCCGCCTGCGCGGGAATGACGTGAACATGTCCGACATCCTCAACAAGATACTCGCAGTCAAGGCGCAGGAAGTCGCGGCCGCCATCTCGGCCAAGCCATTGCCGGTCATTCGCGCCGAGGCTGAACAGGCTGTGCCGGCGCGCGATTTCGTCGGCGCCATGCGCGACAGTATCGCGGCCGGGCGGGCTGCGGTGATCGCGGAGATCAAAAAAGCCAGTCCCAGCAAAGGGGTCATACGCGCCAACTTCCACCCTGCGGAGATCGCGGCCAGTTATGCCCGGCACGGCGCAGCTTGTCTTTCGGTGCTGACCGACGAACAGTTCTTCCAGGGCAGCGCCGAATATTTGCAACAGGCCCGCGCGGCGTGTGGTCTGCCCGTGCTGCGCAAGGACTTCATGGTGCACGAGTATCAGGTGTGGCAGGCTCGCGCGATGGGTGCGGACGCCATCCTGCTGATCGCGGCGGCGTTGACCCTGCACCAGATGAAGGCGCTGGAAACCCTGGCGCACAAGCTGGGCATGGCGGTGCTGGTTGAGGTGCACGATGCGAAGGAGCTGGAGATCGCGCTGCAACTGGCGACGCCGCTGATCGGCATCAACAACCGCAACCTGCGCACCTTCGAGGTCACCTTGCAGACCACGCTCGACCTGCTGCCCGTCATCGCCGCATCGGACAAGGGGCGCGACCGCATCGTCGTCACCGAGAGCGGCATCTTCACCGCCGAAGACGTGAAACTGATGCGCCATCACCAGGTGCATGCCTTCCTCGTCGGCGAGGCGTTCATGCGCGCGGATGATCCGGGGAAGGAACTGGCGAATGTATTCGGGTGAGACCTGGTTCGAGTTGGGTTTTGCATTTCTATAAAGGCATTTGTCCACGAAAAACACGAAAAGCACGAAATAAAACCTGAGGCTGGTTATTTGCAGTCATGCGAATTTCCCGATGAGTATCGGCACACACGGAATTCGTATTGTTGTTTTCGTTCGTGCCTTTCGTGTTTTTCGTGGAATAAAATGCATTTGCATTTTTCGTAGTAATTCGGTGACAGGAGATATATCTTGAGCGCGATCCATCCTTCCGAATTGGCTTTCATCACCAAACACGCCCCGTTCGACCGCATGGAACTGGCGCATGTGCTGTGGATGCTGGAGCGCATGAGCATGGGCTACTACGCGGCCGGCGAGGTGATCGTCTCGCCGGAACAGGGCGCGGTGGACCGTTTCCTCGTCATCAAGCAGGGCGTGGTGCACGGCGAACAGAGCGTGGCCAAGGCAACGGATACCGATACCTGGATGGAGCTGGCGGAAGGGGAGTGTTTTCCGCTGGGGGCCTTGCTGGCCAACCGGCCGGTGGCCAGTATCTATCGCGCGGGCAGCGACACTTTTTGTTACGAGCTTGCCGCAGCCGATTTTCTCGAGTTGATTGCGACCAGCGCCGCGTTCCGCGATTTTTGCACGCGCCGCATCGCCAATCTGCTGGAGCATTCCAAACAGGTCATCCAGGCTCAGTACAGTCATTCCAGCGCCGAGCAGCAATCGCTGGCCAGCCCGCTGTCATCGGTCATTCGTCGCGCGCCGGTGACTTGTGCGCCGGATGCGACCATACGCCAGGTGCTGGAGATCATGCGCGAGCAGCGTATCGGCTCCATGGTGGCGGTCGACGAGGAAGGGCGGCCGCTCGGCATCATGACCCTGCACGATGTGCTGGATCGCATTGCCATCCCGCAGATCGATCTCGACTTGCCGGTCATGGAAGTGATGAGTACCGAACTCTCGGTCATGCCGCCGCAGGCGCTGGCGCACGAGGCGGCGCTGATGATGGCCAAGCACGGTTTCCGCCATGTGCTGGTGGTCGAGGACGGCAAACTGGCCGGCCTGGTGTCGGAGAAGGATCTGTTCGCGCTGCAACGCGTCGGCCTGCGCCAGATCGGCGCCACCATACGCCATGCGGAGACGCCGCAGGTGTTGCAGCAGGCTGCCACCGACATCCGCAAGATGGCGCACAACATGATGGCGCAGGGCGTGGCGCCGGAGCAGTTGACCCAGTTCATCTCGGCCTTCAACGACCTGCTTACCGCGCGTGTGGTGGAACTCGAATGCAAGTCCAGCGGCCTGCTCGGTACCCCGCTGCACGACGGGTTGTGCTGGATGGCGCTGGGTTCGGAAGGCCGTTTCGAGCAGACGCTGAACACCGACCAGGACAACGCCATCATCTTCGAGGTGCCGCAGGGGATGACTGCCGACCAGGTGCGCGAAAAGCTGCTGCCGGTCGCGCGGCGCATCAACGAGACGCTGGACCTGTGCGGCTTTCCCTTGTGCAAGGGCGAGATCATGGCGAGCAACCCGAAGTGGTGCCTGTCGCTGGAAGAGTGGAAGCGCACCTTCAACGGCTGGATCGGCGGCGGTTCGCCGGAGTCGCTGTTGAACGCCTCCATCTTCTTCGATTTTCGTTCGCTCTACGGTGCGGAACATCTGGCCGAAGATCTGCGCGTCTGGCTGGCGCGCGCGGCGGCCGACAACAGCCGTTTCCTGCACATGATGGCGGGCAACGCGCTGCGCAACCGTCCGCCGCTGGGTGTGGTGCGCGACTTCGTGCTGGGCAAGGGCAACACGCTCGATCTCAAGATGAACGGCATCACGCCGTTCGTGGATGCGGCGCGCATCTTCGCCCTCGCGGCGGGGGTGTCACAGACCAACACCATCCAGCGCCTGCGCCTGAGTGCGGCGAAGATGAGGCTGCCAGAGTCGGAGATCGACGCCTGGATCGATGCGCTGCTGTTCATCCAGGTGCTGCGCCTGCGCCACCACGACGAGGTGAGCGAGCGGGGGGCGGGCGACGATGCGCTCGATAACCTGATCGATCCGGAGACGCTCAACGAACTGGATCGGCGCATCCTGAAGGAGGCATTCCGCCAGGCGCGCAAACTGCAGTCGCGTCTGGCGCTGGAGTACCAGCTTTGATTCTGGAAAAAACAGTTGTCCACGAAATACACGAAAAACACGAACAAAACCTAAGGAACTCACATGCTGCAAAATACAACCACGATGGGTGGGTCGCCGACTGAATGTAACCCATTGTTATTTTTCGTGCCTTTCGTGATTTTCGTGGACGAACTAAGGTTTTTATTTTGATAAACATGCTTCAGCGCTGGTTCGCGCCCAAACCGCGCCTGACCGCGCAGCAGGCGGAACGCCTGGCCGCCTGGGTCGCGCTGCCGGAAATGGGGATGAAGGGCGGTTTCGAGCGCTCGCGCTGCGTGGTCGTGGATGTCGAGACCACGGGGCTGAACCTGATGACCGACACGTTGATCTCCATTGGCGCCGTGGCGGTGGTCAATGGCAAGATCGTGCTGGGCGACAGTTTTTATGTGGTGATGCAGCAGCGCGAAAGCAGCCGCAAGGAGAACATCCTGGTGCACGGGATCTCCGGCACGGCGCAACGCGAGGGGGTGGAGCCGGCCGAGGCGCTGCTGGCGTTCCTGGAATTCGTCGGCAAATCCCCGCTGGTTGCATTCCATGTGACCTTCGACGAGACCATGATCCGTCGTGCGGTGCGGCAATACCTGGGGCTCGCACTCAAGCATCCCTGGCTCGACCTGGCGTATGTCATGCCCGCCCTCTACCCGACCCTGGCCTTCAGCCACCGGGTGCTGGATAGCTGGATCGGGCTGTTCAATATCCGTATCGAGACCAGGCACCATGCCCTTGCCGACGCGCTGGCGACCGCGCAACTGCTGCAGGTCGCGCAGGCCAAGGCGCGGCAGAAGAAAGCCATCACCGATATCTCCGGTTTGCGCGATCTCGAGCGCGAACAACGCTGGGTCAGCGGCGTAAGCTGACTGTAAGCTCCCTCAAGTAACCTGCGCTCCGTGGTAAAGGGTGTCGGGATTCCAATTCCGGCGGATTCGATGGTTTTGAAGACGTGACCTCAACTGCCTTGCGCAGTACCAAAAACCGGGGTGGCGGCCTTCGATCCGATCTTATCGATAATTAAATTAGATACTTAGGAGAGCATAATGGACAAAAACAGCGAGGCCTACTGGAAGGCCACGTTAGGTTTGCTGACCAAGATCCTGTCAGTCTGGTTCATAGTTTCTTTCGGCGCCGGCATCTTGTTTGTCGATCTGTTCAACAAGATCCATCTGGGCGGTTACCCGCTGGGCTTCTGGTTCGCCCATCAGGGATCCATGTACATCTTTGTGGCGTTGATCTTCATCTACGCCAAGAAGATGGGCGAGATCGATCGCAAATTTGACGTGCACGAAGACTAAGGGGGCGACATGGATCTGCAAACAACAATCTATCTGGTGGTGGGCGCGAGCTTTGCGCTCTACATCGGTATCGCCTTCTGGGCGCGTGCCGGCAGCACCAGCGAATTCTACGTGGCGGGTGGCGGTGTCGGCCCGCGTCTGAACGGTATGGCGACTGCGGCCGACTGGATGTCCGCTGCTTCCTTCATCTCCATGGCTGGTCTGATCTCCAACATGGGTTATGGCGGCGGTCTGTTCCTGATGGGCTGGACCGGTGGCTATGTGCTGTTGGCCCTGTTGCTGGCACCGTACTTGCGCAAGTTCGGCAAGTTCACCGTGCCGCAGTTCATCGGCGACCGTTTCTATTCCAAGTCTGCCTCCACGGTGGCGGTGCTGTGTCTGCTGACGGCTTCGCTGACTTATGTGATCGGCCAGATGACCGGCGTCGGCGTGGCGTTCTCGCGTTTCCTGGGCGTTTCCAGCGAAACCGGTATTTACGTCGGCATGGGCATCGTGTTCATGTACGCCGTGCTCGGCGGCATGAAGGGCATCACCTACACCCAGGTCGCCCAATACTGCGTGCTGATTTTCGCCTACACTGTTCCGGCGATCTTCATCTCCATGCACCTGACCGGCAACCCCATCCCGCAACTGGGTCTGGGTTCCAACCTGGTGGGCCAGGACATCTCCCTGCTGCAGAAGCTGGACACCATCGTGGTCGAACTGGGCTTTGGCCAATACACCACGACCACGGCCGGCAGCACGCTGAACATGTTCGTGTACACCATGTCGCTGATGATCGGTACCGCCGGTCTGCCGCATGTCATCATGAGATTCTTCACGGTGCCGACGGTTGCTGCCGCGCGTTCTTCCGCCGGTTGGGCGCTGGTCTTCATCGCCATCCTTTACACCACGGCTCCGGCAGTGGCGGGCATGGCCAAGTACAACCTGATCTCCACGGTGAACACCGCCGTTGCGACGAACGGCGACATGTACGCGGTTGAGTCCAGCCTGGAAGTGGCAAAACAGCCCGACTGGATGAATCGTTGGGCGAAGACCGGTCTGCTGAAGTTCGAAGACAAGAACGGCGACGGACGTATCCAGTACTACAACGACAAGACCAAGAATCCCGACGTCATCGCCAAGGCTGAAGCTGCCGGCTGGAAGGGCAACGAACTGTCGGTGAACGCCGACATTATCGTGCTGGCCAATCCGGAAATCGCTTTGCTGCCCAACTGGGTGATCGCGCTGGTGGCTGCCGGTGGTCTGGCTGCCGCGTTGTCTACCGCTGCCGGTCTGCTGCTGGCGATCTCCTCCGCCATCTCGCATGACCTGGTGAAGGGCGTGTTCAATCCGAACATCAGCGAAAAGGGCGAACTGATGGCAGGCAAGATCGCCATGGCGGTCTCCATCGTGGTGGCGGGTTACCTCGGTCTGAATCCTCCGGGATTCGCGGCCGGTACGGTGGCGCTGGCCTTCGGTATCGCGGCCAGCTCGCTGTTCCCCGCGATCATGATGGGTATCTTCAGCAAGAAGATGAACAAGGAAGGTGCCATCGCCGGTATGTTGTCCGGCCTGTTCATCACCCTGTTCTACGTGTTCGCACACAAGGGCCTGTTCTTCATCAAGGGCACCGAGTATCTGGACCTGATCGGCGGACCGAATCCGTTCTTCGGCATCACGCCGGAAGCGTTCGGCGCGATCGGTGCACTGGTCAACTTCGGTGTTGCTTTCCTGGTGGACAAGTTCACCAAGGAGCCGCCGGAGCACATCCAGCACCTGGTGGAAGCAGTTCGTACCCCGCGCGGTGCCAAAGCGGTGGACGGCAGTCACGCTCACTAAAGCAGTCTGATTTAGCTGTAACATTGGGCCCCGCCGTATTCCGGCGGGGCTTTTTCTTGGAGCGACTATGGTTTTTGATATCAGCGTGGCAACCACCTGGATACTTTTCATCTCGTTATTTCCCATGGCTTTCATCTGGCTGCGCCGCGCCTGGCGCATCGCGGTGAAACGGGATTTCTCGGAAGTGGCACTCAAGCGCGGCCTGCCGCCGCAGGACCCGCAGAAATATGCGCCCTATGCCGCCGCCATCAATCTGCTGGCGGGCGTGGTGGTGGTTTCCGTGATCGTCGGGGTGCTCACGGCCTCCTACGATTACGCAACCTGGAGCGCCATGGCGGGCGTCACCATCTGGCTCAAACTTATCGCCGACTTCATCCTGAGCCGGCACGCACACCCGTTCAAGATCGGGAAAAAGTCGGACTGAGAGGGGCGACATCCGGCTTGCCCGGCATTGCCGCCCTTCGCGGGGTGGTTCAACCCGGATAGTTCATTGGGAAAACACGTCATTCCGGCGAAGGCCGGAATCCAGATGATCAACTATTCCCCACGCAGGTGGGACAACATCGCGATGTTGTCCGCTTCGCGGAACATTTTTCTTTGCTGGATACCGGCCTTCGCCGGTATGACGGCCTGATGGATTATTTGGGTTCAAACGATTCGGCAGGATGCCGCTTCCGGGAAGGCACTATCGAGCAGCGATCCTGGCGGCGTAGAATGCCAGCGACGGACGGAATCCTTCCGGCCGCAGACTCTTGCAAACAACCCGGGATGCCATAGATGAGTGCGACCGTTCAGATCATCCTGTCTCTCATCACCTTGCTGTTCTTGTCCATCTTTGCGCACATCGCGGCGCCGAGATTGCGTCTGCCCTATTCCGTGGTGCTGGTGCTGGTCGGCTTCCTGCTCATTCCGCTGAGCAAGGTGCCGTTCTTTTCCTATATCACCGGATTTCAGCTCACCTCCGAGTTGCTGTTCTTCGTCTTTTTGCCGACCCTGATCTTCGAGTCGGCGTTCAACATGAACATCCGCCGCATCGGCGAGAACATCGGCGCCATTTCCGTGCTCGCCATCGTCGGCCTGTTGCTGTCGGCGTTCTTCATCGCCTTCGCCGGATACTGGGGATTGCGCGCGATCGGCTTCGAGGTGCCGTTCGTCGTGGTGCTGCTGTTCGGCGCGCTGATCTCCGCCACCGATCCGGTCGCCATCCTCGCACTGTTCAAGGATTTCGGCGCGCCGCGCAGACTGGCGCTGATCTTCGAGGGCGAGAGCCTGTTCAACGATGCCACCGCGCTGGCCTTGTTCCTGATCGTGATGGAGTCGGTAAGCGCGGGCTTCCATGGCGCGGCCTCGCTGCTGCACGGCTTGTTCATTTTCCTTTCCATGCTGTTCGGCGGCACCGTGTTCGGTTTTGTCATGGGGTGGGTGTTCACGCGCCTGCTGCAGTTCGCCCGCCACGAACATCTGCAGATCACGCTGACCATGCTCGCCGCGCATGCCACCTTTTTGCTGTCCGAGTTCATCTCGAATTCGCTCACGCTGTGGGGCGAGCATGTCCACATCTCGTCCATCCTCGCCACTGTCATCACTTCGCTGATCATCGGCAGCTACGGGCGCTTCAAGATCATGCCCGAGGTGCAGGAATATATCGCCCGCTTCTGGAGCTACGCCGCCTTTGTCGCCAACTCGCTGGTGTTCATCCTGCTCGGCCTGCTGTTCACGACCCTGTCGGTGGGTGTGACGGACATCCTGCCCGCGCTGGCCGTGATTATCCTGGTGGTCGTCGCGGCGCGGGCGTTCTCGGTCTATCCGGTCATCGCCGCGCTGAATGCGATCCGCCTGGAACAACCCATCCCGCGTTCCTGGCAGCATCTCATGGCATGGGGCAGCCTGCGCGGCGCGCTTGCCGTCACCATGGTGCTGATGATCCCGGACACCCTGAGCCATCCCGAATGGAAGCAGGCCTATTCCATCAAGGAATTCATCCTGGCGCTGACCATCGCCTGCATCTATTTCACGCTGTTCTTCAAGGCCACCACCATCAACGGCGCGATCCGGCGTTTCCGCATCAACGAACTGCAGGGGCTGGAGCCGATCGCCTACCGCGAGGGCAAGGTCTATGTCTACGCGCAGACGCTGTTGCGGCTGGCCTCGCTGCATGACCAGCCGCTGGTCGACAAGAACGCGTTGCAGGAGCTGGAGCAGAAATACACCGCCCTATATCGCCAGGCCTATGACGAACTTTCCAGCGACGCGCACGGATTCGCGGCGATGTTCGCCCGCGTCTTGCGCATGCATGCCATCGGCATCGAGAAGCGCATGCTGAAAGAGCTGTACGCGGCAGCGGAACTCACCGAGACCGGTTACCGCAGGGTGCTGGGGAAACTGGAACGGCAGTTGAGTTTGCTGGAGCGGGAACTGACCGGTCCCCTGAATTTCAAGTCGGTGCGCGGCAAGCGGCGCTGGTTGCGCCTGGGGCAGATCATCAACATGTCCACGGACAATCTGGCCGATCCGGCCGACAAGTATCTTTACTATCGGGCGCTGGCCATGTGCTCGCAGCAAGTCGCGTCCCAGTTGTCGCGACTGGCGGAGCACGAGGGGCTCAGGTTGTTCGATGCGGACAAGACCTTTGCCGACATTCTCGGGCAGTATCGCGAACACAAGAATCTGGCGCTGGCCAAGGTGAAAGACCTGCAGCAGAGATTTCCGCAACTGGCATCGAGGCAGCTCGAGATCATGGATCAGGAACTGCTGCAGTCGCAGACCCTGTCGCTGGAAGAGATGGAAAGCAGCGAGGTGATCACGCCTGCCGTCAAGACGGTGCTGTTCGGCGAGCTGAAACAACAGCACCAGTCGGAGTGCTGACCCGGCTGTGTTGGACGGCACCGCGCCGCGCGTATCAAGCGTGGTCTGAGCGCGGGCTTCCGCTTGCCGGGGGCGGGGGCGGCGGGAAATGCACGCTGATGATCGTGCCCTTGCCGCCGCTGCCCGCGTCCAGACCGAGTGTCGCGTTGTGGCGCTTGGCGACCTCGGCGACGATGGAGAGTCCGAGTCCGCTGCCGCTCTGCCCGCTGCCGAGCACGCGGTAGAAACGCTCGAACACGCGTTCGCGGTGTTGCGGGTCGATGCCGGGTCCGTTGTCCTCGACGCATAGCGCTGTCTTGCCGTTGACGGATTTGACGGAGACAGTGATGCGGCCGCCGCGCTGCGTGTAAAGGATGGCGTTGTCGATCAGGTTGCCGAGCATCTCCGTCAGGCTGGCGGCATCGCCGTACGCCATGTGCGCTTCAGTGTCCGATTCGTAGCCGAGGTCGATGTCCTTTTCCAGTGCCAGCGGCACCCAGCCGGTAGTGCATTCCTGTGCCAACTGACGCAGATCCAGTGCGGC
Organism: Gammaproteobacteria bacterium; assembly: GCA_018813765.1. Classification (GTDB taxonomy): domain Bacteria; phylum Pseudomonadota; class Gammaproteobacteria; order Burkholderiales; family Gallionellaceae; genus Sideroxyarcus. The sequence continues at coordinate 6,523 of JAHJBC010000003.1, read as the reverse complement.
GAAACGGTCCGAGCCCAGGCCGGCCGGTTCGTTGCGCGCCAGTGCCAGCAACTGGTTGACCAGCCGCGTGCCGTGCCGGGTGCTGGTCAGGATATGTTTCAGCGCATGCTGTTTCTGTTCCGGGTCATGCGTGCGCAGCGCCAGTTCGGCCTGCATTTTCAATCCGGCGAACGGCGTGCGCAACTGGTGGGCGGCGTCGGCGACGAAGCGCTGTTGTGCGCCCATTACCTGTTTCAGCCGCTCCAGCAAGTTGTTGACCGCATCGATCAGCGGGCGCACTTCGGCCGGGGCCCGACTGCCGTCGAGCTGGCTCAGATCGTCGCGCTTGCGGTCGAGCACTTCGCGGCGCAGGCGTTCGAGCGGACGCAGTCCCTGCTTCAGCCCGTACCAGACCACGGCCAGCGCGATCAGGGTCAGCAGCAGTTGCGGGATCACGATGTTGGCCAGGATGCCGCGTATCAGCGCCTGCCGTTGCTGCGTGGTCTCCGACACATGCAGTTGCAGCAATTTGCCGTTGGACGGGAAGGTCAGGCTGACCATGCGCGTCTTCAGTCCCTCGCGCTCGCCGTTGCTGAACAGCGGGCCGCTGCGTCCGCGCCGGTAGGACAGGGGACGCAGGGTGTTGCCGTTGCCGGCGAGCTTGTGTCCCTCGCTGTCGGTCACGGTATACAGCACGCGGTCCGGCATGCCGGGATCGCTGCCGTCGGGCAGCGCGGGTTCGATCTCCAGCCGCTCTTTGCCGCTGCCCAGTCCGAGCTGGGCGGCGATCTCGTTGGCGCGTTGCAGCAGCACCAGGTCGTAGGGCTGGTTGGCGTAGTTGATGGTGGCGAAATAGCCGACGGCGGTGCTGACGATCCACAGCAGATAGAGCGAGATCAACAACCTCTGCATCAGGTAGTTGCGCAGGGAGGGGATCTGGTTCTCCATGTCGATCACGGGGCGGCGGCGCTCGCGAACTGCGCGTCAGCCGCCGGACGCCTTGATGTCGTCGATGACATAACCCAGCCCGCGTATGGTGCGTATGGTCACGCCGGCCGGCTCGATCTTTTTGCGCAGGCGATGGATATACACCTCGATCGCGTTGTTGCTGGCTTCCTCCGAATAGCTGTACAGGCGTTCCAGCAACTGTTCCTTGCTGACCACCCAGCCGGTGCGTACCATCAGCGACTCCAGCACGCTCAACTCGCGGGTGGTGAGCTCCAGCGGAACGCCGTCGATCATGGTGCGGCGTGCCACACTGTCGAAAGTGAGCCTGCCGCAGGTATAGACCGGATTCATGCCGCACTGGCCGCGGCGCAACAGTGCGCGCACGCGGGCTTCCAGTTCCGGCAGGCTGAACGGCTTGATCATGTAGTCGTCGGCGCCGAGGTCGAGACCCTTGACGCGGTCGCCTTCGGCGTCGCGCGCGGTGAGGATGATGACCGGCACATGGCGGTTGTTTTCGCGCAGACTTCGTAGCACACTGAAGCCGTCCAGCTTGGGTAGTCCCAGATCGAGGATGACCAGGTCGAACGGCTGCTCGCCGCTGAGTATCAGTTTGGCGGCCTGACCGTCCTTGACCCAGTCGACGGCGTAACCGGACTGGCGCATGGAATGGCTCAGACCGTCGGCCAGCACTTCGTCGTCTTCGGCTATCAGGATGCGCATCGTGTCGGTACCGTGCAGGATAGTGGGCAAGTTTGCCCTAGCGGCGGAATCATCCCGCCCGCCGGGAACATTTTATGTGCAAGTGCCGGTTTGTCCAAATGACGCCGGCGAGCATGGCAGGAAACAGGAGCGGGAAGCGTGGAAGACAGGCAGGTGACCGCAGTACAGAAGCGATACTGGCGCAGCACCCTGCGCATGACGGGCGTGCTGGTGGCGATCTGGTTCGTCGCCACTTTTGTCGTGGGCTGGTTTGCGCGCGAGTTGCAGTCGCTGACCGTGATGGGCTTTCCGTTCCCGTTCTTCATGGCGGCGCAGGGCAGTCTGCTGATCTACGTACTGCTGGTCGGCTATTACGCCTGGCGCATGGACAAGCTGGACCGCGAGTGCGGCGTGGCGGAGGACGATTGATGGCTGCCCCGGCCCAGTCGCGCTTCATCGCCCAGCTCAAACGCTATTACTCGCTCTACACCGGCGGCGTCATCGGCTTCGTCGTCATGCTGTCCATCCTCGAACAGATGGGCGTGCCCAACCGGGTACTCGGCTACATCTTCCTCGGCGTGACCGTGTCGCTGTATGCGGGCATCGGCATCCTGTCCAAAACCTCCGATGTCGCCGAATACTATGTGGCCGGGCGCCGCATCCCGGCGCTGTTCAACGGCATGGCGACCGCCGCCGACTGGATGTCGGCCGCCAGCTTCATCGGCCTGGCCGGCACGCTGTATGTGTCGGGCTACGACGGACTGGCCTTCGTCATGGGCTGGACCGGCGGCTACTGTCTGGTGGCGCTGTTCCTCGCGCCCTACCTGCGCAAGTTCGGCCAGTACACCGTGCCGGATTTCCTCGGCGCGCGTTACGGCGGCGATACACCCAGAATGATCGGCGTGTTCGCCGCCATCCTGTGTTCATTCACCTATGTCATCGCGCAGATCTACGGCCTGGGCCTGATCGTCAGCCGTTTCACCGGGCTGGATTTCGGCGTCGGCGTGTTCGTCGGCCTCGGCAGCATCCTGTTCTGCTCCTTTCTCGGCGGCATGCGCGCGGTGACCTGGACGCAGGTGTCGCAGTACGTGATCCTGATCGTGGCCTACCTGATTCCGGTGATCTGGCTGTCGGTGAAGCACACCGGCAATCCGGTGCCGCAGATCGCCTACGGCTATGTGCTGGAGCAGGTCAGCGCGCGCGAGCAGGTGTTGAACGACGCCGGGACGCCGGAAGGCGCGCGCGAGGCTGAAGTGCGCGCTCTGCTCAAACTGCGGCAGGCCGAGACCGAGGCCGGGCTGCGTTCACTGGAAAAGGATGGCGCAGCCTGGCTGGCGGAAGAGCGGGCGCGGTTGTCACAACGGGTGTCCGCATTGAAGGCGCAAGCCCGTCCCGATGCGGGCGCGATCGCGCAAGCCGAACAGGAACTGGCCGCTATCCCGGCAGATGTCGTCGCCGCGCGCAGGACCTGGCAAGCGGAGGCCGAAGCCGACCGCCTCAAGGCATTGCCGATCCCGCCACACGCCGAACCTTTTTCGGGCGCCGACGAGGAGACACGCGACAACAAGCGCAAGAATTTCCTCGCTCTGGTGCTCTGCCTGATGGTGGGCACCGCCGCGTTGCCGCACATCCTGATGCGCTTCTACACCACCACTTCGGTGAAGGAGGCGCGCATGTCGGTGTTCTGGTCGCTGTTGTTCATCTCGCTGCTTTACATCACCGCGCCGGCGCTGGCGGTGCTGGCCAAGTACGACGTGTACACGCTGCTGGTCGGTTCGAGCTTCGCCGAATTACCTAGTTGGGTCTCGGCCTGGGGCACGGTGGACAAGGCGCTGATGAGCGTGACCGACATCAACATGGACGGCATCGTGCAACTGGCGGAAGTCACCATCGGCGGCGACCTGATCGTGCTGGTGACGCCGGAGATCGCGGGTCTGCCCTATGTGGTCACCGCGCTGGTGGCGGCCGGCGGTCTGGCCGCCGCGCTGTCCACCGCCGACGGCCTCATGCTCACCATCGCCAACGCCCTGTCGCACGACGTGTACTTCAAGATCATCAATCCCGACGCGCCGACCGGTCGCCGCCTGGCCATCTCCAAGGGACTGCTGCTGGTCGTGGCGATCTGCGCTGCCTATGTCACCTCGCTCAAACCGGGCGACATCCTGTTCATGGTGGGTGCGGCGTTCTCGCTGGCCGGTTCCGCGTTCTTCCCGGCGCTGGTGCTGGGCGTGTTCTGGAAACGCGCCAACAAGAGCGGCGCCATCGTCGGCATGCTGAGCGGACTGGGCGTGTGCATGTACTACATGCTGGTCACCTACCCGTTCTTCGGCGTGAACGCGCCGCTGTGGTGGGACATCAACCCGATCGCCGCAGGCATCTTCGGCATCCCGGTCGGTTTCGCCGGGGTGATCCTCGGCAGCGCGCTGACCCGCCCGCCGCCGCAGTCGGTGCAGGAACTGGTCGACTATGTGCGCTACCCGAAACTGCAAGGCGGCGAACAGACAGTGGCGGAATCGTCCCGCACCCGGTGATGGATGGGGAGCTCGTCGCGCGATGATAATATCCGCCCCCTACCGATCCGGATCGCCAACCATGCAATCTCCCGAACTGTTTGTCGTCAGCGTACTGAAAGCGCTGGTGGAAGTCGCCGCGCTGGCCTTGCTGGCGCAGGGACTGGTGGGGCTGCTGGCGGGCAGGGCGAAGGAAGGCAATGTGGTGTACCGCATGCTGCGGGTGGTCACGACCCCCGTTTGCAGAGTGGTCCGCAGGGTCACGCCCGGCTTCGTCGCCGACCGGCACATCGGGCTGGTGGCATTTCTTACCCTGTTCTGGCTGTGGCTTGCGCTGGTCTACGCCAAGGCCTGGGTGTGCAACACACAAAACCTGGCCTGCTTCGCGGGCTGATCGCAGAGAGATGGAATGACGACTCAAAAACGCACTGTTATCTACGTGTCCGACGGCACCGGCATCACCTCGGAAACCCTGGGGCATGGCCTGCTCGCCCAGTTCGAGGGCATCGAATTCCGTCATTTGCGCTTCCCCTTTCTCGACAGCGCAGACAAGGTCGGGGATTGTGTCTCGCGCATCAATGAAGTCGGCCGCAGCGAAGGGGCGCGACCCATCGTCATCATGACCCTGACCAATACCGAATACAGCGCCCTGCTGCACAAGGCCGATGCGCTGTTCATCGACCTGTTCGATGCCTTCATCGTGCCGCTGGAACAGGAACTGGGCTGCCGCTACTCGCGCGCCGTGGGCCGCTCGCACAGCCAGGCCAATCCCGAATACAACTCGCGCATCGCCGCCGTCAACTTCGCGCTGGCGCACGACGACGGCGTGTCGGACAACGACCTGAAGAACGCCGACATCATCCTGGTCGGGGTGTCGCGCAGCGGCAAGACGCCGACCAGCCTGTATCTCTCCCTGCAATTTTCGCTCAAGGCCGCCAACTATCCGCTGATCCCGGAAGACTTCGAACGCGGCTGCCTGCCTTCCAAGCTGCTGCCCTTCCGCGACAAACTGTTCGGCCTCACCATCGCCCCCGAACAACTGAACCTCATTCGCAACGAGCGGCGGGCGAACAGCAAATATGCGTCGCTGGAGAACTGCCGCTACGAAGTGGGGGAGGCGGAAAAGATGATGAAGCGCGAAGGCATCAAGTGGTTCGACACCACCTCGAAATCCATCGAGGAACTGGCGGTGCAGTTGATGCAGGAATTGAATCTGGAGCGGTGAGGCAATAGCCCCCCCTTTAGAAAAGGGGGGTGGGGGGGATTTGAGAGCGGATGATGTGCAGCGGGAAAATAAATCCGTCCCCTTTTTTCCGGGACGATTCGGTGAACGGGGTGGCCAACGGCAACGGTACCTGGGACGACCTGGCACAATTCATCAAGAATCCGGGGCAGGATCAGGCAACGCTTAAAGCCCTGTTCGGCGCTGGCAGCGGCATGGTGTCGAATGTCTATATCGGCGGCAAGGCACCGTCCGATGTCTCGACACCCAATCCGTATGACGGCATCAACCGGGTGCTTGATAAACTGGGAATCCAGGCGGCGCCAAAGACCACACATTACAACCACTTCCACATCGATATCAGCAGACCGGACATCGTGAACTTGCCTGACAACCTGTTGGCGGAAGCGGCCAGTGGCGCAAACACCGCCAGCCGCCTGACTGGCATGACTGCGACCGCACAGTCGATAGCGGCAGAAGTACAATCCAGCTTCGGATTTGAACAAGGAGAATTGACCATGCTGTTCATGGATATGCCAGATGTTCCGCCGCAGTACACACCGATCATCATTGCCCAAGCTGCTGCACAGCCTGTAGGGCAGGATACAGTACGAGCCATTGGTGTCTGCCATCCGATCGAGAATAGATTGGAATCGAAATTATCGGCAGTGAATGCATTTAGCCCGGTTCTATCTGCAATTGCCTACCTTGAAGAGGTTGAGCACCAAGTGATAAATAAACGAGCGGACTTCTTACTTATCTTTAAGGCTGCCAAGATGACCCTGTCGCAGGCACCAAAGCATGGAGAGATGAAGCTTGGACCAAATAGCGGGGCATACTACTCCACCGATTACACCTACGAAGGCCTCGACAGCGCCACCGTGCTGGTGGAAGTGGGAGGTTACAAGGTCAAGGTCATCTATCGTTTCGTGTTGATGCCAGATGTGCCAGGAAGCACGGACGAAGGAACTGCGACGGACGATAAGGATATATGCCCGAATGGCTACCGCTGGAAAATTTCCACCAACTCGGATGATGGGGTCAGGATGATGGGGTCAAGATGATGGGGTCAAGATGATGGGGTCAAGATGATGGGGTCAAGATGATGGGGTCAAGATGATGGGGTCAAGATGATGGGGTCAAGATGATGGGGTCAAGATGATGG
>JAHJBC010000002.1 GCA_018813765.1 Gammaproteobacteria bacterium | reverse complement strand
CGATTGATAACAGTTATGTCTGACGACCATAGCAAGTTGGCCCCACTCCTTCCCATCTCGAACAGGACAGTGAAACGACTTCGCGCCAATGATAGTGTGCATCCGCATGTGAAAGTAGGTCATCGTCAGACTCCTTACAAATAAGAAACCCCCAGGTGAAAACTTGGGGGTTTTTTATTTGTGGGTTTAACGTAGGTCATCGGACTCCTTACAAACAACAAAGCCCTCCTCGTGATGGCTTTGTTGTTTTTAGCGTTTGAATCTACCTCCAATCAGCAGCAATGCCCTTGGGCTTTGCGCCTCTTCCTTGGAGGGGATGGTTGTTTGCGTTACAATCGCCGTCCATGACCAAGTACATCTTTATTACCGGCGGCGTTGTCTCTTCCCTTGGAAAAGGCATCGCCGCCGCTTCACTTGCGGCCATCCTCGAGTCGCGTGGCCTCAAGGTCACGATGCTCAAGCTGGACCCCTATATCAACGTCGATCCGGGCACGATGAGCCCGTTCCAGCACGGTGAAGTTTTCGTTACCGAAGACGGTGCCGAAACCGATCTGGATCTGGGGCACTACGAGCGTTTCATCTCGGCCAAGATGCGCAAGGCCAACAACTTCACCACCGGACAGATCTACGAAAGCGTGATCCGCAAGGAGCGCCGTGGCGAGTATCTGGGCAAGACGGTGCAGGTGATCCCGCACATCACTAACGAGATCCAGACATTCGTCGAACGCGGCGCGGCGGCTTCGCATGATGGCAAGGTGGATGTCGCCATCGTCGAGATTGGCGGCACGGTGGGTGACATTGAGTCGTTGCCCTTTCTCGAAGCGGCGCGTCAGATGGGTCTGCGCATGGGGCGACACCAGGTGGCCTATGTCCACCTCACGCTGGTTCCCTGGATCGCGACCGCAGGCGAGTTGAAGACCAAGCCGACACAACACAGCGTGCAGAAACTGCGCGAGATCGGTATCTTCCCGACTGCGCTGCTGTGCCGTGCAGATCGCCGCATTCCGGACGACGAGCGCGCCAAGATATCGCTGTTCGCCAACGTACGCGAAGACAGCGTGATCTCGATGTGGGATGCGGACAGCATCTACAAAGTGCCGCAGATGTTGCACGAGCAAGGGCTGGATCGCATCATCTGCGAGGAACTGGCGTTAAATGCACCGCCTGCCGACCTGTCCGTATGGCAGAACCTGATCAAGGCGCAAGACAATCCGCAACACGAGATCACCATCGGCATGGTCGGCAAGTATGTCGACCTCACCGAATCGTACAAGTCGCTGATAGAGGCTTTGCGCCATGCCGGTATCCATACCGCCACGCGCGTGAACATCGAATATCTGGATTCCGAAGTCATCGAGAACGAGGGTACGGTTTGCCTGAAGCATCTCGATGCCATCCTGGTGCCCGGCGGCTTCGGCGTGCGCGGCACGGAAGGCAAGATCGCAGCCATCCGTTATGCGCGCGAAAACAAGGTCCCTTATCTCGGCATCTGTCTCGGCATGCAACTCGCAGTCATCGAGTATGCGCGTCATGTGGCGGGTATGGGTGATGCGAACAGTACCGAATTCAATCTGGAAACCGAACACCCTGTAGTTGCGCTGATCACAGAGTGGCTGGATCGCGACGGCAAGGTCGCCAAGCGCAGCGCCGATTCCGACATGGGCGGCACCATGCGCCTCGGTTCGCAACGCTGCCCGGTCAAGCCCAACACCATGGCGCAACGCATCTACGGCGACGAAGTGAACGAACGTCACCGCCATCGCTATGAAGTGAACAACCATTACGTTCCCGCGCTGGAGAAGACCGGCCTGATCATTTCCGCGCGCACACCTTCGGAGGATCTGCCGGAGATGATGGAATTGCCGCAGAGCATGCATCCCTGGTTCGTCGGCGTGCAGTTCCACCCCGAGTTTACCTCCACGCCGCGCACAGGACATCCGTTGTTCAAGGCTTATGTCGAAGCGGCGGTCAAGCGTAAGGAAGCAGCATGAAGCTGTGTAACTTCGAAGTGGGTTTGGACAAGCCGCTGTTCCTGATCGCCGGTCCCTGTGTGATCGAGTCGGAACAGATGGCGTTGGATACCGCGGGCCAGTTGAAAGAGATATGCCAGAAGCTCGGCATCTCGTTCATCTATAAATCTTCGTACGACAAGGCCAATCGCAGCTCGGGCAAGACTTTTCGCGGCTTCGGCATGGAAGCAGGGCTGAAGATTCTGGAAAAGGTCAAAACGCAGATCGGCGTGCCGGTGCTGACCGATGTGCATGACGAAGACGAGATTGCGCCGGTGGCGGCCGTGGTCGATGTGCTGCAGACACCGGCGTTCCTGTGTCGCCAGACCGATTTCATCCATGCCGTGGCCAAGTCCGGCAAGCCGGTGAATATCAAAAAAGGGCAATTTCTGTCGCCGTGGGACATGAAGAACGTGGTGGACAAGGCGCGCGAAGTGAGCGGCGGCGACACCATCATGGTGTGCGAGCGCGGGGCGTCTTTCGGCTACAACAATCTGGTGTCGGACATGCGCTCGCTGGCAGTGATGCGCAATACCGGATGTCCGGTGGTGTTCGATGCCACGCATTCGGTGCAATTGCCCGGCGGACAGGGAACCTCCAGCGGCGGTCAGCGCGAGTTTGTGCCGGTTCTGGCGCGCGCGGCGGTGGCGGCGGGCATCTCCGGCATATTCATGGAGACGCATCCGGATCCGGCGAAAGCGATGTCGGATGGTCCCAATGCATTCCCGCTGGGACATCTGCAACAAATGCTGGGTACATTGAAGGCGCTGGACACGTTGGTGAAGCAGCAGGGTTTTATCGAAGAAAACGTTAACCTCAAAAGTAATTAATCGAAGGAATAATCATGAGTGCAATCGTTGATGTCATCGCGCGCGAGATACTGGATTCCCGCGGCAATCCCACCGTGGAAGCGGACGTGCTGCTGGAATCGGGCGTGATGGGCCGCGCGGCCGTGCCTTCCGGCGCCTCCACCGGCGAAAAGGAAGCGATCGAATTGCGCGACGGCGACAAGCAGCGCTATCTGGGCAAGGGCGTGCTGAAGGCGGTCGAGAACGTGAACACCGAGATCGCCGAAGCGATCATCGGGCTGGATGCAGAGAACCAGGCATTCATCGATCAGACCATGATCGAGCTGGACGGTACCGATACCAAATCGCGCTTGGGTGCGAATGCCATTCTCGCCGTATCGATGGCTGTGGCACGTGCCGCTGCGGAAGAGAGCGGCCTGCCGCTGTATCGCTACCTCGGCGGCGCAGCGCGCATGGAGATGCCGGTGCCGATGATGAACGTCATCAACGGCGGCGCGCATGCCACCGGCGGAGCCGACATGCAGGAATTCATGATCATCCCGGTCGGCGCACAGAGTTTCCGCGAGGCATTGCGCTGCGGCGCAGAAGTGTTCCATGCGCTGAAGTCCATCCTGCACAAGAAAGGCCTGCCGACCACGGTTGGCGACGAGGGCGGTTTTGCGCCAGCGCTGGGTTCCAACGAAGGTGCATTGAAAGTCATCGTCGAAGCCATCGAGGCTGCCGGCTATGTGCCCGGCGCCGATGTGATGATCGGCATGGACCCTGCTGCCTCCGAGTTTTACAAGGACGGCAAATACCACCTGAAGGCAGACGGCCTGACGCTGACATCCGCGCAAATGGTCGATCTGTATGCGACCTGGGTGGACAAGTATCCCATCATCACCATCGAGGATGGCATGAGCGAGAACGACTGGGACGGCTGGAAACTGCTGACCGACCGTCTTGGCGGCAAGATCCAACTGGTCGGCGACGATATTTTTGTGACCAACACCAAGATCCTGAGCGAAGGCATCAAGCGCGGCATCGCCAACTCCATCCTGATCAAGGTGAACCAGATCGGTACCCTGACCGAGACCTTTGCCGCCATCGAGATGGCCAAGCGCGCCGGTTACACTGCCGTCATCTCCCACCGCTCCGGCGAGACCGAGGATTCCACCATCGCCGACCTGGCCGTGGCGACCAACGCCCTGCAGATCAAGACCGGCTCGCTGTGCCGCTCCGACCGCATGGCGAAGTACAACCAGTTGCTGCGTATCGAAGAAGACCTCGGTGACAGCGCATCCTATCCGGGACGCGGGGCTTATTACCAGCTTGGGTAAAGGATGTTGCTAGGAATTCAAGTTTCTAAGCCAGGCAAGGCGCGAGCGAAAAATTGCGACGCCGCATATGCGGTCATGACACGGTGCGGCGGAGCCGTCTGGCGCGGGAATGACCGCCAGCGCCATCTCCCGCAAACGGCTGCTTCGCAGTAACGTGTCGATGGCGCATATGCAAGGAGCAATTTTTTGTGAGCAACGCAGCATGGCGACGAAAATTGGATTGTTAGGGACATCCTGATGCGTGTCGTCACCTACATCCTGTTAGCCCTTCTCCTGCTGCTGCAATATCCGCTCTGGCTGGGGAAGGGTAGCTGGCTGAAGGTGTGGGAAGTGGGCAAGCAGGTCGAGGCCCAGAAACAATCCAACGAACTGACCCAAAGGCGCAACGCGGCACTGGATGCCGAAGTGCGCGATCTCAAACGCGGCACCGATGCCCTCGAAGAGCGCGCGCGCAGCGAGCTCGGCATGGTCAGGCAGGGCGAAATGTTCTTTCAGGTGGTCGGCGGGGATGGGGCTGCAACGGCCTCGGGTGTGGCAGCCGCAACGCCGCCAACAGGCAAGATCAAGTAATGACTGTCGGCTGATCGCGCCCCGTGCGCGTCTGCAGTTCCGAGATATCCAGCGCGATCCGGATCAATTCCTTCAGTGCTTCCTGCGCGTCCAGATGATGACGCGAGACATCCGCCTCATAAGCTTCAAGGTACACACGCAATGTAGCGCCTTCGGTGCCCGTGCCTGAGAGGCGGAAGATGATGCGCGAGCCGTCGCTGAACAGGATGCGTATTCCCTGGCCCTTGCTCACGCTGCCGTCCACCGGGTCGGTGTAGCTGAAGTCGTCGCAGGTCTGCACGGTGTACTTGCCGAACTGTTGTTTTGTGAGCGTGGCGAAGTTGTCGCGCAGGTGTTGCATCACGCCGTTCGCGGCCTCCGTCGGCAACCCCTCATAGTCGTAGCGCGAATAGAAGTTGCGGCCGTATTTCGCCCAATGCCCGCGCACGATCTCTTCCACCGACTGTTTGCGTGCGGCGACGATATTCAGCCAGAACAGCACCGCCCACAGGCCGTCCTTTTCGCGCACATGGCTGGAGCCGGTGCCGAAGCTTTCCTCGCCGCACAGCGTGACCTTGCCCGCATCCATCAGGTTGCCGAAGAATTTCCAGCCGGTCGGGGTCTCGAAGCAGGGGATGTTCAATGCTTTGGCCACGCGATCCACTGCCGCGCTGGTGGGCATCGAGCGTGCCACACCCGCCAATCCCTTTGCGTAGCCGCGAACCAATGTGGCATTGGCCGCGATCAAGGCGAGGCTGTCCGAGGGCGTCACGAAAAAGCGTTTGCCCAGAATCATGTTGCGGTCGCCGTCGCCATCGGATGCCGCGCCGAAATCGGGCGCATCCGCGCCGAACATGATCTCGACCAGGTCGTGCGCGTAGGTCAGGTTGGGGTCGGGATGCCCGCCGCCGAAATCCTCCAGCGGTATGGCATTCATCACACTGCCCGCAGTCGCGCCGAGACGAGTTTCCAGGATATCCTTCGCGTAGGGGCCGTTCACTGCGTGCATAGCGTCGAACTTGATGCGGAATCCGCCCTGCAACAGGTTGCGGATCGCCGCGAAATCGAACAGCGATTCCATCAGTTCGGCGTAGTCGCTCACTGGGTCGAACACCTGCACCTTCATGTCGCCGAGCATGGACTCGCCCAATTGGTCCAGCGCAATATCCGCCGCATCGAGGATGCGATAGCTGGTGATTGCCTTGCTCTTCGCAAAAATCGCCTCGGTCACGGTCTCGGTGGCGGGGCCGCCGTTGCCGCTGTTGTACTTGATGCCGAAGTCTTCTTTGGGGCCGCCGGGGTTGTGGCTCGCGGAAAGGATGATGCCGCCGAAGGCTTTGTGCTTACGGATCACGCAGGAGGCCGCCGGAGTGGAAAGGATGCCGCCTTGTCCCACCATCACCTTGCCGAAACCGTTTGCCGCCGCCATCTTCAGGATGATCTGGATCGCCTCGCGGTTGTAATAACGCCCGTCGCCGCCCAGCACCAGCGTCGCACCCGCCGGAGCGTTCACGCTGTCGAAGATGGACTGCACGAAGTTCTCAAGATAGTTTGGCTGCTGGAACACCGGGACTTTTTTGCGCAAGCCGGAGGTGCCGGGCTTCTGGTCGGGGAAGGGCTGGGTAGAAACGGTGCGGATGCTCATCAATGACCTTTCTGGATCAAGTTCACATTGGAGATTTCGGCCAAATCATACCATTGGGGCTGCATGGAAGAACGCGGCGCAAGTTGATTAGGCTACATTACATCTGGGCATCCTGGCTGGCGTGCATCGCCGTTGCGCCATTTTGGCGACACTGTTAGACTTTGAACGTATGGAAAAATCCTTTGATGTGAGGTAGTCATGGAAACTGTCGTAGCCAAGCAAGACCGCATCGGCGCGCGCGTGTCGCATGACGTGTATGAAACTCTGTGCCGTGCAGCCGAGTTGAGCGGTGCCACGATCAACCAGTTTCTGGTGCAGTCGGCATTGAAAGAAGCCCATTCCGTTATCGAACGCGAGCAGACTGTTCGGCTGTCAAAACGCGACAGCGAGCGTTTGCTCGACTTGCTGGAAAATCCGCCCAAGCCGAATGCACGTCTGAAGTCAGCAACGAAGCATTATCAGAAAGCCAAACGCGCCAATGCTGATTCTGCCTTTAACTGGAAGCCATGATCGCCTGGACTTCGATTGTGGCCGACCAGAACTGAACGACTGGCTGCGCCACATCGCACGCCAACATCAGGAAAAAGGTCTTTCCAAAACATTCGTCGCAGTTCTTGATGAAGCGCCATACCGTATCTGCGGTTACTACGCGCTCACCCTTACCGAAGTAGATACCAAACCATTGCAGCAAGCGCGCCGCAAGAAGCTGCCGCGCATGATTCCCGGTATCCGTCTTGGCCGCCTTGCTGTGGATATCCGGTTTCAAGGCAAGCGGCTGGGCGAACTGTTGCTGGTGGATGCGCTTGAACGGGTGCGCCTGATACACGAGCACGCAGGCGTTGTAGGCTTGTTTGTCGATGCAATAGACGATAAAGCTGCCGCCTTTTATGCGCATTTCGGTTTCGAGGCGTTTGTGGACGATCCGCTTAAATTGTTTTTGCCGGTGAGGTGAAGTGTTGCTTCCCTGCAGCCCTGCTGCAGGGATAACGCAGGATAAAATGACAACGTATTCCCCCCAACAAATTCTGCGCGACACCTTCGGTTACACCTCATTTCGCGGTGCGCAGCAGGCCATCGTCGAGCATGTGGTCGCGGGCGGCGATGCGCTGGTGCTGATGCCCACGGGCGGCGGCAAGTCGCTGTGTTACCAGCTCCCTTCGCTGTTGCGGCCCGGTGTCGGCATTGTGGTCTCTCCTTTGATCGCGCTGATGCAGGACCAGGTGGATGCCCTCAAGCAGCTCGGCGTACCGGCCGCGTTCCTCAATTCCAGCCTGGATGCCGAAGAGGCACGTGAAGTCTCGCGGCAATTGATGCGCGGCGAATTGAAACTGTTGTACGTTGCGCCGGAACGGTTGCTGACCGAAGGATTCCTGAACCTGCTGGAGCGCCTGAATCAGGACAACAACATCGCCCTGTTCGCCATCGACGAAGCGCACTGCGTCTCGCAATGGGGGCACGACTTCCGTCCGGAATACCGCCAGCTCACCATCCTGCACGGACGTTTTCCCAACGTACCGCGCATCGCGCTCACCGCCACGGCGGATGTACCGACGCGGCATGAAATCATCGAACGTCTGGCGCTGGAACAGGCACAGCAATTCGTCTCCAGCTTCGATCGCCCCAACATCCGCTACCGAGTCACGCTCAAGGACAACGCGCGCAAACAATTGCAGACCTTTCTCGAAACCGAACATCCCAACGACGCGGGCATCGTGTATTGCCTGTCGCGCAAGAAAGTCGAGGAGACTGCCGCCTGGCTCAAGGAACAGGGCTGGGATGCCTTGCCGTATCACGCCGGACTGGATGCCGCGGTACGCAGCAAGAATCAGAAAAAATTCCTGCGCGAAGAAGGCGTCATCATGGTCGCCACCGTCGCCTTCGGCATGGGCATAGACAAGCCCAACGTGCGCTTCGTCGCCCACCTTGACCTGCCCAAGAGCATGGAAGGCTATTACCAGGAAACAGGTAGAGCAGGCCGCGACGGCCTGCCAGCGAATGCCTGGATGGCTTACGGTCTGGGCGATGTCGTGTCCATGCGCCAGATGCTGCTGTCCGGCGATGCGCCCGAAGAACGCAAGCGCGTTGAACTGCAAAAGCTCGATGCGCTGCTGGGCTTCTGCGAATCCACCGCCTGCCGCCACCAGACCATCTTGCGCTACTTCGGCGAAGAACATCCCGGCGACTGCAACGAGTGCGACAACTGCCTGTCGCCCGTGGATACCTGGGACGCCACCAAAGCCGCGCAGATGGCGCTGTCCTGCGTCTATCGCACCGGGCAGCGTTTCGGCGTTGTGCATCTCATCGAAGTGCTGCTGGGCAAGCCGTCGCCCAAGGTCGAACAGTTCAACCATCAGCAACTCTCCGTCTTCGGCATCGGCAAGGAGCTTGCGCAACAGCAATGGAGCAGCGTCTATCGGCAACTGGTCGCTGCCGGATTCATCAACGTGGATATCGAAGGTTACGGCGGACTGAAACTCACCGAAGCCGCGCGTCCCGTGTTGAAGGGCGAACAGGAAGTCTGGCTGCGCCGCGATGCCGAGCCGGTCAAGCGCGGCAGAGCCACCAAAGCCGAACGCGACGCGCGCCGCAAACAACCCTTCGCCGGAGCCAATGAAGATCCCCTGTGGCTTGCCCTCAAAGCCAAACGCACCGAACTCGCGCGCGAGCAGGGCGTGCCGCCCTACGTCATCTTCCATGACAGCACCCTGCTGGAGATACTCAACCGCAAACCGCACACGCTGGACGAGATGGGGCAGATAAGCGGCGTGGGGCAGGCCAAGCTGGCGAAGTATGGCGATGCGTTCCTGCAGGTGGTGGAGGATGTGGCGAACGGCGATAGGGATTAACGTCATTCCCGCGTAGGCGGGAATCCAGCAAGAATATTCAACCCGCGAAGCGGACAGAACCTTGGCATGGATCCGCTACGCGGGATTCTTCAATAAACTGGATTCCCGCCTACGCGGGAATGACGGGCTGGATCATCTGGGTTGAATGCAGCGAAGCAATGGCGCGCATTCGAGATTGAACCCTCACCCCACTTAAGGCAAGATGCGTCCTCGGGTTTTTGTATCAACCAACACAAGAGAACAGACATGGGCGCACAGTGGAAAGCCAGGCATAAAGAAGTCGCAGCGAACGCAAAGGGCAAGGTTTTTGGCAAACTCGCCAAGGAGATCATGGTCGCCGCCAAAGGCGGGGCGGACCCAACCTCGAATTCGCGCCTGCGCCTGGTGGTCGAACAGGCCAAGAAGGCCTCCATGCCCAAAGACACGCTGGATCGCGCAATCAAGAAGGGCGCCGGACTGCTCGACGGCGGCGCGCAACTGGAGCGCCTCGTATACGAAGGTTTCGCCCCGCACCGCGTACCCGTCATCGTCGAATGCCTGTCCGACAATATCAACCGCACCAAGTCCAGCATGAACGTACTGTTCCGCAAGGGCCAGCTCGGCGCTCCGGGATCGGTTTCCTGGGACTTCGACCATGTTGGCATGATCGAAGCGACGCCGGATTCCAAGGATGCAGACCCCGAAGTCGCCGCCATCGAAGCGGGTGCGCAAGACCTCGAACCAGCCGAAGAAGGCGCAACCCTGTTCATCACCGAGATCACCGATCTCGACGCCGTGTGCAAGGCGCTACCCGCGCAGGGCTTCACCGTCGTTTCCGCCCAGATCGGCTACCGCCCCAAGAACCCCGTCACCATCGCCAACGAAGCCGAGCTCGAAGAAGTGCAAGCCTTCCTCGAAGCCATCGACGAGGACGATGACGTGCAGAACGTGTACGTGGGGCTGGCGGGGTAGGGGGCGAATTCAGCATCGTTTTTCAACGAGCAAATTGCCCGAATATGGATGAGCTAATTAAATGGATAACGCTTGCGGGAGCTGTCGTGGCAGCTCTGACCGGGCTTCAATCTTTCTTCTGGCAGTTTCTTGATCGGCGAGACAGGATTCTGGTAAAGCTTGGAAGCTTCCGTCCACCCAGTTCGCCGGGTGAAGGATTGTTTGTCGTAAATAAAAGCAAGCATTTGGTTGAACTACACGACTACGGTTTTGTGTTGAGTAATGGCGGGTTTTTTTCACTTCCAAACTATTTTGAGAATGAAGGTTGCCAAGACCAAGTAAATGCGACTTTTGCGGGAAGCTCAGCGCTTGAGCCTAGAGAGCGTTTTGAGGTTTATGTGGATTTAACAAATATTAAAATCGTGGGGGCATACGCGCGCACTACAACTCAAAATCGTGACACAGTGTGCATTGGTGAGCACCTCAACTTTTTCTATGCTTGGTGGTGTCGAGTGCGGGTGTGGTGGCATAGCTTGTTTCGACATTAGGTTCGGAAGCGATAGGGCGCAATGACCAACGGGTATTGCGCCGAAAATATTCCAGGCAACATTATGAAACATCCATCTATCTAATCCTCGTGCCAACCAGCATCCTCATCATCGAAGACGAAGCCCCCATCGCGGATGTGCTCGCCTACGCGCTCAAGTCGGAAGGCTATGCCACACAATGCTGCACGCTGGGCAGCGAGGGGCTGGAGCAGTTGCGCAGCAGCGCGCATGCACTGGCGATCCTGGATGTCGGCTTGCCGGACATGAGCGGTTTCGAGGTCTGCCGCGAGGCGCGCAAGTTCACCGACATTCCCATCCTGTTCCTCACGGCGCGTTCGGACGAGGTGGATCGCATCGTGGGGCTGGAGATCGGCGCGGACGATTATGTGACCAAGCCGTTTTCTCCGCGCGAGGTGGTGGCGCGGGTGCGGGTGATCCTGCGACGTCGCACAGGCAACGGCGTGAGCGCGAATGCGGCCTGGTTCGAGGTGGATGCGGGCAGTGCGCGCATCCGTTTCTGCGGGACGTTGCTCGACCTCACGCGCTATGAGTATCTGCTGCTTAAGATGTTGCTCGATCATGCGGGCCGCATCTATTCGCGCGATGTGCTGATGGATGCCATCTGGCGCGATGCGCTGGATACCTCCGACCGCACGGTGGATACGCACATCAAGACATTGCGCGCCAAGCTCAAGGCAGTGCGCGACGACATCGATCCCATCACCACCCATCGCGGCATGGGCTACAGCGTGGCGAACGGGGCGGGGCAGTGAACCCGGAATATTCCAATGTGGGGATTGTAGGTGCGAATTTATTCGCACGGATGACGTGTGATGTGCGAATGAATTCGCACCTACAAGGTGTTTCGCGGCATTTTCGTCTATGAACATCACCCTCCGCCTCCTGCTCGGCTACTTCCTTATCGTCGGCCTCGCCGCGTGGTTCGTGCTCAACAGCTTCTCGCAAGAGGTCAAACCCGGCGTGCGCCAGACCATGGAGGAGACGCTGGTGGATACCGCGCATCTGCTGGCGGAGATGGCGATGCAGGACAAGTCTTCCGGCAAGCTTGATACCAAACACTTCGCTGCGGCATTCGAGCGTTATCAGGCGCGCGAACCGCACGCCGACATCTGGGGCTTCAAAAAGGATTCGCTGGACCTGCGCGTCTACATCACCGACGCACGCGGCATCGTGGTGTACGACTCCGAGGGCAAGGTGGTGGGGCAGGATTACTCGAAGTGGAACGATGTCTATCTCACGCTGCATGGCCGCTACGGCGTGCGCAGCACACAGGACGACCCCAACGACAACCGCAGCGCGGTGATGCATGTGGCTGCGCCCATATTGCATCAGGACAAGCTGATAGGCGTGCTCACCGTCGCCAAACCCACGCTGAGCGTGCAACCCTTCATCGACCGCAGCCGCCAGCGCATCGAACGCGCGGGTTGGTGGCTGATGGG
Organism: Gammaproteobacteria bacterium; assembly: GCA_018813765.1. Classification (GTDB taxonomy): domain Bacteria; phylum Pseudomonadota; class Gammaproteobacteria; order Burkholderiales; family Gallionellaceae; genus Sideroxyarcus. The sequence goes on along the minus strand of JAHJBC010000002.1, from coordinate 314,018 downwards.
CGGCTCGCTGGCGATAGGGCTGCTGTTCACCTGGTGGCTCACGCGCTCCATCGGCCTGCTGCGCCGCTATGCGCGCGAGGTCAGCCTGGGCAAGAAGGCGCAGTTGCCGGAGATGAGCAGCGGCGAACTGGCCGAACTCGGCCGGGCGCTGGCCGAGATGCGCGAAAAACTGGATGGCCGCGAATACGTGGAAAACTACGTCCACCACCTCGCCCACGAGATGAAAAGCCCGCTCACCGCGCTCATCGGCTCCGCCGAACTGCTCGACGAAAACATGCCGCAAGCCGAGCGCGCCGTCTTCACCCACAACATCCGCGAGCAAAGCCAACGCCTCAAGGACATGCTCGACAAACTGCTCGCCCTCGCCAAAGTCGAACACCGCACCGCACTCGAAGACATCGCGACGATAGACCTGCGCCAGCTTGCCGACACCGTCGTATCAGACCTCGCCATCCCCCTGCAACAACACCGCATCACCTGCGACAACCGCATCGCACCGGGCGCCAAAGTGAATGGAGAAACCTTCCTGCTGCGGCAGGCACTCTCCAACCTGCTGACCAACGCCATCGACTTCTCACCCGATGGCGGGCATATCGAACTCACACTCGAAAGCAGCGACAGACACCACACCCTCATCCTCCGCGACCACGGCAGCGGCATCCCCGACTACGCACTGCCGCACATCTTCGAACGCTTCTACTCCCTCGCCCGGCCCGGCACGCAGCGCAAGAGCAGCGGGCTGGGGCTGCCCTTCGTCAAGCAAGTGGTCGAACTGCATGGGGGAGAAGTGAGCCTGCGCAATCATCCGCAGGGCGGGGTGGAGGCGAGGGTGGTGCTGGCTGGGGCTTGATGATCGTTGCGGAATTCATTGCGGGGTTTTGAGGAAGCTGTCATTTCGGCGCAGGGGGGGTGGGTACTGTCGGATAGTCGGCCGGAACAGCCCTTCGTGAACGGCAGCTTTAGCGAAGGCAATTTCGCAACTTGAGCTACTGCAATGTGCCATCAGCCGACCTTCCCATTTCTTTCCAAAACGAGACATTCGCTCCCAGCCGTACTATTATCCATAAGAGGATCAATAATTTTGGTGGGCTTCAATGAATCAATTGGTTATCGAAAATATGCTTTCCACAGTAATTTCAATAGTACAGTCCGGCGGGTCTGGTGAATAACTGTTAGGGCTTTTAAATCTATGAAATATCCAGAGCAGTGGATCGAGTATCGGCGCAGGCATCTTGTTGCGAGCATCGGCCTTGTTGCTGGTTTCCCCGCAGTTGTAGCTATTGCTATCGCAATCAAATTGCTCGGTATCGAAAACCCCACTGTCGCTTTCGACGCCCTCGCTGTCATTTGGGCAGGGCTCTGGGGTTGGTCTGCATTTCGCGTTGTTCGTTTTCCTTGTCCCCGCTGCGGTCAGCCGTTTCTTTCCAACCAAGAACCACAGTTTCAAGCAACGCGCTGCTGTTCCAATTGTGGCCTCGGACTGTATGAACAGCCCTAACCCTACGCTCAAGTTCGCTCCCTCCGGTCGCTGGGCATCACATCAATAAGGAGATTTCCATGAATTATTGGGTTGTTGGCGCATCTTGGGGCGGAACTGAACACCAAGACCAGAAATTTGTTAAGGGCGGTTACTGGATGCTTGGCTGGGAAGAAAAAGATCAGCCAGCTCAATATGCTCTTGCTGAGAAGATGAAACCGGGAGATCGAATTGCAATAAAAAGAATGAAAGGGCAAGGGAAAACTGGAATAAAAATTTTCCACATTGGCATCATTCAAGACGTAATTCTTGAAACCAACAAAGTTATCTGTACGGTCAACTGGGTTGCAACTGACTTAAAAAGAGATATTAGCGAAAGCAAAGGTTGTTTTGCTTCGATTCATGGCCCCTTTGTTAATGATGCGTGGGTTCAAGAGGTTTTTTGTTTGTAACTAAATGCCCAACCCGTCAGTCGAGAGGGACTGTGTCAAAGCGCGCACCCTCTTACGCTTACATTAGGCAATCAATAAGGCAACATTTATGCAGATTCTCTGCACGACTTGAAGCTAGTAAAGGCAAGCGAGCGCCTGTACTCGAAGATGCGCCACGTCCAACAAGGATTGGGTTTATCAAAGGTTTCCTTGGCACCTTTGTGGGAACTGATCCAGGAGGCCGCCGAGCCCGCAAGGAACCACTAGAAACCAGCGATGTTCACAATGCATTTATTGCACTCATCCGTGATGAGGCGGAGCCATGGGACTATGACAATCAAAGCTCATGGGGTGCGCTAATTGCTCACATCAAGGAATGCCCGTGGGCAGAGTTCTTCGACTTCGTTGAACTGCTTGGCGCACTTCTGATCAAGAAGGAGGCTGAGGGCCCATTCGATGACCCGGAATTTTTCAAGGAATATCAAACAAAGGTCAATGCCTTGTTTCAAGAGGATGGCATTGGCTGGACCCTTAGCGACAAATCCGAACTCTATCGCCAAGTTCCAAAGGCACTCGCGAACCGACTCGCCGGATCGGAAGCAATGCTTATGGATCGATTTGATGCCGCGAGAGTTCACTATCAAAAGGCACTGACATACCTTCACCAACATCCGATTGACGAAGCCAATAGCATCAAAGAGATCGTCAGCGCGTTGGAGAGCGTTTCTAGAGTTATCTTCCCAAAGGCATCCACTCTAGGTGAAGCAGTGAAGCATATGCGCAAGAATACAAAATACTCGCCTCAACTGGTAGATGCGCTAGAGAAACTCTTCGCCTTTTCAAATGCAGCGCCCCTCGTTCGACATGGGCATCCAAAAGCGGGAAGTCCGAACCTTCCAGAAGCAGAGTTAGCATTATTCATGGGTGCCGCATTTATTCGGTATCTAATCGACATGGAGAAGCAAGGCGCGTGAGTTCAATATCCGTCACCTATGCTCCATGCCTAATTCGGCTTTCGACACGGATATTAATGCTTCACATTGCTGCCGGTAAACTTGGGCGTTAGGACGCGTACATATTCATGGGCCGCAAACACGCAAATATACGGAAGCGAGCGCGTCGCGTTACAGCGCAGAATACCTCCGTTAACACGCCAATAGTACGGATTGGGTCCGTCTTGCTTGACCATCAGGAGAAGTTACTCGTCGTTTTCACCGAGGATATGCTCCTCAATCAGCTTCGTCGCGACGGCCCCAAGATCGAGGCATCGTTTGATCGTCTGTGCGAAAAGGACCTCATCGAGCTCAGCGCCTTCCTAAGCAGGACATGTAGCTTGCTCTACACGGGGCTCAAGGTCGCAATGCGAAGAGAGGATGAACTACGAATTGCGTGTGCCCAACTACTGCTGAATTCATCAAACTCATTTGGCGTCGCCGTTGCAGTGTTGCGCATGGGTTACGTACTCCAACCTGGCATCGTTATTCGGTCCATGCTTGAGGCGGTATCCACGTCGCTTCACTTGCTTCAGAAGCCCGGCGACTTGCAGTCATACCAAAACCACACGCTTCAGTCACCAAAAACGATGGCTGCAGCAAAGAAGGCTCTACCACCGTTCGGACAGTTGTATGGCTATTTCAGCGACAACTTTGCCCACATCGGCCAACTCCATAAGTCAGTAACGCCTGTCCGAGAATACACCGAGCGCCACGCAGCGCTGGACGTTAATCTGGGGTTCCTTCGGATTGCAGCGTGGCTCCTGTATGTCTCCGCGGAGCTTGCGTTCAATGACCTACTCGATCAGCCGAGGTACTGGCAGCCAGTTGAGAGCGGCTACAAGTACGACCCGTCCAACGCAGAGCGAGACTGGATGAAGAGCTACTTCAATCTCGCAGATGTGGACTGACCGAGTGTAGACAGTCTGCTTTTGGAATTCGCGACTGGCTGCAATGGGTCGATTGTGTGAGTTCGCCAATGACCGCTTTGCGGCAACGAATTCGTTAAGAGCCATGTCCGTTCAGGCCGATCAGCAGCCAATCTAATCCACAGGTCTTCCGCCGCCACACATTCGCCACACAATCCCCGCATCGTCCCCACACATAACCCCGGCATTCTGAAACCTCCCAAACACCAAAGGAGGTTGCCATGCCGTTCACACCTTTTCATTTCGGCCCCGGGCTTTTGCTCAAGGGGGTGATGCCAAATCAATTCAGTCTTTCCACGTTTGCACTGGCGAATGTGGCGATGGATATCGAGCCGCTGTATCGCATGCTGGCGGGGGATGCGGTTTTGCATGGGGCGACGCATTCGCTTCTGGGGGCGGCGGGTATTGCGGCGGCCACGGCGATGTGGGGCAGGCGGGGCATACACATGGCGTGGCGTGTGTATGAGCGGCTGGGCGGGAGTGCGCTGGCTTCTGCGCCGATCTCGGCATTGCAGGCATGGCTGAGTGCGCTGCTGGGCACCTTCAGCCATGTGCTGATGGATGCGCTGATGCATGCGGACATGCGTCCTTTCCTGCCGCTCACCGATGCCAATCCCTGGTTGCATGTGTCGTGGACCGAGGATGTGTATCTGGGCTGCGTCCTTGCCGGGATGGTCGGGATGCTGCTGATCCTTATCCGTGCCGCATTCCAGCCCGAACATTCACCCAACCGTTAAGCCGAGGAGCCAACCATGTTACGCAATCCGCTTTTTTTTAAGATATTGATGATCTGCCTGCTGGCGCTGCTTTTGCTGATCCCGCTGGGCATGATCCAGTCCAAGATCAGCGAACGCCAGATGTTGCAGAACCAGGTACAGCAGGACATCGCGCGCAGCGCTTCCGGGCCGCAGACCATCACCGGGCCTTATCTGTTGATCAAATACAAACTGCGCGAGCGCTACACCACCAAGGACAGCAACGGTGTAGAGCGGGTCACCCTCAGCGAGTCCGCCATGCAGGAGGCAGTCATTGCGCCGCACAGCCTGAAGATCGATGGCGATGCCGATGTTGAGAGCAGAAGCCGGGGCATCTATCAGGCGCGCTTGTTCAATCTGCACAGCAAGCTGTCGGGGGATATCGTCGTGCCGCAGGGTTATGGCATCAACAAGCCGTTGGCCGACATCATCCCCGTGGCTTCCTATTTCGTGATGAAGGTGAGCGACTCGCGCGGTATCCGCAACGCACCAGTGTTGACGCTGAATAACAAGGAGTACGAGTTCGCGCCGGGCAGCATCGGTGCAATGGCGGGCAACGGCATGCATGTGTTGATGAAAGCGCCGGATATGACCGAGGTGCAGGTACTCAACTTTGAATTTCCGCTGGAACTGCAAGGCATGACCACGCTGTCCGTCTCGCCGGCAGGCAACAATACCGAGATGTCGCTCACATCCTCCTGGCCACATCCGTCCTTCGGCGGCAGCTATCTGCCGCGCACGCGCACCGTGGACGAGAAGGGTTTCAGTGCGCAATGGCTGGTGACCAATCTGGCGCGCAACAGTACCGATGCGGGTGGACAAGAGGGCTGCGCCGAGACCTTCTCGGTGGATTTCATCGACCCGGTCAACGTCTACCTGTTGTCGGAACGTGCGGTGAAATACGGCGTGTTGTTCGTCGTGCTGGTCTTCACCTCGTTCTTTATGTTCGAAGTGCTGCGCAGCCTGCGCATCCACCCCATGCAGTATTTGCTGGTGGGGCTGGCGATGGCGATGTTTTTCCTGCTCATCATCAGCCTGTCCGAACACATGCCGTTCCTGGCTGCCTATGTGTCGTCCGGAGCCGCCTGTGCCGCACTCATCGGCATCTATCTGGCGGGCGTGCTGAAGAACCGTAAACCTGCGCTGGCCTTTTCCGGCGGCATCGCACTACTGTATGCCGTGTTGTACGGCGTGCTGCAATCGGAGGACAACGCCTTGCTGATGGGCACGCTGGTCATGTTCTCAGCGCTGGCCGCCGTGATGGTGCTGACGCGCCGCATGGACTGGTACCGCTTGAACGTGATGCAGACAGAGGATTAATGCGGTAATCGATGGCGCCGCCCGGAACACTGTCCGGGCGGTGCTAAGAGGTTGCATCCATCGACAGAACACGTCTCGCAAAGAAACATCACATAAGGAGAATCGTATGGAAAAGACAAAACCGGGGATCGAGAGTGCGGTCGTGGCATTCCTGCTCGCCATTTTTGCTGCCGCGCTTATGTTCCCCCTGGTCCTGGCCGTGGATCGTGTCGTAACTCTGCTGTGGCACAGCGGATTCGATATGTCGGTCCTGGCGCAGTTGCTGACGGGGCATTCGTTCAAGTCCCTCTACCTGTTGCTGGAGATCGTCGCCGTCTGGATGTTCGCCCTGATCTCCGGGGTGATCCCATATGCGCTTTGCATCGCCATCGCTCGCGAGTACAGGCTCCATCACTGGCAGTATTTTGTGATCTGCGGGGTGCTTACGGCGGTCGGGCCAAGCTGTCTGCTGATGGCAAACCTGATCGACTGGAGAGGGCTGTCGTTACTCAACCCGGTGTTCTGGCAGCAGTATCTGGCGATGTTGCCCGGATGCATCGCCAGCGGTGCAGTCGCCGGATATGTCTGCTGGCGCTATCTGATATACAGCATGAATAAACGACGTTTGGAATCTGTCTGAGCGCCACGTAAGATGCATCCTGTGACCGTGACGAACCCCAACCAACCGGAGACACTCATGCCGATATTCCAGCGCCCCATCCTCGCCGCCTTCCTGCTGGCAGCGCTTGCGATTCCCGCAGCACAGGCCGACGAACTGCGCAGCACGTTGCAAGACCAGCAAAGCGTCGCCGTCACCATCTATAACGAGGATCTTGCGCTGGTGAAGGATCAGCGCAAGGTGCAACTGGGCAGTGGGCAGAATGCGCTGGCCTTTCGCGATGTGAGCGCGGGGATGCGACCGGAGACGGCACTGCTGCGCAGTCTGAGCAGTCCGGGCAAGTTGTCGGTCATCGAGCAGAACTTCGATTTCGATCTGCTCACACCGGGCAAGTTGCTGGAGAAATATGTCGGCAAGACCGTCAGCGTCGTCCGCACCAATCCCGCCACCGGCAACGACAGCACCGAGCAGGCGCTGGTGCTGTCGGCCAACGAGGGTGTGGTGCTGAAGATCGGTAACCGCATCGAGACCGGCATGCCGGGACGCATCGTCTATCCCGATGTGCCGGAGAACCTGCGCGACCGCCCCACGCTGGTGATGTCGCTCAATAACGGTGGCGCGGCACAGCAGGAAGTGGAGCTTTCCTATCTCACCGGCGGACTGGCATGGAAGGCGGATTACGTCGCCGAGCTGAATACGGCAGACGACAAGCTCGACCTGTCCGGTTGGGTGACGCTGACCAACACCAGTGGTGCGAGTTATAACAACGCGAAACTGCAACTGGTGGCGGGCGATGTGAACCGGGTGCAGGACGAGATGCGCTACGCAGACAGGCGTGAGAAAGCGATGCTGGCCATGGCTGCGCCAGCCGCGAGCATGGCGGAAGAATCGCTGATGGAATATCACCTCTACACGCTGGACCGGCCCACCACCATCGCCGAGAACCAGACCAAGCAGGTCTCGCTGCTCACTGCTTCCGGTGTGCCCACGCGCAAGGAGCTGCTGTTGCGCGGCGCCAATTACTACTACGGCAGCAGCTACGGCGACCTTGGACAGAAGATGAAGGTGGCGGTGTTCGTCGAGTTCGACAACAAGGAAGCAAGCCATCTCGGCATGCCGCTGCCCAAAGGGGTGATCCGCGTGTACAAGAAGGACGGCGCGGGCAATGCCCAGTTCGTCGGCGAGGACCGCATCGACCACACGCCGAAGAACGAGAAGGTGCGCCTCAAGCTGGGCGAATCGTTCGATGTGACAGCGGACAAGAAGCAGACTGATTTCAAACGCCTGCCCAACCCGGCCAAAGGCAATTCGATGTTCGAGAGCGCCTTCGAGATCGTGCTGAAGAACGCGAAGAAGGAATCGGTCGTGGTGAAGGTACAGGAACCCATCCCCGGCGACTGGAAGGTCATCAGCGAGAACCACAAGCACAGCAAGGCGGCCAGCAACACGGCGGTGTGGCAGGTCAACGTGCCTGCGGAAGGCAGCGCGAAACTGGCATATCGCGTGCAGGTGAAGTATTGAGGAGTATCGTCCCTGCCTGCCGTGAGGTCATCTCTTCCGGCAAGGTGATATTGACGCAGGTGCATCTTCGGGCAGAGAATCGCTTCAGTTTCACCGGAAGTGCAGTAGCATGAGTAGTATGTAAGAGCATTGACCAGGCATTGCGCAGCATCTGAGGCAACGTACCAAAGATGAGGGAGAAGCATGCAACTCTTGCAATACGTTTCACCATGCATGACCGTAACCCGTGTGGGAAGGCGTCTCACGTCATGCGTCTGGCTGCTCGTCCTGCTTGCCCTGTCGCTCCATCCTTCTCTCTCCTCTGCCGCGCCGGACTGGTCCGATGACGTGGTCTATTTCGTGCTCGTCGACCGCTATGCCGACGGCGACAACTCGAACAACCGCAACGTAGAGCGCAGCAATCCCGGCGGTTTCCATGGCGGCGACCTGAAGGGGCTGGCGCAACGGCTCGACGATCTCGCCGATCTTGGCATCACTGCAATCTGGATCAACCCACTGCAACGACAGATATCGCAGTGTCCTTATGCCAGCGCGCCTGCCAAACTGGGTCTGGCCGAGTTCCGGCACTGCGGTTTCCACGGCTATTGGATCGACGACTTCAACGCACTCGACCCGCATTTCGGCGCGATGGGAGATTTGCAGACGCTGGTCGCCGAGGCGCACAAGCGCAACATCAAGGTGTTGCTTGACGTGGTGTACAACCATGCCGGTTATGGCGCCGGCTACGAGTCGCGCCGCACCTCGGACGGGCAGAGCTGGTTGCGTTTCGGCGAAGGCAATTGTGAAGTGGATCCCGTCACCTGCCGCGTAGGAGGCCTGCCCGATTTCAGGACCGAGCTGCCCGAGGTCAGGGACTATCTGTTGCAGGCCAACATCGATCTTGCCAGACAGGCAGGCGTCGACGGTTTCCGGCTGGATACTTACAAGCATGTAGCGACCGATTTCTGGCTGGAGCACAGGCGCCGCACACGCGCCGAGATTGGCAGGGATTTCTTCCTGCTGGCCGAACACTGGGGTGGCGATGCGAAATCGCTCGATCCCTATTTCGAGAAGGATGAGATCGATGCCGGTTTCGATTTCAGTTTCAAGGGCAGTTGCGAGGCGTTCGTGAATGGGCGCGGCCGGGCGGTCGCCTACGGCAGCTATCTCGCTTCGCGACACAAGGTGCGCAAGGGTTATCTGCTGGCGCATTACCTTTCCAGTCACGACGAACCGATGGCGTTGTACAACCTGGGCAACGACAAGGACAAGTTCCGCATCTGCGCCGCCATCCAGATGACTTCGCTCGGCCTGCCGGTGATCTACTACGGCGAGGAGGTCGCGCGTGCCGGCAGCGAATGGCCGCTCAACCGCACCGACATGCCCTGGGGCGAGCGCGACATCCGCCCGGGCAAGGGCAAGGCGCGCGACGAGGCGATGCGCGACTACTACAAGGCGCTGCTGCATATCCGCCGGGAGCATCCGGCGCTGCGCCGTGGCGATTACACGTTGTTGTCCGGGCCTAAGGAACCGCTGCTGGCCTATCTCCGTCACGATGCGGCGAGCGGCGACAGCGTGATGGTGCTGGTCAATCGCGAGGACCGGGAACTGGCTGCCGACTTCATGCTGCCGGAGTGGTTGAACGGAAAACCGCTCATGGATGATTTGAACAAGAAAGCATCGTTATCTTCAACAGGGCGTATAACGTTACCGATGGACCCCAGGTCGGTGCGCATTCTGAGTGCGGGTTCGGGAAAGGCGGAACACTGATGGCTTCGATACGTTTCGACAGGATCGGCAAGAGTTTCGGCGAGACCGAGATCATCAAGAACCTCGACTTCTCGGTGAACGACGGCGAATTCATGGTGTTCGTCGGTCCGTCCGGCTGTGGCAAATCCACCGTGCTGCGCATGATCGCCGGGCTGGAGACCATCAGTACCGGCGAGCTATGGATCGGCGACCGTGTCGTCAACGATGTCCACCCCAAGGATCGCGACATCGCCATGGTGTTCCAGAGCTATGCCCTGTATCCGCACATGAGTGTGTACGACAACATCGCCTTCGGCCTGAAGATACGCAAGCTTCCCGACGCCGATATCCGCAAGCGCGTGCAGGATGCCGCCGACCTGCTCGGACTGGACAAGCTGCTCGACCGCAAGCCCAAGGCGCTGTCCGGTGGCCAGCGCCAGCGCGTCGCGCTCGGCCGTGCCATCGTACGCAACCCCTCGGTGTTTCTTTTTGACGAGCCATTATCCAACCTGGATGCCGAGCTGCGCGTGCAGATGCGCGCCGAGATCAGCAAGCTGCAGCGCAGGCTCAACACCACGACTGTCTATGTGACACACGATCAGGTCGAGGCCATGACCATGGGGCAGCGCATCGCCGTGCTGAGCGCCTGCGACAAGGCGCACCCGCGCGACACCAATCTGATGCAATGCGGTTCGCCGATGGATCTGTACGACCGGCCCGACAATATCTTCGTGGCGCGTTTCATCGGCACGCCCAACATGAACATCGTGCATGCGCGCCTGGGCGACGACGGCGCCACGTTGAGTTCGCTCGGCGGCAGCATGCCGGTCAGTGCGCAATTCAAGGAGGCGGCACAAGCCCGGCGCGGGCAGGAAGTGATGCTGGGCATCCGTCCCGAACACATCGGTGCGCCGCACGAGGTGGATTGGCCGCAGATCCAGGCGGTGCAGGGGCAGGTCGAGATGGTCGAGTTGCTGGGCCACGAAGCCATCCTGCATTTCCGCGTCGGCGAGCAGATCATGGTCGGCCGACTGCATAGCCACGGTCGCCTGCCATCCCCCGGTGATACCGTCACCATGCACCTGAAGTGTGAGGCGATCCATCTGTTCGACCCGGTCACCGAGTTGCGCTTGCGTTAACTGTTTTTTCGAGGAGAAAAAGATGAATAAACCAATGCGGATCATTCTGGTCATCGGCGGCCTGTTCCTGGCCGGCGTATTCGGCGCGGCTCAGGCGGCCGAACTGGTGCTGTGGCACGCCTATCGCGGCGCGGAAAAGAACGCCATCGAGAAGGTCGCCAAACTGTACGAGTCCAGGACGGCCGGAACCAAGGTGACCACACTGGCCATCCCCTACGATGCCTACGCGGACAAGATTACCGCCTCGGTACCGAGGGGGAAGGGGCCGGACGTGTTCATCTATGCGCAGGACCGGCTGGGCGGCTGGATCGAATCGGGCAAGACGGTCGAACCCATCGGCTTCTTCATGGATGAGGCGACGCAGCAACAGTTCCTGCCCGGCATGATGGATGCGATGACTTACAAGGGCACGGTGTTCGGCTTGCCGCTCAACTACAAGAGCATCACGCTGATCTACAACAAGGCGCTGGTGAAGACGCCACCGAAGACTTCGACCGAGATGGTCAAGCTCGCCAAGTCGCTGACCCATGCCGACTCCGGCCGTTATGGCCTTGCCTACTGGTATACCAACTTCTATTTCCACGCGGCGCTGATGAACGCCTTCGGCGGCAGCGTGTTCGACAAGAACGGCAAGCTGGTACTGAACTCGAAGGAGACCGTCGCTTCCATCAAGCAGATGATGAAGTGGTACAAGCAGGACGGCATCATGCCGAGCGAGCCGTCCGAGACGCTGGTGTCCTCGATGTTCAACGAGGGCAAGGTGGCCATGGTGTTCAACGGCCCCTGGTTCATCGGTGAGATTTCGCCATCCATAGACTTTGGTCTGGCCATGCTTCCGGTAATCGATGAGGCGGGAAAAAAACCGATGCGACCGTGGCTGACCATTGAGGGCGCCTATATCTCCGCCAGCTCCAAACAGAAAGAAGCGGCGTATGACTTTGCCAAGTTCCTCGCCTCGGAAGAAGCAGGCCTGATCCTGGCGCTGGAAGGTCGCCAGTTGCATACCAATGCCGCGATCTACAAGGACAAGCGGATCACCGGCGATGTCGTTCTCAATGCCTTCCACGACCAGTTGAACAGCGCCGAGCCCATGCCAAACCGGGCGGAGATGACCATGGTGTGGTCGCCGGCCACCACCGCGATGAACAAGGTGGTCAAGGGCAATGCCACACCGGAAGCGGCGATCAAGGAAGCGTCGAAGATGGTGCAGGAGAGCATCAACGCGCTGCGCAAGGGGCGCTGATTCCGCGCACTATCCCGACACGGCACAGCCATGACCATTTCCGAACACCTCAAGCGCTCCGCACTACCCGGCATGGCCGTCGCCATGCTGTTCGCACTGGTGCTCGGCAGCTGGCTGTTTGGCGCGGAAATGGCCGACCTGCACCTGCAGCATCGACAGCGTCTGGCTGTGCTGCAAGCGAACGCGCTGGTGCTGGCGGTCGCCGATACCGATGCCGCGGGCACGCGCAAGCGGGTGGGCGAGATGCAGAAGCTCGAACCGCGCATCGAGTCCGTCATTATCGTCGCCGGCCCACAACTGCTGGCCTCGACCCGGCCCGGTGATGGCGCGCCGCGCCAGCTCAAGCGCGAAGAGAAACCGCTATACGATCTGAGCAACCTGATCCGTACCGCGCGCGAGACCAATCGCGGCGAGGAGGTGGTGCGGAAGAAGACCATCCAGATCGACGAGATGCCGTCGGGCCGCCTGGTGGTGACCTTGCCTTACCTGTCGGGCGGCGAATTCGCGGGCATACTGCAAATGCAGTTCGACGGTTCTGGATATCCCCGCGCGGCGGGCGATACATTCCCGTTCCCCATACTGCTGTTGATCGCGGCCCTGCTGGCCGGGGCGGCGCTACGCATGCAGACGCAGAAGAAGGTCGATCCGGCCAAGCTGATCGCGCTAGTCGCATTCCTGCTGATCGTGCTGTTCTATCAGCAGCAGCAGATCGGGCGGCTGGAACAGGTCGTGAAGCAGGACAACCGCGCGATTGCCACGCAATACCTTGCCAGCGCAGAGCAACTCGACCGCCTGGGCTATCTGCCGCTGCTGCGCGATCCGGCTGGCGTGAACCATTGGGACACCGACGACTACGAGCGCCCGCGCGGCGTCATCGCCGCCGACGGCAGCATCGCTGAAGAAGCCGAGACGAAGCAGTTGGCCCGGCGTGCCGGATTCATCCGTCCCATCCTGTGGGCCATCGATCTGTTCGCAGTGGCCGTGTTGCTGTTCTTCCTCTATGGCTATGCGGGGCGCGCCTACGCCGCATTCAGGGAACACATCTATGCCTACATCTATGTGGCCCCCGCCATGATCGGCATGTTGGTGCTGGTGTTCTTTCCGTTCTCCTACGGCATCACGCTGGCGTTCACCGACACTACCCTGTTCAACGAGTCGCTGCCGTTTCTGGATCGCCTGATCGGCTGGGGCAACTTCAAGGCCATACTCGGCGATTTCAACATCTATCAGGACACTGCCGAAGGCATCATCTGGAACTACCAGAATTTCTACTGGACATTGATGGTCACTGTGGTCTGGACCATCACCAACGTCGTGATCGGCGTGAGCTTCGGCTTCATTCTGGCGATGGTACTCAACACGGAAGGCTTGCGCGGCAAGGCCATTTACCGCGTGCTGCTGATCCTGCCCTGGGCCATCCCAAACTACATCACGGCTCTGGTCTGGCGCGGCATGTTCCATCCGCAGTTCGGCGTCATCAACCAGGTGTTGCAGATGTTCGGTCTGGAGCCGGTTGCATGGTTCGATGGCGTGATCAGTTCTTTCCTTACCGGAGTGGCGACCAACGGCTGGCTGAGTTTCCCGTTCATGATGGTGGTGATACTGGGCGCGTTGCAATCCATTCCCAAGGAGATGTACGAGGCCGCCGAGGTCGAGGGAGCGAGCCGCTGGCAGCGTCTGCGCCATATCACGCTGCCGCTGCTGAAGCCGACGCTGATCCCTGCCATCGTGCTGTCGGTGGTGTGGACCTTCAACATGTTCAACATCATCTTCCTGGTCTCCGGCGGTGAACCGTCCGGGGCCAACGAGATACTGGTGACCAAGGCCTACAAGATCGCCTTCGAACAGTACCAGTATGCCTATGCCGCCGCCTACTCGACGGTGATCTTCATGATCCTGCTGGTGTATGGTTTCTTCCAGACCCGCATCACCAAAGCGACGGAGTCGTTCTGACATGGCCAACATGAAAACCAGGAACCACATATGGCTGCACCTCGGGCTTATCAGCTTCACGCTGCTGGCGATCTATCCGGTGCTGTGGGTGCTGGCGCTGTCGTTCTCCGGCCAGCAGAGTGTGGGGCTGATCGACCTGCCGCAGGACCCGAGCTTCCTGGAGCGTCTGCGTGCCATCCTGCCGGTGCCCGAGCACTGGTCGGTGAAGAACTACACCGAAGTGTGGACCGAGCAGCAGTTCGGGCGCTGGTTGTGGAACAGCGTGGTGATCTCGCTGATGACGACTTTGCTGGGCGTATTCCTTGCCTGCACTGCGGCCTACGCCTTTTCGCGTTTCCGCTTTCCCGGACGCAACACCGGCATGCTGATGTTCCTGGTGTCGCAGATGTTCCCCGGCACGCTGATGCTGATCCCGCTGTTCATCATCATCGTCAAGCAACTGGAACTGGGCAACACCTACCTCGGGCTGGTGATCGTGTATGCGACGACCTCCATCCCGTTCTGCGTGTGGATGCTCAAGGGCTATTTCGACACCATCCCTTACGACATCGAGGAGTCGGCGCTGATCGACGGCGCCTCGCGGCTCACCATCTTCTGGCGCATCATCCTGCCGCTGGCCAAGCCGGCCATCGCCATCACCGCGCTGTTCTCGTTCATGACGGCGTGGAACGAATTCATTCTCGCTTCCGTGTTCATGGAGTCGGAAGCGAACTACACCGCGCCGGTCGGGCTGCGATTCTTCGTCGGCGGGTTCTCGTCGCAGTGGGGATATTTTGCGGCGGGATCGGTCATCGTTTCGCTGCCGGTGGTGGCGTTGTTCCTGCAACTGCAGAAGTATCTGATCTCCGGCCTTACAGCCGGAAGTGTTAAATAAACGCAACAGAAGTTGACAAAACTATTTATAAATATAATTTTCAAGGAGTAGACTGGATCTATCGCTACAGGCTCGGTGATAGACCTTGCTTCCGCTGGTGGTGATGTTGAAATTGTCGTGGCAACAAAGTATCTGAATCTCTGAATCACCACAGGAAGTTATTACTGACTGTAACGTTAATCGAGAGAAGGAGAATGTACATGATCAACTACAAAACTGCTCTTGCTGTTTGTCTCACGTCCTTGTTGTCACTCTTTGTTTCTTCCGCTGCACTAGCTGTCACCTTCGATGATGCAAAAGGCGACGACAAAGGCCCGGGCAATTACGTATATCCCACTGATGGCGTCTATAAATCCGGATCGTTCGACCTGACCAAACTCTCGGTCAAAAAGAGCGGAAACAATGTCGAGTTCGCCGCCGATGTGAACAGCTCGCTGGAAGACCCGTGGGGCATGGGCAACGGGTTCTCGGTGCAGATGGTGTTCATCTTCGTCAAGACCGGCGCTGGAGGACATACCGAAGGGCTGCCCGGCCTCAACGTGCAGTTTGCACCTGGCAGCGAGTGGAACAAGGTGGTGATCCTGTCGCCGCAGAAGAAAGCGCGCGTCATGGGCGAGGCCGAAACCAAGGCCCCCAAACTGGTCGCCGACATCCTCGTGCCAAACTCCACGCGTGGCAGCAATCGCACCATCAAGGGCTCCATCCCGCTCAGCGAGCTGGGGGGCGACGGCAACGTCGATGCCTGGGCCTATCAGGTGGTGATGCAATCGAACGAGGGATTCCCGGCCGCGACCGACCTGCTGACCCGCAAGGTCAACGAGTATGAAGGCCAGCACCGCTGGGGTGGCGGCAACGACGGCGATTGCGACCCGCACACGACGGATGTGCTGGAGTCGGCCGATGCCAAGCAGGCCGACATGCTCGCGCACACCTGCGGCCCGAACGGCGAGTCGGTCAAGCCGGCCACATTGAAGATGATCAGTAAGTAACGCCCAGTCAATCAATCTCACGAAAGGGGATGAAAAATGAACAAGAGCACAATCAAACCTTTGTGTCTGGCGATCGGGCTGGCTTTGGCCGGTCCGGTCTCTGCAGTTTCACTGGACCTGACCGGAGCTAACATCTACATGAAATTCCTGGATGGCAGCCAGATCGGGGCTCCCAGCGGGAGTATCGATACCGCCAGCGGCGGCGACCAGGGCCAGTTCACCGAGATGAACCTCACCTTCAAGGCGACGATCTCGCCCAAGGTCGAGGCGGGTGGGCGCATCCAGAGCCGCAGCAGTGCGGCCTACTGGACAGAGTTTGGCGGTTTCGGCCAAGAAGGCAGTGTCGCCAACAATGAAGTCAACCACCAGAAGATGATGAAGTTGCGCGGTGCTTACGTCGAACTGAGCCCGGGTTACGACTGGCTGACCCAGGTGCGCATCGGCACCAGCGACTGGGGCATGTTCGATCCGTTCACTGTGGGCAAGATCCGCTACATCGACCGCGACAATTACAACGGGTTCTATTTCAAAGGGCCGATGGTATCGGGCAGCACGTGGGAGTTTGCTCGCGTCTCTCTGCCAAGTTATCTGCAATACAACTGGGGGAACGGTGCGACTTGCTGCAGTTCCGACAGCACGCAATACAACGAGGCGGTCTACATCGCGCAGTTCAAGGTGCCTGTGGGTGCCGCGAAGATGGCTGCCAGCTACATGTCGTTCATCGACCACACATTGGGCACTACGACCAATCAATACGCCGGCGTGAATACCAAGGCCATCTACAAGAACACTGTCCTGGCCCTCAAGGCGGATGGCAGCCCGGCAGATGGTATCGATCTGCGCGGTGCCTACTACCGTTCCACTTCCGAAAATTCGGGTGGTACGGTCGGCGAGGTATGGGGTAATGCGCCGCGTGCGACCCTGAACGACAGGGCGATCAAGCTGGATGTGGACTGGACTACCCCGGTTGAAAACCTGAGTTTGAGCTACCAGTATTTCAATATCGGGGCCGGTTACTACAGCACGGCCGCGGCACGGCGCGAATCGGATGTCTTGCTCACCGAGGGTTCGGAGGCGGCCTGGTACAACTGGGGCACCGCGATCTGGTCCGGCGGCGCGACTTCCGACTATACGCAGTCTGCCTCCAACCGGAGCGTCACCGACAATGCCTACATGGACTTCAATGAGTCACCGGCGGAGTCTTCGGTCGGCTGGAAGGGGCACACCATCGTCGGCAAATACGAGGTGGCTGAAACCCCGATGTCGCTCGAATTGACCTTGCTGGATTACAACAACAACTGGCAGAACTATTCCGCTACCGGACCGTTGTCGAATTTCTATGCGTTGAACCAGGATCGCAAGACCAATATCCTGGCTTACAAACTCAACCACAACTTCGACGTGATGGGCGGACTGGATGCGGGTCTCAAGGTCAAGCGCGTGGATGACAAGAACAATGTGTCGGCGGCAACAACGGCGGACGACCGGGATGTGCTCGACAACGGTGTGACGGCCAGCGTCGGCAACCAGTTATTTGACGACCTGTATGGCACGCTCTCGTTCGGACGTTATACCCGCGAGATCAAGAGCGGTGCCAATACCTTCAACAACAAGAAGAGCATCTACGGCGTGAAGTTCGCATACAACCTGCCCGGGTTCGAGATGGGGGTGCTGGCACAATGGATCAAAGGGACCGGCAATCCGACCGAGACTGTCGGGGCAGGCGTGGATATCAGGCAATACCGCATGAAGGCATTTGCCCAGGTCAACTTCTAGTCCTTGAGTTGAACACAGTTCGTTCGTTGATCCCCTCCCGCAGTTCGGGAGGGGTTCTTTTTTTATCGCTGTACTTGCCCTGTTCAAATCATTAGCTGGCGTGTACTCTCGCGCTGTGCAGTCATCGCAATCCTCTGCTTCGCTGAACTTGAAAGGATGGTATTGAAAAGTGAGGAACCTGTTCCCGGTCGTGCTGATGTTCGTTGTGATGAATGCCGCGGCGGGGACGCAGCCGCTGGTCACTCTCAGTGATCCCGCAGGCGATGACTTCGGCGATGGTACGCTGGTCTATCCGCAACGCAGCGATTTCCGGCAAGGAGACCTTGATCTGCAGCAATTGCAGATCAGCCGTGACGCCCATGGCTTCTGGTTCGAAGCCACGTTGAAGAACCCCGTGCGCGCCCCGGTCGGTGTGCATGCCACGGTCGGCGGCGATCCGCTGGCCGATTCCGCACGCAAGGGTTTCTATCAGTTCAACATCGATGTCTATGTCGATACCGATCGCATCAAAGGTTCGGGCAACAGCTTTACCTTGCCCGGACGCAAGGTCCGCATCGATGCCGACTATGCATGGGAGAGAGCTGTCATCCTGACGCCTCGCCCCGAGATGATACGCAATCAATTGATCGGGGCGCTGATCGAGCAATATCCGGACAGGGCGGAGGCCGAGATCAAAGCCAGTGTGGATCGCTCGCTGTTCTTTCCGACCCGGATCATGGTGCGTGGCAAGTCGATCAGGTATTTCGTACCTGCCGGTTTTTTCGGGGGGAGCGACGGCGGCAATTGGGCTGCCACCCTCCTGGTCACCGGGGCGCTCACTTCCGTCCCGGCCAACTTCTCGCTGGGGCAGTCGAACAGAAAGCCGCTGGATGACCTCGTGCTGGGTGTCATGCAACCGGCGGACGGGCACCCCGTGGATACATTCGGTCACGGCGGAGGTAACTCCGGTCCGGTGGTCGACATGCTGGGTGCTACGGCCGAACTACAGGTCCGGCAACTCGCCGGGAAGGAAGCACTGACCGGAGTGACATGGGGAGATGGTGCGGACGCAGGAAGACAGCCGGTGATGCAGGTGCTACCGTCAGTGATACCGATATCGGAACTGTTGCAGCCGGAGGCGGCCATGATACCAAGACCGGCAGAACAAGCGCCGGCACAGATCCATCCCGGTCACGAAGGTTCTATTGCCCAAAGATTGCAGGCTTTGCAGCAGTTGCTGGATCAGAAGCTCATCGATGAGGCCGAATACAGGCAGCAAAAGCAACGCATCCTCAACGAGCTGTAGCTGACCGGCCAGCCTGATTGACCGTATCCATCCAGCCCCGTATATTCCCTCCCATGCAAACGTCGCAACTCATCTCCGCCAAATCAATCATCGCCAAGCGACTGTGGCTGGTTCTGCCAGCCCACTGCCGCAGCGCACTCCCGTTCTAACGTAAATTTCCAACCGGGCAACTGCGGGTCTTCCGTAGTTGCCGCTTCCCGAGACCCGCACGAGCTATACACATAAGGGTCTCGACATCATGACAAGCAACACAGGCAGTACCTTGGCAAACCGTGAAGTGTTTATCGGCGTCGTCTTCGCGCTACTCGCGGCGGTGGGCTTTTCAGCCAAGGCGATCCTGGTGAAGCTGGCCTATCTCGATAGCGTGGATGCCATCACGTTGCTGGCCCTGCGCATGGTGTTCTCGGTGCCGTTCTTCATCGGCGTGGCGATCTGGGTGCGGCGTCGACATGCGGTGGCGCTAAACACGCACGACCGCTTGCTGGTGCTGGGATTGGGCTTGATCGGTTACTACGGTGCCAGCTTCCTCGACTTCCTCGGGTTGCAATACATCTCGGCCGGGCTGGAGCGGCTGATCCTGTTCCTCTATCCGACCATGACGGTGCTGCTCACAGCACTGGTGTACAAGCGCGCCATCGGCAGGGTGGTAATCGCGGCGATGGCGCTGAGCTATGCGGGCATCGCGCTGGTGTTCCTGCACGACGTGGGGACGAAGGAGGGGAGCATCGTGCTGGGTTCGGCACTGGTGTTCGCCAGCACCCTGTCTTATTCGATCTATCTGGTGGGCGCGGGTCATGCCATCGCGCGCATCGGGGCGATGCGATTCACCGCCTATGCGATGGTGGTGGCGAGTGCCGCCAGTCTGTTGCAGTTCGTGGTGATGCGTCCGCTGGATGCGCTCGATCTGCCGCTGCGTATATACGGGTATTCCATCGCGATGGCGATCTTCTCGACGGTGCTGCCGGTGTTCCTGCTCTCCTTCGCCATCAAGCGCATCGGCTCGGGCAGCGCCTCGCTGATCGGCACCGTCGGGCCGGTGAGTACCATCTACATGGCGTATGTGTTTTTGAACGAGAGTATCTCGCTGTTGCAGATCGCAGGCTCGGTGCTGGTGCTGATCGGGGTGTTGGTCATCAGCCGGAACAGCAAGCGCGAACCGGACTGACGAGCCGTCACATGTTGAGTTGTAGCTGGAAGTAGATCGAGCGGCCCGGCAGGGGCAGGTCGGAAAGCGTGATCGGGTTGCCGGGTACTGTCGCGCCCACCGACATATAAGTAGGTTCCCACGCCTTGCGGTCGAACAGGTTGTAGATCATCGCGCTCGCTTCCCAGTTACCCGCCAACCTTTCGCGGCGCAGGGTCAGGTCCACCAGTGTGTAATCGGGAACCTGGGTGCGGGTGTCGCCGGGCTCGCGCATGCGGTCAGCAACATGATTGACCTTGGTATTCAAATGCCATAGCGAAGCAAAGCGCCAGTCTGCGCGTGCAAACACGCGGCGGTGCGGAGCCATGCCCGCATCCTGCCCGGTCGCCTCGTCGGTGGAATGCTGCAGCGAATAACTGCCGGAGAGGCGCAGGTTGCCGGTGGTGTCCCAAGTTGATTCCAGTTCCAGGCCGCGCCCGGTCTGCTCGCCCGAATTTTGGTACAGCGCTCCGGTCGGCAGGATGATGTCGCGCATGCGGTAGCGAAAGAAGTTCAGGTTGTTCTGCAATGCGGCTGTCGGCTGCCAAGAAAAAGCCAGTTCGTCGGTGGTGATGGTCTCCGGTTTGATGTTCGGATTGCCGATGGTCACCGGGTTGTTGATGGAATACTGCTCGGAGAACGATGGTGCTCGGAAGGCCGTGCCATGCATGACCTTGACCACCACGTTGTAGGCGGCATCCCACACCAGCGCCAGACGCGGGTTGGTGGTGCCGCCGAAGTCGGAATAGTTGTCGTGGCGCACGCCCGCAGTCAGTGTCCAGTCCTGGGCCAGGTTCCATTCATCCTGGACGAAGGCATGGGACACATTGCGTTTGTGCGGCAGCATGTAGATCAGGCTCGGATCGCCTGTCGCATCAACCGCGGAGGGCAGCGGCGCGCCACTCGCATTGAAGTTCTTGGTCTCCACTGTTTCGTACACGTCCTCGATCCGGTATCCAGCACCGAGGCGCACCCGATGCTGCTCGAATCCGGTGTAGAAGGAAGAGAAGCTGGCATGGGTATGTCTTTCGGAGTGCCCGGGATTGGCGATCATGCCGTCAGGAAATGCACCGCCGAAGGCGCCTGCAGGAAAGATCAGGTAAGACGGATCGCCCCTTTCCTTGTTGTCGAAATAACCGACTATGCCGGATACATCCCAGTTCGGAGCCCAGTTCGCCTGCTCGTAATTCAGGTCGAGATACATTCTGGACGAATGTCCGCGCCCGTTAGGATCAAGGCTGCCGCCGACTCCGGCGCCGGTACCCGATTCACGCTGCTGATAAGCGGCACGAAGACGCCATGCATCGAGCGACAGATCGGCACGCGCATCTATCGCTTTGCGCTGCGCATTGAGCGGACCTGGTGCGAGCGAGGCATTGGAAGCATAGACACCATCCCATGCGGACTGCGCATCGCGCTCAAAAATGCCTTTCTGTCCGTCGGTGTTCCCCGCGCGCAGATAGAAGGCGGCATCCAGTACTCCCAACTTGCCGCCGTGCTGCAGCCAGGCGTCATAGGTGTTGAAGCTGCCGCCACGCACCCCCGTTTCGGTCCCCTTGATGTCATCTGCGGTCTTGGTGATGACGTTGATCACGCCGGAGAAAGCATCGGCACCGTACAGCGCCGATCCCGGTCCACGGATGATCTCGATGCGCGCCACATTCTCCAGCGGCATGCCGCCCCAGATTTGACCGCGGTCGCCCAAGAACACGTTGGTGATGGGGATGCCGTTTACCAGCATCAGGACTTGCGGATTGTATTTTGTTGCGATGCCGCGAATGCCATAGATCGGGTTCATGGCGGAATGCGACATGGACACATGGAGTCCGGGCACGCTTTCCAGCGCCTGGTCCAGGTCTGTCGCGCCCATGTCCTTGATGTCCTGCGCAGTGATCACAGTCGCCACGGCCGGTGCGCGGGAGACAGGTTGCTGGCTGCCCGTTGCGAGACTGATGGTGGATTTGTCGCCGTAGGCCAGCGCCAAGTCTTCTTCTTCGGGGGATTGGGCGGAAGCGGTGCTGACGCAGGCAAACGTCAGAAATGCTCCGAGTGTGCGACGGCTCAAAATATTCATGCAGTCTTTCCTCCAGATACCGGTTCCCGATTCTTTTTTTGATCGGTGCTTTTTGCGAACTTTATCCTACTTCGGCCAAGTCCGCTTGGATTCTCCCTCATACAGGATATCGGTGCAAGGTATCGGATACAGCGTGCCTTCCGGGCGCTCCGAAGCTTCGATGAAACACGGGGACATGCCTGCCAGAAAGGCCGGGAATGAGTACAGGTAATATTCCTTCGGAGAAAATCCGATGTCCGCCATCAGGGCGGCGACCAGCCCGGCGTAATTCATCTTCATGCGCAGGCGGTTCCCCAGCATGGTCTCTTCGATACGCATGGCAAGACGCAAATAATGGCCCTGATCCAGTCCCAGGCTTTTCGCCAGGGCCAGCATGTGGCGGTTGCGTTCGTCGCCGTTGACGAGCGGGCGGCCATAACCGGCGACGCTGCGCCGCTCGTCGAGTTCCAGGCGTATGCATTCCAGAAGGTCGCCCCCCGCCTCGACCTGACGGCGAGTGCGATGCAGGAAATCGTAGGCGCGCATGTCAATGCCGCGCCCGTAGATCGAGGCTTCCGACACCGCCAGCGCGGCCGCCATGCCCAGCGTCCCCGTACTGCGCGAGCTGCCTGCCAAGGCTGCGACGCGGTTGTTCCAGAGCCGGACATCCGGATAACTGGTGTAGGTCCAGATCGAATGCATCAGGCGCAACTGTTCCTTGGAGAACCGGCGGCCGGTGACGCCGAACATATACAACTCGACCCAATCCATGTCGTTGAGTTCGGTGTGCAGATCGTGGCCACGAAAGACCACATGACTGCCGGGGTAGAACGTCCCCATGCGGCTCTTCAGCACTCCGACGTTCTCCTGCAGCAAGCTTGGGCCGTTCATGTTCTCTCCTTTCCTGATTCTTCTACAAGCTCCACGGTGCCGAACGGGAAGTTTTTGTAGCCCAGAGGGCGCTGTTCAAGCGCATGGGCTGCAGCACCTGGAAGCCGAAGCAACAGATGTAGTATCTCGCCTTGCTCGGGAGTGAATCCCAGATCGGCGAATGCGGCAGCGGCAACACCGGATAAGGCGAGTGGGCGGCCTGCTGCGGCCTCCATTGCCGACAGATTATTCTGCAACCAGGGCAAACAGGTGCCAACGCCGAATCCTGCGAGACAGGAAAGCGTTTGCTTCACTGTGGTGGCGGTTGAAACGCCATGCGGATCGAAACCGGGCGGGTGCTCCGGAGACGGCCAGATGCTGCCGGGAATCTCTGTTAGTCCGCTGAGCCGCTGCTGCCATGCGCCAATATCTGCGCCGCATAATGCCCAGCCTTCCATTGCCAGAAACACTTCACGTCCCCCAGCCAGCTGCCCGGCGCCGACCGCCAGAGCGGCCATGAGCGAAGAAGCTGCGGTCGAGCGGCATGCACCGCCGCACATCGCGGCATGGACCGAAGCGTCGCGCGGGCCGGGATTGGCCAGCGCCAGCGCCAACGAATCAAGCATGTCCGCCTGCGATGCGGTGGGGGCTTCGTTGCGGAACAGCAGGTAAAGCATGTCGACCCATCGCGCATGCCCCAGCATCTCGCCGTAGACATCATAGCCGTTGCAATATGCTGCCCGAGTAGCGAAAGGATTGTCGGATTCTGCTTCTTCGCGCCAGATGCGGGTGCGGATCGCGTGTGGTTTCTTTTCGTCGGACATGGCTGTTCCTAAGGCAGGCACACGAGACTGATGCCACCATCAGCGACAATCTCTTCCCCGACCACATAGGTTGAGTCATCTGAAGCAAGGAAGAGTGCCACCTTGGCGATTTCCTCCGGCGTACCGAAACGGCTGCTTGGGGAGCGGGCTTCGATGTCGCCCTTGATTGCCTGCCGCACTTCCGGCGGGAGCGGCAGGCGGTTGAATCCGCCGGTTTCGATGGGTCCCGGATTGATGGCGTTGACACGTATCCCCCGGCTGACCAGCGCCAGACCCAGAGACTGCACCAGTGAGCGCAGCGCTGCCTTGCTGGCGCCATAGACGCTGAAGTTGGGTGAGCCGGTCCGGTTGGTGATGGAGGTAGTGACGATGATAGAAGAGTTGCTGCTGAGGACGGGCAGCGCCTTCTGGATAGAGAAGAAGATGCCTTTGAAGCACACGTCGACAATCTCGTCGAATTGATCTTCGGTCACATAGTCGACCGGAGCCGGGGTTCCGGAAGCCGCATTCAGGAACAGCACGTCCAGCTTGCCAAAGCGTTCTTTCACATGCGCCATCAAGGAATCGATCTCGGCCAGGTTTCCCGCCTCGCTACGGATGACCAGCGCTTCGCTGCCTAGCTCCTGTTGCGTTTCCGCCAGTCTTTGCGGATCACGTCCCGTGACCGCAACACGGGCGCCCTCGGCAATGAATAGTCTTGCAGTTGCGAGACCGATGCCGCTGGTTCCGCCCGTGATCAACGCCGTCTTTCCCTTGAGTCTGTCCATGCTTGTTCCTTTTATTTTGATTAAAGCGCATTCGCCAGCACGCGCATGCGCACATTCATCGGCGGTATCTCGTCCGGATCGATATGTACGTCCAGCAGGGTCGGACCGCCGCGCTTGCATATCGCATCCAGATCCAGCGCGCCCAGTTCTTGCGGCGAGCGGATGGTGATGCCGTCCGCGCCCAGCGCGCGCGCAAGCATGGCGAAGTCGGTGGGCGGCAGTTCGCTGCCTATCTGTTCCGCGCCGGCCAGGCGCTGGCCGTGCTTGACCATGCCCAGCGAGCGGTCGTTGAGCACCACGAAGAGGATGTTCTGCCGCTCGGCCACGGCGACGGAGATCTCCTGCCCGTTCATCAGCATGCTGCCGTCGCCGGTGATGCATACCACCGGCACCTCGGGATTGGCGGCGGCGGTGCCGACCGCGCCGCCGATGGCCCAGCCCATCGCGGCGAAGTTCATGGTGACGCGCAGCCAGCCGCCGTCGGACTTGCGCTGACCCTGCGATATCTTGCGGCCGCCGCCGCCGAGGCGACGCTCGCTGTAGCGGCGGTCGGCGACGGGATGCAGGTAGTGCACCGACCAGGCGACGCTGTTGCCGGTGTCAGCGAGGAAACGGGTGGAGGGCGGAAGGCGTGTGCCCAGTTCGCGCATCAGTCGTTGCGGGGTGAGCGGGGTCGCTTCGCTGTCGAACTTGGCCGGAGCTGCCAGCATATGCAGCGGATCCCATTCCGTGTCCTTCGTCGTATGCGACGCGCGCCGCCGGTGATGTTCGGCATTGTCGTTGCTGCGCTGGTTGTGCTGGCGCTCGATCATGCGGTTGAACACCGACAGGATGCGGCCGCGTACGTGCAGGCGCGCCATCGGCGTGCGCGACAGGTGTTCCTCGGATTCGTCGATATGCGCCAGCCGTTCGTTGAGCAGGCTCTCGCACCAGCCGCCGCTGTTCCATTCGCCCATGCTGGTGCCGATGGCCAGGATCAGGTCCACGGACTTGTCGCGCAGGGCGGTCTCGGCCGAGGCGTGCCCGCCGAAGCCGAACACGCCGCGGAACAGCGGATGGCGAGGATTGACCAGCCCCTTGCCGTCCGGGGTGGTGACGAAGGTGGCGCCCTTCATGGCGCCGAACTGGAGTATCGGGCCGATGGCTTCGCCGCAGCCGCTGCCGATCAGCATGACGACATTGGAAGACTGTTCGATCAGTTCGCACAGGGTGTCGATCGCGCAGTTGTCCACCAGCGAGGAGGGGGCGAGCAGGCTGCGCAGATCGTAGGAGGGTGCCGCCTGCGGGCTGGGGCTGCGGAACACATCCACCGGAAAGCTCAGGTGCGTCGGTCCTCTGGGCGCACGCACGGCGTGTTGCAGCGCGGACATCAGCTTGGCTTCGATCTGCTTGGGGTGCGACACCAGCGAGTTGTAGCGCGTGCAGTGGCGGAACATGCTCAACGTATTGATCCCGGTGCAGCTCGATTCCTGCAGCGGGTTCTTGCCGAAGGAGGGCAGCGCGGGCTGCCCGGTGATCACCAGCATGGGGATGTTGTTCTCGTACGCGCTGGCGACGCCGGTGATGAGATTGGTGGCACCCGGCCCGGAAGTGGAGCAGCACACGCCTATCTTACCGGTTTCCCGAGCGTAGCCGTCTGCCATGTAGGCGGCACCGGCCTCGTGCCGCGCCAGGATGTGGCGTATGCCGCCGCGTCGGCTGCTACGCGCGATGGCGTTGTAGAGCGGTTCGATCGCGCCGCCGGGTACGCCGAAGACGTATTCGACGCCCAGTTGCTCAAGGTAGGCGATGAGCAGATCGGCCACCTCGGGGACGTGCGCTACAACTGGTTTGGGTTCAGCCAAGATCCGGACGGACGGGCTGCTGACGAGCGAAATGCTTCCACCCATGATGGAATTCCTCCTGTGACGTTGAATGCATTTTTTTATTATCGATAACCGACCGAGAGGGGCGGTTTATCGTTCCAAAAACAATCGTACCTACAGGGGGCCATGGGTTCAGGCATCCTTGTGCAGCTATAAATTACCCATGAACTCTGTGTGGGCAGTGTAAAGCCTGATATGATCGGGCGCAAGCCTGCTCGTCAGAAGCTGGCCGTATTGAATATAAAAGTGATGCGCAGGACAGGAGAGTTCAGTTGATCTGTTTGTTGCCGTTTGTTTTGACGCTTTGCCCGGCATCGAGACCGGACGCTTCGCATCTGCGGCTTACCCCGGACGGGCGTTGCGGTATTTGTTTCAGCGCTAGAAGTATTAGCCATATCGGCGCCGAACGAAGATAATCATGGTCATGCTCAGAATGCGGACAACGAACTGCGCAGCACGACTTTCCCGTCGGCGCATCGGTAAGGGAACATGGCTGTTGATCGGCTCATTGCTGTTCGGCGGCATGTCTCCGGCCATGGCAAACAGTCTGGACTCCGCTACCGTCGCGCCCGCGAATTCCCGGCAGTCCGATAGTTTTGCCGGGATTGTGCGCGAGATCGAGGCTTATCCCGATGTTGTCGTATTTCCCATCTATGTCGCCGAGACGGTGAATATCGCCGCCAACAGGCGGCTTTCCAACAAGGTGGCGCAGGCCGCGGGCGATGGCGCCATCACGGTGCTCTATCCCGACATCGGCGAGCCTTACCGCAGCGTGTTCACGCAGATCATCGACGGCATCCAGGCCAAGGCCAGGGGGCAGGTCAACAACATCGCGGTCGGTCCCAAGACCGATCTCGGCGAGTTGAAGGACACCTTGCGCCGGCAGGAGTCCAGGGTGGTGATCGCACTGGGGCGGCAGGGCTTGAAGACCGCTTCGGCCCTGAACGGCGATATCGGCGTGGTTGTGGGCGGGGTGTTGTCGGCTTCCGAGGACGAGACCCGTAATGCCCAGGTGAACAGTCTGTCGCCCGATCCGGCATTGCTGTTCTCGCGCCTGAAGGGAATGATGCCGAAGGTGCGGCGCATCTACACCGTGTATGACCCGCGCCAGAACGAATGGCTGATCCGGCTGGCGCGCGAGGGCGCACACGAGCATGGGCTGGAACTGGTGGCCTACGAAGCGCAGGATCTGCGCGCGGCCATGCGCGCTTATCAGGAGATACTGGCCAAGGCGAACAGCAGCAGCGATGCGCTCTGGTTGCCGCAGGATTCCACCACCGTGGAAGAGAGTACGGTGTTGCCGATGGTGTTGCAGGATTCCTGGGCGCGCAATCTGGCATTGTTCTCCAGCAGTTTCAGCCATGTGAAGCGCGGCGTGCTGTTCTCGCTCTATCCCAACAACGTCGAACTCGGTCGCCACCTTGCCGGCAACGCGCTCAACATGATGGCCTCCGGCGTGCCCGAGACCTCGGGCATGATGCCCTTGCGCGAGGTGCTGATGGCGGTCAACCTGCGCACCGCCAGACACCTGGGCCTCAATCCCGGCCGTCCGCAGAGTTTCGACATGGCGTTTCCCGAGCAATGAGGCGCGACGGACATGAATAAGCTGATCGCGGCCTTTTTCCAGCAGACCTCTTTCCGGCGCCAGCTTGCCATTACCATCGGGCTGGGCATCCTGTTCCTGGCGCTGTCCTCGTCCCTCACCGGATCGTGGCAGGTCAACGAGCGTGTGCGCGCCGACCTGATCGAACAGGGGCAGCGCATCACCGAGAACCTGGCCCGCCAGAGCGCGCTGGCGCTGATCTTCGATTCGGTCGAGAACGCGGATGAGGCGGTGAAGGCGACCATGGCTTTCCCCGGTGTGATCGGCGTGGAGATACGTCATAGCAACGGCACCGCGCTGCTGGCGCGCGGCGACAACGACATCGTCAAGGCGCCCGGTGAGGATCTGTCGGTCTCGGGACTGCAGGCGGCCGCCATGATGGACGCGGAGAGCGAGGCGGCATGGCACTTCGCCGCGCCGGTCTATTCGCAGCCCGTGGATGATTCGCCGTTTGGCGATGCATCGACGCCGGAGTTGCTCGGTCATGTCTCGGTGGTGATGAGCAAGTCTGCGCTGGCGCGGATGACCTCCGATATCTTCATCACCAATCTGGTCACTTCGTTTTCCTTCGCCATACTGCTGTTGTTCCTGATCCGTTTCATGACGCGCAACATGGCGCGGCCGCTCGACCAGTTGGCGGCCAGCATGGAGCGCGCGCAGAACGGCGAGTCGCAGGTGCGCGCCCAACCGGGCGGTCCCAAGGATATCGCCAAGATGGCGCATGCCTTCAACGACATGATGTCGGTGCAGGAAGAACGCGAAGCGGCCCTGCGCATCGCCGCCATCGCTTTCGAGACCGAGGAAGGCATGATGGTGACCGACGGGAATGCGCGCATCATCCGGGTCAACCAGGCCTTTACCCGCATCACCGGCTATAGTGCCGAGGAAGCGCTCGGTCAGAATCCTTCACTGCTCAAGTCGGATCGCCAGGATCCGGAGTTCTACCAGCGCATGTGGCAAAGCCTGCGCGAGAACAACAGTTGGCAAGGCGAGGTCTGGGACCGGCGCAAGAACGGCGAGGTCTATCCGGAATGGCTGACCATCACCGCCGTGATGGGCAAGGATGGCAAGGTCACCAACTATGTCGGCACCTTCGTCGATTTCACCGATCGCAAGAAGGCCGAGGAGGAGATCCACCATCTGGCCTTCTACGACACGCTCAGCCAGTTGCCCAATCGCCGCCTGCTGCTGGACCGTCTGCGCCAGGCGGTCGCCAACAGCGTGCGCAACCGGGCCGGCGGCGCGTTGCTGTTCATCGACCTCGACAACTTCAAGACGCTGAACGACACCAAGGGTCACGACATCGGCGACCTGTTGCTGGTCGAAGTGGCCAAGCGCCTGCAGGCTTGCGTGCGCGAGGGGGATACGCTGGCGCGTTTCGGCGGCGACGAGTTCGTGCTGTTGCTGGAGGGGTTGAGCGTGGACCGGGCGCAGGCCGCCGTGCAGGCGCAGGGCGTGGGCGAAAAGGTGCTCGAAGCGCTCAGCCGTCCCTATGTCCTGGAGGGCAACGAGTTCCACAGTTCGTCCAGCATGGGCATCACCCTGTTCATCAACTATCGCGAAAAGATCGACGATTTGCTCAAGCAGGCCGACACGGCCATGTACGAAGCGAAGAAATCGGGGCGCAACACGCTGCGTTTCTTCGATCCGGTCATGCAGGACGAACTGGAGAACCGCGCGCAGATGGAAGCCGGTTTGCGCGATGCGTTGAAGAAACAGGAGTTCCAGCTTTATTACCAGATGCAGGTCGACCACAGCGGACATATCCCCGGCGCCGAAGTGTTGCTGCGCTGGATACATCCGGAGCGCGGCCTGGTTTCGCCCATGCACTTCATCCCGCTGGCCGAAGAAAGCGGACTCATACTGCCGATCGGGCGCTGGGTTCTGGAGGTCGCCTGTCATCAGATCAAGCTGTGGGAAAATTCGCCCCGCACAAGCGGCCTGCAACTTTCGGTGAACGTCAGCGGACGCCAGTTCCGCCAGCCGGATTTCGTCGAGCAGGTGAGCGAGATCATCGGGCAGGCCGGGATCGATCCGGCGCGGCTAAAACTTGAACTGACCGAGAGCATCGTGCTCGAGGATGTCGCCGACACCATCGCCAAGATGCAGGCGCTCAGGCAGATCGGAGTGACCTTCTCGATGGACGATTTCGGCACGGGATATTCGTCGCTGTCCTATCTGACGCAACTGCCTCTATACCAACTCAAGATCGACCAGTCGTTCGTGCGCCATATCGGCACCAAGGCATCCGACGCGACCATCATCCAGACCATCATCGGCATGGCCGAGAATCTGGGCATGGAGGTAATCGCCGAAGGTGTGGAAACGCAGGAACAGCGCGATTTCTTGGCGGCGAACGGTTGTCATTTGTATCAGGGCTATCTCTACGGCAAGCCCGTCCCGCTGGCGGAATTCGAAGCTTCGCTGGGCACGCGGCAAGGCTGAGCATCGCAACGCCAGCGGAAGAGCTCATGTCGAGAACCGCCTTGCTGCTTTTCAGCCTGCTTGCTCCCTTGTCTCATGCCGAAACCGGGCCGCGTTGCGCTACGGATGCTTTCGGCAATACCGTGTGCATGGACAAGGACGGCGTTATCAGTGTCAAGTCGGGAAGTGCGCGGGATGAAGATGTGAAAGCAAATTCCGGAGTGGCAAAGAGCGGCAGCATGGACAACGCCCAGCCGCGCCGCTGCGCGGTGGACGATTTCGGCAACAAGGTGTGCAGCCAGGATTAGTTCGGAGCGGCGCTGACGTGGGTCTGGCTTCAGCCCGACATGCCCGCCACGCAGCCGCAGGCATACCCAACCACGTTATTTACTTCCTGCAGTGCGTTCCGCCGATTGCACGGTGTTGGCCACCAGCATGGTGATGGTCATCGGGCCGACGCCGCCGGGTACGGGGGTGATCCAGCCGGCCACTTCCTTGGCCGAGTCGAAATCCACGTCGCCGCACAGCTTGCCGTTTTCCATGCGGTTGATGCCCACGTCGATCACGGCCGCGCCCGGCTTGATCATGTCGCCGGTGATCATCTTCGCCTTGCCGGTGGCGACCACCAGGATGTCGGCGTCGCGCGTGTACTTGGGCAGATCCACCGTCTTCGAGGTGCAGATGGTGACGGTGGCATTGGCCTGGAGCAGCATCAGCGCCATCGGTTTGCCGACGATGTTGCTGCGCCCGATCACCACGGCGTGCTTGCCCTCGATGGGGACGCCGGCCTTCTCCAACAGCTTCATCGAACCATAAGGGGTACACGGTGCGAAGCGCATGTTGCCGGTCGCGAGCGCGCCGACGTTCATCGGGTGGAAGCCGTCCACGTCCTTGTTCGGATCGATCGCGTTCAGCACCTTCTCGCTGTCGATGTGTTTCGGCACCGGCAGTTGCACCAGAATGCCGTGGATCTTCGGGTCGGCATTCAGTTGCGCGATCTTGGACAGCAGCATGGCTTCGGAGGTGTCCGCAGACAGGACGACGTGCTCGGAATGCAGACCCAGCTCGGCGCAGGCTTTCACCTTGTTGGCGACATAGACCTTGGAAGCCGGGTCCTCGCCGACGATGATCACCGCCAGCCCGGGCGTGACGCCGCGCGCCTTCAAGGCGTCGGCGCGTTCCTTCCATTCGGCGCGCACTTCATGCGCGATGGTTTTTCCGTCAATGATGCGAGCGGTCATCTTGGTCTCCTGATGAATTAGAACTGGGGTTTGTCAGCGGCATTCGCGTAGTTTGCCACGCCAGCCATGATTTCTTTGCGCGCTTCTTCAACGCCTTCCCAGCCGCCGATCTTGACCCATTTGTTGGGTTCCAGGTCCTTGTAGTGGGCGAAGAAATGTTCGATCTGCTTGAGCACGATCTCGGGCAATTCGGTGTAGCTTTTCAGGCTGCGGTACAGCGTGGAGAGTTTGTCCACGGGCACGGCCAGCACCTTGGCGTCGAAACCGGATTCGTCTTCCATCTTCAGCACGCACAACGGGCGGCAACGCACCACGACACCGCTGTTCAGCGGAACCGGGGTGATGACCAGCACGTCCACCGGATCGCCGTCGTCGGACAGCGTGTGTGGGATGTAACCGTAGTTGCAGGGGTAGTGCATCGCGGTATTCATGAAACGGTCGACGAAGATCGCGCCGGATTCCTTGTCCACCTCATATTTGACCGGCTCGCCATGCATCGGGATTTCGATGATGACGTTGAAGTCATTGGGGAGATCTTTGCCGGAGGGGACTTTGTTCAAACTCATGATGCGACGCCTTTTTTGTGAAAATCGAAAGGCGCGCATTCTATCATCCGGCGGCGGTCTGCCCAAGGCCGCCGCACGGTCGTTGACCGAATTAATAATCGGTATAACCCTTCTCGCCGGGGGTGTAGAACGTGCTGAAATCGGGTGCGGTCAGTGCCGTTCCATTCTTCAGTTTCTGAACCAGATCGGGGTTGGAGATGAAGGGGCGGCCGAACGCCACCAGATCGCCCTTCTGTGCGTCGAGGTCGGCGTTGGCGCGTGCAGCATCGTAGCCGCCGGACAGGATGTACTTGCCCTTGAAATTGACACGTATCTTGGCTTTCAATTCCGGGCTGACTTCCGGTGCTCCCATCGAGCTGTGATCGACGATGTGGATATACACCAGTCCGAGTTCGTTCAGTGCCTCGACCAGCTTCAGGTACAGCACGTCCATCTTGGCATCGGGGGCGGTGCCGTTGAACGCGCCATACGGCGAGATGCGCATGCCGACGCGGTCCGCGCCGATGGCGGCGACCGTCGTTTTCGCAACTTCCACGGCGAAGCGGATGCGGTTCTCCACGCTGCCGCCCCATTTGTCGGTGCGCTGGTTGGTGGCGGTGTTGAGGAATTGGTCGATCAGGTAGCCGTTGGCGCCGTGCAACTCGACGCCGTCGAATCCGGCCTCGATGGCGCGCTTTGCTGCATTGGCATATTCGGCGATGGCCTGCGCGATGTCGTCCTCGCCCATCTCGGCCGGAACCGGATAAGGCTGCATGCCATTGGTGTCGGTCCACATCTCGCCGCTCAGGGCGACGGCCGATGGCGCGATGATCTTGCTTCCGGCGGGCATGTTGGCGGGATGGCTGACGCGGCCGGTATGCATCAGTTGTACAAAGATCTTGCCGCCAGCCGCATGCACGCCGTCGGTCACCCGTTTCCAGCCCTGTACTTGAGCGTCGGAGAACATGCCGGGGATGCGCGCATAGCCCAAACCGTTGGGGGAAGGCGAGGTGCCTTCGGTGATGATGAGTCCGGCATCGGCACGCAGTTGGTAGTACGTCTCCATCAGTTCGTTCGGTACATTGCCGGTGGCGCGCGAGCGCGTCATCGGTGCCATGACGATGCGGTTCTTCAGTTGCAGTTTGCCGAGCGTGGTCGGGGTGAACAGGGTGTTACTCATGTCGTACTCCTTGTGTGCTGCTGGATAGATCCCCTCTCCGGGATGCGGAGAGGGAGCTTGCGGGTTACTGCTTGATCGCTTCGACCGGGATGGTCAGGGTCACTTCGTCGTCGACATAGGGCGTGTGCTTGGCCATGTTGAAGTCGGAACGTTTGACCTTGGCGGTGGCGGTGGCGCCGCAGGCTTCTTTCTTCACCATCGGGTGCGGCATGCACAGGAACGAGACCACGGTTAGCGTGACCGGTTTGCTGATGTCCTTGATGCTCAGTTCGCCTTCGACCGCAACCACCTTGTCGCCGTCGAACTTCACCTTGCTCGACTTGAAGGTGATGGTGGGGAACATCTCGGTGTCGAAGAAATCGGCGGCCTGGATATGCTCGTTGAACAGCGCCACGCCGGTGTTGACCGATTTGGCGTCGATGGTCACGTCGACCGAGCCGGTCTTCTTGGCACGATCCAGCGTGATCGTGCCGGAAGTCTTGTCGAAACGGCTGAGCTGGATGGAATAGCCGAAGTGGCTGTATTCGAAACGCGGCAGTGTGTGGCTGGGTTCGATCACATAAGTTTCCGGTGCGGCAAAGGCTGCACTGGAGAACAGGGTGGCGATGGCGAGGGCGGTCAGTTTATTCATGGTGCACTCCTTGTTGTGGTTGAAAGTGAGACTGCTATTTGCGTGCTGCTGTCAGGCAAAACGCCCGTTCCTGTAATCGTCGAGTGCCTGGTGGATCTCTTCCTGCGTGTTCATCACGAAGGGGCCGTATTGCACGATGGGTTCGTTGAGCGGCTTGCCCGCGACCAGGATCAGGCGCGCGTCTTCGCTGGCGGTCAGCGCGAGGCCGTCCGCGCCTGGCGAGTTGGCGAGGATGCCCATGCGCTGTACTTCGACCCTTGTGTCGCCGACCTGCACCGCGCCGCGATACACATAGATGAAGGCGTTGTGCGTGGACGGAATTGCAGTGGCGAAATTCGCTCCGGCAGGCAGGTGGATGTCGAGATAGAGCGGCTCGGTGACTTCGCGCGTCATCGCGCCCGCCACGCCATTGCTGCTGCCCGCGATCACGCGTACGGTCACGCCGTCCGGTGTGCGGTATTCGGGAATCTCGCTGGTCGGGAAATCCTTGTACCATGGCGCGGCCATCTTGTTGGCTGTGGGCAGGTTGAGCCAGAGCTGGAAGCCTTCCATCAGACCTTCCTCCTGTTCCGGTATCTCGGAGTGGATGGCGCCGCGCCCGGCAATCATCCATTGCATGCCGCCGTTCTCCAGCAGGCCTTCGTGCCCCGCGCTGTCGCGGTGGCGCATGCGACCGTGCAACATGTAAGTGATGGTCTCGAAACCGCGGTGCGGGTGTTCGGGGAAGCCGGCGATGTATTCGTCGGGATCGTCGCTGCCGAAGGCGTCCAGCATCAGGAAGGGGTCGAGGCGGCGTTGCAGCTTGCCGGTGAGTACGCGGGTCAGGCTCACGCCCGCGCCGTCCGAGGTGGCGACGCCCTGGACGATACGTTCGATGCTGCGTGTTGACGACAAAGTGCTTGTGGTTGCGGTATCCATTTCGGCTCCCGGTGTGGGGTGGGCTTCGGCCCGCCCCACAATGTTGAGTGAAGTGCTTGCATATTATGCGTTCCATGAATGTAGATAAAGACAGATGCATGGGATAGACTGTCTCGAAAATGGAACAAAAGAACATCTCTGCCGATGACATGATCCTGTTCGCGACTATCGCGGAACAGGCCAGTCTGGTGCGTGCCGCCGAGCAACTGGGCATGCCCAAGGCGACCGTGTCGCGCCGTTTGGGGAATCTCGAAGAGTTGCTGGGACAGCGATTGCTGATCCGCACCACGCGCCGCCTGACGCTCACCGAGTTCGGGCAGGAGTTTCTCGATCACAGTCGCCGCGTGGCGGAAGAGGTGGCGACGGTGCAGGATTTCGTGCGCAGCCAGGATGTGCAGCCGCGCGGCAAGTTGCGCGTCTCCATGCCGGAGGATTACGCGCGGCGCAGCCTGTCCCGCGCGTTGGCCACCTTCAGCGAAGCCTGTCCAGAAGTGGAACTGGAGCTGGATCTCAGCTCACGCCTGGTCGACCTGATCGGCGAGCGTTTCGATCTCGCCATCCGCATGGGTGAGCTCGCCAACGATTCCACACTAGTCGCGCGCAAGCTGGACGAACAGCATCTCGGCCTGTATGCCAGCCCGATCTATCTGGCGCTGCATCCCGCGCCGCAGCATCCCGACGAGCTGCAGCAACATGTCGCGTTGCGCATGATCTCCGATCTTGGCCAGCCGCAGCCCTGGCACCTGTTGCGCGGCAAGGAGGTTTGGAAGGGTGTGCCGCCGGGACGCATGGGGATGAACTCCATCAGCGTCATCCAGCAGTTGCTGCTGGACGGCGCGGGCATCGGTATGCTGCCGGTGCCGTTCGCGGAAGAGGATGTGCGCAAGAAAAGACTGGTACGCGTGCTACCGGAATGGTGCTTTCCCTCGGTCACCGCCTGGGCGGTGATGCCCATGCGCCGTTTCCTGCCTGCAAAGACGCGCGCCTTCCTGGATCATGTGGAGAGATTCCTGAAACTGCGGTAGCTGCCTGGCTACTGAGCCTTTTCGGCTTCGCGCAGTTTGCGATACAGCGTGCGTTCGCTGATGCCCAGCCGTTCCGCCAGCGCTTTGCGGTCGCCCTGAAAATTCTGCGCGGCCCAGGCGAGGTAGCGTTTTTCCAGATTTTCCAGCGGCGCAATCTCTTCCAACGGTCGGGCATCCTGAAATTTCACGTCGCCAGCGCTTTTCATCGTGTCGAGAAAGAGGTGCTGGGGCTGGATGGTGTTGCCGTCGACCATGATGAGCGCGCGTTCCAGAATATTGCGCAGTTCGCGCACGTTGCCGGGGAAATCGTGGCGCATCAGAGTGCTTATGGCGTCATCGCTGATCTTGATGCGCCGTCCCGGTTCCAGTCGCGCGAGCAGACTTTTGACCAGCATCGGCAGGTCTTCCTTGCGCTCGCGCAGCGGCGGCAGAAGGATGGGGAATACGTTGATGCGGAAATACAAGTCCTGGCGGAAGGTGCCGTTGCCGACCATCTCCGCCAGGTTGCGGTGGGTGGCTGCGACCAGGCGGAAGTCGGCGCTGAGCGGTTCCACGCCGCCGATGCGGCGGTAAGTGCCCGCCTCCATTAAGCGCAGCAGTTTGACTTGCAGCGAGGGCGGGATGTCGCCCACTTCGTCGAGGAACAGGGTGCCGCCGCGCACCGCTTCGACCAAACCGATCTTGCGGCCGGCGGCGCCGGTGAAAGCGCCTTTCTCATAGCCGAACATCTCGCTTTCGAACAGGGTCTCGGTGAGGCCTGAGCATTCCAGCGCCACGAAAGGCGCGCTGGCGCGCGGGCTCATGTCATGGATGGCATGAGCCACCAGTTCCTTGCCGGTGCCCGACTCGCCCAGCAGCAGCACCGAACTTTCGTGCGCGGCCACGCGCTTGGCCAGTTCGAGCATACGATTGAACGGCTTCGAATAGCCGATCAGGGCGCGATCGCGCTGGCCGTTGCTGGCATGGCGCAATGAGTGCATGGTCTCCATGTAATAGATCGTGGCGCCGTTCTCGTCCTTGACCGGTACCGTCTCCACTTCCACATGCTCCCGGCCTGATGCAGTGTGGTGCACATGCAGCACGCGGCTGGGCTCGCCGCTCTCGATCGCGTCGCGCAACGGACAGGTCTCCCCGGCCTGGTCGCAGGGTTTGTCGTAGTGGTGCGAGAGTGCGTAGCAGTACTGACCCTCCACGTTCTGCAGGGAAGTGAATTCGCGTTTGTAAGCGGCATTGGCGGCGAGGATGTGGTAATCCGCGTCGAGCAATATCCTGGGGTCGGGAAAACTGTCGAGCAGGTTAAGCAGGTCGGCCGGGATGCTCGGTGATGAAAGTTTGTCAGTCATGGCGGTCATGGTATGCCAATTATGGCATGGCAATCAAGCTTCCATGTTCAGTCTCATCGTCTGGTGACGTATCAACGTAATGAATAAAAAGAAATTTATAGAATTGCGTCAGGTCTGGCATGGTGATTGCAATACTGCTATCGCCGAACTACGGCTTGTGGCAGAGCCGGTTGGGCTCCTCCCTGTTTGGATACTCCCTCCATTCAGACTCGTCCTGTGGCGCGGTGCGTCACAGGATTTTTTTTGGAGCATCGGTCTTGCGTTTCTGTCGTCGAGTAGTTTGGTGTGGCGCGAAATGGATATGGAACAAATCAACGCTAAGGAGTTAAAAAATGGCACTGATGATTACTGAGGATTGCATCAACTGCGACGTTTGCGAACCCGAATGCCCGAACGGGGCGCTCTCGCAGGCTGAAGAAAAATATGTCGTCGATCCGGCAAAATGTACCGAGTGCGTGGGACATTTCGATGCGCCGCAATGCATCGAAGTATGTCCGGTGGATTGCATCGTGCCCGATCCCCAACATGCGGAAAGCCGGGAGCAGTTGCTGGCGAAGTTCGAGAGCCTGATGACGGTGAAGGCCTGAGTGTGGCTGGCTACGGTCATTCTGGGGCGCCTGACATGCCGGGGAAAGCTGCAAGATGATCCGGGGGCGCCGGACAATATGGCCGATCATGGTGCTCGCGCTTCTCGCAATCGCCTGGTCCGCACTGAAGCCGGACCCGCAGGTGGAAGCGCTGAACCGCGCCTTGCAGCAGCAAGGTAGCAACCTGCTACGCGAATATCCCTACCGTTTCAGGGCGGTGCGGCTGGAGGGCGAAACGGCGGTGATGACCACGCCTCGCTCACAGACGGTACCGGTCTTCCGCATGATAAGCGCACTCTATCCCCATCTCTCCGGACGTTCGTCCACATCTCCGGAATTCATCACGGCACAGCAGGAACTGGCACAGGTGCAGGGTGAGGCACGCCAGATCGTGCTGCAGCAGGCGGGTGTATCGAAGGTCGAGTGGGAACTGGACCAGTCATGGCTGATCCAGCACAACATCCCGCTCAATTGAAAGTCATGCAGCAACCGCACTTGATAACTCAAAGGAGCAGATCATGAAAATCGCCGTTAGCAGCCAGAATTTCAAAAGCGTGACAGGTCATGCCGGGAAAAGCCGTCGCTTCATCATCTTTGATGTGGGCTCGCCTTGCGATATCCCGGAAGTGGTGTGGCTCGATCTGCCCATGGAGATGTCTTTCCATGAGTTCACCGGCGGCAAGCATCCTTTGGACGAGATGGACATGATCGTTACGGCAAGCGCGGGCCAGGGCTTCGTTTCGAAGATGGCTCAGCGCGGCATCAGGGTGGTGATCAGCGAAGAAAGGGATCCTTACCAGGCGGTGCGCGATTGCCTGGCGGGAGAGGATATGCAGGACTCCATGATTTATTGCCAGGAGTCCCACGACAATGTGCATGGGCATAGTTGCTGCGGCGGCGGGGCATGATTCGGCAGAGCGCTGAGCGACATGTGTTTTATCGATAATTTGTTTTGGGGATATAGAAAATGCTGAAGGTCATCGGAGGTTTTGTCGCTGGTATCGCTGTTGTCGCGGTGCTCGTTTACAACTATGCAGGCAGCCTGATGTTCAGGGAGATCGAAAGCCCATTCGGGGTGGAAGAGACGGTCGCGCGCATCCAGCAGAACGTGCAGAACGCCGGTAACGGCTGGTCGCTGTCCGGCTTGCGCAACGCGGCCAAGCCCATCGAGGCGGACGGCGGCAACGTGCTGCCGGTGCTGATGATCGAGGCTTGCAGTACCCGCTACTCCGGTCCCATCCTCAAGGACGACTCGCTGCGTTTCCTCTCCAACCTGATGCCCTGCAAGATCTCGGTGTACAAGAAGAACGACGGCAAGACCTACATCGGTCTGATGAATGCGGCATTGATCGGCAGCCTGTTCGGTTCCAAGGTCGGCGGGATCATGGAGCATGTCGCTGCCGACCAGGCGAAATTTATCGTGTTCGATCCCAGCAAACCCGCACCCGCGATGATCAAGGGTACGCCTGGCGCTGCCAGCAGCGGTTCCGGTGCTGGCGCGGCCGGCGGTTGCTAAAGCGACCATCCCGTTTCGCGACCCATCGTTTTCACACCCAGCACAATCAAGGTGATCACATGTTATTGAGATTCTCATCCCTCCTGTCGGCAGCGGCAGCATATGTCCTGCTGGCGGCAGCGCCCGCGTATGCGACAGCCGCCGCCAAACCGGAAGCCATGATCGCGCCGCAAGCGCAAGCCGTCGGGAAACCCGTATCGGCATCAACGGCAGACCACAGCAAGTTCAAGGAGCTGCAAAAGAACTTCACCAGCGGACCGCAAGTGACCGAGGCTTGTCTGGTCTGTCACACCGAAGCGGCCAAACAGGTGCAGCACACCAAGCACTGGACCTGGGAGTCGACCGATCCGAAGACCGGGCAGGTGCGCGGCAAGAAGAACATCATCAATAACTACTGCACCTCCCCCGTTTCCAACGAGAAGGATTGCATGGCCTGCCATGCGGGTTACGGCTGGAAGGACGACAAGTTCGACTTCAAGGTGGAGAAGAACGTTGACTGTTTGATCTGCCACGACACCACCGGCACTTATCGCAAGTTACCGGGTTATGCCGGGCATCCCGTACTGAAGCGCGTGGAGTTCCCGCATGGTTCCGGCAGGTTCGTCGAGCCGGCCGATCTGAAGAAGGTCGCGCAAAGCATCGGCATGCCCAGCCGCAGCAACTGCGGTTCCTGCCACTTCTTTGGGGCGGGCGGCAACGGCGCCAAGCACGGCGATCTCGATTCCTCGCTGCAGCATCCGGGCAAATACCTGGATGTGCACATGGACGAGAAGGGGTTGAATTTCACCTGCGTCACCTGCCATGCCACTTCCAGCCATCAAGTCTCGGGCAGTCGCTATAACGTGGCGGCGGTGGTCGAAGGTCCGGCCCACATACGCGGCAAGAAAGATGAATCCCCCGCGTCCTGCCAGTCCTGCCACAGCGACAAGCCCCACCACGACAAGATGGGCATGCTCAACCAGCATACTGACAAGCTTGCCTGCCAGACCTGCCATATCCCGCAATACGCCCGCAACGAGATCGGTACCGAGGCGAGCTGGGACTGGTCGCTGGCCACCACCATGGGGCCGGATGGCAAGCCGATGGTGCGCAAGGATAGCGCCGGTCGCCGCGCCTTCGATTCCAAGAAAGGCACCTGGGTGTGGGATTCCTACGTGATTCCGGAATACCGCTGGTACAACGGCGTCTCCACCTACAAGGTGATCGGCGACAAGATCGACCCAAGCAAGACCGTGCAGATCAATGAAGTGGGCGGCGGGCCGAACGATCCCGATTCCCGCATCTGGCCGCTCAAGGTGCATCGCGGCAAGCAGCCTTACGACAAGGTGAACAACTACCTGACTGTGCAGCACACCGCAGGCGAGGATCATACGGCTTTGTGGCACAACTATGACTGGCAAAAGGCGATCGGCGCCGGCATGAAGGCGGCAAAGCTGCCTTACAGCGGCGAATACGGTTTCGTCGATACCGAGATGACCTGGCCGATCACCCACATGGTCGCGCCGAAACACGATGCCTTGTCCTGCGCGCAGTGCCACAGCAAGAACGGGCGCCTGCAAGGTATCGAGGGCGTGTACTTGCCTTCGCGCGACAACAACAAGTGGCTGGACATGTTCGGCTGGACGCTGGTCCTGTTGTCGTTGATCGGCGTGCTGGTCCACGGCAGCCTGCGCATCTACACCAGCAAGAAGAAGGGTTAAGATCATGAACACAAGCAACCGCATTTTTCTTTACAAACGCTATGAGCGTTTCTGGCACTGGTCGCAGGCCCTGCTGGTCATCTCCATGCTGGTCACCGGCTTCGAGGTGCATGGTACTTATCACCTGTTCGGATTCGAGAAGGCGGTGAACCTGCACACCATCTTCGCCTGGACGCTGCTGACGTTGTGGGCCTTCACCATTTTCTGGCAGTTCACCACCGGCGAATGGCGGCAATACATCCCGACGCTGAAGAAGGTCGATGCCATGGTGCGCTATTACACCTTCGGCATCTTCCGCGATGCGCCCAATCCCTTCCACAAGACGGCGGAGAAGAAACACAACCCGCTGCAGCGTCTGGCTTATCTGGCGCTGCTGTCCATGCTCTCTCCCGTCATCTGGGGTTCGGGGCTGTTCTACCTGTTCTATTCGCACTGGAAGAGCTGGGGCGTGGATGCATACCTGAGTCTGGAAGCGGTGGCGCTGGTCCACACCGCCGGCGCGTTCATGATGCTGGTGTTCTTCATCGCACACGTCTATCTGACCACCACGGGCCACACGCCGCTGGCGCACATCAAGACCATGATCACCGGCTGGGAAGAAGCGGACTGAACCGGATGTGCAGGCAAACTGAAAGCCGCTACGCGTAGCGGCTTTTTTGTTGCTTCGACTTATCTTACTTGCCCGAGCGTGCTGCCACGTCGCGCAGCAGCGGCAGGAATTCAGGCCAACGCGATATCAGCCCGACGTGGGAGAACACGATGATGCCGTGCTTGTCCAGGATGTAAGTGGTTGGAAAGACTTCCGCGATGTACCTGTCATGGATGGACTTACCATCCGCCAGCGGCAGGAAC
Organism: Gammaproteobacteria bacterium; assembly: GCA_018813765.1. GTDB lineage: Bacteria > Pseudomonadota > Gammaproteobacteria > Burkholderiales > Gallionellaceae > Sideroxyarcus. The sequence continues at coordinate 271,881 of JAHJBC010000002.1, read as the reverse complement.
TCGCTCGCCTTTCCATTTGCACCGGAATCGTACAGGGGTAGTTGCAGGCGTCGCTGACCTGCCCACTTGCGCGCGGTATCGATGTCTTCGCGTACCTGCAGCAAGACCATTTCGATGCCGGGTGACTTCCCCAGAGCGCGATGAAGTTGCTGCATGTCCGGCATCTCGCGGCGGCAAGGCGGGCACCAGGAACCCCAGAAGTGCAGCACGATCACCTTGCCGCGCAAGTCGGATAGTTTCATGGCTTTGCCGGCGGGACTTTTGAACGCCAGATTGTGGAAGCGCTCGCCGCGTTGCAATCCGATGCGTGCCCGGTCTGCTGTGGCCCGGTCAAGATAAGGCCCCCACAGTCCGTTCCAGACCTTGCTGTCGAACACCACCTTGTCATCCAGCGCGTAAAGGATGCATCTTTGTCCGTTGTCGAACTCGCAGGTCTGAAGGGTGTCGTCCGCGATGGATTTCGCATTGGAGCCGCCTGCGTTCCATGTCCACGCCCCGCCCGGCGCGATGGCGAAGGCGCGGTGCCGGTCGGCGGCGAGGAAGTCGCGGTAGGCTGTCTGTCCGGTGCTGTCGAGGTGCGGCACCGCTTTCGCATCATTCAAGGGGGCGGCATAGCCGGTCAGCGGGGCGAGGGAGAGCAGCATTGCGACCAGGGCGGCTGGTCGGAGATATCTGATGAAATCCATTTCAATCGATCATGATGATGTGAGGAACACTGCCTCTACATTATGTCATCGTCGTCGCTCAGTCCAGAAAAAGAAAAAGGCCGGCGTATCGCCGGCCTTTTTTCATGCATGTTGCTGGAGCAGGGTTTACAGCAGCGGCACGATCATCAGCGCGACGATGTTGATGATCTTGATCAGCGGGTTCACCGCCGGGCCGGCCGTGTCCTTGTAGGGATCGCCCACGGTGTCGCCGGTGACGGCAGCCTTGTGCGCTTCCGAACCCTTGCCGCCGAAGTTGCCTTCCTCGATGTATTTCTTCGCGTTGTCCCATGCACCGCCGCCGGTGGTCATGGAGATCGCGACGAAGATGCCGGTCACGATGGTGCCGACCAGCACGCCGCCGAGAGCCTGCGCGCCGAGGGTCAGACCGACGATCACGGGCACTGCAACCGGCAGCAACGACGGGATGATCATTTCCTTGATCGCAGCCTTGGTCAGCATGTCCACGCAAGTACCGTATTCCGGTTTGCCGGTGCCTTCCATGATGCCGGGGATCTCCTTGAACTGGCGGCGCACTTCGACCACCACGCTGCCTGCCGCACGACCGACCGCTTCCATGCCCATCGCGGCGAACAGGTAGGGCACCAGACCGCCGATGAACAGGCCGATGATGACCATGTGGTTGGACAAGTCGAAGGAGGTGACTACCCCGAGCTTGGCGTCCAGCGCGTGAGTGTAGTCGGCGAACAACACCAGCGCGGCAAGACCGGCGGAGCCGATGGCGTAGCCTTTGGTCACGGCCTTGGTGGTGTTGCCCACCGCATCCAGTGCGTCGGTGATGACACGCACGTTATCGGGCAGATGCGACATTTCGGCGATACCGCCCGCGTTGTCGGTGATCGGGCCGTAGGCGTCGAGTGCCACGATGATACCAGCCATGGAAAGCATGGAGGTGGCAGCGATGGCGATACCGTACAGGCCGGCCATTTCATAGGAAGCATAGATGGCGATACACACTGCGAGGACGGGAGCAGCGGTGGACTTCATCGACACGCCCAGACCGGCGATGATGTTGGTGCCGTGGCCGGTGGTGGAGGCTTGCGCGATGTGGCGCACGGGCGAGAACTCGGTCGCGGTGTAGTACTCGGTGATCCACACCAGTGCGGCGGTGAGGATCAGGCCGATGACGGCGGAGCCATACAATGCGTCGACGCTGTACATGCCGTTGTCTGCCATCATCATGCTGGTGATGGGATAGAAAGCGACGAGTGACAACACGGCAGAGACGGCCAGGCCGCGATACAGCGCATTCATGATCTTGCCGCCTTCGCGAGCCTTGACGAAGAAGGAGCCGACGATGGAAGCGATGATGGAGAAGCCGCCCAGCACCAGCGGATAGATCACCGCATTCGGACCGGCGTTCGCCATCAGCAGGCCGCCCAGCAGCATGGTGGCGATGATGGTCACGGCGTAGGTCTCGAACAGGTCGGCCGCCATACCCGCACAGTCGCCGACGTTGTCGCCCACGTTGTCGGCGATCACCGCTGGGTTGCGCGGGTCGTCCTCGGGGATGCCGGCTTCGACCTTGCCGACCAGGTCGGCGCCGACGTCTGCACCCTTGGTGAAGATGCCGCCGCCGAGACGGGCGAAGATGGAGATCAGCGAACCGCCGAAGCCCAGTCCCACCAGTGCATGTGTCGCTTCAGTCGAGGTCGAGCCCAAGCTGGTGAGGAAAGCGTAGTAACCGGCCACACCGAGCAGACCCAATCCAACCACCAGCATGCCGGTGATCGCACCGCCTTTGAAGGCGATGTCCAATGCCGGATTGAGACCCAGCTTGGCAGCTTCGGCGGTACGCACGTTGGCGCGTACCGAGACGTTCATGCCGATGAAACCGGTCAAACCCGAGAGGAGAGCACCGATGGCGAAGCCAATGGCGGTTTTCCAGCCGAGAGCAAGCAGGATGACTACGAACAACGCGACGCCAACCCAGGCGATAGCCGTGTATTGACGCTTCAGGTAGGCAGATGCGCCTTCCTGGACAGCCGCTGCGATCTTTTGCATCGTTTCGCTGCCGGTCGATTTACCCAGTATCCACTTGCTTGAAAACACGCCATACAGAATTGCTGCAATCGCACAAACCAGTGCAAAACCCAAGCCACCTGCCATGTTCTTCTCCTCTAAGTGAAAACCGCCCCTTGGGGGCGGTGTGTTTTCGAAATTACAGCTTGAATACCTCCAACTTCTTTGCGACAGCTACATTTTTCAATTGCTCGTATTGCGGCAGCCCGTCCTTGTAGGCGGGATAGTCCTCGCCCTTGATCAGCGGCGTGAGATAGGCGCGGCATTTTTCGGTGATGCCGAAACCGTCCGGCGTAATGAAGTTGCGCGGCATGAATTTTTCCACATTGGCCACTTTGGAAAGCGGCGCGACGCCGATCTTCCATTTGTACGGTTTATCCGAGACGCGGTCTATGGTGGGCATCACCGCGTTCTGGCCCTTGAGAGCCAGATCCACGGCAGCCTTGCCGAGGGCATAGGCGTGTTCGACATCGGTCTTCGAGGCGATGTGACGCGCGGCGCGCTGCAGATAATCGGCCACGGCCCAGTGGAACTTGTAGCCGAAAGCCTCCTTCACCATATTGGCGACCACCGGGGCGGCGCCACCGAGCTGGGCATGGCCGAATGCGTCGCGCGTGCCCTGTTCGGCGAGGAATTTGCCGTCCGGATAGTGGCAGCCTTCCGACACCACCACGCTGCAGTATCCATGCTTCTTCACCATGGCATTTACCTTGGCGAGGAACTTCTTCTGGTCGAATTCGATCTCGGGGAACAGGATGACGACCGGGATGCCCTGTGCTTCGGCCAGTCCGCCCGCTGCGGCGATCCAGCCCGCGTGGCGTCCCATCACTTCGAGCACGAACACCTTGGTCGAGGTCTTGGCCATGGAGCGTACGTCGTAGCTGGCTTCCAGCGTGGAAACGGCGATGTATTTGGCCACCGAGCCGAAGCCGGGACAGCAGTCGGTGATGGGCAGGTCGTTATCCACGGTCTTGGGGACATGGATTGCCTGCACCGGGTAACCCATCTTCTCGGAAAGCTGCGAGACCTTGTAGCAGGTGTCGGCCGAGTCGCCGCCGCCGTTATAAAAGAAGTAGCCGATGTTGTGCGCCTTGAATACCTCGATCAGGCGGGCATATTCGCGCTGGTTCTGTTCCAGCGATTTGAGTTTGAAGCGGCAGGAACCGAAGGCGCCGGATGGCGTGCTGCGCAGTGCCGCGATGGCCCTGGCCGATTCCTTGGTGGTATCGATCAAATCTTCGGTGAGCGCGCCGATGATGCCGTTGCGTCCAGCATAGACCTTGCCGATCTTGTCCTTGTGTTTGCGGGCTGTTTCGATGACGCCGCAGGCTGAAGCATTGATGACGGCGGTGACGCCGCCTGATTGAGCATAAAACGCGTTCTTTTTCGCCACAATTCCCCCGTATTTTTAGATGGGTATCCCCGAGACGCAGGTAATGTTACCTCTTTTTCTGTTCAAGAGGGGAAAGCTGGGAGTATCATCTTCACCGGTCGGGTTGATGCAAATCAATCGTCTGTCGGGGCCGTGAGAATAGAATCAGGCCTTAATCAAGGAGAGAGTAATGGCAATCGAGTTGTTCAATAACGGAAATCACAAGTGCCTGATGTTTGACGATCTGGTGGACGATTCCTCCGGTGATGCGGTGCAGGCCAACCAGTTCCTGATCATCGATAACGGTCACGGCGCGTTGCTGGATCCGGGCGGCAATATGACTTACAACGGTCTGCTGATGGAGATGCATAATTATTTTCCGCCCAAGCGACTCGAGTACATCCTGGCTTCCCACCCGGACCCGGACATCATCGCCTCGGTCAATAAATGGATGATCCACTCGGATTGCAAGGTGATGATCTCCAAGCTGTGGGTGCGTTTCGTGCCGCACTTCTGTAGCGGCGACAATTCGCTCGGACGCGTGTTAGGGATCCCGGACGAGGGTATGAACCTGCCCCTGGGGAATTCCGTCATCAAGGCGGTGCCCGCGCACTTCATGCATTCGGAAGGTAACTTCCAGTTCTATGACCCGGTCAGCAAGATCTTGTTCTCGGGCGACATGGGCGCATCGGTCGTGGGGCATAAGGAGGCCGATACGCCGGTGGAAGACTTCAAGTCGCACATTCAGCTCATGGAAGGCTTCCACAAGCGTTACATGATCTCGAACAAGATATGCCGCTTCTGGGTGAACATGGTGCGTCAGATGGATGTCGATGCCATCGTGCCGCAGCACGGGAAATCGTTCGTGGGCAAGAAGATGGTTAACCAGTTCCTCGACTGGATCGAACAACTGCCTTGCGGTGTGGACCTGATGACGCAGGATAACTACCGTTATCCGGCATAGCGGCTCAGTCAGTCACATATAAAACGGGCATCATCCGGTATGGATGATGCCCGTTTCATTTGGAGCTCATGTCCGGCGGTGGCCGGGAAGAGAACTACAACGCGTCCACGCCCGCCTGGGCGATCTGACCATCTTGGACGGAGCGCACGCCGCTGATGCCGAGGCCGCCGATGACTACGCCGTCCTGGATCAGCGGCACGCCGCCTTCGGCCGGAATCACCCCTGGCAATGCGAGGTGGATGAGCCTTCCGCTCAACACGGCATCTTCGGAGGTTTTGGTCGGACGCTGGAAGGCGACAGCCGCATGTGCCTTGGCGATGGCCGTCTCGACACTGCCGAACTGGGTGTCGTGACCGCGTTGCAGATAGAGCAGGTGGCCGCCGTCGTCCACCACTGCGATGACTACCTTCCAACCGTTCTTGACCGCTTCTGCTTCTGCAGCAGCGGCTATACGTTTGGCATCATCCAGTGTGAGGATGGGCTTGGCGGCCATGCTCAGGCTCCCAGCGCCTTGAACACCTGGTCGCGTATACCTTCCACGCTGCCAACGCCGGGAACGTGCACGACTTTCGGCGCATTGCTGGCACCGGATTTCGACCAGTTTGTGTAGTACTCGACCAACGGCTTGGTCTGTTCGTGGTAGACATCGAGACGCTTCTTGACCGTCTCCTCGGAGTCGTCCGGACGCTGTACCAGGTCTTCACCGGTGACGTCATCCTTGCCTGCGACCTTGGGGGGATTGAAGACGATATGGTAGGTGCGGCCCGAAGCGGTGTGCACGCGGCGACCGCTCATGCGCTTGATGATTTCGGCATCGGGAACATCCACCTCGACCACATAGTCGATGGCCACGCCGGCCTGTTTCATCGCCTCGGCCTGGGGGATGGTGCGCGGGAAACCGTCGAACAGGAAACCCTTGGCGCAATCCGCTTCCTTGATGCGTTCCTTCACCAGATTGATGATGATGTCGTCGGACACCAGGCCGCCGGCATCCATGATCTGTTTGGCGGCAACTCCCAGCGGGGTGCCTGCCTTGACCGCAGCACGCAGCATGTCGCCGGTGGAGATCTGCGGAATGCCGTACTTTTCCTTGATGTAATTTGCCTGTGTTCCTTTGCCTGCGCCTGGTGCTCCTAACAGAATCAGCTTCATTGATAATTTCCCTTTTGATTAAATCCGTTTTGAAGTTTCGGTGAACAGACGCCGCGTGATCCCCAAATCCAACTCGGTATCCACACCGCTCGGTGGTGCCTGATCGGTCTTGAATACGCCGATCTTGTAGCCATGATACAACGCGCGCAGTTGTTCCAGCGATTCAATTTTCTCCATCTCGGCAGGGGCAAGCTTTTCAAAATCGCGCAGAAAACTGGCGCGATAGGCGTAGATGCCGACATGTCGCAGCACTTCGATGTCATGGGGCAACGGTTCGTTCTTTGCATATGCATCCCGCGGCCACGGTATGGGTGCGCGGCTGAAGTAGAGCGCATTCGCGTTCTTGTCCAGCACCACCTTGACGATGTTCGGATTGCGCATTGACGCGTCGTCGTGGATGGCATGGCAGGCAGTGGCGATGGCGCACTCGGGATGTTCATGCAGATGTTGTGCCACGGCGCGGATGAGTTGCGGCGGGATCAGCGGTTCGTCGCCCTGCACGTTGACCACGATGGTGTCGTCAGACCAGCCCTGCTGCTTCACCACTTCGGCGATGCGATCCGTGCCGCTGGTGTGGTCGGCGCGCGTCATGCAGGCCTGGAAGCCGTGTTCTTCTGCTGCAGTGATGATGGGCTGGTGGTCGGTGGCGATGATGATCTGCTGTGCGCCGCTTTGTGCTGCCTGCTCCGCGACGCGGATCACCATGGGCTTGCCGCAGATGTCCAGCAGCGGCTTGCCCGGCAGGCGAGTCGAGGCGAATCTGGCCGGGATGACGACCTTGAAGGGAAACATCAGAGCGCTTCGACTTCTTTCGCGGTGAGTTCGCGCGCCTCGTCGGCCAGCATCACCGGGATACCGTCCTTGATGGCGAAGGCCAGCCGATCCGCCTTGCAGATCAGTTCCTGTTCGGCTTTGCGGTAGATCAGCGGGGATTTGCACAGCGGGCAAACCAGGATATCGAGCAGTTTTGCATCCATTATGGCGTGACCTTTTCCAGGATAAGTTGTGTGAGGGGAGGGCTGACCAGCGCATCAACCCGAAGCGCCCAGCATCTTTCGGTGGCGAACGCGGCGCATTTTACCGCATCTTTTTCCGTCATGAGTATCGCATCCGCCTCGACGAAGGCAAGGTCGTCCGCATTGAATCGGTGATGGTCCGGGAAAGGATGCGGTGTGATGCGCAGGCCGAACTGTTCGAGGTGCGCAAAAAAACGTTGCGGATGCCCGATGCCGGCGATGGCATGCAATCGTTTCCCGGCCAGGTCGGCGGGAGAAGCGACGATCCCGGGATTGAGCAGGTTGTAGAAAATGTTGCCTTCAAGATGCATGGTGAATTCGTTGCCCTGCGCAGGGCCGCCGTTGACCACGACGGCATCGACCTCGCGCAGACGCGACACCGGCTCGCGCAGCGGCCCGGCAGGCAGCAACATGCCGTTGCCGAAGCGGCGGGCGCCATCCACGACGGCGATCTCGGCATCGCGCCGCAGGCGATAGTGCTGCATTCCGTCGTCGGAGAGGATGATGTCGCATTCGGGATGCGCGGCCAGCAATGCCTGCGCGGCGGCAGGACGGTCGCGCCCTGTCCAGACTGGACACAGCGCGCGTTGCGCCATCAGCAGCGGTTCGTCGCCGACCTCGTCGGCAACATTGTCTGCCGTAACCTCGCGCGGAACGCCGCCGTGTTTGCCGTTGCTGCCATAGCCGCGACTGACGATGCCCGGGTGCCAGCCGTTATCGATCAACTGCTGCGCCAGCCAGAGGATGAGCGGCGTCTTGCCGGTGCCGCCCACGCTGATGTTGCCGACAATGACCACGGGAACGGGCAGTTTTACCGCAGCCAGTATCCCGCTGCGGTAAAGGAAACGGCGCAACGCGGAGAGCGCGCGAAAGACGATGCTGATGGGGTAAAGCAGCAGATGGAGCGGTGAGAGGCGATACCAGTGGTGTTGCAGCCGCTCCATGATGCGGGATTACTTCGGCTGGTTCTGCGTGGTGAAGGTGATGCGGCCGAAACCGGCGATGCGCGCGGCTTCCATGATGTTGATGACTGACTGGTGCGGCGCCTTGGCATCGGCATTGATGACGATGGTCGGGTCGGTCTGGTTGCCGGAGGCCTTGCGCAGGGTCTCGGCAAAGTCGGCCACGCCGTTGAAGGCGGTGCGCACGCTGTTCACCGCGTAATGTTCCGACGCATCGACCGCCACGTTGATCGGTTTGCTGGAAGCGAGTGTGCCTTCCTCTCCGGAAGCCTGCGGCAGGTTGATCTGCAACTGGGCAAAATTCGAATAGCTGGTGGTGACCATGAGGAAGATCAGGATGACCAGCAGCACGTCGATCATCGGGATCAGGTTGATCTCCGGCTCCTCCCGAGTGCGTCCGCGCTGAAAATTCATTTGCGGTCCTTACTTGCGTTCGCCGTGGACTGTCTCCACCAGCTTGATCGCCTGCTGCTCCATCTCGATGGTCAGGGTGTCGACCTGGGCGCGGAAGTGACGGTAGGCGATCATGCTGGGGATGGCGACGATCAGGCCGAAGGCCGTGTTGTACAGGGCGACCGAGATGCCGTGCGCCAGTTCGGCCGGCGCCGCACCGCCCGCATTCTGCGAGCCGAAGATCTCGATCATGCCGACGATGGTGCCGAACAGTCCGAGCAGCGGGCTGATCGAGGCGATGGTGCCCAGCGTGGTGAGGAAGCGATCCATTTGGTGAGTGGCGGAGCGACCGGCTTCCTCGATGGCTTCCTTCATGATCTCGGGCGAACTCTTGATGTTCTTCAGGCCTGCCGCGAACACCATGCCCAGCGGCGAACCACTGCTCAGCCGCGTCATCATCTGCTGGCTGACGCCTTTCTGTTTCATTTCCTGCACCACCTCATCCAGCAATCTGGGCGGAACAATGCTCTTGCGGCGCAGGTAGATGGTTCGTTCGACGATGAGTGCAACGGCAACCAGTGATGCGATGATGAGGAACCAGATCGGCCAACCGGCCGCTTCGACTAGAGTGAACACGCAGCGTCTCCAGAAAAGTATGCTTAAATTCGAAGGCGGCACTGTATCTTGTGAGCCCTGTTTGGGCAAGCCGCGATGCGTCGATAGACGCTAACTTGCCGACGCAAAAGCGATTTGTTTTCTTATGCACAAAATCTGTGGATAACTTTGTGGATGAATGTCCGGGATGAACAACGCAGCCCCTGTTCTGTAGCCGTTTTCACATCGCCGCACAAAAAATGCGCCATTAAATATCAATTAAAAACAATGCGATGCTGTAAGTTGTCATCTTGCTGAAATGTGCATACCTCCGGAAGTGGCGTATTTGCTGGGGTTGTGGATTACGACGGGTTTGTCAATATGCCATTTGGCCTAATTCGCAATTTTTTTTCATAGCCTCGAATGTTACAAGCGGACCCGAAAATGGACAGGAATCGTGTGTTGAGTGTGCGCGAATTGAATCTCGCGGCAAAACAGATAATTGAAAACGGATTGCCGCTCATGTGGGTGCGCGGCGAGATATCCAATTACGTCTGTGCGGCGTCGGGTCACTGGTATTTTTCGCTGAAGGACGAGTCGGCGCAGGTGCGCTGTGTGATGTTCCGCCACAAGAGCCAGTACCTCGACATCAAACCGGCGAACGGCATGCAGGTGGAAGTACTGGCGCTGCCGACCATGTACGAGGCGCGCGGTGATTTCCAGTTGAACCTGGAAAAGATGCGGCCCGCCGGACTGGGTGCGCTGTTCGAGGCGTTCGAGAGGCTTAAGACCCGGCTGGAAGGTGAAGGACTGTTCGATGCGGAACGCAAACGCGACCTGCCCTTGCTGCCGAAGCAGATCGGCATCGTCACCTCGCCGCAGGCGGCGGCGCTGCGCGATGTGCTGCGTACTCTGGCGAACCGCATGCCCAATGTGCCGGTCGTGCTATACCCGACGCCGGTGCAAGGAGAAGGCGCGGGTGCAAAGATCGCGCAGGCGATCAGGACGGCTGGCGAGCGCGCCGAATGCGACATACTCATAGTGTGTCGCGGCGGCGGCAGCATCGAAGATCTGTGGGCGTTCAACGAGGAGGTGGTGGCGCGCGCCATCGCGGCCAGCCACATCCCGGTAGTGAGCGGGGTTGGGCACGAGACCGATTTCACCATCGCCGATTTCGTCGCCGACCTGCGTGCGGCGACGCCGACGGCGGCGGCGCAGGCGGTGGTGCCGGACAGAGGAGAGTTGCGGCAGCGCCTGGTGCAGCAACATCGGCACCTTCAACGTGCCGCTTCGCGCCAGTTCGAGCAGCGCATGCAACAGGTGGACTTCCTGCAACGGCGGCTGGTCCACCCGGCCCAGCTTCTCCGGCAGCAGGCCGAACGCATGGATGCCCTGCAACAGCGCATGCGGCTGGCGCAGGCTTATGCTGTGCAGCGTCAGCAAGGGCGCTGGAACATGGTATTGCAACGCCTGCGTGCACTGCGTCCGGATATCACTCGCCTCCGCGAGCAACAGGGTGATCAGGCCAGACGGCTGGGAGCGGCGATGCAACATACTTTGCAGCGCCATGACGCGCGGCTGCAAGCCCTGCAGCAACACTTGTTGCATCTCGACCCGCAGCAGGTGCTGGCGCGTGGCTACAGCCTTGTGCGCGATGCGCGGGGCAATATCGTGGTCAGCAGCGAACGCATCGCGGTCGGTGACAAGCTGGACATTACTTTCGCGCAGGGCGGGGCAAGCGCTACGGTGCAGGAAAAGCGCGGTGCATGAGCTGAGTTGGGATAAAATCCGCGCCTGTTTCCCCGTTCACTGACAGTTTTCATATGACGAATGACATTTCCCGGCGCGGACTCTGGCTGATGTTGCTGGTTGTCGCGGTCGTCTGGTTCGGCAACCTCGAATACCGCAAGCTCATACGCCCCGACGAAGGCCGATACGCCGAGATCCCGCGCGAGATGGTGTTGAGCGGCGACTGGACCACCCCGCGCCTGAACGACCTCAAGTATTTCGAGAAACCGCCGCTGCAATACTGGGCCACCGCCGTGGCCTATGAGGTGTTCGGCGAACACCAATGGACATCGCGCCTGTGGGCGGCGCTGACCGGGCTCATGGGCGTGTTGTTCGTGTGGTATGCGGGAACACGTCTGTTCGGCCGCGAGGCAGGCATCTATGCCGCGCTGCTGCTGGGCAGCAGCATGCTGTATACCCTGATGTCGCACATCAACACGCTGGACATGGGCGTGACCTTCTTCATCACCCTCGGCATCATCTCGCTGTGCATCGCGCAGAAAGAGGTGAAGGAGGCCGCACGACGGAACTGGATGTGGCTGGCCTGGGCCGCGCTGGCACTGTCGGTGCTGAGCAAGGGGCTGATGGGCATCATCCTGCCGGGCGCGGCGCTGTTCCTGTATTCGGTGTTCAATCGCGATATCGTCATATGGAAGCGCATGCACTGGTTCAGCGGTCTGGCGCTGTTCCTGCTGATCTCGGTTCCCTGGTTCGTGCTGGTGATCAAGGCCAATCCGGAATTCTTCGAACGCTTCTTCATCTACGAACATTTCCAGCGCTTCACCTCCAAGGTGCACGGGCGCTATCAGCCCTGGTACTACTTCGTACCGGTGCTGCTGACGGGCATACTGCCGTGGACGTTCCTGATGTTCGACACGCTGCTGCGCACCTGGAAGGAGACAGCACAGAAAATGCGCGAGTTCAGCCCCGAGCGCTTCCTGCTGGTGTGGGCGGTGTTCATCTACCTGTTCTTCTCGGTGTCCGGCTCCAAGCTGCCCTCCTACCTGCTGCCGATGTTTCCGGCGCTGGCCTTGCTGATGGGCAAACAGATCGCCCAGATGCGCGCGCGCCGCCTGTTCTGGCTGACAGTCCCGGTCTTCGCGGTGGTCGCCATCCTGCTCGGCATCGTGCCCTTTGCCGCCGAAAAGTCCGCGGATACCCCCTTGCAACTGGAGATGTACAGCAACTACGGCGACTGGCTGTTGATTGCGATGGCGCTCTGGCTGGCCGGCACGGGCGTCGCATTGTGGTTGTTGCGTCGCGAGAACAAGATGGCGGCGGTCATTCTGCTGGCGTTCTCCTCGCTTGTCGCTTCGCAACTGGCGACCTCCGGCTACAACACCATCGCGATCGAGCGCTCCAGCCATATCCTCGCCGATGCGATCAGGCCGCAGATCAAGCCGGAGGTGCCGTTCTATTCCGTGCTGTGCTACGAGCAGACACTGCCTTTCTATCTCAAACGCACGTTCACGCTGGTGAATTTCAAGGACGAGATGGATTTCGGTATCCAGCAGGAGCCGGAAAAATATGTCCCCGATCTGGGCAGTTTCGCCGAGCGCTGGAACACCGACCGCGAGGCATATGCCATCGTGCAAGTGGTCAACTATCCGACGGTGCAGAAACTCGATCTGCCGATGCAGGAGATATTCCGTGACGAACAATATGTGGTGGTGAAGAAACCATGAGTCTGCTCAATTTCAGCCTGATATTCATCGGCGTGATGCTCAACGCCGCCGCCCAGATACTGATGAAGGCGGGCACCAACGCCGTCGGCCATTTCGAGTTCAGCATGGCCAACGTCATGCCGATCGGATGGAAACTGATGACCGAGTGGCACATCGTCACCGCGCTGTTCTGCTACGGCATCAGCGTGGTGGTGTGGATCCTCGCGCTGTCGCGCGTGCCGGTCAGCATCGCCTTTCCCATGTTGTCGATGGCCTACGTGGTCAACGCCTTGGCGGCGTATTACCTGCTGGGCGAACCGTTCAGTACCACCAAACTGGTCGGTATGGGCGTGATCATCATCGGCGTCATCATTATTTCGAGAGCTTAGCGTCATTCCGGTCCTTCGGCAGGCTCAGGATAAACTGACCTGCGGTCAGGCCGGAATCCAGTGGGTTTAAACAAAGTGTATTTTGTCTTGCTGGATACCGGCCTCCGCCGGTATGACGGCACAGGTATGACGATTCCGGAGGTATCCATATGAGCGACTTTTTACCCTTCACCCGCCCCTACATCGACGAAGCCGCCATCGCCGCCGTCGGCAACGTGCTGCGTTCCGGCTGGATCACCTCCGGTCCCAAGGTGTTGGAATTCGAGAAACAACTCTCGGCCTATTTCGGCGGGCGTCCCGTGCGCACCTTCAACTCCGGCACCTGCACCATGGAGATCGCACTGCGCATCGCGGGCATCGGCCCCGGCGACGAAGTCATCACCACGCCCATCTCCTGGGTCGCAACCTCCAACGTCATCATCGAAGTCGGCGCGACGCCGGTGTTCGCGGACATCGACCCGGTCACGCGCAACATCGACCTGGACAAGGTCGAGGCTGCCATCACGCCGAAGACCCGCGCCATCATTCCCGTGGATCTCTCCGGCCTGCCGGTGGATCGCGACAGGCTGTACGCCATTGCCGCCAAACACAAGCTACGCGTGGTGGAAGATGCTGCGCAGGCCATCGGCTCGCTATGGAAAGGCAAACGCATCGGCAGCTTCGGTGATTTTGTCTCTTTCAGCTTCCAGGCCAACAAGAACCTCACCACCACCGAAGGCGGCTGCCTGGTGTTGAACAACGAGGATGAAGCGCGCCTCGCGGAGAAGTACAGATTGCAAGGCGTCACGCGCACGGGTTTCGACGGCATGGATGTGGATGTGCTGGGCGGCAAGTTCAATATGACCGATGTCGCCGCAGCCATCGGCCTGAACCAGCTGCCGCAACTGGATGCCATCACTGCGCGACGCCATGCGCTGGCCAAGCATTACTTCGCTACCTTCGGTGAGGATTTCGAGAAGCAGACCGGTGCGCAACTGCCGGTAACAGATTTCACCAACACCAACTGGCACATGTTCCAGATCGTGCTTCCCGAGGGCGTGGTGCGTGCAGCATTCATGGAAAAGATGAAAGCCCGCAATATCGGCTGCGGTGTGCATTACCCGCCCATCCACCTGTTCCAGATGTACCGTGCGCGCGGCTTCCACGAAGGCATGTTCCCTGTGGCGGAGAGCGTCGGGCGGCGCATCGTCAGCCTGCCGATGTTTCCGAAGATGAGTGAGGTCGATGTCGAGCGCGTAGTGGTTGCAGTACGGGAAGTGCTGTCGCAGAAATCCTAGAAGTCGGACCAAAGTCGAGGAGAAATCACATGCAAGAGCAGGATATGGAATACGCAGGATTCTGGGTGCGGGTGGTTGCGACACTGATCGATACAATATTGATCATGGTGATCACCTTTCCATTGCTCGTATCGATATATGGCTGGGAATATTTTGACCCGGATCAGACGGGAATGATCGCAGGCCCGGCAGATGTCCTGATCTCCTGGGTGTTACCCACCGTGGCAGTCGTGTTGTTCTGGATGTACAGACAGGCGACACCCGGGAAAATGGCCATGTCGCTTCGAATCGTTGATGCTGATACAGGAATGAGTCTGACTTTTGGTCAGAGTATAGGGCGCTATCTGGCTTACTTTGTTTCCACACTGCCGCTTGGTTTGGGCTTGGTTTGGGTAGCGTTCGACAAAAGAAAACAAGCGTGGCATGACAAGCTTGCAGGGACGGTTGTAATTCGATCCAGAAAAAATTAGGGGGGTGTTCGGAAAATTGTCTCAAACTGCAGCTCAAGGATATTTGCAATGCAATCGATCGAAGCTGCCGGACTTACCTCGAAAAAAACAGAAGCGGCCCAATGGCCGCTTCTTTGTTGGTGCACGGCGTAACGTCATTCACTCAGTTTTAAGTGCCGAATAACATTGCCTTAAGTCAATGTTTCGTCGCCTTCATCGTCTCGCGGCATTCCTGGTAATTTTCCGAGTTGATGTTCTCCTTGCCGCTCTCGGCGATGGTCTCCAGCGACTTCAATACCTCGAAGCTGGCCTTTTCCATTTCGGCGACCGCTTCCAGGCCAAGCTGGTAGTGCCCCTCGTGGAAATGGGTGACTGCTGCCACGCCATGGCGGTGGAAACGCTGATGTGGCTCTTCCATTTCGCGGAAGCCATGCAGCTTGGAAAAACAGTGATTGCCTTCGCCTTCGTAATACCACTTGCCCAGACGGCAGCCCTCATGGCTGGCAAACTCTTCCGGCTTCTTGATCGAAGTGCCGAGGAAGACTTTGTAGATCTCGAATTTGTAGACCAGATGATCTACTTTTGCGACCTCGATGAATGAGCGCAATGCAGTATTGCCGATGGCCTTTTTCATCTGGACGGTGACCAACATCAGCTCCTGCATGCTGCCGACTGCCTGTTGTCCGTCCTTGTGGAATTCTTCGGCTTGCTGCGGGCTGACTTCGACCAGCGTTTTGACTGCTGAGGTCTCTTTCTGGATCGCGCTGACCAGTTGGCCGATCTCGTTGGTTGCGGTGGAGGTGCGTTCGGCCAGTTTGCGCACTTCGTCGGCGACCACGGCGAAGCCTCGTCCTTGTTCGCCCGCACGCGCGGCTTCGATGGCGGCATTCAATGCCAGCAGATTGGTCTGGTCGGCGATCTCCTTGATCAGTTTGACGATGCCGCCGATCTCGCTGGTGCGCTCGTTGAGATGATCAACGCTGGCAGCAGTCTCCGAGGTCTTTTCGGACATCTTCTGCAGATTGCTGGAGATGCGCTCCACTGCGGTCAGGTTGGCACCCAGAGCGCCGGTCGTCTCGCCAATCCGCTCGTTCTCCTGCTTCATGGTCTGCGCCAGCGTGGCCAGCGTGGATTGGACTTCCTTGGCGGATTCGCAATACGAGTTCATGTGCTGGAACAATTGCCCGTGCATATTGCTCAACTCGACGGTGCTGTTGTACTCGGCGATGGTTGTTTCGTGCTGTTGCTGCAGGCTGAGGACGCTGCTTTCGCGTTCGCTCAGCATTTGCTCGAAATTCTGCAATTGTTCTTTAAGGGTTGCGACCTGCTGTTTGTAACCGTTGCTGAACATATTCGTCTCCCTGTGATTTGATCCTCTAAACACATGTCATTACTGTTGGAAGAGCCGCCGAATGGAGCTTTTTTGGCGCGGTTCTCATTCGGGCTGGTGAGTTATCGGCCTAATTGCCATATGAATCAATATGCCAAACGGTCTAGATAACTATCTATATATCGGGGTATAGATAGCTCTTTCGGGCTATGCCTCGCTTGAAGCGCCCGATGGCATGGATTTCGTGAACTTCGGCCTCTGCGGTAGAATGCCGCCCCTATGGATAACCCCCAACTTTCCGTCGTCATCCCCGTCTATAACGAGGAACAAGGCCTGCAGGCCCTGTTCGACCGCCTGTATCCCGCGCTGGACAAGCTCGGCATCGGCTACGAAGTCGTGTTCGTCAACGATGGCAGCCGCGACCGATCCGCCGCCATCCTGCGCGAACAGTTCCAGAAACGCCCCGATGTGACCCGCGTGGTGCTGTTCAACGGCAATTTCGGCCAGCACATGGCCATCATGGCCGGTTTCGAACAATGCCGCGGCCAGCGCGTGGTGACCCTGGATGCCGATTTGCAGAACCCGCCGGAAGATACTGGCCTGTTGCTGGCCAAGATGGATGAGGGCCACGATTACGTCGGCTCCATCCGCCGCCAGCGCAACGACAGTTGGTGGCGCCATGTCGCGTCACGTGCCATGAACGGCCTGCGCGAAAAGATCACCCGCATCAAGATGACCGACCAGGGCTGCATGTTCCGCGCCTACGACCGCAACATCATCGACGCCATCAACAGTTGCAAGGAAGTCAGCACCTTCATCCCGGCTTTGGCCTACAGCTTTGCGCGCAACCCGGCCGAGGTGGTGGTGGGTCACGAAGAACGTGCGGCGGGCGAATCCAAGTATTCGATGTACAGCCTGATCCGCCTCAATTTCGATTTGATGACCAGCTTCTCGCTGGTGCCGCTACAGATATTTTCCATGCTGGGCATGCTGATCTCGGTGTTCTCCGGCCTGTTCTTCGTGTTTCTGGTGGTGCGCCGCCTGATCATCGGTCCGGAAGCGGAAGGCCTGTTCACGCTGTTCGCGCTGATGTTCTTCCTGATCGGCATCGCGCTGTTCGGCATCGGCCTGCTCGGCGAATACATCGGCCGCATCTATCAGCAGGTACGCCATCGCCCGCGTTATCTGATCGAGGCGGTGTTGGAGCAGCAAGAAGGCGAGAAGCCCAAGCGCGCACGCAAATCCAAAGCCGCGACAGAACCCGCAACCGACCTGTTCGCGGACGGTGAGGAATGAGCCGCGCCGTAGTTTTCGCGTATCACAATGTCGGCGTCCGTTGCTTGAACGTGCTGCTGGCGCACGGCGTGGATGTGGCGCTGGTGGTGACTCACCGCGACAACCCCAAAGAGACTATCTGGTTCGAGAGCGTGCAGAAGCTGGCCGAATTGCACGGCATCCCGACCATCACTCCGGACAACCCCAACTTGCCGGAAGTGGTGGAGCAGATCCAGGCCCTGCAGCCGGATTTCTACTTCTCCTTCTATTACCGCGAGATGCTGAAAGCGCCGCTGCTGGCCATCCCCAAGTACGGTGCACTCAATATGCACGGCTCGTTGCTGCCGAAATACCGCGGACGGGTGCCGGTGAATTGGGCGATAATCCGCGGCGAAACGGAAACGGGAGCGACGCTGCACTACATGACCGAGAAGCCGGACAACGGCGACATCGTGGCGCAGCAGGCGGTGCCCATCCTGCCAAACGACACGGCGCATGAGGTGTTCAACAAAGTCACCGTGGCGGCCGAGATAGCGCTGAACGATGTGTTGCCCGCGCTGCTGGCTGGCAAGGCACCGCGCGAAAAGCAGGACTTGAGCAAAGGCGCGTACTTCGGCGGCCGCAAGGCGGAAGACGGCATCATCGACTGGTCGCAGTCGGCGACCGAGATACACAACCTGGTGCGCGCAGTGGCACCGCCGTACCCCGGCGCGATGACGCAGGTGCAGGGCAAGCCGATGCGCATTCTGCAGGCGCTGGTGAGCAAGGAGCAAGGGGCGGGGCAGCCTGCCTTTTATGTGAAAGACGGCAAAGCTTGGGCGGATTGCGGCAGCGGCGTGCTGTGCATCGTGCGCTTCGAGCTGGATGGTGTCGAGATGAACGCGGCGGAGTTCGCGGCGAAGTATGGCACGGGGAAATTTGAATTCAATCGTTGAGGAAAAAGAAATGAAGAAAGTACTGATCTTGGGTGTGAACGGCTTCATCGGCCACCATCTGTCAAACCGCATCCTGGCCACCACAGACTGGGAAGTCTATGGCATGGACATGAGCAGCGACCGCATCACCGACCTGATCGGCAAGCCGCGCTTCCACTTCTTCGAAGGCGACATCACCATCAATAAAGAGTGGGTCGAGTACCACGTCAAGAAGTGCGACGTGATCCTGCCGCTGGTCGCCATCGCCACCCCGGCTACGTACGTCAAACAGCCGCTGCGCGTGTTCGAACTGGACTTCGAAGCCAACCTGCCCATCGTGCGTGCGTGCGTGAAGTACAACAAGCACCTGGTGTTCCCCTCGACCTCCGAAGTCTACGGCATGTGCCACGACGAGGAATTCGACCCGGACAACTCCGAACTGATCTGCGGCCCGATCAACAAACCGCGCTGGATCTACTCCAACTCCAAGCAACTGATGGACCGCGTGATCTGGGGCTACGGCATGCAGGATAATTTGAATTTCACCCTGTTCCGTCCGTTCAACTGGATCGGCGCCGGTCTGGATTCGATCAACACCCCGAAGGAAGGCAGCTCGCGCGTGGTGACCCAGTTCCTTGGCCACATCATCCGCGGCAACAACATCAGCCTGGTTGACGGCGGCCACCAGAAACGCGCCTTCACCTACATCGACGACGGCATCGACGCGCTGATGAAGATCATCGACAACAAGAACGGCGTGGCCACCGGCAAGATCTACAACATCGGCAACCCGACCAACAACTTCGCCATCCGCGATCTGGCCGACATGATGCTGAAGCTGGCGAACGAGTACCCCGAGTACAGCGAATCCGCCAAGAAGGTGAAGATCGTCGAGACCACTTCCGACGCTTACTACGGTAAGGGCTATCAGGACGTGCAGAACCGCGTGCCGAAGATCACCAACACCTGCGAAGAACTGGGCTGGAAACCGACCACCACCATGGCCGACACCCTGCGCAAGATCTTCGACGCGTATCGCACACAGATCGCCGAGGCACGCGGCCTGGTCGATTAACGACAGTTCTGAGTGCTGAGTACCTCCCAACTCAGTACTCGGCACTCAGAACTCAGCACCCGTTTTTATGAAGAAGATCGCCCTCAAGATCGACGTCGACACCTATCGCGGCACGCGCGAAGGGGTGCCGCGTCTGGTCGAGGTGCTGAAGCGGCACCAGGTGCAGGCCACCTTTTTCTTCTCCCTCGGCCCCGACCACACCGGCCGCGCCATCAAACGTGTGTTCCGTCCCGGCTTCCTCGGCAAAGTGTCGCGTACCTCGGTGCTGGAACATTACGGCCTCAAGACGCTGCTGTACGGTACCTTGCTGCCGGGGCCGGACATTGGCCGCAACTGCGCGGACATCATGCGTTCGGTGCGCGACGACGGTTTTGAGGTCGGCATCCATTGTTACGACCATATCCGATGGCAGGATCATGTTGCGACCAAGGATGCAAAGTGGACGCAGCGCGAGATGCAGCGCGCCGTCGACCGTTACACCGAGATATTCGGCGTTGCGCCCGCTTCCCATGCCGCCGCAGGCTGGCAGACCAACCGCCATGCGCTGCGCCAGACCCAGCACCTGGGTTTCGAATACAGTTCCGACACGCGCGGTACGCATCCCTTCATCCCCACCTGGGATGCCGAGATCATCGCCTGCCCGCAGTTGCCCTCCACCTTGCCTACGCTGGATGAGTTGATCGGATGCGACGGCATCACCGTCGAAAATGCCGCACAGCACCTGCTGGAAAGGACTGTGCAGCCCAGCGAGACCGGCCATGTCTACACTCTGCATGCCGAACTGGAAGGGCAGAAGTGGATGCCCATCTTTGAAGAATTGTTAAAAGGATGGCACGAGCAAGGGTATGAACTGGTCTCCATGCGCCAGTACCTGCATGGCTTCAAACTTGCCGACCTGCCGCGGTGCGAGGTCAAGACCGGAACGGTCGAAGGTCGCAGCGGCACGTTGGCCGTGCAGGGCTAAACCTTTTCCCCGATTTGCCGTAACATTCCCAACAAAGCTTGTACACTAAGCTTTGTTCGAGGGGGGCATATGCAAAGACCTGAATTAAAGGGACTGGAACACTGGGTGGCGTACCTGACCCAGGCCGACCTGCCTGTGCTGAAACAGACCGGCCGCGATCTCGCCACCCTGCACGAGGACCAGAACAAACTCAGCGCCCGCAGTGTCGCCAGCGTCATTGCGGTCGATCCCATGATGACCGTCAAACTGCTGCGCTACCTGCAGCAGAACAAACGCCGCAGCCAGACCAGCGAAGTCGCCCTCGTCGAACAGGCGCTCATCATGATGGGCGTCGAAGCCTTCTACAACAAGATCCCCGCCGCCCCTACCGTGCAGGATGTGCTGAAAGGCCACATGGAAGCGCTGGTGCAATTGCTGCATGTATTGCACCGTGCCCACCGCGCCTCGGCCTATGCCTACGACTGGGCGGTGCGCCTGTCCGACCTGCATTACGAAGAAGTGCGCATCGCCGCCCTGCTGCATGAGCTGGCCGAGATGTTGATGTGGTGCTACGCGCCACAGGAAATGATGGGCATCCATGTCATCCAGCAACAGGACAAAACACTGCGCAGCCGTGCCGTGCAGGAACAAGTGCTCGGCTTCGCACTGAGAGATTTGCAGAAGATCCTGATCAAGAACTGGGAGCTGCCAGAACTGCTGCTGGCGCTGATGGACGACCAGAATGCGCAGAAACCGCGCGTGCGCAACGTCCTGCTCGCAGTCAACCTGGCGCGCCATTCCGCCAATGGCTGGGACGACGC
Source organism: Gammaproteobacteria bacterium (assembly GCA_018813765.1). GTDB lineage: Bacteria > Pseudomonadota > Gammaproteobacteria > Burkholderiales > Gallionellaceae > Sideroxyarcus. The sequence continues at coordinate 250,756 of JAHJBC010000002.1, read as the reverse complement.
CGCGCTGCCGGACGACTACAAGGACATCGCCGAGTTGTTGCGCATGACGCCCGAACAGGTGATGCTGATGCTGGGGGTCGAGGCGGGCACGGTTTGCGACCTCAGCAAACCTCACGATTGATTGGCTGTTAGCTGCCTATCGCCTCGGCGACCATGCGCGATACCTGAGCCTGCATATCTCCGGCCAGACAATCGATCTTCACGACCTCCATGCTGCGCAACCAGGTGAGCTGGCGCTTCGCCAGTTGCCGCGTGGCGGCGATGCCTTTCTCCAGTAGTCCGACTTCGTCTATCTCGCCTTCCATGTATTCCCACGCCTGCCGGTAACCCACGCAGCGCATCGAAGTCATCTCGAGATGCAGCGGATATTTCTGGCGCAAGCCGCGCAACTCATCCACCAATCCATCTTTCAGCATCTGCTCGAAGCGCATCGCGATACGTTGGTGCAGCACGGCGCGGTCGGAGGGGAAGAGGGCGAGGGGGAGAATACGGTACTGCAGGTCATCTGCCACCCTCTCCCCCAACCCCTCTCCCGCTTGCGGGAGAGGGGAGGGTTTTTTGATCAACTCCGACATCGGCTTCCCCGAAACCAGATAAACCTCCATTGCCCGCTGTACGCGCTGCGTGTCGGTTGAGTGTAGCCGCGCGGCAGTCTCCGCATCCACCTTGGCTAATTCGGCATGCAGATGCTCGATGCCGTGCTGCGCGATGATGGCATCCAGCCCGGCGCGCACCTCCGCATCCGCCTGCGGCAACGGGCTCAGGCCTTCGCGCAGCGCCTTGAAATACAGCATCGTGCCGCCCACCAGCAGCGGCACCTTGCCGCGCGCGGTGATGTCCGCCATCAGGCGCAGTGCATCATGACGAAAGGCTGCGGCTGAATAGGCTTCGGTCGGACTGATGATGTCGATCAGGTGATGCGGCGCTTTCGCCAGCGTGGCCGCATCCGGCTTTGCCGTGCCGATGTCCATGTCGCGGAACACCAGCGCGGAATCGACGCTGATGAGTTCAACGGGAAGATGCTGTGCCAGCTCCACCGCCACACCAGTCTTGCCGGAAGCGGTGGGGCCCATGAGGAAGATGGCGGGAGGTAAACTGCTCACGTAATTACACCGTCATTCCCGCGCAGGCGGGAATCCAGATCAAAACATCAACACCCGCGCAGCGGGACCACAGGCTTTGTCGCTGCGCGGCCACTTGTATTGCTGGATTCCCGCCTGCGCGGGAATGACGGGAATGTCGTGTCACTCCAACTCCCTGTCTCGCGTCTCATGCACCAGCAGCGCCGCTGTTACACTGATCGCCGCCGCCACCGAGATATACCCGCCCACCCAACTCAATCCACCATGCTGCACCAGTTGTTGCGCGATATAAGGTGCCAGCGATGCGCCGAGGATGCCGCCCAGATTGTAGGCAGCGCCCGCGCCGGTATAGCGCACCGCAGTCGGGAACAACTCCGGCAGCAGCGCACCCATAGGTGCAAAGGTCGCGCCCATCAGGAACAGTTCGAGCGAGAGGAAGGCGGTGATCTGCACGGTCGAGCCGCTGTTCAACATTGGCTCCATCAAGAAGCCAGACAACAGTGCGGCAATACCCGCGACGATCAACACCGGCCGGCGGCCAAAACGGTCGCCTGCCCAGGCAGCGAGCGGCGTGGCGGCAGCCATGAAGAGCACCGCGATGCACAGCATGCCGAGGAAGTCCGGGCGCGCGATGCCGAGCTTGCTGACGCCGTAGGAAAGCGAGAATACCGTGGTGAGATAGAACAGCGCGTAACACACCACCATCAACAGCGCGCCAAGCACCAGCGGTTTGGCGTGGTGGGCGAAGAGTTGTACTAGCGGCAACTTTGCCGGTGCATGCGTCTTTAACGCCTGGGTGAACACCGGCGTCTCCTCCAGCTTCAAGCGCACATATAGGCCGATCACCACCAGCACCGCGCTGGCGAGGAAGGGAATGCGCCAGCCCCAGTCGCGGAACGCCGCATCGTCGAGCATATTCGCCAGCAGCAAAAAGCTACCCACCGCGAAAAGGAAACCAACGGGAGGCCCAAGCTGCGGAAACATCCCGAACCAGCCGCGTTTACCCTTGGGTGCATATTCCGCCGCCAGCAAAGCCGCGCCGCCCCATTCGCCGCCGAGGCCGAAGCCCTGGCCGAAGCGCAGCAGGCACAGCAGCGCAGGCGCCACCCAGCCAACCATCTCGTAACTCGGCAACACGCCAATCAGTGTGGTGGAAATACCCATTACCAGCAGCGATGCCACCAACGTCGTCTTGCGCCCGATGCGGTCGCCGAAATGGCCGAACAGCAGCGCGCCGAACGGGCGCGCGAGGAAGGCGATGCCGAAAGTGAGAAAGGCGTTCAACGCCTGCACTGCCGGATCGCTGTTGGGAAAAAATATCGGGCCGATCACCATCGCCACCGCGAGGCCGTAGATGTAGAAATCGTAGAACTCGATGGCAGTGCCAATGAAACTGGCGAAGGCAATCCGGGTTGCAGAAAAGAAGGTTGCTTGAGTTTTCATGTCTCAGCAATAGCGGCGCTATGGGCTGCTATTTGACAGTATTGTTATTACCCATCGAAGTCATGTCTTCTTCTACCAAAAATATCTGCTGGTTTTTGACAGCAAGAAAATGGAACTTATCAGGTGAGTCGAATGCTAAGCTGCCGCCTTTTGTATATTCTTCGCCCTCTCCTGCTTGAGCGTATTGGAGCATAACGAAATCATACGGTTGGCTTTTTTGGCCATTTACTACTATGAACCACTTATTAATTTCTTTGCTATATGCAGCGTAAACGATAAATTTTCCGTCTGGGCTAAAAGTTAGGCTTTTAATGTTGTCGAAATGTTCATCTTCAATCTCATTAACAACAACAAAACTTTTGAAGTCTTTTTCAGCAACATAAGCAAGCCGAGAACCATCTGGACTGAAAGCCAACAAGCCTACTCCTTGATAGCGCCTGCTTTCTTTGCTATCACAAACAACAATCCAGTCACTACCGTAACCGCCTAATCTGACGGGGTAGGCTATATGATTGCCGTCAGGACTAAAGACAACATAGTCCAAGTGTATTTTCTTTGCGTTATAATTTTTCGCGTTATAACGTTTACCTTCTTGTCCATCGAGGACGACAAAATAGTCACCACCGCCATCTGGCTGGCTGGCTACGACATATGCTACATGTTTACTATCTGGGCTAAATACTGGGTTTCGTATCGCCCATGCGTCATAGACCTTGCCTTCTTTCTCATCAATGACTACAGACCATTGTCGCTGCGCAAATTGGGCTACGTAAAGTAGGTGTTGGCTGTCAGGGCTGAAAATAAGATCTCCCGCAAAGCCTGGGTAAGGCTTTCCCTCCTTCTTGTCGACAACAACGAAAGCCTTTTTATTGTTTCCTGCAAAATATGCCAACTTCCTGCTGTCTGGACTAAAAGTAAAATGTTGAAAATCGATGGAGTCGAAATGTTTACCCTCTTGATTATCAATCATCGCGAATTGCTTTGATGATCTATTGGTTGTTACCTTGTAGGCAATTCGATTACTGTTTGGGCTGAGCTTAATATTACTGATTCTTGGAAATGGATTGAGTCTCTTTCCATCAACAACAACGTATGAAAATGGATCATTTGCTGAAACATTTGATTCAACATAAACGAATGATTTGCTATCTGGAGTGAATTGGAGTTCTGTTACTTCAGATTCGTCTCTGTCGTAATGTTTTTTACTACCATCTACAAAGAGACTAAAACCTTTCTTCACATCCCTAGCTATATATGCCAACCGTTTGCCATTCGGGCTGAGAGTTAGTGCACTAACAGATTTGATTTCGGAGTCCCAAATGTGCTGATTGGTGCTCTTCATTCCGTCCAATATAACCACAACTTTTCCTGAGAATTCATCGCCCTCTTTCGAGGAAAAGTCAGGCTTGCCGTTTGCCCAAGCTAGATAAGTCAGATGTTTGCTATCTGAACTGACTGTAAATTCGCTTACTCTTCCGTGGAAGATGTTGCTTATGAATTGCTCTGTAACTTTGCGTTCTATTTGCGGCTGTCTAGTTGTGGCGGAGGTAGGGGAAATGGTTGAATTGTTCTCCGCAGCTTTGGCGGTACCGGCTGTAAAGCTTAATGAAAATGAAAGCAACAATACGTATTTCAAGAGAGCCATTAAGAATTTTCCTTTTCAAGAAATGAATCATCATTTATGAGCTATGTAGGGTGCAATACGTGGTGCGCAATTGCACCCTACATAGCTCATACGGCAACGGCTTCCGCCATGACTTGTGCGCGGAACTTGTCGGGTAGTGCATTAGGGGTCAGCACGTCCACGCCGACATGGAGTAGTTGAGCTACTTCGATCTGGATCTTTGCGATGTCCATCAGCGTGGTTTCCGCTGTCGGCTCGACCAGCAAATCAAGGTCGCTGTCTTCTGCGTCGCTGCCATGCAAGGTTGAGCCGAACACGCGCACGTTGCGTACACGATGGCGCCAGGCGATCTCGCGGATCGCTTGGCGGTGTGCTTGAAGGGCGAGTGAAGGGCGCATTTCTCTATGGATTGTCGCGTTGGTTGGGCGGATTATATCGGCAAGCGTGGAAGAGTTGTTTGATTAAACCGGGCAGTTGGCAGGCTCGCCCTCTTATGCAAAGACCACCTTCACATGCCCTTCCGCGCGTGAGCGCGGGGTGGATTTGACGACGATCTCGATGTCGCGGCCCAGTCGGGTGAGGCACTCCAGCATCTTGGATTCGGAGATGCCGCGGAATTGTCCGCGCAGCATGCCGGACAGTTTGGGCTGGGTGATGCCGAGCAGTTCGGCTGCCTGCACTTGCGTCAATTTGCGGCACTTGATGATGTCGTTTATCTCTGTGGCGAGTTGCGCCTTGACCAGCATTTCTTTGGCGTTGTCCAGGCCGAGATCGGCGTAAACATTGGTGCTGCCGCGCACTATGGTTTTCATTTCGACTCTCCTTCTGCATGTTGTTGCGCCAGCTTCAGGCGGGCGTGTATCAGGTCAAGGTCTTGTTTCGGAGTGGCAATGCCTTTGTGCGACTTTTTCTGGAAGCAGTGCAGCACATAGATCGCGTTGCCGAAGCGCACGGTATAAACCGCGCGGTAGGTGTTGCCGTCGTCGTCTTCAACTATTTCCAGTACGCCAGCCGAACCGAAGCCTTTGAGCGGCTTGGCCTGTAGATGCTTGCTGCCATGCTGTGCCAAGTGGAGCGCATATCCGAACACGTCGATGACTTCGGGCGGCATGGACAGCAAATCCTTTTTTGAGGATGCCACCCATTCCAACGGTTTGACTGGCTGCGTACTCATGGGCGGATTATACCTATATGGGAATATTCGGCAATGTTACCGGCGGACCATACCTAAATTGGGCATGCAGCTACCCAATTTGGGTAGGTTGGATGTCATTTACCCCTCATAAACATCGCATCCAGTTCCGCCAGCGTCACCTGGAACCAGGTCGGCCTTCCATGGTTGCACTGGTCGGCGCGTTCGGTATGTTCCATCTCGCGCAGGATGGCGTTCATCTCGGGGATGCTGAGTTGCTGGTTGGCGCGCACGGCGGAGTGGCAGGCTAGGGTGGCGAGCAGTGAATTGCGGCGTTCAGTGAGGGCGCGGCTGGCGCCGAAGTCGCGCAGTTCGTGCAGCACTTCGCGCGCGGCGGTTTCGGCGTGTGATTGCTTGAGCATGGCAGGCATGGCGCGCACGGCAAGGGTGTTGGTGGAGAGGGGGGCGATGTCGAAGCCCAGCTGATTAAGCGCTTCTTGTTCTTCTTCGGCGGTGGCGATGTCGAGCGCTTCGGCGGCGAAGGTGACGGGGATGAGCAGGGGCTGGGTGGGCATCTGCTGCGCGTCGAAGGCGGTCTTCAGTCGTTCGTACACGATGCGTTCGTGGGCGGCGTGCATGTCAACTACGATGAGGCCTTGCTGGTTCTGGGAGAGGATGTAGATGCCGGAGAGTTGGCCGAGGGCGAAACCCAGCGGGTGTTCGGTGTTTTGTAGGATGGGTGGAGCATCGCGATACCCATCGTTTGCTTGCGATGAAGATTGATGGGTATCGCTGCGCTCCACCCATCCTACGGTGTTGGCTTCCTGTTCGCGAATCGCAGAGGATTCTTCCCATAGTTTGTAGGCGGCTTGGGGTTGGGCGGCGTTGAACGGGATGTTTTGTTGGGTGCCCGCGTAGGAGCCAGCTTGCTGGCGAAAAGTAGCCGAATCGCTCTCGGCGCTTTCCCTCACCCCAACCCCTCTCCCAGAGGGCGAGGGGCTAGATTGGCTGGCTCCCATCGTCGCCCCCAGCGCATCCTGCAAAGCATGGAATACGAACTGGTGGATGCCCTGGCTTTCGCGGAAGCGCACTTCGCTCTTGGCGGGATGTACGTTCACGTCCACCTGTTCCGGCGGCATGTCGAGGAACAAGACAAAAGCCGGATGGCGCTGGTGGTGCAGGATGTCTTGGTAGGCCTGGCGTACGGCGTGCATCAGCACCTTGTCGCGCACGAAGCGGCCGTTGACGAAGAAGTATTGTTCGTCGCGGGTGGAGCGGGAGTAGGCAGGGAGGGCGGCGATGCCGTAGAGGTGCAATGCGCCGATCTGGCGTTCGACGGTGACGGCGTGCTGGCCGAATTCGGGGCCGAGGATGGCGGCTACCCTCTCCCCCAGCCCCTCTCCCGCAAGCGGGCGAGGGGAGCGAGTGGCGGCGAGTTGCCAGATGCTCTTCCCATCCCGCTGCAACGAGAATGCCACATCGGGGCGCGACAGCGCGATGCGCTTGAACACTTCTTCGCACCAGGCGTATTCGGTTGACTCTGACTTCAGGAATTTGCGCCGAGCCGGGGTGTTGAAATACAACTCGCGCATCTCGATGCTGGTGCCTTGGGGGTGGGCAGCGGGGGCGGGTTCGCTTTGTGCGCCGTCCAGCGCCTCCACCTTCCAGGCATGTTCGGTATCGGCCGTGCGGCTGGTCAGTGCAAGCTGAGCCACGGCAGCCATGCTGGCCAATGCCTCGCCGCGGAAGCCCATGCTGGCGACCTTCTGCAAATCTTCCAAAGACGCGATCTTGCTGGTGGCATGGCGCATCAGCGCCAGCGGTAGTTGTTCCTTGTTGATGCCGCCGCCATTGTCGCGCACCACCAGACGCTTGATGCCGCCGCCTTCCAGCTGCACGGCGATCTCGGCCGCACCGGCATCCAGGCTGTTTTCCAATAATTCCTTCAGCGCCGAAGCGGGGCGTTCGATGACTTCGCCGGCGGCGATCTGGTTGATGAGGAGGTCGGGAAGGAGCTGGATGGACGACATGACGCGGATTATAGCGGATGGCGGGTGCGACATTTTGACGCACCAGACCAATATGTCGTTGCCGTAGAATCTTCGCGGTTTTTCATCACTACTGAGGAGTAAATATGTTGAAGAGAATGTCGCAGGTCGTGTTGTCCGTCGCTTTGCTGGCGGGTTATGTGAGCGTCGCCCAGGCCGAGATGTCGCGCGAGGATTTCGCCATCAAGGTGCGCAAGAGCGGATTTACCATGCTGACCTGGTACATGGGGCCGATGGGGCGCATGCTCAAAGGTGACATGCCGTTCGACAAGGCGCAGTTCCAGCGCAATGCCGAGACGCTGGCCTTTTTGAGCAAGCTGCCGAAGGATGCATTCATCCCCGGTTCGGACAAGGGTGAGACCAAGGCCAAGCCGGATGTGTGGAGCAAGGCCGACAAGTTCAAGGAAGCAAACGACGCGATGGAGAGCGAGACAGCCAAGTTGGCGGAGCTTTCCAAGGGCGGCAACCTGGACGCGTTGAATGAACAGTTCGGCAAGGTGCGGAAGACCTGCAAGGCCTGCCACGAAGAGTTCAAGACCAAGTCCGATTGATTCCCTCCGGTCTGGCTGTCAGGCGAACTTCGTCAGCAGCCAGACTGTCCCTGCAGCACCACCCATTATCGCCAGTGCGAGCCAGATGCTGCGCATGTGCAGTTGTGGAACGTTCCCGGCCTGCGGCAAATGTTTGACGCCGGTCAGCATGGGACGCACCAGATTGTCTCTTTTCACCACCAGGTAGAACACGATGGCTGCGACATGCAGCGCGACCAGCGCGAGCAGCGCATGGAATCCGTGCTCGTGCCAGGCGGTCGCCAGGTCGCTCATTCCCTTGCTGACGCGATGCGCCAGCGGGCCTTCGCTCATGATGTCGTCGTTGGCGAACAGGCCGGTGAGCGAGATCGCCAGCAACATCGCCAATAGCACCAGCACCATCCAGCCGCCCGCAGGGTTGTGGCCGATGTGCGTGATGTCATTCTTGCGTGCGTTAGCCAAGTATTCGAACACCAAGCGCGGCGAGGCGACAAAGCTGGCAAAGCGTGCCGTCGTACTGCCCAACACACCCCAAGCCAGCCGGAACAGCAACAGCGCCAGCACCGCATAGCCGCAGCGCATGTGCCAGTCGATGTCGCCATCCTCTGTCGCTGTCCACCAGCACGCGACGACCAACCCAAGCAGCGTCCAGTGGAAGAGGCGGGTGGGCAGGTCCCATACCTGAAGTGATTCGGGCTTGTCTTTCTTCATCATGCAGATCCCTTGCTTGTCATTCGATTACGTGCGCGCATGGTAGCAAAACCGCTGCATTTGTTGACTGCGCAGAGGTGCGGCAAATTGCCGCGCGGCAATATGACGCATTCCCCTGATGATGGCAGGTCTTTAGTATTCGCTCCGGTTTTTCCAACTCGAAACACAGGGGAGCGTATGAAAAAGAAACTCGTTGCCATGAGCGCATTGCCGCTCGTGATGTACATGTCATTCTTCAATCAGGCCATTGCGGAGGATGCGTTGCCAGCATCGGCAGTTCAACCTGCAAGCAATCTGCCAGTGCAGACTGAAAGCCAGGCTGAAGACGAAAAAGCCCGGCTGCTAAAGGAAATGGTTGTAACGGCGGACAGGGAAAGGCCGGTGCAGCAGCGCACCGAGCTCGGCATGTTGACCAAGGAAACACCGCTGGCGGGTACCGTGGTTGATCGCAAGGAACTTGAACAGGTGCGGTCTGTGTCGACGTTGAACGAAATCATGAGACGCGTTCCGGGCGTCAGTATGAGTCGCAATATGCGTTTTGCGGATGGGGGCAAGAATTACACTGACAACCGTACCGATGGTATGCGCACACGAAATACTGGTACATATGGTTTTGTCGATCAGTCCAATACGGGCGATATCGAGCGCATCGAATTCATTCGCGGACCGGGTTCGGTGCTGAACAGCAGCAATGCGATCGGCGGCACGATCAATGTGATCACACGCAATCCGCCCAACACCAGCGAGAACGAAGCGACCTACGAGCTGATGGGCGACGGTGGTTATCGGGCGGGGGTGACGAGTGCCGGGCCGATTTCGAACAAACTGGGCTACTTCGTCAATGCCAACAGGCAGGATACCCAAGGCTGGCGCGTTCATACGGCAGAAAAGAAAGATTCCTTCAGCACGAAATGGGTGGTATTTCCCGAAGATGTGGCCAAGCTGAGTTTTCGCCTCGAGTACCTGCACGACGATTATCAGGATTCGGGTTCGCTGACGCAGGAGGAGTTCGATCAGGATTGGCGGCAGGCAGCGCCGAATACGTATTACCGCACGGATGTCGAATATACGACGCCATCCCTGCAATACCGCAGGCTATTCGGTGATAACGGCGAGTTGAACGTCTATGCGCAGTCGCGCAAGACGGATTCCACTGCAAAGACCCCGAGTTACGGTGGAGGTGCCACGGGTAAGCTCAGCGACAACACGGCAACCGAGAATAATATCCAGTTGCTTTATAAACACAGCTTCGAGCTGGCCAAATCGGCCATTACTGGCGGCATCGACAACATGACGACGGACAGCCAGACCAAGAGCTATGCGGACATAAGTACAGACTTTGATTTTGTACGCGGTGCGTTGACCGGCGATTCGATAACGATGGAGCGGCATCGGTCGCCATTCCTGCAATACGAGTTTTCGCCGTTGCAGCCCCTGCGTTTTGCAATCGGCGCCCGCAACGACAATATCAAGTACACCATTGACGATCAAATCACCGATACAAAAGACGGCAGCAAAACCTGGAACCGCACGACTAAAAAGGCTGGCGTTACTTACGAACTGAATGCCAGCACCATCCTGTGGGCGGACATCGGGGAAGGGTTTCTGGCGCCTTCTATAAGTACGCTGCTGGGTTCCAATACCCCGCCTCCGGCAACCAAGCCGACTGGCAGGAACACCTATGTCCCCACCAATATGGATCTGTTGCCGGAAACTTCATTGACGAAACAGATCGGTATTCGCGGGCAAACAGATTTTGGCCTGAGCTTTGATACCGACTATTACCAGACACGATTCAAGAATCTGATCGTGTCGCAGACTTGCAGTGCAACCGAGGTTTGTACCACCAGGAACGAGAATGCGGCCAGCGCACATGCCAGCGGGGTGGAGACAACAATGGGATACAAGGTCAACCACGCACTGAGTCTGGCGATGGCGCATACCTACAGCCTATATGCGTACGACAACTACGTCACATCGGCAGTCGACTACTCCGGACTGAGCCGCAATTACACCCCGAAACATCACGTTAACTTGCGCGTGGCGGTCAAGCCGGTTGAAAAGTTGAAGGTTGAATTGGAAGGGGACTACACCAGTTCCTATTACTCCAGCAGCAATAACCAGTATACCTACGCGCGCCCCGATCTCTACAACTTGCGTGCCAGCTATGGCGGCAAGGAGTGGGAAGCATGGTTCCACGTACTGAATTTGTTGAATACGAAGTACGCGGATCGCCAGAGTACAACTGATGCGGGCGTCAGTACCTACAGCTCGGGATATACGGCGCGGATCATGCGTGCCGGCGTTGCATACAATTTTTGATTGACACAAAGGGCGAATACAAATCGGTATCTCGCAATCAGCACGGGGCACATTGTGTTGCGCCCACATTTAATAAACTTCATGGCAATTTACTCAGAATGTCGCCCCTTATGAGGGTGCGACATTTTGTCGCGCGACAATATGTCACATTTCCATGCTTGCGAGAGGTCTTTAGTATTCGCCCCGGTTTATCAAAAACAAATATTTTGGGGAGCGTTATGAACAAGAAACTCACAGCCATGAGCGCACTGTCGCTCGTGTTGTCCATGTTGTTTGTCCAATCCAGCTACGCTGAAGATACTCAAGCAGTACCGCCTGCGACCGAACCCTCAACCAATTCCCAACCGGCTGTACCAGCGGCAGAAACTTCGGCCGGTACAACTGCACCCGCCCAAACAGCATCGCCGGCAGCAGAGGCAGGCAAGGGCGGAGAGACAAAGAAAATGCTGGGAGAAGTGGTTGTTACCTCCACCACGATTGACGACCGTTTCGAATCGAAGCGAGGCGAGGCAAGCAATATTTCGAATATCAGCGGCAAGAAGGTGGATGAAGAACACGGCAAGAACATCGTCGATGTTCTGGAATCCATTCCTGGTGTGACTGCCGAAGTGCAGAGCGGTGACTCGGTGAAGATCATGTTGCGCGGTGTAGAGGCGCAACGCTTCATGGGCGAGAAGCCTGGCGTTGCAATCATCATCGACGGTGTGCCAGTGGTTGAGCGTACCGGTCGCGTCAACATCGACCTCGACAATATCGATTCGATCAAAGTCATCAAAGGTGGCGCGTCCTACCTGTTCGGCGAAGATGCGCTTTCCGGCGCAGTGATCATCACTACCAAACGCGGCGCCAAGATGGCCGGGTATACCACCAGCGTCGAGACCGGGAGCTTCAACTACCGCAAGGGATTGGCGCGTGCCGGATTTGCCAAGAACGAATGGGTGGGGCATATCCAGGTCAGCAAGGCGATGTCCGACGATTTCTACGATCAAGGAGCATGGTCGCGCCGTTATGTGGACGGCAAGTTGCAATATCTCGTTGATGAGAGCAGCGACATCGCGTTTGGCTTCGAGGATTCGCATCGCGAGAAGGATAGCCACGGCACAGTGACAGGGGTGACCAATGCACTGATCGATCCGCGAAGCGCGACATCCGGTGGCAAGGATTACGCCAGGAACTACGATGTGGAGCTGAACAAGCTGAACCTGACCTATTCCAAAGATCTTGGGGATAACACGAACCTGATGCTGATGACCTATCAATACAAGGATCACACCTATGGCTGGCAAGGGCCGAGCGGTTACCTTCGAGACAGTGCGGGGAACCTGCTTGGCGATATGTCCGAGATGCGGGATGTTTATGCGTCAGGACAAGATACGAAGCAAACCCAGCGGGGCTTGAAATCCGAATGGCGCAAGGGCGGCGAAGAAGTCGGCCTGATGGCGGGATTGGACTTGCAGAAGTTCGAGGATCACGGTGTGTCTACCTATCTGGTGAATTACTCTTCACGCAGCTCGCCGATCGGGGTAAGCAACCCGCTGAAGCTGGCCGGTACTGTATCGAGCGATACTGTCATTACCAACGATACCAGGGCGGTGTATGGCGAGGCGAAATGGCAGCTCAGCCAACCGCTGGCGCTGACGCTCAACGGTCGATATGACAACATCAAGAATGGATATACCAATAATCTCCCGGTCACTGCGCCGACGCTCGCTTCGGCCAGCAAGACTTTTAATGTGTTGTCGGAACGCATTGGGCTGAACTACGCAGTTGGGGAGTCGAGCGAGATCTACAGCAATATCTCCAACGGTTTCCGTACGCCGACTGCCTCTCAGATGTATGGCACTACCATCTCTCCAACCAGTGTGGTTGCCGGCAATCCCGACCTGAAGCCAGAGAAATCCTGGAACAAGGAGATCGGTTTGCGCGGCAAACGCGAGTTGTTGGGCACAACGCTGGATATGGATGTCGCAGTGTTTCAGATCGACCGCAACGACTTCATCCTGAATACCGGTGGTCAATATACGACTACGGAGGGTGCGACTGCGACGAACGGACTGGAGCAGTACCAGAACATCGGTGGAGTGCGCAATCGCGGCCTGGAAGCCGGCATCAAGACAGATAGCCGCGATGCCCTGTCTGCCGATTTCGCCTACACCTGGCTGGATGCACGCTTCACCCGCTACGACCATTACTGGCTGGGGTTGGGGGAGCAATACTCGTTCCCTTCCACTTACCACTTGGTGGAAGTCAATAACACCGGCAATGTCGTTCCCCGCACCCCCAAGCACAAGGTCAACCTGAATGTGCGTTATCGTCCCGCAGAGCACTGGACAGTAACCACGGAATTGAATGCGCAGAGCGGCATCTTCGCGGATGAAATGAACGTCGTATGGGTGGGCGGACGCAGCGTATACAACCTGATGATGACCTATGAGGTCAAGCGCGAAAGTGGCATGAAATTCTCAGCCTTTGCACGTATCGACAACATATTCAACCGCTATTACTACAGCACCATACGCGGAATCCGGGACAGCAACGGAGATCAAGTCTATGACCAGGAAGATCCCTCCATTACGGTCAACCCAGGACGAGTCTGGACTGCCGGTTTGAGCATGGTGTTTTAAGCAACGTGATAAGGCCAACAATGTCAAAACTATATCTTTGCGTATTCGCCCTGTTGGCAACCCTGTCGGGCAGCGGTTATTGCGAGGACGCTCCTGCCCCCGAGAAGCGTTATGGGTCAGGCGGTGGTCGACCCAGCGAGGCGCAGATAGCCGAATGGCGCGCCAAACGCGATGCAGCAACGGGCGAGAATACGCAGGTCGCGGCCCCGGCGGTTGTGCACGATATGTCGATGCATGACATGTCATCCCACGATATGTCGGCGATGATGCCCAAGCCGCAAGGCAAGCCCAAGGAAGCGACTGCAAAAAAAGGTCGCCCCATCGGCATGGGGATGCGTAGTGGCGTGGCGCTGTGGCTATCCGATACTCCGCCGATGCGCGGCGACAGCGCACGCGGTGGACGCAGCGGGATGGGCGGCATGGCTGGCATGGACATGGGCGGAGGGGGATGGGGCAAGCCTGCCGTCAAACGCCTGTGGCTGCGTGCAGGTAATGATCCGCAACGCTCCGGATTTGCACAGGAAGATACCGATGCGCAAGTGGAAACCTTGCTCGTCACGCCCGATGGCAAGCCCGAGGGTGAGCCTTTACCGTCCGCGAATGACGACCGCAAAGGCTTGTCATTTGAAATGCCGGTACAGGGTTTCTATCGCCTGTACCTGACCAGCCGCAAACTGCAGGGCGATACGCTGAACGTCAATGTCGCCAAAGCCGAGGTTGCCAACTTCGGGCATGGCGGCGATGAGGAGGAGGCAGCCAAGGGTCTTCTGGCGACGCGCTATTCCGAATCGGCTCAGATGGAGATCGTGCGCGAGCGCAAGCCGGACGAGAGGAAATTCTTCCAACTGAAGTCGGGCGAGGAGCAAGCATTCCTCGTGCTGAGGAAGGGGCTGCCGCTGCAGGGCGCGCGCGTGCGCATGATCAGCCACCAAGGTTGGAGCAAGGAAGAAGTCAGCGACGAGATGGGGCGGGTCAGTTTCCAGATCGTGCGCGATTACTTTCCGCCATGGAATGATTTCGAGAAACGCTTCAAGGCCACTTATCTGCTGATCGCGGAAGCCAATGTGGCCGAGACCGGAAAATATCAGGACAAGCCTTACAGCAACGTGCGCTACCAGGCGTCCTTGTCGGGCAATTACTACCCTTCTCCGACCGATTATCTTTCCTATGCCTGGGCTCTCGGCGTAGGCATGGCCATCCTGCTGTTCTGCGGTGTGGCGGTCTATCTCTACCGTCGCCGCCGGGTCAAGCCGTATCAGGAGGAGCGCTTCCATGAAGGCAAGTAGTTCACGTCTGCAGGCGTTGCGTGATGCCGTCAATCATGTCCATTTCAATCGCTTTCGTTTCTGGTTTCAGCTCGCGGCCTTTGTCCTGTTCGTCTATGGCGGTTACCTCGCCATAGACCTGGGCTCGCGCCTGCCGTTCTTCACCTGCGGCTACAACCAGGAGGGGCGTGCGGGTGTCTGTTATCTGTTGCCCTTGCAACACCAACTGAGCTTGCCTTGGGCCAGGCTGTTCAGTTATGCGGGTATTGCTGTCCTTACCGGTCTTTTGGTCTTTGCATTGTGGTTCATTGTTCTCAATAAGGGTTGGTGCGGCTTTGTGTGTCCGCTGGGCACGGTGCAGGACTGGCTGACTTCGCTGCGTCGCCGCCTCGGCATCCGCTATTCGACCTATAGCCAAGGGCAGTTCGCGCAGTTGACCAAGATAAAGTATCTGCTGCTGGCGCTGATGATCCTGATCCCGCTGGGCATAGGCGGCGGGTTGTTCTCGCACAGCATGAGCCCTCCGTTTTGCCTGATCTGTCCGGCGCGCATGATCCTGCCGATGTTCACGGGCGACTTCTCCCAGTTCACCATCGACTTTTCCAGCAAGGCAGCGCTGGTCATGACGGCGCTGGGTATTTCGATCACGGCGTTGTTTCTGGTGGGCTCGTTCGTCAAGAAACGTTTCTTCTGTTTCTTCTGCCCGATGAGCGCGCTGCATTACCTGATCTCCAAGCCCGCGCTGCTGAAGCTGAAAAAAGACGGCAGCAAATGCACGCGCTGCGGCGATTGCTACAACGTGTGCGATATGGAGATCAAGGAGATCGCCGACGACATCAAGAACACGAACATCATGACCGACGACTGCACCATGTGTCTGAAGTGTGTGGCGTCTTGTCCGGAAACGGGGGCGTTGAAAGCCACCTTTGCGGGCATCCCCATCTTCGAGTCAACCGAAGCGGGCTTCATCAAACGTATGGGTAAAGGAATACATCATGGAAAATGACGCCAAAGTGATACCGATCCAGTCGGCGCCGTATCATTTGTCGCGCCAGGCAGGCGAAGCGGAGAACATGCTGGATCACATCGTGGACGATTTTCCCGACAATCCGCAATCCATGGCGTATTTCTACGACCTGTTCCGTCGTGTGTATTGCCACGGCGACGAAGTGAAGCACGAGGGCATGCTGGTCGGCACCACTTGCATCCAGGCGCCGGAAGAGCTGATCTATGCTTTCGGTGCGACGCCGATGCGCTTGTGCAACGGTTCCTATCACTACGACCAGAAGGGCGCGGATTTTATGCCGGCCAAATCCTGCTCGCTGGTGAAGGCCACGCTGGGTATGCTGAATTCGGACAATGTGATTCCCAGGATCGGCAAACCGGATCTGGTCGTGAATCCGACCACCTGCGATCAGAAGAAGAAATCCAGCGTGATGATCGAGGACATGGGCTATGCCGTGTACGACCTCGAATTTCCCAACGTCAAGGAAAGCGAAGCCTCGCGCGTGTACTGGCAGCGTTCGGTGCGCCAGTTCACGGCGCGGCTGCGCGAGCTGACAGGCAAGAAGCTGACGCGCAAGAACCTGCAGGCGGCGATGGCCAAGACCAGCCGCGCGCAGGCGGCGTTTCGCAAGCTACATAACTTCCGGCGCAAATCGCCTTCGCTGATTCTGGGCAAGGATGCATTCCTGGTGACCAATGCCTATTTCTTCGACGACATCGAGCGCTGGACGGATGCGGTGGAGAAGCTGAACGAAGAACTGGCGCAGCGCGACCAGTCCGGTTTCAAGGCCGTGCAAAGCAAGGCGCCGCGCGTGCTGTTCACCGGTTCGCCCCCCATCTTCCCCAACCTCAAGCTGCCCTTGTTGATCGAAGAGGCAGGCGGCGTGGTGGTGACGGACGAGACCTGTTCGGCCAACCGCATGCTGTACGACATGACGGCAGTGGACGAGTGGATGGTGAACGATATGGTCGATAGCCTGGCCGACAAGTATCTAAAACCCTGCACCTGCCCGATCTTCACGCGCAACGACGACCGCAGGCGGCGTCTGCTCGATCTGGTGAAGGACTTCAACGCGGACGGCGTGGTGTACCAGGCTTTCGCCGGATGCCAGGTGTACGAGATGGAGTATCGCAGCGTGGCGGAGGAGTTCAACAAGGCGGGCATCCCGATGCTGTATATCGAAACCGATTACAGTCTGGATGATAAAGGCCAGTTGTCCACGCGGATTGAGGCGTTTTTGGAATCGTTGAAAAACAGGAAGAAGCATCGCGCGTAACCAATAGCCCCTCTCCTGCAGGCGGGAGAGGGGTTGGGGTGAGGGGCGGCAGATTGAAGCCAGTTTGGACGGTACGCACAGACCCTCATCCCCAACCCTTCTCCCGCTTGCGGGAGAAGGGAGACAAGCAGTCCGAAAGGTTGAAATGAATTATTTTGCAGGCATAGACGTAGGTTCCACCGCCATCAAGGTTGCAGTGGTAGATGAACAGGGCAGCATCGCCGGGGTGCATGTCACGCCTTCCGGCAGTCTCTTCCACAAGAACTCGACCGAGGCACTGAGCAATCTGTTGAGCAAACTTGGGTTGAAGCGCGAAGATGTGCGTTACCTGATCGCCACCGGTTACGGGCGCAAGCTGTTCAAGGAAGCCGACGACTCCATCAGCGAGATCACCGCCAATGCCATCGGCGCATTCGAGGCGGGCAAGGCTTATGGCGGGGTGCGCACCATCATCAATATCGGCGGTCAGGATTCCAAGGCGATCCAGATCGACAGCAACGGCCATGTCGTCAACTTTGCGATGAACGACAAATGTGCGGCGGGTACCGGTCGCTTTCTGGATGTGGCGGCACGCAATCTGGAGCTTGATCTGGAAGAGTTGGGCGATTGCCATTTTCAGGGCAGCGGTGCGCCGCTCACCATCAACAGCACCTGCACCGTGTTCGCCGAGTCGGAGATCATCGGTCTGCTGGCCAAGGGACACGGCAAGGCGGAGATCATTGCCGGCATCCATTACTCAATCGCCTCGCGCACGGTGCGGTTGGCCAAACGTGTCGGTATCGAAGATCGCGTTTATTTCGACGGCGGCCCGGCCTTGAATAAGGGGCTGGTCGCGGCAATACAGGACGAGCTCGGGCGCGAACTCGTGGTGCCAGAGCATCCGCAGACCACCACCGCGTTCGGTGCCGCGATGCTTGCGCGCAGCGAATATCTGGACGAGCAGCGTCTGGAGCCGGCGTGATCGATATCGACATGGTGGTGGGCGCTCCGATGGCGGCCACACTGGGCTTTGCTTATGGCATGGGCCCTTGCCTCATCAGTTGCCTGCCATTCCTCGGGCCGGTGTTCTTGGCCAGCGACGGCGGCATCAAGAAATCCTGGAAGATCATTCTGCCCTTGTCTCTGGGCCGCCTGACTGCGTACAGCGCTTTCGGTGCGACAGTCGGCATGGCGGGGCATTACGTCAAGGATACGATCACCACTGACAGCATACATATCGTGGTCGGCTGTGCCGTGCTGATGATGGGGGGGGCTTTGTTGCTGCGCAAGCAGGAAAAGGTGTGTTCCTCATCGAATTTGCAGAGCGTGCCGTTGCAGCGCATGGACAGGAAAGAAAGTTCGCGCACGCTGCTGCCCGGCGGCCTGTTCCTCATGGGTATCGGCATGACGCTGAGTCCCTGCGCCCCTTTGGGAATCGTGCTGTTCTCGGCATCGATGACCGGCAGCGCGGCAGGCGGACTGTTACTTGGCCTGAGTTTTGGCTTGGGCGCAATCGTGATCCCCGCGATAGCCTATGGTATCGGCATGGCATATTTGGGTACCCAATTGCGCGAGCAATTGCAGAATTGGCGTCCCAGGATTGAGCGTGCCAGTGCATTGTTGCTGGTCGCGGTAGGGATCAGCAATCTGGCCAGATGGTGAGAGATGCGGCGAAATGCCGCAGGGGAATAATGGTTATTTTTGTCATAATAAATCAGGAGGGAGTTATGCCAATCGAATCCATTCATTGCATTTCCCGGTTCTTCAATAAGAATTTCATTCTGGAGTCGTGATGCAATCAAGCCGGCCTGTTTTGGCATACCCCTTTGAATTCCATACGTTACGTCGATGTGCAAACCGCGCTCAAACGCTAGTCACCCTGCTCGTGGCGGGACTGTCAGTCAGCTTTTCTGCCTGGGCGGAAGAACCGGCTTCGCTGAAAGAAATTACGGTCACGGGACAAATGTCGGATGTGGCTGAGCGTCGCGATGCCACGACGCAAAAGGTCATTCTGAATCGCAAAGACATCGAAAACCTCGGCGTGATGACCGTCGGCGAGGTATTGGGCAAATTACCGGGTGTCGAGTTGGGCAGCGGCGGCATGGGGCATCGCACGCGCGGCATGTCGCGCGATTCCGTGCAGGTCCTGATCGACGGCGAGCGCTCGGCTGGCGGCGGTTCGATGGTGGGGATCGTTGGACGGTTGCCTTCCGGGGAACTGGAGCGTGTGGAAATTATCCGCGGCTCTTCGGCAGAGTTTGGCGGGGCTGCTTCGGTTACGGTGAACTTGATCATGAAGAAAGCCCTGCCCAAGAGCTCGACGGAGATCAGGGTCGGAATCGGAAGGAAGGGTTCGGAGTCGTTCAGCCAGCTTGCATTGACGAAGACCGGGGGGGAAGGCGGTTTTGCCTGGTCATTGCCGATCGGGTTGATGTGGAACAATTTCCCCATCTCCAATAACGCCGAAAAGCAGGACAACACATCGCATACCTATGAGAGCGAACGCGGCACGAGAAAGATGGGGCATCACACGCTCACGCCGCGCATGACCTGGAAGGATGGCAACGACAGCCTGACGGTTGCGCCGATGTATTTTTTCAACCCGCAAGATTCAAGCGGCGAGACGACATTGTCGGGTTCCGCCATACCGGCCGACAACGGCGTGCGCGTAAGCACCGTGAACGGTCTGGTGCGGATGACCCGTTTGCGGGTCGACGGTGAAAAGCATGTCGGCGATTCAAAGCTGACCAGCCGGGCCTCTGTCAGCAACAGGAAGAACACAACGGATACCGTCCGCACCGGCTTGACCAATTCGACCGACCATAACGAGAGCCGGGAAATCGAATCCAACTTCGCTTTCCGGCTGGATAAGCCGCTGGGCGCAGAACATCTCGTGGCAGTGGGTCTGGAATATATCAATCTGCGTCTTGCTCAAGACCAGAGTTTTTCTGGCAGCGCAGCTTCATACGCGGCGCATGAGAAGCAAAGCATTGCCTGGATACAGGACGACTGGGTGCTGCAACCCAAAACGACGCTGACCTACGGTTTGCGCGGTGAAACCATTACCCTGGATTCTTCGGGCGCATCGCAGCAACGCGGGCAAGTGATGCCTTCTTTGGCCATTCGCATGGAGCCGGCGGATAAATGGGTGATGCGCTCGTCGCTGGGGGCCGGCTTGAAGATGCCCAAACTGGGCGAGATCAGCAATGCGGCGACGCTCAGCGTCGGTACCAATACTCCCGTGGAAGCAGATGTGCGGGGGAATCCGAACCTGTTGCCCGAACGCAGCATTAATTTCGAAGCCGTGATGGAGCGCTACCTCGATGCCGAGGCGGGCGTGCTGGGGGCGAATCTGTATGTGCGCTCCACGCGGGATTTCACCGAGCGCCGCGTGCAGCAGGAAGGCACCCGCTGGGTGGACAGGCCGCAGAATGAAGGTAGTGCGATGCATTGGGGCTTCGAACTGGATGGCAAAATCCGCACCGACAACTTTGGCTGGAAAGGGGCGACACTGAAGTCTCACCTGACGCTGCCGCATGCGCAGGTGAAAGATGAGCGCCTCGGCATCACACGCATGGCGCAAGACACGCCCAAGTATGTATTTTCTGCTGGGCTGGATGAGACTTTGCCAAGTTTGCAATCCAGCTACGGCATCACGTTGCAACTGTCCGGGCGCAGCGTGACCGATATTCCCGGCGAGAAATATGGTTATACCAAAGCCAGAACGACAGTGGATGCATTCTGGTTGTACAGGTTTAATCCCAAATTCAAGCTGCGCGTCAGCGGACAGAACCTGCTGGCGACCGATACCGAGCGCAGTACGCGCTACATGAGCGGCGGCGACACCTGGCAATTGAATGCAGTGGAGCACGGATACCGCTCGCTCGTGGCGACTTTGGAAGGGCGCTGGTAGCATGTCTGCCATCGAATTCACATTCAACCCGTTCATGGCGATGTCGTACGCCTATTCATCCCAGCCGGAGCGTTCTCCTTTGCACGAGCGTATCAGCGTGGTCGCGCTGGTCGTGATGCTGCATGCCCTGCTGTTTGCCTCGTATTGGCTGCAACCGGAATCCCCGGCCGTGCTGGTCAACGAGATGTCGATCTCGTTCGCCAACATGCAGATGCAGCAGGCCGACATCACGCCGCAAGCCAAACCCAAGCCGCGCGAGCCCGAGCCGTTGCCGGCCGAAGAACCGGCCAAGCAGGAAGAGGTGCAGCCCGTGCAGCAGGAAGCCACGCCGCCGTCGCCCATCGTGCTGGATGCCGAGCCGGATTACCGCGCCGATTACCTCAACAACCCGCGCCCGCCGTACCCCATGGTGGCAAGGCGCATGGGTTATCACGGCAAGGTGGTGCTGAACGTGGAGGTGCTGGCCGAGGGCAAGGCCGGGGAAGTGCAACTGCACCAGAGCTGCGGCTATGACATTCTCGACAATGCCGCGATACAGACGGTGAAGACATGGCGCTTCTCGCCCGCGCGCCGTTTCGGGCAGCCCGTCACGCAATGGTTCCTGGTGCCGATCAAATTTTCCTTAGAAGGTGACGAAGCATGAACGAATTCCTTTCCATCAACTCGCCTATCGTATTTCTGACGCTGGTGTTGCTGATCGTATTGTCCATCGCCACCTGGTCGATCGCACTGTTCAAGCTGTGGAAGCAATGGCAATCGCGCAAGCACGACCTCGCCTTCACCGACGGTTTCTGGTCGGCACAGGAATGGAGCAAGGCCGCCGAGGTGACGAAGAACAGCGAAGGCGACATCGCGCGTCTGGCGCAGGCCGGCTTCGCCGAGTTGAAGACTTTGAACGAGGCGCAGCAGGACCTCAAGCATTCCGGCGCTCCGCACGATGTGCTCGAACGTATGCTGCGCCAGCAGTTGCAGAATATCCAACGCTATCATGAGCGCGGCCTGGCCGAACTGGCGACCATCGGTTCCACCTCGCCCTTCGTCGGCCTGTTCGGCACGGTTTGGGGCATCATGCATGCGCTGCAGGATATCGGCAGTACCGGCTCGGCTTCGCTGGATGTGGTGGCCGGTCCCATCGGCGAGGCGCTGATCGCCACCGCCATCGGCATCGCCACGGCGCTGCCTGCGGTGCTGGCCTACAACTTCTTCCTGCGTCGCCTGAAAGTGCACGTGACCGACCTGGAGAACTTCGCCCACGACTTCATGCGTCTGGCGCAGAAGCACGATTACAAACTGTGAGGCGACCATGAGCTTCGGGAACAATTCTTCTGAAGAAGGCAGCATGATGAGCGAGATCAACGTCACGCCGCTGGTCGACGTGATGCTGGTGCTGCTGGTGGTGTTCATCATCACCGCACCGCTGCTGGCGCCGCAGTCGCTCAAGATCAACCTGCCCAAGACCGACTCGGTGCAAAGTGAGGACAAGCCGCAAAAGGTCAGCCTGGTGGTGGATGCGCAGGGCAACATCGAGATGGACCGCATGCATGTGAGCGACGAAGCGCTGGCCGAGACTCTGCGCCAGCGCGCCGCCGATCCGCAGTTCCAGTTGCAGATCGAAGCCGACGATGCGGTGAACTATGGCCGCGTCGCGCAACTGATGGCCATCGCGCAGAAAGCCGGGGTGAGCAAGCTGTCGTTCATGACGTTGGCAAAATGACGTACCGGGCTCGCTGATGGATGGACAGCTTCGGATGAGGCTGGAAGAAATCACTCTGCTCCCTTATGCTGGCAACGGCAGTATGGCGGTAACAGCTTGTTCCCACGATACCATCACGATCAGAAGGCCCCGGCATCGGGTCGGCGGCCGCAAGGAGCATGACCAGGATGCAACGAAAAAGATTTGCGCGAACAGTATTGCTTTGTCTGTCGCTGTTACTTGCCGCCTGCGGCGGTGGCGGTAGTCCCACTCAATCTATTCCCTCAACTCGTTCATTCGCCATGGGCTTCACCCCGTGGCCTTACGCCGCAACGGTGGCAGCGGTGAACGACACCTATGCCAAGATCAACGCCAACGGCGATATCGTCGCCCACCACCTCGATAGCGGCATTCCCTGGCAGGAGGCGCTGGACGGTACGCCATATCCGAGCGCTGTTGAATCCGAGATAGCTGCGCGTGTGAGCAACACTGCGGCAGGCAAGAAGGTCTATCTGGCGATCAGCCCGCTGAATACGGCGCGTACCGGCATGGCGGACTACTGGAACAACAGCGGCTCCGGGCAGCCGCTGCCTGCGCCGTGGAATGGTTATGGTTTCACTTCGACCGAAGTGCAGACCGCCTATATCAATTTCGCCACCGATCTGATCACCCGTTTCAATCCGGAATATTTCAATCTGGGCATCGAGGCGAGCGAGCTGATCCTCAATGATGCCAAGGATGGCGGTAGTCGATACTCCGATTACCTGTCTTTTGTCGCCGTGGTTGCTCCTGCGCTCAAGACATCGTTCCCCAATCTCAAGCTGATGGTCAGTGTAGGGCTGAAATATCCCGGCACGCCAGAGGCGCAGTTGCTGGAGACGTATCTGCCATCCCTCGTCGGTTACGTGGATGTGGTCGGCGCCAGCGTCTACCCTTACGCCTTCTTTGGCCATGCCAATGCGGGCGATCCGGCCAATCTGCCTGCCAACTGGCTGTCGCAGTTGCAGACTATCGCGGGCAGCAAACCCGTTGCCGTGGCAGAGACGGGGTGGATTGCCGAGAATCTGGTGATTCCGTCCCTGAGTGTGAATGTGTCGGCAACTGCCGACAATCAAGCAGCCTATGTGCAGGCGTTGAGCAGTCAGGCGCAGGCAATGGATGCCAAATTCGTGATCTGGTTTTCCGTCGTGGATTTTGTCGATCTATGGACCAACGCGCTGGGGCAGGATCCTATCGCGCAGATCTGGCGCGATACCGGTCTCTATGACGGCACGGTGGCGGCGCGACCGGCGCTGACGACCTGGCAAAAGTGGTATGGCTACAGCCTCACTCCGTGATTTTTCACGCCCCGGGGCGACTGGCTCAAACCATTCGCAGCCAAACCCGTACAATGTTGCCGCTGTCCTGTGACGCATATTCAAAACCGATAACCGAGGAGACCCAGATGAACCGCAGAGAACTCTTGACCGGCGCTGCCGCGCTGGCCGCCATCGCCACAGCAGGCCGCGCCTTTGCCGCCGAACACGACCATTCCATGCATGACCATCATGCGATGTCCTCGCGCAACGACAAGCTCATCGCGGCCGCGACCGATTGCGTGACCAAGGCCAACCTGTGCCTGCAACATTGCCTGGACCTGCTGGGCCAGGGCGACCAGACCATGGCAGCCTGCGCGCAGTCGTCCAACCAAGTGGCTGCGGTTTGCGCCGCGCTGGCCAAGCTGGCGGCTTCCAACTCCAAACACCTGCCCAAGTTGGCCCGTGCCGCGATGGATGTGTGCAAGGACTGTGAGGAGGAATGCAAGAAGACCGAGAAGCATGCCGAGTGCAAGGCCTGCAAGGAGGCCTGTGCGGCTTGCTACGAGGAGTGCAAGAAGATCGCCGCCTGAAAGGCGGCGACGGTCGGCAAAAAGGCACGCTATGCGTGCCTTTTTTGTGCAGAATGGAAGAAGGGTTGAGCAAAAAGCTCGTATATAATTCCGCCGGTCTTTTTCCCGTTTACCCGCCCGGTCGAGCGGGTGTGTTGCAGTGACAAATTCGGCCCATCCACAATGAGGAGACTCGCGATGTTCGGCTTTGACCGCACCGACTTGATGCGTATCGCAGCGCTCAGTGTGGTCTATTTCCTCGCGGCCAAGCTGGGGCTGGCCCTGGCACTGCTTCACAACACCGTCACCCTGTTCTGGCCGCCTTCCGGCATCGCGCTGGCTTCGCTGCTGATCTTCGGCTGGCGCGTCTTTCCCGCCATCTTCATCGGCGAATTCTTCGCCAATCTGGCGACCGGGTTGCCGCTGGCCAGCGTGGTCGGCATCTCCTGCGGCAATGCGCTGGGAGGTTTGCTGGGCTATTACCTGTTGCGCCGCTGTTCAACGTTCGATGTGCGCTTGCGTTCCCTGCGCGACATCGGCGCGCTGTTCCTGTACGGCGTACTGCTCAGCCCGCTGCTGGCCGCAGCCAACGGGGCATGGTGGTTAATGCAGGCGTTCGGCGGGGGCTGGGGCGATTATTTGCATACCCTGCGATATTGGTGGATGGGAGATGCGCTGGGCATCGCCCTGTTCACCACGTTGATCCTGGCATGGCTGCGCGGCGAGTCCATCGTGTGGAGCAGGGAGCGTGTCCGCAGGGGGCTGCTGGTGGCTGCGGTGCTGGTCATAGTGGGAACGGTGCTGTACTTCGACCTGCCCGACCGATTGCTTGAATTCGGCCTGCTGTTCCCGCTGCTGATCTGGATCGCGCTCAATTTCGACTTGCGCTGTGTCGGCGGTGCGTTGCTGCTGATCTTCCTGAGTTCGGTACTCGGTTTGCTGGCGGTGGAAAACATGAGTGCCGACAACATGGATGCGCTGGTCAATTACGTGTGGCTGTACAACCTGCTGTTCGGGCTGACCGCGTTCAGCGTGGCGGTGCTGAACGCGCAGCGCAGCCGCAGCGAACTCGCCCTGCATATGAGCGAGGACAACCTCACGCGCGCGCAGGAGATCGGCGGCATCGGCAGCTGGCACCTGGATATGGTGAAGAACGACCTGCAATGGTCGGGTGAGGCCTATCGCATCTTCGGCATGAAGATTGGCATGCCGATGGACTACGAGACCTTCATCGCACGTGTGCATCCGGACGATCGCCAGATGGTCAGCCAGGCATGGCAGCAGGCGTTGCGGCGCCAGCCGTACGACATCGAGCATCGCATTCTGGTGGACGACCAGGTCAAATGGGTGCGCGAGCAGGCCGACCTGGACTTCGATGCGAAGGGCAATGCCGTGTATGCCATCGGTACCGTGCGCGACATCACGCGCAGCAAGCAGGAAGAGGCGGCGCTGCGGCTGGCGGCCAGGGTGTTCGAGAGCAGTGGCGAGGCCATCCTGATCACGGATGCGCAATCCAGTGTCGTGGCCATCAACCATGCCTTCGTCGAGATGACGGGCTACGGTTCCGAGGAGGTGATGGGCCGGAATCCCAGGATGCTTGCCTCGGGCAGGCACGATGACGAATTCTATCGCGCCATGTGGGATGATCTCGGCAGCCACGGTTACTGGCAGGGCGAGATTTGGGACAAGCACAAGAGCGGACGCATCTATCCAAAGTGGATGTCGATCACGGCGGTGCGCGACGAACGCGGCGATGTGGTGAACTATGTCTCCATTTCGCGCGACATCACCGAGCGCAACGAGGCTGAGCGCAACATCCATTTTCTCGCCTATTACGACGTACTCACCGGCCTGCCCAACCGCAGTCTGTTGCGCGACCGGCTGGGACAGATGATCGCCGTCTCGCACCGCGACAAGCAGCAGTTCGCCCTGCTGTTTCTCGATCTCGACCGTTTCAAATACATCAACGACTCGATGGGGCATTCGGTCGGCGACCGCCTGTTGCAGTCGGTCGCGCTGCGCATCCAGGAATGCGTGCGCGAGGGCGACACGGTGGCGCGACTCGGCGGCGACGAGTTCATCGTGCTGCTGCGCGAAACTGGCGAGGATTCCGCTGCGGTGGTGGCGAAAAAACTGTTGCAGGCGCTGTCCACGCCATACGATCTGGACGGCCAGGTCATCGCCACGCGCGCCAGCATCGGCATCAGCATCTATCCGGACCACACGGAGGATGCCGACACACTTATCCGCAGCGCCGACATGGCGATGTATCACGCCAAGGAACAGGGACGCGACAACTTCCAGTTCTTCGCGCCGGAGATGAACTTCCGCGTCGACATGCTGTTCTCCATGGAAAAGGACCTGCGCGTGGCGCTGGAGCAGGGGCAGTTCGAACTGGTCTACCAGCCGCAGGCCGACCTGACATCCGGGGCGATCTGCGGGGTGGAAGCGCTGGTGCGCTGGAAGCATCCGGAGAAGGGATTCGTGTCGCCGGGCGAATTCATCTCCATCGCCGAAGAGACCGGGCAGATCGTCGCCATCGGCGAGTGGGTGTTGCGCACCGCCTGCGCGCAGCGCGCGAGCTGGCGGGATGTCGGGCTGACCGGATTCAGCATCGCGGTCAACCTGTCCATGCGCCAGTTGCGCCAGCCGACGATTGGCGAGCTGGTGAAGAAGGTGCTGGCCGAATGCAGATTGGAACCGCATTACCTCGAACTGGAGATTACCGAGGGCATCATGATGGGCGATAACCAGGCGGCGATGCGCTTCCTCGACGAGATGCACGAACTCGGCGTGCAGTTGTCCATCGACGATTTCGGTACGGGTTTCTCCAGCCTCAATTATCTGAAGAAGCTGCCGGTGGACAAGCTCAAGATCGACCAGTCGTTCACGCGCGACATCGAGACCGACGAGAGCGATGCCGCCATCATCCGCTCCATCATCAGCCTGGGCCACCGCCTCAACCTGCGCGTCATCGCCGAGGGGGTGGAGACGCA
Source organism: Gammaproteobacteria bacterium (assembly GCA_018813765.1). Taxonomy (GTDB): domain Bacteria; phylum Pseudomonadota; class Gammaproteobacteria; order Burkholderiales; family Gallionellaceae; genus Sideroxyarcus. The sequence continues at coordinate 223,245 of JAHJBC010000002.1, read as the reverse complement.
GGAGCAGCTCGATTTCCTGCGCATCCGCGGCAGCGACGAGATCCAGGGCTATTTCTATGCGCGGCCGATGCCGGCCGCAGACATCGTCGAATTCGTCAGGAACCCGCCGCGTCTGACTTGAGGGTGTGCTGCCAGTAGCGCTTGCGCGCCTGGCGGTGACTTTCCAGCGAGAGCCCCTGTTCATCCATGACGATGCCGATCGCGCCGTCCCGGTCCGAACGCAGTATCTCGCTGCCCGCCTTGCGGTAACGTTCCAGAATTTCCTCGCGCGGATGCCCGAAACGATTGCGGTATCCCGCCGTGAACACCACATGACGCGGCTGCACCGTTTCCACAAGCGTTTGCGAGGATGAGCTCTTGCTGCCGTGATGCGGTGCGACCAGCAGCGTGGCGGGCAGCTTGTCCGCATGCAGCGCGAGCAGGCGCCGCTCGGACAGTCTCTCGATATCGCCGGTGAGCAGCACGCTGTGCCGTCCGCTGGCGATGCGCAGCACACAACTCTGCTCGTTGTCATGTTTGGACATCTTCGGCCCGGCATCGCTGCCGGGATGCAGTATCTCGAAGCGCACGCCGTCCCACTCCCACGACTGCCCGTCGCGGCAGCGTTCCCTGTGCGCGGCTAGTAGCAATGCCGGATGATCGTCCGCCAGCGACGAGAGCACGTCGATCACCGGCATGCCCTGCAGGACGGAAGCCGTTCCGCCGATGTGGTCGATGTCGTCGTGCGACAGCACCAGCTTGTCCAACTGCAGGATGCCCATACCGCGCAGGGCAGGGAGCAGGATGCGGTTGCCGCTGTCCGCCTCGCCGGAAAAATCCGGGCCGCTGTCATAGAGCAGCGTGTGGTTGGCGGTCTGCACCGCGACCGCCAATCCCTGCCCGACGTCGAACACGGTGATGCGCGCGGAACCCGTTGCGGGTGCGGGCGGGGACAGCAGGAACATCGGCAGCAGCAACAGCACGCCGAGCGCGCGCAGCGGGAAGCCGCGCGGCGCCAGTATCCACGCGGCCCCGAGGATGCCCGCGGCGATGGTCCATGCAGGCGGCGCATGCTGCACCCATACGACCATGGGCAGATCGTCCAGCATCCCCAGCATCCACATGCACAAGGTCATCGCCTGCTGGGCGATGAAGAGCATCCACTCGAACGGCGGCAGCGTGCCGAGCAGGGTCAGCGGCACCACCACCAGGCTCACCAGCGGGATGGCGAAAGCGTTGGCGATTGGCGCGACCAGCGAGAGTTGCTGGAACAGGGCCAGCAGCGGCGGGATCAGGCCTATCGTCATCGCCCACTGCACCTTGCCGTACTCTTTCAGCCAATGCTGCGTATGCAGGCGGTTGGCCGTTACGTAAAAGATCAGCGCGACCGCGCCGAACGACAGCCAGAAGCCGGGCGATAGCACCGCCCATGGGTCGGCCAGCAGCACCACCATCAGCGCGGCCGCCAGCATCTGCGACGGCGCGACGTTGCGCGACAGCATCAGCATCGCGGTGAAGGTCGCCACCATGTAGAGCGTGCGCTGGGCCGGGATCTCGTAACCCGACACCAGCGTGTAGAACAGCGCGGCAACGAGGCCGGCCAGCGCGGCGGCCTTGCGCGCGGGGAAGCGCAACGTCAGCCGCATGCTGCACTGCCACAGCCAGTAGACGGCGGAGAAGATCATGCCCGCAAGCAGGGTGATATGCAGACCCGAGATGCTCATCAGGTGGTTGACGCCGGTGCGTGTGAACAACTGCCATTCCGACTGCGCGATGGCGGACTGGTCGCCTATCGCCAGCGCGGTGAGGATGCCGCGGTAGGGCGCCTCGCCCAGCGTCCGGTTGAAATGCGTGCGCACCGTCTCGCGCAGATGCTGCACCAGATAGGCCGGGCTGACGGTCTGCTCGGCGAGGCTGAAGTTGTCGCCCTTGCCGTACACATAGCCGACCGCGCGGATGTCGCGTTCCAGCGTCCATGCCTCGAAATCGTGCCCGTGCGGGTTGCTGCTGCCGTGCGGTTGCTTCAGGCGCACGGTGAACTGCCAGCGCTGACCGGCGCCCGGTTGCAGCGGCGTGCTGTCTTTATCATTGTAGGTGGCGAGCAGGATGCGGTGCGGCACATGCGCGCCGGGCGTCGCCACGCTCTCCACATCGAAAGCGAAACGCAGGCCGCGTTCGTGCAGCCGCGGCATCTCCGCCACGATGCCGTTGACCACGATGTCCCTGCCCTGCCATTCATCGGGCAGTGCATCGGACAGGCGGTCATGCGCGATCCAGGCTGCATACGCGAATCCCAGCCATGCCGCGCAAGCCAGCAGCAGCGCATGGCGGGCGAGGACGAATATCCTTGCCCTTGCCCGCGGCAGCAGCAGGGCCAGAACGGGAAGGGGCCAGTAGAAGGGGAGCGCGGGCAACGCGGCTTGCTGCTGCAGATACCACACGCCGAGCGAGAAGAGGATCGCGAACGAAACCATGTGCGTAGCGTACCGCAAAACCATAGAATCCAGCCATGCGCGAAATATTCCGAAAGCTATTGCCGGATCACGACAGCATCCGCCGTCATGAATGGCTGCGTCCGATCCAGCACCTGCTGCATCATCCCAACCTGTGGCATCTGCATCGCCGCTCGGTGGCGGGTGGTGTGGCGATAGGCTTGTTCTGCGGAATGATCCCGGGGCCGCTGCAGATGATCTCCGCCGCGTTGCTGGCCATCCTGTTCCGCGTCAACCTGCCGGTCGCCGCTTTCACCACTTTTTATACCAATCCGTTCACCATCGTACCGCTCTATCTGCTGGCCTATAAGATCGGCTTGGTGGTAAGCGGCACATCGAATGCGACGAGCGTGCCCGAGTTCCCGGAGGTGCACTGGCTGGAATGGTTCGGCGAAGTGTGGGGATGGCTGATGACGCTGGGCAAACCGTTATTGATCGGTTTGCCGATACTGGCGATCGGCTTGGCGATCGCGGGATATATTGCAGTTCGCCTTGTCTGGCGTGGGGTTGTGGTGTGGAAATGGAGCAAACGCCATGCCAGATAACCCGGAACTTTCCTCAACTATTTGCATCTGATCTCGCGTCCGGCAGCGACAAGCCGGATATCGAGTTAACCAAGAGAGGTGTCAGATGAAAAAAGCATATGAAGAAGTGGCCAAGATAGTTCGCTGGTTGATCGCCAGTGTGTTCGCGCTCATCGTTGCGTTGCCGACGCTCACATCCGTCAGCTCATCCATCTAAACTTCAACACAAACACACGCCCCGGTACGTAAGTGCCGGGGCGTTTTTATTTTGCGGCGCTGCGCTGTTTTTCCAGGCGCAACTCGGACTGGCGCAACACATTCTCCATCGGTTTCGACAACATGCCGCGCGCAGCGATGTGCGCCGCCGAGGTCTCGCCCAGAAACAGGGCTTCCAGCCAGGAAACGCGGATGGCCTCGTACAGCTCGTCATCGGCGCGGTCGAACAGGTCGGCGACCAGATGCAGTTGTTTGCGCACGGCGGCGAAATCGCTGCGGGCGAAGGCGTCCTGCGTGGCCAGCTTCAATGCGCCGACTTCCAGATGCACGACGCCGAAGTCGCTTTCTTCGATGCGGGCGGCGACCTCCGGCAGATACAGCGTGACCTGCTTGATGAAGTCGCAGCGCTTGATCAGGGGTTTGCTTTGCTGGTAGCCCACCATGCGGCGCAGCGAGGTGAAGGTGCGGAAGTCGAGCAGATGTTCGAAGGCTTGCATGCTGCCCTCGGCGAGCGGGAACTCGGTGCGCGGCAGCGTGTGGGATGGAAGGGGGATCATGTTGGTCACTCCGGTGGTTGGAATGACCTGCAGGATATATACGGCTTGTTACAGAGTGATGAACGGAAGGATGCGAACTGGGAGCTCCCAAATCAGGCCGGATGCAGCGTGCCATCCACCAGGCGCAATTGTCTCTGCATCCTTCCGGCCAGTTCGAGGTCGTGGGTGACGATGATGAAGCTGGTGTTGAGCCTGGCGTTGAGCGACTGCATCAGGTCGAACAGGGCCGAGGCCGAGGCGCGATCCAGGTTGCCGGTGGGCTCGTCGGCCAGCACGCAGGCGGGCTGGGTGACCAAGGCACGCGCCACGGCGACGCGCTGGCGTTCGCCGCCGGAGAGCTCGGCGGGCAGGTGGCGCACGCGCTGCGCCAGTCCCACCTGTTCCAGCATGGCGGCGGCCTGCGGATGCGCTTCCTGTTTCTTCATGCCGCGGATCAACAAGGGCATGGCGACGTTTTCCAGCGCGGTGAATTCCGGCAGCAGGTGGTGGAACTGATAGACGAAACCGAGCGAGCGGTTGCGCAGTTCGCCGCGCTGCGTCTCGTTCATCTTCGTCACGTCCTGACCCAATATGCTTACGCTGCCGCCGCTGATGCTGTCCAGCCCGCCGAGCAGGTGCAGCAGCGTGCTCTTGCCCGAACCGGAAGCGCCGACGATGGCAACGCGCTCGCCGCGCGCCACGTCGAAATTCACGCCGTTGAGCACCGGCACATTGAGGTCGCCCTGCGCATAGGTCTTGCGCAAATCGCGGCAGGAAATAACCATTCCTGAATCCTGAATCCCGAATCCGGATTCCTGCTTACTCATAGCGCAATGCCTCCGCCGGCTGTATCTTCGACGCTCTCCAGCTCGGATACAGCGTGGCCACCAGACTGATGAAGAAGGACATGCCCGCGACCACCAGTACGTCGGCCTGGTGCAGGTCGGACGGGAAGCGGTCGATGTAATAGAACTCCTTGGACAGGAACTGCATGCCGAACAGTTGCTCGACGGCGGCAACGACGCTATCGATGTTGATCGCGAGCAGGATGCCGCCGATGACGCCCGTTCCCATGCCGATCAATCCAATCAGCATGCCCTGCACCATGAATATCTGCATGATGCTTTTGGGCGACGCGCCCAAGGTGCGCAGGATGGCGATGTCGGCCTGCTTGTCGGTGACGGCCATGACCAGCGTGGAGACGATGTTGAACGCGGCGACCAGCACGATGAGCGAGAGGATGATGAACATCATCTTCTTCTCCATCGCCACCACGGCAAAATAATTGGCGTTCTGGCGCGTCCAGTCGGTGACATAGGTATCGAGGGGCAGCTTGTCTTGCAGCTCGAAGGCAACCTGCGGCGCGAGGTTGAGATCGTGCAGGTTACCGCTGATGCCGCTGACCGATTCGCCCAGCCGGTAAAGTTTCTGTGCATCGTTGAGATGGATCAGCGCCAGCGAGTTGTCGTAGGGTGACATGCCGATCTCGAAGATGCCGACCACTTTGAATTGTTTCAAGCGCGGCAGCATGCCGGCCGGGGTGATCTGTCCCTGCGGCGTGATCAGCAGCACCGCGTCGCCGACACGCGCGCCCATCGCGCGCGCCAGGTCGACGCCGAGCACGATGCCGAACCCGCCAGCCTTGAGGTCGTCCAGCGAGCCGTCCTTCATCTTGTCGCCGATGGCGGTCAGGCGCTGTTCCGCATCCGGCAGGATGCCGCGCACCATCACGCCCTCGACGCTCTCGTTCAGCGACAGCATGCCCTGGCCGTTGACGTAGGGCGCGACGGCGCGAATGCCGGGATGCGCCACCACGGTCTCCATCGTCCCGCCCCATCCGGCCAACCCGCCCGGACCGCCGATCACCTGCAGGTGCGGCGTGACGCCGAGGATGCGCGCGCGCACCTCTTTCTGGAAACCGTTCATCACCGATAACACCACGATCAGCGCCATCACGCCCAGGCCGATGCCCAGCATGGAAATCAGCGAGATGAAGGAGATGAAGTGGTTGCGGCGCTTGGCGCGGGTGTAACGCAGGCCGATGAAAAGTTCGTAAGGTTGCAAGGTGGCAGCTCGGAATATTGACGGGCGCTAGTGTGCCACAAGACTCGCCAAGAGGGGATGCGAAACTGCTGCCATTAGCTTACATGGGTAGGGCGTCAATAAGCCTGTCCTGAGCTTGTCGAAGGGCGAAGCGCATTGCGCTGAATGGTGATGGTACGTACAACGGAATCGCAAGGCTGGCATCGAATATCTTCGGTCCAACTTGGAAGGGAGAAAACTATGCGACTCTCTACCTTTGGTTACGATTTGTGAGCTTGGCAGGGGAGAGGGGTGAGAGTGCTTCACGTATTTCATGCCATGGGAACGCCAAACCTGGATCAACTTTCTCCTTGAAAGAGGAGGAACCGCATTGAAACATCCGTTTGTCTATTTCCTCATGCCCCTTGATCTTATCCACAGAAAGCCCATACCTGCTACAAAGTTCGCGTAGCAGTTTAACAAGGGCACTAATTTGTTCAGGGGGGAACGGATCGCTACCATCTCCATTGTTTACAAGTTCAATGCCAATGGATGTCTGGTTGTTACCATAAGCATGATATGCGATTTCGTTTTCTGGGATGCCCGCCATCGACTCACCATTGCGCCCGATCACATAGTGGATACCAATGGTCTCGTGATCCTCAAAATAGGTCAGCCACCGCTTCGCGTCACCTGCAATGATCGGAAAGACGACTTTTGAGTCCTGACATGAAGGGCCGCCGATTGTATGGATCACAACAAGATCAACAGTTGAGCGCAGTTGACCGCCAGACTGTGCGCTCGCCAACGTCGGCAAGATAAACAAGTAGACGATCAATACTGCAAATAGTTTGAGCATTAGCCTTCACACTGCTTTTCGTCGTCCAACAGGCGAATCAGACTTTCCCGTGGGCGGATCGATGGAGTCTAACCCCATCGATCCTGCTTTCACGACCCCTGATACGATCAACGTTAATGATATGTATAGACCCAGTGATAGCTCCCGGCTACTTCATCTGCTGATATGAGTGTGACTTCCCCGATTGACGTTACTCTGAATCTCGATTGACGAGTACTCTGCAACGTCCCGCTCATGTTGTAGAACCTTTGTATCCGGTTGAAAACGATGGTCGTCGCAGTATCAGGTTCAATGATATAGCTATATAGAGCATATCCCGTGCTTGTCGCTTTCGTACTGTCCGAATAATAGTCAGCTGTGCCGTAGGTGCCAGTATCTCCAACGTGAACTGAAACCGGATGGGTTGGTGTAGTCTGAAATACTCTGTAATAACCAGAGCTGCTTGAACCGAGTTCATCAAAATTGCTGTCGAGATACATTGTGCTGTTATATGTGACAGGAACCGACCGACAATTCGAGGAGGTAAACGTTGTCGATTGTGTGGCGGAAAGCGCTGGCGATCCTTCAAAAGTCGTAGATGTCGTCGCAGCCGTAATGGAATCAGTCCCGGCCTCTGTGCAACTGCCCGAAACGCTAAATGACTGAGATAACCCAGTCCCATTTGCAAAGAATGTCCTCACTGCACTTTGTAGCGGGAACGCCAATGTGGAAGCTACCGGGCCGGACGATGAGCTCCCACCTCCCCCGCATCCGGACAGCATTACGATAATCGAAAGCAAAACGGCGACGCTACTTCTGAACATGACTGGCTCCTTAAGTTAGGTTTCCTGAAACCAACGTAGCTTCTAGCAAGCAATCGTTGGGGTATTCTTCTTTCTCCAAAATCTCTCTTTCAGAATGACAATGGGCCATGGATCGATGGAGTCTGACCCCATCAATCACCATCAATCAATCGACCCCATCATCAATCCCATCGATCAAGCAATCCGCTTAGAACCCTGCGGGAAAAGAAACAATGCTCCCCAAACAGAGGCCGCCACATGCTGAGCTACTCACTGCAGTCGAGAGAGTCGATGGGTATGGAATTTGTTTCAAATCCTTACCATCCGGGGACATCGACCACCGGGCACCATTCGACGTGAACAAGATTCTGTCCGTGCCGTCTGTTGTCCAGAAGGGATCAGTCCCTTTCCTCAGCTGTACTGCAGCTGTGCTTCCATCAATCGCCTTCTTGAAGATGAATATTTCACCATCGGCAACCTTCATAAAAGCGACTTCGGTAAACGTTGCGTTCACCGACAAAGAGCGGAATCCACCGACGACATTGCTCTCGAAGACCGTTGCTGGACTGACAGGAGCTACTCCGGTGATGTTAACCGTCAGCTTCATCATATCGACGCCGTTCCGCAAAAACAGGATGTCTGTTGAGACACTGTTCTGGTTGGTAGGTGTCGCAAACACAGGAGACGAATCGATGTCAGTCGCACTGTTGGTAACCTCGATTGCATTGAGGCCAGTGCCATCGGTCAAAAACATCTCGATGTGTTGCTGATACGGGACCGTAAGGCTATCGAACCCTTGAGCAAACAGGACAATGTCGCCGTTCACGGAAAGGTCCGGATTGCCCCTGAATGCCACATTGGAAGCCGGGGGGATGGCACACGTCGGTGACATCGTTGTCATCGATGCGATCATGAGACAGGGCACGTTGAAACCATTAAAGACGATATTCCCTCCCACCCGTGACGGGATAATCTTGTCCGGATAAACAGAGGGATAGTGCCAGCCGAACAATATTTGCTCACCGCCCCAATGTCTGATCAGTAACCCCGAAGCGAGGTCAAAGGAGCAGACCCAACCGTCGTCATTTGAAAACGGGCGGGAGGGGTCGTAACAGGGGAACAGAAACTTCCCCGATGTCGCCATCGGCACCACTTCCACGAAGTCCATACCGGTTACATTCGCACCGCTCACCAATGTTGAAATACTGGCGGGGGTGAACGTCTGACCTGTGAGGGACGGTGTAACTGTGTAGCTACCATCCACAAGGCCCGACAAAATGTAATTACCACTCGCATCTGTCGTCGTGGTTGCACCACCAGGAGTCACAGTCATCGTGACACCGCCGAGAACCTCACCCGACACTGCACCAGAGATGCTGTATGTCGGAGCGGGATTTGCAACGGCAGTGAACGCGGGCACCGAGACGTTGGCACCACTCACTGTTACCGCTTGGCTCGTCGGAGTAAATGTAGACCTCAGGAGTGTCGGTGTGATGGTGTAGCTGCCGTTTGCCAGATTGTTGAAACTGTATGTGCCATCGGCGGCTGCCGTCGTGTTTGCGATGGCGCTTCCACTCAGGTTGAGGGTTGCACCTGCACTGGCGGTGCCGGAGATGGTGTATGTCGGAGCGGGATTTGCAACGGCGGTAAATGTAGGCACTGAGACGTCGGCACCACTCACCACGACCAGAGCATTTGCCGGAGCAAATGTGTAACCGGGATGCATGGGCGTAAGAGTGTAACTACCATTGGCGAGGCCAGCGAAGGTAAAACCACCACTGGCATCCGTGATAGTAGACGCACCACCAGAACTCAAACCAACAGTCACACCAGCGCCCAAGCCCGACACTGCACCAGAGATGCTGTATGTCGGAGCGGGATTTGCAACGGCAGTGAACGCGGGCACCGAGACGTTGGCACCACTCACTGTTACCGCTTGGCTCGTCGGAGTAAATGTAGACCCCAGGAGTGTCGGTGTGATGGTGTAGCTGCCGTTTGCCAGATTGTTGAAACTGTATGTGCCATCGGCGGCTGCCGTCGTGTTTGCGATGGCGCTTCCACTCAGGTTGAGGGTTGCACCTGCGCTGGCGGTGCCGGAGATGGTGTGCGTTGTGGTCGGAGTCGGGGGCGGGTCTCCACCACCGCCACCGCATGCAGACACACCAATACTGAAAAGCATTACCAAAAGCAATTTAACGGTCTTCAATTTGGACTCCGTTTGTACGTTATCTATCGCAGGTATTCCTGTGTGCTGTGAGCTTTTGCAGCGGAAAATTTTTCTAACGCGCCGAATACTAAGCCGCATCCCAATCCTTTTTTGGATCACACTTGTCACACTTTGGCGCCGGTTATGTGGTTGCCGCCATGAAGAGCAAAACTGATTAAAGCGCGCCAACACAAGCGTCCCGGCTCAACGGGCATTCTCATATGTCTGGTATTGATTACCCGATGCCTATACACTTAAGCTAAATAGGGTTTCTGGGAGGGAATCGGCATGGCGGAAGTCAAGGCACTAAAGGTCAAGTTGCGCGTTTACTTTCGGATGTTTGCTTTCGAGATATCGCTTGCTACCCGATGAACCTGCACTACCGCAATCACATCCACACCTTCCGCAGTCGCGGGCTGTTCGTCTTTCTGCAAATGCTGCGGGATGCATATCCAGGCTGGGTGGATATGGCAGGTATTGAAGTTTGCATGCCGGGGACGCATCCAAGCCAGTTGGCGAGATTTATCAACCTGCTCGAATCGAGTGACTTGCAGTTGGTGCGCTATGAAACGAAAACGCGCGGTCGTTACCAACTGGCGGTCAAGCCCGAGGCCATTATTATCACCGGCGAGCAATGCCCCACCTTGCAAGCCGCTCCTGCCGCCGCCCCCCTATACACGCCAATTGCAGGCACAACCTTGGGGGATTATCAAAACGATGACTGGGTTGCATGGTTTGTCGCTTTGATGCTTTCAGCAGTGGCATTGCACAACGGGAATCTCTCTGGCGAAGGAGGGGCGTTGGAGCATTTGGATGCGGCGGCGGAAGCCTGCAAGACCCTTCCGGCATGGACGGCGAGCGTGGTTTATATCCGCCGTGCCTTTATGTTGGGCAGGGAGTCTCGTTATCGCGAAGCAACTTACTGGTTACGCCGTGCCAGCACTGCCGTTCGGCACGGTCATGCCCATCCGGCAGCAGCAACGGCAGCTCATTTGGTTTGCACCAAGCTGCACTACGACCAGGCACGCTATGTCGAAGCGGAAAGTTTGCTTTGCGCACCGCCGGACTCGTCGATGCTGCGCCACCCTTATTGGCTCAATATGAACGCGCTGGTTTTGGGTCGAAAATTTCTGGGTGCACAAGATAGCGACGCTCCGGCTTTTCTTTTTGAGGTGTTTTCTGCTCTCGCCGAGGCGATGGGGTCTGTTTTTCTCTCGCACGGCGACAATAGCCTGCTCGACGGCCTGTGTTATAACTTTGCCAATAACCTGCTGCGCGGTATCAAGCGCGGCATCATTCCCCACCGTTGCGCCGATACGGTGCTGCAGTGGCTGGCCGCCAACATACTGGTTTTTCGCAAGCTGGGCATTGGCGATGATTCCATCTACACCAGCCTGCTCCTGATTGATGTTGCTCTGGATCATGGCTATTCGGTGAGGCGATGGCCGTATTTGCTGCGCTGCGAAATGGAAATTGCCGGTGGTCTCAAGGGGCTGCTTGCCAGAGCGCTGGCGCAAGCCAGACGGACCGGGAACAAACCGGAAATCGCGCAGTGCCTGCGGCATCAGGTCAGGATTGCAGCGTCGCCAGCCGAAGCCACGGAAGCTTTCTTTGAAGCTGTTGCTTTGTTTGGCAAGCAGGGGCGGGATGATTTGGTGCGCGAATTGAAAGAGGAGTGGCAGACCATGTTTGGCAGGCCTCCGCCGAAGGTCACAATGGCGGCTGAGGCATGACCGTCGCTCAGTGTCGCTACCATCGTATCGAAAATAATAAGCGCAATGAATTGCGCGTTGGTTTGCCAGTATGGCAAGTCGAGAAGCCAAGTCATCCCTGTTCGGGAATGACGGGGCGCTTGTCGAAATAAAGGGGGGCGCAATGAGCCAAAGCTGGGGCAGTTGTTTGCTGTTGTATTTATGCGTTTGCGGCATCGCATTTGCTGATGAGGAGATAGTAGAACTGGATACCGTGCTGGTGGAAGCGCGTCGTCCAGATACGCCACCCGCAGCCCAAGGTTTCAGTTTTACCGCACTGCCCGATGCCAGAAACCAGCAAAAGCCTGAGGATGTGCTGATTGAAGCAGGTCTCGCCGGGTGGGATGCCAGCGGTAGCTTTGGTTTGGCGACCACCGTGCAGGCGCGGGGTTTTTCAGTTAATCCGCAGTCAGGCATGGGATTGAGTAGCGGCAAGATTTTGCTTAATGGACATCCCGATGTGGGACGCCGTTTTGTGCGCGATCCGGTCACTATAGAGCGCATCAGCTATCTCGGCATGACAGATTCCGCAGTGGCAGGTGCCAGTACACCGGCAGGATCGGTACTCTTCCAAAGCAAAGCGCCGACCGGTCGGTCTCACCTGTCTTATAGTTTGGGAGGTGCCAGCAACGGTCTGGCGCGATTGACTCTGGATGCCGAGCGAGAGTTTGGTGCGCTGCAACTGCGCATGGTAGCAGCCCAGCATGAGGGGGATAAAACCGTGGAAGGTGTGATGGACCGGCACAGCACGGTGCTGCTGTCTTCTCGCGTTGCCAGTTCTGCTTCGTCGAGCTTCAGATTGGATATCGAATCGCAGACGGCGCATCTTCCATTCTCGTTCGGCACGGCGTATGCGGGCAACCAATTCTGGTACGACCGGGCCTACGTCAGTGAGTCTGAAAGCAAGGCCACGCGGCGCAATAACCGCATTGCCGCTTACTGGGATTTGGCTTTGGGCGATAACGCCAGTTTGCACACTCATGCGCAGCGCGCAACAGGCAAACGCAACGAAGATCTGTTGGGGTTCTGGACAGTTACCAGCCCGACCACATTGAGCAGCTACGCCAGGCATATCGATGAGAGTTATGGTCAAACCGATTGGGGCGTGGCTCTGGAAAATGCATTGAATCTTGGCGGCCTTGCTCACCATACGCGGCTGTCTTATGCGCATTCTCTCCAGACGCTGGATTTTTCCGGTCCGCAAAGTATCGGTGCTTTTGTGATCGACGTGGACGATCCGCAGTTCAATACGCCTTTCTCCGCAATCAGCCTGACGCCGAGGTTGCTCAAGGAACGCTATCGCGAAAACACCTGGTCTGCATCGGACCGCATTGTATTCACGCCGCAGTGGGAGCTTCACGCAGCAGTCACGCATAACACCATTGACATCGATAGCAGTTCAAGCACGGCACCGATGGTGCCCGTAGCCAAGCATGCACTGACTAACTACGCCATCACCGGGAGCCACAAGGTGGATGAGGCGCTGCGATTGTGGGTGGGATGGAGCAATTCCTTTGAACCTAATCGCGGCATGATGAAGTCGGGCGATTTTCTGCCTCCGAAGAAGGCGCGGGAGATCGAAATGGGGGTTGGGTTCGAGCATGGTCGCCAAAAGCTTCAGGCCAGCATTTACGACATTCGCCAGTCGAATCTGGCGGGGCGCGATCCCAGCGATATGAACTATCTTATTCCTGTGGGTGCTGCCCGCTCCAGCGGCTTGCAGTTCACGGCGCGTCAAGGTTTTGAGAACGTCACCTTGTATGCGGGAGGCACGCTGCAACATGCGCGCACCACCACAGCCACAAGCGCGACACAAGGTTCGTACCTGCCAGGCATCGCAGACCGTTATGGCGCGTTGGGCGCAACCTGGCAGCCCCGCATATATGACAGGACAACGGTGGATTTGAAAATGATTGCCACCGGACCGCGCCCCGGCGACAGCACGGGATCATTCTTTGCACCCGGTGCGGCAGTCTGGCACTTGAACGTCTTTGGAACTGTCGCAGGAGTCACCGATGCACAGTGGTCCATAGGCCTGGCCAATCTGTTTGACAAGCGCTATATCCGCGCCCTCAGCGCGGCTGACTACGTTTGGCAGGGCGAACGCCGCAAGCTTACCTTGACTTGGCGGCAAGCGTTTTAGTGGCCGGGGAAATTCTGCGTGGTGCTGGTAAATTGCCGTTCATTAATCATCTTTAAATTTGCGCATTCCCGATCTGTTAAAACCAAATCAGGTTCGATTTGATTATCACAGACCGCCAACAGTCCGCCCCAACCAATATCCCGGACGCCGCCGATGATGGGCAACCGCCAGGACTTGCACGACCTTGCCTGTTTCGCGGAACAGCACATTGAACGGGAAGCGCTTCATCACGGCTTTGTGTATATCGGGCGGACATTCGATTGAGAAACTATTGGGGGCTGCGCACACTTTTTTCATGGTCGCCTCGAATTCGGCGATGTAGTTTGCACCCAATCCATGCAGACGACTTTCGTAGAAGGCAATGCTATCCAGATGTTCGCGCGCGGCAGCAGGGTGAAACTGATAGCTCATTTCAACAGGGCTTGGGCAGCGGCGCGTACAACTTCTGCGGGGATCGGTGTTGCTGCGCCATTGTCCAAGTCTGTGGCACGACGCTGTGCTTCTCCGCGCCATTCTTCGGCAATGTCTGATTCGCTTTGCGGGTCAAGACTGAGCAGCAGCTTGTGTGCCAGTTGCGCGCGTTGCTCTTCGGGCAGGTGCAGTGCGGCTTTTTCGATGGTGTCGGCGGTCATGGCTTGCTCCTTAAACTTGACTGGATGCCACTTTAAGCTTGAAGCGGAAAAGCCGCAACTGACTGAGCCTTGGCATCATTATGAGGATATGAAGAGGGACGCGCGTGTCTGTTAAACTTCTTCGCATGGATCATCTGCATCTGCTCATCCCCGACCTGTTCCCCCCGCAAGAGATCGCCGCCGAAGTGTGCGCCGGCCTGCATCTGCCCGCGCTGGAAAAGCTGCTGGCGCGCGCCAGTGCGTTGACCTTGCCGGCCATCACGCTGGAAGATTCGTTGTGTGCCTGCTTCGGGGCGCGGGCGGTCGCACCGGTGCGCGCCGCGGCCGACGGGCTGGATGCGGGCGATGGCTACTGGCTGTGCGCCGATCCGGTGAACCTGCAATTGCAGCGTTCCGAGATGCTGCTGTTCCCCGATGTGGCACTGGGCGGGGATGAGGCTGCCGCCTTGTGCGCCTCTCTGAACGAACATTTTGCCGATCCGGAAATGAAGTTCCATGCCCCGCATCCGCAGCGCTGGTATGTGCAGTTGCAGGCCGCGCCGCAGTTGGTCACCACGCCGCTGAAGCGGGCGGCCTGGCGCGATGCGAAATTCCATCAGCCGCAGGGTGCCGACGCCTTGCGTTGGCAGCGCATCTCCACCGAAGTGCAGATGGCGTTGTATGCCCACCCGGTGAACCGGGCACGGGAGGCGCGCGGCGATTTGATCGTCGGCAGTCTGTGGTGGTGGGGCGGCGGGCATGCCGTTGAGTTGCGCAGCCCGTTCGATGCCGTTGGTGGTGACAGCGCCATCGGCCATGCATTCGCGCAGGCGGCCGGGGTGCCGTTGTCTGCCGGCATGCAGGAGCTGTTGCAAGGCGAGAGTGCGAACGCGCTGTGTTTGAACGAGGCGATGAGTGACGCGCAGCAGCGCGGCGACTATCACGCCTGGCGCGAGGCGATGCGGGGATTCGACCGCGATTGCGCCCTGTTGTGGCAGGCATTGCGGGCCGGGCGTTTGCAGCGGCTGACGCTGGAGGTGCCGGGCGAGAACGGCTTGCGGCGCTTTGAACTGACCCGCGCTTCGACCTGGAGATTGTGGCGGCCATTGCGCTCCCTGCCGCATTACGCGGTGTAGAATGAACGCGACTATGACCGGAGCGTCACCATGGACTTCTGGAACAAAACGATAGCGTTCTTCTGGGGCGGCGAGTCGTTGCCGCTGGTGCTGATGGTCGTGTCCATCTGGGCGATGCTGTTCCACTTCCGCCACGACGAACGCGCCAGTCTCACCAACACGGTCGGTTTCTTCTTCGCCTGCCTGTTCGGGCAATTCATCGCCGGTCTGCTGCATGGGCTGGATTTCTCCCGTGCTGCTGCCGTGACGCATGAGGTGTTCGTCATCGGTGCGGGCGTCGCGGTGATCCGCCTGTGGGGGCAACTGGTCTTCCGCGTCGTGCTGCCCGCGATCAAGCTGACCCCGCCGCGCATCACCGAGGATATCTTCGTCATCATCGCCTATATCGCCTGGTTCATGGTGCGGCTGCGTTATGCCGGACTCGATCTGGGCAGCATCCTTGCCACGTCGGCGATGATCACGGCAGTGGTGGCGTTTGCCATGCAGGACACGCTGGGCAACATCCTCGGCGGGCTGGCGCTGCAACTGGACAATTCCATCGAGGTCGGCGACTGGATCAAGGTGGACGACATCTCCGGCCGCGTGGTGGATATCCGCTGGCGCTCCACGCTGGTGGAGACGCGCAACTGGGAGACGGTGGTGTTCCCCAACTCGCAGCTGATGAAGAACAAATTCATGGTGCTGGGGCGGCGCACCGACCAGCCGGTGCAATGGCGGCGCTGGGTGTGGTTCAGCGTAGGCTTGGATGTCCCGCCGACCAGGGTGGTGAGCGTGGTGGAGGATTCCATCCTGCAGACCGACATCGCCAACGTGGCGAAAAATCCGCCGCCCAACTGCATCCTGATGGACATGGACATCAAGGGCTATGCGCGTTATGCGTTGCGCTACTGGCTTACCGACCTGACGCCGGACGATCCCACCGATGCCATGCTGCGCTGGCACATCATGACCGCCCTGCAGCGCGCGGGCATCAAGCTGGCGATGGAGGAGCGGAACATTCACATCACCAAAGAGAACGAGAAATACGAGGAAGGGGTGCGCCAGCGCGAGATCGCCCTGCGCATCAAGACCTTGCGCAAGGTGGAGCTGTTCTCGCAACTGACCGATGTGGAACTGCGCGAACTGGCGGATCGCCTGCGCTATGTCCCTTTCGCCAAGGGCAATATCATCGCCAGACAGGGCGATGTGAAGTCGTACTGGCTGTACGTCATCATCACCGGCGACGCCGAGGTGTACGTCGATACCCCCAGCGGCAGGCGCCGCACGGTGCGCACGCTGGGGCGCGGCGATTTCTTCGGCGAGATGGGCCTGCTCACCGGTGCGCCGCGCTCGGCCTCGGTCATCGCCAAGACCGATGTCGAGTGTTATCGCATCGACAAGGAGGCGGTGGAGGAACTGCTACGGGCACGTCCAGGCATCGCCGAGGAGGTCTTGCATATTCTGGTCGCGCGCAAGGCCGAACTGGACGCCGTTTTGCAGAATCTGGACGCGACCGGGTCCTATCCGGATCTGTCCAGTCAGGGCAGCGAGATACTGGCCACCATCAAGCGCTTCTTTTCTCTTGGCTGAACGGCAAGCTGAAACTTGGGGCTTAATTCATGGGGCGGCTTCCTGTATCATGCGCCACCAGACAACCCGGATCTTATGCAGATGAAAGTCACCTTCCTGGATTTCGAGCAGCCCGTCTCCGAACTGGAGAACAAGATCGAGCAATTGCGTTTCGTGCAGGACGATTCTGCCCTTGATATCTCCGACGAGATCAGCCGACTGCAAAAGAAGAGCCAGACCCTGACCAAGGATATCTACGCCAAGCTCACGCCCTGGCAGATTTCGCAGGTGTCGCGCCATCCGCAGCGTCCCTATACCCTGGACTACATCCAGGCCCTGTTCACCGATTTCGAGGAATTGCACGGCGACCGCGTGTATGCGGACGATCCCGCCATCGTCGGCGGGCTGGCGCGTTTCAACGGCCAGAGCGTGATGGTCATCGGCCACCAGAAGGGCCGCGACACCAAGGAACGCCAGTACCGCAACTTCGGCATGCCGCGCCCCGAGGGTTACCGCAAGGCGATGCGCCTGATGCGCCTGGCCGAGAAGTTCGGTATCCCCATCGTCACCTTCATCGACACCCCCGGCGCCTATCCCGGCGTGGGCGCGGAAGAGCGCGGTCAGTCCGAGGCCATCGGCCGCAACCTGTATGTCATGGCGGAACTGCGCACGCCCATCATCTGCGTCATCATCGGCGAGGGTGGTTCCGGCGGCGCGCTGGCCATTGCCGTGGGCGATGCCACGCTGATGCTGCAATATGCGACCTATTCGGTGATCTCGCCGGAAGGCTGCGCCTCCATCCTGTGGAAAAGTGCCACCAAGGCGCCCGATGCGGCCGAGACGCTGGGCATCACCTCGACGCGTCTGAAGACGCTGGGCCTGATCGACAAGATCGTGGCCGAACCCATGGGCGGGGCGCACCGCGACTATCCGGGGATGATGCAGACCATGAAGAAGGCGCTGCAGGACACGCTCAAACAGGTGCAGGCGCAAGCGCCGGGCGAACTGCTGCAGAACCGCTTCAGTCGCCTGATGAGTTATGGCAAGTTCAAGGAAATCGAACTTAGCTGATCTTGTTGCGGAGCAGTCTGCTCCGCTTCTCCTCCGGCATTCCCGCATCCTCATTGGCCTGAGCGGCGGAGTTGACTCCGTCGTGCTGCTGCATCTGCTGCATACCCTTGCGCCGCGCTTCGACTGGCGCCTCTCCGCCCTGCATGTACATCACGGCATCAGCCCAAATGCCGATGCCTGGGCCGATTTTTGTATCGAACTCTGCGCGCGCTATGGCATCCCCCTGCATATCGAGCGAGTGGATATCGCGCCACTGCGCGACGAACACGGCATCGAGGCGGCCGCGCGCAAGCTGCGCCATGCCGCTTTCGCCCGGCAGGACTGCGATCT
Source organism: Gammaproteobacteria bacterium (assembly GCA_018813765.1). Classification (GTDB taxonomy): domain Bacteria; phylum Pseudomonadota; class Gammaproteobacteria; order Burkholderiales; family Gallionellaceae; genus Sideroxyarcus. The sequence goes on along the minus strand of JAHJBC010000002.1, from coordinate 205,039 downwards.
GGTCGCGCTGGCCCATCATGCCGACGACCAGGCCGAGACCCTGTTGTTGCAGTTGTTGCGCGGTGCTGGCATCAAGGGTGTCGCCGGAATGCCGTATATCAGGGGCGGGCAGCCGGGTGTTGTCCGCCCCTTGCTGGAGGTGGCGCGTTCAGAACTCGAAGCCTATGCCCGTCAGCACCAGTTGAGCTGGGTCGAGGACGAGAGCAATGCCGACGACAGTTATCCGCGCAATTTCCTGCGTCATCGCCTGCTGCCGCTGCTGGAACAGCGCTTTCCGGCCTATCGCGACACGCTGACACGCAGTGCCCGGCATTTTGCCGAGGCAAGCGAACTGCTCGACGAACTGGCGCGACAGGATGGCGCTCTGGCCATGGATGCCGGTACTTTGCGGGTTGAAGCCCTGCGCGGGTTATCCCGGCAACGCGCCAAGAACCTGCTGCGCTATTTCCTGCACACGCAGGGCGCGCCCATGCCGCAGGCTGCACAACTGGACGATATGCTGCGCCAGTTGCTGGAGGCGCGTGCGGACGCGGCGGTGTGTGTCGAGTTCGGCGGATGGGAAGTCAGGCGCTATCAGGACAAGGCCTTTGCCATGCCGGGCCTGGGTGAATTCGATCGGGGGCGGGTGTTGCAATGGCACGGCGAAGCCGATCTGGCATGGCCTGCGCTGAATGCGCACCTGATCTTTACCCGGGCTGAAGGGCAGGGTATCAGCCTGGCCAAATTGCAGCAGGCTCCGGTCACACTGCGCCTGCGCTGCGGCGGCGAAACCCTGCGTCCTCACCCGGCGGCAGCGACGCGCAGCCTGAAGAACCTGCTGCAGGAGCGACAAGTCCCGCCCTGGTGGCGCGAGCGCCTTCCGCTGCTGTTTTGCGGCGACGAACTGGTGAGTGTGGTCGGTGTGGCGGTCGCAGCGACATACCAGGCCGGGAGCGGGGAGAGCGGCCTGATGGCGGGCCTGACAGCCCCGTGAATCGCTTTGCCGGAAGGGACAGGGCCGCCAAAGCCTGTTAGAATCGCGGCCCCTGAATTTTGTGATTTACCTTAACTTTTTGGAGAGAAGCATGGCTGCCGAACGTACCCTTTCTATCATCAAACCCGACGCCGTCGCGAAGAACGTCATCGGCAAGATTTATTCCCGTTTCGAGACCAACGGCCTGAAGATCGTCGCCGCCCAGATGCGCCACCTGACGCGCACCGAAGCCGAAGGTTTTTATGCCGTGCACAAGGCGCGTCCCTTCTTCAAGGATCTGGTCGATTTCATGATCTCCGGCCCGGTCATGATCCAGGTGCTGGAAGGTTCCAACGCCGTGCAGAAGAACCGTGACCTGATGGGTGCGACCGACCCGAAGAAGGCCGACAAGGGCACCATCCGCGCCGACTTCGCCGACAGCATCGACGCCAACGCCGTGCACGGTTCCGATTCCGCCGAGAACGCCAAGATCGAGATCGATTACTTCTTCGGACCGAAGAACATCTGCTCCCGTTGATGCGTTGTGACAACCAACCTCCTCGACTTTGATGTGCAACAACTGACTGCCTGGTTTGCGGAGCACGGCGAAAAGCCGTTCCGCGCCAAGCAGGTGTTGCGCTGGATGTACAAGGCCGGGGAGTCCGATTTCGATGCGATGAGCGATCTGGCGATTTCTCTTCGCGAAAAGCTCAAACTGACCGCCTGCATCAAGACGCCGACCGTGGTGCGCGCAGAGACCGCCTTCGACGGTACGCGCAAATGGCTGCTGGATGTGGGTACCGGTAACGCGGTGGAGACCGTGTACATCCCGGAAGAAGACCGCGGCACCTTGTGCGTGTCGACGCAGGCCGGATGCGCACTGGATTGCGCGTTCTGCTCCACCGGCAAGCAGGGTTTCAACCGCAACCTCTCCACCGCCGAGATCATCGGCCAAGTGTGGTGGGCGAACCACGAGCTTGGCAAAAATGCCGACGGCAACTGGCCGGTCACCAACGTGGTGCTGATGGGCATGGGCGAACCGCTGCTGAACTTCGACAGCACCGTGAGCGCCCTGCGTCTGATGCTTGACGATAACGCCTACGGCCTGTCGCGCCGCCGCGTCACGGTTTCGACTTCCGGCGTGGTGCCTGCGATGGACCGCTTGCGCGAGGAATGCCCGGTCGCATTGGCGATCTCGCTGCACGCGCCGAACGACGCGTTGCGCAATGTGCTGGTGCCGATCAACCAGAAATATCCCTTGAAGGAACTGATGGCAGCCTGCCAACGCTATCTGGAAAAGGCGCCGCGCGATTTCGTCACTTTCGAGTATGTCATGCTGGCCGGTGTGAATGACAGCGTGCAGCATGCGCGCGAGCTGATCAACCTGGTGCATGATGTGCCGTGCAAGTTCAACCTGATCCCGTTCAACCCGTTCCCGCAAGCGCCGTATCAGCGTTCGGACATGGAGACGGTGAAGCGTTTCCGCGACGTGTTGATGCAGGCCGACATCGTGACGACTATTCGCAAGGTGCGCGGTGACGACATCGCGGCGGCATGCGGGCAATTGGCCGGGCAGGTGCAGGACAAGACAAAAAGAACACATCGATTGCTGGAGGCGAGTCAATGAAACTACTAAAGCTGGTTTTGATGGTGTCCCTGTTGGCGGGTTGCGCTTCTTCGGGCGGAGGTTCGAGCGGTACGCCGCAACAGGATTTGACGCGTGCACAAGCCAGTGCGCGGGTACATACCCAACTGGCTGCTTCCTACTATGAGCGCAAGCAATACGCCATATCGCTTCAGGAGGTTGGTCTGGCGTTGCAGGCGGATGACAACTTTGCCCAAGCTTACACAGTGCGCGCGCTGGTACGCATGGCGCTGCGTGAGGATATTTTGGCGGAAGGGGATTTTCGCCATAGCCTGCAACTGGATGGCGCGAGTTCTGAGACGCATAACAATTTCGGCTGGTTCCTGTGCCAGCGGGGGCGAGCGCAGGAATCGCTCCGCGAATTCGATGCTGCTTTGAAGAATCCGCTGTATGCCACTCCGGAGATCGCTTATGTGAACCTCGGGCTTTGTTCAAAGAAGGCGGGGATGATGAACAAGGTGGAGGAATATCTTCAGCGCGCGCTGATCCTGCGCCCAAGGATGCCGGAGGCATTGTACGGAATGGCGGATTGGAGTTACGACAGCGGCGACTACGCCGGGGCGAAGTCCTGGTGGCTGAGATTCGCGCAGACCAACCCCGAGCTGACCGCGCCGCAACTGTGGCTGGCAGTGCGCATCGAACGCAAGATGCGCGACCGCAACTCGGAAGCCAGCTATGCGCTGCAGTTGCGCAAGCGCTTCCCCGATTCCCGCGAAACACAACTCCTTACCCAGGGTGAATGATGGAGACTCCGCAGAACAATCTCGACGAGGGTGACAAGACCCTCAAGCTGGTGAATGTGGGTGCAACGCTGCGTGCCGCGCGCGAGCAGGCCGGCCTGAGCGTGGCCGACATCGCCAATCGTGTCAAATTCGCCCCCAAGCAAGTCGAGGCGCTGGAAGCCAACGATTTCGGCCACTTGCCACAGGCGACTTTCCTGCGTGGTTTCGTGCGCAGTTATGCGCGCGTGTTGCAACTGGACGAGGCAATGCTGATCGGCTCCTTGCCGGAAGACCCCTCGAAACAGGAGGTCGCCAGGACGAAGGCCGCAGATGTGCCGTTCCCCAACCCGCTTGCGTTGCGGCGCATCAACATGATGTGGCTGGCCGGGGCGATGGGCGTGGCATTGGTGCTGGCGTTGTTCCTGCTGATGCCCGAACAAGGCAAGGTGCAGGTGGAGCCGGTCGTCGAGGCTGTGACCCTGCCTGCTGCAGAAGTGGCCGCTTCCGCAGTTGCTGCTTCCGCAGTTGCCGCAACGGAACAGGCGGCAGCGCCGGAAAGCAAGGCGGAACCGGCCAAGGTCGTCGAAAAGGTAAAGTCGCAGGAGCCCGCCAAGGAAGCTGTTGCGCAGAAGACAGAGGCAATTAAGCGTCCCGCGCAGGCGCCGTTGCCGCAGATCGCGGCGGCTTCAGCCCCCGCCGCGATCCCGATCGAGATACTCAGGCGCCGTCCCATGCACTTCGTGTTTACCGGCGATACCTGGGTGGAGGTAATTGATGTCAACGGCGTCATCCTGCTGTCGCGGACCAACCCGGCCGGTACGGAAAAGTGGATAGGCGGGCCGAATCGCGCGCCGTATGACATGAACATCACTCATCCGGAAAGGGTGAAGTTGTATTACAAGGGCAAGGAGATCGATCTTTCCACTTATGTCGGCAAGGGCGCCGCGCATTTCAAGGTGGAGTGAGGTTTGAGCCATACCGCCATCCCGCGTCATCCGACGCAGCGCGTGCTTGTCGGTGGCATCGCCATTGGCGGCGGTGCGCCTGTCGTGGTGCAGTCCATGACCAATACCGACACTGCCGATGCGGAAGGCACAGCACGCCAAGTATATGAGCTGGCCCGTGCCGGCTCCGAACTGGTGCGCATCACGGTGAATACTTCCGAGGCGGCCGGGCAGGTTCCGCGCATCCGCAAGATGCTGGACGACATGGGTTGCGCAGTGCCGCTGATCGGCGATTTCCACTACAACGGCCATCGTCTGCTCACCGAGTATCCGGAATGCGCGCAGGCGCTGGCAAAATACCGCATCAATCCCGGCAACGTCGGCAAGAACCGCAAGGGCGAGGATCAGTTCGCGATGATGATCGCGGTGGCGAAACAGTATGACAAGCCGGTGCGCATCGGCGTCAACTGGGGAAGTCTGGACCAGGACATCGTTGGGCGCATGATGGACGAGAATGCGAAACTGCCGCAGCCGAAGGAAGTGGCCGAGGTGACGCGCGAGGCGCTGATCGTGTCCGCGCTGGACAGCGCGAAACGTGCCGAGGAACTGGGGCTGCCGCGCGAGCGCATCGTGTTGTCGTGCAAGGTGAGCGAGGTACAGGATCTGGTCGCGGTGTATCAGGAACTGGCCAGTCGTTGCGATTATGCCTTGCATCTTGGCCTGACCGAGGCCGGCATGGGTTCGAAAGGGATCGTCGCATCCACTGCCGCGCTTGCGGTGCTGTTGCAGCAGGGCATAGGCGACACGATTCGTGTTTCTTTGACTCCCGCACCCGGTGGCGTACGTACCGAAGAGGTGGTGGTGGCGCAGGAGATATTGCAGACCATGGGCTTGCGCTCGTTTACGCCGATGGTGACCGCCTGTCCGGGTTGCGGACGTACCACCAGCACGGTGTTCCAGGAACTGGCGCAGCATATCCAGAACCACCTGCGCGCGCAGATGCCGGTATGGCGCGAGCAATACGAAGGTGTGGAAGAGATGACCGTCGCGGTGATGGGCTGCATCGTCAACGGCCCGGGCGAGAGCAAGATGGCGAACATCGGCATCAGTCTGCCGGGGACGGGCGAAAGTCCGGCCGCGCCGGTGTATGTGGACGGCGAGAAGGTGACTACCCTGCGCGGCGACAATATCGCCGAGGAATTCACCCGGATAGTGAACGATTACGTAGCACGGAAATATGTGAGGAAAAGCAGCTTGTAGCAGGTAGCTTGTAGCTCGTAGCCGGGAATTTGCTACAAGCTACAGACTACAGGCTACAAGCTCAGGGCATTTATGAGCAACGAGACATTACAAGCCGTCAAAGGCATGAACGATATCCTGCCGGACGAGACCGGGCTTTGGCTGTGGTTCGAGGATACGGTGCGCGAGTGGCTGGAAGCCTACGGCTACCGCAACATCCGCATGCCACTGCTGGAGCAGACGGGGTTGTTCAAGCGCGCCATCGGCGAAGTGACCGACATCGTCGAGAAGGAGATGTACAGCTTCGAGGACAGCCTCAACGGTGACCAGCTCACGCTGCGTCCGGAGGGGACTGCCTCCTGTGTGCGTGCGGCGCTGCAGCACAATCTGCTGTATAACGCGCCACAGCGGCTGTGGTACACGGGGCCGATGTTCCGCCACGAGCGCCCGCAGAAGGGGCGCTACCGCCAGTTCCACCAGTTCGGCGTGGAAGCGCTGGGCTTTGCCGGGCCGGACATCGACGCCGAGCAGATCGTGATGTGCGCGCGGCTGTGGAAGAAGCTGGGCATCAGTGACGTATCATTGCAGATCAACACGCTGGGTGACACGGATTCGCGCCAGCGCCACCGCGACAAGCTGATCGCGTATTTCGAACAGCACAAGGATGCGCTGGATGCCGACGCGCAGCGCCGTCTGTACAGCAATCCTCTGCGCATCCTCGATACCAAGAATCCGGCGATGCAGGAACTGGTCGGCAACGCGCCCAGGCTGATGGACGAACTGGAAGCGGATGCCTTGGCGCACTTCGAGGCGGTGCAGGCGATCCTGAGGCAGCACGACATCGCGTTCGAGATCAATCCGCGTCTTGTGCGCGGGCTGGATTACTATAACCGCACGGTGTTCGAGTGGGTGACCACGCGCCTGGGGGCGCAGGGCACCATCTGCGCGGGCGGACGCTTCGACGGGCTGATCGCCCAGATCGGCGGCAAGTCTGCCCCGGCATGCGGTTTCGCCATGGGGGTGGAGCGGCTGCTGGCGCTGGTGCTGGAAGACGGCAGGCAGGTTCCGCCGGAGCCGCTGGATGTCTATGTGGTGCATCAGGGCGAGGCGGCGCAGGTGCTGGCCTGGCGCTGTGCAGAAACGTTGCGCGACGGCGGGCTGCGCGTGCTGTTGCACTGCGGCGGCGGCAGTTTCAAGTCGCAGATGAAGAAGGCTGACGGCAGCGGTGCGCAATATGCCATCATCATCGGCGACGATGAGGCGGCGGCGAACGCCGTGACGCTCAAACCGTTGCGCGGCGGCGAGCAGCAGCGCGTCGACATGCGTGATTTGCAGCAGAAGTTGCACGAATCGATCAAGTGAGGAATGGATAATGGCTGAATTGGATCTGCAGGAACAGGAACAGGTTGAAGCGCTGAAAGCCTGGTGGAAAGAGAACGGTAAATGGGTGACCGGCGCAGTGGTGGCTGGCTTGCTCGGTTATGCAGCTATCCAGTACTGGAAGGACTACCGCGCCGACCAGTCGGCCGAGGCGGCGAAGTTGTATGCGGAAGTGGAGAAACAGGCCGCCAGTAACGATGCCAAGCGCATCGGCGATGCGGCAGACGCACTGGTCAGCCGTTATGGCGGCAGCGCCTATGCACCGCGTGGTCAGTTGCTGGCGGCGCAGGCCAGCCTGCAGGCGCGCGATGCGGCACGTGCCAAGGTGCAGTTGCAATGGGTGATCGAGCATGCGGAAGAAAAGGGCTTGCAGGATACCGCCCGCCTCAAGCTGGCCAGCGTGTTGCTGGACGAGAAGAACTACGACGAAGCGCTCAAGCAGCTCGATGCCGCGCATCCGGAGTCATTCACCGGGCTGTACGCCGATCTGAAAGGCGATGTGTTGAGTGCGCAGGGCAAGATCGACGAAGCGCGTGCCGCCTATCAGCAGGCTTTGGAGCGGACTGATGCGCAGAGCTCGTATCGCAACCTGATCCAGTTGAAGCTAGACGGGCTGGGCGGAAAATGAACATCAAACGAATTTTCGTTGCGTTGTCGCTCCTGCTGCTGGCCTCGTGCAGCAGCGACAAGCCCAGGATCGAGCCGGCCAAACTGCTCGATCTGAAACCGTCGGCGACGATCGATGTGCGCTGGAGCGCAGATATCGGCGGTGCCGGGCAGAGCGTGCTATTCCCTGCGGTGACGCGCGAAGCGGTGTTTGCCGCGAATTCGTCCGGAAGGTTGTACCGCCTCGACCGCAATAACGGCAAGAAACTGTGGGGCATCGACAGCGGGTTCGCCATCACCGGCGGCGTGGGTGCGGGCGAGGGTCTGGTGCTGGTGGGCGGCGAGAAAGGTCAACTCGCCGCGTTCGACGAGTCCGACGGCAAATTGAAATGGCAGGTCGATGTCCGCAGCGACGTCTTGAGCGCCCCCGAGATCGCCGACGGCGTGGTGGTGGTGCGCACCGGCAACCAGCGCATCACCGGCCTGAGTGCGAAGGACGGTAGCCGCCTGTGGCTGTACGAGCGTGCCACGCCGACGCTGATCGTGCGCAGCCATGCCGGGGTGGCGATACGCAACGGCCTGGTCTATGCCGGATTCGCGGCAGGCAAGCTGGCCGCGATCAGCCTGAAGAACGGTGCGGTCGTGTGGGAGTCCGCCGTGTCGCAGCCGCGCGGCAACACCGAACTGGAGCGCATCAGCGATATCACCAGCCTGCCGGTAGTGGACAATTCGAGGGTGTGTGCGGTGGCCTTTCAGGGGCGGCTGGCCTGTTTCGATCCGGCGCGGGGCGGTGCGCTGTGGACGCGCGACGTATCCAGCGACAAGGGCTTGAGCCTCTACGGCAAGACCCTGTATCTCACCGACACCGACAGCAAGGTGCTGGCGCTGGACGTGGCGGGCGGCGCTTCCCTGTGGAAGAACGACCAACTGCTGGCGCGCGCTGCGACCGCGCCCTATCCGCTGGGCGATCACCTGTTGCTGGGCGACTTCGAGGGTTATCTGCACATGCTGAAGAGCGAGGATGGCAGCATCGTGGCCAGACGCGGCACGGACGGCACTGCCATCCGCATCGCACCGATGACGCTGGGTGACGGCGCGCTGGTGATGACCAGCGGCGGCGAATTGTTTTCCGTCTCAGTACGTTGAATATGCTGCCTACCCTGGTTCTCGTCGGCCGTCCCAACGTGGGCAAATCCACGTTGTTCAACCGTCTCACGCGCAGTCGCGATGCGCTGGTCGCCGACCAGCCGGGCCTGACGCGCGACCGCCATTACGGTCGCGGGCGCGTGGGCGAACGTCCCTATCTGGTGGTGGATACCGGCGGCCTGGAACCGGTTGCCAAGGAAGGCATCCTGCACGAGATGGCCAAACAGACGCGCCAGGCGGTGGACGAGGCCGATCTGGTGCTGTTCATCGTCGACGGCCGCGACGGGATGACGCCGCACGACAAGATCATCGCCACGCAACTACGCAAGACGGGACGTCCTGTGCTGTTGCTGGTGAACAAGGCCGAGGGCATGCGCAGCGAGCGCGTCACGGCCGATTTTCACGAACTCGGCCTCGGCACGCCGATCCCGATCTCGTCGGCGCATGGCGACAACGTCGCGGAGATGATCGAAGTGGCGCTGGATGAGTTGCCCGCCTCGGAACCCGAAGTCGAGGAAAAATCCGATCATCCCAAGCTGGCCATCGTCGGGCGTCCCAATGTGGGCAAATCAACGCTGGTCAATGCCATCCTGGGGGAAGAGCGCGTCATTGCCTTCGACCAGCCGGGCACCACGCGCGATTCCATCTATATCGATTTCGAGCGCGGCGGCAAGCAATACACCATCATCGACACCGCCGGTGTGCGCCGTCGCGGCAAGATCGACGAGGCCATCGAGAAGTTCTCCGTGGTGAAGACGCTGCAGGCCATCGAGGATGCCAACGTGGTGGTGCTGGTGGTGGACGCGCGCGACCAGATCACCGAGCAGGATGCCCACCTGGCCGACTTCGTATTGCAAGCAGGGCGCGCCCTGGTGCTGGCGGTGAACAAGTGGGACGGTCTGGACGAGTACAAGCGCGATACCGCCAAGTGCGACATCGAGCGCAAGCTGCATTTCCTCGGCTTCGCCAAACACCACTTCATCTCCGCGCTGAACGGCACGGGTGTGGATGCACTGCTGAAATCGGTGAATCAGGCCTACACGGCAGCGATGGCCAAGTTACCCACCCCGCAGCTCACGCGCGTGCTGGAAGAGGCGGTACAGAAGCAGCAACCGCCGCGCGGCGCCTTCCGCCCCAAGATGCGTTATGCCCACCAGGGCGGCAGCAATCCGCCGCTCATCGTCATCCACGGCAGCGCGCTCGACAAGATCCCGGACAGCTATCGCCGCTATCTGGAAAGGACCTTCTGCGACGCCTTCAAGCTGCAAGGCACGCCGCTGCGAATCGAATTCAAGTCCGGCAAGAACCCGTTCGCCGACAAGAAGCATGTCATGACCGAAAGCGAACTGCGCGCAGCCCATCGCGCCCGTATCCGGGGACGCAAGCTGTACGGTTGAATCAAATTGATGCCATTATTTTGCCGAAAGGGATTGTGAGGATAGTCGCATGAATCAATCGAGCAACGAAATGAGTGGTTTTCTTTCCGAATTGGCGAGTGAGGCTACTCAGAAATTGGAGGCCAAACGCACCCAGCAGCAAGATAGGCAATCGATTAATCGAAATGTGAACGCTGCTCTTGAGCGTACCTTCAAGTTTTTCAATTTATTTGCTAACCATCTTAATGCCATTGAACCGGATATACCGCGCGTATATGCTCTGGATGGAAAGGCGCAGTTCTCAAGTTTGAAATGGAAAAGCGGCATGGCTGAGTTTCGTAAGCAAAGCCTTGCCGATGATGCCTTGCTGGACTATGTTTACCTTCAGGTTCGACTTGTCGTTCCGGAGTCTGTGGTCGTTACTCGTCGTTGGGAACTGTTCAATGAGCTGAAAAAGGATCTTGAAGCATTTGGTTTGAAAACCAAAGAAGATATGATTGACCTCTGGCGGAACAGAACTCAGAAAGTAACATTTCAAGTGAATTTAGAGCCGGAATTTATCGTCTGGTTGCGATTCCGTGGAAATTACTCTAGCGGAATCGTCGAAATGGAAAGCAATAATCTCGATGGGTTTGGAGGGATAAAAGGCATGTTCCCTCCCGAGGCCTTGCATACCGGGATATTGGACGAGATTGGCCGCTTTCTGATGGGTAGATCGACTGCGTTGCCAATGGAGTTTCGGTTTGTGAGAGATTGATGCCGGCACTCGGGAATTTATGAATCTTAATTCCCATGTCTTTATGTTGCGATACTGCTTGCCTGTTTGAAGTGAACGTGCAGCTAATAAATGCTGTTTGTAGTTTCTCTGCTGTGGGTGTTTTTGTGTTTGTGCCGATATACGGCTCCGCAGTTATGGAGCTTGCAATCCGGGAGGGCGGGCGTGGTTCGGGCCGCAAGAATTGACCATACCGGCATCTCGCTCTTTCGCTCAATGTGAAATTAAAGTAAAGTGACCGCCCTCAAACTACAAGAGCGGACATCATGAGTGCAAAAGGGCAACAACTACAAGACCCGTTCCTGAACGCGTTGCGTAAGGAACATGTGCAGGTCGCAATCTATCTGGTCAACGGCATCAAACTGCAAGGCCAGGTCGAGTCGTTCGATCAATACGTGGTGCTGCTGAAGAACACCGTCACCCAGATGGTCTACAAGCACGCCATCTCCACCATCGTCCCTGCACGCGCCGTCACCATCCCCTTCGATGCCGAGTGATGTCTGAATCAACGACTGTTGCCAATACGGCGATATTGGTCAGTCTCGATTTTGGCGCACCCGATTACGCAGAAAGCCTGGAAGAGTTACGCTTGCTGGCGGAAAGCGCCGGCGTGCGCACGCTCGCCCTGATCGAGGGCAGGCGGCAGCGTCCGGACGCGTCGACCTTTGCCGGCAGCGGCAAGGTGGACGAGATCGCTGCGCTGGTCGAGGAACTGGAAGCGCCGCTGGTCATCTTCAATCACGACCTGTCTCCCGCGCAGATGCGCAACCTTGCCGCGAAGATTCATGCGCGCGTCATCGACCGTACCATGCTGATTCTGGACATCTTCGCGTTGCGGGCGCAGAGCCACGAGGGCAAGGTGCAGGTCGAGCTGGCGCAGCTCAAATACCTTTCCACGCGTCTGGTCGGCATGAACATGGACATGGGGCAGCAGAAGTTTGCCGTCGGCGCGCGCGGCCCCGGCGAGACGCAACTGGAACTGGACCGGCGCAAGCTGGATCGGCGCATGCATCTGCTCAAGGAGCGTCTGAAGCAGCTCAAGCGCCACCGCGAGTTGCAGCGCAAGGCGCGCAACCGTTCCGACGTGATGTCGGTCTCCATCGTCGGCTATACCAACGCCGGGAAATCCACGCTGTTCAACCGGCTGACCAATGCCAATGTCTACGCGGCCGACCAGTTGTTCGCCACGCTGGACACCACTTCGCGCAAGATATTCCTGGAAGGCGACAGTCCGTGCCAGGTGGTGTTGTCCGACACGGTGGGCTTCATCCGCCATCTGCCGCACGGTCTGGTGGCGGCATTCCGCAGCACGCTGGAAGAGACCGCGCAGGCCGACCTGCTGCTGCATGTGGTGGATGTGAACAGCCCGGAACGGCACGACCAGGTGGCTGCAGTGAACAAGGTGCTGGCCGAGATCGGCGCCCAGCATATCCCGCAGATCGTGGTCTACAACAAGATCGATCTGCAGAGGCTGGAAGCGGGTGTGAAGCGGGACGAATATGGTAAAATCGCCAGCATTCATTTGAGCGCCAGAACAGGCATCGGCCTGGCGGAGTTGCGTGCGGCGCTCGTCGAGGTGCGCGATGCGCCGATGCCGGAAAAGCAGGCGGACGAATGGCATCCCCTGAACGAGAATTAAGTTGACCAAAAGGTACAAACTATGGGACTGAACGACCCGCAATGGGGCAGCAAGAATAGTGGCGGCCCTCCCGATCTGGAAGAGGTGATGCGCAACCTGAATCGCAAGATCGAATCGCTGTTCGGCGGCAAGTCCGGTGGCGGCGCGCCCAAGGGCGGGAGCGGCAATGTTTCCGGCGGCAGGGGCATCGGCATCGGCTTGATCGTGCTGATCGTGGCATTGGTCTGGATTGCCAGCGGTTTCTATCTGGTGGACCCAAGCCAGCGCGGCGTGGTGCTGCGTTTCGGCAAGCTGTCGGAAGTCACCGGTGAAGGTCCGCGCTGGCACCTGCCTTATCCGGTCGAGGCGGTGGAAGTGGTCAACCTGAGCCAGGTGCGCACCGTCGAAGTGGGCTACCGCGAGAACGTCAAGAACAAGGCGCTGAAAGAATCGCTGATGCTGACCGATGACGAGAACATCATCGACATCCAGTTTGCGGTGCAGTATTTCCTCAAGGATCCCGCCGAATACCTGTTCTACAACCGCATGACCGACGATCGCGAGATCGTGCGCCAGGCGGCGGAGACCTCGATACGCGAGGTGGTGGGACGCAACAAGATGGACTTCGTGCTGTATGAGGGGCGCGAGCAGATTGCGGCCGAGACCACCAAACTGATCCAGGCCATACTCGACCGCTACAAGGCTGGCATCGTCGTGAGCAAGGTCACCATGCAGAATGCGCAACCGCCCGAGCAGGTGCAGGCCGCGTTCGACGATGCGGTGAAGGCCGGACAGGACAGGGAGCGCCAGAAGAACGAAGGCCAGGCCTACGCCAACGATGTTGTGCCGCGCGCCAAGGGTGCGGCAGCGCGCCTGATGCAGGAGGCCGACGGTTACAAGCAGAGCGTGATCGCCAATGCCGAGGGTGATGCCAGCCGCTTCAAGCAGATCCTGGTGGAGTACGAGAAAGCGCCGCAGGTGACGCGCGAGCGCATGTATCAGGACATGAAGCAACATCTCCTCACCAGCACCAGCAAGGTATTGCTCGACCAGAAGAGCGGCGGCGGCAACCTGCTGTACCTGCCGCTGGACAAGCTGATCCAGAGCACCAATCCGGGAGCCGAATTGCCGGCCTACAAGCCGACGGAGCAACTGACATCGTCGCCGTCCAACGAAGCGGCCGCGCGCGTGCGCGAACCGCTGTTCGGCCGCGACAGGGAGGCACGCTGATGAAACCGAATACAAGCAACATCCTGATCGCGGGCGTGGTCGTCCTGATTCTGGCCAGCATGAGTATTTTCGTGGTCGATCAGCGCCAGACCGCCATCGTGTTCCAGTTGAGCGAAGTGATCCGCGTCGAGACCACCCCGGGGCTCAAGTTCAAGCTGCCGCTGATCCAGAACGTGCGCTTCTTCGATTCGCGCATCCTGACACTGGATTCGCCCGAACCCGAGCGCATCATCACGGCCGAGAAGAAGAACATGCTGGTGGATTCCTTCGTCAAATGGCGCATCATCGACGTAACGCAGTATTACATCAGCGTGGGCGGCGACGAGGCGCGGGCGCAGACCCGTCTGACGCAGACGGTCAACTCGGCGATGCGCGAGGAATTCGGCAAGCTCACCATCCATGAGGTGGTGTCCGGCAAGCGCGACGAACTGATGCGCGTGGTGCAGGAGAAGACCGATGTGGACGCGCGCAAGATCGGCGTGGAAGTGGTGGACGTGCGTTTGAAACGCGTGGACTTCCCGGTCGAGATCAGCAGTTCCGTCTATAGCCGCATGGATGCGGAGCGCAAGCGCGTCGCCAACGAACTGCGTGCGACGGGTAATGCCGAAAGCGAGAAGATCCGTGCCGATGCCGACCGCCAGCGCGAAGTGATCCTGGCGCAGGCCTATCGCGATGCGCAGAAGATCAAGGGCGAGGGCGACGCCAGGGCGGCGTCGATCTATGCCCAGGCGTTCGGCCGTAATCCGGAGTTCTACTCCTTCTACCGCAGCCTGGATGTCTACAAGCAGGGCTTCAAGAACAAGAGCGATGTGATGCTGCTGGATGCGAATTCGCCGTTCTTCAAGTATCTGAAGAGCTCCACCCGGGATGGAAAATAGGATCGCATGAGCGACTTCTGGCTGGCGGCATTGGGCTTGATGCTGGTGCTGGAAGGGATCATGCCCTTCCTGTTTCCAGCCGAATGGCGCGACACCCTGCGCAAGGTAGCGCAGTTTCATGACGGACAGGCCCGATTTATCGGGCTGACGCTGATGCTGGCCGGGTTGCTGCTGATTTACTGGATCAAATGAATGATGGATACCTTTAGATGAAGTGGCTGTTGCCGGAATATATCCAGGACATGTTGCCGGAAGAGGCATGGCGCATCGAAGGCATGCGCCGCGATGTGCTCGAACTGCTGCGCCGCAACGGCTATCAACTGGTGTCTCCACCCCTGCTGGAATATGCCGAGTCGCTGCTCATCAACGACAGCGCCGACATGGATTTGCGCAGCTTCAAACTGGTCGACCAGTTGAGCGGCCGCACCTTGGCGGTGCGTGCCGACATCACGCCGCAGGTGGCGCGTATCGATGCGCACCTGCTCAACCGCCAGGGGATCGCGCGTCTGTGCTATGCGGGCAGCGTGCTGCATACCCAGCCGTCCGGTCTGATGCGCACGCGCGAACCCTTGCAGATCGGAGCCGAGCTGTACGGACACGCCGGGATCGAAAGCGATCTGGAAGTGCAACTCCTGATGTTGCAGGTGCTGGCCTTGCTGGGTGTCGCAGGCGTGCATCTTGATCTCGGCCATGTCGCCGTGTTCCGCAGTCTGGCGCGGCGTGCCGAAGTCCCGGCCGAACTGGAAGGCGAGTTGTTCAGTGCGCTGCAGCGCAAGGATGTACCGGCCCTGCAGGCACTGGTTGCGGATCTGCCGCAACAGACGCAGGCCGCGTTGCTGGCGTTGCCCAGACTCTATGGCGGTGTCGAAGTCATTGCGCAGGCGCGCGCCGTGCTGCCCGACTATCCCGAGTTGAGGGCGGCACTGGACGATCTGGCACAGGCGGCGCATCTGCAGGGGGTCGCCTGCGAGATCGGCATCGATCTGGCAGAATTGCGCGGCTACCACTATCACAGCGGCATGGTGTTCGCGGCCTACCATGAGGGCAGTCACGATGCCATCGCCATGGGCGGGCGTTACGACGATGTGGGCAAGGCCTTTGGGCGAGCCCGTCCGGCCACCGGCTTCAGCATGGATCTGCGCCAATTGCATGGCCTGCTGGCAAAGAGATCGCTGGGCAAGGGGATACACGCTCCCTATCGCCAGGATGCCGCGCTGGATCTGGCAATCGCCGGACTGCGCGAGCAGGGCGAAGTCGTGGTGGTCGATCTGCTGGGCAAGGCGGAATACCATCCCGAATTGAACTGTGACCGCGAACTGGTGCTGCGCAACGGCAACTGGGTCGTGGTCGCGATGAAGAATTGAAAACTGTAAAAGGTCAGGGAAAAGAAATGTCCAAGAACGTAGTGGTGATCGGTACCCAGTGGGGCGATGAAGGCAAGGGCAAGGTGGTCGACTGGCTGACCGACCATGCGCAGGGCGTGGTGCGTTTCCAGGGCGGGCACAATGCCGGCCACACGCTGGTCATCAATGGCGAAAAGACCGTGCTCCACCTGATCCCTTCCGGCATCCTGCGCGAGAACGTGAAATGCTACATCGGCAACGGTGTAGTGCTGTCGCCAAGCGCGCTGCTCAACGAGATGGACAAGCTGGCTGCGGCCGGAGTGCAGATATACGAGCGCTTGCGCATCTCGGAAGCCTGTCCGCTGATCCTGCCGTACCATGTGGCGCTGGACCAGGCGCGCGAAGCGGCCAAGGGCAAGGGCAAGATCGGCACCACCGGGCGCGGCATCGGCCCGGCTTACGAAGACAAGGTGGCGCGCCGTGCCATCCGCCTGCAGGACCTGTTCCACCGCAAGCGCTTCGCCGCCAAGCTGGGCGAGGTGCTCGACTACCACAACTTCGTGCTGAAGAACTACCTCAAGGCCGAGCCGGTCGATTTCAACAAGACCATGGAAGAGACGCTGGCACTGGCAGAACGCCTGCAACCGCTGGTGCTGGACGTGCCGCGTGCGCTGTATGAGGCCAACAAGGCCGGTCAGAATCTGCTGTTCGAAGGCGCGCAGGGCACATTGCTGGACATCGACCACGGCACCTATCCCTTCGTGACCTCCAGCAACTGCATCTCCGGCGCGGCCTGTGCCGGCGCCGGCATCGGACCGCAAAGCCTGCATTATGTGCTGGGTATCACCAAGGCTTACACCACGCGCGTCGGCTCCGGCCCGTTCCCGACCGAGCTGTACGATGCCGAACTGAAGCAGGATCCCATCGGCAAGATGCTGGCCGAGAAAGGGCACGAGTTCGGTTCCACCACCGGGCGCGCCCGCCGCTGCGGCTGGTTCGACGCGGCCGCGCTCAAGCGTTCCATCCAGATCAATGGCGTGTCCGGCCTGTGCGTGACCAAGCTGGATGTGATGGACAGCATGGAGACGGTGCGCATCGGCGTCGGCTACAACATCGACGGCAAGTTCAGCGACATCCTGCCGGTCGGGGCCGATTCGCTCGACAACTGCGAGCCGGTGTACGAGGACATGCCGGGCTGGAGCGGCAGCACGGTCGGCGTGAAACGCTACGAGGACCTGCCGCCGCAGGCGCGCAAGTACCTGGAACGCATCGCCGAGATCTGCGAAGTGCCGGTGGACATGGTCTCCACCGGGCCGGACCGTGACGAAACCATCGTGTTGCGTCATCCGTTCAAGGTTTGAGGTGAAACTGAAGAAAAGACCGGACACGCATCGCCAAAGCGGTGCGTGTTTTCATTTGCAGGAAAATAGTGCCGCCGGGAATGGCCTGTTGCTGCGAAGCACGCAGCTGTTTCGCCGGCTCCGGGCACAAAACAAAAATGGCCCGCTTGCGCGAACCATTCTGTTTGAACCTGGTGCCCAGAAGAGGACTCGAACCTCCACACCTTGCGGCACACGGACCTGAACCGTGCGCGTCTACCAATTCCGCCATCTGGGCATTGCTTGAGGGTGCGCACTTTAATTGTTAAAGGATTTTGTGTCAATGACGAAAAAGAAAAAAAATATCCGCGAACTCGACCCCTTTCTGGAGCGGGAACGCGAGCAATACGAACACCCCCTGCCCAGCCGCGAGTATGTCCTGCAGCTGCTGGCCGAACGGGGCGTGCCGGTGGAACAGGACGAGTTGTGCGCTCTGCTGCAGATTGAAGCCCATGAAGAGGACCTGTTCAACCGCCGCCTGCGCGCCATGGAGCGCGACGGCCAGATCATGCGCAACCGCAAGCGCGCCATCTGCCAGGTGGACAAGCTCGACCTGGTCAAGGGCAAGGTGCAGGGTCATCCGGACGGTTTCGGTTTCCTGATCCCGGAGGACGGCAGCCCCGACCTGGTGCTGAGCGAGAAGGAGATGCACAAGGCGCTGCACGGCGACACCGTGATGGCGCGTGTCGGCGGCGAGGACAGGCGCGGCCGGCGCGAGGCCAAGATCGTCGAAGTGCTGGAACCGGCCAATACCCGCGTGGTGGGCCGTTTATACGAGGAACACGGCATTCAGTTCGTGGTGGCCGAGAATCGCCGCATCAGCCAGGACTTTCTGGTCGCGCCGGGCGCCTCCGGCGGGGCCAAAGCCGGACAGGTGGTGATGCTGGAGATCATGCAGCAGCCGTCCAAGCATGCGCAACCCATCGGCCGCATCGTCGAGGTGCTGGGTAACTACGCCGATCCCGGCATGGAGATCGAGATCGCCCTGCGCAAGCATGATCTGCCCAACCAATTCCCGCACGACGCCGAAAAGCAGGCCAAGGCGTTCTCGCCCGAAGTGAAGCCCGCCGACTACGCCGGACGCGAGAGCGTGGCCAAACTGCCGCTGGTGACCATTGACGGAGAGACCGCGCGCGACTTCGACGACGCCGTGTATTGCGAACCGAACGCCCAGGGCTTCCGCCTGGTGGTGGCCATCGCCGACGTGAGCGCTTATGTTAAAGCGGGCGACGCGCTGGACAAGGAAGCGATCAACCGCGGCAACTCGGTGTATTTCCCGCGCCGCGTGATCCCGATGCTGCCGGAGGAGCTGTCCAACGGCCTGTGTTCGCTCAATCCCAACGTCGAACGCCTGTGCATGGTATGCGACATGCAGATCAGCGCAGAAGGCGACATCTTGAAGCACCGTTTCTATCCCTCGGTGATGTTCTCGCATGCGCGCCTGACCTATACCAAGGTGGCCGACATGCTGGCGGACCCGCAGGGCGAGAATGCGCGCGAATACGCTGCCGTATTGCCGCACATCAACAACCTGTACAAGCTGTTCCAGACCCTGTTGCACGCACGCGAAAAGCGCGGCGCCATCGACTTCGAGACGGTCGAGACGCAGATGATCTTCAACGACCAGGGCAAGATCGAGAAGATCGTGCCGGTCATCCGCAACGACGCGCACAAGCTGATCGAGGAATGCATGCTGGCGGCCAACGTGTGTGCGGCGGCCTTCCTGAAAGAGCATGAGCATCCGGTGCTGTACCGCGTGCACGAAGGTCCGACGCCCGAAAAACTGGAAGCAGTGCGCGAATTCTTCAAGGAATTCGGCCTGCAACTCGGTGGCGGCGACGATCCGCAGGCCGCGGATTATTCCAAGCTGCTCAAGCAGATCAAGGGCCGTCCCGATGCCGGACTGCTGCAGACCGTGATGCTGCGTTCGCTGCGTCAGGCGGTGTACGCACCGGAGAACCTGGGCCACTTCGGCTTGGGCTACGAGGCCTATGCGCACTTCACCTCGCCCATCCGCCGCTATCCCGACCTGCTGGTGCACCGCGCCATCAAGGCGGTACTGGATGGCAAGAAATACAAGCCGCAACTCAAGTGGGCAGAACTCGGCGTGCACTGTTCGATGACCGAGCGCCGTGCCGACGACGCCACGCGCGATGTCGAGGCCTGGCTCAAGTGCTTCTACATGCGCGACCATCTTGGCAGCGTGTTCGACGGTACCATCTCCTCGGTCACCGGCTTCGGCCTGTTCGTGGCGCTGGACGATCTATACGTCGAGGGACTGGTGCACGTGTCCGAACTCGGCGCCGACTACTATCACTTCGATGCGGCCAAACACCAGATGTTGGGCGAACGCACCGGCAAGCGCTACCGCCTCGGTGACCGCGTGCGGGTGAAAGTGGTGCGGGTGGATATGGAAAGTACCAAGATCGACTTCGTGCTGGAGAGTGTGGAAAGCAAAGCGGCTCCGGACGGCATCAATGTTGGCGCATGGGGCGCAGCACCTCCGAAAAAGGCAGCATCCAAACCCGCCAAGACTGCAAAATCCGGAAAGACGGGAAAACGTCATGGCTGAGTCGCGCATCATCCACGGTTTCCATGCCGTCACCGGCCGCATTCGCCAGAACGCGGACAGCGTGCTGGAGGTGTATGTCGATCCCCAGCGCAAGGACCCGCGCGCGCGCGACCTGCTCAAACTGGCCGAGAGCAACGGCGTGCGCGTCATCCAGGTGGACGGCAAGCGTCTCGACGGCATGGCCGGCAATACGCGCCATCAGGGCGTCGCCGCGCGCGTGAATGCGGCGCAGAAGGTGCAGCATCTGGATGACGTGCTGGACACGCTGACCGAGCCGGCCCTGCTGCTGGTGCTGGACGGCGTGCAGGATCCGCACAATCTGGGCGCCTGCCTGCGCAGCGCCGATGCCTTCGGCGTACATGCGGTGATCGCACCCAAGGACCGAGCCGTGGGCATCAATGCCACGGTGGAAAAGGTCGCCTGCGGCGCCGCCCAGACCGTGCCTTACATCACCGTCACCAACCTGGCGCGCACCCTGCGCGAACTGCAGGAGCGCGATATCTGGGTGGTGGGCATGGATGGCGATGCGGAAACAAATCTGTATGATGTGCAGCATCAGGGCGCGATAGCATGGGTGCTGGGGGCGGAAGGCGAGGGTTTGCGCCGCTTGACCCGCGAGACCTGCGACCAGTTGGTGCGCATCCCGATGCAGGGCAGCGTGGAAAGCCTGAACGTGTCGGTCAGCACCGGCGTGTGTCTGTATGAGGCGAGAAGGGTCAGGGCGGCGAAAAAAACCACATAGCGACATAAATCTACTGCGCGAACCGACATCGGGGTCGCGCGGTGCTCGGCATCCTCATGTACTGAATGTACACTCCGGTGCCTGCGCTCCGGGCTCCCCCGATGTCGGTCCGCTCGCTACGATTTCTGTCGCTATGTATAACAGGCAAGTCAGGAGGGTGTGGAATGGACAAATTCAACTTCTCGATTCTGACGCGGGACGGACAGCGCGTGGACAACATCAACATCATTGCGCGCGATGAGACGGAAGCGGAGCGCAAGCTGCGCCAGATGTACCGCTACTGCGAGATAACGAGTTGCAATGCCAAGGCCGCTGAAGAAGGAAAGCCGCAACAGGTGATGTCGGTCGAAGATATCCTGTCGCTGATCTCCAAGTAGGTGCAAATGATCGTTTGCACCTACTCGATGAAGCCGTCGGCCATCAGTTCCTTCAGCAGGTCGTCGTAATCCTTTGCGCCACGGCTTTCTGGCGCATACTCATATACCGTCTTGTTCACGGCCGGGCTTTCCGCCAGGCTGACATTCTCCGCGATGCGTGTCTTGCACACGTCTGCGCCGAAATGTTCCTCAACTAATTTCAATACATCCCAGGCCATGCGCCTGCGACTGTCGAAACGGGTCACCAGATAGCGCCGGTTGACGCGGCGCTTCAGCACCTGCTCCAGCGCTTTCAGCGTCTTCTCGATCTGCATCGCGCCCTTGGTGGAAAGGTGGTCGGCCGAGATCGGCACCAGCAGTCCGCTGCAGGCGAAGATCGCATTCAGGGAAAGCACCCCGACCAGCGGGCTGCAATCGATCAGCACCGGCGTATCCTTGCCGCCGAAGCGTTCGGTCTGCAGGGCGCTGTTGAGCCTGTTCACCACGTTGTAGCCTTTCCCGTACAGGGCATCCACCTTGGAAAGTTCGGCGTGGCTGGGAATGATGTTGATGTTGCATTCCGCCTGCTGCACCAGTCCGCGCAGCGGACGGTTCTGCTGGAACAGACCCAGCACGGTGTCTGCGCCGGACTTGGCCGTGATATTGGCGATGGAACTCATCTGCGCCTGCGGATCGAGATCGATGCCGTAGGTGGTGCGCCCGATACGCGTCAGAGCGGCGGCGACGTTGATGGCGGTGGTCGTCTTGCCGACCCCGCCTTTCTGATTGAAGACAGCGATAATGCTCATACGGCTCGGATTCTAGCCGAAATCGATCAGCAGCACGGAAAATAAGGCGGGACAGAAATGATTTGCGGTCGCAATCACGCCGCCAGATATGGGCTTGCGCTCCGGAAATTCAGCGCAGCAACTCCTCGATCTTTCGGTTCGCGCCCTGCAGCTTCTTGAACAGCGCCAGCAACAAGGCCTTGTCCATATAGGCCTTGGATTCCCCGCGCAACTGGTCGACCCCCGACCTTCTGATCTCGGCGACGATCACTTGTCCGTCCGCGATCACCGTGGCAGAGCGCGAGATGTTCTCGTTGGCGAAAAACATGCCCTCGCCAATGCATTCGCCGCTGCGTATCGTGCCAACGATCTTCTTGTTGAAGTACGCGGTGGCGGTGCCGAACAGGATGACGTAGAAAACATCCATATCGTCACCCTCCGAGGTGAGGCGGTTCCCGGCAGAGAACGTCTTGATCACGGTCTGCTCCGAGATCGGGGTCAGCCATTCGCTGGGGACGGGATCGAAGAAGGAACATTTGCGCAGCTCGTTGAAGCGGTGGTTAGAGACCTCGTCGAGACGTTTGGTGAAATTGTCGAGACTTGCCTGGATTGCATCTAACTCGTTCATGTTCCCTCCTTCTGCGGATCAATCGCATGACGCTATGGGCTGATAGGGCGCAAATTACCACAAGCTGCCGTGAATGTGTTGCGGGGCGCGCATCGGCTACACTATCGCCCATGAATACGACACCCGCCTGGAACAAGGAAGCGCTGTTGCGCGATCCATTTTTTGCTCCGCTGCATCTGCCAGTCAGCCTGCTCGGGGGGGAGCGCTTTCCGAGCCTGCAGGACTGCAACGGGTTGCTCGCGCAACTATCTCCCGCCATCACCGTGCATTCCGGGTTGTCCCTGCGATTCGTGCCACAGGAATACGGCAAGCTGCCGTTCGAGTCGCAATACGAGCCGCGCTGCTACCTGAAGGGCGAAGTGCCGACGCGAGAGAACAACTGGCACGACCTGCTCAATGCACTGGTGTGGTTCGCCTTCCCCAAGGCCAAGGCCGCAATCAACGTGCGCCATTATCAGGCGCTGACCGGACCGCAAGATGAAATGACATGCAGCCAGCGCGGTGCGGTGCGCGACACCAATACGCTGCTGGACGAATCCGGTGTCGTCGTGCCGTATGCAAGAGAAGATTTGGCCGGACTGTTGCGCGACTTTCGCTGGAAGGAGTTGTTCTGGCAAAGACGGACAGAAGTGCAAGACAGTATGGGGTTCTATCTGTTCGGTCACGGACTGTATGAAAAGGCATTGCATCCCTATATCGGCATGACCGGGCAAGGCCTGCTGCTGCCGGTTGAGCAGCAGTTCTTTGCCTGGTCGCTCGTGCGGCGGCTGGCGCATCTGGACGGCATAGTGGCGCAATATCTGACTGCGCCGGAACATTGCCGCAGTACCCGGGAGCTGATGCCGGTGCCTCTACTGGGGGTGCCGGGGTGGAGCGCGGACAACGAAGATGCGGCCTATTACGACAACACGGATTACTTCAGGCCGGGGAGATTGCGCCGGACGCAACAGAGCTGCTGCGACGGCCGGCGGGATGGTGCAGATGACATGGCTGAATAGTGGTGCCGCGCTGCGACCTGACTCAACGCCGGGCCAGCATGTCTGATCCCCACATGAAGTCCCTCAACTGCTGCAATTCGGCCGATTTTTCGTCGGCACTCTTGATCAACAGGGAATTCTTCCTGCGCAAGTAGTCCTGCATGAATTTGATTTTGATATGCGCCCGGACACGCGCGAGAACGATGGGCGCGCTGATGGGTTTGTGGATGAAATCCGAAGCGCCCATGGCGAATCCGCGCTCCTCGTCGCGGATATCGTCCTTGGCCGTGATGAAAATGACCGGCACGTGCCGTGTCGCGGGATTGTTTTTCAGGAAGCGACAGACTTCGAAGCCGTCCATATCGGGCATCATGATGTCGATCAGGGCCAGGTCGGGCGGGGTGGTGAAAGCCAGCTTGATCGCATCCGGGCCGTTGCCGGCTTTCTGCACGATGTAATCCCGGTTCAGCAGCTCGTCCATCAAGCTCAGATTGAATGGTTCGTCGTCTACTGCCAGTACGGTCGGATGTGTGGCTGACATGGCATCTCCTTGCGTTCGTTTGTCATCGTGGCGTCGCCTGCTGCTTGCAGCCGGGCCTGCCGACATGTGTCGAATATTAGCCGTGGCATGCATCCGGACAATGGGGTATGCACCTACCTTGCCGCTGCGTATATATGCAGTCGCGCAAACTGGGCAACGGATGAAATTCGATCGTGCTGTAAATTTCAGGAAAAGGCCGGAGGGAAAATGGCTGACAGTATTGCTGCTGTGCGCAGGTGCCGCTCAGGACCGATTCCGCAGCAACAGGCCGGCACAGCGCAGGCCGCTTTGTGTCGCCCCCTCCAGCGTGGCCGGATATTCGCCCGCCGTGTAATCGCCTGCCAGCAGCAGATCGGGGATCGCGGTGAGCTGTGCAGGTCGTTGCAGTGCGGGCGAACAGCAGAAGGTGGCGCGTTTTTCGGCGATGACCTTGAACCACTGCGGCATCTCTTCGATGCCGAATTCCCGGCCCAACTCGGTGATGACCTTTTGCGCCAGTTCGTCCTGCGACAGCTCCTGATGGATGCCCTCGGCGCTGATGACGGCAGCGAGCAGGCCGTGTTGCCCGGCGATACAGCCCTTGTCGAACAACCATTGGCTGTAGCTGCGATGCAGTCCGATCATGGCATGCGGCAAGCGCACCTGAGCCGGGTATTGCAGGTAGACGGTGTAGATCGGCTGCTGCTCCAGTGCGTCGATGCGGCTGACGGTTTCCGCGAGCGCGGCATGCGGTCGCAGCAGTCCGGCTGCGACGGTCGGGGAGGTGGCGCAGATGACATGGCTGAATCGCTGCGCGCCCAGTGCCGTGACGACCTCGATGCCGGAATCTTTAGGAACGATGGATTCCGCCCCGCAAGAGAGATGGACTTTACCGCCATGCCGCTCCACATATGCGGCGGCGCGTTGCGGGAACAGCGCGGTGAAATCGATGCGCGGCAGCAGCATATCGCTGTCGGCACGCTTGCGGTTCAGCGCGTCGCGCAGCACGTTGAGCAGCACCTGCGCGGAAGCTTTTTGCATCGGGGTGTTCAGCGCGGCGATACACAGCGGTTCCCATAACTTCTGTGCCAGGTCGGCATCCTGTCCATGCTGCTGGAGCAGTTCGGTGACCGTCATGTCGTGCGGCAGGCGGAAATCCATGCCGCGCAGGGTCAGCATGAAGCGCGCTGCTTTCAGGCGCTCGCTCCAGCTCAATCCCCGTGCATTGAGCAAAGCGGCCAGCAGATGGAGCGGGGCGGGCAGGCGGGGCGCGCGCAGCGAGAAGTGACCGTGCAGGTCGAGTTGCAGCGGCAGGCGCAGGAAATCCCTTTCGACATTGCCGCCGACCAGTTCGATCAGCCCCAGCGTCTCGCGATAACAGCCGAGCAGCAGGTGCTGGCCGTTATCAAGCTGCGTGTCGTTGTAAAGTACGCCGCGGGCGCGGCCGCCGAGCTGCCTGGCGCTTTCAAAGACAGTGACGGGGATGCCGTTCGCGGCCAGTTCAACAGCGGCTGCCATGCCGGCGTAGCCGCCGCCGATTACCGCAGGGTTCAGAGATTGCTCTTCGCGACTGCCCCCTCTCCCTCTGGGAGAGGGTTGGGGTGAGGGAAAGCTTCTTAATTCCTTAGCCATGCCTTGATCACCAACCACAGCTTGTACGTCGGCGTGAGCGACACGCGCTGCTTCAACACATGGCAGCCGCTGCGCTCGACCTCGTTCAATACCGCCTGGTAGATCTCGGCCATGATCAATCCGGCGCGCTGGGCCTTGCGGTCGGCGGCGGGCAGGTGCGCAAGGGCTTGCTTGTAATACTGGCGGGCGCGTTCGATCTGGAACGCCATCAGTTTGTGGAAGTTATCGGTCTCGCGCGCATTGAGGATGTCCGCTGCAGTGACGCCGAACTGCTGCATCTCGTCCATCGGCAGGTAGATGCGGTTGCGCCGCGCATCCTCGCCCACGTCGCGGATGATGTTGGTGAGCTGGAAGGCGATGCCGAGGTCGTGCGCGTATTTCAGCGTCTCGCGGTCGCGGTAGCCGAAGATCTCCGCCGACAGCAGACCGACCACCGAGGCGACGCGGTAGCAATACAGTTGCAGCGATTTGAAATCGGCATAGCGTGGCTGGTCGAGATCCATCTCCATGCCGTCGATGATCTCAAGCAGGTGTTCCTGCGGCAGCTTGAACCGCTGCACCACGGGAACAAGCGCCTGGCAGACTGGATGGGTGGGGCGGCCGGAGTAGACCACCGCCACCTCGTTGCGCCACCAGTTGAGCGTGGTGCGCGCCACATTGGCATCCGAGCATTCGTCCACCACGTCGTCGATCTCGCGGCAGTAGGCATACAGCACGGTCATCGCTTCGCGCTTTTCCTTGGGCAGGAAGCGGAAGCTGCTGGTGAAGCTGGAGCCGCTGCTGCGGGCTTTTTCTTCGCAGTATTGATCGGGTGTCATGATCAGAACGGGGCACTTTTCGCCAGCATGATAACCCAGTCAAACGGCTTCAAAACCGGGCGCTGCTTGAACATGTCGTAGTCGGCGGCTTCCAGTTTATCGAGGATGCGCAGGCCACCCGCGATGATCATGCGCATCTCCAGGCCGATGCGCCCGGTGAGGATGCTGCCGAGCGGTGCGCCTTGCAGCATCATCTCGCGCGCGCGCAACACCTCGAACTGCATCAATGCGCGCCAGTTGTCATCGCAGCGTCCTTCGGCGATCTGCGCTTCACTGGCGCCGAAACGGGCAAGATCGTCCTGCGGCAAGTAGACGCGTCCGATGCGCCAGTCCTTCGCCACATCCTGCCAGAAGTTGATGAGCTGCAGCGAGGTGCAGATGGCGTCGCTGTAGCGCAGATTTACTTCGTCCGCCTCGCCATAAAGGTGCAACAGGATGCGGCCGACCGGGTTGGCCGAACGGCGGCAGTAGTCCTGCACCTCGTCGAAATCCGCATAGCGCTTCTTCACCACATCCTTCGAGAACGCATCGAGCAGGTCGTGGAAGGGTTGCAGAGGCAGGCCATGCCTGCCGACTTCGGCGGCGAGGTTGCGGAATAGCGGCGTCAACGGCGTCTCGCCGTTGGCGATGTGTATCAGCTCGTCGCGGAAATCGTCGAGCCGTTGCAGGCGCTCTGCGTCGGGCAGGTCGCCTTCGTCGGCGATGTCGTCCGCCGCGCGGGCAAAATGGTAGATGGCGGCCACCGGCTGGCGCAGGCGGCGGGGCAGCAGGATGGAGGCGACAGGGAAGTTCTCGTAGTGATCTACGGACGACATTTAAAGCAGATCGTTGCGGTGCAGCATGAACACGAACTCATCGCCCGCACTGACATCCATCCAGGTGAACGGCAGGTCCGGGAAGGCGGCTTCAAGCGCGTCGCGGTTGTGGCCGATCTCGACGATGAGCAGGCCGTTGTCGCTCAGGTGCTCGGCGGCCTGGCTCAGGATGGCGCGGGTGGCGTCGAGGCCGTCGGTGCCGCTGCCCAGCGCCAGTTTGGGCTCGTACTTGAATTCCTGCGGCAGCGCGGCGACCGAAGGCGCATCCACATAGGGCGGGTTGCTGATGATGAGGTCGTATTTCCTGCCCTTGAGTTTTTCGAACATGTCGGACTCGATCAGCGCAATGCGGTCTTCCAGCCCGTAATCGGTCACGTTATATTGCGCGACATCCAGCGCATCGGGAGAAAGATCGATCGCGTCGACATGACTGTTGGGGAAAGCATGTGCCGCAAGAACGGCCAGGCAGGCGCTGCCCGTGCACAGATCCAGCACGTTATGGATATCGTCCGGATTCTCCAGCCAGGGGTAGAGCTGGTCGCGCAACAGTTCCGCGATGAAGGAGCGCGGCACGATGACCCGCTCGTCCACGTAGAACGACATGTCGCCCAGCCAGGCCTGGTTGGTCAGGTAGGCGGCGGGGATGCGCTGCTCGGTGCGGCGTTCGATGATATCCAGCACGTCGTAGATCTCGGAATGGGTCAGCCGGGCATCCAGGAAAGGTTCCAGCCGGTCCAGCGGCAGGTGCAGCGTGTGCAGGATGAGGTAGGCCGCCTCGTCGTAGGCGTTCTCGCTGCCGTGCCCGAAGAACAGCTCGGCCTCGTTGAAGCGGCTGACCGCAAAGCGCAGGCAATCGCGCACCGTTTTGAGCGAGGCGCTCGCCTCGGAAAAATGATTGATGTCCATTCAGTCCCCTCCGCCTCCACCGTCTCCGCCGCCATCGCAACTGCTGCTGTCATTGCTGCAATGCGACGCAGTGTACCCCATGTCCGTGTCGCTCGAGCCCCCAGTGCTGCCGCCGTCGCCATTCGCATTGCGCCGGTATTTCCATGCCAGCGAGAAAAGCCAGAGCACGATGGCGATCAGCAGCAATACGAAAAATATTTCCATTCCCTATTCCGTCAGCAGCTTGACCAGCGTCAGGCGATAGATATCGGCGAGTCTGTCGAGATCGTCCACCGCCACGCATTCGTCGATCTTGTGGATGGTCGCGTTCAGCGGTCCCAGTTCCAGCACCTGCGGGCAGATGTCGGCGATGAAGCGCCCGTCCGAGGTGCCGCCGCTGGTGGAAAGTTCAGTGTCAAGGCCGGTGACCTGTTTGATCGAGTCGCTCACTGCATCCACCAGATCGCCGCGCGGCGTCAGGTAGGGCTTGCCGGAGGACTGCTCCCATTGCAGTTCATACTCCAGTCCATGGCGGTCGAGGATGGCATGCACGCGCTGCTTCAGGCTTTCCACCGTGCTGGCGGTGGAATGGCGGAAGTTGAACATGATCTCCACCGTGCCCGGCACCACATTGGTCGCGCCGGTGCCGCCGTGGATATTGGAGATCTGCCAGGAGGTCGGCGGGAAATATTCGTTACCCTTGTCCCACTCGGTCGCAGCCAACTCGGCGATGGCGGGCGCGGCGAGGTGGATGGGGTTCTTCACCAGATGCGGATAGGCGATGTGGCCCTGCACCCCCTTGACGGTGAGCGTGCCAGAGAGCGAACCGCGCCTGCCGTTCTTGATGGTGTCGCCCAGCTTGGCGACGCAAGTCGGCTCGCCGACGATGCAGTAATCGAGTTTTTCATTGCGGTCGCGCAAGGCCTCGACCACGCGCACCGTGCCGTCCACCGCGATGCCTTCCTCGTCCGAGGTGAGCAGCAGGGCGATGCTGCCCTTGTGTTGCGGATGCTCGGCGACGAAGCGCTCGATGGCGGTGACGAAAGCGGCCAGCGAACCTTTCATGTCCGCCGCTCCGCGCCCGTACAGCATGCCGTCGCGCACGGACGGCGTGAAAGGATCGCTGCCCCACTGGTTCACCGGGCCGGTCGGTACCACATCGGTATGTCCGGCGAAGCACACCACCGGCGCGGCAACGCCGCGGCGCACCCACAGGTTGTCGACCTCGCCGTGACGCATCTTTTCCAGTTTGAAGCCGAGCGGCGCCAGGCGGGCGCCGATGATGTCGAGGCAACCGTCGTCCACGGGGGTGAGCGAATGGCGGGCGATCAGTTGTTTGGCCAGGGCTAGGGTGTCACTCATAAGGATTCCAAATCCGCAGACTTCGCGGATGCTTCAGTATTTTATTTTCTCGTAGTCGGCCAGGTTGAATCCGGTCGTCAACACTTTTCCTTTGTGCTCCAGCACCGGGCGTTTGATGACATTGGGCTTTTCCAGCATCAGCGCCAGGGCCGAGGCGTCGTCCTTGATCGAGTCTTTCACTTCCTGCGGCAGTTTTCCCCAGGTCGGTCCCGTTTTCTTCAGCAGCTTTTGCCAGCCGGTCTGCTTGAGCCAGTTTGCCAGTTGCATCTCGGTGACGCCCTGTTTTTTGAAATCGCAAAACTCATACTCGATCCCGTGTTCGTCCAGCCAGACCCGCGCCTTCTTCACCGTGTCGCAGTTCGGGATGCCATACAGCTTCATGTCTGCGAGCCGGACATGTCGATGTTGAGCTTGATCCCGTCAAAATTCGCATTCTGCTTGGCCGGTGCGGACGGCTGCGTGGCATTGGGGTCGTAGATCTTGACCTTGCTGGTCTGGGAAAAGTCGATGAGCGAGGACAGGTTGCTGGAGGAGTCGGCATTGCGCAACGCCTCTTCCTTGGTGATCTGCCCGGACTTGAACAGCTTGTACAGCGCCTGCTCGAAGGTCTGCGAACCGAGTTGCACGCTCTGCTCGATGGCGTCGCGGATCTGGTCGATCTGGTCCTTCTTGATCAGGTCGGCGATGAGCGCCGAGTTGATCAGCACCTCGACAGCCGGCACCAGCTTGCCCTGGGTGTTGCGGATCAGGCGCTGCGAGATGACCGCGCGCATGCACAGCGACAGGTCGGACAGGATGCTGTTGCGTGCGTCGTAGGGGAAGAAGTTCACCATGCGATTGAGCGCGTGGTAGCTGTTGTTGGCGTGCAGGGTGGACAGGCACAGGTGGCCGGTCTGGGCAAAGATCAGCGCGTGCTTGAGCGTCTCGCGGTCGCGGATCTCGCCGATCATCAGCACATCGGGCGCTTCGCGCATGGCGCTTACCAGCGCCGCCTCGTAATTGACGGTGTCGGTGCCGATCTCGCGCTGGTTCACGATGGACTTGCCGTGGCGGAACATGTATTCGAGAGGATCTTCAATGGTGAGGATGTGGCCGCTCTGCGTGTCGTTGCGGTGCTGGATCATTGCAGCCAGCGTCGTCGATTTGCCGGAGCCGGTCGCGCCGACCATCAGCACCAGCCCGCGCCGGTCCATGATGAGTTCCTTCAAAACCAGCGGCAGGTTGAGTTCCTCGACGTTGAGCACGTCGCCGCGCACATAGCGTACGACCATGGCCACGCTGCCGCGCTGGCGGAACACGTTGACGCGGAAGTTGCCGATGGTGTGGACGCGGAAGGAGAAGTTCATCTCCATGTGCAGCTCGAACTCGTTGATCTGCTGCTCGGTCATCATCTCGTAGGCGATCTTCCTGACCGTTTCCTCGTTCAGGATCTGCGCGTTCACCGGCATGACCACACCGTCGATCTTGATGCCGATCGGCGCCCCGACCGAGAAGAACAGGTCGGAAGCTTTCTTTTCGGCGGCGAGCTGCAACAGCGGTGTGATGATCATGTAACCTCCTAAGCTTGTAGCCAGTAGCCAGTAGGGGGTAGCCAAGCCGGTTTTGCTACCAGCTACCAGCTACCAGCTACCAGCAGATCAAATACCCCTCAACAACTCATTGATACCCGTCTTGCCCAAAGTCTTCGCATCCACCTTCTTCACGATCACCGCGCAGTACAGGCTGTATGCACCGTCCTTGGAAGGCATGCTGCCGCTGACCACAACGGAACCCGCGGGCACGCGGCCGAAATGTACTTCGCCGGTCTCGCGGTCGTAGATCTTGGTGCTCTGGCTGATGAACACGCCCATCGAGATCACCGAACCTTCTTCCACGATCACGCCCTCGACGATCTCGGAGCGCGCGCCGATGAAGCAATTGTCCTCGATGATGGTGGGATTGGCCTGCACCGGTTCCAGCACGCCGCCGATGCCGACGCCGCCCGAGAGGTGCACGTTCTTGCCGATCTGGGCGCAGGAGCCGACGGTGGCCCAGGTGTCCACCATGGTGCCTTCGTCCACATAGCCGCCGATGTTCACATAGGAGGGCATCAGCACCACGTTCTTGGCGATATAAGCGCCGCGGCGGGCGGCGGCGGGCGGCACCACGCGGAAGCCGCCGTCGCGGAACTCCTTGGAGTTGTAGTCGGCGAACTTGGAGGGCACCTTGTCGAAATAATTGGTGAAGCCGCCCTTGATAAAGGTGTTGTCCTCGATGCGGAACGACAGCAGTACCGCCTTCTTGACCCACTGGTGGGTGACCCACTGGCCGTCGATCTTCTCCGCCACGCGCAACTTGCCCTGATCGAGGTATTCGATGACAGTGTTGATGGTCTCTTTCAGCTGGGCATCGACGTTGCGCGGAGTGATGTCGGCGCGGCGTTCAAAGGCTTCCTCGATGATGGTCTGCAATTGCGGCATGGTGGTTCCTAAATTAATTAAAGGTATTACAAGTGGCTTACAGCGTGCAGCCAATCCTGATTTGCTACCGGCTACTTGCTACCGGCAACAAGCTGCCTGATTCTCCGCGCTGCTTCCAGCGTCTCCTCCAGGCTGGCGACCAGCGCCATGCGGACGTATCCGGCGCCAGGGTTGACTCCATGAGCCTCGCGCGCGAGGAAGCTGCCGGGCAGCACCGACACATTATAGTCGCGATACAGGGACTGCGCGAAGGCAGTATCGGAGCCCGGCGTCCTGACCCAGAGATAGAAACCGGCATCCGGTCGGGCGACCGGCAGCACTGGGGCGAGCAGGTCGATGACGGCATCGAACTTCTGCTCATACAGGTGGCGGTTCTCCTCCACATGGGTCTCGTCTTTCCAGGCGGCGATGCTGGCCGTTTGGATGGCGGGATTCATCGCGCAACCGTGATAGGTGCGATACAGCTTGAACCTTTCCAGTATCGTCGCGTCGCCCGCGACGAAGCCGGAACGCATGCCCGGCACGTTGGAACGTTTGGACAGGCTGGAGAACACCACAAGGTTGCGATAGTCGCTGCGGCCGAACTTGTGCGCGGCCTGCAATGCCCCGAGCGGTTTGTCCTCGCCGAAATAGATCTCGGAATAGCACTCGTCCGCCGCGATCACGAAGCCGTAACGGTCGGACATCTCGAACAGGGTTTGCCATTCCGCCAGCGGCATCACGCGGCCGGTAGGGTTACCGGGCGAGCAGACATAGACGAGCTGCGTGCGCTTCCAGACCTCTTCCGGCAATTGGGCGAAATTCAGCGCGTAGCCGTCCTCCGGCAGGGTATTGAGGAAATGCGGCGTGGCACCGGCGAGCAGCGCGGCGCCTTCGTAGATCTGGTAGAACGGGTTGGGGCAGACCACCGCCGGGGCAGGGCGGCTGCGGTCGATCACGGCTTGGGCGAAGGAGAACAGCGCCTCGCGGCTACCATTCACCGGCAGGACTTGGGTCTTCGCATCCGGTTCGGGGATGCCATAGCGCTTCTCCAGCCAGTGGGCGATGGCGGCGCGCAACATGTCGCTGCCCGAGGTTGTGGGATAATTCGCCAGCCCTTCGAGTCCGGCGACCAGCATATCCTTGATGAAAGTGGGTGTTGCATGCTTAGGTTCGCCGATATGCAGGCTGATCGGTTTGAGGGAAGCATTCGGTTTGGTGTCGCCGAAAAGTTCGGCAAGTTTCTGGAACGGGTAGGGCTGCAGACGGTCGAGTTCGGGGTTCATTTCCAATATCTGGGCGCAAAACAGCGCGCATTATAAGGGTCGGGCGAGTGCCTTCAAAACAAAATGTGCTGCCGGTCGCGGGCGTACTGACTGGCGCGCTGGTATGGGGCCTGATCTGGTATCCCTACCGGGAATTGCAGGCGATCGGCGTGACCGGGCCGCTGGCGACGTTGCTCACCTATCTGCTGGCCATGCTGTGCGGTGCTTTCATGCTGCCGCGCGTGTGGCGCGAACGCTCTTCCTTCGGCTGGTGGGGGTTATTGCTGGTGCTGAGCGCGGGCTGGGCCAACTTCGGCTATGTGCTGGGCATGCTGCACGGCGAAGTGATGCGCGTGTTGCTGCTGTTCTACCTGGCGCCGGTGTGGACCATCCTGTTCTCGTTCTGGATATTGGGCGAGCGGCTCAATCGCTACGGCTACTTTGTGGTCGCCCTGTCGCTTGGCGGCGCGATGATCATGCTGTGGGAACCGAAACTCGGTCTGCCGTGGCCGCAGAACCCGTCCGAATGGCTGGGGCTTTCCGCAGGCATGGGCTTTGCGCTGTCCAATGTCACTTCGCGGCGGGCGGCGCACCTTTCCGTGGAAGCCAAGTCTTTCAGCCTGTGGCTGGGCACGGCCGCGCTGACCTTGCCCTTCCTGTTGTGGCAGGGCGGGCTGCCCGGACAACTGGCCGCGATTTCGCAGTCTTCCTGGCTGCTGCTCGCGATCATGGGCATCGTGCTGTGCACCATCAGCTTCGCGGTGCAGTACGGCATCGCCCACATGCCGGCCAATCGTGCGGTGGTGCTGTTCCTGTTCGAGCTGGTGGTGGCCGCCGTGTCGTCCTATTTCCTCGCCGCCGAGGCCATGGGCTGGCAGGAATGGGCCGGGGCCGTGCTCATCGTCTCGGCCAGCCTTTTGTCGGGAAAATTGTCCTCTGCCAAGTCGCTGGGGTAGACTGCGACCGCTTTGTGACAATCAGCGGCGAAACGGACGCCGTTATAAACAACTGATCATGAATAAGAAACCGGCAGACGCCGTTATCCACGAGCTGTTCAACAACGATGACCCGCAAATCGTGTGGGCCAAAGCGACCGACATCATCCGGCGCATGAGTCCCGGCTATGACTTTACCCTGATCGATGCCGTGTACGCCGATGTGCTGCGCCTGTTTCGAGGCGAATATCCCGGTTACAGCCCCATCCGTACGCTGTATCACGACCTGCCGCACACCCTCGAAGTCCTGTTATGCGGGGTCCGGTTGATGCATGGCGTGCATGTCTCCGGCGACCGTCTGTCGGACGAGGAGATCACCCAGATCGTGATCGCCATCATGATGCATGACGTCGGCTACGCGCAGCGCAAGGAAGAGGAACGGGGAACCGGCGCGCAATACACCCAGACCCATGTGCAGCGCGGCATCGAATTCATGCAGCAATACTTTCGGGAACACAAACTGCCGGCGACCATCCCGGTCGCGCTGACCGGGATGATCCTGGGCACGGAACACAACCGGCCGTTCGCGCAGATCTGCTTCAGCGACGAACGCTCGCGCATGCTGGGCTGCATCGTCGCCACCGCCGACATCACCGGGCAGATGGCGGACCGCATCTATCTGGAGAAACTGCTGTTCCTGTATCTCGAATTCAAGGAAGCCCACTTCGGCAGCTACCAGAGCACCTTCGACCTGCTGTGCCAGACCAACCGTTTCTACGAGACGATACGCGCCAAGCTGGACGGCGTGCTGGGCGGCATCTACAAGAAACTGGAATACCACTTCAGGGACACGATGGGTGTGAGCAACAACTATTACCTGGAGTCCATCGAAAAGAACATGGCCTATCTGGCCAAGGTCGTCGCGCACGACGAGGCGGAACTCTATACCCTGCTCAAGCGCCACGGTGTAGCCGAGATGTCGCGCTTGCTCGTACAGCCGGAGTAGTCCTCCGGCCCGGATTATCGCGGATCGAAACTGGGCGAATACTTCTGCAACACCGGTTTCATCAGCAGGTCTTCCTTGATGACGTGATCCAGCAGCCAGTCGCGCAGGAAGCCGGTGAATTGTGCGATGGCTTCCGCCGACCATGTCTGGCCCAACGCATCGATCTCGCCAGTCATTTGCTCCAGTTTGTGCGCCAGCGCCTGATGGGTCTGGCTCAGATTCGGAACCTGCGTATAGCCGGCCGCCTGGGCTATCCTTTCTTCCCGGTCGAAATGCACCTGCGAATATTTTGCCAGCTTGTCCAATGTCGCAGCCAGTGCGATCTTGTTCTTTGCCATCAGGCTTTGCTCCACCTCATTGATGATCTCGATCAGATATTTGTGGTCGCCATCGATCACGTTGTTGCCCACACTCAATTGCTCGCGCCATACCAGACTCATCGTTCTTCTCCCGTAAAACTGCGTTCACTACAATACAACTATTGCCCTTCCTTCAAATACCGCTCGAACTGATCGGCCAGTATCGGCTTGCTGAAATAGTATCCCTGCACCTCGTCGCAACCGTGTGCGCGCAAAAACTCGAGCTGGCCCGCGTTCTCCACGCCCTCGGCGATAGTCTGCATGCCCAAGCCGTTGGCCATGTTGATGATGGCGGTAACGATGGCCTTGTCTTCCGGGTCGTCGATGATGTCGCGCACGAAAGACTGGTCGATCTTAAGCTTGTAGACCTTGAAGCGCTTCAGATAGCTGAGCGAGGAATAACCGGTGCCGAAATCGTCGATGGACATGCGAATGCCGCGTTCATGCAGTTTGTCCATCATGGCGACCGCGCTGTGCGGGTCATCCATGGCGACCGCCTCGGTCAGTTCCAGTTCCAGATATTGATGCGGCAGGCCGGCTTCGTCAAGGATGCCGCTGACCATCTCGGGAAGATTGGCCTGGCGGAATTGAGTGGCGGACAAGTTGACCGCCATCACCATGGGCGGCAGGCCGCGGTCCAGCCAATCCTTCTGCTGCCTGACGGCGGTGCGCAACACCCATTCGCCGATCTGCACGATCTGCCCGCTTTCCTCGGCGATGGGGATGAACTCGTCGGGCGAGATCGTACCCAGCTCCGGGTGCATCCAGCGCAACAGCGCTTCCGCACCGACGACGCTGTTATCCAGCAACGCGATCTGCGGCTGGAAATACAGTTGCAACTGGTTGCGCGACAGCGCGTGGCGCAGGGCGTTGCTCAACAACAGGGTGCGGGCGGAATGGGCCTGCATTTCCTGTGCGAAGAAGCGGAAATTGTTGTGACTGTCCTGCTTGACGCGGTACATGGCGGCATCGGCGTTCTTCAGCAGCACCTCGAAGTCCCCGCCGTCGTTCGGATAGACGGAGATGCCGATCGACGGGGTAATGATGAGTTCCTGCCCTTCGATCTCGAACGGTTGCGAGACGGTGTCGATCAGCGCGCTGGCCATGCGCGCGGCGCCTTCCTCGTTCATCTCGGGGAACACCAGGATGAACTCGTCGCCGCCCTGGCGCGACACGGTATCATCCTCGCGTATGAACGCCCTTATCCTCTGGGCGACTTCCAGCAGCAACTGGTCGCCGAAGGTGTGCCCCAGCGTATCGTTGATGTTCTTGAAATGGTCGATGTCGAGATACATCAGGGCAAGATGTTTGCCGTTGCGGCGCGATTGTTCCAGCGCATGCTGGAAGCGTACCTGCAACTCGGCGCGGTTGGGCAGTCCGGTCAGATGGTCGAAGTTTGCCAGGAAGCGGATGCGCTCCTCGGCCTTCTTGCGTTCGTTGATATTGCGGGTGACGCCGAGTATCTCGATGCGGCCGTTCTGGGTATTGGAGTAGAAGTTGGTCACGATCTCCGTCCATACCTTGCTGCCGTCCTTGCAGGTCAGTTCGATCTCGTCGGTGCGGAAATGGCCCGGCTTCTTGATGCCGGTGCGGAAATCGGCGAGATGCTGTGTGATCACCTGTTTGATCCTGTCTGCCCTGTCTTTTTGCAGCAGAGTGTCGAACGGCCTGCTCATGATCTCTTGCGGAGTGTAGCCGCTCAGGGTGGTGATGGAAGGGCTGACATACAGGAAGAGCAACGTTTCGGCATCAACCGCCCAGATGACATCGTTGATGCTCTCGGTCAGCACGCGGTATTTTTCGCGACTCTCGCGCAACTCGATGTTCGTCTCGCGCAATGAGGTGGTGCGCTGCGCCACCTGCTGTTCGAAGTAGCGGTGCAGCATGCTCAGTTCGAGATGGGTATGCACGCGTGCGCGCACCTCGTCGATATCGAACGGCTTGGTGATGTAATCGGCCGCACCGATGGAGAATGCCTTGACCTTGTCCACCGTGCTGTCGACCACGCTGACAAAGATGACCGGGATGCGGTTGCCTTCCGGACTCGCCTTGATGCGGCGGCAGACCTCGTAGCCGTCCATCTCGGGCATCACGATGTCGAGCAGGATCAGGTCTGGCGGAGATGAACCCATGACCTGTTCGATCGCCTTCGGCCCGTTGTTGGCGACGATGATGCGGTACTCGTCGGTCAGCACGCTGATGAGTTCGTGGATGTTCTCGGGTACATCGTCGACCACCAGGATGCAGGGAGCGACACCCGGCAGTTCGCCGTGGGGCAGGTCCGGCGGGGCGGGTTTCCTGCGGTAGCGGTGCAATTCGAGCTGGGTCAGCACGCGCAACCTGAGCAGGTCGGGATTGATCGGCTTGGTGATGTAGTCGGCGGCACCCATCTTCAGCCCCCTGGCCTCGTCGGTCGATTCCGACAGCGCGGTGACGAAGATGACCGGGATGTCGGCCGTGGCAGGGGCGGACTTGAGCTGGTGCAGGACATGGTAGCCGTCCATGCCGGGCATCTTGATATCCAGCAGGATCAGGTCGGGCAGAGGTGCACGCGCGGCCAGCTCAAGCGCCTTTTCCCCGCTGGTCGCGGCGATGATGGCGTACTTTTCCCGCAGAATGCCCATCATCACGTGCAGATTCTCGTTCACATCGTCGACGATGAGTATCCTGGGCTTGATGTCGCTGGTCTCGGTCATGGTGAGGCTCCCATGGTTACGCCGCTCTGCTCAAATGATCGCGCAAGGTTTTGATCCTTGTCTGCGCCGCATCGATGTCGAATATGTCTATCTTGGTGGCGATATCGGCGATGGCCGATGCGGTCGATGGATCGGCCTTGCGCGTGCGCAATTCCGTGAGCAAGGAATCGGCCGCCCCCAGATCGTTCTCGAGCAGTGCGGACAGTGCAGCCAGTTTGGCCAGCATCTCGTCGAGTTCCAGTTCCGTGGTCGTGGCCGAGCCGGAGGATTCGGCAGCGGCCAGACCATCGATCTCATCCATGGCCTGTTGCTGTAGTTGGCGCAACCGGTCGATCAATTCCGTTTTCGGCAGTTTGCCCTGTTTCAGTTCATTATCGATCTCGCTGAGCAATTCGTACATCCCGGTCGCCCCCAGGTTGCCGCACACACCCTTGAGCGCGTGGCAATGCTCTTCGCCAGCCGGTAACCCTTTGTCCCGGATCAGGCGCATCAGCTCGTCTGTTGCGTTGGAATAGTGCTCGCGGAAGCGGCGCAGTTGCCTGCGGTAGGCATCAGCCTTGCCGCCGATACGGCGTATGCCCTGCGCGGCATCGAAGCTCTTCAGCGCCAGCAACTCGGCGGGGTAGCCGGGCGTGGTCGATGCCGTCGTATCCGCCGCGGCGCGGACCGTCTTGCCATTGTCTGCACGCAGCCATCTGGACAGGGTTGCCGCCAGCCGCTCCGGCGCCACCGGCTTGGTGATGTGGTCGTTCATGCCGGCCTGCTGGCTTTTCTCCGCATCATGCGCCATCGCCAGCGCGGTCATGGCGATGATGGGCAGATCTGCATAACGTTTACCTTCCGCCTGTTGCGCCAGCGCGCGGATGCGGCGTGCCGCTTCCAGGCCGTCCATTACCGGCATCTGGATATCCATCAGCACAGCGTCGTAGACGCCTTGCTGCACCATTGCCACCGCTTCCTCGCCGTTCACAGCCTCGTCCACGACGATGTTCATGCTGTGCAGCAATTCGGTGGCGAATTCGCGGTTGATCTCGTTGTCTTCCACCAGCAACAGGTGTGCGCCGCCGAAATCCGGTGCGACATCGAAGCGGCTATCGGACTGTTCCATTCTTGCCGCACTCAGTATCCTGCCGCGTCCCAGCGCCGACAGGATGGTATCGAGCAGGGTGGAGGGCGAGACCGGCTTGATCAGGAAACCGTCTACCCCGATATGATCGGCCAGCCGCATCACATCCTCGCGCCCGTACGCGGTCACCATCACGATCTTCGGTTGTCTGGGGATGGCATTGTCGGCATGGATGCGGCGGATGACCTCGTCGCCGTTCATGCCGGGCATGCGCCAGTCCATCAGTACCAGATCATAGGGACGCTCGGTCGCAGCTTCCAGCAGATCGATGGCTTGCATGCCGTCGACAGCGATCTTCACATCGAGCCGGAAGTAACGCAGCATCCCGGTCAGAATCTCGCGCGAGACTTCGTTGTCATCCACCACCAGCACGCGGATGTCCTGCAGCAGCGGGCCGGCCTGCTCAAGCAGTTCGCGCTGGCGGTCCTGTGACTGACGCGGGATGCCGAGTTTCAGCGTACAGCACATGGTGGTACCGCGGCCGGGTTGCGAATCCTCGACCCAGATGCGACCGCCCATCAGGCCGACCAGGTGCTTGCAGATCGCCAGCCCCAGTCCGGTGCCGCCGAAGCGGCGCGTGGTGGACTGATCGGCCTGGGTGAATTTGTTGAACAGCAGCGACTGCACTTCTTCCGACATGCCGATACCGGTGTCGCGGACGGAGACCTGCAATGTCAGTTCGTCATCGCCGGCTTCCAGATTCTGGAATGCGAGCTCGACCTCGCCCGCGTCGGTGAACTTGACCGCGTTGCTGCACAGATTGAGCAGCACCTGGCCGAGGCGCAGCGGATCGCCGATCAGGCGGTAGGGGATGTTCACGTCGTGGCGGATGAGGAACTCGATGCCTTTCTGTTCCGCCTGCATGCCGATGGTGTCCTTGAGCTGTTCCAGCACGGCGTCCAGGCTGAACTCGATCTGCTCGATCTCCAGCTTGCCCGCCTCGACCTTGGAGAAGTCGAGGATGTCGTTGATGATGCCGAGCAGTGCGGTGGCAGCCCCCTGCGCCTTGCTCAGGTAGTTGCGCTGGTTGGGGGAGAGATCGGTCTTCAGCGCCAGATACATCATGCCGAGGATGGCGTTCATCGGCGTGCGGATCTCGTGGCTCATGTTGGCGAGGAACTCGGCCTTGGCCTGCGTCGCCGCCTCCGCGACGGCCTGTGCCTGCTGCGCCTCGCGTTCGGCATTCTTGAGCGGCGTGATATCCACGATCAGGCCGACCAGGCCGCCCGGCGTACCGTCGCGGTTGGCGAAGCCCGTCACCGAGTACAAGGTATCGTGCGTCATGCCGTCGGCGAACACCATGGGCAATTCGCGCGAGCGACTGCCGATGCTCGCGATCACTTCCTCGTCCTCGGCCTGGTAGGCGAGGCGGTCCTGTTTCGGCAGATATTCGAGGTCGAGCACGCGCTTGCCGATGAAGTGCTCGCGGCGGATGCCGAACACCTGCTCGTAGGCCTTGTTGCAGCCGAAGAAGCGGGTGTCGGCGCCCTTGTAGAAGATGGGGTTGGGGATGGTGTCGATCAGCGCCTGCATCAGTGTGACCTGGCGCTCGATCTTCTCTTGCATCATGCGGTGCTCGGTGATGTCTTCCAGGATGGCGACAACTCCGCTGGCCGGAGCGGACGGATCAACCGCCTTGGCCGACAGGCGAATCCAGAAACTGCTGCCGTCCTTGCGCAACATCTTCTGTTCGCGGATATCGGTCTCGCCGCGCGCCAATTTTGGGTACAACTCCTGCCCAATGGCGGCATATGCCGCATCGTCCGCGTACCAGCGCCGGGTTGACTGGCCGATCTGCTCGCCCGTGTCAGAACCGAACATTTCTCCCATGCGCCGGTTATAGCGCAAGATGATCCTGTCCTTGACCAGAACGATGCCGACGCTGGCCGTATCGAAGATCGCCTGCAGTTCGGCAGTGCGGGCCGCAACCAAGTGTTCCAGATTCGCGCGTTCCCGTTCCAGTTCCTCGGTCGTCCCGAGCAGTTCACGGGTGCGTTGCGCCACCTGCCAGCGCAACAGCAGACTGATTCCCAGCAGCAGCATCATCGTGGCACCGCCACCTGCCAGCGACCAGAGTGCCCAGCGCGGCAGCAGCACTTCCTGCGGGGTGGCCATGGCACGGTGCAGGGCGGCAAAATAGACCGAGTCGGAGTCGCTTCGCCATTCGGTCAGATGTTTGTCTATCCGCATCAGCAGTTCGCCGTTGCGGCCCTTGCCGGAGGCGAAATACAGATTGGTCGGCAGGAATACGATGGGGGACTCATGCAGCTTGTACCTGGCGCCGTTGTGCGCCGCGAAGAAACTGTTGGTCACCACCGCATCCGCAGCGCCTGCCTCCACGGCGGCATAACCCTCATCCAGCGATTTCACCGGAACCGGCACGTAGTTGTAGTTGCCGCTGGCCATCAGTTGGGCAAAGAAAGACTGCTGGATGCCGCCCTGCAGCATGGCGACGCGTTTGCCGACCAGATCGGCCAGGAAATACACCTTGAATTGCGGGCGGCTGTAGATCTGCGACCAACTGCTGGCCACCGATACGCTCTGAAAATCGAAGCGCAGCGCACGCTCGGTGGAGAAGGCGACATCGGGCATCAGATCGATTTCGCCGCGCTCCGTGCGGTTGAGGCAGTCCGACCACTCGCACGGGACATAGCGCAGCTTCCAGTGCTCGATACGCGCCATCTCGTCGAGCAGCTCGACGAACAATCCGGCCGGTCGGCCGTTCGGGTCGGAATAGAGCTTCGGCGCATTCTCGTAGAGGCCGACCGTGATCGTCCGCTGCGCGCCTTGGGTGCTGCGACCGCCAGTCAATTGCCAGACTCCCGCCAGTCCGATCAGGACGATCGCGGCTAGCGGCAAAAGCATGCGTGGCAAGCGCTTCATGACAGGCAGCCTCTGCGATGGGGAACCGGGCGGTATGACCTCACTGAAACGTCACCTTCGTGTCCGAAGGGTGAAACATCGTCAGCGATGCTTTCGACGGTGGCAGCGGGGGATGCGCCCGCCGGGAATGACAGAGAGGGCAGGGTGATGGCAAACCCGTTGTCGCGGATTATCGAAGCCGGGTTGCATGGTGAATAAGTCATTTCCCGCCAATAGAGTAACTTGCCACCCGTTACGCATGACGAGTGGGAATGTTTCCTCCTATTGGCGATCCGCCTTGTTCTATTGTTATTCCCGAAGCAACTGGACTGCCGGGAGGCGGATCGGTTATTGGCCTTGTTGCGACCTGTTGCGGATTGTCACGCCACAGTCACCTTGTTGTCCAGATAGACATCCTGCACCGCGTTGATCAGCACCACGCCATCCGGCATCGGTTTCTGGAACGCCTTGCGCCCGAGAATGAGCCCCATGCCGCCCGCGCGCTTGTTGATGACGGCCGTGCGCACCGCCTGTTGCAGGTCGTTCTTGCCCGACTCGCCGCCGGAATTGATCAGTCCGGCACGGCCCATGTAACAGTTGGCCACCTGGTAGCGCACCAGGTCGATGGGGTGGTCGGTGGTGAGGTCGCTGTAGACCTTGGAGCTGGTCTTGCCGAATTTGATCGCGTTGTAGCCACCGTTGTTCTCGGCCATCTTCTGCTTCACGATGTCGGCGTTGATGGTGGCGGCGAGGTGGTTGGCCTGGCCGGTGAGGTCGGCGGATACGTGGTAATCCTTGTCCGCCGTCTTGAACGCGGGGTTGCGCAGGTAGGCCCACAGGATGGTCGCCATGCCGAGTTCATGCGCATGCTGGAACGCCTCGGAGACCTCCATGATCTGGCGACGCGATTGCTCGGAGCCGTAGAAGATGGTCGCACCGACCGCTACTGCACCCATGTCGAAAGCCTGGTCGACGCTGGCGAACAGGGTCTGGTCGAACATGTTGGGGTAGGTCAGCATCTCGTTGTGGTTGATCTTCACGATGAACGGGATCTTGTGCGCGTATTTGCGCGCCACCGAACCCAGTACGCCCAGCGTGGAAGCCACACCGTTGCAACCGGCCTCGATGGCCAGCCGCGTGATGTTCTCGGGATCGAAATAGATGGGGTTGGGCGCGAACGAGGCGCCGCCGGAGTGTTCCACGCCCTGGTCCACCGGCAGGATCGAGAGGTAGCCGGTGTTGGCCAGTCTGCCATGTCCGTACAGCGCCTGCAGGCTGCGCAACACGCCGGTCTTGCGATCCTTCATCGCCACCACGCGGTCCACATAATCCGGGCCGGGCAGATGCAGCGCCTCTTTGGGGATGCCTGCGCAACGATGTTTCAACAGATGGTCCGCTTCTTCGCCCAGCAATTGCACAATGTTCGTCATGGTCGCACTCCTTATGAAATGTTCAGAAGAAAAGTTCAGAAAGCAAATCCGGATCGAGCACCGATAATACTCCCGCCGTGTGTACTTTTGGCCTGCATTCGAATACTGGCGAATACGTATGGAACGCATCTTCCCTGATGCGGCAAGCGCTGTAGCACCCGCTGTTCACGGTTGTAGTGTCGGGATGGCTGGCAGCCTGCCTCAGGTTGAAGCAGGGAAGGTGGTGCGGAGAAGCGGCGTTGTCGGAGGACGGGGAAGGATCCCGGCTGCTCCCGCCGGAACGGGAGCGATGCCGGAAAGGATCAAGAACCGCTCGTCATGCGCGCGTCATATGTCGCTTTGCACGCTGCGTTGTCGGTTTCCAACTGGGTCGCGGCTTTTGCTTCGGCGGCCTTGCTGATGGTGAACTGGCCGGGCTTGCGCTTGATCGGTTTCCTGTTCGCTTCGAGGAAGGCGTCCCTGACCTTTTCGGCTTCGGCCTGACAAGCGGTCAATTCGGCGAGGATATCGGCTTCGAACTTTGCTTTTGCTTCCGCTATGGCTTTTGCCGCGGCTTCCGCCCTGGCTTTCGCTTCGGCACGTGCTTTTTCAAGTTCCTTGTGCAGTTGTTCGGCTGCCAGTATTTCCTGCTTGTTCAGATGATCCAGATACAGCCATGCTCCGCTGGTGAGCAGAATGAGAACCAGCGCGATGATTTTTTTTGCCATGCAAAACTCTCCCGAAAGTTTTTTGTTTTTCCCCCGCGCGCATCATAAACCAAACTTCATTCGCCGTGCAGGGGCGGCGGTGTCACGGCGCCGGATTCGGGTACTTCCTGTGCACCGCCTCGATCTTTTCCAGCACCTCATCCTTAAGTATTACGTCCATGCTATCCAGGTTCTCCTTCAGCTGATCCAGCGTGGTCGCGCCGAGGATGACGCTGCTCGTGAACCAGCGCGTCCTGGCAAAGGCCAGCGCCATCGTTGCGGGCGAGAGCCCGGCTTCCTGCGCGATCTTCATGTATTCCCTGACGGCAGGGGGGACGTTGACCTTGGCATAACGCTGGCCGAAGTTG
This sequence comes from Gammaproteobacteria bacterium, assembly GCA_018813765.1. Taxonomy (GTDB): domain Bacteria; phylum Pseudomonadota; class Gammaproteobacteria; order Burkholderiales; family Gallionellaceae; genus Sideroxyarcus. The sequence continues at coordinate 160,540 of JAHJBC010000002.1, read as the reverse complement.
GGGAACAGGGTGATGCGGCCGTGCGCCTGCGGGTCGTCGATATATTTTCCCGTGAGCCAGCCGAAGGCCAGCGGGCTGTAGGCGAGCAGGCCGACATCGGCGCGATGACAGATTTCCGCGAGACCGCTCTCGAAGGTGCGGTTCATCAGGTGATAGGCGTTCTGGATGCTGACGATGCGGGGCAGGCCGAGCTGCTCGGCACAGCGCACAAATTCGGCCACACCCCACGGCGTTTCATTGGAGAGGCCGAGGTATCGCACCTTGCCTGCTTTCACCAGTTCTGCCAGTGCCTGCAATTGCTCGGCGATCGGTGTGCTGTCGCGTTCCTGCTTCACATCGTAAGCAGTCGCACCGAACATCGGCACATAACGATCCGGCCAGTGGATCTGGTACAGGTCGACATAGTCGGTCTGCAGGCGGCGCAGGCTGCCGTCGATGGCGGCATTGATCTGCGCGCGGTCGATGCGCGGCGTGCCGCGTATCCAGGTGAAGCCGCGCGCCGGTCCGGCGATCTTGGTGGCGACGACAAGCTTGTCGCGTTGCTGGCGCATGAGCCAGTTGCCGATGTAGCTCTCGGTGCGGTGTACGGTTTCGGCGCGCGGGGCGACCGGGTACATCTCGGCGGTGTCGATGAAGTTCACGCCGCGCGCGACGGCATAATCCAGTTGTGCATGCGCATCGGCTTCGCTGTTTTGCTCGCCAAAGGTCATGGTGCCGAGCGCCAGCGCAGACACCTGCAGATCGCTTGCGCCCAATCGACGATATTCCATATTTTCTCCTTGCAGAATTCGCGGCTATTTTAATGGTAAAGTTCCGGACAGGGATGTCGATCTGGCTTGAAAGGAGATGAGATGGACAACGACAGCAGGATGCGTTTTATCGCCAAGGTGGACGGTACATCATTGGATGAAGTGCTGGCCGCATGGCAGGCGCGTCATCCCGCAGGAGGCATCTGCGCCTTGCTGCCGGAGGCGTCCAAGGACAAAGTGGGCGATCTGCAAGCCGCGTGTGCACGGCACGGCCTGCCGCTGGTTGGAGGCATCTTTCCCGCGCTGATCAAGGACGGCGAATTTGTGACCGAAGGTGCCTGGCTGCTCTGCTTCGAGGAGATGCCATGGTATGCGCTGTACGAGAATTTACCCGGCGGCGGGGCGGAAGCGGAGCAGGTGGTGGCGAAAATGGCTGCCGAAATGCGCGACCAGATCGACCGCATCTCCGATATCACCCTGTTCATGCTGTTCGATGCGATGGTTCCCAACATCGGTAGCCTGCTCGACAGCCTGTATCTGCAACTGGCAAACCGCGTGCATTATGCGGGCGTCAATGCCGGCAGCGAGACTTTCCAGCCCATGCTCTGTTTGTTCGATGGCGCGCGTCTGATCCAGCACGGTGTATTGCTGATGCTGCTGAAACAGCACAAGGGCGCTATTCTGGAGCACGGCTATCACGCACCCGAGCGTACTTCCTATGCCACCTCGACCAGCGGCAACCGTATCTCGCAGATCGACTGGCGTCCCGCATTCGAGGTCTACCGCGAACTGGTGCGCGAGCAGTACGGCGAGGAAGTCACGGCGGAGAACTTCTACCAGTACGGCGTGCATTTCCCGTTCGGCATCGTTCGCGCCAACCACCATGTGCTGGTGCGCATCCCGGTCATGCTGGCCGAGGACGGTTCGTTGTTCTGCGTGGGCGAGGTGCCGCCCAATTCCGTGCTGACGCTGCTCAAGGCGCCGACCGTGCACACGGAAGAGACGCTGCAAAATCTGAGCGAGGGGCTGAAGAAACTGAATGGCGATAGCGCCGGTTCCGAATTGCTGCTGTTCTATTGTGCGGGAAGGCGCTTGCACCTCGGCCTGGAAAAGGCGACCGCGGAACTGGGGGCGTTCGCGACAATGACCCATGCCGCGCAGATCGCAGGCGCGCTCTCGCTCGGCGAGATCGGCGGCTCAACCCTGCACGGCTATCCGCTGTTCCACAACGCCACTCTGGTCGCTTCCCGCTGGTAGCATGGAACGCGACGAAGTCCTGCCGGTGTTGTATGACCTTGCGGTCACCATCGGCAGCGAGATCAGCGTCAAACCGCTGCTGACGCGCACCCTGCAGCGCCTGCTCTACCATACTTCATTCTCTGCCGGTTTCATCTGTCTGGACGTGCCCGAGTGCGCGGATGCCGACGGCGAAATCGAGGTGCGCCTCGATGCCGTGGTCGGCGATTTCGACCTGCTTGGCTTGATCGGCCGTCCTGTCGTCCTGCCATGTGCGCTGCTTTCCCACTTGGCCGGGCGCGAGACCGACCAGGCGGCATTGTTGTCATCCCTGCGCTGCACGCTGACACAGTACAAGTCGTTCCTGCGGCTGCCTTTAGGCCAGGGCGGCGTGATCGTGCTGCTCGCCGCCGAGATACCCGAGACGACATTGCCGCTGACGACGATGTTGCAGCCCGTGCTGGAGCACCTCGCAAAAGCCATCGTGCTGTGCCGCAACAACGAAGCCTATACCAGCGGGCTGCTCGCGCAGCGTTACAAGCTGGAGGAAGTGTTCGAGAGCAGCTATTCGGGCGTGATGATCACAGACGCACAGGCCAACATCGTCGAGACCAATCCGGCCTTCACGCGCATCACCGGTTTTTCCCCGGAGGAGGTTCGCGGCAGGGACCCGCGCATGCTGTCGTCGGGGCTGCATGACCATGGCTTTTACAGCGAGATGTGGAATGGCATCCTGAAGGATGGGCATTGGGAAGGCGAAGTCCTGAACCGCCGCAAGACGGGGGAGGTGTATCCATGCTGGCTGACTATCAACCAGGTGCGGGACAAGGCCGGTGAACTGCTGAATTACGTGGGCATGATTTCAGACATCAGCCAGCGCAAGGAAGCCGAGGCGCAGATACACCAACTGGCGTTCTACGATTCGCTGACCGGGCTGCCTAACCGCCGCCTGCTGGTCGAGCGCCTGTTGCAGTCCTTTTCCCAGGGCGCGCGCAACGGGCGGCATGGTGCGGTGCTGTTGCTCGACCTCGACGGCTTCAAGGCGATCAACGACACCAAGGGGCTGGAAACCGGCGACCAGTTGCTGGTCGAAACCGGGAAACGCCTGAAGGACTGCGTCAGCGACGGCGACACCGTGGCGCGGCTTGGCGGCGACGAATTCGTGGTGGTGCTGGATGCGCTGAGCGAGAGAACCGAAGAAGCGGCCGCGCAGGCCGACAAGGCGGCGGAGCTGATACGCGTCGAACTGAGCCGACCTTACCAACTGGACGGACATGTCATCCACACCACACCGAGTATCGGCGTGGTGCTGTTCAGGGGCCACCAGCAGAGTCTGGATGACGTGCTCAAACATGTCGACGCGGCGATGTACCAGGCCAAGAAAGCCGGACGCAACACCATCCGCTTCTACGACCCGGAGATGCAGGCGGCCATGGAGGCGCGCGCCGATCTCGAGGAAGACTTGCGCCATGCGCTGGAGCTGAATCAGTTGCAACTGTATTTCCAGGTGCAGGTGGACAGCCGCAGTCGCCCGCTGGGGGCGGAAGCGCTGCTGCGCTGGCAGCATCCCGAACGCGGGCTGATCTCCCCGGCCAGTTTCATCCCGCTGGCGGAAGAGACCGGACTCATCGTCCCCATCGGGCAATGGGTGCTCCGCTCCGCCTGCGAGCAACTCAAGCGCTGGCAGCACGATGCCGTGTTGCGCGACCTGACCGTGGCGGTGAACGTCAGCGCGAGGCAGTTCCGCCAGCCGGACTTCGTCATCCAGGTGCAGCGCGACCTGATCGGAAGCGGCGCCAAGCCGTCCATGCTCAAGCTCGAACTGACCGAAAGCACGGTGCTGGAGAACGTCGAAGACACCATCGCCAGGATGGGCGAACTCAAGCTGCTCGGGCTGAGCTTTTCGATGGACGACTTCGGCACCGGCTATTCTTCGCTACAATACCTCAAGCGCCTGCCGCTGGACCAGATCAAGATCGACCAGTCCTTCGTGCGCGACATCGCCAGCGATCCCAACGATGCCGCCATCGTGCAGACCATCATCGCCATGAGCGAAGTGCTGGGGCTGAATGTGATCGCGGAAGGTGTGGAGACCGAAGATCAGCGCGAATTCCTCGACCGGCGGGGCTGTCACGCCTTCCAGGGCTTCCTGTTTGGCAGGCCGTTGCCGCTGCGGGAGTTCGAGGCACAACTGAAGGTGTGACTGTGGCAAGGGTAACGGTGATGTTCGCTGCCGTATGCAGACATCACGAACGGATGTGAATCCAGGGCTGAAGGTGAAGCGTGTCCACATACAACGTCAATCTGCATGAAGCGATCTACTCCCTGTCCGACGCGCTCGACCTCGTCGGCGTCACCCATATCCATCACGGCAAGCGCGTCGCCTACATGGCCACCGAATGCGGCAAGCACCTGGGCTGGGACGGGGCGAGGCTGGACGACCTGTTCCAGGCGGCCATCCTGCACGACAGCGGCGTGTCCAGGACCATGGTGCATGCCAACCTGGCGCAGATGGCGTGGGAGAACGAGGCGGAACACTGCCACCTGGGCGCCGAACTGCTGGCCGGCAGCCCGCTTTTGCAGCACCTGTCGGATACCATCCTGCATCACCATACCCACTGGTCCGTGCTTGAGGGGCTGGATCTGCCGCTGGAAGTCAAACTGCGCGCGAACTGCATCTACCTGACCGACCGCGTGGATGTGATGTCGCTGGGATGGATGGCGGGCAAACAGGACATCCTGCTGGGCAAGGAAGAGATCAGGCGCAAGATCCACGAGCGGCGCGGCGACTGGTTCCATCCGCAACTGGTCGATGCCTTCATGGACATCTCGCGCTCGGAGGCTTTCTGGTTCACGCTCGAGAGCGACAACGTCAACGCCTACCTGGCGACCTGGCTATCGCACTTTCCGGACCAGACCATGGAGTTCGATGAACTGCGCAGCCTGGTCCATATCTTCTCGCGCATCGTCGACGCCAAGAGTCCCTACACCAGACAGCATTCGGATGGCGTCGCCAATCTGGCGCGCTATCTCGGCAGCCTGTTCAAACTGCCGCAACAGACCTGCGAACTGCTCGAACTGGTGGGTCTGCTGCACGATATCGGCAAACTGCGCGTGCCGGACGAATTGCTGGACAAACCCAGCGAGCTGGACGAGGCCGAGGTGTACATCATGCGCCGCCACAGTTTCGACACCTACAACATCCTGCGCAACATCCGCGGACTGGAGAGCGTCAGCCTGTGGGCCTTGCAGCACCACGAACGCATGGACGGCACCGGCTACCCCAATCACACCAAAGGGACAGAACTGTCTTTCGAAGCGCGCATCGTCGCGGTGGCCGACGTGTTCCAGGCCCTGGCGCAGGACCGCCCCTATCGCGGGGCGCTGGAACAACAAGTCATCATGACCCTGCTCAAGGTGGAAGCCGAGGCGGGCAAGCTGGATGCGGAAGTGGTCGCGGTAGTGGAAGCGAACCTGCAGGAATGCTGGCGCGTCGCCGTCGACCCGGTATAAGGTACAGTCCTGACTATTACCCGCGCGTGTTGGACTGGGTCTGGAACTGCGTCAGGTCGACCAGCGGCGCGGGCTACCAGCCAAGGAGAGGTAAATATGTTTATCCCAGATATGCCCGATGTTCCGCCGCAAATTATGCCGGTGATGATCGCGCAAGCGAATCAGGCGCAGCCAAGTGATGTGACGACAACACGAGCACTTGGTGTTTGTTATCCTGTCCCGAGTGATCTGTCCTTGGGGGAAAATACGCTGAGTCCAATAGTTTCGGCAAAAAGTTATTTGCGGACATACGAGCATAAAGCAGTTACAGGCCCTGCTACCATCACTGTATTGCAGCAACCTACGCATGGCATCTTGCGTTTGGTCACCGAAGCCGACAGAGGTACGCTTTTCGATAGTTCCGCAACAGCTGTTGATCCTGCTACCGGACTCTATGCTTACCTTCCCGAGAAAGGTTATCTCAAGGACAGTGCCACATTTCTGGTGGATATCGGCGGCGAAAAGGTTAAGGTAGTCTATTTCTTCAAAGAGTTTGAAGGTCCGCTTGGCAATACTGGATGGATAGACCGGTGCAAAGAGACAGGGCTTAGGTGGAAAATCTCCTCCACCCTGGATTCCAACGGCACCAACACCATCACCTCTAAAAATGGGGACAGATTTATTTACCCCAATCGAAATGATAATGACGAATGTGTTAATGGGGGAAAATAAATCTGCCTCATTTTTTCTTTACCTACACCCGACAGCATTTCGATGGCGTCGCCAATCTGGCGCGCTATCTCGGCAGCCTGTTCAAACTGCCGCAACAGACATGCGAACTGTCCTGACTGTTGAGTGTGGGGCGGGCCGCTTCGAAACCATGGGCTTGCAGAAATGGTTTATCATCATCGCATCAGGTCTTATGTCATAAGACGTTACGAATTTGATTTCTTGGGAGTCGTCATGCAGACAGTCAAACAGGAAGTGACTTCATTACTCCAGCGGCTACCGGAAAGCAGTTCGCTGGAGGATGTGCAATACCATTTGTATGTAATCGAAAAAATTCGGCGCGGGCAGGAACGTGCGCAAACGGAGGGGGTATTGTCGCAAGCGCAGGTTGAAGAGCGTTTGGGAAAATGGCTCGCCAAACCGTAGTCTGGTCGCCAGAGGCGCTGGAGGATGTTGAAGCCATTGCTGCATATATTGCGCGCGATTCAAGTTTTTATGCTGCGGCGGTCGTTGAAAAAATGCTTGCGGCCGCATCCGGGTTAAGCACTTTTCCAGGAGTCGGACGTATCGTTCCCGAGTTGGGCCAAACCGACGTACGGGAATGCTTTGTGTACAGTTACCGCCTGATTTACCAGATTGAGGAAACACGCATCGTGGTTATCGCCGTAGTGCATGGCAAGCGATTATTGGATGACAAGGCGCTCAGCTCGCGTTCAGCCAAGCTTCGCTGATAAACAATCCGCGAATAGTTGTTAATTGGGGTATCGATCCAGAAAACGAGCAAATGCCGCGCACTGCGCGGCATTTGTATTTGGTGGCGGTGGCGCACTAAAGGGCGCGAATTGGTTACCCGCGCGTGTTCGACTGGGTCTGGAACTGCGTCAGGTCAACCAGCGGTGCGGGCTGCCAACCCGGCTTGCGGTGCTCGGCCACCACATTGGTGAAGATGCCGCCGCGCACGTAGAACTTGGCGGTCAGGCGCATGAAACGCGGCTGGGTGGCGGCGACCAGGTCGTCCAGCACGCGGTTGGTCACATCCTCGTGGAAATGTCCCTCGTTGCGGAACGACCAGATGTACAACTTCAGGCTCTTCAATTCCACGCATTGCGCGTCGGCGATGTAATCCAGGATCAGCGTGGCGAAGTCCGGCTGCCCGGTCTTGGGGCACAGGCAGGTGAATTCCGGGATCTCCATATGGATATGGTAGTCGCGAGCAGGCTGCGGGTTGGGAAAAGTCTCCAATGTCTTAGTGGCTTGGCTGGTCATTTGGTCGGGGGGCCGGGTTCAGTTAGAATGCGGCGCATTATATCGCCTGCCTGAGTCAAATTGCGCTTAGCCCATATCAAGTTAGCCGGTTTCAAGTCCTTCGTTGATCCCACCAACATCTCGCTGCCCGGGCAGCTGGTGGGCATCGTCGGTCCGAACGGCTGCGGCAAGTCCAACGTCATCGACGCTTTGCGCTGGGTGCTGGGCGAATCCCGCGCCTCGGCCCTGCGCGGCGAATCCATGCAGGACGTCATCTTCAACGGCGCCGGCACGCGCAAGCCGGTAGCGCGCGCCAGCGTCGAACTGGTGTTCGACAACTCGCTGGGCAAGGTCGGCGGGCAATGGGCCACCTATGCCGAGATCTCCATCAAGCGCGTGCTGCAGCGCGACGGCGAATCCAGCTATTTCATCAACAACCAGCATGTCCGGCGCAAGGACATCACCGACATCTTCCTCGGCACCGGGGTAGGCGCGCGCGCTTACGCCATCATCGAGCAGGGCATGATCTCGCGCATCATCGAGGCCAAGCCCGAAGAGTTGCGCGTGTTCCTCGAAGAAGCGGCAGGCGTATCCAAATACCGCGACCGCCGCCGCGAGACCGAACTGCGCCTGGGCGACACCCGCGACAACCTGTCGCGCGTCTACGACATCCAGCAGGAACTGGAAAAACAACTCAAGCACCTGGCCGAGCAGGCCGAGGTGGCCAAGACCTATCGCGAACTCGAAGCCCGGCGCGACACCACGCAGAAACTGCTGTGGCTGGTGAACAAGCAGGAAGCCGAATCGCGGCGCGTGCGTTACGCGCAGCAGGTGGAAAAGACCAAGACCGAACTCGAAGGCGAGATCGCCAAACTGCGCGAAGTGGAAGCCAAACTGGAGACCGCGCGCAGCGACCACTTCGGCCTGTCCGACGCGCTGCACGCGAAGCAGGGCGAGCTGTATGCCACCAACGCCGAAGTGGCGCGGCTGGAACAACAGATCGCCTTCATCACCGAACAGCGCAACCGCCTGTCGCAACAGATACAGAACGGCGAACGCCAGATCGCCCAGCAGCAGACCCAGTTGCAGGGCCTGCGCACTCTGCGCACGCACTGGCAGCAGCAGAAGGAAGACGCCGCCGTGCGCGTGGCCACCTGCGAAGAGCGTTCCCACACCGAGGCGCAGAGCCTGCCGCAGGTCGAAGAGGCCGCGCGCCTGGCGCTGGAACGTTTCAATTCGATGCAGCGCGAGCAGATGCTGATCCAGCAGCAGTTGCAGATCTTCGAGACGCAACGCGGCCATGTGCAGGGTAATGTGCAGCAACTCGACAGCCGCCGCTCGCGCCTGATGCTGGAGCGCGACAACCTGCCGCAGACCGACATGGAAGCGCTGGAACAATCGCGCCAGCAATTGGCCGAGATGCAGGCCGAACACGAGATGCAGCAGCAGCAACTGGCCGAATTGCAGGAACGCCTGCCGCTTGCCGATGCCGAGCGCCGCGCCAAACGCGATGCCGTGCAGGAACTGCAGCGTCAGTCGGCGCAGACCGAGGCGCGGTTGCATGCCCTGCAACAATTGCAGGCGCAACTCGACAACGACAAGAACCTGAAAGCCTGGCTCAGCCAGCACCAGCTCGACAGCGCACCGCGCCTGTGGCAATCCATCCGCATCGAGCAGGGCTGGGAAGACGCGCTGGAAGCGGTGCTGCGCGAGCGCATCAACGCGCTGGCGCTGCCCAACCTGCAAGTGGCGGCAAGCTGGAGCGACCTGCCGCCCGCCAAGCTCGCCGTCTATGCGGCGGATGGCGGTCATTCGAACAAAGCGGCCGTGCAATCCGGCCTGACCCCGCTGGCGAACTATGTGCGCTGCCAGGATGCGCAGGCCGCACCGGTGGTGGAAGATTGGCTGGCCGGCGTGTACGCGGTGGCGACACTGGACGAGGCGCTGGCACAACGCAACAACCTGCCGGGCGGAGCTTGGCTGGTGACGGCGCAGGGCCATCTGGTCGGCGCGCACAGCGTGCTGTTCCATGCACCCGACAGCCAGTTGCACGGCGTGCTGGCGCGCCAGCGCGAGATCGAAGCCCTGCAGCAGGAAGCGGCACAGCACAGCGCGGCGCTGGAGCAGGGCAAGCAGCAGTCGGCCGCGGCCGAAGAGGCCTATCACACCGTCGAAGGGCGCATCGCGCCGCTGCGCGGTTCCACCAGCGAGTTGCAGCAGCGCCAGCACGGCGCGCAGATGCAGATATTGAAGCTGACCCAGGCCAACGAGCGCACGCAGGAACGCAACCAGCAGATCGCGCAGGAACTGGAAGAACTGGCCGAGCGCGTGGAGAACGAGCAGCGCCAGTTGCAGGAGATCGCCGAGCAGATGGAGATCCAGCGCGAGAAGCTGTCGACGCAGCAGATCGAAAGCGACCAGACGCGGCAACAATCCACCACGCAGGACAATCTGCTGCGCGAACAGCGCGACCGCGCGCAGAAGGCGCAGCACGAATTGCAGGAAGCGCGCTTCTTCGCCAAGACCTGTGCCGAGAAACTCGCCGACCTGGAGCAGAACCTGCACCAGCACGGCGAAACTCTGACGCAACTGGAAGAGGCGCTCGCCCACAGCCGCAACGAACTGGCCAACCTGAGCGAAGGCGTGGCGGACCAGCAATTGCAGGGCGCACTGCAACAGCGCCAAGTGCACGAGCAGGCGCTGGCCGAAGCGCGCAACATCATGGAAAACGCCACCATGAACCTGAACCGCATGGAACAGGAGCGCATGGCGTGCGAGCAGAAGCTGCACCCGCTGCGCGAGAAGGTGGGCGAGATCACGCTCAAGGAACAGGAAGCGCGGCTGCAATACGAACAGTGGGCCGAGCAGTTGCAGGGCGTGGACGAAGAACCGCTGCTGCCGCTGATCGAAGGCGCCAAGGCAAGCGGCTTGCAGAACGAACTGACCCGCCTGTCCAACGAGATCACCGCGCTGGGTGCGGTGAACCTGGCGGCGCTGGAAGAATTGCAGGCGGCGCAGGAACGCAAGGACTACCTCGACGCGCAGGCGAAAGACCTGAACGAAGCGGTCGAAACGCTGGAAGCGGCGATCCGCCGCATCGACAAGGAATCGCGCGACCTGCTGATGGCCACCTACGACGAGGTCAACCGCCACCTGTCGGAACTGTTCCCGATATTGTTCGGCGGCGGCGACGCCAAACTGGTGCTGACCGGTGACGAGATCCTCGACAGCGGCGTGCAGGTGATGGCGCATCCGCCCGGCAAGAAGAACGCCTCCATCCACCTGCTCTCCGGCGGCGAAAAGGCGCTCACCGCCATCGCGCTGGTGTTCTCGCTATTCCAGTTGAATCCCGCGCCGTTCTGCGTGCTGGACGAAGTGGATGCGCCGCTGGACGACACCAACACCGAGCGCCTGTGCAAACTGATCCAGAAGATGTCGGACAAGACCCAGTTCGTCTACATCAGCCACAACAAGATCACCATGGAAATGGCGCAGCAACTCATCGGCGTGACCATGCAGGAACGCGGCGTGTCCAAGGTGGTGTCGGTGGATATCGAAGAAGCGATGAAACTCAGCGAGAACAGCGGCGGCAACGCCACGGTCGCGGCCTGAGAAGATTTCCCGGCGGTTCCCCACTGCCAAGCCCGCGTCACCATCGTCATACCGGCGCAGGCCGGTATCCAGCGGTTCTATCCAAATATGCCTTTGGTTTTGTTCACGCTTCGCGTGAGGTGCTTTGTTTCAACTGGATACCGGCCTACGCCGGTATGACGGCAGCCCCCACTTTCCGGTAAGCTACGCCATCTTTTGAACCAACCCTCAGGATAGAGAAAGCAAATGGCACAAGGTCAATATGTAATGTCCATGCTCCGCGTGAGCAAGATCGTTCCCCCCAAGCGTCAGATCATCAAGGATATCTCCCTCAGCTTCTTCCCCGGCGCCAAGATCGGCCTGCTGGGTCTGAACGGCTCGGGTAAATCCACCGTGCTGCGCATCATGGCGTTGCAGGACAAGGAATACGACGGCGAGGTGCAGCACCTGCCCAACATGAAGATCGGCTACCTGCCGCAGGAGCCCGTGCTCGACCCCACCAAGACCGTGCGCCAGGAAGTCGAATCCGCCCTGGGCGAAGTGATGGAAGCGCAATCCAAGCTGGATGCGGTGTATGCCGCCTATGCCGATCCGGATGCCGATTTCGACGCGCTCGCCGCCGAGCAGGCCCGCCTGGAAAACATCATCGCAGCCAGCGGCAGCGATGCCTCGCACCAGATGGAGATCGCTGCCGATGCGCTGCGCCTGCCGGAGTGGGATGCCGTGATCAAGAACCTTTCCGGCGGTGAGAAGCGCCGCGTGGCGCTGTGCAAGCTGCTGCTGGAAAAGCCCGACATGCTGCTGCTGGACGAACCCACCAACCACCTCGATGCCGAATCGGTGGAATGGCTGGAACAATTCCTCGTGCGCTTCCCCGGCACCGTGGTCGCCGTCACCCACGATCGCTACTTCCTCGACAACGCCGCCGAATGGATCCTCGAACTGGACCGCGGCCACGGCATCCCGTGGAAGGGCAACTACTCAAGCTGGCTGGAACAGAAGGGCGAGCGCTTGGCGCAGGAACAGAAGCAACTCGACGCGCATTCAAAAGCGATGAAGCAGGAACTGGAATGGGTACGCCAGAATCCCAAGGCGCGCCAGGCCAAATCCAAGGCGCGTATCGCTCGCTTTGAAGAGCTCAATTCGCAGGAACACCAGGCCCGCAACGAAACGCAGGAAATCTTCATCCCCGTCGGCGAACGACTGGGTAACGAAGTCATCGAATTCGACGGCGTGAGCAAAGCCTATGGCGACCGCCTGCTGATCGACAACCTGAGCTTCAAGATCCCGCCCGGCGCCATCGTCGGCATCATCGGCCCCAACGGCGCGGGTAAATCCACGCTGTTCCGCATGATCACCGGCAAGGAAAAACCGGACAGCGGCGAAGTGAAAATCGGCCAGACCGTGAAGATCGCCTTCGTCGACCAATCGCGCGAAGGGCTGGAGAACGACAAGACCGTGTTCGACGCCATCTCCGGCGGCAACGACATCCTCACCGTGGGCAAATACGAAACCCCGGCGCGCGCCTACATCGGCCGCTTCAACTTCAAGGGCGCGGACCAGGCCAAGATCGTCGGCCAACTCTCCGGCGGCGAACGCGGACGCCTGCACCTGGCGCAGACCCTCATCTCCGGCGGCAACGTGCTGCTGCTCGACGAACCCTCCAACGACCTCGACGTGGAAACCCTGCGTGCGCTCGAAGATGCGCTGCTCGAATTTGCTGGCTGCGTCGCCGTCATCTCCCACGACCGCTGGTTCCTTGACCGCATCGCCACCCACATACTCGCCTGCGAAGGCGATTCCAAGTGGACGTTCTTTGATGGGAACTATCAGGAGTATGAGGCGGACAAGCGGAAGAGGTTGGGTGAAGAGGGGGCTAAGCCTAAGAGGATTCGGTATAAGCCGATTAGTCGGTAACCACCTCTTACTCCCTCTCCCGCTGGGAGAGGGTTGGGGTGAGGGCAAGCCGTTCGCCCTGAGCCTGTCGAAGGGTAAACTTGCAAATACGGAGGTAGCGCATGCCAACCATCAGCCAGTTCTTCGGGATCATCATCCAGATGTTCTGGCGCGAGCATGCGCCGCCTCACTTTCACGCCATGTATGGCGAGTACGAAGCCTTGGTCGACATCCGCACACTGGAAGTCATCAAGGGCAGTCTGCCGAAACGTGCGCAGGCACTCGTACTCGAATGGGCGGCACAACATCGTACCGAGTTGATGGAGGACTGGAACTTATGCCAATCGAAACAGTTACCCAAGAACATCGCCCCGCTGGAGTGATTGCCGCTGCACCCTGGCGTGTAAGCGCAGTCAACGTGCAGCCGGGCTATCGGCTTTCAATTACGTGCAACGACGGCACGAGCGGTGTCGTTGATATGTCTGCGCTGGTGAATAGCGCGCAGGCCGGAATCTTCGCAGCACTCAAGGATGCGCAGTTGTTTCAGCAAGTCAGCATTGAGCTAGGTGCACTCACTTGGCCGAATGGGGCTGATCTTGATCCGCTGTGGGTGCATGAAGAGATTGGGAATAATAAAACGTGGTCTGTCCCCGTCTAGTGCTATGGGGATAGCCGCTATAGTGATTTTGCTGGGCTACATATTCGCCGGATTTATTATTGGCGCCATAATTTTTATATCTGTAATTAAGATCGGAAAAATAGAAACTGCATCTGGAACCATTGCGACAATCATTGTGCTGTTCCTCATTTTTCTTTCCCCTGTATGGTATGTTCTGTCAGGGAGGCTTCTTATTGATTATGCGTGTTCCAATTGGGCGGGAATTAACATTAGCGATAGCGAAGCGATTCACTTGACCAGCTTTCAAGATAATAGGGAGTACGTCAATTACTTTGGCGCACCTGAAATAGGTAGCTCAATTTCATTATGTAATAGCTCATGTCAGTATCAAATTGGGGCATATTTTAGTCAGCGACACATTGATTACTTCGGAAGTATTCCTGGATTCAAAATTGAAAGGAAGTGGAAGCGTGGTGATGACGACACGAGCAATCGATATATCCAGCTTTGGCTAGAAAATTCTGGTTCGTCTAACTGCATTGTTCAACAAGGTAACAACAAATGCATAGCTGGATCAATTGTGGAGTCACCTGAATCTCATTACGAATTCATTGATAGGCCTTTTCGGGAATGCTCAGATGGGAAGAAGAAATGCTGGGACACACCTAATGCTTGGAAGCATTTTGATGTTGTCAGATCCGAGAATCATGTAAAAAAAGATGGAAGGCTAGTTGCAAGAGTTGTCGCTTTTAAATGGGGCAGTCCACAGGGATTTTATTGGAGAACATGCCCGTTCGGCCCACAAGCATCAGGCACAATGGCTGAACTATTGCTCAAATCTTTGGTGAATCAAATGCAATTAAATGGGAAATCAATAGGAAATCAATAGGGTCAGCATCGCAATAGTTTTAATTAAAGGGGTCGTGTTCGAATATTTCTTTCAAACTATTTTCCTCAGTTATTCAACAAGTCAGGGATGGCGGTATCCCGCTACCCCTGCTTCCTGATGCCCCTTGACAATACTGTCGCGCAGCGAGAGTATTGCTTCCCATGATCACTGACTTCCACGATGAAGAGACGCTGAAGGTCTGGCGCGGTGAGTTTTCACGGCGTTTGCCTAACCAGATTCAGGATGTCGCGCGACGCAAGTTGCGTATGTTGCACAATGCGCAGCGCATCGAGGACTTGCGTATTCCGCCCAATAATCGGCTGGAGGCTTTGAAGGGCAACCGCGCTGGACAGTGGAGCATTCGCATAAACGACCAATGGCGTGTGTGTTTTGAATGGAATGAAGGACAAGCTGGTCGCGTGGAAATCTGTGACTATCACTGAGGAGTAAAGGCTATGAGCAAAACAACCAAACTGCGCAACATCCATCCCGGCGAAGTGCTGCGCGAAGAATTCCTGGTTCCGCTCGGCATTTCGCAATACCGCTTGGCGAAAGAGATCGGCGTGACCGAGGTGCGCATCTCGGCTATCTGCTCCGGCAAGCGTGCTATCACTGCGGATACGGCGTTGCGCCTGGCTGCGTTCTTTGGCACGTCGAGCGGTTTCTGGCTTGGCTTGCAGGCGGATTACGATACCGAAGAAGCGGCAAAGGAGTTGACCGGCGTGCTGGCGCAGATTCATCGCTTCGAGCCACTGGCTGCTTGAGTACGAGAATGCGACTCGATATGAAAAAACGATCTACTAGTAAGGTTGATCAGGACATTCCGGAATTGAAGCGTGAACAGCTTGGTGTCGGGGTGCGCGGGAAATATCACAAGCAATTTACTCAGGGCAGTAATGTGGTTGTCTTGCAACCTGAGATTCAGAAGGCATTTCCGACTTCCGAGGCTGTCAATAAGGCGCTGGCCAGCATGCTGGCCTTTACTCAGGAGGCGCAAACGATTACTCATGTCAAACGTACTCCGCGCAAGCGAGTTGCGGCCTGATTGGCTTCCATGAAAGCACCAGTCTCACACTCGAAAGACCCTGACCTGCAAAAAGCCCCGCAGGCATTGATGCGCGCTTCCGAGAAAGCGCGCCAACTCGCCGAACAAACCGGCACTGCCTTTGTTGTGCGCAAATCCACTGCTGCAGACAAGCGGGGCAAATAAAGACCTTCGGTTTCTTTACTATTGAACTGTAATGGCCGCGCCCTGGAGAATCACCCAAGTACATGCACTTGATGACTGTAGTTCCATCTGGGTGTGTTTCACCGATGGTCTCGAAGGCGTTGTACGTTTCCCACCGGAATTTTTTCAAGGTGTCTTTTCTCACCTGAGCGATCCATCCAGATTCAAGGAGGTCGCGGTGGAAAAGGATCGCGGGGTCAGGTCTTGCAATGCAACATTCTCTTTTTGCGATGCGTCAATGCAAGACCTGACCCCGTCGCCCTGTGTGACCCCGTCGCCACTGTGACCCCGTCGCCACTGAGTCAGAAATTGTCAGCCAACGTGGTTGACACCACTCGCTCTGCTCCCATAAAGTTCTGCCACTTGCAGAACCATCTAATGCACATTGCACCGCACGTACGGTACGAGGCTTATGGTGGGATTTCCCGGATAGTGAGGCTGGCGCAAGATAAGCAGAACCCGCAAAGACGGAATAGCGCCAATGTTTACTTGCTTGAAAGGGGAGTCGTTTGAATCCGCGTTTCGCCGTACTTTTTCCCGGTAATTCCATACCTGTTGCCTCCGGCCAACAGCCGATGCGCGTTGTCAGGTCGTTGTTGCCGCTGATCTTTGTTGCGTTTTCGCTTGCTGCTTGTGGAGGTGGAGGTGGAGGGAGTGGAAGTGAAAGTGGAGGTGGAGGTGGAGGTGGAGGTGGAGGTGGAGGTGGTTCTCCTCTGGTGAGTACTTTGAGTGGCGTTGCAGCAGTTGGCACACCAATTGTTAATGGCTCAATTAATGTTATATGCGCCTCTGGCAATTCTCTGACCACTATTACAGGTAGCACGAATGGTATATGGCAAGTTGATCTAACTGATCAGTCCTTCCCTTGTGCGGTTGAGGTAAGCGGCGGAACGATCAATGGAGTTACTAATACGACGCCATATCATTCCATTGCCAGTACTAGCGGAACCGTCAACGTCACGCCATTGACCGACCTGATTGTGGCCAACCTGGTAGGTTCGGCAACCCCAAGCACATGGTTCGCAGGATTATCCTCAAATCCGATATCCCTGAGTACTATTACTCAGGCGAAAATTGACGCTTCGTTTGGGAACCTGGTTTCGGCCTTGTACGGCTTAACAGCGCTGAGCGAACATAACCCGATTACGACGCCATTCACACCGACACCCGGCAATGTTATTGATAACATGCTATCTGCGCTGAATACGGCTGCAGCCAATAATAACGTTACCTATTCAGTATTGCTTGGCTACGCTGCTTCACCCACCTTCTTAGTCCCTGTGACAGGCTTCAATGCATCCCTAACGACAGCCTACTCGGATATCCTGTTAGCGACGACCCCGCCCCTTTCCCCTGGATACTATATTCTTAATAACGCAAACGTCATTGGGCCTTCTGTAAACAATACCTATGAAAACGCGCTCTTGCTTGTCCAGGTTGCTGCTGACAGCAGCATCACCGATCTCACCGATTCGGCTATCTGGTCTTCCTCAAATCCATCTGTTGTAACAGTCTCAAATAGCCCGGGAAGCAAAGGCAATCTGGCTTGGCATGCATCAGGAAATGTTGTTATTTCTGCGCAAGTCCCCGGAGTGACTGTAACTACGAACATCGTTTCCACTTCAAATTCCGATCAGCTACTTGCCATAAACCGGCCGCAGCAAGTAGCGCCCCCTGGGAGCCATATACCTCTTTACAGCTCATTTTGCTCGCGCGCAGCGGCGTGTGCGGATGTCACATCGTTCGCAAGATGGACAAGCTTGGATCCTTCCATTGCGGAAGTGTCTCAACCGGGAGTTGTTCATGTGAAATCGCCGGGGATCGTCAGGATTATTTCCGAGTATAACGGGCTGGTCGGGAATTCAATCATTTATGTCCCGGATGTAAAAATGCTTGATGAAGACACTCCTATCGTTCAAACCTCTTTACTTGGCTCACCATCAATAATTGCAGACAGTCAAAATAGGACGTTTGCATGGTGGACAAGAGGGAACAATAGTATCGTCTATGCGACGCGAACTGCGCAGGGTACCTGGTCCGGCGTGACCAGTTTGGCTCTGCCGTTTGGCACCCTTTCTTCGTTTATTGTGACATCAAACAGGGAGGGGGCGCTGTTGGTTATGTCTCCACAGAATACCCAAGCGACGAACAATCCGCTTATGTATTCGATTGGATCTACCACAACCGGACTCGGCAATTTTCAGCTTGCCGCTACTTTACCTGGCTTTATAAGCAATCTTGAGGCAGGAATCGATCAAGCCGGCAACGGATTTGCCGTATATACCTCCCCCCAAGGTGCCTACTCACAGCACTATGATGCTGCGACCGGGGTTTGGGGGCAACCCATGTTGATTAGCGGTGTGACCACCGCTATCACTGAAGCTTTTGCCACCTGCCCAAATGGCGACGGGCACCTCTTATGGATCAATGGTGGCGGTAGTCCACCATATAGCGCCTACATTTCAACATACCATGCCGACACATCCAGTTGGGATACGCCCCTACAAATTAACAATTTGGCAGAGTATTTTTACGCAACAGGCGACATCGTGTGCAACTCCAAGAGTGCGGCAGTTGCTGTTTTGGACGGCAGAGTCACAACCAATGGCATTACTGCACGATCAGTGATGGAAATTAGCTATGTGCCGGGAGCCGGTTGGGGGCAAGTTATGAATCTCTTCCCAGGAATCTCTCCAGATAGTTTACCTTCCGCATCGAGAAAATCGGAACTCGCGCTGACTGACACCGGATTAATAGGTGTCAGCCGCGACGACCAACAAATGCTCCAAATGTGGGTTGCCATCTTTGATCCCCTGAATGGCTGGAGTTTGACGTCGCAGTTCAGCACTGCTTACTACGCAAGCGCCCCAGAAATCGCGCTCTTCACTCCCCGACCAAACGAGATAGCTGTCGCATACCATGGCCCGGGTTTCACAGAAGATTTCTTGCTCAGAACCTACACGTCTGGGACAGGTTGGGGGGCCGAGATTGGCAATAGCGGGTACAGTTATTTTGGCGATCCCAACTCAAGTTTCCAATTTGCGGTAGGCTCAGACGGAAATGCTATCGTCGTATGGCAGGGATCAACTTCGTTTCTACTTGATTCGAATAGTTTGCGCTTTGGCAGTTATCTCTTGGCAAGAAATCTTGTATTTCCATAAGTGGATTAAAGGGGCCAGGCTGGAGTTACCAGAAATTAAAGGGGCCTGGCTCGAATACTTCTTTCAAACCGTTTTGCTCGGTTATGCGTTCCCCTGAAATCCCCCTGTCGCCCGGCAATGATTCGCTTGCCTATCATTCGCCCCCTGCTAGAATGACCGTATTCAGTCCTTATTCGGTGACCTGTCATGCAAGAGCAAATCATCAGTCTGACCGACTTTAAAGCTTCTGCCAGCCGTTTGTTGCAGGAGACGCGCGGGGGAGCCAATATCATTTTGACGCAGAACGGTTCGGCGAGTGCGGTGGTGCAGGACTACGCAACCTACCGCGCCCAGCAGGATGCATTTCTGATGTTGAAGCTGATGGTGCAGGGCGAGGCCGATGTGCAGAAGAATCGCCTCACGCCACAATCCAAGGTGTTCGATTCGTTGCGCACTTCTTTGCTGAAGCAGCAAAAGCGCCATGGCTGATACAAAGTCTTATCAGGTGCTGTGGTCGCATACGGCGCAGCAGGATTTGACGGAGATCATCGAGTACATTGCGCAGGATAGTGTTGGCGATGCGCTGGCTAATCTGCAAAAGCTGGAAACCAAAGCCGCTTTATTGATCACCTTGCCCAATCGCGGTCGCGTCGTGCCTGAGTTGTTACATACCGGCATCTCGCAATACAGGGAGTTGATCAGCGCGCCCTGGCGCATCGTTTATCGGGTGGTTGATCGGCAGGTGCTGATCATGGCGGTGCTGGATAGTCGACGCGACCTGCAGGCTGTATTGCTTAACCGACTTGCGCGGTAAATGTGGCTCCCCATGTGGTCTGACGGATTAAATTAAAGGGGCCGTGTTCGAATTTTTTTCAAACCGTTTTGCTCGGCTATACCTTCAATCTGAATCACTCCATCAAACCGCTTTCCCGCTGATGCCGTATGGCGAGGATGTCCACCCGCTCTTGTTCCGGCAGGTAGCGATACAACGCGACATAGCCTGTCCGCCCTTTGGAAATCACCAGTTCACGCAGATTGCCAACCGGGCGACCGATTAGCGGATGGCGTTGCAATATTTTGGTGGCATCTACTATCTCGTTAGCTGCCTCGGTGGCAATGGCCGGCGTTTCCCTTGCGAGAAAGTCGAACACGCGCTCAAGATCGTAGAGGGCTCGCTGGCTGAAATAGACCGCAGGCATGTTTAGCGAGCTTTGGATTTTGTGGCGGATTTGCTTTTTGCGACGCTGGCCGGCTTGGGGCGTTTGGAGGCTTTGCCCGCTGCTTTGTTGATGATGTATTCGTGTACGTCCTGCATGGCGTAGAGCGCGCCGCCCGCATCCACTTCGGCTGCGGAGGCAAGCGCGTCGCCGATAAAGGTCTGGCGCATCTCGGCCAGCCTGGCCTGCGCTTCCAGCGCTTCGATCATCCAGGCATGCGGCGTTTTGGAGGTTGAGTCTGCGAGGGGCGCGATGCGCGCCTTGAGTTCTTCGGGCAGTTTGAGGGTGGTAGTTGCGGCCATGTTCTACTCCTTGAGGTGGGTGTCACGAAGGTAACACCCGACATTGGGGGTGTCAATCAACTATGCCCCCCCCCGATGGGAAGAGGAATTGGATTGGGGCAGAGCATTTTGGTGACGTTAACAAAATGCTTGTGATGCCCACTTCGCGGTCTGCATAGATCCTGCGCTTGATTCCGGCCAAGGTTTACTGGTGGTGTTGTATTGATGCCACGCGCCCGATTGGCGGGCAAATCTGCTTGGACGTTTTGGGATATAGTCCGGCGGCTGCACGGAAGTACGGTAATCGGAGCAATTGCTGTCATTCCTGGATGCGCTGTTGACGGGGATCGGCTGCATTGCAATTTTCTCAGCACTTTGAATTGAACTTTACGGAGGTAGCATGATTTCGATCAAGCAAGCAGCATCGTTGATGGCATTGTCGGCCCTGTTCGTTTCCGCATCGTTGCAGGCAAAAGAGGTTTACGACTGCAAGAACGCGAATCTGGCAAGAAAGATCGCAATCACATACGCCACTGAGGGGGCGCCAGTGCCTTGTCAGGTCGTCTACACAAAAGAGGATGGAACGACCCAGGACTTGTGGAATGCCCAAGGTGAGGCGGGTTACTGTGAGCAGAAAGCAGATGAGTTCGCAGAGAAGCAGCGCGGCTGGGGATGGGATTGCCAGGCGGTAGGCGCGCAGGCCGCAGCGGAACCGGCAGCGGCGGCATCAGCAGAGATGGCACCCGCACCTGCTGCGACGGCACCAGTTGAAGCGCCTGCGGCACCCAAGTAAAGCTGCGCTTCGTATTTAAGTTTGGAGGTAAACCGGCCGGCACGGGTGTTCCCGTCCGGCCGTTTCTGAATTAGAAGGGCCGAATATTTCTCTCAAACCATTTCCCTCGGGAATAATCTGGGATCACGGTTTCACCCCTTCACTGATTTCCATTCGCCGTTCATATCTCTTTCCGACATTCAATTCTCCCCATCGATATGCGCAAAAATACCTGGTTAAGCTGGAGCAGCGGCAAGGATAGTGCCTGGGCGCTGCATGTGTTGCGGCAGTCGGGCGAGCATGAGGTGAGCGGTCTCTTTACCACGGTCAATGCGGCCTTCGACCGGGTGGCGATGCATGCTGTGCGCGTGGAGTTGTTGCGGATGCAGGCGGAGGCGGCGGGTTTGCCTTTGCATGTCATCGAGATTCCGTATCCTTGCTCCGACGAGCAATATGCGGCAGCGATGAATGACTTCATGGCGCAGGCCCGGGCGGCGGGCGTGCAATGCATGGCCTTCGGCGATCTGTATCTGGAGGATGTGCGCCGCTATCGCGAGGAGCGCATGCAGGGGACGGGGATAGCGCCGGTGTTCCCCTTGTGGGGCAGGCCGACGCGCGAGTTGTTGCGGGATATGCTGGACGGCGGTTTGCGCGCCCACCTGACGTGCGTAGATCCGCGTGTGTTGCCCGCTGCATTCGCCGGTCAGGAATTGACGCTGGAATTGGCGGCGCAGATGCCGCCGGGTACCGACTGCTGCGGCGAAAATGGGGAATTCCATACCTTTGTGTCCGCAGGGCCGATGTTTGCGCATCCGCTGGCTATCGAGATGGGCGAGGTGGTGACGCGCGATGGCTTCGTGTTTGCGGATTGCAAACCGGGGTGACGGTGTAGTGTTTTGAATCAGGTTGGTGTATCTAGCCAACTGCGCTGCGCAACAACTTCATCGTGGAGGGATCGAGATGACTGGAATTCAAAGATGCATCGTCGCACTGGCCGTGCTGATTCTGGCGGGGTGTGGTCCGAAGGAAGAGCAATTGGTGGATGTGAAAGCGGCTGCGGAGCGGCAGGCCGGCGGCGAGTTGTTGCTGGATGTTCGTGAAGCCGATGACTACAAAGAGTTCCACATACCGAACAGTACGAATATTCCGTACGGACACCTTGCCTTGCGCCTGGGGGAGTTGGAGCCACACAAGGGCAAGCCTGTCATGGTGATCGACCATTCCGGCCTGCGGGCTCCGCGGGCAATGGAGCAGATGCAAAAAGCAGGATTCACCCAGGTGTTCGTGGTGAAAGGCGGGATAGCCGAATGGAAAGCAGCCGGTCTTCCTCTCGAAAAACTGGATATGAAGCAACGGCCGCAATGATCTTTTCGAGCGATTTACTCGAAAGGTGAATGTCCTTGGAACTGGAATAAGCGAATATTCGGGGACTGGCCACTGAATGGGGAATTCCTGAATGGGATTGAAGCTGATCGCTGCAATATGGGGTTTCGCCGAGGCGACTTTGTTCTTCATCGTGCCCGATGTGCTGCTGAGTGCGATTGCGCTGAAAGATCTGCGGCGGGCCTTGTTCGCCTGCGTGTTGGCTTTGCTGGGTGCCTTGCTGGGCGGTTTGCTGATGTATCTGTGGGGGGCGGCGGATCATCAAGCGGCAACGGCCGTTGTGGAGAAGGTGCCGGCCATCAGCAGCGAGTTGCTGGATGAGGTCAGTCGAAGCTTGTCCGAGCAAGGACTGCTCGCCGTTCTGCTGGGGCCGCTGTTCGGCGTACCCTACAAGACGTTCGCGATTAATGCCTCAGCGGCAGGTATGCCGTTGCTGGCCTTCATGTTGGTCAGCATCCCCGCGCGCCTGATCCGTTTTGTGCTGGTTACGGCGCTGGTCCATTCGATCGCCAGATTGCTGTGCAGATATTGGCCGACATCACGCATCTATGCGGTATTTGGCATAGCCTGGGTTGCGTTTTATGCGGCCTATTTCACGTTCTACGGATAGTCTTCATCTTTGCGGCTGTGGGCTGTATCGCGCGAATATTCAAACAGCGATCCCGCCAGCAAGACCCTTCCGGGTACTCCCTTGACAATAGGGCCATGCGGCGAATAATCGGGAGCCACGACTACGAAAAGTAGTGGCGGCGCGTCTTTCCCGCATGAGGCTCCCCGCCTCATCCAGCGTTGAATCGAAAGGAGGCAGATCATGGCTACAGGCACTGTCCGTCTTCATCGCGTGCTCCGCGCCAAGCCGGAGCGTATCTACAAGGCTTTCCTGAATGCCGAGGCGATGGCGAAGTGGCTGCCGCCCTATGGCTTCACCTGTACCGTCCATCATCTGGATGCCAGGGTGGGCGGCGCGTTCAGAATGTCGTTCACCAACTTCACTACCGGCAACGGCCACTCGTTCGGCGGCGAATATCTTGAGCTGGTGCCATCGCAAAAGATCAGCTATTCGGACAAGTTCGACGACCCGAATCTGCCCGGGATGATGAAAACGACGGTGACGCTGACGCCGGTGTCGTGCGGCACCGAGATAGGCATCGTGCAGGATGGCGTGCCCGAAGTGATCCCGACCGAGATGTGCTATCTCGGCTGGCAGGAGTCGCTGGCGCAACTGGCGAATCTGGTCGAGCCGGAGATTCCGGATTGAGGTAATTCACGGTTGCTGGCGTAGAATCGTTTCAGGACAGTTCCAATATTGCGTCACACCGGCGACGGCCGGTGTCCAGTCAAAATAGAGTTGCCGTGCAATGTGCTGCCCTGACGGCATTGTTATAAAACCACTGGATTCCGGCCTTCGCCGGAATGACGGAATAGAAATTTGAGTTGTCCTGGATGGGCTAAAGGGAGTCGAATTGTTTAGCAAAAATTCGGGGAGGTGCTATGGCTAATGTTCGGCTTGAGCATGGGCATGTCGTATTGAATCAGCCGCTGCCGTTTGATCTGGTAGATGGGCAAGGGAGAGTGTGGCTCAAATACGGCTATTTTATCAAAAGCCAGGGGCAGTTGGATCGGCTGATCGAGCGCGAGATATTCTTCGAGGAGATTGTTGATGAAGCCCAGCGTAAGCAGGTGCAGGCCAGAGGGAGCGTATCTGTCTTTTTACGGGTGAGCGAGCTGGCTGATGATTTTGGGCGATTGTTCGCAAGTGACGTCGTCCACTACAAAGAAGCATTGAATATCGCCGAGCTGATTCAGGATCTGTGCGAACTGGATGGCGATGCGGCGCTGGCCAATATTCAATTGAACAAAAGCGGTCGTTACGCTTTGCGCCATTCCTTCCACGCTGCGGTGTTGACGGAGATGCTTTTGCGGTCCCTGGGACATCCCCGAGAGGTTCGCTGTCATGCTGTTGCGGGTGCGTTGACGATGAACATCGGTATGCTGGCGTTGCAGGACGTTTTGTACGAGCAGAACACGCCACTCACCTTGGATCAGAAAAGGGCTTTGGTCACTCACCCGCTTGTGGCTGTCAAGATGCTGCGCGAGCAGGGCATCGATCATCCCGCCTGGATCAACGTCGTTGAACATCATCACGAAATGATCGATGGGTCCGGCTATCCCAAGCGTTTATCCAAGAGTGAGCTGAGCATCGAGTCGCAGGCGGTATCCATGGCTGATCGCTACTGCGCCATGGTTTCGGAGCGGAAGTATCGCCCCGGGATATTGCCGGATCTGGTGGCGCAGAACATGTTGACGCGTCAGGCGGCGACTATCGATCCGGTTATGGCTTCTGCATTCCACAAGGAAGTCGGCAGTTATCCCCCCGGTACGTTGGTGGCGCTCGCCAACGGGGAAGTGGGCGTGGTGGTGAGGCGCTTGTTGAATCTGGATCAGCCCATGGTGCGCAGCCTGAGGTCACCTCGCGGCATCCGATACGAGGCCCTCCCGAAGCGGGTTGCCAGCGGGCCCGTTTTCGCCATCAAGGAAACGTTGGCGGCGGACGTGATAAAAGATTTTGATTGGGCGGTCCTGTGGGAGCAAGCAGAAGAGCAATGTGCAGCAGCACCGAATGACGCGGTAAGGATTGCCGCCAATGGGATTAATCCGCAATAGTATCTTTGACTGCTACATATATCTGCCAAGAGGCTGGAAATACTTGGCGGCAGAGCGCAGTTTTCGCTTCAGCCCGCTGCTTCCTTCGCCATCTCCAGTTCCAGCCAGCCTTCTTCCAGTTCCGCAACTTTCGTCTGCAGCCGCGCATGTTCGGCATTTAGCTGGGCAACTTTCGCGCGGTCGGGATTTGCGTAGGTGGTTGGATCGGCGAGCTGCTGGTTGACGGCAGCCAGTTCGGTTTGCGCCTTGTTCAGTTCGGTCTCCAGTTTGTTCTGCTTCGATTGCAGTGCTTTGCGGTTCTGTCTGGGGGCGGCCTGCGCTTTGGGTTTCTCTTGCGCAGTCTGTGCCACGGTCTCGCGCGGGCGGCGGTTCTCTATCCAGTTCTTGTAGTCTTCCAGATCGCCGTCGAACAGTTTCGCTTCGCCGTCGGCGACCAGCCACAACTCATCGGCTACGGCGCGGATGAGGCTGCGGTCGTGCGACACCAGCACCACGGCGCCGGTGTATTCCTCCAGCGCGATGGTGAGCGCGTCGCGCATGTCGAGGTCGAGGTGGTTGGTGGGTTCGTCGAGCAGCAGCAGGTGCGGCTTCTGCCAGGCCAGCAGCGCGAGGGCCAGACGGCTCTTCTCGCCGCCGGAGAAGGTGGCGACCGGGCGGTCTTCGCTGTCGGAAGCCAGGCCGAAGCGGCCGAGGAAGCTGCGCAGGGTGAGCGCGGTCTCCTTGGGCGCGAGGCGCTCCATGTGTTGCAGCGGGGTGGCGGCGCTGTCGAGATTCTCCAACTGGTGCTGGGCGAAGTAGCCGATGCGGATGTCGGGCGTGAATTCGAGCTTGCCCGTCGTCGGTTGCAACTCGCCCACCAATAATTTGATCAGCGTGGATTTGCCCGCGCCGTTGGGACCGAGCAGGGCGATGCGCGCACCGGCGCGCAGCACCAGTTCGATGTTGCTGAACAGTGTTTTTTCACCGTAAGAAAACCCCATCTTTTCCGCGCGCAGCAGCAGGTCGGGGCTGCGCTCGGGCGCTTCGATCTCGAGTTCGAAATGGCCGTCGGTGATGTGCACGGCGGCGATACGCTGGATGCGATCCAGCGCCTTGATGCGGCTCTGCGCCTGTTTGGCCTTGGTGGCCTGGGCGCGGAAGCGGCGCACGAAGTCCTCCATGTGCGCGATCTTTTCCTGCTGGCGTTCGAAGGCCTGGTTCTGCTGCGCGATGCGCTCGGCGCGGGTGCGCTCGAAGTCGTCGTAGTCGCCGCTGTAGCTGTCGATGGTGCAGTCGTGCACATGAGCGATGCGGTTGACGCAGGCGTTGAGGAACTCGCGGTCGTGCGAGACCAGCAGGATGCTGCCGGGATAGCGCGCCAGATATTGTTCCAGCCAGAGAATGGCTTCGAGGTCGAGGTGGTTGGTGGGTTCGTCGAGCAGCAGCAGGTCGGCGCGGTGCATCAGCGCGCGCGCCAGATTGAGGCGCATGCGCCAGCCGCCGGAGAAACTCTCTACTTTTCGTTCCAGTGTGTCGTTGGAGAAACCCAGGCCGTTGAGCAGTTGCGCGGCGCGTGCCTTGGCGCCGTAGCCGTCGATGGCCTCGTAGCGGTGCTGCGCGTCGAACCATGCGGCATCGTGGTTCTCTTTCGCCAGCGTCTTTTCCAGCAGGCGCAGTTCCACGTCGCCGTCGAGCACGAATTCCAGCGCGGCCAGGTCGGAGTTGGCGATCTCCTGTTCGACGAAGGCGATGGTCTTGCCGGACTGTAGCGAGACTTCGCCGCCGTCCGGCTTGATCTCGCCGCGGATCAGGCGGAACAGGGTTGATTTGCCGCAGCCGTTCTTGCCGACCAACCCGATGCGCTGGTCGGCGAAGGCCTGGAGATTCACGTTCTGGAGTAGCGGGGTGCCGCCTTGCAGGTAGGTCAGATTCTGGATATTGAGCATGGGCGCGATGATAGCAGACGGGGCGGGTGCTCCGGGCCTCTGGAGGCGGCTCCTGAGCGCATGATTGATTGCGTCCGTACGTGCTATTAACTACTATGCGGCCAACCCATCACATCTGACTGATGGGGGCGGCAGCGCAATAGTTTTCGGGAAGTGCAGAAATTGAAAACAATGCCGAAGCATTCGAATTGTTGGAATACGTTTGAATTCAGGGAGAAGGAATCCATGTCGAAGTTGATGCGCGGCTTTTGTGTGTTTTTTCTTTTGATACTTTCGGGTTGTGCTTCCGAGCAATCGCTTATCACCGAGCCCGATTCAGGCAAGGCTGTCATTTACATTTACCGGACGGATGTCACAGCGGATACCGATTTTCTTGCGCCCAATGTCCGGGTTAACGGGAAAAGCCTGGGCTCGCTGCTGAGGCGTGGTTATCTACGGATCGAGCTTGCCCCGGGTGCTGCGCAGATAGCGCTCTTTCCGGTGGATCGGGGAGACGAGAACACAAATTGGCCGGCCACACGGAATGCTGTCGTAAACCTGGTAGTTACTGCTGACAGCACCTATTTTGTCGAGCTTTCCTTGAATACGACTTTGTACAAATTCAGCCCGGCAACTCGGGAAAGGGCAGAGCAGGCAATGAACGAGTTGCACTTGTTGAACTGATCGACGGGGAGCATTTGAAGTAAATCACAATCATCAATAACCAGGAGAGATCATCATGGGCAGCAAAGACAAGAAAAAAGAATCAAAGGGCAAGAAACCGCAACCCAAGCCGGTACCGGCGGGAAAGTGAGTTTTTGCATCAGTTGTTGATACATCGCCCGCAAGGGCGATGTTCTTTTCTGAATAAGGAACAGACTCACCATGGAGCTGACCGAACTCGGTCTTGATAGCGGGTTTGCGGAACAGGCCAATCAGCTGTGCGGCCATGGCCAGCGTCTGGCACGGGTGACTGCGGTCGATCGCGGGCGCTATGTCGTGCGCGATGAGTTGGGCGAGGTGCCCGCCGAGACGACCGGCAAATTTCTATATCACGCCGAGTCTTCGGTGGATATGCCTTGTGTGGGCGATTGGGTGTGCGTGCAGTATCACGATGCTGATACGTTCGCGAGTATCCATGAATTGGTGCCGCGCAGGTCCTTCCTGCGGCGCAAGTCTCCCGGCAAGAACATCGATTTCCAGATGATCGCGGCGAACATCGACGTGGCTTTCATCGTGCAGGCCTGCCATTTCGATTTCAATGTGCGCAGGCTGGAGCGCTATCTGGTGATGGTCAACGAAGGACATATCGAGCCGGTGCTGCTGCTGACCAAGACAGATCTGGTGAGTGAGGAGGAACTGGCACGCATGGTCGCCAATATCCGCGCGGCCGGCATCACGGCCCGGATCGTCACGCTCAGCAACCAGACGGGCGAGGGCGTCGATGAGGTGAAGAGTATGGTCGCACCGGGCAAAACTTATTGCCTGCTCGGCTCGTCGGGTGTGGGCAAGACGACCCTGATCAATCTGCTGCTGGGCAAAGGCGAGCTGGAGACGCGGACAGTCAGCGCCACGGGCGAGGGCCGGCACACCACCACGCGCCGCCACCTGTTCATGCTCGACAACGGCGGGCTGATGATCGACATGCCGGGGATGCGCGAGCTGGGGCTGTTGAGTACAGGCGAGGGGCTGGACGACAGCTTCGCCGATATCGCCGGGCTTGCCGCGCGCTGCCGCTTCGCCGATTGCAGCCACAACAACGAGCCGGGCTGCGCGATCCGCAAGGCCATCGATGAGGGCGTGCTGAACCCGGCGCACTTCCAGAGTTACCTGAAACTCAAGGCCGAGTCCGATTTCAACGAGATGTCGTATGTGGACAAGCGCAAGAAGGACAAGGCGTTCGGCAAGATGGTGAAGTCGGTGTTGAAAGGCAAACGGTAGTGGGATAATCCACAGCACCTTCCGCGAATGAAAGGAGTGCATCATGAGTACTGATGATGAAACCTGCTGCCCCCGTTTCGATCCCGAACCCTGGGATAGCAAGACCCTCACTTGGCAGGGCAAGCGCTTCATGCAGGATCGTGTGACCTGCCTGTTCCACATCCCCCTCAACTACGGCGCCGTGATGACGCGGATGGAGGCGACCCTTCGTGCTGCAGGAGCGAAACTGGCAGCGCCGGTGATGCTGAGTGACGAGTGTTCGCTGTGGGGCGCAGATGTGTTTGTCGAGGCCGGCAAGGACGTTCCCGGCGCGAAGATGGCCACCATCTCGGGCACGTTCATGAGCAAGGTGTTCGAGGGGCCGTTCAGCCAGATCGGGCATTGGGTGGAGGAGATGAAGGCCTGGGTGGGCAATGAGGGCAAGGACATCAACAAACTGTATTTCTATTACACCACCTGCCCGAAGTGCGTGAAAAAATACGGCAAGAATTACGTTGTGCTGCTGGCGCAGGTCGATTAAAGCTTCCGCGCCACCCTCAGGCGTTCAAACTCATGGTGGCAAGCGTCGTTTTGCTTTATGCTTTCAGCCCATGTGTATTCTGCAGTGCCAAGCAAGATTGCCAGCGGCGAAGTGGCGATTCCGTGCTGAAACAGATGCGCTTGTTTGATTCGGCTATCGAGAATCGAATCCATTGTTGACGTAGTCCCGTTAATTTATTGCGATGAAATTGCCACTGCTGGATGAAGAATCGATTTTGGTCTGGAAACGTCGGCTTGTTTTCGGCATCGGGGCGGTGAGTGTCGGGCTTGCCGCGATTTTGTTTGCGATTGTGTGCGAATGGGCGAACGGCATGTTTCACAAGATGCTGACCATTTCGCCCTATCTGCCGCTGGTACTCACACCGCTTGGTCTCGCGCTGATCGTCTACCTGACCCGCAAGTATTTTCCCGGCGCGCAAGGCAGCGGCATCCCGCAGGCCATCGCTACGCTGGATCCCAACGAAAGCGACGAAATCCGCAAGCAGGTGCTGTCACTGCGCGTTACCCTTGGCAAGGTCGTGCTCGCCGTGATGGGGTTTCTCTTTGGCGCATCGGTCGGGCGCGAAGGCCCAACCGTGCAGATCGGCGCCTCCATCATGCATAACATGGGTAAGCTGGCACGCTTCCCGCAGCACGATGTGGAAAAGGGCCTGATCCTGGCCGGCGCTGCCGCCGGTGTTGCCGCCGCTTTCAATACGCCGTTGGCCGGCATTGTGTTTGCGATCGAGGAAATGAGCCGCTCGTTCGAGGAGCACAACAGCACGACCATCCTGATGACGGTGCTCATCGCCGGTATCACCTCGCTTGCCCTGCTGGGAAACTACTCCTATTTCGGCCGCACTTCCGAAACGCTCGCTTTCGGCAGCGAATGGAATGTCGTCATCGTCTGCGGCATTCTCGGCGGCCTGTTGGGAGGCGGATTCAGCCGCATCCTGATCGAGGTCAACAAAGGACTGGTGGGACGTCTGGGGGCATGGATGCGCGCCAAACCCGTGACCTTCGCGGCAGTCTGTGGCCTGGCGGTGGCGCTCGTTGGACTCGCTTCAGGCGGCTCCACTTACGGCAGCGGGTACAACGAAGCCAGATCGTTACTGGATGGCAATGACGCTTTGCCGGAAAGCTTCGGCCTGCTGAAGATGGTGGCGACTACTATTTCCTATATCAGCGGCATTCCCGGCGGCATCATGGCGCCTACGCTTTCCGCCGGTGCGGGGCTCGGTGCCAACATCGCGCACTTTTTCACTTCCGTCCCGGTTGGCGCCACCATCATTCTCGGGATGGTCGCGTACTTTTCCGGTGTCACCCAGGCGCCGATCACCGCGTTCGTGATCGTGATGGAGATGCGGGACAATCACGAGATGATCTTGCCGCTGATGGCGGCCGCCTTCATCGCCAAGGTCTGCTCACGCCTGGTCTGCCCAACTCCGCTCTTCCTCACCATGTCCAAAAACTTCATCAGCAAACAGAGTCCGTCCAAACCGCGCACGCCCGGGCAGGATGACGGTGACAAAACGGGCGGTTATCCGTACTGGTAGCCTGTCGATCCGATAATTCCGGAATCGACATGCACCGCCTTCGTGATGCCTGATTTTCACCCGGAGTCGGATGGGATGTTCCATTCTTTCGGTTTTCAAAGTCCCGGTTTTCAGTCTGCCTGCATTTTTCGCTCCATCCATATCGATGGCGTGATGCGCTTGCATATGGCCGTTCTTGTCGCGTGGTTACTCCGGTGCCGGATCATTGCATAACGATTCCGGCTAAGGTATTAAAGGAGCAGCCTTGAATCGCAGGCGGAGTTGATAAAAATAATGGCGAAGGCCGCGGCTTCCTGTTTTGGCCGACCTGGTCCGCTGCATAGAAATTGTGTTTTCTCCGGGGAGAGCATCATGGACGGAGTGGTTCATTTCGATTGGGATCCGGAATTCTTTCGTGCAACGCTTGATGAAGCCGATATTGCGGTGCTCGTCATCAGCCATGCTTACGAGGTCATCTACGCTAATCGTTATTTGGCCGAGCGAATCGCGGGCATGCCGCAATCGGCGATGATCGGCATGTCGTTGCCGCGCGAGAAGACCCTGCCCGACGAGGAGATGGAAAGAGTGGTCGAGCACACCAGGCGGGTGCTGGAACAGGGGGTGGCGGAGCGCATCGAGAATTGGGCGCTGCACAAGGATGGTTCGCGACGGCTGATGTACTGGTCATCGGTGCCCGCATTCGATGATGAGGGTAAGGTCAGGCATCTGGTTGCGGTGGGAATGGATGTGACCGAGCAGCGCAAGGAGAAGCATCAACTGGAGAATCTGGCGCATCGGGATGCATTGACCGATCTGTACAACCGCACTTTTTTCGAGCGGCGCCTGCCGGAGGATGTATTGCGCGCGAAGATGGAAGGGGTGGGGCTCGCGTTGCTCTACATTGATCTGGACTGTTTCAAACCGGTCAACGATCAGCATGGACATGAGGCGGGTGATGCGGTCTTGCGCGAGGTGGCAGCGCGCCTGCGCAAGGGCCTGCGCCAGAACGATATCGTCTGTCGCATCGGCGGCGATGAGTTTGCGGTGATACTGTATGGCATCTCGTCGCGTGACGATGTCGGCATGATCGTGGCGCCGATGATCGAACGGCTGGCGCAAGCCTACGACATCAAGGGGATTTGCCCCGATCTCGGCGCCAGCGTAGGCATCGCTTTTCTGGATGATGATGTGCAGAATTCGCAGGAACTGCTGCGCAAGGCCGATGCGGCGATGTATCGGGCCAAGCAGGCGGGCAAGGGGCGGTTTGCGTTTGCGGACTGACTGCTGGTCGATGCGGCTTCATGCGGTATGAGAAAGTGTCGCGGAAGTTTCCGCAGGCAAAGTGGGAAGCAGATGGTGTGTGCCTGCTCGGGTGGCGCATTGTTTGATGCGCCCCTTTGAAAAGTTCAATAATGAAGCCCTCTGGTCGGGGGATTGTTACTTGTTTTCAGGATCAACCGATGTCCAAGGAATTATTCGAACAGATCATCCCTGAGAACCGTGCGGAGGTCGAGGCGCATTGTGTGACGACCTTGTTCGCGCGCGCACGCCAGGCGACGATGCTTGCGCCGCTGGGTACACTGTTCATCTTCTGGGTCGTGCACGATATGGTCAGTCTGGCGCTCGCGCTCGGCTGGATGATCGTCAACTCCTTGCCGGATGCGATCACCTTCCTGCATACCTCGCGCCTGCTGAAGAATCCGCCGCCGAGGGAACAGCTTCTTTCCTGCCACAACCGCCAGATGCTGCTGCGTTCCTTGCAGGGTTTGTGCTGGGGATCGGCCGCCGTGCTCTTCCACGTCGATGGCGTGGAGGGCGAGCTCAACGCTATGGTCGTGCTGCTGGTGCTGATCTCGATCTCATCGGTGAGCGTCGTCAACATGGCTCCTTCGTTCCGCACCCTGGCCTTTTTTTCTTTCTCCATCCTGATCGTGCCCATCCTCTATTTCCTGTCGCTGGGTGATCATTTGCATGTGCAGATGGCGGTCGGGCTGTGCATCCTGCTGGGGATCCAGTTGCAGTTCGGCTGGGATGCCTATCGCCAGTTCGCTGGCGGCGTGCATCAACTGGTGCAGAACCAGCGCATCGGCAAACAACTGGAACAGCGTAACGTCGAACTCGACGAACTCAACCAGATGCTCAGGGTCATTGCCATCCATGACCAGCTCACCGGGCTGTTCAACCGCCATTTCATGGTGGACCAGATCGAGCGGCAGCGCGAGCTGTTCGTGCGCCACGGCAACGTGTGCAGCATCGTGCTGTTCGATATCGACCACTTCAAACTCATCAACGATCAATTCGGTCATGGGGTGGGCGATGATGTGCTGGCGGCTTTCAGTCGCCGCATCGAAGCCCAGTTGCGGCAGGGTGATACGCTCGGTCGCTATGGCGGGGAAGAGTTCGTGCTGCTGCTGCCGATGACCGACAGGAATGCGGCGATGCAACTGGCCGAGCGTATCCGCAGCGCCCTGGCTGCCAGCCCCGTGACCCGGCAACCTGAGGAAATCACCGTGACCGCCTCGTTCGGTGTCGCCCAGATCGAACCGGGCGAAGACGCCGGCAACTGGCTGCTGCGTGCGGATCAGGCCCTGTACCGGGCGAAGGAGCAAGGGCGGAATCGCGTAATGGCGTGACAACTGCTGCGGGCTGCATTCGAGGACGAAACATGGCCGAATCTGAAACTCCCCTGACACCGCGCGGCCGCTTCTGGTTCGGCCTGACCTTTGTCGCGTTTGGCATCATGCCGATGCTGGCGACTTTCGATATCGGGCTGCTCGGCACTGATGACATCAACGGACCGCCCTGGCTTGGGCTCGCCGCCGGCGGCGTTTTTGTGGCAGCGGGGCTGGCGGTGATGGCCGGACCAGAACGGCCTGTGTTCAACGGTATCCTGGCCATTCTGGTGATCGCGGGTCTGGCGGCGCTCGGCAACTGGATCGCCTTCGGCGCGGGCGAGCGGGTCTGCGCTGGAAGCATCCTGTTCTGGAAAAGCGATATGTCCGGACTGGGCTGCCGCATCCCGTTCGGTATGGGGGCACTGATCACCAATGCCATTCTGCTGCTGATGGTGGTGGTCGTATTGCAGAAGGCCATGGGCGGGCCGCCCCGTCTCGCGGGTCCGCGCAGGTGGACCGAGAACTTGCTGCTGCTGATGCTGGCGCCTATCCTGTTGCCGGTTGTGCTCTTTTTGTTTGCGCGCAGTGGATTGGAGGCGGTGATGACGCGACTGGAGACCGGCTCATGGCCGCGCAACGAGGGATTCATCGCCAGGATGAAAGCCAAAAGAGCGCAGGGCAAGAAACCGGAATAAGCTGCATGCGGGTACGGCGAGCCCGCCTCGAATCTATCGGAGAACAAACATGAACAGTGTCATCGCCGCGCTTGCCGCCGCACTCAGATCGTTCTTCCATCCCAGGATGCTGGCGCTGGTGCTGTGGCCCATGCTGCTGGCGGTGGTGTTGTGGGTTGGTGCGGCGTTCGTCTTCTGGGGAAGCTGGATGGAGGGGCTGACCGGCCTGGTGCAGCAGACCGGGCTGGAGCAATGGATGGCGCAGGGTTTCTGGGCTGTCGTGTCGCACTACCTGATCGCCACCGTGCTGGTGATGCTGTTGCTGCCGGCGATCTATGTGACCGCGCTGCTGATCGCCGCGATCTTCGCGATGCCGTCTATGGTCGATCATGTCGCCGGGAAACATTATCCTGAACTGGAGCGCAGGCAGGGCGGCACGGTGGCGGGCAATGTGGCAAATGCGCTGATTGCCGTGGTGGTGTATTGCACGGGCTGGGTCGTCAGTTTGCCGCTGTGGCTGTTCTCGCCCCTTGCGTTGGTGCTGCCCATCGTCCTGATGGCCTATCTTAACCAGCGGCTGTTCCGTTACGATGCGCTGGCCGAACATGCGAGTGCGGACGAGATGGCGCTGGTCATCGAGCGCGCCACGCCGAAGCTGTATCTGCTGGGTGCGCTGGCCGGCCTGTTGCAGTTCGTGCCTTTGCTGAACCTGATTGCGCCTGTTTACGTCGCGCTGGCGTTCATCCATCTCTGTCTGGGGGAGTTGCGTGTTTTGCGGCAGCAGCCGTTGCCGAAAACCCCGATAATGGGCATCCCCGAATAATTAATGCATCACTGGTCGCGATTTGGTCTGGAGGATTTGCGATGGCCGGTATGAAACTCTTGTCCGAAAAATTTGCTGTGCCACTGAAGGTCTGGTTGCTGGCAGCAGCGACGATCCTTGTCATGTCGAGTTGTGGCGGTTCCGGCGATTCCGGTGATCCGATCATCCTCACACCCCATCTTGATTTCACCCGCAACACGGCACCTGCCGACGGCTCATTCAAGGCTATCGTCTGGCTGAGTGATGATAACGGGACAATCGTTGACTTTGCATCCGCGCCCGCAGTGACATCCACTCGCGGCACGTTCTCTGCGCTTGTGCTGCGCGGCGACGGTAAATATGAGGCGACGGTCACGCCGGATGTGCAAAAGACCGGCGAGTACGAGGTGACCCTGGCGGCGACGGTTTCCGGCAGCGATGTCAGCGTGACGCATACGGCCATCGTCATGGAGCAGGTGGCCAGCGGCTGGGGCCAGCCGTTCTCGGTCGACGGGCTGGTGAATACCGGCGGTACACAGGATTCGCTGGCCGTGTCACCCGACGGGCAGTATCTGTTCCTGCAATATTATCCAGTCACGCTTTCCTGCATTCTTGCCCACATTGTTGCTCCCAGCGATCCGAATGATCCAAATGATCTCTATTGCCAGACGCAACTCGGACCGGTGAGCGCTCCGCAACGCCCGAACATGCCGGGCGCCAGCCGGGTCACGAGCGCGAGTTCGATTCACCACGGCTGTCCATCGCTCAACTACGATCCGGCACTGTTTCCTGTCCCGCCGATTGCGCTGTACGGTTTTCATCGGCAGGCTGATGGCAGTTATGCGGAGCCGTTCGTATTCATGTTCACCAATAATGATGGCTGCTTCGCCCCGTGGGGACCTTCGATCAAGGCCAATGGCGACGGCACTTATCGCATGTTCACGGCGTTCAACGACCCCAGGGATTCCGGCACGGCGAGCGACTTTGCCCATATTTACGATTACAACCTCTCTCCCGGGGCTACCCAGACACTGGGCGAGACCAGCTATTCGGTTGCGTTGGGCAAGGTGCAGATTGGCAATTTCGTCCTGAACAAAGCCACCATCGCCGGCACGGACGGTCACCGCGGCAATCCGCATGTGTACTACAGCGGCAGCACGCCTTCGTTGTTGTTCTACGACGATGAGACGCAAGCGTCCGCGAACCAGTACATCCATGTCGCAAGCTGGAATGGCACTTCATGGAATGCGCCGGTCGCGCTCGATTTCCCCCCGTTCAACACCACCGGCTACGGCGATACGCAACCGTACTTCGACGGCTCGCAGCTGATCCTGCGCAACGGTACCCGGTTGCTCTCATACGCCTATAACGGCGGCGGGGTGAGTTGGGCGGCATCCTGGGACGCACCGGTCACCCTGCTTGAGTCGGATGCCAGTGCGCTGCCTGGCAAAGTCATCGTCGTCGGCGAACCCACCATCGCCACGATTGACGGCATCGAGGTGCTGTTCTTCATCTACGGCATCCAGCAGGCCGATGGATCGGTGAATCTGCGAGCGGGCCAGGTGCGCAAGGAATGAGACCTGCTTGAGCGATAGCACCTCTCTGAGTAATTCTGCGACCGGTACCGGTCTTGCCTTCCGCCGCGCAGATGTTGCCGATGCGGATGCCATCGCCGCGCTGGTGAATTCCGCCTACCGCGGCGATTCAAGCCGTGCGGGCTGGACCACCGAGGCGGACCTGCTCGGCGGCCAGCGCACCGACGCGCAGGAGATATCGCAACTCATCGCGCGTGAGTGTTCGGCGCTGCTGTTGTGTCTGCGTTCGGGCGAGCTCGTCGGTTCGGTGCATGTGGAACGCGTGGATGACGCGACGGCCTACCTGGGCATGCTGGTGATCAGGCCGGTGTTGCAGGGCGCGGGGTTGGGACGACTTCTGATGGCCGAGGCGGAGCGATTCGTCCGCTCGGAATGGGGCGCGAAGCGCATACAAATGCAGGTGATCACGCTGCGGACAGAATTGATCGGCTGGTACGAACGGCGGGGCTACCGCCGCAGCGGCGAACTCAGGCCGTTTCCCTATGGTGATGCGCGCTTCGGCCTGCCCAAGGTGATGGGGCTGGAATTCGAGGTGCTGGAGAAGCCGCTGGACTGAAATGCTCAGTCTGTCATGCCGAGGTCCTGTGCGTAGGGATTGGCGGGAGACTGGAACGAGATCGGGCCGTCCGGCTCGGCATGCAGGAACTGGTGGACGAAGGGGTCTTGCGAGTTGAGCATCTCGTCCACGCTGCCTTGTGCCGCAATCACGCCATTGTGGATGAAGAACAGGTGGTCGACGACCTTGAGCGAGGCCATCAGGTCGTAGGTCACCACGATGGAGGTGGTGCCGAGCGCATCGTTGAGCGTGCGGATCAGGTTGGCGATGGTGTTGAGCGAGATCGGGTCGAGTCCGGCGAAAGGCTCGTCATAGATGATCAGCGCCGGGTCGGTGGCGGTCGCGCGCGCCAGCGCCACGCGCCGCTCCATGCCGCCAGAGAGTTCGCTGGGCATCAGCTTGTGGGCATTGCGCAGCCCGACCGCGTTCAGCTTCATCAGTACCAGGTCGCGGATGACTTCTTCCGGCAGGTCGGTGTTCTCGCGTAGCGGGAAGGCCAGGTTGTCGTAGACCGACAGGTCGGTGAACAGGCCGCTGACCTGGAACATCATGCCCATCTTCAGGCGCATCTTGTACAGCGCGTCGGAATCGAGTTCGTGCACCACCTGTCCCATGAATTTCACCTGCCCCTGCGATGGTCGCAATTGCCCGCCGAAGTGGCGCAGCAGGGTGGACTTGCCGCAACCGCTGGGGCCCATGATGCCGACGATCTTGCCGCGCGGGATGGCGAGGTTGATACCCTTCAGCACCTTGAGCGGGCCGTAGGAGAAGTGAAGGTCGTTGACTTCGATGAGGTTGGACATGGATGGGTTGCCTTGGCTTACCTGTCGCGCACCTTGATGCGTACGGCGCTGACCTGGTCGATGCTGACTACGGCGTCGTAGAAGTCGCGGCCTGCCAGACGCGAGAGGTGCGCCAGCGAGTTGCCGACCGAGGTCACGGTGCCTTCGACCTCTTCGCCGGAAGCCAGCCTGAGCGCGACGCGCTTGCCGGTTTGCTCGGCCAGCACTTCCTTCATGGTGGCGCCGGGCTTGAGTTCCAGCTTCATCTCTTCGGCGCAAGCGAGGGGGGCTGCCAGACAGCAGAGGACGAACAATATCGAAGCCGGGATCGTTCTTTTCATTTCACGTGCTCCTTGTCAGTTGAAGGATGAGGACGGCGCCGTGCGGCATCCGCGGGCAACGATACCCGCGGGTCGGGAAATCCGCAACGGATTATGCCTCGACTGCGTGCCTGTAGCGCATATACAATGAGCCGATTGTCGCCATTTCGCAGGTAGATACCTAATGAAGTTGCCCGCTTTTCCCCGGAACGCAGTTCTCTTTTTGTTCAATTTCCTGAAATCGCATGCCAGGGCGATACGCCTGACCGTGCTGCTGCTGGCGCTGGGATTGTCCGGCTACGTCTTCTACCTCGATGTCACCATCCGCGAAGCTTTCGAGGGGCGCAAGTTTGCGCTGCCGGCGCGCGTGTACGGCCGCGCGCTGGAGGTGTATCCGGGCCTGAAGCTGACTCCCGAGCAATTCCTGGAAGAGATCAAAACGGTCGGCTATCACGAGAATCCTGAACCGAACGAGCCGGCGACCTACAGACATACCCTTGAAGGATTCGAATTCACCAGCCGCGATTTCGTGTTCGGCGACGGATTGCAGAAGGCGCAACCCCTGCGCATCGGCTTTGCCGAGGGCAGGGTGACGCTGTTGCAGGAGCGCGACAAGGAAGATGCCGATCTGGCGCTGTTGCGCCTGGAGCCGCCGCTGATCGGTGGCATCTATCCCGGCCACAACGAGGACCGCGCGTTGTTGCGGCTGGACCAGGTGCCGAAACCGCTGATCGACGCGCTGGTCTCCATCGAGGATCGCAAGTTCTATACGCACTGGGGCATAGACCCGCGCGGCATCGCACGCGCGCTGTACAAGACGCTCAGCGGGCAGCGCATCGAGGGCGGCAGCACGCTGACCCAGCAACTGGTGAAGAACTTCTTCCTGACTTCGGAACGCACGCTGACGCGCAAGGGCACCGAGGTGCTGATGGCGATGCTGCTGGAGATGCACTACGGCAAGGACGAGATCCTCGAGACCTATCTCAACGAGATCTTCCTCGGGCAGGATGCGACGCGCGCCATCCACGGTTTCGGTCTGGCCAGCCATTTCTATTTCGACCGTCCGCTGGAGCGGCTGGAACTGCAGGAACTCGCGACGCTGGTCGGCATGGTCAAGGGACCGACGGTGTACGATCCGCGCAAGAAGCCGGAGCTGGTGCTGCAACGGCGCAACATCGTGCTGCAGGAGATGGTGAAGCTGAACGCCATCACGCAGGCGCAGTTCGTCGAGGCGCGGCAGAAACCGTTGGGCGTGATCCATCGCCCCCCCAGCGGCACCTCGCCGTATCCGGCTTTCCTGCAACTGGTGCACCGCCAGTTGCAGCGCGACTATCGCGAGGAAGACCTGCGCAGCGAGGGTTTGCGTATCTTCACCACGCTGGACCCGCGCGTGCAGCGCCATGCAGAGCTGGCATTGGCTGGGCGACTCAAGCAGATCGAGAAAGCGCGCAGGATGGACGCGAACACGCTGGAAGGCGCGGTGGTGGTGAGCAGCACGCAGAACGGCGAACTGCTCGCGCTGGTGGGCGGGCGCGAGGCGCGTTATGCCGGGTTCAATCGCGCAGTGGATGCGATGCGCCCCATCGGTTCGCTCGCCAAACCCATCGTGTACCTGAGCGCGCTGGAGAATCCGGACAGCTATACGCTGCTCACGCCGCTGGACGACAGTCCGCTGGTGTGGAAGCAGCCCGGCACGACCGACTGGAAGCCGCAGAATTACGACAAGAAATTCCACGATCAGGTGCCGCTGCGTACCGCACTGGCGCATTCCTATAACGTGTCCACCGCGCGCCTCGGCATCGAGCTCGGCATCGACAATGTGCTCGACAAGCTGCCGCTGTACGGCATCGAGCGGCGGCCGCCGTCGTTCGCCTCGTCGCTGCTCGGCGCGTTCGAGCTGTCGCCGGTGGAAGTGGCGCAGCTCTACCAGACCTTTGCCGACGGCGGTTTCCGCACGCCGCTGCGCGCCATCCGCGAAGTGGTCGATGTCGAGGGCAAGCCGTTGCAGCGCTATCCGCTCAACGTCGAACCTGTGGCGGCAGCGGCGCCGGTCTATCTGCTGACGCATGCATTGCAGGGCGTGGTGCGCGAGGGCACCGCGCAGGGGCTGGTCAACTGGCTGCCCGCCGAACTGAACGCGGCCGGCAAGACCGGCACCACCGATGATTTGCGCGACAGCTGGTTCGCGGGTTACACCGGGGACCGCGTGGCGGTGGTGTGGGTGGGGCGCGACGACAATTTGCCCTCGGGGCTGACCGGCTCGTCCGGCGCGATGACGGTGTGGGGCGAGATGATGAAGAACCTCGACCCCGAGCCGCTGCAACCCGCCGTGCCGGAAGACAT
Source organism: Gammaproteobacteria bacterium (assembly GCA_018813765.1). GTDB lineage: Bacteria > Pseudomonadota > Gammaproteobacteria > Burkholderiales > Gallionellaceae > Sideroxyarcus. The sequence goes on along the minus strand of JAHJBC010000002.1, from coordinate 119,823 downwards.
CGAACTGGCACATATCGACCCGGTCAGCGGCCTGCGCTATGACCGGGAATGCGCCGCGACCGTGGCGATCCCGTTCGTCAGGGGATCGGAACCGGACGTTACGGAGTCCTGCCCGGGGGCGCTCACGGATATACTGACCACCTTTGGCGACATGATCGCCAGGCCGGAAGAGAAGCCCGGTGAGAAGACCGAAGACAAGCCCGAGCCCAAGCCGGAGCCGGAGAAGAAAAACTGGATACAGAGGTTGCTCGACTGATGAAAAGATTTTTACTGTTTTTCGTTGCGGCATCGCTGCTCGCCGGATGTGCGAGCGTGCCGCCGCAGGCATCCACTACGCCCACTTTGCCCGACACAGCCACACCGGACGGGATGATCGTACCCCCCGCTGAGGGCGACATCGTAGTCGAGCCGGAGCCGCGGCCGGTGATGTCGGTCAACCGCGCCGTCGTCGCATTGCTGGACCGCGCGCAACTCGACAGTGCGGCGGGAAAACGCGAAGCGGCCGGCGCGTCGCTGGAACGCGCGTTGCGCATCGAGCCGCGCAACGCCTGGCTGTGGAACGAACTGGCCCGCTTGCGCCTCGCCCAGGGGCAGTATGCGCAGGCGGTCTCGCTTGCGAAGAAGTCGATCAGTTTCGCCGGTGGCGAACCGCAGTTGCTGGCCGCGAACTGGCGCGTGATCGGCAAGGCCCGCGTGGGTCAGGGCGATTCTGCCGGGGCGGAACAGGCGTTCAGACAGGCGGACGAACTGTTGCAGCCCGAGACAACGCCCCTGTTCTGAGCGCATGCTTCGGCAGGATGTGTTTTCCTGTCATGGCGATTAAAATCACCCCATCAACTTCCGGGAGTGTCTTTCGATGACCTTATTGCTCAAGCAACTGTTCGCGCTGATACGCCTGCTCAATTCCGACACCGGCACCAACCAGATCGCGGCAGGCGTGGCCTGCGGCCTGATCCTCGGCTTCGCGCCGATGTTGTCCTTGCAGGCCTTGCTGGTGTTTGTATGCATGTTTCTGTTCCGTATCCAGATCGGCGCGGCGCTTACCTCGGCGTTCTTCTTCGCCATGCTGGCCTGGCTGTTCGATCCGGTGTCGCACCAGATCGGCTCCGCCATCCTCGAAGCCGAGGCGCTGCGCCCGACCTTCACCACGCTGTACAACATGCCGCTGGTTCCGCTCACGCGTTTTTACAACAGCGTGGTGATGGGGGCGGGAGTGGTCAGCATCCTGCTCGCGCCGCTGGTGTTCTTCGGCAGTAAACGTCTGATCGTGGCATACCGCGTGAAAGTGGTGGAGCGCTTCAAGAGCAGCCCGTTCTGGAAGTTGTGGAGCGGCACTTCATTCTTCAAATGGTACGCGACCTATGAAAAACTCCACGGATAAGCCGGTGAAAAAGCAGGGCCCGATCCGCTTCGAGGCCATCGTTCCGCTGGCCATCGTGGTCGGGCTGATCGTCGCGTATTTCTCGCTGTTCTTCGACAGCCATCTGCGACGCGGGCTGGAATATGCCGCCACCCAGGGCAACGGTGCCGAGGTGGACATCGCCACGGTGAAGACCAGCGTGTTCAAGGCCTCTGTATTGATCGCGGGGGTGCAGATGACCGACCCGGCGCAGCCAATGCAGAACCGCGTCGAGATCGGGCAGATACGTTTCCGCATGTTGTGGGATGCCTTGCTGCGCGGCAAGGTCATGATCGACGAGGCGGTGATCGAGGATGTGCAGGTCGCCACGGCGCGTCAGCGCGCGGGCTATGTGCTGCCGCCGGAACCGGAGCAGGCCGAAGGCCCCAGCGCCACCGACAAGATGCTGGAACAGATGAAGCAGGAGTTCTCCGGCAACGTGGTGGGCGATCTCGCCGCCATTGCGGCGGGCGCCGATCCGTCCGGGCAGTTGAAGGTGGCGGGGAGCGATCTGAAGAGCGGCGCCTTCCTCGACGAGCTGAAGAAGTCGCAGGACGAGATGGAGCAGCAGTGGCGCGAGCGCATCGCGGCCCTGCCGAGGAGCGAGGATTTCAATGCGCTGCGCACGCGGTTGTCCAAGGTGCAGACCAAGGACTTCAAGGATGTGATGCAGGTGCAGGCCTCGGTGAAGGAACTGCAAGCCATACGCGACGAGTTCGATGCGCTGTCCAAACCGGTGGGCGAGGCGGGCGGCAAACTGGGCGGTGACATGGGAACGCTGCGCACTTCGTTCACCGACCTGGAGAAGGTGATGCGCGAGGATGTGCAAGGATTGCAGGCGCGCCTGAAACTGCCGTCGCTGGATGCGGCCACGCTGTCGCGCGCGCTGTTCGGCATGGATGTGCTGGGCAAGCTGCAACAGGGCAAGGGCTACATGGAGCAGGCACGCCAGTACATGCCGGCCAAAGGGGCGAAGAAAGTCGCGCCCAAGCAGATACACAAGGGACATGATTATGCATTCGGCCGGCCCAAGGCCTATCCCGCGTTCTGGCTGCGGCGCGCGGCGGTCACTTCGACCCTGCCGGGCGGCAAGGGACTCTCCGGCGAGATACTGGATGTGGCGACCGACCAGGCATTGACCGGTAAGCCGATGCAGGCGTTGCTGAAGGGCAACTTCCCGCAACAGGGTATCAACGGCGTGAAAGCGGAACTGCTGGTCGATCATCGCAAAGAGGTGCCGCTGGAACGTTTGAGTTTCGAGGTGGGCAGTTATGCGCTGGCGGGCCGCACGCTGGTGGACAGCGACAGCGTGAAGCTGGCGTTCAGCAAGGCGGATGTGGCGAGCGGGGTCAGCGGTGAACTGCGCGGCGACAAGGTGGACCTGCGCATGTCCAGCCGCTTCGGCGCGGCTGCGTTCGAGACCAGCGCAAAGACCACGGTGGTGCGCGAGATGATGGCGGCATCGCTGTCGGGACTGGATGCCGTGACCATGGATGCGCGCGTGAGCGGCACCTGGAGCGACCTGGACTGGAAGCTGTCTTCTAACCTGGGCGATGCGATGGTCAAGGGCATGGGGCGCTACCTGCAAGCCAAGATGGACGAGGCGAAGAAACGCATCCAGGCCATGGTCGATGCGCAGATCGGCGAGCAGCGGCAACGTTTGCAGGCGCGCCAGAAAGAGATCGAGTCCCAGCTCAAGGACGCACTGGCCAAGCCACAGGCGCAGGTGGACAAGCTGCGCGCCGAGCTGGATGCCGCACGCAAGGATCTGGACAAGCGCAAGAACGCAGTCGTGGATTCGCAGAAGAAGAAGCTGAAACAGGATGCGGGAAAATTGTTGGATAAATGGCGCTGATGAGCAGCGTGTCTTCCACTCTTCCCGTTGTTACGGAGTGGGGCATTTCGCCGTGCTGCGCGCCATCCCTGATCTAGGGTTCGACACCATGCCGTTTAAGCGTTGAAGTATTGATCCCCAAGTGAAAGAGAAATCATGAAATTTGGCAATTTACTATTTGGAATGTTGGCAGTTTCAATGTTTGCAGGCAATGCGGCGGCGGCGAACAAGACGCGTCTGATGGATACGCAGGGTAGCGGTAATAGCAGATTCGATGTGTCGCTGGGATTGTACCAGTGGAGCGGGCAATCGAAATATACCCTCCTTGGCACAATCACAACCTACGATATCAAGAGTTCATCCAGTAACTTGACGCTTGATTATGTCTACGGTCTGACGGATCGTTTCGATGTTGCGCTGGCGTTCCCGCTGGCGCGGAGCTCTAAGGGCACTTCCGAGTACAGTTCTGGGGGGAATCAGTATAAAAGCACTTATCAGTATGAAGGGGAGGGGGATGTCGGTTTTGCAGCGAACTATCAGTTGATGAACAAGCAGGCCAATGGATTCAACTGGAATTTGGCCGGCTATGTCTCACCGTCCACGGCTGCTTCGAGTTCAGGCACGAGTGAGCAATCGGTCAATGGGGTGGTCACCGTTACCGGAACCAAGGGAAAAAACGGGCGTGGATATACCGAAACCGGAATCGGCACTTCGGTTGGCCTGCCGACATCGATCGGCGATGTTGTGTTCGATGCCAAGGTATACAGTGGGGGAGAAAAGACTTCAGCCGGTGTGAAAACGACGTTTGGCCGCAGCAAGCATTTCAAAGTCTGTCTGGAAAGTGCCATCAACGCCTCGACCACGCTTGCTCCGTATGTCGGATATTTTACAACGGGGTCGAGTACGACGGCAGGAACTACATATCCTTCGTCCACCTATTATTCTGCCGGGCTTATGGCGACTATGGATGTTTCAAACAGGGTGTCTTTGCGTGGTTCGCTGGACTATACGAAGATGATGGAACACACATATACGTTTTCCGGGGGCAACGCTGTTAGCACGCTGAGCGGCTTTTCGGTCAGTCTAGTTTCGATGTTCTTCTTCTGAAGCATCATTGCGACAGACTCCCGCTTGTCAATTCCAGATTGTGATATCGATTGCTCCCAGTTCGATAGCGCAATCTGGGATTTGTTCTAGTTGATATAATCCCAGCCAGTACCTTCGTGCAATATCGCCCGGTTTCGGGCTGTTTCGATCTATGCCCAGCCAGAATAAATTTCAGGATTTATCCCCCGCTCTCGTTTGGTCGCACTTTTCCACGCTATGCGCCATCCCGCGTGCTTCGTATCAGGAAGCTGCGCTGCGCCAGCATCTGATCGACTGGGCCGTGTCGCACGGCATCGCGCATGAGGTCGATGCGGCAGGCAATCTCATCCTGAAGAAACCCGCCAGCCCCGGCTGTGAATCCGCTCCCGGTGTGATCCTGCAGGGACATCTCGACATGGTGTGCCAGGTGAACGCCGGGACACAGCACGACTTCGCGTGCGATGCGATCTCTGCCGCGGTACGCGACGGCTGGGTGGTGGCGGAGAACACCACGCTGGGCGCGGACAACGGTATCGGTGTGGCGCTGGCGTTGGCTGCGCTGGAAGAACCGGAGCTGGTTCATCCTTCCATCGAAGTGTTGCTCACCGTGAACGAGGAGTCGGGCATGGACGGCGCGCGCGGCCTCGCGCCCGGCACTTTGCAAGGTACGCAACTCATCAACCTCGATACCGAGGAGTGGGGCCATTTCTATCTCGGCTGTGCGGGTGGTGTGGATGTTGAGTTGCAGCATGCTTGTGTCATGGAGGCAGTGCCGTCCGATTACGCAATCCTCAGGTTCGATGTGTCCGGCCTGCGCGGCGGCCATTCCGGCATCGACATCCATCTCGGGCGCGGCAATGCCATCAGGCTGCTGGCCGAGGCGCTACGCGATCTGTCCACGCATACCGACATGCGCCTGATCGAGTTTAATGGAGGCACCGCGCGCAATGCCATCCCGCGTGAGGCGTTCGCGGTGTGTGCTGTACCTGCGGCGGCGGTGGCAGGCATGGATGAATGGGCGGAGCACCGGCTGGCGGCATGGCGGCAGCGTTTTGCCGATACGGATGCGAATGTGTTCTTCAAATACGAACTGGACGAGATGCCGCTGGGCAGTGCTGTCCAGCAGGAGGAACGCGACCGTCTGTTCGCCTTCCTCGATATTGCCGCCAACGGTGTCGCACAGATGAGCGACGATTTCCCCGGCGTGGTGGATACCTCGGACAATCTCGGTGTGGCGAGTCTGTTGCAGGGGGCGTTCAAGGCGACTTTCAAGGTGCGCTCGCTGCATGACGGGCGCGCCGATGCGCTGGCCGACAAGCTGGTGTCCTATGCGGAAAGTTACGGCTTGCAGGCATGGAAGGACGGCGCCTATCCGGGCTGGACGCCGAACCCCTCATCGAAACTGCTCGCGCTTTGCCAGCGGGTATACAGCGAAGAGTTCGGACAAGCTGCTTCGCTTCAGGTGATCCATGCGGGACTGGAATGTGGCCTGCTCGCGGCCAGCCATCCGCAACTCGACATGATCTCGTTCGGGCCGGACATTCGCGGCGCGCATGCGCCGGGCGAGAAGGTGGAAGTCGCGTCCGTTGCACGCTGCTGGATGCTGCTCAAGTCGGTGTTGCAGGCGCTGGCGCGCGCCTGATCTGAATATCTCCTGTCGGTGCGGGTATTGCGCGAGTTGGCGTGCAACTCATGCCTTACTTCTATATGATTCCTCCATGCTGTTCATTATGGAAAGGATGGGATGCCCATGGGCGCCTCATTCGATTACGGAAGGAGGCATGTCATGTATTCACCTATCACCATCCCGTTCGGGGCGAAGATGTTGTTCAACACCGCCACGATCAAGCCGGATGTCCCCTTCGAAGATGTCGAACTGGCGCTGGCCGAGATGTGCAACGTCGTGAAGGACACCTACGGCGGCGACAAGGGCGGTTTCATCGCCGGTCAGGTGTTCGATTTCTCCGGTTTCGTGTCGGACGAAGGTTCGCTCAGTTCGTCTCGTGCAGCGGAGAAACATATCGCCATCGTGACCTACTGGAAGTCGTTCGAGGAGCATGAGAAGTCGCATGCCGACAAGACGTTCCGGGACAAGTTCGCGGCACTGGGCAAACTGTGTACCGACAGCAAGGAGCTTGGCTACGACATGCTGTGGCAGGGTGCCCCGGAATGAGCGCGAAGCGGGACACGCACGCGATACGGCTGGCTGCGGCCATGCAAGTCTGGGATCAGCCGGTGTTCGCCGCCGTGCTCAAACGCGAGCTGGAGGCGCTGCCTGCGGATAGCCTGCCTTTGCAGCAGGGCCTGTCTTTCAGCAGTTCGGTGGCGGCGGCTCCGTTCACAGTGCTGGTGAACAGCGTCGAAGAACACGACGGGAGTATCCGGGTGCAGGCCGGGATCATGTATCAGGGCGAGACCGGCGGTTGCAGTTGCGCGGGCGATCCGGGCATCGAGAGCGCGATCGACGAGTATTGCGAAGTGTCGATAGAGATCGACAAGGCGAGCGCACGGGCTGCGGTGAAACTCGCGGATAGCTGAGCGGCATCGCGGGTCTCTTAACCAACCATAGCGTTCGGGCACTAGGCCTTCCGGCATTGCGCATGCGTGTTGCAATGGGCAGAATCCGGCGCTGCAACAGATATCCGCCAGAATCACAAGGAGCGGAACTGAAAATAGTATTGCCGAGTCCTCACGCGAGCTGCATGAGTCGTGATGAAAGGACCGGCGGGTGGAGGGTGTGAAGATGAGATTCTGGCTGGCAATCGCCATGCTGTGGGTCGGCTGTTCCTGGGCCGATGCGCCCAACGGCAAAGACGTGAAGATGGTCGTCACGGCCGCTTTCGTTTCCGAGAGCGGCATGCCCGTGTACCGCGAGATCGCCGACTATGTCGCCGGCAAGATAGGGCGCAAGGCGGTAGTCGTGTCCGGGGCCTCTTACAGCGAGGCCGACATGCTGTTGGATCGCGGCATCATCCAGGTAGGCTTCGTGTGCGGCCTGCCCTACACCCACAAGTCCAGCGAAGGGAAATATACGCTGCTGGCCATCCCGGTGGTCGCCACGCGTAGCGGACGCTTCGCGGATGCCACCTCCGGCTACGAGAACACGCCGGGAAAATACTATTCCTACACCATCGTGCGCAAGGATTCGCCGCTGCAGAGCTGGGCTGATCTCAAGGGCAAGTCCTATGCCTTCAGCGAAACCAACAGCAACTCCGGCTACAACATGCCGCGCTACAAGCTGGTGCAGCTCGGGGCGAAAAGTTGGGAAGACTGGTTCTCCAGGGTGCTGGTCTCGGGTTCGCACGAGGAATCCATCCGTCTGGTGTCGCAGGGGATCGTCGATGCCAGTTCGGTCGATTCGCTGGTGTTGGACTATGACCGTTCCATCGGCAATGCCGACGCGCTCAATGTCAGGATCATCGAGCAACTGTTCCCCGGCGGCGCCGGCATCCCGCCGGTGGTGCTGAGCAGCAAGGCCGATCCGGCGCTGGGTTTGCAGTTGCAGCAGGCGCTGCTCGACATGCACAACGATCTGCAGGGCAGGAAGATCCTGGACAAGGCGCTGTTGTCACATTTCGCATCGCCGGACGACAGCAACTACAACGATGTGCGGCGCATGGAAGCAGCCGCGCGCAAGGCGGGCTTCCGCGACTTTGTCGAGAGATAGAAAGGGGCGCGACCACAAGTCGCAGGGGATTCGATGTCACTCTATGCGCGCATCACGTTATTGCTGATGGCCTTCGTTCTGGCAGGCACGCTGGTGTCCAGCTGGTTCACCTGGAATACGCGTGTGGAGGACAATCTGCGTGCGAACGAGGAAGCGGCCAGGACGCTGACGGCGGCGATCGCCAAATCGGTGTTCGCCGACACGCTGGAGGGGCGTTTTTCCAGGGTGCGCAACACGCTGCGCAGCATTGCAAAAGGCAACGATGACATCAGCTATATCATGCTCATCGGTTTCAACGGCGAGGTGTTCGCTTCGACCTGGCCCGACCAGCCGCCGCAGGAACTGAGTCATGCGCTCCATGCCCCTTCAGCGGAAGGCGCGCATGCCAGCGTGATGCTGGACGGGAAAGAGGTCGACGATTTCTCCTACCCGCTGCTGGATGGACTCGATGCACACCTGCATGTCGGCTACAACAACGCCAGGCTGGAGCGTTCTCTGGACCGGGTGCTCGACAATACCCTCTGGTTCATGCTCGGCGTGATGCTGCTGGCGCTGGCTGCGGCGAATTTCGCGGCCAGGCGCGTCAGCCGGCCGTTGTCGCAACTCGCCGATGCAGTGGAAGAATACGGCAACGGCGAACCTTTTGTTCCGCCCGACGTGGGCTCGGACGGGGCCGATGTGGGGGTGTTGATCGAGAGCTTCACCCACATGGTGGAGAAGCGCAAGCAGGCCGAGCAGTATCTGCGCATCGCCGCGACCGCGTTCGACGCGCAGGAGGCGATCCTCATCACCGATGAGAAATCCAACATCATCCGCGTCAACCGGGCATTCACGCATATCACCGGATATGAACCCGGGGAGGTGCTGGGGAAGCGTCCTTCGCTGTTCAAGTCGGGGCGGCATGACTGCGAGTTCTACCGGCAGATGTGGGACATCCTGCTGCGGGAAGGGCATTGGAGCGGCGAGATATGGGATCGGCGACGGGATGGCTCTGCGTTCCCGAAATGGCTGACCATCACCGCCGTCCATGATGCGGACGGCAAGGTCACCAACTATATCGGCAACTTCATCGACATCACCGAACGCAAGGAAGCCGAGAGCCGCATGCTCGAACTGGCGTATCACGATCCGCTGACCATGTTGGCCAACCGTTACAGCATGCAGGAGCGCCTTGGACAGATGATCGCGCTCGCGCGGCGTGAGCAGACACGTTTCGCGCTGATGCTGATCGACCTCGACAAATTCAAGCAGATCAACGATACGCTGGGGCATCCTGTCGGCGACAGGTTGCTGATTGAGGTGGCGGGCAGGTTGACGGAGATGGTGCGCGAATCCGACATCGTCGCGCGTCTGGGCGGCGACGAGTTTGTTGTGGTGTTCAATGCGGCGGATTCCCTTGACGCCGCCACCACCCTGGCGGAAAAGATCGTGAAGTCCCTGTCCGCCCCGTACCTGATCGACGGCGCCGGGTTGCGGACCAGTCCCAGCATTGGCATCTGTTTCTTCCCCGACGATGCCGACGACATGGATACCTTGCTCAGAAAGGCCGATGCCGCCATGTATCGCGCCAAGGCGAAAGGGTGCGGTCGCTATCAGTTCTTCGAGGTGGAAACGGCCTGATCTTCATCCGCTCCCGCATTTCCATGTTTGGAATGTGGGCGTGCCTTGTATAAACCACGGGCGTTGCGTAGTATCGATACCGGAGGACGCTGTCGTTCCGGGAAGGTTTTCTGGAGCCTTTTATACGGTAGTTGCAGCGGCCATTGTTGTACTGCAGGTCGCCCGGTTTTGCCACAAGACCGGTCGGGAAAATAACTTTCGGGGAGGTTGTATGAACAATAAGATATTGCTGGGCAGCATCGTGCTGGCACTGGCTACCTTTGGCGCAGCGGCAGAAGACGCTGCGATGGCACCGGCGAAAAACGCGATGAAGGCAACGAAATCCGGTGAAGTGAGCTTCAAGAACGATATACAGCCCATCCTGCGTGACCATTGCATCAGTTGTCACCAGCCGGGTGCCAGCGGTTACCTGAAGAGCGGGCTGGACCTGACTTCCTATGAGACGCTGATGAAGGGCACTGTGTTCGGCAAGGTGGTGATCCCCGGCGACAGCGCTTCCAGCACCTTCACCAAGCTGCTGACCGGCACCAACAAGGGGCTGAAGATGCCGATGGGGCTGAATGCGGAGGGCACGCTGGATCGCCAGTACATCCTGCTGATGCGCAACTGGGTCAAGCAGGGCGCAAAGAACAACTGATCTTCCATGGACCGGGCTCTCCGCAGGAGGGCCCGGTCCATGCCATTCCGCGGCCGGCTTCCACTCCGGTCCGCACACCTTCCCATGCTGCCGTCACGGATTTCCGGATAGAATCGCGCCATCGACAATTTGCGATGGGGTTCTTCATGAATCTGGCAGAACTGTTCCGGCACGAAACCGATCTCCTGGTGTTGAAGGATGGTCAGACCCTGTTCAATCAGGGCGAGAGCGGCGACCAGATGTATGTCGTCATGTCCGGCACAGTCATGATCGTCATAAACAACAAGGTGGTGGAGGCGGCGGAAGCCGGAGCCATCGTCGGCGAGATGGCGATGATAGACGACGGTGCGCGCTCGGCCACGGTCATCGCCAAGACCGACAGCACGCTGTTGCCCATTGACCGCAAGCGTTTCAGCTTTCTGGTGCAGCAGACCCCCAACTTCGCCCTGCATGTCATGCGCGTGATCGCCGATCGCCTGCGCAGGACGGATGCGACCCTGTAGTACGGAAATGATCCCATGATGTTCAACCACTCCGTTCGGCATGTGCCATCCGGCACGTGACCGGACACTCTTCAACCAAAGGAAACAGCAGATGCAATCCGCTCCACGCGAAATCAACACTCCTTTCCGCGCCATCCCGTTGACGGTGCCGGAGGGGATGAAACCCAACGAATTCTTCAACAGCACCGAGAATCTCAACGATCTGGTCAACAACAACGGCCTGTTGCAGAACCGCGAAGACCTGCTGCTGTACCGCAAGGCGCTGGGGCACAGCAACGAGTTCGACTGTTCCATCATCCACAACACGTCCAATTCCATCCTCAACCCGCTCGGGCGGCCAGTGCGGCGCACGCAGGTGGCGGAGAACGTGAAGCATGTGTGGAACCGCATGAACCAGATCATCATCGACTACATGCTGGAGCAGTATCCCGATCCGGCGGAAGCGCTGGTCATGGCGGGCGAGGCGAGTCTGGACGCGACCTGGCCGCTGACTTCGCCCGGCGTGCCCAGTATCCGCATGCTGCACAACCATTTCATCGTGTTTCCGATGGCGACGTTGCGCGACGCCAAGCCGGCCGACGCCAATAATCCCAACCTCACCGACGGCGGCCAGCACAGCCTGTTCCAGGCCTACATGCGCGATGTCTATCGCGCCTTCTTCGACAAGGCACTGGATCTGCGGATACTCAAGCCCGCCAGCGAGGCCGATGCGCGCATCGGCCTGACCGGCTACCCGCAGGGGCTGCCGAGCTGGGAGATACAGGGCGGTGCGCAAGCGCTCAGGGATGTGCAGTTCTGGAAGGAATACGACGAGGTGCTGAAAGGCTTCATCGATTTCTACCGCACCTTCTTCTCGCAGGTCTCGTCGCGTAACTCGCCCATGCTGGCGGACGTGTATTTTCCCGAGCAGGTGGAGAGCGTGTTGCTGTTTGACAACGACTTCATGAAGACGGCGAAAAAGGTGCGCGACCACTGCATCGTCGATGCGAAGTACGCCAATGCCATCCGCTGGCAGCCCGCGTTCAAGCAACTCATCTACCGCAACGATGCGGGCAAATTGATCGTGACCATCAGCCAGAACTCCATCGGCAACGCGATCACCGAGTTGCTGGGCGTAGTGGTGAACCGCACGCCGGACGCCGATGCCTACGGCGCAGCCGAACCCGCGCTGATCGCGCGCCTGCTCGAAGTGCGCCGCCGCCTGATCGAGGCCGATCTGGGCGAGGGCATCGCCACGGCGTACTGGCCCAAGGAGTAGCGGGACAAGTCTGTTTTCGCCGAGTAGCGGAATTCCTTTTGGAGGCAGGTTGAGATGAACACGGAAGAACGGCTGGCCAGTATCGAATCCCGCCTGACGGCGATAGAACGTTTCCTAAGATCGACCGCGCCGCAGACTCCTGCGCCAGTACCGGTTCAGGCACCCGCAGCGCAAGCTCCTGCCCCCAGGGTCGAGCCGGTGCCGCCGCCCGCTTTTTCCAGACCTCTTGCCGACAGTGCTGCCAGGCGTGTCGATACTTCTTTCCCGGTTACCAGCATCCTGGGCTGGGCCGGGGCCACTGCACTGGTATTGGCCGCGATCTATCTGGTGGTGCTGGCCGTCGATGCGGGCTGGCTGACGCCGGTGCGCCAGGTGCTGCTGGCCATGCTGGGCGGTGTTGCCCTGATAACTATCGGCCTGCTGCTGCGCAGCAAGGACATGCACTACGCCAGCCTGCTGCCGGCGGCGGGCGTGGTGATCCTGTTCCTGTCCATGTACGGCGCGCACAACTACTACCACCTCGTCGACACCACCTTCGCCACCAGCGGCATCATCGCAGTCTGCCTCGTCTCGCTGTGGCTCAACCGCATGTTCCTGAACGAGATGTATGCGTTGTTCGCAGTGGTGGGTTCCTACACTGCGCCGCTGTTCCTCGGCGATGCCGGTTATTCCATCGTCGACCTGATCGTCTATTTCGCCTGCTGGAGCGCGGTGTTCTCGGTGTTCTCGATCCGGGTAGCCCAGCGCAGCGTCTACATTCTGGCGATGTATCTGGCGCTGGTGATCTTCGACCTGAAATGGCATGCCGCGATGCCTGAGGCATGGCTGGAGGCGCTGGTGTTCCAGACCGTGCACTTCCTGATCTTCGTCGCTGCCGCTTCGGCGTTCAGCGCGCGCATCGCGCCGATGTCGCGGGACGACGCCCTGCGCCACCTCCCCGCGTTGGTGCTGTTCTATTTCGTGCAGTACCACATCCTGCATCAGCACGTGCCCGAACTGGCACCCTGGGTGGCGATCGCCAGCGCGGCGATCCTGCTGGCCAGCTATTTCATTGTGGCGCGCGTGCGTGGCACCGCGCTGGAAGGCGGCCGCATGCTGCTGAGCGCCTATGTCGCGTTGGTGCTGCTGCATGCGGGCTACATCGAATCGGTGCCGGCGGAGTGGGCGCCCTGGGTGGGGTTGCTGCTGGTGCCGTTGATCGCCGCATATGCCGTCATGCGCGGTGACATGAAAGCGCCCGGCATGCCGCTGTGGGGTGCGATCGGGCTGATCTTCTTCGCCAACTATCTGAGCCTTTTCACCGGACATGCGCTGATGGCGGCTTCCGGCAACGTACCCATGCATGATCTGCTCGGCATTTGTTATGCGGCCGAACTGTATCTGGCGTATTACTTCCTGCGCCGGGATACCGCGCTACGAGATGCGGGCATGATTGCGCTGTACGCGGCTCATATCGCCGTCATGGTCTGGGCGATCCAGATGTTCGATAGTCGCCTGCTGGTCTCGCTGCTGTGGGGCGCGCTGGCGCTGGGCTGCCTGTTCCTGTCGTTGCAACGTCGCGACAAGATGCTGGGGCAGTCTTCGCTGCTGATCTTCACCGCCTCGGTGTTCAAGGTGTTCCTCTATGACATCGCCGCGGCCACGCCGCTGATCCGCATTGCCAGCCTGCTGGTGGTGGGCGGTAGCCTGTATCTGGGCGGCTGGCTTTACCGCAAGGTGAATGCCCTGGAGGAGTAACAGACTGAACGAGGTCTGACGAGTATAGTATCCGCGCCCTGGTTTGCCGGATGGACTGCTTGCCGGGACACAGAGGCAGTTCGGTCTTGCGGAGGTGTGATGGAGTTATTGCCTTTCCTGAGAAAGCATCACAGTGTCTACCTGCGTTTTACCGCGCTCGGGATTCTTATCGTTCTGGCATTTGCCACGACGCAAGTGATTCTGGTGTATCCGCAGGCGACGATGCGTCATTTCATCGTGCCGACGCTGTTGGGGACCACCATCGGCCTGATGCTCTCCACCCTGATCGCCTTGCGCAAGGAGGTGCTGGCGGGCAGGGACATCTTCCGCGCCGTGGCCGATCTGGCGCAGGAATTCATCTACGTCCAGCGCAAGGACGGCGTCTACGAATATGTGTCTCCCTCCTGCCTGGAGGTCACCGGTTACCGTCAGCAGGATTTCTATGCGCGGCCGTCCCTGATGAACGAGCTGGTCATTGCCGATGATCATCACTTGTGGGGCGAGCATGTACACCGCATGCACGCGAAGGGACTTCAGGAGCGGCTGCGTGTGCGTATCCGGACGCGCAATGGCGAGCTGCGCTGGCTGGAGCATCTGTGCAGCGATGTGCGTGATAGCAACGGCGACATCCTCGGCGTACGCTCGACGAACCTCGACATCACCGAACGTGTCGGCAGGGAACTGCAGCAGGCCGTAACCGCGACCGCGTTCGAGACGCATGAAGGCATCATCATCACCGATAGCGAATCGCGCATCGTGCGCGTCAATCAGGCGTTCTGCGAGATCACCGGCTATGAGACGGATGAGGTGATCGGAAACACTCCTGCCATGATGAAATCCGGACGCCAGGACAGCGAATTCTACGAGCAGATGTGGACCACTCTGCATGCCGAGGGTCGCTGGGACGGAGAGTTGTGGGACCGGCGCAAGAACGGCGAGGTCTATCCCAAACAATTGACCATCACCGCGGTCAGGGATGATGCCGGGAAAGTCTCGCATTATGTCGGGATGTTCAGCGACATCTCGCTGCGCAAGGAGGCCGAGGCCGAGATATTCCGTCTGGCCTATTACGATCCGCTCACCCAGCTGCCGAACCGCCGCCTGCTGATGGACAGGCTGAACCAGGCCATGACTGCCAGCGAGCGCAACGATACCTACGGTGCGGTGCTGTTCATCGACCTCGATCATTTCAAGGAGCTCAACGACACGCAGGGCCATGCGGTGGGCGACAAATTGCTCATGGAGGTGGCAAGGCGCCTGGTCTCCAGCGTGAGAACGGGGGATACGGTGGCCAGGCTGGGCGGGGACGAGTTCGTGGTCATGCTGGCCAATCTGTTCGATTCGGACGAGGACGTGGTGCCGCATGCCGAATCGGTGGCGAACAAGGTGCTGGAGGCGCTCAACCGGCCCTATACGCTGGAAGGGCAGCAATATCTGGGTACCGCCAGCATCGGCGTTACGCTGTTCCATGGCCGACAAGCGAGCGCGGACGAATTGCTCAAGCATTCCGATGTCGCGTTGTACCAGGCCAAGAGCAGCGGCCGCGCCAGATTGCGCTTCTTCGATCCTTCCATGCAGCAGGCGCTGGAAAAGCGGGCAAAGATGAAAGCGGAACTGCGTATCGCCTTGCAGGAGAAACAGTTTCGCCTGCATTTCCAGCCGCAGGTGGATGCCGCCGGACGTTGCGTCGGTGCCGAGGTGCTGGTGCGCTGGCAGCATCCCGAGCAGGGTTTGATCCCGCCCGACGAATTCATCCCTTTTGCCGAAGAATCCGGCTTGATCGGACTCGTCGACATGTTGGTACTGGCCGAGTCTTGCAGGCAGATCAGGGACTGGCATGAGCGGAAAGTCTTCGCCGGATCGCGGCTGTCGGTCAACATATCTGCTGCCGCCTTCATGCATCACGATTTCGTCGCCGAGGTGCTGGCGATCATCTATGCGCACCGGATCGAACCGTCGCAGCTGAAACTCGAGTTGACCGAGACGACGCTGATACACAATCTGGCGGAAGCGATCGACAGGATGAAACTGCTCAAATCGACCGGGATCAGTTTTTCACTGGATGATTTCGGCACTGGCTATTCATCGCTTTCATATCTGCGCCAATTGCCCATCGATCAGTTGAAGATCGACCGGGCGTTCGTGCGCAACATCACGGTCGAGTCCGGCGATGCGGTGATCGCCAAAACGATCATCGGCATGGCGCATAACCTCGGCCTCGATGTGGTCGCGGAGGGGGTTGAGACGCAGGAGCAGTTTGCACTGCTTGATTCGTTCGGCTGCCCCCGTTTCCAGGGGTATCTGTTCGCCCGTCCGGTGAGCCTGGGTGATTTCGAGACATGGCTTGTTGAGCGTTAGCTATACCTTGGTCTGAATTGGCGCAAAATGGGTTCGCGCGAGCAGATTCCTCCTGCACGGGCATATGGATAGCAGACCAAATCAGTCAACTTGACTAAAACAGTCAAGTAAGGTTAAATGGCGACACTTTTTCTCAAGGAGGTGTGACCATGCAAATTCCGAAACGTGATGGAGACGGTTATCTGGTTGATATGAGCGACTGGACACCGGAGATCGGCCGTGCCATGGCCGAAGAAGATGGCTACGAACTGAACGACCGGAAATGGGAGCAGATCATGAAGGCGCGCGAGTATTTCGAGGAGTACACCTCGGTGCCGCCGATTCGCAAATTCGCCAAATACATCGAGCAGGACCAGAAGGAAGTGTTCGACCTGTGGATGACCGGGCCGATGAAGCCGATCACCAAGTACGGCGGCATGCCCAAGCCGACCGGCTGCGTCTGAAGGGCGCAAGATGAAAGTGACGCCGGAAAACGTCCGGGATTTCATCCTGCAGGGCCTGCCGTGCGAGCACATCCATGTCGACGGAGACGGTCGCCATTTCGAGGCGGTGATCGTAAGCAGCGAATTCGCTGGCAAAGGTATGCTGCAAAGACATAAGCAGGTCTATCAGGCGCTGGGCGACAGGATGGAGAAGATCCATGCCTTGTCGATGAAGACTTTGACGCCAGAACAATGGGCTAACAACCAGTAACGGAGCAGAAACATGGACGAAAAACAGGTCGCCTTGGACCAGATCAGGAAAACGGTCACGGAAAATCCCGTTGTGCTGTATATGAAAGGTACGCCGCAATTCCCGCAATGCGGGTTTTCGGGGCGCGCGGCGCAGGTGCTCAAGGCCTGCGGCGTGGAAAGATTTGTCGCCGTGAATGTGCTTGAGGACAAGGGCGCTTATGATTATCTGAAGTTCTATGCCGATTTCCCCACTTTTCCCCAGTGTTATATCAAGGGGGAGTTGATTGGCGGTTCCGACATCATGGTGGACCTCTACCAGCAGGGCGAGATACAGAAGCTGATCGCGGACGCGGTCAAACAATAAGTCCGGTTACAATGGGGCCGTTACCCACGGCTCCATCTCAAATGCTAGATCCCATTCAGTCGCGCCAACTTGTCCGTTTGCGCTGGACGGCTTTCCTCGTCGTCGGGCTGGCCTATGTGCTGTCCTTCTTCCATCGTTTCGCCCCGGCGGCGATCTCCGGCGACCTGCAACAGGCCTTCCACACCAGCGGGGCCGAACTGGGCGGGCTGGCGGCGACTTACTTCTATATTTATGCCGTGATGCAGATACCCACGGGCGTCCTCGTCGATACGATGGGGCCGCGCAGGGTTGTCGCCATCGGCGGCGTGATCGGCGGTCTCGGCTCCATCCTGTTTGGTTTCGCGGATACGCTCGCCGTCGCCTCCCTCGGCCGCCTGCTGGTCGGCCTCGGGGTGTCGGTGTCATTCATCTCCATGCTCAAGCTCAATGCCGCCTGGTTCCATGATCGCCACTTTGCGACGGCGACCGGCGCGACCATCCTCATCGGCAACATGGGCTCGCTGCTCGCTGCTACGCCGCTGGCCTGGGCGTTGGGTTTCGTCTCCTGGCGCACGGTGTTCGTCACGGTCGGTCTGGTCTCGCTCGTGCTGGCCGTGCTTTGCTGGTGGCTGGTGCGCAACCATCCGGGCGAGGCCGGCCTGCCCAGCCTGCGCGAGCTGGACGGGAAAACCGCACATCCGCCGCATGACGGGCATTGGTACCACGGTCTGCTGGTCGTGCTGAAGAATCGCGCGACCTGGCCCGGCCTGTGGGTGAACATGGGGCTGGCGGGTTCGCTGTTCGCCTTCGGTGGGTTGTGGGCCGTGCCATTCCTGCATGATGTGTACGGCATGGACCGTGCTGCTGCGGCCTGGCATACGACGCTGCTGCTGGGCGGTTTCGCCGTCGGCGCGCTGTTCATCGGCTCCCTGTCCGACCGCCTCGGCCGCCGCAAGCCGGTGATGATCGCGGGTGCGCTGGTCTATACCCTGTGCTGGCTGCCGCTGCAGTTCGCCGTGGACATGGGTGGATTCGCGAGTCAGGCGCTGTTTCTCGTGATGGGTCTGGCCGCGCCGAGCTTCACGTTGAGCTGGTCCTGCGCTAAAGAGGTGAATCCGCCCGCACTATCCGGGATGGCGACCAGCGTGGTGAACGTCGGCGCCTTCCTCGGCACGGCGATCCTGCAGCCGCTGGTGGGTTGGGCCATCGATCATGCCCGTGACGGGCGGGCGGCAGAGATGTCCGCTACCGGCGACTACCAGAGCGGGATCGCCATCCTGATGCTGTTCTCTCTGATGGGGCTGTTCTCCGCCTTCTTCGTGCGCGAG
Source organism: Gammaproteobacteria bacterium (assembly GCA_018813765.1). Taxonomy (GTDB): domain Bacteria; phylum Pseudomonadota; class Gammaproteobacteria; order Burkholderiales; family Gallionellaceae; genus Sideroxyarcus. Next base: position 101,379 of record JAHJBC010000002.1, on the reverse strand, counting down.
ACCTGGTGCCGCTACTCGAGCACCGGGCAGCCGGATTGACCATTTTGGTTTTCATGGGTAGTATCGCCGCCTTCTGAAACACAGGCGGACAAAACCAATGCGTCGCAAGCTGGTGGTAGGAAACTGGAAGATGCATGGCTCGCTGGCACAGAACGCGGTTCTGCTGGGAGCCCTGAAGAGCGGCGCGACGCAGTTGTCCCGTGTGGATGTCGCAGTGTGTGCGCCTTTCCCGTATCTGGACCAGCTCAGGCAGGAATTGTCCGCTTCCACGGTGAAGTGGGGGGCGCAGGATGTCCACCAGCTCGAAAAGGGTGCGTTCACCGGTGAAGTGTCCGCACCCATGCTGGCCGATTTTGGATGTACCTATGTTATCGTCGGGCATTCCGAGCGGCGCAACATCTATGGCGAGAGCAGCAGCTTGGTGGCCGAGAAGTTCGCGGCGGCACAGCAGGCGGGATTGATTCCCATCCTGTGTGTGGGAGAAACATTGGAGCAGCGCGAGAGCAGTGCGACGGAAGCGGTGGTCGCCGAACAACTGGATGCGGTGATCGCACTGGCCGGGGCGCAAGCCTTGCGCAAGGCAGTGGTGGCATACGAGCCGGTCTGGGCGATCGGCACCGGCGAGACGGCTTCGCCGGAGCAGGCACAGGCGGTACATGCCTTCATCCGCCAGCGCGTGGCCGGACATGATGCCGAAGTGGCGCAGGGTCTGGTGATACTTTACGGCGGCAGCGTGAAGGGGGCGAATGCTCCCGAGCTGTTTTCCATGGCGGACATCGACGGCGGTCTGATCGGCGGTGCAGCACTGATCGCAGATGAGTTTCTGGCGATCTGTCGTGCAGGACAGTAAGACGCGAATCGATTGATTTGAATTGGTAACGGAGTTTTTGTGGAAAATCTGGTCTGGGTAGTACATGTGGTAACAGCGGTGGTGTTGATCGGTCTGGTATTGCTCCAGCACGGCAAGGGCGCCGACATGGGCGCCGCATTCGGTTCCGGCTCTGCCGGCAGCCTGTTCGGCTCCAGCGGTTCGGCCAATTTCCTGAGTCGCAGCACTGCGGTTGCTGCGACGGTATTCTTCATCACCAGCCTGACATTGACTTATCTGTATTCCACTCCGGTCAAGGAGCAGGGCGTACTGGACAAGGTCGATGTGCAGACTCTGCAGCAACAGATCGAGCCCGCACAGACGGGTACTGACGCCGCCGATTCGAAGTCGAAGGAAATACCTAGATAAAAAACAAAATGCGGGGTTGGCGGAATTGGTAGACGCGCAGCCTTGAGGTGGCTGTGTCCGTAAGGACGTGAGGGTTCGAGTCCCTTGCTCCGCACCAAACGAATAGAACCGGGGCCAGTGAAGCCCGCGGTCGAAAAGAAGTGAAGTAGAGTTACGCTTTGCGCTCCGCTATATTGCGGAGCCTACAGAGAACGGGGGGACTCATACATGTTGGAAAACTATTTTCCGGTGTTGCTCTTCATTGGCATCGCCATCGTTATTGGCGTGGTGCCTTTGCTTTTGGGCAAGGTAGTTGGACCTAATCGTCCGGACGACAAGAAAAACTCTCCCTACGAGTGCGGCTTCGAGGCCTTCGAAGACGCGCGCATGAAGTTCGACGTGCGCTTCTACCTCGTGGCCATCCTGTTCATCCTGTTCGATCTCGAGATCGCATTCCTCTTCCCCTGGGCGATTGTGCTCAAGGAGATCGGCACCTTCGGTTTCGTTTCCATGATGATTTTCCTCGCCATCTTGGTGGTTGGCTTTGTCTACGAATGGATGAAAGGAGCCCTGGAATGGGAATAGAGGGCATTCTTGAAAAGAGCGTCATCACCACGACCGCCGATACCGTCATCAACTATTGCCGTACCGGTTCGCTGTGGCCGATGACCTTCGGCCTGGCCTGCTGTGCGGTGGAGATGATGCATGCAGTAGCGCCGCGCTATGACATTTCGCGTTTCGGTGCGGAAGTGTTCCGTCCCAGTCCGCGCCAGTCTGACCTGATGATCGTGGCGGGCACATTGACCAACAAGATGGCTCCCGCCCTGCGCAAGGTTTACGACCAGATGGCGGAGCCGCGTTTTGTGATCTCCATGGGTTCCTGTGCCAACGGCGGCGGCTATTACCACTATGCCTATTCCGTGGTGCGCGGTTGCGACCGCATCGTGCCGGTGGATATCTATGTCCCGGGTTGCCCGCCGACTGCCGAGGCACTGTTGTACGGTCTCATCCAGTTGCAGAACAAGATCAAGCGTACCAACACCATCGCACGATAGGCTGACCATGGCGACCGACCTGAACATACTGTCCTCAAATATCAATGAAGCTTTCTCGGGCAAAGTAGTCAGCCTGGAAGAGCGGCTGGGCGAACTGACGCTGGTGGTTGGCGCGCGCGACATGATCCCTGTGTTCACCCGCCTGCGCGACGACGCTGACCTGCGTTTCGAGGAACTCATCGACGTGTGCGGCATCGACTATTCGTCCTGGGGCAGCGAGACCTGCGAGGACGGCAAATATCTTGCCGATGTCGAACATGAAGGCCCCAGATTCGCCGCCGTCTATCACCTGCTTTCCGTCACCCACAACCTCCGCCTGCGCGTGCGCGTCTTCGCCGAGGATGACAGCCTGCCCATGCTGGATTCGGTGACCGACATCTGGCCGTCCGCCAACTGGTTCGAGCGCGAGGCTTTTGACCTGTACGGCATCATCTTCGTCGGCCACCCCGACCTGCGCCGCATCCTCACCGACTACGGCTTCATCGGCAATCCGTTCCGCAAGGACTTCCCGCTGTCTGGCACCGTCGAGATGCGTTATGACGCCGCGCAGCGGCGCGTAGTGTACGAGCCGGTGACGGTGGAGCCGCGCGAAGTCACGCCGCGCACCCTGCGCGAAGAGAATTACGGTCGTTCTTAACCGAATCGAATCAAAGAAGGCAGAGTTATGGCTGAGATCAAGAACTACACCATGAACTTCGGACCCCAGCACCCGGCGGCGCACGGTGTGTTGCGTCTGGTGCTGGAGCTGGATGGCGAAGTGGTCGAGCGTGCGGACCCGCACATCGGCCTGCTGCACCGCGCCACCGAGAAACTGGCCGAACACAAGACCTTCCTGCAGAACGTGCCTTATATGGACCGTCTCGACTATGTGTCCATGATGCTCAACGAGCATGCTTATGTGATGGCGGTGGAGAAGATGGCGGGCATCGAAGTGCCGTTGCGCGCACAGTACATCCGCGTCATGTTCGACGAGATCACGCGCGTCCTTAACCACCTGCTGTGGCTGGGCGCGTCCGCCCTCGACCTGGGGGCGATGTCGCCGATGTTCTATACCTTCCGCGAGCGCGAGGCGCTGATGGACGCGTACGAGGCGGTGTCCGGCGCGCGCATGCATGCCGCCTACTATCGTCCCGGCGGCGTCTATCGCGACCTGCCCGATTCCATGCCGCAGTGCGAGGCGAGCAAGATCCACAATGCGGCCGCGGTGAAGAAATTGAACGAGAACCGCCAGGGTTCGCTGCTCGATTACCTGGAAGACTTCACCAACTATTTCCCGCAACGCGTGGATGAGTACGAGACGCTGCTGACCGACAACCGCATCTGGAAACAGCGCACCGTCGGCATCGGCGTGGTGTCGCCCGAGCGCGCGCTGGCCATGGGTTTCACCGGCCCGATGCTGCGCGGTTCCGGGGTGGTGTGGGACCTGCGCAAGAAGCAGCCGTACGAGGTCTACGACCGCATCGATTTCGATATCCCGGTCGGCGTCGAGGGTGACTGCTATGACCGTTACCTGGTGCGCGTGGAAGAGATGCGCCAATCCAACCGCATCATCAAACAGTGCATAGACTGGCTGCGCCAGAATCCCGGACCGGTGATGTCGGACAACCTGAAATATGCTCCGCCCCGGCGCGAATCGATGAAGCAGAACATGGAAGAGCTGATCCACCACTTCAAGTTGTTCAGCGAAGGTTTCCACATGCCGGCGGGCGAAGTGTATTCCGCTGTCGAGCATGCCAAAGGCGAGTTCGGCATCTATCTGGTATCGGACGGTGCCAACAAGCCCTACCGCATGAAGATACGCGCGCCCGGCTTCTCCCACCTCTCCAGTCTGGACGAGATGGCAAGGGGCCACATGATCGCCGACCTGGTTGCGATCATCGGCACTCAAGATATTGTATTCGGGGAGATCGACCGCTGATGTTATCTCAACAAGTCACCACGCTCATCGACAAAGAGCTGAAGAAATATCCCGCCGATCAGCGCCAGTCCGCCGTGATGGCGGCCTTGCGTTTCGTGCAGGACGAGAAGGGCTGGATCGCTCCCGAAGACATGGCGGACATCGCCGTCTATCTGGGTATGCAGCAGATGGCGGTGTTTGAAGTGGCCACCTTCTATCACATGTACAAACTCGAACCGATGGGCAAACACACGCTGACCGTGTGCACCAACCTGTCGTGCCAGTTGTGCGGTTCCGGTGACACGCTGGACCACCTGCACAAGCGTCTCGGCATCGGCCTCGGCGAAACCACGCCCGACGGCAAGTACGGCATCCGCGAGGGCGAGTGCATGGGGGCATGCGTGGATGCGCCATTGCTCACCATCAACAACCGGCAGATGTGCGGCCGCCTGACGCCTGAAAAGATAGACCAGATTCTGGCAGAACTGGACAAACAATGAACGCGCCCATCCTCTTCAATACCCTGCATTTCGACCAGCCGTGGACGCTGGAGAACTATCTCAAGGTCGGCGGTTACCAGGCCTTGCGCAAAGTGCTGACCGAGAAGATGTCGCCCGACGCCATCATCGCCGAGGTCAAGGCCTCCGGACTGCGCGGCCGCGGCGGCGCGGGTTTCCCCACCGGGCTGAAGTGGAGCTTCATGCCGAAGAACTACGACGGCGTGAAATATCTGGTGTGCAACTCGGATGAGGGCGAACCGGGCACCTGCAAGGATCGCGACATCCTGCGTTATAACCCGCACATGCTGATCGAGGGCATGGCCATCGCGGCTTATTGCATGGACGTGAAGACCGGTTACAACTATGTGCACGGCGAGATATTCGAGGCCTATGAGCGCATGGAGGCCGCTTGCGAGGAGGCGCGCAAGGCCGGTTACCTGGGCAAGGGTATCCTCGGCACGAACTTCGAATTCGACCTGCACAACCACATGGGCTACGGCGCCTATGTCTGCGGCGAAGAGACCGCGCTGCTTGAATCCATCGAGGGCAAGAAGGGCCAGCCGCGCTTCAAGCCGCCGTTCCCGGCCAGCTACGGCCTGTACGGCAAGCCGACCACCATCAACAACACCGAGACCTTCGCCAGCATCCCCTGGATCATCGCCAATGGCGGCAAGAAGTTCGCCGACATCGGCGTGGCCAACAGCGGCGGCGTCAAACTGTTCTCCGTCTCCGGCCATGTCAACAAGCCGGGCAACTTCGAGCTGCCGATGGGTACGCCGTTCCGCAAGTTGCTCGAGCTTGCAGGCGGTGTGCGCCACGGCCACAAGCTCAAGGCGGTGATCCCCGGCGGCTCGTCCATGCCGGTATTGCCCGGCGAGATCATGATGGAAGTCAACATGGACTACGACTCGCTGCAGAAGGCCGGCTCCTATCTGGGTTCCGGCGCGGTGATCGTGATGGACGAGACCACCTGCATGGTGAAGGCGCTGGAGCGCCTGTCCTATTTCTATTACGAGGAATCCTGCGGCCAGTGCACGCCCTGTCGCGAGGGCACCGGCTGGTTGTACCGCATCATCCACCGCATCGAACACGGCGAGGGCAAGCCGGAAGACCTCGACCTGCTGCTGTCGCTGTGCGACAACATCGCCGGGCGCACCATCTGCGCGCTGGGCGACGCGGCGGCGTGGCCGGTGCAGGGCATGCTCAAGCACTTCCGCAAGGAATTCGAATATCACATCGAACACAAGCGCTGCCTGGTGTAAGGACGGATACGCAATGATCAATATCGAAATCGACGGCAAGCAGATCCAGGCGGAAAACGGGGCGACCGTGATCGAGGCCGCGCATAGCGCCGGCATCGCCATCCCGCATTTCTGTTACCACAAGAAACTCTCCATCGCCGCCAACTGCCGCATGTGCCTGGTGCAGGTGGAGAAGGCGCCCAAGCCGCTGCCCGCGTGCGCCACGCCGGTGACCGAAGGCATGAAGGTGCACACCCATTCCGAGCAGGCGGTGAAAGCACAGCAGGGCGTGATGGAATTTCTGCTGGTCAACCACCCGCTGGATTGTCCGATCTGCGACCAGGGCGGCGAGTGCATGCTGCAGGACATGTCTGTCGGTTACGGCGGCGGACATTCGCGCTATCACGAAGAGAAACGCACGGTGCTGGCCAAGGACATCGGCCCGCTGGTGTCGGCGGAAGAGATGAGCCGCTGCATCAACTGCACGCGCTGCGTGCGTTTCGGCCAGGAGATCGCCGGGCAGATGGAACTGGGCCAGGCCTTCCGCGGTGAACATGCCGAGATCATGTCCTTCGTTTCTGGCACGGTTAACTCCGAACTCTCCGGCAACATGATCGATCTGTGCCCGGTGGGCGCGTTGACCAGCAAGCCGTTCCGCTACAAGGCGCGCTCGTGGGAACTGTCGCGCCGCCGCTCGGTGAGCGCCCACGACAGCCTGGGTTCCGGCCTCGCCGTGCACACCAAGAACAACCGCGTGCTGCGCGTGCTGCCCATCGAGAACGAGGACATCAACGAATGCTGGCTGTCCGACCGCGACCGCTTTGCCTATGAGGGCCTGAACTCGGCCGAGCGCCTGACCAAACCCATGATCAAGCAGGATGGCAAGTGGCAGGAAGTCGAATGGCAGGTCGCGCTGGAATTCGCGGCGAACGGACTGCGCCATATCGCCAACGGCGCGGGCGCCGAGCAGATCGGCGCACTCGCCACCGCCAACTCCACGCTGGAAGAATTGCATCTGTTGCAGAAACTCATGCGCGGCATCGGCAGCGACAACGTCGACTTCCGCCTGCGCCAATCCGATTTCAGCGGCGACGGCAAACAACAGGGTGCATCCTGGCTGGGCATGTCCATTGCCGACATCGGCAATGCCGACCGCCTGCTCGTCGTCGGCAGCTTCCTGCGAAAGGACCATCCGCTGCTGGCGGCACGCATCCGCAAGGCGGTGAAAAAGGGCGCGCAGGTCAGCATCATCCATTCGACCGACGACGACCTGCTGATGCAGGTGGCGCACAAGACCATCGTTGCCCCCGGCGCGCTGGTCGATGCACTGGACAAGGTCGCCAAGGGGATGGCGGCGAAGCAGGCCGACGGCATCGCCGGTAGCCTGCTTGGTGGTGAACGCGTCGCCGTGCTGCTCGGCAATTTCGCGCAACAGCATCCGCAGGCGGCACAGCTGCAGGCGCTGGCGCAACAGATCGCGACTGCCGCCAACGGCAAGTTCGGCTTCCTCACCGAGGCGGCCAACAGCGTCGGCGGCCAACTGGTGAACGCCGTGCCTGGCGCAAAGGGGCTGAACGCCGCCGCCATGCTGGCGACGCCACGCAAGGCCTATGTGCTGCTCAATGTCGAACCGGAGCTGGATTGCGCCAACCCGCAGCAGGCCATGGCCGCGATGCAGGCAGCCGATCTGGTGATCGCGATGTCAGCCTACAAGCACCATGCGACGGAATACGCCGATGTGTTGCTGCCCATCGCGCCGTACACCGAGACCTCCGGCACCTTCGTCAGCGCCGAAGGCCGCGTGCAAAGTTTCAAGGGCGCGGTCAAACCGCTGGGCGAGACGCGTCCCGCATGGAAGGTGCTGCGTGTACTGGGCAACCTGCTCAAGCTCGATGGCTTCAGCCAAGATACGTCCGAAGCCGTGCGTGATGAAGTGCTCAAGGGCATGGATGTTGCCGCAAAACTGAACAATGCATCGCCTGTCCCCACTCAGCACTCGGCACCCAGCACTCAGCACTCCGGTCTGCAACGCGTCGCCGATGTGCCGATCTACTACAGCGATGCGGTGGTGCGACGTTCCGCGCCGCTGCAAGCCACGACGGACGGCGCGATCCCGCTGGTCTGGATGCATGGCGAAGAAATGAAGAAACTGGGCCTGCAATCCGGCACGGTGGTCAAGGTCAGTCAGGGGCAGGGCAGCGTGAAACTGTTTGCCGCTGCGGACGATAAATTGCCCGTCGGCGTGGTGCGTTTGGCTGCCGGCCATGCGGCGACTGCCGCACTGGGCGCGATGTTTGGGACGATCACTGTGGAGCGCGCGTAAATGGAAGCTCAAGCACTGGAACTGGCTCAATCGCTTCTGGCGTTCGTGGGCCTGTGGGATCCGCTGAAAGGATTCATCGAACCGGCCTGGCATACGATCTGGACCCTGCTCAAGATCGTCGCCATCATCGTGCCGGTGATGCTGGGCGTGGCCTATTACACGCTGGCCGAGCGCAAGGTGCTCGGCTTCATGCAGGTGCGCCCCGGCCCCAACCGCGTCGGCTACTGGGGTCTGATGCAGCCCATCGCCGACGGCCTCAAGCTGTTGTGCAAGGAAGTCATCGTCCCGACCAACTCGAACAGGTACCTGTTCCTGTCGGCGCCGGTACTGGCGCTGGCACCCGCGCTGGCGGCCTGGGCGGTGATCCCGTTCGACGACGGCCTGGTTCTGGCCGACGTGAACGCGGGCCTGCTCTATCTGCTGGCAATGACCTCGCTCGGCGTGTACGGCGTCATCATCGCGGGCTGGTCATCCAACTCCAAATATGCGTTCCTCGGCGCGCTGCGTTCCGCCGCGCAGATCGTCTCCTACGAACTGGCGATGGGTTTCGCACTGGTGTGCGTGCTGCTGGCGGCACAGAGCATGAACTTCGGCGACATCGTGCGCGGCCAGAGCAGCGAATACGGCCTGTTCGGCTGGTTCTTCATTCCGCTGTTCCCGATGTTCGTGGTGTATTTCATCGCCGGCGTGGCCGAGACCAACCGTTCGCCGTTCGACCTGGCGGAAGACGAGTCGGTGATCGTGGCAGGTTTCCATACCGAGTACTCGGGCATGGGTTTCGCCATTTTCTTCCTGGCCGAGTACGCCAACATGATCCTCATCACCGCGCTGACCGTGGTGATGTTCATGGGCGGCTGGCTCAACCCGTTCCACGGCTGGCCGCTGATCGGCGGCCTCACCGATGCCATCCCGGGCCTGTTCTGGATGCTGGCGAAGATGTTCGTCTTCATGTACGTGTATCTGTGGTTGCGCGCGACCTTCCCGCGTTATCGCTACGACCAGTTGATGCGTCTGGGCTGGAAGGTGTTCATCCCGCTGACGCTGGTGTGGGTGGTGGTGGTCGCCGCCTGGATGCAGACGCCCTGGTGGCTTTGGTAAAGGGCGAGGATAGACAATGAAAAAAATCATCGATTTCTTCAAGAGTTTCCTGCTGCTCGAACTGCTCAAGGGCATGTCGGTGACCGGCAAGTATTTCTTCGCGCGCCACGTCACCGTCGAGTACCCGGAAGAAAAGACGCCGCAGAGCTTCCGTTTCCGCGGCCTGCACGCGCAACGCCGCTATGCCAACGGCGAAGAACGCTGCATCGCCTGCAAGCTGTGCGAAGCGGTGTGCCCGGCGCTGGCGATCAAGATCGAAGTGGCCGAGCGCGCGGACGGTTCGCGCCGCACCACGCAATACGACATCGACCTGGTCAAGTGCATCTTCTGCGGTTTCTGCGAGGAATCCTGCCCGGTGGACGCCATCGTCGAGACGCGCGTGTTCGAATACCACGGCGAGAACCGCGGCGACCTGTATTACACCAAGGCCATGCTGCTGGCCAACGGCGACAGACTCGAGACGCAGATCGCGCTGGACCGCGCCGCCGATGCCAAGTACCGGTAAATTGAGGAAGCACCATGAACTTTGAGACCGTCCTGTTCTACCTGTTCGCCGCCGTGACCGTATTCGCGGCGCTGCGCGTGATCACCGCGCGCAACCCGCTGCACGCCGTGCTGTTTCTGGTGCTGGCCTTCGTCAGCAGCGCCGGCATCTGGATGCTGCTGGAAGCGGAGTTCCTCGCCATCACGCTGGTGCTGGTGTATGTCGGTGCGGTGATGGTGCTGTTCCTGTTCGTGGTGATGATGCTGGACATCAACATCGAGCAGATGCGCGAAGGTTTCCTGCGCTGGCTGCCGGTCGGCCTGCTGCTGGCCGGACTGATCCTGGTGCAGATGGTGTGGGTGCTGGGCGACGAAGCAACGTCCGTCGGCATGACCCCGGTCAAGCACGCTGCCGACTACAGCAACACCAAGGAACTGGGACGCCTGATCTACACCGATTACGTCTACCCATTCGAGATCGCCGCTGTGCTGCTGCTGGTGGCGATGGTCTCCGCCATCGCGCTGACCTTGCGCAAGCGTCGCGATTCCAAACGCCAGGACATCGGCAAGCAGCTCAAGGTGCGGCGCGAGGATCGCGTGCGTATCGTGTCCATACCTTCCGCGCACAGCGCGGGTGTGGTGCAGGACACTTCGAACAACGGTCATACTGCGGATTAAGGCAAAGGGGAAAGCATGTTGAATCTGGGTCTTTCGCATTTTCTGGTTCTGGGGGCGGTGCTGTTCGCCATCGCCGTGGTCGGCATCTTCCTCAACCGCAAGAACCTGATCGTGCTGCTGATGGCCATCGAGCTGATGCTGCTGGCGGTCAACACCAACTTCGTCGCGTTCTCGCATTACCTGAACGACATACACGGACAGATATTCGTGTTCTTCATCCTCACCGTGGCTGCCGCCGAAGCGGCGATCGGCCTGGCCATCCTGGTGGTGCTGTTCCGCAATCTGCGCACCATCAATGTCGATGATCTCGGCAGTCTGAAAGGTTGATTTTCATGGATATGCAGACTCTCTATCTGATCGTACCCCTGGCGCCACTGGTTGGCGCGCTGGCCGCCGGACTGTTCGGCAAGCTGCTGGGCCGCACCTGGTCGCATCGCATCACCATCGCGCTGGTCGGCGTCTCCTTCGCCGCCTCGGTCGCCATCTTCCAGGACGTCATGGCCGGCCATGTGTTCAACGGCACCGTGTACAAGTGGATGTCCTCGGGCAATACCAGCTTCGAAGTCGGCTTCCTGATCGACCGCCTCACCGTGATGATGATGCTGGTGGTCACCTTCGTCTCGATGATGGTGCACATCTACACCATTGGCTACATGCAGGAAGATCCCGGCTACCAGCGCTTCTTCAGCTACATCTCCCTGTTCACCTTCTCCATGCTGATGCTGGTGATGGCCAACAATTTCATGCAGCTGTTCTTCGGCTGGGAAGCGGTGGGCCTGGTGTCCTACCTGCTGATCGGCTTCTGGTACACGCGCCCGACTGCGATCTACGCCAACCTGAAAGCGTTCCTGGTCAACCGCGTCGGCGACTTCGGCTTCCTGCTCGGCATCGGCCTGGTGCTGATGGTGTTCGGCACGCTGGATTACCAGTCGGTATTCAACAGTGCGCACCTTTATGTCGACGACATTGCACCCATCCCCGGCCTGTCGGTCGGCCTGCTGACGGCGATCTGCATCCTGCTGTTCATCGGCGCGATGGGTAAGAGCGCACAGTTCCCGTTGCATGTGTGGCTGCCCGATTCGATGGAAGGCCCGACCCCGATCTCCGCGCTGATCCACGCCGCGACCATGGTGACCGCCGGTATCTTCATGGTGGCGCGCATGTCGCCGCTGTTCGAGCTGTCCGAGACCGCGCTGTCCTTTGTGATGATCATCGGCGCGATCACCGCGCTGTTCATGGGCTTCCTCGGCATCATCCAGAACGACATCAAGCGCGTGGTGGCGTATTCCACCCTGTCGCAGTTGGGCTACATGACCGTGGCGCTGGGGGCCTCGGCTTACTCGGTGGCGGTGTTCCACCTGATGACGCACGCCTTCTTCAAGGCGCTGCTGTTCCTTGCCGCCGGTTCCGTGATCATCGCCATGCACCACGACCAGGACATCCGCAACATGGGCGGCCTGCGCAAGTACATGCCGATCACCTGGATCACCTCGCTGATCGGTTCGCTGGCATTGATCGGCACGCCGCTGTTCTCCGGATTCTATTCCAAGGACAGCATCATCGAGGCGGTCGCACTGTCGCACCTGCCCGGTGCCGGCATTACTTATGTCGCCGTGGTGCTGGGCGTGTTTGTCACCGCCTTCTATTCCTTCCGCATGTACTTCCTGGTGTTCCACGGCGAAGAGCGTTTCGGCAAGGCTGACGACGCACATCATCATGAACATCAGGGTGACCACGACGACGAAGAGGTCGCCACCGACCATCACCACGGCTTGGCGCCCGGGCAGAAGCCGCACGAGACGCCCTGGGTGGTGACTTTGCCGTTGATCATGCTGGCCATCCCGTCGGTGCTGATCGGCTTTATTACCATCGAGCCCATGCTGTTCGGCGACTACTTCCGCGAAGCCATCTTCATCGGCGAGAACCATCATGCGCTGACCGAGATGCGCGAAGAGTTCCACGGCGCGTTCGGCATGGCGCTGCACTCGTTGATGACGCTGCCGTTCTGGCTGGCGCTGGCGGGGGCGGGCAGCGCCTGGTTCTTCTACATGAAGCGCCCCGATATCCCGGCGGCGATCAAACACCGACTGTCGCTCATCTATACCGTGCTGGAGCAGAAATACTACTTCGACCGTTTCAACGACTGGTTCTTCGCCGGCGGTGCGCGCGGTGCCAGCCGTCTGCTGTGGAAGTTCGGCGACGTGAAGCTGATCGACGGCTTCTTCGTCAACGGCTCGGCCAAAGTGGTCGGCATGTTCTCCGGCGTGCTGCGCGGCTTGCAGACCGGCTATGTGTACCACTACGCATTCTGGATGATCATCGGCGTGTCCGCACTACTGACCGTGCGCACATGGTTCGAATGAAGATGTAGGTCGGGCTTCAGCCCGACATGAATGAAGGCGTCGGGTTGAAACCCGACCTACGAAGAAGGAAGAAGAATGATTTTCGGATATCCATTGTTGAGTGTAGTCATCTGGCTGCCCATCCTGTTCGGCCTGCTGGTGCTGGCGACCGGGAACGACCGCAATGCGCAGATGGCACGCGTCATTGCGCTGGTCGGCGCGGTGCTGAGTTTTCTGGTGACCATCCCGCTGTATACCGGCTTCGACCGGCTCACCAGCGACATGCAGTTCGTGGTGCACGACGAGTGGATCACGCGCTTCAACATCTTCTACTACCTCGGCGTCGACGGCATCTCGGTGTTGTTCATTCTGCTCAACGCCTTCTTCACGCCGCTGGTGGTGATCGCCGGCTGGAAGGTGATCGAGAAGCGCGTAGCGCAGTACATGGCGGCCTTCCTGATCATGTCCGGTCTGGTCAACGGCGTGTTCGCCGCGCTCGATGCGGTGCTGTTCTATGTGTTCTGGGAAGCGATGCTGATCCCGATGTTCATCATCATCGGCGTGTGGGGCGGCCCCAACCGCGTGTATGCCGCGGTCAAGTTCTTCCTCTACACCCTGATGGGTTCGCTGTTGATGCTGGTTGCCTTGCTCTACCTGTACATGCAGTCCGGCGGCAGCTTCAGCATCCTCGATTTTCACCGCACGCCGCTGCCGTCGCTGACCGTGCAGGTGCTGCTGTTCATCGCCTTCTTCATGGCATTCTCGGTGAAGGTGCCGATGTTCCCGGTGCACACCTGGTTGCCGGACGCGCACGTCGAGGCGCCCACCGGCGGTTCGGTGGTGCTGGCTGCGATCATGCTCAAGGTCGGCGCTTACGGCTTCATCCGCTTCTCCATGCCCATCCTGCCCGATGCCAGCCACTACCTGGCGCCGGTGATGATCGCGCTGTCGCTGATCGCGGTGGTGTACATCGGCCTGGTCGCGCTGACCCAGGCCGACATGAAAAAACTGGTGGCGTATTCCTCCATCTCGCACATGGGCTTCGTCACGCTGGGATTCTTCATCTTCAACGAGTACGGCATCGAGGGGGCGCTGTTGCAGATGATCTCGCACGGCTTCGTGGCAGGCGCGCTGTTCTTGTGCATCGGTGTGCTGTATGACCGCGTGCATTCGCGCCAGATCGTCGATTACGGCGGCGTCGCCAACAAGATGCCGGTATTCGCCGCCTTCTTCATGCTGTTCGCCATGGCCAACAGCGGCTTGCCCGGCACCAGCGGCTTCGTCGGCGAGTTCATGGTGATTATGGGCGCGGTCAAGGCCAACTTCTGGTATGCCTTCGCGGCGGCCAGCACGCTGATCTTCGGCGCGGCCTATACGCTGTGGATGTACAAACGCGTGATCTTCGGCGCGGTCGCCAACGACCATGTCGCGCATCTGCACGACATCGGCGCACGCGAGACGCTGGTGTTCGCCATCCTCGCCGTGTTCGTGCTGGTCATGGGCCTGTACCCGCTGCCGTTCGCCGACATCATGCACGCTTCGGTGAACGACCTGCTGGTGCATCTGAATATCTCCAAAATCCCGAACTGAGGCAAACATGGACCTGCTCGCATCCCTTTCTCCTGTCTATGCCGAGATCTTCCTGCTCGTGATGGTGAGCGTGATCCTCATCGTGGATCAGCTCATCGTCAACCAGACCAAGACCGTTACCTATCTGCTGGTGCAGTTCAGCCTGCTGGGTTGCTCGCTGATCACCGTGGCGACGCACCAGGAGGGCATCGTCCACCTGTTCAACAACATGTTCGTGGACGACATGATGTCGGACGTGCTCAAGCTGCTGACCTATCTGTCGGTCTCCATGATGCTGGTGTATTCGCGCAGCTACCTGCTGCTGCGCGGCCTGTTCACCTGCGAGTTCATGGCGCTGGCGCTGTTCGCCACGATGGGCATGATGGTGATGATCTCCGCCAGCAACTTCCTCAGCCTGTACCTTGGCCTCGAACTGCTCGCACTGAGCCTGTATGCCATGGTCGCGCTGCAACGCGACTCCGCCGTCGCCACCGAATCGGCGATGAAGTACTTCATCCTCGGCGCGATGGCCTCCGGCTTCCTGCTTTACGGCATGTCCATGCTGTACGGCGCGACCGGTTCGCTCGACGTCTACCGCATCGCCGAAGTCATCCAGCACGGCACGCCCAACACGACGCTGATGGTGTTCGGCCTGGCCTTCATCGTGGCCGGTCTGGCGTTCAAGCTCGGCGCCGTGCCGTTCCACATGTGGGTGCCCGACGTGTACCACGGCGCGCCCACCGCGATGACCATGTTCATCGGTTCCGCGCCCAAACTGGCCGCGTTCGCCTTCGTCATGCGCATCCTGGTCGAGGCGATGCAGCCGCTGATGATCCACTGGTCCGGCATGCTGATGGTGCTGGCCGTGTTGTCCATGGCCGTGGGTAACATCACCGCCATCGCGCAAACCAACATCAAGCGCATGCTGGCCTATTCGACCATCGCGCACATGGGCTTCATGCTGCTCGGCGTGCTGAGCGGCTCGATCGAAGGCTACGGTTCGTCCATGTTCTACGCCGTGGTCTATGTGCTGATGAGCCTGGGCGGTTTCGGCATGATCATGCTGCTGTCGCGCGAAGGCTTCGAGGCCGACAGCCTCAACGACTTCAAGGGCCTCAACCAGCGCAGCCCGTGGCTGGCGTTCATGATGCTGCTGCTCATGTTCTCCATGGCGGGCGTGCCGCCCACGGTGGGTTTCTATGCCAAGTTCTCGGTGCTCAACGCGGCATTGCAGGCCGGCCACATCCCGCTGGTGGTGATGGCGGTGCTGTTCTCGCTGATCGGCGCGTTCTACTACCTGCGCATCGTCAAGCTGATGTACTTCGACGCGCCCGAGAGCCACGAGAAGATCTACATCCAGCCGGACAGCACCTTGCTCGTCTCCATCAACGGCTTGGCTGTGCTGTTGCTGGGCATCATGCCGGGCACGCTGATGTCGGTGTGTGCCGTTTCCGTGCAACAGTCGTTGCTGCACTGATACTGTCGGATATGACGAAGAGCAAAGACTCCCGCCGCGCGCGGGAGTTTTTCATTCAGCGGCGACCGGGCATGGCAGAATAGGAAACATATTTTTACAAGGCAGGAGGAAGTCGTCATGGAATCGTATTGGCTTTGGTGGACGTTTGCGGTGCTGCTGATCGTCACCGAGATGTTCAGCGGCACGTTCTACCTGTTGGCGGTCGCGTTGGGACTGGCAGCGGCAGGGCTGGCGGCGTTCATGGGCACGGCATGGACCGTACAGGTGCTGATCGCGGCCGTGCTATGCACGACCAGCGTCGCCTGGATACACCGCTGGAAGAAACGGCAAGCCGTTCCGCAGGAACGCAGCAACCTGGCCAACGACATCGGGCAGAGCGTGCGCATCGTGAGCTGGACCGACGAACGGCGTGCGCGCGTCAGCTATCGCGGCGCCGAGTGGGATGCCAGCCTGTCCAGCGAAGCGCTCGCTGATTCGGAACGGCAGACCTGGCAGATCAAGGACATCGTCGGCACACAACTCATCATTCGATAAGGGGAAACAGCATGGATATCGTCGTCATCGCACTAGGCATCTTCGCCGTCTTCTTTGCGTTGCAGGTCATCAAGATCGTGCCGCAGCAGAACGCCTGGGTGGTCGAGCGCCTCGGCAAATACCACAGCACGCTGGAGCCGGGCCTGAATACCGTCATCCCCTTCATCGACCGTGTCGCATACCGTCACCGTCTCACCGAATTCCCCATCGACATCGAACCGCAGGTCTGCATCACGCGCGACAACACCCAGGTGCAGGTCGACGGCGTGCTCTACTACCAGGTGACCGATGCCTCGCGTGCCAGCTACGGCACCTCCAACTACCTTGCCGCCATCACCATGCTGGCGCAGACCGCATTGCGTTCGGAATGCGGCAAGCGCGATCTGGACAAGTTGCTGGAAGACCGAGAGGCGATCAACCGCACCGTGGTGTTCGCGCTGGACGAGGCCAGCCCGAACTGGGGCGTGAAGGTGCTGCGTTACGAGATCAAGGACATCACGCCTCCCCAGCAGGTGCTGGCCGCGATGCAGAAGCAGATCACCGCCGAGCGCGAGAAGCGTGCGCTGATCGCGCAGTCCGAAGGCAAGAAGCAGGAAGAGATCAACCTGGCCGAGGGCCTGATGACCGCCTCCATCCGCGAGTCCGAAGGTACCCGCCAGGCCGCCATCAACAACGCGCAGGGCGAGGCCGAAGCATTGCTGCTGGTCGCCAACGCCACGGCGGAATCCATCCGCCTTGTCGCCAGCGCGATCCAAAGCGAGGGCGGATTGTCCGCCGTCAACCTCAAGGTCGCCGAGCGGTTCGTCGATGCCTTCGGCAACATAGCCAAGCAGGGCAACACCATGATCCTGCCCGGCAACGCCGCCGACATCGCCGGCATGGTTGCCACCGCGATGCAGGTGATCAAAAAGAGTTGAATGCTTTTCTGAAATGCGAATAGTCCACGAAAAACACGAAAAGCACGAAATGACTTAGCTGGAACTTTCGTGCTTTTCGTGGTTTTCGTGGACTGTTGGTTTTTGAAGCGTAGATGTCTTGAAATTTCCAGTGGCAATCACCTGATAGAGAATCTCCATGGACCTGACCGAAAAACAACTCGACAGCCGCCTGATGTACGACGGCAACTTCATCACCGTGCGCAAGGACAACGTGCAGTTGCCCGACGGCAGCACCAGCACGCGCGAATACATCACCCATCCCGGCGCGGTCGCCGTGTTGGCGCTGCTCGACAACGGCAAGCTGGTGATGGAGCGGCAGTTCCGCTATCCGCTGCACCGTGAATTCATCGAACTGCCCGCCGGCAAGATTGACGACAACGAGCACATCCTGGAATGCGCGCAACGCGAACTGCTGGAGGAGACCGGCTATGTCGCGCGCGAGTGGACACACCTGACCACGGCCTGGCCCTGCATCGGTTATGCCGACGAGCGCATGGAATACTTCCTCGCGCGCGGACTCACGCATCAGGGCAGCCAACTGGACGAAGGCGAGTTCCTTGAAGTGTTCGAACTCTCGCTGGAAGAAGCGCTGGAGTGGGTGAGGGCGGGGAAGATCGACGACAGCAAAACCATCGTTGGCTTGTTCTGGCTGGAAAAGGCACTCAACGCGGGCTGGGGCGCACCGAAATAAGGCATCGTTTTGGTGCGCAATTCTGCGCACAGCACCAAATTGGTGTGCCGGATGCGATAAAATCCATGGGAATTTTCAAAATCATTCTATAAATCAATGCGGGTGATTGCTGGCACAAGCTTTGCATACGACTTTGCCGTTTGCACACTTATGGAGATGACATGGAAGAGTTGAAAGTCGGCATTGACGCATTATTCATACTGCTGGGCGCCATCATGGTGCTGGCGATGCACGCAGGGTTCGCGTTCCTCGAACTCGGCACGGTGCGCAAAAAGAACCAGGTCAACGCACTGGTCAAGATCATCAGCGACCTGGCCGTCTCGACCATCGCCTATTTCTTCATCGGTTACGGCATCGCCTACGGCGTGAGCTTCTTCGCCGGCGCAGAAGAACTGGCGCAACGCAACGGCTTTGACCTGGTGAAATTCTTCTTCCTGATGACCTTCGCCGCCGCCATCCCGGCCATCGTCTCCGGCGGCATCGCCGAACGCGCGCGTTTCAACCCGCAACTCGCCGCCACCTTCCTGCTGGTCGGTTTCGTCTATCCCTTCTTTGAAGGCATCGCCTGGAACGGCGCCTACGGCATCCAGGAGTGGCTGAAGACCAGCTTCGGCGCCAGCTTCCATGACTTCGCCGGTTCCGTCGTGGTGCATGCCGTCGGCGGCTGGATAGGCCTCGTTGCCGTGCTGCTGCTCGGCGCACGCCGCGGCCGCTACAGCAAGGAAGGCCGCATCGCCGCGCACCCGCCCTCCAGCATCCCCTTCCTCGCACTCGGCGCCTGGGTGCTCAGCGTCGGCTGGTTCGGCTTCAACGTCATGTCGGCACAGAGCGTCAGCGGACTCACCGGCCTCGTCGCCGTCAATTCGCTGATGGCCATGGTCGGCGGCACACTCACCGCATTGTGGCTGGGCAAGAACGACCCCGGCTTTGTGCATAACGGCCCGCTCGCTGGCCTGGTTGCCGTGTGCGCCGGTTCCGACCTCATGCATCCCATCGGCGCGCTCGTCGTCGGCGGCGTGGCCGGTGCGCTGTTTGTTGTCATGTTCACCCTCACCCAGAACCGCTGGAAGATCGACGACGTGCTCGGCGTATGGCCGCTGCACGGCCTGTGCGGCGCCTGGGGCGGCATCGCCGCCGGCATCTTCGGCATGAAGGCGCTGGGCGGAATGGGCGGCGTCAGCTTCATGTCGCAACTCATCGGCACCCTGATGGGAATCAGCATCGCCCTGATCGGCGGTTTCATCGTCTACGGCGCGCTGAAACAATTCGTCGGCATCCGCCTCACCCAGGAAGAAGAGTTCAACGGCGCCGACCTCTCCATCCACAAGATCAGTGCAACGCCGGAACGCGAATCGGGCTGGTAAGGCGCTTGCTGTTACGCGGCAACAAGCTGTGAACAGAATTGGTATCAAAAAGTATAAAAAACGCTCCTTTCATGGGAGCGTTTTTTTGTCGATCCCGGGAAAGTCCGCCGTGGCGGACTAAAGTTAAGCAACCGCCACTCTGTCTTCCTGTGCGCAGATGTCCATATCCACCGTCAGGCGACGGATTGCGACCTCGGGAATCTTGGCTTTGCCTGCGCCCTGGCGCAAGCGCACAAAGCCCAAAGCCTCAAGCTTGCCCAATGTGCGGCTGACATTGGGTTCCGCGCGATGCACCAGCCTGGCCAGATCGGCCACGGAAGCGGGTTTCTTCTGGTCTATGGTGGCGAGCAGAAAACGGTTCTCGGGAGTCAGCAGCCGAATCACAGCCTCTACAGATTCAAAAGAAATTTGGGCAGCATCTGCAGGCGCTTTGCGTTCACCGCGAGCAACTGTCAGCATTTCCTTTTTCAGGTCTTGCATAGACTGAATTTTCATTTTCATCTTCATTTCTCCTTGTCGTCCACCACCTCGGTCGAAATGCCTTGCGCCTCGCACAGCTTCGCAACCTCGGTAAAAAAATCTTCCAGCAACTGCGCTGCCGATACGAAGGCATACGGGCGGCCTTCGTCGTTAACCGTTCTATGCCAGTGATCTGCATCCGGCTTGGCCTTCACAAACTTCCCGCCAGCATGCGGCACCGGGTGCGCATTATCAAAACCCAGCAGCCTCGTTCCATCCGGGTCATGGAAAGTGAAGGAATAGGCGATGCCGTGCGGAACTTGATCTGACTGGTCAACCAGTCTGATTTCGAACTTAAGGAAGTGGCCGCTGGCGAAAAAGTGCCGCCTTCCATCGTAATCAAGCAGCCATTCCAGAGTGTGTTCAGGCGTGTCCATTGGCGCATCCTATACCCACAGGATAGGATGGTCAATCCGCAAAAAGATGACGGCCGACGCGGCCGCTATTCGGACGGTAAGGCCTTTCGCGTACGTCCGCTTTAGAGATGGTAATTTCGCAACTTGAGCTACTGCAATGTGCCATCAGCGGACACTCGATGGCATTGCTGGGGAAGCACAGTCTTCGGCCAATGCTGCCATCTCTGGTGCGTTTGAATTACTTCCGCTATGTGCAACTAAGCAGACTCGTTGATGGTCGATTGCGTCCGTACATGCAATTCACTATTATGTGGTCAGCCTAGTACTTATCATTGTGAATTGAAACGAAAAGACATGATGGCAATTTCAATCATTCATATTTTGTTATATGGACACACGCGTCTGGCTAATAATTGTCGGGCGTCTAGTCACACACGGTGACGAATCGATCGTAGGCCGTTTTCCCTCGGTCAAAAAGGATGAGTCCACTGACATGAACGAAACCACATTGGTACGCTGGGCAGGTGAATCTAATTGGCATTTTGTTGAGAGCGTTAATCACGGCACCACTGCGTGCAACCTCCGCATTCCGTTCAATGAAGCAGCTCCGGAGTACGCCGAAATTAAAATTCTTGAAATCACGAGTTTCAAGGGCATCTGCAAAAAATGTTTTCACGAAATATGTATCGAAATCCAAGATAGGGGCCTGTGGGCTATTTACTACGCCCATATTGCAGAAAATCCCCTTTAAACCAAGAGATATGCCCAAGTGACGACAACACGACTTGACGGGAAAGTCTACGCGCCCGTGGGCAGATGCATTTATTGCGGACGCACTGAGGGCCTCGAGAAGGAACATGTTCTTCCCTTTGGGCTAAGTGGAACGGCAATCCTGCCAAAGGCTAGCTGCCGCCAATGCGCCTCCATAACGGGTGCAGTTGAACAGGAGCTTCTTCGCGGATCATTTTGGCCTGTGCGCATCTTCCGAAACCTCAAGTCACGAACCAAGCACAAAGACGCTCCAGCCACCTTCCCAATGACTTTCGTTCGTGCCGGAATAGAGGAAGTGCATCACATTAAGATAGATGAATTGCCAATTCTGCTTCACTTCCCTATTCTCGCCCCGCCTGGCTATCTCTCGCCGGGAATCCCAACCGATGGCGTCCAACTCTCTGGTTTGGCAACCGTGCGCTTTGGCAAAGAACCAATAATGGAGGCAAGACTGAAAGGAGCGACCGGACTTCAAGTCTCAGAAAAACACAAGCCTGTCGCCTTCGCAAGAATGATTGCCAAGATCGCTTACTCATTCGCATACGCCGAGGGTGCGATGAACGACATGTATGGAGAGTCCTTTGTCCTTCCAGCTATTCTTGGGGAGAGAGATGAGATCGGTCGCTGGGTTGGAACGCTGTCAGATGCTCCAAGAACTCACCCGGGCACTCTTCATCGTATAGAAGTGCATCATGATCGACAGCGAGGGTTACTTTTCGCTGAAGTTCAGTTGTTCTCCGATTCAGAGACTCCGAGCTACGGCGTTATTCTCGGAAGGATTAAGCCAAATGTCGCATAACCCTTCCTTCATGCGGCCCCGCCTACGGCGGTCCGCTTAAGTCAAACTCTTGACGTAGGTCGGCTAAAGGGGGCCTTTAGCTCTTAATGAAGGTCTGGTGATTCCCTTGTGATGCTTGCAGCGGTGGGGAATGCCTATATCTTTTGGCATATAGGCGGAGAGAGGTTTTGCTGATAGGCTTCGGTACAAATGGAGTGACGAGAGAGAGGGCATGCCATGTGGTTCAGAGAAGTTGCATCGTCAGATAATCCTGGTCGCGATGAGCTCAGAATATTCGTCGTCAACGTTCGACATTTCCTTCATGATGTTTTAGAAAACAGAGAAGATTTTGGCTTTCTTTGGATCGATTCCCCCAGACTTTATGACTTGGCGCGTGAAACATTTCGATTCGATGTATCTCAAGGTGCGGGCTTAGAATTGGATAGAGCGATTGGTGCAATTTCAGAAGCAAAGCTTTTTACGCACGGCCTTACGGGGAGACCCCTAAAGTTTAAATTGTGGGTACTAGACTCCATCGGGAATCAATGGGAGCATTTACGCGAGCCAAGAGATTGGCGGGGTCGTTTTAGAAGACAACTATCAATACGAGAATGGTTTAAGAAGATTATTGAAGCTATCGATGCGGTTTTAGATTCTCTCATCGATGCTGCTGGAGGAGCAGGCGGGTTAATCAAAGAGTTTAAAGATGCGTTGTCATCACTAGCCTAAAGGCCATCTAAGACAGGATTAGGAAGCAAAGTATTCCGAACCAGACACCAATAAATGGGGAATTGACTACTGTACCTTGGGATATAAATTCAGGTACCACAGTATGAGGATGATGTGATGCGCCAACTAATAATAGTATTGTTTGGGCTAAGTATCGCGATGTCCGCGACGGCTGCGGAGTGGGTTGAAGTCTCTAAATCTGCTTATTCCTCAACCTACATAGACGAGTCATCAATTACCAAAGGCCAAGATGGGCTTGTTTATTATTTTGCAAAGATTGAGTACGCTAGAGCGTTAGATAAGCCTTTTGTTTATACAAGCAACGTGGGAAGAATAATAGCCAACTGCTCGCAAAGGACAAGAGCGATTCATCAATCGACATACTTAAATGGGCGAGATGTTGCATACGTGAGCAAAGTGGCTGGCGATTTTGAAACGCCACAAGGTGCCGGACTCGCGCTACTTAACTATGCCTGTAACAAAGCAAGCGCAACGCTACAAAACAACAAAAGCGAAGCGCTCGAAAAGGCAAACATTTTGACTGCCTTATTGATTGTCGGGCTTGCCGTAATCATTAGTATATTTTCATATAGACGTTTATTTAGACGCTACATCGACACGCCACCTGAAACAGCACACAAGCAAGGTGTAGCGTGGGCTGTAGGGATGTTCTCTGTCGCAATATTGTACAAGTTGCCAGGATTCATATACAACTTTGACGTTGATACTTTTGCTGTCCTACTTTTTAATCTGATATTTTTCTCCGCAATTGGCTATGCCATAGGTTTTGCGTATTTCAAAATTCGCAATGGCGATAAAGGCTTCGACGTGGTTGATGATCTTCCAGAGCGTAAACAAGTTAATGAAGCCGCACCAAAATCTATAGGCATAACCACTGAAATAATTAACACCACCATCGAAAAGAACGAAGAAGCGATAGATCTCGCACGATACAAGCAGGCAGCCGAGGAAATCGAAACCGGCAATCGTGATGATGCTCTTTGGTACAAGGCTTTTGCAGAAACCAATGGTGTTGAAAATGCTACAAAGGCTGCATATATCAGGCTAAGAGTGGATCAGTTACGATGCGCCGCAATCACTGCTCTTGAAACAAGCTCAGTTCTGACAGAAGCTAAGCCAAATGTTGCTCAAGAAGCGCGTGGCGCAAATTCGCAGAAACAAACAGCGAGGAATTTATATGAAGTGCTGGAAATCCCCAGAGATGCGAGCCTAATAACCATTGAAACCGGTTGCCAGATGCAGATGGATTTACTTGATTCTTTCAGGTACCAATCTGCAGAAGTTGAAGCAAGGCGAAAGCTTATTCTTCATGCGAAGGAGCTATTGACAGATCCGGTAAAGAGAGCGGTTTACGATGAGCGAATAGCTATATCACCGCCAGCAAAAGACTTTGCTGCCGAGAATTTCTCCTTTGACTTAGCGAATGACACGATGCATGAGAAGATCAAACGAGAACAATTGGAAATTGAAAAAATGGATGAGGCCAAAGAAATGGTGTTGAAAGAGAAATACTGTTTAGGGTTTCCGATTTATCCTGAAGATGTCGCATTCCTAAAGCAAAGAGGCGCTACTTGGTATATGTAGAATTGTTGCCATTTGTTGGGTGGCGTAGAGCTCACACGGCTGGCGACATCGAAGCAAGAGCATTTCTTGCAGCCCTTTGAGCCCTTCTCGAGCGATGTCTGAGCTAACCTGTTCAAGCGGGACTTCGCAAAAGTGGCGTCCCTCTCTCAACTTTACGCTGGGCATTTCTTTCACAAAGGGGAAGCGCATGCGCAAGGCTGCCTTAGCGATCACAATCGCATCGTGTGCATTTCTGGCACAAGCACAGGAGTCGGATGCGGTGTTTCTTGGAGCATCCCCTGACGTTTCGGTCTATTTGTACCCGAACACTGTAAGAATCACCAACTCTGGATTGGTTCAGGCATGGTCTTTGTACGACATGAACTCACAACAATTCATAAACAACGTTTACCTTCGTTCCGTGAAGTCGCTCAACGTGGTCAATTGCCATGACCGACGTATAGGCATTCTCAATGACATCTACTACTCACAGCGAGGCGGGAAAGGGGAGGTGGTATGGAATGGCACTGTCGAGATGTCCGAAATCAAATGGCAACATGTCCCTCCCAAGAGCATGAGTGAATTGAAGTTTGATTTCATTTGCGATATTGCTGGAGCCATACAGCGTAAGCGTTGATGTATTGTCATATCCACTCAAGCCCATGCCCAACCCATCATTCCACCGGACCTGCGCGAAAAGCCGCGCAGGCCGTTGAATTCAGACGTTGCTATCTGCTTAGGTCGGCCAAGCTGCCAGATTCAGATGCATGATGATTAGTCCGCTTTGGCCTGTGAATCGACACTTCAATGTGCGTTGGCTGGGCGTCTCCTTTGGGTCGATTGCGTGATCTCGCCAGTGTCCGATTTGTGGCAACGAATTTGTTAATGGCTATGACCTAAGTGGCCGAACAAGCAGTCACCTATCACCGTGTGCGACACCCTGTAAATCAACGAATCATCCCCGCCATCACTTCCCGCCTGTCAGCGATTCTAAAAACTGTATTTCAACTCTGCAAATATCCGGTCGTTGTCGGCGATCGCGGCGAAGGGGAATTTGTCGCCGCCGCGGTAGCTGATGATGCCGCCGGTTAGGCTGAGGGCATCGGCCAGGTCGTAGGCGGCGGAGAGGCGGGTGAAGCCGCCTTCGTCCAGTTGTTTGCCGTAGGCGGAGAAGAGGGCGATGAGGTGCAAACGCGCGTGCATGAAGTCGCCCTGATAGCGCGCGGCGGTCTGCCACTCCTCTTCGGCGATGCCCGCGTTGTGCAGTGCCGTGTCGTAGTCGCCGATGCTGCGGTTGACGACTTCCAGTGACAAGGTGGTGTCGGCGAAGCCGCTGTAGTCGGTGCCGAGCATGATGTCGTTGCGCGTGTATGCGGATGTTGAGCCGCTATATTCAATGCCGCTGAAACGCGCCGTTTCGCCCTTTACCAGCCAATTGCCCAGTGCCACATTGGCGGCCAGCCCGCCCATGGTGAGGCGGCTGTGTTGCAGTTGCGGTGCGCCGCCCACCATCACGGCATGCGGCGTGTCGTCGTAGAGCCGCGCCCAGTAGAGTGAGAGATCCCAGCCGCTGAAGAGTCCGCTGGCGGCGAAGGCGTACTCGGTATTGCCGCCGCCATCACTCGGCGTGATCTCTCTGGGCAATGGCGTGGTGTAGGGATAGAAATCCGAGCCCAGTGCCGGGTTCTTGTTGAAGCGGATCTCGGGTATGGCGAGTGCGGTGAAGCTCCATTCGCCGAGGTAATAATCGGCGCGTGCCATGGTCAGCGGTAGGCGCAGGTCCTCGATGTCGACCATGCCCGGTTCGCGGTTGTCGAGCGGGTTGATCACGTCGGTGACGCGCAGCGAATCGGATTTGCCCCAGACCACGATCTGCCGTCCCAGCTTGAGGTCGAGTGCACTGTGCACACGACCCTGTACGAATGCCTCGCCCAGTTCGGCTTCGCGTTCCATCGAGGCGATGAATTCGTCGGTATATCCGCTACGTCCGTTGATCGCATAGGCTGCATCGTAGAAGGCATAGCCGGTCGCGTGCGTGCGCCAGGTTTCGTTCAACTGGCCGTCCAGTTCGAGATTGAGCTTGCCGCGCAGGCGCGACAGGCCGCGATGGTCGGTCTCGCCCGATGCTGGTGCTTTGTGGGCATAGCTCCAACTGGCGGAGAGTAGCGTCGCACCCGACAGACGCCAGGGTGAGTCTGCCTGTTGCGGCGTGGCTGTGCTGGCGGGAGCGGGTGCGGCATCCTCGAAGCCTCCGAGCGCCTCGTCGACGGAACTGGCTGGGGCGGCAACCGCTTCGTCGAAGCCGTCGAGGGCCTGGTCGAGGGAGGGTTCGGCGAGGCTCGTGCCGGACCACAGCAGGTGGAGGGCGGCTAGGGCGAGGGTGTTAAGCAGTTTTGAATGCATGATGTTCGGGCACCAGTTGTTGCCATTATTCTAAAAACCATAGTTGTACTTCGATAACCTCACTCAGCGGCAAGAAGGATGCGGAGGTCCCTCACCCCAACCCCTCTCCCAGAGGGAGAGGGGCTTTGCTCCCTTCTCCCTCTGGGAGAAGGGTTGGGGATGAGGGTTTGCGTACAATGGATTCAAGGCAAATTGCGTTTTAAGAACTATTTGCAATCACATTCCCCGCGATGTCCGGTAAGGCGCAGGGAGGTCATGGCTTACAGCCCCTTCTCCAGCCGCCTTACGCTGAACATGTCCTCGGTGAGTTTCTGGTTGTACTTGACGTTGCCGAAGTGCAGCACGGTCTTGTGCAGCGTTTCCTTGCCCTGTTTGGTGGTCATGGTGTTTTCGGTGATGGTCCAGACGCCGTCGATCTGTTCGACCTTGAGGGCGTCCATGTATTTGAGGCGGCCGCCGTCCTTCTCCCAGTGCACGGCGCGCACCACGATAAAGTTGTCTTGGCGCACGAACAGGACCGATTTGGTGTAGCCGGTCTCCTCGATCTCTTCGCGCGTCTTCGGCACGGCTTCGATCACCCAGGTCTTGCTGCCGCGCACTTCTTCTTCCTTGAGGATCTTGAAGTCGTAGGCGTCGAGGTCTTTGCGCGTCATGTCGGCGTAGTTGAAGTCCGACCCCATGAAGCTGCCGCTCTTGTCGCTGGAGGCGATGCGTTTGGTCTTGCGCAGCGCGGGCAGGTAGAGCCACTGGTCATCGTCCTTTTTGGCGTCGTCGTAGTCGAAGGTGAGGAAGCCGGTGTCCTTCACGTCGGCCGGTTCCAGAAAGAACATGATGCGCATCTTGTCCTCGCCCTTGTCCTTGTTGAAGGAGCGCAGCTTGCGCACGCGCTCGTGGCCGCTCTTGTCGATGAGGATCATCTCCATCTCGGAACTGTTGTTGTCGCCGTCGTCGCGGTCGTCGACGCGCTGCATGATGTCGCGCGCGCTCAGGTCGGCTGCGGCAACGGGGGCGGCGGCGAAGGCGGCGAGTATTAGTGCGGTGTAAAGATATTTGTTCATTCTGGGCTCCTTGTCAGTTAGGGAACTCTGATTCCCAAGCCGTCATTCCGGCGCAGGCCGGAATCCAGCGGGTTCTATTAAAAATGCCGTTTCATCAGATTGTTGCACGGCATTGATATTTGTTACTGGACACCGGCCTGATGGAACTACTAGCCATTCGACTAAGCTGGCAAACAACGCCAGCCAAGTCGCTGGTTATTCGCCGGTGTGACGACCTAAGTCTCCTTAGGCCGGTCCATTCGTTTCGGATTCGTCTTCCGCATCTTCATATCGGTGGTCCTCCTGCTCGCTCACCATGCGCGAGCTCATGGCGGTCATCAGCGCCGGGGTGAGCAGGAAGTCTGCCACCAGTGCGCTGATGATGGTGAAGCCGGTGAGCAGGCCGAAGGCGAACAGGTTGTTCAGGTTGGAGAACATGTAGATGAAGAAGCCGGTGGAAAGGACGATGGTCGCCATCAGCATGGCGCGGCCCGCGCCGAGCAGGGTCTGTTCCACCGCATGCTTCACGTCGCCGCTGGTGTGGTGGTAGCGGCGGTAGTTGTGCATGAAGTGGATGGTGTCGTCCACGGCCAGGCCGATGGCGATGGAGCCGATCAGCATGGTGAACATGTCGAGCGGGATGCCGACCCAGCCCATCAGCCCGATGGTGAGGAAGATCGGCAGCAGGTTGGGGATCATGCTGACCAGTCCCATGCGCAGGTTGCCGAGCAGCGCGATCATCATCAGGGTGATGACGATGAAGGCCCAGAGATAACTCTGCGCGGTGCTCTCGATGGCGGCGGCGAAGGTGCGGCCGAACAGGGCCGCGGTGCCGGTGATGGTGATCTCGGCATTGCTGCCGAAGATGGCGCGCGCCTTTTCGTCGATGGTGCGGATGAATTGCGGATAGACCAGCGAGTCCAGCCACGGCGTCTTCGCCGTGAAGCGCGCCTGGGTGAAGCCGGAATCGACGAAGTCCTGCAGGTCGTCGGAGCCGGAGTTCTCGAACAGCAGGAATTCCTGCGCGATGAGCGCGCGATCCTGCGGCAGCACATACGCCTCGGGACGGTTCTCGTGCAGGGCGCGGTTGGTCTCCTTGAGGATGTCGGCCACCGACAGGGTCTTGCCCACGAACAGCTCGCCCTGGCGGATCGCCTCCACCTCGGTGCGCAGGGTTTCGAGACCGTTGAGGATCGCCGGTTCGTACAGGCCGTTCTCGCGCCCGGTCTTGATGATCACCTCGACCGTGCTGCTGCCTTTCATCTTCTCGTCGATGTAACTGGTGGCCAGGCGCAAGGGTTCGTCGGCGTGCAACCAGTGCAGCGGCATGTGCGAGAACCGCACCTGCAGCACACCGGCGAGGCCGATCAGGAACACGACCGCGCTGACCGCGAGGATGGGGCGGTAACGGTTGACCGAAAAGTCGGCCACGGCCAGCAGGAATCCATCCATGCGCGCATGGCGAGCGGCGGAACCTTTCGCGCCTGCGCTCTTGAGCGGCAAGACAGCGAGCAGCGCCGGCAACAGCACCAGACTGTAGAGCAGCGCGATCAACACCCCGGCCGCGGAGAAGAAGCCGAGATCGGAAATGGGCGCCACCGGCGTGCCGGCGAAGGAGGCCAGACCCGCCGCGGTGGTCAGGCTGGTCATCACGATGGCGAGCCCGGAATGGCCCATGGTGTAGGCGAGGGATTCTTCCTTGTTGTCGCTCTTGTGGAAGTGGCGGAAGAAGATCGCGAGCAGGTGGACCGTGGCGCCTATCCCCACCGCCAGCAGGAACGACGGGAGTATCTGCGTCGGCAGCTTGATCGGCGTGCCGGTGAAGGACATCAGCCCCACCGTCGACAGCACCGACAGCACCACCACCAGCAGCGGCAGCAGCACGCCGGAGACGCGGCGGAACATCAGGTACAACAGGCCGCCGATGATCAGCAGCGCCATGCCCATGAAGCGGCGGATATTCTCCTGCATCGAGGTCTTGAGCACGTCGTTGAACACCGGCGCGCCCGCCATCTGGATGCGGAAGTCCTCGCCCTGGTAACGCGCTGCGATCTCGGCGGCCTTGCGCACTACCGCGCTGTTCTCCGTGTCGTTGAGGAAGCGCCGTTTCACTGGCGCGGCAGTTGCATCGGGTTCGTCGAAACCGGCCAGCGCATCGCCCTCGCCGTCGTCGCCGTAGGCATTGGTCTTGACGACGATGGTGGTGATGGTGGCGTCTTGCGACAGCAGCATGTTGCGATAGACGGGATTCTCCTGCGCGCGCTGCCTGATCGCGGCGAGTTGTTTCGGCGTCTCCGGCCACTGCTCCAGCAGATCCTCGACGATCAGTTCGCCCTTGGCGCCGCGCGTGTTGCGCGCGTTCACCAGGCTGGTGATGTCGTCGATGTGGGGCAGTTCGTTCTCCAGTTCGCGATGGAAGTCGCGCAGCTTGGCCAGGAACGCCGGCTCGAACACGCCCTCGGGGCGGGTGACGGCGATCAGCATCAGCTCGTCGCGGCCGAACTGTTCGCGGAAGGCGTTGTAGGTGAGCAGGATCGGATCGTCTTTTTGCAGGAAGCCCTCGGTCGAGGTGTCGAGGGTGGTCTTGGGCAACTGGGAGAGGAAGCCGGCCGCGACCAGCAGCATCGCGGCGATCACCAGCCATCGGCGCCGGAAGATGAAGTGGCCGAAATTCTCGAAACCCTGTTCGATGCGGTGGCGCCAGGTGGTCATGGTGGTGGTTCTCCTTGTGTCTTTATGCTGATAGTTCATTTGCAAAACCCACGTCATACCGGCGAAGGCCGGTATCCAGCATTAATAAAGACGCCGCGAAGCGGACAAAACAAAAATCTTGCCCCGCTCGCGCGGGAAAAATTTAATCAACTGGATACCGGCCTGCGCCGGTATGACGGCTCAATGGATGATTTTGGTTTATGCATTCCTGAACGCCCCCAGCACCATCGCGCTGAGCTGTGCGGTCATTTCGTCGTGGTTCATGTTCACCTCCGGCTGGAAGGCGAGCCCCTGGCTGGCAGCCACGCGCGCGCGTATCGGCGCGCCGGCATTGAAGAAGCTGAGGCTGCCCACCACCAGCATGTGGGCGATGAAAGGGTTTACGTCACGGAACACGCCCGACGCGATCCCGGCGCGCACCGCCTGGTCCAGCGCGTTGACGATCCGTCCCATCTGAATCAGCGCACTGTCGGGCAGGTTGGCCCCGCCGCCGGCCACCTCGCGCATCAGGATGGGGGCGAGGGATTGGCGTTCGCGGGCGCAGGCGGCGAATTCGCGCACATAGGCGCGCACCTTCTGTTCGGGTTCCTGTTCCGCAGCGACGGCGGCAGTGATGCGGTCGGCGACGCTGCCCAGCAATTCCTCCAGCACCCGGCCGTAGAGAACGGCCTTGTCGCCGATCTGGTAATACAGCGTCGCCTTGTTAACGCCCGCCGCCTCCGCGATCTCTTCCACGCGCGCGCCGCCATAGCCCTTGGCAGCGAACTGCGCCGTGGCCGCTTCGAGGATGATCTGTTCGGTACTCTGGTCCATCGCAGGGATTTAACCGTTTGGTTAAAAAATTTGGTTAAGGAGCGGCGGAGGATAGGGAATCTGTCCGGATAAGTCAAATTTGCTTCTCCGCGCCCATTGCACTGGCATAAACTCTTGGCAACCGCATTTGGAACCAGCACAAAGGTCGTCACATGAAGATAGGCATCCCCAGGGAGATCAAGGCCAACGAGAACCGCGTCGCGCTGACCCCGCCCGGTGCGGAAGCGCTGGTGGAATCCGGGCACAAGGTACTCGTGGAAACGGGGGCCGGCCTGGGTAGCGGTTTCAGCGATGGGCAATATCTGGATGCGGGGGCGCAGATCGGCGCGGATGCCGATGCCGTGTGGGCGTTCGCGGACTTGATCGTGAAAGTGAAGGAACCGATCAAGCCGGAATGGAAACGGATCCGCAAGGGCCAGATCGTGTTCACCTATTTCCATTTCGCCGCCAGCGAACAACTGACCCGCGCGCACATGGCTTCGGGTGCAGTCTGCATCGCCTACGAGACGGTTGAACTGCGCTCGCGCGAACTGCCTCTGCTCACTCCCATGTCGGAAGTGGCCGGACGCATGGCGGTGCAGGAGGGCGCAAAATATCTGGAAGAACTGAACGGCGGACGCGGCATCCTGCTGGGCGGCGTGCCCGGTGTGCCGCCCGCCAAGGTGGTCATCCTCGGCGCGGGCGTGGTCGGCGTGAATGCGGCCAGGATCGCCGCCGGCATGGGGGCCAGCGTGATCCTCCTCGACGTTTCGCTGGAACGCTTGCGTTACCTGAGCGATGTGATGCCCGCCAATGTGCAACTGGTCTTTTCCAACCGCCACAACCTGCTGCAACAGATCGCCGATGCCGACCTGGTCATCGGCGCGGTGCTGATCCACGGCGCCGTCGCGCCCAAGCTCATCCGCCGCGAGGACCTCAAGGTGATGCGTACCGGTGCGGTGATCGTGGATGTCTCGGTCGACCAGGGCGGCTGTGTGGAGACCACCCGCCCGACCACGCACGAGAACCCGACCCATATCGTGGACGGCGTGGTGCACTACGGCGTGGCCAACATGCCCGGCGCCGTGCCGATCACCTCGACGCTGGCGCTGACCAATGCCACGCTGCCCTATGTGCTGCAACTGGCGAACAGCGGATACCGGCAGGCGCTGCGGGAATCCCCCGCACTGCTCAACGGACTCAACATCATCAATGGGAAAGTCACGCACCGCAAGGTCGCCGAGGCCTTCGGCCTCGAATATCACCCGCCCGAATCATTCCTCGACTGAGGCGACGGCAGTCTGCGTAAGATCAGGGCTGCCGGCGTTCCTTTGATACAACCGGACTCAGCACCGCATCGTCCCGATAGATGCGCGCAAGCAGCAGCTTGAAGGCGGACAATCTTTCCGGTGCGGTCAGGCGGATCACGCCTTCCTGTTGCAGCGTGGCGATGAGCTTGGTCGGGGCGACGCGCTTGTCGCCGACGATCTCCACATGTCCCGCTTTCACTTCCACGCGCCTGGCGCGGGCATCGTTCTCCACCAGCGGGTTGTGCTGCTCGGCCAGCGAGAACACATCGTCGTCTTCCACGCAGCGGCCATTCTCTTCGCGGCGGCAAGTGTCGCGCTCATCGGTGTCGATCTTCAGATAGCTGTTCACCTGCGGCACCAGCATGCCCGGCTCGCGGATGAAGCGCGAGGAGTAGGTGATGTCGGCCCACTTCGCCCCGGTCACCACATAACAACTGGCGGGCAGCAGGCCCAGCGTGAGCGGGAACAGCCAGCGCTTGCCGCAGGTCTCGGCCGAGGCGATGCCGTCGAACGGGCCGGAGATGGTCACCAGCCGCAGTTCGGGCTGCCGCCGCGGCGGTGCCAGCGGCAACTCGGTAAGCGACTTGCGCGAGATCAGCGCGCCCTGGCTGTGGCCGATCACGGTGATCAGCGGAGTGCGGGTCTGTTCGGCGAGCAGGTTGACGGCGCTGCGCAGTTCCGTGGCACTGTCGGTCAAGGCGTCGCGGTCGTCGTAGGTGAAGCAGGCGGTCTGCTGGCCGTGGAAGGCCAGCACCTGCGCCAGACCGCGGAACTCGCCGGAGGAGCCGAAGCAACCATGCACCATGATGTTGATCGGCTGGTCGGCATCAAGGCGCAGCGTGCGGTCCGGATTGTCGGTGCAGGGGCCGAGGCCGGGGATGGTCAGCGCCACGTTCGGCGTCGGCAGGCGTCCCTGATCCATCTGGTAATAAGCCGCCTCGCGCGGGGCGCGGGTGCCGCAGGCAGTCAGCGCGGCGAGCAGGGCGAGGAGGGGAAGGATTTTCATCTTGGCATGGCCGCGTCGATGCGCTGCTGCGCGCTGTGCAACGCCAGTTTGTAGATCTCGGCGAGGTCTTCTTCGCTCACGTCGATCATGCTGTCCATCTGTTTGAGTGCCCATGCGAGATCGGTTTGATCGAGCGTGATGAACGGCGCGGGTTTGGGCGGGGTCGGCGGGACCGGGGCCTGCACCGGATAGCGCCTGCCTTTCAGCAGGTTGTTGATGGTCAGCGCCAGCAACAGCATGATGCCGGCATTGATCGCGACGATATACAGCGAACCCTGCCAGCCGGCATCGTGTAGCTGCGTGCTGCCGATCGCCATCACCAGCGCGGTTGCGCCGCCGGGCGGGTGCAGGCAGTTCAGGAATTGCATCAGCAGGATGGCGGTGCCGACGGCGACGCCTGCAGCGACAGCCTGGTCGGGAATGAATGCCCCGCAGGATACGCCGACCAATGCCGAAACAAGATGTCCGCCGATCAGGTTCCATGGCTGTGTCAGCGGGCTGTGCGGCGTGGCATACAACAGCGTCGCCGAGGCCGCCATCGAGGTGACGATGAGCAGGGGGTGCACAACTTGCGGAAGGTGCCGGATCAGCAGCATCAACAGCAGGATGGCGATACCGCCCGCCAGGCCGCTGCGGAATTTTTCAATTGCCGAGGTCTGCAAAGGATGCGGCTTGAAGGAAGCAAGGAACGATCTGTGGTCCATGAACGGGCGGCTTTCGGTAGTGAAGGAAGGTCAGTTCGGCGCGGCCTGTCCGAAGCGAAAGGCCGATACCTGCTTGCCGAGGATGTTGTCGCGGTAATCGATGTGGCCGGCGTCATTGCCGGCGGCACCCGCGACCACCATCAGCGGCAGCAGATGCTCGCTGCGCGGATGGCAGGTGCGCGCATCCGGCGCCTTGTGCCATTCGGCCAGCAGTCGTTCGCGTTCGCCCGCTTCGGCGGTCACCGCATCGCCCAGCCAGGTGTCGAAATTGCGCGAGGCCTGATCCGTCGGGGCGCCGGGTGCGAGCAATTCGCGCAGGTTGTGGTAGCTCATGCCGCTGCCGACGATGAGCACACCCTCATCGCGCAAGGGAGCAAGTGCATGGCCCAAGGCCAGATGCTGGGCCGGGTCGAGGCTGTGCAGTAGCGAGAGTTGCACGATGGGGATGTCTGCCTGCGGGTAGATGAGCATGAACGGGATGAACACGCCGTGGTCGAGGCCGCGTTCATATTCCTCTTCGCTTTCTATCCCGGCTGCTGCGACAAGCTCGCGCACGCGCGCAGCCAGTTGCGGCGCGCCGTGCGCCGGATAGCGCAGTTCATAAGTAAGTTCGGGAAAGCCGTAGTAGTCGTAGAGCAGGGTATGCTCGCCGGCCGATAGCACCGTCGCCCGATCGCATTCCCAGTGTGCCGAGACGACCAGCACCGCTTTGGGTTGCTGCGGCAGCGTGGCCGCGAGGCCGCGCAGGTAGGCTTCCATGCGCTTCCAGGTATCGGCGGGTATGCCCGGCATGGGTTCCATGAAGAAGCAGGGGCCGCCGCCGTGCGCGATGTAGAAGGTGGGCAAGCGCATGTCAGTCCCTGAACGCTTCGACTGGCGAGAATATCCTCACCTCGTCGCCGATGGTGGGGATGAAGCGGCTCATGCCGAAGTCGGAACGTTTGATGGTGGCGGAGATGTTGGCGCCGCACATTTCCTTGCGCAGCATCGGATGCGTGCCGCACTTGAAGCCGTCGATGCTGAGCGTGACGCTGACGGGCGTGCCGAGCAGGGTGAGTTCGCCTTTGGCCACCACCGGTTTATCACCCTCGAATACCAGTTGCTCGGAAACGAAACGCATGGTCGGGAATTGCGCGGTATTGAAGAAGTTGATGTCGCGCATGTGCTTGTTCCATTCCACAAAGCCCATGTCGATCGAGGCGGCATCGATGGTGATGTCCACGCTGCCCTTCTTCGCGGCCACATCCAGCATGATCTTGCCGCTGGTCTTGTTGAAGCGGCCGCGCTGGGTCGAGAACCCCATGTGGCTCACCTCGAACACCGGCCAGGTGTGGGTGGGATCGATGGTGTAGCTGTCGGCCGCCCGGGCCGGAAAGGCAAGCACTGCGGCGAAGATAACTGCGACGCGATAGTCCATGGCGGTCACCCCTTTGTGATTGCTATTTTGCGGCGACGGTGAGGTGGAACCTGACCTGCACCTCGTCGGCCACGGTGTCGGTGTCGCGCCAGATGCCCGAACCGATGCCGTACTCGAGGCGCTTGAGCGGGAACACGCCGTCGATGACGAGCACGTCGGCTTTTTGTTGCAGTGTGAAGGGGGCTGTGATCTCGCGCGTCACGTTGCGGATGGTCATCTTGCCGGCGACCTCGTAGCGTCCCGGCGCGATGCGCGTCACCTTGCCGGAGACGAAACTGGCGACCGGATAGCTTGCCGTATCGAACCAGGATTTGCCGGTCACTTCGTCATAGGCTTCGGTGCCGCCAACATCGATGCTGGCGATGTCGATGTCGATGCGCGCCTTGCCGTTCTCGGGCTTGGCCGGATCGACCGCGATGACTGCCTTGAAGCGCTTGAATTCGCCGTCCACCTCGACGCCCATCTGCCTGGAGACGAACACCAGGCTGCTCTGTTGCGGCCGCAGCACGGCGAATTCGGCGGCTTGTGCCGCCGGGAAGACAAACATCAGGGCGAGCAGGCAAAGTGATCTCATGGTTCTCTCCGCAGGAAGGGCAGCATGCGCGCGAGGATGTCGTCGCGCTCGATGAAATGGTGTTTGAGCGCCGCGCCGACATGGCCGAGCAGCAGACCGGCCATGGCGAAGTTGAGCAGCTTGTGCACCTGCAGCAGCAGGTCGCCGAGTTCCTTGTCCTTGTCCAGAAGATCAGGCAGCGGCAGCACGCCGAACCATACGGTCTGGAAACCCTTGGCCGAGCTCATCAGCCAGCCGCTGATGGGGATGATGAAAATCAGTGCGTACAGGGCGAAATGCGTGGCATGGGCGGCGAACTTCTCCCAGCCCGGCATCTTGTCCGGCAACGCGGGCGGCACATGGGTGGCGCGCCAGTAGAGGCGTAGCACGGCAAACATGAATACCGTGACACCTATCCATTTGTGGTAGCTGTACAGCTTCAGCTTGGTCGGCGACAGCGGCAGTTCGTGCATGTAGATGCCCAGCGGAAAGGCGGCGAAGATCAACAGGGCGATGATCCAGTGCAGGCTGATGGCGGCGGGCGTGTAGCGGTTGGTCATGGCGGGTACCTCGTTGATTGGCTTATATCCTAGTTTTGCTGTCGACTATAGTCAACATGGTTTTTTCAGGCATCGTCATCCCCTTTCGCTCCTGTGGGAATGCGGAGGGGACTTGAAAATCCGCGTTCCGCCCGCATCTGGGGCTGCGCGGCGAGAATGCCGGACTGCGCGCCGCACAACATCGAATCCATGGAGAGTGAAGCAATGAAACGCATCTTTTTGTTCATCCTGACCAATATCGCCGTGCTGGCGGTCATCAGCATCACCCTGCGCATACTCGGCGTGGACCGCGTGCTGGACGAGAGCGGGGCGATCAATTTCAACGCGTTGATGATCCTGTCGGCGGTGATCGGCTTTTCCGGTTCCATCATCTCCCTGTTCATGTCCAAGTGGATGGCCAAACGGTCGGTCGGCGCGCATGTGATCGAGAACCCGCAAGACCCGACCGAACGCTGGCTGGTGCAGACAGTCCAGCGTCAGGCGCAGCTTGCCGGCATCGGCATGCCGGAAGTGGCGATCTACGACGCGCCAGATGTGAACGCCTTCGCTACCGGCTGGAACCGCAACGACTCGCTGGTCGCGGTGAGTACAGGCCTGCTGCGCAACATGAGCCGCGATGAGGCGGAAGCGGTGCTGGGCCACGAGATCAGCCACGTCGCCAACGGCGACATGGTCACGCTGGCGCTGATCCAGGGCGTGGTCAACACCTTCGTGGTGTTCTTCGCCAAACTGTTCGGCATCCTGGTGGACCGTGTGCTGCTGAAGAACGACGGCCGCAACGGCCCAGGCATAGGCGCCTTCGTCGCCGAGATTGCCGCGCAGGTCGTGCTGGGTATCCTCGCCAGCATCATCGTCCGCTGGTTCTCGCGCCAGCGCGAGTTCCGTGCCGACGCGGGTGGCGCGAACCTGGCCGGACGCCAGAAGATGATCGCCGCGCTGGAACGCCTGAAGGTGAACCACGAGCAGGCCGCTGCCATGCCCGAGAACATGTCGGCCATGGCGATATCGAGCGGCGGCGGATTCTCGCGCCTGTTCATGACGCACCCGCCGCTGGATGAACGTATCGAGGCCCTGCGTTCGGGGCGTTGAGATCATTCCGGGCAACAAATGAAAACGGCGGGATATTCCCGCCGTTTTTCATTCTTCCCAGTCTTCATCGTCGTAGTTGATTTTCGGCGGACTGCCGTCATACACCAGGCTCTGGCGCCGCATCAGGTAGGCATCGCGGATGAAGCTGTAGCGGTCGATGAGCGCTTCCTCCAGTACTTTCTCCTGCTCCAGCAGGCCGGCACGCGTGTCCAGCCCTTCCAACGCCCAGGCAGTGTTGCGCGTCGGCACATGTTCAGTGTTATTGATCACGCTGGCGTAGCCGTCGCCATAGCGGCCGACGCCATCGCGGAACGAACTGGGACCCAGCACTGGCAGCACCAGATAGGGCCCGCTCGGCACGCCCCAATAGCCCAGCGTCTGGCCGAAGTCTTCGTTGTGTTTCGGCAGGCGCTCGGTGACGTTGAACAGGCCGAACAGGCCGAAAGTGGAGTTGAAGATCACGCGGCTGCCGTCGCTGAGTGCCTGCTTGAACTTGAATTGTAGCAGGTCGTTCGCCGTGACCACCACATCGTCCAGGTTGGAGAAGAAGTTGCTGATCATGTTCTTGGCCGGTTCCGGCACCGAAGCGGCATAGCCCTGCGCTACGGGTTTGACCACAGCGCGATCAACCGCGTCGTTGAACGCATACATGCCGCGGTTGAACGGCTCCAGCGGATCTTTCTGCTTGGTATAGCTGCTGAGATGCTGAATGGAACCGCAGCCCGTCAGGAGCAGGCTGCTAAACAGCAATAGGGAGCGCATCTGGAGCATGGATCATTGCTTCTTGTAATTCAGGTGGCGTGGATTATAGGTGCAATCCGGACGGGCCGGAAGCAACCGGTTGTTGTAAATGAGACGTTGCGATTACTATGTGCGGCATGAGCAGAACGACAGTACAACCTTCGCGCCGCATCCTTTCCCGCATAGGCATCGCATTCCTGTTGCTGGCTGCGCTGGAACTGGCTTGGCTGCATGTGTTGGCTCCGCTGGAGAACCGTCTCTCCGACCTTTTCGTACGCCAGCAGGCGCAAAGCCTGCAACCCGATGCGGACATTGTCATCGTCGATATCGACGATACCAGCCTGGCGCGCATGCAGGACATCGCCGGGAACTGGCCGTGGCCGCGCGCGGTGCACGGCGAACTGGTGCGAGGGATCGCTGCGCAGCAGCCCAAGGCCATCGTGTTCGACATCCTGTTCAGCGAGCGCGACGAATACCGCCCGGACAGCGATGCCGCCTTCAACGAGGCGTTGCAGGGACTGGATAACGTGTATTTCCCCATGGTCAGACAGGCTATGGACGAGCAGGGCGCGCCGCTGTCCGAGGTGTCCGGCATGCTCGGTCTGCAAAGGACGGATCATGCCGACGACGGCGCGCGCATAGCCGTGTTGCCGCCGCTTGCGCTCGATCCGCAACACTGGCGTGTCGGCACCATCAATTT
Source organism: Gammaproteobacteria bacterium (assembly GCA_018813765.1). GTDB lineage: Bacteria > Pseudomonadota > Gammaproteobacteria > Burkholderiales > Gallionellaceae > Sideroxyarcus. Next base: position 62,212 of record JAHJBC010000002.1, on the reverse strand, counting down.
CGCCGAGGACCCGGACGGCGTAGGGCGGCGCTACCAGCTTTACACCGAAGCCTACGGCTGGCTGGTTCCCTCCTTGCCTGCGCGCGTGGCGAAGGATTCCGGCTATGACGTGCCGCAGCGGCCGGACATGATCCTCGCTTGGCGCGGCATGCCGGGAGCGTTCAAGCACATCCCTTATGTCGACCTGTACGAGGACTTCAGCCGCCAGCGGCCGCAACGTGCGGTCGACGAGCTGAAAGGCAAGATCGTCATCATCGGCACGGCCGCGACCTCTCTGCATGACATGCGTACCACGCCCATATCCAGCCTGCATCCGGGTATGGAGATATTGGCAACGGCCATCGACGGCTTGAAGAATGGCCGCAGCATGCAGCGGGCGGATGAAGGATTCGCACTGGGTCTCGCCGCTGCGCTGCTGTCGCTGCTGACGCTCGCGTTCCTGCGCGGCATCAACGCGCTCAAGGTCGGGTTGGCGCTGGCGGCGGTCACTTTGCTGGTGTTGCTGGGAAGCTATCTCGCCGTGGCAAGCCTGTATCTGCTGCCGGTGCTGTCACCGCTGCTGCTGGCGTGGGCGGGATATTTCGCCTTCGCCCTGCACGAATACCTGCGCGAACGCCGCTCGCGCGAACAGGCGGTGCAGATGTTCAGCCGCTTCGTCAATCCGCATGTGGTGAAGGAACTGGTGGCGCACGGCGGCCTGAGCCGTGCGGGCGAGAGCCGCGAGATCACCATCCTGTTCTCCGACATTCGCGGTTTCACCACGTTGTCGGAGAAGCGCACGCCGCAGCAGGTGGTTGAACTGCTCAACCGCTATTTCACTTTGCAGGTCGAGGTGGTGTTCCGCCACGGCGGTTCGCTGGACAAGTTCATCGGCGACTGCATCATGGCCTTCTGGGGCGCGCCGCTGGATGATCCGGAGCATGCGCGCCACGCAGTCGAGGCGGCGCTGGAGATGGGCGAGGTGTTGCAGCGATTCAAGAAGGAACTGGGCGAGGAAGATGCGGATTTCGATGTCGGCATCGGCATCCACAGCGGCCCGGCGGTGGTGGGACTTATCGGCAGCGACCAGCGCCGCGAATACACTGCCATCGGCGACACGGTCAACCTCGGCAGCCGCATCGAAGGATTGACCAAAGGCGTGTCGCGCATTCTGGTGTCGCGCGAGACGATGCAGGCTTGCGGCGATGCATTCGAATTCAAGTCGTACGGTTCGTTCAAGGTGAAGGGACGCGAGCAGGATGTCGAATTGTTCGCGCCGACGAGAAAAGGAGAGCAACTGGAATGAGGAAATCGATCTTGTTTGTTGTGTTGCTGGGTGTTGCGCTGACCGCAGGTGCGGCCGACTTCGCCCGGACCATACGCGACACCGAGCTGAAGGCGGGGCCGTACAGCGACGCAAAGACGCTGGCGAACATTCCCGTGAACAGCAAAGTGGAAGTGGTGAAACGACAATCGGCCTGGACGCAGGTCAAGAGCGGCAAGTCCAGCGGCTGGGTCAGGATGTTGAGCCTGCGCTATCAGACCTCAACTTCCGGGCGCAGCGACAGCGGACTGGGGGCGTTGTTCAATGTCGCCAAAACCGGCACGAGCGGCAGCACCGTGACCACCGGCGTACGCGGCCTGTCGGAAGAACAATTGAAGAACGCCAGACCCAACCCGAAAGAACTGGAGCGGGCCAAAGCGTATGCGGTGGAAAAGGCCGAGGCGAGAAAGCATGCAAGATCAGGCAAGCTGGAACAGCAGGACGTCGACTATATGGGAGGCAAATGATGAAGACCATGCATATCACGATCATGGCCGGCCTGCTGGGCATCGCCCTGCCGGCGGCAGCCTTCGACTTCGGCAAGATCGACTGGGAAAAGGCGGCGCAGACCGTGCAGAAGGTGCAGAAGGCAACGACCGAGATCGACGAGCCGCAGGAGATCGAGCTGGGCGAGGGTATCGCCAGCAACCTGCTGGGCGCGGCACCCTTGCTCGACAATGCAGCCGTGCAACGTTACGTGAACCGCGTCGGGCGGTGGCTGGCGATGCAGACGGAACGTCCGGACCTGCCTTGGGTATTCGGCGTGCTGGACGATGACGACGTGAACGCCTTTGCCGCACCGGGCGGTTACATCTTCATCACCAAGGGGCTGCTGGAGCGCATGCGCAGCGAGGCGGAGCTGGCCGGCGTGCTGGCGCACGAGATGTCGCATGTACTGCGCAAGCATCATCTGCAGGCGATCAAGAAGGGCGCCAAGGCCGAACTCCTGTCCGACTTTGCGAACGAGGCGATCAAGGACAAGGGCGGAGACCAGCGCCTCACCAAACTGGTCAGCGCGGGCACTGAAGTGTATGCGCGCGGCCTGGACAAGGATGACGAGTTCGAAGCCGATCGCATGGGCGTAGTGATCGCCGCGCGCGGCGGCTACAACCCCTATGGCTTGCCTTCGGTGTTACAGACCTTGCAAGGGCTCAATCCGGCGGACTCCAAGTTTGCACTGATGTTCAAGACTCACCCCGCGATGTCGGACCGGCTGACGAAGATCGACGACATGATGGCGTCCGGTTTCGAGGGTATGGAGGACAGGCCGGATCTGTCGGATCGCTTCGCCAGAGAAATGGGAGCGGGCAGGAGATAGTTCGGGGCGGGATGCGCCGAACTGTCACCCGCAGACCGTTGTTTGCGGCAGCGGCTTCTCCAGGTCGGCACTGCGGAACCTGAAGTCGCCTTTCCTGCGGTCGTCGAAGTAGTGTTTTAACGTATAGCATATCGGGCGGAAGGCCAGCGTGTCCCAGGGGATGTCGTTTTCGCCGAACAGTTCCACTTCCAGACTTTCCACGCCGGGCGAAAAATCCAGATCAAGCAGTCTGGCGCGGTACAGCAACTGCACCTGGTTGATGTAGGGCAGGTTGTACATCTCGTACAGGTCCAGCACCTCGATGCGCGCATTGGCCTCTTCCAGCGTCTCGCGCGCGGCCGCCTGCATGGTGGTCTCACCGTTCTCCATGAATCCCGCCGGCAGCGTCCACAAGCCGCTGCGCGGCTCGATGGCGCGGCGGCACAACAGGATGCGCCCGTCTTCCCATTCCGGGATGGCGCCTATGATGAGCTTGGGGTTCTGGTAATGGATGGTGTTGCAGACGGTGCAGACGTGACGCTCGCGATTGTCGTCCTGCGGCAGGCGCAGTTCAACGGGCGATCCGCAATCCGCGCAGTATTTCAAGTGCTCAATTCCAGAAGTTCCACCATGGCGTGCCCTGTTTCGGCATTGCCTTGGCTTCGGGGCGGTCGCCATCCTTGGCGACGTTGAGGTCGAGCACGCGCTTGGTATCGTCGCGCAGGTCTTTCATTCCCATCGCGTCATAGGCCTGCACCATGATCTGCAGCGCATCGCGCGACTGCGGCGTCTGCGGATATTCGATCAGTACGTTCTTGGCGCGGTTTGCCGCAGCGATATAAGCCCCACGGCGCAGGTAATAGCTCGCCACATGGATCTCGCCGTCGGCCAGCGTGTTGAGCAGGTACTGCATGCGTATCCTGGCATCGGGCGTGTATTTGCTGTCCGGGAAACGCGTGACCAGTTCCTTGAATGAGTCGAACGATTCGCGCAGGGCCGCCGGATCGCGCTCGGCCGGGTTCTGGTCGAACCAGGTGCCGAACAGGCTGTTGATGTTCTCGTTGAAGTTGATCAGCCCCTTGAGGTAGTACACATAATCCAGGTGCGGGCTGTTGGGATACATCTTCACGAACTGGTCCAGCGCGGCCAGCGCGGGTGCGGGTTCGCTGTGTTTGTAATAGGTATAAGCGATCTCCATCTGCGCCTGCTGTGCGTAGCGGCCGTAGGGGTAGCGCGATTGCAGCGTTTCGAAATGCGTGATGGCCTTCTCGTAGTTGTAGTCCTCCAGGGCCTGTTTGGCCTGGGAATACAACTGGTCGGCCGTGAGACTTTCGTCTTTTGAGGGATCGGTGCTGCAAGCAACTAACGAGAGCAGGAGGAAAACGGCTAAACTATGACGCATGATGGAACCCGAAGAAGATTTGCCCGATTATAGCAAAGACGACGACACCGCCGACCTGCTTGAGATGAAAGTGCCGATGGAACACGGCGGATTGCGCTTCGACCAGGTCTTGGTCAAGCTGTTGCCGGAATACTCGCGCAGCCGCCTGCAGGACTGGGTGGAGCAGGGACTGGTCACGGTCAACGGCCAGCCTGCAAGCGTCAAGCAGAAGGTGTGGGGCGGTGAAACGGTCGTCGTTTGCCCCCAACTGCATCCTTCCGAACACCCTTGCCAGCCCGAGGACATTCCGCTGGACATCGTCTACGAGGACGATGCCATCATCGTTCTCGACAAGCCGGTCGGGCTGGTGGTGCATCCGGGCAGTGGCAACTGGCAGGGCACCCTGCTCAATGCCTTGCTGCACCACGCCCCGCAACTGGCCAACTTGCCGCGCGCCGGCATCGTGCACCGGCTGGACAAGGACACCAGCGGCCTGATGGTGGTGGCCAAGACGCTGGTCGCGCAGACCGCGCTGGTGCGGCAGATGCAGGCGCGCAGCGTGAAACGCGAATATCTGGCGCTGGTGTGGGGCGAACTGGACCGCGACTACACCATCAACGTCCCCATCGGCCGCCATCCCACGCAAAGGGTAAAGATGGCCACGACCGAAAGCGGCAAGGAGGCGGTCACCCATGTCCACATCGAAGAGCGTTTCCCCTATTGCACCCTGGTGCGTTGCCGTCTGGAGACCGGGCGTACCCACCAGATACGCGTGCACCTGACCCACATCGGCCACCCTCTGGTCGGTGATAGCGTCTACCAGCGCGGCACGCAGAAATGCGCACCGTCGCTGCGCGAGCTGCTGAACGAATTTCCGCGCCAGGCACTGCATGCCACAAGGCTGGCCCTGACCCATCCGGTCAGCGGCGAACGCATGGAGTTCGATTCTCCGCTGCCCGAGGATATGGAAGAACTGCTGGAGCAGATCGAGGAGGCGAGCGATGACATTGTCTGACACCTTCATCCATCCCGAGTGGCCCGCGCCCGCCAATGTGAAGGCTTTGCAGACCACGCGACAGGGCGGCGTGAGTGCCGCGCCTTACGATACGCTCAACCTCGGCCTGCATGTGGGCGACGATCCCGTGCGCGTGAACCGCAACCGCCAGTTGCTCTCGCCGTTCATGCCGAGCGAACCGGTGTGGCTGGAACAGGTGCACGGCACCGTCGTTGCGAATGCGGACATGGCGGGATGTCGGGTGCAGGCCGACGCCTGCATCGCAAGACAGCACGGCTCAGTGTGCGTGATCATGACGGCGGATTGCCTGCCCGTGCTGTTGTGCGACGAGGACGGTAGCGTGGTCGGCGCGGCGCACGCAGGCTGGCGCGGGCTGTGCGACGGCGTGATCGAAGCGACCGTGAAAGAGATGGGAATCGCGCCGCAGAAACTGCTGGCCTGGCTGGGCCCGACCATCGGCCCGCATGCATTCGAGGTCGGCGAGGAGGTGCGCGCGGCGTTCATGGCGCACGATACGCAGGCGGCTGCCGCCTTCATTCCGCTGGCTGCCGAGGGCAAATACCGCGCCGACATCGTGCGGCTGGCGCGCCAGCGCCTGAATGCGCTCGGTATCACCCGCATCTACGGCGGTACCTTCTGTACCTATCACCAGCAAGACAAGTTCTACTCCTACCGCCGCGACGGCGTGACGGGGCGCATGGGCACATTTATCTGGTTAAGCTGATACATTCCGCGATATGAAAAAAACGATCCAGGCTTTCACCCCCTCCCAACGCAAAGTCGTCCTCGCTGCCTGTTTCGGCACCTTCCTCGAATGGTACGACTTCCTCACCTTCGCTACGCTGGCGACCTATTTCAGCGTGCTGTTCTTTCCGCCTGAAGACGCGACTTCGGCATTGCTGATGAGCCTTGCCACCTTCGGCGTGGGCATGGTGGTGCGACCGCTGGGTTCGGCGCTATTCGGCAATCTGGCCGACCGCTTCGGACGGCGTCCGATCTTCATCGCCACCATCTCGCTGATGGGCGCCACTACCTTTCTGGTTGGCCTGCTGCCGACCTATGCGCAGATCGGCATCGCCGCGCCCTTGCTGTTGCTGCTGTTGCGGCTGTTGCAGGGCTTCGCGGTGGGTGGCGAGATCGGCGGTGTGGCGGTGTATCTGACCGAGCACGCGCCGCACGGTCGCCGTGGCTTCTATACCAGCGTGCTGCAACTGATGGGCCCGCTGGGCATCCTCGTCTCCACCCTGCAGATCGTGCTGCTGCACCAGTTCCTTGATGCTGCCTCGTTCAACGAGTGGGGCTGGCGTGTGCCGTTCCTGTTCTCGGCGGTGTTGCTGTTCATCTCGATCAAGACGCGCATGAGTCTGGAAGAATCGCCGGTGTTCCGCCAGTTGCAGGCAGAGGGTTCAGTGTCCAAGGCGCCGCTGCGCGAGTGCCTACGCGACCGTGCCACTTTGAAAGGCATGGCGTTACTGTTCTTCTGTATCTCTGCGGGAGGCTCGCTGCTGTTCTTCACCTCGCAGGTGTATGCCAACGTGTTCCTGAAAAGCGTGGTGCGACTGGATGCGCAGCTCGCCAGCACGCTGGTGATGCTGAGTACCTTGCTGCTGTTCCCGCTCACCATCTGGTGCGGCTGGCTGTCCGACCGCATCGGCCGCCGTCCGGTGCTGCTGGCCGGGTTGCTGCTGGGCGCGCTCACCATCATCCCGGTGTTCAACGGCCTGCAGCATTTCGGCAACCCGGCGCAGGAGCGCTTCAACCGCGAAGTGAAGGTGACCCTGGCCGGGGCCGAATGCGATTACAGCCCGTTCCGCAAGGCACAGAGCGAATGCGCGCGCATCCAGGAGTTCCTCATCAAGAACGGTATCGCCCATACCGTCGTGATGAGTGAGGAGACCGTGGTGCGCATCGGCAGCGATGGTGAGGTGCGCGGTTTCAATACCGATGTTCTGCAAGCGGCACTTGAGGCGCAAGGCTGGACGGCGCAAGCCGACAGCGATGAGGCGAACACGATCATGCTGTTCCTGCTGCTCATCGTGCCCGTGGTCGCTGTCGCACTCATCACCGGCCCGCAGACGGCCGTGCTGCCGGAACTGTTCAAGGCACGCACGCGCTACACCGCCGCCGCCGTGCCGCACAATCTGAGCGCGGGCTGGATCGGCGGGCTGTCGCCGTTCATGGTCACGCTGCTGTCGGTGCAGGCGGGCGATGTGATGGCCGGGTTGTGGTATCCGGTCGGCATGCTGATCATGGCAAGCGTCATCGGCCTGCTGTTCCTGCCCGAGACCAGGGATGTGGACCTGCATCATTGAGTCGTGTGGGCGTCATACGCCCGCCCCACAAGTGCAGGCGCGGCAGTTACAATGCGCGCCTTGAGCTATCCGTTCCCACCATGACGACTTTTACCTGGATCATCCTTGCCAGCCTGCTGGGCGGCGTCCTCAGCGTCGCTGCTGCGGCGCTGTTTGCACTCAATGCGCGTGCACAATATCTCGGCGGTCTGGTCAGCTACGCCATCGGTGCGCTGCTCGGGGTCGTGTTCCTCGACATCCTGCCAGAAGCCATCGAACTCTCTCCCGACGTCGCCTCGGTGAGCGCTACGGTGCTGTTCGGCATCCTGCTGTTCTTCACGCTGGAGAAGGTGCTGATCTGGCGCCATTGCCACCACGCCCATTGCGAGGCGCACGAGCCGCACGAGCACAGCGATCAGGGGCGTAGCGGGGCGATGGTCATCGTCGGCGATACCTTCCATAACTTCGTCGACGGCATCATCATCGCCGCCGCCTTCCTGGCCGATGTGAACCTGGGCATCGTCACCGCGCTGGCCATCATCGCGCACGAAGTGCCGCAGGAAGTCGGCGACTTCGCCATCCTGCTGCATTCCGGCTACACCAAGCTGCGCGCATTCCAGATGAACCTCGTTTCCAGCTTCGCCACGCTGGTGGGCGGCGTGCTCGGCTATGTCGCCCTGCGCGACATGCAGGCGCTGGTGCCGTACCTGCTCGCAATTGCCTCGTCCAGCATGATCTATGTGGCCGTGGCCGACCTCATCCCCGGACTGCACAAGCGCACACAGATGAAGGACACCGTGCAGCAAGTGATGCTCATCTCTGCCGGCGTGCTGACCATCGTGCTGCTGGGCATGGCCATACCGGAATAGGTAATCCAGATGACCGACCTGAGGCGCTATGCCTGGCTCTCCATCGCGGCCGCCATTGCCACCATCCTGCTCAAGGGTCTGGCATGGTGGCTCACCGGCTCCGTCGGCCTGTTGTCCGATGCGCTCGAATCCTTCGTCAACCTGGCTGGCGCACTGATGGCGCTGGCGATGCTCACGCTGGCTGCCGCACCCGCCGACGACAGACATGCCTACGGCCACGGCAAGGCCGAATATTTCTCCAGCGCATTCGAAGGCGGACTTATCTGGGTGGCGGCATTCAGCATCGGCTGGACCGCCATCGACCGATTCCTGCATCCGCAAGCGCTTGAAGCAGTCGCTGTCGGCCTGCTGGTGTCGGCGGTCGCCTCGATCATCAACCTGTTTGCCGCGTTCGAATTGATCAAGGCGGGTAGGGCGCACAATTCCATCACGCTGGAGGCCGATGCCAAACACCTGATGACGGATGTGTGGACCTCGGTGGGCGTGATCGCCGGCGTCGGGCTGGTGTGGCTTACCGGCTTGCTGTGGCTGGACCCGCTCATCGCGCTGCTGGTGGCGGTCAACATCATGTGGACCGGCTGGCAATTGCTGCAGCGCTCCGCCGCCGGGCTGATGGACGAAGCGCTGCCGCAAGAACAGATCGACGCGATCGAGATCGTGCTGCAGAAATACCGCCAGCAGGGGCTGGATTTCCACGCGCTACGCACACGCCAGGCGGGCAGGCACGCCTTTATCACGGTGCATGTGCTGGTGCCGGGGAAATGGACGGTGCAGCGCGGACATGACGAAGTCGAACTGATCGAAGCCGACATCCGCGCGGTCGTGCCGTTCAGCCACCTCACCACCCACCTCGAACCCATCGAAGACCCGCTGTCGCAGGTCGATGCGTCGCTGGAGCGGCGCGAGGATCAACTCAGGAATGAATCATGAGTAAAGCAACACCCAAGATCGGCTTTGTCTCGCTCGGCTGTCCCAAGGCCACCTCCGACTCCGAACTCATTCTCACGCGCATGCAGGCCGAGGGCTATGAGATCACGCCCAGCTACCAGGAGGCCGACCTCGTGGTGGTCAACACCTGCGGCTTTATCGACAGCGCCGTGGCCGAATCGCTGGAGGCTATCGGCGAGGCATTGCAGGAGAACGGCAAGGTCATCGTCACCGGCTGCCTCGGCGCCAAGGGCGACATCGTGCAAAGGACGCACCCCAAGGTACTCGCCGTCACCGGCCCGCATGAGACTGATGCCGTGATGAACGCGGTGCACCAGCACCTGCCGAAGCTGCATGACCCCTACACTGACCTGGTGCCGCCGCAGGGCGTGCGCCTGACGCCGCAACACTTCGCCTATCTGAAGATCTCCGAAGGCTGCAACCACCGTTGCACCTTCTGCATCATCCCGGCGCTGCGCGGCGACCTGGTCAGCCGTTCGATACACGAAGTGATGGGAGAAGCGGAAAAACTGGTCGAGTCCGGCGTGAAAGAACTGCTGGTCATCTCGCAGGACACCAGCGCCTACGGTGTCGATGTGAAATACCGCACCGGCTTCTGGCAGGGCAAGCCGCTGAAGACGCGCATGACCGAACTGGCCGGCGCGCTGGGCGACCTCGGCGTGTGGACGCGCCTGCATTACGTCTATCCCTACCCGAGCGTGGACGAAGTCATCCCGCTGATGGCGGAGGGCAGGATACTTCCCTATCTCGACATCCCGTTCCAGCACGCCAACGAGCGCATCCTCAAGCTCATGCGTCGACCGGCCAGCAGCGAGAACATGCTCAAGCGCATCCAGCAGTGGCGCAGCGTCTGTCCTGACATCACTTTACGCAGCACCTTCATCGTCGGCTTCCCCGGCGAGACCGAAGAGGAGTTCGAAGAACTGCTCGACTTCATCGAAGTAGCGCAGCTCGACCGCGTCGGCGCTTTCAAGTATTCCCCGGTGGAAGGCGCTGCCGCGAACGCATTGCCCGACCATGTCGACCCGGACGTGCAGGAAGACCGCCTCGCGCGCCTGATGTATCTGCAGGAAGAGATCAGCGCCGAAAAACTGGCGAAGAAGGTCGGCCAGACCATGACCGTGCTGGTGGACGATATCGACGAAGAGGGCGCGGTCGCGCGCAGCGACGCCGATGCGCCGGAGATCGACGGCCTGGTCTACATCGACGGTGCAGACTTGGAAGTGGGCGAGTTCGTCACGGTCAAGATAACCGACTCGGACGAGCATGACCTGTGGGGAGAAGTCGTCAGGAAATGAGCGAAGCGAATCCCTGCATGAGTTGCGGCGCCTGCTGTTCACATTTCCGCATCATGTTGTATCCGGATGAGGTGGCGCCGCAGGGTGGTGTGCCGCGTGCGCTGACCAACCCAGTTGGTTCTGCCTTCTGCATGAAGGGTACCGATGTTTTTCCGCCGCGCTGTATCGCGCTGGAGGGTGAGGTGGGGCAGGGGGTGCGCTGCACCATCTACGCAGATCGCCCGCTGGTGTGCCGCGAGTTTAACGAGTATGAGCCGGACGGTTCGCCGAACAGTCGTTGTTTCAAATTGCGCGGAATTGTTCAGCCCTGACTAAGTATGAAGAGACTTGTGGGAGCGCCGACGTCTCGTCGGCTTTGTCAAACATCCATGCCGACGGGACGTCGGCGCTCCCATCTGCAGTCAGCCTCCTTCAAGATTCACCCGCCTGCTACAATCCTGCCATGACTCTTTATGCCTTCCTCGCAGTCGGATTCGGTGCGGCCATCGGCGCATGGCTGCGCTGGGGCTTGGGTCTGTGGCTCAATCCGGTCACACCCGAGTTGCCGTTGGGCACGCTCTCGGCCAATCTTGTCGGCGGTTATCTGATCGGTCTCGCCATCGCTTTCTTCATGCAGCATCCCGGCGTGTCGCCGGAATGGCGCTTGTTCATCATCACCGGTTTCCTCGGCGGGCTCACCACCTTTTCCACTTTTTCGGCCGAGACCGTTACGCTGCTGCTGCGCGGGCAGTACGCCTGGGGCACGGCCATCATTGCCGCGCATCTGGGCGGTTCGCTGCTGATGACGGTGTTGGGGATGCAGACGTTCAAATGGATGCAACAATAAGGAGAGCAAGATGAACAGCGTCTATCTCAAGTTCTACCTGACCGAGAAGCATCATCATCAAGGCAAGCTGTTGCAGGAATGGCTGCTGGAAAAGGCCAAGTCGCTGGGCGTGCCGGGCGGTTCGGTGTTCCGCGCCGTGGCCGGCTACGGCAGGCACGGCCATCTGCATGAGGAGAGTTTCTTCGAACTGGCGGGGGAACTGCCGGTGCAGGTCGAGTTCGTGCTCGACGACAAGCACGCCAACCAGTTGCTCGGCGTGATCACCGCCGAGGGACTGAACCTGCCTTATGTTCGTTATGCCGTCGAGTCGGGTACGACGGGCGCGAAGTAAAGCCTACTTCTTTTTGCCGGAGAGCAAGGTCTCGATCTCCGTTTCGGCAGCGATCCAGTAATCCAGCGAGCCAGCCACGAAGCCGTTCTTCTCGGCGATGAAATACGCAGCATCCTGAACCATCTTGTAGCGTTGTTCCGGTGACGGGGCTGGGGCTTTGGTCGTGCCGGCCTTGGCGGCAGGTTTTTTCGCTGCTGCGGGCTTGCTGGCTGCTGCCTTGGGGGCCGTCGGCTTGGCAGTCACTTTCTTTGCAGTCGTGATGGTGGCTGCGGTCGTTTTTTTCGCCGCGGGTTTTGCTGTGGAGGTGGTCTTCTTCACCGCGGTGGATTTCGATGTTGCCATGGCTGCTCCCTTTCAAGAATAGTAGTTCACATATCGATTCAAAATTGCATTCTTTCACGCAACTTCGTTTTTCATCCTACACCCCGATTGTGAAGCTAAGATATACGTAGTTTATGGTATGTGTGGCAGGCCTGTCCTGTCTCAGAGCGTGAATACGCTACCCCGGCAGGTGCGCGACTGTTCCAGCCGCGTCAGCGTCGGCAGCAGATTCAGTCCGGTCTTGTTCTTGAGCGACTCGGCATGCTCCTTCAATTCGTCCAGATGGAAGCGGATATCGTTGCCCGCCGCCGCCAGTGCGATCACGTTGCCGCTCTCCGTGGAAGGGAAAGCCAGCGCGCGTCCGTCGAATGCCTCATGGATGCGTTCGACGCTGGCCTTGTAGCCGCGGCTGCGACCGAGCAGGTTCACCGCCATGATGCCGTTGTCGTTCAGGCGTGCACGGCAGAGTTGGTAGAACGGCAGCGTGTCCAGTTCGCCGGGGCGCGCATCCTCGTCGAAGCCGTCCACCATGACGATATCCCATGTCTTGTCGCTCTGTGCCACGAAGCGTGCGCCGTCGTCGATCACGATCTCGATGCGCTGCGGATCGTCGGGCAATTTGAAGAACTGGTGTGCCGCCGCCACCACGCGCGGTTCGATCTCCACCACGGTCAGCTTGGTCAGCGGGAAGTTGCGATAGAGGAACTTGGTGATGGATGCCGCACCGAGGCCGATCAGCAGCACGCGGCGCGGGAAGTACCGCCCCTCGCGCATCAACAGGCTGGTCATCATTTCGCGCGTGTATTCCAGCTCCAGATGCCAGGGCCGCGCGATGCGCATCGCGCCCTGTATCCAGAGCGAGCCGAAGTGGAGGAAGCGCACGCCGCCTTCCTCGCTGATGTCGATGGGGTAGCTCATGTGGTCCGTGTGGGTGAGGTGGGTTTGCGGAAGTTCGAGATTCTGCGGTTGGTAACACGCGCCAGCGCAAGGAGCAGTTCCACCGCCAGCAGGATCGCCAGCGCCGCTCCCGCGCCGAAGAAGATTGCATCCTGATTCAGCGGCACGGCATAGCTGTATTGGCCCAATGCCTCGTCCAGTATCTCCTGATCGCCGTGCAGCAGCACATGCCAAGCCTTCTGCGGCAGGCTGGTCTTCAGCGCGGCAAGGTCGGCCTCGAAGCGCAGCTTGCGCTGCACCATCTTCTCGATGGCCGCACCTTCTTCCTGAAAGGGTTTCTCGGCGCTGTTGCGGTGCAAGGCGATGAGCTTGGCCATGTCGCCGCCGAAATACTTGTTGGCGATATCCTGGAACGGTTGCAGGTTGACGCCCACCTCGCGCAGGTGCGCATCCACGCGCTTCTGGTACTGGTCGACGAAATTGGGCACCTGCAAGCCCGCCAGCAGCGCGATGCATGCGACGATGATCATCAGGTAGCGGTAGAGGACGTCGGTCATGGTCTTAACTCCGGAGCGATACGGTTCAGCAACCATCGCGCCCATTCCATCACCTCGGTCGCGCTCATGCCCAGCGTGGCCTGCTGTTTGGCCAGTTCGTCGCCCGCCGCGCCGTGCAGGTGCACCGCCAGCAGCAGCGCCTGATCCGCGTTCAGCCCCTGTGCGATGAAGGCCGCGATCATGCCCGCCAGCACATCGCCCATGCCCGCGCTGCTCATGCCGGGGTTGCCGGTCTGGTTGAGATGGAGCTTGCCGTCACTGGTTGCACAGAGACTGCCCGCGCCTTTCAGCACCACGCTGCCGCCCAGGCGTTTGGTGAGTTGCCGTGCGGCCGCTTCGCGGTCACGCTGGATATCTTCAGTCTTGCAGCCCAAGAGGTGCGCGGCTTCGCCGGGGTGGGGGGTGAACACGGCAGGCGCCTTGCGCCCATGCAGCATGGCGCGCAGGTCGGGGCGCTGCGCGATGATGTTGAGCGCGTCGGCATCCAGCACCAGCGGGATGTCGAGCAGGAGCGCGTCGTACAGCAGCTTTTGCGCGGGCTGGCTTTGGCCTAGGCCGCAGCCGATGACAAGTACGTTACCCAATGCCGCGTCATTCCGGCGAAGGCCGGAATCCAGTAGATTGGAAATCTCCCGCGAAAGCGGGGCTTGTCCGCTTTGCGGGGTGTTTGTTATTGCTGGATTCCGGCCTCCGCCGGAATGACGAGCCAAGTTCAGCGCATCCCCGGCAGAGTGCAACATCAGCTCCAACTGTTCCATATCCACCAGCGGGGCGTGATCAGCCAGCAAGCCCACATGCACGCAGCCCGCGCCCATCTTGAGCGCCGCGCGCCCGGCCAGCAGCGCCGCGCCGACCATGCCGTTGGCGCCGCCGATGACGGTGACCGTGCCGAACAGGCCTTTGTGGCTGTCTTTGGGGCGCGGCTTGAGGAAGGCGGCAACCTGTTTGCGGGTGATGATGCTCGGCATGTTGTTTTCCACGGGTTTGGGAGGGCGGCTGCATTATAATTGCATCCTGTTTCCAACGCCTTTTATCCATGCCATGTTCCGTACTTCGATAGGTAAAGCCGCCCTCTCTTCCTTCCGCCTCGAAAAACTGCGCGCCGCGCTCGCCGCCACCGGATCGGGCGTCATCCTCGAAGACACCCGCCACTGTTATTTCACCGAACTTTCCGCCGAACTCGCGCCCGCCGACGCGGCCCTGCTCGACCGTCTGCTCGGTATCGACAAGCAGGCCGGAGAGCCGGAAAGCGCCTGCAACGCGCAGACCCTGCTGGTGGTGCCGCGGCTGGGCACCATCTCGCCGTGGTCGTCCAAGGCCACTGACATCGCGCGCCACTGCAACCTGCCGCAGGTCGTGCGCATCGAGCGCGGCGTGGTGTATTACCTGAAGAACAGGAACGGCAAACATCTGAACGACGACGAGAAGAAAGCCGTGTTGCCGCTGCTGCACGACCGCATGACCGAATCGGTCCTCGCCGAAGTCACCGGACTGGGCGAACGGATATTCCGCCACGGCACCCCGCAGCCGCTCGCGACCGTGGACATCCTCACGGGCGGCGAAGCCGCGCTGGCAGCCGCCAACCGCGAACTGGGCCTCGCGCTCTCCGCCGACGAGATCGACTATCTGGTGGAGAACTTCACCAAACTTGGCCGCAACCCCACCGATGTCGAACTGATGATGTTCGCGCAGGCCAACTCCGAGCACTGCCGCCACAAGATATTCAACGCCGACTGGATCATCGACGACGAACAGCAGGGCATCTCGCTGTTCGGCATGATCCGCAACACCCACAGCCTGCACCCGGCGGGCACGGTGGTCGCGTATTCCGACAACTCATCGGTCATCGAAGGTGCCGAGATCGAGCGTTTCTATCCGCGCAAAGACGGCAGCTACGCTTACAGCAATGAACTCACCCACACGCTGATGAAGGTGGAGACGCACAACCACCCGACCGCCATCGCGCCGTTTGCGGGCGCGGCCACCGGCAGCGGCGGCGAGATCCGCGACGAGGGTGCCACCGGCACCGGCTCCAAGCCGAAGGCGGGATTGACGGGGTTCTCGGTTTCCAATCTGGATATTCCCGGTTTCGAGCAGCCGTGGGAAGCGAATCCGGTAGGTAAACCGGGCCGCATCGCCTCCCCCCTCCAGATCATGATCGACGGCCCGCTCGGCGGTGCCGCGTTCAACAACGAATTCGGCCGTCCCAACCTCACCGGCTATTTCCGTACCTTCGAAGAGCAGGTCAACGGCGAAGTGCGCGGCTACCACAAGCCCATCATGATCGCGGGCGGTGTCGGCAGCATCTCGGCATCCCACACGCACAAGCACGACCTGCCGGAAGGCGCGGTGCTGATCCAGCTCGGCGGCCCCGGCATGCTGATCGGTCTGGGCGGCGGTGCGGCCTCCAGCATGGACACCGGCGCCAACGCCGAGAATCTGGACTTCGATTCCGTGCAGCGCGGCAACCCCGAGATGCAGCGCCGCGCGCAGGAGGTCATCGACCGCTGCTGGCAGATGGGCGACAACAACCCGATCCTGAGCATCCACGACGTGGGGGCGGGCGGTATCTCCAACGCATTGCCGGAACTGGTGCACGGCGGCGGCAAGGGCGCGCACTTTGAACTGCGCGCGGTGCCGAACGAAGAACGCGGCATGTCGCCCATGCAGATATGGAGCAATGAGGCGCAGGAGCGCTACGTGCTGGCGATCCCGGCGGATCGGGTGCTGGAATTCAAGGCGCTGTGCGAACGCGAGCGCTGCCCCTTCTCCGTACTCGGCCGCGCCATCAGCGAAGACCGTCTGGTGGTGCATGACGAAGAGTTCAACAACAATGCGGTGGACATGCCGCTCTCCGTGTTGCTGGGCAAGCCGCCAAAGATGACGCGCAAGGTGATGCGCGAGAAGGTGAAACTGCCGAAGTTCGACACCGGTGGCGTCGTGCTGAAAGAGGCCATTGAACGCGTGCTGCGCTTGCCGTCCGTGGCCGACAAGACCTTCCTCATCTCCATCGGCGACCGCACCGTGGGCGGTTTCACCGCGCGCGACCAGATGGTCGGCCCGTGGCAGGTGCCGGTGGCCGACGTGGCCGTCACGCTGATGGGTTACAACACCAACCTCGGCGAAGCCTTCGCCATGGGCGAACGCACGCCCATCGCCGTACTCAACGCGCCCGCATCCGGCCGCATGGCCATCGGCGAGTCCATCACCAACATCGCGGCCGCACTCATCGAGAAGATCGGTGACATCAAACTCTCCGCCAACTGGATGGCCGCCGCCGGACACCACGGAGAGGACGCCGCACTGTACGACACCGTGAAGGCCGTCGGCATGGAGCTGTGCCCGCACCTCGGCATCAGCATCCCGGTGGGCAAGGATTCGATGTCGATGAAGACCACCTGGAAGGAGGGCGAGCAGAACAAGGCCGTCACCGCGCCGCTGTCGCTCATCGTCACCGCCTTCGCGCCGTGCAGCGATGCGCGCAAGACGCTCACCCCGCAACTCGTTGCCGACACCGACACCGTCGTGCTGCTGTTCGACCTCGGTGCGGGCAAGAACCGCCTCGGCGGCTCGGCGCTGGCGCAGGTGTACAAACAGGTGGGCGATGTCGCGCCGGACGTGGACAGCCCGAAAAAGCTCAAGGCCTTCTTCAATATCATCCAGCGCCTCAACCGCGACGGCAAGCTGCTGGCCTACCATGACCGTTCCGACGGCGGCATGTTCGCCGCGTTGTGCGAGATGAGTTTTGCTTCGCACATCGGCCTCGACATCCGTCTCGACGAACTCAAGGGCGACGACCTCGCCGTGTTGTTCAACGAGGAACTCGGCGCGCTGGTGCAGGTGCGCCGCGACGACTTGGCCGAGCTGTTCGTGCTGTGCGAGGAAGCGGGCTGTTCCAACGTGCACGAAGTTGCGCGCCTGAATACGACCGGAAACATCAACATCACGCGCGGCAAGACGCAGTTGTTCAGCGACAACGCCATCGCGCTGCGCCGCATTTGGTCCGAGACGACATACCAGATGCAGCGTCTGCGCGACAATCCGACCTGCGCGCAGCAGGAGTTCGATCGCACGCTGGACGCCAAGGATCCCGGCCTGCACGTGCAGCTGACTTATGATCTGAACGAGAACCCACTCAGCACTCAGCACTCAGCACCCAGCACTCTGTTGTTCCGTCCAAGAATGGCCATCCTGCGCGAGCAGGGCGTGAACGGCCATGTCGAGATGGCCGCCGCCTTCGACCGTGCCGGATTCGCCGCGGTGGACGTGCATATGAGCGACATCATCAGCGGCCGCGTGAAGCTGGCCGACTTCAAGGGCGTGGTCGCCTGCGGCGGCTTCTCCTACGGCGACGTGCTGGGTGCGGGTGAGGGCTGGGCCAAGTCCATCCTGTTCAACCCGAGGGCGCGCGACGAATTCGAAGCCTTCTTCCAGCGTAACGACACCTTCGCCCTGGGTGTGTGCAACGGCTGCCAGATGATGAGCAACCTGCACGAGATCATTCCCGGTGCCGAGAACTGGGCGCACTTCGGACGCAACCAGTCGGAACAGTTCGAGGCGCGCTTCGTCATGGTGGAGGTGCAGCAGTCCTCGTCCATCCTGTTCGACGGCATGGCCGGTAGCCGCATGCCCATCGTCGTCGCACACGGCGAAGGCTATGCCGACTTTGGTGGCAGCAAAAAGCTCAAGGCCGCGCAAGCACTGGTTACGCTGCGCTATGTCGACCACTACGGCAAAGCGACCACCACCTATCCGCTCAACCCCAACGGTTCGCCGCAGGGCATCACCGGGCTTACCACGCCGGACGGTCGCTTCAGCATCATGATGCCGCACCCCGAACGCGTGTTCCGCGCGGTGCAGAACTCCTGGCACCCTGGGGAGTGGCAGGAGAATGGCGCGTGGATGCGCATGTTCCTGAACGCGCGCAAGTGGGTGGGGTAGCAGTGGCCGGTAATAAAAGGCGACTTAGCGTCGCCTTTTTTATTGCGTGCAGTCTGGTTGTATTCCGGAAGCATCACTTGAGAAAGTGCCGATGAATGCTGGACAAACTGTATAAAAATCTGGGACTGACAGTCTCGCAGGAAAATCTTCGCATCCGCGCAGAGCAGTTGAATGCGCTGATCGCGGAGTTGCCTTTCCTTATCAGTACCAACGCGGTGCTGGAACTGCTCCTGGTCTGGGTGATGTGGGAGCATCTGGGACACACCGTGCTGCTGGCCTGGCTGGCTGCGCTCTACCTCATCCATGCGCAGGAGATCATCCACTGGCTGCGATCCCCGAAAAAGATCGTCAGCATCGAAGCGTGCAAGCACTGGCAAAGGCAGTTCCTGTGGTCGTTCGGGTCGGTGGGGGCGATCTGGGGCAGTGCCGGCGTGTTCATGTTCATTCCCGACAACCCGGTGATGCAGGCAATACTGCTGTGCGTCATGGTCGGCATGGCAGCCGGCGTCGTCGCCGCTATCCAGGCATTCTTGCTGGTGCAGCAAGCTTATGTCCTGCTGGTCATCCTGCCGATCATGATCAGCCTGATCCTTCAGGACAACCGCGACTACTACCTGCTGGCCACGATGCTCGGTCTGTTCCTTCTCTTTGTGGTCAAGGCCGGGCGCGACCAGAGCAGGAATCTGGAACTGTCGATACACCGCCAGTTCGAGAACATCGAGCTGCTGGATGACCTGAAGCGTGCCAACGAACACCTGAAAGTTGCACAACGCGCCGCGCAGGCCGGCGTGTGGGAGTGGGATCTCGCGGATGGAAAGATGATCTGGTCTGACGAACTGTTCCTGCTGTTCGGTATAACTCCCGGTTCAACGGAAGCATCCTACGACCTGTGGCGCGGAATCGTGCATCCGGAAGATCTGGAGAAAGCCGAGCGTAACGTGGCCGCAGCGATACACGACGGTACGCCTTTGTTCAACGAATTCCGCATCAAATTGCCGGACGGCAAGGTCAAGTGGATCGTCACGCTGGGCGACTCCATGCGCAACGAGCGCGGCGAGACCGCCGGCATGCAGGGTCTGTGCTTCGACAGTACCACGCAGAGACTGGCCCAGCGCCGCGCGCATCAGGCGGAGACGCGCTACCAGGCGCTGATTGAGCAGGCGGGCAGCGCCCTGCTGTTGCACGATTACGAAGGCCAACTGCTGGAAGTCAATCGCCAGGCTTGCGAGATGTTGGGATATGGCCGGGAAGAGCTGCTTGGCTTGAAACTCGGCGATATATCCATGGGTTCCGAGCTGACCGCTGCCAGAATCAAGTGGGCCCAACTCGAATCCGGCAATCCGCTTATCTTCACCACGACGCATCGCCGCAAGGATGGCAATACCTTCCCGGTCGAGGTGCGCCTGTCCGGCATCGTGCTGGAAGAACAGAAAGTGATCATGGCGCTGGTCAGCGACATCAGCGAACGCCTGCACTTCGAGGAAGAGCTGCTCAGATCGGAAGTGCGCTATCGCACTTTCGCCGAAAAACTGCCGCTCGGCATCGCCGTGTTACAGGACGGCGTGATCATGTATTCCAACAATGCCACCACGGTGCTGATCGGCTACTCGGGGGAAGAGTTGAAGGGGCAGTCGTTCGCCGGACTCATCCACGAGGACGACCGCCCCAAGATGCTGGAGCTGCACCGCCGGCGCATGCAGGGAGAAGATGTCGAGGGCGTGTTCAGGGCCAAGATGCTGCGCAAGGACGGCGTGGTGCGGCAATGGGAATTGCACACCAGCACCACCGAATGGGACGGCAAGCGTTCCAGTCTGGCCATCCTGGCCGACATCACCGAACGGGTCACCATGGAAGAGCAGATGCGCGATTCGTTGCGGCAACTGGAAGTGAAGGAGCTGGCCAAGACCCGCTTCCTGGCTGCGGCCGGACACGATCTGCGCCAGCCCGTGGCAGCTGCAAACCTGTTTGTGGATGCCCTGAAGGACACCGCAACGACACAGCGCCAGAACGAACTGATCTCCAGGCTCGACCAGTCCATGCACGTGTTCTCGGATCTGCTCGAGCGCCTGCTGGACATCTCCAAGCTCGACGCGGGGCTGGTCAAACCCCAGATCGTCTCCTTTAACCTGATCGAACTTTTCAGTTGGCTGGAGCAGAACTTCGCCGAAAACGCACATGCACGCGGCCTGGGTTTTCGCGTTTACTTTCCGATGCGCAAACCATTGATCATCCGCACCGACATCGGCCTGCTGCAATCGGTGATGATGAACCTGGTCTCCAACGCCATCAAATACACCAGCAGTGGCGGGGTGCTGGTGGCAGCCAGACCGCGCCGGTACGATGTCCTGCTGCAGGTATGGGACACCGGCTGCGGCATCGCCGATGCGGATCTCGACAAGATCTTCGACGAGTTCTATCAGGTTGGCAACCCGCAACGCAATCGCGAAGCCGGGTTGGGGCTGGGCCTATCCATCGGCCAGCGCGCCATGAACCTGATGGGCGGCAGGATCGCCTGCCGTTCCCGCATCGGTCGGGGCTCGATGTTTGAATTGTCGCTCCCGCTCGACCAGGACCGCCAGTTGGTCAAACACTTTTCCTATACCGATGACGAAGACACGGAAACCGGCAAGGGCATGTTCGACGGCAAGCGCGTCGTCGTGCTGGAGGATGACTTGTTGGTGGCGGAAGGACTAACCAGTCTGCTGCAGGGACAGGGTGCGGAAGTGATGCATTTCTCCAGTGCCGAAGAAGCGATGCAACGCGAAAACATCGCCACGGCCGACTACTACATGGTGGATTATTCGCTGGGCAATAGCCTGACAGGCGCGGCATTTTTGCAGGAAATGCAGCGCAGGGCGGGCAAGCCCATCAAAGGCATCATCGTCACGGGGGAGACCTCGTCAAAATTCATAGAAGGCATCGCCGGCCTGCCCTGGCCGGTGCTGCACAAGCCGGTCAATTTTTCCAGGCTGGTCGCGGCATTGAACGAATGAACGTTTGTATTGTCCATCGGCACCAGATTATCCAAAGGAGCATCCAAAGATGAAAGCACTGTTGGCGATTTGCCTTTTCGTAACCGCATCATTCGCATGGGCAACAGAAGGCGGCATGCCGCAAGGTTCGGGCAGCGCGACCGTTCAAGGCAAGGTCATCAAATTGAAGAACGTCGACAACTTCACCTATCTCCTGCTCAATACCGACCGTGGCGAGATATGGGCGGCAGTGATCAAGGCGCCGGTCAAAAAAGGCGATACCGTCACCATCGAGAACGTGACCGTCATGGAGAACTTCACGAGCAAATCGCTGAACCAGACTTTCAAGATGATCCTGTTCGGCAAGCTGGGCGGTGCGAGTGTCGGCCCTGCTGCTTCATCCACCCTGGGAAACTCGTTCTCTATTATCCCCCGCAAGAATCTGGAGACGATCAACTCGGCACCGGTCGCCGCAGCCGTCGGACCGAATTCCATGAAAGTCGTGGATGTCGTGAACAAGGCCGCCGCGCTCAAGGGCAAGCCGGTCGTGGTGCGCGGCAGGGTGGTGAAGTACAACGCCGAGATCATGGGGGTGAACTGGATACACCTGCAAGACGGCTCGGGCTCCGCAGCGGGCGGCAGCAACGACATTCTCGTGACCACCTCGGCCACGGCGATGATCGGCGATGTGGTGACGGTGAAGGGAATCGTTGCGACGGACAAGGATTTTGGGGCGGGGTATAGCTACAAGGTGCTGGTCGAAAAGGCGACGTTGCAGAAGTAATCAAGAGTAGCGAGTCGGGCAGGGAATAGAAAAGGCGACCGGAAGGTCGCCTTTTGCTTTGGCATGCCCGCCTCAGGGCAAACTGATGTGGCTGGCAAACATCCGGAAATTGGGCGCGCTGGCATTTGCCTCGCTATAGATGATCCCGCTGCCCGTTGCGTCTGCATCATAACCGCATGCCCCGTTGAAGCTGCCGCTGGTGCCGGAGATGCGCTTGATCAGCGTGGGGACGCCGTTGGTGCGGGCGAGTGTCGCAGTGGCCAGATCGCTGATGCGGAAAGCCAGACAGCCGC
The DNA here is from genome assembly GCA_018813765.1 of Gammaproteobacteria bacterium. GTDB lineage: Bacteria > Pseudomonadota > Gammaproteobacteria > Burkholderiales > Gallionellaceae > Sideroxyarcus. The sequence continues at coordinate 39,888 of JAHJBC010000002.1, read as the reverse complement.
GGTAGGTGTCGCCTGATGTCTCGGTCGGCGTCACCACCAGATAATCGTTGCCGCCGACGGACACCAGTTCGGTCGCGCTGAAGCCGCTGAACGATTGCCCGCTTTGCGAAAATTGCGCGGCCTCGCTGCCCTGCAGAAAATCACCGAGATAAGTGCAAGTCGAAAACGACCTGTCGCACCTCATTCCGAATATCTTGGAATTCGATGCACCGCCCAGGCAATGCAGACTGATGTAGATGTCGTCCGCTTTCGCCAGCATGCTGGGTTCGGTGAAGGCGAGGCAGTTGCTGAGGGGCGCGTGCAGGGCATTCAGTTGCTTTTCGGGCGCACTGATAACGACATTCACAGCGGCATTGTAGAGCGATCCGGCGAACAGCTTGCGCTCGGAACTCCAAACGCCGTCCGGTGTCGAGGCGGTGCTGAGTCCTATCCAGCTGTTATCGACGGACATCACGCTGTCACCGCCGACACTCACATACAACATACGATGCCACAACATCTTCCAGCGTCTGGTCGTATCCGGGTCGATAGGGTCGTAGAGCAGACTCGATACTTCGTAATGCCAATCCGCCCATACATTCCCGGCACCTAACGGGTTGGGCACCAGAAGATCGGGAGCGCTATTGTTGTTCGGATCGACGCCTGCATCCGTCCAGGTGGTGCCGCCATCGGCGGAAGAGGCGATGCGCGTGCGCACCTCGGTCAGGGTCGGTTCATTCGCGGAAAAATCGACAGTCGAAAAACTCATCCAGAGATTGCCGGAACCATCGTTCCTGGGCGAGGCATCGAAGATGCCGTTGGATGCGGCGACGACACCGCTGACACTCATTGCGGTCGGCGTTGGCGTATCTGCGGGAGGAGGCGTATTTCCACCGCTGCCACAGCCAGAACTGGTCAAGGAGGAGAGCAGCATCAGGGCTAATGCGATATTCCGGGTTGCCATGTTTGGTCCTTTTATCCTCTGGCAGGTATTTTAATTTGAATCAGTTACAGAAAAGGCGCGACATATTGACGCAGCCTGGTGAATCTTGGTGCTGTTGCTTCTATCGAAGTAATTCGACTCATTTTTCCTTGCGGATTTAGTGGGTGATGTTGAGTGATTCGGTTTGAACTGCAAACCCGACCCCCTTTGCTCTTTGGAGGCGGCGTCCCGTCAGTCCGAATGCGTGTGCTCAGGCGACGGGATAAGCAAGACGGGCATTACAGACCGCCGTGCCGTCTGTTCGGCCACGCTGCCGAGCATGAGGCGTTGAAAACCGCGGTGTCCATGGGTCCCCAGCACCATCATGTCGGCCGGCCAGCGCTGGGCTTCCTGGGTGATCGCTTCCGCCACCTGCTGGGCGGGAGAATCGGTTTCCAGCAGCGCCACCTCTGCCTCGAACCTTTCCTGCTTTGCCGAATCGCGCGCTGCCGCAATGATGCTTTCGCCGACGCTGCGTCGGACCGCCGAGATTGTCTGGATATCGATGTTCAGTTCCGGGGCGAGCGGGAACCAGTTCATGTCCACCACATGAACGATGCGCAATTGCGCCTTCAACTTTCTGGCGAGCGTGATCGCCTGTTTCAGCGCATGCGCAGATATGCCGCTGCCGTCCACTGCCACGAGAATCTTCGAGTACATGGTTTTCTCCTTGGTTGGTCTCGTTACCTCCTGCAGGCTGTCGCGCAGCCCGGCCTGGTTGCACCCTGTCATGCTAGGCCGCCAGCAACTCCCGCAACACCGCGCTGAAGCGCCGGTTGTCCTCCGGCAATGCGGTGGTCACGCGCATGAAGCCCTTGCCGAGTCGCGCATCGCTGAGCGGCTTCACCAGTATGTCGCGGGCGCGTAGCGCTTCGGCCAGTGCGCTCGCATCATGCGGCGCAAAGTCCGCCAGGAAGAAATAGGTGTGCGTCGGATAGGTGCGCACTCCAAGGCCGCGCAGTTCCGCAGCCAGCAGTTCGGTCCATTCGCGCAAGCGCACGGAGCGTTCATGGATGAGGTCTTCGTGGGACAGCGTGGCGATGGCTGCCGCCTGACTGGGGCGGGCGAGCGGATAGGCATCATTGTGGTTGTTCAGATCGTCGGCGATATCCTGCGGGAATATCCCGTAGCCGACGCGGAAGCCGGCCAGACTGTGCGCCTTGGATAAGGTACGGGTCACCAGCAGGTTGGGATATTGCGGCACGAGTTGCGCCACGGATTCGCCCGCCAGCCCGATGAAGGCTTCGTCCACCAGGAAGCGCGTGTCCGGATGACGTTGCAGCAATGCCGGCAGCGGCGCCATGTCGAAGATGCCACCGTTGGGATTATTGGGATTGACGATGACCGCCAGCTTGGTCCCGACCGGAATCTGCAACTGGCTCAGGTCGAATGCAAAATCATTCTCGGGCAGCAGGCGGGTCTCGGTGTAGCGGCGCGCGACCTCCGGGAAGAGTACATAGGTCGGCGTCAGCAGATGGACCTGCTGGCCGAAACGGTCGAACAACTGGCGCAGGATCAGCTCGGACCCGGCGTTGATATGGATGAGCAGTTCGGGCACCCCCAGTTGTGCGCTGATAAGCTGGCGCAACGGGGCGGAATACGGTTCGGTGTAGTAATTGCTGTGCGCCGCTTCGGCTTGCGCCGCAGCGATGGCGGCCTCGATCGGCGGCAGCGGGTTTTCGCACAACAACAGTTTGATGCCGTGAAAGCTGGCGCCGCCTTTTTCCGCGATGATGCCCATGATTCAACCTCCCAAGCGAAAGAATGCGATCGTCGCGATCCCCGCCAGCAACAGCAGTACCTGGCGCAGGGATGCAGCGAAGGTCATCTGCCGGTGCAGACCCGGGATCAGGTCCGCAGTCGCGATGTAGATGAAGCTTGCCGCAGACAGCGCGAGAATATATGGCACCGCCTCGCGCGTTTCGCCCAGCCAGAAGTAGGCGATGACGGCACCCGGCAGCGTGGCGGCGGAAGAAAGCCCGTTGAGCAGCAGGGCGCGCACGCGGCCGTAGCCATTGTCCAGCAGGATGGCGAAGTCGCCGACCTCCTGCGGGATCTCGTGCGCGATCACGGCCAGTGCCGTGGCGATGCCCAGCGGGATCGAGGTGAGGAAGGCGGCGGCGATCACCACGCCGTCGACGAAATTGTGGAACGCATCGCCGATCAGGATGAGCGGCCCGGCGCGGCCATGTACCGCACACTCCGCCTCATGGCAATGACGCCAGAGCACGAGTTTTTCCAGCACGAAGAACAGCACCATGCCGGCCAGCACGGTCGCCAGCACATTTATCGCCGGGGCCTGGCTCAGAGCGGACGGGATCATCCCCAGAAAGGCGGCACCGAGCAACGTGCCGGTCGCGTAGCTGATCAGGCAGGGTACCAACACCTGACGGATGCCTTGCGGGAACAGCAACAGCAGGGCGGAGACGGCGATGGCGCCGACGCTGCCCAACAGACTGAACACGATCACCTGGAACAGCATTGAGTGCCCTCTGTATCCCTGTCAGGGAGCGATCGGATGTCCCTCCCTGACGTTGCATCGCAGTTTGCTACTCCCCTGATCGTCTAGTTGTGCGCGACAGGTTTGTCGGTGAAGAGATAATCCTTCATCTCTTTGGAAATAATCGGATCCCTGCGGCGGATCCACTCCAGAAGCATCGCCGCATGCTCCTTTTCCTCATCACGATTGTGTAACATGATCGCCTTCAATTCAGGATCGCTGCATACATCCGCCCTCTGGTTGTACCAGTCGACCGCTTCCAGCTCCTCCGTCAGCGACACGATTGCACGGTGCATCTCCCTGGCTTCGGCCGATAGTTCATTGATTGCTTCTTGATAAGTGACGGACATGATGAGTACACCTCCTGTGAACAGTTAGCGTCAAAGACGGCAGGATCGAATCCTGCCGGTACAGCCGGATCGCTGCGGGTGTGCGTTGGTGCTGTGTCGCAGGCAGGCACCATGGTGCGCCTCGAAGATTAATCCAATAGTTTGCTGGCATCAACGATTCTTCGCGCATGTTGAGGTGTTGCCCGACTTGATACGTGTTGCTACGTATGACACGCGAGGAACGAAAGGCGTATTTTCAACCGTTGTCAAAATACTATTGGCGACTATGCCCTCAACCAGAACATGGAGGCGTCATGAACACACGAATGCTCGCTGTATCTCTGCTGGTCGCATGCTCAACTGGAACATCCCTGGCTGCGGATATGCTCGATGTAGGAAAGATGGAATACGAAAGTGCGTGCGCCGTGTGCCACGGTTTGTCCGGCAAGGGCGACGGCTATATGAAATCGCAATTGACCAATCGCGTCCCCGATCTGACCGTGCTTGCCAGAAACAACAAAGGTGTATTTCCATTCGATCGTGTCTATCAGATCATCGATGGTCGGCAGGAGGTCAAGTCGCACGGCACACGCGAAATGCCGGTTTGGGGGCGTTCGTTCAATCTGCAATCCTCCATCTATTTTGAAAACTACCCCAGGCAAGATGTCGAATCGGCTGCACGTAGTCGCATTCTGGCTCTGACGGAATACATCTATCGGCTACAGGCCAAGTAGACTCTCACTGACACAAAGCGGAAGTAGCCCACGTTATCCTGTTTCTGCTGCGGACGAACAACGGATAATACCTGTCAGATGAAGTCTGAGTAGCTACAGATCATCTATTGCGAGGCAAATGTCGGCGCCCCCAATTTCCGGATGTTTGCAAACCACATCAGTTTTCCTTGAGGGGGCATGCCAAAGCAAAAGGCGACCGATGGTCGCCTTTTTAATGGGCGGGGAAGCGATCAGATGACGCTGAGCCCCAGCGAGCACCAGTCCTGCATACCGCCGCGATACCACTTCAACTTGCTGGCGGGATAGCCGAGCGCAAGCAGGGTGCGGATGTTATTCGGCGTCTGCCCGCACCACGGGCCATTGCAGAAGATGGCGAGCGTGCGCGCTGTGCTGAAATCGAATGTCCCCCCAGTCTCTTTCGCGCCGAACAGATCGCCCAGCTTCTTCTTCACACCGGGCAGATCGGTCGCCTGGCCCGCCATGTTCTGCGCATAGGGGATGTTGATTGCGCCGGGAATGGTGCCTTTCGCATACCAGTCCGGTGTGCGTGAATCGACCACCATCAGGCTGTCCTCACCGAGCCGGATGCGCTTCAGATAGTCCAATACTTCCAGCTCGCCAAATGTCACCACCCCCGCAGCCAGTTGCATCGGCTGGATGCAGTAGGGCGGGCATTTGCGCGCGGTGGCGGCGTAGTCGGCGCGGATGGTGGCAGACGGGTCCTGCTCGCGTCGTATCTTCACCGGTTTGCCAAGGTGCAGTGCTTCGACTTCGGGCAGGCCGGGGCAGATGTTGTAGTCGGTCATGGGGATTCGTCACTAAGAATGGGGACGCGAGGATTGTACCGGAGGCGCGGGCGCATCAAGGCTAAGGGGCGAAAGGAAATGTTGAGTGGTATGGTTTGTACTGGAAACCCGAACACGCCACCTTTGATTCTTCGCTAATACTGTTGGATTTCCATTCAATCTTCATCGATAGCAGTGCTGGTGTATTCGATACCACCCACCCAGCCTGCAACAAGGTTGTAGGCCCAAGCGGCGATCATGGTGAAGATGAAACCGAAGATCGCATAGAAGATGGGGAGCAGGAGCATTGGGGCGATACTGCCACCTGATCCCTTGGCGAAGGCGAAGAAGGCCATCGCCACAAGGAATGGCAGACTGATCAGAAAGTAGAACACGCCAAATACTTTGCCGGTCTGGACGGGGGCGATGCTGATGATTTGCTTTTTCATGGTGTTCCTTTCAGGGGTTGGTTATTGTTGGCTGAACAACTGTTAAGACAGACATCACTTTCTGAACAACTCATCCAGCGGATTCTTCCCGCCAGCCGGTTTTGACGACACCTTGGTTGCCGTCATTTCTTCTTCGGTGTTGTCCCGATAATAACTCCAAGCCGAACTGGCCGATTGTATCTGAGTGTATGTTGCTGAATGAAGGTCCACGGCTTTACTCGAATAGTCGCTCACTCAACGGCAACGGAGCCAATCGAGAACGTACCGGACACCGCACGCACAATCACCCCGTGAATACCGGCGCTGATCGTTCCTGCGTCGAAGCTGAGCGCACCGCCGGTTGTCGCTTGTTGTGCGCCCGCTTGCGTACCGTCAACATAGACTGCAACTGTGGCACTGCCGGTGACTGAAAGATTCACCGTCCATGAAGAGGCTTCGCTGGAACGGAAGGTATAACTTGCCCAATTGAGTGGTGAGGTGCCGGTTGCGCTGAATGAATTCGCATTACATCCCCACCCCCGCGCGCATGCATTCGCGGCTGTGCCCGCAAGACTGCCGGGAACCAGTGTGCCCAGCGTCGGCGGGGCTTGTGCTGCGACATTAAGCGCATCGATCGCATACAGTTTGCGCGTGGCAAAGTCGTAGATATCCGGCGTAAAGCCCCACTGGTAATCGCCGGTGGCGCGATAGTAAACAAGCAGGTCGCCGCCATTGCTGCTCCAGGCATTGTGCAGGTTCACGATGGCGGTGGTCATGCGCGGATCATTGATGGCTTGTGGCGATACGGCGTCTCTGGCACCGCCAAGCGTATCCAGGCTGGGGCCGCCTTCGTAAGCGATGCGTTTCAGCCCCATGGCTGCCGCCATATGCATGTCTGCCTGAAAAGCTGGCTCGACACCGGACGGATTAAAACCGGGATCGGCAAAGAATGCGTCCAGACTCGAAACGGTTGAGGCGGGGTTGTAATACGCGCTTCCACCGGCGCCGTAAAAGTAGTATTTCGGCGGATGCGGTGATGCAAGCCCTCCGCTGCCCATGCCTGCGTAGTAATTGGTCATCATTTTCATCGCAGGGCCAAGCACCCTGTTGGTCGCCCCCAGTTGGGTCATCAGCACCGGCCTGATGCGTACCCCCATCGCAGCATCGCCGAACACAGTGCGGAAATTGTTGCTGATCTCCGCGCCGCGTTTGGCGATGTTCCGCCAGCACATGTTCCAGTCCCATCCATCTGCCTGCGCGGTTGCCTGGTTGTATGCAACACCATTCCAGGTCGAATCCCAGTTAAGTGGAGAAACACCGCTTGCACCTACCAGTTCGTTACTGGCGGCCAGACAATTGCTATGAAACTGCCGGAAAGCCCCTGCCGAATTCCAGAGCTCGTTGCTGTATTCGACATAGACATTGAGATTCGCATCGAGCGGTGGATACACCGGGTTGGCCTGAGGACTTGTATAGGGATTGATGCCATCACTGCCGTACCTGAACAAGTTCGCCACGTTTGTGATGTAGGCATCCGTTGCATCGACCGGAATGTTTATCCACGCATCCTTCTGCGTTTCATTCGCCAGCAAGATCACATGCTCCCAAGGTCCGCCGATTCCCTGCCAGCCATAGCCACCAGTATTGGCATAACGATTGAAGGAAGGCCAGGAAGGCAGCGGACGTTCGCTCCAATTCTGTTGCACGTTCGAGTTGGTGGCCAGAAAGTCCATGAAGCGGATGGCACTAAATTTTCCGATCAACGCCTTGATCTGATCTGTAAACAATGCTGACATCGGGTAGGTCTGCGCGGAACCCGGCGTGAGTGGTCGCATGAGTTTGATCGAGGTGACGCCCGTCCCGGTTGCACTAGCAGCATTCCGCTTTGTGCTGGCAAAGCGCAGGGCTAATGTTGACGATGCATCCGCAGAAGTAATTTGGAACGTACCGGTGCTTGTGTTGGTGGCAGAGTTATATGTTGTAAGGATGCTCCCGCCGGGATTTCTGGATACGCTTGCACTCCCCGTAAACGATAGTGCGTAAGTGCCATCCTTCTTGGCGCCACTTCCCCACACATAAAATGAAAAGTCGGCAGTGGGCCAGCCGTCGCTGTCCAATGCTGCCGGGGTCGTACTGTTTTCGTTAATGCCATCAACAAATGTCCGAGACGACATGATTGCATCGGCATAGAGCCGATCGATCTCGTAATCCAGAGGGGCGGCGATATTAATTCCAAGCAGGTTGGCATTGTCAGCCCCTTCAACTGGATCGCCAGCCGTTGTCGTGGCTCCCCCGCACGAAACGATGCCAAATAGCATCAGGATCAATAATGGCGTAACTCCAAGAAATACTTTGAAATCGACCGGTTCTGTAGCAGGCATGAATTATCCCTTATGGAATTTCAACCAGGCCGTGGGCCAGCAACTCCGCGTTGAGGGCAGTTTTGTTCAATGCGGGTCCCGATTGGTATGTTCCTGCCGGGGTCATCCAGCCCAACCGCGCAACGTTGTTCCGTACCCCGACGAACATGCTGCTCATTACGGACGCAAATCCGCTACCGCTCGCCGATTGCACCAGAAGTACGTTGGGGACAATCGCGTTGCCCGTCGCTTGGTTGACCAGGGTGACCGTACCCTCAGGCGTTCCGGATGCAATGGCTGTGCTGATGTCACCCCAAGAGCAACTCGTGGCGGGGATCACGTTGTAGACCCCCGAACCTTGTGGATCAAGAACGCGGAGATATGTCGGAAGGCAGAATGTCGTTGCATCAAGCAAAGGTAAAGCTGTCATCTGATTGCCGACCTCGTTCGTGAGGGGCAGGGAAATCGTATCGCCGTATAGATGGTATCGATTCGAGGAAATGGTGTAATCCAATCGATACGATGTCGACCCGGCCGGATAGTTGCCAGATGCAAAGCATGATGATGGTGCGCATGAAATGGCTGTGCTCGCCAGATCGGTTTTCGTGACTGCGACGACAATACCCTGCTCCCCGGTGGTCGTGATGGTGATATGGCTGCCATCGGTTACCCGATATGTGGCAGTGTCGGGCGAAACAATCCATCCCGAGGAAATCAGGGAGTACATGATTGACGGGGACGGATCGGGTCCCCATGTGCCACTGATATGGGCAGCGCCATTGCTGCCGCTGGACAGTATTTTGCTGGCGGTAGTAACTGCATACTGGTTGGTTCCGTTCGCCACGGCAGTATTGGTATTTGCCGTGGCGACGGAGGAGACTCTGCCAGTAAGCCACCAGTCACCGGCAAAATTCCCGTTCTGTTGTTCGGCGATGTAATCCATGGACGGTCCGCTGATGGGGGTATTGCTTCCGCCTCCGCCGCAGCCGGCGACAAACACTCCGATTGCCAAACTGTAAAAGAATAAACTGACGATCTTGCTAACGCTGAAATTACGATTCATTCAAACAACTCCGGTAATGGATTGAAATAACTGCTCGTGGTGGCACACACTGCTACTTGAACAACTCATCCAGCGGATTCTTCCCCGCCGGCGCACTGCCTGAAACCTTCTTCGCCGTAAACTCCTCCTCGATGTTGTCGCGATAAAAACTCCACGCCGCCCCCGAGCTGCTGAGCCTGCGCCACAGGTCTTCACCCACGCCGCTGTATTGCAGCGTGTCGCCGTTGTCGAGTTGCACTTGCAGCAGACGTGCGCGCGCGTCGTAGCCGATGGCGCGCAGTTTGCCGGAGTTGATCTTTTTCATTTCCATCACGGTTTCTCCATTGCACCGGCAGCGACGGCTTCCGCTTCTGCGGCGAGCCAGTCGTCGAGGTATTTTTGCTCGTTGTGGGCTGCCAGCACCGGTGCTGCGATGGCCCAGGCCTGGCGCGCGGTCTCGAGTTTGCCGCAGCGGGCCAGGGCCACTGCATAACGCGCTTCGATGCCGATGAACAGTGCGCGCAGCGCGGTCTGCTGGAGGTAGGGCGACAGCTCGATCAGCGATTGTGCGTACAGGCCGGCCGCATCGGTGTGGCGTCCTTCGCGCAGGGCGATTTCGCCGTGCACGAACGGGACGATGCCCGCCATGATCGGGTTGAGCTCTCGTTGCTCGGCCTCGCCTACCGCATGTTTGGCGCTTGCGAGGTCGCCGTACAGCGCCTGGTTGAGCGCCAGGTCCAGCCATACCTGCGCGCTGTCCGGCATCATTTCGGTCAATTGCCGCATCAGTTCGCCCGCTTCGTCGCGGTGCCTGGCCTGGTCGAGCAGCGAGGCTTGCAGGCTCAGCCAGAGCATGTCGGGCACCTCCGCCTTGCCGCGGTGCTGCCCGAACAGAGCCATGGCATCATCCACGCGCCCCATGCCGATCAGGTTCTTGGCCTGGTAGTATTCGAGCATATGCGGCATGATGTTCGCGCCCTGTTTGAAGCGGCGCAGCAATGCGACATTCCTTTCCGCATCCTGCCAGCGTGCCGCCAGTTGTGCCCGCAGCAGCGATTCGAACAGCACGGCCGGAATGGCGAACCAGACCATGGTCGCCAACAGACCTGCAGTGAGGGCAAAACCAATCCAGTCGATTGTTCCGTGGGAGCCGCTATAGAGGGAATAGGCGTTCCAGGCCAACAGCGGGACGAGGAACATCGCGCTGCCTTTCAGCATGCCCAGCAACAGGCTCATCATGCCGCTTTGCTTCTGTGCCTCGATCAGCATGGCCGGGTCGGGCTCTTCCGTGTAATTGACGAGTTGGCTGCCGTACATCCGTGCCGCGAAATCGTCGGTGTGCACGATGATGTCGCGCAGTCCCTGTGCCTGCAACTGCTCGCGCGCTGCTGCCGCACTCTGTGCATCGATCTTGCTTTTTATCTCCCTTCCGCCCGGCGTGCGTGCGGTAAACAGATACTCTGCCATCTTGGTCACTTTTCCTGCTCAGGTTTGGCTGGTTGATGAATGCATGTCGCGCTTGGCATTCTATTGTGAAATCCACGGAGCGGGGAGGGATATATTGCCGTGGTTCAACAACCGGAGAGGGCAGAATAATCATGGCGTCCGGGTGGTCTCCATGATTGCTTGTGGTCGGCTTTGATCAGCCAGCCTGGGAAAAAATGAGTGGATCGGCTTGAGGAATAAACCCGCCCACTCTTTAGTTCCGACCGCGCGTCGGACATCGGGTGCGCCTCGGGTCGATTTTGGGTATAAGCCTCCACCAGTAGGTTCTTCCAATACACGACAAGGGCAGTATGGAACAACGCGATTACGAGACGCTGGTATGGAGCCTGCAAAGCGAAGCGCAGGAAGTACCCGGTTCATTCCGCATCAAGGTCGTTGGGCTCAGCATCTTTGCTTATGTGATGCTGTTCGGCGTGCTGGCGCTGTTGTTGCTAGGCATCTATCTCACCTTCAGCCTCGCTCAGGGCGGCAGCCTGTTCACCAAGATCGTGCTGATGAGCTGGCTGCTGGTGGTGCTGCCCATCGTCTGGCTGGTGTTCCGCATGTTCTTCGCCGCCATCCCGGTGCCGCAGGGGCGGGAGCTTACGCAGGCAGAAGCGCCGCAACTCTTTGCTACTCTGGCCGACATGCAACAGCGCCTGCAGGCTGCGCCCATCCATCATGTGCTGATCACCGATGACTTCAACGCCGCCATCGCGCAATGCCCGCGTTTCGGCCTGTTCGGCGGCTATCGTAACTACCTGGTGCTGGGGCTGCCGCTGATGTATGCCGTCTCCGGCGACGAGATGCGCGCCATCATCGCGCACGAATATGGCCATCTGGCCGGCGGGCACGGCAAACTGAGCCGCTGGATCTACCGCCAGCGCATGACCTTCGACGTGCTCTACGAACACGCGCAGGCGCGCCGCAACGACAACTGGGTCAACGGCGTGATCGCGGGCATGCTGGACTGGTTCTCGCCCTATTACAACTCCTACACCTTCGTGCTGTCGCGGCAGAACGAATACGAAGCCGATGCGATGTCGCGCGAACTGGCCGGCGCAGAAGCCGCCGCCTCCGCCCTGATCCGCATCGACCTCCTGGCCGACTGGCTGCAAGTCAGTTTCTGGCCCAGGCTGTACGACCAGGCCAAACAACACGAGAACCCGCCGGTGATGCCGTTCGTCGCCATGCGCAAACTGCTGGCGATGACCATGGACGAATGGGCCACCAAGGACAAGCTCGCCGCCGCGTGGAAAGTGGAATCGGATGTCTACGACACCCATCCCTGCCTGAACGAACGCGTCACCGCACTCGACGTGCGGCCAACCCTGCCGTCATTGCCCGGCGTCTGCGCGGCGGATGCGCTGCTCGGCAAGAGTGCACCAGTGCTCGTGCGCGAATTCGACGGCAAGTGGTGGGCGGCGGAGAAGGACAAATGGCAGAAGTACCACCGCCGCTACCACCATTCACAGGGACGCATTGGCGAGCTGGAAAAGAAACCGCTGGACGAACTCAGCGTCTCCGACGCGCAGGAACTCGCGTTGCTACTGGTCGAATTCCGCTCCGTCGCCGCATCCAAAGCCGTACTCGAGAACATCCTCGGCCGTTCCGGCGAACGTTATCCCAAACCTGTCTATTACTATGGCCGCGCCCTGCTGGACGAAGGCAACGACCGCGGACTGGATTATCTGGAAGAAGCGTTCCGCCTTGCGCCCTCGATGGCGGACGATTGTGCCCACGCGGGCTACCAGTGGCTGATGGAGAAGAAGGACGAGGCTGCCGCAGAGAACTGGCTGGATAAACTGCGCACCATCGATGCGCAACGGAATGCGGGGAAGTGACCGCGAGGGTTGATGTTGAGTGATTCGGTTTGAACTGCAAATCCGAACACGACCCCATTAATTCGCGGTACATTTCGATCCACAATCCTTGCGTGTCGCATAGGCCGCCTAATATTTAGAATTCTTATGACTATTGAATTCAGCGTGGCACAGGCTAGATTAGGTGAACTTATTCAGGAGTTCTCACCTATTGGCGAGCTATCAAACGAGGCTCAAACTCGGTTTTCGTTCATTGATCGATTGCTAACGGACTGCCTGGGCTGGACGCGCGAAAGCATTAAGGTAGAAGTATATGAGCAGGGTGAACGATCCGACTACGAGTGTGGTTGTCCTCGACAGTTAATTGTTGAAGCAAAAAAAGCAGCGAAGTCATTTGCAATACCTCCAAGAGGTAAGAAGGCGAGCATTAAAATTAAAATTCGCTCGCTAATGGATTTCAACGCTGAAACAAAGGCCGGAATAGAGCAGGTTCATAAGTATTGCCAAGACCGTGGTGTCCAAATAGCCGCGCTGTGCAATGGCCCACAGTTGGTGGTATTTCTTGCTTCGAGACTTGATGGCGTGTCTCCGATGGATGGTGATGCATTAGTGTTTGACAGTTATGAAGCCATAACCCATGGATTCAGTACTGTATTTGAATGCCTCTCGCAAGATGGCGTACAGGAAAAACGTCTAGTCAATCTCCTTGGAGGCAAGTCCAGTGGCAATCTTCCATCAAAACTTTCTACAGCCTGTCTGAACTACTTCGACTACAAGTACAGCAGCGCGTTTCAAGAGAATATTCGCAATGCTTCTTCGCTTGTTATTGAAGATATTGGCCGCACAGTTGACCTTGAAAAGCAGTTCCTGAAGGAGTGTTATTGCGAGAGCGGCCCGCTTACGCAATATTCCTTGCTTGGAAAAAATATATTGAGTACTAGGTATGCGGCTTTATTCTCAAAGTCCGAAACAGGTAGTCGCGTTGAAGAAATTAATCCGCGAAAACAAAAATCAAAGTTAAGCGACAAGGTGCTTGCAGAAGCACTCGCCAGGCGGCCTATAGTGTTTTTGGGTGACGTTGGCGTCGGCAAGACTTCTTTCATTAAGAATCTAATTCAAATCGATGCAGCAGCAGAATTTGGTGATTCTATTTTTGTGTATTTTGATCTCGGATCAAAAGGGGCTCTATCCCAAAACACCCGCGATGCACTATTACAGCAGATTGAATCAACTCTTAGATCGGAGTACTTAGTAAATTTGCAGGATAAGAAACTATTAGAAGATATCTATCAGGTTGAACTGGCGGAATTTGATAATGGCTTTATGGCACCATTGAGAGATAGTCAACCAACTGTCTTTCAGCAAAAGCGGATTGAGCATATCCAATCCCTAATTAGCAATCGTGCTGAGTTTCTACGAAACTGCTTATCTAAGCTTGCAGAGATTCGTAAATGCCAAATCGTTATTGTGATTGATAATGCTGATCAACGCTCTGTACCAGTTCAAAATGATGCCTTTGTAATTGCGCACGAACTGGCATCAACGTGGAACGCCTTAGTCTTTCTTTCCCTGAGGCCACAAACTTTCCATACATCAAAGCGTAGCGGTGCCGTATCAGCATACCCCCCAAAAGTGTTTGTAATCTCGCCTCCTAAACTTGAAGATGTCATTGAAAAACGCCTCTCGTTTGCTTTGAGAATTGCAGAAGGCCGCCTCCCGGTTTCGAATGTGCGAAGTCTTTCAATGCATGTCGAGAGCTTGGCAATTCTGATCAAGGCGCTTCAGTCTTCGTTAAGGAGCAATCCCGAGCTCTATGAATTCATAGTTAATGTCAGTTCTGGCAATGTACGTGTTGCTATTGAGCTCATATCTAAGTTTCTCGGCAATCCCAATGTCCACACCGAACGCATTGTGCAAATTTTCAATGAGTCGGGCGATTACAGGATACCCCTCCATGAATTTTCTAAAGGAGGACTTCTCGGTGACTATGCGTATTACCAAGAAGATGCATCGATTGCATTTAATGTATTTGGGATCGTCTATGCCGACAAACGTGAGCATTTCTTATCGCTACTAATTCTTGGATACCTCGCCTGCGGTGACGTGAATATTCATCAGGCAGATGGTTTTGTCAGCCTTGATTTGATTTTGAGAGAAATACAGACGAACGGGTTTACCGAAGAACAAGTAACCGCCCATTTGAAGCGTCTAACCCGGAAGAAGCTATTAGAAACGACAGAGCGGCGCCTACTTGAGACTGAACAAGAAGTACGCGAGGTCGGCATGCCTGATAGTTTTAGGATAACGCCACTTGGGGCATATCATCTGAAGAAATGGTCTTATGAGTTTGCTTTCGTTGAAGCAATGTCTTTTGATACGCCCATCTTCGATGAGGTAATGCATGTCACCCTTTTAAAGAGAGTCAATGAGCAAACTCTATCTGCTCGCTACGAGCGAGCAGTTGCTTTCTTAAATTATCTTAATTCAGTATGGACGGGCTTTAGCCCAAAGCCTTACTTCAATTGGGCTGAGAAACTGCTGATTGGAAAAGAGTCGTTCGATAGGGTGGAAAAACGGTTGATGGATGTAGACCAGCTTCATTGACGAGTAAACAAGAGGTACCAGCTTCGGTTTTGCTTTCCGTTTGACCTGCCGGACAACAATATCGTGATGCTGAGAATCAAACGAGAATCAAACGGGACAGCGTCGCATTTATTTCCCGCCAAACAACTCATCCAACGGATTCTTCCCTCCCGGCGCCTGCGCCATATCCCTTCGCCGACGGCGCTGTGCTGTAGCACGCTGCCGTCGTCGAACCGCACTTGCAGGATGCGCGTCTTGGGGTCGTAGCCCGCTGCGCGCAGTTTGCCGGAGTTGATCTTTTGCATTCCCATGGCTGTTCTCCCTCGCGCATCTTATTCGAACGGCATCGAGATGCCGATGCCCAGTGTGCGGTGGCGCTGGTTGTAGTCGATGAGGCTTTCGCCGTAGCCGTCGAAGTATTGCAGGTGCAGGCTGGTGTTGTGCAACAGCGGCGTGACCAGTTCGGACGAGAGGGCGAGGTCGAGCTGCACCGAGCGGATGCGCAGTAGCGCGGTGAGGGTGGCCAGGCCGTTGTGCTGGTAGCGCAGTTCGAGGTCGCCGTGGCCGAGGTATTCCGCGATGTCGGGGTTGTCGTCTTCGGCGCCGCCCGCACCCAGCCGCTTCCACACGCGCGGCAGCAGGGCGAGTTTACGGCCCTCGCCGAAGTCGCGTTCCAGTCCGGCTTGCAGATAGACGCGGTTCCACGCGCGCGAGCGCGGCAGCACCTGTCCGTTGGAGTGGTGGACGATGGCGAGGTTGAGGAAGGAGGCATCGAAGCCGCCGAGCTCTTTGCCTTCCGGGCGGTGCGAGAGGATGAGTTCGGGTTCGAAGTCGTTCTCGCGGAAGGGTTGCGAGCGCTCGAAATCGTAGAACTGCCAGAACGAGAGTTGCGTGTAGCCGAACCAGAGCGTGCTGCGGCCTTCACCCATCATGTGCGCTTTAAGGCTGATCTGGAACTTCATCTCGTTTTGGTCGAGCTGGTACGAGGGTGGTACCTGGTTCGCGGGGTTGGGGCTGGTGGGGGTGTCGTTGGGGTTGGATGAGTGTGCGAAGAACAGGAAGTAGTTCTGCTTGTACATGCGCAGGGCCTGTTCCGACGGTGTCCATTGTTCGGCCAGCGATGTTGGCCGCTGCGCCTCTGCTGCTGCGGCCGCGAGGGCGGGCAGCGCGAGCAGCAGCGCGAGGAGGGCACGCTTCGTCATCATACGGCAGCGAGGTCGTAGCCCATGGTCTGGAAGACGGGCGAGAGTTGCTTGATGCCGAACCTTTCGTGTTCCTTTACGGCCTGCTGGAAGCGGTACCAGTGCGTCTCTTCGCGCGGGATACCTTCTTTCCAGTAGTGGCGGTCCTTGAATATCGTGAGCCCGTGCAGGATGCCATTTTTGTTGTCCTTGAGTCCGCGCACCTCGGTGGCGATGGCGCCATCGAACCATTCTTCCTCGTCGAAGTCGGGGAACCAGCTCAGGCGTTTCTTGTAGTTCTTGATGCGTACGTCCTGGTGTTGCAGGTAGTCGCCGGTATAGGTCTGGCCGCAGATGGCGATGAGGTCGTCTTCCAGGTCGGGCCATTGGTCGCTGAGGTCCGGGTTGCCCTGGCTTTTCTGGTAGGCGCAGTATTTCTTGTAGAGCGCTTCGGCGGCGTCGATGAAGCGGTCGCGATTGCTGACCTCGCCGTCCACCAGACGCTCGTCAGTCCACAGATGGCTGACCCAGTCGGGCGGGTGTCCGGCAGTAGCGTGGCCGATGGCGGGCGCGGGCTTGAGTTCGATCTGGTTGTGATAGTTGTACCAGCCGACGAAGTTCTGGTGCGCCCAGGTGTCCACGTAGCTGTGCGTGGCGACGCCGATGCGGTAGAGCCGCGTGTCTTCATGCGCCTTGAAGGCGGCATCGAGCATGGCGTTGGCGTTCTCGTTGTCGGGCGTGGTGTTGAGCAGGTGCAGCCCGCCGTCGCGGCGGCGCGCGGTGATGGCCAGGGGGTCGCCGGGGATGAAGTGGAAGATGGGGTAGATCCTCATCAAGGTGTCCTTGGGCTTGAGGATGTTCATCGTCTGGCTCATGAAATTGTGATACGGCTTGCCGCCGCTACGGCTGAGGATCTCGTAGTTGATGTCGTTCTCGTCGACGTACTGCGAGGCGTAGGCGATGGTCAGCGCCTCGCTGCGGCTGAAGCCGGCGCGGAAGGCGACCAGTCCGGTGATCCAGTAATGGAATTCGATGTCCATGCGTTTCCCCTTTCATAGAACGATCAATGCCGACGGCGCTGTCGCCGTTCCCGAACCGCTTGTTATTTGTACAGCACCTGCTCTTTCAGGTTGTCCACGATCTTTTCCGCCAGTTTCTGATACTCGATGGATATCTGCGGCGAGCAGACGTTGCCCTTGGTGCGGTCATCCAGCACGCGCTTCACGGTGAGGATGTTGCCCTTGAGCTTGTAGGTGGCCGAGTAGGAGGCGAAGGCGTTGGCGACTTTCATGTTCTCCGGGACCGACAGCACCTTGAGTTTCTTCGGCAGCTCGATGGTGTATTCCTCGATCACGCTGCCGCCGGAGCAGGTGACGTCGGCTTCCCTTTCTGGGTCCAGTTCGCCCTGGATGTAGCTATGGATGGGCGTGGCGATGCCGAGCGGAGAGTAGATGTAGAACGCTCCGGCGCCGGGCATCTTGATGAACTTCTCCACCGTGTAGTCGGCCTTGTAGTGGTAATGGTCGGTGAGTTCGGTGGGGTCGTCCTTGACGAACTTGCCGCTGCCTATCATGCCCTGCGAGCGGTACATGTCCTTGATCATGTCGTCTTCGACGTTCTTGCTGAGGTTGCGCGCCCATTCTCGGGTACCTGCCGCCTGGATGCCGTTCAGGAAGACCTCGATGTTGCCGCTGACCGTGCCGTTGTCCGCGATCCTGAACTTGCTCTTTACATGCTGCTTGTTGCTGCTGGCGGGCGGCACGGGCGTTCTGGTGCCGTCCTTGTAGCCTTCGACCAGCAGCACCGGCTTGTCCTGGTCGCCGAAGGGCAGCATGCCGAAAGGGGTGGAGTCGGAGGTCGCGTCGACGAACAGGTCGAAGGCGGGCAGGTAGTTGATGACGTGGTTGACGGTGGAGACGACGGGAACCTTGGCCAGACGATAGGCCGAGCCGGCGTTGACCAGCGCCTGAGTGCTCCTGATGTCGCGCGCGGCGAGCAGTGCCTGCAGCAGCGTGGCGTGGTCCTTGCAGTCGCCCATCTTGTTGTCGAGGACGAAATCGAGGTCGCGCGGCACCACTGCACCGATGCCGATGCAGTTGCCGGCATAGGTGATGTTGGTGGCGACCCATTCGTATAGGGCGCGGGCCTGCTCTCTGGGCGCGGTTTTGTCCTTGACGATCTCGGCGGCCAGCTTGTTCACGCGCTCGGTGACGGCGGCCTTGGGCAAGGCGCGAGTTCCGTAAGCGGCAGCGATGTCGGCATAGGTCCTGAAGGTGGAGAAGGACACGCCGGCGATCTTGTCGCTATCGAACACCGAGTAGTCGCGGCGCTCGCTCTTGACCGGGGCCGGGTTGGTATAGGTCCATTCGACGACCTTGCGCTCGCCCCGGGTCTCGTTGAGCGATTCCTGCATGCCGCGCGCCTCGTGCTGCACCCACATCGCGGCGGGATAGTCGAAGCGGATGCGCACGTCGTCATGGGCGATCTGGTCGCCGAAGTAATGCACGGTGGAATAGTGGCCGGGGAACATCGGCTCGGTCTGGGTGAGTTTGTAGGAGAACACGACCTTGTCGCCGAGCGCGACATCGGGGAACACCACGGTCAGCGTGGACCAGTCCGAATACACCGGGGAGTCCTTGCCTTTGCCGCTGTTTACTTCGACCTGGTAGTTGTCCTTTGGCACATCGATACGCTTGCCGTCCGCCTTAAGCGTATAGGCAGCGACGACTTCGGCCTGCTGCGCGCTGGTGCTGTAGCTGACCGAGGCTTTCTTGGACCATTCCAGCGCCTGTTCTTTCAGCACCGTCTTCGACCATTCGTGCGATTCGACCGCCGTGCCGTCCGCATTGATGATGTAGGCGGCGTGGTAGTGGTTGAAGCGGGTCTGTAGTTCGAGCGGATCGCCCGTGGCGGCGATGACGGGGAAGCTGAGAACGAATGCGGTGATAAACGATGCGAACAGGGATCTCATAAAACCTCTTGAACGTTTGAAAAAGGGGATGGACGAATGCCGGACGGGACGGCCCGTGCCGGAGGCGTTGGGGGTGGAGGAGAGAGCAAACAATTAGTTTCCCTTTGCTGAACAGGCGCGGTTGCGACTTTCCCCATCGATACGGGGTGCGGTCTTGCGCCAGCTCCTGTTCTGGGAAATCCCCGCCATGGGCCTCGCGTCGTGCATGCGCTGCGATGTGCTTCCGGCGGAACTGCAAGCGGGATGAACTTTAGGCGAGCGCGACGGGGTATGTCAACGATGTTGCAAGGGTCTTGCTGCCAGGGGCGGCGCTTGCCTGTCAGTGCAGCGTCTGTCTATGCAGGCTGGTATGCAGTCTGGCGAGGTTGACCGGTTTGTGCAGCACGGGCCAGGGCAGGTCTTTGCTGCTGCTGATGAAGCTGGATGAGGTCTCGCCGGTGATGATGACCGCGTGTATGGGGGTCTGCTGTTCGCTCTGCATGGTCCTGAGGAAATCGATGCCGCTCAATTTGCCGCTCAGCGCGAAGTCGACGATGAAGTAGTCTGCCAGCGCGGCCTCTTCATGCTGCAATGCCTCTTCCGTGCTGGTGAAGTGCAACACTTTTGCGCCGAGGTTCTGCATCAGGTCGAGCAGGCCGTTGGCGACCAGTGCATCGTCTTCGAGTACGACGACGCGTTTGCCATGCAGCAGGGCCAGGTCGAAGGGTTCGACAGTCTCGGCGCCGACATGAGGAAAATGCCCGGTCTGGCATAGCTCGCTATCGAGCGGGATGTCGAGTTCGAACACCGAGCCGTGTCCCGGACGCGAGCGGCAGGTGATCTTTCCGCCGAGCAGCGACATGGCTCGCTGGCAGATGGAGAGTCCCAACCCCAGACCGGCCTCGCGGCTGCGCTGGTGATTGTTCGCCTGGAAGAACTCGTCGAAGATGTATGGCAGGTCGGCTTCGGCGATGCCGCATCCGGTGTCCCATACCTGCAGCAGCACGCGCTCGCCGCGCACCCGGGCGCTGACGAGGATGGCGCCATGCGGGGTGAACTTGATCGCGTTGGTGACCAGGTTCATCACCACGGACTGCAGCAGGCCGATATCGGTACGTACGATCAGCGGTCTGTTGAGGGGGAAGGAGAGGCGCAGGTCGAGATCGTTGTTCAGCGTGGTTTGCGCGAAATTCTGTTCCACCCAGTAGAACAGTTCTGCCAGGTCGAAAGAGTCGAAATGCGGCTTGATCAGGCCGGCATCGAATTTGGAGATGTTCAGCAAACTATCCAGCAGGGTGGAAAAGACGTTCATCGACTGTTCCAGCCGGTCGACCAGTTTCATCTGATGTTCGCTGGTGGCACAGAGCTTGAGAGTGTCCACGTACAGATTCGCAGCGGCGATCGGCTGGCGCAGGTCATGGCCCGCGGCGGCAAGGAAGCGGGTCTTGGAAAGCTCTTTCTCTTCCAGTTGGCGTAGCGAGTCGCGCAGTTGTTCCTCCAGTTCGATGCGCTCCGTGATGTCGGCGATGATCCCGAAGCCGCATGGTTTGCCCTTCCAGTCTATGGTGCTGGCACGCATCTCCCATTGCCGAATCTGTCCGTCCTTGCGCCTCATCCTGACCACGTAGAAGGATTTGGCCTGCTTGCCTTGCATGCGTTGCTGGTGCATTTCCTGTATCCAGTCACGATCTTCTTCATGCACCAGCGGGAGGAAGGGATGGTCAAGCAGTTCTTCTGCGCTGTAACCGATCAGGTCGATCGATGCCTGGTTGACGTATTTGATCGATCCCTCATGTGTGACGACGACGCCCAGTGGAAGCTGCTCGGCAAAGTTACGGTAACGCGCCTCCGATTCCTGCAATGCGGCTTCGAAGCGCCTGCGCTCGGTGATGTCGCTGGCCAGCGCCATGATCACTTTTTCGTTATCGAGCGTGAGCGATACCAGACGCACCTCGATCGGGAAGATGCTGCCGTCCTTGCGGCGGTGGGTGGCGTTGAAACAGGCCGGCTTGCCCGGTTCGAGCAGTTCCCATTTGGGTTGACTGACGTTCAGTTGGAAATTGGGCGCAATTTTCTCCAGATGCATCCCGCACAACTCCTCGCTGCTGTAGCCCAGTGTGTCGCAGGCTTGCTGGTTGACTTCGAGGATGCGACCGCTGAAATCATGGATGAACATCGCATCGGCGGCTTGCTGCAGTAGCGCCTTGTACCGGGCCTCGCTGTGTTCGATGCGTTGTTGCGCTTCCTTGCTGTCGGTGATGTCCTGCACCGAGCCGGTGCCGGACAGCACGTTACCGCATGCGTCTATCCCCAGTTGTGCGCGCTCTTCCACCCAGCGGATCTTGCCATCGACGATGATGCGGTGCTGGATCTGATAGGGGTTGCCATCCAGCGCCACCTGCCAGGCGTTGCTGACCATCATTCTGTCATCCGGATGCACCGCAGAAAGGAAAGTATCGTATGTAAGCGGTGTGCCGGCGGGGATACCGAAGATGCGGTAGGTCTCTTCCGACCAGATCAGTTTGTTGCTGGGGATATCGAGCCGCCAGCTGCCGATCCTGGCAACGGACTGTGTGTCACGCAGCAGTTCGTTCACGCTGCGTAGCGATTCTTCGATCTTCTTGCGTTCACCCAGCAGGGCCGTTGCCATCAGTCCGATCAACGCTGTGATGAACATATACAGCCAGGCCATATACATGCCATGCGGTTCGGGCAGCGAGCCGAACACGCCTTTGCCCATTGCCGTGCCGATGGCGGTGATCAGTGACAGCGCCAGTACGGAAAGCGAAGCGCCGGTCGCGCCCAGTCTCAGCGCGGCCCACAGCACCATGGGCAGAGGGAGGAAGGCCAGCGGCAGGATGTGCGCTTCGAGATTGACGAGGAATACGAAGGTTCCAGAAATGCCAAGCAGCATTGTGCATATGAGCATCTGGGCGGGGCGTTGGCGAAGTTCTGCAAAACTGGCTTTGCTGATGCTCAGTAGCAGGGGGCTGACCAGCAATACGCTGATCATGTCTCCCAGCCACCAGTTCAGCCAGGCGATGGGCATGCCGACCGGCTGCAACAGGCCGCCCAGCCACAGGGTGGTGATGCCGATCATCGCGGGCAGCAAGGGGCTGAGCGCGGCGGCGGCAATCAGGTCCAGCAGGTCATATTGCCGGGTGAAGGCAGGGTCGAAGCGCCAGCGTTTGAGCAGCCATGCCGCGCTCAGCGGCGTGAGCGTGTTGCCGGTGGCGCTGAGCAGGGAGAGCGGGATGCTGGTGCCCAGCGAGATGTCGAAGAGGAACGCGCCGAGGAAGATGCCGCCAACGATGTAGGGCGAGCCCCAGCGCAACAGGATTGCCACGGCCAAGCCGGTGGGTATCCAGAACAGGGTGATGTGGCTGTCGTGGGTCGGAAAATACAGCCCCAGTTTTGCGCTGGCAAAATAGACCAGCGCCAGCAGCAGCAATGTCTCTGTCTGTGTCCAGATCCGGCCCTGTTCTGTAATGGGCTCGGTAGCCATCAGGCCGTGGCAGGTGCGTGATTGGAAATGAATGCTTTCAAGTGGCTCCCCCCTTGTTGTCGCTTCCCCTCGCTTATTTTTGTTCAGGGGATATCGCAGCGTGCCTCGCTCTGTGCATGCGGAGCGATGTGCGTGTCGATACTGTATCGGTTGCGAACTTTAGGTGAGCACGCACGCTGATGTCAATGCAGTGACGGGCATCACCATGCTGCCAGTAAGGACGAGGGGGCTCAGTTTTCGAAGACGAGGAAT
This sequence comes from Gammaproteobacteria bacterium, assembly GCA_018813765.1. Classification (GTDB taxonomy): domain Bacteria; phylum Pseudomonadota; class Gammaproteobacteria; order Burkholderiales; family Gallionellaceae; genus Sideroxyarcus. Next base: position 16,970 of record JAHJBC010000002.1, on the reverse strand, counting down.
ACGCCGATGTGCGAGCCGTCGTAAATGGTGCCGATCGGGACGGGTTGGGCGGTGGTCGAAGTTGTGCTGTAGCTTTCGACCAGATAGTCCTCGCGCACGTAGCGCAATGCGACCCAGCCGTAGGGGGCGACGTGATAGCCGATCTCGACGATGCTGCCGCGCGTGTTGTGGAAACCGATCCTTTCAGACGTGCCGCTTATGGTGGAGGTCGCTGTTGCGGAATAGACATGGCGCGCGCCGCCGCCGATGCGGAAGTTGCCCGGCAGGTTGATGTAGACGATGCCTTCGAGCGGGAAGCGGCGGAACGAGGCTTTGTCGTTCTCGTTGTAATCGTGATCGAACTGGTAGTTGATGCCGAGTTCGAGCGAGAGCGGCAAGTCTCCGAACTGGAAGCGCGTGCCCAGCCCGTACTGTTCGAGGCCGCCCGCAGTGATCTCCCGTTCCATGCTATTGGACATGGTGTAACCGGTGATGGTATCGCCGCCGGCTGTGATGCCGGCGCGCACCACGAAGTGGAAGCCGCTGTCGCGGTCGACCGAACGTGCCGTCTCGAACGGCGTGTCGAAGGCATCGGCATGAGCGCCGCACGAAAGTGCGGCGATGATCGCGGTGGCTGCGAATGTCGCGCGCAGTTTAATAAAGCATCTCCAGCCAGCGGCCTGAATCGTCGAGCTCCTTCTTTTTGGCTTGCCAGGCCTCGGCCGAACCGGCGATGCCGATCATCGCTTTGTCGATCAGTTCCAGCATGGGTTTCAAGCCTGCCACATAGACGCGGCTGCCGGGCGAGTTGACGATCTGCCACACTTCGGCGGCGTTCTGTTGCAGCGACTGGTCGATGGCGGCGGGCGCATCGAAGGCCGGGCGCGGACTCACTGCCTGGAAGGCCTTGAAGGTGGGCTGGTCGTAATAGTTGGCCAGGTCGTTGTTGATGTCATTGTGGTACAGCAACTCCAGCCCGGTACGCGCACCGTGGAACAGACGTACCTTGCCTTTCCATCCGCCGTGTTTCTCATAGATCTGGCGGATCAGCGAGCGGAACGGGGCGATGCCCGTTCCCATGCCTATCATCAACAGGTCGGTCGCGGGGGCGTTCGGGATGGCAAAGGGGTAATCGACCGGGCCGGAGAATTCGATGCTGCTGCCCGGCTTGAGGTCGCACAGGTAGTTGGAGGCGACGCCGCGGTACTGCTCGCCGTTGACCTCGTCGATGAAATAACAGCGACGCACGCACAGCGAGAACCTGGTCCCGCCGGAAGTGCGTTCGAGATCGGCCAGCGAATACAGGCGCGGGTGATAGCGGTTGCCATATTCGCCGGGGGCAAGCACGCGGATGCAACTGCCGGCATCGGGCGCGAAGCCGGGATCGTCGGTGTGGAACACCAGTTGCAAGACTTCTTCGCGGGATGTGGCCGGGGTGATGCGCTCTGAGCTCAGCAACTGGGCGGTCAGGATCGGTGTGTTGCCTGGTGTTGCGGTGACTGGATGGCTCATTTTTCCCTCCTTGTGCGCATGACGGTGGCATGTTCGTCCGCTTCGCGCGGCGGCGAAACGGGCGTTACTGACAGTTGCGATTCTCGCACAGTTCGAAGGTGGAATTCCCATCCGGCGGAGCAGGTCATGGACAAAGGTATAATGCGCGCATTCGCATTTTTCGGAACATCAGGAGTCATCTTGTTCAAGCTCATCGGTATTGCAGCGGGTTATTACTTCTTCGGATGGTGGGGTGTGTTGCTCGGCCTGATCGTCGGCTCGGTGATCGACCGCGTCAGGGCGCTGGGCGAGGGTGCGCTGAACCCCATGCAGCATGCGGTGCGCCAGGCGGTGTTCCTGGAGACGGTGTTCATCGCCATGGGCAAGCTGGCGAAGGCGGACGGGCGCGTGTCCGAGGAGGAGATCGCGCATGCCGAGGAGTTCATGCAAAAGCTGGGCATGACGGCGGAACATCGCCAACTCGCCATCTCGTGGTTCAGGAAAGGCAGCGATCCGGCGTTCGATATCGAGCCGGTGCTGATGCGCTTCAATGCGGTGTGCGGCCATACCCGCAACCTGAAAGATATGTTGCTGGTATACCTGATCGTGATGGCGCATGCCGACGGTCATTTCCATCCGGCGGAAGACGAACTGCTGACTGCAATGGCGGGACGACTGGGTTACGGCCCGGAGGCGTTCAAACACCTGCTGAATATGGTGCTGAACCAGTCGCACTTCGGCGGGCAGCAGGCCGATCCGGCCGCGGCGCTGGACGATGCCTACAAGGCGCTGGGCGTGACCAAGGACAGTACGGATGCCGAGGTGAAGCGCGCATGGCGCAAGCTGATGAGCCAGTATCATCCTGACAAATTGATGGGGCAGGGCGTGCCGGAAGACATGATCAAAATGGCGACCGAGCAGGCCAAAGAGATCCAGCTCGCCTACGACCTGGTGAAGAAACACCGCAATATGTGAGCGCGCTGAAGGCGAACAAAAAGGCGACCTGAGGGTCGCCTTTTTAATGGCACCTCTAATAATCCAAATTTCGTCGCAATACTGCGTTGCTCACAAAAAATTACTCCTTACATATTCTCTATATGCTGCGTCGCAATTTTATGTTCGCGCCTTGTCTTGCTTAGAACTTTGAATTATTAGAGGCGCCCTTTAGTCTCATGTTGCGTCGCTCAGGCAGTGACGTCGATGACGGTGCCGATGGAAGCGCTGCCCGAAGTTGCTGCGGCCGTTGTTGTGGTGCTTGTCGTCGCTTCGGCAGCCTGCGCAGGTTTTGCCACGATCTGCGGCAGGTTGGTATAGAGCGATTCCAGACTGGCGTTGGTGTCTTCCACCGTGCTGGCGGTGCGCAGGCTCATGCTGATTTGCTCGGCTCGCTGCTGTGCCTGGCTGGCGTTGACTTCAAGCGTACGTGCGGTCTGCTGAGCCCGGCTGGCAACAGTACGCGCCTCGCGTGCACGCGATTGCAATGCGTTCGCTTCCTGCGCTGCGCGATCGGCTGCACGTTGTGCCTGCTGGGACTGGAGCTGTTGCTGGATGCCACTGGCAACGGCTGATGTGGCTGTTTCGATGGTCATAGTTGAAAATCCTCCAACTCGACTGCGTACGGAAATCATACGCTTCCGCAGGGCCATGTTCAATCGGTAGTTTGGGGAATCAAGGGGTTCCGGCAAGCAGTCCCAGTTGTACGTCATCCAGGTAGCGCCATTCGCCTTCCTTCAATTCGAGAGCATCGAGGTGCAATCCCCCGATCCCGGTGCGGCGCAGGGCTGTGCAGTGGTTGCCGGCGGCAGCCAGCATGCGCTTCACCTGATGGTATTTGCCCTGTTCCAGCACGATCTTGAGGGTATGCGTATCGAGCATCTCGCAGACGACGGCGGAGAGTGGGGTCGGCTCGTCGTGCAGCTTCACCCCGGCCAGCAGATGTTCGATCAGCTTCGGCGTCACCGGGTCGTGCGTGGTGGCGGCGTAAATCTTGGGTACATGGCGCTTGGGCGAGGATTGCGCGTGGATGAAGGCGCCGTCGTCCGACATCAGCAGCAGGCCGGTGGTGTCGTGGTCCAGACGGCCTACCGGCTGCACGTCGCGCAGGGAAAACTGTTCCGGCAACAACGAGAGCACGCCGGGATGATGGCTGGGTTTGCGCGAGCATTCATAGTCGGCGGGTTTGTTCAGCACGATGTAGATGTGTTCGCGAAATGTCCACGGCTCGCCATAGACCCTGAATTCGAATCCGTCGGTCTCGAAGATGGTGCGGCTGTCGGTGACGGTCTCGCCGGCGATGTCCACTTCGCCGTCCGCTATCAGGTGCTGGCACCATTTGCGTGTGCCGAAGCCCTGCGATTGCAGGATGCGATCCAGTGCCAGCTTGCTCATTTGGGCACCACGTCCGGCAGGTTGGGATGCTGGTCGTGCATCCTGATGCGCGCGACGAACCAGATCGCGATCAGGTTGGCGGTGACGGCGATATAACCCACCGATTCATAGCCGACGATATTCCCCGCACTGTCCTGGGTGATGACGAAGCCGGCCAGCGTGGTCGCCAGTCCCATGGCAAGCGATTGCATGGTGCCGTTGAGCGACATGAAGGTGCCGCGCAGGTGCGGGCGCGCTGCCGAGGTGATGACTGCCATCGCCGGGATGAAGCGGCCGGAGACCAGAATGAAGAATATGGTGGTGCAGACCAGCCATAGCCACAAGGGTGCCGCGCCAATGTGGGTGACGACGATGAGCGGCACCATGGCGGCGAGTGCGACGATGCGATAGACCTCCATCTTGCCATGCTTGTCGGCCCAGTGACCGATCAGGCGCGCGGTGAACAGCGTGGCAGCGCCGCCGGCCAGGTAGATCAGCGGGATGTCGGCCTGCGCGATGCCGACGTTGTATACGGCATATACCGTGATGTAGGGGATGACGGTAAAACCGGAGAAGATGATGAGCGAAGAAAAGAGCAGCGCGCGCAGGTGGTTGGGATCGCGCAGCACCTCGAACATGGCGGAGAAAGGATGCGCACGTTTCTCGCTGCTGATGTGGTGGCGCAGTTCCGGCAGGAAACGGTAACCCACGAATATGAACGCGACGACCAGCGCGGCGATGAACACGAACGGCGCGCGCCATTGCAGGTGGTTGGCCAGCCACAGCGACAGCGGTACGCCCGCCACGGTGGAGATGGAGAAGGCGGTGGCGACGATGCCGCTGGCGCGCGCGCGGCGCGCGAACGGAATGACGTCGCCCACCATGGTCTGCACCAGTGCACCGAGTACGCCGCCGAATGCGCCCGCCAGTCCGCGTGCGATCAGCAACGTGACGTAACCGGGGGCGAGACCGCAGGCCAGCGTGGCAATGCCGAACAGGCCGAACATGACGAGCGCCAGACGCTTGCGCTCGAAGCGGTCGATGAAGGTGGAGGCGAGCAGCCCCGAGAAAGCGGCGCTGAAACTGTAGGAAGCCACCAGCAGGCCGAACTCGTGCGTGCCGATGCCGAATTCGGTCATCAGGATGGGCCCCAGCGGCATCATGATCATGAAATCGAGGATGTGGCTGAACTGGATAGCCGCAAGCGTGAAGAGGAAATACCTTTCGCGCTGCGGGGTGAGTGTGGTTTGCATCGGCGCGATTTTAGCAGGCAAAAACCATCGTCCACGAAAAACACGAAAGGCACGAACAAAATCAAAATCTGATATGCCTCACTCAATGACAAGATTGCCTTATTTCGTGCCTTTCGTGTTTTTCGTGGACAAACAGATGGAGAGGAAGTCCCGAGCTGGGCGATAATCCGACAAACTATTTGTGGAGCATGGTATGTGCGGTATCTGTGGTGAGTTGCGTTTCGACAAGTCTGTGCCCGATATGGAGGCATTGAAACGCATGACGGCGAAACTGGCGCGGCGCGGGCCGGACCACGAGGGATTCTTTGACGGCGGCGTGCTCGCGTTCGGCCATCGGCGCTTGTCCATCATCGACCTCTCCGCGCATTCCGACCAGCCCATGGTGGACGACGAGCTCAAACTGGCGCTGGTGTTCAACGGCACCATCTACAACTACAAGGAGCTGCGCGCCGAACTGCTGGAGATGGGCTACGACTTCTTCTCCGAGGGTGATAGCGAGGTCATTCTCAAGGCTTACCACGCTTGGGGAGAAAAGTGCGTGCAGCGCTTCTTCGGCATGTTCGCCTTCGCCGTGTGGGACATGCGCGACAAGTCGCTGTTCCTCGCGCGCGACCGCCTCGGCATCAAGCCGCTGTATTACGCGTTGGACGGCGTACGTCTGCGTTTCGCCTCCACGCTGCAAGCCTTGCTCGCGGCAGGTGGGGTGGATAGCAGCATCGATCCGGTCGCCCTGCATCACCACTTCACCCTGCACAGCGTCGTGCCCGCACCGCGCACCCTCCTGCGCGGAGTGAAGAAGTTGCCACCTGCCCACACCATGACCTTTGCCGCTGCTGGCGAGGTGAAATTGCAACGCTACTGGTTGCTGGATGCGACGCGCCCTCAACATGAACTGTCTGAACAGGAGTGGCTGGCTGCGACGCGCGCCGTGTTGACGCGCGCGGTGGAGCGGCATCGCCTCGCCTCCGATGTGCCGGTGGGCATATTGCTCTCTGGCGGGCTGGATTCGAGTCTGCTGGTCGGATTGCTGGCCGACCATGTGGAGAACCTCAACACCTTCTCCATCGGTTTCGAGGAGGTGGCGGGCGAGCCGGGGCACGAGTTCGAGTATTCCGACCTAGTCGCAAAACACTTTAATACCCGTCACCACAAGTTCGCCTTGCCCAACAGCGCGGTGCTGGAGACGCTCCCGGCAGCCATCGCACAGATGAGCGAGCCGATGCCGAGCTACGACGTGACTGCTTTTTATCTGTTGAGCGAGAAGGTGGCTGACGAGGTGAAGGTGGTGCTGGCCGGGCAGGGCGCGGACGAGGTGTTCGGCGGCTATTTCTGGTATCCGCGCATGGACGCGGCCAATGGCTCGCCACTGGCGCGCTTCTCGCAGCACTACTTTGACCGCGACCACGCCGAATACCTGGCGATGATGACGGATGCCTATGCCGTGCCCGACGTGACTTCGGAGTGGGTAAATGGCGAACTCACACAGCCGCAAGCGGGAGAGTTCCTCGACGAGGTGTTTCGCCTCGACGTGACTGCGCTGATGGTGGACGATCCGGTGAAACGCGTGGATAACATGACCATGGCCTGGGGGCTGGAGGCGCGCGTGCCTTTCCTCGACCACGAACTGGTGGAACTCGCGGCACGCATGCCGCCCTCGCTCAAGCTCAAGGAAGGCGGCAAGTTCCCGCTCAAGGCGGTGGCGCGCGGCATTATTCCCGATGCGGTGATCGACCGGCCCAAGGGATATTTTCCGGTGCCCGCGTTGAAATATGTGCGCGGCGAATTCCTGGAGAAGATGCGCGAGCTGCTCAATTCGGATGCTTGCCGCAAGCGCGGCCTGTACCGGCGCGAGTATGTGGAGAAACTGCTGGCCGATCCGGAGGCGCATCTGACGCGCATCCAAGGCAGCAAGCTGTGGCATCTGGCGTTGCTGGAGTGGTGGCTACAGATCAATGTCGATGCCTGCTCAAGGTAAAAGGAAAGGTATTTTTTATCCTTGATGCCCATTTTCGCGCCGGAGCAGCCATAATGGCGACCTTGTTTTTTTTGCCCTCCCAATTCAACTAGCAGAGTATTGATCATGAAGCACATCGTCGACGACGTTCGTATCAAGGAAATCAAGGAACTCACCCCTCCCAGCCATCTGTTGCGCGAGTTCCCGGTCACCGAGCAGGCGGCCGAAACCACCTATAACGCACGCAGCGCGATCCACCGCATCCTGCATGGCGCCGACGACAGGTTGGTCGTGGTGGTCGGCCCGTGCTCGATCCACGATTTCGATCTGGCGATGGAGTATTCGCGCAAACTCAAGTCGGAAGCCGTACGACTGGGTAACGACCTGCTGATCCTGATGCGCGTGTATTTCGAGAAGCCGCGCACCACCGTCGGCTGGAAGGGGATGATCAACGACCCGCATCTCGACGGCAGCTTCAAGATCAACGAAGGCCTGCGCCTGGCGCGCAAGCTGCTGTGGGAGATCAACGAATCCGGCTTGCCCTGCGCGACCGAGTTCCTGGATGTGATCACACCGCAATACACCGCCGACCTGATCTCGTGGGGCGCCATCGGCGCGCGCACCACCGAGTCGCAGGTTCACCGCGAACTGGCTTCGGGCATCTCCTGCCCCATCGGTTTCAAGAATGGCACCGACGGCAACATCCGCATCGCGGTGGACGCGATCAAGGCGGCCGCCAGCCCGCACCATTTCCTGTCCGTCACCAAGGCGGGACACTCGGCCATCGTCTCCACCAACGGCAACGAGGATTGCCATGTCATCCTGCGCGGCGGCAAGCAGCCCAACTACGACGCGGCCTCTGTCGATGCAATCTGCAAGGAGCTGGCAAACGCCGGTCTTGCCGCGCGGGTGATGATCGACTTCTCGCACGCCAACAGCCGCAAGGAATACAAGCGCCAGATGGAAGTGGCACAGGACTGCGCCACCCAGTTGGCGAACGGCGAAGAGCGCATCTTCGGGGTCATGATCGAGTCGCACCTCAAGGAAGGTCGGCAGGATCTGGTCACCGGCAAGCCGCTGGAGAAGGGCGTGTCGATTACCGATGCCTGCATCGGCTGGGAAGACACCGTGCGCTCGCTCGACATGCTGGCCGAAGGTGTGCGGAATCGCCGACTCAAGCTGGCGGATGCGCAATAACATCGATTCCATCAATAACGTTGACACTGCATGACTTCGCCCAGATAATCCGGACCATGAATTCCCTGATGACCATTCGCCGCAACCGAGCCCTGCCTGTCGCTATTCTGCGCAAGGCATGGCATCGCGCGCCGCGTGGTCTGGAGAGTTAGTACTGAGCACCATTTAGTATTTGCAGCTTTCATCAGGCCACAGACGATCCTCTGTGGCCTTTTTGTTTTTCACCGTTCGCACAAGGGCTCATGTGAACGGCATGTGGGTCGAGCCAAGGAGAAAATCATGTCGCTTCCAGCAGCATTCGTTTCGGTCATCCTGATCTGGTCCACCACGCCGCTCGCCATCAAATGGAGCGCGCTGGGCATCGGTTTCAGCTTCGCGGTGTTCTCGCGTATGGCCGTCGGTATGCTGGTGTGTGCGGTATTGCTGGCGATCTTCCGCATTCCGTTCCCGCTGCACCGCAGGGCCTTGCATGCCTATCTGGCGGGCGGGCTGAGCATGTTCGCCGCGATGGTGCTCACCTACTGGTCGTCGCAGTTCGTCAGCTCGGGCATGATCGCGGTGCTGTTCGGGCTGTCGCCGCTGATCACCAGCCTGGGGGCGGCGTTTTGGCTGAAGGAAGAAGCGCTCACCCCGAACAAACTGGCCGGGATGGCGCTCGGCGTGCTCGGCTTGATGCTGGTGTTCCGCGGCGGGCTGGGTTTGCCTGAAGGTTCTGCGCTGGGCCTGTTCGCGCTGTTCATGGCGGTAGTGTCGCAATCGCTGGGGCTGGTGTGGCTCAAGCGCATCGGCGACGACAGCCCGCCGCTGGCGACGACGATGGGCATCCTGATCGTTTCGCTGCCCTTGTTCTTCGCTGCATGGTGGATGGCGGACGGGCATGTGCCGGAGGATGTTTCCGAGCGTTCCGCCGCCGCGACGCTGTATCTGGGTACCTTCGGTTCGGTGCTGGGTTTCGCCTTGTATTACTACCTGATCAAGCACATGGACACGGGGCGGGTCGCCCTCATCACGCTGATCACGCCGGTGCTGGCCTTGTTGCTGGGGCACGGGCTGAACAATGAAGCCGTGTTGCCGCAGGTGTGGCTGGGGACGGCGAGCATCGTGCTCGGCCTGGGCCTGCACCGCTGGGGCGAACAGTGGATGAAAGCGATGGCGAGGTAGGCTGAAATGAACAACGCCCTGAGTCCATCAGGGCGTTGTCTTTTGGGCGGGGTAAGGGCTTAGTGCAACGGCAGTGCAAGATAGGCAAATATGTGCGACACGGAAAATGCAGCCAGCCAGCTTGATGCTTCCGTTATTGCAGTGATCAGGCTTTCACCGGCATTCAGGCACATGGCGAAGACACCGATCGCGTACAGGAAGAGCAATCCAGAACTGAACAGGGCGACTAAGATTACGATGCTCATGTTATTCCTTTCTGGTCTGTTGGGCAGTTATGCGGCATCGGCAAAGAATTGCTGTTCGAAGCGCTGGTGCAAATTCCGCTCCAGCTCCTTTTTGCCGTCTTCTTCGAATTGCTGGAACTCGATCTCGGTCATGAATTTGCCTTCCTTCATGATGGTGACGATGCTGTGACCGATGATGCGGATGATCTTCTGCGGGGTGCCGTTTGTCAGCGACGGGATAGTCAGTTGCATCGCGACCTTTTTCTGCTGACAGATCTGGTGGTCGCTCAGGATCTGTACTCCTCGCGCTGATATCGAGCGCGCGATCCCTTTGTGTATCCTGAGTTCTTTAGTCTGCTTCTTGCAGTCGCACAGGAAACTGATACCCCAGTTGGTCGAGTAACACTTCGAGTTTGAGGCATCTTCCATTTTCTTCTCCGTTCCGCTGTAGTACATGATGCATGGCTCCGAAGTATCCTCACTTGCAGCATGGGGTCAATATGCCAAACGGACTAGCCGTATAGCCCGAAATATATAGATATGGGCATATACCCTGACTCAGACTCCTCTACAGGTGGGGATATAATTGCGTCATTCATTAGTAATTGACTGGGGTACTGGTCTTTTCATCTGCCAGAATCCCGAGAAAACATGCTGGCCTGGAAAGAAGGACAACCATATTCCGATCGCTTTGGCGACGTGTACTTCTCCGCCGATTCCGGTCTGGAAGAGACGCGCCATGTGTTTCTGCAAGGCAATCGACTGAAGGAACGTTTCGCGGCGTTGGGAGAGGGCGAAAGCTTCTGTGTCGGCGAGTTGGGCTTTGGTACCGGGCTTAATTTTCTCTCTAGCTGGCAATTGTTCGAGCAAGTCGCGCCGCCGGGTGCGAGCCTGGATTTCTTCAGCGTCGAAAAATTCCCGTTGAGTGACGATGAGCTGCATGCCGCACTGGCGCTGTGGCCGGAACTGTCCGCACAAGCCGAAGTGCTGCTGGCGCGCTGGCATCGCCGTGTGCCGGGATGGAACCGCTGGAGCTTTGCCAACGGGCGCGTGCGGCTCACGCTGGCTTTGGAAGATGTCACCGAGGCATTGCCGCAGTTGTCGCCAGCCTGTGTGGATGCATGGTTTCTTGACGGTTTTTCGCCCGCGAAGAATCCCGAGATGTGGAGCGATGCAGTCCTGTCCGGTATCGCACGCGCTTCGCGAGCAGGTGCGACGCTTTCGACCTATAGCTGCGCGGGCTGGGTGCGGCGCGGCTTGCAGCAGGCGGGGTTTGAGGTGGAACGGGTAGAAGGTTTCGGAAGTAAAAGAGAGATGGTGCGCGGTCAAATCAATCCAGCGTTCCCTGTAGGAGCGGCTTCCAACAAAGTCAGGCAATCCACTACCCAACAAGTTGGGTGTGGAATTGACACAGCCGCGAATGCCCTTCGCCAGCAAGCCTGTCCTGAGCATAGTCGAAGGGCTGGCTCCTACAAAGGCAAACCACCCCGCACTGCCATCGTCATCGGCGGCGGCATCGCTGGCTGCGCCGCCGCTCACGCCCTCGCTCAACGCGGCATCGCCGTCACCCTGATCGAATGCGCCCCGCAACTTGCCACCCAAGGCTCCGGCAATCCGCGCGGCATCCTGCATGCGCGCTTCGGCGCGGGCATGAATGCGTTGCATCGCTTTGTGCTGGCGGCTTACGGCCATGCGTTGGCGCTGCTGGACGAGGCGGTGCCGGTCGACGGGGTGCTGCGTTCCGAATGCGGCCTGCTGCAACTCGCCGCCACGGACGCCGAAGCCAAACGCATTGCCAAACTCTCCGTACAGGAATGGCCAGCGCATCTGCTGCAAGTGGTGGATGCGGCAACGGCTTCGGAACTGGTTGGAATGGAAATGACGCACGGCGGGCTGTGGTTCCCCGGCGGCGGTTGGGTGGTGCCGCCGCAGGTCTGTGCGCGGCTGGCGGATCATCCGCTGATTGTGCAGCGGCTTGGTAGCGAAGTGACGGCTCTGGAACGCACCGCTTCCGGCTGGCGTGCCAGCGGCGAAGGATTTGCCATCGAAGCGGAGCAGGTCGTGGTGTGCAGCAGCCATCAAGCCAAGAACCTCAGTCAGTTTGCCGCCTTCCCGCTGCAACCGGTGCGCGGCCAGATCAGTATCCTGCCCTCGACGCCGGCAAGCGAATCCCTGCACGCCGTGCTGTGCGCCGAAGGCTATTGCGCACCCGCCGTGGCGGGGCAGCATGTGGCAGGCGCTACTTCAACGTTCGATGATGCGGCAACAGACCTGCGCGAAGCCGATCATGCCGACAACCTCGCCAAGATCGCAGCGCACATGCCGGCGTTGAATCAAGCATTGAATCAGTCCCTTCCCCCTTGCAGGGGGAAGGTTAGGATGGGGGTAGAGTCGCAGGAGTCCAACAATTCTACCCCCACCCCAGACCGTGATAACTCCCTCTCCCTCTGGGAGAGGGGTGGGGTGAGGGAAGGGGGAGGGAGTGCGCTGGCCGGGCGTGCGGGTGTGCGCTGCTCCGTGCCAGGCGCGACGCCGCTGGTGGGGGAGGTCGAGTCGGGCCTGTATTGCAGTCTGGCGCACGGTACTCGCGGGCTGCTCACGGCAGGACTGTCGGCCGAGATCATCGCCGCCGAAATGTGCGGCACCATGCCGCCGCTACCGCAGGATCTGCTTCAGGCATTGTCCCCGTTACATCGGCTGCGAAATAAGAGAAAATGAGTCGCATGAAGAAAGTTGCTACCCCTCCCGAGTATTCCGAGATCCGTCCCGGTCAATCCATCGAGCTGCTGAAGGCGCTGCATATCCTCACGCGCGACGGCAAGATGAACCAGGATTCGCGCCGCAAGCTGAAGCAGGTGTATCACCTGTACCAGTTCATCGAGCCGTTGCTGCAATCGGTGCAGAAAGAACAGGGCGCGCTCACGCTGGTCGATCACGGGGCGGGCAAGTCGTATCTGGGCTTTATATTGTATGACCTGTTCTTCAAGGTATTGAAGGATGCGTCGCACATCTACGGTATCGAGACGCGCGAGGAGCTGGTCGCGCATTCGCGCGAACTGGCGCAACTGCTGGGTTTCGACGGCATGTCGTTCCTCAACCTGTCGGTGGCGGAATCCATCGTTTCGGACAAGTTGCCCGCGAAAGTGGATGTGGTGACCGCGCTGCATGCCTGCGATACCGCGACGGACGACGCGATCAATTTTGCGCTGAAGAAACAGGCGAAGCACATCGTGCTGGTGCCGTGCTGTCAAGCCGAGGTGGCGGCGGTGCTGCGCAAGAACAAGGGCAAACAACTGGCCAAGGACGCGCTCACCGAGTTGTGGCGGCATCCCATCCACACGCGCGAGTTCGGTAGCCACATCACCAATGCGCTGCGCTGCCTGCAACTGGAGGCGCACGGTTACCAGGTGACGGTGACCGAACTGGTGGGCTGGGAGCATTCGATGAAGAACGAGCTTATCATCGCCAGTTACAAGGACCTGCCGCGCCAGCGCGCGGCACAACGCTTGAACGAAGTGCTCCACAGCGTGGGGCTGGAGGAAATGAATGAACGCTTTTTCACTGACTGAAGCGGTGTCGCTTCGTGGTCGGCAGCGCCATGCCCGCGTGTGCGGGCGGGGCGGCAAACGGTTTGTTAACTTTGTGGGGAATCATCATGCAGATCAGTACAGATACACGTTCGCATTACGAACGCATCGGCGGCGAGGCCAAGGTACGCCAACTGGTGCAGCGTTTCTATCAGTTGATGGATGCGTTGCCGGAGGCGCACGGTGTGCGCAAGATGCACGGCGTTGACCTGAAACGGTCGGAGGACAAACTGTTCATGTTCTTGTCCGGCTGGATGAACGGACCGCAGTTGTTCATCGAGAAGTTCGGGCATCCAAGATTGCGCCAGCGCCACATGCCATTCGCCATCGGCGATACCGAACGCGACCAGTGGATGATGTGCATGACGCAGGCCTTGCAGGATGTAGTGGAGGACGAAGCCTTGCGCAAGGAACTGGTCGCCGCTTTCGGCAAGGTGGCGGACTTCATGCGCAACAAGGCTTAGTAGGAATTTCCCCCTTCTCCCGCTTGCGGCTAAAAGGAGTTAGCGCGTAGGTTGGGTGGAGCGTAGCGATACCCAACAGGAGTCTGAAACGATGGGTATCGCGTTGCTCAACCCATCCTACGGTTGCTGACCGGGTTCTTCGTCTGAAGCCGTTTCCACGACCGGCGTCGCCGTGTGCATCATCTCGGCGCGCGACGCCGGCGTCTCCAGACTGATGCGTCCCAGCGTGCCGGTGCGGTAATCCTGCAGCAATGTAATTGCTGCTTTTCCCAGATCGAAGTCCTTGCCGCGAATACGGTAGCCGCGTTGCTTTGCGATGGCTTCGATCAGTGCAACGCCGTCCATCTCATCGCTTGCAGATTTGTAGCGTTGTTTGACCAGTGCCGGATAGCGCGCCATGAGCAGGTCGCCGAGGAAATATGCGACTTCGCTTTCGTCGTAAGCGTTGCGGCCGATCAGGTTGCTGGCGGCGAGCAGGTAACCGTCGCTCTCATAGGCGATCTTCGGCCACATCATGCCTGGCGTGTCGATGAGCTGCATGTGGTCGTTGAGGTCGAAGTGCTGCAAATTCTTGGTGATGGCGGGTTCGTCGCCGACGGCGGCGGTGCGTTTCTTCAGCAGCGAGTTGATGAAGGTGGATTTGCCCACGTTGGGGATGCCCATCACCATCATGCGTAATGGCTTAAGCACCGTGCCGCGATGCGGCGCCAGCGGCAGGCACAGCTTGGGGATCTTCGCGGCCTCGCCCGGCTTCTTGCACGAGACGGCGACGGCCTTCATGTTCTTCTGGCTGTTGAAGTGGTCCAGCCATGCCTTGGTGGCGGCGGGGTCAGCGAGGTCGGCCTTGTTCAGCACCTTGAGGCAGGGGCGCTGGCGGTGTTCGCGCATCTCGCGCAGCATCGGGTTGCTGCCCGCTTCCGGCACGCGCGCATCCAGCACTTCGATGACGACATCGATGCGCTCCATGGTCTCGGTCGCTTTCTTCTTCGCCGAGGTCATGTGCCCGGGGAACCACTGGATAGCCATTTATGTGCAGCCCTTGAAATGAGGCGCGCATTCTAACAGTTTGACGCGGCTAGCCCTCCCTCCCATAATCGCGCGTCTTCAAATCTGGAGTTTTTGAACATGACCACGATTCGCCAGCAGGACCTCATAGCCAGCGTCGCCGACGCACTGCAATACATCTCCTACTATCATCCGCTCGACTATGTGCAGGCCTTGGGCCGCGCTTACGAGCGCGAGCAATCGCCCGCCGCGCGCGACGCCATCGCGCAGATCCTCACCAACTCGCGCATGAGCGCGGAAGGTCACCGCCCCCTCTGTCAGGACACCGGCATCGTCTCCGTCTTCATCAAGGTGGGCATGGACGTGCGTTGGGACGGCGCGACCATGGGTGTCTCGGACATGATCAACGAAGGCGTGCGCCGCGCCTACCTGCACCCGGACAACATGCTGCGCGCCTCGGTGCTGGCCGACCCCGCGGGCGCACGCAAGAACACCAAGGACAACACCCCCGCTGTCATCAATTACGAGATCATCCCCGGCAACAAGGTCGACATCATCCTCGCGGCCAAGGGCGGCGGCTCGGAGAACAAATCCAAGTTCGTCGCGCTCAATCCTTCCGACAGCATCGTGGACTGGGTGCTGGAGACCGTGCCCGAGATGGGCGCCGGATGGTGTCCGCCTGGCATTCTCGGCATCGGCATCGGCGGCACGGCGGAGAAGGCCATGCTGCTGGCCAAGGAAGCGCTGATGGAGCCGGTGGATATGCACGAACTGCAGGCGCGCGGGGCCAAGAACCGCATCGAGGAACTGCGCCTGGAATTGTTCGAGAAGGTCAATGCGCTGGGCATAGGTGCGCAGGGGCTGGGCGGCCTCACCACCGTGGTGGATGTGAAGATCAGGGACTATCCCACGCACGCCGCCAGCCTGCCGGTCGCCATCATCCCCAACTGCGCCGCTACGCGCCACATCCACTTCACGCTGGACGGCAACGGTCCGGCGGTATTGACGCCGCCTTCGCTCGCCGACTGGCCCAAGGTCGAATGGAAAGCCTCGGCCGAATCGCGCCGCGTTAACCTCGACACCATCACGCGCGAGGAGATCGCCACCTTCAAGCCTGGCGAAACCCTGCTGCTGAACGGCAAGCTGCTCACCGGTCGCGACGCCGCGCACAAGCGCATCACCGACATGCTGAAGAAGGGCGAAAAGCTGCCGGTGGATTTCAAGAACCGCTTCATCTACTACGTCGGTCCGGTCGATCCGGTACGCGACGAAGTGGTCGGCCCCGCCGGCCCCACGACGGCGACGCGCATGGACAAGTTCACCGAAACCATGCTGGCCGAGACCGGACTGATCGGCATGGTGGGTAAATCCGAGCGCGGACCTGAAGCTATCGAGGCGATCAAGAAGCACAAGGCTGTGTACCTGATGGCGGTCGGCGGTGCGGCCTACCTTGTTTCCAAGGCGATCAAGGCATCGAAGGTGCTGGCGTTCGGCGATCTGGGCATGGAAGCCATCTATGAATTCACCGTGCAGGACATGCCGGTGACTGTTGCCGTGGATGTGAATGGGACTTCGGTGCATGAGACGGGGCCGAAGGAGTGGCAGGGGAGGATTGGGAAGATTCCGGTGAGGGCGGTGTGATATGTCGGCTAAATTGCGTTAGGTCCGGTGGAATATTATGCGCACCTATCAATGTCCCAATTGCATGTCGAGCTTTACAGAAGCAGACAACCTCTGGGATGTGGCTATCAATTCAGATCAGTGTCCAAAATGTTCGGTACCGCTCAGCGACTTTCCTGGTACCAAACCGGAAAATATTAAATCCACTACGAATTTGCAGCCTCAAAATGGAGCATTGCTCAATATTGTGCTCTTCATAATCTGGGCAATAAGTGCCTTCATTTCGTCTGCTATAGCAATTTTGTCAGTATCTTCAATCGTGATATCCATCGTTACCTTAGCAAGTATTGTTAGCCTTATATCGGCATTCATTCTTGCATTTAATCAAAAGACGGTAACCGCATTCGTTGTTGCCTTTGTGTCAGCGCCAGCCACAATTGGCATTCTCATGGCATATATCTATGTGGTGGTGAGGCTTTGAGTAAGTAAGCAAGCGTAGGATGGGTTGAGCGTAGCGATACCCATCAAAAACCGCCGGGGGTTGCCCGGCAGCAAGTCACTTTTCTCGTCTTGCCGAGAAAAGTAACCAAAAGAGGGCGCCCCCGGTGCGCCGCCCACTTCGTGGGTTCCCTGCGTTGCTCGAACAGCCGGGCCTCCTCATAAACTCG
>JAHJBC010000013.1 GCA_018813765.1 Gammaproteobacteria bacterium | reverse complement strand
GGTGTTGATGGTGATGCCGCGCGCCTTTTCTTCCGGCGCTGCGTCGATCTGGTCGTAAGCCTTGGCTTCACCGCCGAATTTCTTCGACAATACCATGGTGATCGCCGCTGTCAGCGTGGTCTTGCCGTGGTCAACGTGGCCGATCGTGCCGACGTTCACGTGCGGCTTCGTACGTTCAAATTTGCTCTTTGCCATGATTTATCCCCTATCAATGCCAAACATTAATCACAAAAAAACTTGGTGCCCATGGTGAGAATCGGACTCACGACCTCTCCCTTACCAAGGGAGTGCTCTACCACTGAGCCACATGGGCCTAACTTTAAATGGAGCGGGTGAAGGGAATCGAACCCTCGTCATAAGCTTGGAAGGCTTCTGCTCTACCATTGAGCTACACCCGCAAAACCCTGCACCAACCCACTTGTTACTGCTTCTAACTGCTTCAAAATTCTGGTGGAGGGGGACGGATTCGAACCATCGTACTCATAAGAGGGCAGATTTACAGTCTGCTGCCTTTAACCACTCGGCCACCCCTCCAAAAAGAGCGCGCGATTATCCATACAACCGCATCTCTTGTCAAAGGGATTCTCGAAAATAACAGCAAGAAGCAGGCCATCTAGACGCCGAAATTCGGGATTCCCCCGCTTTCGGCGTCGTCCGCTCAGGGGAATTCAGCTATCTCTTCCAGCATATGCAACAAGGTAGTTGCCGAGTAACGGTCCTCCTTGTCCTTGGCCATCATGCGATCAAGGAAATACTGCAGGTGTCGATAGTGCGCGGGGAGCTTGGGAACCGGGGCATGCAGATGCTGCTGTACGATCTTTTCCAGCGTATCGCCCTGATAGGGTTTCTCGCCGGTCAGCATGTTGAAGAACACCGCCCCCATACTATAGATGTCGGTACGTTCATCCTCCAGCTCACCCAGCGCCTGTTCCGGACTCATGAAATACGGCGTGCCCACGATATAGTCTATCCTGGCATCACAGTGGGCTTTCTGCATCCTCCGGGCCACGCCGAAGTCGCCCAGCACGGCGGTGCCATCGTTACGCAGCAGGATATTCTCCGGTTTGATGTCGCGATGGATGATGCCCATGCGATGTACCTCGACCAGCGCCCGCACCATTTCGCGCAACACGCTCCAGACGCGCTCCGGCGCCATACCCTTGTTACCGATGAGCTGCTTGAGCGTCCCGCCGGGCAGGTATTCCATCACGATGAACAGCGCATCGTCAGTCACGCCCTGATCGTGGATCTGCAACACGTTGGGATGGCGTATCTGCTCCAGCAGGCCGTATTCCTCGACGAAGCGGTACAGCACCTCACTATCTTCAGAAACGCTGCCGTCGGCGAACTTCAGTGCCATCAGCGCGCCGTCGCGCAGGCGTTCCACCAGATACACGCGCGACATGCCGCCCCTGCCTATCGGCTTCAGACAGCGGTAGCCTGGCACGACCGGAAACACCTGCCCTCCGGCTGCGTCGGCTACGAACTGGGTCGGATCGAACGCCTTGTAGCGCCCCGAGCGGCTGCCGCGATCCAGCGCCAGCGTGGTATCCAGTATCGAGTCGCCAGTCTCCAGTTCCTCGCCGCCGTCACGCACCACCACCACTTCGACCACGCTAACGGGATTGCACAGCCATTCCGCGCCGATCAGCGAACGGCGGCGTATCTGCACCCCATGACCGGCGGCGGCCAGCGCCTGTTCGCTGCACACCACATTCCAGTCCAGTTCCCTGGATTTGACCGCGAGCAGCGAAGCAACGGACACCGCATGCCCGTTGGCCACCGTCTGCACCTGCGGCGGCAGGCCGAAGTCGGCGAGCACCAGTTCGCCGCAGTGCATACCGATACCGACCCCGAATTTGTCCAGCCCCTGCTCGGGAAAGGCCTGCCTGATCCAGAATCGCGTCTGGTAAGCGATCAGCGCGATCGCCAGCGCACAGCGCATGGCACGGCGCGCATGCACATCCTCACCTTCCACGGCGGAGAACGTCACCACCATGCTGTGATTGCTGATCGAAGTGAGTACGCCGTGCTGTTGCGCAACCTGGACACAAACCTTCTCGTAATAGTCGCCCATCAGGTCGGTCAGGCTGGCCGAGGAAAGACGCTCGGTCAGATGAATGAAATCGCGGATGATGACACTTACCACAGTGGCCTCAAGCGGAACACCCCGCTTCGGCTCGACCGAACTTGCCACTTTATTCACAACAAGCCCTTCTCCGCGAAAGACAGGCAGCCCGTGCCCGCCACGATAAAATGATCCAGCACCCGCACATCGACCAGTTGCAATGCCTGTTTCAGCGCCCCGGTCAGCACCTCGTCGGACTGGCTGGGTTCGGCCACTCCGGACGGATGATTGTGCGCAAAGATCAGCGCCGCCGCATTGTAGTGCAAAGCCCGCTTCACCACCTCGCGCGGATACACACTGGTCTGCGTCAACGTGCCCTGAAACAGTTCCTCGGCGGCGATCACGCGATGCTGCGCGTCCAGGAATAGCGCCACGAACACTTCCTGCTGCCGGCCACGCAGCAGCAACTGCAGGTATTCGCGCACCGCACGCGGAGAATTCAGCGCATCGCCTGTACGCACCTCTTCCTGCAAGGCCCGCCGCGCCATCTCCACCACCGCCTGCAACTGCACATATTTGGCGCGTCCCATGCCGTGGATGGTGCAGAACTCCTTCTCGGCCGCGGCGAACAACTGCGTCAGACTGCCAAATCTCGCCAGCAGCTCGCGCGCCAGATCCACCGCACTCTTGCCGACCACGCCGGTACGCAGGAAGATCGCCAGCAACTCGGCATCGGACAGCGCAGATGCGCCGCGTTGCAGCAACCTTTCGCGCGGTCGCTCACCCTCCGGCCAGTCTGTAATCGCCATCGCAATCACTTTCTTGCTAAGATGCGCGGCATTATGGAGCAAGCCAGGACAAAACGCATCGTGCTCGGCATCACCGGCGGCATCGCAGCCTACAAGGCAGCGGAATTTGCTCGACTATTGGTGAAGCAGGGTATCGAGGTTCAAGTGGCAATGACCGAGGCGGCGACGCATTTCATCACGCCCGCCACGATGCAGGCACTGACCGGGCATCCGGTGCTGATCGACCAGTGGCAGGATGACAAGGGTATGTCGCACATCCATTCCAGTCGTCTCGCCGATGCCATCGTGATCGCCCCCGCCACTGCCGATTTCATCGCCAAACTGGCGCATGGCCTGGCTGATGACCTCCTTTCCACCCTGTGTCTGGCGCGCGATTGTCCCTTGCTGGTCGCGCCCGCCATGAACAAGCAGATGTGGGCCAACGCGGCGACGCAACGCAACGTGCAGCGACTCGCCGACGACGGCGTGACTTTGCTCGGTCCGGCGAGCGGCGCGCAGGCTTGCGGCGAGGAAGGCATGGGACGCATGTTGGAAGCGGAAGAACTGGCGCAAAGTGTCCAGACACTTCTGAACCGCGACAGCGGCAAGGAACTGGAAGGGCTCAAGCTCATCATCACTGCCGGGCCGACCTACGAGCCCATCGATGCGGTGCGCGGCATCACCAACCGCAGCAGCGGCAAGATGGGCTATGCGGTCGCGCAGGCTGCACTGGAGATGGGCGCGCAGGTCACCCTGGTCTCCGGACCGACGGCGTTGACTGCCCCCGCTGGCACACAGGTGATCGATATCACCAGCGCCACCGAGATGTTTGAGGCGGTGAAGCAACAGGTCGCCGATACAGACATGTTCATCGCCGTGGCAGCAGTGGCCGATTACCGCGCGGCACAGCCCAGCGAACAGAAGATCAAGAAGAGCGATGGCACACTGACGCTGGAACTGATCCCCAATCCCGACATCCTCGCTTACGTCGCTGCCCTGCCCAAGCCGCCGTTCTGCGTGGGTTTTGCTGCGGAAAGCGAAAGGTTGCGCGAACATGCGACCGAAAAACGCAGCAAGAAGAACATCCCCCTGTTGGCAGCGAACCTGGCGCAAAACGCCATCGGCTCCGACGATAACGAGATCATCCTGTTTGACGATGCGGGCGAGCATGTATTGCCGCGTGCCGACAAACTCACTCTGGCAAGGGCGTTGCTGCGCCATGCCGCCGCGCTCTACTCGAAAGGAAGGACAAAATGAAAAATGTCGACGTGAAGGTACTCGATCCGCGCCTGCACGAACACCCGCCGGCCTATGCCACGCCGGGTTCGGCCGGCATCGACCTGCGCGCCTGCATCGACGGCAGCATGACCATCCAGCCGGGACAATGCGAACTCATCCCCAGCGGCATCGCACTGCACCTGAACGATCCGCATTACGCAGCCATGATCCTGCCGCGCTCGGGCCTGGGCCACAAACACGGCATCGTGCTGGGCAATCTGGTCGGGCTGATCGATTCGGATTACCAGGGACAAATATTCATCTCGGTGTGGAACCGCGGCTCGCACCCGTTCGAGCTGATGCCGATGGAGCGCATTGCGCAACTGGTGGTCGTGCCGGTGGCGCAAGTGCAGTTCAATATCGTCGAGGAGTTCCCGATGAGCCAGCGCGGCAGTAACGGCTTCGGCAGCACGGGCAAGCATTAGCCCAGGGCCGCACAACAAAAAAGCCCGCATTCAGCGGGCTTTTTTGTTGTGCGGGATTTACTTCATTTTTCCAGCGACACTTCCAGTTCGGTGCTGTCACCCTTGCGCACCGCGACTTTTTCCGCGACCGTCCGGTAACCCTTCAGCTTGACCTCCACCGCATGGATGCCGGGCGTAGCCTCCACGCTCAACGGCGTCATGCCGTGATACACACCGTCCACATATACCTTGGCGCGGGTCGGCTCGGATCTGACCGTGAGCAGCCCGTTGGCGGCTGTCGGCATGGTAGGCGAAGGCGTGGTGCGCACGTCTGACTCTTTGCCCGGCGTCACGAAAACCGTCACGCCGGGAATCACCTTGGTGCCCGGCGTCAGGTTGAACAGCTCACTGCGCGTGGCCATCAAAGTGGCTCCGATCGCCTCGGCCGTCTTGCCCGACACCACCTCCAGCTCGTTGTGCAGGTGATACCCGATGTCTTCCCGATTGTTGCCGGAGACGCCCGCGTAGCGGTCGCTTTTCTGCGCGGCTTCGCCGGACCAGATCACCTTACCGGTCGCGATCTCCGTCAGCGTGCTGGCGACCTTGATCGAGACATAATCGCGGTCCTTGACGTCATAGCTCAATTCCCCGATCTCGCCGCGCAGTTCGAACATCGCGCTCTTGTCGCTGCTTGCCAGCACCTGGAAGCCGGCATCATCCAGCCGTTCGGACATGCAGTCCGCCACGACATCTGCCGCATCGCGATCCAGCCTGATCTCGGAACCGCGCATACCGATCACCTTCCCGGAGGCGGTGCCAACCAGGCGCGCATCCCCAAGCTTGCGCCCGTCGGTATAACGAGCGACGCGGATCGAAACCGCGTATCTCGGCTTTGCGGCATCCGTTGCGGGTTTGGCGTTCTCGCGCACGCTGATCTCGTTGCTCCCGTCCAGCAGGCTGGCACAACCGCCCAGACCAAACAGCAGTCCAGCCAGCAGATATCGACAGACGATTCTCATGGAAATCCGATCTTAAAGATTAATGGGCGCTGACCGCCGACTCGATCTCGGCGAACACCTTGGCCACTTCCCCGTTCTTGACCTGCAAGCCGAGTTGCCGCGCGATCTGCGTTGCGGAGAACAGGCCGCGCACCGTCTGGCTGCCGTCTGCATTATCCTCGACCACCATCGCGTGTTGCCGCCCGGCTGCCTTGAGCGAAGCCAGGATGTTGCCGACCTTGGCCTTCTGCACGTCTTCAAGTTTCATCACTTCCAGTTCGCGCTGCACCGTCATCACGTCGCGTACCATGATGTCCGCATGCGTGCCGCCCATCTGTTGCAGAAAGTTCACCGGCTTCTCACCCAGCACGTCGGTCGCCGTCAGGATGCCCGCGACCTTGTCGGCTTCGTCCAGCACCAACAGGGTACGCACACCGTAGCGGATCATCTTCTCGTTCGCCTTGTCCAGCGAGGTCTTGGCGCGCACGTTCACGACCGTAACGCTGCGCAGATCGGTCATCACGTTGGTTGCTGCATCGTTCATGGTGACGCTGTGGGGCAGCACTTGGGTCGGCCGGGCAAATCCGGTGCCCGCTTTGAGCGGATGGCTGGTCAACGGCGCAAATTCCTTGTTCATTCTTCTTCTCCTTGGTTGCTCTATGCGTCAAATACTGCCTGATACCAGCTTGGGTACGTCCCTGCGCGCCTGATTCCTCAACGGCGGCAGGTATCGCACCAGTTCGTTCAGCGCCTTGCGGTAAACCTCGCGCTTGAATTCGATCACGTTTTCCAGTTCGATCCAGTAATCGTTCCAGCGCCAGGCATCGAACTCGGGATGTCCGCTCGCCCGCAACGAGACGTCGCAATCGCGCCCGACCAGCCGCAGCAGAAACCATATCTGTTTCTGCCCCTTGTAATTGCTGCGCGATTCGCGCTTGACCCAACTCTGCGGCACTTCATAACGCATCCAGTCGCGGGTACGCCCAAGGATCTGGACATGGCAGGACAACAGGCCGACCTCTTCCTGCAATTCGCGATACATCGCCTGTTCCGGCGTCTCGCCATGCTGGATGCCGCCCTGTGGAAACTGCCACGCATCCTGTCTGATGCGCTTGCCCCAGAACACCTGATTCTTTGCGTTAGTCAATATGATGCCGACATTTGGGCGATAACCTTCGCGGTCTATCATGATTCGCCCCATGCATTCTTCGATGGCTGGATTGTTCCACATTTCAGCAACCCTGAAAAGAACAAAGGCTGACGGGGCGCGCCGGAAGGCGCTGTTTCGCTGTAAAATCCGCGCCTCATCAAACAAGGAAGCATCATGCGCGTCTCGAAATTCTTCATCTCCACCCTGAAAGAGGCCCCCTCGGAAGCCGAACTGCCCAGCCATCGACTGATGCTGCGCGCGGGCTATATCCGCAAACTCGCCAGCGGCCTGTATACCTGGATGCCGCTTGGACTGCGCGTGCTGCGCAAGGTGGAGAATGTGGTGCGCGAGGAGATGGACAGGAGCGGCGGCATCGAGCTGCTGATGCCCGCCGTGCAGCCCGCCGAACTGTGGCAGGAGACCGGTCGCTGGGAGGTGTTCGGCCCGCAGATGCTGAAGATTCGGGACAGACATGACAACCAGTTCTGTTTCGGCCCTACTCATGAAGAGGTCATCACCGACATCGCGCGGCGCGAGGTGAAAAGCTATAAGCAGTTGCCGCTGAACTTCTACCAGATCCAGACCAAGTTCCGCGACGAAGTACGTCCGCGTTTCGGCGTGATGCGCGCGCGCGAGTTCGTGATGAAGGACGCCTATTCCTTCCACAGCAGCTTCGAGAGTCTGGAGCAGACCTACCGCGTGATGTACGACACCTACAGCCGCATCT
This sequence comes from Gammaproteobacteria bacterium, assembly GCA_018813765.1. Taxonomy (GTDB): domain Bacteria; phylum Pseudomonadota; class Gammaproteobacteria; order Burkholderiales; family Gallionellaceae; genus Sideroxyarcus. The sequence goes on along the minus strand of JAHJBC010000013.1, from coordinate 133,642 downwards.
TCAGCCGCCTCGGCCTGCAGTTCCGCGCCGTCGCTGCGGATACCGGCGCCATCGGCGGCAGCGGCTCGCACGAGTTCCATGTGCTGGCCGAATCGGGCGAGGATGCGCTGGCGTTTAGCCCGGACTCGGACTACGCCGCCAACGTCGAGCTGGCCGAAGCCGTCGCGCCCGCCGCACCGCGCGCACCCGCCACGCAGGAGATGCAAAAGGTCATCACGCCCGGCCAGAAGACCATCGAGGAAGTCGCCGCATTCTTCGGCACGACCGCACAATTCGTCCTGAAAGCTATCGCCGTGATGACCCACGAGAACGAGTTCGTGCTGCTGCTGCTGCGCGGCGACCACCAGCTCAACGAGGTCAAAACCGCCAAGATCCTGGGCGAATTCCGTTTTGCCAGCGAAGACGAAGTGCACCGCAACATGAATTGCCGCACCGGCTACATCGGCCCGGTGAACGCCACAGTGCGCGTGCTGGCCGACCGTGCCGCCGCGGCGATGAGCGATTTCATCTGCGGCGCGAACGACGACGGCTTCCACTTCAGCGGCGTAAACTTCGGGCGCGACGTGCAACTGGACGAGGCCAACATTCACGACCTTCGCAACGTGGTCGCCGGCGACGCTTCACCGGACGGCAAAGGCACACTGGAACTGTGCCGCGGTATCGAAGTCGGCCATATCTTCCAGTTGCGCACCAAGTATTCCGAAGCGCTACAGGCCACCTATCTGGACGAGAACGGCAAGGCGCAGGTAATGGAGATGGGCTGCTACGGCATCGGTGTGTCGCGCATCGTGGCCGCCGCCATCGAGCAGAACTTCGACGAGCGCGGCATCGCGCTGCCCGCAGGCATGGCACCGTTCCAGGTCGCCATCGCGCCCATCGGCTACAAGAAGAGCGAGGCCGTGCGCGAAGCCGCGGACAAACTGTATGCAGACCTCACTGCCGCAGGTGTCGAGGTGTTGCTGGACGACCGCGACGAACGTCCCGGCGTGATGTTCGCCGACCTGGAACTGATCGGTATCCCGCACCGCATCGTGATTGGCGATCGCGGCCTGAAGGAAGGCAATGTGGAATATCAGGGACGCAAGGACGATGCTGCACAGATCGTTCCATTGCAAGATGTGAAAAAGCTCGTACAATCCAAGCTATGAGACTGAAAACATTCCGCAAATCCATGATCTCGCTGTCGCTCGCAGCAGCGGGGTTGTGCTTTGCGGTCACGGCACAGGCGGGTGCGCAGAGGGAAGAAAAACTTTCCGCCAGCGTACGCAGCATGCTGCACCGCGCCGTGGCGGATCAGGCCGCGCCCAAACTGGCCTTCTCCTCGCAACAGGAAGCGCAGTTGTGGCTGGACGAAATGTCGCAACGTCTGGCCAAGCGCATACCGGATGCGAATTACCGTTTCGATTTCCTCAGCACCGTGCATTACGAGGCGATGCGCGCCGGGCTCGATCCCCATCTGGTGCTGGGCTTGATCGAAGTGGAGAGCGGCTTCAGGAAATATGCGGTATCGAAGGTGGGCGCACGCGGCTACATGCAGGTGATGCCGTTCTGGGTGAAATCCATCGGCGTCAAAGACCAGAATCTGTTCCACCTGCGCACCAACCTGCGCTATGGCTGCACCATCCTGCGTTACTACCTGGACAAGGAAAAAGGCGATCTCTACCGCGCACTGGGGCGCTACAACGGCAGTCTGGGCAAACCGGAATACCCCAACATGGTGAAGGCGGCTTGGCACAAGCACTGGAAAAAACCGCTGGGCAATGCTCCGCGCAGCACCAGTTAGCCGCTATTTCTTGCTCTTGCTCCTGATGTAGGACTCGACGCTTTCTCGCGTCAGCATCCCTTCCTGATAGCTCACCAGCTTGCCCGCCGGATCGTACAGAAAAGATGTCGGCAGCGCATTGACCTCGCCCACCTGCTGCGCCAGCGTGTAATCGCCGAACACGATGGGATAACTGACCTTTTTCTTCGCGACGAACTCGACCACCGATTCTCTGGTGGAATCCAGTGCGACGCCGATCACCACCAGATCAGTCTTCCTGTGCGCTTCATGCAGTGCGATCAGGTCGGGAATCTCTTCCAGGCAGGGCGGACACCAGGTCGCCCAGAAATTGACCAGCACCCATTGGCCGCGATAGTCGGAAAGGCGCTGCTTCTTCCCCTGCAAATCCTTGAAGTCGAAGCCTTGTGCGAACGCAGCGCCCGTCGCCAATAGCAGCAACGCGGCAGACAGAAATTGACGCAGCTTCATCAGTGCTTGCCCTCGTTCGCATCGTCGGCTTCCTTGCCACCGTGCCCTGAACCGTCGGCGGCATGCGTCCAGTACAGCGCCAGCGCGATCAGCGCGATGGCGGCGCCGAAGTAGACCAGATCGATCGGGGTGGCGATGTGCATGCTCAATGCCTCCTCGAACAGGGTCACGATCATGATCATCAGGATCACCTTGGCCAGGCGAGATTTCAGATCGTCCAGATTATTGATTACCAGTATCTTGCTGGAAGACTTGCTGCCGTGCGCCTGGTCGATATCGCTGATGAACAACTCGTACAGGCCCAGCGAAAAAATCAGCATCACGGTCGCCAGCAGGTAGCCGTCCACCACTTCGACGATATGCGACACCGTGGAATCGTGCAGCGCCTTGCGCGCCTCCTCGGTCATGCTGGCATCGGCATAATGCATGGCGTGCTGGAACAGGATCACCACGTCCACGGTCGCCATGTAGAAGATGGCGAAACCTGCAAGCAAACTGCCGATCACGGCGGTCAGCACGACGAAGCGGCTGTTCCACAATACGCCCTCGAACAGGCTCTCGAAATATTTCAACATTTTCCCTCCGATGGATGCGCGTGAAAGGCGCGCATTAGAGCGTAAAAGCGGGTGGGCGGCAATACATCATGCCGCCTTATTCCACAAGTCATTCAAGGTCATATCGGACGGTTCGTGCATGCCCCGCTCCAGCGCAAGGAACCAGGACTTGATGTCGCCGTCCCCGCCGTGTTTGGGCAACGTCGCGGCATCCAGCAGGAACAGTTTCAGCAATTCGCCCAACGTCACCCTTTCCGGGGTTCGTATCATGCTCCAGCCATGATCAGCCAGCTTGCCCACGATCCTGGCCTGCACCAGCTTCTCCAGAATGCGTTCGATATCGTCATATCCTATGTGCAAGTGACGCGACAGCGCCAGCAGCGTCTGCACTTCGCCCTTTTCCAGCCCCTTGTGCATCAGCTTCAGGATGCTCACCGCGTAATACAGCCTGGCCGCTTGATCCAGGCGCAGCGCATGCGTGCTGCGCCAGTGCGAGAGCGAGGCGGTGATGATCGCGCCGAACAGCACCGTGAGCCATGAGAAATAGATCCACATCAGGAAGATCGGCACGCTCGCAAAGGCACCGTACACCAGCTTGTAGGTGGGAAAGTACGAGATATAGAAGGCGAATGCGCGATTCATCGACTCGAACGTCACCGCCGCGATCAGACCGCCGAGGATGGCATGGCGCATCGGCACAAAACGGTTGGGCACAACGCGGAACAACAACGTGAAGGCGGCGGTCGTCATCAGCAGCGGGATGAACTTCAGCACATCCATGCCGAACGAATTCATTCCGCGCGCATACCCCGAGGAGAAACCGACCAGCCAGGAGGTGAGCGACAGGCTGCCGCCGATCAGCAACGGAGCCAGCGTGATCACCGCCCAGTACACCAGCACGCGCTGCAGCAGGCTGCGCGGACGCGAGACGCGCCAGATCTTGTTGAAGGCGTTGTCTATGGTCAGCATCAGCAGCATGGCGGTGACCGCAAGCAGCACGATACCCACCGCCGTCAGGCGCGAGGCGCTGTCGGCGAACTGTTGCATGTAGCTGGTGATGATCCTGCCGCCGGTCTCGGGCGCCATGTTGGACAGGATGAATTCCTTGAAATGGGTGGAATACTCGCCGAACACCGGGAATGCGGAGAACAGCGTCAGTGCGATGGTGAGCAGCGGCACCAGCGACAGCAGCGTGGTGAAAGTCAGGCTGGCCGCCATCTGCGTGCACCTGTCCTCCTGCAGACGCACCGCGACATAGCGCAGGAAGCGCATGGAATCGACAATCCCGAAATTCGGACGTTTTATTTTGATTTCCCGGGAAAAAATCTCCGGTAGCTTTCCTGGAAGTTTCATATGCCCAGACAACTGAAATACAATGACCCGTATGATACCCGACAAAACCGATCCTCAAGCCACCGCACTCGCCGCCCGCCAACTGTTGCGCGCACACCGTTATGGTGCGCTCAGCACCCTGTCGAAGAAATTCGACGGTCACCCGTTCGGTTCCATTACTCCCTATCTGGTGGATCACGACGGCAGCCTGCTCATCCTCATCAGCGCACTGGCGGAACACACAAAAAACATCCAGCACGATCCGCGCGTCAGCCTGATCACCCACAATCAGGAAGACTCGCATATCCAGACGCAGGGTCGCATCACCGTGGTCGGCTCGGCCGCGCTGGACAAGGAGCGCGAGCGGGCGGGGAAACGCTATCTGCGCTATTTCCCCGAAGCGCAGACCTATTACGACATGCCGGACTTCCAGTTCTATCGCATCGTGCCGCAGGCACTGCGCTACATCGGCGGCTTTGGCGACATCCACTGGGTCAAGGCGGAGCGCTACCGGGTGCCCCCCAACACATTGGCCGCTGAAGAAGAGGCGCTGCTCGACCAGGTCAACGCCACCCGCTCCGCTGCGCAGGGGCGGGTGATCGGCATCGACTGCGATGGCTACGACCTGCGCCTGCAGGAACGCACCGTGCGCCACGACTTCCCTTCCCTTGCGCTCGACGCTGCCCAGGCTTTGACATTCCTGCAAGTCAGGCAATAAAAAGGGCATCGCGCACGATGCCCTGCCGGTAGCTTCAGATTCCTGACGGCCTATCCCCGCACACCCTTGATCTGCACGGATTGTTCCGCCGCATCGTCCGGTTTTTCCGCCGCTTCCGTTTTACTGCCTTGCTCTGCAGAAACGCTGGTGGTGCCGCGCTTCGCAGCGGATGATTTGACTTTCAGCTTCGCCTTGCCTTGCTGGACTATTACCGTCTTCGCAGGCCGGTCTGCCTGTGCCGTAGCGACTTGGTCATGATTCTTTGCCGGTGCAGGGTCAGCGCCGGAATTCTGTGCCAGCACGCTGCCCGACAGCAGCATGCCCAGCATCGCCGAACCCGCAGCAAGTTTCATTTCACGCCCTCCGTCACAGTTGGGGATGCGCCCTTCCCGCCCCGGTGTCCAGTTTGTTCAGCGCATTCAGATAAGCCTTGGCCGAGGCTACCACAATATCGGTATCCGCACCCTGACCGTTGACCACGCGCCCGCCCTTGGCCAAGCGCACCGTCACCTCGCCCTGCGCATCGGTGCCGCTGGTGATGTTGTTCACCGAATACAGCAACAGCTCGGTACCGCTTTTGGCGATCTGCTCGATGGCCTTAAACGTCGCATCCACCGGCCCGCCGCCTTGGGCATCGGCCTGATGTTCCTTGCCACCAACACTCATCACCACACGCGCCACCGGCATCGCCCCGGTCTCGGAATGCGCGCCCATTGCCACCAGGCGGTAATGCTCGCTCACCTGCATGGCTTCCTCGTCGCTCACCAACGCCTGCAAGTCCTCATCAAAGATCTCGTGCTTCTTGTCGGCCAGATCCTTGAACCGTGCGAACGCCGCATTCACTGCCTCTTCGCCATCCAGCACGATGCCCAGTTCCTGCAAACGCGCGCGGAAGGCAGCCCGACCGGAGTGCTTGCCCATCACCATCTTGTTCGCGCCCCAGCCCACATCCTCGGCACGCATGATCTCGTAGGTCTCGCGGTGCTTGAGCACGCCGTCCTGATGGATGCCGGACTCGTGCGCAAAGGCGTTGGCGCCAACGATGGACTTGTTCGGCTGCACCGGATAGCCGGTGATACCCGAGACCAGCTTGGAGGTCGGCACGATCTGAGATGTATCGATGGTCGTATCGCAGGTGAAGATATCGCGGCGCGTCTTAATCGCCATCACCACTTCTTCCAGCGCCGCATTGCCCGCACGCTCGCCCAGACCGTTGATGGTGCATTCCACCTGACGCGCGCCGTTCATCACCGCTGCCAGCGAGTTGGCCGATGCCATGCCAAGGTCGTTATGGCAATGGGTGGACCAGATCACCTTGTCGCTGTCCGGCACGCGCGCGATCAACTGCTTGAAACGCTCGCCCCACAACACCGGCAAGCTGTAACCCACGGTGTCCGGCACGTTCAGGGTCTTCGCGCCCGCCTTGATGACGGCATCGAATATGCGCCCCAGAAAATCCATCTCCGAGCGCACCGCGTCCTCGGCCGAGAATTCGACATCGTCGGTGTATTCCAGCGCCCACTTCACCGCCTGCACCGCGCGTTCCACCACCTGGTCTTCGCTCATGCGCAACTTGTGCTGCATGTGAATGGGCGAAGTGGCAATGAAGGTATGGATACGCCCGCGTTTGGCCGGTTTGATCGCCTCGCCCGCCGCGCGCACGTCCTTCTCGTTGGCTCGCGCCAGCGAACACACAGTGGAACGCTCGATCACCCTGGCGATGCTGTGGATCGCATCGGCATCGCCGGGGCTGGCTGCGGCAAAGCCCGCCTCGATCACGTCCACGCCCAGTTTTTCCAACTGGCGCGCGATGCGTAATTTCTCTTCTTTGGTCATGGACGCGCCGGGGCTTTGCTCGCCGTCGCGCAAGGTGGTATCGAATATGATTAATTTATCAGTCATGATTTGCTCCAAATGCAATTGTTCATCAACGGCTCACACCAACCGAGCCGCCTGCTTTGATACTTGATGGGGGTGGGTTTAGTTTGCGCGCGAGCGCAGCTTCAGCGCCGCCAGCAGGCTGAAGGTGGAGTGTAATTGCGAGATGTGTCTTGAGAAGTGCATGATTCGGAATATAGCGGCTTTTATCAGGCGGCGCAACAACGGGGTTCAAGGACGAAACTTAATCGCTCCCGCCCTGTCTTGAGGCTCGTGCGTCCTGCTATCATCGGCGCCGCCATCCTCATCCACCAGAAAGAGAGTCCCCATGAAGAAGCTGCTCCCCCTGTTCTGCGTTCTGGGCGTTGCCGCCCAACCCGCTTTTGCGGCGAACGACATCAACAACCTGCAGGCGCTGCTCCAAAGCGAGTTCCGCGCCCTGTCCGAAGACCTGGGTTCCGCCCTCAGCTACAAGCCGATCACCCCGGCCGAACCGCTGGGCATCACTGGCTTCGACATGGGCATCGAAGTGACCGCCACCAAGATGAGCAAGAGCGAACAGGCGTGGAAGACCGCGACCAACAGCAGCAGCGGCATCGGCACCCTGTATGTGCCGAAACTGCACGTTGCCAAAGGTTTGCCGCTGGACATCGACGTGGCGGCGTTCTACTCCGCCATCCCAACCACCAACATCAAGCTGACCGGCGTTGAACTGCGCTATGCCCCGCTCCCTGGCGGCGTCGCCACCCCGGCCGTGGCGGTCCGCGCCTCCTACACCAAACTGAGCGGCGTTGACCAGCTCGCATTCGACACCAAGGGGCTGGATGTCTCGATCTCCAAGGGCTTCGCCATGTTCACCCCCTACGCGGGCGTGGGACAGGTCTGGGTCAGCAGCGCTCCCGCCGCCAGCACCGGCCTGTCCGGCGAGAGCTTCACCCAGAGCAAGGTGTTCGCCGGGGTGAACATCAATCTGGGCATGACCAACATCGCGCTGGAAGGCGACAAGACCGGGGGCACTTCGTCTTACGGAATGAAGCTGGGCTTCCGTTTCTGAGAGAGCAGCCCCGAACAAAAAGGGCGACACCGCAGTGTCGCCCTTTTTTATTTCCGGCTTCTGTTCGGAAGCGTCGATTACTTGAACTGTGAGCGGATGATGCCCCACTGTTGCGGCCACTGAGCCATCGGGTCGCGCGTATAGCCGCTCTTGCCGAACTGGTTCCAGCGCCCGACCACGAAGCACAGCAGCAGATTGGCATGCGCCCCGATGTCGTCACCCACGGCCAGCTTGCCCTGGGTGTCGGCGATGCGCAGCGCCTGCTTGAGGGTAGTCTCGATACGGTCGAGGAACTGGTTGATGCGCTGCTGCAGGCGTTCGTCCTCGTTCACCAGCGCGTCGCCCAACAACACCCGCGTCATGCCGCGGTTCTTCTGCGCGAAGCCGAGCAACAGCGCAAGGATGCCTTCCACTTGCTTCAGTCCGTCCTGCTCTTCAGTGACGATCTTGTTGACCAGACCGAACACGGTCTGCTCGATGAACTCGATCAGGCCCTCGAACATCTGCGCCTTGCTGGCGAAATGGCGGTACAGCGCCGCTTCGGACAGCTCCAGCCGCGCCGCCAGCGCGGCCGTGGTGATCTTCTCGCCCTTGGGCTGCTCCAGCATTTCGGCCACGGTTTGCAGGATCTGCAGTTTTCTTTCGCCCGGTTGTTTGGTTGCCATGCTTTTCCCCTCTTAAAGTTTGGACACTGCGCGCGGTAGCTCCAGCACGTCGCGTATCTTTACATCCACAAAACCCGGCGCACGCGGGGCGTCGCTCACCCACACGGTGCGCATCCCCAGCCGCTTGGCGGTTTGCAGGTTCTCCGCGCTATCTTCCACCATCACGCATTCCGCCGCCCGCAAACGATGCTTGCGCAGCAGGCGCCGGAAGCCTTCGGTTTGCGGCTTAGGCCGGTAGCGCGAATGCTCGATGGCGAACACGTCGTCAAACAGGTCGTCCACGCGCAGCAGCTTCAGCACCGCCTGCGCGTAATGGAACGGTGCGTTGGAGAACACCACTTTTCTGCCCGGCAATTGCTTCAGCACATGGTGCAGGCGCGGCTCGCGCAACACCATCTTCGGCAACTCCGGAAACTGGTGCGTGTGCCACAGAAAATGATCCGGATCGGTGCCGTGATGTTTCATCAAGCCGGTTAGCGTCGCGCCATAACGCTGCCAGTAATCCACGCGCAATGCGTTCGCCTCGTCCTCGCCCAGTTGCAGATGCTCCTGCAGATACGCCGTCATGCTGCGGTTGATATGCGGAAAGATGTGCGGCGTCGCGTTGTGCAGCGTGTTATCTAAATCAAATATCCAGACGCGCTCGCTCGTCATTTGCTCTTGATCAATGTTCCGACGCCCTCGTCGGTGAGGATCTCGAGCAGCAGCGCATGCTCCACGCGTCCGTCGATGATGTGTACCGCGCGCACGCCGCCGCGCGCCGCATCCAGCGCCGAACCGATCTTGGGCAACATGCCACCGGACAATGTCCCGTCCGCCACCAGGTCGTCGATCTGTCTGGGCGTGAGGCCGGTGAGCAGCTTGCCGTGCTCGTCCAGCACGCCCGGCGTATTGGTCAGCAACACCAGCTTCTCGGCACGCAGCACCTCGGCCAGTTTGCCCGCCACCACGTCGGCGTTGATGTTCAGCGTCTCGCCGTCAGGAGAGACGCCGATGGGCGCGATGACCGGGATGAAATCGCCGGAATCGAGGAAAGTGATGATGGATGGATCGATCTTGTTGATATCGCCAACCAGGCCGATGTCCAGCATCTTGCCCGGTTCGCTGATGCTCTCCAGCAGCAGCTTCTCGGCGCGGATGAAGGCGCCGTCCTGGCCAGTCAATCCGACCGCCTTGCCGCCGTATTTGTTGATCAGGTTGACGATGTCCTTGTTGACCTTGCCCAGCACCATCTCGACCACATCCATGGTCTCCTCGTCGGTGACGCGCATGCCCTGGACGAATTCGCCCTGTTTGCCGACCTTTTTCAGCAGGTCGTTGATCTGCGGGCCGCCGCCGTGGACGACCACGGGATTCATGCCGACCAGCTTGAGCAGCACCACGTCGCGCGCGAAACCTTCCTGCAACTTGGGGTCGGTCATGGCGTTGCCGCCGTATTTGATGACGATGGTCTTGTCGAAGAATCGCTGGATATAGGGCAGCGCCTCGGACAGGGTGCGGGCCTTCTGGGCGGCGGTGGCGGCGGTCAATGTCATGTTCGTTCCTTGAAAAACTGCGCGCATTCTACCGCATACAAAAACGAAACGGGCGGCATGTAGCCGCCCGTTCACAGGGAAGTTAACGCTTACTGGATGACCAGTTTCCTGGCGCTGGCTACCACCTTCTTCGGCAGCGTCAACTCCAGCACGCCGTCCTTGTATTTGGCCTGGGCGGCGCTTTCATCGACATCCTGTCCCAGCGCAAAAGTGCGCGACACGCTGCCGTAATAACGCTCGCTGCGCAGCAGCTTCTCGCCTTCCTTCACTTCCTTCTCGTTCTTGACCTCCGCGCTGATCGACACCTGGTTGCCCTCGACGTTCACATGGATGTCCTCCTTCTTTACGCCGGGAATCTCGGCGTGGACCTGGTAGGACTTGTCATCCTCGCTCACGTCCATCCTGATCTGCACCTCGGGTTGTCCCTCGAAATGCACGGGCTGCATGAAGAAACCGCGGACCAGATCGTCCAGCGCATCGCGAGCCGGGTGATACCTGCTGATGTTGGCCATTTCTTTCTCCTATATTCTGGTTTCGGACTAGCGGGGCGATCCCGCATGCCGCCTATCTGTGGTCGGCCTGTCGGTTTTCAAGGGCAAAATGAAAGGGGCGGCACCTTGGCCGCCCCTGCATACGACACCGCGTTCGATCAGCGGTGGTCTTTGACGCTCGGATTGTTGTAGTGCTGGTAGCTGAGTTCCAGCGCTTTTACCAATGCCTCGGTATTGACGGTCTGCTTCTTCCCCGCCACCTCCACCACCAGTGTGATCGGAATGCGCTCACCCACGACCAAAGGCTGCTTCAACCCGACCAGCGTCAGATAGGTGCCGCGCGAACCGAACAAGGTTGTGCTGTGCGCCCGCAGTTGCATGCTGTTGACGGTGGCCGTCTGCATCTTGCCCTTTCTCATCACCACGCCCTGTATCTCGCCAGCAGCGGCGACCGGGCTGCTCACCGATAGCAGCCGTGCCGCCTTGGTGACGGAAAGGTTGAGTTGCACGGTAGAGGATGTCTGCCCCGGAACGCTCTCGCGCATCCAGACCTTGTCCACGATCACATCGTTGGCGCCAGCCCATACGTTACCCGCCAGCACCAGACTCGCCGTACAGATCAGCTTGCGCCACATGATCGCCTCCTAGTGATGATTGTGTTCATGGCCTCCATTATTCGTCATCGCCAGCGGCTTGACCAGCGCTTCCGACTTGACGGTGGTTTTGCTGCCGTCGGCGAATTGCACCGTCAGCTCGAACGGCACTTTCTCACCTTCCTTGAGCGGTTTCTTCAAACCGATCAGCATCAGGTGATAGCCGCCCTCGGCCAGGGAGACCGCCTTGTTTGCGGGCAAGGGCAGTTTGTCGATCTGGCGCATCTTCATCATGTTGCCTTCCATAATCATGGTATGAACTTCCACGGTTTTGGCAGCCCCGCTCGCTCCCGCGACCAGCGCACCGGCCTTGTCGCTGGTGATGGTCATCTGCACCGCTGCAGCGGCCTGCCCCGGCGCGGTGGCGCGCGCCCATGCATCGCTTACTATCACTTCACCGGCGGATGCCGAAGCCGCATAAACCAACGCAACCAAACCTGCCCACAGATATTTTTTGCTCATTTGAAATTCTCCAGTAAAAAGCGCCATACCCTGCGATATGGCGCGTCATTCTAGCCCAAAACCCCGCTTCAGAACTCCAGGTCGGCCTTGACCCATACATTGCGCCCCGGTTCGTTGACGCGCGTGGTCTGGGTATAGCCGGTCACCATCGTTCCGGCGCGGCTGATGTGTTCGGCATAAGTCTTGTCGAACACGTTATCCACACCGGCGCTCACTTGTACCGACTTGCCGGCGCGCCAACCACCGTTGACTGAGAACACACCGAAGCCGGCCGTGGCGGCGATGTCCTGGCCTGCGATATTGCCCTGGTTCACAGCGACACGATCCTGAGCCGCGACGCCGCGCAACAGGCCGCCGAACGACCATACCTTGTCATCGTAACCGACGCCGATACGCAGCTCCAGCGGCGGGATCTGTCCAAGCGCGGTACCGTCGGTGTCGTTGGAACCATGCACATAGGCAAAGCTGACATCGCTCTTCCAGTTGTCGGCCAACCGATAGCTTGCCCCCGCCTCCGCACCATAGGTAGTGGCATCGACGTTGCGCGTGACCGTCACATAGGAAGGCATCATCATCGTGCCCTTGTTGACGCCGGACTGGATCAGGATGAAATCACTGACCTTGCTGTAGAACGCGGACACTGAGCCGGACAGCGCGCCAGAACGGAAATTCAAGCCGACATCGAGCTGCGTCGTCTTTTCCACCGCGGTATCGAATGCGCTTGCCGTAGTCAGGCTCTCCTTGTTGAACAGTTCCCAATAGTCCGGCGCACGTGTGGCTCGCCCGATCCCGACATAGGCCGTCGCAGCGGCATTCACATCCTGTTCGTAACGAACGAATGCGCTGGGCAGAGTCTCCTTGCGGGTCTTGTTGGCGGTAGGGTTCATCAGGCTGGTCATCATGTCGCGCATGATCATCGTGCGGAAATCGGTCGCCTGCCAGCTGTCGGCACGCACACCAGCCACGATGCGGGATGCATCGCTCGTGCCCTGACGAAGCTCGCCGAACACGCCGACGTTCTTGAACTCGGCATCCTTGACGCGCGGCTGCAAGGTATAGTCCCCCATGTAGCCGGGGGCGGCGCCCACGCGACCGGTATGAATGTTGTTCTGCATATCCACGCCCAGTTTGAGCTGTGAGGCTTCAGCCAAATTCAGTGTCCCCACCAGACGACCGCCAGTGGTCTCGCGATCCGGGTTCATTGCCGCCATCATTGAAGCCGGGTTGCCATCACGCATGCTGTAGATATCCATGACGTGGTCGACATAGTTGTAATAGGCCTGCGCCTCGACCCCGTCCAGCACCCCGCCCATGCGCTGTCTCTCGAACTTCACTCCGATGTTGTCGCGCGCGAACTTGGTGCCATCCACTCCGCGGTCGGCATAGGCAGCCTCGCCATCGCTCTTCGCTGCTGTCAGTTCCAAGCGCGTGTTCTCATCCGGCGTCCACCCCAGAGCGGCATTGCCACTCCAGCGCGTGTAGGAGGAATGCACCAGATTGCCGCTGCCATCCTTGTAATCGTCGGCATCCGAGCGAGTGCCACCCGCCCGCAGGTAGTAGCCTTCGCTGCCCGTCCTGGCTTCCACCATCTGGTCGTTACGACCGAAACTGCCAAGCAGCAGTGAGCCCTGTACCTTGGTCCCGACCTGCAGGGAGCGGTCGAAGGAACGTTCGAACAGCACCGTCCCGGCCGAATTCCCCGGTCCGTACAGCACAGTCTGAGGACCTTTCAGCAGAGTGATGCGGTCGTAGGCGGCAGGGAACACATAGGCGGTGGGCGGATCCATGCGGCCGCCGCAGCCGCCGAAGATTTGCTCGCCGTCGAGCAGGATGCCCAGACGCGAACCGGCCATGCCGCGGAACACCGGATCGCCGTCGGTACCGCCCTTGCGGATGACGGAGAAACCGGGGATGGTCTTGAGATAGTCGGCGCCATCGTGCGCAGGCACGGGCTGGCGCGGTTTTTTCGGATCGGTTGTTACCTTCAGCGGCTCGGTGCTCTGTGGAGCCGTCACCACCACTTCACCCAGCATCTCTTCGGCACGAGCCATACCTCCCAGCGCCACAGCAACCGCAATCACTCCCAATTTCAGCTTATAGTTCATTGCTTCCTCTCCACTTATTGACCAGAAAAACCACTGCGGATTGTAGAAAAATATCCCGGCCACCCCCCTGCGGCATATTGCCGCACCCCGGCCGCAAAGGAGCTCCGGTAGAATCCCCCCATGAATTCGTCCCTGCTCGCTTCCCAGACCGGCCATTCCCACCTGCGCAGACTGTTCCTGCTGCGCTGCGGGGCCATCCTGGCCCAGTTCGCGACCCTGATCCTGCTGCACCGCTTCTACAGCCACGATTTCGCCTGGATACCGATGCTGGCTGCGGTATGTTTCCTGACCTTTGTGAACGCGCTCACCTGGTGGCGCCTTTCGCTCGATCTGCCTGTAGGCAACATGGAACTGTTCCTGCAACTGAGCGTGGATGTGCTGGTGCTGACGGTACTGCTCTACTACGGCGGCGGCTCCACCAACCCCTTCGTCTCGCTCTACCTGCTGCCGCTGGTGATCGCCGCCGCGACGCTGACGCGCCGCCACACCTGGGGCATGGCTGCGCTGACGCTGGCCTGCTACAGCCTGCTGATGGTGTGGTATGTGCCGCTGCCGAATCCGAACGCGAGTGCCGAAGCGACGATGTCGATGGAAGGCATGGACCACTCGCATCACGACATGAGCGCCATGATGCCCTCCGCAACTGCCTTGCCGCTGGAGGAGACGTTCAACCCCCATGTGCTCGGCATGTGGCTGGGCTTCGTCATCAGCGCGGTGGTAGTGGCATATTTTGCGGCCGAGATGGCACGGGCCGTGCGCATCCGCGATGCGCAACTGAACCGGGTGCGCGAGGAAACGCTGCGCAACGAGCGCATCGTGGCACTGGGCACGCAGGCTGCCGGTGCCGCACACGAGATGGGCACCCCGCTTGCCACCATGTCGGTCGTCATTGGCGAGATGCGGCGCGAGTGCAGCGACCCCGAACACCAGGACAACCTCAACATCCTCGACGACCAGGTGAGGAACTGCAAACGCATCCTCGACACCCTGCTCAAGCACGCGCAGGAAACCAGCAGCGAGCTGTCGCTGGAAGAATTCATTCGCAATGTGCTGGACGAATGGCAATTGTTGCGCCCGACCGTGCGCTACCTTTTCAAGGTAATGGGCCTGCAACCTTCGCCACGCCTGCGCGCCGACAAGGCGCTGCGTTCGGCGCTGCTTAACCTGCTCAACAACGCGGCGGATGCCTCACCGGAAGAGATGGACATCCTGCTGAATTGGGATGAAGACAACATCGTGCTGGAGATTCAGGACCACGGCCCGGGACTCACCTCAGAGGTCGCAGCGCGCGCCGGCTCGGCCCATTTCACCACCAAGCAGGAAGGGCGCGGTCTCGGCCTGTTCCTCGCCAACGCCACAATGGAGAGGCTGGGCGGCAGCGTGCGCCTGTCGAATCGCGAAGGCGGCGGCGCCACCACCCGTGTGATCATTCCCCTGCGGAACAGGCCGATATGAGCCCGACAGAAAAACCCTCGCTGCTGCTGGTGGACGACGATGCGACCTTCCGCGCCGTGTTGTCGCGCGCGCTGGAGAAACGCGGATTCGCGGTCACCACTGCCGAAAGCGTCGAGCAGGCGCTGCCGCTGGCAGTCGACAATCCCCCCGAATATGCCGTGGTCGACCTGAAGATGGAAGGCGTTTCGGGTCTGGTGCTGGTGCAGAAACTGCACGAACTTGATCCCGCCACGCGCATCGTGATGCTCACCGGCTACGCCAGCATCGCCACTGCGGTGGAGGCGATCAAGCTGGGCGCTACCCAGTATCTTTCCAAGCCGGCGAATGCCGACGAGATCGTCGCCGCCTTTGGCCACAATGCCAGCACCGATATCCCGTTCGAAGCCCAGCCGGTCTCGGTGGAGCGACTGGAGTGGGAACATATCCAGCGCATACTGCACGAAAACGGCGACAACATCTCCGCCACCGCGCGCATGCTCAACATGCACCGCCGCACCTTGCAGCGCAAACTATCCAAGCGTCCCTCCGGTCTTTAAGGCCTGCTGCCTCGACCCTGCGCATCAGCGGCCCTGTTCGAGTTAGAATTCCGGCTTGAAGAACACAGAAGCCCATCATTCCGGAGAAACGATGAACGAACCTCATGTCGATCTGAAATCGGCCGTACGCAACCTGAACAGCCTGCCCGCGATGCCCGTCATCGCGCAGAAACTGATGGCACTCAAACTGGACAGCGACGAAGGCGAACGCCAGATGATGCTGCTGATCGCGCAGGACCCGATGATCTCGGCCAAGATCATCGGTCTGGCGAATTCACCGCTGCTCGGCGCTTCGCGCCATATCACCGCCGTCAAGGATGCCGCCATGATGCTGGGGCTGACCCGCGTCAAATCGGTCGCCACCGGCATCGCCGTCATGTCGCTGGTGAACAAGCCCATCGGCAGGTTCGATCCGCAGGAACTGTGGATGCACAATCTGGGCGTCGCCTTCGCCATGCTGCCGGTGGTTCGCGCCATGCCCGCAAGGAGCCGACCGCAGGACGACTCGATCTTTCTTGCCGGGATGCTGCACGACATCGGCTATCTGGCGCTGGCCCATCTTGACCCGAAACGCAGCGACGATCTGCACACCCGGCTGGTCATCGAGGAAAACAGGCCCGCGATCGAAGTGGAGCGCGAACTGCTGGAAGTGACGCACGACGAACTGGGAGCGGAACTGGCCAAACACTGGAATCTGCCCGAAGAGATCGTTGCCGTGATCCGCTACCACCATACGCCCGATGCTGAAGGAGCCAGCGTAGCGCAACCGTTGGTGCGCATCGTCAACATCGCCGAACGTCTGATCCCGTCATTTGGATTGAGGGAATTCGTCGGTCACCAGATCGCCAAGGAAGAGTGGGAAGCCCTGGGCATAGACCCGGAGCAGGCAGAAGACATTGCCGCCCAGGCAGCAGAACAGGCCGAGCAAGCGACGCAGTTCGCCAGTACGTTCAGTTGAGCAAGCCAGGAGAAGGCGGGAGGTTCGACTCCGGTACTCGATGACATCGAGTACCGGATCTTTGATCTAAAGCAGCGCTTGGGATATTGACGGCCTGCTAGCTGACTGCCCAAGCCTGACCGTGCAGAGCACTTTCAAAGGACGCGGTCGCAGCTTCATTCAGTTCGGTGAGCGCGATCAGAATGCGCCTCAGCGAGCGCGAGAAATCCTGCTTGAGCACGCGTTCTGCAGCCAGCCAGCTCCCGCCTTCCATCTTGTTCAGCACCTCTGCCGCCCAGACGTGGAACTCCGAATGGGCGTTACAGAGCCTATCAAACGACGACAGGCTACCGAAATTCAGCCTGCCCTCCCCGTCGAGCCATCTACCGAGATGACATGAGTCGGAACGAACAATGGATTCGAATACCGAGACATCCTGTGTCTCGCCATAGACATAGTCCTTCAACCGGCTGAACATCAGCACATGCGACTCGGCCACGACCACAAAGTCGATGCCGAATTCGATCGCGGCATTCCCGGACTGTTTGGCCGATCTGCGCTCGGCGCCATAACGCACCTGTGCCGCCCCCATCTCATTCAATACACTGTTCGTGATCAACATCGCGCATCCCTCATGTTTTCATGACCAGGTTGCTTTATAGGTGCCTCCAGCCACGGGCACAATATGCCGTATGGCCTAGCCCGTACCTATATATACCGTAGAAACTATCTATATCCGGCTTAGACCGTCGTCCGCAAACCCCCGTGCTTGCTATAATCCAGGCACTGTCACAATCCCGATTGACCATGAAGGCCGCCCTGATATTTCTGCTCGCCCTGCTCCCTTTGCAGGGGTTCTCCCAGGAACAATTTCCCGCCTCACCCGATCTGGATGCCGATGCCTATGTGCTGTACGACTACACCAGCAGGCAATTCCTGAAGGAATACAACGCCGGAGAGCACATCGCACCGGCGTCGCTGACCAAACTGATGACGGCGTACGTAGTGTTCGGCGCGATCAAGCAGGGCAAGTTGTCGCTCACCCAGCGTCTCATCCCCTCGGCATACGACACGCGCGTCCAGACCGAGGAATCGCGCATGTTTTTGAAAGCGGGAGTTGCGGTGAGCGTGGAAGAACTGCTGCGCGGCCTGATCGTCCAGTCAGCCAACGATGCGGCCCGCGTACTGGCGGAAGCGATCGCCAACCATGAAATGGCGCTGGCCGACACGATGAACAGCGAAGCGCAGCGGCTGGGACTGAAAGACACACATTTCATCAATGCCACAGGAGCGCCGGAGGCGCAACACTACAGCAGCGCCCGCGATCTGGCCTTGATCGCCGCAGCGCTGATCCGCGACTTCCCCGAGTTCTACTACATCTATGCACAGCGCGAATACCAGTACAACGGCGTCGCGCAATTCAACCGCAACCGCTTGTTGTGGCTGGATCCGTTCGTTGACGGCCTGTCGACCAGTTACAGCGACGGCAGTAAATTCGGCATGGTCGTCTCGGCCAAACGCGACAACCGCCGCCTGATCGCTGTCGTGCTGGGCACCGCCACCGAAAAGCTGCGCAACAGCGAAAGCCAGCGCCTGCTGAACATGGGTTTCCAGGATTTCGAAGCCATCAAGCTCTACTCCCGAGACCAGGCCGTCAGCGACAAACGCATCTGGAAGGGCACTTCCAGGCATTTGAAGATCGGCTTCGACACCGACCGCTACATCACCATCCCCAAAGGCAAGCGCGACTCGCTCGCCGCCACGCTGGAGACGCAACAACCGTTGCTCGCCCCGGTCAACCGCGGCCAACTGCTCGGCACGCTGCACCTGACGCTGGATGGTTCCCCTTATCTCGACTTGCCCGTGTTCGCGCTGGACGATGTGCGCCTGGCGAATGTATTCTCGCGGGGTGTGGACAACATCCGATTGATGTTCCAATAAGGAGCACAGCTTGACCATCTACCTGAATGGCGCCTTCATGCCGATCGAAGCGGCGAGGGTATCCGTGCTGGATCGCGGCTTCATCTTCGGCGACGGCGTGTACGAAGTCATTCCCGTCTATTCGCGCCGCGCCTTCCGCATGGCGGAACACCTCAAGCGCCTGCAACACAGCCTCGACGGCATCAAGCTGCCGAACCCGCACAACGAGCGCGAGTGGACCGGCATCCTCAACGAGATCATCAAGCGCAACGAACCCGAAGACCAGTACCTCTACCTGCACATTACGCGCGGCGTCGCCAAGCGCGATCACGCCTTCCCCAATCCTCCGGTGCCGCCCACCGTGTTCGTGCTGAGCAACCCGCTCACCACACCGCCGCCCGAACTGCTCGCCAGCGGCATCGCCTGCGTCACCGTGCAGGACAACCGCTGGTTGCGCTGCGACATCAAATCCATCGCGCTGCTGCCCAACGTGCTGCTGCGCCAGGCCGCGGTCGAAGCCGGTTGCGCCGAAGCCATCCTCATCCGCGATGACGCCTTCCTCACCGAAGGCGCGGCCAGCAACATCTTCGTGGTGAAGAACGGCACCCTGCTCGCCCCGCCCAAGGACAACCTCATGCTGCCCGGCATCACCTACGACGTCATCCTCGAACTCGCCGCCGCCAACAACATCCCGCATAAAGTGCGGCGCGTAACGAAGACCGAGGTGTTCGATGCCGACGAACTGCTGCTGACCTCATCCACCAAGGAAGTGCTCGCCATCACCACGCTGGACGGCAAACCGGTCGGCAACGGCAAACCGGGGGCGATGTTCGCGAAACTGCATCCGCTGTATCAGACCTTCAAACGCGAGGTGATGCGCAAATGATCCCCCCTGAACAATCACTCATCGAATACCCCTGCGACTTCCCCATCAAGGTGTTTGGAGAAGACAAACCCGGTTTCGCACAAGCCATCGCCACCGTAGTACAAGTGCATGCGCCGGATTTCGACGCCGCCAGCATCGAGATGCGC
The DNA here is from genome assembly GCA_018813765.1 of Gammaproteobacteria bacterium. Classification (GTDB taxonomy): domain Bacteria; phylum Pseudomonadota; class Gammaproteobacteria; order Burkholderiales; family Gallionellaceae; genus Sideroxyarcus. Next base: position 114,064 of record JAHJBC010000013.1, on the reverse strand, counting down.
AGCAGCAGCAACGCCAGATATCTCAGCCTCACCTGCACCATCCGCACCACCTCGCGCGAGCAGCTCGACAACCTGTACCGCGACCTGAGTTCGCACCCGATGGTTAAAATGGTGCTGTAATTGACCCTGCCCCCTCTCCCTCCGGGTGAGGGGGGTTAAGTCCTTCTCCCTCTGGGAGAAGGGTTGGGATGAGGGAGAAATTTATGCAACATCCACCGATACACATCAAGGCACTGGGCCAAATCGACTACGAGCCGACCTGGCGCGCCATGCAAAAATTCACCGCCGAACGCACCGCGGACACCGTGGACGAGATCTGGCTGCTGCAGCATCCGCCCACCTACACCCAGGGCCAGGCCGGCAAGCCGGAACACCTGCTGAATCCCACCTCCATCCCGGTCGTCAAGATCGACCGCGGCGGCCAGATCACCTACCACGGTCCCGGCCAGATCGTCGCCTACCTGCTGCTCGACCTGCGCCGCTGGAAGATCAACGTGCGCGAACTGGTGCGCCTGATGGAACAAGCCGTCATCGACCTGCTCGCCGAATACGGCGTGCATGCGGAAGGCCGCGAAGATGCGCCCGGCGTCTATGTAGACGGTGACAAGATCGCCGCGCTGGGCCTGAAGATCAAGAACGGTTGCAGCTACCACGGCCTGTCGTTCAACGTAGACATGGATCTCACCCCCTTCGAAAACATCAACCCCTGCGGCCATCAGGGACTGCGCGTCACCCAGGCCATCGAATACGGCATCACCGTACCGTGGGAAGAACTGCAGGCGCAACTCACCCAGAACCTGGTGCATGGTTTGCAGCGGCATCTGGACAAGAAAAACAGCCGAACCATCACTTGATCACATCGACAGGAGAACAAATTGAACAGAATCCGTTCTGCTGCAACACTGCTGCTGACCGCACTCTTTCTGTTATTGCCCAATACGGCATCAGCATCGGATGAGGTGACCTCAAAGCATCTGTTCAAAAAGGAGGAGCACCTGGATCTGGTGCCGCGCATTTGCAGCAACGGCATGCCGCCCATCATCATCGCCTACCATGCCGACCCGATCAAACGAGGCAACCAGACCATCCCATTCCACGAAGTCCGCATGCCGGACAAGACACGTTTCTACGTGGTCAGCGTCGAAGAAGACACAGAAGGACTGATCTCCCAGTTCTGCGACCCCAGGACGGTAAAACCGTTTTTCGACAGCCTGAAAATTCCCGCCGCAGAGAGCGCATCAAAATAGATATGGCTGTTTTTTCGCTCGGCCCGCTCACCCCTGCACCATTCAACGGCGGCGAAACCGGTAGCTCGATGCGGACGACATGAACTGGACGCGCAAACTGATCAGCGAAACTACGCGCGAGACCTTCTACCTGCGCTGGTTCGGCCTCGCCAAAATTCCCCTGCTGTTCTACGTCGGCGTCTCGGTCGTCGAACTCACACCCGAACGCATGGTGGTCAAGATACCTTTGCGGCGCAGGACGAAGAACCACCTCGGCTCCATGTACTTCGGTGCGCTCTGCATCGGCGCGGACGTCGCACCCGGCGCCTACGCCATGTACCTCATCCGGCAACAGCGCACACCCATCGCCATGGTGTTCAAGGATTTCCAGGCCGAGTTCCTCAAGCGCGCGGAGGGCGATGTGCATTTCATCTGCGATCAGGGCAAGGAGATCGCCGAACTGGTTGCACTGGCTACGGCATCGGAGGAGAGGGTCGAAAAACAACTTGATGTTGTCGCCACCGTGCCGTCGTTGAGTGACGAACCAGTGGCGAAGTTCAAGCTGACGATTTCGTTGAAGAAGCAACCGTGAAACAATTCACTTCCGGTGCATTTCGATTCACAGCTTCGCCACCAGCCTTAAGAAGGGCAAACAATTTTCAATGTCGAAATTCATACCCATGTAGGTACAATCAAACACCAAAATATTGATCGGGGCGTGCAATGTTCTCAATTGTTATGAATTCCAGTGAAATACCAAAGGAAGTCAAGGAGCACGTTTATCTCATATCTGACTTTTGGGATGATTGGTTTGCATTTCGAACAATGTTTACCGTAATTATCTTCGATTCAAAAGGCAACCAATATCAACCTGGTTCAATAAAGATTGGGGAGGTTGGCCTACGAGAGCGAGGGGCCACGGGTACTATTGAGAGAGGATTCCGTACGCCGACGCTTCCGCCATCCTTCACTTCATTAGATACATCCAATTTTTCGTTAGGTCAGGGAGACAATTTTTACGAAACGCTAAATGAAATCGAACCATCATTTCGAAAAGCCATACTTACTGGGCTCCGAGATTGTGCATTTGATCTTTCAATATTTACTGCGAATAAAAATGAGCCAGTCATGCAACAGTCATTGCTTCGATACATTTCTGAAGAGAATGTTCGCAATCGACTGAACCGATTGGCGCACGGCAATGCAGAGTTAACAAATTTTGAATTCGAGTATGTTCTCCCAACTAACACTGAAAGCACCGAGACGCCCCCAATTTTGGGTTTTTCTGTAAAACCAAACTCCGAGCCTCCATCAAATGTCCATGTCTTAATCGGCCGTAATGGCGTTGGAAAAACACGATGCTTACAGAGTCTAACCAAAGCGATTCTGGGTAGCATGGGCAGTGATCAATCTTGCGGCGAGTTGCACCAACTCGGATTCAACAAGGATAAATGGTCTTTCGCAGGACTCGTATTAGTTTCATTTAGCATCTTCGATGATTTCGACCTCCCCGAATCAGACCCATCGGTTGTTCGTTCAACTCTAGTTGGACTTCGGTATAAAAAAACAATTAGGGAGGCGGAGTCAGATGCTGAAACGGTAGTTACTCAGGTTAAAACACCAAGTATGCTTGCCGATGATTTCGTTAATAGCCTAGAAGTTTGTCGCGTTGGGTTGCGCTCTGAAAGATGGCGTGCAGCAGTAGGAACTCTTGAAGTTGATCCTTTATTCGCGGAAGCAAACGTCACACAACTGCTCGATTTGCCAGAAACAGAATGGAAATCGATAGCTCAAAAACTGTTTTCAAAACTCAGCTCTGGCCACGCAATTGTTCTTCTCACAATTACTCGATTAGTCGAGCTTGTAGACGAACGCACATTGGTAATTTTAGATGAGCCAGAAGGTCATCTCCACCCTCCTTTGCTTTCGGCATTTATTCGTAGTGTTGCCGACCTGCTGATCAAGCGAAATGGCTTGGCCTTAATTGCCACACACTCACCCGTAGTACTACAAGAAGTTCCTCGCTCTTGCGCTTGGAAATTGCGGCGTTCTGGCACCGTTGCTACCGCAGAAAGGCCGACTATTGAAACATTTGGTGAAAATGTTGGCGTACTCACCCGCGAGGTGTTCGGCTTTGAGGTCACAAAGGCTGGCTTTCATAACCTCCTCAGAAGTTCCATAGAAAACAGCAACGCCAGTTATGAAAGCGTACTTGCCCACTTTTCAAATCAACTTGGCGTTGAAGCACGAGCTCACGTAAGGGGTTTGCTTGCTAACCGTGCAACACATAGCAGCGACAACGATGAAAACCTTACCTAAGCCACCATTTCAGGCTCGCACAGTGTTTGAAGCATGTGCAGCGAGTCGACAAGATATTGAGCTAAAGGCTCGTCTATTGTCTATTGCACCAGCTATTGAACAAGCTGAATATGCATATCAAATACACGGGCAAGCAGGTCAGTTGCACGTGATCAAAGAAGAAACCATTGTCAGCGGAAAAGTTACTGGCAAGGAAATGGAATCTTTGTACACAGAGTCGTTTGTTCGCAAAGGATCAAAAAACCGCTATATCTACGATCAAATAAAGATGGCCGCCCCCCATGGCATTTGTCCTTTGTGCGGCCAGCGCGTAGTTTCAACTCTTGACCACTATCTCGCAAAAACAAAACACCCTGCCTTAGCCGTCTCCCCATTGAACCTCGTCCCAGCGTGCGCAGATTGCAATAAGTTAAAGCATGCTCATCAGCCCGTAAATGCAGAGGAGCAAACATTTCATCCCTATTTTGATGATCTCGGTAAAGATGTTTGGCTAACCGCCGTTATTGGACAAACTCAACCTCCTTCAATCAGCTATTCGGCGACACCTCCAGAAAATTGGAGTGCTGTCAAAAAACAACGGTTGCGTAACCATTTCGTGACATACGAATTAGCCAACCTATATGGAGCGCAAGCATCTGCAGAATTAGTGGACATCAAGCATGGTCTTCTGACAATTGGCCAACGCGGACACAGTCATGAGGTGCACATCCATCTTGTACGAGAAGCTGATAGTCGTACAGCCGCAGACCCTAATTCGTGGAAAGCCGCAATGTACCGCGCACTTGCCGAATCTGAATGGTTTTGCAGGTGCGGGTATCTGCTGATTTCATAGATATGTCTCTTGCGAGAGGTCAGTATTTCCCTACGCCACCTCTTCCAATTTTCCATCTGAGAACACTATTGCACTGCGCACCATCTTATCTGCATACACCGATTGCATAGCGATCCGATATTCCACCATCTGCGCATGGTACCGTGCTGCATCTTCGCTACCACCAAGCTTGTAATCCAGCACCCACACCTCCCCATCGAATTCCACCAGACGGTCGATGCGTTTCAGCTCTCCTTTGGCATTGATGTAGGGTATCTCGTTGCAAGCACTGCGGTATTGCTGGGCGTCAAAAAAGCGCACGAGTTGCGGCAAAGTAAGTAAACGCTGTGCTTGCTGCCAGAGCGATTCCATTTCACCTGAAGGAATGGCGAGATGCGTTTGAAGTTCAGCGCGAGGTGGTATCAAGTATTTCCCCACCCCAAGCCCACCACTCGATGGGCGTGGGGAGATATCGGTGATGTGTTGCAAAATAGCATGCAGCCAGATACCGCGCTGTTGTTGGGCGGTGTTGCGAGCAGTGCGTTTACCAGAGGGGCATATAGCTGGCAAAGCTGTTTTCACAAAAATCGCAGCCTCCCTTGCTCTATCAACCTCTAGTGCAATAGTAGTAGCGGTAAATAGTGGATTCTGCTGCTCACCACCCACCTCAGCGATGCGGTCGTACCACGATAGAGTTTTCTTCTTTTCTTCCTTGTCTTCGCCCTTGCTGTTGCCGCTGACGATGAGCGCCTGCTGGGCACGGGTCATGGCGACGTAGAGCAGGTTCATTTCTTCACGCGCTTGCTGGGCGGCGTCCTGTTCGAACAAGGGTGCGCGTTTCTTGCCGCGCGAGGCCTGGTCGGTGTAGAGGGAGAAATGCAGGGGCTGCGGCTCGTGGGTGGGCCAATCCAGCAGCACGTCGTTGCCGTCTCTATTCATTTTCTCCGCGTTCGCGTCGAGCAGCCAGACGATAGGCGCTTCCAGACCTTTGGATTCATGCACGGTGTAGATGCGCACTGCGTCGCCCGCCGTGCCGAGCTTGCCTTCGTCGGGTGCGTCGTCGCTGCTGTCGCGCAGCTCGCGCAACTCTTGCAGGAAGCGCGGCAGGCTGGGGTAGCGGCCGGCATCCACGCTCAGCGCGATCTCCATGAAGGCGTGCAGGTTGGCAGTGGCCTTGGCGCGCATCTCGGGCGGCAGCACGGCGCTGTAGCGCGCAAGTACGTCGCCTTCGAAATAGATGCGGTCGAGCAGGTCGTGCACGGGGAGTTTGTCGGCGAGGGCGAGCCAGCGTTGCAGTAGTTCGGCGGCGCGGCTTAATGCAGGCGATGGTGTTTCCAAATATTGCAGGCGTTGCCACCAGGAAAGGTGAGTGCTGAGTGCTGCGTGCTGCGCAGAAACCTCCGCGCCACCCTCGCTACTCAGTGTTCCGAACTTGGCACTATTTAGCGCCAAGCTCATCAGATCACCATCGCTGCACGAAAAGATCGGCGTGCGCAGCACCTGCGCCAGTTTGATGTCTGCAAAGGGGGTGATGAGGAAAGTCAGCAGCGCCTGTACGTCTTCTGCTTCCAGCGCATCGAGCAGGCCGCCGCGCCGTGAGCTGAGGAAGGGAATATGTCTTGCGCGCAGGGCTTCTTCGTACACTTGCAGATGGGTACGGCTGCGCACCAGCACCATGATGTCGCCGTAGTTGGCCCGGCGCTCTCTACCCTCTTCAGTCACAACCCAGTTACTCACGATTCGAGCAATATGAGCAGCGAACTGCTCTGCCTCAATTTCGCGCGCTCCTTCTGCCGCATCAACTCTTGAAGTAGTTAACGGATCGCGCAACAAAAGTGGAGGCATTTTCTCCATGACCACCGCTTTATTATGCTCAACATCTGCCAGCGGCAACACCAGCACATAACCAGGCAACTCCTTCTGGTGTGTCTGGTGCTCGACGAACTCGAAACCATCCGGCTGTTCGCGAAACACTGCATTCACCGCATCGACCACCGGCTGCGCGTTGCGGCGTGTGAGGCTGTTGCCCAGGGTCGCGGCGGCGAAATGTTCCTGCAGGTATTCGCGCGCCACGCCGAACAGGCGCGCGTCGGCGCGGCGGAAGCGGTAGATGGATTGTTTGGGGTCGCCGACGACGAACACGGTGGGTTGCGAATCCACCGCCACCGCCGCATCGAACCACGCGCGCAATATCTGCCATTGCAGCGGGTTGGTGTCCTGGAACTCGTCCAGCAGCACATGGCGGTAGCGGCTGTCGAGCTTGTATTGCATGGTCTCGGCGTGTTCGCTCTGTTGCAGCAGGCGGCACAGTTGCCATTCCAGATCGGAAAAATCCATCTGCTGCTTTTGTGCCTTGAGCGCCTGATAGCGGTCGAGGAAGGCGACACCGCAATGCAGCACGGCTTCGTTGTGACGGAATGCCTGCTGGTCGGCAAGGATATCGCGCACCATCTGCATGTTCTCGTGCAGCATGGACAGCACCTTGCTGAATTTCGTTTCATCCTGCTTCTTGGTCGCCTTGAGTTTGCGCGGTTCGCCTGCCTGCGTGAACAGCAGCGGCCAGATGACATCGAAGCGCGACTCGGGCGCGGTGTCGGTCCAGGCGCGCTCCAGCTCACCGGCTTTCCCCTTCTGCACCTCGGTGCCGTCGCGCCCCAGATAGTGGATGAAGGCAAACAGCGACTCCTCGCTGATGCCGCACATGCCCCAGTCTTCCACCGGATCGAACTCCATATCCACATCGAGGTCGTGGCGCAGTTTATTCAATGCGAAAGCCAGCGTATCGACCTGCCCCTGCGTGTAGGCCCACCACTCGGCGCGTTTGCCAAGGAAGTTGAACAGCAGTTTGCGCGCAGTGAACAGGCCGTATTCACCGAACAGCCTTTGCATGTACTGCGCTTCCGTACCGTCCGGCTGCTTGCGCATCTGCTCCAGCAATTCTTCCCAGGCTTCCTCCTGCTCGGCTCCCGCGCGTTCCAGCAGCGACAAGCCCTGCATCACGTCGGCATTCAACGGCGCGCGCTGCAACACCTGCATGAACCAGCCGTGGAAGGTGCTGATAGTGATGCCGGGCTGGGCCAGCAGCACTTCCTTGTATAGATTGCGGGCGCGCTGTATTTGCTCGTCACCCAGCTCCGGGATACCGCGCTCGGCGAAGAAGGTTCGCACCGACGCCTCATCGCCCAACGCTAGATCGCGCAACCATTGCTGCAGGCGCGCCTGCATCTCCTGCGCCGCCTTGCGCGTGAAAGTGATGGCAAGTATCTGCGAAGGTTGCGCCCCGTCCAGCAGCAGGCGAACCATGCGCGACACCAGCAACCAGGTCTTGCCGCTGCCGGCGCAGGCTTCGACGACGACACTGCGGGTGGGGTCGAGGGCGATGTGGTTAGTCATCCACCCTCTCCAATCCCGTCATTCCGGCGCAGGCCGGAATCCAGTAAAATAGAGTAATTCTCGCGAAGCGAGACTGCTCCATGGCTTTGTCCGCTGTGCGGATTTGTCGATTGACTGGATTCCGGCCTGCGCCGGAATGACGATAAGGTTGCGCAGCTTGCACGAGCATCACCACTCCCCTTTCCTGCACACGCCTCTGATCTCACAGTGCATACAAGCCTGATCGATCCCGTTCGCAGGCAACCCCGCCCCGCTCCGCATCTCAGCCATCACATTTTCCAGACGCTCAACATTGAGCTGCGCCAGCAGCGGCACATCGTCCTTGGGGGTGATCAGTTTCACCTTGCCATCATCGATGCTGACGAACGCCGCAACCGCCGCTTCATGCGCATAGGCATAGCACGCGAGTTGCACATCTTCGCCCGGCTCTTTCAATTTGTTGCGCAGCAGTTGCTCGTTCTGCGTCTTGTAGTCCAGCACCATTTTTTCATCGCCGCGCACATCCAGCCGGTCGATGCGTCCGCGCAAGCGAACACCTTCCAGTTGCCAGTCGAACTTGCTCTCGGCCTCGGCATAGCGCCAGCCTTCGACCTCGGCTTCCGTCTGCCATTCCAGATACGCAGGCAAAGATTTGTACCAGCGCGCCAGCCAGGCGCGCGCGGCGAAATCCTGCGCCAGCAGATCGGCGAACAACTCTTCGCTGATGCGGCGCAGGGCAGTTTCCATTTCGATCCTGTCATTCCCGCTCACCACCGGGTACTGCTCGTGGAAGCGTTGCAGGATGCCGTGCACGCGCTCGCCGTAGTCTCGTTTCTCGATGGCCTCGGGCACTTCGTCGAGTTCGTTGAGTTTCAGGATGTGTCGCGCATAGAACTGGTAGGGGCAGGCGACCAGCGAGTTGTAGCCGCTGATGGAAACGCTCGCGGGAACCGACGCGGCCGCCACGGCAGGCGCGGGTTGTGTCGCCAACGGCAATGCCACACTCTGCGCATCTTCCAATTCCAGCAAGGCCAGCAACTCCCCCTCATCCCCTCCCCCTTGCAGGGGGAGGGATAGGGTGGGGGTAGAGTCGTTCTGTACCCCAGCTTCTACCCCCATCCCAGCCTTCCCCCTGCATGGGGGAAGGAGTAAGGACGCCGCAGTGAGTTCGTCGTGCAGCAACTGCAAGAACGGACTCAACAGCCGCGCTTCGCCGTCCTTGTCTTTTTGCCAGGTGACCAGCACGGTGTCGTTCATCGCCAGCAAGGCGCGCAAGTCGTCATGTTGCCTTTGCGCGTGGAAAGCGCGCGTGGGCAGGTTCAGTGCTGCGCGCACCGCATCGTTGAACCAGCGCCCGCCGTCGCCCGCACTCGGCAGATGGTCGGCATCGCAGCCCAACAACAACACCGCATCAAAGGCACGCCAGCGCGTGGCCGCCAGGTGGGTGAAACACACCGGGCTGTCGATGCTGCTGTCGCGAAAGGTCTCGATGTCCAGTTGCTGCGCCAACCAGCGCCGCCATTCGGCGAAACGGTAACGGCCGTCGTCACCGTGCAGTTCCTGCTGCCAGGTTTCTAGCGCGCGCAGCAACTGCTGCCCCGCCTCGTCCTGCTGCAAGCCCTTGGCTATGCCCAGCACTTCCAGACTCTGCTGCAACGCCACCAGCCATTCCGCCAGCGTTTTTTTCTTGCCCTGTTCCAGCAAGGCCGCCGCCTGGCGCAGACGCGCCAGCGGTTGATGCAGAAGCACTTCATGCTCGGTCAGCATGCTGAATTTTTCCAGCCCGGCAACCACACCCTGTTGACGCAGCAGTTGTTCGAGTTGATACACGGCGGACTTGCGCTCGCCCGCCGCCATGTCGGCGAAGATGAACGGCGACTTGAGCAGGTCGAGCAGATCGTGATGGTAGAAGTCGCTTTGCAGCGCGGTAAGCCAGCGATCCAGCACGCTGCTGACCGACAGTGTGGCAAACGTCCAGCCGGTCTCGTCCGCCACCAGCACTTCGGCGCGTTCCAGCAGGGCACGCAAACGGCGCGCCGCTACGCGATCTTGCGCGACGATGGCGATATTCTGTTTCCCCTGTTGCAGCCAGAGGCGTACTTGCATGGCGGCGGCTCTGGCTTCTTGCTCCAGAGAGGTGGCGGCGAAGAATTTCAGGCCCCCTCCCCCTTGCAGGGGGAGGGCTGGGGTGGGGGTAGAAACCGTGGATGAATCCGACTCTACCCCCATCCTACTCTTCCCCCTGCAAGGGGGAAGGAACGGGCTTTGCCCCATCTCGCGCAGGTCAAACACCTTCACCACCGCCCGCTGTTCATATTCATCGAGGAAGCGCTGCTCGACCGCATCCCACTCCGAGGCACGCAATACATACAGCGGCCGATCCGCCTGCTGCGCCAGCTTTGCCAACCTTTGCTGATAGGCGCGCGCGGCATCCAGCTCCGCCCCTTCCTGCATCGCATGCCATAGCTCGAACACCAGCCGCGCTTCCAGTTGCAGCGTGGTGTTCTGCCTGGCCTGGTAGGCCTTTTGCACGACAGCGGCGAAAGATTCGGCATCGCCCGGCAATTCGCGCAGGGAATGGGTGAGTTGATCAAACAGCTTGAGCAGTTCCTGCGTCATGCTCCACAGCTCGGCGTTCTCGAACCATTGCAGCTTGCGCAGTTGCTGGTAGAGCAAGGCGCTACGCTGGCTGTCGGTGGCGACTGCGCCATCAAGCGCAACGCTTTGCGCCCATTCGTTCAAGGTCGCCATCTGCGGCAGCAAAATGGCAGGCGTTTGGGCAACGTGCATCAGTGCCCGCGCCAGCGGCTGGGCAACGTGCATGTTGGGCAGGAGGATGGTGATGCCGCGCAGGGCGGGCGCGGGATGCGCAGCAAGGATGCGCTGGGCGACGCGGTCGAATTGGGCGCTTGCCTGACTCACCGCTTGAGATACTGAAGCTTGTCTTTCACATTGAGCCATTCGTCAGCATCGGCAGGCGCGTCTTTCTTTTCGACGATGGGCTTCCAGAGCCTGGCGAGTTCGGCATTCAATGCGATATACATCTTCTGCCCTTCCGGCACATCGTCTTCCGCGTAGATCGCCCCCGCCGGACATTCCGGCACGCACAAGGCGCAGTCAATGCATTCGTCCGGATCGATCACCAGGAAGTTCTCGCCCTCGCGAAAGCAGTCCACCGGACACACTTCGACACAGTCGGTGTATTTGCAGCGGATACAGTTTTCAGCGACGACGAAGGCCATGGCGCATTCTAGCGCGTTCCGGCCCCGATGCCATGCAGCCAGTGCCGGTAGAGTTGCTCGGCCACTTTGTGGAGATGCGGAAGTTTTTCGGACATCTGCGCCTGCATGGTCTCGGCCGTTTGCACGGCGGGACTGTTGAGGTTGGTAGCGATCTCGTCGGCGCCGACGCGGCACCAGTCGCGGATCATCTGTTCGGTCATCTCGACATGGCATTGCATGGCCAGATGTTTGCCGATGGCCCAGGCCTGGTTGGCGCAATGCGCGCTGGACAGCAGATGCACCGAATCCTGCGGCAGGCTGAAGGTTTCGCCATGCCAGTGGAATGAATCGAATTGCCTGATGTCGCCGAACCATTCGTGCGCCGTGGCATTGTCGGCCACGTTCACTTTGCCCCAGCCCAGCTCCTTGATCGGATTCTTCGTCACCACACCGCCCAGCGACTTGGACATGAGTTGCCCACCAAGGCAATGGCCGAGCAGTGGAATGTCCTTCGCGTAGGCATCGCGGATCAGCGCCAGCACCTTCGGTATCCACGGCAGGTCGTCGTTCACGCTCATCGGCCCGCCCATGAACACCAGCCCGCTGAAGGCAGCCGCATCGGACGGCACGGCTTCGCCAAGGTCGACGTGGATCATCTGCCAGGGGATGTTTTGCTGGTTGAGAAACAACGCGAAGTGGCCGGCGCCTTCGGTGTGGGAGTGGCGGAAGATGGCGACGGGGTTCATTTCAGTGCTGAGTTTTTCCGGCACTCAGGCCTTTGTTTTGTCCCGCTCGATCAGAGCGTACGCCGAATGATTGTGTATCGACTCGAAGTTCTCCGATTCGACGGTGTAAGCCTCGATGCGCTCATCGGCGTTCAGCACCGCCGCCACGTCGCGCACCATATCCTCGACGAACTTGGGATTGTCATAGGCATGCTCGGTGACGAACTTCTCGTCCGGCCGCTTGAGCAAGCCGTACAGCTCGCTCGATGCATGGTCCTCGGCGAAGCGCACCACTTCCTCGATCCACACCGAGCTGCGGGTACGCACGGTGAGGGTGACGTGCGAGCGCTGGTTGTGCGCGCCGCGGTCGGAGATCTCCTTGGAGCACGGACACAGGCTGGTCACCGGGATCAACACCTTCATGGTGAAGCGGTAAGCGCCATTCTCGATCTCGCCGGTGAAGGTGACGTCGTAATCCAGCAGGCTCTGCACGCCCGAAACCGGCGCGGTCTTGTTGACGAAATAAGGGAAGGACATCTCGATGTAGCCGGATTTCGCTTCCAGCTTCTCCACCATCTCGCGCAGGATGCTCTCGAACGATTCCACCGATATCTCGCGGCCGTGCTGGTTCAATATCTGCACGAAACGTGACATGTGCGTGCCCTTGAAGTTGTGCGGCAGGTGCACGTACATGTTGAAGGTGGCGATGGTGTGCTGCACGCCCAGACTCTTGTCCTTGACCTGGATAGGATGACGGATGCTCTTGATGCCGACCTTGTTGATCGCCAGTTGGCGGGTGTCGGCACTGCTTTGTACATCTGCGATGGGGAGATTCATAATGGACTTTCAAATAATCTTCAACTGGAACAATTATATCGCCTGTCCGATAAATTTAATCAAACATTAGACATTAGGATTTGCAAGGTCTTCATACAAACACACGCTGTCGCGTCCGCCATCTTTGGCGCGGTACATGGCGATGTCGGCATGTTTGGAGAGTTCGACCGCATCGTTGCCATGCTCAGGATAGAGCGCGATGCCGATGCTGCAAGAGATTTCCAACTGCTGCCCGGCCAATTCAAAAGGCAGACGCAATACGGCGCGGATTATTTCGGCGACGTTGATGGCATCCTGTGCGGTCTCCATGACGCGCAACAGCACGATGAATTCGTCCCCGCCGATACGCGCCACGGTGTCCGATGCGCGCACGCAGCCCTGCATACGCGCCGCCGCCTGTTGCAACAACTCGTCGCCGACATCATGACCAAGCGTGTCGTTGACTTGTTTGAACCGGTCAAGGTCGACAAACATCAACCCGCCCCGGCGACCTTCCCGCTTGGCTGCCACCAAAGCCTGTTGCAAACGATCATTAAGCAGCATGCGGTTGGGCAGACCGGTCAATGTGTCATAGAAAGCCAGGTGCTTGATCTTATCTTCCGCCTGCTTGCGTTCGGTGATGTTGCGCACCACCGCTTGCAGCACCATTCGGCCTTTGATGTTCATGGCATTGAGCAGTACGTCCGCCGGGAACGGCAGGCCGGTGTCGATGCGCCTATGCACCCACTCGAAATGCTGGCTGCCATTCCTGATGGCATCGGCTATCCGTTGGTCCGCCAGCATCCTTGAACTCGCGCCGCCGGGCTGCTCGGACGGCGACAGGTCGGCCGGATGCTTCGTACAGAATTCTTCTTTCGAGGCACAGCCGAACATCGCCAATGTCGCCGGATTGCAATCGGAGAAGCCTTTTTCGTCCAGCAGCATGACGGCATCGCTGGTGGATTCGTACAGCGCACGCAGTTTTGTTTCGGATTCTTTCAGCGCCTCTTGCTGCTGCTTGCGCTCTGAAATATCGCGCGTCACGCCGTGTATTTCGACTTGGCCGGTCTCCTCGTTGCGATAATATTTGGCGATTGCTTCGGTCCACACCCAGGAACCATCCTTGCGCGGCTGGCATATTTCCTCGACATAAACCTGGTCGGGGGCGTTGCCGGATATGAATTCGGCCACATTGCGCTGTATCTGGAGCTTGAGTTGTGCGGCATATTCAGGAGAGAGAGCGGCATCCAGCGGCTCGCGCATCACTTCCTCTGCCGTAAAACCACGCAAGCCCTCGACCGTCGGACTGACATAGCGGAAGCGCAAGGTGACGGGATCCAGTATCCACACCACGTCGCGCATATTCTCAACCAGCAGGCGGTAATGCTTTTCACTTTTCGACAACTCCTGCTGGCTGATGCGCAGCTTGCGATTGATGCTCAGGACATACAGCGTCACGATCACGATAAGACTGATCGCCAGCAGAGTGATAGCCAAACCGCGATAAACCCAGGTCAGGTCAGGCTCTGTATCGTCGTACAGGAAGCCCGCAAGCGAATAGCCGGGCGGCATCAGGCCGAGATCGGCATAAGTATCAGCGATGTTCTGCCAACGCTCTGGGTTCATGTAGCCGATGGCGATGAGGTTGGGCTGCAACAGGGGCACCATTTGGTGCGATTCGAAATCAAGGTAGTCCCGTTTGTGGATCTTGGTGTATTTCGCCAGGATCAGGTCGATCACTTCATGCGGGTGTTCCTTGGCATATTGCCAGCCGCGCAGGCTGGCCGCGCGAAAAGCCTTCACCCGCGCGGGATGTTCGTGCAATTCCTTTTCCGAAGTGAACAGATTGTCGCCGTAGAAGTCGATGCCCACGGAACGCGGGCTGAATGTCTGGTAGGAATAGTGCGCCCGGCTGAAGTAGAAAGGCTCGTCGGAGATGTAGCCCGTGATCGCCTCGGCATCGCCCCTGATCAGGCCATTCGCATCGAAGCTATGCGGAATCAGCTTGATACTGTCGATCGGGATGCCTTCTTTCTTCAGGTAGGCGAGCAACTCGTCCGATTGCGGCTCCGCCATCAGACGCTTGCCGATCAGGTCGCGCAGATTGTGAATTTGCGGCGCTGCGTAAATTTCGTAGGGAGACTGCTGGAACACCACGGCCAGTGCCACCACCGGCTTGCCCGCCGCGCGTTCGAGCAACAGGCTGCTGGTGCCCACCCCGTATTGCGCCCTGCCCTGAAGTACCTCGTCCACCGGGTGGGTGGCGGGCGAGGCCTCGACGATATTCACATCCAGTCCCGCATCGCGGTAGTAGCCCTGTTGCAGCGCCGCGTAATATCCGGCGAACTGAAAGGCGTGGGTCCACTTGAGTTGCAGCGAAACCTTGTCCAGAGCGAAGGCCGGGCTCGCTGCCAACAGCGCGCAAATCGCCAGCCACCGTAACTGCTTCCGCATCATCGCCAACCCTTCGGGGTCACGCCTTCCTTGCCAGCGCAGCGTCTATCGCCCGCACCAGCCCGACCGCATCCAGTCCGCAATCGGCCAACATCTGCACGGGATCACCCTGTTCCAGGAATTGATCCGGCAACCCCAGATGCAGCATCGAAATGGCGATGCCTTGTTGCGCCAGACATTCCGCCACCGCGCTGCCCGCGCCGCCTTGCACGACATTTTCTTCCACCGTGACCAGCAGCGCATGTTCGCGTGCAAGTTTCAGCACCAATTCCTCATCCAGCGGTTTGACGAAGCGCATATTGGCGACCGTGGCATCGAGCTGATCTGCGGCCTGCAGCGCGGGCGCCAGCATGGAGCCAAACGCGAGGATGGCGACATTGCGCCCCTTACGCCGCACTTCGCCTTTGCCTACCGGCAATGCCTGCAGACTCGGTTGTATTGCCACGCCGGGGCCGGTGCCGCGCGGATAGCGCACCGCACTCGGCGTGCCGAGCTGGAACGCAGTGGAGAGCATCTGCCTGCATTCGTTCTCGTCCGCCGGTGTCATCACCGTCATGTTGGGCACGCAGCGCAAATAGGAAAGATCGAAACTGCCTGCGTGGGTCGCGCCGTCCGCGCCGACCAGACCGCCGCGGTCGATGGCCAATACCACCGGAAGATTCTGAATGGCGACATCGTGGATGAGCTGGTCGTAGCCGCGCTGCAAAAAGGTCGAGTAGATCGCCACTACCGGCTTCATTCCGTCGCAGGCCATGCCGGCCGCAAAGGTGAGTGCATGCTGCTCGGCGATGCCGACATCGAAATAGCGCTCCTTGTATTTCTCGGCGAATTCGACCATGCCCGACCCTTCGCACATCGCCGGGGTGATGCCGACCAGTCGCTCGTCCGCTGCCGCCATGTCGCACAGCCAGTCGCCGAATACCTGCGTGTAACTCGGCTTGCTATCCACCTTCGGCTTGATGCCGTGGTCGGGGTCGAACTTGCCGACGCCGTGGTACAGCACGCAATCGTCTTCGGCATGAGCATAGCCCTTGCCCTTTTGCGTGACGATGTGCAGGAACTGCGGGCCTTCCAGCTTGCGGATATTGCCCAGGGTGTCGACCAGTGTGTCCAGATCGTGGCCGTCGATGGGACCGATGTAGTTGAAGCCGAACTCCTCGAACAGCGTGCCCGGTATGACCATGCCCTTGAAGTGCTCCTCAGCGCGCTTGGCGAACTCCAGCACCGGCGGCATGCCTTTGAGCATCTTCTCGCTGCCGCGCCGCATCGCCGCGTAGAAACGGCCCGACATCAGTTTGGCCAGATAGTTGTTGAGCGCGCCGACCGGGCGCGAGATCGACATGTCGTTGTCGTTGAGGATGACCAGCAGGTTCGCATTCATCGCGCCCGCGTTGTTGAGCGCCTCGAACGCCATGCCGCCGGTCAGCGCGCCGTCGCCGATGATGGCCACGGAACGGCTGTCCCTGCCCGACAGTTGCGCCGCCACCGCCATGCCCAGTGCGGCCGAGATCGAGGTGCTGGAATGGCCGGTGCCGAAGGCGTCGTATTTGCTCTCGTTGCGCTTGGGAAAGCCGGAGATACCGTGCGCCATGCGCAGCCCGCTCATCGCCTCGCGGCGTCCGGTCAGTATCTTGTGAGCGTAGGTCTGGTGGCCCACATCCCATACCAGCCGGTCTTCCGGCGTGTCGAAGATGTAATGCAGCGCGATGCTGAGTTCGACCGTACCGAGATTGGAAGACAGGTGCCCGCCGGTCTTGCTCACCGACTCGATCATGAAGGCGCGCAATTCGTCTGCCAGTTGCGGCAATTGCTCGCGCTCCAGTTTGCGCAGGTCGTCGGGGCTGTCGATAGTTTGCAGTAGCGGGTACATCAATACTTTCTCATCACGATGAAGTCGGCCAGTTCGCGCAGCCGGAGCGCCGGAGCGCCGAATCCCGCCAGCGAATCCAATGCCTCGGCATGCAAGCCGGCCGCCATCTTTTTCGCCTCGGCTGCGCCGAGCAGGGTCACATAGGTCGGTTTGTCGTTGTCGGCATCCTTGCCGGCGGTCTTGCCCAGCGTGGCGGTATCGGCCTCGCTGTCGAGGATGTCATCCACCACCTGAAAGGCCAGTCCAACGCACTTGCCGTAATGGTCGAGCGCATCCATCTGTTCCTTGCCCATGTCGCCGCAATACGCGCCAAGCAGGATGGCAGCGCGGATCAGTGCGCCAGTCTTGCGGATATGCATCTGTTCCAGTTCGGGCAGCGTCAGTTGCTTGCCGACGCTGGCGAGGTCGATGGCCTGCCCGCCCGCCATGCCGTTCGAACCGGAAGCCGCGGCCAGCAGCTTCACCATCTGCAATTGCCTGTTCGCATCGACGCTCAGGCGGTTCTCCGACAACAACTGGAACGCCAGACTCTGCAACGCGTCTCCCACCAGCAACGCGGTCGCCTCGTCGTACTCGACATGGCAGGTCGGTTTGCCACGGCGCAGCACATCGTCATCCATGCACGGCATGTCGTCATGCACCAGCGAATAGGCGTGGATGAGCTCGACCGCGGCACCCGCGATCTCGACACGTTCGGTCGAAGCACCGCTCAATTCCCCTGCTGCATAAGCCAGCAGCGGACGCACGCGCTTGCCGCCATCCAGCACGCTGTAACGCATCGCGGCGTGCAGACGCTGCGGCGTTGCATCGGCCTGCGGCAGCAGACGCTTCAGAACGTTTTCAAAACGGGATTGATGGGTGGACACCCAGGAAGTGAAGTCGGACATCGTCAATTTGCATCGTTTACGCGAAATTCGCGTAGCGATTCGTTCGCCTCCTCTCCCGCTTGCGGGAGAGGATTGAGGTGAGGGAAGCGGACATGGTGTGTCATTATCATGGAGGCTATTCGCCTTGCCCGTTGGATGCGCTGAAATCCTTGAGGACGCCCTCTTCCAGCACGCGCACCTGCTGTTGCGCATCGTCCAGGCGCGAACGACACTGCGCCAGCAGTTCCGCGCCGCGTTTATAGGCCGCCAGCGAATCTTCCAGCGCCAGCTTGCCGGACTCCATGTCCGCCACGACCTGTTCCAGTTCGGACAGTGCCGCTTCGAAACTCTGTGTCTTGCCGGTTTTTGCCGCCATCTCGATTCCCATATGCATCCGTATCCGCGTAAGGACGGCATTTTACCCAAGCACACTACACAGGGCCAATTTTTATTGCCCCCCCTCCGGATTTCGGGGACAATCCCCGCTCCCTTATTCATCACAATTCATTCTGCAAAGGGTGGGGGCATGTCCGAAATCGCCAAGTTAAAGCAATTCAATCCCGTTTCCGCACAGCCGCCGTTACGCTGGTACTTCGATCCCAAGGTGCTGGAGATAGAGCAGCGAGTGCTGCTTGACGCCGGCCCGCTCTACGTCGGCCATGAACTGATGGTGCCCAACCTCGGCGACTATCATGTGATCGACTGGATGAACAAAGCCAAGATGCTGGTGCGCAACGAGAGCGGCGTGGAACTGCTCTCCAACATCTGCCGCCACCGCCAGGCCACCATGCTAGAGGGTCGCGGTACCGCCAAGAACATCGTGTGCCCGCTGCACCGCTGGACCTACAAGAACGACGGCGAACTGATCGGCGCACCGCACTTCCCGAACAATCCCTGCCTGCACCTGAACAAGACGCCGTTGCAGAACTGGAAAGGCCTGCTGTTCGCGGGCAAGCGCGACATCGCCAAAGATCTGGCCAACATGCCCGCCTTCGACGAAATCGACTTCTCCGGCTATATGCTGGACCGGGTGGAGATCGACGAATACAACTTCAACTGGAAGACCTTCATCGAGGTCTATCAGGAAGACTACCACGTGGTGCCCTTCCACCCGGGCTTGGGCCAACTGGTGAATTGCGACGACCTGAAGTGGACCTTCGGCGAGAACTTCAGCGTGCAGACCGTGGGCATCAACGACCTGCACAAGAAGGCCGGCAGCCCGGTGTACGAACAATGGGCCAAACAGATCCACCGCTACAGCAAGGGCGAGATGCCGAAATACGGCGCGATCTGGCTGACCTACTATCCCAATATCACGGTCGAGTGGTATCCGAACACGCTGGTGGTGAGCACCGTGGTGCCGCGCGACACGGACCATTGCGCCAACATCGTGGAGTTCTACTATCCCGAAGATATCGTGCTGTTCGAGCGCGAGTACATCGAGGCGGAGAAGAAAGCCTACCGCGAAACGGCGGTGGAGGACGACGTCATCTGCCTGCGCATGCATGAAGGCCGCCGCGCCCTGTACAAGCAGGGCGTCGAAGAAGTCGGCCCTTACCAGTCGCCCACCGAGGACGGCATGCTGCATTACCACGAGTGGCTGATGCGCAACCTCGGACCGCATATCAAATAACGATGCCATTCCCGCGCAAGCGGGGATGACGAGACAACATGGGTTCATTGTGGATGCTGGTCGCAGGGCTGTTATTCGCCTGCATGGGCGTGCTGGTCAAGCTCGGCGCGCCGCGTTTCTCCACCAGCGAGTTGGTGTTCTACCGTTCTTTCTTCGGCCTGCTGATCGTGTACGCCATGCTGCACCAGCAGCGCGTCAAACTGCACACCAGGCACTGGAGCGGGCACCTGTGGCGCGGGATTACCGGCACGCTGGCGATGATGCTGTTCTTTCATTGCATCGCCGTGTTGCCGCTGGCCACCGCCATCACACTCAACTACACCTCGTCGCTGTTCCTCTCCGCCCTGACCGTGCTGGTGCTGAAAGAGAAGTTCCACATGCCGTTGAGCACGTCGCTGGCGGTGGGCTTTGTCGGCGTGGTGCTGCTGTTGCATCCAACGTTGGAGCGCGAGCAGTTCACCAGCGGTCTGCTGGGGCTGGCCTCCGGCTTCCTGGCCGGTTTTGCCCTGCTCAACGTGCGCCAACTCGGCATGCTGGGCGAGCCAGGCATGCGCGTGGTGTTCTATTTCAACCTGATCGCCACGCTGGTCAGCGGCGTGTGGATGTTGCAGGACACCCTGCATCCGGTCGCGCTGGCCGATTTGCCGCTGCTGGTCGCGCTGGGTGCATCCGCCACTTTCGCCCAACTCGCCATGACCCGCGCCTACCGCACCGGACAGACGCTGGTGGTCGGCAGCCTGGCCTACAGCACCATCGTGTTCTCGGCCCTGTTCGGCCTGCTGTTCTGGCAGGAACTGCTGAGCTTGAGCGCCTGGCTGGGCATCGCGTTCATCATCGCCAGCGGCATGTTAAGCTTGCGCCTGGCACCAACCCACACAGAGGTACGCAAATGATCACCATCGAAGAAAAGAACAACCTCGTCAACATCGCCGTCATGGGCGAATTCACCCTCGCCGACTTCAAGCAGTTCGAGGAGCATGCGCTGTACAAGCTGAAGAGCGGCGGCAAGGTGAGCCTGTTGTTCGACCTGCGCGGCATGCTGGATTACACCGCCGATGTAGCCTGGGAGGAGATCAAGTTCTTCAGCCGCGAGCACAACCACGATTTCAGCAAGATCGCCGTCGTCACCGACGACCAGTGGCTGACCTGGCAGGCCTGGCTGTCGCGTTTGTTCGTGGATGCGGATATCCGCGCGTTCGGGGATTACCAGGAAGCACAAGACTGGGTCGCGGCCTGAACCTTGCAGCAACGTAGGATGGGTTGAGCGCAGCGATACCCATCGATTTCTTGATGGGTATCGCTGCGCTCAACCCATCCTACAACAACACTAATAAGCATGCACAAAAAAGCCCGCAACGATGCGGGCTTTTTTCATACCGGAACTTCACCGAATCACTTCAGCTTGGTTTCCTTGTATGCGACGTGCTTGCGTGCCACCGGGTCGAACTTCATGAACTCAAGTTTCTCCGGAGTGGTGCGCTTGTTCTTGTTGGTGGTGTAGAAATGCCCGGTACCTGCCGAGGATTCCAGTTTGATCTTTTCGCGTCCGCCTTTGGATGCCATATTGTTTCTCCTTTATACCTTCTCGCCGCGGGCGCGCATTTCGAACAGGACGGCGTCGATGCCGTTCTTGTCGATGGTGCGCAATGCAGCATTGGTCAGGCGCAAAGACACCCAACGATTCTCGGATTCGACCCACAAGCGGCGACGTTGCAGATTCGGCAAGAAGCGACGCTTGGTTTTGTTGTTCGCGTGGGAGATGTTGTTGCCCACCATGGGGCCTTTTCCCGTTACTTGACAGACGCGTGCCATGACAATTTCCCCAACCAGTTTTTCAAAGAGGCGCGGATTCTACCTAAACATCCCCGAATCCACAACCCAAAGTTTCACTGGCCTTTTCTGTACAACGCCGACTGGGCGTGCGCCTGCAAACCCTCGCCAAAAGCCAGGATAGAAGCGATCTCGCCCAGATTGCGGGCGCCCTGGGCGGAAACATGGATCAGGCTGGTGCGTTTCTGGAAGTCGTATACCCCCAACGGCGAGGAGAAGCGCGCCGTACCCGAGGTGGGCAGCACGTGGTTCGGCCCCGCGCAATAGTCGCCCAGCGATTCCGAGGTGTAACGGCCCATGAAGATGGCCCCGGCATGTTTGAGCTTGGGCAGCCAGAGCTGCGGGTCGCCGACCGACAGTTCCAGATGCTCGGGCGCGATGCGGTTGGCGATGACGCAGGCTTCATCCATGTCCGCAACATGGATCAGCGCGCCGCGGTTCTCCAGCGCGGTCCGGATGATGTCCTTGCGCGGCATCTGTTCCAGCAGCTTGTCGGCACTCGCCGCCACGGCATCGATGAAAGCCGCGTCCGGCGACAGCAGGATGGCCTGTGCCAGCTCGTCGTGCTCGGCCTGCGAGAACAGGTCCATCGCCACCCAGTCCGGGTCGGTCTTGCCGTCGCAGATCACCAGGATCTCGGACGGGCCGGCGATCATATCGATACCGCAGACGCCGAACACGCGGCGCTTGGCCGAAGCCACATAGGCATTGCCGGGGCCGACGACCTTGTCCACCTTGGGGATGGTCGCGGTGCCATAGGCCAATGCGCCCACCGCCTGCGCCCCGCCAATGGTGAACACGCGATCCACGCCGGACAGGTGTGCCGCCGCCAGCACCAACTGGTTCTTCACGCCGTCCGGCGTGGGTACCACCATGATGAGCTCGGCCACGCCGGCCACCTTGGCGGGCAAGGCGTTCATCAGCACGGAAGACGGATAGGCCGCCTTGCCGCCGGGCACGTATAGACCGACGCGGTCCAGCGGCGTGACCTGCTGGCCGAGCATGGTGCCGTCGTCGTCGAGGTAGTTCCAGGAAGCCTGCAACTGCTTCTTGTGATAGTCGGTGACGCGCTCGGCAGCCTGTTGCAGCGCCGACTTCTGGTCGGCAGGCAAGCCGTCGAAGGCCGCCTTCAACTCGGACTGGGGCAACTCCATCGCGGCCGCATCCAGCAATGACAGGCGGTCGAATTTGCGCGTGTATTCCAGCACGGCCGCATCGCCGCGCAATTTCACGTCGGCGAGGATGGCGGCGACGGTCGCTTCCAGTTTCTCGTCGGCGGTTTCCTCGAAAGCCAGCAGTTTGTTCAGCCTGGCGTCGAAATCGGCTTGTTGGGTGGATAGTCTGGTGATGTTCACTTTACGGCTCCGGCAAAAGCATCCAGCATGGGTTGTATCGTTTCGCGTTTAAGTTTCAACGAGGCCTGATTCACCACCAGGCGCGAGGAGATCTGCACGATCTCTTCCACCGCCTTGAGGTCGTTGGCTTTCAGGGTCGCACCGCTGCTGACCAGGTCGACGATGGCATCGGACAGGCCGACCAGCGGCGCCAGTTCCATCGAGCCGTACAGCTTGATCAGGTCGACGTGCACGCCCTTGGAGGCGAAGTGCTCGCGCGCGGTCTTCACGTATTTGGTGGCCACGCGCAGGCGCGCGCCCTGCTTCACCGCCGACTCGTAATCGAAGCCGTTGCGCACCGCGACCATCATGCGGCATTTGGCGATGTTGAGATCGATGGGCTGGTACAAACCCTCGCCGCCATGTTCATTGAGCACGTCCTTGCCCGCCACACCCATGTCCGCCGCGCCGTATTGCACATAGGTCGGCACATCGGAAGCGCGCACGATGATCAGTCGCACGTCGGCGCGGTTGGTCGGCAGGATGAGCTTGCGCGAAGACTCGGGGTCTTCCAGCGGCGTGATGCCGGCCGCTTTCAGCAGCGGCAGGGTCTCATCGAAGATGCGGCCTTTGGATAAAGCGATGGTGATCATGTTTTCAATCTTTCATTGCATTACCCTCTCCCCCAGCCCCTCTCCCGCTCGCGGGAGAGGGTGGCGCGTCAGCGCCGGGAGAGGGTGTTATTTCAGGCGACGAATATTAGCACCGAGCTGCCCCAGCTTGGCTTCGATGTGCTCGTAGCCGCGGTCCAGGTGGTAGATGCGGTCGATGACGGTCTCGCCCTTTGCCACCAGCCCGGCGATGACCAGACAGGCGGAAGCGCGCAGGTCGGTCGCCATCACGGTCGCGCCTTCCAGGTGGTCGACGCCTTTCACCACCGAGGTGTTGCCTTCGACATCGATCTGCGCGCCCAGGCGGCGCAGTTCCTGCACATGCATGAAGCGGTTCTCGAAGATGGTCTCGACCACCATCGCGCTGCCCTCGGCGATGCAGTTGAGCGCCATGAATTGCGCCTGCATGTCGGTGGGGAAGGCCGGATGCGGTGCGGTACGCACGTTCACCGCTTTCGGACGCCCCTTCATCTCCAGATGGATGGCATCCCCTTCCACCTTGATCTTTGCACCCGCTTCGGTGAGTTTCTCCAGCACCGTTTCCAGAATGTCCGCGCGCGTCTCGCGCAGGGTGATGCTGCCACCGGTCGCGGCAGCTGCCACCAGGAAGGTGCCGCTCTCGATGCGGTCCGGCATGATGTGATGTGTCGCGCCGTGCAATTTTTCTACGCCGGTGACGGTGACGGTGTCGGTACCGTCGCCGCTGATCTTCGCGCCCATGGCGCGCAAACAGTTGGCCAGGTCGACCACCTCCGGTTCGCGCGCGGCATTCTCCAGCACGGTCACACCGTCGGCCAGTGTCGCCGCCATCATCAGGTTCTCGGTGCCGGTGACGCTGACGATATCGAAGAAGATGCGCGCGCCCTTGAGGCGCTTGGCTTTGGCGTGGATGTAGCCGTGTTCGATGGCAATCTCGGCGCCCATCGCCTGCAGGCCTTTGATGTGCAGATCGACCGGGCGCGAACCGATGGCGCAGCCGCCGGGCAGCGAGACCTTGGCATCACCGAAGCGCGCCACCAGCGGCCCCAGCACGAGGATGGCCGCGCGCATGGTCTTCACCATGTCATAGGGCGCTTCCCAGTTGTCGATCTTGCCACCGTTGAAGGTGATCTCACCCGCCGCCGTCTCCGCGCCCACGCCCATCTGTTGCAGCAGTTTGCGCATGGTGCCGACATCGTGCAGGTCGGGCAGGTTGGTCAGGCGCAAGGTCTCTGCGGTCAGCAATGACGCACACATGATGGGCAGCGCCGCATTCTTGGCGCCGGAGATGCGCACTTCGCCGTGCAAGGGATTGCCGCCCTGAATTGCCAGTTTTTGCATTGGATATTGTTCTCGCCGCCGGTATGGCGCTTAGTTGGATTTGTGATTCAATTGCAGCGCATCGGCCACGCCGTACAGCTTGGCCAGGCTGAGCAGATTGCCGGGAACGTTGACGAAAGTCAGCTTCGCCCCGTGACGTTGCGCATTGCGCATCCAGCCCAGCAACATGCTCACGGCGGCGGAATCGGCCGTCTCGACCTGCGCCAGATCGATGGTCCACGCCTTGCCCTCCAGCGGCTGCATGGCATCGCCGAATGCGGCACCGATGCTTTCCATGGTCAGGCTGCCGGAGACCCGCAGCACATCTCCTTCGCGCAGCATCATTTGACGGCCGCCTGTTCGGCCTTGACGGCATTTTCTGCCGCGGTCCGGTTCTTCTCGACCAGCGTATTGATCAGGCCGTCGATGCCGACTTGCTTGATCTGGTCGGCAAAGGTGCCGCGATAACTGGTTACCAGGCTCACGCCCTCCACCGTCAGGTCGTACACCTTCCAGCCGTTCGGGGTCTTCTCCATGTCGTAATCCACCAGTATCGGCTGCTGCCCGCCCGGCTTCACGATCTCGGTCCTGATGGTCACTTCCGTCGCGACACCGTCCAGCCTGGCTGGCTTGACCTCGACGATCTGGTCGCGATAAGAGGTAAACGCCTTGGTATAGGTGCGCACCAGCAGAATGCGGAATTCCGACTGCAAGGACTGTTTCTGCTCGGGCGTGGCAGTACGCCAAGCCCTGCCCACCGCCAGTTTGGTCATGCGTTCGAAATTGAAATGCGGCAGCACCTTGGCATCCACCAGTTCCAGCATCTTCTTCTGGTTGCCAGCACGCAACTCCTGGTCGTTACGCACGATATCCAGCACTTCGCGCACCGTATCCTTGATCAGCACATCGGGCTCCGGCACGTCGGCGCGCACGCCAGCCATGGCGCCCAGCAGCAACACACCGCACAACACTGCAAATGTCTTCTTCATGATTGATGTTTTCCGTGTATCACTTCGCATCGACGCTGGTGGTAAAGAACTTGCCGATCAAGTCTTCCAGCACCACCGCCGACTGCGTCTGCTTGAACTCCTCGCCTTCCTTCAGCATCACGTCGTCGCCGCCCGGTAGCAGGCCGATATATTGTTCGCCCAGCAGGCCCGAAGTCAGGATGTTGGCGAAGGTGTCCTTGGGAAACTGGTAGCGCTTGTCTATGCTCATGGTCACCCTGGCCTCGTAGCGCTCGGTATCCAGCGTAATGCTGGTCACCCGCCCCACCAGCACGCCGGAACTCCTCACCGAGGCGGTCGGCTTCAGGCCGCCCACATTGGTGAAGTGCGCCTGCAACTGATAAGACTCAGACACATTATAAGTGCTCAGGTTTCCGACCTTGAGCGCCAGCACCACCAGCGCGGCAAGACCTGCCACGACGAATGCGCCCACCCAAAGATCCAGTGTAGTCCGTTCCATAACCCTAATCTCCCCGAAACATGAACGCGGTCAAAATGAAATCCAGCATCAATATCGCCAGCGACGACTGCACCACGGTGCGCGTCGTCGCGCCCGACACGCCTTCCGCCGTCGGCGGCGCATCGTAACCCTCGAACAGGGCAATGGCGGTGACCGCCAGCCCGAACACGAAACTCTTGATCACGCCGTTCAGCACATCGTGCTGGAAATCCACCGAGGCCTGCATCTGCGACCAGAACGAGCCCTCGTCGACGCCGATCAGCACCACGCCGACCACATAGCCGCCGAACACGCCCATCGCCGAGAACAGCGCCGCCAGCAGCGGCATGGAGATCACCCCGGCCCAGAAACGCGGCGCAACAACGCGCGCGATCGGGTTGACCGCCATCATTTCCATCGCCGATATCTGCTCGGTGGCCTTCATCAGGCCGATCTCGGCCGTCATCGCCGAACCGGCACGGCTGGCAAACAGCAGCGCCGCCAGCACCGGCCCCAGCTCGCGCACCAGGCTCAGCGCCACCAGCGAACCCAGCGCCGATTCGGAACCGTAGCGCTTCAGCGTCTCGAAGCCCTGCAGTCCCAGCACCATGCCGACGAACATGCCCGCCACCAGGATGATGATGAGCGACATCACGCCGCTGGAAAACATCTCTTTCACGATCAAGCGGAAGCGTTTGAAGCTGGGGCCGGAATAGAACAGCGTCATTACGAAGAAACGCGAGGCGTAGCCGATACGCCACACCGCATTGACGCTGCGGCTGCCGATGGCTCTCAAAGTCTTGGTGATAGGCATCAGACATGCACTCCCAGATCCTGACGGTAATCCCCGCCGGGGTAATGAAACGGAATCGGACCATCCATCTCGCCGTGGACGAACTGCTTCACGAACGCCTCGCCGGAAGCGCGAATGTCATCCGCCGTTCCTTCCGCGATGATCGCGCCGTCCGCAACGAAATAGACATAATCGACGATCTTCAGCGACTCCTGCACATCATGCGTCACCACGATGGAAGTCGCCCCCAGCGCATCGTTCAGCTTGCGGATCAGTTCGCCCACCACGGTCAGCGAGATCGGATCGAGACCGGCGAACGGCTCATCGTACATGATCAGCATCGGGTCCAGCGCAATCGTGCGCGCCAGCGCCACTCGCCGCGCCATGCCTCCCGACAGTTCGGCCGGCATCAGGTTGTGCGTGCCGCGCAATCCCACCGCATGCAGCTTCATCATCACCAGATCGCGGATGACCTCTTCCGGCAGATCGGTGTGTTCGCGCATCTGGAAAGCCACATTGTCGAATACCGTCATATCGGTAAACAGCGCGCCGAACTGGAACAGCATGCCCATCTTGCGGCGCATCGCATACAAGCCATGGTGATCCAGCTCGTGCATAACCTGCCCGTCAACCTTCACACTGCCCCCGGTCGGCTTCAGCACCCCGCCGATGTGGCGCAGGATGGTGGTCTTGCCGCAACCGCTCAGCCCCATGATGGCGACCAGCTTCCCTTTCGGGATGGACATGTTGATGCCCTTGAGTATGGGGCGGTTGTCGTAGGCGAAATTGACGTCGCGGATTTCTACCAGAGGTGCGGTCACTTGCGGGTCTGCCACGCATTGAAGAGCGGGCATTCTAAACCACGCAGCGATCCCACCACAACTTGAGATACTCGACGCCGCGGCCATTCTCAGCTTGAGCTTGGCGCGATTGCGGGCTATCCTGCGCCCCGTTCCCCCTTGTTACCGGACGATCTCGTGACACTACCTGCACTGCTCATCGTCGATGACGATCCGCTCATTCGCGACTCGTTGCTCCTCGTGCTGGGCGACGATTTCGACATCCACCTGGCCGAAGACCGCCCGCAGGCCATCCGCCTGCTGCGCGACATGGATAGCCCGCCGCAACTGGCGCTGGTCGACCTGGGCCTGCCGCCCACGCCGCACCGCCCGGAAGAAGGCTTCAGGCTCATCACCGAACTGCTGGCGCATTCGCCCAACATCAAGGTTGTCACGCTGTCGGGGCAGAACGAGGAAAGCAACGCGCGCCACGCGCGCACCCTGGGCGCCATCGAATTCGTCGCCAAGCCCTGCCCGCCCGAAACCTTGCGCAAACTGCTGCTGGATGCCCTGCGCATCCAGCAGAGCGAACAGGCCGGATTGGCCGACAGCCAGTCGCAGTTCGGCATCGTCGGCAACAGCCCGCCCATCCAGGCGATGCGCAGCCAGATCGAGCTTTATGCGAAGACGCCCTATCCGGTGCTGATCGAGGGCGAATCCGGTAGCGGCAAGGAACTGGTCGCCGCCGCGTTGCAACGCCTGAGCGGCACGCCCGACACCGCCCATGTGGTACTCAACTGCGCCGCCATCTCGCCCAATCTGCTCGAATCCACCCTGTTCGGTCACGCCAAGGGCGCGTTCACCGGCGCCACCAGCGCGCAGATCGGCTTCTTCGAGAAAGCCGAGAACGGCACCCTGTTCCTCGACGAGATCGGCGAAATGCCGCAGGAACTGCAAGCCAAGCTGTTACGCGTGCTGGAGAACGGCGAATACCAGCGCGTCGGCGAAGCCGCCACGCGCAAAAGCAACGCGCGCATCATCGCCGCCACCAACCGCGACCTGCGCCAGGCCGCACGCACCGGCGCGTTCCGTACCGACCTCTATCACCGCCTGAGCATCTTCACCATCCAGGTGCCGCCGTTGCGCACATTGGCCGAAGACAAGCTGCTGCTGCTGGAGCATTTCAGCCGTTTCTACGCCACGCAGGCACAGCGCCCGGTTTTCGAGCTGGATGAAGCGGCCCTGCAGGCCTGGCAGGGCTATCCCTTCCCCGGCAACACGCGCGAACTGCGCAACATCGTCATCCGCCTGACCACCAAGTATCCCGGCATCAAGGTGAATGCGAAGCAACTGGAAGCCGAATTCGACCCGCTGCCGGAAGGCACCGGCACCTCTTCCGGCGATGCCGTAGCCGATGCCCGGCTGGTGTTGCAGCAGGGCAACTTCGATCTGGATGA
This sequence comes from Gammaproteobacteria bacterium, assembly GCA_018813765.1. Classification (GTDB taxonomy): domain Bacteria; phylum Pseudomonadota; class Gammaproteobacteria; order Burkholderiales; family Gallionellaceae; genus Sideroxyarcus. The sequence goes on along the minus strand of JAHJBC010000013.1, from coordinate 85,142 downwards.
CTTGCTGATGGGCTATACTGCCCGTTATATCGACGCCGCCATGGAAATGGCTCACGGCAACGTCAGCGAAGCCGCCAAGCTATTGGGGATCGCGCGCACCACGCTGTACAGCCGCATGGAAGCGATACAAAAACACAAGGCGCATAAAATTCAGTAAAAGGGGGAACAGATGTATCTGGAGCACTTCGGCCTGACCGAGCCGCCTTTCAAGATCACCCCGGTCACCGAATTCTTCTTTTCCGGCGCCAACCGCGGCGAGATTCTCGACGCCCTGGTTTACGCGATCACCGACGGCGAAGGCATCGTCAAGATCAGCGGCGAAGTCGGCAGCGGCAAGACCATGCTGTGCCGCATGCTGCTGGACCGCCTGCCCTCCAACATCAAGGCCATCTACCTGGCCAACCCCAGCATGTCGCGCGACGAGTTGCTGTATGCCATCGCCGACCGGCTTGACCTCAACCTCGAAGGCCAGCGCGTCAACATCATCCTGCAAACGCTGCAGAATCAGCTCGAAGCCATGTACGAGCGCGGCGAACGCTGCGTGGTGCTGGTGGACGAAGCGCATGCCATGCCGCTGGCCACACTGGAAGAACTGCGCCTGCTCTACAACCTGCAGGTCGGCAAGCACAAGCTGATCCAGATCGTGCTGTTCGGCCAGCCCGAACTCGACGAAAAGCTGGAGCAGAGCAACATGCGCCAGTTGAAGGACCGCATCGTGCACCACTTCAACATCCTGCCGATCTCGCGCAAGGTCATCAACGACTACCTGATGTTCCGCATGCGCGCCGCCGGATACAAAGGCCCCGACATCTTCTCCAACGCCGCCGTGCTGCAGATCGGCAAGGCCTCACAGGGCCTGATGCGCCGCGTCAACATCCTCGCCGACAAGTCGCTGCTCGCCGCCTTTGTGGAGAACGCCCACCGCATCGAAGTGCGCCACGTGCAGGCCGCCATCCGCGACAGTGAGATGGTGCCCATGCACAACTGGCTCAACCGCAAGGGACTCGCCATGACCGGCGGCGTCGCCCTGTTCGCCGCCACCCTGGCGGGGGCGGGCTGGTTCATGGGCAGCGCAAATTCGGAGCACTCGAATGAAACGGCTGTAAAGACCGTCACCGTGGCGCAGCCGATGGTAATAGCAGCCGCAGCGCCTCAACCCGCATCGGAAGTCGTTGCGCCGACAGGCATGGCGGTAGCAGCCTCCAGCGTCGCGGCCCCCGTCGAACAGCCTCCGGAACCGGCCCCGGCGATGCCCGTCGAGCCCGCCGCTGTCAAAACAGCCAGCGTCGCGGAGGCCCCAGTCAAGGTCAAACGCCAGCGCCCCACCCCGCCTCCCGTCACTGAGGCAGCGGCCGAAACTGCGCCACTTGCAGACCAGCACCCCAAGCTGCACCAGCGTCTGGAAGCGACCCAGGCGCTGCTGGCCGCGCCGGATCGCGGCAATATCAGCATCCAACTGTTCTACACCGACGATATCCGCCCGGAACGCATGGAACGATTCCTCGGCAGGGCTCAAAGATTGGGAAAACTGGCCGAGATATACATCGTGCCGATCAAATTGAGCGGCAAGGACGGCTACCGCGTGCTGTACGGCCACTACGCCGACAGCAACACGGCCAGGGCGGCGATGAAAAATTTGCCCCAGCGTTACAAGGATGCATTTGCCCCCACTTTGCACATGCTAGAAAACTCTCAGAACCCGCTTTAAGCGGTTGAAGGAAAATAGTATTAAGCCAAAAAGCATATTGCTCTGGTCAGGAAATGATGCTACCTTCCACCGAAACATCAGGGAGATATAGGGAATGAAGCACACTCGCGTATTGCTTTATACGGCTTGCATCGCGCTCGCGGCTTGCGGAACGAAGCCGATTGCCCCGTCCGACAAGCACATCCAGCAAAGCAACACAGCCCCCGCCAGCACAGGCAGCATCCCCGAACCCAGCAAGCGCGCAGTCGTCCTGCCGCCGCCCAAACCCGCAGCAAAAGTCGAGACCTTCAGCGTCGTTGTCACCAGCCTCTCGGCGCGCGACATCCTGTTCGCGCTGGCGCGCGATGCCAAGGTCAACATCGACATCCACCCTGGCATTCAGGGTGTGGTCACGATCAACGCCATCAACCAGACACTGCCGCAGATCCTCGACCGCATCTCCAAGCAGGTCGACATGCGCTACGAACTGGAGAACGGCAATCTGATCGTCATGCCGGACACGCCTTTCCTGCGCAGCTACAAGATCGACTACGTGAACATGTCGCGCGATTCGGAAGGCGGCATCACCAATACCAACCAGGTAGGCGGCACCGGCACCTCCGGCAACAATTCGCAACTCGCCATCAAGAACACTTCCAAGAACCACTTCTGGGATACGCTGATCAAGAACATCGAGGACATCCTGCGCGAGACCGACAAGGAGATTGTCGCGGGTCGCCGCTCCTCGACCGCAGAGGAAGAAGCCGCCAAGAGCGAGGAAGTCAAGGGTGAGGCTGCCTCCGAAACATCCGCAAAGAAAACAGAAAGCAAAGGCAAGGCCGGCGACCAGGACTACAAGGACTACAAGACGCTGTTGGCCGCCTCTGTCATTGCCAGTCCCGAGGCCGGCATCATCACGGTGCGCGCCACCGGCAAGCAGCATGACAAGATCCAGGAGTTCGTCACCCGTGTGATGCGCAGCGCGCGCCGCCAAGTGTTGATCGAAGCTACCATCGCCGAAGTGAGCCTGAACAGCAACTTCCAGCAGGGTATCAACTGGTCGGCCATCGCCGCAGGCGCCAAAGGATTCACATTGACCCAGCTCGCGACTGGCGGCTTGCCTGCCACTAATACCGGCAACATGTTCAAACTCCAGTACACCAATGCCACGTCCAAGTTCGGCAACCTGAGCGGTGCGGTCACGCTGCTCGATTCGTTCGGCGACGTAAAAGTGTTGTCCAGCCCCAAGATCAGTGTGATGAACAACCAGACCGCGGTACTGCGCGTGGTGGATAACCTGGTGTATTTCACCATCAAGGCCGATACCACCTCCAACCAGACCACCACCACGACCACCTATACGACCACCGCAGTTACGGTCCCGACCGGCTTCACCATGAGCGTGACCCCGCAGATCAACGACAGCGATTCCGTGTTGCTCAACCTGCGCCCCTCCATCACGCGTCTGCTGGGATACGTCAACGATCCCAACCCCAGCCTTGCCAATCCCTGTGGAGTCGGCGTCTCGAACTGCGCAACCCCCGCAATCGTCAGCAAGATCCCGCAACTGCGGACCCGTGAGATGGAATCGGTACTGAAGATAGAGAACAACCAGATCGCAGTACTGGGCGGGCTGATGCAGGACGAGATCAACAACCTGACTGATGGCATCCCGGTTCTGGGCGACGTGCCGGTTGCGGGTAACCTGTTCAAGAACCGTAACGACACCAAGAGCAAGACCGAACTGGTGATCTTCCTGCGCCCGGTGGTGATCAAGGATTCCAGCCTCGACGGGGATTACAGCGCGTATCGCGATGAACTCCCGGGGGCGGACTACCTGAAGGCCGAGAACGAGAAATCCAAACCATGAGTCTGCTCCTCGACGCCCTCAAGAAATCCGGCGACAGGCAGCAGGGCACGGGACTTTCCGGCCTGACACTGGAGGATGCTCCGCCGCCGCGGGCGGCATCCGCAACGTTTGAATCCGCGACTGCATCGCGCAGCGCCGGAGAAACATTATTCGCGGCCAAAAAGAAGAAGGGTACGACCATGCGCTGGAATTTAGGACTGGTTCCCACCACATTGCTGATCTGCTCGGTGATCGGCGCAGGCTACGGCTATTACGTCTGGCTGGAGATCCAGCCGCCGAAAAATCAGCGCGTCGCAAAAAGAACGCCACCGCCACCGGCAGCACCGATCACCGCACCCGTTGCCGCTGCCCCGCTCGTCCCCTACATTCCCCCGGCTCCGCCCGAGGCAGTCGCGCCGCCGCCGGAACCGCAGCAACCCATCGTCACCGCCCGCAACGAAGATTTCGACATGCCGCGTGTCAAGCCCAGGGCCAGCACGCCGCGCAGCAGGCCCGCTTCCGGCGTGACTTTCCAGCGCAAGGTGGAAGCCGATACCGTCACGCCCGCCCTGTTGGATGCTTGGCAAGCGTACCAGCGCGGCGAATACGATGTCGCCGAACAAGGCTATCGCCAGGTGCTGGGCAGGGATGCGCATAATCGAGACGCGTTGCTTGGTCTGGCCGCGATTGCGCAGCAGCGTGGGCAGGACGAAACCGCGCAGAACTATTACCGCAAACTGCTGGTGCTTGATCCGCGCGACCCGGTCGCGCAGGGGGCATTGACGTCCTTCGCGCCCGAAAGCGACAGCAATACCGAAAGCCGCCTGAAGCAGATGCTGGCCGCACAGCCGCGCTCCGGCTCGCTGCATTTCGCGCTGGGAAATCTGTATGCCGGACAGTCGAGCTGGGCCGAGGCGCAGCAGTCATATTTCAACGCCTACACCCTGGAGCCGTCCAACGCGCAGTTCGCCTTCAATCTGGCCGTCAGCCTCGATCATCTGGGCCAGGGCAAGCTCGCCGCGCAGCATTACCGGCAAGCCCTGCAGCTCGACGTTTCCGGCAACTCCGGTTTCGACCGCGTCCAGGCGGAGCGACGCTTGAATGAACTGACTCCCGCCCAATAAGGAAGAAGATGGCTGCACCGCAAGCACAGAGCCAGCAGCCCATCGGGCACCTGCTGATAGCGAAGGGGGTGATCAGTGAAGACCAGCTTCGCATCGCTACCCAGGAACAGAACAAGACTCCGCAGCCGCTAGGGCGGCTGCTGGTTCGTCTCGGCTTCCTTTCCGAAGCCACCATCCGCGACGTGCTGTCCGAGAACCTCGGCCAGGAGAGCGTCGACCTCTCCAACGTCATCGTCGATCCAGCCGCGATCACGCTGGTGCCCAAGGAGATCGCGCGCCGTTACATCCTGTTGCCGATGTCGGTCGATGCCGCCACCAAGAACCTGACCATCGCCATCGCCGACCCCGACAACATCATCGCGCTCGACCAGGTGCGTGCGTTGTTGCGCGACGAATACCGTCTCACCACCCAGCTCGCCAGCGAATCCGACATCCTGCGCGCCATCGACCAGTACTACGGTTTCGAACTCTCCATCGACGGCATCCTGCACGAGATCGAGCCGGGCGAGATGGATCACCAGAACCTGCAGCAAGGGGTGAACGAATTCAGCCAGCCGGTGGTGCGCCTGATCGACGCGCTGCTCACCGAGGCCGTGCAGCAGGGCGCATCCGACATCCACTTCGAACCGGAAAGCAGCTTCCTGCGCATCCGCTATCGCGTCGACGGCGTGTTGCGCCAGGTACGCAGCCTGCACAAGAGCTTCTGGCCAGCCATGGTGGTGCGCCTGAAAGTCATGAGCGGCATGAACATCGCCGAGACGCGCGCGCCGCAGGACGGCCGCATCTCGCTGCGCCTCTCCGGCCGCCCCATCGATTTTCGCGTCGCCTCGCACCCCACCTCGCACGGCGAGAACTTGGTGCTGCGTATCCTCGACCGCCAGAAAGGCATCGTGCCGATCAACCAGATCGGGCTGGACGAAGCGGCGCTGGGCACGCTCAAGACCATCATCGCCAAGCCGGAAGGCATCGTGCTGGTGACTGGCCCGACCGGTTCCGGCAAAACGACCACGCTGTATTCGGTGCTCAACCACGTCAACACCGAGTCGGTGAACATCATGACGTTGGAAGACCCGGTGGAATACCCCATCCCGCTGATCCGCCAGAGCTCGGTGAACGAGGCGGCGAAACTGGATTTCGCCAGCGGTATCCGCTCATTGATGCGCCAGGACCCGGACATCATCCTGGTCGGCGAAATTCGCGACCATCCGACCGCCGAAATGGCGTTCCGCGCCGCCATGACCGGCCACCAGGTGTATTCCACCCTGCACACCAACTCTTCCATCGGCGCCATCCCGCGCCTGCTTGACATCGGCATCCTGCCCGACATCATGGCCGGCAACATCATCGGCATCGTCGCGCAGCGTCTGGTGCGCGTGCTGTGCAAGCACTGCAAATATCCGTACCACCCCGATCATATCGAATGCAAGATGCTGGGCGTGCGCCACGACGAGAACATCACCATCTACCGCGCCGCCGGTTGCGAGATCTGCCACCACCAGGGCTATAGCGGTCGCCAGGCGATCATGGAGATACTCAAGATGGACAGCGAGATGGACGACCTGATCGCGCGCCGCGCCAGCATCCGCGACCTGAAGAACATGGCGCTCGAACGCGGCTTCCGCCCGCTGGCACAAGACGGCATCCGCCGCATCCTGCAGGGCGTCACCTCCATCGCCGAAGTCTCGCGCGTGGTGGACCTGAGCGACCGGATGTAAACCGACGCCATGCCTCTCTATTCCTACAAAGCGGTGGACGACGGCGGCAAGACCATCAAGGGCTTGCAGGACGCCGCCAACCTGATCGACCTCGAGATGCGCCTGAAGCGCGGCGGACTCGACCTCATCAGCGGCAAGGAAGAGGAAGGCGGCTTCAGCTTCGGCGGCAGCAAGGTCAAGCGCATCGACCTCATCACCTTCTTCTTTAACCTCGAACAGCTCACCCGCGCCGGCGTGCCGCTGCTCGAATGCCTGGGCGACCTGCGCGACACCATGGAAGACGCCTCCTTCCGCGAGATCATCGCCAACCTGGTCGAATCCATCGAGAGCGGCAAGAAACTCTCGCAGGCCATGGCCGAGCACCCCAACGCCTTCGACAAGATCACGGTCGCCCTCACCCGCGCCGGCGAGGACAGCGGTCGGCTGGTCGAAGTGTTCGCCCATCTCACCGAATCGCTGAAGTGGCAGGACGAGATGACGGCACAGACCAAGACCATGATGATCTACCCGGCCTTCGTCGGCACCGTGGTGCTGGCCATCACCTTCTTCCTCATGATCTACCTGGTGCCGCAACTGGTCGGCTTCATCAAGGGCATGGGGCACGACATCCCGCTACAGACGCGCATGCTGCTGGCCACCTCCGCCTTCTTCGTCGACTACTGGTACGTGCTGCTGCTGACGCCGCCCGCACTGTTCGGCGCCTACAAGGCCGCCCTCATCGTCAAACCGGGCCTGCAATACCACGTGGACAACCTCAAGCTGCATATCCGTCCCACCGGCCCCATCCTGCGCAAGATCATCCTGGCGCGCTTCGCCAACACCTTCGCCATGATGTACAGTTCCGGCATCACCATCCTCGACTGCATCGCCAACTCGCGCGACCTTGTCAACAACCAGGTTATCGCCCGCAGCCTGCAGAACGTGATGCAGGAGATCGAGGCCGGCAAGAACCTGACGCAGAGCTTCCAGCAGACCGGCATCTTCCCGCCGCTGGTGGTGCGCATGCTGAAAGTGGGCGAGGCCACCGGACAACTGGACCAGGCACTGCTCAACGTCAGTTATTTTTACGACCGCGACGTGAAGGATTCGATCAAGAAGGTGCAGGCGCTGATCGAACCGACCATGACCATCATCCTCGGCGCCCTGCTGGGATGGGTTATGCTGTCGGTACTGTCGCCCATCTATGACATCATCAGCAAGGTGAAAATCTAAATGGCCCGCACCCTGTTATTCCTCAGCGCCGATTCCTTCCATGCCACCGTCTGGCAAGGCGGCAGGCTGGGCGAATCGCAATATTTCTCCAACGACGCCAACGGGCGCGAGCATTTCTCCGCTTACCTGCAGAAGACCCGCCACCCCGCCTACCTGCTGGTGGACGTGATCGAAGAAGACTTCCGCATGGAGATCGTGCCTCACCTGATCGGCTCCGCCCGCAGGGACCTGCTGGCACGGAAATACGAACAGTTCTACCGCAGCACGCCGTTCCGCCAGGCCACCCTGCTGCAGCGCCAGAGCGAAGGCCGCCGCGACGACGAGATGCTGTTCTCGGCGCTGACCAACCCGCAGCGCATCTCGCCATGGCTGGATACCCTGCTGGCGAACCGTATCCCGCTGGTCGGCATCTATTCGCTGCCCAACATCAGCACGCCGCTGATCAAAGACATCCCCTCCGACCACGTGCTGTTGCTGACCTGGGAAAAGGACGCCGGGCTGCGCCAGACCTATTACAACAACAAGCGCCTGCATTTCTCGCGCCTGATCCCGATCAACAACAACAGCTCCTTCAGCGAATCGGTGTCGGCCGAAACCCCGCGCACCCAGCAATACCTGAAGAGCCTGAGCCTGCCACCGCCCGGCGAAACGCTGGACGTGTTCATCATCTGCCACGCCAAGGACAGGGCCGCGATGCAGAGCCACCTCGAGGCCAGCAGCGACCTGCGCTACACCTATCTGGACGTCCACGATCTCGGCAAGCGTTTCAAGGCCAGGAACCAGTACGCCGATTCCGACGCCACGCCGCTGCTGTTGCACCTGCTGGCCGCCCATCCGCCCTCGACCCACTACGCCAATTCGGAGCACACCCACTTCAACCAGATGTGGCAACTGCGCCGCGTCCTCTTCGTGCTGGCCGCACTGATCACCGTGGGCGGCATCATCTGGAGCGGCATCTCTTTCTGGCAGGGGCAAAGCTATGCCGAAGACACCGCCCCCCTGAAGTCGCAGAAGGACATGTATCTGCAGCAGGCACAGCAGATACAACGCAGCTTCGCCAACACCTCCGTCCCCGCCACCGACATGAAGACTGCCGTGCTGCTGGCGCGCAAACTGAGCCAGTACAGCCAGCCGCCGCAAACGGTATTGCGCGACCTCACCATCGTGCTGGATAACTTCGGCCGCGTCGAAGTGGACAAGGTCGAATGGAAACCCAGCGCGCAGGACGCCGCCCCCTCGCCCTACCCGGCCCAGGTCATCACCCTCGACGGTTCGCTCACCGGCTTCGGCAGCGACTACCGCGCCGCGCTTGACTACCTGGAGCGCTTCCAGCAATCGCTGATCCAGCGGGGTTATACTGTCAGCGCGAAAAAGATGCCGCTCGATCTCAGCTCCAAGGCCAGCATCAGCGGCGATGCGCGCAGCAAGGAAGGCAACCCCGCGCAGTTCACCCTGCAGATCGTCTGGAGGAAAATCGAATGAGCTTCTCCAAAGCAGACATGGCGGATCTCAAATGGAGCCTGGGCGCCTTCGTCCTCAGCATCGCGCTGAGCGCCGCCCTCATCATGCTCAGCAGCGAATACATCGTGCAAACGCGCAAAGAACTGCAGACCGCCCAGAAACAACTGGTCGACGCGCGCGAAAACCTGGCCGCCGCGCAAAGCGACAAAGAAAACATGGCCACCTACGCGCTCGAATACAACACCCTGCTCGCCCGCAGAATCATCGGCAACGAACAGCGCCTGGATTGGCTCGAAGGCCTGGAAAAACTGCGCCAGCAAGGACTCGTGCTCGACTTCAAGTACACCATCGCCCCGCAGCAAGGTTACGCCCCGGCCCCGCCCGTAACGGCCGGCAACTTCGTACTCAACCGCAGCCCCATGACCCTGCAGATCGAGATGAAGCACGAAGAACAACTGCTGCATCTGCTCGAAGCCATACGCACAAAAATGAGCGGCTGGTTCATGCTCGACGGCTGCACCATCTCGCGCACCGGCTCCGGCATCGGCCCCGGAGTACTCAAGACGGACTGCAGCGGCGGCTGGTTCACCATGAAGAACAGGAACGCGCCATGAACGACTACCGTAATGCTTATGGGCATCTCTAAGAATTCAAATTTCGTCATTCCGGCGAAGGCCGGAATCCAGCGTTTTTATTTAATAATGCAGTTACGTCAGTGCGTTGCACTGCAACCAATATTTTGACTGGACACCGGCCTACGCCGGTGTGACGAAAAATTAGAGATGCTTTATGACGAACTGATAACACAGCGAAGAATGTATGTCGGGCTGAAGCCCGCCCCACGCATCATCTCCGCGCGACGCGCGGAACCCGAAGAGGAACGCTACTATGCTGACTGAGCGACTGAAAAAACGACTGGACAAGGATCGCCCCATGACGACGATCACCTTGCGCATACCCGTCGACGTGGTGGATGCGCTCAAGGAGATCGCCCCCCACAAAGGTCTTGCCGGATACCAGACCTTGCTGAAATCCTACATCAGCGAAGGACTACGCCGGGACGAGAACCAGTATTCCAGCAACGCCTCCCTGCGACTGATCAATGCACTGAGAAAGCGCGGCGTCCCCGAATCGGTACTGGAAGAAGCAGCACGCGAACTGGAAGCGGCATAACAATGCGAATCGAAACCACACAACACACCATGAGCCCGAATAAACCATGGAAAGAATCGAAACTCTTCCCCCTTTGTAAAAGGGGGACTGAGGGGGATTTTCGTATTTTCACAACGTGCCTTGCGTTGACCTTATTCAGCATCTCTCCTGTCGCCAGCGCCGCCGAACTCGGCCGCCTCTTCTACACCCCGCAACAGCGGCAGCAGATGGATTACCACATCGTCGGCGGCATGGAAGAAGAAGTGGCCCGCAACTACATCGTCGTCAACGGCGTGGTGCAGAAACAGGGCGGCAAGCGCACCATGTGGGTCAACGGCACCGAACAGGCGGACGGCCTCACCCTCGGCAAAAGCCCTGCCCGCGCCGCCGTCACCCCGCCCGGCAAATCGAATACCGTCATTCTCAAGGTCGGGGAGAAGTTGCTGCTGGATACGCCGGTACAAAACTCTGCCGACGATACCAAACTAGCAAATTCCGTTCCGGCTCAACCAGCTTCCGAAGAAGACGATTAAGCCATGTGGTATCTCCGTCGTACCACCAACCTCTGCCAATTAAACACGCGCAGTCAGCGGGGTGCGGCGTTCATGGTGATGCTGGTTATTATGGTTATAGGTGGGGCCGCATTACTCGTCAGTTCGCTCGGCAAGGCTGCGCTGCAAAATGATCGCGACCAAAAAACTGCCGATGCACTGGCACAAGCCAAAGAGGCTCTGATCGGATATGCAGTGAAAGTGGAAGTGAGCAGCACGGATGTTGCCTGCGCTGCTACCTCCAACTGCCCACGTCCCGGAGACCTTCCATGTCCAGACACAGACAATGACGGCGATGCTGAAGGCTCATGTGGCAATGCAGACGGCAGCACCGGACAATCGTCGCGACTGGGCCGCCTGCCATGGAAAACACTTGGATTACCCGATCTGCGTGATGGCAGCGGCGAAAGACTTTGGTACGCCGTTTCAAACAATTTCAAGAACAATACGCGAACTATTTGCAACAACTCTAACCTCGCCGGTTGTTTAAACAGCGACACGACGGGCACGATCACGGTATTCGGCGCTGATGGCACCGTAACAAACACAGCCAACTCTGTTACTGGTGCCGTAGCAGTGGTCTTTGCTCCCGGGCCAGCGCTAGACAGGCAGGATAATGTCACTCAAAACAGAGGATGCACCGTAAATGTGGATTGCGACGTCAACGACAAATGTACGACTTCGCCCCCCACAAACACTCCCAAATGCAACCCCGTCAATTATCTGGACGTAGCAACAGTGGGGGGCAATACAAGAGACAACAAGAGTTTTACAGATGGGTTAACCACCGATGGCTTCATACAAGGCCGCATTCTGGACGGCAATGGCAGGATAATTCTGAACGACCATCTACTCGTCATCTCGCAGGACAACATCATATTGCCAGTACAAAAGAGAGTAGCAGCAGAAGTAAAGAACTGCCTTGTTGAATATGCCGCCACCCCGCAAAACAACGATTACTACCCGTGGGCGGCAACGCGAACATTTGTTGTCGGCACAGCGACCTATCCTGACACGAATGATTTGAAATTTGGCGGTATACCGGATCAGCCATTCGATGATACCCGCAATGAAAGTTGCGACGAAACTGATGATTGTGACGTGGGAGATCCAAGCGAAGGCATGACAGATGTCTGGGGCGCATCTTGCACAATGAACAATAGCAATTGGTGGGCAAATTGGAAGGAGGTTGTTTTTTATGGTCTTGCGCAGAGCCTCCGCCCCCATGACCTTGATCACAATCACACCTGTCCGGCCAGCACGTGCATTGCGGTCAATCCGCCTTCTGCCACCGACGACAAACCTTTTGTAGTTATTGTGGCCGGGAAAAAATTGACCAGTCTAGGTCAGGTGCGCACCAGCGATGCCAACAAAAGCAGCCTGAACAACTATCTGGAGGGCAGCAATACAGCAGGTACCACCCCATATCAGCAAAGCCCCACCTCAACGACATTCAACGATATAGTGGTGTTCCCATGACCAAGCACAGCAAACACTACTTCGCACAGAACGGCTTCTCCTTGGTGGAGATGGCTATCGTATTGACCATCGTGGCTTTGCTCATGGCAGGGCTACTCCCCTCGTTGTCAGGGCAAGTTGAGCAGCAGCGCAGGAATGAAACGCGCAAACAATTGAGTGAGATCAGGGATGCGCTGATTGGATACGCCTTGATAAATGGTCGGCTCCCCTGTCCTGCCGACCCTACCCTAATCACAGGTCAAGCTGGTGCCGGAGCAGAGCGTGCCACCTGCACAACTTCCGCCAATGCCACTGGCGTGGTTCCTTGGGCGAAACTTGGCACCAGCGAGATCGATGGTTGGGGAAATCGTTTCACCTATCGCGTTACGACCTCTTTTGCAGATACCACTGATGGAACAGGTGTAGGTACTTGCGCCGTCACCACAGGAATGTCTTTCCAACTTTGTTCCCCCGGCAATCTGACGGTAAAGTCTGCCTCAGCGGGGACGAACGTCGCGGTCGACATACCGGCAGTCATCATCTCGCACGGAAAAAATGGCGCGGGTGCTTATACCCAACAGGGAACGCAACTCGCCGCCGGTAGCGCCGACGAAGTGGAAAACAGTGATGGCAGCGCAGATAGCATCTACGTCAGCCATATTCCGACATCCGACTACGACGATCTAACCGAATGGGTTACGCCCAATATCCTTTTCAGCCGTATGGTCTCGGCTGGCAAGCTACCCTGATCCCGGCAACAATCTCCACATGAAACGCCTTTCACTGCTCCTTCTCCTGGCCGCCAGCCTCTGCCTCCCCTGCGCCAACGCCGCCGAACCCGCCATCGCCGGCTCGGTCATGCAGATGCGCGGGGCGGCCTATGCCGATCATCTGGATTCTTCCGACAATCTGCACCGGAGCATGACGGTGCATGTCGGCGACCGCATCGTGACCGGGCGCAATGCGCGCGTGTCGCTGAAGATGCTGGACGGGGCTGTGTTGACGCTGGGGGCGGATACCGAGTTTGTGATCGGCGATTACCGTTACTCGAAGAAGAAGCAGCAGGGTTCCGCCACGCTGGAACTGGTGCGGGGTGCGTTCCGCGCGGTGACCGGCGCGATCGGCAAGCTGAAGGGGCGGGATTTCAAGATCAAAACGGCGGCGGGCGTGATCGGCATACGCGGCACCGATTTCTGGGGCGGCTTCCATTTCTCAGAGGCGCTGGATGTGGCGCTGCTGGGCGGTGACGGTATCTATGTGGAGAACGCGGCGGGCCGCATCGAGATCATCAATGCGGGCGAAGGCACCACGGTGCAGAACGCGGATACCGCGCCTTCCTCCCCGATCCGCTGGAGTGAAGATAAACTGAATGCCGCGAAACGGTCCGTGGCGTGGGTTGAGTAGCTGATCAGCCCCACGGATTGACGATTTCCAATCCCGGATATTCGAAATCTTTTTCGTTCCGCGTAACAAGGCGCAATTCGAAATGAAGCGCCGTGGCCGCCAGCAAGCTGTCTATGCTGGGTACGGGTCGCCCCATCAACGCAAGCAGCCTGCCCCAACGATCAGCAACAGACATATTCACCGGCAATATTCTGGCCCCGAACCAGTCAGCCAGATCATGCTCGAGCCACAACCTGAGTTTCTCGCGTCTCGCCCCGTCCGGCATCTGCTCGACCCCTTTGCGTATTTCGCCCAGGGTCAACACGCTGACATGCAATGCTTCCGAAGGGATGTTCTCGAACCAGTCCAGGACTGCCTTGGACGGCTTGGGCCGTACCAGTTCTGAAATGACGTTGGTATCGAGCAGATAGCTCATAGCTTGATTTTGCGCGTCGGGGTTTGATCGCGAGTAATGTTGAGATCGCTCCCCACGAGTGGTGACGATCGCATCAACTCGACAAAACTGGGTTTTGGATTGATGAGCTTCAGGTAGTCACGACGGGAGATCAATACAGCGACAGGTTCGCCGTGCACGGTAATGTTCTGCGGCCCCTTGCTTTGGGCGCTTTTCACCACTTCGCTGAATTTGCCCTTCGCTTCCTGCAATTGCCATGTTTTCATAACGCCCCCGATTCTGGTCAGACTGACCAGATTGTATCAGCAAGGGCATTATTGGTGGCGTTTTGTTTTTATTGCGGCTGATGAGCTACGCCCTGCGCCAGCTCGTACCCTGCGCAGTATCTTCCAGCACGATGCCCGCTTCCAGCAGTTCCTTGCGTATGCGGTCCGCCTCGGCGAAGTTCTTGGCTTTCTTGGCGGCGATGCGGGCTTCGATCTGTGCGTTGATCGCGGCATCATCCATTCCCCCCTCGCCAGCCCCGCCTTGCAGGAATTCCTGCGCATCGCGTTGCAGCAGACCCAGCACACCGCCCAATGCCTTGAGTTGCGCAACCGCTACTTCCGATGGATTGCGGTTCACTTCGTTGGCGAGGTCGAACAGCACGGCGACGGCTTCGGGGGTGTTGAAGTCGTCGTCCATGGCGGCTTTGAAGCGCTGGGCGTAGGGTGTATTCCAATCGAGCGCTCCCTCATCCCCAGCCCTTCCCCCAGAGGGGGAAGGGAGTTGGCTTCCCTCTCCCCCTGGGAGAGGGACTGAGGGTGAGGGAGCGCTCTTGAGCGCGGTATAAAGCCGCGTCAACGCCCCCTTGGCGTCGTCCAGATGCTGGTCTGAATAATTCAGCGGACTGCGGTAGTGCGCGCGCAGGATGAAGAAGCGCACCACTTCGGCGTCGTATTTCTTGAGAACCTCACGAATCGTGAAGAAGTTGCCCAGGCTTTTGGACATCTTCTCGTTGTCCACGCGCACGAATCCGTTGTGCATCCAGTAGTTCACGTACTGGCATCCATGCGCGCCTTCGGATTGGGCGATCTCGTTCTCGTGGTGCGGGAACTGCAGGTCGGCGCCGCCGCCGTGGATGTCGAAATGCTTGCCCAGCAGCTCGGAACCCATCGCCGAACATTCCAGATGCCAGCCGGGACGACCCTTGCCCCATTTCGAATCCCATTTCACTTCGTCAGCTTCGCTGTCCTTGGCGTGCTTCCACAGCACGAAGTCGAGCGGATCGTTCTTGTCGCTGGCCACATCCACGCGCTCGCCGGCGCGCAGGTCTTCCAGCGATTTGCCGGAAAGCTTGCCGTAGCCGTCGAACTTGCGCACGGCATAGTTCACGTCGCCGTCGGCGGCTTTGTAGGCCAGGCCATTCTTTTCCAGTTGTTCGACCATTTCCAGCATCTGCGGGATGTACTGTGTAGCGCGCGGTTCGTGGTCGGGGCGCTGCACGCCGAGCGCATCGGCATCCTCGTGCATGGCATCGATGAAGCGTTGCGTCAGCGTATGGATGGATTCCTTGTTCTCGGCCGCGCGCTTGATGATCTTGTCGTCGATGTCGGTGATGTTGCGCACGTAGGTCACGTCGTAGCCGGAAGCCTTGAACCAGCGCTGCACCATGTCGAACACCACCATCACGCGCGCATGGCCGAGGTGGCAGTAGTCGTACACGGTCATGCCGCATACGTACATGCGCACCTTGTTGGCGTCGATGGGTTTGAATTCCTGCTTGTCGCGGGCGAGGGTGTTGTAGATCTTCAGCATTTCTTTTCCTGTGCCGTCATACCGGCGCAGGCCGGTATCCAGCGATTCATTGAGCTCCTATTCCGTCATACCGGCGCAGGCCGGTATCCAGTTGGTCAAATAGCCCGTGCGCAGCATGGACAAAACCAACGGCATATTTTTATAAACCCGCTGGATACCGGCCTTCGCCGGTATGACGGCTTAACATATCGTGTCGTACAAATCCTTCCAGTCGGGATTATTCTCTTCGATCAACTTTATCTTCCATACTCGCTGCCATTCCTTGAGCGCTTTCTCGCGTTGGATAGCAGACTCCATGGTTTCATGCACTTCATACCAGACCAGTTGATCCACGCCATACTGTTTGGTGAAACCATCGACAACGTGATCCTTGTGTTCCCATACCCGCTTGACCAAATCCGAAGTAACTCCAATGTACAGAGTTCCGTTGCGCTTGCTGGAGAGCACATAAACACAAGGCAGTTTGCTCATCCAGCCACCTCCCGCTCTTCGTCATACCGGCGAAGGCCGGTATCCAGCGCATTTATCAAAAATGCCGTTGGTTTTGTCCGCGCTACGCACGGGCTATATAACTAACTGGATACCGGCCTTCGCCGGTATGACGGTTAGTTTTGTTCTTTTGCCCAGGAATCCCGCAAGGTCACCGTGCGGTTGAACACCAGTTTCCCCCCGGGCTGATGCTCGCGGCGATCAGTCACAAAATAGCCCAGACGCTCGAACTGGTAACGCGTTTCCGGCGCGGCATCCTTTACGCTGGCTTCCACCCAACCCTGCACGACTTCCAGCGAATGCGGATTCATGAATTCGAGGAAGTCCTTTTCCTTGTCGGCATCCGGCTCGGGCACGGTGAACAGGCGGTCATACAAACGAATCTCGGCGGGTAGCGCATGTTCGCGCGACAGGAAGTGGATGACGCCTTTGACCTTGCGACCTTCCGGGTTCTTGCCCAGCGTGTCGTGGTCGATGTTGCACTTGAGTTCGATGATGTTGCCGGAAGCATCCTTCACCGCTTCGTTGCAGCGCATCACGTAGCTGTGGCGCAGGCGGATCTCGCCGCCGAGGGTGAGGCGCTTCCAGCCTGCGGGCGGCACTTCGGCGAAGTCGTCGGCTTCGATGAGCAGGTCTTTGCCGAACGGCACCACGCGTTTGCCCAGCTCGGGCACGTTGGGATGGAAGTCCGCTTCACGCGTCTGTGCGCCTTCGGCGTTCGTAATCGTGACCTTGAGCGGGTTGACGATGGCCATCACGCGCGGAGCGCGCAATTCCAGGTCTTCGCGGATCGCGCCTTCCATGATCGCCATGTCGACGATGTTCTCGCTCTTGGAGACGCCGATGCGCTTGGCGAATTCGCGGATGCCTTCCGGCGTGTAGCCGCGGCGGCGCATGCCGGAGATGGTGGGCATGCGCGGGTCGTCCCAGCCGTTCACCTTCTTCTCGTTCACCAGTTGCAGCAGCTTGCGCTTGCTGGTGATGGTGTAGTGCAGTTCCAGGCGCGAGAACTCGTACTGGCGCGGGTGGCAGGGGATGGTGATGTTGTCCAGCACCCAGTCGTACAACGGACGGTGGTCTTCGAACTCCAGCGTGCAGATGGAGTGGGTGATGCCTTCCAGCGCGTCGGAGATGCAATGGGTGTAGTCGTACATCGGGTAGATGCACCACTTGTCGCCGGTGCGGATATGGTGGGCGCGTTTGATGCGGTAGATGACCGGGTCGCGCATGTTGATATTGGGCGAGCTCATGTCGATCTTGGCACGCAGCACCATGGCGCCGTCGGCGAATTCGCCGTTGCGCATGCGCGTGAACAGGTCGAGGTTCTTGGCAACTGAACTATCGCGGTTGGGGCTGTTCTTGCCTGCTTCCTTGAGCGTTCCGCGATATTCGCGCATCTGCTCGGGCGTCAGGTCGTCCACATAGGCCAGCCCCTTGTTGATGAGTTCGACCGCGAAGTCGTACAGCGCATCGAAATAGTCCGAAGCCCAGCGCACTTCGCCGTTCCACTGGAAGCCCAGCCAGCGCACGTCGTCCTGGATGGACTGCGCGTATTCCTCGCTTTCCTTCTCCGGGTTGGTGTCGTCGAAGCGCAGGTTGCATTTGCCCTGATAATCGCGTGCCAGTCCGAAGTTGAGGCAGATGGATTTGGCATGGCCGACGTGCAGGTAACCGTTGGGCTCGGGCGGGAAGCGCGTGACGATGCTCTGGTGCTTGCCGCTGGCGAGATCGCCATCGATGATGGTGCGGATGAAATTGGAAACGGGGGCGGCGGATGTGGGTTCTTTGCTGCTCATTTGGACTCGATAGTGTTCTGCGATGTGGGTGCGGAATTCTACCTGAAAAACCCCCCCTCCTGACCGGGCGTATTGTGTGTGGGGGCGGCGCTTATTTGGTAGAATCGCGGCTCCCGGATGGACTTGGCCGTCCGGTTTTTCGGAACGAGAACAAGCAATGAACAAGATGAAAAAAACTGGTTGCATCGTCGCGCTGTGCGCTTTCCTGTCGATCTCCCCGGCCGTGCATGCCGACGACATCCAGGATGCGAACAAACTGTTCAAGCAGGGGCTGCATGCGCAAGCGATGGAAAAGGTCGATGCCGTACTCGCCGGCAAACCGAAAGATGCGCAGGCGCGCTTCCTCAAGGGCCTGATCCAGACCGAGCAAGGCGACGCCTCCGCCGCCATCAAGACCTTCACCGAACTGACCGACGACTATCCCGAGCTTCCCGAACCCTACAACAACCTCGCCGTGCTGTATGCCAGCAAGGGCGAATACGAAAAAGCCAAGATCGCGCTGGAAATGGCGATACGCACCCACCCCAGCTATGCCACCGCGCACGAGAACCTGGGCGACATCTACGCCAAGATGGCCAGCCAGGCTTATGACCGCGCCCTGCAACTAGACAAGAGCAACACCAGCACGCAGACCAAGCTGGCGATGATCCGCGACCTGTTCGGCGGCAATGCCAAGAGTTCGCGCAGCACCAAGCCGGTCATCGCCGCGCTGGCCGAACCCGCTCCCGTTGCTCCCCCTGCCCAGGTGGCCGTGGCAAAACTGCCCGCGCCGAAGAAACCCGAACCTGTTCCGGCTCCGGTTGCCAAACCCGATGCCGACACCGAGTTGTTGAAGGTCACGCAAGCCTGGGCGGCCGCCTGGTCGGCCAAGGACTACCGGAAATACCTGACGTTCTATGCCGCCGCATTCAAGACGCCCGGCGGCATGAGCCGCAAGGCCTGGGAAGCGCAACGCCAACAACGCATCTCCGCGCCCAAGTCCATCAAGGTCGAAGTGCTGGATGCCAAAGTCAAAGTGGCGGACGACAGCCACGCCAGCGTGACCTTCAAACAGATCTATCGCGCCAGCCACCTGAACAGCACTTCCGCCAAAACGCTGGTGTGGGTGAAGCAGGACGGCCAATGGCTGATCGCGGAAGAACGCTCGGGCAACTGATCCCATGCGCAACACCGCCTCATTCCTGTTAGCCGCCGCTCTCGCCTTCCCCGCGCAGGCCGAGACGCCCTCGCGCGATATGGAGCTGTCGCTGGCCAAGAGTCTGCAGGCAGTGCGCAACAACCGGCTGGACCTGGCCATGAACGAAGTCGATTCCCTGCTCAGGACCAATCCCAATTTCAAGCTGGCGCAACTGGTCAGGGGCGATCTGTTGCTGGCCCGCTCCAGGCCGATCAGTGATTTCGGCAATGCCCCCAATGCCCCGCGCGAGCGGGTGCAGGACCTGCGCGACGAGGCCATTGCGCGCCTGCAGCGCGTGCAGCAACAGCAACCCATCGCCGTGCCGAAATACCTGTGGCAGCTCTCGCCCAAACAGCGCTATGCCGTGGTGGTGGATACCAGCCTGTCCACGCTGTACCTGTACGAGAACGTTGGCGGCGAACCGCGCTATGTGGCCGATTTCTATATCAGCGTCGGCAAGAAGGGCGCCGACAAACTCACCGAAGGCGACCAGAAGACGCCGCTGGGTGTGTATTTCGTCAACCAGCACCTGACCAAGAAGCAGCTCACCGATTTCTACGGTTCCGGCGCCTACCCGATCAGTTATCCGAACGAATGGGACAAACGCCAGGGACGCAACGGCCACGGCATCTGGCTGCACGGCACCCCGAGCGACACCTACAGCCGCCCGCCGCTGGCCAGCAACGGCTGCGTGGTGCTGGCCAACGACGATCTCGACCACCTCGGCAAGCATGTGCAGGTCGGCGTCACGCCGGTGATCATCACGCGCAACATGGCCTGGAGCGACGACGCGGACCGCCAGGATCGCAGCGAACTGCTGCAAGCCATCGAACAGTGGCGCAACGACTGGAGCAGACGCGACACCGAACGCTATCTCTCGCATTATTCGCAGGACTTCTCCGCCGGCAACATGGACCTGGCCGCCTTCGCGCAGCAGAAGCGGCTGGTCAATTCCGGCAAGACCTGGATCAAGGTCGGCGTTTCCAACCTCAGCGTATTCCCCTACCCCAGCCAGCCCGATCTGGTGGTGGTCAATTTCGACCAGGATTACGACAGCAACAATCTTTCCAACCGCATGCACAAGCGCCAGTACTGGATGAAACGCGACGGGCGCTGGCAGATCGTCTATGAAGGAGCCGCATAAATGAAGTTTGTCCGCATCGTTCTCGCATTCCTGCTGGCCGGACTGTGTGTCCTGCCCGCGCAAGCCGTATCTACACCCGCAACCAAAGGAAATATGAAAATGGTAAAACTCCACACCAACCACGGCATCATCACCCTGCAACTCGACGCCGAGAAGGCACCGCTCACAGTCCAGAACTTCCTCGACTATGTGAACAGCGGTTTCTTCAGCAACACCGTCTTCCATCGCGTGATCCCCAACTTCATGATCCAGGGTGGCGGTTTCGAGCCGGGCATGAAGCAGAAGCCAACCAATGCGCCGGTGAAGAACGAAGCGGCGAACGGCCTGAAGAACGAGAAATATTCCATCGCCATGGCGCGCACCAACGATCCGCACTCCGCCACCGCGCAGTTCTTCATCAACACCAAGACCAACAGCTTCCTCGACTATCCCGGCCAGGACGGCTGGGGCTACTGCGTGTTCGGCAAAGTGGTCGAGGGCATGGATGTGGTCGACACCATCGGCAAGGTGAGCACCGGCAGCAGCGGCTTCCACCAAGATGTTCCCAAAGAGGACGTCGTCATCATCAAGGCGGAAGTCGTTCAATAGGATTCAGGAACCGGGATTCAGGATTCAGAGGGCGTCAGCTTTTCTCCCTGAATCCTTAATCCCGTATCCCGTATCCTGATATGCCCTATTCCTACTTCATCTCCGACCTGCATCTGAATCCGCAGAACCCGCGCAGCGCGGAGTTGTTGCTGCGCTTCGCGGCAGATATCGCGCCGGGCGCGGATGCGCTCTATATCCTCGGCGACCTGTTCGAATACTGGGCGGGCGACGACGACCTGAACGATCCCTTCCACCGGCGCATCTGCGCCGCACTGCGCGAGCTGGACGCGCAGGGCACGCGCATCTTCCTCATGCACGGCAACCGAGACTTCCTGATGGACGAGGAACTGGGTATGGCCTGCAACGCCTTCTTCCTTGACGACCCGACGCTGATCGACCTGTACGGCACGCCCACGCTGCTCTCGCACGGCGATGCGCTGTGTACCGGCGATGCGGAATACCAGCGCTTCCGCGAACTGGTGCGCGGCATGGAGTGGCAGTCGCAATTCCTCGCCCTGCCGCTGGCAGAACGCAAAGCGCAGATCGAACAGATGCGCATGCAGAGCGAGACGCAGAAACGCAGCAAGGATATGTCGCTGATGGATGTCAGCGATGCCGCAGTGAACGGGCTGCTGCGCAAACATCACTATCCGCGCCTGATCCACGGCCACACCCATCTGCCGGCGCGCCACCTGCACCACCTCGATGGCCATACTTGCGAACGCTGGGTATTGGGAGATTGGGACAGCGGCAGAGCCGAAGTGCTGCGCAGCGACGAGCACGCGACCGAACTCGTTGTGATCGACTGATCGTCAGCGCGCTTGCCCGGCGCACAGGGCGGCACAGGGAATGCCGTCGCCATCGCCGTCCAGGGACTTCACGCCGCAACTCACCAGATAGAAATACGCTTCGTCGCAGGACGATATCTCGGCGCAGCGTCGCTTGCCGCCGCAATGCATGTCGTACAGCATCACCGGCTTGTCGCGCGTAACGGCCGGAAGTTCGTTGTCGATTCGGGGATGGTCCTTGCGCCAGCGCCACGGCGGCTGCGGATCGGGTTGCGACCAGAGTCCGCGCCCTGCCGCCCGCGCTTCGTCCTGGCTGTGCTGGTATGGGTTGTCCGCGCTGCGATACGAATAGGTCCACGCCATGCCGCGCCTGACCTGTTCGCGATTGACATCCTGCCCTTCGATGCTGACCTGGGCGACGAGACGCCCATACTGGTCGACAACTCTGCTGTCGATGCGCACCCGGCGCTTGCCCACCAGTTCGCGCAACGAGGCGCGCGACTGCTTGCCGTAAGGCTGCGCCCTCTCGGGCGCATCGATATCCGCAAGACGGATCTTGATACGCTCGCCATCCCGGCTGACCGTGATGGAATCACCGTCCGACACAAAGAGGACCGGGGCATCGAACACCTCGGCATGCACCCACAACGGCAGGATGCACAGCAAGGCACACAGCGTTCTCACCCCAGCACGCTCTTGATGAAGGCGAGGCTCAGAAGGGTATAGCCCGCCGCGAGTATGTCGTCGAACATGACGCCGAGGCCGCCGTGCCAGCTGTCGTCGAAATGGCGGATGGGCTGCGGCTTGACGATGTCGAAGAAGCGAAACAGGACGAAGGCCAGCAATTGCCAGTGCCAGCCTTCCGGCGTGAAGAACAGCACCAGTCCGAACGCGACGATCTCGTCCCACACGATGCCGCCGTAGTCTTCCGCACCCAGCGCCCTGCCGGTGATGTCGCACACCCAGACGCCGAAGGCGAATGCCCAGATCAGCACCAGCAGGAACATGGCATCGGTGAGGCGCGGGGCGAGGAACCAGTACATGGGGAAGGCGACCAGCGTGCCCGCCGTGCCCGGCCCTTTCGGCAACAGTCCGGACCCGAAACCAAAGGAGAGGAAATGCGCGGGGTGGCTGAACAGGAAACGCCAGTCCGGCTTGAACAGGGGCTGCTTACGCGAAGTGGTCATATCCGCTCCTTTCGATCTGCATCACGCTGCCGTCTGCCGCGCGCACTTTGCAGCCGCTGCCGGACACGATCTTGCCGATGCGGGTCAACGGCAGTTGCAGGCGGTATGCTGCGCTCTCGATCTCGTCCCGTTGCGTGTCCGCCGCGGTGAAGCACAGCTCGTATTCGTCGCCACCGGAGAGCGCACAGCGCTGCCGCAAGGCGTCCATATCCTTGCCGCCGAATGAAGTGGACACCGGCAATTTGTCGTATTTGATCTCGGCGCCAACATGGGAGCGTTCGAGGATGTGGCCGAGGTCGGCCAGCAAGCCGTCGGAGATATCGATCGCGCTGTGGGCGATCCCGCGCAAGGCCATGCCCAGCGCGATCCGCGGCTGCGGCTGCTGCAAGGCAGCCAGGCAACGCTCGCGGATGTCGTCGGGCAAGACGGTCTTGCCTTGCAGGTGCGCCAGGCCCAATGCCGCGTCGCCCAGCGTCCCCGACACCCAGATGTCGTCGCCGGCCTGTGCGCCGTCGCGGCGCAGCGCCTTGCCCCGCGGCACCTCGCCCATGATGGTGACACTCAGGTTGAGCGGACCGCGCGTGGTATCGCCGCCTATCAGTTCGATGCCGAACTGGTCGGCCAGCGCGAAGAAGCCGTCGCTGAAATGCCGCAGCCAATCCTCGTCTGCCGACGGTAATGCGATGGCCAGCGTCACCCAGCACGGCAGTGCGCCCATCGCCGCCATGTCCGACAGGTTCACCGCCAGCGTCTTGTAGCCCAACAGGAAGGGATCGGCATCGGGCAGGAAATGCGTGCCGCTCACCAGCATGTCGGTGGAAACGGCCAGTTCCATGCCGTCGCCCACCCGCAGCAGCGCGGCATCGTCGCCCACGCCGAGAACTGCACCAGGGGTGGGACGGGTGAAGTAGCGCTTGATGAGATCGAATTCGGACATGAGGACAGTCGTTAGTCGCTAGTCGCTAGTCGTTAGACGTTAGTCAAAACCAAAAACCTTTAGCCCGACATTCCGGCGCATAACCAGCGACTTAGCTGGCGCATTTTGCCAGCTAAGTCGAATGGCTAGTAGTTCCATCAGGCCGGAATCCAGTAATAACAAACACCCGCGTAGCGACAGCCCCAACTAACGACTAAAGACTAGCGACTAGCAACTATTTCTGTCGCCCGCACCTGCGCCGCCAGCTTGTCCAGCACGCCGTTGACGAATTTGTGGCCGTCGCTGCCGCCGAAGGTCTTGGCCAGTTCGACCGCTTCGTTGATGACCACGCGGTAGGGAATCTCCGGATGTTGCGCCAGTTCGAAGGCGCCGAGTACCAGCACGGAGTATTCGACCGGACTCAGTTCTTCCAGCTTGCGATCCAGTAGCGGGGCGATCTGCTCGCCCAGTGCCTCATGCTGCGCAATCGCGCCGTGCAGCAGCTGACTGAAGAACTCGGTGTCGTAGCGCCCCAGGCTCTTTTCCTCGCGTGTCGCTTTTTCGATCAGCGCTGCGCTCTTGCCGGAGAGGCGCCATTCGTAGATGCCCTGCATCGCGAGTTCGCGTGCGCGGTGGCGCTGGCTTTTGGCCGGGTTGCTTTTCTGCACGTCGTTCATGCGATGGCTTTGAGCAGATGCACCATCTCGATGGCGACCAGCGCGGCTTCCTTGCCCTTCACGCTCATGCGCACCTCGGCCTGCTCGTCGGTGTCGGTGGTGAGGATGGCGTTGGCGATGGGAACGCCGCTGTGCAGTTGCACCTCGCCCACGCAGCGCGCGGATTCGTTGGAGACGACCTCGAAATGGTAGGTGTCGCCGCGGATCACGGCGCCCAGCGCGATGAGCGCGTCGAACTTGCGGCTCTGCGCCATGACCTGCAATACCAGCGGTATCTCCAGCGCGCCCGGCACGGTGGCCAGGGTGATGTCGTTCTCGGCAACGCCGCTCTGCACCAGTTGCGTGCGGCAGGCTTCACGCAGGCCTTCGCATACCGTTTCATTGAAACGGCTCTGTACGATGCCGATGCGCAGGCCAGCGCCGTTCAGATTCTGTTGGATCTCTTTCATTTTGTTTCCTTGCATTGACAGTAACGCACCACTTCCAGACCGAAGCCGGTCATGCTGGGCAGTTTGCGCGGGGTGGCGATGAGGCACATCTTGCCGACGTTGAGGTCGCGCAGGATCTGCGCGCCTATGCCGTAGCTGCGCGGATCCCACTGCGCATGATGCGGTTCGGGAGTGGCTGCCGCGCGCGCCAGCAGGTTCTCGGCTGTCTCGGTGTGGTGCATCAGCACCAGCACGCCCGCCGTCGACTGGCTGATCTTTTTCAGCGCATCGTGCACGCTGGTGGTATTGGGCAGGCTGACCTGTTCCAGGAAATCCAGCGCGGAGAGCGGCTCATGCACGCGCACCACCGTTTCGACCTGCGGCTGGATGTCGCCCTTGACCAGCGCCAGATGGGTGCGCTGCGATGATTTGTCGGTATAGGTCACCAGGTCCAATTCGCCGTAGGCGGTCTGCACCTTGCGCCGCGCCACGCGCTCGACCAGCGTCTCGTTGTGCATGCGATATTCGATCAGGTCGGCAATAGTGCCGATCTTCAATCCGTGTTCCTTGGCGAACGGAATCAGGTCGGGCAGACGGGCCATTTCGCCGTCTTCCTTGATGATCTCGCAGATCACCGATGCGGGCATCAGCCCGGCCATCTGCGCGAGGTCGCACCCCGCTTCGGTATGTCCGGCACGCACCAGCACGCCGCCCGGACGCGCCATGATGGGGAAGATGTGGCCGGGCTGGACGATGTCTGCGGGAGCGGCATTTTTCTTCACCGCAGCGCGGATGGTGGTGGCACGGTCGGATGCGGAAATGCCGGTGGTCACACCCTCGGCCGCCTCGATGGAAACCGTGAAATTGGTGCCCAACGGGCTCTTGTTGTCGCGCGCCATGTGCGATATGCCGAGCTGGCTGCAGCGCTCCTCGGTCAGCGTCAGGCAGACCAGGCCGCGCGCATGGCGGATCATGAAGTTGATGGCTTCCGGGGTGACAAATTCGGCGGCGAACAGCAGGTCGCCCTCGTTCTCGCGGTCTTCCTCGTCCACCAGGACGACCATGCGCCCGGCGCGTATCTCGGCGATGATCTCGGTTATCGGTGATATGTCTGTCATTATTACTGCTCTGCGGCTCAATGTAGGGGAGCGAATTCTACCATCATCGCTACAACTCCAACCCCGGCGCGTGTACCATACTGCGGTCATCGTATTCGGAAACCGGGCATATATGCTGGAATTGGGATTTTTCATCGTCGCGACGGCAGTATTGGCCTACATCTCGCGTGCGTCGTTGCGGGTGCCGGAATCGCACGGTTTCTATCGTTTCCTTGCCTGGGAACTGATGCTGGTGATGGTCGTGATGAATCTGGACGGCTGGTATGATGCCCCCCCGTCAACGACCCAGACGATTTGCGGGATATTGATGGGCGCTTCGCTGTTGCTGGCCATCACCAGCTACCTCGCCTTGCACCTGTTTGGGGAGCAAGACGACGGGCGCGACGATGTACCGTTGCTGAAGTTCGAAAAGACCACGGTCCTGGTGAATCAGGGTATTTACCGCTACATCCGCCATCCGATGTACAGCTCGCTGATCCTGCTGGACTGGGGATTATTCTTCAAACAGCCCACATGGTGGAGCGGCGGCATCGCGACCGTCGCCTGCATCCTGATGGTGATTGCAGCGCTGGCCGAAGAGAAGGAGAACATCCGCTATTTCGGCGCACAGTACCGCGACTACATGGGCAGCACCCTGCGTTTTTTTCCATTTTTGATCTAACCCGGCTATTTCAACCTCAAGGAGCAATCATGAGACATGTCTTATCCATCGCCACCATCTCGCTGTTCTGTCTTTCCCAAACCGCGCTGGCCGACGATTCCGGGGCTTATCTGGGCGTCGGATTCTCCAGCAACAACCTTACTTCGTCCTGCGCCGACGGCTATTTCAGCAGTTGCAACACCCCCTCAACTGCACCCAAGGACAGCGGACACGTCCGGCTGGTAGGCGGCTACAACTTCGACAAACATTTCGGCGTTGAGCTAGGCCTGTCCGACCTGGGCACCTACCGGGTGCGTGACAATTCGAATGTCACCGTCGGTGAATTCAAGGCCTCTGCTGTCACACTGGCACTGCGGGGTGGCAATACCTTCTCCAACGGTTTCTCCATCTTCGGCAAGCTCGGCCTGGCCAGCGTGAGGACGCAGTACAAGGTGCTGCCGGCCTGGACACTGGTCGGCAGCACCGATCAGCGTTCCAGCGGTTTCGTGGGGGGCGTGGCGGGCCAATATGACGTAAACAAGGTGGTCGGCATCCGGGTATCTCTGGAGATGATCCAGTTCACCGACGAGGAGTTCGAAAACTTCGCGGGCGGCGTCGGCCTGATGGCGGTGTTCAGGCTCTGACGGTACAGTTGCCCGAATCTCCGGCGGGGCGCCTGGGCGCCCCGCTTTTTATTTCTCTTCCGCCGTGAGCATGCGCTCGACGTAGCGCGCGATCAGGTCGATCTCCAGATTCACTTTCGAGCCTACCTTGAGTTCGTTCAGCGTGGTCACGTCCAGCGTGTGCGGGATGAGGTTCACTTCGAATTCCGATCCGGAAACCTGATTCACTGTCAGGCTCACACCGTTGATGGTGATGGAACCCTTCACCGCGATGTATTTCCCCAGCGCCTGCGGCGCGCGCACCACCAGTCGCCAGCTCTCGCCGATGTCGTTGAAGGCCACCACTTCGCCGACGCCGTCGACATGGCCGCTGACCATGTGTCCGCCCAGCCGGTCGGACAGACGCAGCGCCTTCTCCAGGTTGATATGTTTGCCCTGCTCGCCCAATCCCGTGGTGCAATTCAGCGTCTCGCGCGACACCTCGACCGTGAAGTCGTTACCGTCCAGTTTGACCACGGTGAGGCACACGCCGTTGCAGGCGATGCTGTCGCCGAGTTGCACATCGTCCATGCCGAGTTGCTCGGTTGCCACGGTCAGGCGCAAGCCGCCATCCCTGTCCTGCGCCGATTTGATCAGACCCACATCCGCAACGATTCCGCTAAACATCCTCAATCCTCCTTTGTGATCCTGGCGACGATGCGCAGATCGCCGCCGACTTGTCTTACATCCTGCCACTGCAAATTCACACGCTGCTGCAACTGCGTGAGCTCACCCAGATCCGCCATGCCGCGCGCCGCATCGCCCAGCAATTGCGGGGCAAGATACAGCACCAGTTCATCCACCAGTCCTGTCTTGAGCAAGGCACCATTGAGCATACGGCCCGATTCAACCAACACTTCGTTGCAGCCGCGCTGCGCCAGGTCGCTCATTACGGCGGGCAGATCGACTTGCCCGTTCGCCCCCTGCAATTGTATTACCTCGGCACCTTTTTGCTGCAGCGCTGCGCGCTTGCTCTCGTCCGCCGAGGCGGTATAGACCAGTACGCCGCTGCCAAGAATGCGGGCTGCGGGCGGCAGGCGCAGTCGACTATCGAGAATGACGCGCAAGGGCTGGCGAACCCCGTCCAGCCCGCGCACATTGAGTTGCGGGTCGTCCGCCAGCACCGTGCCGATGCCGGTAAGAATCGCACAGGAGCGCGCACGCCAGTGTTGCACATCGCGCCGCGCCGCTTCGCCGGTGATCCATTTGCTGACGCCGTTGTTGAGTGCGGTATGTCCGTCCAGGCTGGACGCAATCTTGCTGCGCACCCAGGGCATGCCGCATTCCATGCGCGTGACGAAACCAATGTTCAGTTCGCGCGCGTCCGCTTCCATCAGGCCGCAATCGGTTGCGATCCCCGCTGCGGCAAGTTTTTGCATGCCTTGCCCGGCGACCAGTGGATTGGGGTCCTGCATCGCGGCGACCACGCGCTTGACGCCCGCGGCGATCAGCGCATCGGCACAAGGCGGCGTGCGCCCGTGGTGGCTGCACGGTTCCAGCGTGACATAAGCCGTCGCGCCCCGCGCATCCTTGCCTGCTGCGCGCAATGCATGCACTTCTGCATGCGGCTCACCGGCCCGCTCGTGCCAGCCTTCGCCGACGACCTTGCCGCCTTTCACCAGCACGCATCCCACCCGTGGGTTCGGGCTGGTCGTGTACAGACCGCGCTCGGCAAGACGCAGCGCGAGTGCCATCCACTGACTGTCAGCAGCGTTCATGTTTTGGATTTATCTGTTTTGCGGCGGCGGGTGTTCTTGACGGCGTCGATGGCATCGGAGAAGTCGCCGACATCCTGAAAGCTCTTGTACACGGAGGCGAAGCGGATATAGGCGACCTTGTCGAGCTTGAGCAGCTCCTTCATCACCATTTCGCCGATCTGGCGCGAGGCGATCTCGCGTTCACCCGAAGCAAAAACTTTCTGTGTGACATTATCAATGGCCGCATCGACCAGTTCGGTAGGCACCGGGCGCTTGTGCAGCGCGCGGGTGAAGCTGGTGCGCAGCTTGTCGTCGTCGAATTCGCTGCGCATGCCGTTCTGCTTGACCACCTGAGGCATGCGCAACTCCACCATCTCGTAGGTGGTGAAACGCTTGTCGCACGACAGGCAGCGACGGCGACGGCGAATGCTGTCGCCCTCCTCGCTTTCGCGCGTATCGACGACTTGCGTGTCGGGGTGTTTGCAGAAAGGACATTTCATGATGAGCTGGTAGTTGGTAGCTGGTAGCTGGTAGCAAAGCCGGGTTGGCTACAAGCTACCAGCTACAGGCTACAAGCTTAATTTCCATACACCGGGAACGCCGAAGTCAGCTTCTTCACCTCGCCCGCCACGCGCGCGATAACGGCCTCGTCGGTCGGTGCATCCAGCACGTCGGCGATCAGGTGTGCCAGTTTCTCGGCTTCCAGTTCCTTGAAGCCGCGGGTGGTCATGGCGGGAGAGCCGATGCGGATGCCGGAGGTGACGAAAGGCTTCTCGGGATCGTTGGGGATGGCGTTCTTGTTGACGGTGATATGCGCTTTGCCCAGTGCCGCTTCGGCGTCTTTGCCGGTGAGCTTCTTGGCGCGCAGATCGACCAGGAACACGTGGCTGTCGGTGCGTCCGGAGACGATGCGCACGCCGCGCTCGGTCAGCACTTTTGCCATCACGCGGGCATTGTCGATGACCTGCTTCTGGTAGGCCTTGAATTCCTTGCTCGCCGCTTCCTTGAACGCCACCGCCTTGGCGGCGATGACGTGCATCAGCGGACCGCCCTGTAGCGACGGGAAGATCGCCGAGTTCAGTGCCTTCTCGTGCTCTGCCTTGGCCATGATCAGGCCGCCGCGCGGTCCGCGCAGAGTCTTGTGCGTGGTGGTGGTGACGAAGTCGGCGATGCCGACCGGGCTGGGGTACCAACCCGCCGCGACCAGACCGGCGTAGTGCGCCATGTCCACGAACAGGTAAGCGCCGACGCTGTCGGCGATGGCGCGGAAACGCTTCCAGTCGATGACCAGCGCGTAGGCCGAGGCGCCCGCCACGATCATCTTGGGCTTGTGCTCGTTGGCCAGCTTCTGCACCGCGTCGTAATCGATCTCTTCTTTTTCATTGAGGCCGTAGGTGATGGCGTTGTACAGCTTGCCGCTGATGTTCACCGATGCGCCGTGGGTGAGGTGGCCGCCGTGCGCCAGACTCATGCCGAGGATGGTGTCGCCGGGCTTGAGTACCGAGGCGTACACGGCCTGGTTGGCCTGCGAGCCGGAGTGCGGTTGCACGTTGGCGTACTCGGCACCGAACAGCGCCTTGGCGCGGTCGATGGCCAATTGTTCGGCGATGTCCACATACTCGCAGCCGCCGTAGTAGCGTTTGCCGGGATAGCCTTCGGCGTACTTGTTGGTGAGCTGGCTGCCTTGCGCCTCCATCACCGCCGGACTGGTGTAGTTTTCCGAGGCGATCAGTTCGATATGATCTTCCTGACGGCGGGTCTCGTTCTGGATGGCGCTCCAGAGTTCGGGGTCGGTGACGGCGATGGTGTTTTTGCGAGAGAACATGGCTACTATCCCTAATGATCTGGTTGTAAACAGGAAGGCGCGGATTCTACCATGCCGCGCTGACGACCTTACAAATGCCACCAGGCCAGCCCCAAAGCCCTGCGGCGAACCTTTTTGGCGCTCTGGCACTCTTAGAGGACGAGTGCTAGAATTAACCCACTGAAGGAGGGAATCCCATGAATGCAACCATGAATCTGCCGATACCGTCAGCCGCAGGCAGCATTGAGGGCTATATTCAGGCCGTAAAGCACTTTCCGGTGTTGTCCCTTGAGCAGGAACAGGATCTGGCGACCCGCTTCAGGACGCAAAACGACCTGGAAGCCGCCCGTCAGTTAGTACTTTCCCACCTGCGCGTGGTCGTCAGCGTGGCACGCGGCTATTCCGGTTATGGTCTGCCGCAGGCTGACCTGATCCAGGAAGGCAATATCGGCCTGATGAAGGCGGTCAAGCGCTTCGACCCCGAACGCGGCGTGCGTCTGGTGTCTTTCGCGCTGCACTGGATAAGAGCGGAGATCCATGAATATGTGATCCGCAACTGGCGCATGGTCAAGATCGCTACCACCAAGGCACAGCGCAAGCTGTTCTTCAACCTGCGCAGCCTGAAACAGGGGCTGGAGCCGCTGCGGCCGCAGCAGGTCAGCGAGATCGCACAGCAGCTCAATGTGAGCGAGCACGATGTGGTGGAGATGGAAGCGCGTTTCGCCGGGCACGAGTTGGCGCTCGACCCCTTGTCCGCCGACGAGGACGAGAGCTATTCGCCCATCAGCTATATCGCCGACAGCGAAGATCATGAACCCTCCAGCATTCTGGAGGCGAGCGAACGTGAGCACCTGCACACTACCGGGCTGGCACAGGCCTTGTCCGCGCTGGACGAACGTAGCCGCCGCATCGTGGAGGCACGCTGGTTGCGCGAGGAGAACGGTGCAACCCTGCATGATCTGGCCGCCGAATTCAATGTCTCGGCCGAGCGCATCCGCCAGATCGAGCAGAAGGCACTGAGCAAAATGCAAACTGTTTTGGCTCTGCCCGCAAAAGTCTAAACAGCAGGATCAGTAAAAAAGCCGCAGATCACTCTGCGGCTTTTTTATTTCACGACTCTCAATGTTGGCTTGCCTTGTGGCGGCGGCTCTTCAGGGGGCTCGCCCTTGTCCGCAGGCGTCCCGACAGGCGTTGATTCCTGTCCCTGAAACACCAATCCCTGCCCGGTCTCCTTGGCAAAGATGCCGATCACGGCCGCGACCGGCACGATGATCTGGTGCGCCACACCGCCGAAACGGCCGCCGCAGGTGATGTCTTCATTACCCAATTGCAGGTTGCGCACCGCATCCGCCCCCACGTTCAGCACGATCTTGCCGTCCTTGACGTAGGCCATCGGCACCTGGGTGTAATCGTCCACCTGCACCGCCAGATACGGCGTATAGCCCGCATCGGCACACCAATCGTAGATGGCGCGGATCAGATAAGGTTTGGTGGACGGCTCGCTCATGCAGGCTATTTGCGCATCGCCTTTTCGGCCGGGGTCATCGCTTCGATGTAGGCCGGACGCGAGAACAAGCGCTCGGCATATTTCATCAGCGGTGCCGCTTCCTTGTCGAGCTGGATGCCATAGTGGTCCAGACGCCACAACAACGGGGCAATCGCCACGTCGAGCATGGAAAACTCGTCGCCCAGCATGAACTTCTGCTTGGTAAAGACCGGGGCGATCTGGGTCAGGTTGTCGCGCACGGCGGCGCGGGCCTTTTCCACGACCTTGGCGTTGCTGCTCTCCAATCCGGGGATATGGCAGAACAGTTCGTTCTCGAAACGGTGCAGGAACAGGCGGGCACGGGCGCGCATCACCGGATCGGGCGGCATCAACTGCGGGTGCGGGAAGCGCTCGTCGATATATTCGTTGATGATGTTGGCTTCGTACAGGATCAGGTCGCGTTCGACCAGCACCGGCACGGTGTTGTACGGGTTCATCACCGCCAGATCTTCCGGCTTGTTGAACACGTCCACATCGATGATCTGAAAATCCATGCCTTTTTCGAACAATACGAAGCGGCAACGGTGGCTGTAGGGATCGGTGGTCCCGGAATAAAGTGTCATCATAATGAACTACCTACACGAAAAACGCTGCGACAGAAAAACCAAAAGGCGAAGCTTTTTTGGCTCCGCCCGTTCGGCACTGGGTGAAACGGGGTGCGGAAGTTACCACAAACACACCCCTGATTTCAATTCGACGTCAGTGAACGTCCTTCCAGAACTCTTTTTTCAACGCATAAGACAGGATCAGCAGCAGGAACAGGAAGCCGATCACGATATAGCCCAACTTGTAGCGCACCAGCTTGGCCGGCTCGCCCATGAAGTCGAGATAGTTCACCAGATCGGCAATCGTGGCATCGAACTCGGCCGTGCTCATGGCACCGGGAGTGACGAGCTTCAGCTTGCCAGTAGCATGATCCAGTTCCTGATCGCCCTGCATATACCCCAGCACGTTCGGCATCGCCACACTCGGGAATACCAGATTGTTCACCCCACTCGCGCTCTTGCTGTCTACATAGAAACTGCGGAAATAGGTATATAGCCAGTCGGTTCCGCGCACGCGGGAAACCAC
The DNA here is from genome assembly GCA_018813765.1 of Gammaproteobacteria bacterium. Classification (GTDB taxonomy): domain Bacteria; phylum Pseudomonadota; class Gammaproteobacteria; order Burkholderiales; family Gallionellaceae; genus Sideroxyarcus. Next base: position 51,610 of record JAHJBC010000013.1, on the reverse strand, counting down.
GCTCAGGTCGGGCGGTGCCACGCCGAACGCCATTTTGGCGGAAGCGGCATCCATGGCCGCGCTCATGGTCGAGCCCGGTTTGGCGCCTTCCGGCAGCATGGCCTTGATCTCTTCCAAACTCATGCCGATGTCCGCCAGACGGTTATAGCGCATGTAGGCAGCACTGTGGCAAGCCAGACAGTTGGAAGTGAAGAACTTGGCGCCGCGTTGCAGCGATGCCTTATCCCCCAGATCGCCGGGCGCCTTGTCCAGATGAAGCCCGGCATCGCTGGCGGAAGCCAGCATCGGCACCGCTAACAGCAGCACCAGCATCCATAGTTTATTGATTGCATTCATGTCAACGAACCTCTCTCAATTATTTGAACGTCACGCGATCAGGCTCGGGCTTGCACTTGTCGATCTTGGTGTACCACGGCATCAGGATGAAGAATGCGAAGTACACCACCGACAGCACTTGAGAGATCAGCGTATAAATTGGCGTTACCGGCAACATACCCAAGTAGCCAAGACCGATGAAGCTGATCACGAACGAAGCCAGGAACATCTTGTAGATCGGGCCGCGATAGCGGATCGACTTGACCGCACCGCGATCCAGCCAGGGCAGGAACAAAATAGCCACCGCACCGACACCCATCGCGACCACGCCGGGGAACTGCGAGCCGAACATCGGCGGCACAGCGCGCAGGATGGCGTAATACGGAGTGAAGTACCATACCGGGGCGATATGCGCAGGGGTCTGCATCGGGTTGGCCGGCACGAAGTTGTTGGCTTCGATGAAATAGCCGCCCATATCCGGCGCGAAGAACATCACGGCACAGAACACGATCAGGAAGCCTACCGTACCAACGATATCCTTCACCGTGTAATACGGATGGAACGGGATGCCGTCCAGCGGAATGCCGTTGGCATCCTTGTGCTTCTTGATCTCAATACCGTCCGGATTGTTGGAACCCACGGCGTGCAGTGCGATGAGGTGCACGAACACCAGACCGGCCAGTACCAGCGGGATCGCGATCACGTGCAGCGCGAAGAAGCGGTTCAGCGTCGCATCCGAGATCACGAAGTCGCCGCGGATCAGCACGGACAGTTCATTGCCGACGAAAGGCACGGAAGAGAACAGGTTCACGATCACCTGCGCGCCCCAGAACGACATCTGCCCCCAGGGCAACAGATAACCCATGAAGGCTTCAGCCATCAGCGCCAGATAGATGGCCACACCGATCAGCCACAGCAGTTCGCGCGGCTTGCGGTAGGAACCGTACATCATGCCGCGGAAGATATGCAGGTAGACCACGATGAAGAACATGGATGCGCCGGTGGAATGGACATAGCGCAGCAGCCAGCCCCATTGCACGTCGCGCATGATGAACTCGACGGAGGCGAAGGCGAGCAGTGCATCCGGCTTGTAGCTCATGGTCAGGAAGATGCCGCTGACGATCTGGATCACCAGAACCAGCAGCGCCAGAGAACCAAAGAAATACCAGAAGTTGAAGTTCTTCGGCGCGTAGTACTCGGAAAGGTGTTCTTTCCAGGTATCCATCAACGGGAAGCGGTCATCGACCCAGCCCACCAGGTTTTTCAATAGTTTCATTATGCAGCTCCCGTTGTCTTGTCTTCACCGATCAGCAGCGTGGTGTCGCTGAGATACTGGTGCGGAGGGATGATCAGGTTGGTGGGTGCGGGCGAACCCTTGTAGACGCGGGCCGCCAGATCGAAGCGCGAACCGTGGCAGGGGCAGAACCAGCCGCCGCCCCAGTTGGCGCCGAGGTCGGCAGGTGCGACTTCCGGACGATAGCTGGGAGAACATCCAAGGTGGGTGCAGATGCCGATCGCCACCATGATCTCCGGCTTGATGGAACGATTGGCGTTGTTGCAATAATCGGGTTGTTGCGGAACGGAACTGGCCGGATCAGTCAGTTCTTCCTCATGCTTGGTCAGCAGATCCAGCATCTCCGGCGTGCGGCGCACGACCCACACCGGCTTGCCTTGCCACTCCACGACCTTCATCTCGCCAGGCTGGATTGCGCTGATATCCACTTCAACCGGTGCCCCGGCGGCTTTGGCGCGTTCGCTGGGCATGAAACTCAACACGAACGGGGTTGCCATCCCTGCGGCGGCAACTCCGCCCGCCGCCGAGGTGGCGGCAAGCAGTAACCGACGCTTGCTGCGATCTACATTGTCACTCATGACATCTCTTCCCTTCATAAAAAATAAAAAATTCCTGGTCCCCGCCAGCTCTCACTCCCGGTCTGGCGATAAGCCTCTGCATGCAGCATTTTTGTATTGTTTTTGATGGCTGAAAAACTGAGCAGGACAAACCCATAGCAGGCAACGACTCCAGAGAACCCCTGCCCCACAGGCTAAAAAACTTCGCGATTCTACCCAGTAATACATGCCGTCGCAAGCAAGCCCACTGGAGCTTGCGAGGGACTCAAGCCCGACAAAAATCAAAGGGTATAGCCTGCCCTCGGCCCTGCACACCTCATTCCGGAAGAAACAAGTACCGGATTCTTGTACACTTCATGCCATCCGGGATCAGGGGGCGAGAAATGGGCGGTGTATCGACTGAGCATCTTTCGGCCTACTGGTCGACGCCTTTATTGGCGACCAATATGATCATCTTTCTGAACCTTCTCGGCGCACTCGTGCTCGGCCTGATCGTCGGTTACGAGCGCTCCTATCACGGACGCGCCGCCGCGATGCGCACCTACGGGCTGATCTGCATGGCCGCCACTGCCCTCACCGTGATTGCGGGTTATCCGGCTTTCTGGTTCGGGGGACAGTTCAATTCCTATCTTGCGGGCGATCCGACTCGCATCATCCAGGGCATCGTGACGGGAATAGGGTTTCTCAGCGCAGGCATCATCATGCGCGACGGCTTCAACATCAGCGGGCTCACCACTGCCGCCTCCATCTGGGCCACCTCGGTGATCGGCATCCTTGTCGGCGTCGGCTTCTATGCCTCGGCGATCACGCTGACCGCGCTCTCCGCCCTGTGCATGACCTGGGGTTCGAAACTGGAAGGCTGGCTGCCGTCCCGTCCCGCCATTGCTGTCACGCTCGAATTCCAGAAGGATTTCGTGCCGCAGGAACACACCCTGCGCGATATCGCCTATACGCACGGCTACGAGATCGCCGGCGGCTCGCTAACCATCCGTTCCAGCAACGACAAGCTGCAATGGCAGTTCGTCGCCCTCGCCCACAGCAAGAACAGCGGCGCACCGATGAACGAACTGGCCAGCGGCTTGAGCACGCTGCAGGGCGTCGAGGACTTCTCGCTCGCGCACGCGCGCAACTGACTTTGGCTCAGACCGGAATATCCTGATCGAAGAACCGGTGTTCCAGGCCGAACCGGTCAGCCAGATGTTCTCCCAGCGCCTGGATGCCAAACCGCTCGGTGGCATGATGCCCGGCGGCGATGAAGGCGACGCCGCTCTCCTGTGCTACATGCACGTTCTGTTCAGATATCTCACCCGTCAAAAAAGCATCCACCCCCAACGCCACGGCCTGTTCGAAATAGCCCTGCGCTGCGCCGCTGCACCACGCGATGCGTTCGATGTTGGGATTGGCATGGCCGATGACTTGCGGCTCATGTTGCAGGGTGAGCTGGATATGGCGCGCCAGTTGCTGCAACGTCTGCGGCTGCGCCAGCACGCCGTGCATGGCGATGTCCTGCTCGCCGAAGCTCCCCTTTTCGACGAAGCCTAGCCGTTCTCCCAGTTGCGCGTTGTTGCCCAGATCGGGATGAGCGTCCAGCGGCAGGTGATACGCGAGCAGGCTGACATCGTGTTTCAGCAGGTGAGCGACGCGGCGCTTCTTGATGCCGGTGATGGCCGCATCTTCGTTGCGCCAGAAATAGCCGTGATGCACGAGGATGGCATCCGCCCCCCAGGCTGTCGCCGCTTCCAGCACGGCCTGCGAAGCGGTGACGCCGGTAGCGATGCGACGCACCTCGGCCCGCCCCTCGATCTGCACGCCGTTCGGGCAGTAATCACGAAATCGGCTGACCGCCAGCTCGCTTTCGATATAATCTCGCAACTCGTTCAATTGCATCGGGCTCGCTCCCGTATTAAGCGGTTCGGATCATAACATGCGCAAATTCTGGCTTCTGTTCGCCCAAGCTACCACGGTCGGTCTGGCGATGCTGTTCGTCATCCAGACACTGCGTCCGTCACTGCTTCCTGCCGCCGCCCGCAGCGGGGTGGTGACTCTGTATGAAGATGCAACCGGTGTCGGCGGCGACCTCCCTTCGGTCGGCTTCAGCCGCCCCGCGCAGAAAGTGATGCCGGCCGTGGTGAACATTTTCACCAGCAGCGAGGTGAAAACGCCTTCGCATCCCTTCATGGACGACCCGCGTTTCCGTTTCTTCTTCGGCGACGAGTTCGAAGACAACATCCCGCAGCAGAACTCCAGCCTCGGGTCTGGCGTTATCGTCAGCCATGACGGCTATATCCTCACCAACCATCATGTGGTGGAGACCGCCGACGAGATCGAGGTCGCGATGTCCGACGGTCGCACCGCGAAGGGCCGCATCATCGGCTCCGACCCAGACACCGACCTGGCCGTCATCAAGGTGGATATCGGCAACGACCTGCCTGCCATCACCTTCGGCCAATCCGATCAGGCCCATGTCGGCGACATCGTGCTGGCCATCGGCAACCCGTTCGGCGTCGGCCAGACCGTGACCATGGGCATCGTCAGCGCGCTGAAGCGCAACCATCTGGGACTCAGCACCTTCGAGAACTTCATCCAGACCGATGCTGCCATCAACCCCGGCAACTCGGGCGGCGCGCTGGTGGATATCGAAGGCAACCTTCTCGGCATCAACAGCGCGATCTACTCGCCCAACGGCGGCTCGCTCGGCATCGGCTTCGCCATCCCGACCAGCACGGCGAAAAAAGTCATGGAGCAGATCATCCAGAGCGGCTCGGTGACGCGCGGCTGGGTGGGAATCGCGGTGCAGGAACTCACGCCGGAACTGGCCGAATCCTTCAAGCTGAAAGACACCCAGGGTGTGCTGATCGCGGAAGTGGTGCGCGGCAGCCCGGCGGACAAGGCCGGCATCAAGGCCGGCGACATCCTGGTCAATATCGACGGCAAGCCGCTGGCGGATTCCACCGTCATGCTGGAGACCATTTCCGCGCTGCCTCCCGGCAAAGTGGCGTTGCTCAAGTTGCTACGCAACCAGTCGGAGATCGCGATACAAGTCAAGGTGGGCAAACGGCCGCGGCCCAAGGCGCAATAGCACATCACAGGGCAAGACTCGCCCGGAGCGGCCCGTGTCCTGAATGCGGGAATGGTGTGTATTGTGTCCACGGAATTGCCTATCTTTGGGACAACGTCCGGCAACAAATATAACTAGAGGAGATCACCAATGGCTGCGACCATCCCGACCCCGCTGTTCGTTTTGGAGATGGCAAACAATCACATGGGTGATGTCGAACACGGACTGGCCGTTATTCGCTCGTTCGGCAAAGTATGCCGGGAGTTTCCGTTCAATTTCGCTTTCAAGTTGCAATACCGCGATCTGGACAGTTTCATCCACCCCGCCGCCAGGGGGCGTGACGACATCAAATATGTAAAGCGCTTCTCCGAGACACGTTTGGAACGGGGCGACTTCGACCGGCTGGTGGCAGAAATGCGCGCTAACGGCTTCCTCGCCATGGCGACGCCATTCGACGAACCTTCCGTGGATCTCATCGAATCGCAAGGGCTGGATTTCATCAAGATCGCCAGTTGCTCCTTCACCGACTGGCCGCTGCTGGAGCGCATCGTGCTCACCGACAAGCCGATCATCGCCTCCACTGCGGGCGCCAGACTGGAAGAGATAGACCGCGTGGTGAGTTTCTTCGCCCACCGCCACAAGCATTTCGCCATCATGCATTGTGTGGGCGAATACCCGACACCGGACGAACGCATGCATCTGTCGCAGGTCGATTTTCTGCGCGAGCGCTACCCCAGGGTGCGCATTGGTTTTTCCACGCACGAGAATCCCGGCAACACGGACATCGTCAAGATGGCCGTGGCCAAGGGAGTCACCCTGTTCGAGAAACACGTTGGGCTGTCGACCAAGAAATACCCGCTGAATGCCTATTCTGCATCGCCGGAGCAGATCCGAGCCTGGTTGGAAGCTGCGCAAAAAGCCTGGACCATCTGCGGAACGGGCGATTCCCGCCTGCCATCCAACCCACAGGAAACCGCCAGCTTGCGCTCGCTACAGCGCGGCATCTTCGCCAAGCGGCCACTCGCTGCGGGTGAAAAGATCGACAATGAAGACATTTATTTCGCCTTCCCGCCGCAGCCCGACCAGTTCACGGCGAACGACTGGTTCAAGTATGCCGAGTTCACCGCCACCACCGACATTGTTCAGGATGCCCCCGTGGCTCCGGCCAATGCAGGGTTCATCGACCAGCGCGCGCACATCTGGGACATCGCGAAGCAAGTCAAGAAACTGCTGTCCAAGACCAAGATCGTGGTGCCGGGTGGGGCCGACCTCGAAGTTTCGCACCACTACGGCCTTGACCGTTTCGATGAAGTCGGTCTCGTAATCATCACCGTGGTCAATCGCGGCTATTGCAAAAAGCTGCTGGTCAGCCTGCCCGGCCAGATGCACCCCGAGCAGTACCACAAAAAGAAGGAAGAGACCTTCCACGTCATCCACGGCGAGATTATGCTGGAACTGGACGGCGAACCCATGTTGTGCCGCTCGGGCGACGTAGTCACCATCGAACCCGGCGTTCGCCACAAGTTCAAGACCGAGACCGGTGCCGTGATCGAGGAGATTTCGACCACGCACGACCGCAACGATTCCTTTTACACCGATCCCGCGATCATGGCGAACAAGCAGCGCAAGACCCTGCTCACTTACTGGATGGATTGATGGCCGTGATCGAAACCTATCGCGTCGCCGATTACATCGCCGACTTCATCGCCGCACTCGGCGTACACCATGTGTTCCTGCTGCCCGGCGGCGGCGCCATGTATCTGGTGGACGGCGTCGGCAAACATCCCGACATCACAACAGTCGCCTGCCTGCACGAACAGGCCGCCGCCATCTCCGCCGAAGCTTATGCCCGCATCAACGAGAACATCGGCGTGTGCATGGTCACCACCGGCCCCGGTGCGACCAATGCTATCACCGCCGTTGCCGGGGCGTGGATCGAATCGGTGCCCATGATGGTCATCTCCGGCCAGGTGAAACGCGCAGACATGCTGCGCGGCTCGCCGCTGCGCCAGAAAGGCGTGCAGGAGGTCGACATCATCTCCATGGTCAAGGGCATCACCAAATATGCGGTCACGGTGGAACGGCCGGAAGACATCCGCATGGTGATGGAACAGGCCGCCCACCGCGCACGCTGCGGTCGCGCCGGACCGGTGTGGATCGACGTTCCGCTCGATGTACAGGGCGCCCCCATCGCCCCGGACAGCCTGCAACCGTTGCAACACACGCCTGCCGTGAAAGACAGGCAAACCCTGGCCGATGCCGTCGCCAGTCTTTCGCAACTGCTGGCGCAGTCGCAGCGTCCGGTGCTGCTGGCCGGACACGGTGTGCGCCTCTCCGGCGCGGCGTTGCTGTTCCGCGAACATGCCGAGAAACTCGGTATCCCGGTGGTGACCACCTGGAACGCGCTCGACCTTTTGCCCTACGATCATCCGCTCTTGGTCGGCCGCCCCGGCGTGGTCGCCTTGCGCGCGCCCAACTTCGCGGTGCAGAACTGCGACCTGCTGATCAGCATCGGCAGCCGCCTCGACAACATCATCACCGCCTACAACCCGCGCGGCTTCGCGCGCAATGCGCGCAAGGTCGTGAACGATGTCGATCGTAACGAGATCGACAAGCTGGACATGGACATCGCGCTGCCTGTGCAGGCCAATGCGAAGGATTTTCTGCAAACTTGGCAAGCTGCCGCATCGCCGTCGTTTCCCGACTGGTCGAACTGGAAGGCACGCTGCGCAGACTGGAAGCAGCGCTACCCGGTGAACGATGGCGCGCCCTTTCCGGCCAGCGGCAGCATCAGCCACTATCAACTCATGGATGCGCTGTCGGACGCCATCCCGCCCGATACCCTGGTCAGCACCGGCAGTTCCGGTCTCGCGGTCGAAGCGTTCTATACCGTGTTCCGCAACAAGCCGGGGCAGCGCGTGTTCCTCACCTCCGGCCTCGGCGCGATGGGCTACGGCCTGCCCGCCGCCATCGGCGCCTGCTTCGCCAACGGCAACAAGCCCATGGTGGCCATCGAGAGCGACGGTAGTCTGCAACTCAACATCCAGGAACTGGCGACGCTGCGCGCCTTCGACCTTCCCATCTGCCTGGTCATCCTGAACAACAACGGCTATGCCTCCATCCGCAACACACAGCGCAATTATTTCAAAGGGCGCTATGTCGGCACCGGACCGGAGGCCGGACTGCTGCTGCCCGATCTGGAAAAGGTGGCCGCCACCTATGGCCTGCCATTCCTGCGCATCAGCGACGCTGCCGAACTGAAGGAAAAGTTGCATTGGGCCATGGCCCAGCCGCGCCCGCTGCTGGTGGATGTGCAGTTGTTGTCCGACGAGGCGCTCACCCCCAAGGTCGCCGCGCTGCCGCAACCCGACGGCTCCATGCTGTCGATGCCGCTGGAGGATATGTCACCTTTGTTGCCGCTGCGGCAGTTGCAACAGGAGATGCTGATCGATCTGCTGCCGGCTTCGCTGAAGGCTCGAGGCGAAGCAAGATGACTGCTTGCCCGTGCTGCCGCCAGAGCGGAACAGTAGCATCGCATCTCCATCCCGAACCACATCTGGAGTGCCCGAACTGCGGCCATCGCTGGCGCTCGGCCAACGTCCTGCCCGGCGACTACGAGAACAAGTCCGGCCGCAACCAGGTGCCTGTCCGACAGTTGGAGCGGAAGTACAACGACCGCATGGCCTCGGTCGCCCCGCTGTTGGCGGGGATCTCGCACATCCTTGAGATCGGCTGCGCCGAAGGCGGGTTCGGAGCACGGGTGAAAGCCCGTGCCGACGTGAGTTATGCCGGACTGGAGATCTCGCGCGATGCCGCGACTGCACAGACGCGACTGGACAAGGTACTGACTCGCCCGGCAGCGGAACTATCCCCAGCCGAATACGACCTGCTGCTCTCGTTCCATGTGCTGGAACACATCGGCGACATCCACGCCGAGATACGGCACTGGCTCAAGCAACTGTCCCCGGCAGGCAGGATGCTGATCGAAGTGCCGAACGCATCCGGACATCCCTTGCGCGAATGGGACTCGCATCCGGAGCATCTGCATTTTTTCACATCCACCTCCCTGTGCGCGCTGCTCGAACATGCGGGCCTCTCCGTCGAAGCGTTATCCTCGGGATATTTCGAGTCACCCATCTATGTCGACTGTCTGCGCATCGTCGCGCGCCGCAAGAATAGTGCGGAAGAGAATACCGCGCGCCTGCTGGCGCGTTTCCGGCAGGCACTGGCGGGCTCGTTCGTGGTGTATGGTATCGGTGGCGATTTCAGGAATTGCGTGCTGCCGCTGCTGGACCAACTGCCGGTCGCGGCGCTGGTCGATTCCGATCCGCAACGCGCGGGCGAGCAGGTCGGCCGCCACATCATCCACACATTCGATCCGGCCCGCCACAACGGCCTGCCCATCCTGGTTTCCAGTCTGCGCTTCAAGGACGAGATCTGCCAGCGCCTGCGCGCTGCATTGCCCGCCTCGGTCAAACTGGTCGGCTTGGAAGACATTTACTCTGCGGATTGATGCCATGCTCCCTCTCCACTGCACTCACCTGATCTTCGATCTCGATGGCACGCTGATCGACTCCGCTCCCAGTATCCTCTCCTGCTTCCGCAAGATACTCGACCAGGCGCGGATCGCGCCGTTGCTGCCATTGGACGAGAGCCTGATCGGACCGCCCTTGCCCCAGACCCTACAGACGCTGACCGGCATCCGCGACGAAAGCAGGATCGCCGCGCTGGTGGATGCGTTCAAGGATGTCTACGACAGCGAAGGCTACCGCGACTCGCTGCCCTATTCTGGTGTGCCCGAAATGTTGGCCGGACTACAGGCTGCGGGCCACCGGCTCGCGCTGGCGACCAACAAGCGCATTCTGCCGACCCAACTGATCCTGAGACATCTGGATTGGGACGGCTATTTCGATTCGGTATGGTCGCTGGACTGCGTACAGCCCAGGCTCGCCGACAAGACCGCGATGCTGCGCGCGATCCTGCAGGCGGGCAGCATCGCTCCGGCGCAGGCGGCTTATATCGGCGACAAGATCGAGGATGGCCATGCGGCGCAGGCGAACGCGATGCGCTTCGTCGCGGCACGCTGGGGCTACGGCGAGTTTCCCGATTCGCCCGCAGATTGGCGCCATCTCGATTCGCCACAGCAACTGGCCGCGCTCTTCGCATCCCCGAAGGAGTGAATCATGACAGTGCGCAGACATCCCATCGTGACCGAAGACATGCAGACCATCCATGCCTCGCGCCAGAACTGGCAGCAGTTTGCGGGGAAGAGCGTGCTGATCACCGGCGCCTCTGGTTTCCTGGCGTCGTATCTGGTCGACTTCTTTTGCTGGCTAAATGAAGAAGCAGGACAGGAACCACTCACCGTTTACGCGCTGGGCCGGGATAAAAACAAACTGGACAGCAAGTTTGCGCATCTGCGCGGCAGGCCCGATCTCGGGCATATCATCCGCGACGTATGCGAACCGCTGACTTCACCGCAACACATCGATTTCATTGTGCATGCCGCCAGTCCAGCCAGCCCGAAACAATATCTGCAAGACCCGGTAGGCACAGCCAAAGCCAATACACTGGGAACCCTGAACCTGCTGGAACTGGCCAGATCGACAGGTGCGCGCCTGTTGTTCATGAGCAGCGGCACAGTGTACGGACAGGGAACCGGAACAGCAGCGATCAGCGAGACCGACTTCGGTCCGCAGGACCCGCTCGACCCGCGCGCCTGTTATGCGGAAGGGAAACGCATGGCCGAGGCATTGTGCGCAGCCTATGCGCGCCAGTACGGAGTGCACACCAGCATCGCGCGCATCTCACACACCTACGGACCGGGCGTCGCCCTCGACGATGGCCGCGTGTTCGCGGACTTCGTCGCCGACGTGCAGGCAGGAAGGGATATCAAGTTGAGCAGCGACGGCATGGACTGCCGCCCATTCTGCTATGTGGCGGATGCCACGTCCGCCTTCCTGACTTTGATGCTGCAAGGCGAATCCGGCGCCGCCTACAACGTAGGCATGGACCAGGAAATGACCATCCTTGATCTGGCCATGCTGTTGGCCCGACTGGCACCCCGAAAAGGCACGCAGGTGCTGCTGCCTGAGAACGCCAGTTCACTCCCGCCAGCCGCGAGGTCGAGCGGGCATTTCGATATCTCGAAGATCGGCAAGCTGGGATGGCGGCCGACTACTACGCCAGAGGCAGGCTTTCAACGAACGTTAAGCTATTTTCTTGGCGCACGGAGCAATTTCGCTTATCCACCGTCCCAGCGGTGATGCAGCTGGAACCAGCGCCTCCAGTTGCTCATGCAAGTGAAGCTTGTCTCCAATCGTATGCCATTCATACTCCCGTTCCGGCGCAATTTTTTTCTGCATGATATATATCTCACGAAGCTGCTCCGCAGCCTCCCGGAGAAAAGCGCCGTACTGTCGAATCTGCTGGTCTGCGATGTCCTGAGCTACTGCATAAAGCGCAATATCCAATGAAAGCACTTGCCTTATGGAAGAACGTAACTCATCGGAAATTTCGATTTTGCTGGGAGAGGTATTCAAACGTTCAACGATGACTTTCTTCCAGCCAAGTCGTTTCGCCATAATCAACATGGATTCTTCAAATGCGTCGGTCACCCCCACCACTTCGCTCTTCCAGAGATTGTCAATCGCAAGATGCAGGTCTGTCAGCGTTGCCTCTCGTGTAAAAAAAAGTCCGCTGACGAAGTTCGTCATATTGTTCCGGTAGTAATGAATTCCTTTCGCCAGATCCACCAATTTCGCAGGGTCTTTATCGGACTCGGCAAATTTGTGGTGAAAGCCGTGGTGGGGGGCGCGTAGCGCATACGCGATATCCGACATCGTCCGATCAACGGGCTCGCGCAAGAACACAAAGTAGCGCGGATCGGGGATGTTCAACTGATAGTGTGCGCCATAAGGCATATGTCCTTGCACCAAGTCATAATTATTTTTGTTTTTTATGTTGCCGGCTAAGTTAGCCATGATTTCCGGGAAATTTCCATAGACTGAAAGCACCCTGTCAGGGTCATAATTCAAAGTGATAAGCGCCTTGATGATGTGGCCTGCGGTTTTGGGGATATGGACGAAGAACGGGGTGGGTGTTTTTTTTGTCCGCATTAAGATATTCCTTTGAATTTATTAAAATCACTGCACATATATATTCCTGAAAGTTGGCTGGTGCCCCCTCCTTGTTTGAGGCAATCAAATATCGCCGAAAGAAGCTCTCGTATCGTACCAAGCCTGCGCAACCTTTCTAACGCATGAATCGAGGCTATCGTGTTTTTCAGGCGAATACTCTTTGCTCATTGTGCAAAGCAGATCGAAAAAATCAGCATCGATGGCTGATGGCAATCTCAATTCAGATGCCGCTACCTGTGGAAGCGGTTGCGGATCCCATGGCGCGAGGATATTTCCGTCAGCCCCGACATTTGGAGCGATGTTGTTTTTTTTCAGGAAATCAATGAACCTGTAATATCTTGATGGGTAGCTAGTGACGGCATCGCCGTAATCGCAACGCGAATAAAAATACTCCATCTCTGCGCCAGGAGGGATATCGGCTTCGCCTGTGTAGGGCAACTGGAAATATTCACACATTTCGCGTACTCGGGCATCATGCGCAATAAAGAAAGCGGGGACGCCGACGTGAATAGCCGGTGTCAATCCATGCATGCGCGCACCAAAAGCAAAATCCATGGTACGTAAGAAGTTCTCCCATAATTGGTAGTTTGTGAAATAGCGAATTCTTCCATGCCTGAAAAGATCCCTTATCTCATCGAGGCCATGAAAAACCGACATGGCTTTCAGGATGTCGTTTACTTCGATCATTCCGGGGTAGTGCAAAGCCTTTACGATCAAGTTAAAGCTCTGTTCCACATAGTGGTAATTTCGCTTCTTTGCCATCGCAAGGAAGTCGCGAATTCGCGAATTTTCAAGCTCCTGGTAATTTGAATAACATACGGCCACATTTTTTATGTTGCCGGGCTCGGGCAGGTTTGTCAGTTTCCGATTGAGTTGAGGGCCGTTAATGTAAAGAGACGGACAACCGACCACCTCGGCATTCTTGATACCAAGCTTTTTCAGCACCTCGGCAGAAAATTCGCCACGCGTGCCGATTGATACGCTACGGTCTGCCAAAGTATGAAGATAGCGAGTTACGACCGGACTCAATTTTTTGTGGAAGTCAGCCTCGTATTCGTACGCAGAGGACTGGATTGATTCACTTACGCTGACGAAAGGTATCTTGAGCTTGCTCACAAATTCAGTGGCGCGCTCAAACGGATAGCCATCCTTGTCGTGCGGCGGCGGGGCGATTCGGCAGGGAATATAAAAGATGACATTGGAATATTCCTCATTGACCTGCTCTGCAGTCAAAGAAAAATTCCATGCCTTGTAATTATTGCCACAAGCAATCAAGGTACCGGGATAGGTATAACAGATATCGCCGCTGTTAATCAGATGGCTATGCCAATTGTAGTTGGCTCTGGTTTTTTGTATGCCGCCTATTGGTGGCAAGTACCCGATTAGCGTCGGTTTGTCTGTCCGTGCGGTATTGTTTTGCATGGCGAATAATGGTTGCGAAAATGCGAATTCGTTATCCGGGCAAACGCCCTGCTCAATTCAATCCTGTCAGCTCCTCGAATTGTCTCAAATTCTCGGGAGAAACTGCCTTGATACAGGCCAGCCGGTATGCCTCGTCCAACTTGTCATCGTATATCAGCGCCAACAATATCTCTCCGCGCCGACTGAGCTTGCCGGTCGCGAATATCTCGCCCCGATTAGTGACGCGGCCCGTCAGGCGCGCCCTGGCTTCGCCAAGGTATGTCTTGCTCGCCTGCTCGTCACGCGTGTTGACCACCTCATAGATGCGGCCGGGCAATGCGGTCAACGCAAAGAAGCCCTGCTGGCGCGCATCCCACTCGATGACTTCCAGTACCTTGTCATAGATACGGTACTGGTAGACCGGCAGCAGCTCGTTCACCCAACGCTCGTGCTGCTCATCCGGGATGAGGTATACGTCGGCCGTGTCCTGCAGGATGGAGGTACGCCACACCGCCGGGTTGCTCAGGCAGATGCCGTAGATGTTATAGACCTTGTAACCCAGTTCTTTCGCATACTCGAACAATGTGTCGCCAGTGATCGGCTTGCCGCGAAATTCAAAGCTGAGTGCGTTATGGCAATACTCCATCACGATGAACGGGCGGTTGCGCCGGATCAGCTCGCGCGCGCCTTCGAGCGCAGATAACTCGGCCCCTTCGATATCCAGTTTCATCAGCCCGATGTTGCCCTTCCCGGCCAGCAGCGTGTCCAGCCGCATCAGTTGCACTTCGACGGTGGCATAGGCATCGCCCACCTTGCAATAATCCATCCCCGCAGTATGGCGCAGGCTGCCCGCCCCCCATTGTTCGGTATCGATGAACTGCGCCGTCCCCTCGCTGTCCGCGATGGCGCAATGGTGAAGTTCGATGCGCGGGTTACCGGCGAACTTCTCTTTTGCGAAATCGAATATCTTCTTCGAAGCTTCGAACCCGTATATCTTGCCGCGTGTCAGCGGCAGCATCAGTTCGGCCTGCATACCGATGTTAAAACCCACATCCACCGCATCCGCCTCGCTCCCCAGTACCAGCGAGTAATACTCGCTGAAGAATTCGGTGTCATTGAAGAAGTGCGGCATGCCGGAACCATGGATGGCTGTGCCATAGGAAACGGTGTGGAATGTGGTGAGCTTGTTCATCAGCGATCTCCCTGCCCTTCTGTCGCCTGCGCGACGATCTGTTTCCATGATACCGATGGCACGTGCCCCTTGGCGAACATGTCCACCATATCGGCGAGATACCCTTCCTGGTCCTTCTCGGAACTGAATACGACGGTATCGAAATCCTCCCGGTGCTGCGCCAGCCAGCCCGGCGGATGTATCTTCAGCCCCAGCAGGTGCTGGTCATGCCGGTAGATGTTGGAGTCGATGCAACACACTACTTCGCAGCCCGCCTCCCTCGCCTCAAGGATCAGCAGCGGTGACACCAGCGCGCTGCCCAGAATGACGATACGGCGGCCACGCCAGGAAGCGAACAGGTTGCCCCCCGCGCAGCGGTGGCGGAACCAGCGAAAATAGCTCCGCGTCGCCGTGGTGTATTCGTCCGATGGTGCCAGCGAGCGGTCAAGCACAGATGTCGGCAGTACGCCCAACTGTGCCAGCAGGATGGCGAGCGGCAGCACGGGATATCCGGCCTCGGCGACATACTGGGGGTGCTGTATCGCCCGTTCGAACAGCGTAGCCAGCCGCCGCTGGTCACGGCGCAACGGTAGTGCGGTCTGGATCGACGAGATGATGCGCTGCGTCTTGAAGCGCACTTCGTAGTTGGCGAACACCGACTTGTAAGCGGCACCGAATGGGGTCTTGCGGATCAGTTTGCCGAGGATGTTGTACAGGTGTATCGACGGCGTGGAGAGGTCCATCGAGTTGGTGCCCTGCGATGGATGCAGGCGATAGCGCAACAGCGGCTCGCCGATGTAGGCGACCGCTCCCTTGGTGTTGAAGTGCGCGGGCAGGAACACGTCTGCGGTCCCCGCCACGTTCTTGCCCTGCTTGCTCTTCCTGCGCTTTTTCTTGCCCAGGTAATGCTCCAGCACCCAGGATCGCGGGGTCAGTTCGCGCACCAGCATCATGCTGCTCGGCACCGGCCACAACCGTTCGCTGAGGAAACTGAGGATGTACTCTCCCCGGTCGAAGATGCGGTCGCCGCAACAGGGGCTGGCACTCGCCTGCACCTGCTCGCCCTTGTAGTTAATCATGCTGACGTTGGTCCACACCACCAGCACCTCTGGATGTTCATCCATCAGCTTCATCTGGCGCTCCAGCATGGTCGGCTCCATGATGTCGTCATCGTGCGTGACAATGATGCGATCGCCGCGCGCGATGTGGAAGGCCGATACCCCGTTGAACTCCACAGCCGAGCCCGGCGGATTGCGCACGTAGCGGATGCGGTTGTCCTTCACGCCGAGTACCACCTGCGGCGTGTCGTCGGTACTGCCGTTGTCCAGGATCAGGAACTCAAAGTCGCGCCAGGTCTGCGCAAGGATGCCTGCAATGGCCTCCTTCAGCATCGCTGCCCGGTTGTAGGTCAGCAGCGCGACCGTCAGGGGGACAGGCCTGACCGGCCCGGTGCCGGTCTGATTGAATGAGACGTTGTTCTGCATGGCGGTCAGATGAGGATGATGGGGGCCTTCCAGTCGAAATCGGCGCTCAGTCGATCCCTGATCTCCTTGCCGTACACATAGCTGGCAACCAGGATGCTGGCGTCACGATGCCCGTCGATCCAGCCAGGGGCATGGATGGGGATGTCCAGCATCTTGCTGCCGAGCAACTGGACATTGGAATCGACGAAGGCAAGCAGATTGCATTCCGGCAGGCGGGTGGTGGCGCACAAACGCTGCGCCAGTGAACCTGCGCCCCAGACGATGAGCGGCACGCCTGAATCCGCCAGCACTGCGATCTTCTGTGCCACAGAGGACAACACTTCCTGCGACAGTCTCACGTATCGCGCAACGCTTTCCGCACCCTGCGGATCGGTGATCCACTGGCGCTTCTCCCCGCGCGCATACAGCACCAGCAAGTAGCGGTTGGCATAGAAATCGTTCCACTGCGAGACAGCCGCGACCCGCTTGAGTCCGTGCTTGCCGAACAGGTTGTCCAAGCTGTCGCCGGTGAAGAAATTGATATGCTCCAGCGCGAACTCGAGGAACGGCTCGCGCGGCGGCTGCGCACCGAAACTGCCGGCATCGGGCACCGCGATGAACACGTGCCCATCCTGCGCCAACAAACCATCCATCCGCCCCAGCGCCTCATCCAGGGCCACCAGGTGCTCCAGCACTCCGCACATCGAGATCAGGCTGAAGCGTTTCCCCGGCTGGAAGTCTTCCAGCGCCGCAGGAACCACCTCGATGTCATAGGTCTCCTTCGCCAGTTCACTCGCGGCAGCGGAAGGCTCCAGCCCGAGCAGGTTGCGATGACCGGACTGCCGGAACAGGTTCAGGAAGTGGCCCATCGAACTGCCGATATCGAGGATGGCGGCTTCCTTGGCGAGTCGGGGGAGATGAGCGGTGATGAAATCGAAGAATGCCTTGTGCGCCTCGGCCAGTCCGGCGGGGACCTTGGCCGCATGCAGGTGCCTGCCGGAAGACTCGTAGTAATCGTCCTGCACCGGCTGGGGCGGGATGTCATCGGCGTAGACGAAGCCGCAGTCCTCGCAGCACACGACGGTATAGTGCCCGAACGCTTTGGCACCGGGAATGACGAAAGCCTGCCTGTGCAGTTGTCGCAAACTTGTTCCGGAACAGATCTCACAGGTTCTCATAAACACTCGGGTCCCACGCGATAAGTAAGCGCCGCGGTCTGTTTGGCGCATACGGTCGATATATTGTCGTCACTAACCGGATAAAGTTTAGCGCCGGGGCATTATAGTAGAATCGGACAGTGTCACCCCCTGCAACCAGTTCCCGCGCAAGGAAGGCCCCGTGGACAGAAAGATCTCGTTCTTCAGCTCGCTCAACGCCCCCTACTACATCTACGGGCTCGATTATCGCCAGCAATCCGCCGGGGTGCGCGTGCTGCACTACCTGTGCCACACACTGAACGAACTGGGGGAGGAGGCCTATATCTTCGCCAATGTGACCAGCCCCTACTTGCGCTCGCCGCAACTGACGGAAGAGGTCATGCTGAGGCATGCCAGCATCGGCCGCCTGCCCATCGCCATCTATCCCGAGATCGTACAGGGCAATCCCATGCAGGCGCCGGTGGTGGCACGCTGGCTGCTGAACAAGCCGGGGCACATCGGTGGTGATGCCGTACATCATCCCGACGAACTGCTGTTCGTTTACCAGCAGAAATACGCGCCTGAAGGTGCGGTGACGCATCCGCTCTATATCCCGGCGGTCAACGGCCGCATCTTCAACGACTGGGACCAGACCTACCTGAACCGGCGCCAGGGCGCGTGCTATTACGCGCACAAATACCTGTTCTTCGGCGGCAAACTAACACACCACGCGCAAGGCGCCACCAGTCTGTGCCAGGACATCCCGCGCAGCCATGAGGAGATCGCCGAGATACTGCGGCGCTCCGAAGTGCTGTACACCTACGAACCTTCCGCCATCGTATCCGAGGCGTTGCAGTGCGGCTGTCCGGTGGTGATGGTACCGTCCGATTATCTCACGCAGAACTACAGCTTCAGCGAGCTGACCGGGCCCGGAGTGGAGATCGGCACGGACGATCAGGCACTGGCGCGCGCAAAAGAGACGTTGAAGAACCTGAACGTACAGCGCCAGCATGACCACGCGCGCCTGACGATACAGCGGTTCATCGACCTCACCCAGCAGACCTTCAGGGAGCGGACCGGAAAGGTCCGCTGAGCAACGCAATCACTGCACCTGCCGCCACATCCCTTGCAGGGCTTCGGCGAAGTATCCTGCGAACCGCTTGCCATCCATGAGGGGAGAGGATCCCGCCTGCTGCCGCAACCCGGCGCGCAGCGCAGCCAGCCGGTCGAGGTCGGATGCGAAGCTCATGGCCTTGGCCACATATTCCTCCTGCGATGCGGCGACCCACTCTGCAAGACCCGCGTTCGTCAGGAACCCCGCCCCCTGTCTGAACAGGAAAGACTCGCCGCTCAGGTTCAGCACCGGCACCCCCATCCACAGGCTCTCCACCGTGGTGGTGCCGCCCGGATAGGGGAACGGATCGAGCGCGATGTCCACACGCTGATAGGCCGCAAAATACCGCTCGCGCGATTCCGCGCCTTCCAGCATCAGCCGCTGCGCATCGATACCGTGCTTCGCGAAACGCTCAAGGGTGTATCGCCGCACCAATTCATCGCCCAACTGTTTTGATTTGAGGAACAGACGGCTGTCCGGCACTGAAACCAGCACGCGCGACCACAGCGCAACGACGCCATCGTTGATCTTGGCCAGGTTGTTGAAGCAACCGAAGGTGACGTAGCCATTCTTCAACGCGGGGAGTGGCGACACCTCTACTGCAACTTCCGGCGGGGTGAAGCACAGTCGCGTCTCCGGCAGGCGCAATATCTTTTCGGTGAAATATCTCTCTTCCGATTCCGGCAGCGTCACCGCATCGGCGATCAGGTAATCCATCTCGGCCACGCCGGTGGTGGCGAAATAGCCAAGCCAGGCCACCTGTACCGGCGCCGGTTTCCACGCAAACATGGGCAGGCGGTTGAAACGTGAATGGCCGGACAGGTCGATCAGGATGTGTACACCATCGCCGTGCACCAGTTTTGCGGCAGCTTCGTCGCCCAGACCATACAGCGGCTTCCACTGGGCAAAATGCGACTTGAGGCGCAGCGTCATTTCGTCCGTCCAGCTGTCGGTGGGATAGGCGTACAACTCGAACGATTCCCTGTCGAAATGCCGCAACAGATTCTCCAGAAAATAACCGACCGGATGGTTGCGCAGATCGCCCGACACGAAACCGATGCGCAGGCGCTTGGTCTGTTTCGTGCAAGGCCATTTCGCATAACGCTTGGTGACCTGCTTCGCCACGCGCTCACCATAAGACTTCGCTTCGGCGAACGCCACTTCGGCATCGACTTCGGGATCGTAGTTGAGCAGGAACAGCAGATTGCTGTGCGCCTTGAAGTAATCGGGTTTGATTGCCAGCGCGCGCCGGTATTCCGCCGCAGCCTCGGTCAGCCGTCCGGTATCCTGCAACAGGATGCCCAGGTTGTTGTGCAGCTCGGTGATGTCCGGTTTCAATTCCAGCGCACGCCGATAGCTGACCTCGGCCTCGCCCAGTCGCCCCAGTTCCTTGAGCGTGTTGCCCAGGTTGCTGTGCGCCTCGACATGGTCCGGTTTGAGTTCCAGTGCACGGCGCAGCGTCATCTCGGCTTCATCCAACTGAGCCAGATCGCTGAGCACCGCACCGAGATTGCAGCAAGCCTGCACATACGCCGGTTCGAGCTGTAGCGCCTTGCGGTAACTGTCCGCCGCTTCCGCCAGCCGTCCGCTCGACCGTAGCGCATTGCCCAGGTTGTAATGCGCCTCGGCCATCCCGGGATTGATCTTCAGCGCGCGGCGCAACTCGGTCTCCGCTTCGTCCAACCGCCCCATCTCCTGCAACAGGGTGCCGAGGTTGCAATGCGCGTCGGCGTAATCCGGCTTCAGCTTCAGCGCTCGCCGGTAGCTGGCTTCCGCTTCCGCCAAGCGCCCTAGGTCGTGCAAGGTGACGCCCAAGTTGCTGTGCGCATCCGCCTCTTTGGGCGACAGCACCGCCGCTTTCTGCATGGGCGTCAGCGCATCGGCGTTGCGCCCCTGTTGCTTCAACGCCAGCCCCAGCACCTTCCAGCCGAAACCGTGCTGCGGAAAACGTTGCGTGAGCGCCTGCGCCTGTAACTCTGCCTCGCTCAAGCGCCCTTGGTTGAACAACGCTGCCAGCGCGTCGACCTCCTGCGCAGTGGGTGCTTTCTGTTTGGTTGCCTGGCCTGCCGATTGCCGCTCCGCACCACCCAGCCGGGCTGCCAGTGCATCCGCCGCTTCCCCCTGCAATCCCTGCTGCCGCGCGATCTGCAGCACTTCGCGTGCGGCCTGCGCCTGTCCGGCCTGGATCAGGGCATCAATATAGTCCAGCCAGTATCGTCCCTCGGCCGGATCGGCCTCCAGCGCAGCGAGAAGATGCGGCAGCCCCTGCTCAGGTTGTTTCCTCTGCACAGTCAGCACGCCCAGGTTGTGGTTCGCTTCCGCATGCTGCGGATGGAGTTGCAGGATATCGCGATAGAGACGTTCTGCCTCCTGCAACTGCCCGGCCTGATGATGAGCTATGGCCTGAAGCAATTCAGGTTCGGCGCTCAACATTGCAGGAGCTTGAAGTGTGGTATCGGCAGTCATCAAGTATTGTATTGGAAAACTTGGTGGATTATGCGACCTGCCCCGAAAGCTGTAAAACACAAATACAAGTTACGAATTGAGCTGCTGGATATTGCTCTGGCAAACAAATCGATCAGGCAGATTTGGCCCCCCCCCCTGAGTGGACAGCACCGCCCATCAGGGCTCAAAAGCTCCTATGGCAGGAGGAGATGGCCGTGTCGCACCGGTAATATCCAGGGTTGATTTGTTCGCGTTGCTGCCGGCGCCAATGAGTGGCGAGCCGGCTCCAGGTGTGAAATCGGTGCCGACCGCAGTAAACATCGGGGCATCCCCCTCAATGGATGCGGAATCGAATCCACGAGCCGTAGCATAGGTCTGCCACGATGCAAGCGAGCCTCTGCCGTTTACCCATTCATACGAGGCAGCGGCCGAGTAACAATGGTTGTTGTTGATGAATGCGTAATCTGTCAGCGCAAGCCCGTAGTCGTAGCAATCAATCCCCTGTGACCCGCCGGAAGTCGCGCCGAAGTAGACGGTGTTGTTGGCCACGATATGTCCTATCCCCTCAAGGCCAACCCTGATTCCAATACCACCATTCAGGGTGTTGGGGCCAAACCACACCGTATTATTCCTGATGATATTCCGCGTATTCACATCATCACCTTGTGCAATTTTTGCTGCTTGAGACGGTACATTTATGCCCATTAGTTCAAAAGAGTATGGCCAGTCTTGTACAATAATATTGTTCTCTATTATGCAATCCGGGCAGGTTGTAATCGTGAGTCCTCTATTCCCGCCATTGATGACAGTGTTACCGGAGAACGTGGCTCTGCGGTGATACACTGCGTCAGGGTCGCCGGTAACATTGTCAAATTCAATTCCCCAGCAACCGCTTGTGGTTTCGGCCGCGTCAATTTCAACCGTGTTGTAGGCAACGAGCAGACCGTCGACTGCCACATGAGCGACAATCGGGGCGCCCAGGCAAGTAGGGCCATATTGACCACGAACATAGTTCCCGACAAGTTGCATGTTCGTCACGTGCTGTGCTGCTGACAGGTAGATCGTATGTTCCCTTGAATCGGAACTTCCGTTCCCGTCCCAGTAGTTGTAGGAAATGTCAGCATTAATACCCGCACCTAGAAAGCCCATCGTCCGGCTATTAGTGATTCTGCTGCCGGTAAGTTTGATATTGCTCGTTCTCACCACACCGGGGTTGCCGCCCGCGTTGTAAACTGCGGTGTCGAAGTTGTTCATATCAAGATTGCCCATGATCACGTCGTGTGCGCCATCGTAGAAAAAGAAGCCGGCGTTATCATTTCCTCTCACGCCGTTATTCCCATTCAACGTCAGGTTGAGAAAACGGACGCCGCCAAGATTGCCATTGACTGTAAACAGGGACGTGCCGGATGTTGGATGGTTGATGATGGGTTTTGCAGTTCCGGGAAACGTAGTCGGCGCGTATTCGCGCAGATCTACACAGGTAGTACCAACAGCACAACCGGATCGCGTAATGTTAAATCCGGAAAGAGCATCGAATGCGCCACCCTGACAAAGCGCCACCGTTTCGCCGCTCGCTGCAGCATTCAGCGTTGCGATTGCCGAGGCAATCGTCTGTTTCGGGGATGCTGCCGTACCGGAGTTTCCATCAGCACCCGGTTGGCAATCGATTTCCGCACCTGTCCCGCAATCACAATAGTGAGTGATCGTGCCGGATCGATAGGCGGTCGCGGCCCATTCTGCCGCCACGTCCGCGATAGCAGCGGGAGTGGGAACGGGAGGAGGAGTGTTAGGGTCAGAAGGGTCGTCAGAGGAGGACACACTGCCGCCGCACGAGGCGAGTCCGGTAATGGCGAACAATACTGCGTAAAGAATGCCCTGTAGCAACCTTGAAACGAAAGTAGCGTTGTTCGGCATGCTTTTCCCTGTTGAGTAAGACAGCTTGATGCCTGATATGCAGCGGCTCGAAGTAACGAGTCCCGGTCATGCAGTTGTTTGCAAATGACAACAATCAAGGGCGAAGATCAAATATTGCGACATCACAATCAGTTGTGTCCAAGGTTGAGTAGACATGGTTCAGTGAGGAAACGTTGGAGTGTTGCCCACAACCTAACCCGCAATCATTACGTGGTCAATATGCCAAACGGTCTATGCCATCACCCAGGTTGACGTAGCCAGACAACCAATGGCAGGGAGTTTCACCAACCGCCCTGCCTGCGGGTGATCAGCTCAAAACAAAACGCCCCGATGCTGGTGCATCGGGGCGTTTTGTTTTGAATGCTTCTGGCCTTGCGCGTCTCTAATCGCAGCACCGGAATCACTTTCCGACAGGCGATAGCAGTGATGCAGGGGGGGGCCGACTACTTCGTCTTGTCCTTCACTTCGCCTTCGATGACCTTGGGGTCCTGCGGCTTGGCGGCATCTTCCTCGTTCTTCATGCCTTCCTTGAAACCCTTCACCGCGCCGCCCAGGTCGCTGCCGATGTTGCGCAGTTTCTTGGTGCCGAACACCAGCACTACGACCAGCAACACGATCAACCAGTGCCAGATACTTAACGATCCCATTTCGTACTCCTCGTTTAATCCCGTTTGACCATCGGCGGGATGTTGCCGCCGCCGATGACGTGTATATGCAGGTGGAACACTTCCTGCCCGCCGCCGCGGCCAGAGTTGATAACAGTACGGAAGCCGTTCTCCAGCCCCTGTTCGCGTGCCAGCTTGGGCGCCAGCAACAGCATCTTGCCGAGCAGGGCCGCATGCTTCTCCTCAGCATCAAGCAAAGAGGCAAAATGCTGTTTCGGGATCAGCATGAAATGCACGGGCGCGACCGGGTTGATGTCGTGAAAGGCGTACACATCGTCATCCTCATACACCTTCCTGCTCGGTATCTCGCCGCGGGCGATCTTGCAGAACAGACAGTTGTCGCTCATTTCCGGCTCGCTTTCTCTGTGATACCCGACACACCTTCGCGGCGTGCCAGTTCCTGCAGCACATCGTCTGCACTCAATCCCTTGTGCGCCAGCAGCACCAGCGTGTGGAACCACAGGTCGGCCACTTCATACACCAGATGCTGTTTGTCCGCATCCTTGGCTGCCAGCAACACCTCGCCCGCCTCCTCGATCACCTTCTTCAAGATGGCATCATCGCCCTTGGCATACAGCTTGGCGACATAGGAAGACTCGGGTGCCGCGCCCTTGCGCGCCTCCAGCGTCCCGGTCAGCTTTTGCAGTATGTCGTTGCTCATTTCTTATATATCTCTTCCGGGTCTTTCAGCACCGCATCGGTCTCCACCCATGCGCCATCCACCAGCTTGCTGTAGAAACAGCTCTCGCGCCCGGTGTGACAGGCGATGCCGCCCTTCTGCTCGATCTGCAACAGGACCACATCCGCGTCGCAATCAATGCGCAATTCTTTCACCTTCTGCGTGTGGCCGGATTCTTCGCCCTTGTGCCACAGCTTCTTGCGCGAACGCGACCAGTATATCGCCTCGCCGGTTTCCACGGTGCGCCTGAGCGCCTCGCGGTCCATCCACGCCACCATCAGCACGCGGCCGGTGGCAGCGTCCTGCGCGATGGCGGGAACCAGGCCGTCTGCCGACCAATTGATTTTGTTGAGCCACGATTCAGTCATAGTCTGACTTCTATTCCTTGCTTGGCCATGTATTGCTTGGCCTGCTGCACCGTATATTCGCCGAAATGGAAGATGCTTGCCGCCAGCACCGCATCGGCGCCGCCGATCTTCACGCCGTCGGCGAGGTGTTGCAGATTGCCCACGCCTCCGCTGGCAATCACCGGGATCTCCAGCGCGTCGGTGACCGCGCGCGTGAGCGCAAGGTCGAAACCTTTTTTCTGCCCGTCCTGATCCATGCTGGTCAGCAATATCTCGCCCGCGCCCAGAGTTTGCATCTTCTTCGCCCACTCCACCGCATCCAGCCCGGTTGCTTTGCGGCCGCCATGGGTAAACACTTCCCACTTGCCCGCTGCCACCTGCTTGGCGTCGATGGCGACCACGATGCACTGCGAACCGTAACGCGCCGAAGCATCGGCCACCAGTTGCGGATTAGTCACCGCCGAGGTGTTGATGCTGACCTTGTCCGCGCCCGCGTTGAGCAGGTTGCGCACATCGCCCACCTCGCGCACGCCGCCGCCCACGGTCAGCGGAATGAACACCTGCTCGGCCACCTGTTCGATGATGCGAAAGATGATGCCGCGGTCGTCGGAGCTGGCGGTGATGTCGAGGAAGGTGAGCTCGTCCGCGCCCTGATCGTCATAGCGCTTGGCGATCTCCACAGGGTCGCCCGCGTCGCGCAGTTCGACGAAGCTGACGCCCTTGACCACCCGGCCGGCGGTCACATCGAGACAGGGAATGATGCGTTTGGCGAGCATCAGATCACTTTGGGCGACAGCTCGTCCGCCAGCGCCTGTGCCGCTTTGAAGTCCAGCGTACCTTCGTAGATGGCGCGACCGGTGATCGCTGCGGTGATGCCCTCGTTGCGCACCGCACACAACTTTCGCACATCGTCGAGATTGGTGATGCCACCGCTGGCGATGACCGGCACATGCAGCGGCCGCGCCAGTTCCACAGTCGCTTCGATGTTCACGCCGCTCATCATGCCGTCGCGACCGATGTCGGTATAGATGATCGCTTCCACGCCGTAGCCCTCGAAACGCTGCGCCAGGTCGGCCACATCGTGGCCGGTAAGTTTGGACCAGCCGTCCACCGCGACCTTGCCGCCCTTGGCGTCGAGGCCGACCATGATGTGTCCGGGGAAGGCGTCGCAGGCTTCATGCAGGAAACCCGGCACTTTGACCGCGGCGGTGCCGATGATGACGAAACTCACGCCGATGTCGAGATAGCGCTCGATGGTCTCCAGGTCGCGGATGCCCCCGCCGAGCTGAACCGGGATCTCGCTGCCCACCGCCTCGACGATGCCGCGCACCGCCGCTTCGTTCTTGGGTTTGCCGGCAAAAGCGCCGTTCAGGTCGACCAGATGCAGACGACGTGCGCCCTGTGCCAGCCAGTGCTTCGCCATTGCAGAAGGGTCGTCGGAGAACACGGTCGCGCCCTCCATCACGCCCTGGCGCAGGCGCACGCATTGGCCGTCCTTCAAGTCGATAGCGGGAATGATCAGCGTTTTAGTATCCATGATTTTTATGATGAATATGAATGACTACAGTGGATTCCAGTTGACGAAATTCTGCAGCAGCTGCAAACCGGCCGCCGCACTTTTCTCCGGGTGGAACTGAACAGCAAACAAGTTATCACGCGCTACTGCGCAGACAAAGGGCTGCGGGTAGTCGCTGGTGGCCTGCACCAGACCAGCATCGCTCGGCTGCACATGGTAGCTGTGCACGAAATAGAAGCGTGCGTCCTGGGGGATACCTGCCCAGAGTGGATGGTCGCCATGATGCACCTGATTCCAGCCCATGTGCGGCACTTTGAGCTTGTTTCCCTGCGCATCATGCAAACCGGAGGCGAAGCGTTTGACCGGCCCCTGGAACATACCCAGACATGCCGTATCTCCCTCATCGCTGTGTTCGAACAACACTTGCAAGCCCATGCAGATACCCAGAAAAGGCTTGCCTTCACCGACCACCCCGGCGATCACCCGGTCGAGGTGGCGGGCACGGATCTCGCGCATGCAGTCGGGTGCGGCCCCCTGGCCGGGGAATACCACCCTTGCTGCGGATGCGATCACGTCGGGCTCGCCCGTCACGATGACGTTTGCGCCCGGCGCGACCTTGCGCACGGCCTGCTGCACCGAGCGTAAATTGCCCATACCGTAATCGACGACCGCGATATCAACCATGATGAGACGTTATAACGTTCCCTTGGTGGAAGGCATGACACCGGCCATGCGCGGATCGAGCTCCAGCGCGACGCGCAGGGCGCGACCGAACGCCTTGAAGATGGTCTCGGCCTGGTGGTGGGCGTTGTCGCCCGCGAGATTGTCGATGTGCAGCGTCACCAGAGCGTGATTGACGAAGCCCTGGAAGAATTCGCGGATCAGGTCGACCTCGAATTCGCCGACATTGGCGCGTGTGAACTCGGCATTGAACACCAGACCGGGGCGGCCGGAGATGTCCAGCACCACGCGCGACAAGGCCTCGTCCAGCGGCACATAAGCATGGCCGTAGCGGCGCAGGCCCTTCTTGTCGCCGATGGCCTGGTTGAACGCCTGTCCCAGCGTGATGCCGATGTCTTCCACGGTGTGGTGCGCGTCGATATGCAAATCGCCC
This sequence comes from Gammaproteobacteria bacterium, assembly GCA_018813765.1. GTDB lineage: Bacteria > Pseudomonadota > Gammaproteobacteria > Burkholderiales > Gallionellaceae > Sideroxyarcus. The sequence goes on along the minus strand of JAHJBC010000013.1, from coordinate 24,282 downwards.
CTGGCTTCGATGTTCAGATCGAGCAGGCCGTGGCGCGCGATCTGGTCCAGCATGTGTTCGAGGAAGGGCAGGCCGGTATCCAGCTTGACCTTGCCCGTGCCGTCCAGATCCAGCTCGACGCTGATCTTTGTCTCCAGGGTATTGCGGCTGACTTTTGCGCTACGCATGGTTCGCCTTATGCGAGTTGGTTAATGGTGTCCTGCAATGCAGACAGGAACTGGGCATTTTCCTGCCTTGTCCCCACCGTGACGCGCAGGCAATCGGCCAATGCCGGATGTCCGCCGTCGAGGTTCTTGATCAGCACGCCGCGCTGTTTCAGTCCATCGAAAATCTGCGTAGCCTTCGCCACACGCAGCAGGATGAAATTGGCTTCGCTGGAATAGGTACGCACCCCAACGACCGTATTCAACTCTGCCAGCATCCTGGCGCGTTCCTGCCTGATGTTCTCAGCCTGCGCCAGCAACACATCGTGATGCCGCAGCAACTTCGCCGCGACCAGTTGCGGCAACACGCCCACATTATACGGTAAGCGCAGTTTTTCCAACTGCGACAACCACGCCGGAGAACCCGCCAGGAAACCCAGCCGCAAGCCGGCCATGCCGAGCTTGGAGAAGGTGCGCATCACCAGCAGATTGTCGTAATGCCCGAGTTGAGGAATGAAGCTGTCGCTGGCGAAGGCGTAATAGGCCTCGTCCACCACCACCAGCCCCGGTGCAGCCTCAATGATCTTGCGGACGGAATACGCATCGAACAGGTTGCCGGTGGGGTTGTTGGGATAGGCAAGAAAGATCAGCGCGGGCCGCTCGCTCTTGATCGCTTCCAGCATCGCGGAAAGGTCGAGCGAGAAATCCTTGTCCAGCGGCACGCCGACATATTTCATGCCAACGAAGGTGGCGATCATCTTGTACATGACAAACGAGGGCTCGACGCTCATCAGCACCGCGCCCGGTTTCGCCACGGCCAGCGCCAGCAGCTGGATGATCTCGTCGGAACCATTACCCAACAGGACTTCCATACCGGAAGGCAGACGGGTCACTTCTGCGATGCTGCGCTTGAGTTGCTGTGCTGCCGGATCGGGATAGCGATTGATCTCGCCATCCGCCACTGCACGCGCGATCTCGTCGCGCAACTGCTGCGGCAGCAGATAGGGATTCTCCATCGCGTCCAGTTTGACCATGCCGGTCGCAGGGGGAACATGATAGGCATGTAACGCCAACACTTCGGGTCGGATCAGGCTTTCTGGACTAACGGCGGGGCGAGCGGAAGACATGGGTGCATGGCATACGGGAACGGAGGGCATTCTACCGCAATCTGTTGTCTGGTGTCGCAACGCCGCCGCCGCTTATAATCGGACATCTGCACCCGGCATAAGAAGAATGATCGCAAAAAATCTCCGCATACTGCTGGTCGAGACCTCGGACGCGGATGCCCAGCGCACCTTGTCCAAACTGACGCAGGCCGGTTATCGCCTCCAGCATCGGTTGGTGGATAACGCCAGGGACATGAAGACCGCGTTGTCCAACGACACGTTCGATATCGTGCTGTGCAGCTACGACCCGCCCGGATTCGGCGGTTTGCCCGCGCTCGAACTGATGCAGGAAAGCGGTGTGGACATCCCCTTCCTGTTCCTGTCGCACGACCTGCGCGAAGAGACCATCATCCACACCATGCAGCGCGGTGCCGACGATTACATCTTCAAGGGCAGCCTCAACCGGCTCTCTTCCTCCATCGAACACAACCTGCGCGAGGCGCGCATCCGCCGCGAGCATCGCGCCGCACAACTGGCGCTACAGGAGAACCAGTTGCGCCTGCAAGCCTTCATCGCCGATTTGCCGGGCATGGCATACCAGATGCTGCAACACGCAGATGGTCACGTGACCTTCCCGTACGTCAGCGAGGGCAGTCAGGCACTGCTGGGCACCGGCGCGCAGGATCTGACCCATGTCTCGTCCCTGTTCGAAGCCCTGCTGCATCCGGACGATCTCGCCTCCTACCGCAAAAGCATGCAGGCATCGGCGAAGAATCTGACGTTCTGGAACTGGGAGGGACGCATCCTCACCCAGCCGGACAACGAGATCAAATGGATCAACATCCGCTGCAGCCCGCGCCGCACCGAACAGGGGATACTGTGGGAAGGCATCGTCTTCAACATCACGCAGAGCAAGCTGGCCGAATTCGAAATCAGGAACTCCAAGGCGCAGTTGCGCGAACTCTCCTCGCACATCCAGGAAGTGCGCGAACAGGAGCGCATCTCCATCGCCCGCGAGATCCATGACGACATGGGCAGCACGCTCACCGCAATCAAGCTCGATATCGCCTGGCTGGCCGGGCGGCTCGCCGACCATCCGGCGCTCGCTGACAAGGCCAGAAGCATCGAGGTGCTGGTGGACAAATGCAGCGCCGCCGCCCGCAACATCTCGCACAGTCTGCGCCCGAGCGCACTGGACACCTTCGGCATCGCCGCCGCCATTGAGTCAGAGGCGGACGAATTCGAACGCCGCACCGGCATTTCCTGCGTGTTCGGCTACGACACCGAGATCGACGACGTGCCGCCCGATATCTCCATCGCCCTGTTCCGCATCTTCCAGGAGACGCTGGCCAACATCATCAAGCATGCCCATGCCAGCGAGGTGGAAGTGAGCATGCGCGACGGCGAGGACGGCATCGAACTGACGGTGCGCGACAACGGCTGCGGCATCACCGCCACGGATCGCGTCAAACCGCGTTCGTTCGGCCTGCGCGGCATCCGCGAAAGGGTAGAATACTTCGGCGGCCGGGTAAGCATCGAAAGTCAGCCGGGGCAGGGCACGCGAGTCAGCGTGCTCGTCCCGCGCGACAAGACCCGCCCGGTGATGGACGAACTGCTGGCGCAACAGAAACTTTTCTAACGGAACACTCATGATCAAAGTGCTGATAGCTGACGATCACGCGCTCATCCGCAAGGGGCTCAAGCAACTGCTGGACGACACGGACGACATGCGCGTGACCGGCGAGGCCGAGAACGGCATGCAGGCCATCCGCATGGTGGATGAGACGCCCTACGACGTGGTGCTGCTCGACATCAGCATGCCGGACAAGCACGGCATCGAGGTGCTCAAGCAGCTCAAGACCAATCACCCGCAACTGCCGGTGCTGATGCTCAGCATGCACGCCGAGGAGCAATATGCGCTGCGTTCGATGAAGTCCGGCGCTTCGGGCTATCTCAACAAGCAGAGCGCGCCGCTGCAACTGGTCACAGCCATACGCCAGGTCGCCAGCGGCAGGAAATACATCAGCACCGAACTGGCCGAACAACTGGCCAACGGTCTATCGGAGGGATATCAGGAGTTGCTGCACCAGACCCTGTCCAACCGCGAATACCAGACGCTGTGCCTGATGGCCTCGGGCAGGAAGCTGAGCGAGATGGCCGAAATCATGTCGCTCAGCCCCAAGACGGTAAGCGTTTACCGCTCGCGCCTGCTGGAAAAGATGAAGCTGAAAAACAACGCCGAGGCCATCCATTACGCCATCAGCAATCACCTGATCGAGTAGCCCATGCAAACAGGTGCGGCAAACAGCCGCTATTCGCCGCTTTGGTTTCCCCGCCGTTTCGGATAATGACGACAACAGAAATGAACAGGCAGCGACATGAGTAACAGCAACACCCCCTCCGATATCGCCCGCGAGACGCTGAAAGCGCTGGCCGCGCGCAAACTTGCGCCGACACCGGAGAATTACGCCCATATGTATCATGAGATTGGCGGCGAGCCTGCACCGGCCACGGCCACCAGCAAGGCGACCATCGTCCCGGTCTGGTCGGAACTGATCCGCGACCTGCTGCGCCAGTTGGAGACGCCGCACAAGGGCATCACCGTCACGCGCAAGAAGGAAGGCGTGGAGACGGTGCTGAGCCGTTTCGCCAAGGATCCCGCAGTGCTGTTCGAAAAACTGCGGGGATTGATGCATTCCTGGTCCGGCGCGCCGACCGCGCACGCTCCCGACGAATTCCCGCCACTCCCCGCCCAGCCTGCCACCAAGGCAGCCGCACCAAAATCGGCGGCAACATCAGCGGCGATACAGCCCGACAACCGCGAGCTCATGGATCAGTTGCGCGAACTGCTGGCATTGGCGCTGGAGAGCACACTGGCCAGCCAGCCGGAAATGGCGGACGAAATCAAGCCGTTAGCTGCCCTGGCACGCAGTGCCTCCAATCAGGACGGACTCGATGAACTGGCCAGACAATTGCGCCAGTTCTGGTACAAACTGGAAATGCGCGGCGGTGACAAGAACCGGATACAGGAAGGCTTGGTGCGCCTGCTGCGCCTGCTGGTCGAGAACGTCAGCGAGATGGTGGAGGACGACAAGTGGCTGCACGGGCAGGTCGCGGCGCTACAGGAGATCGTCGCAAAACCGCTGGATCGCCACGCCATCGCCGATGCCGAGCGCAGCCTGCGCGATGCGGTGATCAAGCAGGGCATGCTCAAGCAGGATCTGACCGACGCCAAATCGACGCTGAAAAGCCTGATGGCCACCTTCATCGACCGCCTCGGCGAGCTGACCGAAAGCACCGGCGAATACCACAACAAGATCGATGGCTACAGCCAGAAGATCGGCAAGGCGGGCAACATGGCTGAACTCGGCCACATCCTCAAGGACGTGATGCGCGACACCCGCGCCATCCAGGCCAGCGCCATGCGTTCCCATGAGGAAATGCTCAACCACAAGAAGCAGGCCGACGCAGCGGAAGCCAAGATCCGCGAACTGGAACAGGAACTGGAGCAGGTCAGCGAACTGGTGCGCGAGGATCAGCTCACCGGCGCGCTCAACCGGCGCGGACTGGACGAGTCGCTGGACCGCGAAATCAAGCGTTCCAACCGCAGCCGCTTCCCGGTCAGCATCGCCCTGCTCGACATCGACAACTTCAAGCGCCTCAACGATACGCTCGGCCACCAGGCCGGCGACCTTGCGCTGAAACATCTGACCAAAGTGATTAAAGAAACGCTGCGACCTGCCGATACAGTGGGACGCTACGGCGGTGAGGAATTCCTCATCGTGTTGCCGGATACCGACCTGGATTCGGCAGTCGAGGCCATACGCCGCCTGCAGCGTGACTTGACCAAGAAGTTCTTCATGCACAAGAACGAGCGCATCCTGGTCACCTTCAGCGCCGGCGTCGCCTTGCGCAGCGAGAGCGAAGATGCAGACGACCTCATCGCGCGCGCCGACAAGGCCATGTACCGCGCCAAGCTGGCCGGCAAGAACCGGGTGGAACCCGCAGAAGAGGCGACGCGTAGCGGCGTGGCGCCCGCCAGCATACCCCCGGCTGGTGCAGCAATATGATCCGTTTCGCGCTCATTCCCCTAAAGTTTTCCCGTAAAGCTCCGATAACTGATTCAACGGCGGTTGCCAAGCGAAACAAAACGGCAAACCAAAGTAAATGCGGATCACCGCATAAGTGAATGAAGCTTAAAGGAGAGCTAAAATGGCACAAGTCATTAACACCAACATCCCGTCCCTGTTCGCTGGCTCGGCTCTGAACAAGTCGAACCTGGCCTTGCAGACTGCCATGCAACGCCTGTCTTCCGGCGTACGCATCAACACTGCAAAGGACGATGCAACCGGCATGGCGACTGCCTCCGGTTACGAAAAGATCATGCGCGGCGCGAACGTTGCTATCCGCACCGCCAACGACGGCATTTCGACCGCCCAGATCAACGACGGTTATCACCAGCAGGTGTATGAAAACCTGCAGCGCATGCGCGAGATCGCAGTGCAACTGGGTGGTACCGCGTCCGGTGCCGAAACCTCAGCGCTGATCGCCGAGAACGCCCGCATTTTGGGATTGGCTAGTGCTACTGGTGACATCGTGGTGGATACCGACGGCGGCACCGTAACCGGTTCCGGTGCGGCAGCCGCACTGACCACAGCGGGCGCCACGGCAGCTTTGGCTGATATCGACACCGATATCGATGCAGTCGTCGCAGCGCGCGCAACCTACGGTGGCGACATGGCGACCTTCCAGTCTGCGATCAACAACCTGCAGGTCCAGTCGGTGAATACCGCGGCCGCTTACAGCCGGGTGATGGATACCGACTATGCGACGGAAACCACAGCCATGACCAAGAACCTGATCCTGCAACAAGCGGGTACGGCGATGCTGGCACAGGCCAACCAGGTTCCGAATAACGTTCTGAGCCTGTTGCGTTAACAGTAGTGCAGTAACCCCCGGCCCCTGATCGGGTCGGGGGGGTTTATAAAGGAGAGGCAAAATGCTCATCCAAAACATCAGTAGCACGACTCAGGCGATTGCGCCTGCAGGGTCTGCCGGTAACGGCGGGCCTGCGGTCGTTGCTGCGCCATCTCCGGCCCCCCAAGTGGCCGAGACGCCAGTGGCCGCGCGAGTGCCCACGACCGCCCAACTCGAAAGCGAAGTCGGCAAGATCAACTCGGCGTTGCAGCGCAACAACAAAAACCTGGAACTCAGCATCAGCGTGGATCAGGCCACCAAGAAGCAGGTGGTCAAACTGACCGACAAGGACACCGGGGACACGCTCCTGCAATACCCGTCCGAAGCGGTGCTGGCGATCGCCCAGGGCATAGACGAGTTCCAGCAGGGCATGTTGCTGAAGCAACAGGCCTGAACCGGGAGAAGCGATCATGGCTGTATCTTCGGCAACGTCGGGTTTCAGCATCGATGTCGATGCCATCGTCAACGGACTGATGTCCGTTGAGCGCATCCCCATAGACAGACTCACCACCAAAGAGACCAGTTTCCAGGCCAAGCTCACCGCACTCGGCACCTTCAAGAGCAAGATGTCAGCCCTGCAGACTGCAGCACAGAGCCTGAGCAGTTCGAGTTCCAGCACCCTGCTCGGCTTCAAGACAACGTCTTCAGACAGTTCGGTGGTGACCGCCTCGGCCAGCAGCACGGCCACCGCAGGCACCCACTCGATCAGCGTGACCACTCTGGCCCAAGCGCAGAAACTGGTTGCTGCCGGACAGACCAGCAGCACCGCAGCCATCGGCGACGGCACTTCCACCGTAGTCACCTTCGACTTCGGCACCATCAGCGGCGGCACCCTGACCGACGGCGTCTACAGCGGCGCGTCCTTCACTTCCGGCGGTACGACCGCGAACATCACCATCGATTCGAGCAACAACACGCTGCAGGGCATCCGCGATGCGATTAATGCCGCCGACATCGGCGTGACCGCCAGCATCGTCAACGACGGCAGCGGCACGCCCTATCGCCTGGCGCTGTCTTCCGAAAGCAGCGGCGTGAGCAACAGCATCAAGATCAGCACCGACGGCGCCAACGCGGCCATCACTGGCCTGCTTGCTCATGACCCTGCGGGCACGCAGAACCTGGCCGAAACCGTCACCGCAACGAATGCCGTGTTCACCGTGGACGGCATCTCCATCAGCAAGACCAGCAACACCGTCACCGACGCGCTCGAGGGTGTAACCCTGACGTTGGGCAAGGAAAACTCGACCGCCACGCTGACGATAGCGCGCGACACCACTGCCGTCACCAGTGCGGCGACCAGCTTCGTCACGGCCTACAACGACCTGTACACCTCGATGAAGAACAGCTTCGCCTACAAATCCGGCTCGGCACTGGCGGGAGATTCCACCCTGCGCACATTGCAGTCGGAGATGCGCCAGATCGTGGCCACGGCGGCTAGCGGCGGCACGCTTTCCAACCTGTTCGAGATCGGCATCAGCGCCAAGTCGGACGGTACGTTGCAACTGGATAGCGCCAAACTGAACACCGCAATCGGGTCCGATTTCGACAGCGTGGCCAGCCTGTTCAACTCCGCAACCGGCTTCGCCACGCGTTTCGACACCTGGTCGACAGCGGCGCTGGCCTACGACGGCGCCTTTGCAAACCGGACCTCCAGCATCAACCAGACGCTCAAGACCATTTCCACTCAAAAGGATTCCATGGAAGTGCGCATGGACTCTCTTGAGCAGATGTATCGCCGTCAGTTCAGCTCGCTCAATATGGCACTGGCCAGCATGAACCAGACCAGCACCTATCTGACCCAGCAACTCGCCAAACTTTAAACGGGGACAAGATCATGAATGCAAAGACCGCCACTCAAGCCTACGCAGCCGTCGAGATCGAATCCGGCGTGCATGCCGCCGACCCGCACAAGCTGGTCGCCATGCTTTATCAGGGCGCGCTGCTGGCCATTGCCACTGCCAAGAACGCCATGCTGCGCAAGGACATTCCGGCCAAGGGGGCTGCCATCTCCAAGGCCATCCTGATCATCGGCGAAGGCCTGCAGGCCAGCCTGGACAAGAACGTCGGCGGCGAACTGGCGCTGAAGCTGGATTCGCTGTACGGCTACATGTGCACCCGCCTGTTGCAGGCCAACGTGAATAACGATGTCGCGGCGCTGGACGAAGTGGCACGCCTGCTGGGAGAACTGAAAGGCGCCTGGGACAGCATCAGACAAACCGTCATGGCTGCAGAGTCGAAACCTGTACCGCAGGTTGCGGCACCGAACAAACAACCCGCACTTGTCTATGGAAGGATGTAAGCAATGAGCATGGTCATCGAAGATTACCGGCAGCTTTCCGACATCACCGGGCAGATGCGTACCGCCGCAGCCGAAGGCGAATGGGATCGTCTGGTCGAACTGGAGCAGGCGTGCCGCAGCAAGGTGGAAGAGCTCAAGCCGCGCGATGTCGTCCCCGCTAATCCGGACGAGCGTCAGCAGAAGATCGCCCTCATCAAGAAGATGCTGGCCGACGACGCCGACATCCGCAGTCGCACCGAAACCTGGATGCACCAGTTGCAACGCATCATGCAGGGTACGCGCAGCGAGCAGCGCCTGCACGACACCTATCTGGCCAACTACTAGCCTGCAACACGATGCATGCTGCCCGCCAACCTCATCCCCGCGCTCAAGGCGCTCGCGCACGCCGATAGACCGCTGATCACGGCGACGCCGGACAAGGCGGTCGCCAATGCCGGCAAACAACTCGAGATTGGGCAGCAGGTACGCGGCACGGTGCAGGCACAGGTCGCCTCCGGCGTCTTCAATGTCCGCGTCGCCGAGCAGATGATGCAATTGAAGCTGCCGTCATTCGTCAAGAGCGGCGACACCATCCAGTTGCAGGTAGTCGCACTGCTTCCCCGTCTCACCTTCACGCTGGCCGCTTCATCCAATCCCGTTTCCACCCCCGATTCGCTCAGTGCCGCCGCGCGCATGCTGTCCTCGCTGTCGCAACAGCCTCTGGAGCGCAGCCATGTGCGGCCCATCCAGAGTGCGCCGCTGTGGACGGGTACGCAGGCACAACCGGACACCGCCCAACTGGCCGGCAAATTGCACGAGGCATTGAGCCGCAGCGGCCTGTTCTACGAATCGCATCAGGCGCAATGGATCGCCGGGACGCGCCCCACCGCACACCTGTTGCTGGAACCGCAGAACCAGTTGCAGGCCAAACCTGCGGCTGCACAGATCGCGAACCCGGCGCAGACTCCCGCCACGGCGAACACCGCACAAACAGCAGAGGCCAGGACAGCGTCCCCCGCGATGATGGCAGAGCAACCGCGTGCCGCCACCCCCGGTATTCCCGAACATCTGCAGACGCTGGTGCAACAGCAATTGAATGCCCTGGAGACCCGCCAGGTGCTGTGGCAGGGACAGGTCTGGCAAGGCCAGGAGATGCGCTGGGAGGTACACGAAGAATCGCCGCGCCATACCGCCAAGGGCCTGGAAGAAGGGCAATGGATCACCCGCATCGACCTCGACCTGCCCAAACTGGGCGGCGTCTCGGCACAGTTGAGCCTCACCGGCGAATCGCTCAGCCTGAAACTCGAAGCCGTGGACGAACAGACGCGCGACAGACTTGGCAACGCGGCTTCCCAACTGATCGCCACATTGACCGAACGCGGCATCCCGGTCACCCAGACGCAGATCTCGCGCCATGAACCCGCCCGATAAGCGCCATTTGGCGGTCGCCCTCGCCTACCGCAGCGGCGACTCCGCCCCCAAGGTGGTGGCCAGCGGACGCGGCCTGATCGCCCAAGCCATCATCGAACGGGCAAAGGAAAACGGCGTCTATGTACATGAATCGGAAGAACTGGTCAGCATGCTGATGCAGGTGGAACTGGACCAGCACATTCCGCCGCAGCTCTATCTGGCCGTGGCCGAACTGCTGGCCTGGCTATACCGGCTGGAGCGGGGAGAAACCACCGCTATTCCGGGTACTGCGCCGATTGCAAACCCGCTACAATCCGCGCAGGTAAAAAATCGCTGATCATGACCCAATGCGCTCCAAAGAAATTCCGCTGAAAATCGAAATGTTCTCCAGTGACGAGGAGAACGACTTCCTCATCACCAATCCCAGGGAGATCGCCTCCATCCTGCAGGACATCGCCCAGCGCAAATCGCGTGTCGCCATGTATTACAACGAAGGCAACAGCATGGTGCTGACCATGATCCTGGCCGCCGACGAGAACGGCGGTGTCTGGGTGGATGCCGCTTCCGACGCTCGCGACAACCGCAATATCGAGCGCAGCAACCGCATCATCCTGGTCAGCACGCACAACCAGGCCAAGGTCCAGTTCATCGCCAGTCATGCCATGCTGGGCGTGTACGAGGATGCCCCGGCCTTCGGCCTGGCGTTGCCGAGAAAATTGTTGCGCCTGCAACGGCGCGATTATTACCGTTTGCTCACCCCGGAACCGAACGCCCTCCGGTGCATCATCCACCCCGCTCCCGGCCAGCAAGATAGCGGCCACGAGGTCACCGTGATGGATATCAGCATAGGCGGCGTGGCGCTGGTGTGCGAGGAAAACGATATCGAACTGAAACCCGGCATGGTGTATGAGCATTGCCGCATCGACCTGCCGGGAGTCGGCACGCTGGAAACCGCCATCGAGGTGAAGAATGCCTTCGAAGTCACCGAACGCAACGGCAAGGTGAAACGCCGTGTCGGCTGTGTTTTCGTCAAGCCGGACGGCACCACCACCATGCTGCTACAGCGTTATGTAGCGCAGATGCAGCAACTGCAAGCCAGCCGCATCCGCACCGAAGCCTGAGTTCTGAGGACTCAGCACTGTATTAAACCTGCATGTTCATGATGTCGTTGTAAGCCGCCACCACCTTGTTGCGTACCTGCACGGCAGTCTGGAACGAGATATTCGCCTTCTGCATCGCGATCATGGTATCGGACAGGCTCACCTTGTCGTCGCCCAGCACAAAGGCCGTCTGCATCGCTTCGGCCTGACGCTGGGACTGGTTGACGCCATCCAGCGAGGACTTCAGCACATTGGCGAAATCCGCCCCGCCCGTTGCGGCTGGCGCTTGTGCAGCTTGCCCACCTTGGGCTGCCGCCATGGCGGCGCGCATCTGCGCCAGCAGGCTGTCGACACTATTCACGTTCATGCTCATGATTTGACTCCCGAAGTATCCATGGCGGCACTGTACGCGCGCGCGCAAGCCCACAAGCCCCTGAAAAGCGCCCTATTTCCCCCGCTTTTCGGCTTACTGAACTTGTCAGCCGGGGAGATAATGCCCAGCGTGAGGGATTGCCCCTGGCTTTAATCTGGTAGACAAGCATGGCTGATACAGATATCAATTCACCATCCCTGGCCCGGCTGCTGTTCGGCATGCCCAGCCAGCAGAAACTCGGTTTGATCATCGCAGTGGCCTCCACGGTCGCGCTGCTGGCGGGCCTGTTCATGTGGGGCCAGACGCCCGATTACCGCGTGCTCTACGCCAACATGAGCGAGCGCGACGGCGGCGCGGTCATCGAGGCGCTGCAACAGCAGAACGTCCCCTACAAATTCTCCGAAGGCGGCACCCTGATGGTGCCCGCCGACAAGGTGCACGAGATGCGCCTGCAGATGGCCGCCAAAGGCCTGCCCAAGGGCGGCGCGGTCGGCTTCGAACTGATGGAGAACCAGAAGTTCGGCACCAGCCAGTTCCTCGAACAGGTGAATTACCAGCGTGCACTGGAGGGTGAACTGGCGCGCTCGGTGGAAAGCATGGCTTCGGTCGCCAACGCCCGTGTACATCTGGCCATCCCCAAACCCAGCGTGTTCGCGCGCGAGCAGCAGAAGCCCAGCGCCTCGGTGGTGCTCGCCCTGCATGCCGGACGCTCGCTGGAAGCCGGCCAGGTCAGCTCCATCGTTCACCTGATCTCCAGCAGCGTGCCCAACATGACCTCGCAAGCCGTCACCGTGGTCGACCAGAGCGGCACCTTGCTGAGTTCCGCGCGCGACAGCCGTGCCGAACAATTGATGGATGCAACCCAACTCAAGTACGTGCGCCAGATCGAGCAGGACTACGTCAAACGCATCGAGGACATCCTGATCCCGATCACCGGCGTGCAGAACGTGCGCGCACAGGTCACTGCCAACATCGATTTTGCGCAGACCGAGCAGACTTCCGAACTGTACAAGCCCAACCAGCCGCCCAACCAGGCCGCCGTGCGCAGCTTGCAGACGATGGAAACGCAAAACAGCACCGCCGGCACGGGCGGCGTACCCGGCGCGCTGTCCAACCAGCCGCCAATCCCGGCCACCGCGCCCATCACCAATCCGGCCGCGACCGCCGCCACGGGAGCCGCTACCGCCCCGAGCAACGCGCACAAGGAACTGACCACCAACTACGAAGTGGATCGCACCATCCAGCACACCCGTTTGCCAACCGGCAGCATCCAGCGCCTGTCCATCGCCGTGGTGGTGAACAACCCCAGCAGCGTCGGTGCTGACGGCAAGGTCACCACCCGCCCCTATAGCGACGCGGAAAAGGCCCAGATCGCCGCTCTGGTCAGGGATGCGGTCGGTTTCGACGCCAAGCGCGGCGACAGCCTCAACCTGCTCAACAGCGCGTTCAACACCGCCTTGCAGGAAGTGATCCCGGAAACGCCGATCTGGAAACAGCCGGACATGATCGCGCTGGTCAAGGACATCTTCAAATACCTGCTGATCGCGGGCGGCATCGGCTTCCTGCTGTTCGGCGTCATCAAGCCGGCCTACAAAACCATCGCCGAGCAGAGCGCCGCCCAGGATGAGGCATGGGCCGCGATGCAGCAGAACCCGGTCGCACATCATGCCGGCGGCATGAACCCCTATGCCGCGCAGCAAGGGACCTCTTACGAGGAAAATCTGCAGGTCGCCAAACAACTGGCCAAGGACGATCCCAAGATCGTCGCCACGGTGGTCAAGGAATGGGTGAACAAAGAATGAGTGACGAAGGCATAAACAAGAGCGCCATCCTGCTCATGACCTTGGGCGCCGCCGAGGCTGCCGAGGTGATGAAATATCTGGAGCCCAAGGAAGTGCAAAAGATCAGCGCCGCGATGGTGACCCTGCGCAACCTGTCGCGCGACCAGATCGTCAACGTGTTCGACGAATTCCAGCAGCTTGCCTCGGAAAAAACCACTATCGGCATGGACTCGGGCGACTACATCCGCGACATGCTGACCCAGGCACTCGGCGACGACAAGGCCGCCGGCCTGCTCGACCGCATCCTGCACAACAGCGACACCAGCGGCATCGAAAGCCTGAAATGGATGGACCCGGCCTCGGTCGCCGAACTGATCGCCAACGAACACCCGCAGATCATCGCCACCATCATGGTGCATCTGGAACCGGACCAGTCCGCCGACATCCTTGCCCTGCTGAGCGAGCGCGTACGCAACGACGTGATGCTGCGCATCGCCACGCTGGACAGCGTGCAACCGACCGCCTTGCAGGAACTGAACGACGTACTCACCAAACTGCTCGCCGGCAATGCCGTCGGCAAGAAAAGCATACGCGGCGGCATCAAGACCGCCGCCGAAATCCTCAACTACATGGGCAACCAGGAAGCCGTGCTGGAATCTGTGCGCACCCACGATGCAGAACTGGCGCAGAAGATGATGGACGAGATGTTCGTGTTCGAGGACCTGCTCGAGATGGAAGATCGCGGCATCCAGCTGGTGCTGCGCGAAGTGCAGTCCGAATCGCTCATCGTCGCGCTCAAGGGCGCCAGCGAGGAGTTGCGCGAGAAGATATTCAAGAACATGTCGCAGCGCGCCGCCGAGATGCTGCGCGAGGATCTGGAAGCCAAGGGCCCGGTCAAGCTCAGCGACGTGGAAGCCGAACAGAAGGAGATCCTCAAGATCGTGCGCCGCCTGGCCGACGAAGGCCAGGTCATGATCGGCGGCAAGGGAGAGGAAGAATATGTCTGACGTCGTCACCGACCCGGAGAAGCTCACCGCCTGGCAACGCTGGGAACTCCCCAACTTCGAAGCGCGCGGCGGATCGCGCCCGGGCGAGGTGGAATTACCCACCGCGTCGCAGGTCGAACATATACACCAACAGGCGCGCGAAGAGGGTTACCAGAGCGGCTATGCCGAAGGCCTGAAAAAAGCCACGCAGGAGAATCAGCGTCTTGCCACCCTGCTGGATGCGCTGGAACAGCAAGTGGATACGCAAGTCGCGCAGGAGCTGCTCGACTTGGCGCTGGATATCGCGCGCCAGATGCTGCACCAGTCGCTCAAGGTACAACCCGAGCTGCTGCTCGGCATGGTGCGCGAAGCCATCGGCACCTTGCCGCACTACAACCAGGGCGCGCATCTGGTGCTGCACCCGGCCGATGCGGCACTGGTGCGCGAGCGCATGGGCGAACAACTCGGGCATTCGGGTTGGAAGATATTCGAGGACGACCGCATCGAACGCGGCGGCGCCCGCATCGAGACCGCCAACAGCCAGATCGACGCCACGCTGGAAAACCGCTGGAACCGCGTGGTCGCCGCGCTGGGGCAGGACACGAAATGGTTGATACAGGAATGAATCTGGAAAAGCAATTGTCCACGAAATACACGAAAAGCACGAAAAATTGCTTTTGGTTTTGTTCGTGCCTTTCGTGTATTTCGTGGACCGAATAAAGGTTATTAAAAAATGAACCTCCACCACCAGAACTGGCAGAACGTGCTGCATCTGAACCGCGAGATGGTCGCGGAGAGCAGTCCTTTGCTGCTGAGCGGACGCCTGACCAAGGTCACCGGACTGGTGATGGAAGCGGTCGGCCTGCGCATGGCGGTGGGCAGCACTTGCTGGATCGAATTGCCCAACAACCGCATCGAGGCCGAAGTGGTGGGCTTTGCCGGAGATCGCCTGTTCCTGATGCCGGAGAACGACGTGCAGGGTCTGGTGCCCGGCGCGCGCGTGACGCCCGCCGAACCGGCGCGCACCCCACCCTCGCTCGGCAAGAGCCAGATCCAGCGTCGTCGCAGCACCGATATGGCGCGTCACCTCCCCGTCGGCGAACATCTGCTCGGGCGCGTGCTCGACGGTGCCGGTCGGCCGCTCGACCAGTTCGGCCCGCTGCTGGACAGCAAGAGTGCGCCGTTGCAGAGCCGCCCCATCAACCCGCTCGACCGCGCCGCCATCAAGGATGCGCTCGACGTCGGCGTGCGCGCCATCAACAGCCTGCTCACCGTTGGCCGCGGCCAGCGCATGGGCCTGTTCTCCGGTTCCGGCGTCGGCAAGAGCGTGTTGCTCGGCATGATGGCGCGTTACACCAGCGCCGACGTGATCGTGGTCGGCCTGATCGGCGAACGCGGCCGCGAAGTGAAGGAATTCATCACCGACATTCTCGGCAAGGATGGTTTGGCACGCTCGGTCGTGGTCGCCGCACCCGCCGACACCAGCCCGCTGATGCGGCTGCAGGGCGCAGCCTACGCCACCACCATCGCCGAATATTTCCGCGACCAGGGCAAGAACGTGCTGCTGATCATGGATTCGCTCACCCGCTATGCCATGGCACAACGCGAGATCGCGCTGGCCATCGGCGAGCCGCCCGCGACCAAAGGTTATCCGCCTTCCGTGTTCGCCAAACTGCCGCAACTGGTGGAGCGCGCCGGCAACGGCGCCGAAGGCGGCGGCTCCATCACCGCGTTCTATACCGTACTGACCGAAGGCGACGACCAGCAGGACCCCATCGCCGACAGTGCGCGCGCCATCCTCGACGGCCACATCGTGCTGTCGCGCCGTCTGGCGGAACAGGGACACTACCCCGCCATCGACATCGAGGCGTCGATCAGCCGTGCCATGAACCATCTGGTCAGCCCGCAACATTTCCAGCGCGTACAACGCTTCAAACACCTGTACGCGCACTACCAGCGCAACCACGACCTGATCAGCGTCGGCGCTTACGTACAGGGCAGCGACCCCTTGCTCGACCAGGCTATTCAGCTCTACCCGCACATGGAACACTTCCTGAAACAGGGCATGTTCGAATCAGAGGCATATACTGCGAGCATGGACAAGTTCTCCGGGCTGTTCCCGAACGAGATCTGATGAAACGGACAGATAGAACGTCATGATCAAGCCTTTCACATTGCAACCCCTGGTCCATCTGGCACACCAGAGGAACGATGCCGCCACCCGGAAGCTGGGGCAGCTCAACCAGCAGCACCAGACAGCGCAATCCAAACTGGAAACCTTGCAGCAGTTTCGCAAGGACTATCAGACGAAGTTTCAGGAGGAAGCCAAGCACGGCATGGCGCCTGCCGACATGAAGAACTTCCAGGACTTCATCGACCGGCTCGACCAGGCGATCCGCCAGCAACAGGGGGTGATCGCAAAGACCGGTGCCGGAGTGCAGACCGGACGCAGCGAACTGCTGGACACCACGCGCAAGATGAAGTCGTTCGACACGCTGGCCCAGCGCCATGTCGAAGCAGAACGAAAGCTGGAAGCGAAAGCGGAGCAGCGCATACAGGACGAACATGCCGGCCGTCTGTCCGCTCAACGCGCCGCCAATAAAGACAGCAACAAATAGACACAGGAGCGATCACCATGTCCACCAATCTGCCCATCACCTCAGGCGCACCGCAGACACAAGCGATCGCGGCGAAGAACACCAACGGCAGCAATACCGCCGATGCGGCCGACGCACAGAGCTCCGCCCCGTTTGGCGAAGTGCTGGCAAAACAGATCAGCAACCCGCAGTTGAAAGAGGCGAAGGTCGATGTCAGGCTCGCTGTCGAAACGCTGGCGCAGTCCACACCCATCGTCGTCGGCCGCGAACAAGCGGCAGACGCTATCAGGGTGGAAGCCGTCCCGGCCGATGCCGCAGCAACTGCTGAAGACAATACGGCAGCACAGCAGGCCGCGTTGCCCACCGACATGCTGGCAGCGCTGATGCCGCAGGTCGCAAATTCCATGAACCCCGCCACACCCGGAACGAACGCAAAGAGCAGCGCCGGCACCGACCCCGCGCAGCAGAAACCGGCCAGCGCCGCGACCAGAGCGGAGGTGAAAGGCAAGAATACGGTCGATACCGCTGCCGTCATCGCCAAGGGCAACAGCCCAGCCGCCAAAGCCGGGGAACAATCGTTCACTGCCGCCATGATCGAATCGGCGAACCGCGCCGCCGCCACTGAATTTGGCACTGCCATGCGGGAAGCGATCCCCGTACCCGTCGCAACGCAGCCGGGAACCGGCACGCTGGCCTCGATGCAGTCCACGGTCGCGAGCTTCGCGGCACCCGCAGTGCTGGCCGCGACGCAGGCGACGATCAACGCGCCGGTCGGGCGCGAAAAGTGGGGCGACGAATTCGCCCAGAAGATCACCTGGCTGACCTCATCGCGCCAGGACCAGACCGCCGAGCTGCATCTCAACCCGCCGCAACTGGGACCGCTGGACGTGGTACTCAAGGTCAGCGGCGACCAGGCCACCGCCTTGTTCACCTCGCCGCATGCGGCGGTACGCGAAGCGATCGAACAGGCGCTGCCCAGACTGCGTGAAATGCTGGCCGACAACGGCATCGCACTGGGCAATGCCACCGTCAGCGACCAGACAGCACGCGACAGCGGCTCCGAAGCCGCGCGCCAGAAGGCTGCCGACGCACGCAACTCTCCCGCCGACTCATCCAGCCCGGCAGAAACTCAGGCCCGGGTATCCCAAATCTCTCGTCATAACGGTATAGTGGACACATTCGCCTGACTGGGAAATAAGGCCGGTTTTCTGCTTTATTCTCCCGATGCAGGGCGAAGGATCGACTCCATAATGCCAACCAACAAAAAGGAATTCTGAAATGGCGACGAGACCCCCTGCCAAACCTGTTGCTCCGGCTGCCAAAGAAGAGGCACCGGTAGCTGCGCCTCCGAAAAGCAAAAAGAAGCTGATCATCGCGATCATCGTTTTGCTGCTCGCCGCAGGTGGAGGCGCGGGCTGGTATTTCACCCAAGGGAAAGCGACCGAAGACAAGCATGCGGCTGAAATGAAGACAGAACCCGCGCTTGAGGCCAAATTCGTTCCGATGGGCGAGAACTTCACCGTCAATCTGCAGCGCGAGGAAGGCGACCAATATCTGCAGGCCGGCATCACGCTGAAGATCATGCAACCCGAGCTGGAAGAGAAGATCAAGAAGACGATGCCCGAGATCCGCAGCAAGCTGCTGTTCCTGCTCTCTTCGAAATATCCCTCCGAGCTCCAGACCGCCGAAGGCAAGAAGAAGCTGGTGTCGGAAGTCATCGCCGAAGTGGACGGCGTACTCGGACTGGCCGCCCCCGCACCTGCGGTTGCCGCACCCGAGACGGGGCATGATCCCGCCGCTTCCGGCGCAGCACCCGCACCGGTTGTCGCGGCACCTGTCGAACCCAAGACCACAGGCGTGGTGGACGTGCTGTTCACCTCATTCATCATCCAGTGAGCATGAGCTGATGCCATGAGCAACGAATTTCTCTCCCAGGACGAAGTCGACTCGCTACTGCGGGGCGTCACCGGCGAAGCCGAAGAAGCCAAGTCGGATGTGCCGGAGGGAGGCGTTCGCCCATACAACATGGCGACGCAGGAACGCATCGTGCGCGGGCGCATGCCCACGATGGAGATCATCAACGAGCGCTTCGCCAGACTGTTCCGCATCGCGCTGTACAACTTCATCCATCGTTCGTCCGAAGTCTCGGTCGGCCCGGTGAAGGTGATGAAGTTCTCCGAGTTCATCCGCAACCTGCCCGTCCCCGCCAACCTCAACCTGGTACAGGTCAAGCCCTTGCGCGGCAACGCCCTGTTCATCCTCGACCCCAATCTGGTGTTCATGGTGGTGGACAGCCTGTTCGGCGGCGACGGACGTTTCCACACCCGTGTCGAAGGCCGCGAGTTCACGCAGACCGAACACCGCATCATCCAGAAACTGCTGGAAGTGCTGTTCGGCTCGTACGCCAAATCATGGGAGCCGGTCTACAAGCTGGACTTCGAGTTCCTGCGCTCGGAGGTGAACCCGCAGTTCGCCAACATCGCCACACCGAACGAAGTGGTGGTGACAACCACCTTCGAGGTGGAATTCTCCGGCGTCGGCGGCTCCATCCACATCTGCATGCCCTACGCGATGATCGAACCGATCCGCGAGCTGCTCTACAGCACCATGCAGGGCGACCATGTCATCGCCGACAAGCGCTGGCTGCACATGCTGTCCAAGCAGATCCAGTCCGCCGAGATCGAACTCACCGCCGTGCTGGGGCATGCCAAGGTCACGCTGGACCATGTGCTGAAGTTGAACAACGGCGACGTCATCCCGCTGGAAGTGGATGAGAACATCCAGGTGCTGGTCGACGGCGTTCCGGTGATGGAATGCAAGTACGGAACATCCAATGCGCAGTACGCGTTGAAAGTGGAAAGAATGCTGGCCACGGAAACTGGCGAGCCGCTCACAGGAGGAAAAAATGGCTGACGAAACCACAGAACAGATCAGTGCGGACGACTGGGGCGCCGCCATGGCGGAACAGGCCGCATCGACACCGGCAGAACCCGCCGTACAGCCGCACGTGTTCGAGCAATTCGGCGGCAGCAGCGCCGCCACGGCGCACAACGACCTCGACATGATCCTCGACATCCCGGTGCAACTCACCGTGGAACTGGGACGCACCAAGATGCCGATCAAGAACCTGCTGCAACTGGCACAGGGCTCGGTCGTGGAACTGGCCGGCATGGCTGGTGAACCGCTGGACGTGCTGATCAACGGCTTCCTCATCGCGCAGGGCGAGGTGGTGGTGGTGAACGACAAGCTGGGTATCCGCCTGACCGACATCATCACCCCGTCGGAGCGGTTGCGCCGCATCAACAAATAACAGGTCAACCATCATGTTCGCACGCGCCCTTGCTGCTAAAAAGAACGCGGCAAAACCAGCCACGCTCTTTTCCCTCACCTCAATCCTCTCCCGCTTGCGGGAGAGGAAGCAATCGATTCGCTGCGCGATTTTCATATTCCCTGCCGCAGCATCCTTCTCCCCGCTCGTGCTCGCCGAAGAAGCGGCACGCCAGGCCTACATCCCCCCAGCCGCAGGCGTCTCCTCCGGCAGCGTACTGCAAGTCATCCTGAGCCTGTTGCTGGTGCTGGGCGCCGTGGTCGCGGTGGCGTGGATACTGAAACGTATCAACCTGCCGCAGCAAGGCGCGGGCAACGCGCTCAAGGTCATCAGCGGCGTGGCGGTCGGCCAGCGCGAACGCATCGTGCTGGTGGAAGTGAACGACACCTGGCTGGTGGTCGGTGTCGCCCCCGGACAAGTGAACGCGCTGCACACCATGCCGAAAGGCAGCCTGCCATCGGCACCGCACACGACGACTGTCGACGACAACAAATTCCAGGGCTGGCTGAAGCAGATGATGGAGAAGCGCAATGCGTGACACCGCATACAAGATATTCTGTGCCAGCTTCCCCCTTTGGAAAAGGGGGACTGAGGGGGATTTAAGTACCGATGCAGGTCATCCGTCCTTCAAATCCCCCCTGCCCCCCTTTTCTAAAGGGGGGGAACAGCTCGCATCATTCAACTCTATCCGCATCAATCCGTGGATGATGATGCTGGCCTTGTTCGCTCTCGCCGCTCCCGCCCAAGCCGCCGAGACCGGCGTACTGGCGCTGAACAGCACACCCACTCCCGGCGGTGGCCAGACCTACACGCTGAGCCTGCAGACGCTGATCCTGATCTCTTCGCTGACCTTCCTGCCCGCCATCCTGCTGATGATGACGGGCTTCACGCGCATCATCATCGTGCTCGGCCTGCTGCGTTCCGCCATCGGCACGCCCTCCTCGCCGCCCAACCAGGTGCTGGTCGGTCTGGCGCTGTTCCTCACCTTTTTCGTCATGGCACCGGTGTTCGACAAGATGTACACCGACGCCTACCTGCCCTACAGCCAGAACAAGATCTCGCTGGAGCAGGCCTACGAAAAAGGCAGCGCCCCGCTCAAGACCTTCATGCTGCGCCAGACACGTGAGGCCGACCTTGCCCTGTTCGTGCGCATCTCGGAAAGCCCTCCCCTGGAAAGCGCAGAGGATGTGCCGCTCAAGGTACTGGTACCCGCCTATGTCATCAGCGAACTGAAGACCGCGTTCCAGATCGGCTTCGTGGTGTTCATCCCCTTCCTCATCATCGACATGGTGGTCGCCAGCGTGCTGATGTCGATGGGTATGATGATGTTGTCGCCCGCCGTCATCTCGCTGCCATTCAAGATCATGCTGTTCGTACTGGCGGACGGGTGGAACCTGCTGGTGGGTTCACTGGTGCAGAGTTTTTATACTTGAGACAGTCGTTAGACGTTAGTCGCTAGTCGTTAGCAAAACCGATTCGCGAAGCGACTAGCTATGAGCTACGAGCCACAGGCCACAAGCTAAAGGAACACAATGACCCCCGAATCAGTCATGACCATAGGGCAACAGGCCATCGAGATCACCATCATGGTATCGGCCCCGATGCTGCTGACCGCGCTCGTCATCGGCCTCATCGTCAGCATCTTCCAGGCTGCGACGCAGATCAACGAGATGACCTTGTCGTTCATCCCCAAGCTGCTCGGCATCTTCGCCGCGATGCTCGTCGCCGGGCCGTGGATGGTCGGCATGCTGCTGGACTTCATGACGCGGCTATTCAGCAGCATCCCGTACATGGTGGGGTGATGTCGTGATCTCGTTCACCAGCGCGCAACTCACTGCCTGGTTCGCCGCCTTCATCTTTCCGCTCGCCCGCATTCTCGCGCTCATCGCCAGTTCGCCCATCCTCGGCAACCGGCAGATTCCCGCGCGCATCAAGGTCGCCCTTGCGGTGGCGATCACCGTAATCATCGCGCCGACGCTGCACTTCCCTGCCGATCTCGACCCGGCATCGGCGCAAGGCATACTCGTATTGCTACAGCAGATCGTCGCCGGGCTGATGATGGGCTTCTCCATCCGCCTCATCTTCACCGCCGTCGAGATGGCCGGTGATATCGGGGGTATGCAGATGGGCCTGGGCTTTGCCACCTTCTACGACCCGCAGAACGCCACCCACCTGCCCGTCATCGCTCAGTTCCTCGGCATCATGACCGCGCTCGCTTTCCTAGCCATGGATGGGCATCTGTACCTGATTGCAGCACTAGCAGACAGCTTCCACTCGTTTCCAATAGGCACCGACACGATGTCGGCGGGCGTCTTTCGCACACTGGTGGAATGGGGCGCCTCCATGTTCAGCCACGCGCTGCAGCTTGCCCTGCCGCTTATCGGCGCATTGCTCATCACCAACCTGGCGCTAGGCATCCTCACCCGCAGCGCCCCGCAACTCAACGTCTTCGCGGTCGGCTTCCCCATCACCCTCATGGTAGGTTTCATCGCCCTGATGCTGGCACTGCCCTTCCTCGCTCCGCTGCTGGGGACCTTCGTGCAGGAAGGCATGGACGTGATCTCGCGCATGATGCAGCAGACAGTCAGTCCGTAACACTGCCGCATGTCAGTGTCAGACCGTCTGAACTTTCTGGAATAAATCAGTTTGAGAAATGAATGCGAGCCCAACCTGTTTGATGGATGGGTCAGGCTGAAGGCTCATGCCCGACTTTGTTACTTACCGTGACCGTACCATAGGTGCATCCCACTCGACCGTAATGTTATGCCTTGCCTAATAGATTGCATATTCCGGGTACGGCTTGGTACAGGCATGAATAGTGTGACAGCCCATTGAATATCGTGGTCGAGGTGCAACCTGGAATCGCAGACTTTAAGTACTCCGCCATCAGCGGTGGAGACCAGTTATCCTCTGCACCGTGCCAGATATGAGTATTGACGGACACCTCGGCCAGTGTCGTTTTCCATGGCTGCACATAAAGACCAATATCTCTCGCGTAGCCTCGGACGCGGCCAGCAAAGCAGGCCTTCAATACTTTGGTAGTGCCAGCGCGAAATTCACGGTCGGCGACCAATGCCTTATCTTCGCCAGCGGCGCTGGCAAACAACAAGCGAAATACGGCATTGGGAGAAAGCCTAGCAAGCAATCCTTGCCAGTAAGACAACAAAATGAATATGGCAGGTGCTGCTTTTGCCAACATAAAAACCTGCTTGCCAGCCATGGCGTCAAGATAATTGCCAGACTCCAGAGGTGCAGCCGCAGAAACCAAATGCAGGCTTCCGACCCCATTGGCCATGTAACGGGAGGTCTGTAGAGCAATAAATGCACCGATTGAAAAACCAACGAAATCCACTTGTTTTCCGGAGGCTATTCTTGAAATTTCCGCAGCCAGAAGTTTGTAATACGCATCCCCATTGATGGACGAATCGACACTAAACCGGTCTAAGCAAACAAACGTCAGACCGTGATTTTTTCCTTGCAGATCGAAAATGCTACATTCTTCCGGCGCTCCAGGTGCGCCATGGAAATAGACGACCATACGTCCATTATCGGAGCCAAACTGACTAAATTTCAAAGGCATCTACACTTTGCTTGCGTATAAGTCTGAATTCACCGGCCTGCGTGGCTTTTCGCGCAGGGCCGGTGGAATAATGGGTTGGGCCTCGGTTACTGGCCACGCGGAACGCCGACATGATTTGCGGAAAAGCCTGTTCCCACGAGACGGCTAGCAAGACACTATGCTTCATAGGACAGCAAGATCATTTCCGCTGCTTGCTGGCGAAGCGGGATAAGCGATTGATAGGCGGGCGACGAAAACCAACTATTCACCGCTGCAACGCTCGGAAAACGGATAACGACAATGTCGGGGTGAGGGTTCTCGCCGGAAAGCGCAGCTACCTGTTTGCCACGAAAAACAAGCTCACCTCCCCAAGGTGACAAAGTCTCTGGCACATTATTTCGATATTCAGCCCACATTTCCGGGTTCTTCACTGTGATGTGACCGACGACGTATGCGTAACTCATTAGCGTAGATTCCAAGCGCAGGTTTGGTAAGAGGGCCAACGAATGAAAGGGACTTCCCCGTCCCGAGGTTGCGGCGGAAGCCGCAGACGGCAACAAGTGCCATGATGGAATTTGCACATTTCATCAACACCACGAAAGGGGAAGTCCATGAACATTATCACCGTAGGGATCGATCTCGCC
>JAHJBC010000012.1 GCA_018813765.1 Gammaproteobacteria bacterium | reverse complement strand
AGTTCGACTCAGTCACCTAAGCAACTTCGTCCACCCAGATACAGGTACCCACACTAATCGGTTGTTTCTTCTATCTTTTAAAGAGCTTTTCTTACCACCACCCCTGCGACCTCGGCCGCGAAGAGGTGCGCATTATATAGAGCAAACAACTTTCGTCAACTCATTTATCTGCGCTGATTCTCATTGTTTGGTTGCGGGGGCAGGATTTGAACCTACGACCTTCGGGTTATGAGCCCGACGAGCTGCCAGACTGCTCCACCCCGCGTCAGAGAAGGGGGCGAACTCTACAGAAATCGGACTGCATCGTCAACATCAATCTGCAATATCATTCCTGAAACCCTCTTCCGGCACGAGTTCGGCGACCAATATTTTGCTGGGTTACAATTCAACGCAACCTAGCACTAGCAACAACATCTTCAGACCATGCTGAAAAAAATCCGCGTATCCGATACGCGCCCCGGAATGTATATCCATGAGATATGCGGCAGCTGGATGGATCATCCGTTCTGGAAGAAATCATTCCTGCTTTCAGAGGACGATGAATACAAGACGCTGAAGACCTGCGGAGTGCAGGAAGTCTGGATCGACACCAGCAAAGGTCTGGATATCGAATCCGCCTCGGTCGTTTCCACCGAAGCCGAGGAGAAGCAGAAGATCGAAACCGAGTTATTGGAGATCGCCCGCGAGGAACCACCGACCGTACCTCATGTTCCCATTCAGGAAGAGATCGCGAAAGCACGCAAGCTGCACGCCAAAAGCAAGGCCGCCGTCACTTCCATGTTCAAGGAAGCGCGCATGGGCAACGCCATCAAGGTGAGCGAAGCTGCGCCACTGGTGGACGAGATCAGCCAATCTATCGCACGCAACCCGGAAGCATTCCTGAACCTCGCCCGACTCAAGACCAAGGACGATTACACCTATCTGCACTCGGTCGCCGTTTGCGCATTGATGATCGCACTGGGAAAGCAGTTGGGGCTTAAGGGGCAGGAACTGAAGGACGCCGGGCTGGCTGGGCTACTGCACGATGTCGGCAAGATGATGATCCCGGACGAAGTGCTCAACAAGCCGGGCAAACTCAGCGACGACGAATTCAATCTGGTCAAGGAGCACCCGCGCAGGGGTTGGGAATTACTGCAAGGCTCACCAGACATCACCGATGTGGCACTGGATGTATGCCTGCATCACCACGAAAAAGTGGATGGCACCGGCTATCCGGAGCGCATATCCGGCGACCTGCTCACCCTGTTCTCGCGCATGGGCGCGGTCTGCGATGTGTACGACGCGCTCACCTCCAACCGCTGTTACAAGAACGGCTGGGAACCGGCCGAGACCATACGCAAGATGGCCGAGTGGCAGGATGGACACTTCGACAAAAGCGTATTCCATGCCTTCGTCAAGACCATCGGCATCTACCCCTCCGGCACCTTAGTAAGACTCAAGTCAGGAAGGCTTGCTATAGTTATAGAGCAGACTGAGAAGAGCCTGCTTGCGCCGGTCATCAAGGCGTTTTTTTCGACCAAGTCCAACGAACCGATCATGCCAGAGTTGATAGACTTGTCGAAATCGCAGGAAAGCATACTCAGCGAAGAAGACCCGTTAAAATGGGGCTTCGATCTAAAACAGATCACAGGTTATTAGCAAGCCATCATCACTAAATTGGAGATACAGAAATGTCCGACATCCAGTCCGTCCTGAATGAAACACGCGTATTCAACCCTACCGACGATTTCGTCAAACAGGCCAACGTATCCGGCATGGCCGCCTATAAGGCGATGTGCGATGCGGCCGCAAAGGACTATGCGGGCTTCTGGGCGAACCTCGCGCGTGAAACTGTCCTCTGGCACAAGCCATTCACCAAGACGCTGGACGAAAGCAACGCGCCGTTCTACAAGTGGTTCGAGGACGGGGAACTGAACGTCTCCTACAACTGCCTGGATAAACACCTGGCGACACTGGGCGACAAGACCGCCATCATCTTCGAGGCCGACGACGGCAAGGTGACCCACGTCAGCTACCGCGAACTGCACGGCCGCGTTTGCCAGTTCGCCAACGGTCTCAAGTCGCGCGGCATCAAGAAAGGCGACCGCGTGATCGTCTACATGCCGATGAGCGTGGAAGCCGTGGTGGCGATGCAGGCCTGCGCACGTATCGGCGCCATCCATTCCGTGGTGTTCGGTGGTTTCTCTTCCAAGAGCCTGCATGAGCGCATCACCGACGCACAGGCCGTCGCCGTCATCACCGCCGACGGCCAGTTCCGCGGCGGCAAGGCGATGGCGCTCAAACCAGCGGTGGACGAAGCCCTGACCATGGATGGCTGCGATGGTGTACACAGCGTCATCGTCTATCGCCGTACCGGCCTGGACACTGCATGGAACGACAAGCGCGACATCTGGTGGCACGACCTGTTCAACAGCCAGTCTTCCACCTGCGAACCGGAATGGGTGGGCGCGGAACATCCGCTGTTCATCCTCTACACCTCCGGCTCCACCGGCAAACCCAAGGGCGTTCAGCACTCCACCGGCGGTTACCTGCTGGGTGCGATGGCTTCGCTGAAGTGGGTGTTCGACTACAAACCCTCCGACATCTTCTGGTGCACCGCCGACGTGGGCTGGATCACCGGCCACAGCTATGTCGCCTACGGTCCTCTGGCGATGGGCGCGACCCAGGTCATCTTCGAAGGCGTGCCAACCTATCCGGACGCAGGCCGTTTCTGGAAGATGATCCAGGATCACAAGGTCACCACCTTCTACACCGCGCCGACCGCCATCCGCTCGCTGATCAAACTCGGCGGAGATCTGCCGAAACAATATGACCTCTCCAGCCTGCGCCTGCTCGGCACCGTGGGCGAACCCATCAACCCCGAAGCGTGGATGTGGTACTACAACACCGTAGGCCAGGGCCGTTGCCCCATCGTGGACACCTGGTGGCAGACCGAGACCGGTTGCCACATGATCGCCCCGCTGCCCGGCGCGATGCCGATCAAGCCCGGCACCTGCACCCTGCCGCTGCCCGGCATCATGGCCACCATCGTCAACGAAGCGGGCGACGAAGTGCATGACCAGCACGGCGGCTTCCTCGTCATCACTAAGCCTTTCCCCTCGCAGATCCGCACCATCTGGGGCGACCCGGAGCGTTACAAGAAAGGCTATTTCCCCGAAGAGATGAAGGGCGCCTATCTGGCCGGCGACTCCGCGCACCGCGACGGCGACGGCTATTTCTGGATCATGGGCCGCATCGACGACGTGCTGAACGTGTCCGGTCACCGCCTCGGCACCATGGAGATCGAATCCGCGCTGGTCGCCAACCCGCTGGTGGCGGAAGCCGCCGTGGTCGGCAAGCCGCACGAACTCAAGGGTGAAGCCGTGGTCGCCTTCGTGGTACTCAAGGGTGCGCGCCCTGCCGATGCGGCAGCAGCCAAGAAACTCGCCGAGGAACTGCGCGCCTGGGTCGGCAAGGAGATCGGCCCCATCGCCAAGCCGGATGAGATCCGCTTCGGCGAGAACCTGCCCAAGACCCGCTCCGGCAAGATCATGCGCCGCCTGCTGCGGGCAATCGCCAAGGGGGAGGAGATCACCCAGGACGTTTCCACGCTTGAGAATCCGGCCATCCTTGAGCAGTTGAAGGAAGTCATCAAGTAGGAGCGCAACTTGTTGCGCGATGGCATCCCTGGATTGCAATCGCGCGGCGCAGCCGGGCTCCTGCATGCAAAAGCGAAAGCATCAGGAGCAATTAAAGTGTGCGTTATGCCGCGAATTGGCGGCATAACGCACCTGTATTCCGGATTGACGCCCCCTACCCCCTCCGTTACCATCGCTGCACTTATAACCAGATTGGCCTGCCCATAGTGTCTTTCCGCAAATCGTCCCTGCTTATCTTTGGCGCCCTGATCGGCTGCACCCTGCCGCTGGCGTCTTCCGCCGAGACGGTTCTGGCGCTTAACAGCCCGGTATCAGTCCAATCCGCCCCCGCCGTTTCCCCTGCCCCGGTCGAGCTATCTATCGACGCAATCGAGACCCAGCCGCCCGCACCGATACGCGAAGCGATGATCGTCGCCCCCGAGCCGGCAGCCGAAGACCTGTGGCAGCGCATTCGCGACGGCTACGCCATGAAGGAGCTGAACAGCAAGCTGATCAAGCGCCACGAGAAGTGGTATGCCAGCAACCCCGAATATGTCCTGCGCATGACAGAGCGCGCGCGCCGCTATCTGCACTACATTGTGGAAGAAGTCGAACGCCGCAACATGCCGATGGAAATTGCGCTGCTGCCGATGATCGAGAGCGCGTTCAATCCCGGCGCCAACTCGGTGGCAAGCGCCTCGGGCATCTGGCAGTTCATCCCCTCCACCGGCAAACATTTCGGCATGGAACAGAATTGGTGGTACGACGGCCGCCGCGACATCATCGGTGCAACCAACGGCGCGCTGGACTACCTGGAAAAGCTGCACAGCCAGTTCGGCGATTGGGAACTGGCGTTGGCCGCCTACAACTGGGGAGAGAACGCAGTCGCACGCGCGCAGGCCAAGAATCGCAGGCTGCGCAAACCAACCGACTATTCCCATCTTCGGATGCCGCGCGAGACGCAGAATTACGTGCCCAAACTGATGGCCGTCAAGAACATCGTCTCCGACCCGGCCCGCTTCGGCCTGACGCTGAGCGAGATCCCGGACCAGCCCTATTTCGAAGCGGTCGCGACTTCGCGCCACATCGACGTAAAAGTGGCCGCCGAACTGGCCGACATTTCGATGGACGAGTTCCTCGCCCTCAACCCCGGCCACAACCGTCCGGTGATCCTGCAAGATACCAACGACGTGCTGTTGCTACCGGTGGACAAGGTGGAGAACTTCCGCAATAACCTGGAAAAGACCGACCAACGCCTGGTCTCGTGGCAACCGTATGAAAGCAAGAAGGGCGAGCGTTTCGACCAGATCGCCGCACGCTTCGATCTCAGCGTGGCCGAACTGCGCACGGCGAACGGCCTGTCCAGGTTCGCCCAGGAAAGCAACGGCCAGACCCTGCTGGTTCCCATCGTGGAAGAACAGCCCGCTGCGGAATTCGCCGCGTTCAACATGCATCCGACCGCCGTGCAGGAGATGTACGGGGCTGTGCGCTACACCGTACGCAGGGGCGACACCATCTCCACCATCGCGCGCAAGTTCCATGTAAGCCAGGCGCAACTACGTGAACAGAACCATGGCCGCACCTTCCTGCGCGTCGGCCAGCGTTTCAACATCGTGCTTGCCGACCGCAGTTCCAGCCGCAAGCGCAAGGTCGCGTCCAAATCCAGCAAGGTCAAGAAGGCCAGCGCAAGCCAACCGGCCCGCACATCCCTCACTCCGCTGTAAACCCGGATCAGGCTCCCTTTCCGTACAGATGGCAACGCACGCCGTGCGTTGCGCTGAGCTGCGTCTCGCCAGGATATTCGGCACAAGCCGCCATCGCCTGCGCACAGCGCGGCGCGAAATGGCAGCCAGCGGGAGGCGCGGCGGGCGACGGCATATCGCCCTCCAGCCTGATGTGCTGTCTTCCCGCTCCATCGATGCGTGGCACCGCAGCAAGCAGCGCCTGCGTGTAGGGATGCTTCGGCGATCGCATCACCTCTTCCGTCGAACCACGCTCGACGATACGTCCCAGATACATCACGCATACTTCCTGCGCGAGATATTCCACCACCGCAAGGTTGTGCGTGATGAAGAGGTAACTCAAACCCAGCTCCTGTTGCAGCGCTTTCAGCAGATTCAATATCTGCGCCTGCACCGACACATCCAGCGCGGAAGTCGGTTCGTCGCAGATCAGCAGTTGCGGCGACACCGCCAGCGCGCGCGCGACGGCGATGCGCTGGCGCTGGCCGCCGGAGAACTCGTGCGGATAACGCCACTTGCTGTAGCGCGCCAGACCGACCTTGTCGAGCAAACCGTCGATATGTTCCTGTCGCGCCGCACTGTCGCCACCGATGCCCAGCGCGCCCATCCCCTCTTCCAGTATCTCGGCCACGCGCATCTTGGGATTCAACGAAGCATATGGGTCCTGGAACACCATCTGCATGGGTCTGTTGCGTTTGGCAACGCTCAGCTCCCTGCCCTCAAAACTTGCACTGCCTGCCGTGACCGGCACCAGCCCGAGCAACGCCTTGCCCAGCGTCGTCTTGCCGCAACCGGATTCACCCACCAATGCCAAGGTGCAGCCTTGGGCGATGGATAGCGAGACACCATCCACTGCTTTCACGCTGCCGACCATACGCTTGAGGATGCCCTTGCGGATGGGGAAGTGAACTTGCAGGTTTTCAACCTGCAAGAGCTTGTTGCTCGTAGCTGGTAGCTTGTAGCCAGGCTGAGTCTGCTCATCTTCCGAATTTTCGTTCTTTGCTACCGGCGACAAGCTACCAGCTACCCGCTCCGAATACAGATGGCACCGCACCCCGCGCCCTTCCACCGCAAGCAATTCCGGCGTCTGCTCGCGACACAGCTCCCACGCCTTGTCGCAACGCGGTGCAAAGCGACAGCCTTGCACGATACTGCCCGGCGCAGGAACGCTGCCGGGGATGGCGGCGAGTGTCGCGCGCGCCCTGTCCGGCAATGCGGCGAACAGTTTCTGGGTGTAGGGATGCAAAGGATTTGCGAACAACTGCTCGCGCGTGGCCTGCTCGACAATCTGCCCGGCATACATCACACCGACACGGTGCGCGTTCTCCGCCACCACGCCGAGATCGTGGGTGATGAGCAGCATTGCCATACCGGAATTGTCCTGCGTGTCGCGCAGCAGTTGCAGAACCTGCGCCTGGATCGTCACATCCAGCGCCGTGGTCGGTTCGTCCGCGATGAGCAGCTTGGGGCTGCCCGCCAGTGCCATCGCGATCATCACGCGCTGCCTCATGCCGCCGGAAAGCTGGAACGGGTATTCGTCCATGCGGCGGGAAGCGTCGGGGATGCCGACCTCGTCCAGTAACTCAATACAACGCTGCTGCACGGAGGTCTGTGGGTCGGGATTTATCCCGACATCGAAACTGCGTCGGGATGAATCCCGACCCACACCATGCAACCTCAGCACCTCCGCGATCTGCTCCCCCACCGTCATCACCGGATTCAGGCTCAGCCCCGGTTCCTGGAAGATCATCGCCATCCTGCCGCCGCGCATTTCGCACATCTCGCGCTCACTCAAACCGAACAGGGTGATGTCCTCCAGCCGCACTTCGCCGCCACTGTTCTCCAGGCCATCCGGCAGCAAGCGCATCAGCGAAAGCGCAGTCATGGATTTGCCGCAGCCGGATTCGCCGAGCAGGGCGAAGGTCTCGCCCGGCGCGATCTCGAACGAGATATCGTCCACGATATTCGCGCCGCCGCGCAGCCGCGTAAGCAGGTTTTTGACTTGAAGCATGGTGCGCAGGATATTACCGCAGAATGTGCGGCAGACCGTCAGAGAAGGCACATATTCTCGCCACAAAAAAAGAGCCCGGTTGCCCGGGCTCGGATTTGGTGCTGCTTTCTGGTTGTTATTTATTTGGCGAGCGTGCGGTAATCCGGCAGACGCGACAGGTAATCGGCCACGGCCTCGCGGTCTGTCTGCGAGAACTTGGCGATCGCCTTGACCATGTCGGGGTGCGAGTTGCCGCGCGCCCCGGTCTCGATCAACTTCATTTCGCGCATCAGGTAGCCATAGTGCTGGGCGGCCAGCACCGGGAAGGCCTTGGCAGCATCGCCCTCGCCGTTCTTGCCGTGGCAGGTGTCGCACTTGTTGGCGAAATACAGCTTCTTGCCCTTGGCCGACATATCCTCGGGACCCTTGCCGTTCTCGCGCAGCGATTCCACCTGGTTGAGATAGACGGCGATATCACCGATCTCTTCCAGTGCGATGGCAGGGTCCTCGACGAACGGCAGCATCTTCGGGTTGAGGCGGATGCCGGCGCGGATCTCGGTGATCTGCTTGATCAGCACGCTGGTGTGCTGTCCGGAGAGGCGCGGATACACGCCTTCGCGTACGCCGGCCGCATCGGCCTTGTGGCAACCGCGACAGCCGCGGAAGGCTTCCTTGCCCTTGACCGGGTCGCCGCCCAGACGCAGCACTTCGACGCGTTCCGGGGTCATCTCGTCCCAGACGTAACCCTTCTTGCCGTAGACCTTGGGAACGTAAGCATCGGCTGCAACTGCCTGCAAAGGCAACAGCAGCGCCACACAGATAGAGAGTAATGTTTTCATCATTGGGCTTCCTTCAGGGTAACGATATACTCGGCCACGGCTTCAATCTCGGCATCGTTCATACGCTTGGCAACCGTCTGCATGACTGCCTTCGGGTCGTTCTTGCGCGCGCCGCTCTTGAAATTCTTCAACTGGTTGGCAACGTATACCGGGTTCTGTCCGTTCAGGCGCGGATACTTGTTGGTACCGCTGCCATCCTCATTGTGGCAACCGGAGCAGGCCGGTACAGCGCTGCCGATGATACCTTCGTCGAATATCTGCTTGCCCTGCGCGGCCAGTTCGGGTTTCTCGGTGACCCCCTCCGAGCGTTTCTGCTCGTTGAAGTAGGCAGCCAGATCCTTGAACTCCGACTCATCCACCATGCCGATGATGCCGCTCATGATGTCATTGGTGCGGTCGCCGCTCTTGAAGTCCTTGAGCTGGCGGAGGAGATATTTGGCATCCAGACCGGACAGCTTGGGGTTCTCCGGAATGATGCTGTTGCCGTCGGGGTTGTGGCAACCAGCGCACAGTTGCAGGCGCTCTTCCAGCGGCTGCGGCCCGGCAGGTGCCGCCGCGACTTCTGGTGCGGGTGCGGCTTCCGTTGCCGGTGCTGCGGCTTCCGTCGCAGGTGCCGGTGCATCCTCGGCCCAGGCAGAAGTCATCGGCATGAACATCATGCCGATCAGCACACCCAATGTGCGCAGGCATCTGCCGATGCTTTTATAGTTATGCTTCATGCGATCCTCCCATGAATTCTGTATTAATTTGATCACGCAAAAAACAAAAAAGGAAGGCCTTGCGGCCTTCCTTTAATGGTCAACCCTTCATTACAGACCTGCGGACAGCATGAAGTTGGTGAACTGGTCGCCACCACCGGCATAACGACCGACGTTACCGTTCTTGCTGCGAGTGGTATGCGACACCTGGAACGAGACGTTCTGGGCGATCGCATAGGTGCCACCGATGGTGATGGCATCGTCCTTGGAGTTGGTCGCAGCACCGGTATCCGCCTTGCGGTAGGCAGCCATGACGGTCACAGAGCCGGGCAGCACGCCGAGTTCAGCCATGATGGTCATGGCCTTCTTGGCATTGGCAGTTCCGGTGTTGAACACGTTGACAGTAGTGCCGGAAGCCGGAGCGGTCGCATAGGTGAAATACGCCCCCATCGGCATGCCGGCCACGGCACCTTGTGCCTGCGCGTCGATGGCGGTTGCCTTGACGTCGTCGTTCTTGAAACCATTAGCTTCGGTTGAAGTGCCCGACCAAGACTGGACGCCGACACCCAGATCCCACTCACCCACGGTCGGGGTCACACCCGCGCGCAGATAGGTCAGGCCACCCAGCATCTTCTGGCCGCCGGCGAGACCATCGGTATACTTGGTCACGTTGACGAAGAACATCGGGTCGACCACCACGAAGGCCAGACCCTGCGCTTCACGCGCTGCGCCAATGTACTGCTGGGCGGAAGTCTCGCTACGCATCTCGGAGATACGCACGTTACGCACGGCGCCGGTGTTCAGCAGTTCGAAGCCGTAGGAGGCGCCCAGACCGTCGGTAGAGAACGGCACCACGCCGACCTTCATCTCGCCTTCGCCGACCGGGAACATGATCGGCATCTTGAAGCCGGCCAGAACCGGCGCAGTGCCGTCGGCCAGTTGGCCTTCAAACATGTAGCCGATGTTCTCGGCGACACGGCCGCCCATCAGCAGTGCGAACTCGTCGGGGATCTGCCATTCGCCGCTGGCGATGGTGGATTGTCCAGTGCCAGTACCGTCAGTACCGTTGGTATCCTGATAGCGGAACTTGAAGAACAGGCTGGAGTTGGCCACTTCGGGCAGGGACATGGCCGGGCCCTTGATCAGGCCTTGCTTGCCCATGTCGGTGAAGCCGCCGGCCTTGAAGCTGCGACCGTAGTCGTTCAGTGCGGGATAGTGCTGGAAGTGACAGGTGGAACATGCCTTGCCCTGCTGTCTTGCGAAAGCGGGGATGGCGGATGCTTCCGGTGCGAAAGCGGTGGCAGCCAGGACGCCAGCCAGAGACAGTACGATTTTCTTCATTGCGTTTCTCCTCCAAATTAGTGAGTGTAAAAACAACCCTCATGCAACTGCAAAAGCAATCTCCCTGCACAAGTTGGGGGGGATACTAGCAACGCACTTGTTAAAGTCATGTCAATGGAATGTGAAAGAAACGTGAAGTTGTGTTTTTTGCAACACAAGGCGAAAAATGTTGGCGAATGATGTGCTGGGGGTTTGGATATAATCCTGCGGCCAGCTCGACGGATTGGCATCCCATCACCCGAATCCTTCTGTTGCGAGTCTATCAGTCAATGCAGGCTTCAACAAAACGTTGTCCGGCAAAATCAACCTGAAAGACATGCCACGAAGTGAGTACCGAAACCCACAAGACCAACGCTGAAAAACTGACCGAGATCGACGCACTGTACAGCACGATCCCGTCCTTCAAGTGCAAGCCGGGATGTGCCGATTGCTGCGGCCCGATCCACTACTCGCGTCTCGAATTCTACCGTTGCGTGAAAGCTTCCGGCCGCAGCCTGCAACAGGTACGCGATCAAATCCAGAAGGATGTCAGCAACAACGACTACCGCTGCCCGTTCCTGAACCGGAAAACCAATCAATGTTCCGTGTATGCAGTCCGTCCGGCGATCTGCCGGATATTCGGGACGACAGGCGAATTGCGCTGCCCGCATGGCTATGCGCCAGAGCGGATGTTGAGCGAGGAAAGTTCACGCGCAATACTCGCGCAGGTGAAGGAACTCGGCGCCTGAGGCAGGCGCTTCCAGCCTGGCCAGAATCAATCAGTGCCGTCCTGCCTTTCCCGGTAAAACATGTCGGGCTTAAGCCCGACCCGCAATCGGTAGCGGGTGATCGCAAGCTCACCCCGGCCTACTCGCTCCGGCTTTGCGATGGCGCGAATCCAATCGTTGCAGTGGTGCCCTTGCCCTCCTCGCTCTCGAGCGCGATCTGCCAGCCGTAACGCTCGCAGATGCGCTTGACCAGCGACAGGCCGACGCCCGACCCGGCGCTGGAGGGGCCCTTGTAATAGTGGTCGAGCGCGCGCGCCAGCACTTCCGGCCGCATGCCGACGCCGGTATCCCTGACGATCAGCTTGTCCTTTTCGAGCCGCAGCAGCACCGAGCCCGACTTGGTGTTGAACAGGGCATTGCGGATCAGGTTGCCGATCACGATCTCGAGCAGGGGTTGTTCGGCGGTCAGGTCGGGCTCGGCGATCAATTCCACTTCCAGGCGAATGGGCCGACCGGCGGTCAGCGGCAGGTGCTTCTCGACGCAGCTTCTCAATACTTCGCCCACATGGCAGGGGTTCTCGTCCGCAAAGTGCTGCTGTTCGCGCGCCATCAGCAGCAGCGCCGAAGTCAGGTCGATCATGTCCTGTGCCGCGCGGCGGATGCGCGCGAGCTTGGTTCTCTGCCGCATCGACAGGGTCTCGTCCTGTTCCATCACTTCGACCGTACCCAGCATGATGGCGAGCGGCGTGCGCAGTTCGTGGCTCACGTCCGCGGTGAAGTATTTCTCGCGTTCGATGAATTCGCGCAGTCGTTTCAGGTAGCGGTCGAAGGCGCGCGCCAGTTCGCCGACTTCGTCGTTGCTGGTCAGTTCGACCAGATCAAGGTTTGGATCGCCGGGCTCGGCCTGTCCGACCTGCCTGGCCAGGCGGGTGACGGATGCGGTGACGCGGCTGGCCAGCAGCACGCCGCCGATGGACGAGCTGACGATCATGAATATGGCGAAGAAGATCATGTAGCGGAAGAACTGCTCTTCCCGCGTGTGCAGGCTTTCCGTATCGAACAGCATGTAGAAGCGCGCTTCGTTCTTGTCCTCCACCAGCACGCGGTAATTGTGATTCCGGACCTTGATATCGTACCTGCCCGGATTGAGCTTTCTGAGTTCAACAGGAATCCGCTCCTCGGGTTCGTTCCGGTAGAGGGCGTAGCCGATGATGGATTTGGTGTTGGGCGAGACGAACGCCAGATAGCCGGCATGCTCGTCCATCTCCACCTGCAGGGTCTCGTCAATGAGGTGGGTGCCTATCCTCTGCACGGTCAGATAGACGCCACCGGACAGCATGATGCTGAGTCCGGCACCGAACAAAGCGTAATAGAAGGCGACGCGGAACCGCAGACTATTGGTCTGGAACATCCGGACTGACCAGTTGGTATCCGAAACCGCGCAGGGTGCGCAGCAGTTTCCGCTGGAACGGCTTGTCGATGAAATCCCTGAGCAGGTGCATGTGCGCGCGCAGGGAATCGCTGTCCGGGCGGCTTTCGCCCCAAACCGCCTGCTCGATCTCCTCGCGGTTGACGACATTGGGGGAGCGGGACATCAGCAGCTTCAGTATCTTGTAGGGAATGGGTGGCAGTTCGATGGGCTTGTCGCCGCGCCGCACCGAGCAGGTGAGCGTATCGAGGACGATATCTTCCACTTCCATCTTCTTCTGCTGCACGGTCTGGTCGCCGACGCGGCGGAACAGCACGCGCAAGCGCAGTTCCACTTCGCGCAGTTCGGCCGGTTTGACCAGGTAATCGTCGGCCCCCGCCTCCAGCCCGGCGATCTTGTCGTCCAGCGAGTCGCGCGCGGTGATCATCAGCACGGGGGTATGTTTGCCGCCTTCCTCGCGCAGCTTGCGGCACAGGGTGATGCCGTCCATGCCGGGCAGCATCAGGTCGAGCACGATGGCGTCGTAATCGTTGACCAGAGCGAGATGCAGGCCGGTGATGCCGTCTCCGGCCGCATCCACCACATGCCCTTTCGCCTCCAGAAAGTCGAACATGTTCGAAGCCAGATCCTTGTTGTCTTCGATGATCAATACACGCATAGATCGCTTACCCGGTTACAGTTTGGTTGTCATGGAAGATTGCATCTTTTCGTACCTTACCATTCCCCCCAACCCCGCGCCAGCCCTTGCTTTTTTTGCATTATGGTGTTCCGAAAAACCCGCCATTTCACCCCTATGGACCGGTCCGGTTCAGGCGCGGATCGAAGGCGTCGCGCACGGCGTCGGCGAACAGGTTGGCGGCCAGCACCAGCACCAGCATGAAACCGAAGGCGGCGGCCAGCGCCCACCACACCATGGGTTCACGCCCCATCTCCAGCCGCGCCCCGTTGATCATGGTGCCGAAGGAGATCATGGTGGGATCGACCCCCACGCCGACATAGGACAGCACCGCCTCGGCCAGCACCAGCGCGGAGAAGTCCATCACCAGCGCGATGAGCACGATGTGCATGACATTGGGCATGATGTGGCGCGCGAGGATGCGCAAGCCGGACACGCCGAACGACTGGGCCGCTTGGATATATTCCATCTCACGCAGCTTCAGCGTCTCGCCGCGCAGCAGGCGGCACAGGCCGGTCCAACTGGTCAGGCCGAGGATCAGGCACAGGGCGACCAAACGCGCATCGGCACGTAAAATTGCAAGATCAAACCAATCGGCATGCTTGTCGATAAACAGTTGCATCATCAACACCATCGCCGCAATCAGCAACACACTGGGGATGGAACTCAGCACCGTGTAGATGTACTGGATGACATCATCCACCCAGCCGCGAAAATAGCCTGCCGCCACACCGAGGAAAAGGGCCAGCGGCAGCGTCACCAGCGTGGTCACCGTGCCGATGATGAGGCCGGTGCGTATGCTCTTGAGCGAGAGGTACAACACGTCCTGCCCCACCTTGTCGGTACCGAGCACGTGATAAGCAGCGGCCAGGCTGACGACGGCGCCGATAAGGGTAGTGAGGACCATGGTGGTGAAAGAGGCCGCAAGGTCGCATCCGGAAGCGCAGTGCAGCGTCCGGTGGGTAAGATAGAACGACAACAGCCCGACCAGCAAGCCAAGCCCGCCGCCGAGCAGCGCGCGCTTCAATATATCCGCAGTTCTCTGCGACTCATCCGCCAGATGCGCCCCGCCGTATTTAAGGCGCGGGAAGTCGCGCACGATGTTGCCCTGCGCATCGCTCATGCTCTCCCTGGCATACAGGCGCAGCGCGAACGGCTCGGAGTAGGTCTTTTCGGTCTGTGCGCGCAGCGGCTCTACCAGCTTGTCGAACACGCTCAGCACTTCGGGCGAATACACCTTGTCGCTGCCGTTGGCCTGCGGCAGCGCGACCCTGAAATGCAGCGTATCCAGCAGGCCGATTGTGAGGAGCAGCGACAGCAGCAACAACGACACCATCGCCACACTGTTGTGCACCACCCGCCGCCAGGGCAGCAGCAGGTGTTCGTGCCGGCGCACGTACCAGACCGCGGCGATGATCGTCGCCAGCAACAGGAACACCAGCGCATCGCTCCAGAGGATGACGGGGATAAAATTCATTTCAAACCCTTAATCAGTCCACGAAATTCACGAAATACACGAACAATGTACACGGACTGAATTTGGCAGGTGTATTTCGTGCCTTTCGTGTTTTTCGTGGACCAAAGGTTTTTCATTGCAGCCTCACCCTTGGATCGACAACGGTGTAGGAAATGTCGGTCAATATCAGTCCCACGATGTACAGCACCGAGCCCAGGAACACCATCGCGCGCACCACGCTGAAGTCCTGCGCGTTGATGGCGTCGATGGTGTAGCTGCCCAAACCGGGGATGCCGAAGAACGATTCGGTAAGCAGGCTGCCCATGAACAGCAGCGGGATGACCACCACCACCCCGGTCAGTATCGGGATCATCGCGTTCTTCAGCACATGGGTGAACAGCACGCGCAACTCGGACAGGCCCTTGGCGCGCGCGGTGCGCACATAGTCCTTGCCGATCTCTTCGAGGAAAATGGTGCGATACCAGCGGCTGCTGGAACCGATGCCGCCCGCTATGCCAATCAGGATGGGCAGCACCACGAATTTGAAACTGTCCGCACCGCCCGCATAACCGGAGATGGGCACCAGATGCCACAGCTTGCTGACCACGAACTGCCCGCCGATGATGTAGAACAGGCCGGAGATGGACATCAACAGCACGCACAGCGCCACCCCCGCCATGTCCAGCACGGTGGCGCGAAACAGCGTCATCAGCAGGGCGAAGCTGATATACACGGCAAGACCGACAAGAAAGGTGGGGATGGCGATGGTCAGACTGGGTCCCATACGCTTGGCGATCTCGCGGCCGATGCTGCGACCGTCGTCGGAATAGCCGAAATCGAACACGAACATGCTGGCCGATTTTTTCCAGAAGATGGTGTCGGTGAGCTTGTCCGCTCCGTCGGCCGCGCTGTTGAGCAGCAAGGGCTTGTCGTAACCGCGCTGCTGCTTCCACTTGTCGATGGCTTCCTGTGTCACGCGCTTGACACCGAGCTGCATGCGCGCCATGTCGTCCGGCGTGTTCACCACGAAGAACAACGCAAAGGTGAGCAGGTTCACCCCGATCAGGATGGGGATGGCGTAGAGGATGCGGCGGATGAGGTAGGCGATCATTTCGCTTGCTCCCGCTTCCGCAACACCCGCCACATCCACACCCCGAACAGCAGCACCGCCGCCGCCCCAAACCACAACGGCGCGCGCTCTGGCTGGTTCCACTCGCGGCGCATCTTGTCGCGCTGCTCCGCATCCACGCGCCAGTATTTGAGTTTGTTGTTAGCCATGATGTTGGATTTGATGTTGTGTAGCCAGCCGTGCTGCAGCACGTAGCTCTTGGGGTGGAAGCCCCACAGCCAGGGCGAGTCGCGGCGCAGCACCTCCAGCATGTCGTCGATGATCTGCTGGCGTTGCGGTGTGTTGTCCATGTTCTTCATGCGTTCGAACAGGCGGTCGAATTCAGGGCTGCTGTAGTTGCTGGCGTTCTCGCCGCTGAATTTCACCTTGCCCTGCGGGCCGTGCAGCAGGAACAGGAAGTTCTCGGGATCGGGGTAATCGGCATTCCAGCCGATGAAGAACATCTGCGTGTCGCCGCGCCGTATCTTGTCCTGGAAGCGGTTGTAGTCGGTACTGCGTACGTCGAGCTGGATGCCCAGCTTGTCGAACTGCTTGCGCAGCCAGTCGAGTCGCGATTTGTTGCCCAAGCCTGTGGCGGTGGTGTCGAAGTGGATCACTAGCGGCTGTTTGGTCTTCGCATCTACGCCGCCGGGATAGCCGGCCTCGGCCAGCAAGCGTTTCGCTTCCGCGATGGATTTGCGTTTCGGCTTGTCTTGCACGCAATCGTAGACGTAGCGGTTGACACCTGCACAGCCCTCGTGGTGTCCGAAGATGCCGGGCGGCAAGGGCGACTGCGCGCTGATGCCGCGCCCGTTGGCGAAGATGGAGATGAATTCCTCGAAGTCGACGGCGATGGCGATGGCGCGGCGCAATCTGGTCGCGCGCTCGGAAGGTCCGCCGACAACGGGATCGAGCCAGTTGAAGCCGGTGTACATGGTGGAGGTGGCGACTGCGGTGGAAAGCATGATGTCCTGAGCCTTCATTGCGTCGCTGACGTTGGCCTCGCCGCTCACGCTCACCTGCACCGCCTGGTCGAAGCTGTCCGAGCTGATGCCGGAGGCGTCGTAATAGCCTTGCAGGAACTTGTTCCAGTAGGGGATGGTTTCCTTCTCCAGGCTGAACACGATGCTGTCGATCAGCGGCAAGCGCGTGCCCGCGTCGTCGAGGAAACCGGATGCGGTATCGCCTGTTTCGCCTTCGGATGGATACTGCTCGCTGCTGTAGTAGGGATTGCGGGTCAGCACCATGCGCCGGTTCGGGTCGTTCTCCGACAGGTAATACGGCCCGCTGCCTATCGGCCACCAATCCAGTGTGAGGTTGCGTTCCTTCATGCCCGGCTGCGCATAGAAACGCTCGACCTCCCACGGCATCGGCGCGAAGAACGGCATCGCCAGCCAGTAGGCGAACTGCGGATATTTGCCGTGGATGGTGATGCGGTAGGTGGTGTCGTCCACCACCTCGACGCCGGATAGTGGATAGTCGTTGAGGTCGAGAAATTCCTCCGGATGCGCCTGCACTGCCGCCTGCAGCGTGGCGGAAAATTCCTTGAGACCGACGATGTATTCTTCCATCACTCCGGCGATGGGCGTGTGCAACTGCGGATGTACAAGGCGTTTGATCTGGTAGGCATAGTCCGCCGCCAGCACGGGGCGTGTCCCGGCCCTGGCAAAGTCGCCGAGGGAATGGATGCCGTCGAGGTCGCCATCCTTGAGCCGGAGATATTGCAGTTCGAAGGCAGGGTGCGGCTGGTATTGCATGTCCGGCTTGATGGTTATCTCGTACACGCTGTAGGCGATGCGTTCGGGCGCGACATTGTCCGGCAGGCGCTTGAGTCGCTTGTCCAAATAGCTGACCTTGGGCATGGCGCTGGCGGCCAGCGGCACCAGTTGATAGGGGCGCTTCAGGTAATGGTATTGCAGCGGCGGCGAGTAGATCAGCGCGAGGAAGTCGTATTCGTTCTCACTGTAGGCCTGCGCCGGGTCGAGGTGCTTGGGGCGTTCAAGAAAAGCGGTGTAAAGGATGGACTTGCCCGCATCGCCGGCCGGATAGGGATCGTTCCACAGACCGCCATCGCAGGAGGCAAGCAACAAACATAGCGAGACAGAAAATAGCACTTTCATGGCGCTAGAGTTTAGCCGAAAGGCTGCGCTTCGCGGTAAGATTGACACACCCTTCTCCCGCAAGCGGGAGAAGGGATGGGGATGAGGGTCTAGTTTCAAAATTCGAAACAGTATTATCAACCGCCCCTCACCCTAACCCTCTCCCGCTTGCGGGGGAGGGAATGAAGCGGCAGGCATAACACTGAACAGATACAAATGGGCATCGAAATGAACGCAAACTGGCAAAACTTCCTCACTACCCAAGGCGCACAGATTCAGGACGGCGTCGTGCAACATTTCGGCGATGCCGCCGCAGAGCGCATCGCCACCCGCGACGGCACGGTGTTGTGCGACCTGTCGCAGTTTGGTGTGCTCAAGGTCTCGGGCGAAGAAGCGCAAGGGTTCCTGCACAACCTGTTCAGTTGCGACGTGAATGCGCTCACGCCGCAGCACGCGCTGCCCGGCAGTTTCAACACCGCGAAGGGGCGCGCACTGGCGACCTTCCTGATCTGGCGCAATCCGGCGGAGTTTTTCCTGCACCTGCCGCAAAGCCTGCTCGCGGCCATCCAGAAAAAGCTCACCATGTACGTGCTGCGCGCCAAGGTAAAGATCGCGAACGCGAGTGACGATATCGTCTGCCTCGGCCTTTCCGGTGCGGATGCGGCGACCTTGTTGCAGCAGCACTTCCCCACCCTGCCGCAAGCCCCGCTCGATGCCGTGCCGCACGAGGACAGCATCGTCATCCGCCTCGCGGCAGATCGTTTCCAGATCAGCACCACGCCGCAACAGGCGCAATCGCTGTGGCAGAAGCTCAGCGCCACAGCCAGGCCCGTCGGCTCGCCCCGCTGGGACTGGCTCAATATCCGCGCGGGCATTCCGGTAATCCTGCTGCAGACGCAGGAGGCGTTCGTGCCGCAGATGGCCAACCTCGATCTGATCGGCGCGGTGAATTTCAAGAAGGGCTGTTATCCGGGGCAGGAGATCGTGGCGCGCATGCAGTATCTGGGCAAGAACAAACGCCGCATGTATCTGGCGCACGTCGATGGCGACACCGCCCCGCAGCCGGGTGCGGAACTGTTCAGCATGGAGATGGAAGGCCAGAGTTGCGGCCTCGTCGCCAACGCTGCCGCTGCACCGGGCGGCGGTTACGATGTGCTGGCCGTGGTGCAGATCGCCAGCCATGACGCCTTCCCGGTCCATCTGGGTGCGATCTCCGGCGCGCGTTTGCAGTTCCAACCCCTGCCCTACCCCATCCCGTGAACCTGCCCGCCAGTCTGTTCAGCGTAGACTGGTTGTGGCTGACCAACGCACTGTTTGCGTTTTTCCTGTATCGCGCGACAGTCGGCATGCCGTGGCGCAAGGTGCTGGACAACGGCATCATGGTGAACGCGCTGGTAGGCTTGCTGCTCGGTGCCATCGTGTTCTGGCATTTCAATGTCGGCATCCGCCCGGGACTCAATTTCCATATCCTCGGAGCGACGCTGTTCATGCTGATGTTCGGCTGGCAGGTCGCCACCCTCTCCCTCACGCTGGTGATGACCGGCACCTGGATATACAGCGGGATAGATCTGCTTACGCTGGGCGTGAACGGCCTGCTGATGATCGCCATTCCCGTGCTGTTCAGCGACTGGCTGCTGCGCTTCAGCAAGAATAACCTGCCGAAGAATCTGTTCCTGTTCGTGCTGTTCAACGGATTCGTGTGCGGCGCGCTGAGCATCTTCCTGAACGCGGTGGCGACCACGCTGATCCTGGTATTCCTGAGCCCTTATACTTGGGGCGAGATCCAGCACCATTACCTCGTCGCCATCCCCATCCTGATGCTGACCGAAGCCTTCGTCACCGGCATGATGATCACCGCCTTCACCGTGTTCCAGCCGGATGCGGTGATGAATTTCAGCGACGAGGAATATATCAACGGGAAGTAGTTCAGCGCGGTTCGAGCTTCAGTTTCATCTTCTTGTGCGGCATGCCTGCGTCCATGAATTCCTTGCCGTGTTCGGCGAAGCCGAAGAGATGATAGAACGGCAGCGCCTGCACCTGCGCCTCCACGTCAACCTGCTTGAGGCCGCGCGCACGCGCTTCGTCTAGCAGCGCTTCCATGATGGCCGTGCCCACCCTTTTGTTGCGCCACTCCGGCAAGACCGCCATGCGGCCGATATGCCCGTTCGGCAGGATGCGCCCGCAGCCGATGGCTTCGCCCTTGAGCGTAAGTGCCAGCGCATGGCGGCTGCCGCCGTCCATGTTGTCCCACTCCAGTT
The DNA here is from genome assembly GCA_018813765.1 of Gammaproteobacteria bacterium. Classification (GTDB taxonomy): domain Bacteria; phylum Pseudomonadota; class Gammaproteobacteria; order Burkholderiales; family Gallionellaceae; genus Sideroxyarcus. The sequence goes on along the minus strand of JAHJBC010000012.1, from coordinate 172,202 downwards.
CTTCGGGAACATGCTGCTCGCGGATGAACACCGCTTCGCGTATGGCCCGCAGCAAGGGCTCGCCGTCGTGCCAGCAGACCAGACTGACAGTGAAAGGTGTTGTCATAACTCATCTCCTGTGTTTTCCATCGGCCATATTGCCGGCGGAAAAAGAAACGCTGTTATTCTTCTGACCGCTTCATGCCACGATCTCTACTTCTGTTCCTGCCTCTATCTTGTCGAACAATTCCAGCAACTCCCTGTTGCGCATGCGTACGCAGCCGCGCGATCCCGGCCTGCCCAGTTCCGTACCATCCGGCGTGCCGTGGATGTAGATGTAGCGGCGCATGGTATCGCAAGAACCGCCGCGATTGTAACCGCTCTCGCAACCGGACAGCCACAGGATGCGCGATAGTATCCAGTCGCGTCCCTGATGTTGTTCACCCATCTCGGGCGTGTATATCTCACCGGTGGGCCTGCGCTTCACGAATACCGTGTTCTCCGGCTGCCCCTCACCTATCTTTGCACGGACGACATGTCTGCCGCGCGGCGTGCAGAAACTGCCGTCCTCCTCGCCCACGCCGTTCGCGCCGGTCGAGACGGAATACCGGCGCAACAGCTTGCCGCTGTCGTCGAGCAACTCCAGTGTCTGGGTCTGGATTTGGATAAGTATCTTCACTGCGTCGCCTTCTGCTGCATGCGCCGCAGTGCAAAAAAATCGCTCAGCATCTTGCCGCATTCCTCTGCCTGCACACCGCCCTTAACGGTTGCATGATGGTTGAGGTTCGTCTCGGCAAAAAGGTCGAGTACACTCCCCGCCGCGCCGGTCTTGGGATCGCGCGCGCCGAACACCACGCGCGCGATACGCGCATGGAACATCGCACCGACACACATCACGCACGGCTCCAGCGTCACAAATAATTCACAATCGACCAGCCGGTAGTTGCCCAGTCGCTGTGCCGCATCGCGCATGGCCGCGATCTCGGCATGGGCGGTGGGATCATGTTTCGAGATGGGAGCGTTACTGCCGCGCCCGACGATCTGCCCCTCCTTCACCACCACGGCGCCGACCGGCACTTCGCCCGCCTGCGCCGCCTGCTCGGCCAGCCGCAACGCTTCGCGCATGAATCCGGCATCGCGTATCGCGGTAGTGGCTTCAGAGTCAGTGGTAACTTTCATGGCACGCATTGTACGGGCAAAAATCGGATTGCCAAACGACCATGCAGCACTCAGAATGCCAGCGCGCATTTCACGCGGAAAAACATGCAACAGCAACCCTACAGCAGGACCGAAAGAAGGTCGCACGGACGCGAGCAGACTCTGGGCGAGGAGATCGCCAACAGCATCAGCCACAGCGTGGGGCTGGGCGCGGCGATCGTCGGCACGCCGCTGCTGATCGTGCATGCAGTGCAACACGGCGGGGTCGGTTATATCGTCGGCTGCTCCATCTTCGCCGCCACCATGATCGCGCTGTACCTGGCTTCCAGCCTCTATCATTCGTTCCATCCGGGTCGGCTCAAGCACATCTTCCGCATCATCGACCACTCGGCGGTCTACCTGCTCATCGCGGGTACCTACACGCCGTTCACGCTCGGCGTACTCAGCGGCGCGTGGGGATGGACATTGCTGGTACTGATCTGGGTATTGGCATTGACAGGCGTGGCGCTGAAGGTACTGCGGCGCATGGCGCACCCCATCATCTCCACCATCCTCTACCTGCTGATGGGCTGGCTCATCATCGTTGCGATCGACCCGCTCTATGAACGCCTGCCCGCCGAGGGGTTGTTCTGGCTGGTCGCCGGTGGGCTGGCCTACACGCTGGGTACCGTCTTCTTCGTCGCCGATTCGCGCCTGCGTTACGGCCACTTCATCTGGCACTGGTTCGTGCTGGCCGGCACGACCTGCCATTACTTTGCGGTGTACTGGTACGCGGCTTGACTGGAGCGCCGACATCCCGTCGGCGCTCCCAAACTGCTTGCCTAACCGCCCGATTTTGACAACAATGGCAACCAGTAACCGGAGCCATTGATGCCAATACAAGCTGTAGACGATTTCACCCTTCCCGCCACAGGCAGTGTCGATTTCACGCTCTACCCCATCCGCAGCAAATCGTTGGTGATCTATTTCTATCCCAAGGACAGCACACCGGGCTGCACCACCGAGGCGCAGCAGTTTCGCGACCTGTATGCGACGTTCCGCAAGGCGGGGAGCGAGATCGTGGGTGTTTCGCGCGACAGCATCAAGTCGCATGAGAACTTCAAGACCCGCTTCACGCTGCCGTTCGCGCTGCTTTCGGATGCGGAAGAGAAGCTCTGTACCCAGTTCGGCGTGATCAAGCAGAAGAAGCTCTACGGCAAGGATGTACGCGGCATCGAGCGCAGCACTTTTGTGCTCGACAACAAGGGCATCATCCGCAAGGAATGGCGCGGCCTCAAGGCGGACGGCCACGCGCAGGAAGTACTGGCATTTGTTCAAACGCTTTAAAGGGAAATCATGAACGCACGCAAAGCAACAACGGGCAAGGACATCAAACTCTTCGTGCTGGATACCAACGTGTTGATGCACGACCCTACCAGCCTGTTCCGCTTCGAGGAGCACGATGTCTACCTGCCGATGTTCGTGCTGGAAGAACTGGACAACAACAAGAAGGGCATGTCGGAAGTCGCGCGCAACGCGCGCCAGGCCAGCCGCTTCCTGGACAATCTGGTCAGCGCCAGCGAAGAAAGTATCGACGAGGGTGCGCCGCTGGATGCGCTGGGCAACAAGAACGCGACCGGCCGCCTGTTCCTGCAGACGGAGTTCATCCATGACCCGCTGCCCTCAACGCTGGCGAGCGGCAAAGCCGACAACGCCATCCTCGGCGTAGTCGCCCACCTGCATAACCAGCATCCAAAACGCCAGATCGCCCTGGTGTCCAAGGACATCAACATGCGCATCAAGGCGCGTGCCCTAGGTCTGGCGGCGCAGGACTATTTCAACGACAAGGTGCTGGAAGACACCGACCTGCTGTATAGCGGCGTACGCGAACTAAAACCCGACTTCTGGGAGAAGAACGGCAAGGACATGGTGTCCGGCACGCAGGGCGGCCATACCTTCTACAACATCAAGGGGCCCGACTGCCACGATTTGCTGGTAAACGAGTTCGTGTTCCAGGACGATGCCAGCAATCCGTTCTTCGCCGTGGTCGCCGCGCAGGACAGCGGCAGCGCCACGTTGCGCACGCTCACCGACTACACCCACAGCAAGAACGCGATCTGGGGCATCACCGCGCGTAACCGCGAGCAGAACTTCGTGCTCAACCTGCTGATGAACCCGGAGATCGATTTCGTCACGCTGCTGGGTCAGGCCGGCACCGGCAAGACCCTGCTCACGCTGGCCGCCGGATTGATGCAGACGCTGGAACACAAGCTCTACACCGAGATCATCATGACGCGCGTGACCGTATCGGTGGGTGAGGACATCGGCTTCCTGCCGGGCACGGAAGAAGAGAAGATGTCGCCGTGGATGGGCGCGCTGGACGACAACCTCGACGTGCTGAACAAGTCCGACGAAGAAGGCGGCGAATGGGGCCGCGCCGCGACGCGCGACCTGATCCGCAGCCGCATCAAGATCAAGTCGCTCAACTTCATGCGCGGCCGCACCTTCCTCAATAAATACCTGATCATCGACGAGGCGCAGAACCTGACGCCCAAACAGATGAAGACGCTGATCACCCGCGCCGGCCCCGGCACCAAGGTGGTGTGCATGGGCAACATCGCGCAGATCGATACGCCCTATCTGACCGAAGGCAGTTCCGGCCTGACCTATGTGGTGGACAGGTTCAAGGGTTGGGCGCACAGCGGCCATGTGACGCTGCAACGCGGCGAGCGATCGCGTCTGGCGGATCACGCCGCGGAAGTGCTGTGAAACTGATCGGTTCAAACACCAGCCCTTACGTGCGCAAGGCACGGCTGGTGTTGCTGGAAAAGAACATTGCACACGAATACGTGGTGGATCCGCCCAGCGACCCGAACAGCGAGGTCTATCGCGTCAATCCGCTCGGCCGCATTCCCGCGCTCATCCTTGATAACGACGAGTGCATCTTCGACTCCGTGGTGATCGCGGAATACGCCGACACGCTCAACGATTCGCCCATCCTCATCCCGCGCCAAGACGCGCTGGCAAGGATGCGTGTGAAACGCTGGGAGGCGCTGGCCGACGGCATCATGGATTCGGCCATCGTGGTGCGCAACGAAGTGCTGCGCCCGAAGGAAATGCAACTCGCCGCCACGCCAGCACTGCACAATGATGCCATCACCCGCACGCTGCAATATGTCGCCGAACAACTCGGCCGACGCGAGTGGTGCGAAGGGAACAGCATCACGCTGGGCGACCTCGCACTGCTGAGCGCCCTGGCTTACCTCGACTTGCGCCAACCGGAACGCGACTGGCGCAGTGCACATCCCGACCTGTCCGCCTGGTTCAAGCGCGTGAGCGCGCTTCCCGGTGTGGCGCTTTCTCTGGCAGACAACAAATGAACGAATTCGACAAGACCGATGACGAGTGGCAGGAAGAGCTGACGCCGGAACAATTCGAAGTATGCCGCAAGTGTGGCACCGAACCCGCCTTCACCGGCGAATACTGGGATTGCCACGACATCGGCATCTACCGCTGCGTGTGCTGCGGCCACCCCCTGTTCGACTCGGAGACCAAATACGAATCCGGCACCGGCTGGCCCAGCTTCTGGCAGCCCATCGACGAGGAGGCTGTCGTCTACAACGAGGACGACCCGCTCGGGCTGGACCGCATCGAAGTCTGCTGCGCCAATTGCGACGCTCACCTCGGCCATGTGTTCGAGGACGGCCCGGAACCCACCGGATTGCGCTTCTGCATCAATTCCGCCTCGCTCGCACTCGATAGAAAGTAATGATGAAACTTCTCTTCGACCTTTTCCCCGTTATCCTGTTTTTCGGTGTTTTCAAACTCGCGGGCGTCTTTGCTGCCACCGCCACCGCCATCCTGGCGACCTTCGCCCAAGTCGCCTGGGTCAAATACCGCCACGGCAAGGTCGACACCATGTTGTGGGTTAGTCTGGGCATCATCACCGTGTTCGGCGGCGCGACGCTGCTGCTGCACGATGAGACCTTCATCAAATGGAAACCGAGCGTGTTGTATTGGCTCTTTTCCGCCACGCTTATACTCTCCCCCGTCCTGTTCAAGAAAAATCTGATGCGCGCCCTGATGCAGGAAAAAATCTCCCTGTCCGATCCGGTGTGGGGCAACGTGAACCTTGCCTGGAGTGCTTTCTTCGCCGTGCTCGGCGTGCTCAACTTGTATGTCGCGTTGAATTACTCCACGGACACATGGGTCAATTTCAAACTGTTCGGCGCCACCGGCCTGATGCTGCTGTTCGTCATCGCACAAGCCGCAATGCTGTCGAAGTACGTCGAAGATGACGAGAAAGAGGAGCAGTGATGCTCTACGCCATTTTTGGAAACGACATCCCCGACAGCCTGAAAAAGCGCGCGGCCGCGCGACCCGCGCATCTGGCACGTTTGCAGACCTTGCAGGATGAGGGCCGTCTGCTGATGGCGGGGCCCTTCCCTGCGGTCGATGCCGTCGACCCCGGTCCGGCCGGATTCAGCGGCAGTCTGATCGTGGCAGAATTCGACTCGCTGGCCGAGGCGGAAGCCTGGGCGGCGGCCGATCCTTATGTTGCAGCGGGGGTCTATGCGCAGGTCGCCGTTCGTCCGTTCCGTAAAGTATTTCCCGTCTGAGCCGTGCTATATTGCGCCTCGGGTATTTTCTGAACCGCCCCCAACTCAACCTTCAAAGGAAAGAAACATGCTGAAATTTTCCAAATTCGCCATGCTGTCGACATTGCTGGCTTTCACCGCATGCACGCAGGCCGCCGACGAGAAGGCTGCCGCACTGGTGAACGGCGTGGCCATTCCCCAGTCGCGCGTGGATTTGCGCGTCAAGTTCGCCGCCCAGCAAGGCCAGCCGGACACCCCGGAATTGCAGAAGGCCATCAAGGACGACCTCATCAATCTGGAAGTCATCTCGCAGGCCGCAGCCAAGGCCGGACTCGACAAGCAGGCAGAGACCGCCGAGCAGATCGAGTTGTCGCGCCAATCCATCCTGGCCAGCGCCTACGTGCAGGATTACGCCAAGACCCATCCCGTGAGCGAGGAAGCGCTGAAACAGGAATTCGATGCCATGAAGTCGCGCATCGGCAACAAGGAATTCAAGCTCTCGCACATCCTCGTCGCCAGCGAGGAAGAGGCGAACAAGGTGGCTGCCGATCTGAAGAAGAAGGGGGCCAGCTTTGCCAAGACAGCCAAGGCCAAGAGCATGGATCCCGGCTCCAAGGACAAGGGCGGCGAGTTGGGCTGGTCTGTTCCCGCCAACTTCGTGCAACCCTTTGCCGAAGCGGCAGCCCAACTGAAAAAGGGACAGGTCAGCGCCCCGGTGCAGACCCAGTTCGGCTGGCACATCATCAAACTGGAGGACACGCGCGAGTTGAAGGTGCCGTCATTCGACGAGATCAAGCCCAATCTGGAAAAACGCCTGCAGCAGCAAGCGTTGCAGAAGGCCATCGAGGAATTGCGCGGCAAGGCCAGGATCGAGTAAGCGGTTCAACTTCGACAAAAAGGCGACCATTCGGTCGCCTTTTTTATTTCATTTGGCGACCATTTCACCGCCGCTGAAACTGCGCCAGCTATCCTAAGCCACTCAGACGGGAGTGTTACTCCGCAAAGCTCATTACAGCCCCCGAATCGGCCCTCCGCCCTCATGTCAGCAACCCAGCTTCCGTTTGTTACATTGTGTAATAATTGTGTAATAAACAAGCTCTATGATGCGATTCGCTGGCAAACGGCGAGCAAACGAACAATCCCCTATCCATTGGAGAACTTGAAATGAGCAAACTGAATCGACTTTTTAACAGCATCGGCCTGTCAGTTGCCCTGCTGTCTGCCGGTACCGCGTTCGCCGGGAACATCACCGGCGCTGGTGCTACCTTCCCCTACCCCGTTTACGCCAAGTGGGCTGAAGCCTACAAGAATGAGACCGGTGTAGGCATGAATTATCAATCCATCGGCTCCGGCGGCGGCATCAAGCAGATCAAAGCCAAAACCGTGGACTTTGGTGCTACCGACGCCCCGATGAACGCCAACGAACTGGGCATGCTGGGCTTGACACAGTTCCCGACCGTGATCGGCGGCGTGGTACCGGTCATCAACGTTGAAGGCGTATCCCCCGGTCAACTGAAGCTGTCCAGCGACACCCTGGTCGACATCTTCATGGGCAAGATCACCAAGTGGAACGACTCCAAGATCGCTGCAGACAACAAAGGCCTGAACCTGCCAGACCAGGCGATCACCGTGGTACACCGCGCTGACGGCTCCGGCACCACCCACATCTTCACTTCCTATCTGGCGGCAGTCAGCACCGACTGGATGCGCGAAGTCGGCGCCGACAAGGCAGTGAAGTGGCCCACAGGTACGGGCGGCAAGGGTAACGAGGGTGTTGCTTCCTATGTGCAGCGCATCAAGGGTGCGATCGGCTATGTTGAATATGCTTACGCCCTGCAGAACAAGATGTCCTACGCGCAACTGAAGAACCGCGACGGTCACTTCGTTTCTCCTACAGCTGAAAGCTTCAAGGCTGCCGCCGGCAATGCCAAGTGGAAAGCTTCGGAAGGCTTTGCAGAGATCCTCGTGAATCAGCCGGGTGCAGACAGCTGGCCTATCGCCGGCGCGACATTCATTCTGGTATACAAAAATCAGGAAAATGCCGCTACCGCTGCTGAAGTGCTGAAGTTCTTTGACTGGGCTTACAGCAAGGGCGACCAGATGGCTTCCGATCTGCACTACGTGCCGTTGCCGGGCAATGTCACCGCCATGATCCGCAAGTCCTGGAAAGAACAGATCACCGACGGCCACGGCAAGGCGATCTGGAAGTAAGCCAAGCCTGAGTGTGCCGAACGGCGCGCGCAAGCTATAATTCGGGGGGCGCTATGCCCCCCAATTTCACTCAAGACCTATTGCACAAATGAAATCGACGCTCCTGCACCAAGCCCGGCTCAAGCAACAGATATGGCTGGACATGTTGTTCCGTGGTCTGACCCGGCTATCGGCTTTCGGAGTGCTGGCACTCTTGCTCGCGATCATCGCCTCGCTGGTGATCGGCAGCATGCCTGCCATAGAGGCGTTCGGTTTCCACTTTCTCGTCAGTGACGAATGGAATCCGGTCACCGATGAATACGGCGCACTGGTCCCCATCGTAGGCACACTGGTTACCTCAGGTATCGCACTGCTGATCGCCATTCCGGTCAGCTTCGGTATCGCCATATTCCTGACCGAGCTGTCGCCGCGCGTGTTGCGCCGGCCGCTCGGCATCGCCGTTGAATTGCTGGCGGGCATTCCCAGCATCATCTACGGCATGTGGGGCTTGTTCGTGTTCGCGCCGTTGTTCGCTGATCACTTCGAGCCCTGGATCAACGACCACATCGGCACCCTGCCGATGCTCGGCCCGTTCTTCGCCGGCCCGCCGATGGGCATCGGCATCCTGACCGCCGGCATCATCCTCGCCATCATGGTGATCCCCTTCATTGCCTCGGTCATGCGCGACGTGTTCGAAGTCGTGCCGCCCATGCTGAAGGAATCTGCCTACGGCGTCGGCGCCACGACCTGGGAAGTGGTGATGAAGATCGTGCTGCCCTTCACGCGCATCGGCGTGGTCGGCGGCATCATGCTCGGCCTGGGGCGCGCCCTGGGCGAGACCATGGCCGTCACCTTCGTCATCGGCAATGCGCATGAACTGAGCAAATCCCTGCTGATGCCGGGCAACAGCATCTCCTCGGCACTGGCCAACGAGTTCACCGAAGCGGTCGGCGAGCTGTATACCTCGGCGCTGATCGAGCTGGGCCTGATCCTTTTCTTCATCACTTTCGTCGTCCTGTCACTCGCGCGCCTGATGCTGCACAAGCTGGGCAAAGGCGAGGGCCAGACCACCTGAACGCCATGCTGACACTCTATACCCGCCGTCGCATCGTCAACATCACCGGCCTGCTGGTCTCCATGCTGGCCATGGCCTTCGGCCTGTTCTGGCTGTGCTGGATCCTGTTCACCTTGCTCAGCCACGGCCTTACCGCGCTCACCCCTGCCGTCTTCTCGCAGATGACGCCGCCGCCCGGCAGCACGGGCGGCCTGCTGAACGCGATCGCCGGCACGCTGATGATGAGCCTGCTCGGCACCCTGATCGGCACGCCCATCGGCATCCTGGCCGGCACTTATCTGGCCGAGTTCGGGCAGCGCGGCTGGCTGGCACCGGTCACCCGTTTCATCAATGACATCCTGCTATCCGCCCCCTCCATCGTGATCGGCCTGTTCGTGTACGAAGTGTACGTCATCCGCGTCGGCCACTTCTCCGGCTGGGCAGGCGCTTTGGCGCTGGCCATCATCGTCATCCCCATCGTGATCCGCACCACCGAGAACATGCTGCGCCTGATCCCCAACACCCTGCGCGAGGCCGCTTCCGCTCTGGGTGCGCCGCAATGGAAGATCGTCAGCTTCGTCACCCTGCGCGCCGCTCGCGCCGGCATCATCACCGGCGTGATGCTGGCCATCGCCCGCATCAGCGGCGAGACTGCCCCGCTGTTGTTCACCGCCCTGAACAACCAGTTCTGGAGTGCCGACATGAACAGCCCGCTGGCCAACCTGCCGGTGGTGATCTTCCAGTTCGCCATGAGCCCTTACGAAGACTGGCAGCATCTCGCCTGGGCCGGCGCGCTGCTGATCACCATCAGCGTACTCACGCTCAACATCCTGGCGCGCATCCTGTTCCGCCAAAGTGCAACCACACATTGATATCGGGAATCACTACTCATGAACGCTGAAACAGTCAACACGCCCAAGGTCATCGTACGCGACCTAAACTTCTACTACGGCAACTACCGCGCCCTCCAGGACATCAATCTGGATATCGCGGAAAAGATGGTGACCGCTTTCATCGGACCGTCCGGCTGCGGCAAGTCGACACTGTTGCGCACCTTCAACCGCATGTATCAGCTCTATCCCAAGCAGAAGGCCACCGGCCAGATCATGCTGGACGGCAGAAACGTGCTCGACCCCAAGCAGGACCTCAACATGTTGCGCGCCAAGATCGGCATGGTATTCCAGAAGCCGACTCCGTTCCCGATGTCCATCTACGACAATATCGCTTTCGGCGTAAAACTGTATGAGAGCCTGAGTCGTTACGAGATGGATGAGCGCGTCGAATGGGCCTTGAAGAAAGCCGCACTGTGGGGCGAGGTCAGCGACAAACTGAAACAGAGCGGCACCAGCCTGTCCGGCGGACAGCAGCAGCGTCTGTGCATCGCCCGCGCCATCGCCGTCAAACCGCAAGTGCTGCTGCTGGACGAACCCACCTCCGCGCTCGACCCGATCTCCACAGCGCACATCGAAAAATTGATCGATGAATTGAAAAAGGAGTTCACCATCGTCATCGTGACGCACAACATGCAGCAGGCTGCACGTGTCTCTGACTATACGGCTTACATGTATCTGGGAGATCTGATCGAGTTTGGGGATACCAGTACGGTGTTCACCAATCCGAAACGGAAAGAGACGGAAGATTACATTACCGGTCGTTTCGGCTAAACGCCGCATGTAGGTTGGGTTGAGCGCAGCGATACCCAACATCCAATATTTCAAACGATGGGTATCGCTGCGCTCAACCCATCCTACCTGCTAATGTGCAAAGCTGAGCCACTTCTGATCCGGCCAGTTGCGCAATGAAAGTCGCCGGGCATCATCCGGCGTTCTCCATTGCTCCGGCAACTTGAACAAGTTCAGGCAGCCATCCCCTTCACCACACCGGCGATCTTCTCCGCCCACATCTTGACCTGCACCCCATCCTCGCCTTCAACCATCACCCGTAACAAGGGTTCCGTTCCGGAAGGTCGCAACAACACCCGCCCCTTGCCGTTCAAGTCGCGTTCGGCTTTGGCCACCTCCGCCGTGACCTCGGTACGCTCCAGCAGATCGGCCGCCTTGCCGGTGACTTTCACGTTGATGAGTATCTGCGGATACATGTGCAGGTCTCCCGCCGCCTGCGCCAGCGTCTGCTGCTTCATGCGCAACGCATGCAGGACCTGCAAGGCGGAAACGATGCCGTCGCCGGTACTGTGTTTGTCCAGGCAGATGATATGGCCGGAATTCTCGCCGCCGAGTTGCCATTTTTTTTCCTGCATCAGTTCCAGCACGTAACGGTCGCCGACCTTGGCGCGCGCGAAGGGGATGCCGAATTTCTGCATGGCATGCTCGAAGGCTAGATTGGTCATCTGTGTGCCGACCACGCCGCCTTTCAGGACACCCTGTGCCTGGCGGTGCTTGGCGATGACGTAGAGCAACTGGTCGCCGTCGTAGAGTTTGCCTGCCGCATCGACCATGACGAGTCGGTCGCCGTCGCCGTCGAGTGCGATACCGATGTCGGCCTTGTGCTCGACAACGGCCTTTTGCAGGTTCAGGGGCTTGGTGGCGCCATAGCCGTCATTGATGTTCTTGCCGTTCGGATCGGCGCCGATGGCAATGACGTCCGCGCCGAGTTCATGGAAAACATGGCGCGCGATGTGGTAGGTCGCACCATGCGCGCTGTCCACCACGATCTTGAGACCGCGCAGGTTCATGTCCGCCGGGAAGGTGCTTTTGCAAAACTCGATGTAGCGCCCAACGGCATCATCGATGCGCTTGGCCTTGCCCAGGTTTTCCGACGGGTTGGTCTGCATCGCGTTACCCAGTTCGGCCTCGATGGCAATCTCGACCTCGTCCGGCAATTTGGTGCCGCCGCCGGAGAAAAACTTGATGCCGTTGTCCTCGAACGGGTTGTGCGAAGCGGAGATGACCACCCCCGCCTGCAGGCGCAAGGCTCGCGTGAGATAAGCCACGGCGGGGGTCGGGATCGGCCCGGCCAGATAGACGTCGATGCCGGCCGCGATGAGTCCGGCTTCCAGCGCCGATTCCAGCATGTAGCCGGAAATGCGGGTGTCCTTGCCGATCAGCACACCGGGCCGCTCGTTCTGCGTGTGCTCCGCCTTCGCCAGCACCTTGCCCGCCGCGTAGCCCAGGGTCATCACGAATTGCGGCGTGATGGGATGCACCCCAACGCGCCCGCGTATACCGTCAGTCCCGAAGAATTTTCTGCTCATCGTTCTCTCCCGTTCACTGCATCCAGAATCTTCAAGGCATCCACCGTCTCGCGCACATCGTGCACACGCACGATGGCGGCGCCTCTCTGCACTGCCAGCAACGCTGCCGCCACGCTCGCCGCCACCCGCTCGCCGACTTCGCGCCCGGTGATCGCTCCCAGCATGGACTTGCGCGACAGCCCGGCCAGCACCGGCACGCCCAGTGCGCCGAATGCTTCCAGTTGACGCAACAGGTCGAGATTATGCGCCAGTGTCTTGCCAAAACCAAAACCCGGATCGATCACGATGCGCTGACGGGATATCCCCGCGGCTTCCGCCAAGGAGATACGTTCGCTCAGGAATGCACTCACTTCGGCCATGACGTTCTCATATTCGGGGCGTTGCTGCATGGTCTGCGGCGTGCCTTGCTTGTGCATCAGACAGACTGCCGCACCGGAATCTGCGGCAACCTGCAAGGCACCCTCTGCCTGCAAGGCATTCACGTCATTGACCATGCTCGCGCCCGCCGCCAGGGCAACGCGCATCACTTGAGGCTTCCATGTATCGATGGAGATCGGGATGGAAATGCCGCGCAGGCCTTCAATGACCGGCAGCACACGATCCAGTTCCTCCTGCTCGCTCACCTGAGCGGCTCCGGGGCGCGTAGATTCGCCGCCGATGTCGAGGATGTCGGCTCCGTCAGCGATCAGTTGCTCTGCGTAGGCGATTGCTGCAGCAGCAGATGCATGCTGCCCGCCATCGGAGAAGGAATCGGGAGTGACATTGACGATGCCCATCACGAGTGGGCGGTCGAGAGAGAGGGGGAATTTGCCGCAACGAAGCATAAGCTTGTAGCTTGTAGCCCGTAGCTGGTAGCAAAACCGGGGGTGGCTACCCGCTACAAGCTACCTGCCACGAGCTGCTTTAAATTTCCTCGGCCGGCTTGCCGGTCGCCGGTGCGGTCGGCGTCTCGTCCGCAGGCGGCTCGGTCACTTTCGTGCTCTGGCTGGGCTTGGGCGGACGCGGCGGCTTGCCCGCCATGATGTCGTCGATCTGCTCGGCGTCTATGGTCTCCCATTCCAGCAGCGCCTTGGTCATCGCCTCGATCTTGTCGCGGTTGTCTTCGATCAGTTTGCGCGCAAGACCATACTGCTGGTCGATGATGCTGCGGATCTCGGCGTCCACCTTCTGCATGGTGGCTTCGGAGATGTTCTTGTGCGTGGTCACGGAGCGGCCGAGGAATATCTCACCTTCCTCTTCGGCATAGACCATGGTGCCCAGCGATTCGGACATACCCCATTGCGTGACCATCTTGCGCGCCATGTCGGTGGCACGCTGGAAATCGTTGGAAGCGCCGGTGGTCATCTGGTTCATGAACAGCTCTTCAGCGATGCGGCCACCGAACAGCACGGCGATGGTGGAGAGGATGCGCACCTTGTCCATGCTGTAGCGGTCCTCAGACGGCAACTGCATGGTCAATCCCAGTGCGCGGCCGCGCGGAATGATGGTGACCTTGTGCACCGGATCGGTCTTGGGCATCAGTTTTGCCACCAGTGCATGGCCGGACTCGTGATACGCCGTATTGCGGCGCTCCTCTTCCGGCATGATCATGGATTTGCGCTCGGTGCCCATCATGATCTTGTCCTTGGCGGACTCGAAATCGTCCATCTCGACGAAGCGCTTGCCGCGGCGTGCGGCGAACAATGCCGCCTCGTTCACCAGGTTGGCGAGGTCGGCACCGGACATGCCGGGCGTGCCGCGCGCCAGGATGTCGGCCTTCACGTCGGGCGCCACCGGCACCTTGCGCATGTGCACCATAAGGATCTGCTCGCGACCGCGGATGTCGGGCAGCGGCACCACCACCTGGCGGTCGAAACGGCCCGGGCGCAGCAGCGCCGGGTCGAGCACGTCGGGACGGTTGGTTGCGGCGATGACGATCACACCGGATGCACCCTCGAAACCGTCCATCTCGACCAGCAATGCGTTCAGCGTCTGCTCTCGCTCGTCGTTACCGCCGCCGAGGCCGGCACCGCGCTGGCGCCCGACCGCGTCAATCTCGTCGATGAACACGATGCACGGTGATTGCTTCTTGGCCTGCTCGAACATGTCGCGCACGCGCGCGGCACCAACGCCGACGAACATCTCGACGAAATCGGAACCGGAGATGGAGAAGAACGGCACTTTGGCTTCGCCCGCGATGGCCTTGGCCAGCAGCGTCTTGCCGGTGCCGGGACTGCCCACCATCAGTACACCGCGCGGAATGCGGCCGCCGAGGTTCTGGAACTTGGACGGGTCGCGCAGGAAATCGACCAGTTCGGAGACATCTTCCTTGGCTTCGTCGCAACCGGCCACGTCGGCGAAGGTGACTCGTTCCTTGGAATCATCCAGCATGCGCGCCTTGCTCTTGCCGAACGAGAACGCGCCGCCGCTTTTGCCGCCCTGCATCTGGCGCATGAAAAATATCCACACGCCGATCAGCAACAGCATGGGGAACCATGAGATGAAAACCTGCGCCAGGAAGCCCTGCTCCTCGTCCGGCCTGGCCTCGATCTGCACGCCGTTCTTGAGCAGGTCGGAGACCAGCCACAGGTCGTTTGGTGCATAGGTGGTGATACGTTTACCTTCGGCGGTGGTCGCCTTGAGCGTGCGCCCTTCGATGGTCACCTTATCGATCTGACCCGATTTGACCGCTTCGAGGAACTGCGAATAATCCAGTTGCGCCTGAGCAGTAGATTGCTGGCGCGCATTGAACTGGTTGAACACGGTCATCAGCACCAACGCCACGACCAGCCATATCCCGATACTCTTGAACAGATTATTCACACTCGCTCCTTAATGATGAGCCTTGCACATGGACAGCATTAGACACTGTCCGATGCCATTACTCAAGCTTGCCCAGCCCCACCAGATATTGTTCGCTGCTGCGGTCGCGCGAGGCTTTCGGCTTGCGCGCGACCACTTTTGCAAAATGGTTACGCATCGCCTTCATGAAATCCTCGAACCCCACCCCCTGGAACACCTTCACCACGAAGGCTCCGCCCGGAGTCAGGTGTTTGTCGGCAAACTCCAGCGCCAGTTCCGCCAGATACATGGCACGCGCCTGATCGGCAGAACTCACACCGCTCATATTGGGCGCCATATCGGAAATTACAAGGCCGATGGGGCGTCCTTCCAGTTTTTCTTCGAGTTGGGCCAGCACGCTGTCCTCGCGAAAATCGCCCTGGATGAACTCCACGCGCGGCAAGGGATCGAGCGGCAACAAATCGAGCGCGATGATGCGCCCGTGCGCGCCCAGTTTTTTCGCTACCACCTGACACCAACTGCCCGGTGCCGCCCCCAGGTCCACCACCACCATGCCGGGCTTGATAAGATGGTCGCGTTCGTCTATCTCCAGCAGTTTATAGGCCGCGCGCGCGCGATAACCGTCCTTCTGCGCCATCTGCACAAAAGGATCGTTCACATGCTCTTGCATCCATTGTTTGCTGGTCTTGGAAGCTTTCATCGTATAATCCTTGGCCCGTAGCTTGTGGCTGGTAGCGTGTAGCCACCCCCGGTTCAGCTACAGGCTACAAGCTACCACCTACAGGCTCAATGAACATGTTAACCCTTACCGTCCCGCAGCGCCTCGAACTCAAAGGCCGCGCCCATTCCCTCAAACCTGTCGTCATCATCGGCAATGCCGGGCTGTCGCCTGCCGTGCTGGATGAGATAGAACGCAGCCTGAAAAGCCACGACCTGCTGAAGATCCGCGTGATGAACGATGACCGCGAAGCGCGCGAGGCCATGTTGCAGGAGATATGCGAAGTGCTCAAGGCAGGCCCCGTGCAGCACATCGGCAAGATGCTGGTGGTGTATCGCCCGCTGGATATCCCCATCGCCAAAGCACCCAAGCGCCCAAGGGGCAAGCCGCTCACGAAAAAACAGCTGGCAGCTCGTCGCCAGTAGCTTGTAGCAGAACCGCCTGGCTACCTCCTACAGGCTACGCGCTACCAGCTAGATATACTGCACATCCACCACTTCGTACTCGCGTATCCCGCCCGGTGCCTGCACCTCGGCGATGTCGCCACTGGACTTGCCGATCAACGCGCGCGCGATCGGTGAACTGATGGAAATCTTGCGATGCTTGATGTCTGCCTCGTCGTCGCCGACGATCTGATAGGTCACCACATCGCCGTTGTTGGTGTCTTCCAGCACCACGGTCGATCCGAACACACAGCGCCCGTCCGCATTGAGCGTCTTGGGATCGATGACTTGCGCGCTACCCAGCTTGAATTCCAATTCGACGATGCGCCCTTCCACGAACGACTGGCGTTCCTTGGCGGCCTCGTATTCGGCGTTCTCCGACAGGTCACCCTGAGCGCGCGCTTCCGCGATCGCGGTGATGACCGAGGGGCGATCCACCGTCTTCAGCCGGTGCAACTCCTGACGTAATAGCTCTGCGCCGTTCAGTGTCAATGGAACCTTGCTCATTCTGTAACCCTATCAGTAATTAGTCGTTGGTCTCTGGTCGTTAGTTGGTGTCGTCGCTGTGCGCTTTTGATTTGAACTAAAAGCTAACGACTACCGACTGGCGACTAGCCGTTTATGCAGCGTCTGCACGTCATAGACCTGCAACTCGGCCAGATGCTGCATGCCCAGACAGGCGGCGCGCGCTCCGGCGAGCGTGGTGTAGTAGGTCACGCGGCCCTGCAGCGCCGCATGACGGATCGAATACGAATCGCGCATCACGGACGGCCTGCTGTCCACCGTATTGACGATGAGGCTGATCTCTCCATTCTTGATCATATCGAGGATGTGCGGACGACCTTCGGCCACCTTGTTCACCACGGTCACTTCCACACCAGCCGCCTCGATCACGGCAGCGGTCCCGCGCGTCGCCACGATGGTGAAGCCGAGCTGTTTCAGGGTGCGCGCAATTTCCGCCGCGCCCGACTTGTCCTCCTCGCGCACACTGACGAACACCTTGCCACCCTTGGGCAACTTCACGCTGGCGGCCAGTTGCGATTTAACGAAGGCTTCGGCGAAAGTATCGCCCACGCCCATCACCTCGCCGGTGGATTTCATCTCGGGGCCGAGGATGGTGTCGACGCCAGGGAACTTGATGAACGGGAACACTGCCTCCTTCACCGAGTAATACGGCGGGATGACCTCTTTGGTGATGCCCTGCTGCTCCAGCGACTGGCCGGCCATGCAACGCGCCGCCACCTTGGCCAGCGGCACCCCGGTGGCCTTGGATACATAGGGCACGGTGCGCGATGCGCGCGGGTTCACTTCCAGCACATAGACCGTTTCGCCCTGAATGGCGAACTGCACGTTCATCAGGCCGACCACGTTCAATTCCTTCGCCATCGCCACGGTCTGGCGGCGCAACTCGTCCTGCATCGCGACAGACAGCGAATACGGCGGCAGAGAACAGGCAGAGTCGCCCGAGTGCACACCCGCCTGTTCGATGTGTTCCATGATGCCGCCGATGATGACCTGCTTGCCGTCGGACACCGCATCCACGTCCACTTCGATCGCGTCGTTCAGGAAGCGGTCGAGCAGGATGGGCATACGCTCCGGCCAGGTCTTGGCCAGCTCTTCGGCATCACGCATGTAACGCTCAAGATCGTTCTGCGCATGGATGATCTCCATGCCGCGCCCGCCCAGCACGTTGGATGGGCGCATCACCAGCGGGTAGCCGATCTCGGCTGCCCCGGCGACCGCATCGGCCCCGTTGCTTGCGGTACGATTCGGCGGTTGCTTCAGGCTCAGTTTGCGCAACATGGTCTGGAAGCGCGCACGGTCTTCCGCGCAGTCGATCATGTCCACCGAGGTGCCGATGATGGGCACGCCGTTCTTGGCCAGACCGTGCGCCAGCTTGAGCGGCGTTTGGCCGCCGTATTGCACGATCACGCCGACCGGCTTCTCCACCGCCACCACTTCCAGCACGTCTTCCAGCGTCAGCGGCTCGAAATACAGGCGATCCGAGGTATCGTAGTCGGTGGAAACCGTCTCCGGGTTGCAGTTGACCATGATGGTCTCGTAGCCGTCTTCGCGCATCGCCAGCGCGGCATGCACGCAGCAATAGTCGAACTCGATGCCCTGACCGATGCGGTTGGGACCGCCACCCAGCACCATGATCTTCTTCCGGTCGGTCGGCTGAGCTTCGCATTCTTCCTCGTAGGTCGAATACATGTAGGCGGTATTGGTGGCGAATTCGGCGGCGCAGGTATCCACGCGCTTGAACACCGGACGCACGCCCAAGGCATGGCGATAGGCTCGCACCGACTCGTCGTCGATGTCCAACAACTTCGCCAGCCGCGCATCGGCGAAACCGCTGCGCTTCAGGGTGCGCAAATGATCTGCGCTGATGCTTTCCAGCGTGTGGCCTGCCAGCCCCTGTTCCTGACGAATCAAATCCTCGATCTGCACCAGGAACCACGGGTCGATCTTGCTGACATTGAACACCTCTTCCACGCTCATGCCGAGGCGGAACGCGTCCGAGACTGCCCAGATACGATCCGGGCCGGGGTTGCCGAGTTCTGACACGATGGCATCGCGGTCGCTAAATTTTGTATCCAGGCCGTTGACGCCCACTTCCAGACCGCGCAACGCTTTCTGGAAAGATTCCTGGAAGGTGCGGCCGATGGCCATCACCTCGCCCACCGATTTCATCTGCGTGGTCAGGCGGTCGTTGGCTTGCGGGAATTTCTCGAACGCGAAACGCGGGATCTTGGTCACCACGTAGTCGATGGTCGGTTCGAACGAGGCCGGGGTCGCGCCGCCGGTGATGTCGTTCTTGAGTTCGTCCAGCGTGTAACCCACGGCCAGCTTGGCCGCGACCTTGGCAATCGGGAAACCGGTGGCCTTGGATGCCAGCGCCGAAGAACGCGACACGCGCGGATTCATCTCGATCACCACCATGCGCCCGTCGTCCGGATTGATGGAGAACTGCACGTTGGAACCGCCCGTCTCCACGCCGATCTCGCGCAGCACCGCCAGCGAGGCGTCGCGCATGATCTGGTATTCCTTGTCGGTCAGCGTCTGCGCCGGGGCCACGGTGATGGAGTCGCCGGTATGCACGCCCATGGGGTCCAGGTTCTCGATGGAGCAGATGATGATGCAATTGTCGTTGCGGTCGCGCACGACTTCCATCTCGTATTCTTTCCAGCCGAGCAACGACTCCTCGATCAACAATTCCTTGGTCGGGCTGGCCTCAAGTCCGCGTTCGCAGATCTCGACGAACTCTTCGCGGTTGTAAGCGATGCCGCCGCCGCTGCCTCCCATGGTGAACGAAGGGCGAATGATGGTGGGGAAACCCATCACCTGCTGCACCTGCAGCGCCTCTTCCATGCTGTGCGCGATGGCGGAACGCGCCGAGGCCAGGCCGATGCGGGTCATCGCCTGCTTGAACTTCTCGCGGTCTTCCGCCATGTCGATGGCGTCGCGCGAAGCGCCGATCATCTCGACCTTGTATTTTTCCAGCACGCCATGCTTCGCGAGATCGAGCGCGCAGTTCAGCGCGGTCTGCCCACCCATGGTCGGCAGGATCGCATCGGGCCGTTCCTTGGCGATGATCTTCTCGACCATCTTCCAGGTGATCGGCTCGATGTAGGTCGCATCGGCCATGTTCGGGTCGGTCATGATGGTGGCCGGGTTCGAGTTCACCAGGATGACGCGGTAGCCCTCTTCCTTCAGCGCCTTGCAGGCCTGTGCACCGGAATAGTCGAATTCGCAAGCCTGCCCGATGACGATGGGACCGGCGCCGATGATCAGGATGCTCTTTATGTCAGTACGCTTTGCCATTTACTTGCCCATCATCGCAACGAAGCGATCAAACAGTGTGTCCACATCGTGCGGTCCGGGGCTCGCCTCGGGGTGGCCCTGGAAACAGAACGCGGGTTTATCGGTGAGCTCGAAGCCTTGCAGCGTGCCGTCGAACAGCGAGATGTGCGTGACGCGCGCGTTCTTTGGCAACGTGGCCGCATCCACCGCAAAGCCGTGGTTCTGGCTGGTGATCATCACGCGCTTGGTCGCAGTGTCCTGCACCGGATGGTTGGCGCCGCGGTGGCCGAACTTCATCTTCACGGTCTTGGCACCCGAGGCCAGGCCCATGATCTGGTGCCCCAGGCAGATGCCGTACATCGGGATACCGACCTCGAGGAATCTTTTCGCGGCGGCGATGGCGTAGTCGCAAGGCTCGGGGTCGCCGGGGCCGTTGGACAGGAACACGCCGTCCGGCTTCATCGCCAGCACTTCGGCGGCCGATGTCTTGGCCGGCACCACGGTGATCTTGCAGCCGCGTTCGGCCAGCATGCGCAGGATATTGCGCTTCACGCCAAAGTCGTAGGCCACCACATGGAATTTGGATTCAGTTACATCGCGGTAGCCGACACCCAGCTCCCACTCGCGCTGCTTCCATTCGTAGGATTTGTCGCAGGTGACCACTTCCGCGAGATCCATGCCCGCCAGACCGGCGAAGCCCTTGGCCGCTTTCAACGCCGCGTCGACATCGTCTCCCGAGGCGATGCAGCCGTTCTGCGCGCCCTTGCTGCGCAGGATGCGGGTCAGTTTGCGCGTATCGATGCCGGCGATGGCGACCACATTGTTGGCTTTGAGGTATTCGGGCAGGGATTGAGTCGCGCGGAAGTTGCTCACCGTCATCGACAGATCGCGGATGATGAGGCCGCTGGCGAACACCTGGCGCGATTCCACGTCTTCCGGGTTGCAGCCGACGTTGCCGATATGCGGATAGGTCAGCGTAACGATCTGTTTGCAGTAGGACGGGTCGGTCAGGATCTCCTGATAGCCAGTGATGGAAGTGTTGAACACCACCTCGCCGACGCTGCTGCCCTCTGCTCCGATAGAAATGCCGCGAAATACCGTTCCATCGGCTAAAACAAGGATGGCTGGCTTCGTTTGCGACACAGGAGGCTCCTTCAAGCTGGACATAAAGAAGCGGGAAGAACGTTGCGTTCATCCCGCTTTTGATTCGGTGCGCATTATAGCCGATTAGGGGTGCCTCATCAAACGCAAGCGTAGCCCGCACGGCTGTTGAAAACCAGGGTGCCGTATAATTCCGCGCCGCCGCTCTGGCAGCAACCAAACAACCCGACCGGAGAATCTTTGCATGTTTGAAGTGATAGTCCTGGCAATCGCCCTAAGCATGGATGCCTTTGCCGTTTCCATCGGCCTGGGCTCGAAAGGCAACGCGAAGGGGTTGGGACTGAAGGCCGGACTGCTCTTTGGCATTTTTCAGGCGCTGATGCCCTTCATCGGCTATTTGGGCGGCAAGGGCGTACTGGGCTGGGTAGAGGCCTATGCCGGCTGGATTGCATTCGGCCTGCTTGCACTGATCGGCGCCAAGATGATCTACGAAGGCCTGCACGAGGGCATCGAAGAGAACATCGAAGCCATCACCAACAAGATGATGTTACTGCTCGCCATCGCCACCAGCATCGACGCCATGGCGGCCGGGTTCAGCCTGACCTTGCTGGATGTCAACGCATACCTCGCCTGCCTCATCATCGGCGTGACCACCTTCGCCTTCAGTTGGGCCGGTGTGCGCATCGGCGAAAAGAGCGGCACCTGGCTGGAGAACAAGGCCGAGTTGTTCGGCGGAACGGTCCTGATCCTGATCGGCATCAAGATACTCCTGCAGTGACCGGCAAACGGCTTCCAAGGTTGAGTGATTCACTGCCCTATAATAACCATGTTTGCTGTACGTAATAGTTCGCGGTCTATATAATTTGACATATACCCATTTAGCCCGAACAAGCCTATCGTGCATGCATCCGAAAGCCTGTTCAGTCGGCCAAGAGTTTGGTTGTCCACTACACAGGCCGCAGAGTCACCGAATCCGAATGTCTGCCCCCCCAGACCGTAGCCTCCGGCCAGCCGGCGGGCGATGCGGGACAAGTAGCCACCATGGGAACGAGGGCCGTGAAGATATCAAGGCGCAGCCATTGGGTTGCGGCCGCCAACTTGAGAGGAAGCGCAGATGTTGTCGAATTTCCTGTACGCATGCCGCAGCTCGATACAGTTCAAGCTGTTCCTGTCGCTGACCGCCATTGTTGCGCTCGGTCTGACAGCGATCCTGTTCAGCCAGGTATACCTGGTACAGGACTATTTCATCCGCCAGGCCGAATCGAACCTGCGCAGCAGCAATTATCTGCTGAGCCGGGTATTGGCCGATCCGCTCTTTGCCAACGACTTGTCGCTTTTGCAGACAAGACTGCAGGATGTGCAGGCAAAACTGCCACTGTGCAATTTCCAGTTGAAGGACAATATCGGGACCGTGGTCTACAAGGTGGGCGACGTGCGCGTAACCACCGATAGCGAATTCGACCCGGACAGCCGCGACGGTTGCTATAACACGATCATTCCCGTGGTTCGCGATGACCAACTGCTGGGTACGATACGCATGGGCGTGCGTACCGACGATATCGCCAGAGCGCGGCAAAGCCTGATCCGGGATAGCACGTTCTTCGCCATGTTCTGGTTCGTCATCCTGCTGCTGCCTTTCTTCGTGCAAATCCGCCGCATGGTACGACCGCTGGGGAAACTATCCCTTGCCGCGCAACAATTCGCCAACGGCAACCTGGATTACCCCGCACCGCCACCCCTGCAGGGAGAGGATGAAGTATCGCAACTGACCACCAGCTTCCAGGCGATGTCGCAGGCGCTGGTGCGCAACCGGGACGAGCAGGCCGCCAGCCTGGCGGAACTCAACAACGAAAAATCCACACTGGATGCACTGCTGACCACCATACCCGTGGGCGTGATCTTTGCCGACCGCAGCCATGTCCGCTATTGCAACACGGCCTTCAACCGCATGTTCATGCTTAAACCGGACGAGCAGTTCGTCGGGATCAGGAACGACGAACTGCTGCTACGTCTCGGCCGGACGGTCACCGACGCGGATAAGTTCCTGAAAACCATTGCCGAGATCCTCGAAAAGCGCACGCTGACCGAATCGGCCTACTTCGAATTGAAGGATGGACGCACACTGCGCATGATCTCCAACACGGTGATCGCGACCGAGGGCAATCGCTACCTCGGGCGCTTCTGGCTGTTCGAGGATGCAACGGAAGAAAAGAAGAGGCTGGAACTGGCGGAAATGCGCGGCGAACAGGATGCGCTGACCATGCTCTACAA
Organism: Gammaproteobacteria bacterium; assembly: GCA_018813765.1. GTDB lineage: Bacteria > Pseudomonadota > Gammaproteobacteria > Burkholderiales > Gallionellaceae > Sideroxyarcus. Next base: position 148,915 of record JAHJBC010000012.1, on the reverse strand, counting down.
CCGCCGCCGTTACGATCAGGACTTGCAACGCATCATCGCGCAGGCAGAACGCGACGGCTCCAGGGTTGCCCTGCTGGTATTCGACCTGGACGACTTCAAGCCCATCAACGACATACACGGACATGCTGCGGGAGACATCGTACTCAGGCAGATCGCGCAGAAGCTATCCGGGCAAATGCGCCGCAACGAAGTCCTCTACCGGATCGGCGGAGACGAGTTCGCCCTGCTGTTACTCAATGCCAGCAACGAAGAGGTCAAGATGCTGGCCGAACGCATCGTTCAGTCCGTCCACTCCCTCTCGTTCGAATTCGACGGCACCACCTCGAGAATCGATTGCAGTCTGGGCATCGCATTGTTTCCGGATGACGCCGATTCAATTCAGTCTCTGCTGAATCTGGCGGATCATGCAATGTATGAGGCAAAGAAGAATGGCAAGGGGCGATTCAGTTTCAGCAGTTCAATAGCCGATTCCGACAGGCCAGAACCAGATGCAAAGGAATCGACATATAGCAATATGAACCTTGGCATCGCCATCATGGATGCCCAGCACCTGTCCATGGCCAATTACATCCAGGGCATTCTCGATGCGCTCAGGAACGGCGACAAGAGCGTCGCCTTGCGCAAGCGGGTCGATCTGCTGCTCGAACTCTGCCGCATCAACTACCACACCGAAGAAGAATTGATGCGCAGCCATGACATCCCCGGTCTGTCCGAGCATCAGGAAGAGCACGAGAAACAGTTGAAAAGTCTGCGCAAGCTGCTCGGCAATCCTAGTTATGACGAACAGGAACTGACGACGCTGTCCCACGAGGTCAACGAATGGTTGATGAAACACATACGCGATTTCGATACGGGGCTGGCCGAGCAACTGAGAAGGAAGGGCGCCTCCTGAAGGTTCCTTACGTCTTCCGTAGGGCGCAATAACCAACGAGCATTGCGCCGCATGGATTTCAACAAACATCCGGTGCAATGCGCTGCGCTTCCTGCACCCTTGCATTCAATTCAAAGTCAATACCGTCGGGGGTTGCCCGACAGCAAGCTACTTTCTTTTGCTTCGCCAAAAGAAAGTAGCCAAAGAAAAGGCGACCCCGGTGCGCCGCCCCTTCGGGGTTCCCTGCGTTGCTCGACTGGTCAGGCGGCTGCGGAACTCGCGCTGCGCGCTCAGACAGTCCTCGCCGACACCCCCTGACCAGTCTCCACTACTCGGCGGACGCACAGGGGATGAAATTCAAAAACCGAACCCCAAAACCAGCGAGGCGGGCAACGCCCGCCTCGCCAAACCAACAAAACAATCGTGCGCGAAGCGCACACAAAACCGCCTTGGCCTTACCTTCCCCTGTGCGTCGCCGAGTAGCGCAGACCAGACAGGGGAAGTCCGACGAATATGTTTGAGCACGTGGACGCGCAGCGGATCGTGCGAGTTTATGAGGAGGCCTGTCTGGTTGAGCAACGCAGGGAACCCCGCAGGGGCGGCGCGCTGGGGTCGCCTTCTTTTTGGTTACTTTTTCTTGGCGAAGCAAGAAAAAGTGACTAGCTGTCGGGCTACCCCCGACGGTTTTCGATGGGTATCGCTACGCTCCACCCATCCTACGCATGCTGCCGCGAGAGCACGATGTGCCTACCCTACCTAGCTTTAAGTTAGTGTGCATGTCGTGCAGCAATAGCGGTCCATCCGGGCCAGTCTGAAGTGCCATATTTACTACTGCCATCCACGTGATTGCGTTCCCATTCCGCTAAAGCCTTCTTCTCGGATTCGGTCATCACATTATGTAACGCAACCAAGCGCTCATAGTTCGCGATCATAGATTTCTGCTTATCCATAACCCAGCCTTTCCGCAACCTTTACGAGAGAACCAAGAACAGTTTTCAGAAATATCTACTTCAACCCCAACACATCCTGCATGTCATACATCCCCGCCTTGTTGGCCTTGAGGAAGCGCGCCGCGCGCAGTGCGCCAATCGCAAACGTCGCGCGGCTGCTGGCCTTGTGGGTGATCTCGATGCGTTCGCCGATGCCCGCGTAAAGCACGGTGTGGTCGCCGACGATGTCGCCGCCGCGCACGGTAGCGAAGCCGATGGTGGATGGATCGCGTTCGCCGGTATGCCCCTCGCGACCATACACCGCCACCTTCGACAGGTCGCGCCCCAGCGTGCGGGCGACGACCTCGCCCAGACCCAGTGCGGTACCGGACGGCGAATCCACTTTATGACGATGGTGCGCCTCGATGATCTCGATGTCGTAACCTTCGGCCAGCACGCGCGACGCGGTCTCCAGCAGCTTGAACAGCAGATTCACGCCCACGCTCATGTTGGGAGCGAAGACGATGCCGATGTCCTGTGCTGCCGCACCCAGTGCGGCTTTTTGCTGTGCATCGAGTCCGGTCGTACCCACCACCATGTTGATCTTGTGTTTGCGGCAGACTTCCAGGTGCCGCATGAGCGCATCGGGTCGGGTGAAATCGATCAGCACATCCGCGCCATTCAGTGCAGTGTCGATGTCGGCAACGATCTTCACGCCTTCGGCGACCGTATTTCCGAGCAGCGGACTTTCCGCGTGCTCGAGTGCGGCGTGCAACACCAGATCGTCGGCCTGCGCCACGCAATCCAGCAGCACCTTGCCCATGCGTCCGCCGCTACCGGCGATGGCTATCCTGATCTCACTCATTATTCTTGTCCTGCTTGGCTGGTTCATTGGCTATCAGCGGCGTGGCATCGACGATGCGCTTCAGCACATCCTTGTTGAAATACAGGGTGAGCCGTTGGCTCTCCAGCGTTTCGCCCTGCTGGGCAAAGCTGTAAAAATAGTCCCAGCGGTCGGGATGATAAGGATCGTTGATGAGCGGCGCACCCAGTGCCGCCTTTACCTGCGACTGCGTCATGCCGACCTTGATCTTGGCACGCATATCCTGGGTGATCAGGTTGCCCTGGCGGATCTCGACCTTGTAGGGCGTGAACGTGGGCAGGTAATCGGTGACGCTGCACGAAGCGAGCAGCAAGGAAATCAGGACGATCTGGATACGCATTTTGGATGGACTCTCACGAAACAGCCGGCATGATACCTCAAGCCGGGATACCAAGCAGTTCGGCAGCATGCTTGCGCGTGGTTTCGGTGATCTTGACCCCGCCCAGCATGCGCGCGATCTCCTCGATGCGCTCGGCCTCGGCCAGCACGCGGATGCTGCTCAGGGTCTTGCCCGCATGCGCGGCCTTGCTCACCTGCCACTGCGCATCGGCCTGTGCCGCCACCTGCGGCAGGTGGGTGACGCACATCACCTGATGGCGCTTGCCCAGTTGCTTGAGCAGGCTGCCGACGATCTCGGCCACGCGCCCGCCGATGCCGCTGTCCACTTCGTCGAAGATCAGCGTCGGCACGGTAGCGGCGCGGCTGGCGGCCACCTGAATGGCCAGACTGATGCGCGACAGTTCGCCGCCGGAAGCGACCTTGGCCATGCTGCGCAGGGGCGTGCCCTGGTTGGCGGCGATCTGGAATTCCACCATCTCCAGGCCGTTCGCATTGCCCTCGTTCAGGGGCAGCAAGGCGACGGAGAACTGGCCTCCCTGCATCGCCAATGTCTGCATGGCGGCGGTGATCTCGTCGGATAAGACCGCTGCCGCTGCGATGCGCGCCTCGCTCAGATTCACCGCCTCGCTCAGATAGTGGTTGCGCGCAGCTTCATCCTGCTTGGCCAGTTCGGCCAGGTCGGCACTGCCGCCAAGCTCGTCCAGCCGTGCCGCGATCCCGGCCAGCGTCTCCGGCAACTGTTCCGGCGGCACGCGGTATTTGCGCGCGGCCTCCACCACGTCGGCCATGCGTTGCTCCTGCCGCTGCAACTGCTGCGGATCGGTATCCAGTCTTTCCTGATAATGCCGCAGCGCGTAGACCGCCTCCTGCAATTCGTTCTGCGCACTCTCCAGCATGGTCAGCGTGTCCTGCAGCCCCGCGTCGAATTCCATCCCCGCGCGCAGGCGCGTCACCAGCGCATTGAGTTGCGCCAGGCAGGCGCTATCCGACTCGGACAGCACTTCGACGCCGAATTGCGCGGTCTCCAGCAGGCTGGCCGCATGCGACAGGCGCGCATGATCGCCTTGCATGGCCATCCAGTCGGCGACCGAGAAATTCAGCGTTTCCAGCTCGCGGCGCTGGAACGACAGCAACTCGCGCTCGGCGGCAACCGCTTCGGCGTTCTGTTCCAGTTGCAGGCGGCGACGATGCAGCGTCTGCCAGGCCTTGAAAGCGTTCGCGACCTCTTCCGCCTGTTTGCCCAGGCCGGCATGGCTGTCGAGCAGGTCGCGCTGCGCATCAGCGCGTAACAGCGACTGGTGCGCATGCTGGCCGTGGATGTCGAGCAGCATCTCGCCCGCCTCCCGCATCTGTTGCAGCGTGGCGCTGCGGCCATTGATGAAACCGCGCGAACGTCCGCTGGAATCCAGCGTACGGCGCAGCAGGCACACTCCCTCGTCGCCCTCCAGCTCCTGCTCGCGCAGCCATGTCTGCATTTGCGCCATGGCTGCAATGTCGAACTCGGCAGCGATATCCGCCTTCTCGCAACCGGCCCGCACCATGCCCGCGTCGCTGCGCTCTCCGAGAGCTAGTGATAAAGCATCAATAAGAATGGATTTGCCCGCGCCGGTCTCACCGGTCAGCGCGGTAAAGCCGGAGGAGAAATCCAGGTCGAGACTGTCGACGATGACGAAGTCGCGGATGACGAGGTGCGTGAGCATTTATATTCCTAGCATGCGGTAAGGAGCAGCAGCTTGCATCACGGAGATTGATTCCAAAGCAATTTCTCGCGCAAGGTATGGTAATAACTGTGCCCCGTCGGGTGCAGCAGGTTGACCGGGTCGATGTAACGCGCAACCTTCACCTTGTCGTCGCGCTGCAAGTCGAAAAAGGTATGCCCGTCGAAGCGCACGCGCGCCTCTTCGCAGCAATGCAGCAGAATCTCCAGCGTGGATTGGCTCTTCAGCACGATGGGCCGGTTGCTCAGGGTGTGCGGCGCGACCGGCACCAGCGCGATGGCTTCCAGCGCCGGATGCAGGATGGGGCCGCCCGCCGACAACGCATAGGCGGTTGAGCCTGTCGGTGTGGACACGATGAGGCCGTCGGCGCGCTGGTGGTACAGGTATTCGCCGTCGATGCGCACCTCGAATTCGAGCATGCTGCTGTTGTTGCCGCGGTGCATGACCACATCGTTGAGCGCCAGCGAATCGAAGATGTGTTCTTTCCCGCGAACCACCGAGGCGCTCAGCAGCATGCGCTTTTCGGTGACGAAATCGCCCTTCAGGATGCCCGCGATGGTCCGCTGCATGGTATCGATGGAGATATCGGTCAGGAAGCCCAGACGCCCCTGGTTGACGCCGACCAGCGGGATATTGAACGGCGCCAGCGTGCGCGCGACATTGAGCAGGGTGCCGTCGCCGCCCAGCACGATGGCGAGATCGACCTTGCCTCCCATCTCCTCCAGCGCCAATTCGGCGTAGGCATGCTGTCCGAGATGCTCGGCGGTCAGGTTATCGACCACCACGGCCAGCCCCGTACCCGCCAGAAATTCGGCCAGCTTGAGCAGCGGTTCGGCAATCTCCGGAGACTTGTATTTGCCGACGAGCGCGATGGTTTGAAAGGGTCTGTCCATAGCGCGGGATTAAACCATAGGCGCCATTCAATGACAAAGCGGAATGCTAGAATGCCAGCCATGCTCAACGACCGCGCACAGATACTGCTGAAGACCCTAGTGGAACGCTATATCAGCGACGGCCAGCCGGTGGGCTCGCGCGCGCTGCAACAATTCTCCGGCCTGGAGGTCAGCCCGGCCACCATCCGCAACGTGATGGCCGACCTGGAAGCCATGGGTCTGGTCTCCAGCCCCCACACCTCGGCCGGCCGCGTCCCCACCGCACTGGGTTACCGGCTGTTCATCGACACCCTGATGGTGGTGCAGCCGCTGTCGGAAGCGCGCGTGCAGCGGCTGGAAAGCCAACTGCAGCCGGACAACCCCAGCCGCCTGCTGACACAGGCCTCCAATGTCCTTTCCGAACTGACCCATTTCGCGGGTGTGGTCGCGACGCCCAAACGCGCCAGCATCACCGTGCGCCAGATCGAATTCCTGCGTCTGTCCGAGAAGCGCGTGCTGCTCATCATCGTGATGCCGGACGGCGAAGTGGAGAACCGCGTGCTGGTGACGCCCAAGGACTATAGCCAGCCGCAGCTCACCGAGGCGGGCAACTTCCTCAGCCAGCATTACGCCAACCTCGCTTTCGGCGACATCCACCAGCGCGTGCAGAACGAGCTGCGCCAGTTGCAGCACGACATGACCGCACTGATGAGCGCGGCGATGGCGGTCAGCGACGAGGCCATCGCACGCAAGAGCGAGGACTACGTCATCAGCGGCGAACGCAACCTGCTGCACATCAACGACCTCGCCGCCAACATGAACCAGCTGCGCAACCTGTTCAACGTGTTCGAACAGAAAACCGAACTGCTGCAACTGCTGGATGCGGGCCGCCACGCGCAGGGCGTGCATATCTTCGTCGGCAACGAATCCGGGCTGGCCGGACTGGACGAGTGCAGCGTGGTCAGCGCGCCCTACACCGCCGACGGCCAGATCGTCGGCACGCTCGCCGTGGTCGGGCCGAAACGCATGGACTATGAGCGCGTGGTGCCGATTGTGGACATCACCGCCAAACTGCTGAGCAACGCGCTTTCACAACACTGAACCGACGATGAATTACCAGGCCGAACCCTCCCATCGCACACCCGAAAAGACCGGCATCCTGCTGGTCAATCTCGGCACGCCGGACGCCCCCACGCCGCAGGCAGTGCGCCGCTACCTCAAGGAATTCCTCGGTGATCCGCGCGTGGTGGAGATACCGCGCGCTATCTGGTGGCTGATCCTCAACGGCATCATCCTCAACACGCGGCCGAAGAAGTCGGCTGCGAAATACGCGTCCATCTGGACGCCTGAGGGCTCGCCCCTGCGCGTACATACCGAGAAGCAGGCCGCGCTGCTGCAAGGCTATCTGGGCGAACGCAGCAAAGCACCGTTTGTGGTCGAGCACGCCATGCGCTACGGCAATCCGTCGATAGCGGACGTGCTGCGCAAGCTGAAAGAACAGAACTGCCAGCGCATTCTGGTCGTACCCCTGTATCCGCAATATTCCGCCAGCACCACGGCGACGGTCACCGACATCGTGTTCGGCGAATTGCAAAAGATGCGCGACACACCGGCACTGCGCACCATCAAGGATTTCCACGAACACCCCGGCTATATCAAGGCGCTGGCGGGCAGCATCAACGACTACTGGATGAAGAACGGCAGACCGGAGAAGCTGGTGATGAGCTTCCACGGCCTGCCGCGCAATTCCATCGATCTGGGCGATCCCTATCACGCGCAGTGCCTGCGCACTGGACACTTGCTGGCGCAGGAACTTGGGCTGGGCGAACAGGGATACCTCATCACTTTCCAGTCGCGCTTCGGCAGGCAGGAATGGCTGCAACCCTACACTTCAGCCATACTGAAAGAACTGGGACAGCGACGAACTGCGCGCGTGGACGTGGCCTGCCCCGGTTTCGTGGCCGATTGTCTGGAGACACTGGAAGAGATCGCGCAGGAAGGGAAGGAAGAATTCCAGCATGCGGGCGGCGGCGAGTATCACTACATCCCCTGCCTCAATGAACGCGACGACTGGATACATGCGCTGACTGGACTGGTGCTGGACAACCTGCATGGCTGGCTCGAACTGCCGGATGCATCGGCAACAACCGCGCAGCGGTGATCCCGTTCAGGTCAGGCTGATCTTCTCCGCCTCGAGCTGGATCATGTAACGCTGCAAGACATTGCCGGCACCGCGACTCAGATCAACAAACTCCAGCCCGATGCGGTGCACCTGCTCGCCGCTCCTGGTCGCGGTCGATACCCACTTCCCGCACACCCGCAGGCTCATCGGCACGACGCCCACCTGCGGGAATTCGATGCTGCATCCTTCCAGAATGGCGCCCTGCGAAAAAATCTCGTGCAGCACCCCCCTGAACGAAACGCCGATACCTCCGACACTCATGTCGTGAATGTTCGCCTCAATGATTTCCGCGCCAGCCGGGATCTTGCAGATCAATGCCCGACTGCCCTGCGGCGTGGTCAGGCGAAAGTACTGCCTGCGCTGGACGCGTTCGATGACCGACGGGATCAGCATGGCGAACGAATCTCCGCCATCGGTCATCGGAATCAGCCGCAGATGGGTGGAATGCCAACGCACCTTGACGCCATCCTGCGTGACAAACGAGACGTAATCGCTTTCCGCGATCTTCTGGTTAAGGCGATTATCCCCGCAGACATCGATATAGACCTGGTTCGCTTCGGGATTGACCCCGAGTACCGTGGTCACCAGATGGACATCCCCATGCGCGGCAAGATTGACCATGACACCATGCCTGACCAGATCCTCAAGAATGAAGATAATCTCCTTGCGGTTATGGATGGCAAACTCGGAATCGTCAATATGATGGTGATGGGGTGTCATCGTCACTTCCGCTCAGTCACAAGGCACCGGCCTCTCAATAGAACTGGAAATTGTTCCGCCCGCGCTCCTTGGCGCGATACATCGCATCGTCCGCATGCCTGACCAGCGTCTCGTCGTCCTGCGCGTCGTCCGGACAGATGCTGATGCCGATACTGAACGTGATAGTCAACTCGTGCTCTCCGATCAGATGCGGAGCCGACATCGCCGACACGATCTTGCGCGCGACCACTCCCGCATCCTCCGCTTCATTGATGCCCGGCAACAGGATCAGGAACTCGTCGCCGCCCTGGCGGCAGACGGTGTCGGACTCGCGCACGCACGATAGCAGCCTCTCCGCGACAGACTGTAGCAGCATATCCCCGGCCAGATGACCCAGCGTATCGTTGACCGCCTTGAACTTGTCCAGGTCGAGGAACAGCAACGCCGTCTTCTTTTTGGCGCGCGCATCGGCAATCAGCGCCCGGCGCAACCGGTCGGCAAACAACGTACGATTAGGCAGTTTGGTCAGCGAATCGTAATGCGCGAGGAATTCGATGCGCGCTTCCGACTCCTTGCGTTTGGTGATGTCGGAGAACAGCGAGATGTAGTTGATCACCTCGCCTCTGGCGTTCTTGACCACGCCAATGGACAGCCACTCCGGATACACCTCGCCGCTTTTGCGCCGGTTCCATATCTCGCCCTGCCATTGGCCGAGTTCGTTGATGGTCTGCCACATCAACTCGTAGAAATCCGCCGTCTGCTTGCCGGAACTGAGCAGCTTCGGATTCCTGCCCATCACTTCTTCGACCGAATAGCCGGTGATCTGGACGAAGGCCGGATTCACCGCGAGGATGTTGCGGTTCGCGTCGGTGATAACAATGGCCTCGCTGCTGTTGTCGAACATCTTGGCGAACAATTGCAGGCGTCCGGTCGCATCCTCCAGCTTGTCCACGAACACATTGAAACTCTTGGCCATCTCGCCGATGTCGGGATTGTTGGCATCCACGTCCGCGCGCCGCGACAAGTCCATGTCGTGCTGGATCTCGGACATTGCACTATGGAGTTTTTTCACGGGTTTGGTGATATTGCGCACGATGACCATGCGCACGAACAGCGTGATGATGACCAGCAGCAGCACCTGCACTGCGGCATGCCCCACCCACAGCCAGTCCTTGATCTCGGCGAGCTGTGCCTCTTCGCCGGTCAGGTCGATGGTCACGCTGGCGGCGCCGTTGATGGCGCCGGACTGGGTGTTGTGGCAATCCAGACAGTTGGTGCCGCGAAAATCCTGTTTGGCGATGAACGGCACCACCACGCGCAGGGCCGGCCGCCCGTCCCTGCCGTACACCTTGCGGAACAGCGTCTTGCCGGTGGCCAGCACTTCGCGGTCCATCTCGTCCAGCGGCTGCTCCTCGGGCAGTCCCGGTCCGTATTGCTCGACCACCGACCTGCCGCGAATGATGCGCAACTCGAGCACGCCCATCGACTGCGACATCTTGCTCAATAACAACTTGCGGTTCTCGGGGATGGAAATCTGCCCGGTGAGCATCAGCATGTTCATGCCGTTGATGAGGCCGTCCGCCGTCACCACGGCGCGCGATTCGGCGGTGTTCTCGATCTGCAACTCGAAGCGGTTGATCACCCACTCCATGAGGATGAAGAACAGCAGGATGAGCGCACCCTGGATCAGGATATGCAGCTTCTCCTGCACGCCCGTCTCGCGCCATCCTTTCTTCAAGGCGTTCATCTGTCCCCCGCTTGCAGTGCGACTTTTATAGTTTTATGAAATGCTCGCGATAATGCTTCATCTCGGCGATGGACTCGTAGATGTCCGCCAGCGCCTCGTGCTTGCCGTGCTTCTTGATGCCGCTCGCCACTTCCGGTTTCCAGCGCTTCGCCAGTTCCTTGAGCGTACTCACATCCAGGTTGCGGTAATGGAAATAATCCTCCAGCTTGGGCATCCAGCGCGCCAGAAAGCGACGGTCCTGGCAGATGGAGTTGCCGCACATCGGCGAGGTGCGGATCGGCACGTACTCCTTGAGGAATTCGATCATCTGCGCTTCAACCGTCGCATCGTCCAGCGTCGATGCCTTGACCCTGTCAATCAGGCCGGACTTGGCGTGGGTGGACTTGTTCCAGTTGTCCATGGCGTCGAGTACGCTGTCGGGCTGGTGCACGACCAGCACCGGCGCTTCGGCGACCGTGTTCAGTTCGCTGTCGGTCACCACCAGAGCCACTTCGATGATACGGTCCGTATCGGGCAAAAGCCCTGTCATCTCCATGTCTATCCAGACGAGGTTGTTTTGGTTTTGTGCCATAATCCGCCGCATTCCCTGTAATTGATCCGGCGCATTGTCGCACAGCCGCGCCGCACTATCCACGATGAACACCACGCAATTTGCCGCCATCTTTGTTGCTGCCCTGCTCGCCAACACAGTCATCAAACTCTGGCTGGCTTGGCGGCAACTCGACCATGTCGCCGCGCATCGCGCCGAAGTTCCGGCCGCCTTCCGCGACAGCATCTCCCTCGAAGCGCACCACAAGGCCGCCGACTACACGCACACCCAGGTCAGCTTCGGCATCCTCAACATCCTGTTCGACGTCGCCCTGCTGCTGGGTTTCACCCTGGGTGGCGGCATCCAGTGGCTGAGCGACTGGACCACCGGCATGTTCGACAACGCTCTGGTGCAGGGAGTGGCCGTCATCGTCGCAGTATTGATGTTGCAATCGCTGTTGGAGATACCGTTTGACCTCTACCGCATCTTCAAAATCGAGGCTCGCTACGGCTTCAACAAGATGACGCTCAGGCTCTACCTCATCGACGGCATCAAAGGCCTGCTGCTCGGCGCCGCGTTCGGCCTGCCGCTGCTGTTCGGCGTGCTGTGGTTGATGGGGAGGATGGGCGATCTGTGGTGGCTGTATGTATGGGGTGTGTGGGTGACGTTCAACCTGCTCATGCTGTTCATCTACCCCGCTTACATCGCACCGCTGTTCAACAAGTTCGAGCCGATGCAGGACGAAACACAAAGATCGCGCATCGAGGCACTGCTGGCCAAATGCGGCTTCTCCTCCGGCGGCCTTTTCGTCATGGACGGCAGCAAGCGCAGCACCCACGGCAACGCCTACTTCACCGGTTTCGGCAAGACCAAGCGCATCGTGTTCTTCGACACCCTGCTGCAGCGCCTCACCCCGGACGAGATCGATGCCGTGCTGGCCCATGAACTAGGCCATTTCAGGAAGCATCATGTGCTGCAACGCATAGCCGTCACCTTCGCCGTCAGCCTCGGCTTCCTGTGGGGGCTGGCGCAACTGCTGCATGCGGAATGGTTCTACCAGGGACTGGGCGTGACCACCCAGACCACCGCCCTGGCGCTGCTGCTGTTCGTCATGGCGTTGCCGGTGTTCACCTTCCTGTTGCATCCGCTCGCCTCGGCCTGGTCGCGCAAGCACGAATTCGAGGCGGACGACTATGCCGCCACCTACACCGACGCAAAAAACCTCGTCAGCGCACTGGTCAAACTGTACCAGGACAACGCCAAGACACTGACCCCCGATCCGGTGTACGCTACCTTCTACGAGTCCCATCCACCCGCGCCGATACGCATCGCGCATCTGCAACAGAAAGGAGAAACCAAATGAAGAAATATCTCTTCCTGATCCTGTTCGCCGCAACTAGCGCCCACGCCGACCCGTTCGCCAAAGGCGATGCCGCTAATGGCCAGAAACTGATGGTTAAATACGACTGCGAGAGTTGCCACAAGGGCAAGATGGGCGGCGACGGCACAGCCATCTACACCCGCATGGAGCGCCGCGTGACCAGCGCCGACATCCTCATAGACCGCATGGAACAATGTTCCGGCGCCATCGGCAAGCAGCTCAGCGAGCAGGAAAAGCTCGACCTCGCCGCCTGGCTTAACAAGACCTACTACCACTTCAAATAAGGAGGCTGCCATGGCTGCCGTCTGCGACCTCAACAACAAGAACTGCAAGCCCTGCGAAGGCGGCGTGCCGCCGCTGTCGCAGGATGAAGCGAAGGAACTGATGAAACAGCTCGACGGCTGGAGTCTCAAGGACAACCACATCAGCAAGAACTTCGAGTTCAAGAACTATTACCAGGTAATGGCCTTCGTCAACGCCGTGGCCTGGATGACGCACCGCGAAGACCACCATCCCGACATGGCGGTGAGCTACAACCAGTGCCGCGTGGACTACTCCACCCACGCCATCGGCGGTTTGTCCGAAAACGACTTCATCTGCGCCGCGAAAGTGGATGCACTGTTCAAGATTTGAGCCAAGACTCCTTGAATCTCGTCATTCCGGCGCAGGCCGGAATCCAGCAGGTTCAATCAAAAATGCATTTTTTCTTGCTGGATACCGGCCTTCGCCGGTATGACGGCACGTGTGCATTGTGAATTATGAATAACTCGATCACCGGCCACATCATCGCCGCCCACGGCCGCCACTACCTGGCCGAACTACCCGGCGGCGAGATACTCGAATGCGTGCCGCGCGGCAAGAAGAGCGAGATCGCCTGCGGCGATACCGTCGAGCTTGTGCGCACCAGTTCGGATCAAGCCGTCATCGACAGCATCGCCCCGCGCACCACCCTGCTCTACCGCTCCGACGCGTTCAAACAGAAGCTCATCGCCGCCAACGTCACCCAGCTCATCATCGTCGTCGCCACCGAACCCTCGTTCAACGACGAATTGCTGGCGCGCTGCCTGCTCGCCGGACACGACCAGAAGCTGGACATCCTTATCATCCTGAACAAATGCGACCTGCCGCAGATCGCGGCGGCCCGTGCCCAACTCGCGCCTTATGTGAAGATTGGCTACCGCGTGCTGGAAATATCCGCCAAGCAGGATGCGACACCGCTGCTACCCTATCTGCAGGGCCACACCAGCGTGCTGGTTGGGCAAAGCGGCATGGGCAAATCGACGCTACTCAATGCCGTGATCCCCGAAGCGCAAGCCGCCACGCGCGAGATCTCCACCGTGCTCGATTCCGGCAAACACACCACCACCCACGCCAGGCTATATCACCTCAACGCCGACAGCCACATCATCGACTGTCCCGGCGTGCAGTTGTTCGGATTACATCATCTGGATTTCGCCGCGATGGAAAGAAGCTTCCCCGAATTCCTGCCCTACCTGGGCGACTGCCGCTTCGCCAACTGCACCCACTCGCACGAGCCGGACTGCGCGATACGCAAGGCGACGGCGGAGGGGAAGATCGACGAGCGGAGATTGAAGCTGTTCCAGCAGATCTCCGGAACGCGTTCATCCTGAGTTTTCAGATAGCGTGATGGGTATCAACGCCGTCCAGCCCAATATACAGGGCGGCGGCTGTGATGTGCGACGGCAATGATGCGAACAACGTCGCCAGGTAATCGGTAGATCAGTGAATAGGGGAATTTATTGAGGGGGAGCAACCGGGTGTTGTATGCCCCGGCTTCTCCAACCTTGGGAAATTGGGCCAGCACACCCATCGCCCGTTCGATCTCGTCCAGAAAATCATCTGCCGCAGTGTATGCACCCTCGTCGATGTACCACTCAACGGCAGCATCGACATCCGCTTCGGCCTGGCGGCTAAGAATTGGTCGATTCGTTTCTTGCGACATTGATTTTGTTGCGCAGCCGAGTCATCACTTCGTCCGCCGGCACCCATTCGGTACGCCCGGCTTCCATATCAGCCACGCGCCGGGCGATCTCATCATCCCACGCCTTGGCAATGGCCTCAGGTGTATCTTCCGGATCGCCTTCGATGCTGACAATCAGGCGATGGATCAGCTTCTCTCGCTCCTGCACGGAAAGCTGCAAGGCCTCGGCCTCAAGTTTCTCCAAAATTTGCGCCATTCGATCCTCCTAACCAATAGCATTTGCGGATGCATCATACACCCGCCAAGATGCCCGACGAAACCTCCGCTCTGACCGGAACATGACATTGAAACTCCGTTTCGCGCTCATCCTGAACCATGCCAAATGACCACCCTCAATACCCCGTCAGCGAAAAATGCATGAAATCCTTCTGCTGACCGGCGATCTCCCCACCCCATAAAAATCCATTCCGTTTGAATTCCTCGACGATGATCGATCCGCGAATCAGGCTGAGTGGATCATCGGGCACCCAGTTACCGCCCTTGATCAACCGGCAGGATGAGTTGAACTCGACGCAGTTCTCGTACAGGCCGTTGTGACTGGTATTGATGTCCAGGGCCACGCCGAACGAATGGTTGCTGAATCCGGTGCGGTTGCCTGCAGCATCGACATCGCCGCGCGTCATGCCGACGCGGTAGCCTGTCACTTCAAGCAGGGGGGCCTGCCTGCGTTGCAGGATATCGATGATCTCGCGCACATGCGGCGCGACGGATTTGCAGACCTTGAAAGGCCTGAGTCCGGGAAAAGCCAGGGTGACCTGGTCTTCCTCGCAGACCGTGCAACCGCTCCGCACATCCCGTTCCGCTTCAGTTAGCTCGCCATACGGTTTGACGACCTTGCGATGTCCCACCGATTTCCTCGTGTTTACGTTCCATTGGTAGGTCGTGTATGAACAGAATTGTTCGCCTCCCCATGCGGCATTGCTCGCCAGCGACATCGCTAGTACAACCAGTCCGACTCTCATCACCAATATCCCTGCCCGTAAAATTGACAATGCCGAAAGAGATACAGCACAATCCGCCCGCTTGCAACTTTGCTATACCGGATGTCGCAAATACAAAGAATAATGCGTGACGGGTAGCAATGACCCAGGCCAGGAGGCTGGTGCAATAGTCCGAGGCAAGATGCTCACCTTCAATAAGGTCGGCATTCCCGGACATGTAACTTAACATCCGCCAACTTCTCTGGGAGTGGAACATGCCACGTGCAGTCAAGCGTTTCGATCGAGTCTTTCCGTTCTTCATTTCATTGTTCCTGCTCGTATTCGGCGCGCTTTCCGGCTGCGACCTCTTCAAATCATCAGCCGACCTCCCGGTCATCCCCGTACAGGATGCGGCCTGGAGCCACATCATCAGCGCGCACAGCAGCGGCATGATTTCGCGCAAATCGTCCATCCGCGTGGTGTTCGCCAACGACATCATCACCAGCGACCGCGTCGGTCAGGATGCGGAGGATCATCTCGAAACCAAACCCTCGGTGAAGGGCAAGATCAGTTTTGCCAGCCAGCGCGAGATCGTGCTGACGCCGGAAACCGAACTGGAGCAAGGAACGGCCTATCACGTGACACTGGATACGTCCGGTTTGCTCAACATGGTGGAGAAACTCAAGACCTACGAATTCGTGGTGCAGGTGCAGCCGCAGCAATTCGAGGTGAATGTGGGCGGACTGGTCGCCGACGCCGACAACAAGCAGGTGATGACCCTGAACGGAAACCTGGTCACCGCCGATGTGGAAGAGGCGCAAAAGATCGAGTCCTTGCTGCAAGCCCGCTATCAGGACAAAGAGGCGACCATCGCCTGGAACCACAACGTCGATGCACGCCACCACGACTTCACCGTAAAAGGCATACAACGCGCGGAAGCCGACTCGAACATCACCCTGAAATGGAACGGCGAACCCATCGGTGTGAACAACCAGGGCGAGCGCACGATAGTCATCCCCGGCCTGTCCCAGTTCAAGGTCATGCAGGCCAGCATCGCCAGCGAGGACCAGCAGCCGTTCATTAAAGTCTTCTTCTCGGACTCGCTGAAGGCCAACCAGAACCTGCAGGGACTGGTGCGGCTGGGCAGCGACCTGCGCACCACCCAGCGCATCGAAGGCAACATCCTGAAGATCTATCCCGAGAGCGGTATCCAGGGCGAAGTCCTGCTCACACTGGAGCCCGGCATACGCAATGCCGAAGGCGAGAGAACGACGGCGCAATCCCAGCATACCCTTACCTTCATCAGCTCGAAGCCCCAGGTGCGTTTTGTCGGCAAGGGGGTGATCCTGCCCGACAGCAAGGTATTGAGCGTCCCGTTCGAGGCGGTCAATGTGCGCTCGGTGCGCGTCGCGGCCATGCGCATCTACGACGACAACGTGGGGCAATTCCTGCAAGTGAACAAGCTGGACGGCAATCAGGAATTGTCGCGGGTCGGCCGCGTCCTGTGGCGCAAGACCATCCCCCTGTCTGCGCTGGAAGCCAACAAATGGCAGCGCCACCACCTGGATGTGTCGGAACTCTTCCAGAAACACCCCGGCGGTTTGTTCCGCCTGACCCTCTCCATCACCAAAGCGGATTCCGTCTATCCCTGTTCAGGCGATGCTGCGGCCGACAGCGAGATCGATGCCCCGCCCGGCAATGCCGAAACACTGGAAGTCAACGAAGCCAGCAGTTGGGATTATGCGGAGGACTATTACAACCAGTCGGAAGCCATCAACTGGAATGAGCGCGCCAACCCCTGCTCGAATTCCTATTACCGCCTCAATGCCAGCCGCAATTATTACTATGGCAACCAGGAAAAGTTCAGCATCCGCGATGAACGCAATTTCCTGGCCTCCAACATCGGCCTGATCGCCAAGCGCGATCCGCAAGGCCGGATGCTGGTGGTCGCCACCGACCTGAGGACCTCGGCACCGCTCAAGGGTATCAAGGTCAACGCGATGAATTTCCAGAACCAGGTGATCACCACCGAGACCACCGACGGCGATGGCATGGCTCGCTTCAAACAGGGTGGTACGCCTTTCTACCTGCTGGCCGAGAAGGACGGACAAAAAGGCTATCTGAAAGTGGCCCAGGGACTTGCACTGCCGATCAGCCATTTCGATGTGGGCGGCGAAAAGATCGCGGCAGGAATCAAGGGATTCATCTATGGCGAACGCGGCGTATGGCGGCCCGGCGACGATATCTTCCTGACCTTTGTGTTGCAAGACAAGGACAAGAGCCTGCCCGCCAACCACCCGGTGACGATGGAACTGCGCGACCCGCAGGGACAAGTGGTGCAAACCCTGACCAACGCCTCGCCGGTCGGCGAGATGTACAAGTTCACGATGCGTACCGAGGAAAGTTCCCCCACCGGTGACTGGACCGCAAAAGCCATCCTGGGCGGCGCCAGCTTCAGCAAGACCATCAAGGTGGAAACGGTGATGCCCAACCGCCTCAAAGTGGGAGTGGAACTGGCGAAGAAACTCTCCGGCGGCGAACCGCTGAGCGGCAAGCTGGCCGCGCAGTGGCTCACCGGGGCCAGCGCTGCCGGACTCAAGGCCGACGTGGAGCTGCGCCTGAACCGTGCAAGCACCCGCTTCGACCGTTACACGGATTTCAACTTCGAAGACCCGGCGCGCGAGTTCACCGCAGTACCGACCACCATTTTCGAAGGTGATCTGAATGAGTCCGGGGAAGCCGACTTCGAACACGAGATCGAACTCGACGCAAACGCGCCCGGCATGCTCACCGCCTCACTGACCAGTCGCGTGTTCGAACGCGGCGGCGCATTCAGCATCAATCGCCAGAGCATGCCCTACTCGCCCTACGCGCAATACATCGGCATCAAGCTGCCCAAAGGCGACGCCAGCCGCAATATGTTGCTGACCGACAAGAAACATGTGGTGGAGATCGCCAGCCTGTCGTCGGACGGCAAGCCCGTCTCGGTGAAGAAGGTCCAGGTCACGCTGTACAAGATCAACTGGAAATGGTGGTGGGACCAGTCCGGCGAATCGCTGGCAAATTACGCCTCGGCTTCCCACGCCAGCAAACTCCTGCAATCCACCGTCGCCACCAGCAACGGCAAGGGTAACTGGGAATTCGAGATCAAATATCCCGACTGGGGACGTTATCTGGTGCGTGCCTGCGACATCAGCGAAGGCGAAGAACAACACTGCACCGGCAGCACGCTGTACATCGACTGGCCGGGTTGGGCGGGCCGTGCGCAGGATCAGTCCGGTCCGGGTGCCAGCATGCTGACCTTGCAATCCGACAAACAGAAATACACCGTCGGCGACAAGGCCGTGATCCAGCTTCCCGAGGCAACGCAGGGACGCGCCCTGGTCACAGTCGAGAACGGAGCAGGCATCCTGGAAGCGCGCTGGATTGAATTCGCGCCCGGACAAGGCGACAACAAGGAGAAGGCCAGGTTCGAATTGCCAATCACCCGCGCCTTGGCACCCAACGTCTATGTCAGCGTGACCCTGATCCAGCCGCACGAAGGCAAAAACAACGACCTGCCGATCCGACTGTACGGCGTGATTCCCATCCACGTCACCGATCCGAAGACGGAGCTGAAACCGCAGATCAACGCCGCCGACGAATGGAGACCCGAGTCCAACGTATCGGTTGAAGTATCGGAAGCGAATGGCCAGCCCATGAGCTACACCCTGGCCGTGGTGGATGAAGGCCTGCTGGGACTCACCAATTTCAGCACACCCAACCTGCATAGCCACTTCTACCAGCGCGAGGCGCTGGGCGTCACCACCTGGGACCTGTTCGACGAAGTCGCCGGTGCATACGGCGCCAGCCTTGACCGCCTGCTGGCGCTGGGCGGCAGCGATGGCGATGCCGCACAGGCGGCCAAGCGGGAGAAGAAGCGCTTCCCGCCGGTCGTCAAATACCTTGGTCCGTTCAAACTCAGTTCCGGTGAACGCAAGAAACATGAGCTGCAACTGCCGCCTTATGTCGGATCGCTGCGGGTCATGGTGGTCGCTGCCGAAGCAGGCAGCAGCGACAGCGGCAGCGCCTATGGTTCCGCAGAAAAATCCGTCTTTGTGCGTCAGCCGCTGATGCTGTTGCCCACGCTGCCGCGCGTGGTCGGCCCGGAAGAAGAGTTCTCCGTGCCGGTGTCGTTGTTCGTGATGGACAATGGCATCAAGGAAGTCACGCTCAAACTGGAAACCGGACCGGAATTCCAGTTGTCGGACCCGACGCCCGTGAAAGTGGCCTTCTCGCAACCCGACGAAAAACTGGGCATGCTCAAGCTGAAGAGCAGTGCGCGGCTGGGCAAGGGCAAGCTCAGGATCATCGCCACCAGCGGCAAGCACCAGGCCCAGGCGGATGTGTTCCTGGAGATACGCAGCCCCAATCCGCCCTCCACCCGCTACCAGCGCAAGGCATTGATGCCGGGCGAATCGTGGGAAGCCGAGGTGATCCCGCATGGCATGCCGGGCACCAACGTCACCACGCTGGAGATCTCGGGCGTGCCCCCGCTCGACCTGGAGCGGCACCTGCATTACCTGATCCAGTATCCGCACGGCTGCGTGGAGCAGACCACCTCCTCCGCGTTCCCGCAGTTGTATCTGGCATCGCTGGTCAAGCTCGAAGAGACGCGCAAGCAGGAGATCGAGAAACACATGCACGCGGCGTTCCAGCGCCTGCGCGGCTTCCAGTTGCCAAGCGGCGCATTCGGCTACTGGCCGGGCGGATTCACTTCCGGCTTCGATGCACGCAATGCCTGGTCCACCAATTACGCCGGGCACTTCCTGGTCGAAGCCAACAAGCTGGGCTACCAGGTTCCGCCCAGCATGCTCTCCGACTGGGCGCGCTTCCAGAAATCCGCCGCTCAGGCCTGGACAGCGGGCGGCGATGCTTCGATGCTGGATCAGGCATATCGCCTGTATACGCTGGCGCTGGCGAACCAGCCGGAAGTGGGCGCGATGAACCGTCTGCGCGAAACGCCCAAGCTGCCGTCCTCGGCACGCTGGATGCTGGCGGCCGCGTACAAACTGGCGGGACAGAGCGATGCCGCGACCAGTCTGGTCAAGGGCGACCCGATGACCCTCGGCGAATATGCCCAGCCAGATGCGACCTTCGGCTCGCGGCTGCGCGACACGGCCATCGTGCTCAACAGCCTGGTGATCCTCAACCAGTTGGATCAGGCCAAGCCGCTGGTGGACGAGATCTCCGCCCAGCTCGCATCCGAGAGATGGCACAGCACGCAAACGCTCGCCTACTCGCTGATGGCGATGTCCAAATTCGTCGGCAACGGCAAGATCGGCGATTACAGCTTCGATCGCTCCGTGCAGGGCAAGACCGAAAGCTTCAAGTCCAACGCGGCCATCCACACGGCAATGATGGGGAACTTCCCGGATCAGGGCGCCAAGGTCAAGATCAAGAACACCTCGGAACGCAGCCTGTATGCGACCCTCATGACCCGTGGCATCGCAAAATCGGGCGGGGATGAAGCGGCCTCCTCCGGGCTGTCGCTGGATGTCGCTTACAAGAACGAGGACGGAGCGGTGCTGGATGTTTCGCGTTTGCGCCAGGGACAGGATATCGTTGCCACGGTGACCGTGAAGAACATCTCCAATCTCAAGCTGGACAACCTGGCACTGACCCAGATGGTCGCCGCGACTTACGAGATCAACAACGAACGCATGGAAGGAACCGGCATCCAGCCCGGCCTGGAACACATGGATATCCGCGATGATCGCGTGTTGCGTTATTTCGGGCTGAAGGCGGGCGAGAGCCTGACGTTCACCACCCGCCTCAATGCCGCTTATCTGGGACGTTTCTACCAGCCCGGCTTGCAGGTCGAGGCGATGTATGACGCCACCCGGTATGCCCGCACCAAGGGGCAGTGGATAGAGGTGACGACATCCGCGAAGTGAGTCACCCTGCGCCATCAGCTTCCCCCTTTGAAAAAGGGGGACAGGAGGGGGATTTAGCGGACCGCAATATTTCATCCTGCCGCAAATCCCCCCACACCCCCCTTTTACAAAGGGGGGCTGTTTCCGCACCGCTCGAACTCCACATCGCGCATAACTCTCGCATAGGTCAAAATGGCCCCCCGGCATAGCCGGGGGTTGCTCTGCATAAAATCATGAACGTCGCGGCAAAGAACTTTTTCACCCGCCACAGGCGCAGGGTGCTGTGGGCAGCTATGCTGTTGCTGGCAGGATGGGGTATCTGGCGCAGCCTGCCGACCCCGCTGTTCGTTGAACCCTGGTCCACCATCGTCCTCGCCCGCGACGGCTCGCTGCTGGGCGCGCGGATCTCCAGCGACGGGCAATGGCGCTTCCCGGCCGGTGAAGAAGTCCCCGACAAATTCCGCCTCGCACTGACCACCTACGAAGACAAACGTTTCGCCTACCATCCCGGCATCGACCCGCTGGCGCTGGCGCGCGCCATCCGCCTGAATGCCAGCCAGGATCGCATCGTCAGCGGCGCCAGCACCCTCAGCATGCAGACCATACGTCTGGCGCGCGGCAGCCCCGAACGCACTTACCCGGAAAAGATCATCGAGATGCTGCTGGCATTGCGTCTGGAACTGCAATACAGCAAACGCGAGATCATGGAACTGTATGCCGCGCACGCGCCCTTCGGCGGCAACGTGGTGGGACTGGAAGCGGCGTCATGGCGTTATTTCGGGCGCAATCCGCAGCAGCTCACCTGGGCGGAAGCCTGCACCCTGGCGGTGTTGCCCAACAGCCCGTCGCTGATCCATCCGGGGCGCAACCAGTCCCGCCTGCTGGAAAAACGCAATCGCCTGTTGCAGCGCCTGCACGCCGACGGACGCCTGACGGAAATGGACCTGGAACTCGCACTCACCGAACCCCTGCCGCAACAACCGCAGCCGCTGCCGCAACTCGCGCCCCACCTGCTCGACACCCTGCAAGCCACATCCCCCGGCACACACCGTTTCCGCACCACACTCGATGCGCAACTGCAACGCGCCGTCAGCGCAATCATCCGCAACCGCGCAACCGACCTCGCCCGCCAGCACATCCACAACGCCGCCGCGCTGATCGTGGACAACCAGAGTTTCGAGATACTCGCCTATGTCGGCAATCCGGAATACTCGATGGACAGGGAGCGCGGATTCGCCGTGGACATCGTGCGACGGCCGCGCAGCAGCGGCAGCATCCTCAAACCCCTGCTCTACGCGGCCATGCTGGATGCCGGAGAAATATTGCCCGGCATGCTGGTGTCCGATGTACCCACCCAGTATGGCGGCTACATGCCGGAGAACTTCGACCACGCCTATCGCGGCGCTGTGCCGGCAGAAGTGGCGCTGGCGCAATCGCTCAACGTGCCCTCGGTGCGCATGCTAAAGAAACATGGCGTGCACCGGTTCCACGATTTCCTCAAGCATCTCGGCATGACCAGCCTGAACCGGCCGGTCGAGGACTATGGCCTGTCGCTCATCCTCGGCGGTGCAGAAGTCAGCCTGTGGGAAGTCGCCCACTTCTACGCCAACCTCTCGAACATCGCCCGCGCCAACGAAGCAGACGGCAAAGAGACCTATCGCCCATTGCACCTGTGGGACGGAGAGAAGACAACGCCCGCGCCCCATGCCGAGATCAGCCCCGGCGCCGCATGGCTGACACTGAACGCGCTGCTCGAAGTGGCGCGCCCCGGCGAAGAAGGACACTGGAAGAACTTTGCCAGCTCGCGCAAGATCGCCTGGAAGACCGGCACCAGTTGGGGACTGCGCGATGCCTGGGCGGTGGGCAACAGCGCGCGCCACACCATCGCGGTCTGGGGCGGCAATGCCAGCGGCGAAGGCCGGCCCGGACTGACCGGCAGCGTGGTCGCCGCCCCCATCCTGTTTGACCTGTTCAACCTGGTCGAACCGGCGCGCTGGTTCAACATGCCGGAATACCACCTGAAAGAACTCGAAGTCTGCAAGGACGATGGATTCCTCGCCAACGGCTATTGCGAAACGAAAAAGCAGTGGGTGCCGAGCAACAGCGATTTCGACCAGCCCAGCCCCTACCATGTGCGCCTGCACCTGGACAAATCGCGCCGCTACCGCGTCCACAGCGGATGCGAGCGCATCTCAAAAATGGAGACTGCGGACTGGTTTGTACTGACACCCGCGCAGGAATATTACTACCGGCGGCAACATGCCGAATACCGCATGCTTCCGGAATTCAGGCCGGATTGCGCCACATCGGAAAATGCCGAAGCTGGCAGACGCCCGCTGGATTTCCTGTACCCCGACCACGGCGCCCGCATCTACATCCCGATCGACCTGGCAGAAAAGAAGAGCAGCACCGTATTCGAAGCCGTACACCGCGACCGCAACGCCGTCATCCACTGGCACCTCGACGAACAATACCTGGGATCGACGCGCACCTTCCACCAACTAGCACTGGACGCCACGCCGGGTGCGCACACCATCACCATCGTTGACCAGAAGGGCAACCGGATCGCACGCAATTTTGAGGTGCTGGCGGAAGAACGTCCCTGAGCGCGGGATGCATTGAGTTTTAAGTGCGATGAGCACCGACGCCCTAGCGGCGGTAATGAGTTGCGAAAGACGGGAAGTCTTCGATGCAGCTTTGGTTTGATGGTCTGCAGATCTGCCGAAGCGGTCAGCCCATCATGTATTGGAATCTGGCGGCAAGTTGACCAAAGCAGATGTCAACGTTTTTTAGTTAGCCCTCGCGGGCAGTTTCCTGCTCCACCGCCTCGTCCATTTCATCAGTTTCGTCCTCTTTCGGAATCGCACGGAGGGTCGTCAATACTTGATCGCCATACGGTGTCAGCGTCCAGTATGTGTAGGGGTCTTTTACGCTTCTTGCCTTTTCGCTCTTTGCTATCAGACCGAGCGCGCGGAGTTGAATCTTTATAGTCTGAAGATCGTGCTCACTGATTTCGAAATTGCGGATTGACTTGTGGCCAGTCAATCGCTCTTCTTTAGACCGAGCGGCACGCGAGCGCTCTCTCACCATTTTGTTAAGGCCCTGACGAAGTTCAGATTCTGTTGCTTCGTCAATCATCAAAGGCCCAATATCGTAAAAGACATGATTCCAGGAAACGTCAAAATCGAGGGTCCAAGTCCAGCCTTGGCTTTTCTGATCCACCGATTCAAACTTGTACTCAACATTAAATAGATCACTTCCTTGAGAAAGCCGTTCGCTTCCAATGGGGGCCGAGAGTCTTGCCTCGCGTAGTTTGGACTCGAGGTCTTCAATATTTTTTCGAAGCTTCAAGACCTCAGCGGCCACCAAAGTGTCAGTGATCTGGTCCGCGCGAACCCAACCAACCGCCGGATTAGTCTTTGTAAGACGGACGAAACTCCGGCTGACTACAGAGCCCAAGTCCGCCGGGCTGTCCCAAAACTTGCACATCTTTTGTTGGATGAAATCTCGGAACACCTTGAGCCTATTGCGACCTTCATCGGTTTGCTCACAGCGCCCGACTGGCAACTGCTGAGGATCTTTGTGCAGAAAGGCGATAACTGGCTTTCCAGATTCGAGCGCATACCGATATTCCATTTCGGTGTAACTGTATCCATGTGGCCCTAACGATCCATATCGCCCACCGCAAATGACGAGATAGTAGTCACACTCGTCGATTACTTTCTTGATCAGGGTCCATTGATCCTCGTTCGCTGCTGGGAAAAGCTCCATACCTGATGGAATGCAGTCCAATTCCAAAAGGGCGTGCATTACCTCCTGACGTTCCGCCTTCAGGTCTTCATATGTCGAGCTGACAAAAACTTGGTATCGCTTGTCCATAGGGGAATCTAGTGAGGGCTAACGCCCACATAACCGGCCGAGTGTCAGCGAGGACCGACGACCGCAGGGAGCAAAGTTTATGTGATTATTAGGTATCATCTTTGATTATTTTTGAAAATACGCTGCGCCCCTCTTGGGTTAAACTCCAGTAGTGCTTCGGTGCACCAGTTGTAAACCCCAAACCATTTTTCTGAAGCCATTCTAGAGTTTCAATTGTTTTATCAAATGTAACACCAGCTTCTTTACTAACCCCACTAACTGTTCTTCGCGAATATTTGCTGTTACCAAGAGCTTTTATAATTTTCGGAGCATCGTCACCAACCAATCCAAAACCTCTTGCAGTTGCTCCAGCGCTCGCTAACTGTTCTGGTACTTCCTCTTCGTGTTCATTTTCGGGTTCGGTTTCTTTAATTAATATTGGTGATACATTTTTTTCTAAGTCCTCTACTTTGTCTTTTGTTTCTTCTGCTGTTTTTAATATTCTATTAGTAAGAGTGTGTATCATCGATTTTGATGCTATTGCGCCAAGCAAACAAAAACCAAAATATACATAGATATCCGAAGGTTTTGCCGTGCCATCTAAGATGCCCGTGAGCAATGTACTTGATATTGTATTTAAGAACAGCGGAACAAGAAGTGCGGCAGCTATTCCTATTAGGACCGACCACAATAGTCCGCTTAAATCAAATTTCTCCGGACGCGATAGACCGTAATTAACAAGGCCACCAAGAACCCCGGCGACCATCATAATTATGATTATGTACATTACTGTCATTTATTAATTCCTACGAAAAAGTGAGGGTCTGCGCGCTTTTGCGCAGACCTGCTCGACTGATGGGTTGGAACTCATTTCTGGGGACTCGAAAAAACATCTTTGTATATGCCTTGAGCTGACACGACAAAAACGGCGATACCCCCAATGAAAATATAGATGTCGATACCTTTGAGGTATGCCTTTGCTGGCTCGTATACGCACCCAGTCATTAGCAGTAAGCCACAGACGATACCGCTAGATAACAGAAACGTATTTACTATTACTCCAAGGTTAATGCTCTCCTTATTTCGATGGCAGCGGAAAGCGTAGAACAGAACAAAACAAACACCCAGCACAACGGAAGGAAGTAGGATGATTGAATCCACGTTACTTCCCTCCTTTGCGCTTGTCTTCGTTTGCCTTTTCCCCAATGAGAAGACCGATGAGACCACCAATGATGGCACCCGCTGGGCCTCCAACCGACGCGCCCAATATGGCACCACCTAAGCCCGCACCAGCAAGGCGGTTTGATTCTTCCTCAGGGCGTTTTGGCTGTGGAAGCCCTGGCTTATTTGATCCCATGTCGCGCGTTCTCCGTTATGTGAGTCTAACTTTGCTCTAACCGGCGCTGCGCTGCTTGATCGCGCACAATGATCATTCAACCACAATTCTAGGCTTGAGCATATATGCCGAAGGATATGGATGTTTCGTCCTGACCCCGCAAACACTGCAATATGGGGTCGGCATCACATTTAGTGAAATTCAAACGGGTCAGCTTCGGTTTTGTTTTTGATTACAAATTCAAACGGGTCAGCTTCGGTTTTGTTTTTGATTACTACACTTCTCGAAAACTATTGCGATGCTGGCCCCATCTCACTCATTGAAATTCTCTTGACGGTCTGCTTCGTAGCCAGAAGCGGATGTTCTTACTCGCACCTTTGAAAGACCGCACCGATTAGCCGTCATCATCGTCATCCAGGCATTCAGCTTCATAGAAATCTGGATAGAAGGTGCTCAAGACTTTTTTGGTGGCTTGATTGGTTACGGTGACAGAGACTAGCGAATCACCTGCTTCTGGTTCGATGGTGTCGACAGCATCCCGGGCAAAGGCTAGTGCTTCTGGTTGAGTGCTGAATCTATCCATCACAACAGCCCCTGCCTTCTTGAAATGGGAAGTTACCTCGTACATCTTGTTGGTGTCTCCGTTTGTTGTTTCATTTCATTTTCGATTACTTCTGTAAACAGTCAGGGAGAGACCACGCTTTCTGAATCATCACGCCGCCTTGAGCATGAAATCCACATGGATGACGTCGTAGGGAAACACAATCATCCCGTCATCGGTCTTGCTCAAAATCCCCGCATTGAGCAGCGCCGTGACATCGCCATGCACTGCTTTGACATCGCGCTCGACTCGCCGCGCGGCTTCACGGATGGACATGGGGCCTGCGCCGGTCATGGCGTTCAGCAGTTCCCAGCGTTTACCGGACAGGGTCTTGAACAGCAGTTCGGGGGATTCGAAGCTAATGCGCGGTGCGGAGGCTTTTCCGCTCTTCCAAGTCTGGGTGAAATCGCCCAAGGTGTCGGCCAAGGGCCGGACGTCAATCGTTACTGTTTTCATCGCGCCACCTCTTCACTTCCTCAAAAAAATCCGCCACCAGTTTATCACTGGCAATGATATGGGGGCGGCATGGCAAGAGTTTTGAGCAACGATCGGTTTGTATCGGTTGCAGACATCTAACCAGTGCAGTTCGAAGGCCGTTCAGGCCGAGATCCAGCCACCTGCACTCCTCCCAGCATTGACTCTGGTTAGCACATTTGCTAACCTTCAAGCATGACATATTCCATCGAATATTTTCATGCAAAGGTGCAAGCCACTATTGAGGCTTGGCCTGTGGATGTTGTCGCAGACTACGCAAAAATTGTCGAACTTCTTATCGAGCATGGCCCGAATTTGCGTTTGCCACATTCACGTGCTTTTGGTGGAGGTTTGTTTGAATTACGGCCACGCGGCAAATCAAACATTGGACGAGCGTTCTACTGTTTTCTTGTTGGCCAGCGCGTAGTGTTACTGCATGCTTTCATAAAAAAATCACAGGAAACGCCGCCGCAGGAAACCAAGCTTGCACGCAAGCGAATGAAGGAGATACAAAATGACTGATCTTAAATACGATCCTGTGCCGCACAACCAGAAAGCATTTATTGAAAAAGCATCAAAACGCCGTGGCTTTCGCGAAGCCTATGATGCCCTCGAAACCGAGTATGCACTCGCGCACGAAATGCTGTCCGCACGCACCCGCGCGGGCCTTACTCAAGAAGCAGTAGCTGATCGTATGGGCACAACCAAGAGCGCCGTATCAAGACTTGAAGGCGCTGGGAAACATGCGCCTTCCATGGCATCGCTCAAGAGATATGCTGATGCGGTGGGTTGTACGCTCAAAATTGAGTTCATTCCACAGCCAATCAAACGACGTGACGCAGCCCAACCCAACGTTCGAGCGGTCGTGCCCAAAGTGGCGCGCCGCGCAACCTGACTGCTTGTATGTGATGCTGCCGGATTCAAGTGCAAGATGAGCTGGCCGCTTCGGCCGAGAATCCGCCCATCCAACTTCCCCACCGCAAAAAAATCCCTCCCCAACCGGGGAGGGATTCTTCCACAACTCTCTTTCACCGATATTTGAAGCCCACCGCGAACCGGGTGGGGTCGTCGTCGTTGATGCTGGTGTAGACGCCGGTGCCTGCCGCCATTGCGATGCCGGAGGTGCCGGCTGTTACGCCCGAGGCCGGGATGTCGTAGCTCACCATGCCGTTCCACGGCGAGTTGTAGGCGAGTGTGCCTGTGACGCCGGGATGCAGTGTCATTGTCATGGTATCGCCCGCGATGGTGACCAGGTGTTCGCCGCTCTGGTTGTTTTTGACGAAGTAGTGGCCGTCGGCATCGCCTGAGTTGAGGGCGACTGAGCTGGTGAATACGGAGTGGCCGAATTCATGTCTCAGCGAGACCTGGTCGTCGTGGTCGACGACCATGATCTTTTTGCCGTTGGCAGCGGTGAAGGCGAACAGCCAGCCGATGTGGCCGCCGGAGCCGATGTAGTCGAACACGCCGGGATAGGCTGCAACTGCCTGCAGTGTGCCGCTCAACTGGGTGGTGCAGGGATGTGTCGCGGTGTCGCTCAGGTCGCCGCCGACGCAGATGGCGTAGTTGCCTGCGGTGTCGATGTTGCTGGTGCCGTAGTGCGCAAGACAGCCGCCCCTGCCGAACGTGTTGGCGATGCCGCGCGCGTTGCAGGAGAAGCCTTCGAAGTTAAAGTCGTCCGCCAGTTCGGCCACGGTGGTGATGGGGTTGGAGAGGCCGAACACGGGGATACGTTCTGTACCGCCTATGGTATCGATCACCACATGGCCGACGAACATGGCGCGCACGGGGCGCACCCTGCCGGAGTGGATGAAGCCGTCGGCGGAAACGCCTACGGCATAGGTGCCGTCGCGGTTGCTGGTCAATGCGCCGCTGCTGCTCTGGCCGACGGCGACGCCGGAGGCGGCGTAGCTGGTGCCTACGATGGTGTAGGTGTAGGTGAGGTTGGTGGTGTCGATCTGGAACTGCATCACTTCGCCCACCCCGGCGGTGGTGGTGTAGGTTTGCTGGATTCCTTCGCTGGTGGTTGATGCGCCGCCGCCGCATGCGGCCAGTGTGGCTGCGGCCAGCATGGCCGCGATCACGCCAAATTCTGTCAGTCTTTTCAGCTTTGTCATTTGAGAATCTCCCATCGTCTGGTTGAAGTGCAACCCGGCCGCCTGCGTCCGGGATATGTTTTTGTTCATGCGGTTGCTGATGAGCTGGAACTGCGAATTCATCCCCGCTAGTGCTTAAAACGCACGCGACGAAGAAAAGACGACAGAGATTTGTGATTTTATCGGGAGGGGGTCGGCGACCTGCAAGCCGCCGACGGGGATTGATTGTTTCGCTGCGGGTGAGGCCGCGCTAGCCCAGCAGATTCGCCACTGTCAGCATCAGCAACATGAACAGTTGAAACAGCAAAGCACGCCACACCAGGCCGATGGCGCTTTGCATGATGTCCACATCCGCATCGTCTCCAGTACCGATCTCGGGCCGGAATGACGGTTGACCGTCCAGTACGATGGTCTGCCCCAGTTTCGCGCCGAGGGCGCCGGCGCCGCCGGCGAGCAGGATGCCGGCTTCGGGGTCGGGCCAGTCTGCGGCCTGGTTGCGCCAGCAGTAGGCGGTGTCTTCAAAGTTGCCAACGATGGCGAAGGTGGCGGCGGTGAGGCGCAGCGGTAGCCATTCCACGATGTGGTAGGCCTGCCGCGCGAACTCGCCGAATCCGGCGAACCCGTCTTCGTTCTGCTCGCCCCAGCGCCCGTTGATGAACAGGGCAAGGCGATAAAGGATGGCGCCGACCGGCCCCAGCCCCAGCATCATGAAGATGACGAACCAGAACACGACGCCGAACACGTTGCGGTGCGAACACAGCAAGGCCTGTTCGATGGTGACTCTTGCCAGTTCTTCGCGGCTCAGTTCGTTGCAGGATTTGCCCAGCCACTCGCCCAGCAGGCGGCGCGCCTCGCTTTCGTCGTTTTCGCGCAGCGCGTTGTGGATGTCGGTGTAGTAATGGCTGAACTTGCGGAAGCCCATGGTGAGGTAGAGCACCAGCACGCTGAAGGCCCAGGCGAAGGCGGGATGCAGGTCGAGCAGCAGGCAATGCACCGAGACGACCAGCACCAGCGGCCCGGCGACTGCGAGTACCCAGGCAATGACCCCGTGCGAACGCTCGCCCGCATTGAAGCTGCGCTGGAAGTATTCCACATAGCCGGCTAGCCAGGTGTACAGGTATTTGCGTGAATGCAGCGGATGGACTTGCTCAAGCAGCAGTGCGGCGATCAGTGACAGCAGGCTCATGTTCTCTATCGGTTATCAGTAGGTCTTTTCGTCCGTCCACATGTCGGGGGTGAAGCGCAACACCCGGTTGCGTCCCGTCTCCTTGGCGCGGTACAGGGCCACGTCGGCATATTTGACGGTCTGCCAGAAGGTGTCGCTGTCGGTCGGGAATACAGCATAGCCGATGGAGATGGTCTTCTGCAGCACCGTGGCGGCCAATTGTACCTTGAGCGCTTCGACGGCAGCACGGATCTTCTCGGCCACCAGTCCGGCGCTTTCGCCGTCGGTGTCCTGCAGGATGATCATGAATTCCTCGCCGCCGTAGCGGATCACCATGTCCGAAGCGCGCACCGACTGGCTCAGCACCTTGGCCAGCGCCTTGAGCACGGTGTCGCCGGCGTCGTGGCCATAGGTGTCGTTGACCATCTTGAAGAAGTCGAGGTCGAGCATGAGGATGGACATCTGCGTCTTGCGCCGCTGCGTGCCGGCCACCAGCGTCTCGGTGTATTCCTCCAGAAAGCGGCGGTTGTGCAGGCCGGTCATGGCGTCGCGCAGGTTGGCCTCGCGCAGGGTATCCATCAGCCGCTTGGCTTCAAGCACCGGCGCCGTTTCGCGCAGGTAGACACGCAGGTAGGGAACGAACTCGCGGATGCGCGGGGTCTCTTCAGCCGGAAACACAAGTTGCACTACGCCGCCGACCATGCCGGACTGCATAATGGGGAAGCAGATGTGGCGGTATCCGGTGCCGTCGGCGGGGGGATTGAAGGCGAAACAGATGCCGGGGGTTTCCATGCTGTCGACGATGTGGCCGGTGCGGCGCGCGCGGCAGGTCTCGGAGCGCAGCAGTATCTGCGGGTCGCACCAGTGGCAGGCGGCGCCAAGATCGCCGTCCACCACCATGGAAATCATCTGGTTCTTGCTGGATTTCACTTCGTAGATCGAGAAGTGTTTCACATCGAAGCGCTCCTGCAGGGCGGTGGAGAGACGCTGGTAGATCTCGGTCTTGGTCTCGTCCTCCTCGATGGCCTGCTTGAACTGCGAGGCATCGATCAGCCCCTGCACCATCTGCACGGTGGTGTCGAGCAGGTTGCCCTCTTCCGCCGGTTTGTGCTTGAGCAGCAGGGCGACGTCCTGGCGGATATCGCTCAATCCCTTGTGCAGGAACAGCATCAGCTTGTTCACATCCTGCGCGACCTGGCCGATCTCGTCGTTGGTGCGCTGCTGAATGTTGGCGTGGAAATCGCCGCGTATCGCGTGGCTCACCGCATCCTGAACATCCCTGGCAGTGGTGATCATCGGACTGACCATGCGGCGGAGCACGATCAGCATCAGCAGCATGAACACGGCCACCGCCGCGACCATGATGGTGGAGACGAAGATCGCGTCGTCCTTCATGTGGTCGATGGACATGGTGACCGTCACTGCCCCCAGCACGGTGCCTTCCGGCACATCATGGCATTGCATGCACACCGGACTGCCCTTGCTGGTAGCGACAAAGGGAATGGTGCCGCGAAACACCGGATTGGCCGGCTCGTCGTCCACGGTGAAATACGCTTCCCCGTTCTGCAACACCTTGAGCTCGACGGCATCCGTCGTGCCTTCCTTCTCGGACCCCTTGCCGTACTGACGCTCGACGTTGCTGCCGCGCACGACGTGCACCGATTTCAGCCCCGGCACCTCGCCGAGACGCTGCAACAGTCCCTCGCGCTTGCTGATGACGCCGTTGACCATGTCTTCGGTCAGGCTGACGCGAATGATCTCCGCTGCGGTGCGCACCTGCGACTGCGCGGCAAGGATGGAGAACTGGCGGAACGACAGCAGACTGACGGCGACCAGCACGGCGATCATAACCGCAGCCAGCGTCAGTGAAGACAACGTGACCTTCTTGTTGAGATTCATGTTCCCCCCGGGCGGACGGCCTTATGCCGGACGGCACTGGCTCTTTATATGCTTGGCAGGATACATGGAATCTGCGGGGCGTGACAATGCGCCAGCCGGGGGGGCTGGCGCATTTCATGGCAGGAAGCCCGCCTGGATGGATCAGGCGATCATGCCCGCCGCCACGGTGTTGTTGCTCGCCTCGTCGATGACGATGAAGCTGCCGGTGGCACGGTCGATCTCGTAGCTGTCGAACACCAGCGGCTGTTGGGTCTTGATCGCGACGCGTGCAATGTCGTTCATATGCAGCTTGTCCGCACTGTGCCGCTCCAGCGTGTTTACGTCCACCCGGTAGTCGAGGCGCGAGAACAGCGCCTTCGCCGTGCGCGTGGTATGTTTGACCAGGTACTTGCGGTTCTTGTCCAGCGGGGACTCGGACAGCCAGCACAGGGTGGCCTCAAACTCCTTCCTCACTTTTGGAAAATGCGTGCCGGCCCCCGACACGTTACTGGCGGAGCCAGCCGTTTGCGGGAGGGGGCCGTCGGACGGCACTCCCGCACCCGCCGCGTTCGCGCACCGTGTCGTGCCGTCCGCACTGACGAACATGTCGCCACGCGATACGTCGATCTCATCTTCCAGCGTGAGCGTCACCGATTGTGGCGCGAATGCGGTCTGCAACTTGCCGTCGTAGGTGGATATCTCTTTGACCCTGGTCGTGCGGGCGGACGGCAGGATGGTGATCTCGTCCCCCACCGATACTTCGCCCGCTTCGATGCGCCCGGCAAAGCCTCTGAAGTCATGATGCTCGTCGGTCTGCGGGCGGCATACCCACTGCACCGGGAAGCGGAAGTCGCTGGTGTTTACGTCGTGGTCGATCTCCACCTTCTCCAGCAGTTCCAGCAGTGCCGGGCCTTTGTACCAGTCGAGCTTGTCGCCCCTGTCCACCACCATGTCGCCGTTCAGCGCGGAAAGCGGGATGCAATGTACGTCGTGCAAACCAAGTTGCGCCGCGAAGACCTTGTACTTGGCCACGATCTCGTCGAAACGCTCCTGCGAGTAATCGACCATATCCATCTTGTTCACCGCCAGCACCACATGCGGCACCCCGACCAGACTGGCCAGAAAACTATGGCGGCGCGTCTGCGTCAGCACGCCCTTGCGCGCGTCGATCAGGATCACCACCAGATTTGCAGTAGAGGCAGCCGTTACCATGTTGCGCGTGTACTGCTCATGCCCCGGCGTATCGCCGATGATGAACTTGCGTTTCGGCGTGGCGAAGTAGCGATAGGCCACGTCGATGGTGATGCCCTGTTCGCGCTCGGCTTGCAGACCGTCGGTGAGCAGCGACAGATCGACCGCCGCCATGCCGCGCTTCTCGCTGGTTTTTGAGATGGCCGAGAACTGGTCTTCGAAGATGGATTTCGAATCGTGCAGCAGGCGGCCGATGAGGGTGCTTTTGCCGTCGTCGACGGAACCGGCGGTGATGAAGCGGAGTAGTTGTGTCGTATTGCTCATAATTAAATCCTCAAATTTTTCCGCCCCCGTCATTCCGGCGAAGGCCGGAATCCAGCGGTTTTATTCAACATGCCTTTTGGCGTTGTCCCGCGTTGCGGGGATTTGTATTCTGACTGGATCCCGGCCTACGCCGGGATGACGGCCTAGAAGTAGCCTTCTTTCTTGCGCAACTCCATCGACGCATCCGAAGTCTGGTCGTCCATGCGTGTCGCGCCGCGTTCGGTGATGCGCGTGGTCGCGGTCTCTTCGATGATCTCTTCTACCGTGCGCGCGTTAGATTCCACCGGCGCGGTACAAGTCATGTCGCCCACGGTGCGGAAGCGCACGGTGGCGATCTCCACCTTCTCGCCCGGCTTCGGCTGCACCAGATGCGACATCGGAATCACGTTGCCGTTGCGACGGATGACTTCGCGCTCATGCGCAAAGTAGATATTCGGAATGTGCAGCTTCTCGCGGCCTATGTATTCCCAGATATCCATCTCGGTCCAGTTGCTGATCGGGAACACGCGAATGTTCTCGCCCGCATGCACGCGGGTGTTGTAGGTGTCCCACAACTCCGGGCGCTGGTTCTTCGGGTCCCATTGGCCGAACTCGTCGCGGAAGGAGAAGATGCGTTCCTTGGCGCGCGCCTTTTCCTCATCACGCCGTGCACCTCCCAGGCAGGCATCGAAACCAAACTCGGCGATGGTCTCCAGCAGCGTCACCGACTGGAACGGGTTGCGCGGTTTGCTCTCGTCCTTGATGACGATGCTGCCGCGTTTGATCGAATCTTCCAGCGAACGCACGATGAGCCGCTCACCCAGATCGGCAGCCAGCTTGTCGCGGCACTCGATCACCTCGGGAAAGTTGTGCTCGGTGTCGATGTGCACCAGCGGGAAGGGAAACTTCGCCGGACGGAACGCCTTCTCCGCCAAGCGCAGCATCACGATGGAATCCTTGCCGCCGGAGAACAACAGCGCGGGATTCCTGCACTCCGCCGCCACCTCGCGCATGATGTGGATGGATTCGCTCTCCAGCGCGTCCAGGTGGGTGAATGTGTGCTTGCGCAAATTGTCCTCAACCAGTTTCATGATCATCCTCAAAATAATGTAGGGCGCAATAACCAACGGGCATTGCGCCGGATTTAAATCGATTGGTGCAATGCGCTTCGCTTATTGCACCCTACATGCTCAATCAAAATTCAAAAACTATCTGTCCACGAAAAACACGAAAAGCACGAACAAATACACAACATCCTGAGAGTTAATGTCACATCCATGTGTCACATGGAAATTTCTCTTGTTGCCTTGTTCGTGTCTTTCGTGTTTTTCGTGGACATGGGTTTTCTTTCTGTTATTCCGCGTCAATTCAAGCGGGCTGCTTTACTTCCTGTTTAGCCTGCGCCGCGATCTCGTTGATGCGCTCCCGGCTCGCCTTGAGCGAAGTATTGCTCGCATGCAATCCGCACTCCTTGCTCTCGGGACTCTCCCACCACCAGCGACCGGCGCGAATATCCTCGCCCGGCGAGATGGAGCGGGTGCAAGGGGCGCAACCCAGGCTGGGGTAGAACTGGTCGTGCAGTTTGTTGTAGGGCACGTCGTACTTGCGGATGTACGCCCACACGTCGTTGTTCGACCAGTCCAGCAGCGGGTTGAGTTTCTGCAGGCCGTTGTCGTTGTCGAACGCCGACACCTCCAGCGTGCCGCGCGTGACTGCCTGGTCGCGCCGCATGCCGGTGATCCATGCGCCCTTACCTTTGAGGGCACGGCGCAGCGGTTCCACTTTGCGCACGAAGCAGCAAGCCTTGCGGCTCTCGACGCTGTCGTAGAAACCGTTGATACCGTTCTTGCTGACATACTCTTCAGTCAGTTTGCTGTCGGGGAAGTAGACCTTGAGCGGGATGGTGTACTGTTCGCTCACTTCCTGGATCAGGTCGTAGGTCTCTTTCGGCAGACGGCCGGTGTCGAGGCTGAACATCTCGATGTCCGGCTGAAATTTGGCGATCAGGTCGGTCAGCACCATGTCTTCCGCGCCCAGGCTGTTGGCGAACACCACGGGGGAATATATCCGCGATGCTTCCTGCAAAACCGCGATGGTGGCGGTGATCTTCTGGTTCAGTTCTGTATTCATTTTGGCAATGCCTCCTTCAGGTCAAGTTGTCCGTCTTTTGCGGTGGCAAACTCCGCCACCTTCACTGTCCACGCATCCACTCTTGCGCTTGCTGCTGCCACTGCTTCCACATCCACTTCTTCATGCGCTGCCGCATCCACTGCCGCATGGGCGAACTCGGCGGCGATCTCTTCCGGCGCCAGCAGGTTGAGCTCCAGCGCCAGCACCTTGAGGTCGTCCTGGCGCTTGCCGCCCAGCAACTGCGCCACGCCGGAGCCGAGCAGACGCAGGATCGACTCGTTGCACTGCGCCGCTTCCACGTACTTGCGCTGGAACACCAGCGCATTGCGATACTCGCGCTCGTGCGCCGCCTCGAAGAAGTTCGCGCCGATCAGCACCTGCGATGCGCCCGCGCATTCGCCGCCGCCCAGGTTCACCACGCGGAAGTCGGTCTTGTCGCCGAAGTCGTGCATCACTGACTGCAATTCATTCGCCGACACTTCCGCCAGATCGGCCAGCAGTGCCTTGAAGAAATCCGGTTCCTGCTTGCGTGCCCAGACGAAGAAGCTCTCGTCACCACTCGCCAGATGTGCCTGCTGCACGCGGGCGATGGCTTCCCTGATCCGTGCCGCCGGCAGCGACGGCCCTTTCAGCGCCAGCGCACCGCCAGCCGCACCCTTCCCGCCGAAATACATCTGGTAATGCGGCACCAGCTTGCCGTGCAAACGCTTGGCCTCGCCGTAGATGCCGATGTCGCCGGTCTCCGGTTGCGCGCAACCGTTGTGGCAGCCCGACACGCGGATGTTCAGGTCGGCGCGGCCTCCGGACAGCAGCGGCCCCAGCACCGTGCTGGAGGTCAGCCCCAGGCGGCAGGTGGAAGAACCTGGGCAAGCCACCACGTTGTCGCCCGTCACCGGCTCTTGCAGGCCGTGCACCGCGATGCCCGCACGCAATGCCGCCACCATTTTTTGCGGCACATTGAGGACCGCGAGATTCTGGTCCTGCGTGGTATGCACCTCGTCCAGTCCCAATTCCTGCAACACGTTCGCCAGCCCGCGCAGTTGCACCGCCGTCACGTCGCCGATGGACAGCGCGATGGGGAACACATATAACCCTGCCTGCTTCTGTACGAAAAGCTTGCGCGGCGCGCCTTGACCGGGTGCTCCCTCATCCCAACCCTTCTCCCAGAGGGAGAAGGGCTTTGCTTCCCTCTCCCTCTGGGAGAGGGATTGAGGGTGAGGGAGACTCCACTCGCCCTGCGGGTAAGGCTTGTTGGCCAGCGCCTGTTTGGTGCGCCCGAATTCCTCGCGATACTTCTCCACAAAACCTTCCGCGCCGAAACGCTCGACCAGGAACTTGATGCGCGACTTGGCCCGCTTGGTGCGGTCCGAATACTTGTTGTGCAAAGTCAGCAGCGCTTCCATCGCAAACAGCAATTCGTGCTCGGGAATGAATTCCTCCACCACGATAGCTTCGCGCGGTTTGTGTCCCAGTCCGCCACCCGCCCTGATCCGGAATCCCGGCTGGCCGTCCTTGATTGTCGCGATCACGCCGAGATCGTGCAGCAGCGACTGCGCGCAATCCGCCTCGCAGCCGGAGAACGAGATCTTGAACTTGCGCGGCAACTGCTGGTTGAGCGGGTTGCGCAGGAAGTGCGCGGTGGCACCATCCACATGCCGGCCCACATCCACATGCTCTTTCGGGCACACGCCCGCCAACGGGCAGGCGGTCATGTTGCGCACATTGTTGCCGCACGCCTCGCGCGAAGTCAGCCCGACGCCAGCCAGTCGGCGCAACGCCGCCGGAACCTGTGCAAGGGGAATGAAATGCACCTGTATGTCCTGGCGTGTGGTCAGGTGCGCCATCTTGTGCTGCGAGAAGTCTTCGGCCAGATCGGCGATCACCTCCAGTTGCACCGCCGTCAGGCGTCCGCCGGGCACCTTGATGCGCAGCATGTTCACACCCGGCTGGCGCTGGCCGTACACGCCTTGTTGCAGGCGCATCGCCATGAAACGGTCCGGATCGATCTCGCCCGCGTTGAAGCCGGTGATCGCCTGCTCGAAGCGGTCGATCTCTTCCAGGTCGGACAGGTTGCGGTTGTTCAGGCTCATTTCATATACCTTTCAATCAGAGAATCTTTTGTCCACGAAAAACACGAAAGTCACGAAAAGAGTCCACTCATTCCTCAAGCAGAGAAGCCAATGTTTCGGTTTTGTTCGTGCCTTTCGTGTCTTTCGTGGACCAGTTGTTTGTTAATGCAATACCAGTCTGGTACCGATGATCAGCAGCATCACTGCCAGGATCGGACGCAATACTTTTTCCGGGACTTTCGCGGAGAGGTGGCTGCCGACATAGATACCCGGCAGGGAGCCCAGCAACAACGAACCCAGCAGCACCAGATCTACCGTACCCAGCGCCAGATGACCAAGACCGGCGATGGCGGTGAGCGGCACGGCGTGGGCGATGTCGGTGCCCACCACCTTGACCGTAGTCAGGCGCGGATACAGGAACAGCAGCGCCACCGTGCCCAACACCCCGGCGCCGATGGAAGAGATGGTCACCAGCACGCCGACGATGGCACCGGTAATGATGGTTGCGGGCGCCAGATGGCGGTGATGCAGTTCGTACACCGTGCCGTCTTCGCGCTGCGCGATCTTTTTGATCCAGTCTTTCAGCAACAGCGCAGTCGCGGTCAGCAGCAGGGCGACGCTCAGCACGCCGGTGACCAGCCCCTTCAGGGAGTTCTCGTCGAGACCGAGGTACTTGAACAGTGCGATGGTCAGCAACGCGGCGGGCAGGCTGCCCAGGCTCAGCAGACCGACGATCTTCCAGTCCACGCTGCCGTTGCGGCTGTGCACCCAACCGCCCAGCGACTTGGTGATGGAGGCATACAGCAGATCGGTGCCGACCGCCGTGGCGGGCGAGACGCCGAAGAACAGCACCAGCAGCGGGGTCATCAACGACCCGCCTCCGACGCCGGTCACCCCGACGATCAAACCGACCAGAAAACCGGAAACTGTGTAGAGCCAATCCATATTCACCTCACTCGAATGAGGCGCATTCTAGGAATCTATCTTTATTTTCAGAAATACTTTATTGTTACTTCTACATAACCGATAGTTATAAGGAGGGAATAGTGAATCTGCAGCAATTGAGATATCTGAACGAGATCGTGCGCTGCAACCTGAACATCTCCGACGCCGCCAACGCGCTGTACACCTCGCAGCCCGGCGTGAGCAAACAGATCAAACTACTGGAAGAGGAACTGGGCATCGACATCTTCGTGCGCAACGGCAAGCGCGTCGTCGCCATCACCGAGCCGGGAAAGGCCGTGCTGGAGATCGCGCAGCGCATGCTGCACGAGACCGAGAACCTTAAACATGTCGGGCAGGAGTTCCGCACCCAGGACAGCGGCAACCTCTCCATCGCCACCACCCACACCCAGGCTCGCTACGCGCTGCCGCAGGTGGTCAAGGAATTCACCAAGGCTTTTCCCAATATAAAACTGGGTCTGCACCAAGGCAGCCCGACGCAGATCGCCGAGATGGTGTTGAGCGGTGAAATGGATATCGGTATCGCCACCGAAAGTCTGGCCTTGTATGACGAACTGGTCACCCTGCCCTGCTACGAATGGCATCACTGCGTGGTCGTGCCGCCCAAGCATCCGCTGCTATTGGAAAAGAAGCTGACGCTGAAGAAGCTGGCGCAATATCCCATCATCACCTACGACTTCGCCTTCACCGGCCGCAACAAGATCAACCAGGCATTCCACGATGCCGGTATCGAACCCAACATCGCGCTCACCGCCATCGACGCCGACGTGATCAAGACTTATGTGGAATTGGGAATGGGCGTCGGCATCGTGGCGCAGATGGCCTTCATCCCGGATCGCGACCGCCACCTGCGCATGATCGACGCCGGGCATTTGATCCAGCCCAGCACCACCCGCATCGCCATCCGCAAGAACCAGTACCTGCGCGGCTTCGGTTATCATTTCATCGAACTGCTCGCGCCGCACCTGACGCGCGAGGTGGTGGCGAAGGCTTTGCACCTGACTGCATAAATGAATCCCGAACTCCTGCAACTGCTGGTCACCCGCGAGATGCCCTACGGCAAATACAAGGGACGCCTCATCGCCGACCTGCCCGGCAACTACCTCAACTGGTTCGCCCGCAAAGGCTTCCCGCCCGGCGAGATCGGCATACTGCTGGCGCTGATGCAGGAGATGGACCATAACGGGCTATCGTCTTTGCTGGACCCGCTCAGGAAACGGTAACGCGCCAGCAATAACCAGCCACTTCTTGTTAGCCCGTTATTCCTGTGCATAACCAGCGACTTGCTGGCGCAAGAACAAGGAAGTAAAGAAACCCGGGAAGAAGCCGACTCCGGCGATTTGAGACGTTGCACCTGCTCCTGCTGCTGCAACTCGCGGTAATTCAGCAGAATTTGCCGTTCTCCGCGTCAGCTTTGGCGTACCCCGAATGACAGCCTGAAGCATCGCTTCAAAATTGTTGCGGCCACTGGAGATTGGCATCGAAAAAAAAGATATACCAATAACCACACAACAAGAGTAGCGTTAACCTCCTCCCGAGGGGTATTCCAAAGACTGTAACGCGTAATGCAGGGAGTGGCGGGTATGTCAGTACATTTCGATCATGATGCGAAAGAAAATTCGGGAGATGCAAAGCCAATCCCGAAAGGCTCTCTGCGCCTGGACGCAGAGGCGCGGCTTGCACTCATGCCGAAGCGAAGCCCTTCCGCGGAATACCAGCACGAACTCCAGGTGTATCAGATCGAGCTGGAAATGCAGATTGAGGAGTTGCAGCAGACACAGATCGCCTTGGTAACATTGCGCGACCGCTATGTGAATCTCTATGAATTCGCTCCCGTTGGCTACATCACGCTAAATCGCCACGGCATGATCACCGACGCGAATCAAACCGGCTCAACGCTATTGGGAGCGGAACGCAAGTGGCTGTTAAATCGCCGCTTCTCCCGCTTTATCGCCCCCGAGTATAGCGATCAATGGGATCACCATTTTCTGGGTGTGTTGAAGCGGGACGGGAGGCAGAGTTGCGAGCTTCAGATCAAGCGCCTCGATGGCACCAATTTCCATGCCCAGATAACTTCGCTGCGGGCAGACGATTCGCTGAGCTCGAACAACCTTGACGATCCTGAATTCCAGAACGAGATACGCAACACATCAACCCAGTTGCGCCTTGTCATCACCGACATCACCGAGCACAAGTGCAACGCAGCCGAGCTTGAGCGGCACCGACATCACCTGGAAAAGCTGGTCGAAGATCGCACGCTCGCCCTCTCAATTGCCAAGGAAACCGCCGAAGAGGCCACCCAGGCCAAATCGCACTTCCTCGCTGCGGCCAGCCACGACATGCGGCAACCGCTTCAGGCCATCCGGCTGTTCAACGATGCCTTGGCCATGAGTGGACTGGACGAAAATCAGAAAAAAATCAGCTGCAGTCTCTCGAAGTCGGTGAACTCCCTGAGCGAACTTCTGAACGAATTACTCGATATATCGCTGCTTGATGCCGACAAGATCAAGCCGCAGCCCGTGGTCATTCAGGCAGCGGACTTACTCGGGGTGATCGCAGCCGAGTTTGATGCTGTTTTCCGGGAGAAGAATCTGAGCCTCAATCTCTTTTGTCCGCGGCAAGGCCTGGCATTGTTCAGCGACGACAATTTGCTGCTGACCCTGTTGCGCAACCTCGTCAGCAATGCCGTGAAATACACTGCACGCGGCGGTGTTCTGGTGAGCATCCGGCAGAGGGGTGATCACGCACTGATTCAGATATGGGATACGGGTATCGGCATTGCCGCCGGGCAGACGGACTCGATATTCGAGGAATACTTCCAGGTCGGCAATCCGGAACGGGATCGAAGCAAGGGCGTTGGCCTGGGTTTGTCCATTGTCAGACGACTGAGCAAATTGCTCGACGTTGGGGTGCGCGTTCGTTCCCGTGAAGGTAAAGGCTCGGTATTTGCACTCAACGTGCCGCTGGCCAATAAATCGAACGCGTATGCCCCGGCGATTCCGGCTTGCGCAAGCCCGGAATCCATTGCAAAAGCTCGCCTTGTCGGCAAGCGGATCGTGGTCGTCGAAGACGATGCGACGGTGGCAGAGGCCCTCAAGCTGACATTTGAAATGGAAGGCGCACGCGTCACTCTCTTCGATACGGCGGAAGACGCACTTGGGGGCGCGCAGACAATGGGAGCAGACTGTTACATTTCTGATTATCGTCTTCCCGGCATGGACGGACTGCAGTTGCTCGATGCCATTCAGGCGAAGTCGGCAGCCCCCATCAAGGCTGTGCTGTTGACGGGGAATACATCGACGGCTCAAATCTCGATATTGCAATCAGCCCGCTGGGAAGTGTTATTCAAACCCGTTGATTTGCACCAATTGTTATCGGCAATGGAACTGTAAGCCGCCAGATACGAAGAATGTAAAAGATGCTGACCGATTGGCGGGTTTGGGGATGCAAAAAAAAACATAGCCGACCGTCCGCACAGTTAATAGAAGCCATAATTTCAGAGCCGCACCTCTCCTTGGAATCCTGCCATGCGTCCCAAGTCCTCCCCCAACTACCTCGCCGGTTATCCCGCCGCCCTGATCGCACAAGTTCAAGAATTGATCGCCCAAGGCAAACTCGCCGACCTGTTGCGGCAGAAGTATCCGCTGGCGCACGAGGTGCGCACGGACAAGGCGTTGTACGACTACGTGCAGGAGATCAAGAACGAGCACATGGGCAATGTCGGCCAGTTGAGCAAGGTGGCGTACGATAGCAAGTTGCATGTGATCAAAAACGCGCTGGGAACGCACACCACCGTCTCGCGAGTGCAGGGAGGCAATCTCAAGAGCAAGCGCGAGATACGCATCGCGGCAATGTTCCGCGAGATGCCGGCGGAGTTTTTGCGCATGATCGTGGTGCACGAGTTGGCGCATATGAAGGAGCGCGAGCACGGCAAGGCGTTCTATCAACTGTGTTTACACATGGAGCCGGATTACGCGCAACTGGAGTTCGACCTGCGCGCGTATCTGACGATGCGCGAAGCGGGAGGTAAGTAGCGCTCAGGCGCCGCGCTTGGCGAAATCCCTGAGGCGGAATCCAAGCACGAACAACACGGCGAAATACACCGCCACACCCGCCACCACCAGCCAGGACAGATGGAAGATGCGCGCCCAGCCGCCCGTCTCCAGCCAATGCTGCTGGCTGCCCATGCCGAACCAGAGC
The DNA here is from genome assembly GCA_018813765.1 of Gammaproteobacteria bacterium. Taxonomy (GTDB): domain Bacteria; phylum Pseudomonadota; class Gammaproteobacteria; order Burkholderiales; family Gallionellaceae; genus Sideroxyarcus. The sequence continues at coordinate 105,667 of JAHJBC010000012.1, read as the reverse complement.
ATAAGCCCCAGCGCCAGCAGCGCCGCACACAACTTCAGAAAGAACTTGCCCCAGCCGGGTTCGGGTTGGTAGATGGCGCGCTTGCGCAAAAAGTAGAACAGGATGGCGGAGTTGAAGCAGGCGCCGAGGCCGATGGCCAGCGCCAGCCCGGCATGCTGCAGGTCGAGCACGAACACGAACAGGATGTTCATCAACTGCGTGGCGAGCAGGGTGGCGATGCCGATCTTGACCGGGGTCTTGATGTCCTGGCGCGCGTAGAAACCGGGGGCCAGCACCTTCACCGCGATAATACCGATGAGGCCGACGCTGTAGCCGACCAGCGCGTAGCTGGTCTTCAGCACGTCGGTGGGGGTGAATTCGCCGTGCTGGAAGAAGGTGGAGAGCAAAGGCACGGCGATCATGCCCAGCGCCAGGGCGGCCGGCAGCGTCAGCATGCACACCAGGCGCAGGCCCCAGTCCAGCAGTTTCGAATACTCCGCCGTGCTGTTGTCGGCAAAGTGCTTCGAGAGCGACGGCAGCAGGATGGTGCCCAGCGCCGCTCCCAGCAGGCCGGCAGGAAATTCCATCAACCGGTCGGCGTAATACAGCCAGGACACGCTGCCCGCCATCAGGAACGAGGCGAAGATGGTGTTGATGATGAGGCTGATCTGCGCGATGGACACGCCGAACAGCGCCGGCCCCATTTGTTTGATGATGCGCCACACGCCCGCGTCTTTCAGGTTCAGGCTCCATTTCGGCAGCATGCCGATCTTCTTCAGGAACGGGATCTGGAACGCGAGCTGCACCACGCCGCCGACGAATACCGCCCAACCCATCGCCAGGATGGGCGGATCGCAATACGGCGCCAGCCACAGCGCGGCGGCGATAAAACAGATGTTGAGCAGCACCGGCGCGAAGGCCGGCACCCAGAACTTGTTATAGGTATTGAGGATGCCCGCCGCCACGGCGACCAGCGATATAAAGAATATGTAGGGCGAGGTGATGCGCAGCAACTGCACGGTCAGATCGAACTTCGCGGCGTCCTCGGCGAAACCGGGCGCACTTATATATACAAGGATGGGCGCGGCGATGATGCCGATTAGGGTGACAAAGAACAGGATAATGGCCAACAGCGTGGTGACATGATCCACCAGCAGCTTGGCCTCATCGTGCCCCTTGCGGTTCCTGTACTCGCCGAAGATAGGCACGAAGGCCTGCGAGAACGCGCCCTCGGCAAACATGCGGCGCAGCAGGTTGGGCAGCTTGAAGGCGACAAAGAATGCGTCGGTCGCCATGCCCGCCCCGAACACCCGCGCGATCAGCACGTCGCGCACGAAGGCGAGCACGCGCGACAACAAGGTCAGGCTGCTGACTGCGGCCAGGGCTTTAAGGAGGTTCATGCGATTGCGGGTCGTCCGGTCGAGATGGCGCGCATCATATCATTGCGCCGCAATCGGGTATGTCTCGGCCAGCCCCCTAAAAAAGAGTTTGCAAAACCTTGCACTAGCCTCTAGAATGCGCGCCTTTCTGGAAAGCCGAATTCTCAAGGAGTAGTCATGGCAAATAGCGCACAAGCCCGCAAGCGTGCCCGTCAGGCAGTAAAACAGAACATCCACAATACCAGCCTGCGTTCCGAGCTGCGTACTGCGATCAAGAAGGTTGCCAAGGCGATCGAAGCCGGCGACAAGGCCGCTGCCAAGGCAGTGTTCCAGGAATCCACCAGCGTGGTGGACTCCATCGCCGACAAGAAGATCATCCACAAGAACAAGGCGGCACGCCATAAGAGCCGATTGTCCGCTGCGATCAAGGCGATGGCCTGATAATATTGCAGACGTTAAGTCTGCGACAAAAGGCCGACGATGTTGTCGGCCTTTTTTGTTTATAGTTCGAACATCAGAGATACAACAAGACCGGGAAGCTTGCCATGTCACATTTGATGAACACTTACGCAAGACAGGATGTCACTTTCACCCACGGTGAAGGGGTTTGGCTGTGGGACATCAACGGCAAGCGCTATCTTGACGCCCTTTCCGGCATCGCGGTCAACACCCTGGGGCATGCCCATCCCGCATTCACCGCAGCGCTTTCCGCCCAGATCGGCAAGCTGATCCATACCTCCAATCTCTATCAGGTGCGCGAGCAGGAACTGATCGCCGACAAGTTGTGCGAGATCTCCGGCATGCAGGAAGTGTTCCTGTGCAACTCGGGCTGCGAGGCCAACGAGGCCGCGATCAAGCTGGCACGCATGTACGGCAACCAGCGCGGCGTTGACACGCCGACCATCATCGTGATGGAAAAAGCCTTCCACGGCCGCACGCTGGCCACCCTCTCCGCCACCGGCAACCGCAAGGTACAGGCCGGCTTCGAGCCGCTGGTGAAAGGTTTCGTGCGCGTACCGTATGACGACCTCGAAGCTATCCGTCAGGTCGCGGCCCACACCCCGAATATCGTCGCCGTGCTGGTTGAACCGATCCAGGGTGAAGGCGGCATCCGCACGCCGGACATCAGCTACCTGCAAGGCCTGCGCAAGATCTGCGACGAACACGAATGGTTGCTGATGCTGGACGAGGTGCAATGCGGCCTGGGCCGGACCGGCAAGTGGTTCGCCTTCCAGCACACCAATATCATGCCGGACGTGATGACGCTGGCCAAAGGCTTGGGCTCGGGCGTGCCGGTGGGCGCCTGTCTGGCCGCAGGCAAGGCAGCGGGCACGTTCAAGCCGGGCAATCACGGTTCGACTTTCGGCGGCAATCCGCTGGCATCCACCGCCGCACTGACCACACTGAACATCATGGAGCAGGACAAGCTGCTGGCTCATACCACCAAAGTGGGCGGATGGATCAAGGAGCAACTGCAAACGCGGCTGGGCGGCTTGAAAGGCGTTGTCACCGTGCGCGGCCAAGGGCTGATTCTGGGCATCGAACTCGACAAGCCGTGCGGTGTGCTGGTCGCCAGGGCGCTGGAACAGGGCCTGCTCATCAACGTTACCGCCGACAATGTGGTGCGTCTGCTGCCGTCGCTGATCTTCTCTGAAACAGAAGCGCAGCAATTGCTGGATATGCTGTGCCCCCTGATCACCGAATTCCTGGCGCAGGAGTGAGTCATGGCCGGCAAACCGATCAAGCATTTTTTGCAATTCAAGGACTTCACCCGCGAAGAGTTTGAATACCTGTTCGAGCGCACCCGCATCATCAAGGAGCGTTTCAAGCGCTACGAGAAATACTGGCCGCTGGAAGACCGCACGCTGGTGATGATCTTCGAGAAGGCCAGCACGCGCACGCGCCTGTCGTTCGAGGCGGGCATGCACCAGCTCGGCGGTTCGGCCATCTACCTTAATACGCGCGATTCGCAATTGGGACGGGGCGAGCCGGTGGAGGACGCCGGCCAGGTCATCTCGCGCATGAGCGATATCGTGATGATCCGCACCTTCGAACAGGACATCATCGAGCGCTTCGCGCGCAACTCGCGCGTGCCGGTGATCAACGGCCTGACCAACGAATACCACCCCTGCCAGGTGCTGGCCGACATCTACACCTACATCGAGCATCGCGGCTGCATTAAGGGCAAGACCGTGGCGTGGATCGGCGATTCCAACAATATGTGCAACACCTGGCTGCAAGCCGCGGAGATTCTGGATTTCAACGTGCATGTCTCCACCCCTCCGGGCTACGAGGTGGAACCGGAACGCGCCGGATTGTTCGGCGAAGATCATTACGAGGAATTCACCGATCCGATGGAAGCCGCGCGCGGCGCCGATCTGGTGACCACCGACGTGTGGACCTCGATGGGCTACGAGGCCGAGAACGAAGCGCGCATGAAAGCTTTTGCCGACTGGCAGGTGGATGCCGAGATGATGAGCATCGCAGCCAAGGATTCCCTGTTCATGCATTGCCTGCCCGCGCACCGCGGCGAGGAAGTCGCGGCCGAAGTCATGGACGACCCGCAATCCGTGGTGTGGGATGAAGCGGAAAACAGGCTGCACGTACAAAAAGCATTAATGGAATACCTATTGCTGGGTAAGATAAACAATTAAGCAACACGTAAATGCAGCCTGTTTCGGCGTAGGCTAACTTGCGCAGCAAGTTAAACCGCGAAGCGGTGGCCGAAACCAGAATAGATTGCATGTACAAAAAGCGCTGATGGAATATCTGCTGCTGGGCAAGCTGAACAACTAAACCGGATTACTGCATGTGGGTCGGGCTTCAGCCCGACATGCCGGGTTGAAGCCCGACCCACAACGGATCGAAATTCTCGCAAACAGGAAATCAACATGTCTGAAATCAAAAAAGCCGTCCTCGCCTACTCCGGCGGACTCGACACTTCGGTGATCCTGAAGTGGCTGCAAGACACCTACCAGTGCGAAGTGGTGACCTTCACCGCCGACCTCGGCCAGGGCGAAGAGCTGGAGCCTGCACGCCAGAAGGCGCTGAAGTTCGGCATCAAGCCCGAGAACATCTTCATCGACGACCTGCGCGAAGAGTTCGTGCGCGATTTCGTGTTCCCGATGTTCCGTGCCAACACCATCTATGAAGGCGAATACCTGCTCGGCACCTCCATCGCGCGCCCGCTGATCGCCAAGCGCCTGATCGACATCACCAATCTCACCGGCGCGGACGCGATCTCGCACGGCGCCACCGGCAAGGGCAACGACCAGGTGCGTTTCGAACTGGGCGCCTATGCATTGAAGCCCGGCATCAAGATCATCGCGCCGTGGCGCGAGTGGGACCTGCTGTCGCGCGAGAAGTTGATGGCCTATGCCGAGAAGAACGGCATCCCGGTCGATATGAAGCACAAGCAAGGCGGCTCGCCCTACTCCATGGACGCGAACCTGCTGCACATCAGCTACGAAGGTCGCCATCTGGAAGACCCGGCTGCCGAAGCCGAAGAGAGCATGTGGCGTTGGACGGTTTCGCCCGAGAAGGCACCGGATCAGGCCGAATATCTGGATATCGAATTCGCCAACGGCGATATCGTTGCGCTGAACGGCAGCAAGATGTCGCCCGCACAGGTGCTGACCAAACTCAACGAACTGGGCGGCAAGCACGGCATCGGCCGCCTCGATCTGGTGGAAAACCGCTATGTCGGCATGAAGTCGCGCGGCTGCTACGAGACCCCCGGCGGCACCATCATGCTGAAGGCGCACCGTGCCATCGAATCCATCACGCTGGACCGCGAAGTGGCGCACCTGAAGGATGACCTGATGCCGCGTTACGCCAGCATGATCTACAACGGTTACTGGTGGAGCCCGGAACGCAAGGCCTTGCAAGTGCTGATCGACCACACCCAGAGCTGTGTCAACGGCTGGGTCCGCGTCAAACTGTACAAGGGCAACGTGATCGTTGTTGGTCGCGATTCCAAGACCGACTCACTGTTCGATTCCACCATCGCCACCTTCGAGGATGATGCCGGTGCGTACGACCAGAAAGATGCAGGCGGCTTCATCAAGCTGAACGCACTGCGCATGCGTATTGCGGCGAACCTGAAGAACCGGAAATAATGGGTACGCGGGCGGGACGCCTGCGATCCCGCCAAACGGAGGTTCATCATGCTTCACGAACTGAACGGTGACATTCTATTCAGCGGCGCCAAGGCCATCGTCCAGGGTGTCGCGCCGAACGATGACTTCCACCAGGGACTCGCACTGCAATTGCGCGAACGCTTGCCGGCCATGTACAAAGACTTCCGCCACTATTGCCAGACCAGGCATCCAAAGTCCGGCGAGTTGTGGACCTGGATGAGCGCCGATGGCCGCTATCTGGTCAATCTGTTCACCCAGGACGCTGCTTACGCTCACGGCAGCAAACCCGGCAATGCCGCGCTGCACCACATCAACCACAGCCTGCATGCCCTGCGTGGCGTCGTGCAGAAAGAGAAGCTCGGTAGCCTGGCTTTGCCGCGTCTGGCCTGCGGCGTAGGCGGATTGAACTGGGATGATGTGAAGCCGTTGATCGAAAAACATCTCGGCGATCTGAACATTCCGGTCTATATCTACGTGAATTACCAGAAAGGCGTCAAAGCCGCCGAACCCGCAAAATAGTCCAACGATCCAATAAGGAAATCCCAGCATGTCAGACAGAATCGATAACGTCAGCGTCGGTAAAAAATCCAACGTCTTCTTCGACGGCAAATGCGTGTCGCACTCGGTGTTCTTCCCCGACGGTTCGCGCAAGACCGTGGGCGTGGTACTGCCCAACAGCCAGCTCACGTTCAACATCGGCGCACCAGAACTGATGGAGATCACTGCGGGCACATGCTCGGTGAAGATCGCCGGTGAAGCGGCGTTCAAGACCTATGCCGCCGGCAGCAGTTTCAAGGTGGCGGAAAACAGCAGCTTCGACATCCATACCGGAGCGGATGCTGTCGATTACGTTTGCAGTTTTGGATAACCAGCTGGTAGCTTGTGGCTGGTAGCTTGTAGCCAAACCCGCATTTGCTACCCGCTACAAGCTACCAGCTACAGGCTGAATTGGAGATAAATGTATGCCCTCTTTCGACATCGTTTCCGAAGTAGACAAGACCGAAGTCAAGAACGCGGTCGAGCAGACCAACAAGGAAGTCGGCACGCGCTTCGACTTCAAGGGGTCCGACGCGCGCGTCGAACAGGCCGAACTGGTGCTCACCGTGCATGCCGACAACGAATTCCAGATGAACCAGGTGCAGGACATCCTCAACGGCAGGCTGACCAAGCGCGGCGTGGACATCAAGTGCCTGGAGATCAGCGACAAGATCGAGAAGGTCAGCGGCAACAAGGTCAAGCGCAGTTGCACGGTGAAGGTCGGCGTGGAGACCGAGTTGGCGAAGAAGATCGTCAAGCACCTCAAGGACAGCAAGATGAAGGTGCAGGCCAGCATCCAGGGCGACACCGTGCGCGTCACCGGCAAGAACCGCGACGACCTGCAGGCCGCCATCGCCTTCGTCAAGAAGTCGATCACCGATTTTCCCTTGCAGTACCAGAACTTCCGCGACTGAATCTCCGCGATTGCGGTGCAAGAGCGGCTGCGCGACAATGCAGCCGCACCTTCACTTTGGGAGTCCCTTCATGCAGCTCCGTCCTCTCAGCACCATCCCCCTGCTGTCTCTCGCGTTCGCGGCACTGCTGGCGTCTACTCCGGCGTTTGCCGACAAGCCCGACTGGGCCGGCAAGGACAAAGATCAGAAACAAGCTGAAAAACACAAGCGCAACGAAACCCATACCCGCGACAGCATCAGCATTGATGTGAGCCTGCGTTTCGACGACCGCCAGCGCAAGGTCGCGCGCGAGTATTTCTCCGGTGAGGTACGCTCCGGTCGCTGCCCGCCGGGACTGGCGAAAAAGAACAACGGCTGCCTGCCGCCGGGACAGGCAAAGAAGTGGGCAGTCGGCAAGGCGCTGCCAAAGGGCGTGGTGATCTACGATCTGCCTGCCAAAGTCACGGTGAAACTGGGCATCCCGCCCGAAGGTCATAAATATGTGCGCGTCGCCTCCGACATCCTGCTGATCGCTGTGGGAACCGCCATGGTCGTGGATGCGATCGAAGACCTGCACGACCTGTAATTCACAGGAGATGACGGCATGAGCAATGTACTGGTGCTGTTCGCCAACGGCAGCGAAGAACTGGAAGCCGTCACCATCGTCAACATCCTCCGGCGTGGCGGCATCAACGTCACGCTGGCCGGGTTGCAGGCGGGCCTGCTGCGCGGCAGTCGCGGCACGCAGATCATGCCAGACACCACGCTGGACGAAGCGCTCTCGCACGATTTCGACATGGTGGTGCTGCCCGGCGGGCAACCCGGCACCGAATACCTCAAGAAGGATGCGCGTGTGCTGGAGCTGGTGCGCAGGATGGAACATGCCGGGCGCTATGTCGCCGCCATTTGCGCCGCGCCTTCGGTACTGGCGGCCGCAGGCCTGCTGGACGGCAAACATGCCACCAGTTTCCCGGGTTCTCTGGATGCCTTTCCAAAAGTATCGCGCCAGACCAAGGCCGTGGTCGAGGACGGCAAGCTCATCACCTCGCGCGGCCCCGGCACGGCCATGGATTTTGCGTTGACGCTGGTGGAACGGCTGTCAGGCAAGGCGAAGCGCGACGAGGTCGAAGCGGGGCTGGTGCGCGTGTGAACCCGTTGCTCAAGCACCTGCCGCCATCTGCCGTAGCGCTGATCCTTCAATTAACTGCATTCGTGATCGTCGTATTTTCCATACGACTGTTTGGACTACATCCCGCGCCGATCATCTCCGCACTGCTCTGCGGCGCTCTGGCGGCGACGTTCAGCTACTTCATCGGCCTGGCGCGATGGTGGTTGTTTATCCAGTTCCTCTTTGCCCCTGCGCTGGTGCTGATGCTGGCGCTGGCCATCCCGCCAGGCTTTTTCCTTGCTGCATTCCTCGTCATGCTGGTGGTGTACTGGAGTACCTTCCGCACGCAGGTGCCGCTCTACCTGTCGAGCGACAAGGTATGGCAGGCGCTGGAAACACAGTTGCCCGCAGGACAGCCCTTCACCTTCGTCGATCTCGGCTCCGGGCTAGGCGGCGTGCTGACCCATCTGGCTCGCACCCATCCGCAGGGAAGCTATCTGGGCGTGGAAGCTGCACCGTTGCCGTTCCTGTGGAGCTGGCTGCGCATCAGGCTTGGCGGCTATCGTAACTGCAAGGTGCAATGGGGCAGCCTGTGGGACTGCGATCTTTCGAAGCATGATGTGGTGTTCGCCTACCTCTCGCCCGTGCCGATGGAGCGACTGTGGCACAAGGCCAAAGAAGAGATGCGCAGCGGCAGCCTCTTCATCAGCAGCACCTTTCCCGTTCCAGACTGCCCCCCGCAAAAAACCATCACTGTCGACGATCTGCATCATTCGACGCTGCATATCTGGCAAATGTGAAATAACACTTCCAGACGCATCAATGGCTTAGCAACCTTCCGGCAAAACACTTCCCAATCCGGATTTTTTTGGTTAGGATGCCGTCCAGTCCAGTTGTACTTCCGAGCGGCACCAGACCGCATCCAAAATAAAAAATCTTAAATTTAAGCGAGAACCGAACATGAGCGAAAACATCCGTTATGTCACTGATGCAACTTTTACGGCCGAAGTTTTGCAATCCCCGTTGCCTGTGCTGGTGGACTACTGGGCAGAATGGTGCGGCCCCTGCCGCATGATCGCCCCGATCCTGGATGAAGTCTCCAAGGAATACGCAGGACGTCTGAATGTTGCCAAGCTGAACGTGGACGAGAACCAGCAGACCCCGCAAAAGTACGGCGTGCGCGGTATCCCGACGCTGATGCTGTTCAAGAACGGCAACATCGAAGCGACCAAGGTTGGCGCGTTGTCCAAATCGCAACTCACCGCTTTCATTGACAGCCACATCTGAACCCATTAGTCTCACGCCCGCAATTGCCCTGTTTCGTCCTGAGACACGATAAAACCAAGTAAAGACACTCACGGCAGTTCGGCGCGGGATTTCCCGCAAACCCCCAGAAAAAACCCCAGAACCACGGTTCCTCTTCCCCGGCAACTCATCTCAACCTGGCGCCACCGCGCAACATCCACATATGCATCTATCCGACCTAAAGACCAAACACATCACCGAATTGGTGGAAATGGCCACCACCAACCAGATCGACAACGCCAACCGCATGCGCAAGCAGGACCTGATCTTCGCGCTGCTGAAGAACCAGGCGAAGAAAGGCGAAAGCATTTTCGGTGAGGGCACTTTGGAAGTGCTGCCAGATGGCTTCGGTTTCCTGCGCTCCCCGGATACTTCCTATCTGGCTGGCCCGGATGACATCTATGTGAGTCCAAGCCAAGTGCGCCGCTTCAACCTGCACACCGGCGACTCGATCGAGGGCGAGATCCGCACTCCCAAGGAAGGCGAGCGCTATGTGGCGCTGGTCAAGGTGGACAAGGTCAACGGCGAGCCGCCGGAAAACGCCAAAAACAAGATCCTGTTCGAGAATCTGACGCCGCTGTTCCCCACTGTACATATGACGCTGGAGCGCGACATCCGCGCCGAAGAGAACATCACCGGCCGCATCATCGATATCGTTGCCCCCATCGGCAAAGGCCAGCGCGGCCTGCTGGTCGCCTCGCCCAAGTCCGGCAAGACGGTGATGCTTCAGCATATCGCGCACTCGATCTCGTCCAACAATCCGGATGCAACGCTGATCGTACTGCTGATCGACGAACGCCCCGAGGAAGTGACTGAGATGAGCCGCACCGTACGCGGCGAAGTGGTCGCTTCCACCTTCGACGAACCGGCCACCCGTCATGTGCAGGTCGCCGAAATGGTGCTGGAAAAAGCCAAACGCCTGGTCGAACACAAGAAGGATGTGGTCATCCTGCTGGATTCCATCACCCGTCTGGCGCGCGCCTACAACACTGTAATCCCTTCTTCCGGCAAGGTATTGACCGGCGGCGTGGATGCCAACGCCCTGCAGCGCCCGAAGCGCTTCTTCGGCGCGGCACGCAACATCGAGGAAGGCGGCTCGCTGACCATCATCGCCACGGCGCTGGTGGATACCGGCAGCCGCATGGACGACGTGATCTACGAGGAATTCAAGGGTACCGGCAACATGGAGATCCACCTGGATCGCCGCATGGCCGAAAAACGCATCTACCCGGCCATCAACGTCAACCGCTCCGGCACCCGCAAGGAAGAGCTGCTGATCAAACAGGACCTGCTGCAGCGCATCTGGGTCTTGCGCAAGCTGCTCTACCCGATGGACGAGCTGGAAGCGATGGAATTCCTGCTGGACAAGGTAAAGGCGACCAAGAACAACGCCGAGTTCTTCGACTCAATGAAGCGGTAAAACCCGAAGTTTCGTCGCCATACGTCGTTGCACTCGGAAAATCTTGCTTGCATATCCCACATATGCGGCGCGGCGATTTTCCTCGTGCGCCTAGTCTGGCTTAGAAATTCGGGTTTTACGGGCAAAAAAGGGTTTTGACGGTTAGTGTTGTTTATGTATAATGCGCGGCTCTGAAAATCCACATTTCAGTGGAGGCGTAACTTTCAGGTTATGCCGTAACTAAAAACCGCATCAAGCGAGGTAGTCATGTACGCAGTAATCAAAACCGGTGGCAAGCAATATCGCGTTGTCGAAGGCGAAACCCTGAAGATCGAAACCATCGATGGCGACGTCGGCGGTGCCATCGTATTGGACAAAGTGCTGATGGTAGGCTCCGGCGACAAGGTCTCCGTTGGCAAGCCTCTGCTGAGCGGTGCAACTGTGAAGGCGACTATCATCGCCAACGGCCGCCACGACAAAGTGACCATCTTCAAGATGCGTCGTCGTAAGCACTATCAAAAGCATCAGGGACATCGTCAAAACTACACCGAGATCCGCATCGACGGCATCTCGGCTTAATTCTGAAGGAGCTGCAACATGGCATCGAAAAAAGGCGGGGGTAGTACCAGTAACGGCCGCGACTCACACTCGAAACGTCTGGGTGTTAAAAGCTACGGCGGCGAACTGATCAGCGCAGGCAGCATCATCATCCGCCAGCGCGGCACACAGGTTCACGCGGGCGACAACGTCGGCATGGGCAAGGATCACACGCTGTTCGCCAAGATCACCGGCAAGGTGGTGTTTGCGGTCAAGGGTGCTTTGAAGCGCAAGACGGTCAGCATCGTCGCAGCTTAAATCGCTTTAGCGATTAAAATGAGCCCTATCGCAAGGTAGGGCTTTTTTATTTTTGGTACACCGTAGGTCGGGTTAGCGCAGCGTAACCCGACAACTTCCGATATTTGATGAAATGTCGGGTTACGCTGCGCTAACCCGACCTACAACATTATGAAATTCATCGACGAATCAAAAATTGAAGTCATCGCAGGCAACGGCGGCAACGGCGCGGCCAGCTTTCGTCGCGAAAAATACATCGAAAAGGGCGGACCGGACGGCGGCGACGGCGGACGCGGCGGTAGCGTGATCGCCATCGCCGACCGCAACATCAACACGCTGGTGGATTACCGTTTCGCCCGCATGCATCGCGCCAAGAACGGCGAATCCGGCCGCGGCGCGGACTGCTACGGCAAGGGGGCGGATGACATCATCCTGCGCATGCCGGTCGGCACCGTCATCACCGACATCAATAGCGGCCAGGTGATCGCCGATCTCGCCCTTGACGGCGAGCGCGTCATGCTCGCCAAAGGCGGCGCCGGCGGACTCGGCAACCTGCATTTCAAATCCAGCACCAACCGCACGCCGCGCCAGTGCACACCGGGCGAGGAAGGCGAACGCCGCGAACTGCAACTGGAATTGAAGGTGCTGGCGGATGTCGGCCTGCTCGGCATGCCGAATGCCGGCAAATCCACCTTCATTCGTTCCGTATCTGCCGCGCGTCCCAAGGTGGCCGATTACCCTTTCACCACCCTGCACCCCAATCTGGGCGTGGTGCGCGTCTCGGAAGAGAAGAGTTTCGTCATCGCCGACATCCCTGGCCTGATCGAGGGGGCGGCGGAAGGTGCCGGACTGGGACACCAGTTCCTGCGCCATCTGGCGCGCACCCGCCTGTTGCTGCATCTGGTGGACCTCGCGCCGATGTACGAGGGCATCGACCCGGTGCACGAGGCGCATGCCATCCTGAACGAGTTGAAGAAATACGACGAGGACCTGTTCAACAAGCCGCGCTGGCTGGTGCTGAACAAGCTGGACCTGTTGCAGGAAGAGGATCGCACCGACAAGGTCGCGACCTTCCTCAAGGAGTTCGGCGGCGACACGCGTTATTTCGCCATCTCGGCCATCAACGGCGAAGGCTGCAAGGAATTGACCTACGCTATCATGGAACACCTCGACAGCATCGCCGCGCAGGAGCTTGATGCCGTAGCCGAAAGTGCGCAGGAAACAGAGATCGACATTTACGACCCGACAATATGACCACCGTCCTGACCCAAGCCAAACGCATCGTCGTCAAAGTCGGCAGCAGCCTGGTCACCAACCAGGGCTCCGGCCTGGACATGGGTGCCTTGGGAAATTGGGCCGGACAGATCGCCACCTTGCGCGCGCAGGGCAACGAAGTGGTGCTGGTGTCTTCCGGCGCCATCGCCGAAGGCATGCAGCGTCTGGGCTGGAAGCAGCGCCCCAGCGCCGTACACGAACTACAGGCAGCAGCAGCCGTCGGCCAGATGGGACTGGTGCAGGCGTACGAGAGCTGCTTCCGCCAGCATCAATTGCATGCCGCACAAGTGTTGCTGACCCATGCCGACCTCGCCGACCGCGAACGCTACCTCAACGCGCGCTCCACGCTGCGCACCCTGCTCGAACTCGGGGTCATCCCCATCATCAACGAGAACGACACCGTGGTCACCGACGAGATCAAGTTCGGCGACAACGACACGCTGGGAGCGCTGGTCGCCAACCTGATCGAAGCCGATGCCCTGATCATCCTCACCGATCAGGACGGCCTGTATACCGCCGACCCGCGAAAGAATACAGGCGCCACGCTCATCAGCGAAGCACAGGCAGGGGATGCCAAACTGGAAGCGATGGCAGGCGGCGCAGGCAGCCACATTGGGCGCGGCGGCATGATCACCAAGGTACTCGCCGCCAAGCGCGCCGCGCGCAGCGGCGCGCACACCGTCATCGCCTCCGGCCACGAACGGGACGTGTTGCCGCGCCTGCTGCAGGGCGAATCCATCGGCACCCTGCTCACTGCCAGTTCCTTGTCGCTGGATGCACGCAAACAATGGCTGGCCGACCATCTGCAAGTCAGCGGCAAAGTCTCGCTTGATGCGGGCGCCGTGCGCGCCCTGCGTGTTGACTGCAAGAGCCTGCTACCCATCGGGGTGACGCAAGTGACCGGAGATTTTCAGCGTGGTGCAGTCGTCGCCGTGCTCGACACCGACGGCCGCGACATCGCACGCGGACTGGTGAACTACAGTGCGGATGAAGCGCGCCGCATCGCGGGCAAGGCCAGCGGCGAGATCGAAGCCATCCTCGGTTACGTGGACGAGCCGGAACTGATACATAGGGACAATCTGGTTCTGCTATAAAGCGACAAATGCGGAAACCATTTCCGCATCGAACGGCCACCCCAGCTCCATCCCCGTATCCAGCCGCTTCAACACCGGTATCCGAATACCGTAGTTCTCCAGCAGCACCGCCTCCGATTCGATATCGACGTATTCGGCTACGATGCCAAGCTCGCGCAAGATAACTTCCGCGTCATCGCACAGATGGCAGGATTCCTTGCCGTAGATGACCAACCGCATCCGCTTATCCCTTTTCGTACCAGCCCTGGCTGCGCTTCACGATGTACACCACCGAAAGCATCACCGGCACCTCGATCAGCACGCCAACCACGGTGGCCAATGCCGCACCCGATTCGAAGCCAAACAGGCTGATGGCGGCGGCGACGGCCAGCTCGAAGAAGTTGGACGCGCCGATCAGCGCCGACGGCCCGGCCACGCAATGTGCCTCGCCACTGCGCCGGTTGAGCCAGTAGGCCAGCGCGGAATTGAAATACACCTGGAGCGTGATGGGCACGGCCAGCATCAGGATGATGAGCGGCTGCTCGACGATGGCTTTGCCCTGGAAGGCGAACAGCAGCACCAGCGTGAGCAGCAGCGCGGAGATGGAAATCGGACCCAGCGCATGCAGCGTATCCTGCAATGCCTGCTCGCCGCGCGCCAGCAGCCACTTGCGCCACGCCTGCGCCAGCAGTACCGGGATCACGATGTAGAGCACCACCGACACCAGCAGCGTATCCCACGGCACCACGATGGCCGACAAGCCGAGCAGCAACGCCACCAGCGGCGCGAAGGCGAACACCATGATGGTGTCGTTGAGCGCGACCTGCGACAGCGTGAACAACGGCTCGCCGTTCACCAGACGGCTCCACACGAACACCATCGCCGTGCAAGGCGCGGCAGCCAGCAGGATCAATCCGGCGATGTAGCTGTCGAGCTGGTCGGCGGGCAGATACGGCGCGAACAGCTGGCGGATGAACAGCCAGCCCAGCAGCGCCATCGAGAACGGTTTGACCGCCCAGTTGACGAACAGCGTGACGCCGATGCCGCGCCAGTGTTTCTTCACTTCATGCAGCGCGCCGAAGTCGATGCGCAACAGCATCGGGATGATCATCACCCAGATCAGCAGGCCGACCGGGATGTTGACCCTGGCGACTTCCAGTTCGCCCAGCCAGTGGAACGGTGCCGGGATGGCCTGCCCCAGCACCACACCGACGACGATGCACAGGAACACCCAGACGGTCAGGTAGCGTTCGAAGATACTCATGAATATTCCTCTTGTTTATGACTCTGTATATTGCCTGATGCCAGCGCCCGCAGTTGCGCCACACCGACTGGTTCATCCCGATGGAGCGGCACCACCGCATAGCGTTGCGCGTGGAGTTCTGCAACGGTGGCGATCTCGCCCAGTTCGTTGGCTGCACGCCGGCGCAGCAGCGGCGATCTGGCATTTGCCGCAGCCACGCTGCTGTTGATGATCCAGGCCCACGGCTCGATACCGGCTCTGCGCAGATCGCCCTGCAGGGCGGCGGCTTCCAGCACGGGCGTCGTTTCCGCCAGCGTCACCACCAGCACCCTGGT
Source organism: Gammaproteobacteria bacterium (assembly GCA_018813765.1). Taxonomy (GTDB): domain Bacteria; phylum Pseudomonadota; class Gammaproteobacteria; order Burkholderiales; family Gallionellaceae; genus Sideroxyarcus. Next base: position 90,168 of record JAHJBC010000012.1, on the reverse strand, counting down.
CTGTCTGGCATCCTGCAGTTGCATCATCGGCGTGGCGACGTTCATCTCCTTGCCGCCCGCCTGGCGGGAAACTTCGCGATGGTAGGCGCCGGTCGCGTCGAGCAACAGCAAGGTATGGCCGGTGGGCGCCGTGTCCATCACCACGAACTGCCTGTCGGCCTCGCGGATGACGCGCGCGAACGCCTGGAACACCGCGATCTCTTCGGTGCAGGGCGAGCGCAGATCCTCTTCCAGCAATGCGCGCCCCTCGGCATCGAGCTGTGCCCCTCTCGTTTCCAGCACCTGCCGGCGGTAGTTCTCAGTCTCGGCCTGCGGATCGATGCGGCTGACCGTCAGCTTGTCCAATGTGCCGCTCAGCGTTTCATTCAGGTGTGCGGCAGGATCGGAAGTGCTGAGATGCACCGGCAGGCCGCGATGCGCCAGTTCCACCGCGATCGCTGCAGCCAGCGTGGTCTTGCCGACTCCGCCCTTGCCCATCAGCATCACCAGACCATGTCCGTCCGCCGCGATGCCATCCACCAGGTCAGACAGGCCCGGTTCGTCCAGCTCGACAGGTGCAGCCGCATCGGCTTCGCCGCCGGGCCGGATGTCGGACAGCAACCACCTCAAGGCCTCCAGTCCAACGAGATTGAAAGGCATGAGTTCGATGCGGTCGACGGGCAACCCCTGCAATGCCTCCGGGATCGCGCTCAGCGCGGCCTGCTCGCGCGCGTGTATCGCGGCTGCGAGCGGGTCATCGAGCGTTTCGGAATGTGGCAGGATGCCGTTGATGATCAGGTACTGTTGACGCAAACCGATGGCGGAGAGTTCTTCATGCGTGCGGGCGACTTCACGCAGGGTCGCCTGCTGCGCGCGGGCGACCAGCACCAGCCTGGTGCGGCTGCCGTCGGCCAGCGCATCGACAGCGGCACGGTATTGCTCGCGCTGTTTTTCCAGTCCCGCCAGTGGGCCGAGACAGGATGCATCGCCCTTGCCTTGTTCCAGAAAGCCGCTCCACGCACCGGGCAGTTGCAGCAAACGTATCGTGTGCCCTGTGGGCGCCGTATCGAACACGATGTGATCGTATTCCAGCGTCAGGGGGGAGTCGGTGAGCAGCGCGGTGAATTCGTCGAAGGCGGCGATCTCAGTGGTGCAAGCGCCGGACAGTTGTTCTTCTATGCTCTTGACCACCGCATCGGGCAACGCCGCGCGCACCGGTCCGATGATACGGTCGCGATAAACCTGCGCCGCCGCCTGCGGATCGATCTCCAGTGCGGCCAAACGCTGCACGGCGGGGATCGGTGTGATGCGGTTACCGATGGTTATGCCGAACACCTGTCCGACATTGGATGCGGGATCGGTGCTGACCAGCAGCACGCGCCTGCCCGCTTCGGCGAGCCGGATCGAGGTGGCGCAGGCGATGGAAGTCTTGCCCACACCGCCCTTGCCGGTGAAAAACAGGAAACGCGGTGCTTGTTCGAGGAACTTCATGGGCGACACCAGCTTCCGTCACACATCAGCAGCAGGATTTGCCGCTGCATCCGCATCCCGCAGCCGGCGCTTCGGCAGGCAGCTCTGGTACACCGGCGAAACGCGCCAGTTCCTTGCGTCTCGGATAACGTCCCGCCAGCGCGATCTCGCCGTCGACCAGGATCAGGGGCAGTCCTTCCGCGCCGGATCGTTCCAGGAAGGCCTTTGCCACTGCGCTCTCGACGAATGCCAGCGGCTGCTGGGCGAGATTGAAACGCTCGATCTGTCCGCCGGCCCGCTTCAGCCAGTCGGCGTCCGCACTGAAGTCCACCAGCGCCTGATCGACCTCCGTTCCGCACACCCCGGTGCTGCAACACAACGCCGGATCGAATACCTGTATCTTGGCCATCGTCACCTCCTCAATCCTTGATGCGTCCGATCTCGGAGAGCTTTTCCTTCAGCGTCAGCTTGTCCAGCTTCTCCACAGGCAGGCTCATGAACAGCTGGATGCGCCGCGCAAGCTGCTCGGCGGCATGCCTGAACGCAGCACGGCGTGCTTCGTCGCCTTCGACATGCGCCGGATCGGGGATACCCCAGTGCGCGGTCATCGGCGAGCCGTACCACACGGGGCAAACCTCGCCCGCGGCGTTGTCGCACACGGTGAACACAAAATCGAACTCAGGGGCACCGGGCGCGGAAAACTCGTCCCAACTCTTGCTGCGCAATCCTTCCGTGCTGTAGCCGTTGGCCTGCAACCATTCCAGCGCACCCGGGTTCACCTTGCCGGCCGGGTGGCTGCCGGCGCTGTACGCCTTGAACATGCCCTTGCCGAGCGCGTTGAACAGCACCTCGCCCAGGATGCTGCGTGCAGAGTTGCCGGTACACAACACCAGCACGTTGTATTGCTTTTCGCTCATTTGAACCTCCTTCGACATTTTCAACATTTTCTGATCGGGGCGCATTGCGTCGCATCCCCGGCACAACAATGCTCGGTGAGATAGGCGATAAGCCTGTCCATCTCGGTGAAATTTGCGCTATAGATCACAAACCGCCCCTCGGTGCGCGACTGCACCAGTCCGGCATGGAATAAGGTCTTGAGATGAAAGGACAGCGTGGCAGGCGGGATGCCCAACTTGTCGCCCAAAGCCCCGGCGGACACTCCCGCCTGCCCGGCCTGCACCAGCAGGCGGAATACGGCCAGACGCGATTCCTGCGCCAGCGCCGCCAGCGCCTCGACTGCCACCTTTACCTTCATATTCAACCTCCGCAACGATTCTATATTTCCAATGTTATGGAAATATTAAACAATCGGCGGCGGTCTGGCAACCATGACCTCGGCTAGCCTCGTGTGCGCATGACAGGTATAGAATCGGCCCCGGGGATATTTACGGAGCGGATCATGTTCATCGAGTTGTTCATCCTGATCGTGCTGGTCGCGGTGGTGGTCATCGCGTTGCGGCCGCCGCGCAAATGAAAAGGGGGCTTGCGCCCCCTTTGTGTCTTGAATTGTTCCCGGTGATTGCTGTTTAGCGGACGACCCGCGCTACGGCGTTCTCCATCCAGTGCTTGATACGATTGGCATCGCCCACGCGGGTGCGCTTGCCCCAGGAATCCAGCAGCACGATGATCATGGGACGTTGCAGTATCTTCACCTGCATCACCAGACAGCGCCCCGCCTCGCTGATGTAGCCGGTCTTGCTGAGTCCGATGTCCCATGAAGCATTGCGCACCAGCGGATTGGTGTTGCCGAAGCGCATGCTGCGGCGCTCGTCCAGTTTCACCACATGCGAGCTCGATGTGCTGTACTGTTGGATCAGTTCGTAGTTCTGCGCGGCCATCACCAGTTTCACCAGATCCTGCGCCGTGGAGACGTTCTCGCTGCGCAATCCGGTCGGGTCGGAGAAATGCGTGGAATCCATCCCCAGTTCGCGCGCCTTGGCATTCATCATCGCCAGTGCGACCTGGGTGCCGCCCGGATAAGTGCGCGCCAGCGCGGCTGCCGCCTTGTTCTCCGAGGCCATCAGCGCCAGTTTGATCAGTTCGCCGCGCGTCAGGGTCATGCCACTGGCCATGCGCGAACGCGATCCCTTCAGGCGGTCGCGGTCTTCCGGCTCGATGCTGATCGGCTCGTCCAGCGGCAGCCGTGCGTCCAGGATCACCATCGCGGTTGCCAGCTTGGTGATGGAGGCGATGGACACGACATCGTCCGCATTCTTCGAATATAGCGGCCGTTGGCCCTGCTCGTCATAGATCAGTGCGACGGCAGAACCCAGCTTGGGCATGCGGCTCTTTTTCAGGATGGCATTGATGGAGTCGTCGTCCATCAACGCTATGGGAGTGCCGTCCGTTGCCGCATGCGCCAGCAGCACATGTCCCAGCAACAACAGCATCAATATCGTCTTGCGCATGATTCCCCTTCAATGACTTGCGACTGGGCGGCAGGATACCTTAATAAATTCATAATGTTCAACGCATGTCGCAAATATGTCAGCGCTCCTCCTGCTGCTGCAAAGCCCACATCTGCGCGTACATCCCGTTTAATTCCAACAAGTTACGGTGCGTTCCACGTTCGATGACGCGGCCTTTATCCAGCACCAGAATCTGATGAGCGTCGACCACAGTCGACAAACGGTGCGCAATGACCAGCGTGGTGCGGTTCTGCGCGATGGCGCGCAATTCGGCCTGGATGGCCTTTTCCGACTTGGAATCGAGCGCAGAAGTCGCCTCGTCGAAGATCAATATCGCAGGATTCTTCAGGATGGCGCGGGCGATCGCCACGCGCTGCTTCTCGCCGCCGGAGAGCTTCAATCCGCGCTCGCCCACCGTCGTCTCGTAACCCTGCGGCAGCGATTCAACGAAGGAATGGATATGCGCCGCCTGCGCTGCCGCGACGATCTCCTCGCGCGTCGCGTCGGGGCGGCCGTAGGCGATGTTGTAATAGATGGTGTCGTTGAACAGCACCGTATCCTGCGGCACGATGCCGATGGCCGCGCGCAGGCTGGCCTGCGTCACGCTGCGGATATCCTGCCCGTTGAGCAGGATGCGCCCCTGTTGCACATCGTAGAAGCGGAACAGCAGACGCGACAGCGTGGATTTTCCCGCCCCGCTCGACCCCACCACCGCGACGGTATGACCTTCCGGTATCTCGAAACTCACATCGAACAATATCTGGCGGTCGGCCTCATAGGCGAAGTTGACCCCTTCAAATCGCACCCCCGACACGTTACTGTCGAAGACAGCCGTTTGCGGGAGGGGGTGCGATGCGGTCACTCCCGCACCCGTCGGCTCCGCCGCACCGTGTCGTGACCGCACCGCACCCTTGCCCACCACGAGTTGGCGTGCATCCGGCGCATCGGCGATCTCGCGATTCTCGTGCAGCAGGCCGAACATCTTCTCCATGTCGGCCAGCGCGTGGCGGATCTCGCGGTAGACGAAGCCGAGAAAATGCAGCGGCATGTACAACTGGATCATGAATACGTTGACCAGCACCAGGTCGCCCACCGTCATCGTGCCATCCACCACCTGCTCGGCGGCCAGCAACATCAGCAGCGTGACGCCGACAGCAACGATGACGCTCTGCCCCGCGTTCAGCAGCGCCAGCGAGGTGGAGTTGCGCACCGCCGCCACCTCCCAGTGCTGCATGTTCTGGTCGTAGCGTTGCGCCTCGTAGCGTTCGTTGCCGAAATACTTGACCGTCTCATAGTTGAGCAGGCTGTCGATGGCACGGGTGTTGGCCTTGGAATCGAGCTCGTTCATCGAGCGGCGCACCACCATGCGCCACTCGGTGACGATCAGGGTGAAGGCGATGTAGGCCAGTAGCGTGACGAAGGTGATGATGGCGAAGCGGGCATCGTATTTGGTGAACAGGATGATGGCCACCAGCCCGATCTCCAGCAGTGTGGGCAGGATGTTGAACAGCATGAAGTTGAGCAGGAAACTGATGCCGCGCGTGCCGCGCTCGATGTCGCGCGACACCCCGCCGGTCTGGCGGTCTAGATGGAAGCGCAGCGAAAGGCTGTGCAGGTGCTCGAACACCTGCAGCGCCAGGCGCCGAATCGCGCGTTGCGTGACCTTGGCGAAGATGGCGTCGCGCAATTCGCCAAACAGCGTGCTGAGCATGCGCAGCACGCCGTAGCCGATGACGAGGGCAACCGGCACCATGAGCACCGCCTGTTTCGGGTCCAGCGCGTCGATGATCTCCTTCAGCGCCAGCGGCACGGTCACGTTGGCGAGCTTGGCCAGCACCAGCAGGGAGAGCGCGATCACGACGCGCCACCTGAACTCCAGCAGGTAAGGAATCAGCGAACGCAGGGTCTGCCAGTCGGCGCGGTTCTCGGCGTGGGATGCGGAAGGAGAAGAAGAAGCTGAAGAAGACAGGGAGCGCATGGTGGAACCGTTCAATGACAGGGGCGGATTATAGCCGTTCGCAGGGCCGGAAAAAAAACGGGCATCCGCGCGGGATGCCCAAGTCAGGAGGAGAAGCAAGAAAGCGCTGGGAGGGAAGGATCCCGGCACACTCTTGCCATTTACTTTGCAAGCATCATGCCAGCCTGACTATGCGTTGATTATCAAAGAGATTGTTGAAACAGGGAAACAGGGAAACATGCAAAAGCGACACCATGCACCCGAATGTCGCATCCCGCACCAGCTTGTGGCAAGCCCGACCAGGGCGCGCCGGCGGCCTCATTCGGGGCGGGCAGGCCTGCCGAAGTGGTAGCCCTGGGCGAAATCCACGCCGATCTCGGCCAGCATCTGCGCGGTCATCTCGTCCTCGACGAACTCGGCCACGGTCTTGAGACCGAACTCGTGCGCCATGTTGTTGATGTGCGTGACCATGATGCGGTCGCGCTCGTCGGCTACGATCTGGCGCACGAAGCTGCCTTCGATCTTGACGTAGTCGATCTCCAGGTATTTCAGGTAGAGGAAGGAAGAGAAGCCGCTGCCGAAGTCGTCCAGCGCCACCGCGATGCGGCTCTCGCGCAATTCCTCGATCACCGCGCGCACCTGCGTCAGGTTGGGCAAGGCTTCGCGTTCGGTGATCTCCAGCACGATGTTCTCGCAGGGGACGCCCGCCGCGCGCACCGTGTCCGGGATGCCGCGCACCCATTCGATGTCGTTGAAACTGCGCGGAAACAGGTTGAAGAACATCTTGGCCTGCGGACATGTCCTGGCAATCTTGGCGTAATGCGCCAACCCCTTGCGGAACACTTCGCGATCAAGTTCCTTGGCCATGCCAAGCTCCTCGGCGACCTCGATGAATTCGCCGGCCGGGATGATGGTCTCGCCGTCGCGGATGCGCACCAGCACCTCATAGGCGACCACGCCACCGCTCTTCAATTCGACGATGGGCTGCAGGAAGGCCTCGATGCGGTCCTCGCGCAGCGCGTTGCGCAGGAAATCGCCCTGCTTGAAGATGCTCATCATGCTGCGATCTTCTTCCGACTCGGCAGTCATGACCTGGTTCTTGCCGTGCATCTTGGCCTTGTACAGCACCACGTCCATCGCCGAATAGAGTTCCTCCTCGGTCTTGCCGTCCTCGGGATAGCTCACCATGCTGAAGCTGGCGGTGGAGCGTATCTTGCCGACGGGCAGCTCGAATTCGCGTCCGGCCAGCGCCTGATGCAGCTTGTTCGCCACCAGCAGGCCGTTGGCGGCCGGGGTCTCCGGCAGGATGATGGCGAACTCGTCGCCGCCCATGCGCGCCAGCACATCGCCCTTGCGCAAGCCCACGGTCAGCATCGCCGTCAGTTCCTTGAGCACCATGTCGCCGATGGGATGTCCGAAGGTGTCGTTGATGTACTTGAAGTTGTCCAGGTCGATCATGATCACCGAGAAGCCCTGATTATGCCGCTCGGCGCGGATAATCTCGTAGTGCATGAACTCGTGGAACTTGCGCCGGTTGTACAGGCCGGTGAGCGGGTCGCGCACCGATAGTTCTTCCAGCTTGGCGTTATATTCCTGCACCGTCTGCAGCAGGTGGTTGAAATAATCCGCCAGATGCTTGAGTTCGACCAGCCAGTTGTGGTTGCTGACACGGCGGTTCAGGTCCATGTCCACCGTCACGCTGCGCATTACCCCGACCAGATTGGCGATCGGCAACACGACCAGATAGCGCAACTTCAGGTAGAGGATGACAAACACCAGCGCGATGATGATCAGGGTGTAGGCGACGATGGTGTTGATCACTTCGTTGAACGAGACCTTCAGCGAAGTGATCGGATAGGTGATGTCGATCACGCCGTGCACCGCGCCCGCGAACGATTGCGTGTGGCAGACCAGGCATTCCTGGGTCGCGATGACCGGGAACAAATAGCGGATGGAATCCTTGGCCGGGAACGCCATCGATTCTTCTCCGCTCTGCAGCGCATGCGACAACGGTGCGTCTTGGCGTATGTCCTCCTGCTCGCCCAGCATCGTCCCGAACTGGGCAGCGACGATCTCGCCGCGGTAGACCTTGATCTTGAGATCGGGGAAAGTCGAATTCAGGCGCTGGATGGAATCGTTGATCTCGGCCTTGTTCCAGCCCTTGCGCATGGCGGAATACAGGCTCTGGAACACCAGTTTGGAGGTCTGCCGCGCATCGTCGCGCGCCAGTTCATGGATGGCGCGGTCGCGCACCACTTCGGACAGGAAGAATATGAGCAGGAACGCGACAGTGACGGCGATGAGTGAAAGGGCAATGAGCAAACGACCGAGCGTGAAATGCTTGATGTGATCGATTAGTTTTCCCATTACGCCGTCCCTGTGGTTGTCCAGCAACCAGCCCTCTGTTCACCTGCCGCGCGATGCGCAGCGATGGAGCGCATCCTGCCACAATGTGCGCCGACGAACAATGAAAAACACTCAACTATTCATGCCGCCTTCCGCCGCGATCAGCGCCGCGCCATACAGGGCGGCGCGATCGTTGAGGATCACCCGCAACGGCATCGTTTCCAGCAGCGCACGCATGCGGCCCTTGCCCAGGAAGGCTTCGGCGAAGGTCTCGCCCTTCAGCAGCGGCAAAATCTTCGGCGCGATGCCGCCGCCTACATACAGTCCGCCACGGCTCATCGTCTTGAGCGCCAGGTTGCCCGCTTCGGCGCCATACAAGCGCACGAAACGCTGCAACGTCTCGACGCAGATCGCGTCGCTGCCGTCCAGCGCCGCCTTCGAAATGACGGCTGCCGCATCACCCTTCTGCATCTCCTGCACCAGCCACTGCGGTGCGGGCTGGTCGCGATAGATGCGCATGAACTCGTGCAAACTGCACAGCCCCATGCCGGAGACCACGCGCTCCCAACTGACATGGGGGTGGCGCAGTTGCAGGTGGCGCAGGAAGCCTATCTCCAGTTCGTCCTGCGGGCTGAAGCTGGCATGGCCGCCTTCGCTGGCATAGGGATGGTGCCGCTGCCCGTCCCAGTACAACCCGGCTTCGCCCAGACCGGTTCCGGCGGCGATCACGGCGGCGTTGCCGCAAGCACCCACCGCGCCCGGCCGCAACGCCAGCAGGTCATCCGGCCCGAGGGCCGGGATGCCGCAGGCCGTCGCCTCCAGATCGTTGAGCAAGGTGCAAACCCCGAAACCGAAGCGCCGCTGCAAGGCATCCGCCTCTATGCGCCAGGGCAGATTGGTGGCGCTGCCGATGCGGTTCAGTACCGGCCCGGCAATGCCGAAAGCGGCGCGCTCGGGCGTATGCCTGTCCTTCAGGAAATCCGCCAGTAAAGCGTCGAAGGTGGGGAAATTGCCGCTCTGAAATTCCGTCTCGATCTCGATGAGCACCTTCGACACGTTACTGGCGAAGCCAGCCGTTTGCGGGAGAAGGTGCGATGCGGCCACTCCCGCACCAGAGGGCTCCGCCCCACCGTCACGTGGCCGCACTCGCGGTCCTTCGACCACTGCAAGCGCCAACCGGGTCTTGGTTCCACCGATGTCGCCCGCGATCACCCGCACCATCACGCTTGCCCTGTGTCGGTTTGCGCCTGGATTGGGGCGACATGCCAGATGTGTTCGGCATACTGGCGTATGGTGCGGTCGCTGGAGAACTTTCCCATGCCGGCAACGTTCAGGATGGCGCGCTTCGTCCACTCCCCGGTATCTCGATACAGCTCGCCGACCCTGTCCTGGCAGGCGACATAGGCCGCGTAGTCTGCCAGCAACAGAAAGCGGTCGCCGCTCTTGAGCAGCACATCGACTATCTCCTGATAGCGCGACGAATCGTCGGGACAGAAGAAACCGGAGGCGATCATATCCAGCGCCTGCTTCAACTCGGCATTGCCCCGGTAATAGCTCATGGCATCGTATCCCTGGCGATGCAGCGCCTCCACCTCGTCCGTGGTAAGCCCGAACAGGAAGAAATTCTCCGCCCCCACCTCCTCGCGTATCTCGATGTTGGCCCCGTCCAGCGTGCCGATGGTGAGCGCGCCGTTCAGCGCCAGCTTCATGTTGCCGGTGCCGGATGCTTCCGTCCCGGCCGTCGATATCTGTTCGGACAGGTCGGCCGCCGGCACGATGCGCTCGGCGTTGGATACATCGTAGTTGGGTATGAACACCAGCTTCAGCCTGTCGCAGATCTGCTGGTCGTTGTTGACGATGTCGGCGACGTCGTTGATGAGCCGGATGATGAGCTTGGCCATCGCATATCCGGGTGCCGACTTGCCGGCGATGATGACCGTGCGCGGCACGATGTCGGAGCAGGTGCCGCTGCGGATGCGGTTGTACAGCGTGATGACATGCAGCACATTGAGCAACTGGCGCTTGTACTCGTGAATGCGCTTGATCTGGATATCGAACAGTGAAGTCGGGTCGATCTCGATACAGAGCCGTTTGCTTATCAGTTCGGCCAACGCTCTCTTGTTGGCCTGCTTGACGGCACGGAACTCCTTCTGGAATTCGGCATCGTCGGCGTACTGGCGCAACTGCTGCAACTGGTCGAGATCGGTCACCCAGCCCTTGCCGATGCGCCCGGTGATCAGCCTGGCCAATCCGGGGTTGGCCTGATTGAGCCAGCGGCGCGGCGTCACCCCGTTGGTCATGTTGACGAACTTGCCCGGCATGATGCGCTCGAAGTCGGCGAAGATGGTGCGCTTCATCAGTTCGGTATGCAGTGCCGCAACGCCGTTCACCGTGTGGCTGCCGACGATGGCCAGATGCGGCATGCGGATGCGGCGCCTGCCGCCCTCGTCGATGATGGACAGACGCTGCAGCAACGCCCCGTCGCCGGGGAAATGGTGCATCACCTGTTGCAGGAAGCGGTGGTTGATCTCGTAGATGATCTGCAGATGGCGCGGCAGCAGCGTCTCGAACATCGCCACCGGCCAGGTCTCCAGCGCTTCCGGCATCAACGTGTGATTGGTATAGGAAAAGATGCGCGTGGTCATGCTCCACGCTTCATCCCAGGTCTGGTGATGGACATCCACCAGCAGGCGCATCATCTCGGCGATGCCGATGGACGGATGGGTATCGTTCAACTGCACGGCCAGCTTGTCCGGCAGTTGCACCCAGCTCTCGTGGTTCTTCTTGTAGCGGTAGAGCATGTCCTGCAGCGAGGCGCTGACGAAGAAATACTGCTGCTTCAAGCGCAGTTCGCGCCCCATCTCGGTGGTGTCGTTCGGGTACAGCACCTTGGACAGGTTCTCCGACTCGTTCTTGTCGGCGACGGCCTGGATATAGTCGCCCTGATTGAAATAGCGCAGCTCGAAATCGCGCGACGATTTCGCCGCCCACAGCCGCATGTTGTTGACCGTATTGCCGCCGTACCCCGGGATGGGCGTGTCATAGGCCATCGCCATCACATCGTCGGTATCCACCCAGTGATGGCGCAGGTGACCGTCTTCATGTTTGTACTCCACCACCCGCCCGCCGAACTTCACCGGATACAACAGTTCCGGACGCGGAAACTCCCACGGATTGCCGTAACGCAGCCAGTTGTCGGGGTGCTCAACCTGCATGCCGCTTTCTATGCTCTGGCGGAACATGCCGTATTCGTAGCGGATGCCGTAGCCGTAACAGGGCAGATCCAGCGTCGCCATGGAATCGAGGAAACAGGCGGCGAGGCGACCGAGGCCGCCATTGCCCAGCGCCGCGTCGGACTCGATCTCGGCGACGGCCTCGAACTCCTGCCCCAGTTCGTAAAGGGCCGCTTTCGTCTGCTCGTCCATGCCGAGGTTGAGCATGGCGTTGCTGAGCGTGCGCCCCATCAGGAATTCCAGCGACAAATAGTAGATGCGCTTGGAATCCTGTTCGTAATAACGCTGCATGGTCTCCATCCAGCGCTCGACCAGCCGGTCGCGCACGCTGTGGGCCGCCGTCTCGAACCAGTCGCGCGTGGTCGCGTTGGCCGGGTATTTACTGTTGGAATAGATCAGGTGATCGGCAAGCGAGACCATGATCGCCTCCTTGCTCATGCCCGCACTGCGATGTTCCGGTGACGCTCTGCTGTTCATCGCTACCTCCCTGCTTAAGCCAAGGTTACTTGCCGCAAGTGCAACGGCACCTGCTCGGGATTCTCCGCGCCGTACCGGACAGTGTCAATTTCATACTAATGCTTCCTGGAGAAACCGAGCACGCCGATGGTAAGTCGTATCAAACCATAGCTCACGAACGACAGCAGCCGCGTGATCAAGCCGATGTGTTCAAACTCCACGCGCCTGCCGTCGCGCTCGATGGCGACCTGCAGGCTGCCGCGCAGTTCGGCGACAAAAGCGCTGTCGCGCACGACCAGATTCGCCTCGCGCGCCAGCAGCAGGCTGAACGGATCGATATTGAACGAGCCGACGGTAGCCCAATCGTCGTCGACCACCGCCGCCTTGGCATGCAGGAAACTCGGCTGGTACTCATATATCTCCACGCCCGCGCGGATCAGGCTGTCGTACAACGCCAGCGTAGCGTAATGCTGCAGACGGTATTCGATCTTGCCCTGCAACAGCAGCACCACGCGCACGCCGCGCCGTGCCGCCTGCTTCAGGGCGCGCCGGAACAAACGTCCCGGCAGGAAATAGGCGTTGGCGATGACGACCTCGCGCTGCGCTGCGCCGATGGCGTTGACATAGGCGCGCTCGATGTCGCGCCGGTGGCGGATGTTGTCGCGCAACACCAGTTGCACCTTTGATCCCGCAGCCGGTCTGCTGCGGCGCAAGTGCAAGCCTTCCTCCTTGACGCGCTTGCTGAACGCCGCCCAGGACACCATCTCCCACAGGCGTTGCATCACCCGGCGCACTTCACCCGCCAGTTCCCCCCGCACCCGCACGGTGTAATCCAGTCGCGGAGCGACCACCCCCAGCTCGGTCGGGATGTCGTCGTTGATATTGATGCCGCCGACAAAAGCGATCTCGCCGTCAATCGCCGCCAGCTTGCGGTGCATGCGGCGCAGACGGCGCATGCGGTCGCGGCGCAGCGTGAACGGCGATATCTCGCGCCTGAACCACTGCACCTCCACACCGGCATCGCGCAGTTCATCCACAAATTCTTGCGGCAACTCCGACGAACCAAAGCCATCCAGCATCAGCCGCACCGCCACACCGCGGGCTGCCGCGCGCTGCATGGCCCCGGCGACCATGCGCCCGGTCGCATCGGCGGCATAGATGTAAGTTTCCAGATAGACGGAATGCCGGGCCGCATCGATATCGGCACACAGCTGCGGAAAGAACGCCGCGCCGTTCTGCAACAACATCAGTTCGTTCGCGCCGATGTGGTGAGTGCGATTCATGTTGCTTTCAATTGCGCCGAGAGCGCGGCATGGTCGGACAGCCGCCGCCATTTGCCGCCCACATGCACATCGCACTGCCGCACGACGAAGCCGCGCACGTAGATGCGGTCCAGCCGGAACAGCGGGATACGCGAAGGATAACTGCGCGCCGGTTGGCCATTGCACACATCAAACACATCGCGCACACCCAGCTCGCGCGCCAGCACCGGACTCAACTGGTCGCGCCAGTCGTTGAAATCACCCGCGATGATCAGCGGCTCGTCTTCCGGGATCGCGCTGCGCACATATTCGATCAAAGCGCGTTTCTGCATCTTGCGCCCCTTGGCGAACAAACCGAAATGCGCGCACAAGCAATGCACCCGACTTCCGCCGATCTCCACCTCGCTGTGCAACAAACCGCGACTCTCGAAGCGGTGAGCCGAGACATCCTTGTTGCTGGTCTGCAAAATGGGGAAGCGACTCAGGATAGCGTTGCCATGATGTCCGGCGTCATACACCGCATTCATGCCATAGGCATGGTGCTCCCAGAACTCCTCGGCCAGGAACTCGTGCTGCGGCACGCAGGGATAATCGGTGTGGCGCTGCGGATGCCGCAAATGCTCGCCCTGCACCTCCTGCAAAAACACAATGTCCGCATCCAGCTCGCGCAGCCGCTCGCGCAACTCGTGCAGCACCAGGCGGCGGTTGAACTGCGAGAAACCCTTGTGGATGTTGTAGGTGGCGATCTTGAGGGGAGTCATGGGTGGCATTCTACCCAATCGGTGAGGTGTATAGCTCAAGCTGAGGGAGAACCTGTTGATGCGCTTCGGGGTGAAGCAATCATGTGTCCGGTTTGGCAATCCCGCTTCCCAACGGCAACCAACATGAATATGAGGATTGCCCGTTGGATAGCATCAACGCCCCCGGCGGCGCCAGTTGCGGATGACCAGATACCCGCCCACCATGCCGCCCAGATGGGCAAAGTGCGCAACCCCCGCCAAGCTTCCCGTTACGCCGAAGGTCAGTTCGAGCCCCGCGTACAGGGTGACGAACAGCCATGCCGGAAGCGCAATGGGCGGAAAGATGAGCATGAGCGTCCGGTTCGGGAAAAACATCGCATAGGCAAGCAACACACCGAATACGCCGCCGGACGCGCCTATGGTCGGATAAAGGCCGCCGGTCGCATTGGTGACCAGCAACTGCGCAAGCGCCGCAGTCAGGATGCTGGCGAAATACAACTGCAGGAATGCCCGCTTACCCATGACGTATTCCAGTTCGCGGCCAAACATCCATAGACCGTACATGTTGAAGGCGAGATGGGCGAGGCCGCCGTGCAGGAACGCATAGGTGACAAGTTGCCACGGCATGAATCCGTTATGGAACGGCCACAGGGCGAATCCGCCCAATACCGCTCCCACTGCGCTGATCTGCAGCAGAAATCCGGCAATGGTGACGAATATGATGATCCAGACAACGGATGGTGAATTACGCAATGCCAGCCTCCTCAGCGTTCAGGTGAGTCTGCGAATGGAATGCGCATGCTCGGTGAAACGATACGCGGCTTTGTCAGCTCCAGGCAATACGCACACTGACTGAGATCGGCCGAAAGTTACCGTCAAGCATCACGCGTTACCGATACCCCGCGTCGGCAGCTTGATCTGCTTCGCAAAATCCAGCATGCGTTTGATCGGCAGCACTGCGCGCGGGATGATGGCCGGGTCGACGTGGATCTCGTTGTTGCCTTTTTCCAGCACTTCCGCCAGATTCAACAATCCGTTCATCGCCATCCACGGGCAGTGGCTGCAACTGGTGCAGTTGGCCCCTGCACCGGCGGTGGGCGCTTCGAGGAAGAGTTTGTCCGGGCACAGGGTGCGCATCTTGTGCAGGATGCCGTTGTCGGTGGCAACGATGAATTCCTTGTTGGGGGCGTTCTGCGCGGCCTTGATGAGCTGGGTGGTGGAGCCGACCACGTCGGCCTGCTGGATGACGGCGCGCGGCGATTCGGGGTGCACCAGCACCAGAGCGCCGGGATGCTGCGCCTTGAGTTCCTGCAGTTCTCTGGCCTTGTATTCGTCGTGCACGATGCACGAGCCCTGCCACAGCAGCATGTCCGCGCCGCTCTCTCGCTGTACATAATCACCAAGGTGGCGGTCGGGTGCCCACAGTATCTTCTTGCCCTGCTCGTGCAGATGCTTCACCAGCGGCAAGGCGATGGAGCTGGTCACCATCCAGTCGGCGCGCGCCTTCACTGCCGCGCTGGTGTTGGCGTACACCACCACCACGCGGTCGGGGTGTGCATCGCAAAATGGCCCGAACTCTTCGATGGGACAGGCGAGGTCGAGCGAACACTCGGCTTCGAGGTCGGGCATCAGCACGCGCTTTTCGGGGTTGAGTATCTTGGCGGTCTCGCCCATGAAGCGAACGCCCGCGACGACAATCGTTTTCGCCGGATGCTGGTGGCCGTAGTTGGCCATGTCGAGCGAGTCGGAAACGATGCCGCCGGTCGCTTCGGCCAGGTCCTGCAGGTCGGGATGCACGTAGTAATGCGCCACCAGCAGCGCATCCTGCTCTTTCAGCAAGCGCTTGATGCGCGCGATGAGTTCGGCTTTTTCGGCGAGCTCCGGCTCGCGCGGCTTCTTCGCCCAGGCGTGGGCGGTGCTGCATCCGGTCTGCGCCTGGTCGGGGTGTTCGTAGGCGATTTCGATTCTGCTTTCTTGCATTGTGTTTCCTTGTTGTTTCAGAGAGGACAAATCCCCCGCTCGCTTCGCTCACCGCCCCCTTTGACTAAAGGGGGCTCAATTCTCGCTCAGCATTTTTGATGAGGTTTAACTATAGCAGCGCCGTCTCGCAAACTCACTGCGACAGTCCCTCCCTTTGATAAAGGGAGGTTAGGAGGGATTTGAAGTTGACTGCGTTATCCTCTCACTCACAGTTTGAAAGATAACATCCATCACCGCTTCCGTCTCCGTCAACACCTGCCTGTCGTCAAAGCGTAGCACTTTAACTCCCAGCTTCGCCAATTCTTCATCCCGTGCAGCATCCTTGATCCGGTATTCCGTTTCAAAATGTTGCGAGCCATCCAGTTCGACCACCACTTTTGCTCTCGGACAATAGAAGTCGACGATGAACGATAACAGCGGTTTCTGCCTGTAGAACTGCACACCACCCACTTGCTTGTTCCGCAGTCTCTGCCACAGGTGCCGCTCGGCATCTGTCATGTCAGCGCGCAGCGTCCTGGAAAATGCTTTCAGCGTTTTGTTGTAGGGCTGCACAAATCCCCCGCTCGCTTCGCTCACCGCCCCCTTTTGCTAAAGGGGGCTCAATTAATCGCTCCAGACCCGAGACTACCCACCAACAGTTCCTCCCTTTGAAAAAGGGAGGTTAGGAGGGATTTGCCTTTCCTTTTCGTTCCGGCAACTCCAGTATCGCCTCGCGATTACTCGGCGAAAACACCTTATCCGCCGCTTCGCGCCAGGGCAACCACTGATAGCCCAGATGTTCACGCGGGGAGATTTGGACGGGGATGGCTTCGGGAAGTTGCAGACCGAACACATGCTCAGTGTTGTGGGTGACGCCCGGCGCATAACGGTGTCGCCACTGCGGGTAGATCTCGTACACGTTCTGCTGCTTCCAGTCAGTCAAATCGAATCGTGTGGCGTCCAGCCCGGTCTCTTCCATTACTTCGCGGATGGCGGTCTCGCGCAAGGTCTCGTTGCCGTCGCGGCTGCCGGTGACTGATTGCCAGTAGCCGGGATGGTCGGCGCGTTCCAGCAGCAGCACCTTCATATCCTGAGCCTGTCCTGAGCTTGTCGAAGGATGGGTGTAGATGACGACGAGCGCGGAAAAGGGTTGCTTGCTGGCAGGCATCAGATGAAGAATATCCAGAACGGTTTGCCCTGCGTCTTCCAGAATGTGACGACGGCCTCGAAGATGTCATGCAGCTCTTTTTCGGAAGGCACCTCGCCGTGCAGCAGCAACACATAGCCCGGCGCGGGTCGCCAGGACAGGTCGCACAACGAGTCGATCAGCGCGTCCCAGTTGTGGCCGAACCAGTCCGGCGCCTTGATCACGCGCGCCAGCTCGGCCAGTATCTCGCCCTTGCCCGCGCCGGGCTGGAATTCCGCCTCGAACACGGCGAAGCCGTTCAAATCGACGCTGTCGAGCAGGTCGTCCAACGGACAGTTGAGGCGGTAGACACCCGCCTCGTCGAGGTTCTTAAGCCGTGCGCATAGTCCGCTCATTCAGTCATCCTCCGCGATGCGTTGGAAACTACGGTAGTGGTCGCCGGAATAGTAGCACTCCGGCACGATGCCGCAGACGATGCGGCGCGCGCCTCGATGCTGCACGCCGGGCGTCTTCACTGTGTACTCGCGGTAATAGCCGCGTGCTTGATGCGGCAGGATGCGTTCGTAGTTGTTGAACACCACGCCGTCGCGCGCATAGGGAAAAGGACCGCCCAGCTTGATAAGTTGCAGGGTCTCGCGCGCTTCGGGCGGAAGTTCATCGAGCGCAACGTCCGCCTGCGCGAGCGGCAGGCACAGCAGCAAGCCGAACAGCAGCCACCACTGTGCGATGCGCCGCAAACCTTACTCCTTGGCGGGCTCGGTCGGCGCGGGCTGGCGCAGACGGATGTGCAGTTCGCGCAACTGCTTCTCGTCCACTGGGCTGGGCGCCTGGGTCAGCAGGCATTGTGCGCGCTGCGTCTTGGGGAAGGCGATCACGTCGCGGATGGATTCGGCACCGGTCATCATGGTGACGATGCGGTCGAGGCCGAAGGCGAGGCCGCCGTGCGGGGGCGCGCCGTATTGCAGTGCGTCGAGCAGGAAGCCGAACTTGAGCTGGGCTTCTTCCGCGCCGATGTTGAGTGCGCGGAACACCTGGCTCTGCACCGCTTCCTTGTGTATACGCACGGAGCCGCCGCCGATCTCCCAGCCGTTCAAGGCGAGGTCATAGGCCTTGGCCAGACACTTGCCCGGATCGGTTTCGAGGAATTGCAGATGCTCGTCCTTGGGCGCGGTGAACGGATGGTGGCAGGCGTTCCAGCGCTTGGCTTCGTCGTCGTATTCGAACATGGGGAAGTCCACCACCCAGATCGGCTCCCACGCCTTGCCGTTGGTGTAACCCTTCTCGTGGCCGATCTTGCTGCGCAACGCACCGAGCGCATCGTTGACGATCTTGGCCTTGTCGGCGCCGAAGAAGATGATGTCGCCGTTCTGTGCACCGGTGCGCTCGATGATGGTCTTGAGCGCGGCCGCGTGCAGGTTCTTGACGATGGGCGATTGCAGGCCTTCTTCGTTCAGCTTGGTGATGTCGTTGACCTTGATGTAGGCCAGGCCCTTGGCGCCGTAGATGCTCACGAACTTGGTGTAGTCGTCGATCTCGCCGCGCGAGAAGCTGCCGCCGTTGGGCACGCGCAAAGCGGCTACGCGACCATTCTCCGAATTCGCCACGCCGGCGAACACCTTGAACGCCACGTCCTTCACCGCGTCGGTGACATCGGTGATCTCCAGCGTCACGCGCATGTCCGGCTTGTCGGAACCGAAGCGCGCCATTGCCTCGGCATAACCGATGCGCGGGAACGGGTTGGGTAGCAGCACATTCAGCACTTCCTTGAACACGACGCGGATCATCTCTTCCATCATCGTCATGATCTGCTCTTCGGTCATGAAGGATGTCTCGATATCGACCTGGGTGAATTCTGGCTGGCGGTCGGCTCTGAGGTCTTCGTCGCGGAAACACTTGGTGATCTGGTAGTAGCGGTCGTAACCGGCCACCATCAGCATCTGCTTGAACAGTTGCGGCGACTGCGGCAGGGCGAAGAATTCGCCCGCATGCACGCGCGACGGCACCAGATAGTCGCGCGCGCCTTCCGGCGTGGACTTAGTCAGCATCGGCGTTTCGATGTCGATGAAGCCGTTGTCGTCGAGAAAGCGGCGGAACGCGCGCGCGGTGTGGTAGCGCAGCATCATGTTCTTCTGCATCTGTGGACGGCGCAGGTCGATCACGCGATGGGTGAGGCGCACGTTCTCGGACAGGTTCTCGTCGTCGAGCTGGAACGGCGGCGTGACGGAGACGTTCAGCACTTCGATCTCGTGACACAGAATCTCGATCTCGCCGCTGGGGATGTTCTTGTTCTCGGTGCCTTCGGGACGGCGGCGCACGCGGCCGGTGACCTTCAGCACGAATTCGTTGCGCACCGATTCGGCGATGGCGAACATGTCGGCACGGTCCGGGTCGCACACGACCTGGGCAAGGCCTTCGCGGTCGCGCAGGTCGATGAAGATCACGCCGCCGTGGTCACGGCGGCGATGGGCCCAACCGCACAGGGTGACGGTGTTGCCGAGATGGTTAACGTTGAGTTGTCCGCAATAATGAGTACGCATATGGGTTCAGTTCTGGTCGATCAGGAAATTACAAAAGGGATTTACTTGTTCGCTTCAGCGGCGAGCTGGGCGGCATTCTCCGGCGTGGTCACCACGCCCATCGAGACAATGGCCTTGAATGCCGCATCGACGCTGATGTCCAGCTCGATGGTCTCGGATTTTTTTACGTAGAAATAGAAGCCGTTTACCGGACTGGGTGTGGTCGGCACGAATACGCCCACGTATTCGTCCCCGTTAAGTTTGCGCGTCACTTCGCCCGGTACGCTGGTCAGGAACGCCAGCGACCATGCATCGGGATGCGGATATCGCACCAGCAAGACCTTGCGGAAGGCGTTGCCGCTCTCCGACAGCAGTGTGTCGCTGACCTGCTTGACGCTGTTATAGATGGCATTGACGAAAGGGATGCGGCGCAGCATGCCGTCCCAGTATGCCAGCAGGCGCTGACCGAACACGTTGCGCACCAGCAGACCGGTGGTCAGCACCACCACGGCGGTGAGGATGACGCCGAGGCCGGGAATATGCACGCCGAGCAATTCGTCCGGATGCACCTGCGCCGGCAACAGGCTCAGCGTCAGGTCCAGCATGCCGATGATGAGATTCAGCACCCACAGGGTGATGCCCAGCGGAACCCATACCAGCATACCGGTGAGCAGATATTTCTTCACGAATGCGCACCCGCCGAAGGACAGGAGGCACAGGCGGAGGGCTCGCACTGCGCCGGCTTGTTCTTGAAATCGGTCGCGTAGTAACCGTTGCCCTTGAGCTGGAATCCCGCTGCGCTGATCTGCTTGGCGAATGTTTCCTTGCCGCATTCCGGGCATGTGGTCAGCGGTGCGTCGCTGAGCTTCTGCATCACGTCTTTTTGCGCGCCGCAGCTGCTGCAACTGTATTCGTAGATTGGCATGAATCGCTCCTGCATTTGAAAGGCGCGCATTATACCCTGCGCCCTCGTTTTGCAAGAAGCGGGTTTAGCGCAGCAGCGTCTCCGCGATATGCTGGCTTGCCAGACTGTTGCAGTGCGGGTTGCGCTGCCCGGCAAAGGCTTGATAGTAGGATTCGTCGTCCAGGAACATATTGCATTCGCGCTGGATCTGTTCGGCGTCCGTTCCCACCAGCTTGACGTTGCCCGCGTCGACGGCTTGCGGGCGTTCCTCTGCATTGCGCATCAGCAACAAAGGCTTGCCCAGCGCAAGCGCTTCTTCCTGGACTTCGCCGGAATCGGCGAGCACGAGATAGGCGGCCTGCATCAAATAGACATGATGCGGATAATCCTGCTGCTCGATGACCTTGATATTGGGATGGTCGGCAAACACCTCGTCTGCGATGGAGCGCATGCGCGGGTCCGGATGCAGCGGATAGACCACCTGCACGTCGGCGCGCATTGCCAGGCGTTTGAGGGCGCGACAGGCGCTTTCCAGCAGCGCGCCTTCGTGATCGCGGCGGCTACAGTTGACGAGGATCAAACGCTTGCCAGGATCGATGAAGGAAAAATCAGCAGCCAAACCCGCCCTCACCCCTTCATCCATGCGGATGCGTTCGGAAACCAGTAGCAGCGCCTCCAGCGCAGTACTGTCGGTGACGAAAACATGCTCGGCGGCAACGCCATCCCTCTGCAGGCGATCCCGCGCCGTCTCGGTGGTCACGAAATAATAGGTCGCGGTCAGGTCGGTCAACTGCTGACCCGCCGTCTCGCTGCTGTGATGATGCAACTCGTAGGCACGCAGACCGGAACCGAGGCTCCCATATGCCGCCTGACGGCGGTACGACGCCATCAGCGCATCGGCATCGCCATAGACCAGCACGCCATCGGGCTTGTATGCCCCGATCAGCCGGTCCACATAACGCGACAGGTCGGCTTCGTCACCCGCCAGTTCCGGCTCCAGCACTTCGTCCGCACGAATGCCGAAAGTATGCAGTTCGTGAACGACCGACTTTCCCTGCAACTGCAGGGCGCATACGAGCGTATGCATCGAAGGCACGCTTTGCAGACGAAGGATCAGGGGAGCCAGCCGGATGGCGGCGGAACGGGTGGAGACCAGGACAAGCAGCTTGCGCATCTATCTGCCTTGGGCAGGCAGTCCCCAACCGTACTTCAAACTCGCGGCATGACTTGCCGCATCCGATACTGCCGCGTGCGTCTTCATGGAGAAGGTGCCATAGGCGACGATGAATATGATCCAGAGCCAAAATTGCTTCATGCGACTTCCTTTTCGATCGCTCCATACGGAGCTGACAAAAGGACAGTCGCAACAACTGTGCCACGCGGACAGACTGGCTGGAAACGCCCGAAAACAGGCGGTGTTAGACAGATTCCCGTATTTTTCGGAAACGGCTATCGACGATGTACAGACAGCATCTGTCGGGTGACAGACAGCCCTACTTCCACATCGGCAAAGAGGTTATGCGTTATTTTTCAACCACTTTCCGGATGCGATCCCGTCCAACGTCCACTCGCCTATCGAGTAACGGATCAACCGCAAAGTGGGAAAACCGACTGCGGCCGTCATGCGCCGCACCTGACGGTTGCGGCCCTCGCGGATGGTGAGCGCTATCCAGCTCGTGGGGATGTTCTTGCGAAAACGCACGGGCGGGTCGCGCGGCCACAGGTCGGCAGGCTCCGTCATCAACTGCGCTTCGGCAGGCAGGGTCATGCCATCCTTGAGCCTCACGCCATCGCGCAGGTGCTGCAGCGCCGCTTCGTCCGGCACACCCTCGATCTGCACCCAGTAGGTCTTGGGCAACTTGTGTCTGGGGTCGGTGATGCGATGTTGCAGCTTGCCGTCGTCGGTGAGCATTAGCAGGCCTTCGCTGTCGGTATCCAGGCGACCGGCCGGATAGACATCGGGCAATTGGATGTAATCGGCCAGCGTCGGGTGCATGCCGTCGCGACTGAACTGGCAGATCACGCCATAGGGTTTGTTGAACAGCAGGATATGGCTCATTTTCGATATGGCAATGAGAGAAACTGCGCCCAGACAAAAAGCCCGGTGTTTTCACACCGGGCTTTTATTACGGCAACAAAAAAACCGCTAATCAGGCGGCTTGAATGTTGGAGGCTTGCTTACCCTTGGGGCCCTGCACCACTTCGAAGGAGACCTTCTGGCCTTCTTTGAGGGATTTGAAGCCGCTCATGTTGATAGCGGAGAAATGCGCGAACAGATCTTCGCTGCCATCATCGGGAGTAATGAAACCGAAACCCTTTGCATCGTTGAACCACTTGACTGTACCGTTTGCCATGCTTTGCTTCCTTACAAAAAACGACGGATGGAAATGCCGTCAAATTGTTTGAATTCCAAGATCGCAAATGGGACCGCACATGGCAAAACCAGCACTAGCAGATACTTTGATTCAAACACCCGAGCGCTTTTTAACCCAGTTGATCTTGTAACGTCAAGCGCAAAATAAGGTTTTTATGCGAATTGACTTGAAAAACCCATGCTAATCGTCAAATATGCAACTGAGCATGGTGAGAGAATGACGAACGATGGCAACCAGGACTGAAAACGTAAACCTGCTGGAGCGCAGCAAGACCAAGCCGCCCAAGCTTTACAAGGTGATTCTCTTTAACGACGATTTCACCACCATGGAGTTTGTCATTGAGGTGTTGAAAACGTATTTTTCGATGACACAGGAACGCGCGACACAGGTCATGCTCCAAGTGCACAACGAAGGTTCCGCGGTATGCGGGGTCTTTCCCAAGGATATCGCCGAGACCAAGGTCACTCTGGTATCGGAATTTGCAAAGCGTCACGGGCATCCGCTACGATGCAGCATGGAGGAAAATTAAAATGATCGCGCAAGAACTTGAAGTCAGCCTGCATCTGGCATTCGTCGAAGCCCGCCAGAAACGGCACGAGTTCATCACCGTCGAGCACCTGCTGCTGGCGATGCTGGACAACCCCTCTGCCGCCCATGTGCTGCGGGCCTGCGGTGCGGACGTGGAAGAGTTGCGCGCGGTGCTGGTGCAACACATCGAGACCCACACCCCGGTCGTACCCGGAACAGCCGAAGTCGACACCCAGCCCACCGTCGGCTTCCAGCGCGTGATCCAGCGCGCCATCCTGCATGTGCAGTCCACCAACAAGAAGGAAGTCACCGGCGCCAATATCCTGGTTGCCCTGTTCGGCGAGAAGGAATCGCATGCGGTGTATTTCCTCAACCAGCGCGCCATCACCCGCCTCGACGTGGTGAACTACATCGCGCACGGCATCAACAAGACCGCCGATGCGCGTTCCTCCACGCAAAAGACCGCGAACGAGGCAGAAGAAGAGCAGGAAACCAAAGGGGACAGCGCCCTCAAGAACTACACGCTGGATCTGAATGCGCATGCCCAGGCAGGCAAGGTCGACCCGTTGATCGGACGCGAGACCGAACTGGAACGCGTGATCCAGACGCTGTGCCGCCGCCGCAAAAACAACCCACTGCTGGTGGGCGAGGCCGGCGTGGGCAAAACCGCCATCGCCGAAGGCTTGGCGCGCCGCATCATCGAAGGCGACATCCCCGAGGTGTTGAAGGATGCGCATGTGTATGCGCTGGACATGGGTTCGCTGCTGGCCGGCACCAAATACCGCGGCGACTTCGAGCAGCGCCTGAAGGCCGTCTTGAAAGAATTGAAGGACGCGCCAAATGCAGTGCTGTTCATCGACGAGATCCACACCCTGATCGGTGCGGGCGCCGCCTCCGGCGGCACCATGGATGCCTCCAACCTGCTCAAGCCCGCCTTGTCGAGCGGCGCCCTGAAATGCATAGGCGCGACCACCTACCAGGAATATCGCGGCATCTTCGAGAAGGATTCCGCGCTGTCGCGCCGTTTCCAGAAGATCGACGTGCCCGAGCCATCGGTCGAACAGACCATCGAGATCCTGAAAGGCCTGAAATCGCGCTTCGAGGAACACCACAGCATCAAGTACAGCGCCGCCGCCCTTACCAGCGCCGCAGAACTGTCTTCGCGCTTCATCAATGACCGTCATTTGCCGGACAAGGCCATCGACGTGCTGGACGAAGCCGGCGCAGCGCAGCGCATCCTGCCCAAGTCCAGACAGAAGAAGGTTGTGGGCAAACACGAGATCGAGGAAATCATCGCCAAGATCGCGCGCATCCCGGCGCGCACCGTATCGCACGACGACAAGAACGCGCTGAAGAACCTGGACCGCGACCTGAAAGCCACCGTGTTCGGCCAGGACAAGGCCATCGACATGCTGGCACGCGCAATCAAGATGTCGCGTAGCGGCCTCGGCAACCCGCAGAAACCCATCGGCAGCTTCCTGTTCTCCGGCCCCACCGGCGTCGGCAAGACCGAAGTGGCACGCCAGCTCGCCTACATCATGGGCATGCCGATACACCGCTTCGACATGTCCGAATACATGGAACGCCATGCCGTGAGCCGCCTGATCGGCGCGCCGCCCGGCTATGTCGGTTTCGACCAGGGCGGCCTGCTCACCGAAGCCATCAGCAAGCAACCGCATTGCGTGCTGCTGCTGGACGAGATCGAAAAAGCGCACCCGGACATCTTCAACATCCTGCTGCAGGTGATGGACCATGGCACGCTCACCGACAACAACGGGCGCAAGGCCGACTTCCGCAACGTCGTCATCATCATGACCACCAACGCGGGCGCGGAAAGGCTCAACAAGAGCAGCATGGGCTTCACCAAGACCTCCTCGGAAGGCGACGAGATGGCGGACATCAAGAAGATGTTCACCCCCGAGTTCCGCAACCGTCTGGATGCCATCGTCTCCTTCGCCTCGTTGTCGAAGGAAGTCATCCTGCGCGTGGTGGACAAGTTCCTCATGCAACTGGAGGAGCAACTGCACGAGAAGAAAGTGGACCCCCTGTTCACCGATGCGCTCAAGGACCACCTCGCCGAACACGGCTTCGACCCGCTGATGGGCGCCCGCCCGATGGCGCGCCTGATCCAGGACACCATCCGTTCCGCGCTGGCCGACGAACTGCTGTTCGGCAAGCTCGCGAACGGCGGCAAGGTCACCGTGGACGTGAAGGACGGCAAGGTGGTGCTGGAGTTTGAGGAAGAGGAAGTGGTGGTCTAAATCCAGATCATCTAATCATGCCTTACCGAGCAATGCGCCAACTTGCGGTCTTGTTCATTCTTACGCTTGCAAGTTGCACGGTGGGAGAGTCGCAATCATTCCCTCCGATGACTGGGGTTGATCGAATAATTGTCGGTCGCTTCAAATATAAGAACATAGGCGAAATTAAAGGGAAAGCAATTATTGACAAACAACTCATTGATGAAGTTGTTGTTATTGCCAATCAACGATTAGCCCAGAAGTGGAATCCATTTGTTGGAATAATTAATGCTGAATGTGGAATTAATTTGCACTTTTTCTCTGGCACATCATATCTTGGCAATCTGGCATTTAGTAATGCGACTGGTGGCAGAACCATTTTTACTCTCCGCGAAATTCCGAAACGCCAAATTTATCAGCAAAAGAATTCCCATGTTGATTCCAAGTTACTGCAAAAACTATTTGGCAGTTCAGGGAACCATAAAATTTGTGATGATTGAGCAAGCGTAGGGCGCAATAACCAACGGGCATTGCGCCGTATGTAAATCCATCCGGCGGGTTCCCCCATTCGGGGACGAGACGCTGCGCTAACCCGCCCTACAAAAGCGAATGACCTCTTCAACCGAATATCGCGGGCGCTTTGCCCCCTCCCCCACCGGTCCGCTCCACTTTGGATCACTCGTCGCCGCTGTTGGCAGTTATCTAGACGCAAAACATCATCACGGCACCTGGCTGGTGCGCATGGAAGATCTCGATACGCCGCGTAGCGTGCCGGGTGCGGCAGAAGACATTCTGCGCACACTGGAGGCGTTCGGACTGCACAGCGATGAGCCTGTCATTTTCCAAAGTCAACGTACGGCGGCATATGAAGAGGCGCTGCAACGGTTGAAGGATATCGGCGCGGTTTATCCGTGCTGCTGCACGCGCAAGGAGATCGCGGATTCGGCGTTGCACGGTATCGAGGGCTTCGTTTATCCGGGTACCTGTCGCTTCGGCATGGCACATCAGCGCGCAACACCGGCTTGGCGGGTACGAACCGACGGCTTGCTCCCTCCCCCTTGCAGGGGGAGGGATGGGGAGGGGGTAGAAGCCTCGTTATCCCACTGTTCTACCCCCATCCCAGCCTTCCCCCTGCAAGGGGGAAGGAGTATCGAATTCGACGATGCCCTGCAAGGCCGCATCACCCAGAACCTTGAGCGGGAGATCGGCGACTTCGTGGTAAAGCGCGCCGATGGCTTGTTCGCCTATCAACTGGCAGTGGTCGTGGACGATGCCTTCCAGCACATAACGCATATCGTGCGCGGCGCCGACCTGCTCGCTTCAACGCCGCGCCAGATCCTTCTGCAACGACTGCTCGGACTGCCGACGCCGCACTATATGCATTTGCCGGTGGCGGTGAACGAAGCCGGAGAAAAACTCAGCAAGCAGACGCTGGCCGCGCCGGTGGATGTCGCTCAGCCGGTCGCAACCTTGTTGCGCGTGCTGGATTTTCTGCGGCAGGAGCCGCCAGATGAACTGCGGAATAGCGATGTTGGGACGGTGCTGGGGTGGGCGGTGCGGAATTGGGATGCCGAGAAACTGCAAGGCATCAAAACTCTGCCTTATCCCGTCATTCCGGCGTAGGCCGGAAACCAGCAATCAAATTTATCTTGCGAAGCAAGGCAACACCAGCCAAATGCATATTGAATAAGTGCACTGGATTCCGGCCTGCGCCGGAATGACGAGCTCTATTTAACTGCCCGCCTGCGATGCTTGATGAACTCAAGAATCGCCGGAATGAACGAGATGAAGATGATGACGAGGATCATCAGGGTCAGGTTGTCCTTGATGACGGGGATGTTGCCGAAGAAATAGCCCGCCAAGATCAGGCTGCCGATCCACGACACGCCGCCGATGATGCTGTACATCACATACAAGCGGTAGTTCATGGTGCCGATGCCCGCGACGAACGGGGCGAAGGTGCGGATGATCGGCAGGAAGCGCGCGAAGATGACCGTCTTGCCGCCATGCTTGGCGTAGAAGGCGTGGGTCTTTTCCAGGTGCTCGTGCTTGATGAGTTTCTGGCTGGCATGGTTGAGCAGCCGCAGCCCGAGCAATCTGCCCACCCAATAGTTGGTGTTGTCGCCCATGAACGCAGCGAGGATCAGCAAGGGCATGGCGACCTGCAACTCCAGCGAGCCCATGCCGCACAGCGCGCCGATCACGAACAGCAGCGAATCGCCGGGCAGAAAGGGGGCGACGACCAGCCCGGTCTCGGCGAAGATGATGGCGAACAGGATGGCGTAGACCCAGATGCCGTACTCTTGCACCAACGCCAGCAGATGTGCGTCCAGATGCAGGACGATGTCGATGAAGCCGGTAAGCAATTCCATTAAGGCAGGACCTCTTCAGCCTCTGTCTTCTCAGGCTTGATGAAGTCCTCGCGCGACACGCCGAACATCATCAGCAAGGGGCTGGCGACCAGCACCGAGGAATAGATGCTGAACATGATGCCGATGGTCAGTGCCATGGCGAAGAAATGCAGGGTCTCGCCTCCCAGGAACAGCATGGCAAACACCATCATCTGGGTGGAAGCGTGAGTGATGATGGTGCGCGACATGGTGCGGGTAATGGCGTTGTCGATGATATGGGCGACTTCGGTCTTGCGCATCTTGCGGAAGTTCTCGCGAATCCGGTCGAACACCACTACCGATTCGTTCACCGAGTAACCCAGCACCGCCAGCACCGCCGCCAGCACCGAGAGCGAGAATTCCCACTGGAAGAAGGAGAAGAAGCCGAGGATGATGACCACGTCGTGCAGGTTGGCGATGATTGCCGCCAGGCCGAACTTCCACTCGAAACGCATCCACAGATAACCGACGATGCCCAGCGAGACCAGCAGCAGAGCCATCGCGCCGTTCTCGACCAAGTCCTTGCCCACCTGCGGGCCGACGAATTCGACGCGGCGCAGTTCCACGCTGGCATCCTGCTGCCGCAATGTCTCGACCACGTACTCGCTGAGCTTGGCGCCCATGGTGTTCTGTTTCAGCGGCACCTGGATCAGCACGTCCTGGCTGCTGCCGAAGTTCTGCACCAGCGCGTCCTTCAGACCGACGCCCGTTAACTGCTCGCGCACCTTATTGACGTCTGCCGGTTGCGCATAATGGACTTCCATCACCGTGCCGCCGGTGAAGTCGACACCGAAATTCAGGCCTTTGGTTGCCAGGAAGAACACGGCCAGCAGGAAAGTCACCAGCGAGATGCTGGTGGTCACTTTCCCGTAGCTCATGAACGGGATGTCTTTTTTGATCTTGAAGAATTCCATTGCGACTCCTAAGCAATACCCTGTTAAGCTCCTCTCCCGCAAGCGGGAGAGGGGTTGGGGTGAGGGTCGCTGACGAATAACCTATTCGCTTCGACCTGCCAGCCCTCATCCCCAGCCCTTCTCCCGCCTGCGGGAGAAGGGAGTTGTTCATCAACCGATTGCGACTTTGTTCAGTCGCGCCTTGCGGCCATAGATCAGATTCACCAGCATGCGCGACACCATCACCGCGCTGAACATCGAAGTCAGAATGCCCAGGCACAACACCACGGCGAAGCCCTTGATCGGCCCGGAGCCGAACATGAACAATGCGACACCGGCGATCAGCGTGGTGATGTTGGAGTCGAGGATGGTGGCGAACGCGTTCTCGTAGCCGGTGTGGATGGCCATCTGCGGCGGCACGCCGATGCGCAGTTCCTCGCGGATACGTTCGTTGATCAGCACGTTGGCGTCGATCGCCATACCCAGCGTCAACGCGATACCGGCCATGCCCGGCAGCGTGAGCGTCGCCTGCATCATCGACAGCAGCGCAACCAGCAGCAGCAGGTTGGCGCCCAGCGCCAGCACCGACACGGTGCCAAACATCAGGTAATAGGCGATCATGAAGATGGCGATGGCGATAAAACCGATCTTGGTGGAATCGAAGCCGCGCTTGATGTTGTCTGCTCCCAGGCTGGGGCCGACGGTGCGTTCCTCGATGATCTCCATCGGTGCAGCCAGGGCACCTGCGCGCAGAAGCAGCGCGGTGTCGTTGGCCTCTTCGGTGCCCATCTGTCCGCTGATCTGGACGCGGCCGCCGCCGATCTCCTCGCGGATCACCGGCGCGGTAACGACTTCGCCCCGCCCCTTCTCGAACAGGATGATGGCCATGCGCTTGCCGACGTTCTCGCGCGTCGCTTCCTTGAACTTGCGCGCGCCGACCGCATCCAGATTGATATGCACGGCGGGCTCGTTGTCGCGGCTGTCGAAACCGGGCTGCGCATCGTTGATGCGCTCGCCGGTCAGGATCACGCTCTTCTTCACCAATAACGGTATGCCGTCGCGGTCGCGGAACATCTCGGCGCCGAACGGGACAGTACCGCCGGGGCCGATCTGGTGTTCTTCGTCCACCATGCGTACTTCCAGCGTCGCGGTGCGGCCGAGGATGTCCTTGGCGCGCGCGGTATCCTGCACGCCGGGCAGTTGCACCACGATGCGGTCGACGCCCTGCTGCTGGATCACCGGCTCGGCCACGCCGAGCTCGTTCACGCGGTTGCGCAGGGTGACGAGGTTCTGCTGGATCGCCGATTCCTGGATGCGCACCTGCTCCTGCTGCTTGAGCCGGCCGAGCAGCAGGAATTCCCTGCCCTCTTCACGGGCGCTGAATTCCAGTCCGTCAAAACGCTGCTTGAGTTCTGCTTCGCCCTTGCTGCGCGCCTCGGCATCGCGGAACTTGACGGTGAGCACGCTGCTGTCGCGACTTACGCCGGAATAGGCGATCTTCGCCTCGCGCAAGGTAGTGCGGATATCCCCCGAAGTGGATTCCAGCGCCTTGTCCAGTGCGCCCTTCATGTCCACCTGCATCAGGAAATGCACGCCGCCGCGCAAGTCCAGGCCAAGATACATCGGCAAGGCATTGAAGTAGTCCGGCAGCCACTGCGGCGAGCGCGACAACAGGTTGAGCGCCACCATGTAGTCTTCGCCCAGTTGCTTCTGCAGCACATCCTTGGCCTTGAGTTGGGTGTCGGTATCGGCAAAACGCGCCTTGACGCTGGTGGCATCCAGCGAAACGACTTCGGGGGCCAGTTGCGCCGACTTCAGCACATCTTCCACCTTGGCCAGCATGGCCGTATCCGCCTTGAGACTGGAACGTAGCGGCAACACCTGCACCGCGGGCGATTCGCCGTAAAGATTGGGCAGGGTATAGACCAGCCCCATCACCAGCGCGAAGAGGATCAACAGGTACTTCCACAGCGGATAACGGTTCATTGCGGGACCCTGAATTGCGGGATTAGATGGACTTGATCGTGCCCTTGGGCAGGACGTTCTGGATCGCGGCCTTCTGCACCTGGACGATCACGTTGTCGGCAATCTCGACGCCGATATTCTCTTCGCCGACCTTGGTCACCTTGCCGACGATGCCGCCGATGGTGACGACTTCATCGCCCTTTTGCAGTGCGTCCATCAAGGCCTTGTGTTCCTTGGCACGCTTCTGTTGCGGACGCAGGATCAGGAAATAGAACACCGCCAGCAGTGCGATCAGCGGCAGGAAATCCATGATGCCGCCGCCCTGCGGGGCCGCCGCGCCTTCTGCATAAGCATTGCTGATGAACAATTCGCTGATGGAAACCATGGTTAATCCTCCTTGGAAAATCGATTTATATAAAAACAAAGGCGCGCATTCTAACACGGAAGAGATGACCGTTCAGTTACCCCCGGCCGCCCGCGCCACACGGAACGCCTCCTGGAACTCGGCATAGCGCCCGGCCTCGATGGCGGCGCGGATGTCGCGCATAAGTTCCTGGTAATAATGCAGGTTGTGGATGGTGTTGAGGCGCGCGCCGAGAATCTCGCCGAGACGGTGCAGATGGTGCAGGTAGGCGCGGCTGAAGTTGCGGCAGGTGTAACAACTGCAGCGCTCGTCCAGCGGGCGGGTATCCATGCGGTATTGCGCGTTCTTGATGCGTACGTCGCCGAAACGGGTGAACAGGTGGCCGTTGCGCGCATTGCGCGTCGGCATCACGCAGTCGAACATGTCGATGCCCTGCCCCACCGCCTCCACCAGGTCTTCCGGCGTGCCCACGCCCATCAGGTAGCGCGGCTTGTCGGACGGCAGTTGCGGCGCGGTGTGTTTGAGGATGCGCAGCATGTCGTCCTTGGGCTCGCCCACCGACAGGCCGCCGATGGCGAAACCGTCGAAATCGATGTTCTTCAACTCGCGCAACGATTCGTCGCGCAGGTGTTCGTGCATACCGCCCTGCACGATGCCGAACAGCGCATTGGGGTTGCCTTCGTGCGCCTTCTTGCTGCGCTCCGCCCAGCTCAACGACAGACGCATCGACACGCCAGCCACCTGCTCGTCGGCCGGATAGGGCGTGCATTCGTCGAAGATCATCACGATGTCGGAATTCAGCACCTTCTGGATGCGCATGGATTCTTCCGGCGAGAGGAAGCATTTGTCGCCGTTGACCGGCGAACGGAACTCCACCCCGCCGCCGGTGATCTTGCGCAACTCGCCCAGGCTGAACACCTGGAAACCGCCCGAGTCGGTGAGGATGGGGCCGTCCCAGCTCATGAACTGGTGCAAGCCGCCGTGCGCCGCAATGACCTCCAGACCGGGACGCAGCCACAGGTGGAAGGTATTGCCGAGCACGATGTGCGCGCCGATGTCTTTCAGCTCCTGCGGCGACATCGCCTTGACCGTGCCATAGGTGCCGACCGGCATGAAGGCCGGGGTCTCGACCTTGCCGTGCGCCAGTTCGACTGTGCCGCGACGGGCGGCGCCGGAGGTGTTATGCAGGGTGAATCTCATTCGGGACAGGCCTCTATTCGGAAAGGTGCGATTCTATCAGGCCGTCATGCATTGGCCTTGCGCCACTGTGCGGCAAACGCGCTCGCGTCGACGAACCAGTGCCGAAAGTCATTGTGAAAACCTTCGGCATCGGCGATCAACTCCTGCTCGCCGCCCAGCAGCGGATTGGGTTGCCGGACGCGGCGCGACATGCGCGCCAGCACATCGGCGATGCCGTCCATCCCGGCATAGCTGGACAGCCAGTCCTCGCAAGCCATCAGGCGCAGCACGCGATGCGCATCGGCAGGCAGATCGTTCAGGCGCGTTTCGATCCGGCGATAGACCTCCGCGTTGAACAGCTTGAGCGGCACGGGATGGAGGGATGTCCATTCGCGCGCCAGCAGATGGTCATAGTAGATGTCTACCAGCACCCCGGCATAACGCCTGCGCTGGGGCGAGACGCGGCTGCGGCTGTTGCAGAAGGCAGGATGCGATTCCGCGTGATTGTCGATGGCACGATGCAGCGCCACGCCGCGCGCCAGGTCCTGCGGCAATCCTGCCGGCAACGGCCCCTTGATCCAGTCGCCGACCACCCCGCCAACAACCAGTGCCGCATCGTCGCCAGCGAGCAGGGCATGGGCGAGGAAGTTCAATCCGCCCTTTCGATCAGCATCGCGTCGCCGTAGCTGAAGAAGCGGTATTCCTGCGCCACCGCATGGCGGTAGGCGTCGAACATCTTCTCGGCACCACCGAAGGCGCACACCAGCATCAGCAGCGTCGAGCGCGGCAGGTGGAAGTTGGTGAGCAGCACATCTACAACTCGAAAACGATAACCGGGGGTGATGAAGATGCGCGTCTCGCCCGATCCGGCCTTCAGTTCTCCGTCGGCCGCCGCGCTTTCCAGTGCGCGCAGGCTGGTGGTCCCCACGCACACCACGCGTCCGCCGTTCGCTTTCGCCCTGGCGATCGCATCCACCGTCACCTGCGGCACGCTGTAGCGTTCGCTGTGCATGGCGTGGTCCTTGATATTCTCCGCGCGAACCGGCTGGAAGGTGCCGGCACCGACATGCAGGGTGACATAGGCGATGTCCACGTTCCCGGCGCGCAGACCATCCAGCATGGCGCGGTCGAAATGCAGCCCCGCCGTCGGCGCGGCGACCGCGCCCTGCTCGCGCGCGAACACGGTCTGGTAACGCTCTTCGTCCTCTTCGCCTGCCGCATGGGTGATGTAGGGCGGCAGCGGCAGCTTGCCGTAGCGCTCAAGTATGGCGTCCACGTTGTCCTCGCCATCGAAACGCAGGTGGAAGAATTCGCCCTGCCGCCCCAGCACGGTGACATCGACCGCTTCGTTGAGACGGAAACTGCTGCTCGGCTTGGGCGTCTTGCTGGCGCGAACCTGCGCCAGCACCTCGTGCTCGTTCAGTACACGTTCGACCATCACTTCGACCTGACCGCCAGTCTCCTTGCGCCCGAACAGCCGCGCCTTCAGCACGCGCGTATCGTTGAGCACCAGCACGTCATGCTCGCGCAGCAATCCGGGCAAATCAGTAAAGAGGCCGTCTTCGATTCCTGCCTGGCCGATGCGCAACAAACGGCTCGCACCGCGCAGGGCGGGCGGGTGCTGAGCAATCAGATGCTCGGGCAGGTCGAAGTCAAAATCGTCGGTACGCATGGAAAACGGAGCAATGCGGGTGGAAAAGCGCGCATTGTAGTTGATGGAGGGGAGGGATTCATGGATAATTCGCGCCCTTCCGAGTCGTCCGCAAGGTACATGGACAAATCGGGATTAGCACCCTTGCCGTGGTGATGGAACTGGTAGACGTGCCGGACTCACAATGGCTCGTTTACGAGACATTGCGGCGAAGGCTAACTTGCGTAGCAAGTTAAGCCACGAAGTGGCGGCCGGAGCCAAAATCCGGTGCTGAAGTACAATTTGCACCCTTGCCGGGGTGATGGAACTGGTAGACGTGCCGGACTCAAAATCCGGTGCCGCAAGGCGTGCGGGTTCGAGTCCCGCCCCCGGCACCAAACACAAAAGCAGGGCTAACCCCCTGCTTTTTTTTCATGGGCGTCCCAAAAATCCAAATTTCGTCGCAATACTGCGTTGCTCCAATAAAATCATCGCTTACATATTTAACATATGCAGCGCTCGATTTTATTGTTCGCGCCTTGTCTTGCTTAGAACTTTGAATTTTTGAGACGCCCATAATTCGATTAAAATCCCGCCATGATCTGGAAACCACACGCCACCGTCGCCGCCGTCCTCGAACAGGACGGCAAGTTCCTGCTGGTCGAAGAAGAGACCGAGCAGGGCATCCGCTTCAACCAGCCTGCCGGACATTGGGAACCGAACGAGACACTGGCAGCGGGCGCCGTTCGCGAAGTGCTGGAAGAGTCGGCATACGATTTCGAGCCGGAGTTCCTGATCGGGGTCTATCGCTGGCACTCGGTCAATTCCGATGTCACCTACCTGCGCTTCGCCTTCGGCGGCAAGCTGCTCAAACACCATCCGGAACGCAAACTGGACAAGGGTATCTTGCGCGCGGTGTGGATGACGCCGGACGAGATCCGCGCCACCCAGGATCGCCACCGCAGCCCGCTGATATTGCGCTGCGTGGAGGATTACATGGCAGGCAAGCGCTATCCGCTCGACCTCATCACTCATTATGAGTAATTCAACCAACACATCGCTCCTTCCCCCTTGCAGGGGGAAGGTTGGGATGGGGGTAGAAGCTGTGCCCTACGACTCTACCCCCACCCTAACCCTCCCCCTGCAAGGGGGAGGGAATGGTTTTGTAGTGCCTCGCCATGTCCGCTAAGCCCTGCATCGTCGTCGGCATGTCCGGCGGCGTGGACTCTTCCGTCACCGCACTCCTGCTCAAAGAGCAAGGCTACGAGGTCATCGGTCTGTTCATGAAGAACTGGGAGGACGATGACGACAGCGAATACTGCTCCTCGCGCCAGGACCTGATCGACGCGGTGGCGGTGGCCGACACCATCGGCATCCCCATCGAGGCGGTGAACTTCGCCAAGGAATACAAGGACCGCGTGTTCAGCTACTTCCTGCGCGAATACGAGGCCGGGCGCACACCCAACCCGGACATCCTGTGCAACTCCGAGATCAAGTTCAAAGCCTTTCTAGACCACGCGATCCGCCTCGGCGCCGAGAAGATCGCCACCGGCCACTATGCCAAGGTGCGCGAGCAGAACGGCCTGTTCCAGTTGCTCAAGGCCGACGACGACAGCAAGGACCAGAGTTACTTTCTGCATCGCCTGAACCAGCAGCAATTATCGAAGTCGATGTTCCCGCTGGGCGACATCCCGAAGAGCAAGGTGCGCGAGATTGCGCACCAGCACAACCTCTCCAATGCGGCCAAAAAGGACAGCACCGGCATCTGCTTCATCGGCGAGCGCCCGTTCCGCGAGTTCCTCAACCGTTACCTGCCTACCAAGCCCGGCGACATGGTCACCCCGGAAGGCAAGGTGATGGGATCGCACATGGGCCTGTCGTTCTACACCTACGGCCAGCGCCAGGGACTGGGCATCGGCGGCGGCAAGGAGGGCAGCGGCGAGCCGTGGTTCGTCGCGGGCAAGGACATGGCGAACAACCGCCTGATCGTGGTGCAGGGTCACGACCATCCTGCACTGCTCAAGCCAGAGCTGGACGCGCTGGAGATGCACTGGATCAGCGGCCATGCGCCGGACACCGCCCGCGCCTATGCCGCCAAGACCCGCTACCGCCAGCAGGATGCAGGCTGCCGCATCGCCCTCGCGGAGGACGACTGCGTGCATTTCACCTTCGACGAAGCGCAATGGGCGGTCACGCCCGGTCAGTCCGTGGTGCTGTATGACGGCGCGGTCTGTCTGGGCGGCGGCATCATCCGATAGCCCGTCACTCCATCCGCAGGTAAAATGCGTCCTCGAATTTCAGACAGAACATGATCATGACGCTTTCCGCACTCACCGCCCTTTCCCCGCTCGACGGCCGCTACGCAGGCAAAGTCGAGGCACTGCGCAACCACTTCAGCGAATACGGCCTCATCCGCTACCGCGTGCTGATCGAGATCGAATGGCTCAAGGCGCTGAGTAACGAAGCCGGAATCAAGGAACTGCCGCCCTTCTCCGCCGCCACCGTAACCATGCTGGATGGCCTCGCCGCCCAGTTCAGCGAAGCCGACGCAGCTCAGATCAAAACCATCGAGCGCACCACCAACCATGACGTGAAAGCCATCGAATACTGGCTGCGCGACAAACTTTCCTCCAATCCGGAAACGGCCAAGGCGCTGGAGTTCATCCACTTCGCCTGCACCTCGGAAGACATCAACAACCTCAGCCATGCGCTGATGCTGAGCCACGCGCGCCGCGAAGTGATGCTGCCCGCGCTGCAAACCATCATCGACAAGCTGACTGCCATCGCCCACCAGCTCGCCGATGTGCCCATGCTGTGCCGCACCCACGGCCAGACCGCCACGCCCAGCACCATGGGCAAGGAGATGACCAACGTCGTCCATCGCCTGCGCCGCGCGCAGCAGCGCATCGCCGGTGCCGAGATACTGGGCAAGATCAACGGCGCGGTGGGCAACTACAACGCGCACCTGTCGGCCTATCCCGATGTGGACTGGGAGTCCTTCGCGAAGAAGTTCGTCGAGGCACGCGGCCTGGTGTTCAATCCCTACACCATCCAGATCGAGCCGCACGATTGCATGGCCGAGCTGTATGACGCCTATGCCCGCGCCAACACCATCCTGATCGACCTCAACCGCGACATCTGGACCTACATCTCGCTGGGCTATTTCAAGCAGAAGGTGGTGGCGGGCGAAGTCGGCTCCTCCACCATGCCGCACAAGGTCAACCCCATCGACTTCGAGAACTCGGAAGGCAATCTCGGACTGGCGAACGCGCTGTTCAGGCACCTTTCTGAGAAACTGCCGATCTCGCGCATGCAGCGCGACCTCACCGACTCTACCGTGTTGCGCAACATGGGCGTCGCACTGGGCTACACGCTGCTGGCCTACGAATCCTGCCTGAAAGGACTGGGCAAGCTGGAAGCCAATCCGCAACGTCTGGCGGAAGACCTCAACAACAGTTGGGAAGTGATGGCCGAGCCGATCCAGACCGTGATGCGCCGCTACAACATCGAGAACGCCTACGACAAGCTGAAGGAACTCACGCGCGGCAAGGGCGGTATCAACAAGGCCAGTCTCGCCGCCTTCATCCAGACGCTGGACATCCCGGAAACCGAGAAGCAGCGCCTGCAGACGCTGAGCCCGGAGACCTATACTGGCAAGGCGGCGGAGCTGGCGAAGCGCATCTGAGACTGCGGAGCTGGTTTATCCCCGTGCCAAATGGGCAATAGCCCCTTACCGCACGCCCAGGCTCTTGCGGGTACAAGCCGGTATCACCGTTGATTCGCCCTCACGCGTCCAGTTGGCAACCCATGCACCCCTCAAGATCGGTGGCAGCGAGCGCTGCCAGCAGCCCGGGCAGATCGACCGGTTTGAACAATACCTTCCAGCGGGATGCTCCCATCCTTTCGATCTGTTCCGGCGAGGTGTTTCCCGTCAGCAGCACCGCCTTGATCGGTCCAGCGGAATTCCGCTGGATGGCCTCAAGCAGGCTCAAGCCATCCATGCGCGGAAGCCGGTAGTCTGAAATATAGTAGTCTGCTCCCGCTGTCCTTGTACTCCAAAGCGCTCCCTCGGCAGTACTGAACAGCGTGACATGGGCTCCGCACATTTCGAGCGACAATTTCAGTGCCTCGGCCGCGATCAGATCGTCTTCGATGAGCACGACCCGTTTGCCGACAAGGCTGAACGTCGCGGCAGCTTCCGTGATCGCCATCTCGCACCCGGCCTTGTCTTGCACGCTTGGAAGGCCGTCGGCCAGCGGCACTTTGATCTCGAACACCGACCCCCGGCCAACCCTGGACTGGCAGCCCACTTCGATATCGAGCAGCATGCACAGTCGCCTGACGATGGACAAACCCAGTCCAACCCCCTTGTTTCGATCCCGCTCCGGATTCCCGACCTGGAAGTATTCCTCGAATATCGAATCCATTTGCCCGGGCGCGATGCCGATGCCGGTGTCCCATACCTGGATCAGCGCGCAATCTCTGCGGCGGCGGATGCCGATCAGAACCCCGCCGTACGGCGTGTATTTCATGGCATTGCTGACCAGGTTGCGCAGTATGGTGAGCAACAGATGCTCATCGCAGAACATCGCAAGGTCTTCCCGCGGACAATAGAGATTGAGGCTCAGATCCTTCTGGCGCGACAGTGCATCGAACTCCGCGCCCAGCGTGCCGAGCAGGTCCATCGCATGGATCACGGTCGGATGGGGTTCAATCGTGCCGGCATCGAGTCTCGATATGTCGAGCAGCTCGTTCAACAGGTCGCTGAGCGAGGCGACCGCCTTCGACATCGAGCGGCTGATCCTTCCCTGCTGCTCGCTCAATTCAGTCATGCCGAGCGTATCGTTGAACAAACCGATGGCCTGCAGCGGCTGCCGCATGTCGTGACTGGCTGCGGCCAGAAAAAGTGATTTGGCTCGCGTGGCAGCTTCGGCGGCCTCCTTGGCGAGCGAAAGGGCGAGCGTACGCTCCTCGACCAGCTTCTCCAGGTGATGGCGGTGCCGTTCGAGCTCGGCCTCGTTGCGTTTGCGCTCGGTGATGTCGCGGCCAACGGCGATCGCGCCCGAGATTCGCCCGTCCGCCTCCTGTTCGGCCGCGATGAAACACAGATGCGTAACCATACTGCCGTCCGCCCGTATGAGCTGTATCTCGAACTCGCTACGCTCGCCGGTGACCAGCGTGTGTTGCAAGGCGCGCCAATAGACGTCCGGCAACAGCATGCCGCTGGGATTGACCTCTTGCACCGTCTTGCCTATCGCATGTTCGGCCGACGCGGCGACCCGCCGCAACGCCGAGTTGATATAGGTGCGGCGACCTTCCCTGTCGTAGCGGACCAGCACATCCGGCAGGTTATCCGCCAGGGTACGAAACTCCTGCTCGCTTGAACTCAAGGCCTCTTCTCCCCGCTTGCGTTCGATGGCGATACTGGCCAGGTGTGCCGTTTTTTCGATCAGGGAAATATCGGCGGCGACAGGCACCTGTGCTTCACGGTGGTAAATGGCAAACGTGCCCAGCACCCTGCCGGAAGAAGAACGGATAGGCTCGGACCAGCATGAACCCAGGTCCGCCCGCGCCGCCAACTCTTTGTAAGGAGTCCAGTAGGGGTGACTCCGGATGTCGTCGACGATGACCCGCTCCCCGGTCGCAGCCGCCGTCCCGCAACTGCCAGAACCAATACCAACTTCGATTCCATCAATCGCCGTATTGTAGAAATCAGGCAGGCTGGGAGATATCCCCTCTCCCAGATGTTTGCCCTGACCATCCAGCAACAGGATGCTGCAAATGGCCTCCGGATTCAGTTGCTCCACGCCGCGCACGATGCCTTCGAGCACCTCGGCGAGACTGGCGCCGCCGGAAAGCATCTCCAGCATCCGGCTGCGAAATCGCTCATAGCGCTTGGCATGTCTGTGTTCGGTAGTGTCACGAAACGTCTTGACGACCGCATATGGACCCGTGTCGCCATCCCGAACCAGCGGTTGCACATTGACGGACATCCAGACCAGCCCGCCGTCGGAGCGGTGCAAGCCCATCGCGACATTGCGCTGCGCTTTCCCTGTTCGGGAGGCGCGCATGGCGGGGCATTGTTCCGGAGAATAGGG
The DNA here is from genome assembly GCA_018813765.1 of Gammaproteobacteria bacterium. Classification (GTDB taxonomy): domain Bacteria; phylum Pseudomonadota; class Gammaproteobacteria; order Burkholderiales; family Gallionellaceae; genus Sideroxyarcus. The sequence continues at coordinate 50,129 of JAHJBC010000012.1, read as the reverse complement.
CGTTCCATCCTCCTGGATGTATCTGAACGTTTGCGCACAATCGGCGGTAGAAAGTCCAAGCAGGTCAGCCGCCACAATTCCAAGGATGTTCTCGGCGGCCGGATTGACGGCGACGATCTCGCCGCGTGCGTTGAGCAACACCGCACCCTCATCCATCGTCATGAAGACCGCCTGGAATACCAGTTCACTGCCCTCAATGTTCCGGTCTTTATCGCGCTGTTCGATCGCCATTCTCTTCGACTCCATGCACAACTCGTCTGTCGCCATCATCTCAAGTTTCAACCAGAGCGGAAAGACCCTCACGCGGCATTCCGACTGCACAAACAACAAGCCCCGCTTACGCGGGGCTTGTTCATTCAGGCTGTGGCCTGGACGGGTATCTTGTCGCGCTTCTCGATGATGCAGTTGTGTTCGTCCACATACACCAGCGCGGGATGATATTTCTGCATCTCCATCTCGGAATAGCCGGAATAGGCAGCGATGATGAGGATGTCGCCCGGACCGGCCTTGTGTGCTGCCGCCCCGTTGACCGAGATTGTGCGCGAGCCGCGCTCGGCACGGATGGCATAAGTGGTGAAACGCTCGCCGTTGGTGACGTTGTAGATGTCGATCTGCTGATATTCCTTGATGCCAGACGCATCCAGCAAGTCATCGTCGATGGCGCACGAACCCTCGTAATGCAGTTCTGACTGCGTTACGCGCACTCGGTGCAATTTGGCCTGTAGCATGGTTCGTTGCATTTCTTACTCTCTCCATCCCCCTTCCCTCACCTCAATCCTCTCCCGCAAGCGGGCGAGGAGGCAAACGAGAAAGGCAATCAACCCAAGATATCGGGGGCGCGCATTATAAACGGCTATTTCCTAAAGGCAAACCTCGATGTTATCGATGAGCCTGGTCTTGCCCAGCCGCGCCGCGGCCAACACCACGAGCAGGCGCTCACCTCTTTCGGGTCTGACCAAGCCGTTCTGCCTGCGCACGGACACATATTCCACTTGCCAGCCGCGCTTGGCAAGCGCCTCGCCCGCTTCCCGCTCCAGCGCGGGGTAGTCGGCGGCGCCGCTTTTCAGCGCCTCCCCCATCCCACGCAGTATTTGACTGAGGAATGCCGCTTCGGTTCGCTCCTGCGGCGACAGGTACTGGTTACGCGAGGACAGGGCCAGCCCGTCTTCTGCACGCGATGTCTCCGCCCCCACTATCGTGATGGGCAAATTGAACTGCGTGACCATCTGCCGAATGATGGCCAGTTGCTGGTAATCCTTCTTGCCAAAGATGGCGACCTGCGGTTGCACCAGATTGAACAGCTTCAGCACCACCGTCGCCATGCCGCGAAAATGACCGGGGCGGAACTCGCCACACAACTCGCTGGCGATGGGCGGCGGCTCGACGAACAAGGTCTGCTGCTCCGGATACATATCGGCCACGGCAGGCGCGAACACCACATCGGCCAGCCCCTGCAACTTCGCGCAGTCAGCCTCCAGCGTGCGCGGATATTTGTCGAAATCCTCGTTGGGACCGAATTGCAAGGGATTGACGAAGATACTGACCACCACACAGGAGCCTTGCTGGCGCGCGATGCGCACCAGTTCGATATGTCCTTCGTGCAGGTTGCCCATCGTAGGCACAAAGGCGACTGCTTTTTCGCTGGCGAGGCGGGCGCGCAGTTCGGCGCTGCTATGGATCTTTTGCATCACGGTTGTTCTGCTTTGCTTGTCGGAGTGCTTCTGGAGGCCGAAATGATCCAGGGTTCCAGCCGCTTGCCGAACGCGACGGTGACCTCATAGGGGTCGGAACCGCTCAATACCTGCCGCTTGTCCAGCGGCACATTGATGAGCCCCGCATGTAACTCGGAGATATTGCCCCCGATCACCGTCTGGTTCTTGATGTGTATATCGGCCGGGCGGATCAGCCCGTGCAGGATGGCATAGCGCTTGTGATCGGGATAGGCGGCACGCAAGGCGTCCAGGTCCAGCCCCGCGTCGATCACGAACAGGCGGCTACCTGTTTCCACTTCGCTCTTGTAGTTCTCCTCGGCGCTCTTGGCCTTGCGCTGCATCTCGGTATTGGCGGGCGATGCCGCCAGCAGCCTCCTGCTCTCTTCGAGATATTCGCGCGTGCGCTGCAGGTGATGGCGGTAAGCCCGATCATCCAGCTCCAGCACCAGCAACACCTCCTTGGGCTGAAACTCCTTGTTGCGCTGCCGATAATCCTGCGTGGCAGCCAGCTTCTCCACGTCGAAGCCGAGCTGTACCAGCTTGTCTTTGTCCAGCCAGACAGGATTACCCCAGCGGCCGGAATACATGCCGAGATTGTATTCGTTGAGTTCTGCCTGCTCGAAACGCCAGTTCAGCGACAGCGTGATACCGCTGTTGTCCTTGCGCGAGAACGTGTAGGAACGGTTCAACTCGCGTTGCGTCAGTTGCAACTGGCTCTCCGGCTCACCGCTGCGGTTGTAGGCAACACCGCCCAGCGCCACGGCATTGGTCAGCAGGATGATGGCGCCGCCTGCAATCAGCGTGTGCGACCACTTCATCATGACGCATCCCCCTTGAGCAGTTTGTAATCGTTCGCGCGCAGCCGCTTGAGCACCACCAGGAACAGCACGGCCACCAGACCAAGCACAAGGAAGAACAGGTATTTGGGCATCACCTCCCACCACCAGTCGAAGATCTTGGTGTAGAGGAAGATGATGAAGAAGGTGACGCCGGTGTTGATCACCTCCGGCCATTGCCTGCGCACCCCGAGCCACACCGCCAAGGCGGAGGTAACAAAACCGACTACCTGATAGAAGCCCTCGACGAGATCGACATCCCAGTCGAGATAGCTGGAGTAGCCCCAGTTGCCCATCACCAGCACCGGCAGGAAGAAGGCGAGCAGGCCGAAGATGCGATACATGGGCGGAAAATCGGCAAAGCGCCGGTGCGGCACAAACTGCGGCACGACCAGCAACAACAGCGCGGCGGGGAAGAAGTTCTCCGGACGCTGGCCGAAACTGAGCCAGTACATGCCACCCCAGGTGCCGGTGCGCGCGGAGACATAAGCGATCAAGCACAGGATACCCGCCACCAGCAGCAGGCGCAGGTCGCAGGCATAAGCCAGCAGGAAGGCCAGCGCCGCCCAGGGCAGCAACGCCTTGTCGGAAGGGGTGATGTTGAATATCTGCCCCAGCATGCTGATGTTCAGCACGAAGCAGGCGAAGGTCACCAGCGCGGCCAGCTTGGCGAAATAACCGGACGAATCCCGGCGCTGGATCAGCAGCGTAACGCCCAGCATCAGCAGCGGCGCGGCGATCAGGATGGTTACTTGCACGCCGGTCGCGAGCCAGCCCCAGAACTGGTAGAACAGGAAGAACACGCTGGCCGACAATGCCAGCGCGCCGAACAGCGAAGCGATACGCATGCCCAGCGACATCTGGCTGGCGCGCTGGTCACGGTCGATGTCGAAACTCTGCGCATATTGCCCCAGCAACTGGCGGTGATGCTCATCCACCCGCCGGCCTTGTTCTGCGCTCAGCGCGAGCACACCCTCGCTTTCGAGTTGTGCCAGTTCGCGCTGGAAGACGCGGATCTGGTCGGCGCGTTGCTGGGCTTCGTGACGTGAGGGTTGGTTCATGTTCACCCCAAAGAATGCTGGTCAGGAAAAACTGTGCTCTGCCGCCGGGAACTTGCCGGACTTCACTTCGGCAACATAGTTCGCCACAGCCTGCGCGACAGAACCGGCGCCCTGCATGAAATCCTTCACGAAGCGCGCCTTCCTGCCGGGATAGATGCCGAGCATGTCGTACACCACCAGCACCTGGCCGGAACAAGCCGCGCCCGCGCCGATGCCGATGGTGGGGATGTGCAGTTGTTTGGTGACTTGCGCGCCGAGCGTGGCGGGGATGGCTTCGAGCACGATCATGCCCGCGCCTGCGTCCTGCAAGGCTTTGGCGTCCTGCAGCAATTTCTTCGCGGCGGCATCGGTCTTGCCCTGCACCTTGTAGCCACCGAGCTGGTTGACCGATTGCGGGGTGAGGCCGATGTGGGCGCAGACGGGGATGCCGCGCGAGGTGAGGAAGGCGACGGTCTCGGCCATCTCGGCACCGCCTTCCAGCTTGACCATCTCGGCCCCTGCCTGCATCAGTTGCACGGCATGGGCGAAGGTCTCGCGCGCGGAGAACTGCGAGGTGCCGAAGGGCATGTCGGCGACGATGAAGGCCTGTTGCGCACCTGCAGCGACGCAGGCGGTGTGGTAAGCCATTTGTTCGATGGTGACGGGCAAGGTGCTCTCGCGCCCCTGCACCACCATGCCCAGCGAATCGCCAACCAGCAGCACGTCGACGCCGTTGTTCTCCAGCAGGGTGGCAAAGCTGGCGTCGTAACAGGTCAGCACGGCGATCTTCTCGCACTTGTCCCGCATAGATTGGAGTTTGCTTAGTGTCGTTCTCATCATCTCCCTCTCTCCAACTCTGATTCAACCTCCAGCCATTCGACCTGGCAAACAACGCCAGTCAAGTCGTAGGATGGGTTGAGCGCAGCGATACCCATCAAATTCCGGACGGCCAACAAGCGATGGGTATCGCTATGCTCAACCCATCCTACACAAGCAATACTCCGCAGCTTACTGCGGGGTGCTTTAATCCCTGCCCACGTTGAAATATTCCCTGCGCCCCTTCATCTTCGCGATGCGGTCGAGCAGCAGGTCGAAGTCGTCTGCATTATCCACGAAATTCAGGTGCTCGCTGTTCACCACCAGCAGCGGCGCATCGTCGTAATGGTGGAAGAACTCGCCGTAGCTGGCCGACAGCTTCTCCAGATAGTCGTCCTGGATAGGGCGTTCGTAGCGGTTGCCGCGACGGCGCACGCGCTCGGACAACATGAAGGTCGGGGCTTGCAGATAGATCACCAGATCGGGCGCCGGAGCCTGCGGCGCCAGTCCCTGATAGATTGACTGGTAGAGTTTGTATTCGTCGTCGCTCAGGGTCAGGCGCGCGAACAGCGCGTCTTTCTCGAACAGGTAATCGGAGATGGTGCGGCTACGGAACAGGTCCATCTGCGCAAGGTCGCGCGCTTCGTTGATGCGCTGAAACAGGAAGAACAGTTGCGTGGGCAGCGCGTAGCGTGCCGGGTCCTGATAAAAGTTGGCGAGGAAGGGATTTTCCTGTGGTTTCTCCAGCAAAGGATGTGCCTCGGCAAAATCCGCCAGCCGCTGCGCGAGACTGGTCTTGCCCACGCCGATGGGGCCTTCCACCACGATATATCGATATTTACTCAGGGGCATCTATAGCCGCTCCAGTGCTTGTCCTTCGCATCGCGACGCCATATCCGCCGCCGGGCCAACACCCGGAATCACGCAATCCGGCGCGATCTCCAGCAGTGGCTGCAACACGAACGCGCGCAGGTGCATCTGCGGATGCGGGATGGTCAGACCATGCTCGTGATGCACAAGGTCATCGTACAGCAACACATCCAGGTCCAGCGTGCGCGGCGCATTGCGGAATTCGCGCGTGCGCCCGCATTCATGCTCCAGCGCGAGCAGCGCGTCCAACAGTTCGCGCGGCGTCAACCCGGTCTCCAGTTGTGCCACCGCATTGATGAAATCCGGTTGTTCCAGAAATCCCACCGGCGCGCTGCGGTACAGCGACGATCTTTTCAGCACGCGTGTCTGCGGCAAGCCATCCAGCGCATCCAGCGCATGCGACACCTGTGCAACGGGATCGGACAAATTACTGCCCAGTCCAATGAATGCCATGTGTTCCATCAATCTATCAATCTATCGGCAGTTCGGATTGCACTGAAGCACCGGGCTTCTTGCTGCGCCGACGGCGCTTCTTCGGCCCGCCGGTGTCCGGCAACAGCATCTCGGCTCGGCGCTCCTCGCTCGCATGCTGGAACTCTTCCCACCAGGTGCCCAGCTCGGTATCCGCCTCGCCGCTCTGGCAGCGCAGCAGCATAAAATCATAGGCGGCGCGGAAACGCGGCAAGGCCAGCAGGCGCAAGGGACGTTGCCCGCCGCGCTGCTCGAAGCGCGGCTGCATCAGCCACAACTCCTTCATCACCGTGTCGTAGCGGCGCGGGATAGAAAGCTGCGCGCGCTGGCGCTCCAGCACGTCGTCCATCGCCGCATGCATCGCGCCTATCGGCTTCTCGCCGGCTTCCTGCTTGGCCTTCCAGGCGGCCAGCACCTCGTGCCACAACAGCGCGGCGAACAGGAAGGCGGGCGAGGTGGGTTTCTCCTCGGCGATGCGCTGGTCGGTGTTCTGCAACGCCAGCATGACGAACTTCTCGCCCATCGGCTGTTCGAGGATCACGTCCAGCATGGGCAGCATGCCGTGGTGCAGGTCCATGGCGCGCAGTTTCTTGATGCATTCCAGCGCATGGCCGGACAACAGCAGCTTGAGCATCTCGTCGAACATTCGCGCTTCCGGCACGTTGTTCAGCAGTTCCTTCATCTTGGAGATGGGTGCCGCGGTCGCCGGGTCGAGCTTCATGCCCAGCTTGGCCGAGAGGCGCACCGCGCGCAGCATGCGCACCGGGTCTTCGCGGTAACGCACTTCGGGGTCGCCGATCATGCGCAGCACGTTGGCGCGGATGTCTTCGTAGCCACGGTGGAAATCGAATATCTCTTGCGTACTGGGATCGTAGAACAGCGCGTTGGCGGTGAAGTCGCGCCGCGCCGCGTCCTGTTGCTGGTCGCCGAATTCGTTGTCGCGCAGGATGCGGCCGTGCGCATCGGTCTCGGCATCCTCGGCATCGATGGCGCGGCGGAAGGTGGACACTTCCACCGTCTCTTCGCCGAACATCACGTGCACCAGGCGGAAACGCCGCCCGATGATGCGCGCGCGCCGGAAAACGCGCTTCACTTCTTCCGGCGTGGCATCGGTGGCAACGTCAAAATCCTTGGGTTCGCGGTCAAGCAGCAGATCGCGCACGGCGCCGCCCACCACATAGGCCTGGAACCCGGCTGCCTGCAAGCCGTCGGTGACGCGACGCGCGCCATAACTGATGCCTTCGCTGCCCACGCCATGTTTTTCGTAAGGGATCACATGCGCGGCGCCAACCACCCTTACCGGAGCAGCCTTGCCGAACACGCGTTTGAACAATCGTTTAATCATCGTCAGAAAAGTTGAAATCGCCGCGGGGGTTGCGGCGACGGGCGGATTATACACCGCCCCTTCTGGCGGCCTTCGGCTACCTCAGGGAAATGATGGTCCAGCCTTGTTTTTGAGCGTGTTTTCGCAAGGTATCGTCGGGATCGACGGCGACGGGATACCTGACCTTGTCCAGTAGCGGCAGGTCGTTGAGGGAATCGCTGTAGAACCAGGACTGGTCGAAACTGCCCCAGCTCCAGCCGTGTTCGGCCAGCCAGTTCTCCATGCGCAACACCTTGCCCTCGCGGAAGCTGGGGATGCCTTCGACATTGCCGGTGAATTCGCCATCGCGTTGCTCAGGCTCGGTGGCGATCAGGTGCGCCACGCCGAACTCGCGCGCGATGGGCGCGGTCACGAAACTATTGGTGGCGGTGACGATTGCGCACACATCGCCTGCGGCATGGTGCTTCGCCACCAGTTGACGCGCCTTGTCGCCCATCATCGGGCGCACCTTGCGCCGCATGAATTCTTCGTGCCAGTCGTCCAGCACCGTGCGCGCATGGCGCGACAGCGGCTTCAACTGGAAATCGAGGAACTCGTGGATATCCAGCGTGCCCGCCTTGTACTGCTCGTAGAAAGCCAGGTTCTTCGCCTCGAACAGTTCGCGGTCGAGTACCCCCTGCTCGATCAGGAACTGCGACCACTCGAAGTCGCTGTCGCCGGAAAGCAGGGTGTTGTCCAGATCGAATAAAGCCAGATTCATGATGTTCACCGAAAAAACAGGGCCTGCATCTCTGCAGGCCCGGATATGTACTTGATGCGCGGATCAGAAACGGTAGGACAGTCCCACCGAGACGACCGGATAGTACTTGTAGTCCTTCAGGTCTTCTTCGAGTTGGGTCGCACCCGCTGCCACATCGCTTTGCATCTGAGCACAATCCGCAGGGAAATTGGTGGCATATGACGCGCTACAAGTCGCCGTTGCAGTAACCTTGGGCGCGCCCTGGAACATCACACCGAGATCCATCACAAAGCCCCAGGTTTTGTCCTTGGCGACCGGATTGCCCCAGCCCACGCCCAGATAGGGGGCGGTGCTGTTGAACTTCATCTCGGCGGAAAACGAACCTACATCGTTGACGTCGTACGGAGTTCCATCGAAAGTGTATGTCCCGCTTACCGCATTGGCCTTCAAGGTCGCCTTGTTGCCGTTGGCGACCAGGCCGAAAGTGGTCCGGAACGTCCCGGCGAACGGATACCAATCGACCAGCGCGGAGAGGTTCTGCAGCTTGAGGTCGCCGGTGTAGCTGCCATTGCTGTCGTTCTGCGTGAACGTACGTTTCCAGGTATCGAAACTCAAACGCCCGGTCAAAGTATCCGTACCGGTCGCCAGCCCCAGGCCGAAGCCGGTCGTGCCGCCGTTGATGTAAACGCCCAGTCCTTCTGCCTGCACAGCGGTCGCGAACGAAGCACACAGTGCCAACATCCCCAATCTTATCTTCATCATTTCTCTCCCATGTAATTGATAACACCCCCTTGCAACGCCGCAAAGCTAATCAGCCGCACCCGCTTTGTCAAATCGGCATACCTTTTCCGCCACATTCAGGCGCGCATCACTTCCTTCAGCATGGGTACCGAAGCGGCGCGCTTGAGGCGCAGGCAATGCTCGTCCAGCGCATCCAGCGTCGCCAGCAGCGCGGGCAGGTCGCGGCGCCCGTGGCGCAGCAGATAGGTCGTCACCTCGTCCGGCAATTCGAGTCCGCGCGCCTGCGCGTGCTGCCGCAGGGCCTGTGCCTTTTCGGCGTCGTTGAGTGCATGCACCTGGTATACCAGTCCCCAGCCGAGTCGCGTGCGCAGGTCGTCGCGTACCTTCAGGTGCGCGGGTGCTGCATCGCCGCTCGCCAGCAACAGGCCGCCGTTCTCGCGCATGCGATTGTAGAGTTCGAACAGCGCGATCTGCGCTGCGTCATCCAGCTTGCCCACATCGTCAACCGCCACCACCGGCGCGGCCTCCGGCACTTCGCCGCAAGCGTAGGCCGCATCCACCCCCGCCGCGACAGCCTGCAGCAGATGGCTCTTGCCGCTGCCCTCCTCGCCCCATATGTAGACGATGCGTGCCCCCTGCTGCACTTCCAATGCCTGGCGCAGCACGGACAGCAGTTCGACGTTGCGCCCGGCGACGAAGTTGTCCAGCGTGGGAACCCACTCCGGCGCGATGCCCAGCAACAGTTGTGTCATGTCAGTTCTTGTAGAAGGGACTAGTGAGATACCAGCCGCGGAAATGGCGCAGGCCGACCAGCAGCATGGCGGAGATCGGCAGGGCCAGCAGCACGCCGAAGAAACCGAACAACTGCCCGAACGCCAGCAAGGCGAAGATCACACCCAGCGGGTGCAGGCCGATGCGGTCGCCGACCAGTTTGGGCGTCACCACCATGCCCTCCAGCATCTGCCCGGCGGCAAAGATGCCCCAGACTACGAGTACGCCGATATAGCTGTCGAAATGGGTCACCGCCACCAGCGTGGCCAGCACCAGCCCGATGACCGCCCCGAGATAGGGCACGAACACCAGCATGCCGCTGACGATGCCGATGGGCAGGGCGAACTGCATGCCGGTCAACGCCAGAGCGATGGCATAGAACAAGCTCATCAGCACCATCACCGACAATTGTCCGCGCAGGAACTCGGCCAGCACGGCATCCACCTCGCCGGCTATCTCCCGCGTCTTGTCGTGCCAGCGGCGCGGGATGGACTCGTCGATGCGTTGCAGCAACAGTGGCCAGTCGCGCAGCAGGTAGAACATCACCAGCGGGATCAGCAACAGGTTCAGCAGCAGATTGATCAGGGTCAGGCCGCTGCTGCCCAGCCATGGCAGCACCTTGCCCGAGACGCCGCCGGCGCTCTGCCAGTGTTCGCTCAACAGCTCCTTGAAGGTTGTTGCATCCCATTGTGCGGCGACCCCGAAATACTGCTCCAGCAACGGCAGCAGCCGCTGACGCACGATATCCAGCAGTTCCGGCAGTTTCGCCATCAGCAGCCCCGACTCGTAGCGCAACAGCGGCAGCAGAATCAGCAACAGGGTCACCAGCGAAACGAGCAGCAATAACATCACCAGCCCCGTGGCCGAGGTGCGCGACATATAACGCCACCCGGCCGAACGCGCGACCAGCGGTTGCAGGATATAGGCCAGAATGCCCGCCGCCAGGAACGGGGTCAGCACCGGATCGAGCAGGTGCAGCAGCCAGGCCAGGGCTATCGCTGCAACCAGCCAGTACAGCGCCGCAAAGCGTTCGGGAGTCATTTCAGGTAAAATCCGCGATTGAAAATTGTGCAGCACTTTATCCCGAAGAAAGCGAGAACTCAACTTGATCACCCCTTCCAACAGCCTTTCCTACCGCGATGCGGGCGTCGACATCGACGCGGGCGACCAACTGGTCGAGAACATCAAACCTTATGCCAAGCGCACCATGCGCCCGGAAGTCCTCTCCGGCATCGGCGGTTTCGGCGGCCTGGTCGAGATCTCGAAAAAATATAAAGAGCCGGTGCTGGTATCCGGCACCGACGGCGTCGGCACCAAACTCAAGCTGGCATTCGAGCTGAACCGCCACGACACCGTCGGCATCGACCTGGTGGCCATGAGCGTGAACGACATTCTGGTTCAAGGCGCCGAGCCGCTGTTCTTCCTCGACTACTTCGCCTGCGGCAAGCTGGATGTGCCCGCCGCCACCGAAGTCATCAAGGGCATCGCCAAGGGTTGCGAAGATTCCGGCTGTGCGCTGATCGGCGGCGAGACCGCCGAGATGCCCGGCATGTACCCGGTGGGTGAATATGACCTGGCCGGCTTCGCGGTCGGCGTGGTGGAAAAGAGCAAGATCATCACCGGCGACACCATCGTCGCCGGCGACGTGGTGCTGGGTCTGGCCTCCAACGGGGCGCACTCCAACGGCTACTCGCTGGTGCGCAAAATCATCGAACGCAGCAAACCCGACCTGAACGTTAAATTCGACGGCGAGCGCACGCTGGCCGATTGCATCATGGCCCCGACCCGCCTGTACGTGAAACCGATGCTGGGCCTGATGCAGCAAGTCACCGTGAAAGGCATGGCACACATCACCGGCGGCGGCATCACCGAGAACGTGCCGCGCGTATTGCCGCAGAACGTGGTCGCCGACATCGACAGCAAGACCTGGCAAATGCCGAAACTGTTCGACTGGCTGCGCGAAGGCGGCAACGTAGAGGCACAGGAGATGTTCCGCACCTTCAACTGCGGCATCGGCATGGTGGTGGTGGTCGCGGCGCAGGATGCGGATGCGGCGATCAAACACCTGCAATCGGTCGGCGAGACCGTGACGCGCATCGGCCACATCCGCACCCGCAACGGCGACGAGCACCAGACCCAGGTACGCTGAATGCCGCAACCGAAAAAAATCGTCATCCTCATCTCCGGGCGCGGCAGCAACATGGAAGCCCTGCTCGACGCCAAGCTGCCGTGTCAAATCGCCGCCGTCGTCAGCAATCGCGCGGATGCCGAGGGACTTGATTTCGCGCGCGCACGCGGCATCGCGACAGCCGTGCTGTCGCATCGCGATTTCGCCGACCGCGAGAGTTTCGATGCCGCGCTGGCGCAGGTCGTCGACGGCTACTCGCCCGATCTCGTCGTGCTGGCCGGATTCATGCGCATCCTGACCACCGGCTTCGTCAAGCACTATGCCGGCCGTCTTATCAACATCCACCCCTCGCTGCTACCTGCCTACCCAGGCATCGACACACACGAGCGCGCCCTGCAGGACGGCATCAAGATCCACGGTTGCACCGTGCATTTCGTCACCCCGCATCTCGATCACGGCCCCATCATCATCCAGGCGGCGGTGCCGGTGCTGCGCGACGACACGCCGGAAAGCCTCGCCACGCGGGTGTTGCACGAGGAGCATCGCATCTATCCGCAGGCCGTGCGCTGGCTGTGCCAGAACCAGGTCTGGCTGGACGGGAACGGCCGCGTCGCCAGCGACCGGTTGGAACAGTTGGGTTCCACGCTTTTCGCCCCCGGACTGGAATAGACCATGCGTGCGCTCGCCGCCCTGCTGCTGTGTTGCTTCTCCGTCGCGCTGCACGCCGCCCCGCCGACCCGCATCGAAGCAAACTACGACGTGCTGACCAAGGGCATCAAGATCGCCGAGGTCAGGGAAGTATTCATCCGCAGCGGTGACCGCTACCGCATCGAGAGCATCACCAAACCGGTTGGATTGCTTGCCCTGTTCCGGCCGGACACGCTCCAGATCGTAAGCGACGGCAGTATCGTGGCCGCAGGACTGCGCCCGATCAACTTCGCGTACAAACGCTCGCACGAGACGAAAAAGAATGCGGCAGCCTACCTCGACTGGGAGAATTCCAGCCTGCTGATCAGCAGCGGTAGCTACGGCCGGCATCTGGAAACACTGCCGCCAGATCAACAGGACCGCCTGAGCGCGTTGTACCAGTTCCGCTATATTCCCGCGCTGGACGAGCGCAAGGAAGTGACCATCCCCATTACCGACGGCAACAAGACCTTTTTGCGCCGTTACCTGATACGCACGAAGCAGATGGTCGAGGTACCGCTGGGTAAGCTGGAGACGCTCTATCTCGCCACACCTGCGCAACAGACTCCATGGAAAACGGAGATCTGGCTGTCGGTAGAGAACGGCAACTTCCCCTGCAAAATCGTGCTGACCGAGGACGACGGCGGTGTGCTGATGCAAGTCCTCACCGGTTTGAGCATCACCCAGTGAGCCCCGGGCTGGACGACCGCAAGCGACGCATCGGCCTCGCCCTCGCCGTCTCGGTATCGCTGCACGCGTTGTTGCTTTGGGGGGCGGATATCCAGTTGCCGCAATCCCGGCCGTCGCTGCCGCCGCTGATCGCAAAACTGGAGGCGCTACCGACCGCCCCTCCGGCCAGGCCGAAACGCAGACCGCCGAGACCGAAGGTAGCCCCCGAGCCGCCCCCGCCGGCCGAAACGCCGCAGCCGCCCGAGCCGGAAATCCAACCGGACATCGCGCAGGCCGCCAGTTCACCGGTCGCCGCCAGCGCTCCGCTTGAGACGGAAACGCTCGCATCGGATACCGAAAAGGCAGCGGAGCGTCCGCCATTGCCAAAACATGCGCGGCTCACCTTTGCCGTCAACAAGGGCAGAGATGGCATGCGGGTCGGCGAGGCGATCCATACACTGGAGATCGAAGACGGGCACTATGTGCTGCAGGCTGAGACGCGCACCATCGGACTGGTGAGACTCTTCAGGCGCTATGACATCATCCAGTACAGCAGCGGCAGTTACCGCAGGGAAGGTTTGCTTCCAGAGTCCTTTTTCGAGGAACGCAGGGACGGCTCCGAGACAACACGCAACGCGGTGGAATTCGACCATGCCGCACTGCTTGCGGATTTTTCGCACGGGGGCAAAGCGACACTGCCTGATGATACGCAGGACATCCTGAGCATCATGTACCAGTTCCCGCCGCTGCAAGACAGCGAGATCGCCTCGGTCTCCGTCAGCAATGGCAAAAAGATCGAAAGCTACGAATTCGAGATAGCCACCGACGAAAAGATCTATACCGAGATGGGCGAACTGCTCGCTGTGCGACTGCGCAAACTGCATGCCCCCGACGAGGAAGGGCTGGAGATATGGCTGGCGCGCGAATACCGCCTGTTCCCGGTCAAGCTCAGGTTCATCGAAAAGAATGGCGAAATCTCCGGCGAGGCTGTCATCACCGACATCCGCGTGTCGGAGGAAGAAGGAGAAAGAAACGATGTTGTTGACTGAATACCGCCTCGACCTGGTCGTCCAGGCCCTGCGCACCACCCTGAAGATGGAGCACCCTGCCGATGCGGTGTTGCGCCACTTCTTCCAGGCCGAGCGCATCGGCTCCAACGAACGCTCGCTGGTGGCCGAGACGCTGTTCGGCGTGCTGCGCCATCGCCTGTTCCTGGAACATGCCTGCAAACTCGACGACAAGGGACAGGCCACCGCCCGCCGCATGGCGCTGGCGTACTGGGTCAGGTTCGGCGGCTACAATCTGCGCGAACTGGAGCCGCTGCTCAAGCCCAAGGAAGCCGATTGGCTGGGCAAGGTCAAAAGCATCGCCATGAGCGAGCTGCCGCTTTCCATCCAGGCCGAATTGCCCGACTGGATCGTCGACAAGCTGCGGCCGCATCACAGCGATGCCGGGATACTGGAACTGGGTCGCTCCATGCAACAGACCGCCCCGCTAGACCTGCGCGTGAACACCCTGCTCGCCGGACGCGACGAGGTGCTGCAATCGTTGCAGGCCGAAGGCATGGATGCACAGGCCACGCCTTACTCGCCGATGGGCATCCGCCTCAAATACAAACCAGCCCTGAACAAACACGCGCTGTTCCTCAGCGGCAAATTCGAGGTGCAAGATGAAGGCAGCCAGTTGCTCGGACTGCTGCTGGCACCGAAGCGCAACGACATGGTGGTGGATTTTTGCGCGGGTGCGGGCGGCAAGACGCTGATACTGGGTGCGATGATGAATTCGCAGGGACGCTTGTACGCCTGGGACATCTCGGAAAAGCGCCTGACCAACCTGAAACCCAGACTGAAACGCTCCGGTTTGAGCAACGTGCAACCGCAACTCATCGCGCACGAGAACGACAATAAGGTGAAACGCCTGGCGGGCAAGATCGACCGTGTGCTGGTGGATGCTCCGTGCAGCGGGCTGGGCACGTTGCGCCGCAACCCCGACCTGAAGTTCCGCCAGTCGGCGCAAAGCGTGGCAGAGTTGAACGAAAAACAGACCGCCATCCTGAACTCGGCCGCGCGCCTGCTCAAGCACGGCGGACGTCTGGTATATGCTACCTGCAGCCTGCTGCATGAAGAGAATCAGGCCATCGTCGAAGCCTTCCTCGCCGCCCATCCGGATTTCTCGCTGCGGCCCGCGGGCGAAGTTTTGCAACAACACCACATCGAACTGGCGATGGGTGATTACCTGCAACTCACCCCGCAACAGCACAATACCGACGGCTTTTTTGCCGCAGTGCTGGAACGCAAGACCGCAACAAGCGCAACAGAGCCGGCTAATGATATGGAATAATTCGCCGTTAAACAGCAAGGAGGCAGTAAAGCACTCCCGCTAAAATAATAAAAAAGAATCGCCCTAGGAGCAGAATGAGAACCTTTACGATACGCGCTGCGGCATTGATCGCCCTGCTGGCTGCGGCGACGCAGACCGCCGCCGCGACCGCCGAAGAAGAGAGCTGGCCTGAACTGAGTCTGGGCGACCTGATGAAGGTCGGCATCGAAACCGCGGCGCGCAAAAGCCAGTCCGTTTCCAACACCGCCGCCGCCGTGTTCGTCATCTCCGCCTCCGACATAAAGCGATCCGGCGCGTTGACCCTGCCCGAAGTCCTGCACCTCGCGCCCGGCGTCGAGGTCGCCCGCCTCGCCAACAACAAGTTCGCCGTTTCCATCCGCGGCTTCAACGGCCGCATGGCCAACAAACTGCTGGTGCTGGTCGACGGCCGCTCGATCTACAGCTCGCTCTACGGCGGCGTGATCTGGGAGGCGGAAGACATGCCGCTGGAAGAGATCAACCGCATCGAAGTCATCCGCGGCTCGGCAGGACTGGCGTGGGGCTCCAACGCGGTCAACGGTGTGATCAATATCATCACCAAGCGCGCCCAGGACACCTCCGGCTGGCTCGTCGACTCCCATGCGGGCACCGAGACCGGTAAAGCGGGACTGGCATTACGCTATGGAATGAAAAGCGATGACGGATCGGCCCTGCGCGTCACCGTCAGCGAGCAGCGGCGCGACGGCGGCAAGGAAGTCAATGGCAGGGAAACCCAGGATTTCTGGAACGACACCACATTGAACTTCCGTTACGACAGGCCGGACGGCGCCGACACGCGCTGGTTCTTCAGCGGCCGCGTGTTCGATTCGCACTCCGACGAGAGCTGGCTGATCCCCACCTTCGACCCCGCCGCGATGTACGACGCAACTTCATACGGCAACAACCGGCTCGCCTCCTTCGTCACGCGGCGTAACGGCGGCGACCTGCTGGGCCGCTTCGAGCGTTCCACCGTGACCAACAGCGAAGTGCGGGTGCAGGCCTACATCGAGAAATTCCAGGGCAACGTCACGGGTTCAAGCAACAAACACAGGACTCTCGACCTCGATGCACAGCACCGTTTCCTGCTGGGCGAGGCGCACGACATCGTGTGGGGCGGCAACTGGCGCCAGACCGATCACCATAACTACATGGATTCCGGCGTCTTCCTGACCACGGCCAACCCAGACACCACCGTCACATTGAGCAGCCTGTTCGCACAGGACGAATGGACGCTGGTGCCGCATCTCTTCAGCCTGCAGGCGGGCATTCGCATCGAAAAACAGACCTTCGGCGGTACCGCACCGCAGCCTTCCGTGCGCGCGCTGTGGACGCCGAGCGAACAGCATTCGTTCTGGTTGTCCTGGTCGAAGACGGTGCGCTCGCCCAGCGTGGTGCAACAGACGATGGGGGCCTATGCGGTCGCGGACACATCCCAAGCATTGCCGGCGCTGGTCTATGCCGTTCCGGGCGAGCAAAGCGGCTTCGGTAACGAGAAGGTGCGCACCCTCGAATTTGGCCACCGCGCGCAATGGATGCCTTCGTTCTTTTCCGACCTGAGCGCCTATGTCAGTAAATACGAAGGCGTGTTCGGCGTGGTCGGTTCTGCCATGACCGCCAACGGCAATGCTGCCTTCACCGGTCTGCCGGTCGATCCGACCTGCACTGCCGACCTCGTCAACTTCGGCCTGAATCCGGCAGCACCGGGACTCTGCATCACACATCTGTACGGCAATGCCGCACCTGTGCGCACGCGCGGCGTGGAACTCGCCACCGAATGGAACCCGCTGGCAGTCTGGCGCCTGCAACTCAATGTCTCGCGCATGTGGATGGATGCAGGCGCAGACACTGCCACCGACTCGCACTCACTGCTGTATGGCAGCAGCCCGAAATACCAAGGCTCGCTGCGCTCCTCCTACAATTTCACCGCCGACCGCCAGTTCGACCTGTGGTTGCGCCGCATCGGCGGCCTGACGCGCACCAGCGCATACACCGGTACGGTGGGAGCGACGCCGGTCGCCGCGCGGACGGAACTGGACCTGCGCTACGCCGAGCAGGTGACCCCGTCGCTGGAGCTCTCGCTGGTGTTGCAGAACCTGCTGTCGAAGCAGGAGATCCAGTCTCATCCGGATTACATCCCGTCCCTGCCAACCGTTCCGCAGCGCACCATCTACCTGAAAGCGTTGTGGCATGACTAGTAGAAACCAGTGCTGAGTGAAATTCAGTGCTGAATCTGTAGGATGGGTTGAGCGCAGCGATACCCATGCTGTTCAATGATGGGTATCGCTGCGCTCAACCCATCCTACGAAGGTTGCCGGGCACCGGGTTTTACTCAGCACTCAGAACTATTATTTAAGCGCCTGATTCACCCGCTTCAGATCCTCTTCCCCCAGACTCCCCACCGCCGCTTTCAACCGTAGCTGGCTCAGCAGGAAGTTGTATTCCGCCAGGTACAGGTCGCGCCGGGTGGAATAGGCCTGTTGTTGTGCGTTGAGCACGTCAAGGTTGGTGCGCACGCCCACTTCGTGGCCGAGCTTGCTGGCTTCGAGCAGGCTTTCGCTGGACTTCAATGCCTGTTGCAGTGCCTGCACCTGGGCGATGCCGTTGACCACACCCAGATAGGCCTGACGGGTTTGCAGTTCGACGTTGCGGGTGGCGTTGTCCAGTTCGTGGCGCGCGCGTTCGCGGTTGGCGGCGGCTTCGCGCCATTTGGATTGGGTGGCGCCGCCCTGGAACAGCGGCAGGTTGAGTTGTACGCCGACGCTGGTGGCGCGGGTGTCGGCCGGGCCGCCAGTGGTGCTGTTGTAGCCGGTGTGGCTCTTGTTGTAGTTGGCGACGAGGTCGACGGTGGGCAGGTGGCCACCACGGTTGCGGTCGACTTCCTTGTCGGCCAGTTCGTCGGCTGCCCTTGCGATGGTGAGCTGGTGGTTGCCGAGGCGGGCGTCTTCCACCCATTGCTCGACGCTGGCGGGTTGCGGTGTTTCAAGCGCCAGACGCTGGCCCAGCGGGTCGAGCTGGCCGGGGGCGGCGTTGATGAGTTGCTGCAGGCTGCGGCGCATAACTTCGAGGTTGCTTTGGGCGGCGATCTCCTGGGCGACGATGAGGTCGTAGCGGGCTTGGGCTTCGTGGGTGTCGGTGATGGTGGCGGTGCCGACTTCGAAGTTACGCTTGGCCTGTTCGAGCTGTTCGGCGATGGCAGTCTTTTGCGCGGCGGCGAGCTGGACGCTGTCCTGGGCGATCAATACGTCGAAGTAGGCTTGCGCGCTGCGCAACACAAGGTCTTGTTCGGCGAGTTTGTATTGGGCTTCGCTCTGCATGACTTGCAGGTCGGATTCGACATACATGGCCCAGTTCTGTTCGCGGAACAGGGGTTGCACGAGGCTGACGCCGTAGCCGTGGCTGTTGTATTTGGCGTTACTGTCGGACGGCGGGGAGCCCGCGGTGGTGGTGACGTCGTTGCGGGTGGTGTTGGCGGTGAGGTTGACGCTAGGCAGCATGAGGGCGCGGCCCTGGGTGAGCTTCTCCTGTCCGGCGTCGCGCGCGGCGCGGGCGCTGGCGAACACGGCGTCCTGGCTCTGGGCGGCATGGTAGATGTCGAGCAGGTCGGCGGCTTGGGCCACGGGGTTGAGGCCGAGGGCGAGCAGGACACTCATCGCGATCTTGGTATGTCTCATCTTATGCTCCTTGTTTTATATCCGTCTTCGTTCCGGCAGGTATTTGCCTGAGCCTGTTCACCCAGGTGCGCAACCACACGATAAAGTCGTCCACATAGGTGAACACCACCGGGATCACCAGCAGGCTGAGGAAAGTGGAAGTGATCAGGCCACCGATCACCACGATGGCCATCGGCGAACGGAAGCTGCCGTCGCCCATACCGACATCGAGCGCCACCGGCATCATACCGGCGCCCATCGCCATCGTCGTCATCACGATGGGGCGCGCGCGTTTCTTGCACGCGTCGAGCAGCGCCTCGGTGCGGTTCATGCCGCGCTCGCGCCGCGACACGATGGCGTATTCCACCAGCAGGATGGAATTCTTGGTGGCGATGCCCATCAGCATGATGATGCCGATCATCGACGGCATCGAGATCGAGGTGTGCGTGACGAACAGCGCCAAAAACGCGCCGGGAATGGACAGGATCAGCGCCCACAGGATGGTGGCGGGTTGCATGAAATCCTTGAACAGCAGCACCAGCACGATGTAGATGCACAGCACGCCGGTGAACATGGCCAGGCCGAAACTGGCGAACAGTTCGACCATCATCTCGGCATCACCGATGGGCTCTATCGCCACGCCTTCGGGCAGGTTCTTCAGCGAGGGCAACGCCATGGCGGCCTCCTGCACCTTGCCCAGCGGCTGACCGGCCAGTTCCACTTCAAACGTGATGTTGCGCTGGCGATCAAAACGGTCGATCTGCGCGGGGCCGCTCTCCAGCGTCAGCGTCGCCACGTTGCCCAGCATCACCGGCCCATGCGAACCCTGCACCACCAGGCGCGACAACAGGTCGAGATCCTGGCGCGCATCATCGCGCAGTTTGACGATGATAGGCAGTTGCCGGTCGGGCAGGTTGAGCTTGGCCAGCGACTGGTCGTAGTCGCCGTTGGTCGCCACGCGTAGCGCCTCGGCGATGGCGCTCGACGTCACACCGAGATCGGCGGCTTTGGCGAAATCGGGACGCACCACCACCTCCGGACGCAGCACGCTGGAGTTGGACACCACGTTGCCGACGCCGGGGATGGTGCGCAATTCCTGCCCCACCTTGAGCGCATGCTCGGTCAACAGATTGCCGTTCTCGCTGGTCAGCACCACCTGGTATTTGTCGGACGAGGCGCCCAGACCAACCTTCACGCGGACGCCCGGGAGCGCGGCCATCGCCTCGCGCAACCCGTCTTCGATCTCCTGCTTGCGCCTGCTGCGTTCGTTCTTCGGTTTGAGCTGAATGGACAACGTGGCCTTGCGCGCTTCCGGTGCACCGGTCGGCTCGAAGGCGTCGCCGCCGGTGGCACCGCCGCCGATGGCGGTGTAAACCAGGATCACGTCCGGGTTCTGCATCACGATGCGGCGTGCTTCTTCGGCCAGCGCATAGGTCTGCTCGAACTTGCTGCCCGGCGGCAGGGTCAGGATGATCTGCGTCTGCGACAGGTTGTCCTTGGGCTGGAAAGCGGTCGGCAAAGTGCCCGCCAGCAGGAATGAACCAAAGAAGAACACGACGGTGGCAAGCAATGTCTTCACGCGATTGTTGAGGCACCATTGCGCCCAGCGCAGATACATCTCCAGCCACTTCGGCGTTGGATGCTCCGCGCGCGGTCGCAGGATGTAGGCCGACATCATGGGGGTGAGCAGGCGCGCGACCACCAACGAGATCATCACGGCAATGGCTGCGGTCCAGCCGAACTGCACGAAGAACTTGCCCGGAATGCCGCTCATGAACGCGGTCGGCAGGAACACCGCCACCAACGTGAAGGTGGTGGCGATCACCGCCATGCCGATCTCGTCGGCAGCTTCCATCGCCGCCTGGTACGGCGTCTTGCCCATCTCGAGGTGGCGCATGATGTTCTCGATCTCGACGATGGCATCGTCCACCAGCACGCCGACCACCAGCGACAACGCCAGCAGGGTCACCATGTTGACGGTGAAACCGAGCAGGTACATGAACGCGAAGGTGGGGATCACAGCCAGCGGCAATGCGGTCGCCGCCACGATAGTAGCCCGTGTGTTGCGCAGAAAGAAGATCACCACGATCACCGCCAGCAGGGCGCCCTCGAAGATCATCTCCATCGAACCCTGGTAGGTCTCAACCACCTGGTCTACCGTGTTGAACACTTTCTCCACACCGACTTCGGGATGGCTGCGCTTCAGCGTCTCCAGCGCGCGCTCGACTCCCTCCGCCACGGCCACATCGCCCGCGCCGATGGAGCGCACGATCTCGAAGCCGACCACCGGCCTGCCGTCATGCAGTGCCGCACTGCGCCGCTCGGCGATGCCATCGGTCACGTTGGCGACCTGTTCCAGCCGCACATGGCGGCCATCGCGCAGCGCGATCTCCATCTGCGCCAGTTCGGCGGCAGTCTGCACGGTCGCCACGGTACGCACGGACTGCTCCATGCCGCCAAGGTCGGTACGTCCGCCCGGCGCTTCCTGCTGGATCTGGCGCAACTGGCTGGAGATCTCCGCCGCGGTAAGATTCAGCGCCAGCATCTTGGTCGGGTCGAGCTCGACACGCACCTGCCGCGTCACGCCGCCGACCCGGCTCACCGCGCCCACCCCCTTCACGCCGAGCAGCAGCTTGGTGATGTTGTTGTCGACGAACCAGGACAACTCCTCCTCACTCATGCTCGGCGAGGCGACGGTGTAAGTGAGGATGGGTTTGCCGCTCAACTCCACCTTGTTGATGACCGGGTCCAGCATCTCCTTGGGCAGATCGCTGCGGATACGCGTGACGGCAGAACGCACATCCTCCAGCGCGCCCTGCGTGTTGCGCTCAAGACGGAATTCGGCCGAGATGATGGCGGAACCTTCGCTCACCTGGGTATACAGGTGCTTCAGCCCCTGCGAACTGGCGAGCGCGTTCTCGATCTTGCGCGCTACCTCCGTCTCCATCTGGTCGGGCGATGCACCGGGCATCGTCGCGTTCACCGTGATCATCGGCAGGTCGATGTCGGGAAACATCTGCACCTTCATGGCCTTGAACGCCATGATGCCGAGGAAAGAAAGCAGCGCAAACCCCATCACTGCAGGGATGGGGTTGCGAATGGACCAGGCTGATACGTTCATTTGACCACCTGCACGAAATCACCTTCACTCAGGAACGGGCCGCCGGTCTCCACCACCTTCTCGTCGCTCTTCAATCCCTGCCTGATCTCGATACGGTCGCCGCTGCGCTGGCCCAGTTTCACCGGGCGCTCGCGCACGCGATTCTCCGCATCCACCACCAGTACATAGGCAGTGCTGCCGCGCCGCATCACCGCCGACTGCGGCAGCGACGAGAGCGTGCGCTTGCCGCCGCTGATATCGAAAGTGCCGTTTGCATACACCCCGGCGATGATGCCGGCGCTGTCCGACAAGGAGACCAGCGCATAACCGTAGCGGGTCTTGGCATCCACCGATGGCGAGATCGCGCGCACCGCGCCCTTGAGCACGCGCCCCTCGCCGACCGTGATTTCCACCGGCATGCCGCGACGCAGCAGCATCAGCTCATCCGCAGTCAACTCGGCGCGCCATTCCAGACGCCCGTTACGGATCAACCGGAACAGCTCGACGCCGGGCTGGGACATGGAACCCTCATTGGCGCTGGCCGCCGAGATGACGCCGTCATAGGGGGCCACGATGCGGCCTTGCGCAGCAGCCGGATCACTGCCAATGCGCGCGAAATTATCCAGCGTCACCAGCACATCGCCCTGCTTCACGTGATCGCCGATGCTGACCTTTACCGCCGCGAGGCGCACGCCCTGCATCTGGGCGCTGATGATAGCTTCCTGCCAGGGCAGGATACTGCCGTTGGCAGACAAGGTGCGCGACCACTGGTCGCCCTGCAGCATCGTGGTGCGCACCGTCAGCGCGGGACGGTTAAGCGTGGACGTTTGCTCCATCGCCACGCTGTGGCCGCCAAATTTCCATGCCGCGATCCCCAGCACCAGTGCGGCGATCGCCAGCTTCTGCATCGAAGGGCCGGAAAGCAGTTTCGTTTTCATCGTCTATTTTCCTTTCAGTCTTATTTCTTCGCCCGCGCCGCAGAGGCACGACGTTTGCGCTCTTCCCCGATCAGGGCGATGGCGTATCCGGTCAGGCGCTCGGCCATGAGTTCCTGCGCCTTCTGCCCGGTGACCAGGTGCGGCGCAAACGCATCGATCGCCGTGCGATTGTGGAAATACACCGTCGCCAGACCAACCAGTGCGAACGTCAACCGGTCCACTTCGGCATCCATCTTCTTAAGCCCGAGTTCGCGGCACAGCAACGCCTGCATCTTTTCGTGGTTGGGACGGTATGCCTGCACCATCGCATCGCCCAGCACGCCGCTGGGTTCGGCGTCTTCTCGCGCGTGCAGGCGCATGAAGAGTTTCGTCATCGGATCTTCCTCGGCGAGCGACGGAAAGAACCAGTTGTAGAAAGCGCGCAGCGCCTCCGGCAACGTTGCCTTTTCGATATCGAGCGTGATGAAGGTGTTGCATTCGTCGAGGAAAGGCAGACGGAACACCTCGCGGTACAACTCCGCCTTGTCGCCGTAGTAATAATGGATGGAAGCCAGATTGACCCCGGCGCGCTTGCAGATCTCGCGTGTGGTCGCGGCGTGGTAGCCCACCTCGGCGAACACCTCGGCGGCCGCCTGCAACAGGCGCCAGCGTGTCTCTTCCTGATTGGTGGGCTGGTGGCCGAGTATCCGCTGCGCGGTTTTCAGCAGCAGGCAGCGCGGCTCTTTCCTGGTGGTCATGGTTCGTCCCGGAATCGTGAATGGGCCGCCACCATAATTCAGTCATTTGATTAAGTCAAGCGACTGAATTAAATTGAAGGTACCGGAATTCGCCAATGATATGGGACACGAGGAAAAGTGGAATCTGCATAACAACTGCAATTTACCGGCACAGGGCCGGTCGCCGTTATTCCGCTTCAAACTCCGTGAACGCGCGGTTCATATTGGCCCGGTGCAGACTGTCATAGTTCTCGAGATGACGGAAGGCCGCGTGGTCGGCATGGCGCTTGATCACCTCATCCATCGCTTCCATTTCTTTGGCCGCAGCGCCGATGACATCGGCCAGAAAATCGTAGTAGTCGCCGCTCTCCCGTTGCGCTTGCGCCAAGTCGCAGACGCGCCCGTGGCCGGGTACGATGCGCGCCGGCTTCAGTGCCGCCAGCGCCTTGAAGGCGCGCTGTCCCTTGCGCACGCTGGACCAGGGCAAGATGGCCAGCAAGCGGTCGACATAGACCAGATCGCCGCCGAACACGATCCCGTGCTTGGGCAAAAAGATCATCGCATCGCCGGGGAAATGCGCGTCGCTGTATCGTAGCTCCAGCGTCTCGCCGCCCAGCTCGAGCGTGGCCATATCGCCATTCAACTTGCGCGTCGCGGGCAGCGGCTTGGTCCCCCGCAAGCGCTCGCCGAGGAAACGCTCGAGACCTTCCATATGCTGCGCGGCGTACTTCGCCTGTGTGGCGGCAGTCCTGTCCAACGCGATGGTCTCGGCACCGCGGCCGGCGAAGTAGTCATTGCCCAGCCAGCGGTGATCCTGGCTGCCCGTGTTGACGACCCAGCGCACCGGCTTGTCCGTCACGGCACGAATGGCCTTCTCCAGTTTCTCCGCACCCGCCCGGCTCGCGCCGGAATCGATCAGGATCACACCGGCAGGCGTGACGACGAAACCGAAGTTGGCATTCAGCCCGTCGTTCTCCGCGTTACGCTGCCCCAATGGCCCGACGATAGCGTAGACGTTGTCCGCAACCAGCTCGGCTTTGGGAAGGTATTCGGCGCATGCCGCGGTCGACGACAGCACAGCAAACATGGCGCCGATCAAAAAGGAAATTAATCTCATCACTATTCTCTGGGTGTTACAGCTCGATGTGCTGGTACACCACCTCGACCACCACCAGTTCTTCGACACCATCGGGAAGCTGCAGCTTCACCGCGTCGTCGGCACGCGCTTTGAGCAGCGAGCGCGCCAGCGGCGACACCCAACTGATGTGACCCTTGCTGGCGTTGGCCTCGTCGATGCCGACGATGCTGTAGGTGCGCTCGGTGCCGTCGCCGTGGCAGACGGTGACGGTCGCGCCGAAGAAGACCTGATCGCAGCCCTGACGTTGCGCCGGGTCGATCACTTCGGAATTCTCCAGCCGTTTGGCGAGGAAGCGCAGGCGGCGGTCGATCTCGCGCAAGCGTTTCTTGCCGTAGATGTAGTCGCCGTTCTCGGAGCGGTCGCCGTTGGAGGCCGCCCAGTGCACGGTCTGCACCAGCGCCGGACGTTCCTCATCCAGCAGATACATGTATTCTGCTTTCAGGCGGCGATAGCCTTCTGGGGTGATGTAGTTCTTGCTGCCGGCGGGGATCGCGGGCAACGACGCCGACTCTTCGTCGTCGTCAGCGTCGTCGTTTTCGCGGGTGAATGCCTTGCTCACGGGTGCTGCACGATTTCTTTAGAACGGAATATCGTCGTCGAAGTTATCGAAGTTGCCCTTGGCTGCGGGCGCAGCGGCAGGCTTGGCGGCCGGAGCGCTGCGCTGCGCGGGTGCGGAGCGTTCATCCTCCACTTCAAAGCTGCCGCCACCGGTGGATTTACTGCCCAGCATCTTCATCTCGTTGACGATGATCTCGCTGATATAGCGATCCTTGCCTTCCTTGTCCTGGTATTTACGGTTCTGGATGCGACCTTCGACGTAAATCATTGAACCCTTTTTCAGGTATTCACCGGCGATCTCGGCCAGGCGGCGGTAGAACACCAGGTTGTGCCACTCGGTGCGTTCCTGTTTCTCGCCGCTCTTGTCCTTGTAGTTCTCGGAAGTCGCCAGCGAAACGTTGGTCACCGCCTCGCCATTGGTCATGTAACGGGTCTCCGGGTCTTTGCCCAGACGCCCAACCAGGATTGCCTTGTTCACTGACATCTCACGTCCCCTTTCACCAGATTATCCACTGCTTCTTCATCGAAGCCGCCCATTTCAACCTTGATACAGGCGATCTGCTCGTTCCCCACGACCAGCACCTCCCGCACACCCCGTAATTGTGCCAGACTCGACTGCAACGCGCTTGAAGCTTCTGGCCCGAGTTCCGGCAGGTGGTACATCTTCGTCAGCAGCGCCTGCGGAGCGCGCATGGACGAGGCCACCGCCAGCCACAGCAGCAACATGCCCACCGCGAACAGCAGCACCGAATTGCCGCCGTAAACCTGCATCAACAGCCCGCCCATGGCCGAGCCGAAGAATGCCCCGAGGAATTGCACGCTGCTGAACACGCCCATCGCCGTGCCCTTGGCGGCGAGCGGCGCGATCTTGCTGACGATGGAAGGCTGCGTCGCCTCCAGCACGTTGAATGCGGTGAAGAACACCAGCAACGACACCGCCACACCCCACACGCTATGCTGGAAAAACAGTATGCCCAGTTGTGCCACGGCAGCCAGAGCGATGGCGAACATGAACACCGGCTTCAGCTTCGCCTTCTTCTCTGCAATGACAATAGGCGGCACCATCAGCACGAAGGCGATCAGCATCACCGGCAGATACACCTGCCACTGGTGCTGCGCATCCAGCCCCAAGTCGCGCAGGATGAACGGCACCTGCATGAACACCGACATCAATATCGCGTGCAAGGTGAACACGCCGAAATCCATGCGCAGCAGATCCTTGTTGCGCAGCACCTCGCCAAAGTGGCCGTGCGCGGCCTCGGTATCGGTATGGAAACGCGTGATGCGCGGCGTGGGAATGAACCACAACACCACCGCGATGGAAACGAAAGCCAGCACGCCGATCAGCTCGAAGATGCCGGACATGCCGATGTATCTGTACAGGATTGGCGACAGCACCATCGAGATCGAGAATGTGATGCCGATGGTGATGCCGATCATCGCCATCGCCTTGGTGCGATGCTCCTCGCGCGTCAGGTCCGCCGTCAGCGCCATCACCGCCGCATTGATCGCCCCCGCGCCCTGAATCACGCGCCCGGCGATGATCCAGTAGATGTCGTCTGCCGCAGCCGCGATGAAACTGCCCGCAGCGAACAGTAGCAGGCCGACGATGATGACCGGCTTGCGCCCGTAACGATCCGACAACCACCCCGCCGGGATCTGCAAGATCGCCTGCGTCAACCCGTACGCCCCCAGCGCGACCCCGATCAGGAAATGGCTTTCCCCGCCCGGCAGATGCTCGGCATACAAGGCAAAGATCGGCAGGATGATGAACAAGCCCAGCATGCGCAGGCCATAGATGCTCGCCAGGCCAATACTGGCACGGCGTTCAAAGGGGGTCATGGATGAATCTGAAGCGGACATTAAGCTGCGGGTGGTGAATTTCTGGAGGGGCGTATCTTAACAGGTCGGCTAACGGGCCGACAGCGATGGCTTCGCCCTCAAAGGCTATCTAACCTTGTTGCGGCCAGGTTTTTGAATCATATGATGCGATTGGACCTTCTATCTCAGGATTCCGCGCCGACTCTCAGTCGATCAAGCGTGTTCTTTGCGACCGTATAGCAATGCAAACTGCTAGGCGAAAACTCCACCTTGATTCCGGCAAATTCCTTGACGCCGGACCGGGTCAAAGTTGTTACCAAAGGTGCCCGGCCCAGCACGTGTTTCCTGGAAAAATCCAGCAGTCCTTTAATCTCTTTTGGATCGTCAAACGCGCGGTCGGACCATTTCACTTCCACAGCAAAGCGCGGTCTCTGTTGCGGATCAAGGCTGACCAGATCTACCTCGCCACTCTTCCATCGTGCATAGTACAAAGAATCGACCAAGGGCGCGTTGTGCAGCCATTGACTGAACACCGCCGTCTCAACCAATTGGCCGATTGCCTCATGATGCTCATCTACCGGGCCAAACAAGGCAGCGCGCATGGTCGGATTGGTGAGGTATACCTTGAAAGTCGTGGCTCGCTTGAAATGCGCTGCATCCTGATCGACCCTATGTACCCTTCTAATCAGGAACGCCGCCTCCAGGTATTCCAGATATTTTACCAATGTGATTTTCCCCACTTGAGAAGTCTTGGATATCGCTTCCAGGCTCAACTCTTCCCCGGTGTTGTATGCCAGCGTGTTAAACAATCCATTCAACTCCTGGATATCGCTGATGCCATACAGGCTGGGTAAATCGCGCAGTAACACCTTGTCTATGATGTCGCTCTTGATGAAGCGACGGGGATTCTGGCGAATCATCGGCGAGAACACCGCCTCCGGATATCCGCCGAAGTTCAGATAATCAATGAATGCCTCATTCAGTCCGTGCACATCGTCTGTTTCGTAGTGAAGCGTACCGCGCTCTTCGCCAGCCTCCCGAATCAGCCCATCCTCACGCTCGATAAATCGCAAATACTCCGCAAAGGTCAACGGCGGCAATACAAACTCGGTGAACCTGCCAGCACCGGATTCCGCGCTTTTCGTTTTGAGGGCTGCTGCAGCAGAACCGGTTGCAACAAAGCGAATACCCCGAAAAGAATCCACCAATGATTTGAGGTGAACCTCCCAGCCTTTCAAATACTGGATTTCGTCAAAGACTACATAAAGCCTGGTTCCTTCGGGACGAACAAACAATTTCTTGAAACGGTTCACCACCCCTTCCAATGAAAGTCCGGTATATAACGGCGTTTCCAAAGAAACGTAGAGAATGTCGCGACCGCTCACGCCGCGTTGAGTCAATAGATCATGTATGGCGTGATAAACCAGAATCGTTTTGCCGACGCGACGCGGCCCCAGCAGAACCACCGCACGATTGATTGCCTCTTGCCTGACCAGGCGCGAAAAATCCGGCAGATAAGCGCGACGAGGAAACCCTTGATATTCCGGGTCGATTCCACCACCTGCCTGCCACCATGGGTTATCGAGTCGCAACCTGGCTTCTATTTCTTTTTCAGACACTTGCAACATGATTTCGCCTTAGAGTCGGAAATGTGTGCCAGAAGTATATCAAACAAGCATAAATAAATATGCTTAGCTTTGGTTGGAGAAAATTCGGCTTTTAATTTATGCTGTTAGCCATGATCGATAAACTCGATTTCAGCGAAACATCACCCGCAGGAGGCTCTCAACCTCCCAAGCACTTCAATGCAGCAATTCATCGCCCACTTCGAGCGCATCCCAATCCTCAATGGCCAGCGGCTCATCCGCCATGTCCCACACCATCGAATTGAACTCGACCGAAAACCATTCCCGGAACATCTTGAGTGTGCGTTTCTTCGGCCATAACGACTCGTCCATCAACCAATCATTGAGTATGTGCTCAAAGAACATCTGCCATCTTCTCTCTACCCATCCGACTGCGTCCTTGTGAATCTCCACTGGCTCGACTTGACTGTCATAGCCGGGAATCAGAAAGACACTCCCCTCCTCATTGATCTCTGCCAGAGAAAGATTGCGCGGCATCGGATCATTCTCATTCAGCCAATCTGCGAAGGGTTGCTTGCATCGAAGAATCACCATGCCGCGGTTCAGCATAAAGCGGGGATAGTCAGACATTCAGTTCTCCTGTTTCATTCCGGGTATTTTCGCCGCTGGTCATACATACGACCATGCGTTTGAATCATCTGATCAAGCTGCTGCATTGCGGCATTGTGGGTGATGCGCTGATTCGTCTGCATTCTGGAAGTCACTGCATGCACGGAGTGCTCAGTCGCCTCAAAGCCGTCGCGCATCACATGCTTCAGCACGCTTCTGGGAGTGCGGCCTGTGGCCTGCGCCAACTTTTCCAGGCGGCGGGTATCGGCTTGGGATAAGGTGAGCATATCCATGACACTTCTCCTCCAACCAAAGTTGAGATATTTTCAAAATAAATGGGAAGCTGCTCCGTAAAAACTGATCTAAACATTAACCCAGCCCTGTACTGCCTTTGACATGCTATCGATATCAAATGCGCGGAGAACCACCATTGGCCTTTTCAGTGACTCCGCAACAAATTTCGCGTGCGCCAATTCGGCATCCTGATGCTCACGAAACATTTCAGTCGGCAATGTAGCCCCATCCCTCTCAAGCATTCTTTTTGAAATTTGCTCTGGATGGTCTGTAAACAACACCACGCCCGCAATGCGTAACTCACGAAATACATCAATATGGATCGCCTCAATCTCTCCGTCTGTTTTGCGGCGCATCGTAAAATGGCCATCAAGTAACAGTCGCCCTACCCCGCAGCGCTTTGATACACCTTGCAACAATAGCTTCTGATTTCCATCGACATCAGCCACCAACTTAGAGTTTTCCGCAATAGCGGAAGCCCTTTCTTCACGAATAATCTGACTAGCGGTGAAATACGGAATCCCAAACTCATTCGAGACAAACTGGCAGGCAGTTGATTTGCCGACGGCATGTACTCCCGCAACGAATATGACTCGCATGTTTACTTTCTCGCCGATCGCTCGATAATTTTGACGTAATCTTTTTCTTCCAAATATCGAAAAGACTGTGGCGCAACAAAATCCTTAAACACCTTCTTGGGGTCTACGGAATGCTCTAACTCCAACACATCTGCAATTTCAATTGCAAATCCAGTTTTCTTCCCCTCGAAGTAATCATATATAAGCTGTCGCGACACCCCGCCACGCTTTACTTTGGATAGCTCCCATAATGCAGTTGGCGAGCCTTCAGTAAGGCTAATCACATTAGCCGTTGCCACAATCCTTTGGACGGGAGACGACGAATATATAACCAACACATCAACAGGCTCCGCGGCCCAGCTTCTTCTGAATTCAAGTCGTTTCTCGCCAGACAAAATCTTTTCTACAAAACGCGGACGAATAGAAATAAGGGCTGCCTTAAGAGGCATGGGAAATAAGTTTTTGGTACGCGTTGTCATCAATTTCTCTAATAGTTTGAATATTGCCCTTCAAAATCTGATTCTCTTCAATCCACGCAAATGAAGGAGGGTTCGTAAAATGCTTCACCAATCGAAACAACATTACCTTGGTTGGTTTATGTGCCATCTCCTTAATCTCATCCATGCTATACACAGTTCTTCGTCGAACTCGATCTGCGATTTCATCTGCATCGTTTAACGTCTCGTATTGCTCGACTATACCAAGGCTTGTTACCGCCTTGGCATCAAATGAACGATAAAAAAGCACAACATCACCTGGGCGAATTTGCGCTAATTGAGAATGGCACAGATATGCTTGTTTTATCGCATTGCCTGCTGTGAATGTAGAATCAAAAAGGTGTAACTGTGGCGCCACTGGCGACACGTAATCAGAAAACAAAATGCGGTGATATACCGGCCGAATGGGGACAATGAATTTTCGTACCGCTCCATCATGGCGATAATGCGGAAAATACTTCCTAAAATATTCAAATGCAGCCAAACCTGAAGATTGGCCATCAGGCGCGGCTGTCGGATGAGGCTTCACATATACGACATCATCTTCATACCGCCCATATTCCGAAAAACCGAAATCCCTAAGCAACTCAAACAAGATTTCTTGCTTTCCAGAATTCCCATGAATATAGATATTCTCTAATCTATTTTCGGTTGCGTATTTGAATGCCGCCTTCAGAAACAATTCACCAACTTTTCTTCCACGGCACCCCTCACCCACCTTAAAAGTGCAAAGCTTGAAAGACGCTCCTGGCAAGACATCGCCTCGCCCAGTAATGTCATCATTCTCTTTACGTGCATAGATACAGATCGCCCCCAGTTTTCCCGGCTCAATCCAATATACCCAGGCTCTGCGCCCATTACTCGCATTGCGCTTAAACCAAGCATCAAAATCATAATCCTCGCGCAGACTGTCAAAGAAATCACCACCAAGTAGATGTGATAGTGAGTGCAGCGGAACATCTTTAATGTTCGGCAGATGTACCGTTGTTGGCTCATACAGACGACGCAGAAAATCTTCTGCGGCTTGTATGCCAAACACTCTATCGCCGATGCTGAGATTAACTGCCTTTCTGTGAATTACGCGATCTTCTGTTACCAAGTAGTGCGCTGCATCGTTCGCAAGGGCAAACAAAATTTTGTTATCGCAGGCATCGTTTCTATTTGTCTCCTGAGTATTCCAAGGACAATCAATTATTCCGTCTAATCGAGTGTATTGCGCCAAACGTTCTTGCGTGCGCCTGCGCCTTTCAACGTCACGATCTTGATTGATGTCCTCCTCAGAAGCCGGATGAAATACCAATGTATGACCATGCTCCTGAGCCAAACGCACGAAATTCGCCAGCCCTGGTGGAAGAGGGATATTTGAATCCTCAAGCGGGATCAGAATATTTGTATCTAGCAGAAAACGCATTTTTTTGGAT
Organism: Gammaproteobacteria bacterium; assembly: GCA_018813765.1. GTDB lineage: Bacteria > Pseudomonadota > Gammaproteobacteria > Burkholderiales > Gallionellaceae > Sideroxyarcus. The sequence goes on along the minus strand of JAHJBC010000012.1, from coordinate 18,061 downwards.
GGCTGGCAATTCAGTTTCAGACTCTGATCTATTGCTGAATTACTGCCGTATCTCCAACTCCTAAGGTCGCTGGATTCTACGGAAGTACCCATATGGCAGCAAGGGATGTGCAAACCAGCCAATCCGCCCGTTCTCACTGAGTTAAAGGTCTTGCAATTTGTCCTGATTCTGTCTGTTGGGAAAGCAGTCGTTTTCGCGTATATTGTCCAGTCGTTCTTCAACCCGGCTGTCTGGCATGGAATACATCAAAATACGCGGTGCTCGCACCCACAATCTCAAGAACATCAGCCTCGATCTGCCGCGCAATCAGCTGGTGGTGATCACCGGTCTTTCCGGTTCGGGCAAGTCCTCACTCGCGTTCGATACGCTATATGCCGAAGGACAGCGGCGCTATGTGGAGTCGCTTTCGGCGTATGCGCGCCAGTTCCTGCAGTTGATGGAGAAGCCAGATGTGGACCTGATCGAGGGACTCTCCCCCGCCATCGCCATCGAGCAGAAGGCGACTTCGCATAACCCGCGTTCCACTGTGGGTACCGTCACCGAGATCCATGATTACCTGCGCCTGCTGTTCGCGCGCGCGGGCGATCCGCATTGTCCGCAGCATGACATCGTGTTGCAGGCGCAGTCGGTGGGACAGATGGTTGATGCGGTGCTGGCGTTGCCGGAAGGCACGAAGGTGATGATCCTGTCGCCCATCGTGGTGGAGCGCAAGGGCGAACAACTGGAGTTGTTCGACGAGCTGCGCGCGCAAGGTTTTGTGCGCCTGCGCGTGAACGGCAAGGTGTGCGAGATGGATGCGCTGCCGAAGCTGGCGAAGAATTCGAAGCATACCATCGAGATCGTGGTGGACCGTTTGAAGGTTTCTCCTGATATCAAACAACGTCTGGCGGAGTCGTTCGAGACGGCGCTGCGCCATGCTGACGGGCGCGCGCTGGCGGTAGAGATGGATAGCGGCAAGGAGCACCTGTTCTCGGCCAAGTTCGCCTGCCCCATCTGCAACTATTCGCTGCAGGAGCTGGAGCCGCGCCTGTTCTCGTTCAACAGCCCGATGGGCGCCTGCCCGAAGTGCGACGGCCTGGGGGTGATCTCTTTCTTCGATCCGGCACGCATCGTGGCCTTCCCCAATCTGTCGCTCTCCGGCGGCGCGATCAAGGGCTGGGACAGGCGCAACCAGTTCTATTACCAGATGCTGGACAGTCTGGCGAAGCATTACGATTTCGATCTGGAGCGGCCTTTCGAGAGTCTGCCGCAGAAGATGCAGCAGGTGGTGCTCTACGGCAGCGGGCGTGACGAGATCGCCTTCACCTACCTGAACGAACGCGGCAAGAAGATGCTGCGCGAACATGCCTTCGAGGGCATCGTGAACAATCTGGAGCGGCGCTACAAGGAGACGGAATCGCCGACCGTGCGCGAGGAGCTGGCGAAGTATCTGAACTCCTGTTCCTGCCCGGAGTGCAAAGGCACGCGTTTGCGCGAGGAAGCGCGCCATGTGCGCGTGGCCGAGCGCACCATCTACGAATTGAGCGCGCTGCCGCTGAAGCAGGCACTGACTTTCTTCCAGGGCGTTTCGCTGCCCGGCAACAAGCAGGCCATCGCCGAGAAAATCGTGCAGGAGATCGCCAGCCGACTCACCTTCCTCAACAACGTGGGTCTGGAGTATCTGTCGCTGGATCGCTCGGCCGAGACGCTCTCTGGCGGCGAGGCACAGCGCATCCGTCTGGCTTCGCAGATCGGTTCCGGTCTCACCGGCGTGATGTATGTGCTGGACGAGCCTTCGATCGGTTTGCACCAGCGCGACAACGACCGTTTGCTGGACACGTTGAAACGCCTGCGCGACATGGGCAACAGTGTGATCGTGGTGGAGCACGACGAGGACGCGATCCTGACCGCCGACTATGTGGTGGATATGGGTCCGGGTGCGGGCGAGCATGGCGGCATGGTGGTGGCGCAAGGCACGCCCAAGGAAGTGATCGCCAACCCGCAGTCGCTGACCGGCGATTACCTCTCCGGACGGCGCAGCATCGAACCGCCCAAGACTTATCGCAAACCGGATGCCGAGCGGCATCTGCGCATCATCGGCGCCAGCGGCAACAACCTGAAGGATGTGACGCTCGATCTGCCGGTGGGCCTGCTCACCTGCATCACGGGGGTGTCCGGCTCGGGCAAGTCCACACTCATCAACGATACGCTGTACAACGCGGTGTCCAAGCATCTGTATGGCAGCAATGCCGAGCCGGCGCCATACCGCGAGATCGAGGGGCTAGAGTTCTTCGATAAAGTCATCAGCGTGGACCAGTCACCCATCGGGCGCACGCCGCGTTCCAATCCGGCCACCTACACCGGGCTGTTCACGCCGATACGCGACCTGTTCGCCAGCGTGCCGATGTCGCGCGAGCGCGGCTACGGGCCGGGGCGCTTCTCTTTCAACGTGAAGGGCGGCCGCTGCGAGTCCTGCCAGGGCGACGGCGTGATCAAGGTGGAGATGCACTTCCTGCCCGATGTGTACGTGCCCTGCGACGTGTGCCACGGACAGCGCTACAACCGCGAGACGCTGGAGGTGCAATACAAGGGTGCGAACATCCACAGGGTGCTGGACATGACGGTGGAACAGGCGCACGAGTTCTTTGCGCCGGTGCCCCTCATCGCGCGCAAGTTGAAGACGCTGCTCGATGTGGGCTTGGGCTACATCACGCTGGGACAGAGCGCGACTACGCTCTCCGGCGGCGAGGCGCAGCGCGTGAAGCTGTCGCTGGAACTTTCCAAGCGCGACACCGGGCGCACGCTCTACATCCTCGACGAACCGACCACCGGCCTGCACTTCCACGACATCGACATGCTGCTCAAAGTGATCCACACCCTGCGCGACCAAGGCAACACGCTGGTGGTGATCGAGCACAACCTGGACGTGATCAAGACGGCGGACTGGGTGATCGATCTGGGACCGGAAGGCGGCGACGGCGGCGGCATCATCGTGGCGCAGGGCTCGCCAAAAGACATCGCGGCAGACAAGAATAGCGTGACCGGGCCGTACCTCAAGAAACTCATAACGTAATGATGTAGTTACAAATATGCAGCCTTTTCGCGTTGGCGGGACGGCTGCTTATTCTTGACTTTTATAGTTGGCTATTGTTAGATGGTGATGCGTTTCCTCCGGCAATTCTTATAAGGAGAACGATCATGAAAACCGGCTTATTGATTCCCCTCTTCCTGGCGCTTGCATATGGCCAGACTCTGGCAGCAGACGGCAATATCACCATCAATTCCCCCGCCAACGGCGCTCTGGTCAGTGCCGACAGCAAGGTTTCGGTCAATTATGAAGCCATGCTCGGCCCCAAGGGAGATCACATGCACCTCTATGTCGACGGCAAGCGAATCGAAGTCTTGCGGCAATTGAAGGGCAACTTCGAACTCGACGCGCTTAATCCCGGCAAGCACAAGATCTGCCTGACCGAGAATACGAAGTGGCACATGTCGACCGGCATGGAAAACTGCGTTGAAGTGATTGCGCAATGAACTCCGCGCAGAATCTGATCTACGCCGTCATCCAGGTGGTGCATAACTTCGGCGCAGTGGCGGTGGTTGGAGGTTCGTTGCTTGCACTGGTGTTGCACGAGCGTGCCACACGCAAGCGGCTGGGGGTGCTGACGCTGCTGGGCTGGCTGACCCAGGCGGCGAGCGGTGCCACCTTCGGGATGACCACGTTCTATTACTACCACGAACTGCCGGACATCTCGAGGATCGCGACTTACGCGCTGAGCATCAAGATGCTGTGCGCATCGCTCGGCATACTGTTGCTGGCCGCCTATCTCTGGCGGGGCGAGCGCTGGAAGGATCAGCAAGTGCATGGGATATGGATATCGTCTTCCGTGCTGGCGGTCACCGCACTTACGTCCGCGGCATTCCTGCGCTGGTTCTCGTGAACGGCAACACAAAAACAACAAGGCCGGGATAACCCGGCCTTGTGTACTTGTTGCTTGCTGCGAAGCTTATTCGCCTGTGACTTCTACCGCTTCGGCTTCAGCCGGACGATCCAGCAGTTCGACCAATGCCATCGGTGCATTGTCACCCTTGCGGAAACCGAACTTCAGAATGCGCGAGTAGCCGCCGTTGCGGGCTGCGTAACGCGGGCCGAGTTCGTCGAACAGCTTGCTGACGATCTCGCGGTCGCGCAGACGGGCGAACGCCAAGCGGCGATTGGCCAGGCTGGGGTTCTTGCCCAGTGTCAGGATAGGTTCGGCGACGCGGCGCAGTTCCTTGGCCTTCGGCAGGGTGGTCTTGATGACTTCGTGACGCAGCAGCGAAACGGTCATGTTGCGCAACATCGCCAGACGGTGGCTGCTGGTGCGGTTGAGTTTTCTAAGTCCTAAACGGTGACGCATGATTTTCCTCTCTTGCTTCCAGCCTCACGGCTGAAGAAGTTCATTTCTCGGACATTGCCGTCCAGTTTTCCAGCTTCATGCCCAGTGACAGGCCATGCTCGGCCAGCACTTGCTTGATCTCGTTGAGCGACTTGCGGCCCAGGTTCGGGGTGCGCAGCAGATCGGCTTCGGTGTTCTGGATCAGGTCGCCGATGTAATGGATGCTCTGAGCCTTGAGGCAGTTGGAAGAGCGCGGCGTCAGTTCCAGATCATCGACCGGACGCAGCAGCATCGGGTCGACCTTCGGCGCTGCGGGCTTCTCGACCGGAGCCGGTGTGCCTTCCAGTGCGGCGAATACGGACAGTTGGTCCATCAGCACGCGTGCGGAATAGCGGATGGCTTCTTCCGGATCGATGGCGCTGTTGGTCTCGATGTCCATGATCAGCTTGTCGAGGTCGGTGCGCTGTTCGACACGGGCGCTCTCGACGGCATAGCTGACGCGGGAGATCGGGCTGAACGAGGCGTCCAGGGCGATATGACCGACCGGGCGGGTAGCGCCGGGTTGCATGCGCGAGATGGCGGAAACGTAGCCGCGACCTTGTTCGACCTTGATCTCCATGTCCAGCTTGCCGCCTGCGGCCAGATGGGCGATGACGTGATCGGGGTTGATGACTTCAGTGTCGGCGCCGACTTCGATATCGGCGGCCGTCACCACGCCCGCGCCGGACTTGCGCAGATGCAATGTCGCTTCGCTGGAATTGTGCAGCTTGAGCACCAGACCCTTGAGGTTCAGCAGGATCTCGACGACGTCTTCCTGCACGCCGTCGATGGAAGAGTATTCGTGCAGCACGCCGGCGATCTTGACCTCGGTCACGGCATAGCCGGGCATGGAGGAAAGCAGCACGCGACGCAGCGCGTTGCCCAGCGTATGGCCGTAACCGCGCTCGAACGGCTCCATCACCACCCGCGCCTGGGTGGCAGAGGTGCGTTGCACGTCGATGATGCGGGGCTTCAGCAGATTGTTGTTAGGCATATTCGACTCCGCGTAGATTACTTGGAATACAACTCGACCACGAGATGCTCGTTGATCGTTGCAGGCAATTCAGAACGCTGGGGCAGGGCCTTGAAGGTTCCCTTGAACTCCTTGGCGTCGACATCCAGCCATTCCGGGAAGCCGCGCTGTTCGGCGGCCTGCAGGGCGGACTTCAGACGCAACTGGTTCTTGGCGCGATCGGCCACTGCCACCACGTCGCCAGGACGCACCTGGAAAGATGGAATGTTGACGCGCTTGCCGTTAACCAGAACGCCGTTGTGACGCACGGTCTGGCGTGCTTCGGCACGGGAACCACCGAAGCCCATGCGATAGGCGACGTTGTCCAGACGCGATTCCAGGTTTTGCAGCAGGTTCTCGCCGGTGATGCCGCGAGCTTGCTCGGAACGCTTGTAGGTCAGGCGGAACTGATGTTCCAGCACGCCGTAAATGCGGCGCAGCTTCTGCTTTTCACGCAATTGTCCGCCGTACTCGGACAGGCGGGTGTTCTTTTTCTGACCGTGCTGGCCGGGCGGATAGGCGCGGCGTTCGACCGCACACTTGTCGGTGAAGCACTTCTCTGCCTTCAGGAACAGCTTCTCGCCTTCGCGGCGGCACTTGCGGCACTTTGCATCAAGATTTCTAGCCAAGATCTACTCCTTAGATACGACGCTTTTTCGGAGGACGGCAACCGTTGTGCGGTACCGGCGTGATGTCCGAAATACTGGTAATTTTGAAACCTGCGGCATTCAGTGCGCGCACTGCGGATTCGCGACCGGGGCCGGGGCCCTTGATGCGCACTTCCAGATTCTTGACGCCACACTCGACAGCAGACTTGCCCACCGTCTCGGCCGCGATTTGGGCGGCAAAGGGCGTGCTCTTGCGCGAACCCTTGAAACCCTGCGCGCCACTGGTGGACCAGGCCAAGGTGTTGCCCTGACGGTCGGTGATGGTGACGATGGTGTTATTGAAGGAAGCGTGAACGTGCGCGATGCCTTCGGCAACGTTCTTCTTTACTTTCTTGCGCACTCGCGTGCTGCTGGGCTTGGCCATTTCTCTGTTCCTCTACTTGATTACTTCTTCGCGCCGGCGATGGACTTGCGCGGACCTTTGCGGGTACGTGCATTGGTACGGGTACGCTGGCCACGGCACGGCAGGCCGCGACGGTGACGCAGACCCCGGTAGCAACCCAAGTCCATCAATCGCTTGATGTTCATGGTCACTTCGCGACGCAGGTCACCTTCCACCGTGAATTTTGCGACTTCGTCGCGCAGCTTTTCCATATCGGAATCGCTGATGTCCTTCATCTTGGTGGTCGTGACAACACCTGCCGCGTCACATATCTGCTGCGCACGTGTGCGCCCGATACCATAGATCGCGGTCAACGCGATCACGGCGTGTTGATGGTTTGGAATGTTTACACCGGCAATACGAGCCATGCAGCTACCCTATTCATTCAAAAGACGAAAATTATACCATCCAGCGGCGATTTATCTCAAATCAACCCTGGCGCTGTTTGTGGCGGGGATCGCTGCTGCAGATCACTCGAACCACGCGATTGCGACGCACGATCTTGCAGTTGCGGCACACCTTCTTCACGGACGCTTGCACTTTCATTTGCTTCTCCTTGCTTCTCTCAACTCACTTGGCGCGGAACACGATGCGCGCTCTGCTTAAATCGTAAGGCGACACCTCTACCGTCACCTTGTCTCCTGGCAGTATGCGTATGTAGTGCATGCGCATCTTGCCGGAAATATGCCCCAACACCACAAATCCGTTTTCCAATTTCACCCGGAACGTTGCATTCGGCAACGATTCCTCAATCTCACCCTGCATCTGGATGACATCTTCTTTCGACATGTTTCTCTAACGCGTTAGTCCGGCCTTAAAATTGGCCTTTTTCAACAGGTTCTCATACTGGTGCGTCATCATGTACGACTGCACCTGCGCCATGAAATCCATGGTCACCACCACCAGGATCAGCAACGAAGTCCCGCCGAAATAGAACGGTACGTTCCATTTCACCACCAGGAACTCCGGCAACAGACACACCAGAGTGATGTACACCGCGCCGATCAATGTCAGGCGCAGCATGATCTTTTCAACATACTTCGCGGTCTGCTCGCCGGGACGTATGCCAGGCAGGAACGCGCCACTCTTCTTCAGGTTCTCCGCAGTTTCCTTCGGGCTGAACACCAGCGCCGTGTAGAAGAAGCAGAAGAACACGATGGCTGCAGCATAGAACAGCACATAGATCGGCTGCCCCGGCGACATCATGTCGCTTACATCCTTCAACCAGCTCATCCCCTCGCCGGATCCGAACCATCCTGCCAGTGTCGCCGGGAACAGGATGATGCTGGACGCAAAGATTGGCGGAATCACCCCTGCCATGTTCAGCTTCAGCGGCAGATGCGAACTCTGCCCACCGTATATCTTGTTACCCACCTGACGCTTGGCATAATTCACCAGTATCTTGCGCTGCCCGCGCTCGACGAACACCACCAGTGCCGTCACCGCGATGGCGCCGAAGAACAGCAGTAACACCAGCGGGATGGAGAACGCACCGGTGCGCGCCATCTCCAGCGTATTGCCGATCGCACTCGGCAGGCCGGCGGCGATACCCGCGAAGATGATCAGCGAGATACCGTTACCCAGGCCGCGCTCGGTGATCTGCTCACCCAGCCACATCAGGAACATCGTTCCGGTCACCAGCGTCACCACAGTGGTCAACTGGAACATCATGCCGGGATGCAGCACCAAGTCCTTCTGCGACTGCAACATCACCGCAATACCGAACGACTGGAACAGCGCCAGCACCAGTGTGCCGTAGCGCGTGTACTGCGTGATCTTGCGGCGTCCGGCTTCGCCTTCCTTCTTCAACTGCTCCAGATGCGGCACCGCGATCGCCGCCAACTGCATGATGATCGAAGCCGAGATATACGGCATGATCCCGAGCGCGAGGATGGTGAAGCGTTCCAGGGCACCGCCCGAGAACATGTTGAACATGCCCAGGATGCCACTCTTCTGCGTCTTGAACAGCTCCGCCAGCACGTTCGGGTCAATACCCGGCACCGGGATGTGCGCACCGATTCGGTAAACAACCAGCGCGCCCAGCAGGAACCACAAGCGCTTACTCAGGTCGCCGTACTTGTTTTTGCTCGCGACGTTGGCCACAGACCGCCCTTACTCCGCGATGCTGCCACCGGCAGCTTCCACTGCGGCGCGAGCACCCTTGGTCAACAGCAGACCCTGCAACTTGACGGCGCGCTTCAACTCGCCACACAGGATGACCTTCGCGGTCAATGCATTGGCATGAACCACGCCAGCCTGCTTCAGCGCCAGTAAATCGATGGTGTCGACCGGCATCTTTTCCAGGTCGGACAAACGCACTTGAGCCGTGTCGTTGCGGGTCAGAGAGACAAAGCCGCGCTTGGGCAGGCGACGCTGCAGCGGCATCTGGCCGCCCTCGAAACCGACTTTATGAAAACCGCCGGCACGGGATTTCTGTCCTTTGTGCCCACGACCCGCAGTCTTGCCCAGACCGGAGCCGATGCCGCGACCAACGCGGCGTTTGGCATGCTTAGTGCCTTCAGCAGATTTGATTTGATTGAGTTGCATTTACGCCTCGCACTTGACCAGGTAAAACACTTTGTTAATCATGCCGCGCACTGCCGGAGTGTCTTCCACTTCGACGGTTTGGTGCATACGACGCAGCCCCAGACCGCGCACGCATGCACGATGGGATTCCTTGGTGCCGATGACGCTCTTGATCTGGGTCACCTTCAATGTTTTTTTGGCTTGCGCCGTTTTAGCTTTTGCCATGACTTACCCCGTGATTTCTTCAACGCTCTTGCCGCGCTTGGCAGCGATCTCGGCCGGCGAATTCAGCGACTTCAGACCATTAAGCGTGGCGCGCACTACGTTGTAAGGATTGCTGGAACCGATACACTTGGCCAGCACGTTACGCACACCTGCCGCCTCAAACACGGCGCGCATCGCGCCGCCAGCGATAATACCGGTACCCTCGGAAGCGGGCTGCATGTAGACCTTGGCAGCGCCGTGACGACCGATGACCGCATGATGCAGCGTGCCTTCCTTCAAGTTCACCTTAAGCAGCTTGCGGCGCGACTCTTCCATCGCTTTTTGCACGGCGACCGGCACTTCCTTGGATTTGCCCTTGCCCATGCCGACGCGTCCATCACCATCGCCCACCACGGTCAGTGCGGCGAAACCCATGATACGTCCGCCCTTCACCACCTTGGTCACGCGGTTGACGTGGATCATCTTCTCGATGAGGCCGTCACCCTTGTCTTCCTGCTGCTGATTCCTGCCTTGTTTAGCTTGTGCCATGGTTCACCCCAGATTAGAACTGCAAGCCATGTTCGCGCGCGGCATCTGCCAGCGCCTTGATGCGACCATGGTACTTGTTGCCGGAACGGTCGAATGCGACTGCGGTGACCCCTGCGCTCTTGGCCTTCTCGGCGATGCGCTTGCCGACCACCGCCGCTGCGGCGGTGTTGCCGCCGTTGCCGACGCTCTTGCGCACATCAGCTTCGAGCGTGGAGGCACTGGCCAGCACCTTGCCGCCGTCGGCGGAGATCACTTGCGCATAGATATGCAGGTTGGTGCGATGGATCGCCAGACGCACAGTCTTTTGTTCAGCGATTCTTGCACGGGTTTTGCGTGCTCTGCGCTGACGCGCTTCATTCTTGTTCAACATATCAACCTCGATTATTTCTTCTTGGTTTCTTTCAGGATCACCACCTCATCGGAATAACGCACACCTTTGCCCTTGTAGGGCTCGGGTTCGCGGTATGCACGAATCTCTGCGGCGACCTGACCGACTTGCTGCTTGTCCGCACCGGTCAGTACGATTTCTGTCTGGCTGGGTGTAGCCACCTTCACGCCCTTGGGCATCTTGTGCACCACGGGGTGCGAGAAACCCAGCGTCAGGTTGAGCGCGTCGCCGGCAGCGGCGGCGCGATACCCCACGCCCACCAGCGTCAGCTTGCGCTCGAAGCCTTTGCTCACGCCAACCATCATGTTTGCCAGCAGGGCGCGCACGGTGCCGGACATCGCATCGGCCTGGGCGGAATCGCCAATCGCCTTGCACAACAGCGTATCGCCCTCGCGCTCGACCTTCACTTCGCCCTTCAACGCCTGCGTCAGGGTGCCAACAGGCCCCTTGACGGAGATCTTGTCTGCTGCCAGCGTCACTTCGACACCGGCAGGTACCACAACTGGATTTTTACCGACTCTGGACATGTTCCCCCCTTACGCCACGATACAGAGCACTTCGCCGCCGATGCCGTTGGCGCGTGCCTTGCGGTCTGTCATCAGACCCTTGGAGGTGGAAACGATCGCGATGCCCAAGCCGTTCATCACCTTGGGAATGTCATCGCTACCCTTGTAGACACGCAGGCCTGGACGGCTCACGCGCTGGATCTTTTCGATCACCGGACGATCGGCGTAATACTTGAGGCCGATTTCCAGCAAAGGCTTGCCGTTGTTCTCGACGACCTTGAAGCCTTCGACGTAGCCTTCGTCCTGCAATACCTTGGCGATCGCAGACTTGATCTTCGAGGAAGGCATTGCCACCATTGTCTTTTCCGCCATTTGCGCGTTACGGATACGCGTCAACATATCGGAGATAGGATCACTCATGCTCATAGATTCACCCTTACCAGCTTGCCTTGACTACACCGGGGATTTCGCCACGCATCGCGAATTCACGCAATTTCGTGCGACCCAAACCGAACTTGCTGAACGTGCCACGCGGACGACCGGTAAGCGCACAGCGGTTGCGCAGACGTACCGGGCTGGAATCGCGCGGCAACGCTTGCATTTTTTGACGCGCCGCAAAGCGCTCTTCATCGCTTAGCGACATATTTGTCGCAATCGCTTGCAGTTCGGCACGCTTGGCGGCGAACTTCTTCACCATCGCGCGGCGCTTTTGCTCACGGTTAATCACAGCGGTCTTAGCCATATCACCCTCAGTTCTTCAATGGGAATTTGAAAGCCAACAGCAATGCCTTGGCTTCTTCATCGGTCTTCGCCGTGGTCGTGATCGTGATGTTCATGCCACGCAATGCGTCGATCTTGTCGTACTCGATCTCCGGGAAAATGATCTGCTCTTTGACGCCCATGTTGTAGTTGCCACGACCGTCGAAGGACTTTCCGGAAATACCGCGGAAGTCGCGGATGCGCGGGATCGCAACCGTCACCAGGCGATCCAGGAATTCATACATGCGCTCGCGACGCAATGTCACCTTGCAGCCGACCGGATAGTTCTCGCGAATCTTGAAACCGGCAATGGACTTCTTGGACTTGGTCACCACGGGCTTTTGGCCTGCAATCTTCTGCATGTCGCCAACCGCGTGATCCATCACCTTCTTGTCCGCTACCGCTTCGCCGACACCCATGTTCAGGGTGATCTTCTCGATGCGCGGCACTTCCATGACGGACTTGTAACCGAACTTCTTCATCAGTTCCGGCGATACCGTCTTCTTGTAGTAGTCGTATAAACGAGCCATGCTCTTACCCCTTACGCAATCACTTCGCCGCTGGACTTGAACACGCGCACTTTGCGACCGTCCTCCAGCTGCTTGACGCCGACACGATCCGCCTTCTTGGCAGTCGCGTTGTAGATGGCGATGTTCGAAATATGGATGGGTTTCTCGATTTCCACGATACCACCCGAAGTACCCTTCACCGGATTCGGCTTCTGGTGCTTCTTGACCTTGTTGATGCCGCCCACCAGGACGTAGTCGCCAGCGACGCTCAGCACGCTGCCGCGATTACCCTTATCCTTGCCGGCGATGACGATCACATCGTCGTTCTTTTTGATCTTGTTCATGGTTTTTCCTCGACTGCCGCTTACAGCACTTCCGGTGCCAGAGAGACGATCTTCATGAACTTCTCGTTACGCAGTTCACGAGTCACCGGTCCGAAGATGCGGGTACCGATCGGCTCCAGCTTGTTATTCAGCAAGACGGCGGCATTGCCGTCGAACTTGATCAGCGAGCCGTCTGAACGGCGCACGCCCTTGGCGGTACGCACCACCACAGCGCTATAAACTTCGCCCTTCTTGACACGCGAGCGAGGAGCTGCATCGCGGATGCTGACCTTGATCACATCACCAACGCTGGCATAGCGACGCTTGGAACCGCCCAGCACCTTGATGCACATGACGGAACGCGCGCCGGTATTGTCGGCCACATTCAAAACAGACTGCATTTGTATCATTTTTCAATCTCCAACTTTGTCCGCCTGCGGCGGCTAGTTTTGGAACCCGTTCGGGTTAGGCCGCCGCAAGCGACGGTGAAACGAAGCCGCGCATTCTATGCAAACTTGTCAAAATGCACAAGCATTAATTCAACTATCAGACTTCGTGCGCCTTTTCCAGCAATTTGGTGACGCGCCATGTCTTGGTCTTGGACAGCGGACGCGTTTCCTCGATGGTCACCACATCGCCTTGGCTGAACTCGTTGTTCTCGTCATGCGCATGGTATTTCTTGGAGACGCGCACCACCTTGCCCAGCACCGGGTGCTTGACCTTGCGCTCGACCAGCACGGTGACGGTCTTGTCCATCTTGTCGCTGACGACAGTGCCGGTCAGCGCGCGTTTCAGATTAGTTGCACTCATTGCTGCACACCCTTCCCGGTCAATACCGTTTTCACTCGCGCGATGTTGCGGCGCACCTTCTGCAACTGGCTGGTATTGCTCAATTGCTGGGTGGCAGCTTGCATGCGCAGGCCGAATTGCTCCTTGCCCAGGGACAACAGTTCCTGCTGCAGCTCGGCCACCGATTTGTTCTTCAGTTCGCTTGCCTTCATGATCACGCCCCTACCTGTCTAACTACGAATGTGGTCTCGATCGGGAGCTTGGCGGAGGCCAGTTTGAACGCCTCGCGCGCAAGCGTCTCAGCCACGCCGTCCATCTCATACAGCATCTTGCCCGGCTGGATCTCGGCTACGTAGTACTCTGGATTGCCCTTGCCGTTACCCATACGAACTTCGGCCGGCTTCTTGGAGATCGGCTTGTCCGGGAAGATGCGAATCCAGATACGACCACCGCGCTTGATGTGACGCGTCATGGCACGACGTGCGGCTTCGATCTGGCGCGCGGTCAAACGACCGCGACCGACGGCCTTGAGGCCGAATTCGCCGAAACTGACCTTGTTGCCGCGAGTCGCGACGCCGGTGTTACGGCCCTTCTGCTCCTTGCGGTATTTTCTTCTAGCTGGCTGTAGCATGTTTTGCTCCCGACTTTCTTACTTTCTTTTCCGGCTCGGCAACGACGGGGGCAGCTGCTTCCAGCTGACCTGTCTGGTCACCCTTGTATACCCACACCTTGACGCCGATGATGCCGTAGGTTGTCTTGGCTTCGGAGAAGCCGTAGTCGATGTCGGCACGCAGTGTGTGCAACGGCACGCGGCCTTCGCGATACCACTCGGTACGGGCGATCTCGATACCGTTCAGACGGCCACCGCTCATGATCTTGATGCCTTGCGCGCCCAGGCGCATCGCGTTCTGCATTGCGCGCTTCATGGCGCGGCGGAACATGATGCGTTTCTCGAGCTGCTGGGTGATGGAGTCGGCGATCAGTTGCGCGTCGACTTCCGGCTTGCGCACTTCTTCAATGTTCAGACCCACGTCGGGCAGACCCATGCGCTTCTTCAGTTCGTTGCGCAGAGACTCGATGTCCTCGCCTTTCTTGCCGATCACCACACCCGGACGTGCGGTGTAGATGGTGATCTTGGCGTTCTTGGCCGGACGCTCGATGATGATCTTGGAGACACCGGCACCGGCCAGTTTCTTCTTCAGATAATCGCGAACCTCGATGTCCTTGTGCAACAGCTCGGCGAAGTGCTTGCTGTTGGAATACCACTTCGATGTCCAGTTCTTCTGGACGCTCAGGCGGAATCCAATCGGATGTATTTTCTGACCCATGCTTAGCTCCCGACGGTGATCGTAATGTGGCAGGTTTGCTTCTCGATGCCGGTGCCGCGACCCTTGGCTCGCGGGATCATGCGCTTCAGCGAAGTACCCTTGTCCACGTAGATGGTGGTGACCTTCAACTCATCGATGTCGGCACCGTCGTTATGCTCGGCATTGGCGATCGCGGAATCCAGAGCCTTCTTGAGAATGGCGCCGCCCTTCTTCGGGCTGAATGCCAGGATATTCAAGGCTTGCGCAACGGGCAGGCCACGGATCTGGTCGGCGACCAGACGGGCTTTCTGCGCCGACAGGCGAACACCACGGATGACTGCTTTTGTACTCATCATGTCTCCTTATTTCTTGGCGACTGCTTTTTTATCAGCAGCATGACCTTTGAAGGTGCGGGTCAAGGAGAATTCGCCAAGCTTGTGCCCCACCATGTTCTCGGAGATGTACACCGGGACATGCTGCTTGCCGTTGTGCACCGCGATCGTCAGACCGACGAACTCGGGCAGGACGGTGGAGCGACGCGACCAGGTCTTCACCGGGCGCTTGTCATTGGTGGCGCGTACTGCCTCCACCTTTTTCATCAGATGCAGATCGACGAACGGACCTTTTTTGATTGAACGTGCCATATCTCGTTACCCCTTAAACCTTGAAGCGGCGGCGCACGATCATGCCGCTAGTACGCTTGTTGCGACGTGTACGGAAGCCCTTGGCCGGCACACCCCATGGGCTGACCGGATGACGGCCCGCCGCTGTCTTGCCCTCGCCGCCACCGTGCGGGTGGTCGACCGGGTTCATCACCACACCGCGCACCGTCGGACGGATACCGCGCCAGCGGTTCGCGCCGGCCTTGCCGATGGAACGCAGCGAATGTTCGCCGTTGCCGACTTCGCCCAGTGTCGCGCGGCAGTCGATATGCACCTTGCGGATCTCGCCGGAACGCAGACGCAATTGAGCGTAGCTGCCTTCGCGCGCCAGCAATTGCACCGAAGCACCCGCCGAACGCGCCAGTTGCGCACCCTTGCCGGGCAGCATCTCGATGGCGTGGATGGTGGAACCGACCGGGATGTTACGCAGCGGCAGGGTATTGCCCGCCTTGATCGGCGCTTCCGATCCGCTCACCAGTTGCGCGCCCGCGGAGATACCCTTGGGTGCCAGGATGTAACGGCGCTCACCGTCCGCATACACCAGCAATGCCAGGTGTGCGCTGCGGTTCGGGTCGTATTCCAGACGCTCGACCTTGGCCGGGACGCCGTCCTTGTCGCGCTTGAAATCCACAAGGCGATAATGCTTCTTGTGGCCGCCGCCCATATGACGGGTGGTGATGTGGCCGTTATTGTTGCGCCCAGCCGTTCTGGTTTTCTTTTCCAGCAACGACGCTTCGGGCTTGCCCTTGTGCAACTCCTTGTTGACCACACGCACAACGGCGCGCGTTCCGGGAGAGGTTGGTTTGAGTTTGATCAGTGCCATGGTTTACCCCTGCTCGCTGGCGGCAAAGTTGATTTCCTGACCGGCAGCCAAGCATACATAGGCCTTCTTCCAGTCCTGACGGCGGCCGAGGGTACGGCCGAAACGCTTTTGCTTGCCCTTGACGTTGCTGATCTGCACGCTGTCGACAGTGACGTTGAACAGCTTCTCGACCGCCGCCTTGACTTCGGGCTTGGTGGCATCGGACGCCACGCGGAAGATCACCTGCTCGTTCTTCTCCGCAACGAAAGTCGCCTTTTCGGAGATCTGCGGTGCCAACAGGATGTTCAGCAAACGCTCTTCATTGAATTGTTGTGCGCTCATGCCAGCATCTCCTCGATTTTAGCGATCGCGCCGCGCGTCACCAGCACTTGCGGGAAACGCACCAGACTGACCGGATCAGCTTGATGAGCCTCGACCACCAGCACGTTCGGCAGGTTGCGCGACGACAGATACAGGTTCTCGTCCATGCTGTCGGTGATGATCAGCACGCGATCCAGCCCCATGCCCTTGATCTTCTGCGCCAGCAACTTGGTCTTGGGCGCATCGACAGACAGAGTGTCGACCACGCTCAGACGACCATCGCGCACCAGTTGCGAGAAGATGGAGGCCAGACCGGCGCGATACATCTTGCGGTTGATCTTCTGGGTGTAGTTCTGATCGGGCGAGTTCGGGAAAATCTTGCCGCCTCCGCGCCACAGCGGGCTGGATGCCATACCGGCACGTGCACGGCCGGTACCCTTCTGGGCGAACGGCTTGCGCGTGGACTTGGCGATCTCGCTGCGCCCCTTTTGCTTGCTGTTGGCGGAACGGGCGTTGGCCTGATATGCCGTCACCAGTTGATGCACCAGCGTCTCGTTGTACTCGCGGCCGAACAGGTCGTCGGAAGCATTCATGCTTGCGCCGGCCTTGCCGTTCTCGTTGATGACTTTGAGTTCCATTTATTTATACCCCCGCTTTCACTGCCGGACGGACGATCACGTCGCCGCCGGGCGCGCCCGGTACGGCACCGCGAACCAGCAACAGCTGGCGCTCGGCATCGATACGGACGATCTGGAGATTTTGAACAGTGCGCTGCACGTCACCGAGGTGACCAGTCATGCGCTTGCCGGGGAACACGCGACCCGGGTCTTGCGCCATACCGATGGAACCCGGAACGTTGTGCGACTTGGAGTTGCCGTGCGTGGCACGACCCGATTTGAAGTGGTAGCGCTTGATGGTACCGGCATAGCCTTTACCGATGGTCACGCCCGTCACGTCGACCTTCTGGCCGACCTGGAACAGATCCACGCCGACCTGGCCGCCGACCGTAAGGTTGGCGAGCTGCTCAGGAGTGGCGGTGAATTCTTTCAGCACGCTGCCGGCTTCGACGCCGGCTTTGGCGAAATGCCCCGCAGCGGCCTTGGTCACGCGGCTGGCACGGCGCGTACCATACGCGACCTGCACTGCACTGTAACCATCCGTGGGAGCGGTTTTGATCTGGGTGACACGATTGTTGGACACGTCCAGCACTGTCACCGGCAACGATGAACCGTCGTCGGTAAATATGCGGGTCATGCCAATCTTGCGACCGACAAGTCCTAAGCTCATTTTATTTCCTTTTATTAAGGGGCTGACTTCAATTGGTCTGCCGATTTATCCAGCTTGTAGCTTGTTGCTTGCAGCGGGTAGCAAAATCGGATTGCTACAAACTACCTGCCACGAGCTACCCGCTCGTTTACTGCAACTTAATTTCTACATCCACGCCAGCCGGCAGATCCAGCTTCATCAGCGCATCCACGGTCTTGTCCGTCGGATCCACGATGTCCATCAGGCGCAGGTGAGTACGAATCTCGAACTGATCACGCGAAGTCTTGTTCACGTGCGGCGAACGCAGCACATCGAAACGCTCGATCTTGGTAGGCAAGGGAACTGGACCCTTGACCACAGCGCCTGTGCGCTTTGCCGTGTCAACGATCTGCAACGCAGATTGGTCGATCAAACGATAATCGAACGCCTTCAGGCGGATGCGAATTTTCTGGCTTTGCATAATCTTCTCTTGCCTCTTTAGCGGCACATAGCCGCTGGTTTAAAGAACGAAAACGCGTGGCCGCAGCCACGCGAGGGGGCGCATTGTATGCTTACTCGATGATCTTCGCAACCACACCTGCGCCGACGGTACGACCGCCTTCGCGGATGGCGAAGCGCAGGCCTTCTTCCATCGCGATCGGGTTGATCAGGTTCACCGTGATCGACACGTTGTCGCCAGGCATCACCATTT
>JAHJBC010000011.1 GCA_018813765.1 Gammaproteobacteria bacterium | reverse complement strand
GGGTTGCCCGGCAGCAAGTCACTTTTCTCGTCTTGCCGAGAAAAGTAACCAAAAGAGGGCGCCCCCGGTGCGCCGCCCACTTCGTGGGTTCCCTGCGTTGCTCGAACAGCCGGGCCTCCTCATAAACTCGCACGACCCGCTACGCGGTCACGTGCTCAAACATATTCGTCGGACTGCCCCCGGCCGTTCTGCGCTACTCGGCGGCGCACAGGGGAAGGTAAGTCAAAGGCGGTAAGGCGGTTTTGTGTGCGCTTTGCGCACGACCTTTTGTTTAGTGTTGGCGAGGCGGGCGTTGCCCGCCTCGCTGGTTTTGGGGTTCGGTTGTTGAATTTCATCCCCTGTGCGTCCGCCGAGTAGCGGAGACTGGTCAGGGGATTTCGGCGAGGACTGTCTGAGCGCGCAGCGCGAGTTCCGCAGCCGCCTGACCAGTCGAGCAACACAGGGAACCCCGAAGGGGCGGCGTACCGGGGGCGCCCTCTTTTGGTTACTTTTCTCGGCAAGACGAGAAAAGTAACTAGCTGTCGGGCTACCCCCGACGGTGTTGCTTTTAGATTAAGTGGAAATACAACAAGTACTCCCTCACCCTAGCCCTCTCCCGGAGGGAGAGGGGATTGGAGTACTCAGCACGAACGGTGGGTGGAAGCGTTATCATCGCGTCCCATGAACCTCTCCCACATAAAATACTTCTCCCTTTTTGCGTTGCTCATCAATGCCGCCGCCATGCTCTCCCCCGTCATCAACGGCGGCGATTCCATCACCTATGCGGCACTGTCCCAGCACATTGCGCTCAACAACGACTGGGCCAATCTGGTGCTGGACGGCAAGGACTGGCTGGACAAGCCGCATATGCCGTTCTGGATCACGGCGCTGTCCTTCGAGTTGTTGGGGATCAGCGCGTTTTCCTACATCCTGCCGGGCTTCCTGTTCCACCTGATCGGCGGTTATTACACGTATCGCATCGCGCGGCTGTTCTATTCGCGCGATGTCGCATGGCTGTCGCTGCTGGTGTATGTGTCGGTGTTCCATCTGATGGATTCTTCCATCGAGGTGAAGGCTGAGACTTACCTCACCGGTTTCATCATGGGGGCGTGTTACTACTGGCTGCGCTATGACGCGCAGACCAGGATCAAGTATCTGCTGCTTGGGGCCTTGTTCAGCGCCTGCGCGGTGATGATCAAGGGGGTGTTCACGCTGATCACGATCTTCAGCGGGCTGGTGTGCATGTGGTTGTACCGCAAGCAGTGGCACAAGCTGTGGAGCGGCAAGTGGCTGCTGGCGTATGCGCTGTCGCTGCTGTTCACCGCGCCGGAGGTGATCGCGCTGTATCTTCAGTTCGACGCGCACCCGGAGAAAGTGGTGTTCGGGCAGACCAATGTGTCCGGCATCAAGTTCTTTTTGTGGGACAGCCAGTTCGGGCGCTTCTTCAACACCGGACCGATCAAGAACACCAACGGGCATCCGTTCTATTTCGTGCTGGTGTTCCTGTGGGCATTCCTGCCTTGGGTGGCAGTGTTCATTGCGGCAATGTTTGGCGGGGTGCGCAGGTTCTTTGCCCGTTCGGTCGAAGAGCGGGCGAGTTTCGTTTTCCTGTGCGGTGCGTTCTTCATCACCTTCGGCCTGTTCAGCGCCACCAGCTTCCAGCTGGATCACTACACGGTGATCCTGTTCCCGTTCGCGGCGATCCTGTGCGGCAAGTTCCTGCATGACTGGCTGGCGCAGCAGGGCAAAGGGCGCGCGCTGGTGGTCGCGCAACTGTTGCTGACGCTGTTGCTGGTGGTGCTTGCGATCGCGCTGAGTGTCTATGTGCGCAAGCCTGCCGTGCTGACGGTGGTGCTGGCGATGTTCGCCGCATTGCTGGGATATGGCTGGGTTATGCGCAAACAACTGCGCACCGGTGCGGTGCTGGTCTTTCCGCTGTTCGGCATTGTCATGCTGTATGCTTTCCTGGTGCTCACCACTGCGCTGACCTTCACTGGCAGCAGCCTGGCGCACAATGCTAACAAGCAGCTGGCAGGCAACAAGCCGGATGTGCCGATCTACGCGTTCCAGCTCGATATCGTGGCGCGCGAGCTGGGTCTGTATAACCGCTCCCCCAATTTTGCCGCGGACGATCCCGCGCAGTTGCCGCAGGCCGGCGACTATTTCCTGTTGGTCAGGGCTGAACAGCTTGCAGGGATGCGCGATCGGCTGGGGAAGGTCGAACAGGTCGGGCAGGGGAACTGGGTGGTGCACAAGACGGGTACGTTTCCGCGCTTCCTGCGGCTGGCGCGCGGCGAAGAGCCGCTGGAAGAGATCCGCATCGTCTACGTCAGGGCTGCACAATGATGTGCAGCCCTGGTCGCCCGGCTATTTCCTGACGCGCTTGTAGAGCCTGAAGCGTTCGTTCTGGTCGCCCTTGCGGCTGCCTTCCCAGATCTTTTCCCAGCCGATCTCGTCTTCGATGGGTCTGGCGATGCGGTCGCCCTGCACCAACAGCAGGTCGCATACTCGCGTAGCACTTGAGCGAGTCTTGATATTGCCGAAGTACTGCAGCATGGCGCGCTCGCTGTCGCCTATACGCACATCGGCGATGCAGTTGTACTTTACGGGCAGTTTCGACTTGAGGTCCTCCACCATGTGGCGGTAACTCTTGCCGCTGTCCAGCCATGGCAGCCACAGCGTCATGATGAGTACCCACAATAGCGTGACGCCGACGGCCCAATTGATGAGCGAACGTCGCACCGAGCGGCCTACCCGCCATACCAGGACCAGCCACAGCACCGTTACGATGATGGCGATGGTGAAGGGGAGGGTCTCCAGTTCCGCTTCGAAGCCGGGTTGGTAGTTGCGCAGCCACACCACGATCTTGGCGTTATAGCCCAGCAGCAGGCCGGCCCAGCCCCACCACATCATGATCGCCAGCAGCGCGAAGGTCATGATGCCGAACCAGTCCAGCGCGTTGGCCGCACCGCGCCGCAGCGTCGAGAGCGATGCGGTGGCCAGCAGCGCGATTGGCAGCAGCATGGGCAGCCCGTTCTGGTCGTTGACGTCCGGCACCAAGCTCAGTGTGACCAACATGACGATAAAGGCGGTCAGCAGCAGTTGGAACTCGGCTTCCTGCCACACCCGCTTGCGTGCCTCCCATACCGTCCAGGCCGCCAGCGGCGCGGCCGGCCATGCCATCCAGGGCAGCGCCTTGATGTAATAAAACATTTCGCTGAGTTCGCCGTCGCGCACGAAGCCGAGCCAGCGTCCGATGTTGCGCGTCCACGCCCACTCGATGAACAGGTAGGGCGAGTGCTGGAACAGCAGATACGGCCATACTGTCAGCCAGGGCAGGGCGCACAGCAGCGCGATGCAGAGCGTGGCGAGATACGAACGTGTGCGCCAGTTGCGAAACATCAGCAGGCCGAGGCTGATGTACAGGAACAACATGGGCGCGATGAAGCCCTTGCTCATGAAGCCGATGCCCATGCCGATGCCGATGAGCACGCCGGCCGATTTCGGTTTGCGCAGGCTCAGGGCGTAGCCGTACAGCATCATGGCGCAGCCGGCGAGCAGGGCGTTGTCGGTGAGTATCTCGTGCGTGCGCACCAGCATGCCAAGGCAGCCGATCAAGATGATGGCCGCGGGCCAGCCACGGTTGTTGCCGAACAGTTCGCGCCCGCTCAGTCCGGTGAAGACCAAGGTGAGTGCGGCGTAGAATCCGCTCGCCAGACGCGCGCCATCGTGAAGCGACAGCAAAGGAGAGAACAGCTTGGCGAAGATCGCCGCCGTCCAATAATACAGCGGCGGCTTGTCCACATAGGGCTCGCCGGCCAGCGTGGGCACGATCCACTCGTGATTCTGCAGGATATGGTAGATCAGGCCGAATCCGTAGGCCTCATCCGGTTTCCACGGGTCGTGGCCGACCAGTCCGGTGAGCAGCCAAATGGCACACAGCAGGAACATGAAACCCGCCTTGATCGGCGTGATCTCCGGCTCCTTGAGTTTTGAATAGTATTCGTACATCCGCTTATTCGACGATCTTGACGCGTTGTCCCGCGGCAAGTTCGCCCTTGGGATACTGGGCATTCATCAGGCGCAGGTAGTTCTCCGCATTTTTGCCCAGCGGCGAGCGTTGCGCCAGTTTCTCATACGTATCCCCCTTTTTGGCGGAGACGACTCTGATGAGCAGCGGTTTGATGGCCTTCTTCTCGTCTGCATTCAGCACATGGAAGCTGCGGATGGCGCTCCGCATTGTCTCGCGCTGGGCGGCGAGTGTTTCGCCACTCTTGGCGTTGCCCTGGATGATGAATGCCTTGCCCTCGTGATAGATGATGCCGAGCAGAACTTTGTTGTCGCTGCCAATGGCCGCATTCAGGCTCTCGATCTTCAGCGCCTCCAGCGAGGCGCTGCTGCCGAGCGCGCGCCTCATGTATTCTGCTGGCGTACCGGAAGGCTTGCCGTCGATCTTCAGTTGGATCGCGGCATCGCCTGCGGGGCTGATTGCATACAACTGTGTCGGCGAGTTCTTCACGTTCCATTCCGGCGGGAAGGTGAGTGCAAACCCAAGGTCGCGATGGGTGAAGCGGTTGTCGCGCACGATGCCTTCTTCGATGCTGTCGCCGAAAACGAGACTTTCCGTCATTTTCAGGAATTCATCGCGGCCTTCGGCGGGATTGGCGACGGTCAGCCCTTTTGCTTCTCCGACAACCTGTTGCAGGCGCGTGTCATTGTCGGGGTGGGTGGCGAAGGTGCCGTGGTAGCGGCGCGGTTCGCGGCCTTCCTGCTTTGCGATCTCGGCGTCGAACAATTCCTGGTTCTTGAGCACGCCGACCACGCGGATCATCGCTTGCGGATCATAGTCGGTGCGCGCCAGATATTGTGCGCCGAGGCGGTCGGATTCCAGTTCGTGATCGCGTCCGTAGCCGGAAAGCAATGCACCGCCGAACAGGTTGGAAATATCCTGTCCGAGCTGGGTATTGAGCTCGGGGATGAAGATGGCGGCGATGGAGATGCCGATATTGGCGGCCTGCGCGGCACTTTGCTGGCGCACGCCGTGGCGCGCGGTGACATGGCCGACCTCGTGACCCAGTACGGCGGCCATCTCGGCCTCGGAGTTCAGGTAGGCCATAATGCCGCGCGTGATATAGACATAGCCGCCGGGCAGCGCAAAGGCATTGATTTCGGGAGAATCGAGCACGGTGAAGCGGTAGCTGATGTTGGGGCGGTGGCTGTGTTGCGAAAGTTTCTGTCCAACGCGGTTCACATAATCCTGCAGTGCGGGATTGGCATAGACTTTGTATTGCTTGCGTATCTCGGCATCCGCGGAGCGACCCAGCGCAATCTCCTGCGATTCCGACATCATCACGAAATCCTTGCCGCCGCTGACGGGGTTGGTCGCGCATCCGCCCATGGCGAACGCGGTCAGGGTGAGCAGGAATATGAGTATGTGGCGCATGATCTCGATCCGGAAAAGAAAAAGGCAGCCGACGCTGCCTTTTTGATTCTCTCGCCTAGCGAAGTTCCATCAAGCGGCGGCCTTGGTGCCGTACTTGTTGCGGAACTTCTCGATGCGGCCGGCGGTGTCCACGATCTTCTGTGTGCCGGTGTAGAACGGGTGGCACTCGGAGCAGACTTCGACGTGCAGTTCCGGTTTGCTCATGGTGGAGCGGGTGGCGAACTTGTTGCCGCAGCTGCATGTCACTGCGATCTCTTTGTATTCCGGGTGGATTGCGGCTTTCATTTTGTCTTCCTTGCTAAAGTTGGGCGCGGCTTTGGTACGCGCACGGATACCGTTAAGGGGGCGCATTATCCATAAAAATAGGGGCTTGGGCAAATCCTTTGTTGCCGTGGACTGAGTCATTGCCCGCCGGGGCTTTTGTGTAATCCGGCAGCGGGTGGATCAGAACTTGAGCTAGGCAAGCATGGGGCTACTTGATCTGCCCGCGCTCGATGCTGATGCCCACCTGTTTGCAGTTGCGGATGGCTTGCAGCTTGGCGACGCTGACCTTGACCCAGGGGGCGTTGAAGTCCTTGAGGATGATCTGGGCGATGTGTTCGGCCAGGGTTTCAAGCAGGGAAAAGTGCCCGTCGCTTAAAACGGTCTGGATGTGCTCGGCCACCTTGGCGTAATCCAGCGCATCCATGATGTCATCGCTCTGGCAGGCGCGGCTGTTGGGCAGAGCGATGTCGAGGTCGAGTTGCAGGGTTTGCGGCACGCGTTTCTCCCACTCATATATACCTATAAGAGTGACGACCTTGAGTTCGCGCAGAAAGATGATGTCCATATGGGTGCCTCTAGTAATTCAAAGTTCTAAGCAAGACAAGGCGCGAGCAAGAAATTGCGACGCGGCATATATGTGAATATGTAAGGAGTAATTTCTTGTGAGCAACGCAGTATTGCGACGAAAATTGGATTATTAGAGGTGCCCATATAGGTGTGAGGTCGTTCGTTTGGTGTCATGGGCGCATTCGAGTAAAATCCGCCGCTTCGCATTTTAAGGTATTACCGGATGACCACCCTGATTTTTGTTGTGTGCGCCTACCTGATCGGCTCGGTTTCTTTCGCGGTGCTGATGAGCAAAGCATTCGGCCTCGCCGATCCGCGTTCCTACGGTTCCGGCAATCCCGGTGCGACCAATGTGCTGCGTAGCGGAAAGAAGGCGGCAGCAGCGTTGACCTTGCTCGGCGATGCGGCGAAAGGCTGGCTGGCGGTGTTCCTGGCGATCCGTTTCGCTCCACACAATGGTGATGGGTTGTTGATCGTAGCGTTGGTTTCCATTGCCGTTTTTCTCGGTCATGTGTTCCCGGTCTTCCTGAAGTTCAAAGGCGGCAAGGGCGTGGCCACCGCGCTGGGCGTGTTGCTGGCGTTGAACGTCTGGATGGGACTGGGCGTGTTGGCGGTCTGGCTGCTGCTGGCGGTGGCGTTCCGCTATTCCTCGCTGGCCGCGCTGGCCGCATCCATCGCCGCACCGATATTCGCCATGCTGATCCATTTGCGTCCCGAGTTGGTGTACGCGACAGCGATCATGTCGATGCTGCTGATCTGGCGGCACAAGGGCAACATCCAGAACCTGATGACCGGCAAGGAAAGCAAGATCGGCAGCAAGAAGAAGGAAGCTCAGTCGGCGTAGTTGAGTTGCTGCAGATCCCAGCGCGGTTTCACGTTGAAGCGATAGTCGCGCTGTTCAGGCTGAAGTTGCAATCGCATCGCACCCGCGAAGGCGATCATCGCGCCGTTGTCGGTGCAGAATTCCAGATCGGGATAGAACACCTTGCCGCCGCGCTTGCCAACCAGTTCGCTGAGGCGAGTGCGCAGCAGGCGGTTTGCGCCCACCCCGCCTGCAACCACGAGCTGTTCCAGGCCGGTTTGCTTCAGGGCGGCAACTGCCTTGTGCACCAGCACATCCACAATTGCTTCCTCTGCGGCATGTGCGATGTCAGCCCTAGTCTGCTCATCATTCTGGTTCTGTTGCACCGCCAGCAGCACCGCGGTCTTCAATCCGCTGAAGCTGAAGTCCAGGTCGCCGCTGTGCAGCATCGGACGCGGCAGTTTGAAACGCCCCGGCGTTCCGTCTTGTGCCAGCTTCGACAACAAAGCGCCGCCCGGATAATCCAGTCCCAATAGTTTCGCGCTCTTGTCGAAGGCTTCGCCCGCCGCATCGTCGACCGACTCCCCCAGCAAGGTATAGCGTCCCACGCCGTCCACGCGCATCAACTGCGTGTGCCCACCCGATACTAATAATGCAACGAACGGAAATTGCGGCGCCGGTTTGGACAGTAGCGGTGAGAGCAGGTGGCCTTCCAAGTGATGCACGCCGATGGCAGGAACATCCAGTGCGTAAGCCAGTGCACAAGCCACGCTCGCGCCGACCAGCAGCGCGCCGGACAGGCCGGGGCCTTGCGTGTAGGCGATGGCGTCGATGTCTTTCAGCGTGCATCCGGCTTTTTCCAAAGCGCTGCGAATCAGTGGCAGCACGTAGCGCACATGATCGCGCGAGGCAAGCTCGGGCACGACGCCACCGTATTCGTTATGCAATGCGATCTGCGAATGCAGCGTATGTGCGAGCAGGCCGCGCTCCACGTGGTACAGCGCGATGCCGGTTTCGTCGCAGGAGGATTCGATGCCCAATATCAATTTCATGTTGCCGGTTCGAGGCGGAATTTTCAGGGTATGCATTGTACGTTTTGGGTTCGTCGCTGTGTGAGCGCACAAAAAAATGAATATTTGGTTACAAAATGCTTGACGCTAAGTTCGCCATCTATATAATGCGCACCTCTTCGCGGCCGAGGTCGCAGGGGTGGTGGTAAGAAAAGCTCTTTAAAAGATAGAAGAAACAACCGATTAGTGTGGGTACCTGTATCTGGGTGGACGAAGTTGCTTAGGTGACTGAGTCGAACT
>JAHJBC010000001.1 GCA_018813765.1 Gammaproteobacteria bacterium | reverse complement strand
GTCAATCACAACCTGTCGCACGCCTTTGGCTTCGTTGATGAAGTAGATATTGGCGGGTTCGCAGGGGTGGTCCGCAACGGGTACGCGCTCAAAACGCAGCCCGTTGCCCAGGAGTTCCACTTTAGTCTGGCTCGGCGCATAAGCATGGGGTTTGGCGTTTGTTCCGGCGCAGCCGGTCAACAGCACGGCTATCAGGATCGCGAGGGTAAGGGGTGTTTTCATCTGCATGCTCCTGATGTCATCGGGTTGCAATTCTCTTGTCTCACCACGTGAGTAATGCGATTTCTGCGTGTTTGCCGGCGTCTTCGGTCATTTTTTCTGATGCGCCTTTGGTGTCAGTTTTGCCTTCCATGATGACTTCATTGCCCATCCATGCGCGGTGGGGGTGATCGGTTAATACATTTCCTTCGGCATCTGTCAGCACTACAACATGAGAATAGGGTTCTTGCTCTGTAATCTTGCCCTCCGGAGCCTTGCCCGCAGGTGGCTGCACCAGCGGTTTTGAGTCGGTGTTTTCTGCATTTGAGGTTTTCAGCAGGCCGTTATAGACGGCGGGTTCGCCGCCTATAGTGACATTGCTTGAACCTTCGATGAATTTGGTCATTTGTCCGACCGAGCCGGAAGCGACGCCACCGCAACAGCCGGGGCTGTCGCCTTGGGATATTTTGAAGATGGACTTCTGGTTGCAGGCGGGGTTGCCCTGGATTTTGACGGAGGAGACGGTCTGGTCTGCCACTTTTGATTCGGCCAGGTTGGTGTAGGTGATAGGGACGCAGTACGGCGGCGTCATGCAGGTGTCGGAGGTGGTGAGTTTGCCTTCCGAACCCATGTGGACGGCGGATTCGCCGTTGATGTTGATGTTTTGACCCATTGCTGTTCTCCTTGTTGGCTAACTTGCCGCCGCCAGTGTTGTACTAATAACCAGTGCGCCACGCTCTGCCACTGCGGGGGTGTCGCAAACCAATAGATGCTGTCTCACCGGGAAGCCCCAGCGGGATTGGTGGGCATCGTATTCAATCCAGGACAGTGCCGTTGCCAATTGCATGGGCAATGCGGCGGCACCCACTTCGCCCATGGTTTTGTAGGGCAGCAGTGTTTTGGGGATGGGATCGTCGGGCATGTCGGCTTGTTCGATTTCGCCCAGTTGTGCGGCCATGCGTTGTTGTTCGCTGACGCGCCTCGGCCAGATCTTCTTGGTGGTTTGATACCACTCGATCGCATGCACGGTTTCGGCACCCAGGTTATGCACGATGCCTTGTATGTCGGTGGCGTTGATGCCTGCTTGTGCAATCGCTTGCCCGATGGCAGTAGATAGACCTTCGGTGGCTTTGAGGTCGGCATCGCGGGCATTGGGTTCTGCTGCTACGCCCAGTCCGCTGAGCCAAGCCAGTGCCGGGGTTGTGTTGTTGGCCGCAGCGTCTTTGCTTTGTAGCACGACAAAGGCAGCGCCTTCGCCGGGAACGATGCCGGTGCCGGTGCTGGCGGTATTGAGGCGGTTTTGTTCATTAAGCGCGAGGCAAGTTTCCATCGAGATAAGCGAATCTCCACCGCCAAAAATCACGGCCTGCCATTTGCCTTCTTTCAGTTCGGCAATGGCGCTGTGCAGTGCGCTGGTGCCTGAGTTTGAGTCATTGGGCAGGATGCGGAAGGTGGCTGTCGCCAGGCGCGGGATTTTATCAACCAGTTGGCGCTGTACAAATTGGGGATCGTTTTCATTTTGATGCGCGATCAAATCTGCATCAACCATGATCACGATCAAGAGACTTTCCGAACTCACATTGACGGGCAGCTTTGCGGCGGCATTGGAGAGTGCGATGGTGGTGAGTTGATTCATCCGTGCACTCGCACGCACTTCGACGATTTCTTCGACTGGCGCCATTCTAACCATGGCGTATGCGTTGCTGCCTTTGGGTTTTACGTTGTGCTCGTCGCTTAATGCCGTCCCGCTTATTTGTCCGAGTATCGAGCAGATGAGTGAGAGCGGCTTGTCTCCTGCATGGCAGGCCAGCCCTACGCCCGTGATGGCGATGGGTGCCGATGTTGGTACTGCTTTGGCTTGAGGTGCTGCGGGTGCCTTTTTGCTGAAGAATCCCATTATGCGACCTCTCTCAGTTCTGCACTGGCCGCTGCTTGTGCATCGCGCACGATGATCCAGCCTTTGTCCGGGTAGGCCACTCGCATGGGGTAGGCCGCGCGGTAGATCAGGTGGAGCTGATTCTTCTTGGCGTCGATCCAGAAGGTGTCGCATACCGTATTCAGCAATTTGTCATCCAGGATAAGTTGCGGGGTAATGCGCGGTAATGTGATGTTGCACGTTTTGCCGTATTGCAGGCCTGCCAGGATGTTGGTGAGCGTGATGACTTCTCCGCCCTGCCACGGGTTTGCAAAGCGCTGGTCCAGCGGTGCACTGTTGTGCATGGATACTTGGGCATCGGGGCCGTAGGGACAAGCACCGCGTTTGGCTTCTTCCAGGTCGGGCGTGCCCTGCTCTGTTCTTCTCGGTTGCCAAAAGACCGGTATGGGGCCGAAGCCGGCAGGTTGCGGGCGGTCTGACGGGCTGTTGATGAAGGGGGCCATTTCGAGTTGGGGCAGTTCTATGCCGGTGCAGCTTCTGGCACCTGCAACATAACCTTTTCCAGCGTAGTTGGCGAGGTAGGTGGGATGCTTTTCTTTGGGGCCGGCCTCTTCATCGCTGCCGCCGTAGGCGTTTTCATATCCGAGTGAGATAGGGGTTAACGGTTCGGGTTTGCTGATGGTGGGGAGCAGCCAGGTGCCCTGCCATTGCCGCTTGCCTATGGCTCGGATTGTTTTGTTGAACTTGCGGCCATTGCTGTGCGTGAGAGTGACGCTGGCTTCTGCCGCAGTTGTATCCACATTGGGCAGGGTGAGTGTGGCACCGAGGATGTAAAACTCGCCGCCGATTTTGGGTGGGCTGCATTCGGTTGCTGCGATCAATGCGGATTTTTGCGGATCGCCCTCATACTGATCAGCAACGTCGATGGCAGGTTTCTTTTTGAGCGGGGTGAGTGCGCCGGTTTCGATGTCGATGGCGTAGCCCGCTTTGATGACGACGATGGCCAGTAGCTCGCGCTTGTAGTTGTAGTCGGAGGCTATTTCAGCCTGCCATGGGGATTCGTTGGACAGTTTATGCATGGCGCGCGCTCATTGGCTTGGCTGCTGGTTTGGTTGCGGGTTGTGCGGACAATTTGTCCGCAAGCAGTTGTTGCTGGCGCGCGCGCCAGATTTCCGATGGGATATTTAGCGGCGCTTTTTTGCTGAGTGCCAGCAGCGCCATGATGTCATGGCCAAAACGGCCTGCGTGCTTTTTGGCCAGCGCGGTGAGGTGCTCTGTAGTGACTGGTTTGCCGAACAGCCAGCGTTCTTCTGTCTTCCAGTTGGCCTGGTGTTTGTCCCACCAGGCGCGTGCTGCTTTGACATCGGGGATATGGGGCGCATCTTCTTCCTCGTCGTCCTCTTCTTCACCTACCACGGTCAAGCGCGGGATGCGGGGAAGTATCTGGTCGCTGAGTTGGCTGAATGCGGCCGCAGCGTGTTCCATGCTGCGGGCGTTTTCCAGAGCTTTGATGTGTTCGGGCATGACACTCTTCTGGCCGAAGAGTACAAGTAGCGGATAGCCGGTGGCAGGCTCGCTTTCTGCAGCTTGCAATAACAGGGGAAGGAATTCTGCTGCGCCGGATAGTGCGGCCAGGCGCAGTAGTTGTGTGCGGTATTTGGGTGATGGGTTGAGGGATATGGCTGTGCTGATGACGCGGGTTGCATCGGGATCGTTGCGTACCATGCCACCCCATATGGCCGCCTCCACTATTCTGGCATCGAATTGGGCTTTACCCGAGAGTAGCGGCTGGTAGTGGGTACGGAATATGTCCATACCTATTTCAGCGTTGGCTGCGGCATAGCGCAGGGCTTCGATCTTGAGCGCGTCCGCTGAGCTTTCTGCCGTAGCGGCGGTATTCACCATGGCGATTGGCAACGCGAGCATTTGTTTGCGGAAAATGCGGAACAGTACCGGGCGCAATGCTTCTTGTTCGTCGTAGAGTTTGAGCAGTCTGGAGTGATCCGCTTCCGGGTAGAGGCTTAGTGCTGCTTCGGCTGCAGCAGATTTGCCTGCGTCTTGCGCCAGCCATTGGTAGGCAAGGTCATATCCTGCGGCACGGGTCGCTATATGGGGCGAGTTGATGTGACTGGCGAGGATGATGAAGCAGTCGTGTTCTTTGGTGGGCTCCTTTTTGTTATTGGCTTGTGGAGATTCTTCTGACGTCTCTTCAATGATCCGGGTACTGGCAATGAGACAAAGACTGGCATTCAGACGTTCTTCAACACTGTTAAATTCGTTGACGCTGACATCCGCCATATCCAGCCAGCTTTGTCGAAGTTCGTAGAGGTCGGTCGCATTTTCTGCATGCGCATCTGAGTATGTCTCGTTCAAGTTGAGCATTTAGTTCAGCTTGACTTCGCCAGCCAGCATGGTCAGCGTCTTTCTGGCTTTGGTGCGCACGTTTTTTCCATCAATGCGTATTTCACCCGCCTTGGTCAGCTCAACTGTTGCCTTCCCGCTCTTGAGCGCCACTGCGCCTTGTGCCTCAATGACCAGCATGTCTTCAACAAAACTGATGCTCGCTCGCACCGAGGCATCAATTGGCGTCACGACGCCGTGGATCAGCACGCCATCTTGTACAGCGCTGATTAACACTTTATCGCCAAGGTTCACGCCGGGGACGATGCCGGACAAAAGACTGAGGTAACCGACTACATTCAAGCTGAGGTCGTTCAGCGTTACGCTAACGGGGACGTTGTTTTTTATTTCCGATACAACGGCGATGTTGAGTAGAATTTGGGAGGCATCAGCTTCACTGCTCTTCGATGGAAAATCGATCACGACACTGTCGTTCATGACTTGCTCCTTTTTGTGTGCGTCTAACAAACGAAACTTTCGGGTATCGCCAACTGTATCTCAGCAGCCATCGCGTCGGATATTTAGAAACAATCGCGACTCATGCCCGTCATATCCCGCCGCAAAAATAAACGAGTTACCCTACAGCAAGCACTGTTTTTCGGCAATATGCCATTCGGCCTATACCTCGGCCTATGCCGTATTGCATAAACATGGCATGGTTTCGGCGCAAACTAGCGAAGGAACTGATCCATCACTCGGATCGGGGCAGCCAGTAAGCCAACTGCATATCCCAGGCAAAGTTGAAGAAATACGGCATGGCCTGTTCGATGAGTCGCAAGGGAAATCGTTGGAACAACGCGCCGACGGTAAGCTGACTTGGCGGATTTAAGAATGAGCGGGAGTCTGGCGAATGCTTCGAGACTCGGGACGAAATGAAGGCGATGGCATTCAAATACATCGAGGTGTTCTGCAACCGGAAACGGCTGCACTCGACGCTGGGTTACAAGTCGCCGCAGCAATATCTGGATGACTGGCTCACCGCTCAGCGCCAGGGAAAATTGGTGGTATGAAACCCACTTCTTGGAAGACGAAAAAACCGAGGGAAGGCTATTCTGTTTCTCAACCACACCGTAGAAAATTGAAGTTGTTAAAAGCATAGCCAGACGACTGTGAATAGATGAGACAATTTTTTCACCACATCATCAAAGAAACAATTCAGATAGTTGCAATCACTATTATCGGTGACCGAATTTATTACACGGACATCCGTTCATGTTTCATTTGCTTACAAATGCTGTTAGATTTGCCAGTCAACAGCAATGCAATGTCATGCACTGCAATAATAATTTTGATGTGTTACCCCCCTACTCGATACGGGCCATTGCGATTAGAAAGATGAACAATGCTAGATACCACATCCCGTACCGAGACTGATTTCCGTTTACTTAGACTCATCCTTATCGACTCCTACTCACCTGGGGGCGAGGCAATCATCGACCTTTCTGACGGCGCGATCCTGACCGGAGACAACGGAGTTGGAAAAACTTCTCTGTTAAGTCTCATCCCGATTTTCTACGGAGAGAACCCCGGTCAATGTACATCTGGTTCCAGCAGCTTTGCTGACTTCTATCTCCCCAATTCCACTTCCTATGTCATTTTCGAATATCAGCGCCGGAATGTCCCCTGCATGTCCATTCTCTACAGCGCTGGCGAGGCTGGGTTCAACTACCGCCTCATACGTGGAACATATGACCTATCGCTGTTCACCGAAGATGGTGACAGTGCAAAGCTTGTTTCGTCAAAAGACCTCAAAGTTAGATTAAAGACTTTGGGGCTCCCGCACTCTCACGTGTTGGTGCTCAGTGAGTACCGCAACATCATTCAAGGGCGTGTAGCCGGCGGCAAGAGTTCAGCCGAGAACCGCGCGTTAGTGGCGGAATACTCCTTCACGGCTAGCGGTAACAAGCTGATGCACATTGAAAAGATAGTGAGTGGAATGTTCACCCGCAAGGCGAATTTCGACGAATTCCTGCGAGTCATCGTGGACTACATCTCAAACGACGGCAATGCCCCCATCAGCATAACCGGGGATCGCGACCAGTATGCTGAGTGGCCTTCGCAGTTCGCCGCATACAATGAAGTCATGCAGCACGCCGACCTGATGAAGGAAGTCGAAGGAATCGATACCCAACTGAATGCCAACAGATACGAGATTAGAACCTTGCACGCAAAACTGCTGGTGCTTGAGCAGCATTTAGCAAGCCAAAATGTTCTGCTGAAGGAAAATCAAACTCAGCTAGACGATGTCCGTGAGCAAGAACAGTCGAAGTTCAACGTATCATTTCAGAAATTGCAAGAAAGTGAATCAAAAGCCGAAGCCGATGCGAACGAGGCCGAAAGCCGGGTCAAGACCATCGATGCCACCGCAAAGCAATATGAAGATGATTCCATCGCTAAAATGGCAGAGCTGGTTGCCAGCATTCCACAGTTGCGAAACAAACTCGAATCGCTCAACACCCGGAAGGACGTCTTGCTGGGTGAGTCGTCCAAGATCGAGCAGAAATACCAATCAATAGCCATTTCTGTCCAGAACGAGCATCTGGCTAGCGTCCAGCAACTAAACACATCGATGGATCATGTTCGCGAGCGGTTTGAACCTCAGCTCTCCGAAAACAATGCTGAGCGTCTGAAGGCCGAGCAGGTTATACAGGCGGCTGCCGATAGTGAACTTGAAGCCATTCGCATCGAGCGTGACCAGGTTATCCGTCAGGAAGCACACTGGAACAGTGTGGTCAATAATCCCCCCGCCGATCCTGCTACGGTTGAAGCACTTGAAAAGAAGCGTATCGACCTGGATAGTTTGCGCGAAGAGATGCGCATCGCTCAAAGTGGCCGCCTCCCACTGGATGAAAAGAAGGTTCAGACTGGGCGCTCATACGCCGAGCAGGAGAAGATTCTCAGTGGGATGCGCCGACGCGCTGAGGATGTCGAGACAAAGCACCAACGCTTGCTGACACACCTCAATCCAAATAAGGACTCGCTGCTGCATTTCTTGCGCACGAACAAGCCAGATTGGCCTGCCGACATCGCCAAGGTAATTCGTGAGGACGTCCTGACCATGAATGGGTTGTCACCGTCCATCGATGGCGGTGTCGATTCGCTCTATGGGGTATCACTCGAACTATCGCACCTTGACAGCACTCTCTGCGCAGATGAAGCGGCACTACAAGTTCAGATCGCGTCTTGTCGAGATGAACAGGATCTATTGAATAAGGACATCAGTGAGGCCGAGCAATTGCTGGAACAATGCAATAAGCGCAGGGCTGCGGCAGATACAGCACTGACTTTGCATGATGCTGAGACGGCCAAGCTATTCGCCCGAGAAACCACCTTGAAAGCAGAGGAGGTTGCCGCGAAACAAGCGGTCGATAACTCAAAGAAGCAATCCAAGCAAGATGCAGAGTTGAATCTGATTGCAGTGCGTGAAAATCTTGGTGCGTGTAACCAGAGAATCACTGATGCCAATGCCTCGTTAATCGCTGCCCGGCAGACGTGCGCTATGAAACATTCGGATATTGAGAACTCCCTGAAACAACAACAGACTGAAGCCATTGGTGCAGTTCAGAATGCCCTCAAGCGCGCTCATGAAGCAAAGGAACAGCAACTGGCCGGGCTTGCAGAGGAAAAGCTAAAAGCGCTTTCCGAAAAAGGTGTCGATACTGCCATGCTCAAAGGCATCGACTTGGAAATAGAGGAACAAGGCAAGCAAATTCGCACGGCAGAAGGATCGGTTGATAACGTCACCGCATGGCGATTCTGGCGCGAAAACGAGTTGGTCAAACGTGGCGAATGGGATGAAACAGCCAAGACATGTCGCAGCAAGCAATTGGAGTTAAAGAACCGCAAGGGAAATCTTTCCCGCCAGTGGGCTACACGGCAGGCTGAAATTCAATCCAAGATTGCTGATTTGATGACCAGACTGGCAGATATTGTCCACAACAAAGGGCTCGTCGAGAATAGGGTCGCGCAAATGTCTGACTATCCACCTGATCGGGAAGTCATGCAGCAACCATTCGACCCATCATGGACTGTTGGACACCTGTTCAGTCAAGCCAATAACCTTTTCTCCAGCCGCAAAACCATGCACAGTGAGTTGGCAAGCAAAATTCGCAAGATAAAGTCTTCCTTTAGTGGCGTACAAGGTTCCCCAACCGAGCAATATTTCAGCACGACGCGCGCATCCGTTGATCCGGATGATAGTAACCCAGAGGCATGGGTCAAACCGCTGCATGACTGGTTCTCACGAGAACATGAATCACGCCGTCACATCTTGATGATGCAGGCGCGTTCCTACGGTAGCCTTATCTCGGAATTCCACAACAAGTTGCTTCAGTTTCACAAGGAAGTTGGTAGTTTCAACAATGACATCCAGAAGGCACTCAATCAGATCAACGTGTTCAGGTGCATATCGAGCATCACCATTCACTTTGACTCCGCATTGGAAAAACTGAAATACTGGAATGACGTAAAGGAATTCAACGCCATCCACCAAGCCTGGTCATCCTCTAGCCGAGAAATGCCGCCCGCCGAGTTCGCGGAAGGACTCAAGCGCCTGGTCAGTCACTGGGAGGTGCGCGAAGGTATTCGCGCCGAGCGCCGCAAGCTTATTAATATCCGTGGCGATGTTATCGAGAATGGTACTCCCAAGTCATTCCACACGACGGCAGACCTCGAAAAACTATCGTCAAATGGCCTGTCCTACCTCATTCTCTGCACCATCTTTGTCGCATTCATCCGTAAAATTCGCGGCGAGGCCAACGTACAAATTACATGGGCGGTGGACGAATTACTTGATCTGGATTCACGCAACATCCATGACTTGCTGGTCATGTTGAAGGAAAATGACATACGCATGTTCTCGGCTTGCCCTGAAGCCAATCTGGATATTCTGGCTCAATTCGCTAAGTTGTATCGAGTGCAACGGACGGCGAATCATCCCGAAATCGTTGAAATTGTCTTGGACATGGGAGGAGATAATGTTTGAGCGCGTGATCTTCCAGTTGCTCGAAGGAACATTCATCTGCCGCGTATCACACCCGGACACCTTTGATTTCCTATG
The DNA here is from genome assembly GCA_018813765.1 of Gammaproteobacteria bacterium. GTDB lineage: Bacteria > Pseudomonadota > Gammaproteobacteria > Burkholderiales > Gallionellaceae > Sideroxyarcus. The sequence continues at coordinate 421,940 of JAHJBC010000001.1, read as the reverse complement.
TGACGAAGACAGCTTGCGGTCGGTCGAAGATTTTTTCGCCAAGATCGGACGGCGAGTGACAAAAACATCGAAGGAATCTGGTTTCTATCTTGTCTTTGCTTCCTACGGTGAGCAGGAGCGTGCCGCGATCCGATCAAACTACTCCGATATTAAAAATAATCTCATTCCAGTTATTTCATTCTTCAATCTTGTTATCCGCACGACGGGGCAAGAAGACATCCTTATGTATGGCACTGCCATCGAAGCGGACACCCTGATTGGTAAAATTGACCAGGACATCTCATTACGGAATGAACTGCAATCGCTTGGCTCACGCTTTAGGGCAGCTTCGTCAGACATCACCCAACGTAAGTTGCTGGACAATATATTCAAACGGCTGGTCAATGACGGCTATCTGAAGCTGGCTAACCCGGAGCGAGCGATTTATCAGGTTACATCAAAAATCGAGTATCTCCTTGATGTCATCAAGTTCATCCACGAGACCGACGAAACACTAAAGATTGGCGATGAACAACAGCAACAAGAGAATGAAACAGGCAACTTGATATGAGTCGGCCCCTAAATGACTTACTATCAAATGCGCTGAATGCGATTGCTGCGCATCGCGATCTGATACACGAGGTGTACAGCAAAGGGCGTTATCTCAAGAACGGTTCAAAGTCCGACCGCGATGCCTATGTGCTGCATCAGAACCGTATTTTTGTCGCGGATGGTCGGGAAACGTATCGCCTTTCAAGCTTTATTACTAAGCTCTTTGACGAGATAACTCAGAAACAACGCTTGTTTGAATTACTGGGTGACAATGCTGGCGCTCAGGTCAACCGCATTTCGCAGCTGCTGGGCGAGTATGCCAATGCCGTTTTTGCGGGACGCATTGAAGATGCAGACCAGGTGTCCGCCCATTTCCATGATGCATGCGCCGACTTGTCGGACACCTTCAGTTCCGGCATCTCAAAGTTACTCAACTTGACTGAGACGAACTTTGCAGTGGTCAGCTCTATTGAGGCAAAGAGTCGGCAGAATGCACACTATTTGCGACAGGCTGGGCGTTTCAGCGATGCGCTCGAATCGCTTGACCGGTTCGGCATTGAGCAAGAGCTTGGGGCTGGACATTGCGACTTTGAGCCGTTGGCAATCTCCTATCGTACGCTCATCTCCGACCGCAAGGCGGAGTGGCACACCGAGATTACCCATCTTCTTCATTTCTTCGAGACCTACCTGTACCGACTACGCGCCATTGCACCGGACGTGAAACGTTTCCGTCAATTCGCTAATTTTCTCCAGCAAAATTCTGGTTACGAGCTACCCGATCTGGAAGAGACTCACCACCATCCGTTATGGATGATGCGCGACGCTGGCATTAGTCCGGTAGCCTATTCCGACCTGAGGGATGCCTCAGCCTACGAATACCTGCGCGAGATCGCTGCACAGCTACCAGCTCCCCCAATAATTACAGTCAGAGAACGTTCCCCAGGACGTATAGAACGCAGCGCAAACAAACCTACCGAGACTCTCAAGCTGCAACCCCACCATGTTGCGTTAGGCAGATTCGCGAAAGCTGCTTCTCGTTCCTCGACCCCATTGTCCGCTTTAAGCTGGAAGCGCCAGAACTTCCCTGACATCGGCGTGCCAGATGAGATATGGCTGCTATTAGTCATCAATTCAAAAAATAGTCACCGTGCGGAATTCGCGGGACTGCGGTACCACCGTATTGAGCGACGCGGTGCATCGCGCATTTCGAGGAATCTGTTCGTTCAGGATGTGATGGTTCATGGAAGCTAGACTGGTCAAGTTGTTGCTGCGCTGTGTTCAATCGGACAATGAAAGATTTTCGATGAGCGCATCTCTTGATGCTTTCGTGCGCGACTACGGTCCACGAGTGGGTGAGCGGAAAGGGAAATCCATCTACATGACTCCCACCCAAAAACTTGTCATTCGAGAGTTGCTGGACAGCGAGGGTGTGAACGCTGATACGCCGCCTGACGCATGGGATAAACTGACACGCACTGAAGCACTAGCCGTTGGACATAACGAGAAGTTCGCTCAGGGGCCGGTCAGACGCCGCCGTGTCGCCATCAAAGCCCTTCGCCCTTCGCTACCGCTTTTCCTGAATGGGCTGCCACTTCTCTTGCCCGCGCGCTGTCATGTTGAGGTGGATCATGCCGAGCTTGTTGATATTGCGCACCACGATTGGCTAGTAGTGGTCGAAAACTGGGAATGTTTTAATGACATCCATGTGGCAGCAGATAGTCTCGCATTCCCCGGCCAGAATCCCCTGATCATATGGCGTGGAGACAAAGACAGCGTGAGGAGTGACAGCATGCTGGCGATGTTGCACAACCTGAAACAGCCTGTAGCCGCCTTCGTAGACTACGACCCGAGTGGCATGGTGATAGCTCGTTCGCTACCCCGTTTGAAAATGGTTGTAGCACCGCCACTCGATGAGCTAGCCGAGATGATGCTGAGCGGATTGACTGAACGGTATATGAGTCAGATAGCCGGGTGTAGTGCTGTGCTTGAAAAAGTGGATGTCGCTTGTGTCTCCGCAGTGTGGGATGTTATTCGGCTGTCTGGACGCGCATTGCCTCAGGAGAGTTTTGTAAAAATTACCAAATAATGTTTCTACTCTATAAAGGTCGATTGCGTCCGTACATTCTATTTACTATTATGCGGTCAACCCAATGCATATCATTGGGTATTTATACGAAGATTTGATGAAACTTTCATTCACTTATTTTGTGTTAGCCAGCGTGAGTAAAGCCGCTCATCGGTTGTCCATGCAATGAAATGCCTTGTCGTCGTCGCTCACCCAATCACTGATAGCGCTTGCCACGTCATGGCGCGCTCTGCCATTGAAGCTCTGATCAACGCGGGTCACGAAGTGCAGATTGAGGACCTCTACCAAACCGACTTTTCACCTTCACTCACTGTCAGCGAACGCCAGAGTTATTATGGCCCAACGTTTGACGCTGCTGCCGTTCAGTTGCAAGCCGACCGGTTGCTCTCCGCAGACGCTCTTGTTCTTGTCTTTCCCACTTGGTGGTTCGGCTTCCCTGCCATCCTGAAAGGTTGGTTCGACCGCGTCTGGGCTCCAGGCATCGCCTACGACCACGCCAGCGACCTCGGCCCAATCAAGCCGAGACTCCACAATCTTCGAAGGGCACTAGCCATAACCTCACTCGGTTCGCCGTCGTGGGTTGACCGCCTGGTGCTTTGGCGACCCGTAAGGCGGGTGCTGAAGACTGCTCTCTTGGGTACATGTGCACCGGCCTGTAAGTTCGAGATGTTGTCGCTCTACAAAGCGGAGCACCTCGCGCCGGATGAAATTCAGTTATTCTGTTCGCGTATTCAACGAGTGCTCACCAAATGGTCTTAGCTTTCCAAAACTGCCGGCTAACCTGAACGTTTGGCGCAAGCAAAACCAAAGGGGAATCAATGATTCGATGCTCAATGACTGGTCGTCCCATGGAAGTAGGTGATGGCGACCATGCAGCGAATTGTTGGGCATCAACACGCCACGACTCATTACGGGCTCCCCAAGCGGAATATCCGGCAACCGTATCGAGTTCTCTTGAACTCCGCATAGACCGGTTCCCCTCTTTCAGCAAACCCAAGTTTGAATAGCTCTTCGTGAACATTATCGATATGCGTTTTGCGGCCAAAGATACAGAGCAGAGAATAGACTTCCGGCTCTACAAAAAGAATGCCTCTCAGCTTCTCCAAGTCCCTATCAATATTTAGACGACCTTCTTTTCTAACCCACTTAACCTCTATAGCGATCTTCCGGTCGCGCCCCTCGGCCAAAAAGTCTAGTTTCTTTTTGTCTCCCCTGTTGGGCTGCACGACTCCTGGGCACTCGACCTCGCATTCAACGTTAAATCCCCTCGCCTTCATGATTCTTAGGATCGGCTCATATAGAACGTATTCACTGAAAGCCTCATTCATGTCGCAGGCCGCCAGATAACTCACGTAGCCACAAAGTCCGCGCTTGATGCGAAAAAGAATATCGGCTGGCTCAGGATTTCGTTTGAGATTAGTGGCCATAAAACCTCCTTAAGGCCCAACATTGGAGGAATGAGGCACGGTGCCGACTTGCCGGCGGAGCTGAAATACGCGCTGTCATGGTGTCAACCAGATCTACGACCTTGCCGCCGAGCACCACGCTTGGACTGCCATTACCATCGCAAGTGTATCAAGTTCGCAGTATCGAAGGAGTGCACTTACGATTGCTTGTCTGCGCGCCTGCGGCATATCCTCAAACTGAAGCCGGCCGTATGCGGCCATCGCCGCGCCTCCCTCTCGCAGTTCATCGGCGAGCCCCTCCTCGGCTGCTTCTGTTTCTTGCCGAGAAACATCATCGAAAACGGGTGGAAGCAGTTGGTATGGATCCACTACAGAGCCATCCTTAACCTTCCACCAAGCAATTGGCTGATCAAAATTCAGGCTTATGCCGGCCCCCCCGTAGGCGGGTTTTTCATAAACGTTCTTCAGGAAGGGCGAACTGTTCATCAGCGCGGGCAACACCTTCTTCAAAGAGTTGCTACCCTTGGTAGATGGATGGAAGTAAAACTTCTCCGCTATCTCGCAGAGATCGACCATGTTGCGCGCCCCGATGATCTTCTCTTTACCTTCACCGGAACGCACGGTAATGTGCTCTATGAAGGCGACTAGTTCCGCCAGGTCGGGAACAGAGTCAGGATTCTGGAGCATCTGTGCTCGCAGTTGGTTTAGGACGGTATTCTCGTGAGTTGCCCACCTGAATATCGTCCCTTCATCGCCCTTCAGAGCCTCCCGAAGAGCTCTAACAAAGGCAACATTGGGGTCAATACCCGGCTCTGCGCAAATCCATTGCGTGCGATGCGCTATTCGCCCCCCCTCCTCAATGACGTGATGCGAAAACTGGAAAGCCGTCATTTCATATGGGCGCCGACCTTTGACAAACGGAATGGCCGCTACACTAGTTTCGAAGTCAATGCAGTGCAGCGGATACTTCCAAGTTGAACTTGCATTGAGAAATCCATGGTTGTCGAAGTAGAAATCACCACCCCTCGGCCAATCTGCATGGCAGATGTACCACTGACGGTGTTTGCGAGTCATCCCCGCCTGACCCGGTGGCTCACCGTCGAAACCCAGATCCTCCAAGGTAACCTGACTTGGCTTAAGAATTCCTTGGGCAATCAATTTTGTCTTACCCATGTAGTTCCACAAATCAAGAACAGTGCCCTGGGAAAAATCGTCTTCATTCCAATTGAATGCTTGCGACCAGCATTCATGAAACCCGCTCCTAGGTTCGTTCGACACCGGCCACTTCTGCGCCTTGAACTGACACTTGGCGCACTCCGAAGATATCCTTGGCAGGAGTGCGTGGTCATTGGAATAGGCATTAGCAAACGCCTTCACGGCATCGGCAAAGGGAAGCTCTAACCCTGGTTCAATGGGAAGCTGGTTCACGAGAATTTCGTTCACAAGATCGTCGACAGCGATCTTTGCCAGAAGAGGAGCTCCTAAAGCAGAGGCGTCAGTATTGGGAGCAATCTTGATGCGAAGCCGACCATCATCCCGACTAGCCTTGAAGCGCTGATTTAGCCCATCGACGGTTGCCTGCCGCTCCTTATCTGCCAACATCAAGAAAGCACGAACGGTGCAATCAGGAAGCGCTCGTTCAGCAACAAATCTCTGGAACGCGACATCGCGTAGATATGGAAGAAAATCTGTCTTGATTTGCCCTTTTGCACCTCTAAAATCTCCATCCTTCTTGGAGCTATAAGACTTGGCCTTGACCTCAATAAGTTCAATATTGCTACCGATCTTTCGAAGGATATCTACACGGATAAAAAGCGTGCCTACTGCGAGAGCTGCCTCGAAGATTGTTACCTCGTCTTTCTTTAGAAGCTCTGTTGTTTGTTCAAGCGCATTTTGGTGATTCAAGTCATCGATCCGGACGCCCTCAGGATGCATTAAACACGCTAGTTCGCCGACTTGATAACCACCCTCAGCCAATGCCGCGAGAAAGCTGTCCTCGACAGATCGATCCAGATACTCCGATTTGCCAACGTAGTACAACTTGCGCGGGCATTCCGCTGCAAGTTTAAAGCGAGACTTCGTAAGGTATCGAATCGTCACTTGGCTTTCTCCTAAGGAATCAGGATGCGTGAAGGTGGCCTCCATGCCGTCCTGAGTTATTAGACTACTGGTGAATAGTCACTGGGTTTCACAACGTTGCTCACTGATCAAGCAAAGGTGCTGAGCTGATTGCGGCGCATCGCTTCCAGTAATGCTAGACAGAAGCCCCAGACGCTTCTTCATATACGGAGCTAGTGCCTCGCGAAGTACAAGTGTGACCATACCATCGGTCATGGCATAGTCAAGCTCAATTACCTTCCTTTGTGCTTCATCAAGTGTTGGGTTGGGCCCTATCTTAAGTTCGACCATCGTGTGCCAAGGCGCATCCGTTTCGGAATCTACTTGGCTTGCACGCGTTGCCCCAATATTTAGAATTCGACCAAATACGAAATCAATAAACTTATTTCGATCGTGGCAGTACGCTCTGATATGCCAACGGAACCCGTCAGATGCAACTGAGTGAGGCGATATCCATCTCCATGTGGGCTGCGGACGCGTCATAGATTGATATTCAATTTCCATGTCCAGCTTTTCCCGAATGGCTTTGAGGACTCTCTGGAATACAGCCGCGCTTACGACACGTTCGGGTGTTTGGGCTATATCGAAACTTGGCGGCATCCCAACAAACGATCGATGTGAAACCGGGCTTTCGTCTTCCGCGCGCAGCATCTCGAGTTGCGATAGATAGTCCCTTGCATTCGGCTCAGTGAGTACGGGTTTGAAGTTCTCAGTTGCGAAATACGCCTTTCGCTGTTTGTCGTACTCAACATTTCCAGGTGCGGTTTCAAGATAACTTGCAATATCGAGCGACGCTTGAGGCACCGATATCTGAAAATGATCCACAAGATCACCGCGATTAATACGCCCTTCCCAGTACAGCCGGAACTCGATGAACTGAAGGCGACCTGTTTTCCCCCACTTCCGATTGGACTTTTCCATGTCTTCCTTTACAGAATAAAAAATGTGTTGATATAGTTTTTATACGTATGCTAACATCCGCCCCACTAGCTCGGTAGGTATAGTTTTTATGCGAATCGTGTTTTTATACTAACCGAACGGTCGGTTCCCTATGGGGCCGCTCCAAACACACATTTTGAGGTATTGAAACATGGAAACGACAAAAGCGACTCATGGCCACCAGGCCGAAACCCCTCTATTCTTCTTTTACAACGGCAAGAAATTCGACGCCACGGGACCTACCATGACGGGTGCCGCAATCAAAGAAGCCATCCGCGCTCAGGGTGGTACGTTCGATCCTGCCGACACGCTGGTCCTTGAAGGTAACGGTGCTCACGAGAGCGACCGCGGCATCCAGGACGGCGATCCGGTCGACCTTACGATCGGTCACGGCGAGGGACCCAAGCACTTCATTAGCAAGCCGCCGACGAATTTCGGCGCTGACGTGGCCATGCACCTCACGCCCGTGGAAGCGCATTTCAAACGTTTGCGCGAGCTCTACCCGGCCGCAAGCTGCACGGCGATGAGTGATGGCAGGTTCCTGATCCATATCCCGGGTGTCTTCTTGCCGGCCGGCTGGTCGAAGTCGGTCACGAATATTTGGTTCGTCGCACCCGTCGGCTACCCGGGTGCTGCTCCAGACTGTTTCTGGGCCGACGCCGACCTTCGCCTCTCCGGCGGTCGCCTGCCACAGAATAGCGGCGAGCAGCTGGTGCCCGACACAACAACCCCCGCGTTGTGGTTCTCGTGGCATATCGGCCGCTGGACGCCGACGACCCACGACATGCGCACATACGCAAGCGCTATGCGTAGCCGCTTCGAGCAGTTGCAGTGATCGACTTGGTCTTTCCCGCCCCGCAGCTGGCGAAGCTGCGGGAGCAGCTTACTCATCGCCGGCTCGAAAGCGCCGCTATCCTGCTTGCGGCACCGGTGGCGCGCGACGAGAATGGCCCGCGCCTGCTGCTGCAGGCGATGGCAATTCCAACCGAAGCGGACTACATGAAGCGCTCGGCGACCGAAGTGGAACTCAAACCAGAGTTCGGTCTGCCGTTCGAAAAAATCGCGGCACGACAAGGCTGGAGTCTCGTCTATGTCCACACGCATCCCGTGCAAAAGAGCGAGCCATCATTTTCGCCAGCTGACGATCGAGCGGAGGCTAGGCTCGCTCCCTATGCCTGCATGCGAAGCCCTAAGGCCCCGCATGTCGCCCTGTTGCTAGGTCAAGAGCGGCTTATCGCTCGTGAACTGGGTACGTCAAATCCTGTGCGTGTCTTGGAGATGGGTTATCGAATCGAGCACGCCTACGACCCCGTTGCCGACGACGTCGAACTCGAGATCGCTCACGACCGGCAAATCCGCGCCTTTGGCGAGGCCGGCCAGAAGCGCCTATGGCGTCTACGCGTCGTCATCGTCGGGCTGGGTGGAACGGGTTCGGTGGTCGCACAGCATCTAGCGCATCTGGGCATCGACGACTTCGTGCTGATTGACCCGCAGCTCGTCGATGGTACGAATCTCAATCGCGTAATCGGAGCAACGCAAGACGATGTCGACAAGACGCTCAAGGTCGATGTCGCCGCGCGCGTCATCCAAGCAATTCGACCCGGCGCCAGAATTGCTAAGATTGCGGGAGATGTGCTGGCGCCAGGGGTCGGTTTGCAAATTGCCGCTGCAGATTACGTGTTCTGCTGCACGGACTCGCACGGAAGCCGGCACCTGCTCAACCAGATCGCGTATCAATATCTCGTGCCGACGATTGACATGGGCGTCTCAATCACACCAGACGTCACGCTGACCAACTTGCAGCTTTGGACACATGTCCGATTGCTGGCGCCGGGCCAGGCATGTCTGCACTGCACGGGTTCGCTTGATGCAGATCAAGTGCGCCGCGACTTCATGACTGAGCCGGAGCGCCGCCGGGATCCATATTTCAACAAGGGCGTTCAGGTGACTCAGCCGGCTGTTATCTCACTCACGTCTATGGCGGCCTCCGTGGCAACGACAATGTTTCTCTCTGTGGTCGTCGGTATTCCAGCACCGGCGCGCCACCTGACTATCCAAGTGCACCGTGGACGCATGGCACCAATGGATAACGTGCCGCACCCGACCTGTCCCTATTGCTGTGAAGACGTTATTGGCGTAGGTGGTGCCATCGCCTTGCCGGAGCGCCATGATGCGTAGAGCAGACGCAGTTCGCAACTTGGGGACGGCAGCGCGCTATTCCGAGGCGATGCAACGAATCAAGCAGCCGGGTGATTATGTGCTCGTCGTGCGCGGCATGCCGCGCGGTATCGTTATGTCCTGTCCAGACGGCTGCGGCGAACATGTCGTCATCAACCTCGACCGCCAAGGAGGACCAGCATGGCGCCGATATACCTCGGGCGATAAATTGTCGATCTATCCGTCCGTTTGGCGGGACAATGGCTGTCGTGCGCACTTTATTATCGTGCGCGATCGCATCTACTGGTGCGGCTCTGATGGCGCGGATTCGCCAGCTCAAGTTGAGAAGTCGCTGGTCTTTGCCGTGCTCGAGCATCTCAATCATGTGACCCCGTTGCATTACGAGACCATCGCAGCTTCGCTCGGTGCCATACCATGGGAAGTGGTCTGGGCATGCGCTGCGCTTGAACGCGCTGGGCAAGCGTCGGAACCCAAGCGTGGCTATTTCATTCGTCGCTAGGCTGGCAAGCCTCTGTGGACATATACGAAAGTAATGGAGTATGTAGCGTAATGACCTAATGAATGTCTGGTAATGAACACGTTACCGACTAATTCAGGTTGAACTGCCTTGGTCAGCTTTGGCCTGCGGACAGTATCTGTCAGATGACTGTCTGAACTACTACAATTGAATTGATTGAAGCAGAGAAATTCGGCACGGATAGCTTAACGTCCAATTTTGTCGCCGCGCGACTTTCTACACAGCTCGCCCCAAACAAACGGTATGTTGTTCGATACTCTTGAATTTCCTCACGCAATAGCTTCAAATTATTTGGAAGGATTTTGCAGAATGGCTTCCACTTCCCGCTTACCCATCCCTCGCAACATTACAATCCGGACCATTTGCTGTTGTCTGGGTTTGGATTTTTCTGCTTCCCAACTGTAAATCGTTTGTGCCGACACCCCAAGAAGAGCGCCTATTACCTCAGCAGTTAGCCCGAGCCGCTGCCTTAATGTTTTAAACCCCTTTGCAACAAACCGCACTTTTGTTTCCGAATCGGACTCAGCCTTTACCTCAACACTCTGGGTAGTCGCCTTGGCAAGGTGAGATAGTTGCTTTTCGAGTGTCACAACACGTCGTTTCAATGCCGCAATTTCCGATCGGTATTGCACCGATGCCTTCTTGAGTCCCGCTGTTTCGGTGCGCAGCTCTTTGCGGGCCAGGCGTATTATTTCTTCTTTTAGTACGGTTGCAACGTTTGCCATTTTGTTCCTCCTTGAGAGTCGTTCATTCAACGGTAGTTGTGATGGTTGAACAGAACTCTTGTACCGAGTCCTCTAGCTCAAAACTCATTGGATGCATTTTTGAGCCCGTTTATCGTGAGCGAAAGCCATTTTGACGCATTCAGTAAATGCCCGGCAAAATCGACTTGTCCTGTCCTCACGTAATTCAACGCATTGCGTAGCTGGGTGTCCATGGTATGCCCTGTCACTGATGGCGGCAACCGATCAATCAAGTGCATGCCTTTCTCTGTTGGACTTAATTCCAGTGAACATTTCGTTTTGACCTGTCTACGTTCTACGACTTGATCCTTCACCAGATTATTGATCGCGTCTACCCGTGTCGCTTCTGTACCAATCTCGGCTTCGGCCATATGGCGCAATAAACCGGCTTCCGTATACCGCTCGGGTGGCACTGTCCTCGTGCGCTCAACCAGTAACGTTGCATTGACTTGTTCGCCGGGCTTAAACATCACTGTCTTTACGTTTCTCTCCAGCGTATCGAGCTGGTCAGGTTCACAGAGCAACCAAGCCTCGTCGTTAGGCTCGAGTGGGTCAGCCCAATAGTCAGTTGCAGAAAACATCTCTCCCCCCAGATCAAACAGCAATTTCCGCACGTGTAATTTCGCCGCGCCAATTTGCTGAAGCACACAGTTGTGGTGCACCATGTTGAAAATTGTCTGGCATTCGATTGGCATCCATTCTGGGCAACAATCCATCGTATTGATGATGGCATGGTGTACAGCGAATCCTGCACCCGCACCGGGCATCTTCGTCGAACTCGTACGCGGATAGCTGATCGCTCCGGCCTCGTATAGTTTTTGTACTGCAGCATAGCCGCTGGGCAAATCTATGCCGATATCGGCCGCATTCGCCAGTAATGCCGAAAGTGTGAACGGCAGGGGAGGACTCAGGATTTCCTGAGATTCACTGGCGGCTATACAAACACCCGTGACTTCTCCTTCTGTAGGCAACTGCCGAAAGTCCTTGTTCCAATCAGCCGGTTGCCACTCGAGAACAACATCCTTGAATTTCGCCGTGGCAGTGAAGTAAGGTTTTGGGGTGAAACACTTGATCTTTTTCTCGCGCTTGACCAGTTCGGTTAGGAGCCGTGTCTTGACACGACCAATGCTCGTCCGCTGACCTGCGCTGACTGAAAACGCCCGGCTGAGATTGATGCCGTACAGCCAATCCAACTGACGTCGCACACAGCCGGCGCGGTATGTTGTGTCGGTAGCGGACAAAGGAAGCAGATTCTTCAACGCCTGATTCAGCGAGTTGGAATTGAGTGCAGATGCCCACAGCCGCAGGATATTGCCCTTGAATCCCAATTCGTAAAGAATTTGACGGCCAATGACTTCACCCTCCTCATCCGGATCGGTTGCAATCACCACCGTCTTGACTCGATCAAGCCATTTACCAATCTTGGCGTAATGCTGAAGATGTTCTTCTTTGACCCTCCATTCCCATTTCTTAGGAACAATCGGGAGGTTGCTTAGACTCCAAGGGCCATGATCATGGTCACTATATTCATCCGGCATGGCCAGGTTCAGCAAATGGCCGTATGCATTAAGCACCACGGCACCACCGCCCGTATAGACGCCATGCTCATTATGGAATGCGCCTAGCTGTTTGGCCAGCGCACGTGCTTGCGATGGTTTCTCGCAAAGATATAGCGTGTCATATGTCGTGTTTGTCATTTATTGTTTTGTCCCGAAATAATTGAGTGCAAGTTTCTATTTGGCGTTTGATTTTTCATGCAGCATCTCCGCGCAGTGTGCATTCACCTGTCGGATGTCATTCTTCAACTCGCACGTTCGGAAATAGAGCCAGTTGGAACAAAGTCTGGCCCCGGAAATGATTTCCTTATTGAGCCATTCGTGTTCTGCCAGGGTGATTGCGAATGCGTTGCACAGAAACGCACTGATATCGCTGAATTCCGCGAAGTCATCGTTCAGTTGCAGAAGCTCCTCCGCCAATGGCAGCGTTTCATTACTGGCGATCTTCTTTTTGGATGACTGTGTTGTCTTCTTTGCTCCTGCAGCTTTTTGCCGATTAGTAGTCATGGCATCCCCTTTCAAGATGTGACATCTTCTGCGGATTGATTTGTCGTGCCGCTTTGCATCAACAATCGCTCGAATGCACTGCCGTCCTGCCTGGTCATGTTGGGCACGAATCGCGAATACACACGGAACAGCATTTCGGTCGTGGTGTGTCCCATTTGTTTTGCAATCCATTCCGGGTTCTCCCCCGCTGCCAACCATAACGTGGCTGCGGTATGCCGGGTCTGGTAGGCGCGCCGGGGCTTCAGGTCGAGATAGCGAAGAAGCGGATACCACACGCGTGTGGTCACGTTCTTGTTGTCGAGCACTGTCCAGTTTCGCGTGCAGAACACATACTCGGATTGATCCTTCGTTACTTTTTCCTGCGCTTTGAGGGCGTCATACACCACGTTCGACATCTGAATGTCACGCTGAGAACTATCGTTCTTGGTGTACTCATCCTCGCCCAGCACGATTGTTTCGCGCACCAGAATCAACCTCTTCTCGAAGTCCACGTACTTCCATTTCAATCCATCAACCTCGCCCGTGCGCATGCCCGTGAAAAACCGTACTGTGTAGTAGCTCTTAAAATCAGGTCGAATAGATGAAAGAATTAGCCTCACCTCATCCAGCGTGAACGGCTCCACATCCGTGCGTTTCACCTTAAGCTGTTTGATATTCAGAAATGGCGTGCGAAAATTGAAACGGTCGGCGGCTTCATTGATAATCTGCCTCAACAGATTCATGATCTTGTTGATGCGACGATTCGACAGCATGTTCTTCTTGCCTCGTGCCTGGACTTTGGCGAGATCAGCACGATATGCAAGTAAGTCTGCCTTGGTGATTCTGCCGACCTCCCAATCCCCGAATTTGGAGACAAGTCGCCCGTCAATATCTGCGCGAATGTTCAGCTTGTGCGACCTGCGCCACTCGACCTCTTTCTCGGTGAACCAGGTCTCTGCAAAATCGCGGAGTAATGGCGTACCAGCGACGCCTGCAGCCCCTTGAGCAGCGCCGGTTTGCCCCATCGTGCCAGCCACAACTTGAGTGACTTGATTGAGTGCTGACGGCGTATTCGCTTCGTCGAATTTTTCCGCGTTCTTGCTGCCGGGGAAGAATTGTCGGTAGTCAAACGTTCCTGCCGCAATTTCTGAATCAATACGGTCCAGAACTTTTTGCACTTTCTTGCGGTTCGCTGCGGTATCTGGAAGAGCTGTTTGTTCTCGGCAACGAAGGCCTCTGTATCGAAAGTCGATGAATAGAAGTCCGGTGTCGTCACGTTTTCTGATACTACCCATGGCATACACCTCCGTTTGCCATGGGAATAGCAAGCGAGCTACCGGCTGTTACCATGTCCCGCTCAATATGCTCCCAGATATAGAGAATTTTGCGACCGCCGAATGGACGGAAATAGTGAATTCCCTCAAGCAGCACGCTATCTTTCAAGCGTTCACGGATGGTGCGACTGTCGTATTTGATTACTCCTGATAACTCATCTGTCGTTAAATATGTCAGTGACATAAAGATTACTCCTTTAATAAAATGAACTACAATTGGCCATTACTAGCTACAGAAAGATCAATTGATCTCCTGTAGAGCATATTAGCAAATTGCAGCTCATTCCAAAGTTATATTTTTCGTTAGCAGAGCGTTTTGTTCTTCTGGAGGTTAATTTGATTAAGTGCCATCTATCTCGCCTGCTTGGGGAGCGCAAGCTGAAAATTTCAGACTTATCAAGGGATACGGGGATAAACCGAGGTACTGCGACGCGTCTCTATCACGAGACTGCGGAAAGAGTAGAAATTGAAGTAATTAACGCTCTATGCCGTTATTTCAACTGTTCGGTAAGCGATATCTTTGAATACATACCTGACAGTGATGCATCAAGCCCCTAATGAGCAGTTTGATCAGCACGTAAAATGAGCTTTGCGCACCTTTCGCATATTGGCCTTTGTAGCGGCTGATGCGGGCTTATAGTCACTTAGTTGCATCTGAAAGTGTCCAATAGATAGAATGCTAGACAGGGGTGACTTCGACTGAAACGCGGCTGATATTAAAGAGTGATACCGTCCTGCCGATAGCCTTGCTGGGGTCGAATAGCGCAAGGTTTATGCCCATACTTACTGAACTGCGATAAACAACGCCGTCGTAGCCACTTTTCTTGATGAACTCGCACAGATATTGGCTCGGAATATAGTCGATACCGGAGCTTCTAGGCAAAACGGGGCGCGTAAGCTCCTCACCGAGCCTTTCAAGGAATGGGATGTCAGCTCGTAGCTGGCCGATTGCGCTGGCATCACCAAGGACGAAAGGCGAAACTAACTTGCGCGGGTTGCGCAAATCGACCGCTTTCAGCGGTGCTGAGATAAGGAAATCTGCCACACACGCCACTTCACCGGTATGAGGACGGACTTCGGATACTGCAGTTTCTGGGTGCGAACCGAGATAAAGATAAGGGATGCCGGTTGGGTTAGCGCGCCCATAGGTCGCCAAGTGCTTCGATGGTGCGCCCATTTGGTCGATTGGATACGGCGTATCACCCGTCAAGATGCGAGCCCTGTACCAGCATTCCGGCATATCGTCTGCAATCAGGTGATCAAGCAACTCCTTTAATCGGTCAGTATCAAGTGTCTCATCAAGAAAATAGCGATTCTTATACATAAGCTCATCCCGCAGCGTTTCCCAACGGACGAGCCCCTCACTTTTATATGTCGCTGAGGGTGAAAATGTTTTTCGGACTATGTCCCCATCATCGAGGATTTCGCTAAGTAATTCCTTTGCATGAGCCACATCCATCAGTGGATGCGAGAAGAGCTGCCAATCATCCTTCAGCCACTCCACAAGAGATTTGCCATTGGGATCGGATTCATAAACACCGATGAGCATTTCAAATACATCTGCAAGTTGGATTGGCTCGACCAAATCAACATCTGGCGATTTGCAGAAATCGCAGGTTCCGCGCGTCGGATTAAGAGAGGGGATAATGTTCCTGCGCAGTCCGCGATCATCAAAACATTCAGGACAGCACCGTCTTGACATGAAAGTCACTCAAGCAAGAAAGTGAGCAAGGGTCTCAATGTGGTGTTTCATTGAGAGCTTCTTTACATAACCAAGCCCAGGAAAATGACCCTTCGCATGGAGTTCGCGGAACTCCTGGATAGCACTGCTTTCCAAAATATTGGATTTGCCTGAATCAAGTTTGATGATTAGCTTGTCAAGCGCTTGAGCAAATTTTCCGGCCGGATCAGTAGGCGTATCCTGCGTCGTTGAGACGAAGTGGTAAATATACATAACGTCGTCTTTGTCAGGATCGATATAGGTCAGGTGAATTGCCACAGCGTAGGCTGGCCCACCTCCCTCGCTGTAGTCATCTCCTACAATCAGAAAATCCCCAAACCCGTTCATATTCTCCTCGTCGTCGTATGTAACATGGAGGTCGGAGAAAATTTCGACAGCAGGATAATCAGCATTACGCTGCTTCTTGAAGCCGTCACGAATAAGGATACGCTCACACCCCTTGAAATGCTTGCGATACAACTTACCGCAGTGATTCTCAATGAAGACATGCCGTGTATCGTTGAGATCATCGCCCAACTTTTCAGTCAATGCCTTCGGATCAGTAAAACCAGCATGCACAAAAGTTGGGGCGTGGTGTTTATGTTTGTTGTAATTAGCAAGTGCCGCTGCAATATTCATGTCATCCTTCAGCAGGATGCCCGCTGTGATGCCTGCTTCGTCGATGAATTCGTCATTTAGCAGCGTGGTGATGTCCTCGCCGTCTTCGGCATGATCACCGTAATTAGGATTAATAATGACAATCGCATTACCTTTAGCGCTGGTGATTGCTTTCAATGCGCGTTTAAGGCCACTTAACGTTTCTCTTACAGGCTCAATGATTGGCACAAACCCAGATTCTGCCAATAAACTCGCAGTCTCTCGAATAGCTATCAGCTCAAACTGCTTACCTCGAAAATATGGGTGGTACATATTGTGATTACGCCCAAGTCATCGCTTCGTTGAGCGGAGTGTGCACAGCTTCAAGCAGGCGGTCGTGATCCGAGCGTCGCACTCTGATTGAAAGCGCTGCTGGCTGTAGTGATGAAGGTAATTGGTTTATAAAACTTCCGATTGGCGCAAGGTTCCGAGTCTGTTTCAAAGTCGCAACCATCTGACGATGCACTTCTGGTGGGTCTAGCCGCGCAAAACATTCTCGCATGGCACTATGGAGCTTCGTGTTCGGCACTTCAGGTACATGCACCTTTAAATTGCACAATATTGTTCGCGCTTCATCCAATCGCAACGAGTCAAATATCGTTACCGGACATACCAAGTCAGAACGATCAATGGCTTCGCGAACGGTGTGAATTTGATCCCATCTCACAAGGCTCATTACCCCAACGTCGGTCGAAGTGCTGCCAATCACCTCATGGAGATGCCTTTCACCGGCAATTACATAGATTTTAGCGAAAACCTTACGGTAGTTCGCGATCTGGTTTGGCAAGCGCGACAAGGAGTCTCGGTCAGATTTGATCTCGTAAACGGTGCCAGTGCCATTCAGAATAACTAGGTCAGCCTTGCACGAACCAGCCCGAAATTCAGTAAGCATGCTGGCCGTGTTTAACGAGTGGCGACCTAATAAAATGTTATGCGTCAACGCTGCACGATATACATACTCGTCGCGCAAACCGGAACTTTTAAGCACTGAAAATGCTGCATCGAAGGCCGAACCCACTGTCTCCAGGTCAAAGTGACGGTCTGTAAGACCTGTCTGCACAAACAGGCGTGCAAACAAGGGGGAGCATCCCTTCTTCGCCATCTCGTGAAAGACGCTTGGCGAAAATAGACGAGACAGTGCGGAAAGTTGAGTTGCGGTTTGTACCATTGTCTCACCCAAGTTCCATCTAAAATATACGCGCTTTGGATTCTAACATTATTTTTCGCGGCGAACCCTGAATCGTCCCTGGGCCAGTAGACATCATTCAGCCAACAATTCTGGGCTAGAGGCGTTTGCATAATTGTTCCGGGCATCACTTCTCTCAGGCAATAAGTGACGTAGAAGGTACATCATATTGATTGTCTGACAACTCAGAACGTAAACGATGGTCAAGTAACACGTGCATAAGTGCGCTCATCGTCTCACCTGTTGGAACAATTCGACCTGTATCATCAAACTGTATTCCCCAGCCACGCAACGAATTGATGTCGCGAAGACGAGCAAGATATTCGGGGTTCCTGTAATAACCCCGAGCCTTAATTACATTCATTCGTCTCAACTGGGTAGCATTATTACCAACATAATCATCTAACTGGGCCAAGTCGGCGAATGCAGCACTAAATCCAGGCTCCCGCTTCAACTGCATGAAGGCTTCTTCATATGAGTCTCTGTGGTTCAGCAGTGACTCGAACGCTAATTTGCTGGTCATTAGGATATGATCTCCAGTAACAAAAAAATCAAACTGCCGGGCGATGCTGAAAGACGGGTCATCCATGATGTCCAACCCCGCCTCCGTGAAGAAGATATTCATCACTCCCTTCTTCTTACGGGTCGCCCAGTCAGAGTTGGTTTTCTTTACGCAATAAAGTACTCGATCACCCTGACGCAGCCGCAGCACATATCCTGCCGCATTATTTAACTGTTTTACGTTCCTCACCAAGCACTCTTCCAATGGCTGATCTATCAGCTCCTGAAGGTTTGGAAAAAGAGTTTCTTCACGCTGAACTGAAAGAAAGCCGCCTTCACTAGGTTGGGCGAGTAAGTTGTACTCCTCCGCAATTGTATGGCTTCCTCGATATCCATTAACCAATTCCTTAAGTTGATCACGCAGCTCCTCGCTCATCAAAGCTGCGGTCGCGGTAAATGGATTCATTTGCCTCGCAACTGGGCGTTTCTTAAAGACCCAAAGCGATGCTGTTGCTTGCGCCACATCAAAGTTCCTAAAGGCATGTAAATCGTCAGCGATAGTCATTTTTCTCCCCGATACAAAACGTAAATTCCATGTACTAAACAAGAGTGCAGCCGATCTCCAACGCGAACAGTCTCTTTCGATAGAGCCTTGACGCAACGCGCGTGCCCTTCGGTAATGATGTTCAGTTCATATAACTGCCAGCCGGCAACAAGTAGAAATGGATTCATCAGAATCTGGCCTGATCGGTAAGTGATCAAGAACATCAGCCCAATAAAGAGTAGAAAACCAAAAAATTTGCCATCCCCTCCTAGGTCGAGCCCCATAAAAGATACGACATATGGGAAGACGTAGTTGATCAGATCATTTGGGATGGACTTGGAATCCACCACATCCAAAGTCGAAATGCCGGACAAACTTTTCATCAACCACATGAAAATCATGAGACTCAATGTACAAATTACAAGCAGTCCCAGCGCCCGTTCAGGATTAGCAAGCTCAGGAAGGTAACAAGACGGCAACTGCGCAACATTGCATAGCGGTGCTTCCCAAGAGGATTCCTTTACGTCCTGAACCAGCAAAATCAGGCTCAATGGAAAGTAGGAGCCAAGAAAGATAATCATTGCAGGGAAAAGGCGCATTTCCATGTCTACTGACTCCTATATATATAGGCTATGCCTTATCTATTGAATAGTAACCTGAATACATGCTGCGGGTTATATGCTTCGTGTTGAACCGTTGCGGTTTGTACAGGCACAATCAATTTCTGCCAGGCTGCATCATAAAAAATGGCGATTTCTGGCTACTGGTAACACTAATTATCATTAGATGGCTTCCTGCAAGCAGTGTCTTGTTATTACGCTACCCTGAACCGGACGCTCGTGACTTGCCGCTCCTTTGTCACGTAGCGGCTGTGGTGCCTTGCTAACAGCATGCCACAATATAATCGTTCATAGTCAATTCAGTCCTGCTGTAGCGACCGTCCGCGTCGGCGCCGAAGATGAAACTATCAGGTCTCATCACACTGATAGGCTGTTTCTGCCCCACTCGCTTCGGCCAAAAGTTGAGAAGGTCAGAACCTCTATTGAAATCTATGGGATTGAGGGCGTGGAGTACCGAAAGAACTCGCACATCAGGTGAAGCGGTATGCCGATCCATCTAAAATGAAAATAATCTCAGGGACGGAGAATTTCTGATGGCCGACTTGCCTACGTATTCACTGGGAGGCCGTCACTTCTACCGCAGTACATCCACCCAGAATTTTCAAAATAACCACCGAAATTGCTTTGAAAATTTGGGCACTCTGAGCAACACTCAAAATGTTCGCCCCAGCCAACCCGACAAATTTGCATGGGCACAGGCTGGGCACATTTTGGGCACGGAACGGGCACGAGATTAATCTCAAGGAAACTTGCGACCTAAAGTCACATGACCACAAGTCTGAATTGGTGCGCTCGGCGGGAGTCGAACCCACGACCCTCGGCTTCGGAAACCGATACTCTATCCAGCTGAGCTACGAGCGCGTACAAAAATAGGCACAAAAACAACAATGTGAACCTACGGTCATTTTATCTCAGAGCGCCCGATTGACCGTAAGCTTCGGAAACCAATACTCTATCCAGCTGAGCTACGGGCGCTTTGAACGGCGCGCAGTATAGCGTTTTTTGTGCTGCCCCGCCCGCGCCGGACGGGACAAAATAATGCTATCGTTCACACCATGAGCTTTATCAATCCCGGCCCGGAAGACATCTGCAAACTACTACGCGAGGCTAAGGCCGTCGCCGTGGTGGGTTTGTCGCCCAACGCCGGCCGGCCCAGTTTCAACGTCGCCAAGGCTTTGCAGGGCTTCGGCTACCGTATCTTTCCGGTGCGCCCCCTGATATCCGAAGTGCTGGGCGAGAAAGCCTATCCAGATCTGGATAGTCTGCCCGAAGTACCGGACATCGTGGATGTGTTCCGCGCTCCGGAGCATGTGCCCGCCATCGTGGAAAGCTGCATCAGGCTTGGCGTGAAGAATATCTGGCTGCAGGACGGCGTGGTGCACGAGGAGGCCGCGCTGCGCGCGCAACAGGCCGGCATCACGGTGGTGATGGATCGATGCATGTACCGCGACCATACCCAGTTATGCAACGATCTGTGAGCAAGCAGCGTTGTGCATGGTGCGGCGATTCCGTGCTGTATCAGACTTACCACGATACGGAATGGGGTGTGCCGTTACACGACGACCGTGCGCTGTTCGAATTTTTTATCCTGGAAGGCGCGCAGGCCGGTCTGAGCTGGATCACCATCCTGAAGAAGCGCGAGAACTATCGCGCCGCTTTTGACGGTTTTGATGCCGCTCGCGTCGCGCGCTATGGCGCGGGTAAAATAGCCGCGCTGTTGCAGGACCCGGGGATTGTGCGCAACCGGCTGAAGGTGGCAAGCGCGGTGACCAATGCGCAGAAATTCCTGGAGGTGCAGGCCGAGTTCGGCAGTTTTACAGATTCATCTGGCAATTCGTCGACGGCAAGCCGAAGCAAAACAAATGGCGCAGCATCGCCGATATCCCTGCCAGCACAAGGGAATCGAATGCTATGAGCAAGGAACTGAAACGGCGCGGATTCAAATTCGTCGGCAGCACCATCTGCTACGCGCACATGCAGGCGACCGGCATGGTGAACGACCACACGACTGACTGTTACAGATATAAAGAGCTGCTGAAATGACCCTCAAATTCACCAAGATGCACGGCGCAGGCAACGATTTTGTGGTTTTTGACGGCGTGCGTCAGTCCGTCGCGTTTTCACCTGAGCAGATTCGCTTTATTGCTGACCGTCACTTTGGTATCGGTTGCGACCAGATCCTGCTGGTAGAAAAGTCGCAGCGCGAGGAAGCGGATTTTCGCTATCGCATATTCAACGCAGATGGCGGCGAAGTCGAACAGTGCGGCAATGGCGCACGCTGTTTTGTGCGCTTCGTGCATGACAAGAATCTCACCAGCAAGCGCGAGATCGTGGTCGAGACCCGCAGCGGACTGATCTCGCCGCGTCTGGAGGACGATGGGCGCGTGACTGTAAACATGGGCGCACCTGTCCTCGAGCCGGCTTTGATTCCCTTCCTGAGCGACAGCCATGACGTGATCCAGCCCTTGCAGGTCGGCAGGAAGAAGGTGCAGATCACGGCCGTTTCCCTGGGCAATCCGCATGCGGTGCAAGTAGTGAAAGACGTCGAAACTGCTCCCGTCGCTGAGCTCGGGCCGCTGATTGAGAATCATGCGAGTTTTCCAAAGCGCGTGAATGCGGGCTTCATGCAGGTCGTAGACCGTTCGCATATCAAGCTGCGCGTCTATGAACGCGGTGCGGGCGAGACCCTGTCCTGCGGCACCGGCGCCTGTGCGGCTGTCGTCGCGGGTGTGCGCCGCAAGCTGCTGGACAGTACTGTGCATGTCGCCACCCGTGGCGGCACACTCACCATCACCTGGGCAGGCGAGCATTCGCCGGTGCTGATGACCGGCCCGGCCATCACCGTGTTCGATGGCGAGATCAACTTGTAGGATGAGATTCGGATTTATTGAGGTGACAGACGATGAGAGCTGAAGACGTAGCACAATACCTGCAGGACAATCCGCAGTTCTTCGAAGAGCACGCGGAGATGCTGTCGCAGATCAACCTGCCGCACCCGCACGGTGGCCGCACCATTTCGCTTTCCGAGCGCCAGTTGCTTACGCTGCGCGAGCGCGTGAAGGAGTTGGAGAAGAAGCTGCACGAACTGCTCGAGTTCGCCAAGGAGAACGACGCGCTGCAGTTCAAGGTACACCAGTTCAATTGTGCCTTGTTCGGCCCGCATGACCGTTCCACGCTGCAAAGTCTGATTGTGCACAATCTGCGCGACATCTTCGCCGTGCCACACGCCACGCTGCATCTGTGGAAGGACGAACCGCCCAGTTCCGAGGTGCTGGCATTCGCCGACCAGCATCTTCTGCCTGTCTGCACGCACCATGCCGTGCACGACACGCTGCCGTGGTTCGGCGAAGCTGCCGAGCATCTGCGCTCTTTTGCCTATCTGCCGCTGCGCGCGCACGGCCAGACCATCGGCCTGCTCATCCTCGCCAGCGAGGACAAGGAGCGCTTCTACCCCGAGATGGGCACGCTGTTCCTGCAACGCATTGCCGAGACACTGGGCAGCGCGTTCAACCTGCATGTGTGATGCCCGCCGCTGAAACAGTCCCGGCCACCCTGCAAGGCTACCTCGCCTACCTGAACAACGAGCGCGGCTATTCGCCGCTGACTGCCGAGAACTACGCGCGCGACATCCGCCGCCTGTTCGCGCTCGCCGGCGCCACCCCGCTGCCCGACCTCAAGAGCCATCACATCCGCCGCTACATCGCGCAACTGCACAGCAGCGGCCTGGGCGGTCGCTCGCTGGCGCGCGTGCTGTCGGCTTGGCGCGGTTTCTACAGTTACCTGATGCGCGATCACGGCTGCAGGAGCAATCCCTGCGTGGGACTGCGCGCACCGAAGGCGCCCAAGACTTTGCCACACGCGCTCTCGCCCGACGAGGCGGTGAAGCTGGTGGAGATGCCGGTGGCGACGCCGCTGGATGCGCGCGACAAGGCGATGTTCGAACTGCTCTACTCTTCCGGTCTGCGTCTGGCCGAGCTGGTAAGCTTGGACCCCATCGCCCTGGATTTTGCCGACGCCTCGATACGCGTCACCGGCAAGGGCAACAAGACGCGCATCGTACCGCTGGGCAGCCACGCCATCAGTGCGCTCCAGGCTTGGCTGGCGGTGCGCGAACAGATCGCCAAGCCTGACGAGACCGCACTGTTCGTCGGCAAGAACGGCGCACGCATCAGCCCCCGCACCGTGCAGCTGCAATTGCGTCAGCGCGGCATCACGCAGGGCATTGCCAGCGGCGTTCATCCGCACCTGCTGCGCCACTCGTTCGCCACGCATGTCCTGCAATCCTCCGGCGACCTGCGCGCGGTGCAGGAGATGCTGGGACATGCCAGCATCTCGACTACACAGGTCTACACCCACCTCGACTTCCAGTATCTCGCCAAAATCTACGACGGTGCACATCCGCGTGCCAAAAAGAAACCATGAGCAAAGACAAGCCAAGATCACCTTCAACACCGCATCGCCAATCACAGGGCGGCAAGGATTTCCGCAAACGCGTGCAGCGCGGCAAACAACAAGGCGAGACTCGCGCGCCGCAAGCGGCATCCAAGCCGCGCACTGGCAACCCATCTGCCAAGCCCGCCATCATCCTCAAGGCCGAGCGAGAGAAATCGTTGCAGCGCCGCCATCCGTGGATATTCTCAGGCGCGATCGAGTGCATCGACGGTGCACCCAGGAGCGGCGACACCGTGGCGGTACGTGATGCTGCGGGAAGTTTTCTCGCGTGGGCGGCCTACAACCCCGACTCGCAGATCACCGCGCGGGTGTGGTCTTGGCAGGAGAAGGAAGTTGTCGACAAGGCGTTCTTCCATCAGCGTATCGCCAACGCTTTGGCCGCGCGTTACGCGCTCGCCATCGGGCAGGCAGGCAACGGTATGCGCATCGTGCACGGCGAATCAGACGGCCTGCCCGGCCTCATCGTGGACAAATACGACGACGTACTGGTGATGCAGCTCGGCAGCGCCGGACCGGAACATTGGCGCGAGACCATCGCCGACATCCTGCAGGATTTGTGCGCGCCCGTGTGCATCTACGAGCGCTCCGACTCCGATGGACGCGAGCTGGAAGGATTACCCAAGCGCTGCGGCGTTGTGCGCGGCACGCTGCCGGAAAAAGTCGAAGTGCTCGAGAACGGCCTGCGCTTCGCCGTGGATGTGGCGGCAGGACAGAAGACCGGCTACTACCTCGACCAGCGCGACAACCGAGCATTCACCGGCACGCTGGCCGCCGACCGCGATGTGCTCAACTGCTTCTGCTACACCGGCGGCTTCTCGCTCTATGCGTTGCGCGGCGGAGCGAAAACAGTGCTGTCCATCGATTCCTCGCAGGATGCATTGCAGATCGCGCAAACCAATGTCGGATTGAACGGGCTCGACGCGTCGAAAGCGGAGTGGCAGTGCGCCGACGTGTTCGAAGCCCTGCGCAAACTGCGCGACCAGAACCGCAAGTTCGATCTGATCGTCCTTGACCCGCCAAAATTTGCGCCCACCGCCGCATACGCCGAGAAGGCTTCGCGCGCTTACAAGGACATCAACTTGCTTGGGTTCAAGCTGCTGCGCCCGGGCGGCCTGCTGTTCACCTACTCCTGCTCCGGCGGCATCAGCGATGACCTGTTCCAGAAAATCATCGCAGGTGCAGCGCTGGATGCAGGCGTGGACGCACAGATCGTAAAGAAACTGCACGCGGCACCCGATCATCCAGTGCTGCTGAGCTTTCCCGAAGGGGCTTACCTGAAGGGATTGGTGCTGCGGGTGGCGGGCTGAACGCCCGCACCGTGATCACTGCTGCTTGACGACTTCCAGCCCGGCCTGCAGCCAGGCGTTGGTTCCGCCTTGCACGTTGACTGCCTGGCGTAATCCGGCTTGCTGCAGGATGCCGACCGCCTCGGCAGAACGCCGTCCGGAACGGCAAATCACCGCGATCGGCTTGTCCTTGAAACTCTCCAGCTCCTTCAGGTGCCGGCTTACCTCGCCCAATGGGATCAGCTTTGCGTTTACTGCGTGGACCGCAGCATATTCGGCTGGTTCGCGCACATCCAGCAGCAGCGCGCCCTGTTCCGCCACCATGACCTGCGCCTGCTTTACATCCACAGTCGGCACGGCCTGACCGGCCTGCAGTTGTTGAACCATCAGCGCCAAGCCAAACACTGCGGCCAGAGCAATATATATCTTTGTTTTCATGAGCGCCTCAGGCCAGACGGTACGCAGGGAAGCCGCTCTGCATCCAGCCCATCATGCCACCGCGCAGGTTGTACACATTGGAAAAACCTTGCTGCTGCAGGAACATGCAGGCTTGTGCCGAACGCGCGCCGCTGCGGCATACCATCACCAGTTTTTCATCCTTGGACAGGTCGTGCATCTTGGCAGGCAGCGTATGCAGCGGCAGCGCCTCGGCCTTGGGTACGGTGCCCTGGGCGATCTCTTCCATCTGGCGCACGTCGATCACGCGCAATCCGGCCTCGGTTGTGTTGACCCATTTGGCCAGTTCCCCGGCGTCGATTTCCTTTACGTTCATTCCAAACATGGTGCGTCTCCTCGATCAGTAACTGCGCAATATTAGCACATTCTTATATATTGACAATGGTCATGTGCAATTGAAAAGCGGCCCGGAGGCCGCTTTCCTGTACCGCCAGGAATTGCGATTACTTGATGATCGCGTTCAGCTCGCCCTTGGCATAACGCTGTGCCATCGCGTCCAGCGAGATCGGCTTGATCTTGGCGGCCTGGCCGGCGCAGCCGAAGGCTTCGTAACGCGCCTTGCAGATCTCCTTCATCGCCTTGGTGGTGGCGGCAAGGAACTTGCGCGGGTCGAAGTCCTTGGGGTTCTGTGCCAGGTAGCGGCGGGTAGCGCCGGTGGAGGCCATGCGCAGGTCGGTGTCGATGTTCACCTTGCGCACGCCGTTCTTGATACCTTCGACGATCTCCTCGACCGGCACGCCGTAGGTCTCACCCATGGCGCCGCCGAACTCGTTGATGACCTTGAGCCATTCCTGCGGCACGCTCGATGAGCCGTGCATCACAAGGTGGGTGTTGGGCAGGCGCGCGTGGATCTCGCGGATACGGTCGATGCGCAGCACTGCGCCTGTGGGCGGGCGGGTGAACTTGTACGCGCCGTGGCTGGTGCCGATGGCGATCGCCAACGCATCGACCTGGGTCAGCTTGACGAATTCGGCCGCTTCGTTCGGGTCGGTCAGCAACTGGTCGTGGCTGAGCTTGCCTTCGGCGCCGTGGCCGTCCTCTTTTTCGCCCTCGCCGGATTCCAGCGAACCCAGGCAACCGAGCTCGCCTTCGACTGAAACGCCGACGGCGTGCGACATCTCGGCCACACGGCGTGAGATGTTGACGTTGTATTCAAAAGAGGAAGGTGTCTTGCCGTCGGTCATCAGCGAGCCGTCCATCATCACGCTGGAGAAGCCGGAACGAATCGCCTGCACGCAAACAGCCTCGGAAGCACCGTGATCCTGGTGCATGACGACGGGAATATGCGGATACGCTTCGACTGCAGCTTCGATGAGGTGGCGCAGGAACGCTTCGCCCGCGTATTTGCGCGCACCGGCCGAGCCTTGCATGATCACCGGGCTGTTGGTTTCGTCGGCCGCTTCCATGATCGCCTTCACCTGTTCCAGGTTGTTGACGTTGAAAGCGGGCAGGCCGTAGCTGTGCTCGGCCGCGTGATCGAGTAGTTGACGAAGGGATACGAGTGCCATTTTTTTCTCCTGTAGTAATCAGTTGGTAGCTATTAGACGTTATTCGTTAGTTGGCATAGTCCGCTGCACGGTGGGGGTTTTTACGACTAACGGCTGACGACTAGTTTTTTCTATGATCGCCCACACGCACGATCTTCATGGTGTTGGTGTACCCGGCCTTGCCGATGGCCTCGCCGACCGTCATCACTATGAGGTCTCCATCCTGCACCATACCCAATCGCAGCAGTTCGTCCTCCGCCTGACGCAATGTCACGGAGTGATCGGTGGATTCGGTGTTGAACGCGATGGGATGCACGCCGCTGAACAGGGTGACCTTGCTCAGGGTCTCTTCAACCGGCGTCATCGCGAAGATGGGCGTCTCCGCGCTGACGCGCGACATCCACAATGCTGTCGATCCTGACTGCGTCAGCGCAACGATGGCCTTGACCTTGAAGTGC
The DNA here is from genome assembly GCA_018813765.1 of Gammaproteobacteria bacterium. GTDB lineage: Bacteria > Pseudomonadota > Gammaproteobacteria > Burkholderiales > Gallionellaceae > Sideroxyarcus. The sequence goes on along the minus strand of JAHJBC010000001.1, from coordinate 394,679 downwards.
GAGGCGGCAAACAACGCAGACATGGCAATGGACTGGTCGATGCGCGTGAATTTGCCGTGATCCAGGCGACGATCCGCCGCGCTGTCTTCCGTTTCGCTTTCGGCACTGCGGCAGATGCGCGCCATCGCCTCGATGGTCTCTACCGGATAATCGCCCACCGCGGTCTCGGCCGACAGCATCACCGCATCGGTGCCGTCGAGCACGGCATTCGCCACATCGGACACTTCCGCTCTTGTCGGAATGGGCGCCGTGATCATCGATTCCATCATCTGGGTGGCGGTGATGACCAGCTTGTTCCTGGCGCGGGCCATCTTGATCATCTTCTTTTGCAGGCCGGGCACTGCTGCATCGCCGACCTCGACCGAAAGATCGCCGCGCGCAACCATGATCGCATCGCTGGCATCGATGATCCCCTCCAGCACCGGGATGGCCTCCGCACGCTCGATCTTGGCCATCAGCATGCTCTTGCCGCCAGCGGCTTGCATCAGTTCGCGCGCCAGTTTCATGTCGTCAGCCGAGCGCGGAAAGGAAACTGCCAGGTAATCCGCCTTGATCAGCGCGGCGGTCTTGATGTCTTCCTTGTCCTTGTCGGTCAGCGCCGGCGCGGTGAGTCCGCCGCCCTTGCGGTTGATACCCTTGTTGTTGGAGAGCACGCCGCCGCGCACGACGACACAATGCACCTCGGCGCCCTTGACTCCGGTGACGTGGAATTCCAGCATGCCGTCGTTGAGCAGCAGCACCGTGCCGATATCCACATCTTTGGGCAATTCCTTGTAATCCAGCCCCACGCGTTCCTGGTTGCCGAGTCCGTCGAGCGCGGCATCGAGGATGAAAGTATCGCCCTTGTTGAGGGATATCTTGTCGTTCTCGAATTTACGCACGCGAATCTTCGGACCCTGCAGGTCGGCCAGGATGCCGACGGTGCGTCCCGCCGCTTTGGCGGCAGCGCGTACTTTTTCTGCGCGACCCATATGATCCTGCGCGGTGCCGTGCGAAAAATTCATCCGCACCACATCCACGCCGGCGCGGATCATTTGTTCCAGCACCTTCTGGTCGCTGCTTGCAGGTCCCAGTGTTGCAACTATTTTTGTTCTGCGTAACATAAGTCAGCTCGTAGCCGGTAGCCGGTAGCTTGTAGCAAAACCGGTTTGGCTACCGGCTACAAGCTACCCGCTACAGGCTCAACTTGCCCGTTCCTCCAGAATGGCCACGGCGGGCAATACCTTGCCTTCCAGAAATTCTAGGAAGGCGCCGCCTGCGGTAGAGATGTAAGACACCTTGTCGTAGATGCCGTACTTCTGGATCGCCGCGATGGTGTCGCCGCCGCCCGCCAGCGTGAACGCGGAGGTGTTGGCGATGGCGTTGGCGATGGTCTTGGTGCCTTCGCCGAACTGGTCGAATTCGAACACGCCGACCGGACCGTTCCACACCACGGTGCCTGCCTTCATGATGATGTCGGCCAACTCTTGCGCAGACTTCGGACCGATGTCGAAGATCATGTCGTCGTCGGCCACTTCACCGGCGTTCTTCAACACCGCCGGTTCGTTGGCGTCGAACTTCTTGCCGCAGACCACATCCACCGCGATGGGGATGTTAGCGCCGCGTTGTTTCATTTTTTCGATCAGTGCCTGGGCGGTCGGAACCAGATCGTCCTCGCACAGCGACTTGCCGACGTTGTTGCCGACAGCCTTGAGGAAGGTGTTGGCGATACCGCCGCCGACCACCAGCTGTTCGCACTTCTCGGACAGCGATTCCAGCACGGTCAGCTTGGTCGAGACCTTGGAGCCGCCGACGATGGCGACCATCGGGCGTGCCGGGTTGAGCAATGCTTTGGTCAATGCTTCCAGTTCTTCGGTCAGCAGGATGCCGGCGGCAGCCACGGGCGCGAACTTCGCCACGCCGTGGGTCGAGGCTTCGGCACGGTGCGCGGTGCCGAAAGCGTCCATCACGAAGATGTCGCAGAGCGCGGCATATTTTTTCGCCAGCTCTTCGTTGCTCTTTTTCTCGCCCTTGTTGAAGCGGCAGTTTTCCAGCAAGGCGAGTTCGCCTTCGGCCACTTCGAATCCGCCGTTCACCCAGTCGCGGATCAGGCGCACCGGCTTGTTCAGCTTGTTGGCGATGACATCGGCCACGGGCTTGAGCGAGTTCTCCTCGGAATACACACCTTCTTCGGGACGGCCGAGGTGCGAGGTCACCATCACGCGGGCGCCGGCTTTCAGCGCGTGGTTGATGGTTGCCATGGAAGCGGTGATGCGCGCGTCGGAGGTGACTTTGCCATCCTTGACGGGCACGTTGAGATCGGAACGGATCAGGACGCGTTTGCCCTTCAGATCCAGATCGGTCATTTTGATTACGGACATGATTTTTCCTTCCTGACAGACTCGAAGAGAAAAGGGCTGACGTATGCCAGCCCTTTTCGGTGTGAGTTACTTGGCTACGTGGCGGACCAGACGCATCATGTTGCAGGTGTAGCCGTATTCGTTGTCGTACCATGTAACCACCTTGACGAAGGTGGAATCGAGGGCGATACCGGCATCGGCATCGAAGGTCGAGGGTGCGCTGTTGCCCACGAAGTCGGTGGAGACCACTTTTTCATCGGTATAGCCCAGCACGCCCTTCATCGCGCCTTCGGAAGCTGCCTTCATCGCCTTGCAGATTTCCTCGTAGGTGGCTTCCTTGTTCAGTTCGACGGTCAGGTCGACCACGGACACGTCGGAAGTCGGCACGCGGAAGGCCATGCCGGTGAGCTTTTTGTTCAGCTCGGGCAGCACCTTGCCGACAGCCTTGGCGGCACCGGTGGAGGAGGGGATGATGTTCTCGAGGATGCCGCGGCCGCCGCGCCAATCCTTCTTGGACGGGCCGTCGACGGTCTTCTGCGTGGCGGTGGCGGCGTGCACCGTGGTCATCAGACCGCGCTTGATGCCCCAGTTGTCGTTCAGCACCTTGGCAACGGGGGCCAGGCAGTTGGTGGTGCAGGAAGCGGCGGACACGATGGCCTGGCCGGCATACTTCTCGTGGTTCACGCCGTACACGAACATCGGGGTGTCGTCCTTGGCCGGAGCGGATTGCACAACCTTCTTTGCGCCCGCAGTGATGTGCGCCTGGCATGATTCGGTGGTGAGAAAGAAACCGGTGCAATCGATCACGACATCGGCGGAAACTTCGTTCCACTTCAGATTGGCTGGCTCTTTCTCGGCGGTCAGGCGGATCTTCTTGCCGTTCACCACCAGATTGCCGCCGTCGACCTTGACGTCACCGTTGAAGCGGCCGTGTACCGAGTCATACTTCAGCATGTAAGCCAGGTAGTCCGGTTCCAGCAGGTCGTTGATCGCGACCACTTCGAACTCGGGGAAGTCTTTTGCCACTGCACGGAAAACCATGCGACCGATGCGACCGAATCCGTTGATACCAATCTTGATTGCCATGTTTGTTTCTCCCGATCTAGTAAATAAAAATTTCTGTCGATTTACAACACGCCTTTGACGGTCTTCACCACGTTCTCGACGGTGAAACCGAAATGTTTGAACAATTCCGGAGCAGGTGCGGATTCGCCGAAGCAATCCATGCCGATGACCGCGCCTTCCAGGCCGACATACTTGTACCAGAGTCCGGTCACGCCAGCTTCGACGGCCACGCGCTTCACGCCCTTGGGCAATACGCTGTCCTTGTACGCCTGGTCCTGGCGGTCGAACACGTTGGTCGAGGGCATAGACACCACGCGCACGTTGACGCCTTCGGTAGCCAGAGCGGCCTGTGCCTTCACTGCCAGGTCGACTTCGGAACCGGTGGCGATGATGACGGCTTGAGGTTTGCCGCCTGCCGCTTCGGACAGGATGTAACCGCCCTTGCGGATGTTCTCTATCTGCTTCGCGTCGCGCTTCTGGAATTGCAGGTTCTGGCGGCTGAAGATCAGCGAGGAAGGACCGGTCTTGCGTTCGACCGCGCACACCCAGGAAACCATCGACTCGACGGTGTCGCAAGGACGCCATGTATCCATGTTGGGGATGTAGCGCAGGGTCGTGGTCTGCTCGACGGGCTGGTGAGTCGGGCCGTCTTCGCCCAGACCGATGGAATCGTGGGTGAATACATAGATCACGCGCTGTTTCATCAAGGCCGACATGCGCAATGCGTTGCGGGCATATTCCGAGAACATCAGGAAGGTGCCGCCGAACGGCAGCAGGCCGCCGTGCAGTGCCATGCCGTTCATGATGTGAGACATGCCGAACTCGCGCACGCCGTAGCTGATGTAGTTGCCGGGCTTCTTGCCGGAGACGTGGTGCGCGCCAGTCCAGTTGGTCAGGTTGGAACCGGTCAGGTCGGCGGAACCGCCGAGGAATTCGGGCAGGGCCGGAACCAGTGCATTGATCGAGTTTTGCGAAGCCTTGCGGGTGGCGATGGTCTCGGCTTTCTCGTTGACTGCAGCGATTGCCTTGGCAGCGTGGTCAGCCCAATTGGCCGGCAGGTCGCCATTGGTACGGCGCAGGAACTCGGCGGCTTCTTTCGGGAACGCCTTCTTGTATTCGGCGAACTTGTTGTTCCACAGCTTCTCCAGGCCTTCGCCTTTGGTGCGCGCATCCCAGGCTTCATAAACATGAGCGGGGATCTCGAACGGAGGATATTTCCAGCCGATGTGTTCGCGCGTTGCGGCAACTTCCGCATCGCCCAGCGCTGCGCCATGCACGTCGTGCGTACCGGCTTTGGCGGGCGAGCCAGCTCCGATGATCGTCTTGCAGCAGATCAGCGTGGGTTTATCGGTGACTGCCTTGGCCGCGACGATGGCCTGGTTGATCTCTTCAGGATCGTGACCTTGCACGTCGGCGATGACATGCCAGCCGTAGGCTTCGAAGCGCTTGGCGGTGTCGTCGGTGTACCAGCCGTCGATGTGGCCGTCGATGGAGATGTTATTGTCGTCCCAGAAGGCGATCAGCTTGCCCAGCCCCCAAGTACCGGCCAGTGCGCAGGCTTCGTGCGAGATGCCTTCCATCATGCAACCGTCGCCCATGAACACATAAGTGTGGTGATCGACGATGGTATGGCCGGGCTTGTTGAATTCGTTGGCCAGCAGCTTCTCGGCCATCGCCATGCCCACGGCATTGGTGATGCCCTGACCCAGCGGACCAGTGGTGGTTTCTACGCCGACGGTATAACCGTACTCGGGGTGGCCCGGCGTCTTGGAATGCATCTGGCGGAAGCGTTTGATCTCCTCCATCGGCAGGTCGTAGCCGGAAAGGTGCAGCAGCGAGTAGACCAGCATGGAACCGTGTCCGTTGGACTGCACGAAGCGGTCGCGGTCGGCCCATTTCGGATTGGCCGGATTGTGGCGCAGGTGGTGGTTCCACAGCACTTCGGCGATCTCGGCCATGCCCATCGGCGCGCCGGGGTGGCCGGAGTTGGCTTTCTGCACTGCGTCCACGGCCAGCATGCGAATCGCGCCGGTGATATCGTTGAATTTCGGGGGTGTTACATTACGCGCCGCAGACATATTCCTGCCTCCTGAGAATTTCGTACCAACTGAAAAATAAGATGTTTTTGCAACGGAAGAGGCGGATTATGCCTTACCGGTACCTTTTTAATCAACAATAGCACCCATAAGGGTAATTCCCGAGCAATTTACTGGAATTCACCGTTGCCCCTTTTAATGGGTTTTATCCCGAGTTGTTTCAGCTTTCTGTAAAGATGCGTGCGTTCTATGCCGGCTTTCTCCGCGATGCGCGAGATGTTGCCGTTCTCCTTTTGCATCTGGTAATTAAAATACAGGCTGTCGAAATGTTCGCGCGCTTCGCGTAGCGGCAGATCCAGTCGCAGTGCGTCCTGCGCCAGTCCCTCCACCATGTCGGTAGCAACAGAGTCCTGCAACTGCTCCGCTAACGGTGCAGGAGCAAGGCCCTTCTGTATTGCCTTGGCAACTGCTGCCAGCAGCTTTTGCAGTGCGATGGGTTTTTCCAGAAAGTCTGCAGCACCGATGCGCATGGCTTCCATCGCAGTCTCTATCGTGCCGTGCCCGGACATCATGATCACCGGCATGGTCAGTTTCTCCTGTGCCACCCATTCCTTGAGCAGGGCGAGCCCGTCGGTTTCTGGCATCCAGATATCCAGCAGGACCAGGTCGGGATTCTTTTCGTCGCGAAGATCGCGCGCCTGGGCGGCGCTCTCCGCCAGATGAACGCGATAGCCTTCATCGAACAGGATTTCGGACAGCAGTTCGCGTATGCCCATTTCGTCATCGACCACCAGTATGTCTCTTGTCGTCATTGCATCACCTCGGTTTCCTCTGCCAGGGGCAGCAACACGCTGACGCATGTCCCGCCCTCCGGCTGGTTCTCTATCGATATCTTCCCACCATGTTCCTCGACGATCTTCTTCACGATGGCCAGCCCCAGACCGGTCCCTTTGCGCTTGGTCGTCATGTAGGGCTCGAACAATCGCCCCAGCAGGTTTTCCGGAATGCCGCTGCCGTTGTCGCGCACCGTCAGTTTCAACACGCCTTCATCGGTGTTTTCCGTGGTCAGGACGATCTGCGGATGTTCCGTCTGCTGTAGCGCGTCATGGGCGTTCTGCAACAGGTTGTGGATGACCTGGCGCAAGCGTGTGGCATCACCGTTCAGCATGGTCCGCTGTGCGCCGAGCTGCAGCCTGATCGGGCTGCTGTTGGCTTCGTACAGCCCCATCACTTCGTTGAGCAACTGATGCATGTCGAGCTGCACCATGCGCGTTGCAGGTGCACGTGCATAGTTGGCGAATTCGGTGACCATGTTCTTCATGGCGGCAACTTGGCTGACGATGGTCTGCGTGGCACGCTGCAGCAACTGCGCCTCGTCCTCGTTCAGCCTTGACGACAATTTGTGCTGCAGGCGCTCGGCGGAAAGCTGTATCGGGGTCAGCGGGTTCTTGATCTCGTGCGCCAGACGGCGTGCCACTTCGCCCCAGGCAGCCTGACGCTCGGCTTGCAGCAGGTGGGTGATGTCGTCGAATACCACCACATAGCCGCTCTCGTCCGCAGTCGCGAGCCGGGTGCCCCGCAGCAACAGCATCTGGTCGCCGGCCTTGCTCATGCGGTCTATCTGGCGTTCCCATTCCTGCTGCGAAGAATCGCCGAAACCGTTCATCACCGTTGCAATGAACGGCTTCAACAGCACATTCTCCGCGGCGATTTCGGCCAGCGTTTTGCCGGCCATCTCCTGCAGCGGCGCTCCCAGTATCTGGCTTGCGCTCGGATTGGAAGAACGCAGACGCAATTCCCCATCCACCACCAGCACGCCTGAAGAAAGGTTAGCCAATATGCTTTCCAGATAGACCTTGGCGTTCTCCACCTGCAGTTGCTGCTGCTCTCCCAGTCGCTTCGCATCGGCAAGGTAGCGCGTCATCTGGTTGAATAATCCGTTCAACGCGCCGAGTTCGTCGCTGCTGTAGACGGGATAGTTGCCGCTGAAATCGCCCCGTGCCACGGCTTGCGTTCCGGCTGCCAGTGCGGCCAGCGGCGCACTCAATTGTTCGCTCAGGTAGAAGGCTGCCGAGATGGCACTCAGCAACACGATCAGCAGCGACAACGTCAGCGTGATGCCATACAAGCGCTTAAGGCCGAGCCGCGACAGCGTCAGTTCCTGGTAATCGCGGTAGACCGACTGCACGGTCTCCGCATCGGCGGCGATTTTTTTCGGCAGCGGCTGCATGAACTGCAGGGTTCTGCGCTGATCCTTCCACAGTGTGGATTTCACCGGGATCAATACTCGCAATGCCAGTTGTTCGTCGGGCAGGGTATCCACCATGCTGGAACCGTTCTGTTTCCAGGCTTGCTGCAACATCTCCGTGGACGGCATCTCGGGCCAGCTTCTGCCGCCGTCGCTGGCAAAGGCCAGCAACTGTGCGTTGTTGCCGAATACCGCTGCTTCCTGCGCTCCGCCGCCATCCACAAGGCGCGCAAGGATGATGTTGTGCCGACGCGGATCCTGCTCCGCCAGGATCATCGCAACCAGATGACCTTTCCTGCCCATTTCGGCCAATCCGTTTTCGAGCGAACTCCGGCCCAGATTCAATCCGCCTTCCAACGCTTTTTCCACGCGCACGTCAAACCAGGATTCGATGCTTTTTTCGAGGAATTGGACCGACACCGCATATACCAGCAAGCCGGGCATGATCGCGATCACGGAGAATATCTTGACCAGGCGCAGCGTCAGCTTTGCACCGTACACCTGTTGCTTAAGTTTGCTGCGCAACTGCCAGGTCTGCGAGGCGACCAGGCCGACCAGACCCAGCGCGAGTGCGCCCGTCATCACCAGCAGCACATAGTAGTTGTGCGAGAACAGGTCGGTATTTGCGCTGGCGCTGGACAGCAGATACAGCAGCGCTGCGCCGAGGAGGCCGCTGATGATGACCAGATACTTCATGGCTGTGGCCCCGCCTGCAGGATGGCAGGATCGATTTCCCATTGATGTTCGGCGGATTCCAGCTTCCAGTCATCGTTGGTCAGGGCGTTCACCTGCAACGGCTTGGGTAACCTGCTCACATCCAGACGCATCCTGGCGTAGGCCGAGCAGCAATCGCTGCCCTTCTTCAACATGCGGGAGAAATATCCGCCGCCACTCTTGTCCATTTCGGAAACCGGTACCGGTGTCGCGACCTGATGGCCGAGCAGGCGCAATGCCGCATTAAGATCCTGAAAACTCTGGAACAGCGAGCCGCGCGTGATGCGGTATTGCCGGGTGAGCGCGTTGTACGACAATCTGGCGATCTGTTCCTCGCGCGTAACGTCGGTATCGAACCAGTACCAGCGCGAGCGGCTTACCGCCAGTTCGCTCACGAAATGCAGCGTGACGCCGCTCATCAAGGCCGTTTCCACCGGGGCGGACAACTTGACGTCGAAATTGGCGGATAGCTGGAGGCCGCCCTCGGTCATGCGCGCTTCGGCTTTGGTGATGCTGATCCCTTCGGCGACGGCGACAGCGCTGCCCGCATACAGTGCGATCAGCAAGACCGACCGGAACAGCAGATCAAGGCTGTTTTTGCAGCAACGCATAGAAGAACCCGTCATGCTCGTCATTTGGCAGAAGTTGCCCGTCCATCATGCCGGGCACGGACAATTCGAGCCGTGCCGCCTCTTCGTGTCTTTTCAGGAACGCGGCGATCACCTCGCGGTTCTCGCGCTCGAACACGGAGCAGGTCGCATAGAGCAATTTACCACCTCTCTCCAGCAAGGGCCACAAGGCTTCGAGTATCTGTTCCTGTTGCAACGCGAACGCGTCGATGTCGCCCGGCTTGCGCAACCATTTGATGTCGGGATGGCGGCGCACGACGCCGGAGGCCGAACACGGCACATCGGCCAGGATGCGCTGGTAGGGCTTGCCGTCCCACCAATCCCGTGGACTTGCGGCATCGCCGCATATCACCCGCGCTTCCAGATGCAGTCGCGTCATGTTCTCGCGCACTCGCTGCAGACGCTGCTCGTCCTTGTCCAGCGCATGTAGTTCGATGTTCCGCAGCTCCAGCAGGTGCGCACTCTTGCCGCCGGGTGCCGCGCACGCGTCAAGCACGCGCATGCCGTCCTGCACTTCCAGCAATCGCGCGGCGAACTGTGCGCCGGCATCTTGGACCGAGACACGGCCCGCGGCAAATTCCGGCAGGCGTTCCACGGCAACCGGACGTTCCAGCACCAGCGCATCCGGAGCCACGATATGTGCCGCAAAGTCCTGCGATGCCAGCACTTGCTGATATTCGCTTGCCGTGGATTGCCGTGCATTCACGCGCAGCGTCATCGGCGGGTGCCGGTTCCCGGCAAGCAGGATCGCATCAGCCTGCTTTCCGTATTGCATCTTCATCGCGTCTATCCACCACTGCGGATAGGCATAGTGACTCTCTTCCCGCCGATCGGCTGCATCGAGCAAGGCCTGCTGCTTGCGCAGGAAATTCCTCAGCACGGCATTCACCAAGCCTCCGGCAGCGCCATTGACGTTCTTGGTCGCCCGTACTGCCTGGTCGACGATGGCATGCTGACCGGCGCGGGTGTGTTGCAATTGATAGAGCGCGACCAGCAGCAGACAGCGCAACGGAGACTCCCGCACGGGCCGCTCCAGCAGGCTGTCCAGAATGAATGTCAGTCGCGAGTAATAGCGCAGCGTGCCGTAGCAAAGATCCTGCAATGCACCGCGTTCCTGCGGGGTGAGGTTTGCCTGCCTGCGCAGACTTTCCTTCAGCACTTCGGTGAGATTGCGCCCTTCGCGCACGACCTTGCTGACTACCTTGGCCGCTTCCAGTTGTATGCGCTGCATGCTCAGCTGTTACCGAAACGGTCGCCGACCTTGACTGGAAATCCCTGCACGAATTGCGCTGCAGGTAGCGCCTTGCCGCCGGGCTTCTGTAGCACTTTCAAAGCCAGTGCGCCGTCGCCGCAGGCGACATGGATCGCATCCCTGTCGATGGCAAGAACCGTCCCCGGAGTTGCCTGTTTGCCTTCGACCACACTGGCTTTCAGTATTTTGATCGGCGTTTCGCCTGATTGGGTATTCGCAACAGGAAACGGGAAGTAGCCGCGTACATTCCTTTCCAGCTCTGATGCACTCCTTGTCCAGTCCACCTGCGCCTCGGCCTTGCTGAGTTTGGCGGCATATGTTGCATTTTCACTGACCTGCCTGACCGGATGCAGTTTTCCTTGTTCGAGTTCCCGCAAGGCCTCGACTATTCCCTGTGCCCCCAGTTCGGCCAATTTGTCGTGCAACGTCTCGGCCGTATCCTCTGCGGTGATGGGGCAGGATATTTTCAGCAGCATATCCCCGGTGTCCAGCCCTTCGTCCATCTGCATGATGGTGATGCCGGTCTCGCGGTCGCCGGCCAGGATAGCGCGCTGTATCGGTGCCGCTCCGCGCCAGCGCGGCAACAGCGAGGCATGGATGTTCAGACAACCAAGTCGCGGTATTTGCAGCACCGCCTTGGGCAGGATCAATCCGTAAGCTGCAACGATCATCACGTCCGCTTTCAGCGCCGCTATTTCCTGCTGTGCCTGTTCCGATTTGAGTGTGACGGGTTGCAACACCGGCACACCATGCTGCTGTGCAAGCTGCTTAACAGGACTGGCCACAAGCTGCATGCCGCGTCCGGACGGTCGGTCCGGTTGGGTCAGCACCGCGACGACCTCGTGCTCCTGCAGCAATGCCTCCAGCGCATCGGCTGCAAATTGCGGGGTACCAGCAAATATGATCTTCACGGATCGGCTTAGAGAATCTCGCGCCGGTGCTTTTTCAGCTTGGCGCGGATGCGGGTCTGTTTGAGGTGGGACAGGTATTCGACGAACACCTTACCCAGCAAGTGATCCATCTCGTGCTGTATGCACACGGCCAGCAGTCCTTCGGCGTCCAGTGTGAATTCCTTTCCGTTTTCATCGAGCGCCCTGACGGTGACACGCTCGGCCCGGTTGATTTTCTCGTAGATGCCAGGAACGGACAGGCAACCTTCCTCATGCTCTTCTTTTCCTTCGGTCTTCAGCAATTCGGGGTTGATGAACACTCGCAGGTCGTCATGTGTCTCCGACACGTCGATCACGATCAGCCGGATATGCCGATCCACCTGCGTTGCTGCAAGGCCGATGCCGGGCGCGGTGTACATGGTCTCGGCCATGTCCTTGACCAGTTTCCGGATGCTGCCGTCGACGTTTTCGACCTTTTTCGCGACCTTGTGCAGCCTTTCATCCGGGTATTGCAGAATGGGGAGAATAGCCATAGAAATCTATAAAAGCTTGCCAACTTAAGAGACTAGATGCAGAATTTAAACCGCCGTGCAAACATCACACCGCACTTTCCTTACTTTGCTGGAGTTTTCCATGCGCAAGATTATATCGCTGATTTGTCTCCTGTTGCCCATTGCCGTGTTTGCCGATGAGTTGCAGTTGCAGGAAAACGCACCGGATCGCTATGTCGTGGTGAAGGGCGATACGCTTTGGGATATCTCCGCCACATTCTTCAAGGACCCCTGGAAGTGGCCGCAGATCTGGGGTTTCAACAAGGACACCATCAAGGACCCGCACTGGATCTATCCCGGAGACGTGGTTTATCTGGATCACTCGACCAACACACTCTACGTCGGCGGCTTGCCTGCTGCTACAGACGTTCCCGTTACAGACGTGATCTCTTCCGATGCTGGCGTCACCCGCTTGTCCCCACGTGCCCGTGAAGTGGCAGGGACCAGCGAAGCAATTCCTTCCGTCTCGCTCAAAGATATCGGCCCTTTCCTCGCCCGTCCGTTGGTAATCGAGGAGGATGAGATGGAGGGTTCGCCGGTGTTGGCCGGAACGTATGAACAGCGACAACTTCTGGGTTATGACGATGTCGCTTATGCCGAAGGCATGCCCGACGACAAGGGCAAGTCTTGGCAAATCTACCGTCCCGACCGAAAATTCGTCGATCCCGATACGGGCGAAGAACTGGGCCACGAGGTAGTTTATCTAGGCGATGCTATTGTGGAGAAGTTCGGCGAGGTCTCCTCTTTGAGGATTACTCGCTCTGTAATGGAAATTCACAAGGGCGACCGTTTTGCGCAATCCACCTCTGGTTTTGCCGCCAACTATCTGCCGCGCGCCCCGGGCAAGGATATTTCCGCCAAGGTAATCTCTATTTACGGCGGCGTCGTGCAGGCAGGCCAGAATGCCGTGATCACGCTCAACAAGGGCAAGCGCGACGGTCTGGAGAATGGTCACGTACTTTCCGTGTACCAGAAGGGCGAAGTGCTGGACAAGCCCGGCCTGTTCACTGGCGACACAGTATTGCCGGATGTGCGCTACGGCACGGTGTTCGTGTTCCGCGTGTTCGATAAGGTTTCCTACGCGCTGGTGATGCAGACCCGCTTGCCGGTGCAATTGCTGGATACGGCGCGTACACCCGAGTAAACCATGCCGCTAGACGCTTCGCTTGCGTCGTGGCTGAACCTGAGCCGGGTTCCTGGCTTGGGCAATGAGGGTCTGCGGCGTCTGCTACAGGCCTTCGCTTCTCCCGAAGCTGTTTTGCAGGCTTCTGTCTCATCACTCTCGCAGTACGTCAAGCCTGCCGTTGCACGCGCCATAACCGATAGCCGCGACGATTCCGCACTTGCCGTTGTTGCCGACTGGCTGGACGATCCGCTCAACCACATCCTCACCGTCGCCGATGCAGAATTCCCGCAGTCGCTTCTCAACACCACAGATCCGCCCTTGATTCTGTACGTGAAGGGCAGGCTGGATCTGCTGAATGCGCCCGCACTGGCCATCGTGGGCAGCCGCAATGCTACCGCGCAGGGCAAACGCAATGCTGAAGCCTTTGCCCAGTCGGCTTCGGATGCCGGATTGTGCATTGTCAGCGGCATGGCGCAAGGCATCGATACCGCCGCCCATGTCGGCGGGCTGCAGGGCATTGCTTCCAGCGTTGCCGTGGTCGGCACCGGATTGGACAAGGTCTATCCCGCCTCCAACCGCGAGCTCGCTCATCGTTTGGCGCAGTTCGGTGCCATCGTTTCCGAATTCCCGCTCGGCACACCGCCGCTGGCTGCCAACTTCCCGCGCCGCAACCGCATCATCAGCGGGCTGAGCCTGGGTTGTCTGGTGGTCGAGGCGTCGGTACAAAGCGGTTCGCTCATCACCGCGCGCATGGCGCTGGAGCAGGGACGCGAGGTTTTCGCCATTCCCGGCTCCATTCATTCCCCCCAATCCAGGGGATGCCACGCCCTGATCAAGCAGGGTGCGAAGCTGGTCGAGACCGCGCGGGACATTCTGGAGGAGTTGGGTCGCGCCATCCCGGTTTCATCCCCTCTGGGCCAAAACCTACCCGAACACCCCTTATTCGCCCATCTCGGCTTCGATCCGCTCGATTCCGACACTCTCTCACAGCGTAGCGGCTTGACGATATCCGAGCTATCCGCCATCCTGTTGCAACTTGAACTCGATGGGCACATCGCATCCTTGCCCGGCGGCTTATATCAACGCATCACCTGAAAACACCCTAAATGTTCGACATCCTTTTATTTTTGTTTGAAAGCTACTTCGATATCGGTAGCTACCCGGACCATGACAAACTCAGCGTCAAGCTCAGCGCAGCAGGCTTTGAAGAGGACGACATCAATCAGGCACTGACCTGGTTGGCCGGTCTGCAGCAGATCACGCGCGCAGAATATCCCGAGAGCATCAATCACAGCGGCATCCGCCTCTACACCGATTTTGAGGAACAGCGCATCAGCCCCGAGGGCCTGCGCTTTCTGGCGTTCTGGGAACACAACAAGGTGATCACCCCGATAGAGCGCGAGATGATCATCGACCGCGTACTCGCGCTGGGTCGCAAGAATCTGTCTCTGGACAAAGTGAAGCTCATCGTATTGATGGTGCTGTGGAGCCAGCACGAAGACCTTGACCCGATGCTGATCGAGGACCTGCTGACCCCGGCCGACATGACGCAGGCACACTGAACCTTATATAAATGGCATCCAACCTGCTTATCGTCGAGTCTCCGGCCAAAGCCAAGACCCTGAAGAAATATCTCGGCAAGGACTTCGAAGTCCTCGCCTCCTACGGTCACGTGCGCGACCTCGTTCCCAAGACCGGCGCTGTCGACCCCGACGACAACTTCGCCATGAAGTACGAGACCATCGCGCGAAACTCCAAACATGTCGACGAGATAGCCAAAGCCGCCGCCGCCGCCGATCACATCTACCTGGCGCCTGACCCGGATAGAGAAGGTGAGGCGATTGCCTGGCACATCTCGGAACTGCTGAAGGGCAAGCGCGCACTCAAGGGCAAAACCATGCAGCGCGTGGTGTTCCACGAGATCACCGAATCCGCTGTTAAAGCTGCCGTCGCCCATCCGCGCGAAATTTCCATCCCGCTGGTAAATGCGCAGCAGGCGCGGCGCGCGCTGGATTACCTGGTTGGTTTCAATCTCTCGCCGCTGCTGTGGCGCAAGATTCGCCCCGGCTTGTCGGCAGGCCGCGTGCAAAGTCCCGCGCTGCGCCTGATCGTCGAGCGCGAACTCGAGATCGAAAAATTCAAGAGCCAGGAATATTGGTCGGTGCATCTGGACAGCCTTAAGAACAGCATCCCGTTCACTGCTAAGCTTTTTCAGTTCCAGGGCAAAAAGCTGGAGCAACTCAGCATCGGCAGCCAGGCCGAATACGACGCCATCCACGCCAAGCTGAACGACGCCAAGTTGCCGCCAAAAGTGGTGCGCGTCGAAAAGAAAGCCAAGCAACGCAGCCCGACCGCACCGTTTACGACTTCAACCCTGCAACAGGAAGCCGTGCGTAAACTGGGCATGACCTCCGACCGCACCATGCGTACTGCGCAATCGTTGTACGAAGGCGTTGATATTGGTGGGGGAACAATTGGTCTGATCACCTACATGCGTACCGACTCGGTGAATCTGGCGAACGAAGCCGTGGCCGAGATTCGCCAATACATTGGCGACAACTTCAGCGCCGAATACCTGCCAGCCAAGCAACCCGTCTACAAGAGCAAGGCCAAGAATGCGCAGGAAGCGCACGAAGCCATCCGCCCGACCTCCATCTTGCGCACACCAGACAGCCTGCGCGATCACCTGAACATCGACCAGATGCGTCTGTACGAGATGATCTGGAAGCGCACCTTGGCCAGCCAGATGTCGCCCGCTCGTTTCGACACCGTGAGCGTCGATATCCGTCTGAGCAGCGACGACACCCTGTTCCGCGCTTCCGGCCAGACACTGGTATTCCCCGGTTTCATCGGCGTGTACATGGAAGACGTGGACGATGCCGAAGAAGAAGACAGCGCCAAGTTGCCGCCGCTGGTCGAGGGCGATGTGCTGCCCATCGAAAAACTGTACGGCGAGCAGCACTTCACTCAACCGCCGCCGCGCTTCTCCGAAGCCAGTCTGGTGAAGGCGCTGGAAGAATACGGCATCGGCCGTCCTTCCACTTACGCCACCATCATCTCCACGCTGCAGGCGCGCGAGTATGCCACACTGGACAAAAAGCGCTTCATGCCCACCGACGTGGGCCGCGTGGTCATCAAGTTCCTCAACGAGCACTTCACGCGCTACGTCGATTACGGATTCACTGCGAACCTGGAAGACGAGCTCGACGATATCTCCGAGGGCAAGCGTGACTGGATCCCGGTACTCGATGAATTCTGGAAAGGCTTCAACAAACTGCTGGGCGAGAAGAAAGACGTCGATCGCCCGGGCACCGAGATTCTGGAAGAACCCTGCCCGAAGTGCGGCAAACCGCTGTCCAAACGCCTCGGCAAGCGTGGCAGTTTCATCGGCTGCACGGGATATCCCGAGTGCGACTACACGCGCAGCCTCGGTGGCGAAGAGGATGCGGGCGAAGCACGCAAGGAACTGGGCGTTCATCCGGAAACCGGACAGATCGTTTTGTTGCTGCGCGGACCTTACGGACCGTATGTGCAGCTCGGTGAAGTGGAAGAGGGCGCCAAGACCAAACCCAAGCGCGTTTCCTGGCAGAAAGAGATGCCGCTGGAGACCGCCGATCTTGCCTCCGCTCTAAAGCTGCTCTCGCTTCCACGCGAAGTCGGCACTCACCCCGAGTCGGGCAAGAAGGTCATCGTCAATATCGGCCGCTTCGGTCCCTACATCGGCCATGATGGCAAATTCAAATCCATTCCGCGCACCGACAGCATCTTCGACATCGGCCTGGATCGTGCCATGGAACTGCTGGCCCAAGCCAAAACCGGCGGCAACACCGTGTTGCGTGCGCTAGGCGAACATCCTGCCGACATGGCACCCGTCGAAGTCTGCAGCGGCCGCTACGGCCCCTACGTGCGCCACGGCAAGGTCAATGCGACCCTGCCCAAGGACGTGACGCCGGAAGCGGTGACGCTGGAAGAAGCACTGGAACTGATCGCCGCGAAAGCAGCGAAGGGCGGGACAGGCAAGGCAAAGACCGCGCGGAAGCCGGCGGCCAAGAAAGCGACGACCAAGGCAAAGACCACCAATGAAAAAGCTGCGCCGAAAGCCAAGACGACAGTGAAGAAGACTACGACCAAAACTGCGGCCGAAAAACCGGCGGTCAAGAAAACCACCAAGACGGCGACGACCAAGGCCAAGACAACGACCGTGAAAACGGCCACCAAAAAAGTCGCCGCCAAACCCGCCGCAAAGAAACCGGCAGCCAAGAAGACCACCAAGAAGTAAGTCAGTCCTTCCAAATCCGCTCGTGGTGAGCTTGCCGCGCCAGGAGCGGATTTGTTCTGCTTGGACCCTACCCCCCACCAGCATCCTGAAAGTCGCTTGTAGTGCGTTTTGAGCAGCCTACGCTGGAAGCCGCGTGGCTATTGGCTTCCATGGATGCTCTTCGTTCAGAAAAGAAAACCGCCCCTTTCGGAGCGGTTTCAGGACTAAGAGAAAAACATGAGCAGCAGGCCGATTATCTGTACCAACTGCTTGTAGCTCAACTCTAGTTTGATTGCTAGTGTAAACATGGTTATTAACCTTGATTACGCTGGCAGCGCTGCCAACTTGTTAAGGGTTGGCTATTTATATCGCGCCGTTGCATAGCGCGGCTCTCGGCTTACCGCGAATAACCTTGAGCACCGGCTTGTCCCATAAATTTACTAGCCTCCGGCCTCGAGATAGCAACAACATCCACTGTTGCGTCCACTATGGGATACGCACCTTAAGCGGTTTGTTAGGCCGCAACCTCCGGAGTTAACAGCTCCGTGAGTTCTTTAATTCTGAGGATTTTTCCTCAGAACGTATTACACATCCAGATTCTTCACACCCAACGCATTTTTCTCAATGAACGCACGGCGCGGCTCAACCACATCCCCCATCAGCGTAGTGAATATCTCATCCGCCCCCACGGCATCCTCGATGCGCACCTTGAGCAAAATGCGGTTCTTCACGTCCATGGTGGTCTCCCATAGTTGCTCGGGATTCATCTCTCCCAAACCTTTGTAGCGCTGGATGGCGACGCCCTTCTTGGCGTCTTCCAGCAGCCATTCGATGGCTTGTTTGAAGCTGGTCACGCCGCGCTTCTGTTCACCGCGCATGGCGTAGGAGGTGGGGGAGATCAGGCCGTTGAGTGCGTCGGCGGTCTGGCGGATCTGCACGTAATCGCCGCTTTGCAGGAACTCGCGGTCCAGGTAGCTCAGCGAGTAGTTGCCGTGGAACAGCTTTTCCAGACGCAGGCGCAGTTCGCCGTTGATGTCGGTTTCGACTTCGGCGCGGATGACGCCGCCGCAGACGTCTTCCAGCAGCTTGGCGCTTTCCTTTGCCTTGGCTTCGTCGTCCAGCGACAGGGCGGGCAGGATTAGCAGGGCGTGGCTGGCTTCGGGTGCGATGAAGTGCGAGAGGCGGTCGATGACGGCTTCAGCCAGGAAGTATTGCTTGGCGATCTCGCCCAGCGCTTCGCTCTGTATGGGTGTGGCGTCGAGCGCGGGGTAGAAAGCGGCGCCGTCCAGCGCTGTGCCCAGCATGTAATTTTTCAACTCGTGTTCGTCCTTGAGGTAGCGCTCGTCGCGGCCTTTCTTGATCTTGTACAGCGGCGGTTGGGCGATGTAGATGTGGCCGCGCTCGACCAGTTCGGGCATCTGGCGGTAGAAGAAGGTGAGCAACAGGGTACGGATGTGCGCACCGTCCACGTCCGCGTCGGTCATGATGATGATGCGGTGGTAGCGCAGCTTGTCGGCGTTGTATTCCTCTTTGCCGATACCGGTGCCCAGCACGGTGATCAGCGTGGCAATCTCCTGTGAGGAGATCAGCTTTTCGAAGCGGGCGCGCTCGACGTTGAGGATCTTGCCCTTGAGCGGCAGGATTGCCTGGAACTTTCGGTCGCGGCCTTGCTTGGCGGAGCCGCCGGCGGAGTCACCCTCGACCAGGTACAGCTCGGACAGTGCAGGGTCCTTTTCCTGGCAGTCGGCCAGTTTTCCCGGCAGGCCGATGCCGTCCAGGATGCCTTTGCGGCGTGTCAGTTCGCGCGCCTTACGGGCGGCATCGCGGGCGCGGGCAGCGTCGATGATCTTGCCGCAAATAATCTTGGCGTCGATCGGGTTTTCCAGCAGGAAATCGGCAAGCTTTTGCGACACGACCTCGTTCACAGCTGGCTGTACTTCGCTGGAAACCAGCTTGTCCTTGGTCTGGGATGAGAACTTCGGATCAGGCACCTTGACCGACAACACGCAGGTCAGGCCCTCGCGCATATCGTCTCCAGTGGTGTCCACCTTGGCTTTCTTGGCTAGTTCGTTATCCTCGATGTACTTGTTGATGACGCGAGTCATCGCCATGCGCAGACCGGTCATATGGGTGCCGCCGTCGCGCTGGGGGATGTTGTTGGTGAAGCACTGCACAACCTCGGAATAGCTGTCGTTCCACTGCATGGCGACGTCAACGGTGATGTTGTCTTTCTCGCCAGTGGCCTGAAAACACTTGGGATGCAGCACCGACTTGCTTTTGTTCATGTACTCGACGAAACCGCGCACGCCGCCGGAGTAGGCGAAGTTCTCGCTCTTGCCGGTGCGCTGGTCGATCAGTTCTATCTTTACGCCGTTATTCAGGAAGGAAAGTTCGCGCAGGCGCTTGGCCAGGATTTCGTAATGGAATTCGACGTTGCCGAAGATTTCCTTATCCGCCAGGAAGTGGACTTCGGTACCGCGCTTGTTGCTGTCGCCCAACTCGCGTACTGGGGATACTTCGACGCCTTTCTGGTTCTCGATCAGGCGATCCTTAACCACGCCGCGCACGAATTCCAGGCCGAACTTCTTGCCGTCGCGATAAGTCGTTAGCTTGAGCCATTCGGATAGGCCATTGACGCAGGAGACGCCCACGCCGTGCAGACCGCCGGATACCTTGTAGCTATTCTGGTTGAACTTGCCACCCGCATGCAGCACGGTCAGCACGATCTCGGCTGCCGAGCGTTTTGGCTCGTGCTTGTCGTCGAACTTGATGCCGATGGGAATACCGCGGCCGTTATCGGCCACGGAGATGGAGTTATCCCCATGAATGATGACTTTGATATCGTCGCAGTGTCCAGCCAGCGATTCGTCGATGGCGTTGTCTACCACCTCGAACACCATGTGGTGCAGGCCGGTGCCGTCGGATGTATCGCCGATATACATACCGGGGCGTTTGCGGACCGCTTCCAATCCTTCGAGTTGCTGGATGCTTGATTCGTCGTAATTTTCACTCATGTGTTTTTTTTGCCTTCTGTTTCACGTGGAACAATTTAGATGCGCATCGGCATGACTACATATTTGTAGTTATCCTTTTCCGGGATGGTGATCAACAGACTGCTGTTTTGATCGCCAAAGGACAGGGTGATGGTTTGGGTGCCGATGTTGTTGATGCCGTCCAGCAGGTAATTCACATTAAATCCGATATCCAGCGATGCCCCGGAGTAGTCGTTCTCGATGTCTTCCTGGGCTTCTTCCTGCTCGCTGTTGCTGCTGATGATGCGCAAGTTCTTCTCTGTCAGCAGCAGACGGACACCACGGAACTTCTCGTTTGACAAGATGGCGGCGCGTTGTAATGCCTGCATGATGGTCAGTCTATCCAGCGTCAAATGATTGGTGTGTGTGGGGATGACGCGGTTGTAATCAGGGAATTTGCCGTCGATGACTTTGGAGGTCAGCACCACGTCGGCAAAAGAGATGCGGACCTGTTTCTCGGCCAGTTCCAGCTGCACCTTTTCCTCGGAATCCGCTAACAGCTTCAGTAGCTCGTTGACGGTCTTGCGTGAGAGGATGACTTCCTGTTTTTTGTGGCTCTCGGGTAATTCTTCGCTGATGAAGGCAAGACGGTGGCCGTCAGTAGCAATCAGCTTGATGCTTGTGCCGTCAACAACCAGCAATACGCCATTCAGGTAGTAGCGAATATCCTGCTGCGCCATGGCGTACTGCACAGAACTGAGCAATCTGCGCAGTGTGCCTTGCTGGATCTCGACCTTGCTTGCCCCGACCAGTTGTTCGGATAACATCGGGAAATCCTGCGCCGGCAGGGTCTGCAAGCTGAAGCGGCTCTTGTTCGCTTTGACCAGCAGTTTGTTTTCCTGGTCATCCAGGGAAACGCTGCTGTTGTCCGGTATGGCTCTCAGTATCTCCTGCAGCTTCTTGGCTGAGATGGTGATCGCACTATCGCTGCCATCCAGATCGGCTTTGAGTTGGGCTTCGATCTGTATCTCCAGATCTGTGGTGATGAATCTGGCACCTTCCTTGTTCTTCTTGATTAGTACATTCGAAAGGATAGGCAATGGTTGCTTGCGTTCAACGATGCCCACGACTGCCTGTAGCGGTTTCAGAAGTTCGTTTCGGTCGATTTGTTTGATGAACATAAGGTTCTTTCTTTAAATTCTTAATAATCTTAATAATATGTAGAAAAATTGTGGATAGATCGATTTTGCCTATTGTTTTAACAAGTTAAGAATAAACTACGTGCTGGATAACTATTTCATTAACTGTGAATTGTTTGTGCATAATCTTCTCCCATTTTCTTGTTATTGGTCTCATCAACAAACTACACACAGGCCATACACGATCATCCGCGCAAGGTCTGGTTCAACAGGCTGAAATCGGCGCCAAGTGCCGAATCAGAGTTTCTCAAGGATTCTATGGTTTTGCAGGCATGCAGGACGGTTGAGTGATCTCTGCCGCCAAAAGCATTGCCGATCTCAGGCAAACTCAACTGGGTTAACTCTCTGGCCAGTGTCATGGCGATCTGGCGCGGTCGGGCAATGATTCTGGAGCGCTTTTTGGAAAGCAGGTCAACGATCTTGATGCGGTAGAAATCAGCAACTGTTTTCTGGATGTTTTCAATGGAAACTTGTTTGTTCTGTGCAGCCAGCAGGTCTTTCAGGGCTTCCTTGGCCAGCTCGATGGTGATGGGGCGCTTGTGGAAGCGCGCATACGCCTCGATACGGTTAAGAGCACCTTCCAGTTCGCGCACATTGGAGCGCACATGCTTAGCGATGAAGAAGGCAATATCTTCCGTGATCGGGGAGCCGCTGGCAGATGATTTCTGCAGCAGGATGGCAACGCGCATTTCCAGACCAGGCGGCTCTATGGCTACAGTCAGCCCGCAAGTGAAGCGGGAAGTGAGGCGGGGTTCAATGCCGGAAATCTCTTTCGGGAAAGTATCGCAGGTGATAACAACTTGTTTATTAGTGTCAATCAACGAGTTAAGGGTGTAGAAGAACTCCTGCTGTGTGCCGGGTTTATCGGCGATGAACTGGATATCGTCGATCAACAGCAGATCCAGGGAATTGTAGAATTGCTTGAATTCATCGAAATTTTTCGTCTGAAATGCTCGTACGACACCAGATATGTAGTTGGTGGCGTGGACATAACAAACCTTGGCCTGCGGGTTCTGCTTGTTGACCAGGTTGCCGATGGATTGAAGCAAGTGGGTCTTGCCCAAGCCAACGCCGCCGTAAATAAACAATGGGTTATAGGTCACACCCGGAGCTTCAGCAACCTGGATTGCAGCGGCGTGTGCCAGTTGATTGGCTTTACCGGTGACGAAAGTATCAAAGATCAGTGCCGGGTTCAGCTTGTTCGGATTCTTGCCGTTCTTTGCGGCTGGAGCCACCGTTTTGGTGGGCACAGGATTCGGAGGAGGGGTGGTAGTCGCCTTGGCGGCACGTTTTTCTATGCGCAACTCGATCTGCGGCGGGCTGGAAAAATATGGCTGGGCCCGCTTGGAAATCTCCGGCAGGAACCGGTCCTGGATGATGCGCAAGGTAAAGCTGTTGGGAGCAGTCAGAATGAGTTTGTCACCGTTGATCTCAAAGACCAGCGGCTTGATCCACGAATTGAATTGTTGTGGAGGAAGCTGTTCCTTGAAAAAACGAAGGCAGCTACCAGACAGGCTCATGGCAGACATAAAGTGTTGGAATTAGCATTGCAAAGGTTGCGCTGCATTCTACAAGCTCTGGCAAAAGTTATCCACAGCATAAAAACACTTGACAGGAAGCGCTCAAGAGATTGTAATCGCGCGCTTTTCAATAGATAAAACAGTCAGGAGCAAGCATGAAACGCACATTTCAACCGTCGGTCACCAAAAGAAAACGCACCCATGGTTTTCTGGTACGCATGAAAACCAAGGGCGGCCGTGCCGTTATCGCTGCGCGCCGCGCCCGCGGCCGGGCGCGTCTTGGCGTGTAATCGGGATAGACAGACTTTTCCCCGGCGTTATCGTTTGCTGCGCCGGGAGGGTTTTTCCCGGGTACTGCAAAGCCGGGCGCAAATAACGAGTTGGTTTGCGATCCATTGGGTCGATAGTGGGGCCGGTCATGCACGTTTGGGTGCGACGGTCAGCAAGCGCGTGGCACCGACTGCGGTTGCCAGGAATCGACTCAAGAGATTGATTCGAGAGCAATTCAGGAAGGTTGCACGACAAGGATCGAGTCGGGATGTGGTGATCAGGCTGCGCAAGCAGCCGGGCCGCGCGGAATGGCGAGAGGCCGTCGATGCGCTCAGAGCGGCACTGGAACGAATTCTTGCGGTGAATGCATGAAACACCTTCTGTTGTTGCTGGTTAAGGGTTATCAGTGGCTGATACGGCCACTGCTTCCGCCTACCTGCCGCTTCCATCCTTCCTGCTCCCAATATTCCATCGAAGCGATCACCAAACATGGTGCGCTCAAGGGTTTTTGGCTTACCATCAAGCGGGTTGCACGATGCAACCCTTGGCATCCGGGCGGATACGATCCTGTCCCATGAATAACTAACAGGTGAAAGTGCAATGGGTTTTCAACGGCTGTTCTTGTTTCTGATCTTCTCCTTTTCGCTGATCGTGCTGTGGAACGAATGGCTGCGACAGAACCAGCCGCCCGCGCCTGCTACGACCGCTACAGCCGCTACCGACCCTTCGGTTCCTGCCATACCCGCAAAGTCAGCCCCACAAGCAACCGCGCCAGCGACGGTAGAAGCGTTGGCGATGCCTGCAGGCAAAAAGATCACCGTTACGACCGATACACTGCGTGCCGAGATCAATACGGCCGGCGGCAATCTGCAACATATCGACCTGCTCAAACACAAAGGCTCCGCCGATCAGACCAAGCCGCTCACCCTGTTCCAGCAAGGCGAAGGCGGCACTTACCTGGCCCAATCCGGTTTGCTGGGCAAGGATCTGCCCACCCATAATGGCGACTACACCGCTCCAGGCGAGACTTTTGAGCTGGCCGAGGGCAAGGATACGGTCGAGGTACGCCTGAGCGCTGTTTCGGCGGGTAAGGCAAAAGTCAGTAAAACCTATGTATTCCATCGCGACAGCTATCTTGTTGACGTCGTCTTCGAGATCGAGAACAAGGGTAATTCTGCACTGACGCCATCGGCATACTTCCAGTTCGTCAGGGATTCCAATCCCCCGGAAGGCGATTCGAAGTTCCTGCCCACCTATACCGGCCCGGCCGTGTACACGGACGCAGAGAAATTCCAGAAGATCGAGTTTGCCAATATCGAGAAGAACAAAGCCGAATTGCCGCGCAATCCCGACAACGGCTGGATTGCGATGCTGCAGCACTATTTTGTCGCAGCCTGGCTGCCGCAGGGCAAGGAAGTGCGCGAGTTCTACACGAAAAAGCTGGACGGGAACTTGTTCTCCGCCGGGGTGGTTATTCCGACAGCAAGCATAGAGCCCGGCCAGACAGCCCGCATCACCACGCCGCTCTATGTCGGTCCCGCACAATCCAGACTGGACGAGATTGCCTCCGGACTTGGCCTGACGGTGGATTACGGCTGGCTGACGATCTTTGCGACGCCCATCTTCTGGCTGATGTCGCATATCAACGACTGGGTGGGCAATTGGGGTGTGGCCATCATCCTGCTCACCGTGCTGATCAAGCTCGCGTTCTTCCCGTTGTCGGCTGCCAGCTACCGCTCCATGGCCAAGATGCGCGTGGTGGCGCCCAAGCTGGAGCTAATCAAGAAACAATATGGCGACGACCGCGAGCGACTGAACAAGGTCATGATGGATCTGTACAAGACCGAGAAGATCAATCCGCTGGGCGGCTGCCTGCCGGTGCTGATCCAGATCCCGGTGTTCATCGCGCTGTACTGGGCCATTCTGTCCAGCGTGGAGATGCGTCACGCACCATTCACCGGCTGGATCACCGACCTGTCGGCAACCGACCCCTATTTTGTCTTGCCTATCGTTATGGGCATCAGCATGCTGATCCAGACCAAGCTGAACCCGGTACCTCCGGATCCCATGCAGGCAAAGATGATGCAAATCATGCCGATCGCATTCAGCGTGATGTTCTTCTTCTTTCCTGCCGGATTGGTGCTGTATTCCATCGTGAACAACATCCTTTCCATCGCCCAGCAGTGGTACATCAACCGCGGTACCGAAGCCGCGCGCAAAGGTGGCGCCAAAGCCTGACAATATCGCGGCGATCGCCACCGCCCCCGGGCGCGGTGGCATCGGCGTGGTGCGGGTATCCGGGCAGGGTTTGGCCGCAATGGCCGCCACACTGACCGGACGCCAACTCTCCCCCAGATCTGCGATTTACACCCCCTTCCTGGCTGCTGACGGCAGCACGCTGGATCAGGGTATCGCCCTGTATTTCCCTGCGCCCCATTCGTACACAGGCGAAGAAGTGCTGGAGCTACAGGGCCACGGTGGTCCGGCCGTGCTGCAATCCGTGCTGCATCGCTGCCTTGAACTGGGTGCGCGGCTGGCGCAGCCGGGCGAATTCACCCAGCGCGCCTTCCTCAACGACAAAATGGACCTCGCTCAAGCGGAAAGCGTGGCCGACCTGATCGATGCCACTACCGAACAAGCGGCGCGCAGCGCCATGCGCTCCCTGCAGGGCGAGTTCTCGGCAGCCATCTACGGCGCGGTGGAGAAATTGATCGACTTGCGCATGTTGGTGGAAGCGACGCTGGATTTTCCCGAGGAAGAGATCGAGGCAAGCGACCGTGAGCTTAGCGCCGACAAGCTGGCGGCGCTAAGTAGCGAGCTGGACAGGATCGCGGGTCTGGCGAGGCAGGGCAGCATCCTGCGCGAAGGAGCGCAGGTGGTGCTGGTGGGAGCGCCCAATGCCGGCAAATCAAGTCTGCTCAACCGCTTCGCCGGGGAAGAGGTGGCGCTGGTGAGTGAGATACCCGGCACCACCCGCGACGCAATACGCCAATCCTTACAAGTGCGCGGAGTGCCGCTGCATCTGGTCGATACGGCCGGCCTGCGCGAAAGCACCGATGCGGTAGAGAATATGGGCATGGATCGCACCCGTCAGGCGCTGGCTCATGCCGACGTGGTGCTGGTGTTGCTGGACGAGTCGCAGCCGCGCGCCGAACCGGAAGAACAAGCCGTGCTGGCGCAACTGCCGGCCAAAACCCCGCGCCTGCACCTGCACAACAAGATTGATCTCAGCGGGCATCAGCCTGGCGTTGAACAGCGAGGAATAGAGACACACCTCTATTTGTCCGCCAAGACCGGTGCAGGCATGCCCGTCCTGGAAGAAAGACTGCTTGAGATCATCGGCTGGCACCAGGAGACCGGCGTATTCATGGCGCGGGCACGCCATCTCGAAGCACTTACCGCCGCAATACAACACTTGGCTGATGCAGGACAACAACTTGATCGCCCTGAGCTTTTCGCTGAAGAACTGCGCCAGGCGCAGGAAGCGCTCAACAGCATCACGGGCGAATTCAGCGCGGACGACCTGCTGGGCGAGATATTCAGCCGTTTCTGCATCGGAAAATAGCCGCAAAGTGTTTCACGTGAAACAATTTTTCCCGTTTTAGCTTTCGCCGGATTTGTCTATTGAGTTATGATGCGCGTCCTCTTTTTTGCGAGTGACGAATGCGCGACCCGAAACAATTCGATGTCATTGTGATCGGTGGCGGCCATGCAGGCACGGAAGCCGCGCTGGCCAGCGCGCGTGCGGGCTGCAAAACCTTGCTGCTCACCCACAACATTGAAACCTTGGGCGTGATGTCCTGCAATCCGTCCATCGGTGGAATAGGAAAAGGTCATTTAGTCAAGGAGTTGGATGCGCTCGGCGGCGCCATGGCGGCTGCCACCGACGAAGGCGGCATCCAGTTCCGCATCCTCAACGCTTCCAAAGGACCGGCAGTTCGCGCGACGCGCGCACAGGCTGACCGTGCACTCTATAAACAGGCGATCCGCAAGCGGCTGGAAAACCAGCCCAATCTCAGCCTGTTCCAGCAACCCGTCGAGAAACTGCTGCTCGAACAAGGGCGTGTCGTTGGCGTACAGACTCAGCTCGGCCTGAGTTATCACGCGAAGACAGTGGTGCTCACGACAGGGACTTTTCTGGCCGGACTGGTGCATGTTGGTCTGACCAACTATCCGGCCGGGCGCGCTGGAGATCCACCTTCTGTCGGGCTGGCAAAGAATCTGCGCGAACTGGGCATGCCGACCGGGCGCCTGAAGACTGGCACTCCGCCACGCATCGACGGGCGCAGCATCGACTTTTCCGTGATGCAGGAACAGCATGGCGATACACCCGTGCCGGTGTTCTCGTTCATGGGCCGCGCGGAACAGCATCCGCGCCAATTGCCCTGCTGGGTCACCCAGACCAATGCGCGCACGCACGAGATCATCCGCAACGGTCTGGGAGAATCTCCATTATTCACGGGTGTTATAGAGGGAGTAGGCCCTCGCTATTGTCCCTCTATCGAGGACAAGATCACTCGTTTTGCGGGCAAAGATTCGCACCAGATATTCCTAGAGCCGGAAGGACTGAGTACGCACGAGATCTACCCAAACGGCATCTCGACCAGCCTTTCCTACGACACCCAGCTTGCGCTGGTGCGCTCGATCAAGGGGCTGGAGAGCGCGCACATCACACGCCCCGGCTATGCGATCGAATATGACTACTTTGACCCACGCAATCTGAAGATGTCGCTGGAAAGCAAGACCATCGCCGGCCTGTTTCTTGCCGGGCAGATCAACGGCACCACCGGCTACGAAGAAGCTGCCGCACAGGGATTGCTGGCGGGAGCAAACGCTGCCTTGCAGGCGCAGGAAAAAGAAACCTGGTGTCCGCGCCGTGACGAAGCCTATCTGGGCGTGCTGGTGGACGACCTGATCACGCGCGGCGTGTCCGAGCCGTACCGTATGTTCACCAGTCGCGCGGAATATCGTTTGCAGTTGCGCGAAGACAACGCCGACATGCGCCTGACCGAGACCGGTCGCAAGCTGGGTCTGGTCAATGACATGCGCTGGCAGGCTTTCGAACAAAAACGCGAAAAGATCGCGCGCGAACTGGAGCGCCTCAAATCTACCTGGGTCAATCCGCGCATGCTGGACAAGGCCGATGCCGAGCGCGTACTGGGCAGGGAAATTGAGCGCGAGTATTCCTTGTACGACTTGCTGCGCCGTCCGGAGGTGACATACGAAAGCCTGATGACGCTGCCGGGAGTACAGAGCGTCGATGCAGCAGAGGTTGCCGAGCAGGTCGAGATCCATGCCAAGTACCACGGCTACATCGAACGCCAGCGCGACGAGATCGCGCGTCAGGAAGGTTATGAATCGACGCAGTTGCCGCTGGACATGGATTATTCGGCAGTGCGCGGGCTGTCGATCGAAGTCAGGCAGAAACTGAACCAGCACAAACCGCAGACGCTGGGCCAGGCGGCGCGCATCTCGGGCGTGACTCCGGCGGCGATCTCCCTGTTGCTGGTGCACCTGAAGCGGGGCTTCAAACAAGAAAAAGCGGCATGAGTCTGGCACAGCAACTGTCCGACGGCATCGCTGCGATGGGAATTCCCGTCACGCCGGAGCAACAGCAGAAACTGCTGGATTATCTGACGCTGTTGCACAAGTGGAACGCGGTGTACAACCTCACCGCGATACGCCAGCCGGAGCAGATGGTTAGCCACCATTTGCTCGATAGCTTGGCGGTGCTGCCGCATCTGTGGCCACAACGTTGGCTGGATGTGGGTTGCGGAGGAGGATTGCCCGGCATCGTGCTGGCGGTGATGCAGCCGGAATGGTCGTTCACCTTGCTGGACAGCAACAGCAAAAAGACCGGGTTCGTGCAGCAGGCGGCCATCGAACTGGGCCTGCACAACGTGGAAGTGCGCTGCGAGCGTGTGGAACAGTGGAAGCCGGGACAGAAGTTCGACGGCATCATTTCGCGCGCGTTTGCCGACGTGTCGGATTTCGTTTCGCTGACTCGGCATCTGCTGGCAGACGGTGGCAGATGGGCGGCGATGAAAGGCGTGCCAGAGCAGGAGTTGAAGTGCCTGCCCGATGGGATAGAAGTGGAGAAGGTGATCACGTTACGTGTTCCTGAACTGGAAGCGGCCCGCAGTCTGGTCGTATTAGGGGAAAGAAAAAAATGAGCAAGATACTGGCAGTCACCAATCAAAAGGGCGGCGTGGGCAAAACCACGACCACAGTCAACCTGGCGGCAAGCCTGGGTGCGGCGAAACAGCGGGTGCTGCTGATCGACCTCGATCCGCAGGGCAACGCCACCATGGGCAGCGGCATCAACAAGGCCGATCTGGAAGCGACCGTCTACGACGTGTTGCTGGGCGAGAAGACCATATTCGAGGCGCGCATCCAGTCGGCCGCATGCAAGTACGACATCCTGCCTGCCAACCGCGAACTGGCCGGCGCCGAGATCGAACTGGTTGAAGTGGAAGGGCGCGAGATGCGCCTGAAGGAAGAGATGCAACCTGTCCTGCACGAATACGACTACATCCTGATCGATTGCCCGCCCGCACTGAACCTGCTCACGCTGAACGGATTGTGCGCTGCCAAGTCGGTGATGATCCCGATGCAGTGTGAATACTATGCACTGGAAGGCCTGAGCGATCTGGTCAACACGATCCGCAAGGTGCGTGAGAACCTGAATCCGGATCTCGAGATCGAGGGTCTGCTGCGCACCATGTTCGATCCGCGCAACGCGCTGGCGCAGCAGGTATCGGAACAATTGCAGCAGCACTTCGGCGAAAAGGTCTACCGCACCGTCATTCCGCGCAACGTGCGCCTGGCCGAAGCACCCAGCTTTGGCATCCCGGCGCTGTATCACGACAGCCAGTCCAAGGGGACGCTGGCCTATCTGGCATTGGCAGGCGAGATGCTCAACAACGCGACTGCGAACGCATAACAAGTTCAAACAAAGGGAAAATCATGGCAAAACCGATCAAGGGACTGGGGCGCGGCCTCGATGCGCTGCTCTCCGGCAATTC
Organism: Gammaproteobacteria bacterium; assembly: GCA_018813765.1. Classification (GTDB taxonomy): domain Bacteria; phylum Pseudomonadota; class Gammaproteobacteria; order Burkholderiales; family Gallionellaceae; genus Sideroxyarcus. The sequence continues at coordinate 364,585 of JAHJBC010000001.1, read as the reverse complement.
CACCTCGAAACAGCACGACACGCTGCGCGACTTGAAAGTCGAACAACTCAAACCGGGCAAATACCAGCCGCGCAGCCGCATGGATGAAGCGTCGCTGAACGAACTGGCGGCTTCAATCCGGGTGCAGGGTGTGATGCAGCCAATCTTGGCGCGTGAGTTGCCGGACGGCAGCTACGAGATCATCGCCGGCGAACGCCGCTGGCGCGCGGCGCAACTGGCCGATCTGAAGATCGTGCCGGTCATCGTGCGCAAGGTACCGGACAACGCGGCACTGGCCATGGCTCTGATCGAGAACATCCAGCGCGAAGATCTGAACCCGCTGGAAGAAGCCATCGGTATCCAGCGCCTTATCGATGAATTTCAGATGACGCACCAGGCTGCAGCCGATGCGGTCGGCCGTTCGCGTAGCGCTGCAAGTAACCTGCTGCGTCTGCTCAAGCTGCCGCAGGCGGTGCAGGAGATGCTGATGGAGGGCTCGCTGGACATGGGCCATGCGCGCGCGCTGCTCTCACTCGAAGGCGCGCAGCAAGTGTTGCTGGCCAACAAGATCGTGCTGGAAGGCCTGTCGGTACGCGAAGCGGAAAAGCTGGTGCAGCAACAAGGCGATACGACACCGGCCAAGGCGGCAGTCGGCAAAACGGCACAAAAAATCGATCGCGACACCGAGCAATTGCAGGAAGAGATGAGTTCGCACTTGGGTGCGCGCGTAGAGATCAAGTCGAACAGCAAGGGCGGTGGCAAGTTGGTCATCGAATATGCCAGCAACGATCACCTTGAGGAACTTCTCAATGGGCTCCGCAAAGGGCGTTGAAATGGACGAAAACGAGGGTGAGCAGCCTCAAGCAAGTTTGACACCCAAGCTGGACCCCACTATAATCCCCGCGCTTTTCAGAGCCGAAGTTCAAGAAAATATAATGGCGCGCAAGGTGGCCGGGCTGCAAACCCTGGTTACACTGGCCGCCGCAGGCGCAGCCTATGGCTGGTTAAGCTCGCCGCAATATGCGATCGCGGTGTTAGGTGGAGGAGGGGCATCCGTACTCAATGGCGCATTAGTGGCCTGGAGAATGTCCCGAGCGTCTGTAAATCCCTCCAACGACGCACATCTACAGTTACGGCTCATGTATTTCTACGCTGCCGAGCGTTTTCTGGCAGTCGTCACTACGCTGGGTATCTGCCTCGCGGTATTGAAGTTTTCGCCTCTCGCAGTTCTGGGTGGTTTTGCATTGGGGCAAGCGACGCTTCTGGCGGCCCGCTTGTTGTTGAAGATCAAAGATTGAAAGCGGCTAAAAATGTCCAGTGAAATGGCGCATGAAGCAGGTGAAGTGGCCCACGAAGCGGCACACACCTCGTCAGAATATATCAAGCACCACTTGCAGAACCTGACCTGGGGTCAGCTGCCGGACGGAACTTGGGGCATCGCACATAGCGCTGAAGAAGCCAAGGCGATGGGTTTCTGGGCGCTGAATCTGGATACCGTCATCATGTCGCTGTTGCTGGGCGCGGTGATCATGTTCCTGTTCCGTCGCGTCGCCAAGAGCGTCATTTCCGGCACACCTGGCGCGCTGCAGAACTTCTGCGAGTGGGCCATCGAATTCATCGACACCAGCGTACGCGGTTCCTTCTCCGCCAAGAACGATCTGGTCGCCCCGCTGGCGCTGACCATCTTCTTCTGGGTGTTCAGCATGAACCTGATGGACCTCATCCCCATCGACTGGGTGCCTGGTGTGATGGGCCTGCTCGGCGTCCCTTTCTTCAAGGTCGTTCCCTCCACCGATCCAAACGCCACCTTCGGCATGGCCATCGGCGTGTTTGCGTTGGTGCTGTACTACAGCATCAAGATGAAAGGCTTTGGCGGCTTCGTTGGTGAATTGACAATGATGCCTTTCCAGAGCAAGAACAAAGTTGTACAACTGCTAGTTGTGCCAATCAACCTGATTCTCGAAGGCGTCAACCTCATCGCCAAGCCGATCTCGCTGGCGCTGCGTCTGTTCGGCAACATGTATGCGGGCGAGATGATCTTCATCCTGATCGCGCTGATGGGCGGCGCCTGGGCGGGATTCTCTGCTGGCGGCGTGACCCTGTTCGGTTCGCAGATCCTGCTGTCGTTGGGCTGGGCAATATTCCACATCCTGATCGTGACCTTGCAGGCGTTTATCTTCATGACGCTGACGGTGGTCTATCTGGACATGGCGCATCAGGAACATCACTGATTTACAGTTTCATTAACATCACTTTTATCAAATAGGAGAAATACAAATGGAAATGGCAAACGCACTGCTGTACATCGCTGGCGCACTGATGATGGGTCTGGGCGCTCTCGGCGCAGCCGTCGGCATCGGTATCCTGGGTGGTCGCTTCCTCGAAGGCGCAGCCCGTCAACCCGAACTGATCCCGATGCTGCGTACCCAGTTCTTCGTGGTGATGGGTCTGGTCGACGCCGTGCCGATGATCGCCGTCGGTATCGCGATGTACGTCCTGTTCGCTGTTGTGGGCTGATCCGCGCAAGCGAAACGCATAACTTAGAAAGGATGTTTGCATGAACATCAATGCAACTCTTATTGCCCAGCTGATCATGTTCGTGCTGTTCTGGTGGTTCACCGCCAGATTCGTGTGGACCCCGATCATGGCGGCACTGGCCGCGCGCAAGAAGCAGATCGCCGACGGTCTGGCTGATGCAGAACGCGCCAAGCACGACCTCGAACTGGCCTCCAAGCGCGCCGCGGACATCCTGCGCGAAGCCAAGGAAAAAGCCGGCGACATCGTGGCGGGCGGCGAAAAGCGCGCCAGCGAAATCGTTGAAGAAGCCAAGGGCCAAGCCAAGGTGGAAGGCGACCGTATCATCGCCGGCGCCAAGGCCGAGATCGATCAGGAAGTGTTCCGCGCCAAGGAACAGCTGCGTACGCAGGTCTCCGCGATCGCACTGGCCGGCGCAGGCAAGATCCTCGGTCGCGAGATCGACGCCAAGGCACATAACGACCTGCTCGACAAACTCGTCGCGGAAATCTGAACGCCATGTCCGAGAACATAACGACAGCACGTCCCTATGCCCAGGCGGCATTCGACGAGGCGCAGAAACTGAATGCGCTGAAGCCCTGGTCCGAGATGTTGCTGTCTTTGGCCGAGGTTGCGGAGCATCCTGAATTCAAGGCGCTGATCAGCAATCCACGCGTATCCAGGAAACAGGTCGAAGGTCTGATGGAAGCGTTCGTTGGCAGCGGCGCCAGTGCGCAGCAAAAGAATTTCGTGCGCATCCTGGCCGATAACCAGCGCCTGCGCGAATTGCCCGAGATCGCCGCAATGTTCGAATCACTAAAGGCGGAAGCGGAAAAGTCCGTCAACGTGGTAGTGGACTCGGCATTCGAACTGTCCGCAGCCCAGAAAGACAAGATCGTCAGTTCGCTGAAGAAGCGCATGGGTCGCGAGGTCAAGCTGGAGTGTCAGATCAACAAGGAATTGCTGGGTGGCGTGGTGATCCGTGCCGGAGACAAGGTGATCGACGGCTCCGCACGCACCCGACTCGGTGAAATGGCGAACGCGCTAGCCTGATACAGAATTATCAAGAATGAGGAAATCCAGATGAAGCTCAACCCTTCCGAAATTAGCAATTTGATCCGCAGTCGCATCGAGAACTTCGAAGCACTGACCCAGGCGCGCACCGAAGGTACGGTGGTCAGCGTGACCGACGGTATCGTTCGCGTGCACGGCTTGTCCGATGTGATGCAGGGCGAGATGCTGGAATTCCCCGGCAATACATTCGGTCTGGCGCTGAACCTCGAACGCGACTCCGTCGGCGCCGTGGTTCTGGGCGAATACGAACACATCACCGAAGGCGACACGGTCAAGTGCACCGGCCGCATCCTCGAAGTGCCGGTCGGCCCCGAGCTGCGCGGCCGCGTGGTGAACGCGCTGGGTCAGCCCATCGACGGCAAGGGCCCGATCAATGCCAAGATGACCGACAAGATCGAAAAGGTCGCCCCCGGCGTGATCGCACGTAAGTCTGTTGACCAACCCGTACAAACCGGCCTGAAGTCCATCGACTCCATGGTGCCGATCGGCCGCGGCCAGCGCGAACTGATCATCGGCGACCGTCAGACCGGCAAGACCGCCGTTGCCGTCGACGCCATCATCAACCAGAAGGGTCAGAACATGACCTGTATCTACGTCGCCGTCGGCCAGAAGGCTTCGACAGTCGCCAACGTGGTGCGCAAGCTGGAAGAGCACGGCGCGATGGAATACACCATCGTCGTGGCTGCCACCGCTTCCGACTCCGCCGCGATGCAGTTCCTAGCACCGTACGCCGGCTGCACCATGGGCGAATACTTCCGCGACCGCGGCGAAGACGCGCTGATCGTTTATGACGACCTGACCAAGCAAGCCTGGGCGTATCGTCAGATCTCCCTGTTGCTGCGCCGCCCGCCCGGCCGCGAAGCTTACCCCGGCGACGTGTTCTATCTGCACTCCCGCCTGCTGGAGCGCGCCGCCCGCGTCAACGCCGAATATGTCGAGAAATTCACCAACGGCGAAGTCAAAGGCAAGACCGGTTCGCTGACCGCGCTGCCGGTGATCGAAACCCAGGCCGGCGACGTGTCCGCGTTCGTGCCGACCAACGTGATCTCCATCACCGACGGCCAGATATTCCTGGAAGCCGACCTGTTCAACGCAGGTATCCGCCCTGCGATCAACGCCGGTGTATCGGTGTCGCGCGTCGGTGGCGCAGCGCAGACCAAGGTCATCAAGAAGCTGGGCGGCGGTGTGCGTCTGGCGCTCGCCCAGTATCGTGAACTGGCTGCGTTCGCGCAGTTCGCTTCCGACCTCGACGAGTCGACCCGCAAGCAGCTGGAGCGCGGCCGTCTGGTCACCGAGCTGATGAAACAATTGCAATACTCGCCGCTGTCCGTCTCCAAGATGGCTTCGACATTGTTTGCCGTCAACAAGGGCTACTTCGACGATGTTCCTGTCGCCAAGGCACTGGCTTTCGAATCCAGCCTGCACGCGCATCTGGGATCGAAGAACAAGGAGCTGATGGAAGCAATCGAGTCCAGCAAGGATCTGTCCGCCGACAACGAGAAGCTGCTGACCGCCGCGATCGAAGAATTCAAGGCAACGGCAGTCTACTAAGTCAAGCAGGAGCTAAACCATGGCAGGCAGCAAAGAGATCCGCACGAAGATCAAGAGTGTCGAGAACACTCGCAAGATCACGCGCGCGATGGAAATGGTGGCCGCGGCGAAAATGCGCAAGGCGCAGGAACGCATGCGTGCAGCCCGTCCCTACGCCGAAAAGATCCGCAATGTCGCGGCACACTTGTCGCGCGCCAACCCGGAATACAAGCACCCGTTCCTGGTCAAACGCGAAAGCATCAAGAACGTTGGCCTGATCGTCGTCACGTCCGACAAGGGACTGTGCGGCGGCCTGAACACCAACCTGCTGCGTCTGGCACTACACGAGATGAAGGCCTGGGAAGGCCAGGGCAAGGGCCTTCAGGTTTGCCCGATCGGCAACAAGGGACTGGGTTTCATGAACCGCATCGGAGCCAAGGTCAAATCGAACATGACCGCTCTGGGCGACACGCCGCACATCGAAAAACTGATCGGCGCCGTCAAGATCATGCTGGATGCGTATGTCGCTGGCGAGATCGACGCTGTTTACCTGAGCTACAACCACTTCATCAACACGATGAAGCAGGAACCGCGCATGGAACAATTGCTACCGCTGACCGGCGAACATCTAGGTACGGCCTCGGGAAGCTGGGACTACATCTACGAACCCGATGCCAAGAAAGTCATCGACGAGCTGCTGGTGCGCTATACCGAGTCGCTCGTATATCAGGCAGTGGTGGAAAACATGGCATCCGAGCAGAGTTCGCGCATGGTGGCGATGAAAGCCGCATCCGACAATGCGAAGAACGTCATCAACGAACTCAAGCTGGTTTACAACAAGGCGCGCCAGGCGGCGATCACCAAAGAGATCTCCGAGATTGTGGGCGGAGCAGCGGCGATCGGTTAGTGATCTGCGGCAGTGAATGAAGAATTAATTTAGACGGGGAATCCTAAAATGAGTCAAGGAAAGATTGTTCAGTGTATCGGTGCCGTGGTCGACATCGAGTTTCCGCGCAACGCGATGCCCAAGGTGTACGAAGCCTTGAAACTGGCAGACGCCGGCACATCCACCGCTGAAGCAGGTTTGACCTTCGAAGTACAACAGCAGCTCGGCGACGGCGTCGTCCGTACCATCGCGATGGGCTCCTCCGACGGCCTGCGCCGCGGCATGGCGATCGACGCCACCGGCGACGCCATCATGGTTCCGGTCGGTACCGGCACCCTGGGCCGCATCATGGACGTGCTGGGCCGCCCGATCGACGAAGTCGGCGACATCCAGTGCACCGAGAAGCGCGCGATCCACCAGAAAGCACCGAAGTTCGACGAACTGTCCCCTTCCGTTGACCTGCTGGAAACCGGCATCAAGGTGATCGACCTGGTCTGCCCGTTCGCCAAGGGCGGTAAGGTCGGCCTGTTCGGCGGCGCCGGTGTGGGCAAGACCGTGAACATGCTGGAACTCATCAACAACATCGCGAAGCAGCACTCCGGTCTGTCCGTGTTCGCTGGTGTGGGTGAGCGTACCCGCGAAGGTAACGACTTCTATCACGAAATGACGGAAGCCGGCGTTATCGACAACCAGGACTTCTCCAAATCCAAAGTCGCCATGGTGTTCGGCCAGATGAACGAGCCGCCCGGCAACCGTCTGCGCGTGGCGCTGACCGGCCTGACCATGGCCGAGAAGTTCCGCGACGAAGGCCGCGACATCCTGTTCTTCGTGGACAACATCTACCGTTACACCCTGGCCGGAACCGAAGTGTCCGCGCTGCTGGGCCGTATGCCTTCCGCCGTGGGTTACCAGCCTACGCTGGCCGAAGAAATGGGCCGTCTGCAAGAGCGTATTACCTCGACCAAGGTTGGCTCGATCACTTCCATCCAGGCCGTTTACGTTCCTGCGGACGACTTGACCGACCCGTCTCCTGCGACCACCTTCCTGCACCTCGATTCCACCGTCGTGTTGTCGCGTGACATCGCCTCGCTGGGTATCTACCCCGCCGTGGACCCACTCGACTCCACCTCCCGCCAGCTCGACCCGCTGGTCGTGGGCGAAGAGCACTACGGCGTGGCGCGCAAGGTGCAAGCGACCCTGCAACGCTACAAGGAACTGCGCGATATCATCGCGATTCTGGGTATGGACGAATTGTCTGCGGAAGACAAGCTGTCCGTGGCGCGTGCGCGCAAGATCCAGCGCTTCCTGTCGCAGCCGTTCCACGTGGCTGAAGTGTTCACCGGCGCACCCGGCAAGTATGTGACCCTGAAGGACACCATCAAGGGCTTCAAGGGCATCGTCGAAGGCGAGTACGATCACCTGCCGGAGCAGGCGTTCTACATGGTCGGCGGCATCGAAGAAGCAGTCGAGAAGGCCAAGACGCTGCAATAATTACTGGGGACAACCATGGCAATAACCGTACATGTGGACGTGGTGAGCGCGGAGGAGCAGATTTTCTCCGGCCTCGCCGAAGTCGTCGTGGTGCCGGGAGAGATGGGCGAGTTGGGCATCTATCCGCGCCACACCGCCCTGATGACCCGCATCAAGCCGGGTTCCGTGCGCATCAAGCGTCCGGACCAGGAGCAGGAAGAACTGATCTACGTTTCCGGCGGCATGCTGGAAGTGCAACCCGGCGTGGTCACCATTCTAGCCGACACCGCCATCCGCGGAGCCGATCTGGACGAAGCTCGCGCATTGGAAGCCAAGCAGATGGCCGAAGAATCGATGAAGAATCGCACTTCGGACATCGACTACGCGCAAGCACAGGCGGAATTGCTGGAAGCCCTCGCGCAACTGCGGGCCATTCAGCAACTGCGCAAGCATACGCACTAAGTCGTCCTGTTTCGGAATCAAGCAAAAAAGCAGCCTCGGCTGCTTTTTTGCTTATGCAGGGACGAAAACGGAAAGAATCCAACTGCTGGCAAACTCCCTTTGGTACGAGCAAAATCGGACAGACGATTTGGTATACTCGTCCATCCCAAGACTTTGAGCCGATATGAGTTCCTTGAACATCGTCATCCTCGCTGCCGGCAAAGGCACGCGCATGTATTCCGACAAACCCAAAGTGTTGCATGCTCTGGCGGGGAAACCGCTGGTGCAGCATGTGCTGGATTGCGCGACATCGTTGCAGCCGCAACAGGTCTGCGTGGTATACGGACACGGCGGTGAAGCGGTGCCGCAGGCAATGCAGCAGTACGGCGCAAAGTTCGTCATCCAGGAACCGCAGCTTGGCACCGGCCATGCGGTGCAACAGGCCATGCCGCATCTTGAGGACGGCAGCAGCACACTGGTGCTCTACGGCGATGTGCCGCTGATCCAGCACAGCACCTTGCACCAGATGCAGCAGGCAGGCAAAGGGCTGGTGCTGCTAACGGTGAATCTCGACAATCCCACCGGATATGGCCGCATCGTGCGCGACCCGCAGGGCGACGTGCAGAGCATCGTCGAACAGAAGGACGCGAATCCGGAACAGCTTGAAATCAGGGAAGTGAACACCGGTATCATGCTGGTACCAACCGCGAAACTGCGCGAATGGCTGGGCAAACTGGGCAACAACAACGCGCAGGGCGAGTACTACCTCACAGACATCGTGGCAATGGCCGTGCAGCAGGGAATGACGGTGCATACCGTGCAACCCGTGCACCAATGGGAAGTCGAGGGCATCAACAACAAGATGCAGCTCGCGACGCTGGAACGGGTGTGGCAACAGAATCAAGCCAGTAAACTGATGGCGCAGGGCGTGACGTTGGCCGATCCGGCGCGCCTCGATGTGCGCGGGGAGCTGGTGTGCGGACGCGATGTCGAAATCGATGTCGGCTGCATCTTCGAGGGCAAGGTCACCTTGGGCGATCACGTGAAGATTGGCGCTTACAGCGTCATCCGCCATGCGAGCATTGCGCATGGCACGCAGATCGCACCCTACAGCCATATTGACAGCAGCGAAGTAGGCGCCAACTGCCATATCGGTCCATATGCGCGCCTGCGGCCTGGCAGCAAACTGCACGACGATGCCCACGTCGGCAACTTCGTCGAGATCAAGAACAGCGAGATCGGCAAGGGAAGCAAGGCCAACCACCTGAGTTATATCGGCGACAGCACCGTGGGCAGCCGCGTCAACATCGGTGCGGGTACCATCACCTGCAACTACGACGGCGCGAACAAATTCCGCACCATCATCGAGGATGACGTTTTCATCGGTTCCGATACCCAACTCGTCGCGCCGGTTACGGTCGGCAAGGGCGCGACCATCGGTGCCGGCTCCACCATTACCAGGGACACGCCCGCCGGGGAACTGACCTTGTCGCGCAGCAAACAAATAACCATCGCCGGCTGGCAGCGTCCGGTCAAAGGGAAAAAATAAGATGTGCGGAATAGTCGGTGCAGTTGCAAAACGAAACATCGTTCCCATCCTGGTGAACGGTTTGCTGCGGCTGGAGTACCGCGGCTACGATTCCGCCGGGCTGGTGGTGGTGCACGACGGTAAACTGGACCGCGTGCGCAGCACCGGGCGCGTCTCCGAACTGGCGCAGAAGAGTGCTAATACGCACGGCGAACTGGGCATTGCCCACACGCGCTGGGCCACGCACGGCGTGCCGAGCGAACGCAACGCCCACCCGCACATCAGCCGCGACCTGATCTCGGTGGTGCATAACGGCATCATCGAGAACTACGAGGAACTGCGCGCCGAACTGACTGCGCACGGTTACGAATTCACCTCGGACACCGACACCGAAGTCATCGCCCACCTGATCCACAGCCATTATGCGCAGGGCAGCCTGCTGGTGGCCACGCAGATGGCGTTGCAGCAACTGGTCGGCGCCTATGCCATCGCCGTGGTGGCGGCGGACAATCCGCACCAGTTCATCGCCGCGCGCAAGGGCAGCCCGTTGCTGCTGGGCGTGGGGGAAGGCGAGCATTTCGTCGCATCCGACATGTCGGCACTGCTGCAAGTCACGAAAAACGTGGTCTATCTGGAAGAGGGCGACCTGGTCGAAGTCAACCTCAACAATTACCGCATATTCGATGCGCAGGGCAATGCCGTACAGCGCCAGATGCATGTGAGCGAACTGGACAACGACAGCGTGGAACTGGGCGAGTACCAGCACTACATGCAGAAAGAGATCCACGAGCAGCCGCAGGCGCTGGCCAATACGCTGGAATCGGTGTGCAACAGCCAGTCGCTGGTGCCAGGCATCTTCGGCGCCGAAGCAGCGACCATCTTTCCGCAGATCGAGCACATCCTCATCCTCGCCTGCGGCACCAGCAACCACGCCGGGCAGGTGGCCCGTTACTGGCTGGAAGAGATCGCCGGAATTTCGTGCAGCGTTGAAGTAGCAAGCGAATACCGCTATCGCACCAGCGTTGTAAATCCGAAGGCGCTGGTGGTCACTATCTCGCAATCCGGCGAGACGGCGGACACGCTGGCAGCACTCAATCATGCCAAGACGACCGGCCATCCCTACACGCTGGCCATTTGCAACGTGCCGGAAAGCGCCATCATCCGCCAGTCGAAACTGCGCCTGCTGACCCGCGCCGGCCCCGAGATCGGCGTTGCCTCGACCAAGGCCTTCACCACTCAGCTTGCCGCCCTGTTCCTGCTCACGCTGGTGCTGGCCAAACTGCGCGGTCGCCTCGATGCGAACCGCGAGCAACAGTACCTGCACGAACTGCGCCATTTGCCCGCCGCAGTGCAAAAGGTGCTGGCGCTGGAACCCAAAATCGCCGAACTATCGAAACACTTCGCCGACAAGCACCATGCACTGTTCCTGGGACGCGGCATGCATTACCCCATCGCCCTCGAAGGCGCGCTCAAACTCAAGGAGATCTCCTACATCCATGCCGAGGCCTATCCGGCGGGCGAGCTAAAGCACGGCCCGCTGGCGCTGGTGGACAAGGACATGCCGGTGGTCTCGGTCGCCCCCAACGACGCCCTGCTGGAAAAGCTGAAATCCAACTTGCAGGAAGTACGCGCAAGGGGCGGCGAACTATTCGTTTTCGCGGACGCGAATACCCACATCCGCGAATCGGATGGCATCCACATCCTGCAAATGCCCGAACACGCAGGTTTTCTGAGCCCTATTCTGCACACCGTCCCGCTGCAACTGTTGGCATATTACGTAGCGTTGCAAAAGGGAACGGATGTGGACAAACCCCGCAATCTTGCAAAGTCGGTTACGGTCGAGTGACCGGATTTGCGCGGGGTTTGCGGCGAAGGCTAATGCGAGCGTAGCGAGCGTTAAGGGGCAACGCCCCGGCCGAAGCTACAAGCCAAGGAATCTCGCCAAATCCGTTACGGTGGAATAAAGCCGAAGTTGGATGGCAAGTTAAGCCCGAAAAGGCGGCCGAAACCACAACCTCCCGATCATGCAAAGTCCGTTACTGAAGAGTGACTGGTTTTGCGATGGGTTTATGATGGAACAGGGCATGCAGGAGCGCAGCTTTGCTGCGCGATAAGTCCCCGATTGTATTGTCGCGCGGTGAAGCTGCGCTCCTGCATTTCCTGAATGACAACAATAGTCGCGGAGTAACCCATGGCGGTGATCGCCGTTTTCAACCAGAAGGGGGGCGTGGGTAAAACCACCACCTGCCTGAACCTGACAGCTGCGCTATCCCTGGCGCAGAAGAGTCCCATTGCGATCGACATGGATCCGCAGGGGCATCTGACCATCTCCTCGGGACTCAAGAACGGCACACACCAGGAAAAGAACATCGCATCGTTCTTCCGGGACAAGGTCCCGCTCGCCCAACTGTTGCACAACACCCCGGCGGGCTGGCAGATCATCCCGGCTTCGCTGGAACTCTCCAAGATCGACGCCCTTTACGGCAAAGACCCGCAGGCGGCCAAGCTGTTGAAGCAGGGCTTGGGCGAAGAGCTGGCGCTCACTGGCGCGCCCATTCTCATCGATTGCTGTCCGATGCTGGGGGTGCTGACACTCAACGCATTGCTGGCTGCTGATCGCGTGCTGATCCCGGTGTCCGCGGACTATCTTTCGCAGCACGGCGTGCACCGGCTCGACAGCGCACTGAACGTGCTGGAGAAGAAGCTGGATCGCAAGTTCGAGCGTCGTGTCGTGGTCACGCGCTTCGACTCGCGCCGCAAACTGTCATACGACATTTACGACAAACTCAAGGAACGCTACGGGAATCTGGTGTGCAAGACGCGCATCGGCGAGAACGTGGCGCTGGCCACCTGTCCGATGCATGGGTTGGATGTATTCGCGTTCGCGCCGCACAGCCCCGGTGCGGCGGACTACAAGGCGCTGGCGAAGGAATTGATGGACAGCGGATTCGTCTAGACGAAATAGATGTAGGCAGTGAGCAGCACCGAAGCACCCAGCAGAAGCGCGATGACCGACAACAAGGCATTGCGCTTTTTTTGTTGTATCAGCATCTCGCGCAACATCGGCGCCGCCTCATCGACGAGGTCCACATTCAGGCGCTGGTGCAGCAAACGCGGCAATTGCGGCAGCAGGTTGGCATAGCGCGGGGCCTCGGCGCGCAGGTTTTTGAGGAAACCGCGCCAGCCGACCTGCTCGCCCATCCAGCGCTCCAGCCAGGGCTTGGCCGTTTTCCACAGGTCGAGTTCGGGATCGAGTTGCAGGCCCAGTCCTTCGATATTGAGCAGCGTCTTCTGCAACAACACCAACTGCGGCTGCACCTGGATGCCGAACCGGCGCGAGGTCTGGAACAGGCGCAACAACACCTTGCCGAAAGACACTTCGCGCAGCGGCTTGTCGAAGATCGGCTCGCACACCGAGCGTATCGCCGCCTCGAACTCATCCACGCGGGTATTGGCAGGCGCCCAGCCCGATTCAATGTGCAGCTCGGCCACGCGCTTGTAGTCGCGGTTGAAGAACGCGATGAAATTCTGCGCCAGATAACTCTTGTCCGAAACGGTCAGCGTGCCGACGATGCCGAAATCCATCGCCACATAGCGGCCGTCGTGAGTCACCAGGATGTTGCCGGGGTGCATGTCGGCATGGAAGAAACCGTCGCGGAACACCTGCGTATAGAAGATCTCCACACCGTTGGCAGCCAACTTGGGCAAGTCGATCCCGGCTGCGCGCAGACCGCTGATGCTGCTGATAGGCAGGCCCTGCATGCGCTCCATCACCATCACCGACTCTGAACACCAGTCCCAATAGACCTCGGGTACCAGCAGCAAACGGGCATCGGCAAAATTGCGCCGCAACTGGCTGCAATTGGCCGCCTCGCGCATCATGTCCAGCTCGTCGTGCAGGTATTTCTCGAACTCGGCGACCACCAGTTTGGGTTTCAGCCGCTTGCCGTCTTCCCACCAGCGTTCCATCAGTCCCGCACAAATCTCCAGCAACGCCACATCATGTCCGATGACGCGCTCAATGCCCGGACGCAAAACCTTGACTGCCGCCTCGCGCCCATCCGGCAACACCGCAAAATGCACCTGCGCCACCGATGCGCTGGCCACGGGCGTCTCGTCGAATTCCTTGAACACCTCGCACAAAGGTTTGCCAAAAGCCTCTTCCAGCAACGCCACTGCCTGGTCGGAAGGGAAGGGAGGCACCTGATCTTGCAACTTTGCCAGTTCGTCGGCGATGTCGGTGGGGATTAGGTCGCGGCGTGTGGACAGCATCTGCCCGAACTTGACGAAGATGGGTCCCAGCGTCTCCAGCGCCAGCCGCAGCCGCACGGCGCGCGGACGCGAAACGTTACGGAAGAACAGCAGCAGGTTCAACGGACCGCGCAGCCAGCGCGTGCGAGCATGGGCCAGCAGGAACTCGTCCAGGCCGAAACGCAGGACGACGAAGATGATCTTGATCAAGCGTAAGAAACGCATCGCCACAAATCCAGAAAAAAGGGCGCGGTGAAATCACCGCGCCCGCTAGTTTACTTGAGTCCGTGTCTTAAAGCTGCTGGATTCCGGCCAACAACCAGACCGATTTGTCGTCCTTCAGGTTTTTCTGCACATGCCAGACTTCGTCGAAGCTTTCCGCAGCCCCGCCGTTCTCGCGGATCTGCCCGACCATGCGCACACTGGCGATGGCAAGGTTGCCCTCGGTCGCCACTTCCAGCAGGTCGGTGTTAATGGCAACCACATCGGTCTTCTGCGGCGCATCGCCGCGTTCGCTGATCTGCATTGAGACCTCGGCGAACATCTCCGGTGTGGTGTACTCGCGGATGTCGTCCAGATCCCTGCGGTCATTGGCGGCCTGCAGGCGAATGAAGGTGGTCTTCGCGCCGCGCAGGAAACTTTCCACCGGGAAATCGGCGGGGATGCTGGTGTTTATCGAAGGTGCTGAGCTGGCGCTTTGCGGTTGCGCAGCGGGCTGGTAAGAACCGCCTTGGGCTGCGCCTCCGGCATATTGCATCGCGGGCTGCTGTTTGCGGCGCAGCATCGACATCAGGAACATCACGGCAACACCGGCCAGCACGATCATCAGCAACATGCCCATACCTTCACCCAGCCCCAGATGCGAGAACAGGGCAGCCAGTCCCAAACCGGCGGCGATACCCGCCAGCGGTCCCAGCCACTTGTTGCCGGTGGACTGCGGGGCGGCGGGTTGTGCCGGGGTATTCTGCGCGGGCGCGGCGGTGGATTTCTGTGCCGGGGCGCTCAAGGTGCGCTGCTTGCCGAAACTGCCGCCACCACCGAAGCGCTTGGCTTCGGCATTCGCAGCGAGCAGGGAAAGACTGGTCAGAACAATGGTCAGGAAGACGGCGAAGCGTTTCATTGGGTTCCTTGTAGTGTGATCGAACAATGTGCTCAAGACGGTCAAAGGCAGCACGGACACTAGAATGGAGCCGAACTCTCAAAATACAAGGGCGCAGCATCCGCCGGATGCGCAAAGTCCAGCGAAACGGCATGCAGCAGCAAACGTGGAGCACTGGATTCAATGCCGTACAAGGCGTCGCCGAGGATGGGGTGGCCGATGGCAGCCATATGCAGGCGGAGCTGGTGGGTGCGACCGGTGACCGGCTCAAGCTCCACGCGCGAGTTGGCACCCTCCATATCCAGCATGCAATAGCGCGTGAGCGAGGGCTTGCCCAGTGCGTGATCGACCATCTGCTTTGGCCGGTTCGGCCAGTCGCAGACCAGGGGCAAGGCTATCTCGCCGACATCCTGTTCCGGCTTGCCCGAAACGACTGCGATGTAGCGCTTGCTCACCTCGCGCTCGCGGAATATTTGCGAAAGCCGACGCTGCATCGCTTTCCCGCGTGCGAACACCATCAGACCGGAAGTCGCCATATCCAGGCGATGCACCACGAGAGAATCGGGAAAATCCGGCAGCAGCCGGGCAGAAAGACAATCCTGCTTGTCCGCGCCGCGCCCCGGCACTGCCAGCAAACCGGCGGGCTTGTTTACGACCAGCAGCGAATCATCGCAATAGATCAGATCAAGCGTGTTACTGCTGCTGGTCATTGTCGGAAGAGGGCGGCTCTGCGGAAGATGGGTCTGGGCTCTTCTTCGGCCGGTTCTTGCTCGGATCGGCAAAGCGGAAACGCCCCGCCAGCACGCAACCCTTCATGCCGATGTCGCACGGCTTGTTCAACACCTTCTGGCACTTGCCATCCAACTCATGCGGACATCCCCAGCCACTCATAACCACTCCAGCATCAAGCGAAAAAAACTATAGCCAAAAATAACAATGCGAACCAGAAAGACAGGCCGACCACAACAACCCAACCCCCATCGGGATCAATGTCCCTCCTGAAAACTCGGCAGATCAGATAACCCGGCCCACGCACGAGAATTTCGATAACGATTTCAAGAAAAATGTGAGCGACCAGACGTGCTGCACCAGAGATCAAACCAGCGGCAATGTCACCGAGCGGCACGGATCACTCCCGAATGAAGAAGCGGTGCTTCAAGCCTTCTTAACAAACTCGGTCTTCAGCGACATCGGCCCGATGCCGTCGATCTTGCAGTCGATGTCATGGTCGCCATCCACCAGGCGGATGTTCTTAACCTTGGTGCCCACCTTCACCACCGCAGACGAACCCTTCACCTTCAGGTCTTTGATCACCGTAATGGTATCGCCATCCTGCAACACGTTACCGAAGGCATCCTTGAACACCTTGGCCTGCTCACCGGCCTCGGCAGGAGCGTCCTTGGGCCACTCATGCGCGCATTCGGGGCAGACGTAGTTGCTGCCGTCTTCGTAGGTGTATTCGGAACTGCATTTGGGGCATTTGGGTAAAGCGGTCATGGTGATTCCTGTGATTGAAATATTGTGGTGTTCTTAAGCTGCTGCTCGTTCCAGCGGATGAATGTTCTTCAACACTTCCGCCAGAGAATCCTTGGCCATTTCGGTATCGTACTTCGCCTGAAGCCGTAGCCACCAGCCGTCCGACAAACTGAAAAAACGGCAGAGTCGCAGATCGGTATCTGCAGTGATACCGCGTTTGCCTGAGATGATGTCGCCGATACGCTGTGGCGGCACACCGATCTCCTTGGCAAGGCGATACTTGGTCATTCCCAACGGTTTCAGGAATTCTTCATCCAGCATTTCGCCGGAAGATACAGGGGCAACTTTACGCATAATGTTGGTTACATTTTCTATCCGCGAGGGCACAACCACGTGCTCACCCTACTTGGCTAAATAAATGGGCGTCTCGTATGTACGACAGGCGCTGGAGCTGATTCATGCGGTTTAATTGGAAACTCGGCTGTGCAGCCAGTGCATCGGAACTTTCCGCTCATTGTCCGATTATCTTGGAGTATGTGAATCTCATGCTTATTAAAGCAGCTGGGGCACGCAAAATGCTCAGGTTGCCCATTAAACTTAAAAACTACGGCTCCACCGTCGGTATGTGTGAGTTGATATTGTCCAGCACGTGTATCCCAAGAATTCGCATCAGCGAGTTGCCGTCTAAGCAGATCATTCTCCGTTTGAAGCCTGAAAAGTTCTTCACGCAAAGAAAATAATGCATCTTGTGCATCGCCAAGTTGCTCAAGGGCAGCAAGCACTCGCGGCTTTGCCTCTGCATCAACTTTTGCTTCAAAAATAGCGCCTAGGATTTGCTTACTATTTTTTAGGCCTTCATATGCAGCACCAATTGATACGATATCCATAATTTCTCCAAAATATGGTCTGCTTGATGGCCAAATTTCCCTTAACTCTTACGACAAGCAAGTTGAAGTTTTACAGCTTATACCCCCGATGCACCGCCACCACCCCACCCGTCATATTGAAATATTCCACCCGCTCCAGCCCGGCTTCTTCCATCATCTTCTTCAACTCCTCCTGTCCCGGATGCATGCGGATGGACTCGGCGAGGTAGCGGTAGCTGTCGGGGTCGTTGGCGATGATCTCGCCCATCTTGGGCAGGATCTTGAATGAATAGAGGTCGTACATCTTCTCCAGCGGTTTGGCGACCTTGGAGAATTCCAGCACGATCACGCGGCCGCCGGGTTTGAGCACGCGCTTCATCTCGCGCAGAGCGGCATCCTTGTGCGTCACGTTGCGCAGGCCAAAGGCAATGCTGACCACATCGAAATAGTTGTCGGGGAAGGGCAGGTGTTCGGCGTCGCATTGCGCGGTGGGCGTGGCGAGGCCTTCGTCGAGCAGGCGGTCGCGGCCGACACGCAGCATGGCGTTGTTGATGTCGGTGAGGACGACTTGTCCGCTGCTGCCGACCTTGTCGAGGAACAAACGCGACAGGTCGCCGGAACCGCCCGCGATGTCCAGCACACGCTGGCCCTGATGCACATTGGCCTGTCCGACGGCGAAGCGCTTCCAGATGCGGTGCAGGCCGACCGACATGAGGTCGTTCATGATGTCGTATTTGCTGGCGACGGAGGTGAATACGCCGGCGACCTTCTTGGCCTTTTCTGTTTCGTCTACGGTCTCAAAACCGAAATGGGTCTTTGCCATGGTGATGCTCCTTGGTTTCGTCATTCCCGCCCTTCGTCAGGCTCAGGACAGGCTGATCTTCGTTCAGGCGGGAATCCAGTTCAATAAATACACTGGACACCGGCCTGCGCCGGTGTGACGGCAATAATTAATCGCGGCTCGCGCCTGCGGCTTCCAGCTTGTTCAGGTATTCCTGCCACATAGCGTCTTGGTATCTGCCCATTTCGTGCAGGTAGTCCCAGGTGTACAGGCCGCTGTCGTGGCCGTCGTCGAAGTCGATCTTGAGCGCATAGGTGCCGACAGGCTCGACGCCCTTGATGCCCACCTGGCGCTTGCCAACTTGCAGCGTCTCCTGTCCGGGGCTGTGTCCGCGCGCCTCGGCAGAGGGAGTGTATACGCGCAAAAACTCTGCCGGCAACGTGAAGCGTTTGTTGTCGTTGAATGCGATTTCCAGCGTTTTCGATTGCTGGTGCAGGATGATTTCAGTGGGCTGAACTTCGATGGTCATAGTGAGCGGATTTTCTTCAAAAGGGATGAGGTGGAGCGTTCGTGCAGGAAAGGGATGCTGTGGACCTTGCCGCCCCACATCTGGGCTTCCTTGCTGCCGACGATGTCTTTGGGCTTCCAGTCGCCGCCTTTGACCAGGATGTCGGGTTTGCAGGCCAGAATCAGGTTCAGCGGCGTGTCTTCGTCGAATGCTACCACGAGGCTGACGGACTCCAGCGCGGCCAGCACGGCCATGCGGTCGGTTTCGCAGTTGATCGGGCGGTCGTCGCCCTTGCCCTGTTTCTTTACCGAGGCATCGGTGTTCACCCCGACGACGAGCGATGCACCGAGCGCACGCGCCTGTGCCAGATAGGTGACATGGCCGCGGTGCAGCACGTCGAAACAGCCGTTGGTGAACACCAGCGCGCGTGGCAGCAGGGCGACCCGTGCGGCAAAATCGCCGGGGGCGCAGAGCTTGCTCTCAAAATCGGGGGCGGGGTATTTCACTTCAGTCTATGTATTCGAAGACGCGGACGACCTTCAGTACGCCGCGGGTGGTGCTGGCGATGTCCGAGGCGGCATCGGCTTCGGCACGGGTGACCAGTCCCATCAAATAGACCACGCCGCTCTCGGTGACCACTTTGACATGATCGGCCTTGAAGGCGGTGCTGTTGACGAAGCGCGCCTTCACGCTGCTGGTGATGAAGCTATCATTGCTGCGTGTGCCCAAGCCGGTGCTGGCGCCCACCACCAGCTCGTTGGCGATGCCTTTTACATTGGGCACGCTGCCGACGATGCGCTCGATGTCCATCCTGGCGGCTTCGGTCTGTACTTCGCCGCTGAGCAGCGCGAAGCGGTTATAGGAGGTGACGCTGACGCGCGCGCTATCCTTGTATTTTTCCTCGATGCGCTTGCCCGATTTGGATTCGATGGTGTCGTCCTCGACCATCGCGCCGGCACTGCGGCGATCCGAAGACGCCATCAGGCCCGCGCCCACGCCCGCAGCCACGATGGGTGCGGCGCAACCCTGCGACAGCGCGGCCAGGGCAAGTATCAGTACGGACAGAAAACGCATCATTCTCCTCCCAGAATCAGATGATCGATCGCGTCGCACATGCAGTGCAAGGCGAGCAGGTGAACTTCCTGGATACGCGCCGTGCGCTCGGTCGGAACGCAGATGTGGATATCGGTGGGCTTGAGCATGGCGCCCATTTTGCCGCCGTCCTTGCCGGTCAGCGCGACCACCAGCACATTGCGCTCATGCGCGGCCTTGATGGCATCGATCACGTTGGGCGAATTGCCGCTGGTGGAGATGGCAAGCAGCACGTCGCCGTCCATGCCCAACGCGCGCACCTGTTTGGAAAAAATCTGCACGTAATCGTAATCGTTGGCGATGGAGGTCAGCACCGAACTGTCGGTGGTCAGCGCGATCGCGGCCAACCCGGGGCGCTCGACCTCGAAGCGGTTGATGAGCTCGGCGGCGAAGTGCTGCGAATCCGCCGCCGATCCGCCATTGCCGCAAGCCAGGATCTTGCCGTCGTTCATCAGGCAGGCAACCATGGCCTGGGCCGCATCCGCGATGGGCTTGGCCAGCACCTTCTTGCTTTGCAGTTTGGTCTGGGCGCTGTCGTCGAAATGTTTGCCGATGCGTGTGGTCAGGCTCATGGTGCGTATTCTGTAATGAAAGACAGGGGCGAATATTACCTCAAAGCTGCCATTTTCTGAGCCGGGGCATGCTTCAGGCTTCAAAAGCGTTCTTGATCCATTCGATGTTGCCAGAGGCATCCAGCAGCAAGGCGTCAAAGCGGCAGGTCGGCACTTGCTGCAACGAGGACAGGTAGAACTGCGCCGCGAGAATGATGCGTTGCTGTTTGTGGTGGTCGATGCTAGCCAGCGCCCCGCCGAAATCGCTGCGGCTGCGCTGGCGTACCTCGGCGAAGACCAGGGTCTTGCCGTCGCGCAGGATCAGGTCGATCTCGCCAAAACGGCAACGGAAGTTGGCCTGCACCATCGTCAGGCCATGTTGCTGCAGGTATCGGGCAGCAAGCAGTTCGGCCTCGACGCCGGGCTTCATGGACGAATGACGCTCCCCATGGGCAGGCCCTGTCCTGCGCGCATGATTGCCAACAAGGGCTCGCGCTGGAACTGGTGCCCGGTCAACGTGATCTTGCCGGTGACGCCGTCCAGCGGCAGAGTGTGCGCGGTCTTCTGATCGAACATTAACTGCAACAAGCGCCAGGAATCGATGCCCAGCGCATACAGGCGTTCCATGTCGGGCGCCATCGGCGTTTCCGCGCGCGGATAGATCATCACTGCGGGATGATCGGGCTGTAGCATCCACGGCATGTCGACGAAACGCACATCGGAAATGTCGAAGTTGACCAGCGTGTTGGCGTTGCCGGAAAAGATCTGCGACGTGGAATACACCGGCAGCATGGGGTCGATGAAGGGGCGCAGCCTGCGCGCCTTCTCCACTTCGGCCGCGATGAAAACGGAGGCGCCCAGTTGCGGCGTCAACGCGCGGATCTCTGCGGGATCGCCCTTGTACAGGATCTCGGTCTGGATATAGCCGCCGAGCCGAACCCATTCGTCCGCAAAAGCCTGGGCCAGCCGCTTCGAAAAGGACGAACCCGTATGGATGATGCTGACGCTGTACAGGGCGATATCGGAAGCACGCTGGGCGGTCTGGCGCGCTTCGACTTCAGCCGGAAGGCCGAAGAAATACAACAGGTCGTCGCGCGGCTCGTCGAGGATGTTCAAAGCCAGCGTCGGGGTCGCCAGATCGCCGCTCGCGGCCAGTGCGGCGACGCCGTTGCGGGTAAGCGGCCCGGCCACCGCGACCGCCCCGGCCAGCAAAGCCTGGAGGTAAAGTTCGGATACTTCCGTGGCTTCATCGGCGCAGGGATAGACCATCACGGGCAGGCTGTTCGGCGTGATGCTCGCGGCGGCCATGAAACCCTGTTGCACCGCTTCTGCTGCCTTGGCAAAGACCGGCGACTTGAGCGGCAATATCAGCGCGATGTGCGGCTCGGCACCTTCGACGGGCAGCAACTTTATTGCGGGTCGCTCATACTCGGGGAGAACAGCTTCCTCTGCGGGCGGTAGTTGCTCGGCTGGCGCCGCCTCGACCGCCGGTGCCGCCTCCATCTCGGGGGCGGCTACAGGCGGAGCCGGCGGAGTGGCGCAGCCAAACACGCTCACGTATAGTGCCGCGACCAATAGACCGCGCGTCCACTTCATCACAGGGGCTAGAGTTTGCATAGGGAAGCCGTACAAAAATTGGAGTGCGCATTATATGTAGTCGCCACCCCGATTGGAAATCTAAGTGATATCACACTGCGCGCGCTGGAAGTGCTGGGCGCGGCGGATACCGTCGCCGCCGAGGATACGCGCAATACAAAACATCTGCTGCAACATCACGGCATCAGTGATGCCAGGCTGCTCGCGCTGCACCAGCACAACGAGCGCGGCGCGGCTGAAAAGGTCATCGCATTGTTACAGCAGGGGCAGAACGTCGCGCTGGTGACCGATGCCGGAACCCCCGCGGTGAGCGATCCCGGCGCGGTGCTGGTCGAAGCCGTGCGCAACGCGGGATTCCGCGTCATCCCCATCCCCGGGGCGAGTGCGGCAGTCACCGCGTTATCAGCTTCTGGTCTCAGTGCGCCACATTTCCTGTTCTACGGCTTCCTGCCCAACAAATCCGGCGCGCGCCGCTCAGCGCTGCAAGCACTGGTCGAGTATCCCTGCACCCTCGTGTTCTACGAAGCCCCGCACCGCATCCTCGAATGCACCGAAGACCTGTTGGCCGTGTTCGGTGACGAACGCGAGATCGTGTTCGCGCGAGAGATCACCAAACTGTTCGAGAGCATCCACCGCTGCAAACTGGGCAAAGCCATGGCCTGGCTCAACAGCGACCCCAACAACCAGCGCGGCGAATTCGTGCTGCTGGTGTCGGGCGCGGTGGCGCGCGAAGGGCTGGATGCCGATACGGAACGAACGCTGGCCCTGCTGCTGGAAGAACTGCCGCTCAAACAGGCTGTGCAGCTCGCGGTAAAGATCACCGGCGGCAACAAGAACGAGTTGTACCAGCGCGCGCTGGCGCTTAAGGAAGAAACGAATGACTGAGATATTCCAGCGGCACGCCAAAGGGTTCGACACACCTCCCCCTTTGACAAAGGGGGATTGAGGGGGATTTTGCTTCTCAGGGAAACTCAAATCCCCCCGCCCCCCTTTTCTAAAGGGGGGAAGAGCGCAGGCCATATCAATCAGCTATCCAAGCTAAAATGACACCATGAAAACCCTCACCATCACCCGCCCCGACGACTGGCACCTCCACCTGCGCGACGACGCACTCATGGCCTCGGTGCTGCCTGACACCGCCAGACAATTCGCCCGCGCCATCGTCATGCCCAATCTGCGCCCGCCCGTCACCACCACCGCGCAGGCCGTGGATTACCGCGAGCGCATCCTCAAGGCATTGCCAGCAGGAATGAAGTTCGAGCCATTGATGACTCTGTACCTTACTGACAATACTTCCATAGTTGAAATTGCTGCTGCAAGGATGACCGAATACGTTCGCGCTGTGAAGCTGTATCCGGCGGGCGCCACCACCAATTCGGACGCAGGCGTCACCGACCTGCGCAAGACCTACGCCGTGCTGGAAGAGATGCAACGTTACGGCATGCCGCTGCTGGTGCACGGCGAAGTCACCAGCGCCGACATCGACATCTTCGACCGCGAAGCCGTGTTCATCGACCGCGTCATGCAACCGTTGCTGAAAGACCTGCCCGAACTGCGCGTGGTGTTCGAACACATCACCACCAAGGATGCTGTACAGTTTGTGACTAGCGCACCCGACACCATCGCCGCCACCCTCACCCCGCAACACCTGCTCTACAACCGCAACGCCATGCTCGGCGGCGGCATCCGCCCGCACTTCTATTGCCTGCCGATCCTCAAGCGCGAAACGCACCGCGAAGCCCTTGTCAAAGCCGCCACCAGCGGCAGCAAGAAATTCTTCCTCGGCACCGACAGCGCCCCGCACGCGCAACACACCAAAGAGAACGCCTGCGGCTGCGCCGGTTGCTATACCGCGCACAGCGCCATTGAACTGTATGCCGAAGCGTTCGAGGCAGCAGGTGCGCTGGATAAGCTGGAGGCCTTCGCCAGCTTCTACGGTGCGGACTACTACGGGCTGCCGCGCAACACGGAGAAGGCCACGCTACGCAAGGAAGAGTGGGAGATTCCGGCGTCGGTCGGGTTCGGCGAGCATCGGCTCGTGCCGCTGAGGGCGGGGGAGAAGATGAAGTGGAAGCTGGTGGGGTAACGGCGTGAAAGCCGACAACAGGCCTGTCGACAATGGGCAAGGTGTTAACGTAGCGAAATTAAGCTACCGCTCCGCGTTTTTCCAAACATATATCGTTTGGAGCATGTTTTCATTTCTGAATCTGGGTCTGCTCTTTCCGATTCTCCTTCTGCCTCTGCTTCCACTACTAATTGCATTTAGTATCAAATTTTTTGCATTTCTGCTTCCTGTTGCTATTCTTTCACTCGTCATTTCAATACTGCTATCCAAATCCATATACAAAAAGCTTCTTATCGAAGAACGAAAATATATGCCAGCGATATTCAATGTCGTATTCATCATTGTATTTTTGGTTGTTGCGGATGTTGTCAAATTTGCGTTCATCGAGGTTGAGATTGGTAAAGTCAAACCACAATGCAGCAGTATTAACAGTTTCGTCCGGTCAGTAATAAATCAGGGTGAGTTTTCTCCGGAACATGCCTATTACGTGAAGAACAATCAGATCTATTTTTGGAGCTACTCCGAGCTGAGATTTGTTGAGGGCCATGAAAGTATGTTCAAACAGTATGAATTGGACATCAGATCTTCATGCTCATAAGACGGACCACAATCGAAACTAACGAACTTAAAGGGTCATGTTCGTAAATAGCTAAAGAGCTAAAGGGGTCAGACTCGAATTAAATTCGGGGAAGACCGTAATGTGATTTAACTTCGTATCACTGGAGGTCTTACATGCCCATCATCTCCATGTTTTACGGCATCATCATCCGCCTGTATCTGATCGACAATCAGCATCACAATTTGCCGCATCTGCATGCGAAGTACGCCGAGTTCGAAGCATCCATCAGTATTGCTGACGGTGAGATTCTATCCGGCGAGTTGCCGCGCAAGCAGTTGCGCCTGGTGCAAGCATGGATTGAGCTGCACCGCGACGAGTTGATGGCCGATTGGGAGTTGGCGGTCAATGGTGAAAACCCCTACAAGATCGCTCCGTTGTGAGGTCGCTATGTACTGGGATGTGAAACTCGTTAAGCCGCTGCCGGACCACCGCATCTATGTAGAAGTGGAGGACGGGCGCAAGGGTGTTTTTGACTTGAAACCCTATCTGGATTTTGGAGTTTTCCGTGAATTGAAGAATGAGCATTATTTCAATCAGGTCGGCATCCAGTTTGGTGCGGTTACTTGGCCGCATGAACAGGACATTGCGCCTGAGACCTTGCTGGCGGGTCTGCAAATATCCGAGTCTGATGTCGTTGGTCTCAAAGCTGCCGAAACACCCGCTGATTACAGTAGTGACAAACCCCGAAAAATTTGAGGTTCTATTCAATTACCATGCCACTCTCCAATTACCTCAACACCACCCCCACCCTCGGCTCCCGCATCTACCTGCACCCCTCTTGCCAGGTGATCGGCGATGTGACCATCGGCGACGACAGCTCCGTCTGGTGCAACACGGTGCTGCGCGGCGATGTGAACCGCATCGTGATCGGGCGCGGCACGAACGTGCAGGATCTGACCATGGGCCATGTGACGCACAAGTCCAAGGACAAGCCGGAGGGTTCGCCGCTCATCATCGGCGACTTTGTGACGGTGGGGCATTCTGTGGTGCTACATGGCTGCACCATCGGCAACGAGTGCCTGATCGGCATCGGTTCGATCATATTGGACGATGTGGTGATCCCCGACCATGTGATGATAGGCGCGGGCAGTCTGGTGTCGCCGGGCAAGGTGCTGGAGAGCGGCAAGTTGTACATCGGCCGTCCGGCCAAGCTGGTGCGCGATCTGACGCCGGAGGAGATCGCAAAATTGCGCTATTCCGCCGAGCATTACATCCATGTGAAATACGATTACCTGGCCGGAAGCAGGTAGCCATGCACTCCGACGAGTTCCTGCAGAAAGATGCCGATGAGCTGGAGCTGGAGATCGAACGCCACTGCATCGGGCTGGGTCTTGATTATTCCGATGCGTATCAGGTACGCCTGTTCGCCCATGATGTGCTGCAGAACATGGAGCGATTCAAGGACGCTGCCAAGCATGGTGACAGGAAGGCAAGAGCCAAGGTGGAGTTGTTCAGCATGGTGATGATGTTGCACGAGGCGAACATCAAGGCTTTTGGTCCCGGATACATAACTGAGATCGATACGATGTCCTCGAAGGAGGTGGCCTGGACCGCTTTGGCCAAGGCGCTATGGGACGAGCTGGAGAGCCGCAATCCGGAAGAGGAATGAATGTTGTGGAACTAGAAAGATGAACGAGCAGGAATTCAAACGCGCCAGCGTCAATCTGGAGACCGCACAGATCGCCTGGCGGGAATTGCAGGTCTTTTTTGCCAGCGGCGCTGCCATCGCGGTCAGCCCCGAACTCGATCTGGTCGAGGTGGCGTTACAGATATCCGAAGATAATGCCGCTCAGGTTTCGCAGTGGATGCAGGCCGGGTTGATCGCCCGCGTATCCGACCAGCAGGCGCTGGCCTGGTATGAGGCGGATGCGCTGGTCTGGGCGGTGGTGGCCAGGCCTTATGTGCTGGTGCAGGAAAAGAATAAGGGCTGACAGCTACTTCATTTCAATTTTTTCATCGCCGACTCGATCCGCTGGCACAGCGTCTTCAATATCTTGATGCGCGCGAAGTTCTTGTCGTTGGCCTCCACCAGCGTCCACGGCGCGGCTTCGGTGCTGGTGCGGTCAACCATGTCGCCGATGGCCTGCTCATAGGCGTCCCATTTTTCGCGGTTGCGCCAATCTTCCTCGGTGATCTTGAAGCGCTTGAAGCCGATCTTCTCGCGTGCCTTGAAGCGGCGCAGTTGTTCTTCCTTGCTGATGGTCAGCCAGAATTTAACGACGACGGTGCCATGGCGCGTGAGCTGCGCCTCGAAATCGTTGATCTCGCCGTAGGCGCGCATCCAGTCGGTTTCGGAACAGAACTTTTCCACTCGCTCCACCAGCACGCGGCCGTACCATGAACGGTCGAAAATGGTGACGCGACCCTTGCGCGGCACATGGCGCCAGAAACGCCACAGATAAGGTTGCGCGCGTTCTTCCTCGGTCGGCGCGGCAATCGGGATGACCTGATAAAGCCGCGCTTCGAGCGCGCCGGTGATGCGGCGGATGCTGCCGCCCTTACCGGCGGCGTCGTTACCCTCGAACACGGTCACCACGGTGATTTGTTTGAAACGCGGGTCGCGCGTGAGCATGGCCAGTTTGCCCTGATACTTTTCCAGATCGGCTGAGAACTTTTTCTTGTCCAGTTTTTGCGTGAGGTCGAGCGTCTCCAGGATGTTGAGCTTGTCGATGGGCGGTAGCAGCGGTGCGGCACGGGCCGTGAGGTCTTTTTTCTTGTCTGTATCGGCCAGGCGTTTGCGGATCGCCTCGAGGATGACCTTGCCGACGGTCAGTCCGCGATAGCGCGCATCCTCGCCCTCGACTACGATCCATGGCGCTTCGGCAGTGCTGGTGTGGCGGATGACGCTCTCATGGATGGCGACGAACTTGTCGTAGCGCTTGAAGTGGTCCCAGTCGCGTTTGGTGACGCGCCAGCGCGTCTTGGGGTTTTTCTCCAGCGCTTTCAGGCGCTTTTCCTGTTTGTCCCTGGACAGGTGCAGCCAGAACTTGATGATCAGCGCACCCTCGTCGGTCAGCATCTTCTCCAGACGCTTGGCGCGCTCCAGGCTCTGATCGAGTTCGGCGGCCTTGGTATAACCCATGGCGCGATTCAGAATGGGCCAGGTGTACCACGAGCCCAGGAACACGCCGACCTTGCCCTTGGGCGGCAAAGCGCGCCAGAAGCGCCACATCATGGGACGCTCCAGTTCTTCGTCGGAGGGCTCTCCCATGCCGTGGGTCTGGATGAAGCGCGGGTCCATCCACTCGTTGAGCAGGTTCACGGTCTCGCCGCGCCCGGCGCCGTCGACGCCGCCGATGAGGATGATGACCGGGAATTTCGCCTTTTCCGCCAGATCGAACTGCGCATCCAGCAGCGCCTCGCGCAGGGCGGGCACTTCCTTGTCGTAAGTTGCCTTGTCTATCTTGTGTCCGAGTTCGGCAGATTCAAACATGGCGCCTCCTTTCAGGATTACAGTTGATCCGGCGAGATGACCAGGCGCAACACGGTCTGGTAATCGCCCTCGCGCTCGCGCCGACTGAACCACCAGATCGCACCTTTCTTGATGCTCCAGATGTTCGTGCCTGCGGGTTGCTCGGTCATCAGCGTGGCGGCGAGTTCGCCCATCCACGGCTGGTGACCGACCAACAACACAGAGCCACCTGCCATCGGCCAGCCGGCGGCGGCGAGTGCGGTCTGCGGCGTGGCATGGGTGCCGACGTTGGGTGCAGTGATGAAATGCGAAGTGAGCGCGGCCACTGTCTGTTGCGCGCGCAATGCGGGACTGACCAGGATGCGGGTGTTGGGTGGCAGGCGCCCGGAGATGAAGTGCGCCATGCGCTCAGCCTGGCGCCGCCCCTTGTCGGTGAGCGCGCGCATCTCGTCCGGCGTTCCTTCCGCGGCCTCTGCGTGCCGCCAGAGGATCAGTTCCATCTCACTCGACCTCCATTTATTACACTATCAGTAGCCAGAATATACCGTATATACTGTTTCCGCCACATTCATCCACGGAGAATGACATGACCACGACGACGACCCGCAAATCCGCTGTTGCAAGGAAACCCGCTGTTGCAAAAAAACCCGCCGTGCGCAAAGCCGCTCCGGCCAAGGCTGTTGCCAAACCGGCCAAGAAGTTGAAGAAGGAAAAGAAAGCCGACGGCAAGGTGAAGGTGGTGCGCGACAGCTTCTCCATGCCGCAGGCGGATTACGACCTGATCGCGGCGCTCAAGCAGAAGGCGCTGCAGGGCGGATTGCATGTGAAAAAAAGCGAACTGCTGCGTGCCAGCCTGCAGGTTTTGTCGAAACTGAGTGTGGCGCAACTGAAACGCGCGGTCGCAGGTCTCGAGAAGATCAAGACCGGGCGACCCAAGAAGAACTAGTCCTCGGCGATCGCCAGCGGTTGCCCCAATTCATGCAGTAGCTCGGTCTGGGCGCAGACCGGGCTGCCGCGGCCCGGTGTCATGCGGTGCCAGAAGCCGTTGCAATCCATCTCCCACGCCTGCACGTTGTCCTTGAGATAGGTCTTCAGCCCTTCGTCGAGCACGCGCTTCTTCAGCTTCTCGTCGAGCAGCGGGAAGCAGACCTCGATGCGGCGGAAGAAATTGCGATCCATCCAGTCCGCGCTGGCCAGATACAGGTTGTGCGCCATATCGTTGCGGAAATAGAAGATGCGCGTGTGTTCGAGGAAGCGCCCGATGATGGAGCGCACGCTGATGTTCTCGGACAGGCCTTTCACGCCGGGACGCAACGCGCAGACGCCGCGCACGATCAGGTCGATCTTCACGCCCGCCTGCGAGGCCTCGTACAACGCGGTGATGATCTCCGGTTCCAGCAGCGAGTTCATCTTGGCGATGATCTGCGCGCGTTTGCCCTCCTGGGCCAGCCGGGTTTCATTGCGGATCGCCAGCAACATGTTGGAATGCATGGTGAACGGCGATTGCCACAAGTGTTTGAGCTTGCTGGCCTTGCCCAGTCCGGTGAGCTGGGTGAACACCTCGTTCGCGTCGGCACAGACCTCTTCGTTGCAGGTGAACATGCCGAAATCGGTGTACAGCCTGGCGGTGCGCGGATGGTAGTTGCCGGTGCCGAGGTGCACGTAGCGGCGCAGTTTGCCGTCCTCGCGCCGCACCACCATCAGCATCTTGGCATGGGTCTTGTGGCCGACCACGCCGTACACCACATGCGCGCCGACCGCCTCCAGCCGCCCGGCCCAATTGATGTTGGCTTCCTCGTCGAAGCGCGCCAGCAGTTCGACCACCACGGTCACTTCCTTGCCGCCGCGCGCGGCGTTGATCAGCGCCTCCATCAGTTCCGAATCTGATCCCGTGCGGTACACCGTTTGTTTGATGGCGACGACATCGGGGTCGGCGGCGGCCTGCTGGATGAAGTCGATCACCGGCTTGAACGACTGATAAGGGTGGTGCAACAGCACGTCGCTCTTGCGGATCGCCTTGAACATGTCGGCGCCCTTCTTCTGCAACAGCGTCGGCATGCCGGGCGAAAAGGGCGGGAACTTGAGATCGTCGCGCTCGACCTGGTCAGGGATGCGCATCAGGCGTACCAGGTTGACCGGGCCTTTCACGCTGAAAAGGTCTTCCGCCTTCAGCTCGAACTGCTGCAGCAGGAAATCGGACATGGCGGGTGTGCAATTGTCGGCGACCTCCAGCCGCACGGCATCGCCGAAGTGGCGCTGCGGCAACTCGCCCTGCAGGCTGACGCGCAGGTTCTTCATCTCCTCCTCGTCCACGAACAGGTCGCTGTTGCGGGTCACGCGGAACTGGTAGCAGCCCAGCACCTCCATGCCGGCAAACAACTCGCCTACATGCGCGTGCAGGATGGAGGAAAGGAATACGAAACCGTGCGGGCAGCCGGATATCTCGGGTGGTAGCAGGATGGCGCGCGGCAGCACACGCGGCGCCTGTACGATGGCCTTGGCCGAGTTGCGGCCGAAGGCATCCTTGCCCTGTAGTTCGACGGCGAAGTTCAGGCTCTTGTTGAGCACGCGCGGGAAGGGGTGAGCCGGGTCGAGGCCGATGGGCGTGAGCACCGGCATTACCTCGCGCAGGAAGAAGTCCCTGACCCATTCCTTCTGCGCCTCGTTCCATTTGGTGCGGCGCAGGAACTTGATGCCCTGTTCGGCCAGCGCGGGGACCAGCTCTTCGTTGAACAACTGGTATTGGCGCGCGATGATCTGGTGCGTCGGTGCATGCAGGCGTTTGAGAATCTGCGTGGCCTCCAGCCCGTCCGGGCCGCTGGCCAGGCCGCCCAGCTTGGCCTGTTCTTTCAGGCCGGCGACGCGGATCTCGAAGAACTCATCCAGGTTGCTGCTGACGATGCACAGATACTTCAGCCGCTCCAGCAACGGGACCGAAGCATCCTCGGCCTGCGCGAGAACGCGGCGGTTGAATTCGAGCAGGCCGAGTTCGCGGTTGAGGAAGTTCTGCGCGGGATATTTTTTTGCCATAAGCGAGGATCGGTTGCGCCGGTGATGCCCGTCGCCGTCGCTCAGTGTTTCGGCGGAACAAAGCCTTCCGGCATCTGCGTCCCTTCGCCGAAGAAGTAGTTCTCCATCTGCTGCGCCAGGTACTTGCGTGCCTGAGCATCCGCCAAGTTGAGGCGGTTCTCGTTCACCAGCATGGTCTGGAACTTGATCCAGCCCTGCCAGGCTTCCTTCGACACGTTCTCGAAGATGCGTTGACCCAACGCACCGGGATATGGCGGGCGATCCAGCCCCTCCGCTTCGCGACCCAATTTTACGCACTGCACTGTTCTTGCCATGATTGAAGTTACTCCGTGAGTTTGCTTGAGAATTGTGACATTACCGTGAATCCCCGCCCAAATCCAGCGCAAGCGCGATGCTTGCAGCCGGATAGGGCTATTTGATCGAACGCACGAACACCTTGGAACGCCGCTGCCAGTTGTACAACGATTTCTTTTGCGCAGGAAGCTGGTCTACATCGACTTCCTTGAAGCCGCGCTCGATGAACCAGTGCGCGGTGCGCGTGGTCAGCACGAACAGTTTGTTCAGCTTCATCGCTTTTGCCCGGTCGGCGATATGCTTGAGCAGAGCGTCGCCATAGCCGTGGCGGCGATGGCTGGGCTGGATCGCCAGACAGGCCAGCTCCGCCGCCTTTTCGTCGGCGAAGGGATACAGCGCCGCGCAACCGACGATGCGGTGGTCGTGCTCGAGCACCACGAAACGCCCGATCTCGCGCTCCAGCAACTCGCGCGAACGCCGCACCAGGATGCCGTCGGCTTCCAGCGGTTGCAGTAGTTGCAGGATGCCGCCGACGTCCTCAATGGTCGCGTCGCGCAGGGTGTTGAGCGTGCTCTCCACCACCATGGTGCCGATACCCTCGTCGCTGAACAGTTCCTGCAACAGGGCGCCGTCGGTATGGCGGCTGACCAGGTGCGTGCGCGCCACGCCGCCCTCGCAGGCGCGCACGGCACAGGGCAGGAACAGGCCGACATCGTCAGGCAGCTTGCGCTTGCCGGAAAGGATCTTGCCTGCTTCCACGGCGGTCAGCTCCTGCAGCAGCTTGCCGTCCTTGCCCAGCACGCCGTCGGTGTCCATCAGGAAGATCAGTTTGTCCGCGTCCAGCGCAATGGCCGTGGCCGTCGCCACGTCCTCCAGCGTGAGGTTGAACACTTCGCCGGTGGGCGAATAACCGAGCGGCGACAGCAGCACCACCTCGCCGAACTCCATGCGGTCGTTCAGTGCGGCCGTGTCCACCTTGCGCACGAAACCGGTATGCAGCAGGTCCACGCCGTGGATGACCCCGATGGGTTGCGCGGTGATGAAATTGCCGCCCGCCACGCGGATGTCCGCGTTGGCCATGGGCGAGTTCGCCAATCCCACCGACAGCAGCGCCTCGATCTCCACCCGCACCCGTCCGACCGCCTCTTTCACGCACAGCATGGTCTCGGCATCGGTCAGGCGGATGCCGTGGTGATAGCGGCCCTCCAGGTTTTCCTGCTTCAGGCGTTGCTCGATCTGCGGCCGCGCGCCGTGCACCAGCACCAGCCGGATGCCCAGTGCGGCCAGCAGATTGAAGTCGTGCGTGAGTTCGACGAACTTGCCGTCCGCCACCACCTCGCCGCCAAAGGCAACGACGAAGGTCTTGCCGCGGAACGCGTTGATATAAGGCGCGACGGAGCGAAACCAGGAGACGAAATCGGCGGGTGAGGTGACGGCAGGCATGACTGTCCTTTCGGGTAGATGGCGTATCTTGCCGTGCTATTCCTCATCTAGCAACTTGCATGCAATCGCCCGGTTTTCGCCCGGCAGTTCGTCGAAGGCGATGTAGGTATGCGCTTGTGACACGGTGGGGCGTAGCCCTCGGTGCGGGAGCAAGCGCTCCTATACCTTACTCCTCGTCCAATAGCTTGCCCGCGATGGCCCAGTTCTCGTCCGGCAGTTCGTCGAAAGCAATATATGTATAGGATTTTGGTTTGAACGCGATGCGCTCCAGCGTGTCGGTGATCTCTTCGGCGATCTTCGCCTTCTGTTCGCGACTCAATTTTCCGGCGATGCGGATGTTGACATAGGGCATGCTTCCTCCTTTAGTTGAAATCCCCCCACAGCGTCTGCAACGCGGCGATGCCGGCGATGGCAGCCGTTTCGGTACGCAGTACGCGCGGGCCGAGCAGGATGGGGGCGAAACCGGCCTGTTGGGCGACGTTGGCTTCGTCGGCGGTGAAGCCGCCCTCGGGGCCGATGAGCAGCGTGGCGCGGCCTTGCGGCTTCGGTTGAGAATGCAGGTTGCTGGCGCCGCCTGGTAGCAGAATGAATTTGGCGCCGGGCACGTTGCGCTGTTCGTTGAGCCAGTCGCCCAAGTCTTGCGGCGCATGCAGTTGCGGCAGGGTGTTGCGCCCGCACTGCTCGCAGGCGGAGACGGTCACGTTGCGCCAGTGCTCGGTGCGTTTGTCGGCGCGCGGGCCTGAGAGCTTCGCCACGCTGCGCTGCGTCTGCACCGGGGCTATCCCGGCCGCGCCCAGTTCGGTCGCCTTCTGCACCACCCAATCCATCTTGTCGCTGGTACACATGGCTTGTGCCAGCATGATCTGCAGGCCGGATTCCTGTTGCCCCATGCAGGTCTGCAGGTTGCCGAGCAGTACGCGCTTGCCGTTGATGGCGTTGATGGTGGCATCCAGCGCGTTACCCAGCCCGTCGAAGATCTGCACGGCATCGCCCACGCGCAGGCGCAGCACACGGCTGGCATGATGCGCGGCCTCGGGCGGCAGTTCGGCGTGTGCGCTCTGGGGTAATGGCGGCGGGCAGTAGAAGCGCGGGGAGGACATAGTCGGCAAATGGCGTATTTATGGGCGTGATAATATATCGCCGCGAAAAAGAACGTTTGAGTTTGGGAGCGATAACAAGATGGTCAGTCTGCAACCCCCGCTGTGCGACTTCGGCTGGAAGGCGCGCCCGTTCGACCTGCCGGGCGTCGACGGCAAGCGGCATACGCTGGAAAGCGCACGCGGCCCCAAAGGCTTGCTGGTCATGTTCATCTGCAACCACTGTCCCTACGTCAAATCCATCCGCGACCGCATCATCCGCGACACGCGCGAACTGCAGCAACACGGCATCAACAGCATCGCCATCATGTCCAACGATCCCGCCGATTATGCCGAAGACAGCTTCGACAATATGAAACTGGTCGCGCAGCAGTACAACTATCCTTTCCCCTATGTGTGGGACGAAACCCAACAGACAGCAAGGGACTTTGGTGCAGTATGCACGCCGGATTTCTTCGGCTTCAATGCCAATCTGGAATTGCAATACCGCGGACGCCTCGACGCCTCGCGCAAGGAAGCGGTGGCGGACGCGCCGCGCGACCTGTTCGATGCCATGCTGCAGGTGGCGAAGACCGGGCAGGGCCCGCGCGAGCAGCTCGCCAGCATGGGCTGCTCCATAAAATGGAAAGGTGAAGTGTGAAGATACTGATTCTGGGAGCCGGGCAAGTCGGCTCGACGGTGGCGGAGAACTTGGTCGGAGAAGCCAACGACATCACCGTCGTCGATATGGACGGCGACAAGCTGGCCCAGTTGCAGGACCGGTTGGATCTGCGCACCGTGACCGGCAACGCCGCCCACCCTTCGACGCTGGAGCAGGCAGGCATCGCCGATGCCGACATGTTGCTGGCAGTGACGCTGAGCGATGAGGTCAACCTGGTCGCATGCAAACTGGCGGCCAGCCTCTACAACACCCCCACCCGCATCGCCCGCATCCGCACGGCGGACTACCTCAAGCGCGAAGAACTGTTCAACACCGAGAACTTCTGCGTCAACTTCTCCATCTGTCCGGAGCAGATCCTTACCGACTACATCACCAAGCTGATCGAGTTTCCCGAAGCCTTGCAGGTGCTGGAGTTCGCCGACGGCAAGGTGTCGCTGGTTGCGGTCAAGGTGTTCGAGGGCGGGCCGCTGGTGGGCAAACCGCTGAGCTACCTGCGGTCGCACATGCCCCAGGTGGAGACGCGCGTGGCGGCGATCTTCCGCCAGGATCGCGCGATCATTCCCGAAGGGGGTACGGTGGTGCAGACGGGAGACGAGATCTTCTTCATTGCCGACAGCAACCATATCCGCCGCGTGCTGAACGAGATGCGCCGCATGGACAAGCCGACCAAACGCGTGATGATCGTGGGCGGCGGCAACATCGGGCGGCGGCTGGCCAAGGCGCTGGAACGCGACTACAACGTCAAGCTCATCGAGTTCAACAAGAAATCCTGCAAGAGGCTGGCGGAAGAACTCACCAACACGCTGGTGCTGAACGGCGATGGTACCGACGAGAAACTCATGCAGCAGGAGAACGTCGGCGAAGTGGACGTGTTCTGCGCGCTCACCAACGACGACGAGAACAACATCATGTCGGCGCTGCTGGCCAAGCAGGGCGGCGCGCGCAAAGTGCTGTCGCTGATCAATCGCAGCGCCTATGTCGACCTGGTGCAGGGCGGCAAGATCGACATCGCGCTGTCGCCGGCGCATGTCACCATCGGCTCGCTGCTGGCCTACGTGCGCCAGGGTGACGTCGCGGTGGTGCACTCGCTGCGGCGCGGCGCGGCGGAAGCGCTGGAGCTGGTGGCCCACGGCGACCGCGAATCCTCGCATGTGGTCGGCCGCCGCATCGCCGAAGTCGACCTGCCCAGGGGGGCGACCATAGGCGCGCTGGTGCGCGGCGACGAAGTGCACATGGGCCATCACGACACGGTCATTGAGGCGGAAGACCATGTCATCGTCTTCGTCACCGAGAAGAGAATGGTGAAGAAGGTCGAGAAGCTGTTCCAGGTCAGGCTCGGATTCTTCTGATGCATCGCCTGTTCACCGTCTTCCATGCCCTCGGCCTGCTGCTGGTGGTCTTCAGTTTCGCCTACCTGCTGCCCGTCCTGACCGCGCTGATCTACGATGATTACATCATGCTGTGGGACTTCCTGCTCACCATGCTGTGGACATTCAGTGCCGGCGTGTTGATGTGGCTGCTGACCCGGCGATATAAAGGTGAATTGTCCATTCGTCACGGCTACCTGCTGGTGGTGGCGATGTGGACGGCGATGCCCGCCTTCGGCACCATCCCCCTGCTGATGATGATCCCCAACCTGTCGTTCACTGATGCCTATTTCGAGACCATGTCGGCCATGACCACCACGGGTGCGACAGTGCTGACCGGACTGGACAGCATGCCGCCGGCCATCAACGTCTGGCGCCACGAGTTGCAGTGGATAGGCGGTCTGGGCGTGATCGTGCTGGCGGTGGCGGTGCTGCCGCTGCTGGGCATCGGCGGGCGCCAGCTGTTCAAGGCCGAGACACCGGGGCCGATGAAGGACAACGCGTTGACCCCGCGCATCGCCGATACCGCGCGTAACTTATGGATTATCTATGTGGCGATCACGCTGGCTTGTATCGGTGCCCTGAAATGGGCAGGAATGAGTTGGCTGGATGCGGTGTGTCATGCGTTTTCGGCCATGGGTCTGGGCGGTTTTTCCACCCATGATTCCAGCGTCGGCTATTTCGACTCGCCGCTGATCGAGTTCGTGCTGATCGTGTTCATGCTGTTCGCCGTCATGAACTTCGCCACCCACTTCCTGGCCTTGCGCGGCAAGTCGCTGCGCATCTACCTGCGCGATGCCGAGGCGGTCGCGGCGGTGGGGCTGATCGTTGCCAGCTGTTTCGGCATTGCGTTGTTCCTGTGGTGGAATCAGGTCTATCCCGATTTCCTGACGGCCTTGCGCCATGCCAGCTTCAACCTGGTCTCCATCGCGACCGACAGCGGCTATGCCAGCGTGGACTTTGCGCAATGGCCGATCTTCGCGCCGATGTGGATGTTCTTCCTGGCCTGCATCTGCGCCAGTTCCGGTTCCACCGGCGGCGGCATCAAGATGATACGCACGCTGGTGCTGATCAAGCAGGCCGGGCGCGAGTTCCTCATGCTGCTGCATCCGGCGGTGGTCAACCCGATGAAGATCGGCGGCCATGTGGTGGCCAACAACATCGTGTTCGCCGTGCTGGGTTTCATCTTCCTGTATTTCATGACCATCGCCACGCTGGCCTTCGCGCTCTGGATCAGCGGGCTGGATTTCATCACCGGCTTTACCGCAGCGCTGGCTTCCGTGAACAACATCGGCCCCGGGCTGGGTTCGGTCGGACCGGCCGGAAATTTTCAGGGTTTGACCGACTTCCAGACTTGGGTATGTACCTTCGGCATGCTGGTCGGGCGGCTGGAAATCTTTACCGTGCTGATCCTGTTTACTCCGGCATTCTGGAAACGTTGAGGCGCAATGGCGCGAAAACGTTGAACGTACAAGGACAAATGCGGTAGCATCCCGAGTGGGCAAAAAACCACCGCCACCGAGGCGGTCGGTCAATCAGGAAAGGGCAGCAACGTGGGCGAGGGTCTGGAAGGAGTCCGGGTAGTACTCATCGACGACAGCAACACCATCCGTCGCAGCGGTGAGATATTCCTGTCTCAGGCGGGCTGCAAGGTGGTGCTGGCCGAAGACGGTTTCGACGGCCTCTCCAAAGTGGTCGACAACAAGCCCGACATCATCTTTGTCGATGTCATGATGCCGCGTCTGGACGGTTACCAGACCTGCGCACTCATCAAGAGTCACAATGAATTCAAGGACACGCCGGTAGTCATGCTGACCAGCAAGGACAGCCTGTTCGACCGCGCGCGCGGAAAACTGGTCGGCGCCGACCAGTACCTGACCAAACCGTTCAGCAAAAAAAGTCTGATCGAGGCGGTCACCATGCACACAACAAAACAATATTGAGGGGGCAGATTATGGCAATCAGGAAAGTAATGGTCGTAGACGACTCCGCAACGGAGCGTCATGTGTTGGGCGACATTCTGGGCAAGAAAGGTTTTCTGGTCGTTTATGCCGAAGGCGGCGCACAGGCGGTGGAAAGTTCCAAGACCGAACTGCCCGACCTCATCCTGATGGACGTGGTGATGCCTGGCTTGAACGGCTTCCAGGCCACCAAGGCGATCACGCGCGACCCGGCGACCCAGCATATCCCGGTCATCATCTGTACCAGCAAGGGGCAGGAGACCGACAAGATCTGGGGCCTGCGCCAGGGCGCGAAGGACTATGTCACCAAGCCAATCAACGCCGAAGAATTGCTCGGCAAGATCGCCGCATTAGGCTGAGCGGCGGGCTGAATGTCCAAGCGTTTCAACCTGCGCGAGTTCCAGCAAAGCGTGCTGGATCGCCTGCAAGCCCAAGTGGCGGGCGGCGGCAATCGCGCGACCACGCTGGGCGTGACGGTGGGCGATGAATACTGGCTGGTCGAGATGGCCGACATCAGCGAAGTGCTGCCGCTACCGACGCTGACGCCGGTGCCGCTGACCAAACCGTGGTTCTGTGGCGTCGCCAACGTGCGCGGCAACCTCTATAGCATCGTCGATCTCGGCGTCTTCACTGGTGGCAAACCCGCGCCGCGCGAGGGACAGAGCCGGGTGCTGCTGGTGGGGGGGAAATACGCGTTCAATGCCGGGTTGCTGGTATCGCGCGTACTCGGCCTGCGCAACGCAAGCGATTGGCAGAGCACCGAGCAGGACGGCGAGATCCGCCTGCAGGACGGCAGCGGCCAGGTATGGCGCAAACTGGATATTTCCGGACTGCTGGAACAAGCGGAGTTTCTGCAGATAGGCGTATAACAATTTCCGTAACGGCAGTCCCGTCAGGGGGAGGAATTACAGCATGGCATTCAAACTAGGAAAATCCGGCGCAGCCAAGTTCGCCAAGATCGTCACCGATGACGTGATGAAAAAGGCTGAAACCAGGCTGCCTTTGATCGGGCGTTTGCCGGTCGGACAGCGGCTGAACGTACTGGGTGCGGCGGCGGCGATATGCCTGCTCATCGCCGGTGCAGCCGTTTTCATCAACAACCGCGACTCCGGGCACAG
This sequence comes from Gammaproteobacteria bacterium, assembly GCA_018813765.1. GTDB lineage: Bacteria > Pseudomonadota > Gammaproteobacteria > Burkholderiales > Gallionellaceae > Sideroxyarcus. Next base: position 325,876 of record JAHJBC010000001.1, on the reverse strand, counting down.
CGCCCGCTATGCCGCCGAGTCGTCCAAATTGCTGGTGTCTCTGCATGAATTGACCCGCGACGTGCAGCGCAGCCTGGGTGGAGACAGCGCCTCGTTCGACAATCTGGCGCGCCTCCGTCAGGAGATACCCCGGATCACTTCCTTGCTGGATCAGGGCGACGGTAGCCTGCCCCCGACCTCCGGCGGTGCGCGGGGGGCGCTGGAGACCGTAATGGTCTCGCTGAACCAGCAAATGGAAGACGTGAAGACGTTGGAGGCAGGCCGTTCCGGTCTGGTGACGCTGTATAGCGCGATCTCGGTCATCGAGGCGGCAGGCGACGAACTGCGCAATGTGACCCAGCACATGATCGACAATTTCGGGGGGGCGCAGAAAGTCTCTGCGATCCGACTGGCACTGGCCGTGGAGCGTACCGCCAAGGATGCTACGCGCATCCTGGCCAGCGATGTGACCATGCAACAGTTGGGGCAGTTGGCTGAAGACTCGATTGCTGCCGAGGAGGCACTGGCCTCCCTGCCGCAGGACGACCCCAATGTGCGTGCTGCCACCAAGTTGTTCGAACCCTATCGCACCAGCGTCGAGATCCTGGTGTCGCAGTCGCGCAACCTGGTCGGCGCCAAGGAAGCCGCCCGTTCGATCAATGCGAATGCCAACGTCCTGCTGGACAAGACCCAACTGCTGATGGCGTCCTATCAGACCACGCTGACTTCGCGCATCACCGGTGCGGTCGCGCCGCTGGCGGCCGGCTTGACGCTGCTGATGCTGCTGCTGCTGTCCAAGGAATACATCGCCGAGTCGCGCCGCCGCGCGATCGAGGCGGAACGCACCAACCGCCAGAACCAGCAGGCGATTCTGCGCCTGATGAACGAACTGTCCGACCTTGCCGACGGCGACCTGACGGTGCGCGCGACGGTGTCGGAAGACATCACCGGCGCCATCGCCGACTCGGTCAATTACACCACCGACGAACTGCGTAAACTGGTTGCCGGTGTGAGTAACGCTTCCGAGGAAGTGGCGCGGGCGACGAGCGAAGCCGGTGCGGTGACCAAGGAGCTGTTGGGTGCGACGCAGAAACAGGCGGACGAGATCCGCGATGCGGGCGGCGCGGTGGAACTGATGTCCAAGTCCATTCAGGAGGTCGACAGCAGTGCGGCGCAGTCCTCCGAAGTGGCGCGGCGTACGCTGGAGGTGACCGAACGCGGCGCCCAGGCGGTGCGCAACTCGGTGACCGGCATGGACGGCATCCGCGAGCAGATCCAGGACACTTCCAAGCGTATCAAGCGGCTGGGCGAGAGCTCGCAGGAGATCGGCGAGATCGTGGACCTGATCTCGGACATTACCGAACAGACCAACGTGCTGGCGTTGAATGCCGCCATCCAGGCGGCATCGGCGGGCGAGGCCGGACGAGGCTTCGCGGTGGTGGCGGAAGAAGTGCAGCGCCTCGCGGAACGTTCCGCCGAGGCGACCAAGCAGATCGGCACGCTGGTGAAGACCATTCAGAGCGACACGCAGGATGCGGTGGCCGCTATGGAAAAGAGCACACAGGGTGTGGTCGACGGTGCCAAACTTTCCGATGCAGCCGGTCAGGCGCTGCGCGAGATTGAGCAGTCCACGCAGGAACTTACCGACCTTGTGAACAGCATCTCGGTGTCGACGCAAGTACAGACCGACATGGCGCGCGAAGTGACGAGCGTCATGGAGGATATCCTCAAGATCACCGAACAGACCTCGCAAAGCACGCAGCGCACCAATGCTTCCGTCAACCAGCTTGAGACGCTGGCTTCGGAACTGAGCAGCTCGGTCGCGGGCTTCAAACTGTAAAGGACGAAGGTGCAGGCACCATTCAATTCGCTGCCCCTGCTGTCGGTTAAAAGCGGGCTGGACAGTTCGCTGGCCAATATCAGCCGCGAGCTGGAAGAGTTCTTTTCCAGCGGCGGCAACGATCTGCATGCGCTGAAGACCGCACTGGAAGAACTGCATCGCATGGGCGGCGTGCTGCGCATGCTGTCGCTGACCGGTCTGGTCGTGTTCTGCTCCGAACTGGAAAAGCTGCTGCAGGAACTCGGGGAATCCCAGGAAGTGCCGCAATTGCGACGCGATGCCATCCGTCGCGCCCTGTTCGGGCTGACCCATTATCTCGACGCGCTGGCCGACGGCGCCTCCAATGCCACCCTGCGCCTGTTCCACGAATACCAGGAACTGCTACAGGCGCGCGGGCTGGAGATGGCTTTCGATATCGACCTGTTCTATCCCTCGCTCCAGGTCGACTTGCCGGACGCCGTGCTGGCGCCGCCGCAGATGGCAACACCGGTGATCCGCACCAAGGCGGCCCGCAGGAAGTACCAGATGGCGCTGCTGAAATGGTTCCGCAAGGAAGATCCGTCCGACGCGCTGCGCCAGATGAACGAGGCTATACGCAATGTGATGCTGTGTGTGCCGCAGAACAGCCAACGCGGTTTCTGGTGGGCCGCCTCCGGACTGATAGACTGCATCGCGCACGACGGCATCCCTCCCGAACTCAACTACAAGAAGTCATTCAGCCGCATCGACCGCAGGATGCGGGCGACGATAGAGGGCACCCCCTACTTCGAAGAAGTGCCGCTCAGCGAGATGCTCTACATGATCGCGCGCAGCCACACCGTGAGCGATATGGTCGAGGCGATCAAAGAGGTCTACGCGCTGGAGGCCTATCTGCCGGAGGACATGCCCTTGCCCCCGAGCGAAATGGCCGCATTGCTCGACAACATGGGCGCGCAGCTGCGCACTGCCGAAGAAGCCTGGGAGCATTGTGTGCTGGACGAGGCGGGGGCCTGCAAGCGCTTCGCCGAAAACATGGAACAGTTGCACGCCCAGTCCGAGCAGCTCGACCGCAATACCCTGCAATTCCTGTGCAAGCAGATGCATGCCGCAGCCGCGCAGATCGAGGACCCGGAGCGCGCACAGCGCATCTCCATGGACATGGCGATGGCGCTGCTGCTGCTGGGCAGCGGCATAACGCACTATCAGCATCTGGGCAGCGGCTTCCACGAGCAGGCGCGCATCCTCAGCGCCCGTTTGCAGGCCGGCCTGATGCACATGCCGGAAGACGTGAGCAAGCTGGCCAGCCTGATCTCGCTGTATTGCCAGATGGAACAACGCGAAGTGATGGGGCCGCTGGCGACCGAGATGCAGGGCAACCTGCAGCATGTCGAGCAGAGCCTGAACGCCTTCTTCAACAATGCGGCCAAGCGCAGCGAACTCACCCAGATCAACCGCCTCATGAGCCAGGTGCAGGGCGGCATGCGCATCCTGTCGCTGGACATCGCCGAACAACTGCTGGGCACCTTGCGCCAGGTGACCGAGCGTTACTCGCAGGGCGCCACGCCTTCCGCCGCCGAGATGCGCGCGGTCGCGGCGACTATCAGCGCGCTGGAAGATTATGTCGGTGGCTTGGCGCACGGCCAGAAACCGGACCCGGCCGCGCTCAGCGCGGTGCTGCACGACATCTCCGAATTGCGCGAATCCTCCGGCAGCGAAATGCCTGCAGTCGAAGAAATTGCGCCGGTCGGTGTGACGGTGCGCAGCGGCAGCGAGGACGAGGAACTGCTGGAAGTTTTCCTCGAAGAGGCGCGCGGCGTCATGGAGACCCTGCGCGAGAATCTGGAGATCAGCCGCCTGCACATGGACAGCCGCGAACCGCTGGTGACCATGCGGCGCGGTTTCCACACACTCAAGGGCAGCGGCCGCATGGTCGGGTTGACCGAACTGGGCGAAGTCGCCTGGGCGGTCGAACGCGCCATGAACAAATGGCTGCAGGAGAACAAGCCGGCAAGCCCGGAACTGCTCGACATGATCGGCGACGCCGAGGTGCTGTTCCAGCACTGGGTGGACATGCTGATCAGCGGCAACAGCAACGCAGTGATCGATACCACGCACCTGGTCACGGTGGCGGACTGCATCGAGAACGGCAAGCCCATCCCGCAGCCCAAGATCGAAGCAAGGCATCCGGAATCCGAATCCGAACCCGAACCTGAACCTGAACCTCAAGCTATTGAGGCAGTAGTTCCCGAGGCGGTAATCAGCGAGCCGGAACCGGCCGAAAGCGAGGAAGAAGGCAACATCAGGATCGGGTCGGTCAGCCTGTCGCCGGTGCTGTTCAATATCGCCACCGAAGAAGCCGCCCAACATGTGACCGCGCTGGAAGACCAGCACAAGGTCATGCATGAGACGGATTCGCACATCGTCACCTACGATTTCATGCGCGCCGCGCATACCCTGGCCGGTGTCAACCGCACCATGGGGTTCAAGCAGATCGCGGATCTGGCCTACGCGCTGGAACTCTGGCTGGAAGACCGCATCGACAAGCCGCATGCGGTCAACGACCAGCAGATCGCCCTCATCGACCGGGTGGTGCAACGTCTGGACGAGATGTGCGCGGCCGTACGCGAGCTCAGCGAGCCGCAGGCCCAGCCCGAATTGATCGCACAGTTGCAAGCAGACAAGGCGTCGCAAGCGGCAGAACAGACTGCGGCGGTTGCGATGCCCGAACCTGCCGCCGAGATCGAGTTGGCACCGCTCGACTTTGCAGAGCCGGAACCGGCCCCCGCCTTCGTGATCGAGCCGATGCCGGAGGAGATGCCGCCGGAGGTGACTGCCTCTGCACAGGAAGAAGTGGAAGCGCAATCGGCGCCACAACCGCGCGAGCGCTCGGTTCACGACGAGATAGATGAGCAATTGCTGCCCATCTTCATGGAAGAGGCGCATGAACTCTACCCGCAGATCGGCAGCACGCTGCGCGCCTGGCGCGAAAAGCCGGAGGACGAGAAATTGGCGCGCAACCTCAAGCGCAGCCTGCACACACTCAAGGGCAGCGCGCGCATGGCGGGCGCGATGCGTCTGGGCGAATTGACCCACCGCGTCGAAGGGCGCGTGGAACAGGCGATGGACGATGCCAGATTCGACCCGGCGCTGTGGGCCGAGTTGGACAATTATCTGGACCGCATCGCCAGTTCCATCGAACAGTTGCAGCATCCGCAAAAGGATGTCGCAGTACCGGTCCGGTCTTCGCCCTCGGCAGAAGTGCAACAGCAGCTCGAAACCACCCAGAGCATGCCCGTACAAAAGCAGAATCTGGAGATCGGCGCCGAGCGCGCCATGCAGTCGGCCCTGTTGCGCGTGCGTTCCGACACGGTCGACCGGCTGGTCAACGAGGCCGGCGAAGTCAGCGTGGCGCGTTCGCGCGCGGAGACCGAACTGGGAGACTTCAAGAACAGCGTGCACGAACTGACCGAGAGCGTGCACCGCCTGCGCAAGCAACTGCGCGAGATTGAGATCCACGCGGAAGGCCAGATGCAGGCGCGCGTCAACGTCAGCGGAGAAAGTGCCGAGAAATTCGATCCGCTGGAGTTCGACCGCTTCACCCGCTTCCAGGAACTGACCCGCTTCATGAACGAAAGCGTGCACGACGTGCAGACCGTGCAGCAGACCTTGCTGAAGAACCTGGCCGAGACCGAAGCCGCGCTCAGCGCGCAGGCCAACCTCAACCGCGACCTGCAGCAGGGACTGATGGCCATCCGCATGGTGCCGTTCTCCAGCGTCAGCGAGCGCCTGTACCGTATCGTGCGCCAGACCGGCAAGGAACTGGGCAAGCGCGCCAACCTGGAATTGTCCGGCACCGAGGTCGAACTGGACCGCAGCGTGCTGGAAAAGATGACGGCGCCGTTCGAACACCTGTTGCGCAATTCCATTGCGCACGGACTGGAGTCGCCGGAGCAGCGCGAACTTGCGCACAAGGCGCCCATCGGCGAGATTCGCCTGGCGTTGCGCCAGGAAAGCAACGAAGTGGTGTTCGAATTCAGCGACGACGGCGCCGGCCTGGATCTGCAGCGCATCCGCGAAAAAGCGATTGAAAAGGGCGTGCTGCAGGCCGACGAAGAAGTCGGCGACGAACAGATCATGCAACTCGCGTTCACTTCCGGCATCTCGACGGCGGCGGAAGTGACCGAGATCTCCGGGCGCGGCGTCGGCATGGATGTGGTGCGCAGCGAGATCACCGCACTGGGCGGGCGCATCGACGTCAACTCCGAGGCCGGACTCGGCGTGCGTTTCACCATCCACCTGCCGCTGACGCTGGCAGTGACCAAAGTGCTGATGGTACGTGCCGGGCACACCGTGTATGCATTGCCTTCCATCATGATCGAGAACGTGCAGCAACTGAAGCCGGCCGCACTGGAAGCGGTCTATCAGCAGCAGTACGTGGACTGGCAGGGTAAACGCTATCCGATGCACCACCTGTCGCGCCTGCTGGGCGACGACGAGGCCGAGGTGGTGAGCCAGCCGCATAACGCGGTGCTGCTGGTGCACAGCGGCGAACATCGTGTCGCGCTGCATGTCGAGCAATTGCTGGGCAACCAGGAAGCCGTGGTGAAGAACATCGGGCCGCAACTCGCGCGCATGCCCGGCATCGCCGGCGCGACGGTGTCCGGCAGCGGCAAGGTCATCCTCATCCTCGATCCGATCGCCTTCACCCAGCGCATCGGCGTGACGCGTCACAAGGTCGACAAGGAAGAAAAGGCTCCGGTCGAAGAGGTGCGCCGCGTACCCGTGGTCATGGTGGTGGACGATTCGCTCACCGTGCGCAAGATCACCGGCCGACTGCTGGCGCGCTCCGGCTATCAGGTGGTCACCGCCAAGGACGGCCTGGATGCGCTGGAACAACTCGGCGACATGTTGCCGGATGTGATGCTGCTCGACGTCGAGATGCCGCGCATGGACGGCTTCGAACTGGCCAAGCGCATGCGCCAGGACAAACGGACGAAGGATCTGCCGATCATCATGATCACCTCGCGCACTGCCGAGAAACACCGCCAGTTCGCGCTCGAACTCGGCGTGAACGAATACATGGGAAAACCCTTCCAGGAAGAGGAATTGCTGGAGCATATCGCGCGCTTCACCGCCCATATCGCCTGAACATCCGTTGAGCGCCGCACGCCAACGGATTACAATGCCGCCATGCCCGAGTTCAACCTCACGAACCACTTCCTGATCGCCATGCCGGCGATGACCGATCCCTTCTTTGCCAAATCCCTGACCTATGTGTGCGAGCACAACGAGCAGGGCGCCATGGGTATCGTGGTCAACCGCCCCATCAGCCTGACGCTCAGCGAGCTGTTCGCACAGATCAACATGCAACTCAAGCCGTCCGAACTCGAGGATGTGCTGGTGCACTTCGGCGGGCCGGTGCAAACCGACCGCGGTTTCGTGCTGCACGACACCGTCGGCAACTGGCAATCCACCCTGCAGGTCAACGACCACATCGGCCTCACCACCTCCAAGGATATTTTGCAGGCGGTCGGCGAAGGGCAGGGCCCGCAACACATGCTGGTGACACTGGGTTACGCGGGCTGGTCGGAAGGCCAACTGGAACAGGAACTGGCAGCCAACGCCTGGCTCAGCGTACCGGCCGACGAACATATCCTGTTCGACCTGCCGGCCGACGAGAAGCTGCCGGCGGCGATGAAGCTGCTTGGAATAGACTTTGCCTCCCTTTCGGATGAAGCGGGACATGCTTGACGCTGGAATGCAGATGCCAGACCCCAATAGCAAAGACGCCGCCTCTTACCCCAGTCCCCGATCCGCTATCCTTGATTCTCCATCCGGCACGCTGCTCGCTTTCGATTTCGGCACCAGGCGCATCGGCATCGCGGTCGGCAACACCCTCACCGCCAGTGCGCGGCCGCTGGCTACCATCAATGACGAAAAGAACGATGTGCGTTTTGCGCGCATCGCCGAACTAATCGCCGAGTGGCAACCGGCGGCGCTGGTGGTCGGGTTGCCGTGCAACGACGACGGTACCCCGCACGAGATGACCGCGCTTTGCCGCCGCTTTGCCAACCGCCTCAAAGGACGCTTCAATCTGCCCACGCTACTGGTGGATGAGCGGTATACTTCCGCCGCCGCGAGCTCTGTGCTGACCGAGGAAGGGGTGCATGGCAGGAAGCAGAAAACCCTGATCGACCAGTATGCCGCGCAGCAGATACTGCAAGCGTATTTCGATGAACCCAGCTCAGGGATCCATGCATGAATAATCCTCAGTTAAACAAAGACGGCGAGCTCCAGCACCTGCTGACCACCGAAGGCCTGCCCGTGCGCATCCTGCGTAACATCCTCGACAAGGCCGGCGAGTTCGTGAATGTCGCCGAAGGGCGCGAGATCAGGAAGGTCCCGCTGCTGCACGGCAAGTCGGTGTTCAACATCTTCTTCGAGAACAGCACCCGCACCCGCACCACCTTCGAGATCGCCGCCAAGAAACTCTCGGCCGACGTGGTCAACCTCAACATCGGATCATCTTCCACCAGCAAGGGCGAGACGCTGCTCGACACCGTGGACAACCTCTGCGCCATGCATGCCGACATGTTCGTGGTACGCCATTCCACCGGCGGTGCTGCTCACCTGATCGCCAAACATGTCGCGCCGACCATCCACGTGATCAACGCCGGCGACGGCCGCCATGCGCATCCCACGCAGGCCTTGCTCGACATGTTCACCATCCGCCACTACAAGAAGGAATTCCACAACCTGCGCGTCGCCATTGTCGGCGACGTGTTGCATTCGCGCGTGGCGCGCTCGCAGATCCACGCGCTGACCACGCTGGGCGTGCCCGAAGTGCGCGTGGTCGCGCCCAAGACTCTGCTGCCGACCATGGTCGAGAAACTGGGTGTGCAGGTTCATCACGACATGGCACAGGGGCTGAAGGACGTCGATGTCGTGATGATGCTGCGCCTGCAGAACGAACGCATGCAAGGTGCGCTGCTGCCTTCGGCGCAGGAATATTTCAAATACTACGGACTCACGCAGGAACGGCTGGCGCTGGCCAAAGAAGATGCCATCGTGATGCACCCGGGTCCGATGAACCGCGGCGTGGAGATCGATTCCAGCGTGGCCGACGGCACCCATTCGGTCATCCTGCCGCAGGTCACTTTCGGTATCGCGGTACGCATGGCGGTGATGAGTATGCTGGCAGGGAGCGATCAATGAACATCCATATCAAGAACGGTCGCCTGATCGACCCGCACAACAACATCGACGCAAAACAGGACGTGTTCATCGCCGACAAACATGTCGCCGCGATCGGCAAGGCGCCGCAGGGGTTCGTGGCAGAGCAGACGATCGACGCGACCGGCATGATCGTCATCCCCGGCCTGGTCGATGTCGCCGCGCGCCTGCGCGAGCCGGGCTACGAGTATCGCGCCACGCTGGAATCGGAAATGGAAGCGGCGATGGCCGGGGGCGTGACCTCGCTGTCCTGCCCGCCCGATACCGACCCGCCGCTGGACGAACCCGGCCTGGTGGAGATGCTCAAGCACCGCGCACGCCTGCTCAATCAGGCGCGCGTGTTCCCGGTCGGCGCGCTCACGCGCAGGCTGGAAGGCGCTGAACTGACCGAGATGGCCGAACTGACCGACGCGGGCTGCAAGGCCTTCAGCCAGGCCGACGCGGCGCTCACCGACACGCGCGTGCTGCTGCGTGCCATGCAATATGCGGCGACCTTCGGCTTCCGCGTGTGGTTGCGTCCGCTGGATGCCTTCCTTGCCAGGGACGGCGTGGCGCACGACGGCGAAGTGGCGACGCGCCTGGGCTTGCCGGGGATTCCGGTGGTCGCCGAGACCATCGCACTGTCCACCATGCTGCAACTGGCACGCGAGACCGGCGCGAAACTGCATGTCTGCCGCATTTCCAGCGCGGATGGCGTGGAAATGGTGCGCAACGCCAAGCGCGATGGACTGGCTGTGACCTGCGATGTATCGATGAACCATGTGCACCTGACCGACATCGACATCGGCTTCTTCGACGCCAATTGCCGCCTGATGCCGCCGTTGCGCAGCCAGCGCGACCGCGCCGCGCTGCGTGCCGGTCTGCTCGACGGCACCATCGATGCGATCTGTTCCAACCATTCACCGGTGGACGACGATGCCAAGCAATTGCCCTTCGCCGAAGCCGAGGCGGGCGCGACCGGGATGGAGCTGCTGCTGCCGCTGGTGCTGAAATGGGCGGCGGAAGAAAAGATCGCGCTGCCGGATGCGCTGACACGCATCACCATCAATCCCGCGCAGTTGCTGGGCGTGAAGATGGGCCACCTGTCGGCCGGCGCGCACGCCGATGTGTGCGTGTTCGATCCCGCCGCCACCTGGAAGGTCGAGCCGGCCGCGTTGAAGAGCCAGGGCAAGAACACACCGTTCAACGGCTACACCATGCAGGGACGGGTGCGCCACACCATCGTCGAGGGCAAGCTCGCCTATTCACTTTAAACCGGTTGTACAGATGAATCCTTTACTAGACTTCTCCGGTCTGCCGCGCTTCGCGGAGATCAAAACCGAACATGTCACCTCTGCCGTCGAAGAGTTGCTGCGACGCAACCGCGAACTGACGGAAAGACTGCTGGCCGACCGCGCCGAACCGACCTGGGACAATTTCGTGCAGCCGCTGGAGGATGCCAACGAGCATCTGGCGCGCGCCTGGGGGCAGGTCGGCCATCTCAACATGGTGATGAATTCGCCCGAGCTGCGCGAGGTCTACAACGCCAACCTGCCCAAGGTCACCCAGTATTACGCCGAGCTGTCGCAAAACCTCGCGCTATACGAAAAGTTCAAGGCGATCCGCGCTGCCGCCGACTATCCCGCGCTCAGCGCCGCGCGCAAGAAGATCATCGAGAACGAGTTGCGCGACTTCCGCCTCGGCGGCGCCGAACTGCCGCAGGACAAGAAGGCGCGCTTCATGGCGATACAGGACGAGCTGTCCTCGCTGACATCCCGCTTCTCCGACAACCTGCTGGACGCGACCAATGCCTGGACGCGCGTGGTCGAGAACGAGCGCGACATCGCGGGTATCCCCGAGGACGAGCGTCAGGTCGCGGCCGAAGCAGCGCAACAAGCGGGCAAGCAGGGCTGGCTGTTCACACTGAAGGCGCCGTCCTACGGACCGGTGATGCAATATGCCGACAAGCGCGAACTGCGCGAGGAGATATACCGTGCTTATGTCACGCGCGCCAGCGAGGCGGGCGACGAGAACCTTAACAACACGCCGCTGATGACGCGGATACTGAAACTGCGCACGGAAGAGGCGCACATGCTGGGCTTCGCCAATTATGCCGAGCTGTCGCTGGCGAGCAAGATGGCGGAATCGCCGCAGCATGTAGCCGACTTTCTGCGCGAACTCGCGCAACGCGCGCGACCCTTTGCGGAAAAGGATTTGTCCGAGCTGCGTGAATTTGCCGCATCGCAACTTGGTTTAACGGATTTGCAGGCTTGGGATGTGAGCTACGCGGGCGAGAAACTGCGCCAGCAGCGATATGCTTTCTCCGAACAGGAAGTGAAGCAGTATTTTCCCGAGGATGCCGTGCTGTCCGGACTGTTCGGCCTGGTCGAGACCCTGTTCGGCCTGAGGATCGAGCATTCGACCGCGCCGGTATGGCACGAGTCGGTGCGCTTCTTCGACATCAGGGACCGCAGCGGCGCGCTGGTCGGCCAGTTCTATCTCGACCTGTATGCGCGCGCGAGCAAGCGCGGCGGTGCGTGGATGGACGACGCCATCACGCGGCGGCGCACGGTCACCGGCATCCAGACGCCGGTGGCGTACCTCAACTGCAACTTCGCCTCTCCGGTGAATGGCCGCCCGGCCCTGTTCACCCACGACGAGGTGAATACCCTGTTCCACGAATTCGGCCACGGCCTGCACCACCTGCTCACCGAAGTGGAAGAGCTGGGCGTGTCCGGCATCAGCGGCGTGGAATGGGATGCGGTCGAACTGCCCAGCCAGTTCATGGAGAACTTCTGCTGGGAATGGGACGTGCTGCAGGGCATGACGCGCCACGCCGAGACCGGCGCCAGACTGCCGCGCGAGCTGTACGACAAGATGATCGCGGCGAAGAACTTCCAGAGCGGTCTCGCGATGCTGCGCCAGATCGAGTTCTCGCTGTTCGACCTGCGCCTGCACTGGGACTACGATGCCCATGGAAAGAAAACCGTGCAACAGTTGCTGGATGAGGTGCGCGACGAGGTCGCCGTACTCATCCCGCCCGTGTTCAACCGCTTCCAGAACAGCTTTTCGCACATCTTCGCGGGCGGCTATGCGGCGGGCTATTACAGTTACAAGTGGGCCGAGGTGCTGTCGGCGGACGCCTACAGCCTGTTCGAGGATAATGGCATACTGGATGCCGCGACCGGCCAGCATTTCCGCGCACAGATCCTGGCGGTGGGCGGCAGCCGCGATGCGATGGATTCGTTCAGGGCGTTCCGCGGCCGCGAACCAAAGATCGATGCGCTGCTGCGGCACAACGGCTTGACTGCATAGCAAGCAAAGGAGGCGATGATGAAACGACTGATGTTGCTGGTGAGCCTGCTGGTGATGGCGAATGTGCAGGCGGTTGACCTGTATCGATCCATCGACAAGGACGGCAAGGTGCACTACAGCGATACGCCGCTGCCCGAATCCGAGGACGTGGAAAAACTCAAATCGGACATCCTCCCCGATCCCGATGAAGGCCTGCCGTACGAGACCTTGCGCGCCAAACAAAGCTTTCCCGTGACCTTGTATACCTTTCCGGGTTGCGGTGCACCTTGCGGGCTGGGGCGAGACTTGCTGGTCAAGCGCGGCATTCCGTTCACCGAAAAGAGCCTGGTCAAGTCGGAAGACATCGACGAATTCAGCAAGGCATCCGGCGGCATCGAGGTGCCCAAACTGCTGGTCGGCAAGAGCTGGCTCAAGGGTTTCCTGGCAGAGCAATGGAACAAGGAACTGGATTTCGCAGGCTATCCCAAGACCGCGCCGTACCGGCCGCGTCCCGCTCCCAAACCGGAATCCAACGGTGAAGAGCCAGCACAACCCGAGCAAACCCCGCCTGCGCAGTGAAGATCGCCACCTGGAACGTCAACTCGCTCAAGGTGCGATTGCCGCACCTGCTGGAGTGGCTGGCGGCCAACCCGGTGGACGTGGTGTGCCTGCAGGAAACCAAGAGCGAAGACAAGAACTACCCGCAGGCCGAGCTTGAGGCGGTTGGCTACCACAGCGTATTCAGCGGCCAGAAGACCTACAACGGCGTCGCCATCCTGAGCCGTGAAGCCGCCAGCGACGTGCAATGCGGCATACCGAATTTCGCAGACGAACAGAAGCGCGTCATCGCCGCCACCGTCAACGGCGTGCGCATCGTCTGCGTGTACATCCCCAACGGCCAGGAAGTCGGCTCCGACAAATACCAGTACAAACTCAAATGGTTGGCCGCACTCACCGCGTGGCTTAAAGTCGAGCTGACAAAATATCCCCGGCTCGCGCTGCTGGGCGACTACAACATCGCGCCCGAAGACCGCGACGTGTATGACCCGACAGCGTGGAAAGATGTGGTGCTGGTCAGCGGGCCGGAGCGCGATGCCTTCAAGGGCTTGCTCGCACTCGGCTTGCGCGACGCCTTCCGCGAGCACGAGCCGGGCGAGAAGTTCTATTCATGGTGGGATTACCGCATGATGGCCTTCCGCCGCAACATGGGGCTGCGCATTGATCACATCCTCGTGAGCGGAGCGCTGCAATGCGCTTCATGCGTCATCGACAAGGCGCCGCGCAAACTGGAGCGGCCGTCGGACCATACCATCGTGGTCGCCGAGGTAGAGTAACCACAGATTGCGGTTCATTGTAGGAGCCAGCTTGCTGGCGAATTTTTCAATACATTCGCCAGCAAGCTGGCTCCTACATCAAGTCCAAAGGACTATTCGAAATGAAGAAACTATGTTGGTTATTTCTATTAATCGCCCATCTCGCACATAGCAGCGAGCTACCCCGCCCCGACCACATCGTCATCGTCATCGAAGAGAACAAGTCGTTCGCGCAGATCATCGGCAACGAGGATGCGCCATACATCAACGAACTCGCCAGACGCGGCGCACTGTTCACCCAGTCCTACGGCATCACCCATCCCAGCCAGCCCAACTATCTGGCATTGTTCTCCGGCAGTACACGCGGCATCCGCAGCAACACCTGCCCGCTCGATCTTTCCGGCGACAACCTCGCCAGTCAGTTGATCGCAAAAGGCCTGAGCTTCGCGAGTTATTCCGAATCCATGCTCGAGCCGGGCCACGATGGCTGCATCTGGGGCGCCTACCGGCGCAAGCACAACCCGGTTGCAAACTGGAAGGAACTCGCTGCAAATAACCAGCCGTTCAGCGCCTTCCCAACTGACTTCGCGCAACTGCCTACGGTCTCATTCGTCGTACCCGACCAACGCAACGACATGCACGACGGCAGCATCGCGCAGGGCGATGCCTGGCTGAAGAAAAATCTCGAAAGCTATGCGCAGTGGGCGATGACGCACAACAGCCTGCTCATCGTCACCTTCGATGAGGATGATGGCTCAGAGAAAAATCGCATCGCCACCATCTTTGTGGGCCAGAGGGTCAAACCGGGGCAGTACGTGCAGCGCATCGATCATTATGGTTTGCTGCGCATGGTCGAGGAGTTGTATGGGTTGCCGCTGCTGAATGAAAGCGCGAAGGCGCGAACAATCAAGGGAGTTTGGGTGAAATGAACCCGGCCAAGTTGAATTGCCGGATCACAGGAGACCGAGATGGACGATGAACAACTGCGACACTATTCGAACAAACTCGCTTATGAAATAGATTCATGGGACCTGCGACAGGCGCTTGCGAACAAGGAGAATGTCATCGTGATCGATACCCGTTCAACGCAAGCTTATGCTGCAGAGCACATCTCCGGTGCCATTTCCCTCCCGCATCGAACTATGAATGCCGAATTGACGGCATCCCTTGATCGAACTGCCCTTGTCGTCACCTATTGCGACGGTATCGGCTGCAATGCATCGACCAAGGGTGCGTTGAACATGACGAAACTTGGTTTCCGCGTCAAAGAACTGATGGGCGGCCTTGACTGGTGGAAACGCGACGGCCATCCCACGGACGGGGATGTTGTCACTGCACAAACCGTGTCGACATGTGGCTGCAGTTAGGCGAACCCTGTCCAATCCGCCATCGACTCCGCTATTCGTTCTCCCCATCCAGCCCCAACTCCTGAATCTTCCGCGTCAAAGTATTGCGTCCCATCCCCAATAACGTCGCAGCTTCGATACGCCGTCCGCCGGTGTGCTGCAGTGCCTGGGTGATGAGCGTGCTCTCGAACTGTTTGGTGAGGTTGTCGAGGATGCTGGGTTCGCCGCGTTGCAGGGCGAGAGCGGCTTGTTGGGCGAGGGCGGAGCGCCAGTCCTGATTCAGTGCGCCGCTGGTTTGCGCGTCACGCCACTCGCTCGGCAAGTCGGCGATCTCGACCACGCGCGTGGGCGTCATCACGGTGAGCCAGTGGCAGAGGTTCTCCAGTTGGCGCACGTTGCCGGGGATATCTTGCGCGGATAGATAATTCAGCGCGGCTTCGCTCAGTGTCTTCTGTTCCACGCCCAGTTCTTTGGCGCTCTTCTGCAAAAAATACTTTGCCAGCAGCGGGATGTCTTCGCGGCGTTCGCGCAGCGGCGGCAGGCGCAGGCGAATGACGTTGAGGCGGTGGAACAGGTCTTCGCGGAACAGGCCCTGCTTCACGCGTTCGTCCAGATTCTGGTGCGTGGCGGCGATGATGCGCACGTTGGCCTTGATCGGCTGGTGGCCGCCGACGCGGTAGAAGTTGCCGTCCGACAGCACGCGCAGCAAGCGCGTCTGCAGCTCGGCCGGCATGTCGCCGATCTCGTCGAGGAACAGCGTGCCGCCTTCGGCCTGTTCGAAGCGGCCGTGGCGCGTGGTTGTGGCGCCGGTGAAGGCGCCTTTCTCGTGGCCGAACAGTTCCGATTCCAGCAGGTCTTTCGGGATGGCGGCGGTGTTGATAGCGACGAAGGGTTTGTCGGCGCGCGGGCTGTGGCGGTGCAGTGCATGCGCGACCAGTTCCTTGCCGGTGCCCGATTCGCCGTTGATGAGCACGGTGGCGTTGGATGCCGCGAGGCGTCCGATGGCGCGGAACACTTCCTGCATTGCGGGCGCATGGCCGAGGATGTCGGGTGCGGCCTGCGCGTCTTCGGCATGCGTGTTCTTGCGCTGGCTCTGTTCCAGCGCGCGGCGGATGAGTTCCACCGCGTGGTTCACGTCGAAAGGCTTGGGCAGATACTCGAACGCGCCGCCCTGGAAGGCCGACACCGCGCTTTCCAGGTCGGAGTAGGCCGTCATGATGATGACTGGCAGGTTGGGGAAGTCGTTGCGCAACTTCTGCAACATGTCCAACCCGGAACTGCCGGGCATGCGGATGTCGCTGATCACCATCTGCGGCATGTTGCCGGGCAGCTCGGCCAGCGCCTCGTCGGCCGAAGCGAAACTCTTGTAGTCGATCTCCTCGCGCGCGAGGGCTTTTTCCAGCACCCAGCGTATCGATTTATCGTCGTCGATTATCCATACAGGTTTGTTCATGTCATCACCTAAACGTTGAGCGGCAGCGTGACCGTGAAGCAGGTGCGTCCCGGTTCGCTTTCAAATTCGATGGAGCCCTGATGCTGGCTGACGAAGTCCTGCGCCAGCGTGAGGCCGAGGCCGTGTCCCTCGGCGCGGCCGGAGACCAGCGGGTAGAAGATCTTGTCGCGCAGGTGGCCGGGGATGCCGGGGCCGTCGTCGATGATCTGCACCGTGACCGCCAACCGGTGGCGCTTCTTCATCAGCGTGACCTGGCGTGTGATGCGCGTACGCAATGTGATCGTGCCCTTGCCCTTCATGGCCTGCGCCGCGTTGCGCACGATGTTGAGTATCACCTGGATGAGTTGTTCCTTGTCGCCATGCAGATCGGGCAGGCTCAAATCGTAATCGCGGTGAATGGCAAGCCCCTCGGGCAACTCTGCCAGCACCACACTGCGCACGCGCTCCAGCACTTCATGGATATTGAGCGCACTGAAATGGGGCACATGCTGAGGCGAGAGCAGGTTCTCCATCAGGGAGCGTAGGCGGTCCGCCTCCTGGATGACCACTTGGGTATATTCGCGCAGAGCGGGCTTTTCCAGTTCCTGTTCCAGCAACTGCGCCGCGCCGCGGATCCCGCCGAGCGGGTTCTTGATCTCGTGGGCCAGGTTGCGCAGCAGCAGGCGGTTGGCCTGCGTCTGGTCCAGCATCTGTTCTTCGCGCGCCAGCTTGAGCGGGCGGTCGATGGTGTGGAACTCGAGCAGCAATGCATAGCTGCCGACCTGTAGCGGCGTCGCCGTGCAGCTCAGGTGGAATTTGTTCGGCGAAACATGTGTGGCGAGCGTCATCTCGTGCTCGATGTGGCTGGCATTGCTGGACAGCGCCAACTGGATGGTGGCGAACAGTTGCTCGGTATGCGCGAAAGCATATTGCAGCGGATGGCCGATCAGGTTGGTGCTGCTCAGGCCGAACAAGTGCTCGGCCGCAGGATTCAGGAACGAGATACGCGACTGATCGTCCAGCAGGATGACCGCGGTGGCAAGATGTTCCAGTGAGGGGAGCGAGGAGGTCGGCATGTCGATCTATCTAGCAGAAAACATGCCATGCAAGATCGTTACTTGAGATTGGCTAGCTCGGTCTTCAGTGCTTCTACGTTCTTCTCGTGCGCGTCAACTTCCTCCTGCAAGGCCGCCACCTTTTCCTGATACTTGGCGACATTACGATAGGTCTGGCCGTCCGGTCCCTTGGAGACCTCGGGCGTGTCCTGTCCTTCCTTTAGTCTGGCGCGCGCCTCTTCCAGCGCCTCCGTTTCAGTGGCGAGTTCGTCCTCCAGTATTTTGCGGCGGGTATCGTCGCGGCGTTCCTGCGTTTCGGAATTCACGCGGGGAAAGTCTCCAGGCGTGCTGCGCGCCTTCGGCGGCGGCGCCATGGTGGGCAGGGGTTCGAGGTGAAGCTTCTTGGCGCCCTTGATGGGCGTGCTGGAATAGGTGACATGGCCGTCTTCATCCACGCGCTTGTAGATCTCGGCTTGCGCTTCGATGGCGAAAGTCGCCGCACAGCCCAGCATGATCAGGTGACGTAGTTTCATGGTCGTGCCCGGAAAACGATGGGTGCAGTATAGGTTAAGGGGCGCAAGCTGAAAAGGCCGCCGCAAAAAGAAACGGAGCCGCGAGGGCTCCGTTCCGTGTTGCCTTGAATGTTGCTTACAGGCTGTAGTACATGTCGAACTCGACCGGATGGGTCGTCATGCGGATGCGGTTCACATCGTTCATCTTCAGCTCGATGTAGGCATCGATGAAGTCGCTGGAGAACACACCGCCGCGGGTCAGGAACTCGCGGTCCTTGTCCAGCGCATCCAGAGCCTCATCCAGCGACGCGCACACGGTCGGGATCTTTGCATCTTCTTCCGGCGGCAGGTCGTACAGGTTCTTGTCGGCGGGATCTCCGGGGTGGATCTTGTTCTGGATACCGTCCAGACCGGCCATCATCAGCGCGGCGAAGCACAGGTACGGGTTGGCGGAAGGATCCGGGAAACGTGTCTCGATACGGCGTGCCTTGTCGCTGGCGACGTGCGGGATACGGATCGAGGCGGAACGGTTCTTCGCGGAGTAAGCCAGTTTCACCGGCGCTTCGTAGTGCGGAACCAGACGCTTGTAGCTGTTGGTGCCGGGATTGGTGATGGCGTTCAGCGCCTTGGCGTGCTTGATGATACCGCCGATGTAATACAGCGCCAGTTCGGACAGGCCGGCATAGCCATTGCCTGCGAACAGGTTCTTGCCGTCCTTCCAGATCGACTGGTGCACGTGCATACCGGAACCGTTGTCGCCAACGATGGGCTTCGGCATGAAGGTGGCTGTCTTGCCGTACTGGTGGGCGACGTTCTGTACTACGTACTTCAGGGTTTGGGTCCAGTCGGCGCGTTTGGTCAGCGTGTTGAACACGGTGCCGATCTCGCACTGGCCGGCGTTCGCCACTTCGTGGTGGTGCACTTCAACGGGGATGCCGATCTCTTCCAGCGCGATGACCATCGCGGCGCGGATGTCGTTCAAGCTGTCAACCGGGGGAACGGGGAAGTAGCCGCCCTTGACGGTGGGACGGTGGCCGGTGTTACCGCCTTCAAAGGTGTGGCCGGTGGCCCAGGCGCCTTCTTCGGAACCCACTTTGACGGAGCAGCCGGACATGTCGATGTGCCACTGCACGGAGTCGAAAATGAAGAATTCGGGTTCCGGACCGAAGTAGGCGGTATCGCCGATGCCGGAGGACTTCAGGTAGGCTTCAGCGCGCTTCGCGATGGAGCGCGGGTCGCGGTCATAGCCCTTGCCGTCGGACGGTTCGACCACGTCGCAGGACAACACGATGGTGGGTTCGTCGTAGAACGGGTCAACATAGCAGGAATCGGGATCCGGCATCAGCAGCATGTCGGAAGCCTGGATGCCTTTCCAGCCGGAGATGGAGGAACCGTCGAAGGCATGGCCTTCGGTGAACTTGTCTTCGTTAAAAGCGGAAATCGGCACGCCGACGTGTTGCTCTTTGCCGCGTGTATCGGTGAAACGGAAATCTACGAATTTAATACCTTGCTCTTTGACCAGCTTCAGAACGTCAGCGGCGGACTTGGACATACTCAATCTCCCAATAAAATTAGACAGTGCTTTTTACAAAGTGAAACAAAACCGTTGGTGCAACGGGGCGTAAAACAGCAGAAAACGTGCCAGCGCTGAATCGTTGCAAGACGCGCATTGTGCCATATTTGCCGTGGGGCTGGGCATTACAGACGCGCCCATAAATGGGGCGCATTCGCCGCGTCGCGCACTATTTTGGTGCGCCGCTTTGGTATATCGCTATGCTGCGGAAATACGGGTCGTCCGCCGCGATCATGGCGCACTTGTTGCGCAAGACAGCAAGATCGAATGCTTCGTCGATCAGCAACTCGGCATCCACCTTGCCTTCCAGATAATGCAGCACCACGCGGGTGGAAGACGGCAGTGGCTCGCCCAAGCGGCTGTCCAGATGCGCCAGCAGCAGGTGGCGTTGCGGCAAACGGGCATTGGGCCTGTCGTGCGCATCGTCCTCCGAATCGATGTGCACCATCACATCCAGCACATGATGGCTCTTGAGCACGGCACCGCGCGCCGCCTCGGCGATGTAATGCCCCTCCGAAACGCTGATGCGCGGATCGACGATGATATGCGCATCCACCAGCGCATTGTCGGCCATCTTGCGCGTGCGCAGCTCGTGCAGACCCATCACGCCGGGCACGGCTTTCAGGGTGTTGCGGATGGCGCGCACCTCTTCCTGGGCCAGACCGGTATCCACCAACTCCATCATCGCATCGCGCGCGAATTGGATTCCCATCCAGGCGATCATCACACCCACCACGGCGGCCGCGACCAGATCGAGAAAGGTGTAGCCCAACAGATTGCCGACGATACCGACAATGACCACCAGCGACGAGGCCGCATCCGAGCGCGCATGCCATGCATTCGCCACCAGCATCTGCGAACGCACGCGCTGCGCCACCGCCAGCATGTAACGGAACATGCCCTCCTTGGCCGCGAGCGCGAAGATGGCGACCCACAGCGAGAGGGGATGCACGGCCTGCACTTGTTCCGGATGTTGCAGACGCATGCCGGCAGAAATGAGCAGGCCTGCGCCGAGCACGGCCAGACTGGTGCCGAGGATCAGCGAAGCCGCCGTCTCGATACGCGCATGGCCGTAAGGATGATCCGCGTCCGCATGCTTGTTGCCGTGGCGGTTGGCGAACAGCACCAGCACATCGGAAAGCAGATCGGCAAAAGAATGCATACCGTCCGCCATCAGCGACTGCGACCTGCCGAAGTAACCGCCCAGCACCTGCATCACTGTCAGCAGCAGGTTGATGATGATGCTCACCCACGTACTCTTGCGCGCGGCGGCGAAGCGCACCGGATGCGCGGGCTCGAATGCCGCCGATTTGTCGTGCGCGTGAGCGTGCGTGTGATTTTTCATTGTCGATGGGATAGTATGCAGCCGTGCGGTGCAGCATAGCACTTGCACGTTCAAGGTTAAACACAGGTCAGGAAAATGGGAAAAATCACAGAAATTTTAAATACCGCGCAACAACGCGGCAAGGAACTGAATCTGCCATACGCGGGCGCAGTGACACCGAAAGAAGCATACGAACTGATGTGCAACGCACCCGGCGCAAAGATCGTCGACGTGCGCACGCGCGCCGAGATGGACTGGGTCGGCAAAGTGCCCGGCGCCATCGAGATCGAATGGCTCAACTACCCCGGCATGAAGCCCAACCCCAACTTCATGGCCGCGCTGGAACAGCAGGTCGACAAGGAAGCCCTGGTGCTATTCCTCTGCCGCAGCGCCCACCGCTCCCACTTCGCGGCCGCCGTGGCGACGCAGGCGGGATACAACGCCTGCTATAACGTGCTGGAAGGTTTCGAAGGCGACAGGAATCCAAAGAATCAGCGCAATACCACCAACGGCTGGAAACTTGCAGGGTTGCCCTGGGAACAGAGCTGAGTAGTCACTGAAATTCAAGCACGTCATTCCGGCGAAGGCCGGAATCCAGCCAAACAAACAATCCTGCGAAGCAGACAAAACCTTGAGTGTCGTCCACTTCGTGGGGCTCTATTCTCGCTGGACACCGGCCTCCGCCGGTGTGACGGTCGGGTTTCCCCTACCCCTTCGACCAATCCACCATCCCGCCATAAGCCGTCGCCAGCACAATCAAACCAAACGCAATCCGATACCACGCAAACACCGTGAAATCGTGATGGCTGATATAGCGCAACAGCCAGCGCACGCACAAGAAAGCACTGACGAACGAAGCGATCGACCCGACCAGGAAGATGCCCAGATCATCGGCATGGAACTGGTCGCGATACTTGATCACTTCATAAACAGTCGCCGCACCCAACGTCGGGATGGCCAGGAAGAATGAAAACTCCGCCGCCGCCTTGCGCGACAGCCCCATGAACAAACCGCCGATGATCGTCGCCCCCGAACGCGACGTGCCCGGGATCAGCGCCAGCGCCTGCGCAAAACCCATCTTCAGCGCATCCTTCCAGTGCATATCGTCCACACTCACGATGTGCTCCGAATGCTTGCGCTTCTCCGCCCACAGAATAAACAGACCGCCGATGATGAAAGCCAGCGCCACCGGCACCGGCGAAAACAGATTCGCCTTGATCGCCTTGCCGAACGTCAGCCCAAGTATCGCCAGCGGCAAAAACGCGATGAACAGGTTAAAGGTGAAGCGCACCGCTGCCTCCTCCCTGCGCACCAGCCCCGAAGCCACCATCGTCAGCTTCGCGCGATATTCCCAGCACACCGCCAGAATCGCCGCAAACTGAATCACGATCTCGAACACCTTGCCGCGCTCATCGTTAAAACCCAGCAGATCACCGGCCAGGATCAAATGTCCGGTCGAAGAGATCGGCAGGAACTCGGTAAGACCCTCGACCACGCCCATGATGGCGGCTTTAAGCAGCAGAATAATGTCCATGTAGTTCCATCATTCCGGCGAAGGCCGGAATCCAGTTAAATAAAAAAGCCGTTCGGTTGAAACCCAAACCCCTCCCAACCTCCCCTTGTGCGAGCTTCCGCTACGCGGAATGCCTGCCTACCCCTCTTCAGGGGAGGAGCGGCTCGGCTCCCTCCCTGACAAGGGAGGGCTGGGGTGGGTTGGTTTTTGTGTGCAACAAAGCAATCCGCCGATTAACCCCCCGCCGCTCCTCCTCACTCATCTCCAACCATCGATTCACCTCATCAAACGTGCGCAAACAACTACGACAAACATCATCGCCCAGCACCGTAGTGCAATGGCCGATGCAGGGTGAATCAGAAGTGATCTCGGAGATATCGTCGGAAACGTGCATGGCGCGATTATACCGGCTGAGTCGCCAGCTCCAGCCGCGATAACCAAACCATCGCCTCCTCGCGCGTGGCACCACACATCTCGGCAGAAGGCTGCAGCCCGCCACAAAAGGCCGGGCGCTGCGGCTGGCCGAAAACTTTGCAACGCAATTCATCATCAAGCTGCACGCACGGCACCCCGGCAGGCTTGCCATTCGGCATGCCGGGGAGGGGAGAAGTGATGGAGGGCGCGATGCAGCAGGCGGCGCAGGAAGGGCGGCAGTTCATCTGGACAAGCGAATATTTAGTGTTTAGCAGTTTACCTTGACGCTGAACATCAGACGCTGGGAAAAAATGGTGACAGACTGTCCGCAAGCATTCCCAGCAATTAATGCGCTTGAAATGACGTAGTGTAAACGGCTGAATACCAGGCTAAACTGCCCGCTGAATTTCAAAACTCAAAGCTTCGGTCGCGCACCGGATCGAGCCACTGGAGGTTTTTATGGCTGCAAACCGCTGGACAAAGGAACAACTCAAGCTCGCATTCCATCTATATTGCCAACTGCCATTCGGCAAACTAGATATGCGCACACCAGAAGTCATCAAGCTTGCGGGCTTGATAGGGCGAACGCCCGGAGCCGTGGCGATGAAGCTGAGCAACTTCGCCAGCCTTGATCCGGCCATCACGAGCACAGGCCGAAAAGGGCTTGAGGGGGCGTCAAATCTTGACCGAGAGATATGGGATGAATTTCATGCCGACTGGGAAGCGCTTGCAGTAGAGAGCGAATTGCTCAGGCGAAAATTGGACACTGATGCACAGTCGATGGACGAGGCTGATGAGCAGCTCATTCCAGAGGACTTCACAGGTGAGACACGCAAAGTCGTAACCGAACAACGCATCAAGCAAAGCTTCTTCCGCCGTGCAGTGTTGAGTAGCTACCGCGGGCGCTGTTGCATGTCTGGACTATCCGAATCTCGTTTGCTGATTGCCAGCCACATCGTGCCATGGAGTCAAGACAAGGCCAATCGACTAAATCCGAGCAATGGCCTTTGTTTGTCGGCCATACATGACCGGGCATTTGATAAGGGGCTGATAACTCTTTCCGAAGATATGAAGGTTGTTGTTTCGGCAGAACTGAAGCGGAACAAGGAGCCGTTTGTAATGGAAGTATTTATTCCGCTAGATGGGAAGCGGATAGAGTTGCCTGAGCGTTTTACGCCTCAGAAGGAATTCATCGAGTGGCATCGGAATGTGCACTTCGTAGACAACAGGACAAGATCACTGTGATGCACGTCGAGACCGCTTATTGCATTTTCGACTATATGTACCGCGACGGGTCGAACTACAAAGCGTGGGGCTCACTTCTTTTATCAGGAGAGCCTGCGCATGAAGACGTTGCCGCCCTGAAGGCATGTTTGGAATCGGACGAGTACTTTGTCGCGGAGCAAGTCGGCATCCCGCCAGTGTATAAAGAATTGTGGGCTTTATCGGGAGGCCCCACCGACGACGATCATGCGCTACACGAGTTTGTAGCACTTCGTGCGGCAACCGAGGAAGAACAGAAATCCATGCCGCTATTTGGGGAACTGTCGCAATTGCTCAAGACTTTTCAAGCGGTGAATAAATGGGATTATTCACTATCCCCAAATTTTGAAACTTGCTTCTGGCAGTAACGATAGCGGCATAGCCTTCGGAGACTCATCACGCCTTGTGAAAAACCTCCGCCCCCTGCTTCACAAACTCCACCGACTTCACATCCATCCCTTTCGCCAGTGCCTCTGCTTCTGCGATGCCCTGCGCGGCGGCGAAGTCGCGCACGTCCTGGCTGATCGCCATCGAGCGGGCTTGTGCCGCAATTGACATCAGAACGAACGTTCTCTACGATGCGGTTGTCATTTTGCCAACCTGTGACAAGTTGTCGCCAGTCGAATTAGCCCCCTTGGCGTCCATGAACAAGGAGTTCGGACTATGCAACCCCAGCCAGCCATTATTGAAGAGCATGAAATCCGTCGCGTGTATGACGAGGCCACTGAGACGTGGTGGTTCTCGGTCGTGGATATCGTGCAGGTGTTGACGCAACAGCCGGATTATCAGGCCGCCAGAAAATACTGGAACAAGCTGAAAGAGCGGCTGGGCAAGGAAGGTAGTCAACTGGTGACAAATTGTCACCGACTGAAAATGACCGCTGGCAATGGCAAGGCCGGCACAAGGAGTGACACATGGCAAACAAGCGCGTTGTAAACCAGCATCACCAGACCTTCGAGAGCATCCGCCAGTTCGAAGCAGATGGAAGCGAGTACTGGCTGGCACGCGACCTGCAACCCTTGCTGGAATACACAACTTGGGACAAATTCAAGCGCGTGATCGAAAAGGCAATGGAAGCCTGCCGCCAGTCCGATCACGGGATCAGTGACCATTTTTCCCAAACGGTAAAAATGGTTGACATCGGCTCGAGCGCAAAGCGCGAAATCGAAGATTTCCGCCTCTCGCGCTATGCCTGCTACCTCATCGTCCAGAACGGCGACCCCTCCAAGCCGGTCATTGCCAACGGCCAGACCTATTTCGCCATGCAGACCCGGCGGCAGGAGCTGCGCGACAACGAAGCCTTCGCCCGGCTATCGGAAGACGAAAAGCGCATGGCGATTCGCAATGAGCTCTCCGAGCACAACAAACACCTTGCCGCTGCGGCCAAGGATGCCGGAGTGGAAACGCCGCTGGACTACGCCATCTTTCAGGATCACGGTTACAAAGGTTTGTATGGCGGGCGCGGGGCCAAGGACATTCACGCAGCGAAAGGGCTGAAGAAAAGTCAGAAAATCCTCGACCACATGGGCAGCACCGAACTCGCTGCTAACCTGTTCCGCGCTACGCAAACGGAAGAGAAACTGCGTCGCGACAAGGTGAGCGGCAAGCAAAGCGCCAACAAGACCCACTACGAAGTTGGCAAGAAAGTGCGCGAGACTATCGCCGATCTGGGCGGTACCATGCCTGAAGCATTGCCCACACCAGAGGCGAGCATTAAGGAATTGGAAAGCAGCAAGAAGATGCCGGGGAAAAATAAGCATCCGAAAATTTGAAGCGAAGCGACTAAACTAAAGACGCAGTCAGTCGGTTACAAAATGTAACCGACTGAAATTGCCCCCGCAGAAGGGAAAAGCCAGCCAGCACTTACGCCTTGTGATAAACCTCCGCCCCCTGCTTCACAAACTCCACCGACTTCACTTCCATCCCTTTCGCCAGTGCCTCTGCTTCGGCGATACCCTGCGCGGCGGCGAAGTCGCGCACGTCCTGGCTGATCTTCATCGAGCAGAACTGCGGGCCGCACATGGAGCAGAAGTGGGCGACTTTGGCGGATTCTTTGGGCAGGGTTTCGTCGTGGAATTCGCGCGCGCGGTCGGGGTCGAGGCCGATGTTGAACTGGTCTTCCCAGCGGAATTCGAAGCGTGCCTTGCTCATCGCGTTGTCGCGGATCTGCGCGCCGGGGTGGCCCTTGGCGAGGTCGGCGGCGTGGGCGGCGATCTTGTAGGTGATGATGCCTTCCTTCACGTCGGCCTTGTTGGGCAGGCCGAGGTGTTCCTTGGGCGTGACGTAGCAGAGCATGGCGGTGCCGAACCAGCCGATCAGCGCCGCGCCGATGGCGCTGGTGATGTGGTCGTAGCCGGGGGCGATGTCCTGCGTCAGCGGACCCAGCGTGTAGAAAGGCGCTTCGTGACACCACTTCAATTGCAGTTCCATGTTCTCCTTGATCATGTGCATGGGCACATGGCCGGGGCCTTCGATCATCACTTGCACGTCGTGCTTCCACGCGATCTGCGTGAGCTCGCCCAGCGTCTTCAGTTCGCCGAGTTGCGCTTCGTCGTTGGCGTCGTAGACCGAGCCGGGGCGCAGGCCGTCACCCAGTGAGAAGGTCACGTCGTAGGCCTTCATGATCTCGCATATCTCTTCGAAGTGCGTGTAGAGGAAGTTCTCCTGATGGTGCGCGAGGCACCACTTCGCCATGATGGAGCCGCCGCGCGAAACAATCCCGGTCATGCGTTTCGCGGTCATCGGGATGTAGCGCAGCAGCACGCCGGCGTGGATGGTGAAGTAGTCCACGCCTTGCTCGGCCTGCTCGATCAGCGTGTCCTTGAAGATCTCCCAGGTCAGGTCTTCGGCCTTGCCGTTCACCTTCTCCAGCGCCTGATATATAGGCACGGTGCCGATGGGCACGGGCGAATTGCGGATGATCCATTCGCGCGTCTCGTGGATGTTCTTGCCGGTGCTCAAGTCCATCACCGTGTCGCCGCCCCAGCGGATAGCCCAGGTCATCTTCTCGACTTCTTCCTGGATGCTGGAACCGAGCGCGGAGTTGCCGATGTTGGCGTTGATCTTCACCAGGAAGTTGCGGCCGATGATCATCGGTTCGCACTCGGGGTGGTTGATGTTGGCGGTGATGACGGCGCGGCCGGCGGCGACCTCGGCGCGCACGAACTCGGGGGTGATCTCTTTTGGCATCGCTTTGCCAAAGTTCTCGCCCGGATGCTGCTTGAGCATCATCTCGGAAAGCCCATCGCGCTTCTGGTTCTCGCGAA
The DNA here is from genome assembly GCA_018813765.1 of Gammaproteobacteria bacterium. Classification (GTDB taxonomy): domain Bacteria; phylum Pseudomonadota; class Gammaproteobacteria; order Burkholderiales; family Gallionellaceae; genus Sideroxyarcus. The sequence continues at coordinate 298,561 of JAHJBC010000001.1, read as the reverse complement.
TGGCGATGTATTCCATCTCCGGCGTGATGATGCCTTTGCGCGCATAGTGCATCTGCGTCACGTTCTTGCCCGGCTTGGCTTTACGCGGTGTGTGCTGGAGGTTGAAGCGCATGTCGGCGAGTGCGGGATCGTTCAAACGCTGCTGGCCATATTCGGAAGTCAGGCGCGGCAGCGCCTCGGTGTCGTTGCGCTCGGCGATCCACGGTGCACGCATCTCGGCCAGACCGGAACGGATGTCGATTTTCACTGCCGGGTCGGTGTAGGGGCCGGAGCAGTCGTAGACATAAATGGGCTGATTCTTTTCGACGCCGTTGTTCAGATGGGTGTCGGTCAGCGTGATCTCGCGCATCGGCACGCGGATGTCTGGGCGTGAACCTTCGACGTAGATCTTGCGCGAGTTCGGCAACGGCTTGATCGCGGCCTCGTCGACATGCGCGGTGGAAGAGAGGAATTCGGGTGCGTTCATGATGGTGCTCCAAAAATGCAGAAAGCACCGGAAGGATGCTTCCCTACGACGGCATTACCCGTACAGGTTCAAAGGGTGTGTCTCACTTCAAAATGAAGACCCCTAGCGAGGGAGCAAGGTACTGGAAAGGCGGGGCGAAGGCAAGTTGACGATTTGGGTCGGGAAAGGCTGGGATGGAGGTAGAGTCGGCGTGTTGCCACGTCTCTACCCCCACCCTACCCCTCCCCCTGCAAGGGGGAGGGAACTGGTTCGGTGGGAATGAATTATCCCGGTTTAATGCTTTGAGCGGGCCGAAAGTGCTTGTTATACTGCGCCTTCGCCAATAACACTTACGCAGCAAGGGGACAGGGGGATGAACAACGTGGAACTCGCTCGCTTCAATATGGTGGAACAACAGATACGTCCCTGGGACGTTCTGGATATGACTGTGCTCGACCTCGTCAAGAAGGTCAAACGCGAACAATTCGTGCCGGTGGACAAACAGTCGCTGGCTTTCATGGATGTGGAGATCCCGCTCGGTCACGGCGCATCGATGTGGTCGCCCAAGCTGGAAGCGCGCGCACTGCAGGCGCTCAAGCTGAAGACCACCGACCGTGTGCTGGAAGTGGGCACTGGCAGCGGTTACCTCACCGCGCTGCTGTCGCGCATGGCGGCGCATGTCACCAGCGTGGAACTGGTGCAGGACCTGAGCACGCGAGCCGAGCGCAGCCTGGCCGCGCACCACTACGACAACATCACGCTTGAAGTCGGCGACGCCTCCAAAGGCTGGGGCGGCGAGAAATACGACGCCATCGTGCTGACCGGCTCGGTACCGCTGCCGCCGGAATCCTTTTACGCGATGCTCAATGTCGGCGGCAGGCTGTTCGCCGTCGTTGGCGACGCACCGGCGATGCAGGGCACGCTGGTCACCTGCGTCGCGCCCGGCGTGTTCGAGACCACCGTGCTGTTCGAGACCTGTGTCACGCCGCTGGTGAATGCACCGCAGCCGGAGCGGTTCGTTTTCTGATTGGTTGCAACCCCCCTTTATCAAAGGGGGGCAGGGGGGATTTGCGGGAGGATGAGCTATGCCGCATTTTCAAATCCCCCTCTTATCCCCCTTTTCTAAAGGGGGAAGCTGGTTGGTGACATGCCCTCAAATTGGCTCCAGCTTGTAAACAGTAGTCGCACCATGTAATATTAGAAAATTCTAATATACGGAGCAAGCGATGAAGCTATCCAGAATTACCCTCAGCGTGTTGCTGGCCCTCGGCCTCAGTCCCGTGGCTTACGCCGCCGACCTGCTCGACATCTACCATGCCGCCCAGAGCCAGGACGCCGTGTTTGCGAGCGCCCGCGCCGCGCGCGATGCCGGACAGGAGAAGCTCACCCAGGGCCGCGCCCTCATGCTGCCCAGCGTTAACCTCACCGCCAACAGCACACGCAACGACGTCACCACCACTGCGGGTTCCCCGCCCTCCGACAGCAACGCCAAATACAACAGCCACGGCTATGGCGTCAGCCTCGTGCAACCCCTGTTCCGCGAACAGAACTGGGCCCTCTACGTCGAATCCGACCTCCAGGTCATGCAGAGCGAAGCCCAGTACAAACTCGCCGAACAAGATCTTGTGTTGCGCACCGCCCAGGCCTACTTCGACGTATTGATCGCCCAGGACAGCGTCCAGCTCGCCGCCGCGCAAAAGACCGCCATCGCCGAACAGCTCGAACAGGCCAAACGCAACTTCGAAGTCGGCACCGCCACCATCACCGACACTCACGAAGCCCAGGCCCGCTACGACCTCATCGTCGCCCAGGAGATCGCCGCCTGGAGCAACCTCGAAGTCACACGCCGCAGCCTGCAACAACTCATCAACGCCGCCCCCGGCCAGCTCGACCCGCTGGGCCAGCGCCTGGCGCTTGAAACACCGCAACCCGCCAGCGTTGAGCAATGGGTGGAAAATGCCCGCCTCGGCAACCACCAGCTCACCATCGCAAGGGCAGCCGACGAACTGGCCGACAAGGAAGTCGACCGCAACCGCGGCGGCCACCTGCCCACCGTCGACCTCGTCGCCAACTACAACAAGAGCCACACCGACTACAACAGCACCACCGGCGGCCCGGCCGACACCCGCGCCACCAGCGTCGGCGTACAACTCAACCTGCCGCTGTTCCAGGGCGGCGCCACCCAATCCAAATGGCGCGAAGCCGCAGCCAACCGCGAACGCGCCCGCCATGAACTGGACAACGCCACCCGCAACGTCGAACTGCAGACCCGTCAGGCCTATCTTGGCGTGGTGAACGGCATCGCCCAGGTGCAGGCGCTGCAACAGGCATTGAAGTCCAGCGAAAGCCTGCTCGAAGCGAGCAAGCTCGGCCATGAAGTGGGCGTGCGCACCAACCTCGACGTGCTCAACGCGCAGCAACAGGCTTATTCCACAAGGCGCGATCTGTACCTGGCGGAATACAACTTCCTGCTGAGCCAGCTACGGTTGAAAGCGGCGGTGGGGAGTCTGGGGGAAGAGGATTTGAAGCGGGTTAATCAGGCACTTAAATAATAGTACTGAGTGCTGAGTTCTGGGTGCTGAGTAAAACCCAGTGCTGAGTCGTGAGTGCTGAGTACTGAGTAAAAGCACTCTGGAGCGGCGAACACTCAGCACCCAGAACTCAGCACCCAGAACTCAGCACTCAGAACTTGTTTTAATCAGTCGCACACACTCTGCGACGCTCTCCTGCCACTCCGGCATCACGATCCCGAACGTATCCCTGATCCTGTCGTTCGCCATCACCGAGTTGGCGGGGCGTTTCGCGGGTACTGGATATTCGTGCGTGGCGATGGGTTTGATGACGAGTGCCTTGTCTGCGAGCGCGGCATCGTATTTGCGGGCCTGTTGCACGATCTCTTCGGCAAATCCATGCCAGTTGGTGCGGCCGCCGCCGGTGAGGTGGTACAACCCGCCCAGCTCGGCATCCCAGTCGCTCATCTGCCAGGCAGTCAATGCCAGCACGGTCGCGTTCGCAATGTCCCTGGCCCAGGTCGGGGCGCCGAACTGGTCAGCGACGATGCGCAGTTCGTCGCGTTCCTTTGCCAGCCGCAGGATGGTCTTCACGAAATTCCCGCCATGAACGCCGTATACCCAACTGGTGCGCAGTATGATGTGCTTGCAGCCGCTGGCGCGCACTGCCCGCTCGCCGAACAGCTTGGTACTGCCATAGACGCTTTGCGGATTGGGTTCATCCTCCTCGGTGTAGGCAGAAGGCTTGCTGCCGTCGAACACATAGTCGGTGGAGTAATGCACCATTGCCGCCCCCAGCTTTCGCGCCTCTTCCCCGAGCACGCCGGGCGCGATGCCGTTCACCGCCATCGCCAGGTCAACATCTGATTCGGCCTTGTCCACCGCGGTATAGGCGGCGGGGTTGATAATGATCTCGGGACGCAATTCGCGCACGGTACGCCTGATCGCCTCCGCATCGGCCAGGTCAAGCTCATCCTGATCCAGTGCGGTCAAATCGGCCGAAGTGCCCAGCGCGCGCTGCAACTCCCAGCCGACCTGTCCGTGTTTGCCGGTGAGCAGGATGCGGGTCATGCGAAGGTCTCGGCTTCGCTGAAACGTTTGCCGACCTGGTCCTTGCCGGACAACAGCGGTGTTGCACCGCCGAGTTTCCAGTCCACCGCCAGATCCGGATCGTTCCAGATGATGCAGCGCTCGTGCTCGGGCGCCCAGTAATCCGTGGTCTTGTACAGGAACTCGGCGGAATCGCTCAGCACCACGAAACCGTGCGCGAAACCTTTGGGGATCCACAGCATCTTCTTGTTCTCGGCGGAAAGGTTCACGCCGACCCACTTGCCGAAAGTCGGCGAACTCTTGCGGACATCAACAGCGATGTCCAACACCTCGCCCGCGACCACGCGCACCAGTTTGCCCTGCGGCTGTTTGATCTGGTAATGCAGGCCACGCAGCACGTTGCGTGCGGATTTGGAATGATTGTCCTGCACGAAGGCATCGCTCACACCGGTCAATTCGGTGAAACGGCGCTGGTTGAAACTTTCGAAGAAGAATCCGCGGTCATCGCCGAACACACGGGGTTCGATGATCAGCAGGTCTGGGATGGAGGTGGGCTGGATGTTCATCAGCGGCCATCCTCCTGCAACAACCTTTGCAGGTATTGCCCGTAGCCGTTCTTGGCCAGCGGCACGATCAACTTCTGCAATTGGTCTGCCGAGATGTAGCCCTTGCGGTAGGCGATCTCTTCGGGACAGGCGATCTTCAAACCCTGCCGCTTCTCCAGCGTCTGGATGAACATGGAAGCTTCCAGCAGCGACTCGTGCGTACCGGTATCCAGCCAGGCATAGCCGCGACCCATTACCTGCACGTCGAGGTCGCCGCGCTCCAGATACATCTGGTTGACCGTGGTGATCTCCAGTTCGCCGCGCGCGGAAGGCTTGATGGACTTGGCGATCTGCACCACATCGTTGTCATAGAAATACAGACCGGTGACCGCGTAGTTTGACTTGGGCTGCTTCGGCTTCTCTTCGATGCTGAGCGCACGGCCGGTCGCGTCGAAGTCGACCACGCCATAACGCTCGGGGTCATGTACATGATAGGCGAACACAGTGCCGCCGTGCTTCTTGCTGGCGGCGGGCGCCAGCAACGTGTCGAAGGCATGGCCGTAAAAGATGTTGTCGCCCAGCACCAGCGAGCATGAATCCTTGCCGATGAAGGATTCGCCGATGATGAAAGCCTGCGCCAGACCGTCCGGCGAGGGCTGCACCGCATAGGAGAAATTCACCCCCCACTGCGAACCGTCGCCCAGCAACTGCTCAAAGCGCGGCGTGTCCTGCGGCGTGGAGATCACCAGAATGTCGCGTATGCCAGCCAGCATCAGCGTGGTGAGCGGATGGTAGATCATCGGCTTGTCGTAAACCGGCAGCAGTTGCTTCGAGATGGTCTGCGTGATCGGGTACAAGCGGGTGCCGGAACCGCCGGCCAAAATGATTCCCTTCATCGAAACCGAGTGCTGAGTGCTGAGTACCGAGTTCTGAGTGCTGGGTAACGAGTGCTGAGTGCTGAGTTCTGAGTGCTGAGTCATGGTGTGCCTTATCGTTTTAGGGATGCCCTGAGTCCACCGACCAAACGGGCGACTTCCTCGGCTTGCTTAATCGTTTCCTCAAATGCTGCTTGGTCAATGTAGCCGACATCAAGTGCTACATAAAGCTGGGCACGCAACTCGGCGCAAGAGGCTTTGGCAATCACCAGAAACTGGTGAAATTCCGCTGTACCACCGCGCTCAAAGCCCTCTGCAATATTTGAAACAACAGATACGGCAGCTCGCTGTATCTGATCCTTGAGACCGAAATCCCTTGAAAATCCAGAAGCCGCAGTCAGTTTGTAGATCGAGGAAGCAAGAATCCTTGCCTTCTGCCAAGCTACCAAGTCCTCAAATCGAGAAACACTCATAAGTTCAGTCCCAAGTCGTGAGTGCTGAGTGCTGAGAAAAACAGTTCGGGGCAGCGCGAGCCGGACACTCAGCACTCCGCACTCAGAACTCAGCACTGGATTTGTACTCAGCACTCAGAACTCAGCACTAGATTTGCACTCAGCACTCAGAACTCGGCACTCCGTACTGTTTTTTCATCCAATTTTGGTATTCGCCGCTGGTCACGCCTTTGACCCAGTCTGTATTGGCGAGATACCACTCGACAGTTTTACGCAAACCGCTCTCGAAGTTCTCCTGCGGCTTCCAGCCCAGCTCGCGCGCGATCTTGTTGGCGTCGATGGCATAGCGCATGTCGTGTCCGGGGCGGTCGGCCACGTAGGTGATGAGCTTGGCGTGCGGCGCGCCCTGCGGATGCAGTTCGTCCAGCGTCGCGCAGATGGACTGCACCACTTCCAGGTTGGTCTTCTCGTTCCAGCCGCCGATGTTGTAGGTCTCGCCAGGAACGCCCTTGTCAAGCACCAGCCGCAGGGCGCGCGCATGGTCGTCGACGTAGAGCCAGTCGCGGATGTTGTCGCCCTTGCCATAGATGGGCAGCGGCTTGCCGGCGACCGCGTTCAGGATCACCAGCGGGATGAGCTTCTCAGGGAAATGATACGGCCCGTAGTTGTTGGAGCAGTTGGTGGTGACCACCGGCAGGCCGTAGGTGTGGTGCCAGGCGCGCACCAGATGGTCGCTCGACGCCTTGCTGGCCGAGTAGGGCGAGTTGGGCTCGTAGGGCATATCCTCGGTGAAAAAGCCGGTCTCGCCCAGACTGCCGTACACCTCGTCAGTAGAGATATGGTGAAAGCGGAAAGCCGCTTTGCCTGCCGCATCCAGTCCGTTCCAGTGAGTGCGGGCCGCTTCCAGCAAAGTGTAAGTGCCGACGATGTTGGTCTGGATGAAAGCTGCCGGCCCGCTGATGGAGCGATCCACATGCGACTCGGCCGCCAGGTGCATGATCGCATCGGGCCGGTGTTCGCGGAATACACGCGCTACTTCGGCCGCATCGCAGATATCCACCTGTTCAAAGCGGTAGCGCGGGTTGTCGGAAACCGAAGCCAGCGATTGCAGGTTGCCCGCGTAGGTGAGCTTGTCGACGTTGACCACGCTGTGGTCGGTATCGTTGATGAACTGGCGCACAACGGCAGAGCCGATGAACCCGGCGCCGCCGGTGACTAGGATTTTATTCATGGGAAAGGATTCTACTTGATTGAAGTTGAACACGTAAAAAATAGCGTATGAATGTAAAAGCGTAAATGGTCCTAAAGGGCAATATCCGGATTCAAAATAATATGAAAAGTACAAATTCGCATGAATTATGAATCAATGTGGCTGTGAACAGCCAGCAAGCTAACCACCATGCTAGAATGCTATTGGAATCATGCGCGTAAGATTGATGCCTAGAAAATGGTTTACAAGGATGTAATGGCACTTATGATTGATCACGGGATATCGCCTGAATGACAACGCAGACGCGATCATCAGCGTTGATCACGTACACAACCTGGAAGGCTCTCTTCCTTCGAGCGGCTGTAAATAGCCTGTCTAAAGGTCGAGTGGCGTGGTTCTGGTTGCTGGCAGAGCCGATCGCTCATATAGTACTTTTGATGTGGGTGTTTACCGTGCTACGTGTCCGGTCAATCGGTGGTATCAGCACAGCCATTTGGGTTATGGCCGGAATGCTGGCCTTCTTCATGTTCCGGCGTACAGCAGCACAATCCATGATGGGATTGAAAGGTGGCAAATCGCTGTTCGCCTTTCCGCAGATCAGGCCGGTCGATCCGGTATTGGTAAGCACAGGGCTTGAGGGGTTCTTGATGGTGGTTATTTCCATCGTCTTGCTGGCAGGTGCTTGGCTCTATGGATTGGCCGTCATCCCAGTCGATCCACTTGCAGTCATTGAGGCGATGTTCGGACTCTGGTTGTTTGGAGCCGGATATGGTTTGATCAGTTCGGTAGCAAATGAACTGGCCCCACCGGTAGGTTTGTTCTTGGGGTTTATGTTAAGGCCGCTGTACTTCCTATCTGGAGTTATTTTTCCGATAACATTTATTCCATACCCTTACCGTGAATGGGCGTTGCTCAACCCCTTGGTTCATGGCCTCGAAGCAACCCGACTGGGTTTTGCACCGTATTATCATGTCATGCCAGAAATGAGTATCTCCTATTTATATGGGTGGGCGCTGCTCACCTTTTTCTTCGGACTGGCGTTACATGTAAACTACGCCGAACGCTTGGCGCGAGCAAAGTAGAGATGATTACTCTAGTGAACGTAAGCAAACGCTATGTAACCGACCATGTACCCGGCCCATGGGTGTTGAATAATGTATCACTTACTATTCCGCCAATGGCGCGCGTTGGCGTAGTTGGAAGTAAAGGTTCGGGCAAGACCACATTGCTTCGACTTATCACTGGCACGGAAACGCCTACTAAGGGGAAGATAGAGCGTAATGCACGCATCGCCATGCCCACTAAGTACAGCCGCAGCTTTCAGCCCTTGCTCACTGGCCGACAAAATGCCAAATTCATCTGTCGTATCAATGGTAGCGTGGACGATTTGGAAGAGCGTCTATTGGCTATTGAGAGTTTGGCCGGGCTAGGGGAAAAATTCGAAAAGCCGATGAACACATATACCCCCGCCATGAAATTGAGCATGGGTTTTGCGCTCTCGGTGGAGCTCAATTTCGACATGTATGTTTCGGATGCTTTCAATTTCTCTGGCTCGACCGCATTCAAGAACGATGAGGCAGCAGACGCTGCTATTGAGAAAATGATCAGCCATTCAGGCATCATCATTGCATCGAAAAATGTTAAAGGTGAAGCAATCCTTAAACGGCATTGCAAACATGGCATTTGGTTGCATGACGGGAATGCCGAATGGTTTGATGACATTGATGATGCCATCAAGGCGAACAGGAACAGCCAGCCTCCCAAGTCGGTAGGAAATAAAATTTCTCAAGAGGTGCGCCCGGAAAACGAGTTGGCGAAGAAGTCGCTTGAAAAAATCAGAATATTGAGTAGTTCGTTGACGATTGTGGCAAGAGGACTTAATGGCAGCCCTGTTGTCGTGTCTAATAAAGAAAGTGCACGAATAATCAAGGCCGCTAGTCACATTGGGATGTCATTGTTGACGCCCGAACAAGTCGCCGAGCAAGGATACCGCATTCCTGAGGGGGCGATTCCTGTGTTAAAGAAAAAGACAGCCGACTCGGGAGAAGAAATCGGGCTGTATGATCTCGAAATTCAGTGCCAGAAGACGGAGTTAAACGCGTGAACAGACCAGAGCTACCCGCCAAGCTGAATGAATGGTCGAGAGAGTGGCTGAGGCCAGCGATCGTGCGTCGTCGTATCACGCAAGGCGTTGTCGTTGCCTCGCTAGCGGCAATCGTCTACTGGGGTGTTATCGCTTCGGATCGCTATGTTTCCGAAGCCCACGTTATCGTGCAGCGAACCGACGTGGCCAGCGGGCAATCACTGGATTTCAGCTCGATACTATCGGGGGCGGGCGGCGGCAGCAGAACGGATCAACTGTTGTTGCGCGACTATCTGCTGTCATTGGACATGCTCAATAAGCTCGATGAAAAGCTTGACCTGCGTTCGCATTTCAGTTCCTGGCGTCAAGATCCGATCTCGGCCATGTGGTTCAAAAAGATTGATCAGGAGCGGTTCCATCAATATTTCCTGAACAGGGTTAGTGTCGAGTTCGACGACTATGCCGGCGTGCTGGTCATCAAGGCACAGGGCTACGACCCGAAAACTGCGCACGCTATCACCAGCATGATGGTGGCAGAGGGCGAGCGCACCATGAACGAACTGGCACATCGACTAGCGCAGGAACAGGTGAGTTTTGTGGAGAAACAGCTCGCCGAAGCGGCCAGCAAGCTACAACAGGCCAGAACCGCAGTGTTGGCCTACCAGAACAAGAAGGGCATGGTATCGCCGCAGAGTACAGCGACCAGCATGGCAGCAACGATAGACAGACTCGAAATGCAACGCACCGAACTGCAGGCAAGGCGAAATACCTTGCTTGGCTATCTTGCCTCCAAAGCTCCGAGCGTGGTTGAAGTGGATATGCAGATCGATGGCATCGAGAAGCAAATCGAGAAAGAGCGGGCGCGGCTAGCCGCGCCGGGGGGCAAGACACTCAACGCCACGGTGGAGGAGTTCCAGCGACTTGAGATGGAAGCCATGTTTGCGCAGGACGTCTACAAGACCGCGCTGGTCTCGCTGGAAACGAGCCGCGTCGAAGCCACTCGCACGCTGAAGAAGGTATCGGTGCTGCAACAACCTACGCTGCCGCAATATCCTATGGAGCCGCGCCGCATCTACAACATAACCGTATTCATTCTGGTCACCCTCCTGCTGGCCGGAGTGATCCATCTGCTTGCGGCCATCATCCGCGACCACAAGGACTAATCATGAATCGCTTGCTATTGATCGCATTGGCGCTGCTAGCCACACAGGCAAGGGCATTCGAACAAAATGACCCGCTCGGCTTCCAGGGTGCCATGGGACTGGCTCCCTCGACCACACTGTCGGCCCCCGCCCAAGTGCAGCCACCGCAGCCGCAGATGCAACAGGCATCAGCCGTGGATTACGCGGACAACATGAACAGCAATGTCTTCGGTGCCAAACTTTTTACCGGCAGTTTCACTCAGCAGGGAGCCATGCAGTTCAACCCGGACTATCTGATCTCCAGCGGGGACCAGATTCAGGTGCGGCTGTGGGGCGGATTCAACTTCGACAGCGTTCTGACCGTAGATCCGCAGGGCAATCTGTTTTTGCCGCAGTTAGGACCCGTGAACGTACGCGGGGTACGCAACCAGGAGCTGCAAAAGATCGTAGAGGACGCAGTGCGCCGCGTTTTCAAGTCAAACGTGTTCAGCTATGCCAGCCTCGCGGCGGCCCAGCCGGTGCGCGTGTTCGTCGGCGGATACGTGAATCGGCCGGGTCTTTTCAATGGCACCAGCATGGATAGTGTGCTGCATTATCTTGATCTCGCAGGGGGCATCGATCTTGAGCGCGGCAGCTATCTGGACATCCAGATCAAGCGCGGTGATCAGGTGCGCGCCAATCTGAACCTGTATGATTTTCTGCTGCTCGGTCGCATTCCGCTTACGCAACTGTCGGATGGCGACGTAATTTTCGTTGCGCCGCGGAATCGCACGGTTAAGGTCAGCGGTTACGCTGAGAACGCAAAACAGTTTGAGTTCAAGGAAGAGAAGCTCGCTCTGGGAGGACTCATCGGGTTGGCCAAGCCACTGGCAAAGGCGACCCATGTGCGCATCGTGCGCAATACCGGCACTACAAGGAACGTCGAATATTACCCCCTGGAAAAAGCGCTTGAGGTCTTTATCAGCAACGGCGACGAAGTCGAGTTCACCGCCGATAAGAAGCCCGGCACCATCACCGTGCGCGTGGAAGGCGAACATCAGAGCGCGCAGGAATACACCTTGCCTTATGGTTCGCTCATCGGCGACCTGCTCAAGCACATCCAGTACACCGAGCGTTCCGACCGCGAAAGCATCCAGCTCTTCCGGACCAGCGTGCGCGACCGGCAGAAAGCCCTGCTGTTGACGTCCCTGCAGAGCCTGGAATCGACCGCGCTCACTGCGCGCAGCGGTACCACACCGGAAGCGCAATTGCGCAAAATCGAAGCCGACATGATCCTGCAATGGGTAGAGCGGGCGAAAAAGATCGAACCCAGGGGCCAAGTATTGATTGCCCAAGCCGATAACCGAGATTCGCTGCTACTCGAGAACGGCGACATCATCCGCATCCCGGCGCGCGACGGACTGGTGCTGGTGAGCGGCGAAGTGCTCTTCCCCAATGCTATTGCCTTCGACAAGGGACTTGATCTGGATGAGTACATCGAGCGGGCGGGTGGCTACACCCAGAACGCCGACTACAACCGCATCGTCATCGCCCACCGCGACGGCAGTTTTGAACAGGGCAATGGCGATATCCGACCTGGTGACGAGGTGCTGGTGCTACCCAGGGTAGACGTAAAGTCGCGCCAGATTTGGACCGAGCTGGTGCAGATCATCTACCAGATCGCCGTGAGTGCGAAGATTGTGTTTAGATTGTGATATGCGGATAAGCGAAGAACAGATTGGTATCATCCGCGCCGAGGTGGCGAGGCAACTTGGTACGGCTGCCACGGTGCGGCTTTTCGGATCGCGCGCCGACGATACACAACGCGGCGGGGATATCGACCTGCTGGTGGAAACGTCAACCAATCTGGTAGACCCGGCCCTGACGGCGGCGCGCATTTCGGCGCGCATATCCCGCGCCTTGTACGGAAGACGAATCGATGTGGTGCTGAAAGCGCCGAACCTGAAGCAGTTGCCCATCCATGAGATCGCGATGCAGGAAGGGGTGATCCTATGACGCTGAACCAGAAACAGATTGAAAGACTGCGCTTTCTGGGGCGTGTGGTCCGCAAGGAAAGCGAATATCTGAAGCAGACAGACACCCGTCTTTTTGCGATGCCGTTCAACACGGGAATGGTCGTGCGCCTGGAAGCAGATGCTGCATTGGCAGAACAAGTCGAGGCCTTTGTCGGACGCTTCGGCAGATTGCAGGCACACTGGGGGACAAATTCTTGCCAGCGTTGATTGATGCGGCCGGAGAAACACCGGCCCCATTGCTGGACAACATGGCTCGGGCAGAGAAATGGGGGTGGATCGCCTCGGTCGACGACTGGTTTGCGATGCGCCAGCTCAGGAACCAGATGATCCACGAATATATCGAAGACCCGGTTGTGCTATCGAGTGCGCTCAACGCCGGCCATGCCTTCGTGCCGGTGCTGTGCACCGCCGCAACACGGTTCATGGAAGAAACGGAACATCGGCTGGCAGCAGCAACAAGGTAACGCACAACAGACTCAAGAACGACAGACTGAATACAAGGCAAAAGATGACAGAGAAATTTGCAGAGCCAATCTATGTGACGCGTCCAATCATGCCCGATCTGGAGCGAGTAACGGAAAAGCTCAAGGAAGTGTGGGAATCGCAGTGGCTATCCAACGGCGGGGCGCAACACAAAGCGCTTGAAGAGCAGGTCCGACTGTTCCTCAAGGCGCCGCACCTGTCCCTGTTCAACAATGGCACCATCGCGCTTATGGTGGCGGTGCAGAGCTTGCGCCTGCAAGGAGAAGTGATCACCACCCCCTTCACTTTCCCGGCCACCACGCATGTTTTGGCATGGAACAACATCACGCCGGTGTTTTGTGACATCCACCCCGAAACGCTGACCATAGACCCGCACAAGATAGAGAGCCTGATCACCAACCGCACCACCGCCATTCTCGGCGTGCACGTCTATGGCATGCCCTGCCATGTCGAGCGCATCCAGGAGATCGCCGATCGCCACGGCCTTCGTGTCATCTATGACGCGGCACATGCTTTTGGTACTGAGATCAATGGCCGTGGTATCGGCACTTATGGCGACATCTCGATGTTCAGTTTTCACCCCACCAAACTGTTCCACACTGCAGAAGGTGGCGCGCTTACCTACAATGACCCGAACCTGAAGCAGCGTATCGACCTGCTCAAGAACTTCGGCATCCGCAACGAGTTCGAAGTGCTCTTGCCCGGCATCAACGGCAAGATGAATGAACTCTCCGCAGTCATCGGCCTGATCGTGTTGGACATGGTGAAGGACGAATGGGTGCGCCGCCAGGCCATCCGCGACCAATACACACGCGAACTTGGCGGCCTGCCGGGCATCAAGATCGTCCAGATGCCGCAAGGGGTCACCAACAGCCAGCAATACATGGTCATCCGCATCGATGGCAAGGAATTCGGCGCGACGCGCGATGAGGTATATGCCCATCTGAGGAAATACAACGTCCATGCGCGAAAATACTTCTACCCACTCACCAGCGACTATCCTTGCTACCACCAGTTGCCATCAGCTCACGATGGTTCATTGGCCAATGCAAAGCAGTCCAGCGATGAGGTACTCTGTCTGCCTTTCTATGGGCAGCTGAAAGCGGACGAAGTTTCGCAAATATGTTCACTTATCAAAGCTGTATCAGAGAAATGACGAATACACGAAGGGCGGTGGGTGTCGTGGGAATACTGGCGACAATATTTTCGAAAATTGGGAAATTGAAAACAAGTGAGGAACTGATGGGTAATGAAGTAGCATTGAAATTGGAAGACATCGGTATCAAGGGAAAGATATTTTGCCTGTCGATGCAACGAAGCGGAACGTCATCTGTAGGCGATTTTCTGGAACAATGGGGATACAGGCGTGCCGGCCACCCTCTGAGCAGATCCAAGAACTGGACCAAACATTGGTTGAACGGAAACTATGATGCCATATTTCAAGATCAAGTATTTCGTGACCATGATGTCTTTGAGGATGATCCATGGTGGTGCCCGGACTTTTTCAAATACGTATTTCACAAGGTTCCAGATTCAAGGTTCATCCTGTTAACGCGCGATTCTGACGCATGGTTCAAATCGATGATCAGCCATTCCAACGGTTTTTCTTTGGGTATAACCGACATCCATGCAAAAATTTATCGCCGCGAGGACGATCTCTTGTGGCTCCAAAAGAATATTAAAGGTTTCAATGGTGCGGCTGCGCAAGCGATGACCGTGTTCGACAAGGCGAGTCACTACAAAAGTGCGTATGAAAGACACACGAACGAAGTGAAGGCATTTTTTGGTTCATTTGCACCTGACGCACTTTTCGTTGGGCAACTCAACAACCCGGAAATTTGGGGTGAAATTTCGGAATGGCTTGCTTTGCCCAAGAAGGATGGGATTAAATTGAACGTCCATACGCATAAAACGCGCCGTGAGTTCACCAAGGATGACCTGTTGGCGCGCAGGGGTTAAGCGAAGGCACCATGGAAAGCGCAAAGACAATGCAGCTACTTTCGGAACTGTTCTATAGCGGCCTAAAATCCATAGAAAAATACCCGAACATGGCAGCCACTTTTGGTATGTCACCGGAAATGTGGAGATATATTGACGACGCAGGGCGAATTAAGAAATTCATTCAGGCCTTACCAATGCGCGCATCGTCAAATCCGGATCATTTCTATGGGGCTATGCATGCTGGATTGACGAATGGTTTTGATCCTAGCGCTGAAGCGATCAGCGAAATTTTTCGCGGACTGGGTGAGGGCAAATATCCAAAGGCCCTGTTTGAGCAGACGTATTCCAAATTCAAATTGGATACCTCGTTGCGGGAATGTTTCATTCCAGAGGGGAATTACTACTCATCGCTAGCTGATGCCGAATTAAAATCGGCCGTGACGGATCAATTTCAGATTGCCTATAAAAGCCTACTCTCGTCACCGCGTGACGAGAGTTTTGTATTTACAAAAATAAACCATGGGTATTGGGAGCATTTCCTCTCAGTCTATGCGACTTCATTTGCGCAACGCTCTGCGGCCGGCGAATATCGCGCGCTAGAGAGAGAAGGATATGTATTACGATATTCTGCAAGCGGATTTGACGGGATATTGGCGCATGTGCTGCAACAAACCGTTGATCCGAAAAATTCGGACATGTCCGGTCGGAAAATTTCCCAACGTTTGTCGATCAGTTTTTGTGCCGGAGAAAGCCCCTGTGCTATTACATTAAAAAATCCATTGACTCCGGTGTCGAGAGCCGCGATGGCGGGTGCGCTGACATTCTTCAAATCGGTGACTAAGCTGGCTCCGCTGATCCTGGGAGACGGTTCTGAGGCAAAGAGCCTGATAGACAACCGGGAAACAAGCCAGTTGATAGAGAAATTTGCCTGCGATGCCGACGCGCTTCTGTTCGTTGTGCCGCCCCATTTGAGAAATATCACGCTGAAAGGCATAAATACTCCAATCTATAAAATGATAATTCCAGGAAGTTGGGCTCACGAAACCTGGAGGGCGAGTCTCCCAATCTATCTTGCTTTGATGCAAAAGATACTGACAAAGCATAAACGGGTCACGGTGCTGACCCAGTCAGCAGTGCTTGCGCCTGTGTTGGGCTTGAGCATGCAAGAAACTCTTGTGCCGGCTCTCACAGATTCAATTGTCCGTTTCTTCGATTTGGGCAGAGTGCTGGATGTTGCAGCCCCGGAAGTGGTGTCGAAGCAGGGATGGTTCAAGCAATATGCTGATATCCCGACCAGTGAACTCAGTCCATTTGAATTATCCGAACAAGTTGCTTTGCCCCGCCTGATCAGCGGTGATATTGAGTAGGCGATTGAGATGAGCAAGCAGGCAGCACATTATTCTCTCGACGAATTGAGTGGTATAGGCTTTGCCAAAATCGGGAGCAATGTCTGCATCAGTCGCAAATGTTCAATCTACGCAGCAGAGCAAATTCAATTGGGCGACAACGTCCGCATTGATGACTTCTGTATCCTGAGCGGGAAAATATCGCTAGGCTCCAATATACATGTGGCTGCCTATACCGCATTGTTCGGCGGTGGCGGGATTGAATTACACGATTTCTGCAACTTGTCTTCAAGGGTCTCGATATATTCGGTCTCGGATGATTATTCGGGCGAGACGTTGACCAATCCAACCATTCCTGAACACTTTAAGCATGTAGAACGAGCGCCAGTGGTACTCGGCAGACACGTGATTGTTGGCGCAGGAACAGTAGTCCTGCCAGGTGTGACTATTGGTGAAGGTAGTGCAATCGGGGCGCTATCATTGGTCAACAAAGGAGTAGAGCCCTGGGGTGTCTACGCAGGTGTGCCAGTGCGCAGGATTAAGAACCGGAAGCAAGACTTGCTTAAGCTGGAGATTGAATACTTGCGAACTGTAAACCGTGCACGGGAATAGACATGACGTGCCAGAATAAAACTGGTTGGAATTGATTTGATCCATGCGTGCCTGCGCTGTATTAGCAAACTGGCAACGGTAAACAGGACAGCCACTTTAACAATGTATTCTCGCTGAAGGCCCAAGCAAGCATTGTCAGCGAGGTGGTTCTATTACAATAAATTTGCTTATGGAGTAAAGAATGAAACCCACTTTTATTTTAGGCGTTGGTTGCCAAAAAGGAGGCACAACATGGCTATTCCGCTATTTGGAAACACATCCAGATGTAATGATGTCGCCAACAAAAGAGATGCACATCTTTGATGCAATGTTCATTCCAGAAGTGTTCGGATTATTTTATAAGCAGAGCTTGTCGAAGGCGCATGCAGAATTAACACGAGTCATAAACGATAAACATTATTTGCCTCACCTTAATGCCAATCTTCGGCATGAGTTAGATCGATTGAACATCTATCACGACTTGTCTGGATATAGCCACTATTTTTCTCGCCTTGCATCTAGTCGAGAGGGCATAAAGGCCGTGGGTGAAATATCTCCTACTTATGCCGCACTCGGCGTAGAACACTACGGAAGGATTAAGACGCTCTTGTCTGATTTCCATCTGAAAATCATATTTTTGATGCGAGATCCGATTGACAGGATTCAGTCGCAGCAAAGGATGATTGCAAAAGGGAACGCAAGGGGGCGTGTTCAAAATCCAATCAATTTGCATGGCATTGATTTTTATACAAACAAGAATGTAGCTCTCAGAACGAACTACGATAAGACCATTACAAATTTGGAATCAGTATTCGATCCCAATGATATTTTTTATGGCTTCTATGAGACGCTATTTGAGACATCGGAAATTGGAAGGCTTTGTGACTTTTTAAACATCGATCATGTGCCCGCTGATTTTAGTAAGAGAGTCAATTCAGCACCAAAACTTGAGCAGGAAGCCAATAAGGAAGTGGTAGCGCAAGCAAGGAGGTACTACGATTCTGTTTACAGTTTTTGTGCCAACAGGTTTTCTGAAGAGTTCATAAAGAGAATCTGGGCCAACTACTCAGTGTAAATTTTCGCCCTGATGCGTTTAGTATTAACAAATAGCCGAATTTAAAGTATGCAGCTCGGCCGCACATTTTTTCCACTCGTTTTTCTGTTGCTTGTTACATATTCATTTGCAGTCAGTAATGCGAACGCTCGTGGAAATGAAGGGGATGCCAAGTCGACTGTTTCCATCGGGGTCAATAAGTTTGACTTGTTCATCCAGTACACCGGCACCGCTAGCGGTGGTGATGGCAGTGTTCCCTATCGCCGCGTTACCCGCGCTATGGCCAAAAAGGCGCTTGATGACGCCAAAGATGCAGGGATTAAATTCGTGCGCGTTTCGATGAGCGGGCGTACATCCACAAAGCCAGGCGATGGACGCGACAGTCTTGATCTTTGGCGCACCGATCCTGAAACATTCTGGCGCCAGGTCGACGAGATGATGGACGATCTGGATGCGCGCGGCATCCAGATCGTGCCGGTTCTGATGTGGGGTACTGGTAAGTTCCCGTTGATGACAGGCGAGCCACTTGGCGAAATACTTCGCAATCCTCAGTCAAAATCGTGGGAACTGCTGACGCGCTTCGTCACTGATTTCGTATCGCGGTACCGCATGCGTAATACGATCCTGTTTTACGAATTGACCAACGAACTCAATAACTATGCTGACCTGAATCTGGAGAAGCGTTGCAACAAGTACAAGGAGGTTTGCGAGGAGGGAGATAGTTTCACTGCAAATGACATGATTACCTATACGTGGCGCTTCGCCAATCTTGTCCGTAGTCTGGATACCACGAGGTTGATCAGTTCCGGATTTTCGATTCCGCGCGGGTCGGCAGAGCACCTCAGGAAGCGGCCTGAGTGGTCGACCAAGAAGACTGATTGGCGCCCGGATTCCCGTGAACAGTTCGCGAAAAACCTTGAAGAAATACATGCTGGCGTTGACATCATTTCAATTCACCTTTACGGTGGAAAAAAAACTGGCGTTTTGGATCAACCGACGCAGTAGACCTGTTGGTGGAAGCGAAACGCGTGGCCGACAAGGCAGGAAAGCCTCTGTTCGTCGGCGAATTTGGCGACCCGAACCCGACCAAGGCTGATGAACGTTCTCATACCCTGCGCATGATGAACAAGATTGTCGAATTGGGCGTACCTTATAGTGCAGTTTGGGTATGGGAGTACTACCCAAACAAAACTTATGCCACACGTGACAACAAACATGCTGCACATAGCCTGGAGCCGGGATATACCGATTATCTGATTGGGCGCCTGCGTGTTGCGAACGGTGCGAGCACGCAGACGATGACCAAAGACTCCCAACCACCACGCGTAGTGTTGAACTGGCCGCTGGAATGTTCCGTATTGGACAAGGTGACGGATGTGTATGCAGTGGCGAGCGATAATGCAGGTGCCGTAAAGAGTGTGGAGTTTCTGTTGGATGGTAATGTGTTTGCGCTGGATGATGCGCCGCCCTATCAGGCGAGCTTTTCGCCAAATGATGTCGCGGCAGGGCTGCACCAGTTGACGGCAAGGGCATATGACCTGAGCGGAAACAAGTCAGAGTTTTCTTCGACAGTGATTGCTGGAAGGCATACAAGCGGCACGGCATGCACTGTAAATCCGGAATAAGAAGAATTTGAAATCAATCAGCATAAGTGCTGCGAATTAGTTCTGGATTTGAGTCGTGTTGAATACTTGCAGCCGAAGGTGTCGAACAATGTTAACTGTTCGCCTGATATCGATATTCTGAAAGTAGACTTCCGCTACATGATCAGATACTCTGCAAATAGAATACAGGCACGAAGGGAACTCAGCTAATACTTACTCTAAATTTTAAAGGTTACTATGAGCAGAACCACCATATTAGAAACAATACAAAGAACCCTCATAGAAATATTAGACAATAATTCATTGAAGATATGCGAGCAAACCAGGGCGGATGATGTGGCCGACTGGGATAGTCTTAACCATGTAAGACTACTAATATCTCTTGAGCCAACTTTCAATATTCGTTTTGAACCTGAAGAGACAACAGATGTCAAGAATGTAGGGGAATTGATTGACTTAATCCAGAAAAAATTGCGGTAATTCTTCTCAAACCGTTAACGGAAAATGGCACCAGCTCGTACTTCATTGCCTTGGCTACCTGCGCCCCCAGCCGATTTTCTAGCGCAATGCAAATCGCTAATTACAAATGCTGAGCCCCCCGGGCCTGTCATACAGTATCTGGCAAGTCATCGGCTTCAATCTATTGAGCATGCAGTTCTTTCGCGAGCGATCCGTAAGGCACGCGCCACAGAAAGAGCACTCAGCCCATTATCAAGTTTCCGGCTTGGAGTTCTTTCCAATTCGACATTCGACCTAATAGCCGACTATCTACCAGCTGCTGCAGCGCGCCATGGAGTAGCTCTTGACGTCGTGTCTACACCTTACGACCAAGCGATCCAACAAGCGTTGGATCCAAACTCGACTATAAACACAGGGGAACTTGATGGATGTCTAATCGCTGTAGATCATCGTTGGCTGAAAATTGACCGTACATATCTCGATGCCAATCCGATAGAGCGAGTCGAGTCGGCTATCGATCAGCTGAGGCTAATAGTCAAATCAATTTCTACAAAGAGTGGTATCCCGACCATTCTGCAATTGATTCCAACTCCCCCCTATTCACTTTTTGGCAATTACGAAGGCCAAGTTGCAGGAACCATCCGAGCCATGCTGGGAGTTGCGAACGAGCAAATTCTGTCACTAGCGCGAGAAACCGGAAGTTATATCCTGGATGTGCGAGCCTTGGCGGAAGGCATTGGTACAGACCAATGGTTCGATCCCTCGCAATGGGTCTCGTATAAATTCCCATTCTCTTCCGAGTGTTTTCCGATTTATGCCGACTATCTTGGCCGTTTGCTCGGCACGATACGAGGGAAAGCGCGCAAATGTCTTGTGCTAGATCTCGACAACACTATTTGGGGAGGCGCGATAGGAGATGAGGGCGTTACAGGGATAGTGCTTGCACAAGGCAATCCAAAAGGAGAGGCTTTTCGCTCAGTACAAAGTGCAGCACTTGAACTGCGAGGGCGAGGGATCATTTTGGCAGTATGTTCGAAGAATCATGACGAGGTTGCACGCACCCCCTTTCGTGAACATCCTGAAATGATTCTAAAGGAAGATCACATTGCGGCCTTTCAGGCAAACTGGAACGACAAGGCATACAACCTGAAGGTAATAGCCCAGCAACTGAACATAGGATTAGATTCTTTGGTATTGCTGGATGACAACCCGGCAGAGCGAGAGTTTGTGCGCAGATCGTTGCCCATGGTTGCAGTACCAGAATTGCCAAACGATCCAAGTTGGTTTGTCTGGTACCTGAATAATGCCGGCTATTTTGAAGCTGTAACATACTCCAATGAAGATCAGAAAAGGGCAGGATTCTATGCAGCTGATGCGCAGCGTAATGCTGAACTAGTTAAGACGGCTGACCTGGCAGATTACCTGGATGTTCTTGAGATGGAAATGTCAGCTGCATCATTTGATCTCCAAGGACGGCAAAGAATCACACAACTCATCAACAAGACCAATCAGTTCAATCTGACTACCCGGCGCTACACCGAGACTGAAGTTGCCATCATGGAGAGCGAAGAGACAACATTCACTCTCCAAATACGTTTGAAGGACAAATTTGGCGATCTTGGGATGGTCGGCATATTGATATGCAAGCGTCAGGATGACCCGACAATCTGGGAAATTGATACTTGGCTTATGAGCTGTCGCGTACTCGGGCGAAAAGTTGAAGAAGCAATGCTCACACATCTTGTGCGAAGTGCGCGAAAAAACGGAATTACCAAATTAATCGGATTCTATATTCCCACATGCAAAAACAGCATGGTTGAAAGTCACTATGGCAACCTCGGCTTCAACAAAATAGAAGCTTTAGCAGAAGCTGGCACCTGCTGGTCATTAGTTGTTGACGATTTCGCAGATAAGCCATTACCAATCCGAATCATTGACAGCCAATCAAGCTCAATTGTCTGATTGCAATCAACGAAAGACGTTTCCAATGCAAAGGCGGCCAAGAGCCTTAATCAAAATGCTGGACAAGAATTTAGGCGATTCGGAATTTGAAAATGTTCGCCAAAATTTTTCTGAGCTCTGCTCGACTGAATATCAACTAGCCGGTGGTTTCAGGGAGCTGAAACGTATCTTTTCCAGCCACGGCCATGAATCCCTTTTGCTGACTTTGCTTCTATTGGCAAGCAATCGAACATTTTCTCAGCTAGGCACTATTGCCCACGTGCTAAAAATGGGCCGGGAGAATGGGCGATACGAAGAGGTTGTGGCTAAGCTTGCAGACTTCGTTGCCAAAGCGCCATGTGATGCAATCCGTTGGTCTGCAGATATAACTGCCCATCAATGGTTGCAGTTACTGGGTGATTCCGACGCAACTCAATTTTTCAATTTGAAATATCGAGGCATGCCGGAACCGGTGGATATGGCCAGCCTACTACATGGAGCAGAAATCGTCGCAAACAGAATCGATTTGCCGCAATCGTTTCTGGAATATTTGTACCTGCAAAGCAGAGTACACAATACAGCAAAATCAGAATGGGAACATAGTGTCCGTGTCGCGTTTGGAATAAACAATATAACCCAGGACTTCAAGATTGCTCCAGAAGTCATACCCCACTTTGTGGAACAGATGGCATCGCAAAAGGAATTCGCCAAGTTGGATCCTTCAAAGGGTTTGCTTCTTCTGACTTATCACGGAGGATTCATACGCCTGACCAGATCGCTTTTCAAATACGAATTCCCAGACGGCTTTGTGTTGAGCAGAGCTACTGCTTCAAAAGAAAGCAACGAGACTGCCAGCTCGAATAGTTACAGGCACTCACTTTTTAGGGCATTTAGAACGTTGCAGGCTGGCAAGACAGTATTGATTGCACCCGATGGGCCGCACGGCACTAGCAGCACCACAGCCACGGTATGTTCCAAGCACGTCCAGATCGGAAATGGCGCAGCCTTTCTGGCCTACGAAACGATGTGCTCTACGGCATGGTTCACGATGGTTCGAGGAAGTGATGGTTTTGTTCCTGTTGTAGAGCTTGGACCAAGCCGCGAAACAGGCGAAAGCTATATCAATTTTGAAGCTAGGTTAAATGAGTTCTATGGAAGCAAGATCACGGAAATTTTGTGCGGCTCCCCAATGAATATTGCGGTAGGCAGGCGGTGGGTTTCGCTGCTAAGCAACAATTCCGATCTCACATGCTAATCTTTGCATTTTCACCTGGATGTTTATCAATAAGTCGCATCTGAAATATTCTATGATGAGTCAATACAGCATAATTCAAGAAGCAGTTCTGCGTTTCTGGCCTGAGCATGCCTCTACATTATCCAAAGCACAACCGACCAGTGCCGAGAAGAAGTTGCTTCAGGATGAAATCTCGGGGTTAATTCTGACTCTGACAGGGAACGATTTAGAAAGGCATGTCGAAGGATACAGATGGATGTGCCGCATGGTTCTTGAGGAGGAGATGGTTTTTCGGCGAACAGGGCGTTACAGGCTGGCCTCCTTTGCTGAAACTGATCGATTGGTTTACTCAGATGCTGCTCTAATGTCGAAATATATGGACGGCCTGCTGCTTTCCCAAATTCTTTGGTCGAACCACCTCGAAATGCTGGACTACTACATAAACGATTTCTTGGGGACTGGCACCGACGTTAAATCTCACTTGGAGGTTGGGCCTGGACATGGGCTCCTTTTATACCTTGCGGGGCGCGTAATCGCTGGACAGTTAACTGCCTGGGATATAAGTACAACAAGCATCAAGCACACACGCTCCGCGTTGGTGGCACTTGGAGCATCGGCCGACATCCGTCTTGCGCAACAAAACATATTCGATGATTCGAGCAACGCGGAACGGTTTGACAGCGTCGTGATCAGTGAGGTACTTGAACACCTTGAGCAACCGCAAGCCGCCTTGTTAGCACTAAAAAAGAGAATGAGTCGCGGCGGGCGCATATTTATCAATGCGCCGGTAAACAGCCCCGCTATTGATCACATATTTCTTTATCGCAGCCCAGAAGAACTCGTGGATATGGTAAGCGCTTCAGGGTTTGAAATTGAATCTGTACGTTTTGCCCCCGCTTCAGGCTATACCGAAGCACGTGCTCGCAAAAATTGTGTTTCAATCTCCTGCGGGGTAATCGCGAAGTGTCCTTAATAAATAATCTTGAATTCCATCACATTGGAATTGGGACGGCCTCATATGAAGAGGCTATTTCCACTTATATCAGCCTTGGCTACAAGCTGGTGACAGCGGTTGATGATAATCTGCTGGATGTGCGTGTCGCATTTTTATCCAGTCCAAGTGGGCCTCTTATCGAGATCGTATCGCCACTGAGCCAAAATGGCCCATTAAAGGCTCTTCTTAAGAAGCAGGCACTGCCGAGTCCATATCATACTTGCTACTCGACCGATGATTTGGTTTCAAGCGGACAGATATTACGGAGCAAGGGGTTTCTGCAGCTAGGGCCTCCACGACATGCAGCTGCTTTAGAAAATGCGCTGATCACTTACCACTACCATCCCGCGATCGGATTGCTAGAGCTTGTCGAAATTTCCAATTTGAGTTAGCAGGCACCAGAAAATCTGGGATAGAGGATGTTAATGACAATCAGCATACGAACAGAGAGTTAGAGTGGGATTGAAACGTGTTCAATACCCCCCCCCATCTTGGTTTCTTGCATGTTCCGAAATGCGCCGGTTCATCGCTGAATGAAAGTATCTTTTTGGCGCTTGAGCTCCAGCCATTTCATGTGTCCATGCTCGCGCCGCGCAACAGTACGGTAGAACAAAAGAGTCCATGGAACACAATCGTCGAGGGTACTCTGGCCTTTAAGCTTGCGCGCAACATGCCTTACGTGCCAGGTCATATCACCTACAGTGACCTTATACGCCTGAACAGGAAATTCATATTTACAGTGCTGCGAGATCCGCGGAAAAGAGTGATTTCATTGTTCACATACGCGGAGAAGAGGGCTAACTCGCCACAGGTTGTGCACAAATATCCCAAGCTGAAGCAGTATGCCAATATGGGCTTTAGTGATTTCATGAATCATAGAAAACCCGTAAACGAAGCTGCAATGCTTCTGTTAGGGGATATCGAAGGGTTTGTCGCAATCGCAGAAAAGCAGGATCGGAGCAATCCCGGCAAAGAATTTATCGAGATAGTCGAGAATGGATTGCGTCGCCTGGATGCGATCTATGCCTGTTCAAATCAGAAAGTCCTGGACGATCTGCATGCTCGAGGTTTTATCCCGCAGACTAAAGAGGTGTGGAAAAACAAGAGCGATAACAATGTCAACTTTGGCAAACTTGGATCGCAACAGGAATTCTTGGAGTTGCTCGATCATGCAGCTTGGCAGGATGTTATGGTATACCGCATTGCGCAACAGCTGTTCCCGGAAACGATGCGTGTCCCCTTGGCAAGTGACGAAGAGATACTGTCCGAGGTCGAAAACAGGTTCGGCGCATCGTTCACTGACAGATAGCAGGGAACGGTGCCCAGCCTCTATGGGCAAGTCTTGTTTCTTGAACCGCCGCTCTTGGCCCAAGCTGCAATGTGGTCAGCAATAACTTGCCGGGCTGCAGTCGTCGTAGGATGGACTGAATCCGGGAGCAGGGTTCGTAGGTTATCCGCCCCTATCTTTAGGTCATCGGTCATGTTGTAGAGCTGCAACCCCCATTTTACCGCTATGCGATATATCGCGTCGTTGATGGCCGCAATAGAACCGTCGTTTTTTCCATGCGTCCATTCGGTTGGGGGGGTCATCAAAACGATCATCACTGGCCCGCCGCCGTATCTCGCATTCATGTGGTAGATGTCGCTTATGATGAGGTTGTAGGCATCATAGACTTTTGTCTTGTCGTATTTGACTGCTGTGCCGCCCGCACTATAGGTGCCGACAAAACTACTCGAATCCAGCATGACCGTGATGTTAGTGCCATTTACGCTTGATACTTCACCTGTCCAGAAATCCATTTGGGGGATGCCGGGCGTCCTGAGGGTGATGTCATCATTTTTCACCAAGCCGTGCTGGTCGGACAAGGTTACTTCCGTGACCAATCCTAATTTGATGGCTTTGATGGCAATCGTTGCAGGGTGCAAAGAACCTAGTGAATCGTTTCGTTTCTCCTTGTCTGGGGAACGATCATTGTGTCCGTGGTCCAGCACGACGACGTCGAAACGCTTGGTGGGCCAGACGGCATTGATGCGGTATTCGTAGCCCATCCTGATCGGGCTGGTTGCCTTGTTGCATGCTTCGTCATAACTACTGAACACTTCTGCAGTGGCTGCGGCAGTAATTTTTTCCTGCAACTCGCGGTTGGTGGCAGTGAGCCCCTTGGGTGCGTTCTTCCCCTTTTTGCACGATTCATCCTTGCCAGTTTCGAACCATCGCATTCGACTTCCGGAAAAAGCATTGTTCGTTACCCTGCATCCCATCAACTCACAAAAAAGCTCCGGATAACCGTCGACGCCATGTCCCTGATGAGGGATGGAGGTGCCAAGCCACAGTACTTTTTTATCCTCCCAGTCGAATTTCGGGGCTTCAGTGATTTGTTGTGTAACAGGGGGAGGCGGGCAAGTGCCAGTTGGGCCGTCTCCAACCTGAGGTGGTTCAACCGCTATTACGGTGCTGCTTGCGAGCGTGAGCAGGAATATGCCAAGAAGATTGCCCTGAACAGGGCGCAATGCGGTGAGGATGCGCATTGCGGCTTCAGTGAGCATTCCGTTAGGGTCGAGGTAGTGCTACTTTTTGTTCTTCGGCTGGGCGCGCAAGCCGGAATCCCGGATCGCGTCCTGAATGACTTCTTCATCGCAGACGATATCCGCGCTGCCGCTATCCAGTTCTATCTCCGGCAAGGGGAGCCGTTCGCGACTTTCCTCAATGAAGTGCCTTGAAAATAGTCTCATGACATGGGAAACACCTAACTCCGTGACTTGCCGCAGGTCGTCTTCATAATATCGGCTACCAGCTGCCGGCGATGTGATGATCTCGTACGACGGGAAATATATGACGCACGGATATTTTCTTTCTGCCTGATCTGCTGCCACTCGCAAAATCGATTTACTGCAGACGGTAGACGAAAGGACATGGCGACGTTCGTATGTTGCCATCAATGAAACAGGGGATACCGTCAGCAGGAACTGTACTTCGGGATTAACCGACCTGACTTTGCTGATGAAAGCGTCAAGGTCTTCCCATACTTCAGTCAGGCTGAAATTGATGAATGCGTGCCGTTCAGGTTCGTAGGAGCCCCCTTTGACGCCGGGCGCAAGCGGGTAAACGGCTCCGTCGATCTTCGAAATCCAGCCCTCGGTAAGTCCAAGTGTAAGGACCAGCCATTTGCATTTCGTAAACACTTCCCGTACATGAGAAAGATGTTCCGCCGCTGCTTGATCGACTTCTTCGGGAGATTCAAAACCGTCGGGCTCAATTTGCGGCCGAAATGCATCGACCCATCTTCCATCCGGTCGCTCCCACGCGCGCTCGACCGGTTGAAAATTCCCAAAGGAGCGGTCGAACAGCTGAACAGCCTGCCTGACGGTGTAGATGTTCCCGTAGCGCGCCGAAAAAACGCCGTAGTTCTTCTCTTGCGCTTCCTTTTCAGTCATGCCAGCCGGTGCCTGTTCGGCAACAAAGTAGTCGAGACCGGATTTGCTGATGTGCTTGGCCAGGTGTTGGGCGAAGCAACTACCCATGGTTGCGACACTGTCTTGCGGTGAGATGACCTTCGCAACTGTCACCGGGTCGATGTGACCCGGTGCGGGGGCGGACATCGCCTTGGGCCAAAAACAGAAGTCCTCCAGTGCCATATATGGATGCGCCATCATTCCCCCCTGAGCGCTGCGGACAGCACCGTTTGATAATGTAATTGGTTGACACCAGCAATTGCAAAATCATTCTGGCAAATACCCGACTTTGAATACTTCTCGTAGGCATAATCTATATAACTCCTCAATCCATCGATTACTTTGCCGCGTTCCACAAACCAGTTGTAGGAGCCTGGTAACGCAAGTTCATATGCCACTTCCGGATAGACCGGCCAGATCTCTACCTTGCCCAATGCATCATCGATAAGAACATCCTTGCTCCAGACGTTTCTGTCGTGCCCGATACCAACTGCAAGCAATTTTGCTATCCATATTAATAAAGATACTCTAGGGTGATTGACAGTATGCATAAAAACACCGTTTCGCTTTACTGCAAGAAAGAAACGGTCAAAGTCTAACCTGCTGGTTTCAAATGCGGTCCTCATCTGCGCGACACTTTTGTCCCATTGTTTGAAGTATCCAAGCTTGCCAAAAGTGTTTTTGGAAAACAATCTTGCTGCATCAGATGGATCAAGTCCGTTCGAATATGCCCAAACGCAAATTGCAGAGTTGTAGCGGGAAGGATAGTTCGCCCCGGTTGACTTGATTCTTGCTGCGACGATATCAGGATGAAATGCGCTGAAATACAGTCTGGGAATACTGATGAAATTGCGCGGCACGACCTTGTGTTCCTTCGAAAATACTTGAACGAAATCCCCCCCCAGAACGACATCAGCTGATGCGATCTGCTTGGCTAAGTCGCTGCTGTTCCCTTTGAAAACATTGGGGTTGAATGGAATGGCGGAAATCTGATCCGAAGGGAACAGCTGCTTGAGCGCAGCGGCAATGCCACCGATATGACAGTTACCAACCACCAGGATATTTCGGCTCATTAGTATTGCTCCAACAAAAATTTGAAATGCAAAATTATTCAGCGCCTGAAATCAGGCGCTTTCATTCTCGATCATCTTGTGGATAACACCCTTCATTTTCGTTTCTGCGCGCCAGCCAAGTATCTTCTCTGCCTTGTCGGAGCGTCCCTGGCTCCAGAACAGGTCGGTCGGGCGGAACAGGGCGCTGTTTGATAATACATGATCGCGCCAATCAAGGCCGAGCCGGTCGAATGTGCACCCGACAAAGTCTTCCAGTGAGTTAGCTTCGCCTGTAGAAATGATGAAGTCATCTGCCTGATCTTGCTGCAACATCAGCCACATCGCTTCGACGAACTCTGGGGCCCAGCCCCAGTCGCGCACGATATCCAGCCGCCCGAGTTCCAGCTTTTCATTTGCACCGTTTGCAATGCGGCATGCTGCCGAAATGATCTTGCGTGTCACGAAACGCGGTGGACGCAGGGGGGATTCGTGGTTGAACAGAATGCCGTTGCAGGCGAACAGTCCATATGCTTCACGATAATTTGCAACCAGCAGGTGAGCGGAGGCCTTGGCTATGCCATATGGGCTGCGTGGGCGGAAGGGCATGACCTCGTCGGCCATTACCTGTCCAATATCACCAAAACATTCGCTGGATCCGGCGTGATAAAACCGGATAGGTTTCTCAAGCAGGCGGATGGCCTCCAACATGTTGAGGGTGCTTAAGGTGATGCTCTCGATGGTTTCGACTGGCTGTTCAAATGATAGACCAACAGAACTTTGTCCGGACAGGAAGTATATTTCGTCTGGTTCACTGCGTTTAAGCGCGGTCAACACGCTTCGAAAATCATTGGGGGCCATGGAGATCAGTCGTACTTGATCCTTTATGCCCAGCTGAATCAGATTTCCGAAGGAACTTGCCTGGGCATCGCGAGACGTACCCCAAACTTCGTAACCCTTGCCGAGCAGTAGCTGAGCAAGGTAAGCGCCGTCCTGACCGCTTATTCCACAAACCAATGCTTTCATCTGCCTGTCCTCAAGTAATCACAAAGATCATTTGTCCCGGGCTGGGTATGCCCGTAACCATTTGTCTCACCCGGATACTCGCCTCGATTGGTTACGCAACAACTCGATGTTGGTATGCGGGTTTGCTAACCTCATCAAGCCTGGCCTGAAACTTCTTCTGGGCGGTGGCATAAAGCTTCAGGTCCCATTGGTTGCGTGCTTCAAGTGCAGACCATGTTGTGCTGCCGATAGAATCCTGCAGGATGGACAGGCGTTCTTCCAACGGTTTCACCTGATGCTTGCTGCTGTTTTTAACTTGATATTCCATGTTGATATGTATTCCCATACTGCCCAAGAAGGCAGAAAGTAGCCCAAGGCTTTCGTCAAACCTTTCGACAAGGCCAAAAAATGGCAAAGAATCGAGCGTGTGCAATGCCTGCTCAAAATCGGCCTGTGATATTTCGACGCGTTGAAAGCGTGGATGGTGCAGCAGCCAGGTCGTATGGTGGTTATGGGTGACTCCATTGCGGGAAGAGTCAAAGCGCCATTGGATATATTCGTCGAAATTGAGGCGCGCTGCGTGCTCGGCGCCTCTGCTGACCGGTCCGGTTCTTTGTCCCTGAAATCGTTCGAAGTCATAGATCGAGCGTATGCGATCCAAAGGGTGTCGCAAGAAAAGAATGGGTGCGATGGCAATACCCGGAATCACCGGGACAGGAATGATCGCATTATGGCTGGAGACCGCTTGTGCCGAAGGATGGCTGACAATGAAATTTTCCAGTTCCTGCGGCGAGATTCTGCTGTGCGCTTTTTCGCCATCATATGCAATCCAGGAATTTTTGAAATTGTTCTGAAGTATATGATCTATTGTCGATCCAGCATTTTTGAAAATATGGTAGTGAACTATTACGTTTCTCATCTGCTGTGTAGTCTTGTAGTTGATGCTGCTCGAAATGAAAGTCTCGACTGGCTGGATCTTGCATTAGCACAACCAGATTGACACTTAATTATCCTTCGATGCTTTACTGCAAATCAGTACTCGAAATCTTTGAAAAAGCCTGCTTCACTTATTCGTCAGGTTCGAGCTTGAGTTCTGGCGCGATATCGTTGATCAAGTGGCGGAACTTGGCAGTTACCACCGATACCGAAAAGCTGCGGTTGCAATGGGCGACACCGTTCTGCGAAAGATTCTCCCACATTAACGGATCGTCATAAAGCCGTATGATCGAATCGGCGAATGTTTCCGGATCGTCGGTAACAAGCACATTTCCCTCGTGAGTGAAGCCCCCGCCCTCCACGGCAACGGAGGTCGCAACAACTGGTACGCCAAAACTCAGACTGGAAATAACTTTGCCCTTCAGACCCGCGCCGAATCTTAACGGTGCGACGGAAACGCGAACCTCGTTGAATACGTCGGCGATATCGGGGACGTGACCCCGCACAATGATGCCCGCCCCGTGCATTCTGGTGATCTCATTCGGCATGTCGGCACCAACGATGTGGAAATTGCCGGTGAATCCCTTGGCAAGGAGATGCGGCCATACGTCGGAGACAAACCATTTGACCGCGTCCAGATTCGGGGCATGCCGAAAGCCGCCAATAAAGACGATATCCTTGCGTTGGGAGTGGCTGAGCGGCCCTTTCCCAGGGGTTTTGCACACGATAGGGATCTCATACAGCTTTGCCTTTGGGAGCAGATCCTGAACGATGCCCATTTCGTGGCTGCTCAAAATAATAGTGGCATCTGCATGCTCGATGATATTGAGTTCCTTCCTGCGGGTTGCTGCGGCTGTTTGTACTTTCTCAGGGTCGTTATGTAGTGCAGCCTCCCTTTCTTCGCGGAGAAAGTGAAGATCAATAGTGTCAATAATAATTTTTGCCTGGGGAGCATGGTTGCGAACCAGGTCGATCAGGCGGTTGGCAACCGGCGCTCGGTAGATCATGACCAGTTCGAACGAACTTCCAAGTTTCTTCAACACCTCCTCGAATGACATCCAGTATGGGGCGTATAGCGTCTCTATGCCCATACGCTGCAGGTCTTGCGTGTAGCGGCCGAAATAAGCAAGATTTTCCGGGGCGAAGACGACGTGGAATCCGAATGACCTGAGAATGCGCAAATGCTGGAATGTCTCAAGCGATCCGGCGTCGCGATCCGGTGTCGGGGTGCAGGCATCGACAACCAGTATGCTGTAACGCGTGGTGCGATCGGCGGGCAAACGCTTTGGGTCGCATTGGCCATGGTCTGCCAACATGCCGCTCCATTTATCCTTGAATATCACGGCATTGGTCAACTGGTATTGCTTTGCGCCGCTGCTGGTGTCGGTGCCGGAACTGATGCCCTCGAAGTGCAGGAGTTGGGAAAGCGGTTGGACCACGACACGCAAACCGGCCTGCCGCACGCGGAAGGCCATGTCGGTGTCTTCGTAGTAGGCGACGGAATATCGTTCGTCGAAACCGCCGACATCGTTCCAGAATTCGGTGCGCAGGGCGATCGAGGCGCCAGAGACGTAGTCGGCGTCACGCATGTAGCAGTATTGTGGCTTGCGGGGATCGTCCATGCGGCCATAGTTCCAGCCAGAACCGTCACCGAAAATGATGCCGCCGGATTCCTGCAGTCGACCATCCGGGTACAGGAGTTTGGAGCCGACCAGCCCGATGTCGGGATCGGTATCCAGCGTGCCGATCAGTTCATCCAGCCAACCCGGCAGTACGATAGTGTCGTTGTTGAGCAGGACGAGATAACGGCCCCTGGCATGTTTTGCGGCATTGTTGCAGTTGCGGATGAAACCCTGATTCTGTTCGCCGAGTACATGGCGTATCCGACCGACGCCCTGCGAGAAGATGTCGGTGGTCCGGTCGGTGGAACGGTCATCGGCAACGATGATCTCGTAGCTGTAATTTGTTCTGGATGACAGCACGGAATGAATGCAGGCCAGCGTGAATGGGAGCTGGTTGTACACCGGGATGACGATGGAGACATCCGGTTGCACGGTTGTCGGAGCAGCGTTCGAGAGCGAGTGGATCTCCTCAAGCCACAAGGGGATATCGTTTTCTGCCGGCTTGGGGGCGATCTTTTCGCTCGTAAACGGCAAGTGAAAGCGTTGCATGCGGGAGATGATCTCGGTTCGCAACACCTCACCAAATTCGTCATAGAGAAAGTCCATGAAAGCGGGCAACGGGCTTCCGGGCTCTTCGTTGTGGATTGGTGTGGTAGGTACCTCGACGCTTGTTATGGGAGAGGATAAAGCAGGAGGGTTGAACACTGCCTGGTTGTCTTGTGCCTGTACGTAATATTCCAGCGGATTCTCATTGCAGGATTCGAGGAATGGATATTGCTGCAAGAATGCGGCGGTATCGAATTCCGCACTCGGGTTCATTCGCAGTTTTGCGCCCTTGGTGACAAAATGCAGTAGCGCTGGCACCCCCGGCTCGACCACACTTTGAATTTGACCCAGATAATAGGTTGGATCGAAAGCCCAGTGAGGGCGGTAGTTTTTGAGGTGTCCGATTTGCAGGTAGTGCAACAGCGGGTTGCTGCCTGTTTCCCTGACTTCCGGGTAGGCCTCCAGATAGGCTTTTCCGTCGAACAACCAATGGGGACGGAAGCCATTCGGACCGCCAATCTGCAGGTAATGTTCGAGCGCATTCATGCCGGATGTGGCAGCCTGCGGATAGGCTGATTGATACAGCTCTATGTCGAACAACGGGTGCGGCGACCGCTTTTCTTTTGCACCGCAGCGCAGGAAATGCACTAGGGGGTTCATTCCCCGCTGGGCGACATCTCGGTATTTCTCCAGATACCAGCTTGTGCTAAACAGGAGGTGCGGATCCCAACCTCTGCCGGCTCCGAGCTTCAGGTAGTGTTCTTGCGGCGTAAACCCCGATGAGAGTACTTCCGGATGAGAGGAAAGGTAAAACGCGCTGTCGAACAGCGGCGTGTTTTCCAGCAGACGGAGGTCCTTATTCCTTTTCCAGAACGCGGCGCGGCGTTTGTGCTGGCCTTGTGCGGCGATTAGCGTGTGTATGGCTGCGTCGGCCTCGGTTATGCGGCGGGTGGCACCTTGCAGCAGGAACAGCCCGGCTTGGTTCGTGGAGTTCGAGGCAGATAGTTTTTGTTTGGAATCCTGGAGCTCAGTAGTGCGGACAACAAGCAACTCCTGCGTGGCGGCGAGAGAGTCCTTGAGTTGCGCGGCTTCTTCCAAGAGCGTGCTGACATGCAGGGATTTCGCGTCACTCTCGTCGGCAAGCTGCTTGAATGCCTGCTGTGTGTTCTTCAGTTCAATATTGCGTGCGTCGAGTGCATTTTCCGCCGAGGAAAGCGATGCCTTGAGTTGCGCGGCTTCTTCCAAGAGCATGCTGACATGCAGGGATTTCGTATCGCTCTCGTCGGCAAGCTGCTTGAATGCCTGCTGCGTGTTCTTCAGTTCAGAATTGCGTGCGTCGAGTGCATTAGCCGCCGAGGAAAGCGACGCCTTGAGTTGCGCAGTTTCATCTTGCAGCAACCCGACGTGATAGGTCTTTTCGTCGAACTCAAGGCTAAGCCGATTGAATTCTTGCTGCGCTTTTTTAAGGTTTGTATCAAGTTCGCTGCCCCAAGATTTGGATTCGGCGAAAGAGTGCTCGATCTGTTTGAGCTGCCTGAATGTATCCTGAAGCATCGGCGCCAGCATCGCTTCCGCAGGGGCGATGTCTGCATAGATTCGGTCAATGAGAGATGAGATGTCGCGATCACTGTGCTGCAATGCCAGATAGAGCTTTTTGGACCACTTCGCTATCGCGGAGGTATCTGCCAGCTGATCGATCTCGCGGCGGTGGTGGCGCAATTGCGAATCCAGGAAGGCGTTCGCTTCATCCTTGATCGAATCAGGTGAGTTAGGCCAGATTACTCCCAGCTCGCTGGCGATACGTGCACACGTATCTTGCCAATTCTCCAGTAAATCCTCGTAGTGGATGAAAGTGCGCGGCACGTTCCGGGTGGCGCGCTCGGTATCTACTAAATGGTGTAGCCACAAGTAGAGTGACTTCTCTTCCGGAAAATTGTCGCGACGCTTTAGTGAGGCAGTGACTTCGAGTGGATGCCGGATCGGGATGACGATGCGCGGTTCGATTGAGAGACGCTCGAACAGGCGTATCCAATAGGGCAGCAGGCGGCAGATGCGCGGGTCCTTCAGCACGAACATGTCCGCATGCAGGAAATCGCGCTCAAGCAGTCCAGTAGCCTTGCTTTCAAAGTCCTGCCAACTGTCCTGTCCAGGTTCGTCGAGAGGGATGGAGAGCACGTCATCCCAGCGAGAGCGATGGCCTGCCAGTAGTGCGTCGTTCAGGGAAGAGACATCAAATGATTCCCAGAAGCCTTTGGCGTTAATCTCCGCATGGGGGGGCATTAGATTGCCTGGTACTGCTGCTCCCAGGATATTTAACAATCTTGCGACAGCCGAGGTGCCACTACGGTGCATTCCGGCGACCAATATTCCTATCTTAGGCGTGGACAAACTCGGCTCCAGTTGTTCTGATCAATATTTTTTGAAAACCCGCGCATTATACGGAAATGTTTGGGATGGTCGCGAGGATGTAGCAGGAGTATGGACCGGACATGTAACGGTCGGCCGATAAATGTAGGACAATCCGTTCATACGGGTTGGGAAAATTGTGATCGGGACATTGGCTAATGGTAACAGGGACAAGTAGATTCTTTCAGCAGGTATTTCGTCAGGTATGCGATCTTCAGATTCGACAGGCATTCGATCCTGAAAGTTCAGGATCTCGAATTGCAAGCGATATGCCCGTGAAGTTGAGCCAACGCTTCGTTATCGAACCGTCCAATGGACTTTGGCCCTGTGGCTGGGTATCGATCGAGGCCTGTTTTACCAGCCATGAAGCAGACCATACGACCAGACTATTCTATGATGTCGGTGCCGGTTATAGCGATGAGTGCGCTGTGGATGTGCCTGTAACCCGCAAAGGTTCTACCCCTGAGCTGTTTTTTTTGCCGCGAGGTATTGTCGGTATGCAGTGGGCACCAACCCGTTCGTATCCCGCTATATTGCGATCTCCATTTTGTATGCGAACAATTGGGGCCAAAGAACGAATATTTCGCATGTTGAGGCGTATCGTGCCGGTTCTATGGCGTCAGCCACTCTTGAAACTGAAACTGATCGGTCTCGGATTTTCTCGCCCAATTTTCGATCTGGCCGGTGCCTATGCCGCTGCTGGGAAACTGCGGACTTATGCATCTGCTCCGACTTATCCGCAATGGATACAGTATGCAGATACCCTTTCCAGAGCAGACCGAATATTGATTGACCGTCACATCAACCGTTTTACCGTCTCACCGCGGTTTGTATTGCTTGTTGCTGTACCAACAGAGGGTAACGTCTGCGTAGAGCTCACGCTGGACTCCATTCAAAATCAGTTGTACCGGAATTTCGAGGTCTGTATCTTGAATCATGGCCAGATTGGTTCATGGATTCCTTTTCAGGAAAGCAATACGTATGTCACCATCCTTCAAGCCGGTGATGTATTGCCGGAGCATGCGCTTTACTGGATTGCGAATGTGATCAACTCCTCTCCTGCGGCTGGGTTGATCTACACCGATGAAGACAGTATTGAAGCAGGTGGTGAGCGTCGCGATCCGAAGTTCAAGCCGGACTGGTCGCCAGAGTTGTTACGCTCGACAAAATATATTGGACATTTGGCGGTATACCGGGCGGACGAATTGATCCGGGCCGGCGGACTGGGAGAGACGGATGTTTTTGGTAATGGCCACGACCTTGTGTTGCGCGTTAGCGAAGGGCTTTCGGCAGAGCGTATCTGTCATGTTCCGGCAATCCTTATTCATCGTCGCGTTCGGAATGAGGAGGCGGGGGGGGCGGCAGTCGTTGCTGCGCACCTGTCTCGTCTTGGGATCGAGGCATCTGTGAACGAGACCTTTCCGGGTGTCTACCGGGTACGTTATGCCCTCCCACAAAAATTGCCCAAGATCAGCATTCTGGTTCCGACGCGCGATGGCCTTGAATTACTCAAGCGATGTGTAGATAGCATATTGCAGAAGAGCCGTTATCAGGATTATGAAATTCTTATCATTGACAATCAGAGTAAGGACCCTGAAGCGCTTGGCTATTTGGCGGCCGTTGGCGAGGATATGAGAGTGCGGGTACTGCACTTTGATGCGCCATTCAACTTTTCAGCAATCAATAACTTTGCGGCTCGGCGGGCGCAAGGCGAGGTGTTGTGCCTGTTAAATAACGATACTGAGGTCATCACACCGGATTGGCTGGAGGAAATGCTGGGACATTTGCTTCAGACCAAAGTGGGGGTGGTAGGCGCAAAGTTGTATTACCCGGATGGCCGAATTCAACATGGCGGCGATTTGATCGGTGTGGGCGGGATTGCCAATCATGCACATGCATATCAGCAACGCGCCAATCCGGGTTACTGTAACAGGGCTGTGGCGGCGCAGGATCTTTCTGCTGTGACGGCTGCATGCATGTTGACATGGCGCAGCCTGTATCAGGAATTAGGTGGTTTGGATGAGCAACACCTTCAGGTGGCATTCAACGATGTTGATTATTGCCTGCGTGTGCGTGAGGCTGGCTATCGGGTGGTTTGGACACCTTATGCGGAGTTGTATCATCACGAGTCCGTGTCGCGCGGAAAAGACCTGACCCCGGAAAAGAAACGACGCGCCAGACGAGAGGTGGCTTATATGCGCAAGCGCTGGAAACGGGTGCTGCAGAACGATCCCTATTACAACCCGAACCTGAGCCATGAACGACCGGATTTTTCCCTGAGTCATGCGCCGATGGTGGAGAAGCCATGGCGGGAGTGAATATGCCGGACATGGAAAAGACAGGCGAGGTCGCCAGGCTGTATCTGGTCGAGGAGCAACCCAATCCTTCCACCGATTTCTTCGTGTTACCCGCCGTTTCGCGTGTCGCATGCAATGTCATGCGTTGCGGCTTCGCCGAACTGCCCGCTCCGGCCGAACTGGTCGGGGCGACGGTGGTTTTCATCCGCTATGTGCCGACAGCATGGATGCGCCTGGTCGAGTCGGTCCGTCCTTCCCTGCGCGCGCTGGTCTTCTTCATGGACGATGATGTGCTCGATGCCGGCGCTTCGGCAGGGATGCCGCTACGCTACCGCTACAAGTTGTGGCGATTGTCGGTGCGGCGGCGGGAGTGGCTACAGAGGATGGAGGCGCGGTTGTGGGTGTCTACGCCGTACCTGCTGCACAAGTATGCGGCTTGGGGTCCCCGGCTGGTGCTGCCCGCGCCATTGGCGAACCCGGCGGATGTGCGCCGCGTGTTCTACCACGGCTCGGCCTCGCATGATGCCGAGATCCGCTGGCTGCGCCCGGTGATGGAGGAGGTGCTGCATAGCGACGAGCGCATCGCATTCGAACTCATCGGCGGGCAGGATGTATACCGTTTGTATCGCGGCCTGCCGCGCGTAAATGTGGTACACCCAATGAAGTGGCCTGCATATCAGTCCTACATTGCCACACCGGGGCGGCATATCGGACTGGCGCCGTTGCTGGATCTGCCGTTCAATCAGGCACGCTCATATACCAAATTCTTCGACATCACGCGCAGCGGAGCGGTAGGTATCTATACACCGGGCGATGCATATTCCGGGATTGTAGAACATGAGGTGCAGGGGCTGATCGTCCCGTTACGGCTGGAGGATTGGGTGGCCGCCATCCTGCGCCTGGCCCTGGATGAGCCATTTCGGCAGGGTCTGTTGCGCAATGCTGAGGTAGAATCCAAAAAATTGGAGGAATCGGCCTCATGTACATCGGCCGATCTGCTGAAATAACGGATTGGGCCGGAATCGCAAAAGAAGTCCGATCCCGATAATCAATATAGAACCCGCACTTCATGCCGACACTGCGTAGCTGAAGATGCAACGGGTCTTCCAGTCCGGCATCCTGCTGCCTGGGCGCTACAGTCATTTGTAAAGTTCGTATAGGGGAAGAACGATGGAACAGAAAAAGTCGAGCAACGTAGTATGGCATAACGCCACGGTGACGCGCAAGCGTCGAGAAGAGATGAACGGTCATGGCGGGGTGATCCTGTGGTTCACCGGATTGTCGGGTGCGGGCAAATCTTCGCTGGCGCATGCTGTGGAAGAAGAGTTGCACAAGATGCATTGCCATACCTTTGTGCTGGACGGCGACAACGTGCGCCACGGGCTGTGCGCCGATCTGGGCTTCTCGGCCGAGGACCGCATCGAGAATATCCGCCGCGTGGGCGAGATGTCCAAGCTGTTCGTGGAGGCGGGAGTGATCGCGCTGACGGCTTTCATCTCGCCGTTCCGCAGCGACCGCGAGCGCGTGCGCTCACTGGTGCCGCATGGCGATTTCCTCGAGATCTATTGCCACTGTCCGCTCGATGTATGCGAGCAGCGCGATGTAAAAGGCTTGTACAAGCGCGCCCGCGCCGGCGAGATCAAGGACTTCACCGGCATCTCGTCTCCCTATGAGGCACCGGTCGATCCAGAGCTGGCCATCGAGACCGGCACTCTCAGCATAGAAGATTCCGTTGCCAAAGTGATGGCACTGCTGCGTGAACGCGGCATCGTGCGGGAGTAGCGCATGGACGTCGGTATGAAGCTGCTTGAGCAGGTCGAGTGTATCGCGCGTGATGCGGGCGCGGCGATCATGGTCGTTTATGCCAGGGATTTCGCGGTGCAGGAGAAAGCGGACAGTTCACCTCTGACAGAGGCGGATGAGGCGGCTCACCATCTCATCGTCGCGCGTCTGGCGCAGTTGCAACCGTCGTTGCCTATCCTGTCGGAAGAGGCGGTGGGTGAATTCAAGGGCCATACCGGCATGGGCAGCTACTGGCTGGTCGATCCGCTCGACGGTACCAAGGAGTTCGTTAAGCGCAACGGCGAATTCACCGTCAATATCGCCCTGATCGAGAATGGTTGCCCGGTGCTGGGCGTGGTGTATGCGCCGGTGCTTGATGTCGCCTATCTTGCGGCGCGTGGCGTGGGTGCTTTCAAGGTGGAGGCGGATGGCAAGCGCGTCGCCATCCATGTGTCCACGCATGCGGAAGGTTCGACATGGCGCGTTGTTGGCAGCCGTTCCCACGCGGGAGATTCCCTTCCCGCTCTGCTACAGCGCCTGGGTGCGCATGAGCTGATCTCGATGGGGAGCTCGCTCAAGTTCTGCCTGGTTGCGGAAGGCAGTGCCGATGTCTATCCGAGACTGGGACTGACTTCGCTGTGGGATACCGCCGCCGCGCAGTGCGTGGTGGAACAGGCCGGTGGCAAGGTGATCCAACTGTGCGGCGAGCCGATCTCCTACGCTAATCCGTCGGTCACGCTCAATCCGTTCTTTGTGGTTCACGGCAAAAGCGCAGTCGATTGGAGCGATCTGGTCGTTGCGGCTGCGTAAGTCGGCGGACTGAGACCTTGCAGGAACGCGCACCCACTGCTGGACAGAGTGCTGCCCCGCTGATCGCGGTTTCGCGGGCAGTAGCTCATTTGCGCGGATTGCCCTCCCTGCTCGGCCATGCTGTGCGGTATCGCCGGGAGGTTCGGGATGCGGCAGTTTGTGGCGGTGTTATCGCTTGGGGACGTAAACCGAGCGCCGAGGCTGCGGCGGAGTTTGCGGCCCGAAACCGCCTGCCCTTACTGCGTCTGGAAGACGGTTTCCTTCGCTCAGTTGGCTTGGGCGCGCAGGAGCCGCCGCTTTCCGTCGTCGTTGATGATACCGGCATCTATTACGATGCTACGGCCCCCTCGCAACTCGAGTCCCTGATCTCATCCGTCCAATCTGAAGCACATTTTGCCCGAGCCCGAAATCTTGTCGCCGCATGGCGGGCCGCGCGGATATCCAAGTACAACCACACGCGCGATTATGAGCACGAGTTGCCGACACGCTACGTGCTGGTGGCCGATCAGACTCGCGGCGATGCGTCAATCCGCTACGGGCTAGCGGACGAAACAAGTTTTCAGTGCATGCTTGCAGCTGCGTTGGCGGAGCATCCGCAAT
This sequence comes from Gammaproteobacteria bacterium, assembly GCA_018813765.1. Taxonomy (GTDB): domain Bacteria; phylum Pseudomonadota; class Gammaproteobacteria; order Burkholderiales; family Gallionellaceae; genus Sideroxyarcus. The sequence goes on along the minus strand of JAHJBC010000001.1, from coordinate 258,081 downwards.
GCACCGTGTTGCTCAAGGTTCATCCCGAAGTGATGGCCGGGCGCAAACGAGGGCATTTCGATCTGGCGCAACTGGCGCGCGAACCGCGCGTGCAGGTGTTGGGCGAGGATGTGCATCCGGTCTCTCTGCTCGAACATGCCGAAGCGGTCTACACAGTGACCTCGCAGATCGGCTTCGAAGGACTGTTATGGGGTAAACCGGTGCGCACATTCGGCATGCCGTTTTATGCCGGCTGGGGTCTGACCCAGGACGAACTACCCGTGCCGGAGCGACGCAAGCCGGTGTTACTGGAAGCGCTGGTGCATGCGGCGTTGCTGGACTATCCCCGCTATATCGACCCCGAGACCGGCTTGCGCTGCGAGGCTGAGCGCGTGCTTGAATGGATGGGATTGCAAAAGCGTATGCGAGCGAGGTTCCCATCGGTCGTGTATGCAAAGGGATTTTCGATCTACAAGCGCGAGATCGTGCGCAGTTTCTTCCAGGGCAGCGATGTCAGGTTCGTGCGCAGGGATGCCGCGCTCCCTTCCGGTGCCACGCTGGCTGTGTGGGGAAGGAAGCCGGTTGCAGAGACGGGTGTGAAGATATTGAGGCTGGAGGATGGGTTCATCCGTTCGGTCGGTCTGGGTGCGGATCTGGTGCGCCCTCTATCGTGGGTGATGGATGGTAACGGCATCTATTACGATGCGACCTGTCCTTCCGACCTGGAACTGATTCTGCAGCAAGCACATTTTGATGATGCATTGAAGGGGCGTGCCCGTATGCTGCAGGCGCTTCTGGTGGCCGAAGGGCTGACCAAATACAACGTCGGCACGACCGTCTGGCAGCGGCCGGCCGGACGAAGTCGCGTGATACTGGTGCCGGGACAGGTGGAGTCGGATGCCTCTCTTGCCTATGGGGCACCGGGCATTCGACGCAATCTGGAGTTGTTGCGCGCTGTGCGTGAGGCGAATCCTGATGCCTGGATCGTGTACAAGCCGCATCCCGATGTGGTGGCAGGGCTGCGGCGACAAGGCCAGGGCGAGGATGGCGCAGCACGCTGGGGCGACGAGATGCTGACGAGTGCAAGCATGGGAGAATTGCTGCTGGCGGTCGACGAGGTGCATACGCTGACTTCGCTGGCGGGGTTCGAGGCATTGCTGCGCGGTAAAAAAGTGGTCTGCTACGGCCAACCGTTCTATGCGGGCTGGGGGTTGACCGAAGATGTCATTCCGTTCACGCGCCGTACCCGTCGCTTGACACTGGATGAGATGGTGGCAGGAGTTCTGATCCTGTATCCAACCTATATCAGCCGCAGCAGCGGGAAATTCACGACGCCTGAACGGGCTCTTGATGAATTGCTGGAGTGGCGAGAAAAAGGCGCGGCTTCAACACCATGGTGGAGTGGCATTTACCGGTTTGTAGTGCGCAGGATATTGCGCAAGCGCTAGCGCCGTTGAACATGAAGGATGTCAGCGTGGGTGTGCCAAGTGCCAAAGTGAGAACGAAGATGGGGAATCGTTATGTGCGTAGCGTAGTGCTGCTGTTGCTATTGGGGTTGAGGGCATTCGATGCAGGCGCGGACACGGTCTCCGAGAAGCGGATGTACGATTCCGTGGCGGTTTATGCGGGACAGGGAGCCGACCACAATCTGCAGGAATTGCCGGGGCGCATCGTCAAGGCGAACCTGGATTGGGAGAAATCCTATTTCAATGCCGTAGGGTTGACCAGGGCGAACGGCACGCTGGGGCAGGGTTGGCAGGTTTTCGAGGGCACGCCGCTGGCCGCCATCAGACAGGGATATGAGCTGGTGCTGGTGCAACATCGCGGCTTGCAAGATAATGCCGAGGTCGGCGCTGCGTATACGCTGAAAACGCCCGATCTCGAATTGGGTGCATTGGGTGTAAATTTCGGCAGCGGCATCGGTTTTTCCTATGCGCTCGGTAATCCGACTTACGAGGATGGCGCGAAGGATGATCCGGGCAGGCGCTACCGCTTGCAGTTGTTGTTGCTGTTTGATCTGGAGTGGCGTGTGAGCGGTCTGGCGCATTGGTCGCTGGTCACACGCGTTCATCATCGTTCCGGTGTGTACGGCTTGATCGCGCCGCCGCATGTGGGTTCGAATTTTCTGGCAGCGGGAATACGCTACAGCTTTTGATCGTTCAATAAGGTAAACAATGGTCAGGAACGGTCTTGCCACATTCAAGGGGAAAAGGGTACTGCTGCTGCAGGGGCCGGTGGGGCCATTTTTCCGCCGGCTGGCGCAGGATCTGGAACAGTCCGGGGCGCAGGTGTTCAAGGTCAATTTCAACGCCGGCGACTGGTTGTTCTCGGGTGGAACGGCGTTCAACTTCCGCGGACTTCCGGATGATTGGCCGGTCTACCTCGAAGCTTTGCTCGAACGGTTGCACGTCGATGCCGTGATGTTGTTTGGCGATTGCCGACCAATCCATTCGTCGGCACATGAGATCGCCCATCGCCGCGGATTGGAGATCGGCGTATTCGAGGAAGGCTATATCCGCCCGCATTACATCACGCTGGAGCAGTTCGGCGTGAACGGCAATTCGCCCTTGCCCCGCTCCCCGGTCTTTTACCTGAATAATCCGCCCCCAGTGGTCGAAAATCCGTTGCCTCTGGGGAATACTTTTTGGTACGGCGCTTTTTGGGCTGCGTTGTACTATTTTGCGGCGGGTCTGCTGAAACCGTTCTTTCCGCATTACCGCCATCACCGTCCGCTGAACTGGCTGGAGATCATGCCCTGGGTGCGGTCTGCATGGCGCAAGGGGTATTACGCTTACAAGGAACGCGGCGTACAGGAACTGCTGATCAGCAAGTTCCCCGGACGTTATTTCCTGGTTCCGCTTCAGGTTCACAACGATGCCCAAATTCATGAACATTCCGACTTCGGCTCGGTCAGGGATTTTATCGACGAGGTGATGACGTCATTTGCGCACCATTCACCACGGGGCAGGATACTGGTTTTCAAGCACCACCCGATGGATCGCGGTTACAGCGACTACTCATCGTTCATTGATCAACGCGCCAGTTCGTTGGGATTGCAGGGAAGGTGCATTTACATCCACGACCAGCATCTGCCAACTCTGCTGGACCATGCCTGCGGCGTGGTGGTGGTCAACAGCACGGTGGGTCTGTCGGCCATCATGCACGGCGCACCGGTCAAGATCTGCGGTACGGCCCTGTACGACATGAAAGGCCTGACTTTCCACCGGCCGTTGAGCAAATTTTGGCGCGAAGCGCAGCATGCCAAACCGAATGAACGGCTGTTGAAACATTTCCACGATTATCTGGTGGTGCATTCGCAGATCAACGGCAGTTTCTATAAACGTCTGCCTGTCGTGGCATCTGCGACCGGCCTTCGCTGGAATTGGGAATCCAAACCGGTTGAAACGCCAGTTCAGTCATCTGCGCAACGGGGTGACGCGGCGGTTCAAGCCCGGCACCCCTGAGCGGCTCGGTGCATGTTTCGGTGATGGGCCTCCGGCCGGAGGTCATTTAACTTTGCTTGAAGAGAGCTCGTTATAGATCGCGTAGTTGAGGGCCAGCCCGATATGGATCATGGCCCGTTCAGTTGCGCCGCGACTATTCTTCACAAAGCGCAGACCGGCTTCCCCCATAAGATGCAAACGCCCGGTTTCGTGAAACAGGACGTTGAGTTGGTGCACCAGTCCGTCCGCATGGTTGACCTGGATCGCTGCCCCGATGCTGACGGCATGTTCGACTGCCTGGGCAAAATTCCAGGTATGCGGACCGACCAGCACCGGCGTGCCCACCGCGCAGGCTTCGATCAGGTTCTGCCCGCCCAGTGGCAACAGACTGCCGCCGATGAACGCGATATCCGTCGCCGCGTAATAAGCAAACATCTCGCCCATGCTGTCGCCCAGAACCACTTGAGTATGAGGCGAGATCGGTTCGTCGGCGCTGCGGCGCTGCATGCGCATTCCGTGTTTTTCGATCAGTGCCGCGACTTCATCGAAGCGCTGCGGATGGCGCGGCACGATGACGACGAGCAGCTTTTCGACATCGGCATGGGCCAGCGCATCCAGCAGCAATGCTTCCTCGCCATCGCGCGTGCTGGCAGCAAGAAATACGCGTCGCTTCTCCCCAAACTGGAAACGCAGTTGCTTGCCCAGCTCCAGCATCGCGGCGGGCGGCTCGATCTCGAATTTCAGGTTGCCCATCACCGGTACGACGCGATTGCCCAGATCGGCAAGGCGCATGGCGTCGTCTTCGGTCTGCGCGGAGACGAGATGCAGTTCATGCAGACCATTGCGGGTGACCCTGGGGAATCTGGCATAGCGCCGGGCCGAACGCTTCGACAGGCGCGCATTGAGCAGCAGCAGCGGGATGTGCTCGACATTGCATTCATGGATCAGGTTGAACCAGATCTCGGTTTCCATCAGCACACCGATGCGCGGACGGAAATGTTGCAGGAAGCGGCGTACTGCGAATGGATAGTCGTAGGGCAGGTACACGCGCATGACGTCATCGCCATATAACTCTTCGCTGGCGGCGCGTCCGGTCGGCGTGGTATGGGTGAGCAGGATGCGGTGATCGGGATGGCGCTCGCACAATTTGCGGATCAGCGTGGCGGTGGCGCGCGTCTCGCCCACCGAGACGGTGTGCAGCCAGATGAGCGGCTGCTGCAGGAACTCCCTTTCCATTTGGGAGAAAGAGTATTTCCCGAATCGCTCGCCGATGTGCTGCAGGTATTCGCGCTGCTTGCGCGCGCGCCACAGCAGGTGGAACCACACATAGGGCAGCGCCAGCCAGAGCAGCGCGTTGTAGGCCAGCCTCGAATCGAAGAGTTTTGTCATGCCGGGTTTCCCAATGCTTTTACCAGTTGCTGCATGACATCGTCCACTGTGATCAGTTTCATCGCGTCCGCATGATGTACGCGCGTGTTCCATGGCAGGTCGGTCGCTTCCCTGCCCAGGTATTGTTGCACGGCCTCCGGGTAACGATCCACGCAATAGTCCATGCGCTGGTACGGGCCGGTCAGTCTGGGTGAGGCGACCGCATACAGGCCGATTACCGGCGTGTCCACGGCACGCGCGATATGGACGGCAGCCGTATCGGGAGCGACCAGCGCATCGGCTTGCGCCAGTACGGCGGCGAGCTGTTTCGGCGTGGTCTGCCTGCAGAGGTTCAATGTATGTCGCGGGGCGGCCTGGGCCAGGCGCTCGCATACCGCCCGTTCGTGCGGTGATGCACCGCCAGTGAGCACGAAACCGCAATCGAAAAACTTGACGGCCAGCGAGATCAGTTCCGCATAGCGCTGTGGTGGCCAGTCGCGTTCGGCCTTGCTGGACACGGGATGCAGGGCGATCAGCGGAGTCGGCAGCCGCGACAGACGTACACTTGCCCATTGCCTGTCCGCCTCATCCAGCGGCAGGTTCCATGTTGCGCTGGCCGGCTCGCCGGTCAGGGTTTCGACGAAGGACAGGAAGCTGTCGACCAAGTGCTCGTCGCGGAAAGGGATGCGCCGGTTGCAGAACAGCCATTGCATTTCGCGCGCGCGCGCGCGGTCGAAGCCGATCTTCACGGGAGCGCGCAATGCCGGGTAGAGCAAATTGATGCGCAGGTTGGCCTGCATCGCGAGCACTACATCGAAGCGGCGACTGCCGAAGTTGCGGTAAAAAGCGCGGTAATCGGCCCAGGAGCGCGGTTTGCTTACGACCACGAATTCGATCCCTTCCATGCCTTTCAACAGTTCAAAAGCGAATGGGCTGGTGATCCAGGTGATGCGCGCTTGCGGCAAACTGCGCCGCAATGCCTGCACCGCCGCCGCGACCATGATCACGTCGCCCAGGGCCGAAAATCGGACGATGGCGATGTGCGGATGGGTTTGGGTGGTTTTGTTCACGGGCGCTGGGTGTTGGGAAGGGAGCGGCATTGTAGGTCGGACTTCAGCCCTACGGCAAACTCGAACCGAATCCTGTCGAGCTGCGCACGCAAGGGGCAGTTGTGCTGTAAGGGGCTAAGTCTCAACAGCGCACGCACAAACCCGACCCACAAGGGCAACGCGGGTGGTGGGTCGGACTTCAGTCCGACAGGAAATTCAAAACCGAACCCGGTCGGGCTCGAGCCCGTCCCATATGGGGCTTGGCCTTGACATACCTTGTCCATAGCTGCTGTAATGCCAAGCGTTCAACCTCTGAACACACTTACCATGCTAGACGAAACAACCCATTACACCTTGCTCAAGACTCTGGAGGAGAATCCTGGTCTTTCGCAACGAGATCTGGCGAAGAAGCTGGGCATCAGTCTGGGTAAAGTCAATTACTGCCTCAACGCCCTAGTTGAGAAGGGCAGCCTCAAGATCGACAATTTCCGCAAAAGCAACAACAAACTGGCCTATGCATATTTGCTGACACCGCAGGGTATTGAATCAAGGGCGCGTATGACGGTGCAGTTCCTGAAACGCAAAGTACAGGAATACGAGCAGTTGCGTAACGAGATAGAAGAATTACAACGCGAGGCCAAACAGAAAGGATTGGAGGAGAAAGTATGAATGAGGTCAAAGCAGTCATTCTTGCAGGCGGCAGCGGCAGCAGGTTGTGGCCTTTGTCGCGCCAACAGTTGCCGAAGCAGTTTTTGGCACTGGACGGCAATGCGACCTTGCTGCAAACCACCATTGATAGACTGGCGCCGACCATTACGCCGGGCAATGTATTGATCGTCACACAGGAAGCGCATGCCAAAGGTGAGGCCTACCATGCCTTGCTGCCGTATCTCTCGCTATATGAACCAGCGGGTCGCAACACCGCACCGGCTATCGCACTGGCGGCAGCCTATCTGATGGAACAAGGTGGCGACCCTGTCATGGTTGTGCTGCCGGCTGACCATATCATCAAGGATGAGGTGCGCTTTCGCATGCATCTGGATATTGCCATCAAGGCAGCGCAAAGCGGGGAGTTGGTCACATTCGGCATCCAGCCTACCCGCCCGGATACCGGATTCGGATACATTAAGGCATCAAGCCCGAGCTCCGGGCAAGGTGTTCTGGGGGTAGAACGGTTCACCGAAAAGCCGGATCTGGCGACGGCGGAGACATTCCTCAAGGAAGGTGATTTTTACTGGAATTCAGGGATGTTCGTGTGGCGCGCTTCGGCGATTCTGGAGGAGATCGAAAGGTTTCTGCCCGAAGTCTTCAGGATTGTGCAGTTGATACGGGAAGAGTGCCGGTTGGGATCGGACTTCCAGCAAGCGGTAGAAAAGCACTTTGCCGCGATGCCCTCCATCTCCATCGATTACGGCGTGCTGGAGAGATCAGACCGGGTCTCGCTCATTCCTTGCGACATCGGCTGGAGCGATGTAGGCAGTTGGCAGGCGGTACATGAAATCTCAGGCAAGGATGAGCAAGGAAATGCTCTACAGGGGAATGTAATTGCCGTAGGGTGCAATAACAGTCTGATCCGTGCCGAGAAGCGCCTGGTAGCAGCCATCGGTCTCGAAGACTTGTGTGTGATTGAGACTGCTGATGCCGTGCTGATATCAAAGAACGATCAGACCCAGCGCGTACGTGAAGTGGTGGATGAACTGAAAAAACAGGGCGCTACGGAACATATCTGCCACACCAAGGTGAACCGGCCCTGGGGCAATTACACCGTGCTGGAGGAAGACTCAGAAGGTTTCAAGCTGAAACGTATAGAGGTCGCACCTGGCGCACGGCTCAGTTTACAGAGCCACTCGCATCGCTCGGAGCACTGGGTTGTAGTGTCAGGAACTGCGACCGTGACCAACGGGGATAAAGTAACCACCGTGCACATGAACCAAAGTACATACATACCCATCGGGGCCAAACATCGTCTGGAAAACTTGGGGACGACCCCTCTTCACATCGTCGAAATACAAGTCGGGGATTATCTGGGTGAAGACGATATACAGCGATTTGATGATAACTACGGCAGGTAGCCACTAAATTAAGGAAGAAAAGCATGAACAAACCAAAGAAGGTCGCATTGATCACCGGCATTACTGGCCAGGATGGCGCTTATCTGGCCGAGCTGTTGTTGGACAAAGGTTACGAGGTACATGGCATCAAGCGCCGCAGTTCGCTGTTCAACACCGCGCGAATCGACCACTTGTACCACGATGTGCATGAAAAAGGGGTGCCGTTCTTTTTGCATCATGGCGACATGACGGATTCGTCCAGCCTGACGAACATCATCCAGAAAGTGCAGCCGGACGAGATATACAACCTCGCGGCACAAAGCCACGTCGCAGTGTCGTTCGAGGAGCCGGAATACACAGCAAACTCCGACGCCTTGGGTTCTCTGCGTATCTTGGAGGGGATTCGCATGCTCGGCCTGACCAAGAAGACGCGTTTCTACCAGGCATCCACCTCCGAACTGTTCGGCCTGGTGCAGGAGATCCCGCAAAAGGAAACTACGCCGTTCTATCCGCGCAGCCCGTATGCGGTGGCCAAGCTCTACGCCTACTGGATCACCGTCAATTACCGCGAGGCCTATGGCATGTATGCCTGCAACGGCATCCTGTTCAACCACGAGAGCCCGATCCGCGGCGAGACCTTCGTCACGCGCAAGATCACGCGCGCGCTGGCGCGCATCAAGCTCGGCCTGCAGGACTGCCTCTATCTGGGCAACATGAATTCGCTGCGCGACTGGGGGCACGCCAAGGACTATGTCGAGATGCAATGGCTGATGCTGCAACAGGACAAGCCGGAAGACTTCGTCATCGCCACCGGCGTGCAGTACAGCGTGCGCGATTTCGTCAATGCGGCGGCGAAGGAACTCGGCATGGCAATTGCCTGGAAGGGTGAGGGCGTGGACGAGAAAGGCTACGACGCCTCCGGCAAGTGCATCGTAGCCGTCGACCCGCGCTACTTCCGTCCTACCGAAGTCGAAACTCTGCTGGGTGATGCAAGCAAGGCGAAGAACAAACTGGGCTGGACGCCGAAGATCAGCTTCGATGAATTGGTCAGTGAAATGGTGCGCGAAGACCTCAAGAGCGCCGAGCGCGACGAACTGGTGAAAAAGCACGGCTACACGGTACTCAACCATAACGAATGACCATGGACAAGAACGCGAAGATATATGTTGCCGGGCACCGCGGACTGGTGGGTTCCGCGCTGGTGCGCTGTCTGAACGAGAAAGGCTATCGCAACCTGGTATTCCGCACGCATGCGGAACTTGAGTTGCGCGACCAGTGTGCGGTACAGCAATTCTTTGCGGTAGAGAGACCGGACCACGTGATCCTCGCCGCAGCCAAGGTGGGCGGAATCCATGCCAACAACACCTACCCGGCCGAGTTCATCCATGACAATCTGGTGATCCAGTCCAACGTCATCCACAGCGCGTGGCAGAACGGCGTCACCCGTCTGCTATTCCTGGGATCGAGTTGCATCTATCCCAAGCAAGCGCCGCAACCGATGACGGAGGATTGCCTGCTGACCGGACCGCTTGAACCGACCAATCGCCCCTATGCCTTGGCCAAGATCGCCGGAATCGAGATGTGCTGGGCATATAACCGCCAGTATGGAACGCGCTACATGGCAGCCATGCCGACCAATCTGTATGGCCCCAACGACAACTACGATCTCAATAACTCGCATGTTCTTCCCGCCTTGTTGCGCAAGACCCATGAAGCCAAGCAGCGCGGTGACAAGGAAGTTGTCGTGTGGGGCACGGGCAAGCCGAGGCGCGAATTTCTTTACAGCGAAGATATGGCCAATGCCTGCATCCATTTGATGGAACGGTCAGAGGATGGTCTGGAGGGCTTGTTCAATGAGGAGCAGCCACCACTGGTCAACATCGGCTGTGGTGAAGACCTGACCATACGTGAACTGGCAGAAATGGTCGCCAAGATCGTCGGCTTCACCGGCAAGCTGGTATTCGATACAAGCAAGCCTGACGGCACCATGCGCAAGGTGATGGATGTCTCGCGCATCAACGCGCTGGGTTGGCAACGCAGGACTTCACTGAGCGATGGCATCGCGCGGTCATACCAGGATATGTTGAAAAAGCTTTGATTTATTTGAAGATATGAGAGGAATGTGAAATGAAAATAGCAATCGCCGGAACCGGCTACGTCGGTCTCTCCAACGCCATGTTGCTGGCCCAGCACAACGAGGTCGTGGCCATCGATATCGTCCCCGAAAAGGTGGAGATGCTTAATCGCAAGCAGTCTCCCATCGAAGACGTGGAGATCGAGGACTTTCTGGCGCACAAGAAACTCAATTTCAAGGCCACGCTGGACAAGCGCGAAGCTTACACCGGTGCGGAATACGTCATCATCGCCACCCCTACCGATTACGATCCCGAGACCAATTACTTCAATACCAAATCCATCGAGGCGGTGATCAAGGATGTGCAGAGCATCAATCCCAAAGCGGTGATGATCATCAAGTCCACCATTCCGGTCGGTTACACCAACAAGCTCAGGCAACAGATGAAGTGCGACAACCTCATTTTCTCGCCCGAATTCCTGCGCGAAGGCCGTGCACTGTACGACAACCTGCATCCCTCGCGCATCGTGGTTGGCGAGCGCTCCAAGCGCGCCGAGATGTTCGCCAACCTGCTCAAGCAGGGAGCGATCAAACAGGACATCGCGGTGCTGTTCACCGACTCCACCGAGGCCGAAGCGATCAAGCTCTTCGCCAACACCTATCTGGCCATGCGCGTCGCCTACTTCAACGAGCTGGACACTTACGCGGCCACCCACGGCTTGGATACCAAACAGATCATACAGGGGGTGAGTCTCGACCCGCGTATCGGCGACCACTACAACAACCCCTCGTTTGGCTATGGCGGCTATTGCCTTCCCAAGGACACCAAACAACTGCTGGCGAACTACAGCGATGTGCCGCAGAACCTCATCCACGCCATCGTCGAGTCCAACACCACGCGCAAGGACTTCGTCGCGACCAGCATCCTCAAGCGCAATCCCAAGGTCGTCGGCATCCACCGTCTGGTGATGAAGAGCGGTTCGGACAATTTCCGCTCATCCAGTATCCAGGGCATCATGAAGCGCATCAAGGCCAAGGGCATCGAAGTCATCGTGTACGAACCGGCATTGAAGGAATCCGAGTTCTTTCATTCCAGAGTGGTGAGCGATCTTGCGCAGTTCAAGAAAGAGGCCGATGTCATCGTCGCCAACCGCATCACCGACGATATTCGCGATGTGGCGGACAAGGTGTACAGCCGCGATTTGTTCGGTAAGGACTAAGGCGGTATGTCATGGGCGAAATATCGAAGTGCGTGTTGATCAATAGTGATGGCTGATTGAATTCAACATGCCGATTTCCGCCACCTCATGAACAATACACAAAAGATACTTTTCCTTCTCGCACCGGCCGAGCGAAAGAGTGCAGTAGTGTTGTTTTGCCTGATGGCCTTTGGCATGGCGCTGGAGATGCTGGGCATCGGCCTTGTCGTACCGGTCGTGGCGATCCTGATGCAGGAGGACATGGCTGCGAAATTTCCGGGAGTTCACTCCGTGCTGGAGTTGATGGGCAACTCCGACCATACACGACTTGTTACGGTTGCGATGCTGGGTCTGGTCGTTGTCTTCCTGGTCAAGAATCTGTTTCTGGCCTTCCTCGCCTGGCAGCAGGCACGTTTTGCCTACGGTGTGCAGGTGCAGATATCGCAACGGCTGTTCACTACATACTTGCGCCAGCCCTATACCTTCCACTTGCAACGGAATTCCGCTCAGTTGATCCGCAACGTGACAGGCGAGGTGAACATGCTCACTTCGGCGATCATCAATATGCTGGCGTTCTCTTCGGAAATGCTGGTGCTGATCGGCGTCGTTATCCTGTTGTTGCTGGCCGAGCCGCTGGGGGCGCTGGTCACTGTGCTGGTACTGGGCAGCGCAGCCTGGGCATTTCACCGCAGCACCCGGGCACGCATCACGCGTTGGGGAAAGGCGCGCCAGTATCACGACGGCTTGCGCATCCAGCATCTGCAACAGGGATTGGGCGGCGCCAAAGATGTGAAACTGCTGGGGCGCGAGGGGGAGTTCCTGTCGCAATACCGTACGCACAATATCCAGAGCGGACGCGTGGGACAGTGGCAGGTCACGTTGCAGCAGTTTCCCCGCTTGTGGCTGGAGCTGCTGGCGGTGACGGGATTGGCATTGCTGGTGCTGAGCATGCTCGGCCAGGGGCGGGACACAAGCGACATCATCCCGGCGCTGGCCTTGTTCGCCGCTGCCGCCTTTCGCCTGATACCCTCGGTCAATCGCATATTGAGCGCGCTGCAGACCTTGCGTTTCAACCTGCCGGTGATCGACACCCTGCATGAGGAATTGAAACTGGCGTCGCCCGAGCCTGCGGCCAGCCGGGCAAAAGCAGGGAAGTACGACGCGCCTGCCGTTCAGACCGAGATAAGGCTGAGCAACGTCGGCTACACCTATCCCGCTGCGCCGCGCGCTGCTCTCGACGATGTTTCCCTGGTCGTCAAACCGGGCGAGTTCGTGGGTTTCATCGGCCCCAGCGGTTCGGGCAAGAGCACACTGGTCGATGTCGTGCTGGGCTTGCTGCCCCCCGGCAGCGGTCAGGTGTCGGTGGACGGCGAAGACATCCAGCGGAATCTGCGCGCTTGGCAGGACCGCATCGGTTATGTGCCGCAGACCATCTTTTTGACCGACGACACACTCAGGCGTAACGTGGCTTTTGGCTTGCCCAACGAAGACATCAATGATGTTGCCGTGCGACAAGCGATCAAGGATGCGCAACTGGAAGAATTTGTTGCGAGTCTGCCGGAAGGTCTTGAAACCGTGGTCGGTGAGCGGGGTGTCCGTCTGTCGGGGGGGCAGCGTCAGCGCATCGGCATCGCACGGGCGCTATATCACGATCCCGCCGTGCTGGTGCTGGATGAGGCCACCAGTGCGCTGGATACAGGCACCGAAAGCGGCGTCATGCAGGCAGTTACTGCGCTCCAGCATCGCAAGACCATCCTGATCGTGGCCCATCGCATGTCAACGGTTGCGCTGTGCGATAGATTGTACCGGCTGGAGCATGGCAGGGTGGTGGCGGAAGGCACGCCGACGGAGATACTGCCGCCGGAAAAGGAGGCCGCGTCATCCTGACGCAGGGCTGCGGAGAGACGCACTATGGGGATCAAATAACATGCTGACCAATTCATCCATTCTCATCACCGGGGGCACGGGCTCGTTCGGGCATACCTTTGTGCCGCTTACGCTGGCCAAATACAATCCCCGCCGCCTGGTCATCTTCTCGCGCGATGAAATGAAGCAATGGGAGATGGCAAAACTTTATAGTGGTGATGAACGTGTGCGTTTTTTCATCGGCGATGTGCGCGACAAGGACCGGCTCGCCCGCGCGCTGCACGGGGTCGACTACGTGGTACATGCGGCGGCCACCAAAATCGTGCCCACGGCAGAATACAACCCCTTCGAGTGCGTCAAGACGAACATCATCGGCGCAATGAATCTGATCGATGTGTGCATAGACAAGGGAGTGAAGCGGGTGGTCGCATTGTCGACGGACAAGGCGAGCAGCCCGGCCAATCTGTACGGCGCCACCAAGCTGGCTTCGGACAAGCTCTTTGTCGCCGGGAATGCCTATGCAGGGGGCCACAACACGCGATTTGGCGTGGTGCGCTACGGCAACGTCATGGGTTCGCGCGGTTCGGTGATCCCCTTCTTTGCTTCCATTGCCGAGAAGGGGGTACTGCCCATCACCGATGCGCGCATGACGCGTTTCATGATCACGCTGGAGCAGGGGGTGGACCTTGTCTGGCATGCGTTTGATGACATGGTCGGCGGCGAGATCTATGTGAAGAAGATCCCATCAATGAAGGTGACCGATATCGCACTGGCAGTCGCGCCATCCGCACGACAGGAGATCGTCGGTGTCCGACCGGGTGAAAAGCTGCACGAGCAGATGATCGGCCCCGAGGATGCGCATCACACTTTCGAATATGGCGACCACTACAAGATACTGCCGGCAATACATAGCTGGAGCCAGGACCCAGAGAGGATACAAAACGGAATAAAGGTTGCGCCGGAATTTTCCTATAGCTCGGACAATAATCCGGACTGGATGAGTATCGATACTTTGAGGACGTGGATAGAACAAAACCACGCAAAACTTGGCAAGTTCTGAAATGATGATTCCCTACGGCCGCCAAAATATTTCAGAGGCAGATATTCAGGCAGTTGTGGATGTTCTGCGATCGGACTATCTCACTCAGGGGCCTGCCGTTCCCGATTTTGAGAAGGCCGTTGCAGAATATTGCGGAGCAAGCCATGCGGTGGCGGTCAATAGCGCCACCTCCGCCCTGCACATCGCCTGTCTGGCGCTGGGGGTGGGCAAGGGCGATGTTGTCTGGACCAGCCCGGTCACTTTTGTGGCGAGTGCGAATTGCGCGTTGTATTGCGGCGCAGAGGTGGATTTCGTGGATATTGACCCGCGTACCTGCAACCTCAGCGTTGATCGCCTGCAAGAGAAACTGGCTCAGGCGGAAGTATCCGGCCATCTACCTAAAGCAGTCATCCCGGTGCATCTCTGTGGCCAACCCTGCGATATGGCCGCTATCCATGCCCTCAGCCTTCGTTACGGATTCAAGATCATTGAAGATGCCTCGCATGCCATCGGCGGCAAATATCGCAACGAACCGATTGGCAACTGCCGTTACAGCAACATCACCGTGTTCAGTTTCCACCCGGTCAAGATCATCACCACCGGCGAAGGCGGTATGGCCTTGACCAACGACGCTGCATTGGCCAGGAAGATGCAATTGTTGCGCAGCCACGGCATCACCCGCGAAGAAGGGGAGATGACGCATGCACCTGATGGGCCGTGGTATTACCAGCAGGTTGCCCTGGGCTTCAATTGCCGCATGACCGATCTTCAAGCTGCACTCGGCCTGAGTCAGCTGAGTCGGCTGGATGAGTTTGTCGCCAGACGCCACGTTCTCGCCGGACGCTATGACAAACTGCTGTCGGGGTTGGCGGTGGTGATTCCCTGGCAGATCCCCGACAGTTATTCCGGAATGCACCTCTATGTGCTCCGGTTAAGGCTGAAAGAAATGAGCAAAACGCACCGTGAGGTGTTTGAAGCTTTGCGTGCTGCAGCTATCGGCGTCAATCTGCATTACATCCCGGTGTACCAGCAGCCGTATTACGCGCAGATGGGCTTCAAGGCTGGGCTTTGCCCGGAGGCGGAACAATATTATGCGGAAGCCATCAGCTTGCCGATGTATTCGTCACTGACAGAAGCTCAGCAGGACAGGGTGGTGACAACTCTGGAACAGGTGATCCGCAAATGAAGATCGCCGTCATTCCCGCCCGGGGTGGAAGCAAGCGCATACCGCGCAAGAACATCAAGGATTTCTGCGGGAAGCCGATGATCGCTTGGTCGATAGAGGCGGCGAGAGCTTCCGGCGTGTTCGGTCACATCATTGTTTCGACCGACGATGCCGAGATCGCCGAAGTGGGCAGACAATGGGGGGCTGAGGTGCCTTTCATGCGGCCGGATGAGCTGTCCAATGATTTTGCCGGAACTACCGAAGTGATCGCCCATGCAACGCAATGGGCGCTGGATCAGGGGCTGGAACTGGATGCGGTGTGCTGCATTTATGCTACGGCACCGTTCATCCAGGTGGACGACATCAAGCGGGGGATGGCAGCGCTAGTATCCGGCGATTGGGCTTTTGCGTTTGCTGCTACTGAATACCCGTCCACAATTTATCGCTCCTTCAGGCAGATTCAGGGTGGCGGGCTGGAGATGTTGTTCCCGGAATATCGCCTGACAAGATCGCAGGATCTGCCGGTAGTCCTGCATGATGCAGCCCAATTCTACTGGGGCAGGCCATCCGCGTGGCTTGAAGCGGAAAATGCATTTGGATCTCGATCAGTTCCCGTCATCATTCCCCATTGGCGTGTTCAGGATATCGACAGTCCAGACGACTGGAATCGGGCAGAAATACTGGCTCCCATGATCCTGGGGAAACAAGTTGGCTGAGCATCCGCTGCGTATTGCCTTCCGAGTTGATGCTTCCTCTCGGATCGGCTCCGGGCACTTTATGAGATGCCTGACATTGGCGGACGCATTAACAACTCGCGGAGCACAGATACGTTTTATCAGCCGCAACTTGCCCATCTATTTGAGGAACATTTTGGATGCTCGAGGGTACATGTTTGCCATGCTTGATGGTGGTTCGGCCGAGTCATCAATAGAAAATCTGCAACACTCGCACTGGCTGGAAACCAGTCAGGCATCGGATGCCGCCAACACAATGCAGAAACTGTCAGACGGTGTTTGGGACTGGGTGGTTGTCGACCATTACGCCCTTGATGTGCGTTGGGAGTCAGTGCTTCGACAAATGGTGAAGAACATATTCGTCATCGATGATCTGGCGGACAGGAAGCACGATTGCGACATTTTGCTGGATCAGAATTTCTATCCGGATATGTTTTCAAGATATGGCGGAAAGGTACCCGCGCAATGCCGCCAGTTGCTGGGCTCGCGCTATCTGCTTCTTAGGGAAGAGTTTAGGCAACAGCGAAAGCTGGTCAGGACTCGTGGCGGAAGAGTAGAACGATTGCTGGTTGTGTTTGGCGGGGCAGATGCGACCAACAACACCGGGCGCGTGCTTGAGGCGCTGGCAAATTTTGACTATGTCTTCCAGTACGTCGATGTGGTTATCGGGGCGCAACATCCGTTTGGGAAACAGATAGCTGCAGCCTGCATGAAGCAAGGGTACATTTTCCATCGGCAAACAAATCGCATGGCGGAATTGATGTCCGCGGCTGATCTGGCAATAGGGGCATGCGGATTCACCAGCTATGAGTTCGCGGCAATGAAGCTACCCGCGATACTCATCCCGGTCACGGAGATACAGGGTACTGTCGCCGATTTGCTCATGGGGAAAGGCATTGCCTTCGCTTTGCGCCCTATGGAAGATGGCATGGGCGGGGAAATTGCCGCGGCATTGCACAAAATCATCGGGTCAGAATCAATGAGAACATCGATGAGTCTTGCCTGTGAAGCATTTCTGGATACCGATGGAACTGACAGAGTGGCGGATGAAATATTTGAACACGGGGGCCGACATGAATGAGAAGTTGAGGGCGCACTACAAGGATTTGCTGCTGAAATATGGTGATAGCGCAGAATCCGCACAGTATTCCAGTCGCGAAAGTCAGGAAAGACGGTTCGAGATTCTTGCGCAGATCTCGGACTTGAACAATACAAACATTCTTGATTTTGGCTGTGGTTCCGGGCACTTGGCAACGTATCTGAAATCCAGAAACATGAAATTCAGTTACACAGGAGTGGATGTCGTAGAGGAATTTTTTGACGTTGCGCGCGCGAAGAATCCTGGAGACAGATTCGGCCTGCTGCAAGAATTTACACAGGAAAAATTTGATTTCGTATTTGTAAGCGGAGTTTTTAATAACAAGCGAAAAGGCAATCGCAGGTTCTACCAGGATTCGTTGCGCACGCTATTCGGCATGTGCACCAAGGGCATCGCTTTCAACATGATGAGCACCTATGTGGATTATCGGGATTCCGGCTTGTTCTATGAATCTCCTGAGCGCGCCTTTCGCTTTGTAAAACAAGAACTCACCCCGTTCGTTTGCCTGCGACACGACTACGAAGTGAAACCGGGGATCGTGCCTTTTGAATACGCAATCTATGCATACAGGGTGCCGCCTGTGCAGAAGGTAGATTTGAAATGATCTGTGTTGTATCACAACCCACATTTTTGCCATGGCTAGGCTGGTTTGATCTTGCCGACCAGGCGGATGTGATGGTAGTTCTGGATGATGTGGCTTTTTCAAGGCAGTCATGGCAACAACGAAATCGCATTCGCACTCGCAAAGGGCTTGAATATCTCAGTGTGCCGGTGAAGACCGCCGGCCGATTTGGACAGAAAATATTTGAATGCGAATTGGATAATCGGCTGTTTGTCCAAAAGATGCTCAAATCGCTTCAGGCTAACTATGCGAAAGCCCCATTTTTTTCAGACATGATTGATGAGTTGGCCGCAACGATGAAAACTGCGGCTGACACAGCCAGTCTGGCTGAACTCAACTGCGCTCTTATATTTTGGCTGGCAATTAAATTGGAGGTGTCCACACCAATGATTCGCGCCAGCACCTTAAATGTGTGCGGAGAACGAGGCGAACATGTCGCAGCCATCTGCGAAAGTGTAGGCGCCAACAGGTATCTATCTCCAGCGGGGGCGGAAAGCTATCTTGTGGAAGATGAAGAAGCCTTCATCCGCAGGTCGATTTCGATCTGGATTCATGAATATGAACATCCCCGGTATGTTCAGTGCTTTACCCCCTTCATGCCATATGCATGCGCACTGGATCTGGTATTTAATGCCGGCACGGAAGCAGGAGCGGTGATGCGATCCGGGCGGCGTCCAGCTAGAGCGATAAGAGAAGTTGGGATAAGAAGTATTGAAGGAGGTGCGGTGTGAAGATCGGGAATCGCGAAATTGGTCGTCAGAACGTGCCATTCATTATCGCCGAGATGTCCGGTAACCATAATCAATCACTGGATCGTGCGTTGGGGATAGTCGAGGCAGCAGCAAATGCTGGCGTTCACGCATTGAAGATCCAGACATACACTCCAGACACAATGACGATTGATATGGACGAACGAGAGTTTCACATCGGCGATCCAAATAGCCTGTGGTCGGGCACTTCGCTGTATAAACTCTATGCTGAAGCATATACACCGTGGGAGTGGCACAAGCCGCTCTTTGAGCGAGCCCGGGAATTGGGCCTCATTGCCTTCAGCACCCCCTTTGACGATTCGGCAGTGGATTTGCTTGAAAGTCTGGGAGTGCCTTGCTATAAGATCTCGTCGTTCGAGAATACCGATCTGCCGCTGATACGCCGTGTGGCGGCAACCGGGAAGCCGTTGATTATCTCTACTGGCATGGCTACCGTTGCCGAGCTTGATGAAACCGTCCGAGCCGCAAGAGAGGCGGGGTGCCGAAATCTGATACTGCTTAAATGCACCAGCACCTATCCGGCTACGGCAGATAATACAAATATCCTGACCATTCCTCACCTGCGCGATTTGTTCGGCTGCGAAGTGGGGCTGTCGGACCACACCATGGGTGTCGGCGTCTCGGTAGCATCTGTTGCACTGGGGGCTACCGTTATTGAAAAGCATTTCACACTCAATCGGGCCGACGGCGGAGTGGATTCTGCGTTCTCAATGGAGCCCGCAGAGATGAAGCAGTTGGTTGCAGAAACTGCGCGTGCCTGGCAGGCAATGGGAAAGGTGAGTTACGGTCCGACCGAGGCGGAGAAAAGTTCTATTCAGTATCGCCGTTCCTTGTATGTGGTACAGGATATCAAGGCAGGCGATGTGTTGACCAAAGAGAATGTAAGAGCAATCCGCCCAGGGCTTGGGCTACCAACGAGATATTTAGATCAGGTACTTGGGCGGGCTGTGAAACATGACACAAAACGCGGGACGGCATTGAACTGGGGGCTGCTGGCGTGAAAGAGTCCATCATAAAGTCGCTGTCCAAATTGTTGCCGCAATCCATGCGGAAGATATTGAAGCCTGTCTATTATTTCTTTCTGGTGCGCTATCGAATATCTGGAAATCTCAGAGGGTATGCGGTTATTCCAAAACATCTGCAGCAAAACTTTCTCACCTCAGCCTTGCTGGGGACGCTGGATTTCAAAACGGAAACTGACAGCATCAATGTTTTGCTCTGTGCGCAGCCCAAGAGTGCAAGCCTCTACTTGACCAGATTGCTATCCAGCTCTCTTGATCTTATCGAGCATAGGATCGGTTTTAACAACAAGGGGGGGGCGGTCTATTATCCGCGCGTATTGGCGACAAAGTTCATCGGTGGAAATACGATCTCTCATTGCCACGCTGAGGCAACACCGGAAATAGTCGAAATGATTAAGAATTTACGTTTACGACCGGTGATACTGACGCGGAATCTACTGGATGCAATCGTGAGCAGAAGGAACATGCTTGTCAAAGACAAGTGGGCATCCAATATTCTTTCACCGTTGGCGATCCAGAAATTCCTGAGCGGAACCGAGGAATATCAAATAGATGTGATTATCGATCAGTTTGCTGCTGGATATATAAACTTTTACGCAGGTTGGGACAAGTACAGGCAGGATATTCAGGTGCGGCCAATTTTCATAACCTATCAGGAAATGATAGATGATGAACTGGGCTTAGTGTCGCGCGTTGCTAAGGATTTGGGAATCGATATACAGCAAGAGCGAGTAAAGAAAACATCTGCGGAGATAAAACTGGCGGGGGGGATTAATTTCTCAACGGGCATTCCGGGGCGAGGCAAGCTCATGTTGAATGACCGGCAAATAGATGAGTTGAAGCGCAAAGCCTTGATGCTTGGGTGCACGAACGAGGAGTTCCTGGGATTTCGCCTATAGCCGGGATTCGGTAGCAATAGAAAACATGATCACTGGAATGACCGATGCCGAATTGGAACAAGCCTGCGAAGAGGGATTTGCAGGGGCTTCACAATGGGCTCATTGGACATCGGAACTCTACAGTCTCGGTAAATGTTTGCGAATCTGGACCGGCTATCCCGAATGCTTCCCTCTTTTCGTGTATTCGGATCATGGTGTCGGCTTACATTCGCACTTGTTCCCGCACGAAATCGAGAATCCTGCCAGACTGCACCTTACCTGGAATCCGGTTAAGGAGCTAAGGAATGCAGGTGCTGATCACAAGCGCGTCATTCAGATTGTTCATCCCTGGATATCCTACCGGCGGCAGCGAGGGATAACTCGAACGCTATCGCCACGGGGCACGTTGGTCTTTTATATGCATGGAACCGATGTTGTTCAGTGGCAGGGGCATGATTCGGAGGAATACTTCAAGCAACTCAGGGAACTGCCGGAAGAGCTACAGCCAGTGGTACTTTGCCTTCATATGCACGACATCAGGGCCGGTGTGCACAAGAAGTTGCGGCGTTATGGATTTCCAATAGTCACTGCGGGCAATACCATGGCAACCGATTTTGTGGATCGCTTTTACGATCTGATAAAGGATTTTTCCTGCGCGACGGCACAGACATGGGGATCCTATGCAGCTTATTGCGTGGAACTAGGCGTGCCATTTTTTTTTCTGGGCGAACAGCCGAAATTGATGAACATTGCCGACTCGAATCTGCCGGCGGGGATTGCTCCCCAATATTGGGACAGCTATCACGAAGAACTGGAAGCAGAAGCGGAATTGCTGTTCAGGGTACGCGTGGATACAGTGACACCAAAACAACGCGCATTCGTGGAATCCCTATTGGGCTTCGGCTCGAAATTAAACCGATGGCAGGTATCAAGACTGCTCTGGCGCGAATTTTTTCGCAGCTGGAGGCAGTGGCATACGCTCCCCCGTTCAGTTGCGGTCGCCCTATTATTCAGGTTTGGGTTGCTGTCAAAGGTGAGAGGAATGCGGAATCGTTACAAGACCAGATGACAGCGCCATGCTTGCAGGCGGCGAGTACTAAATAGGGATGAATTGTGGATAGATTGCTGGACCTGAGCCTGAGAAAGATCGTTTTACGTTTTCAGCGCTACATTTTGCGCAATAAGATGCCTGTGGCTGCCAGGGCATCAGTGATTGAACTGCTGGGGCAGGATCAATATCGTGAGATTTCACGATTGGATCGTCGTCAAGAAGGCGAACTGATT
This sequence comes from Gammaproteobacteria bacterium, assembly GCA_018813765.1. Classification (GTDB taxonomy): domain Bacteria; phylum Pseudomonadota; class Gammaproteobacteria; order Burkholderiales; family Gallionellaceae; genus Sideroxyarcus. The sequence continues at coordinate 236,439 of JAHJBC010000001.1, read as the reverse complement.
GTGCAAGGCCTGAGGATACGGTTTACAGATAATGGAGCCTTGTTTGGCATGCTTGACGAGATATTCGTGCGCGAGAACTACAAATTTGTTTGCGGAAATCCTTCTCCAACAATCATCGATTGCGGCGCGAATATTGGACTGGGTATTCTGTATTTCAAATCGCTATATCCCGATGCAAAAATTCACGCATTTGAACCCGATCCAGGCGCCTATGAAAAACTGGTGGCAAACATGAACGCCAACGGACTCGAGGATGTGCATACCTATAATGAGGCTGTCTGGATAGAAGATGGTGAATTGGTCTTTGAGACAGACGGTAGCTGGGGGGGGCATATCGCGGACGATGCGGGGGGGCAGGGGGTGAAAGTGAAGACACGTTTGCTAGACGGCCTGCTGAACGAACATGTGGATTTCCTGAAAATCGATATCGAAGGTGCAGAATCAGAAGTGATCATGCGCTCAAAAGAGTTGATAGCCAAAAATGTGGAGAGGATGTTCTTTGAATGGCATTCCTTGTCCGGAGAGCAGCAACGTCTGGGTGAAATACTGGCTTTCTTCGAACGGAAGGGATTCCGATATCACATCAAGGAGGCGTCAAACAAGCCAACGCCCTTTGTTCCCAGGCCGTGCGGCAGGATGGATTCCCAGCTGGATGTATTTCTGTGGAAATGAACATGCCTGAAAATGATCGCCGGGAAACTTGATGAAGAAACTTCTGACGATTTGCATCCCTACCTATAAACGTCCCGATACGCTTCGTCGCTGCGTCGATTCGATCACGTCTCAGATAGAGAAATTCGGCCTGTCGAATTGTGTAGAAATTTATGTGACGAATGATGCGTCACCGGATCATACGGCAGATGTGATGCGCTCTTATGAAAGTTACAGATACTTCAAGGGGGTTACGCGCGAGCAGAATCTCGGTATGAACCTGAACATCAGGCACACGCTGGGCGAAGTGGCGATGAAAAGCGAATACCAGTTGATCGTCACGGACGATGATTATCTGCAGCCGGACATGTTGAACTGTGTGACAGATTTTTTGCGGCAGCAGCTAGGAGATATCAGGCGCGCGCCGGCGATATGGACGCCTCGCTATTCGTATACCGAGGATGGGCAGCTATATTGCATCAGTTGCAGCCCGTTTGAAAAAAACGTACAGATAAGTCCGTCAATCCCAAATTCCGGACGATATATGGTCAATGGATTCGTATTGTCGGGGCTTATTGTTTGCTCGGCGCTCATAGACTTCGAATTCTGGGAAGAATACAAGGAGAACGCCTATTTCCCGATGATCTTCTTTGGCGACCTGATCCATCGCAAAGGCGCTGTGTATTGGCACAAGAACATTGTCCATCACACCGTCCTGAACAAATGCCACTGGGAAAGCTGGGGGCGGAGCGATCTTCTCATCGAGATACGCAAGATATCTGACTACCTGAATGCCTATGGTGTGATGGGCTCAAGGATGGAAGGTTTTCTTGATAAGGCAAAGTTCTATGTTGCGGCCTTTCCCGGTATCGTCCGCGCCACGACCAATTTCATGCATTCGGACCTTCTGTCCGGAGAGCGGACAGAAGTGTTCGGTGCAGTGGATGAGCAGAAGGCGAAGGGTATATTCAAATTGATGCCGGCATTACGCAGGTTGATGCCGTTCGCTTTGCTGGTGGGCGTGATGTTTGTGCTGGCCAAGCTGGTAGTGGTGAGCCTATTGTGTTTGATCGGTCTTCCGCGTGCGCAGATCGCGCATCATCGGAAAAGGCTGGTCGCCTATCTTGCGATGCTGAAAAACCTTCCGGTCATGAGCCGACTCATTTTCTAGCTCGGGTACGATGGCCGTACGAGGAGCAGAGATGGAAGCCATTGCGAACTTTGCTGTTTGGTATAAGGGAAATTACAAATCAACATGACCAGCAAATGACAGAGCGTCGGCAAGATATCGGCGGCTGGTCGTAGATCAATCGCGTTGGAATTGTTAGGGAAAAATGGCAAAAATTCAAATTGGTGGCGCAGGCGGCGCACCCTCCAATGGGTTCATAAAATCGCTTCGTGAATCGGGTAGGGATGATTACCTTGTCGGGACATCATGTGTAATTTCAGATCTATTCCTGGCGGATGTGGATGAGAGTTATCCTATTCCGGCTGCAACCGATAGTTCATACGAGGGCGAGTTATTGGGGATGCTTGGTAAGGTCAGGCCGGACTTTATTCACCTGCAGAACGACTATGAGGTTAGAGCCGTATCGCGCTTGCGCGATAAAGTGGAGGCCGCTGGCGTCCAGCATTATTTGCCAAATGCGGACACAATTGAAAATTGCGTCGATAAAGAAAAGTCGTACCGGATTTGGCAGGCAGCAGGCATTAAAGTCGCGAAAACCAGGCTTCTGCATACTCCGGAAGATTTGAGAAAAGCTTTTAACGAATATGGCGACACGGTATGGGTAAGAGCCATTGAAGGTGCCGCCGGGCGCGGTGCACTGCCTGCCGATAATTACGAATTCGCCAAAATCTGGATTGATCGCTACAAAGGCTGGGGTGAATTTACTGCATCTGAATTGCTAACAAAAGATACGGTAACCTGGCTGTCGATCTGGTATCACGGCGAACTTGTCGTGGCGCAGACCCGCCGCCGCTTGAGCTGGAATTTCGGGAATCGGACGCTGTCTGGTGTGACGGGGATCACCGGTGTGGGTGAGACATGTTCCGATGAAACGGTGGATCGTATTTCCCTGGATGCCATCCTTGCCATCGATGCAAAGCCCCATGGGATCTTTGCCGTGGACATGACCTACGATAGCAAAGGCATACCGAATCCGACCGAGATCAATATCGGCCGTTTTTTTACCACGCACTATTTCTTCACCAAGGCCGGACTCAATCTGCCGAAGATATATTGCGACATCGCATTGGATGGGAATTTCCCGGTACTGGAGAAGCGCATTAATCCATTGCCAGATGGATTGATCTGGATACGAGGCATGGATGTGGAGCCGGTTCTGAGGACGCGGGCAGAACTTGAAGCGATGACGGTCAAACGTCCATGAATTAGGTGGGCTGTGCAATGCAGGCGATGCGGCGGTTGAGTTGGCTGTAAGAAATTTACAAAATATATTTTTGTAACGTAAGGAGAGATTTTGGTGAGCGAAAAATCCAGGGTAGAAGATGCGTCCAATTGGTATCTCCAAGAGCAGCTAGACTTTGATAAGCGACTGATTGGTTTTCGATATAAGACGCTGCGCCCGCATCTTCGTGGCCCTATTGGTTTAGAGCTTGGCCCCGCTGAAGGACAGATGACGCAGTTTCTAAAGGATGACTTTGAATCACTTACTGTTGTTGATGGTGCGCCTGCTTTGCTTGAGCGGATCCCGAACTATCCAAATTTGATAAAAGTTCATTCATTGTTTGAAGACTTTAATCCGCAATCAAAATTCGACACGATTGTGATGGAGCATATTCTTGAGCATGTCGATCAGCCTGTTGAGTTGTTGCAAAGAATTAAAAAATGGCTTGCGCCGGAAGGCAGAATCCTTTTGGGTGTGCCTAATGGGAATTCCATTCACAGGCTTGCGGCTACTAAAATGGGGCTGTTAAAAGAGCCGTGCGAGTTAAACCCAAGAGACCTTGCACAGGGTCATCGTCGTGTGTACACGAGAGAAACATTCAAAAATGACATTGAAGCAGCAGGGCTGGAACTCTTGGAGTTGGGCGGTGTGTTTTTCAAGCCATTATCAAATAAGCAAATTCAAGATAACTGGACTGAAGAAATGATCCAGGGATTCTTTGAGCTGGGAAAGGATTTTCCTGAGTACGCGGCAGACATTTATGCTGTGTGTCGAGCGTGAGCGATATTAAACAAATCATTCTGGATCTTGATGGTCCTTTGCTTGACGGCAAGGAAAGGCATTATTGCTGTTATAAAGCCATTCTGGAGCGTCACGGATATACGCCGATCGCTATCGACGAATATTGGGAAAAGAAACGGGATTTGCTCAATCGTCGGGATTTACTGGAATTGTCCGGTGCCGGAAAGATATATGGCGTCTTTCTCGAAGATTGGCTAACGATGATAGAGATGCCGGAAATGCTTGCCTTGGATAAGGTACAGGATGGTGCGCTCGAATGCTTGCGTAATTGGAAAAGGCAGGGCGTAGCGCTGACCTTGGTCACTTTGCGTAAGAACAAATCAGGACTTGAGGCGCAATTGGTTGCAACTGGTCTGCGCCCATGCCTTGATGCTGTCTTTGTATGCGACCATGCCGAAGGAGGCGAAGGGAAAGCGGCTGCGGTCAGGAATCTGTGTTCGGATGGCGGCTCAATACGGAATACTGTTTGGGTAGGCGACACTGAAGCCGATTGGGCCGCCGCAAGGTTGTTGGGGTGTGCTGTAATTCTGGTTTCAAATGGGCTGCGTAGCGAGTCGTATCTGAAATCGTTGGGAGGCGCATTGGTGAAGCCATCTATCCGTGAGCTCAAGGATTTGATTCATGCCGCTTGAAGATTGCAAATCAATTGCGTTGCAGAAGATTTCCGACACGCGCGGGAATCTTTCAATTATTGAAGGAGGCAACCACATTCCCTTCGACAAGATCGGCTACGATTGCATCCCTGCATGAAGTTGCTGTATTTTCGATTTGAACAGGCACGATTTGTTGGACACGGAACGCATCCTGTCAGTGCGCTTCAGTGACCGGGTATGATTGGGGCGTGATGATGAAGATAAGTACCCGAAAAGCCGGAACACCGCCTGCAATCAGTTGACGACTATATATAGACGCCGGGGCCGGCAACCCGGCCGGGGTGCTGGATAAGAAAGGTCGGGAGGGATGCGCATGAACTACAGCCTGGATGATTGCAAACAGATATCACTACCCAAGATCTCGGATCCTCGCGGGAATCTCAGCTTCATCGAAGGGGGACAGCACGTCCCTTTCGAGATCAAACGCGTCTACTATCTGTACGACGTGCCGGGCGGTTCGGACCGCGGATCCCATGCGCACAAATCCCTGCATCAATTCATCGTCGCTATGTCCGGGAGCTTTGATGTGGTGCTGGATGACGGCAGGAAGAAACAGCGTTTCCATCTCAATCGCTCCTACTCCGGACTCTACGTCTGTCCAATGATGTGGCGCGATCTGGATAACTTCTCATCCGGAGCCGTCTGCATGGTGCTTGCTTCAACGCACTTTGATCCGGCCGATTACATTCGTGACTATGCCGAGTTCCTGCAAGCCAGGAACGTGCAGAAATGAATGTTCCATTTCTGGATCTTAAGGCTCCGCATGAGGAGTTGCGTGTCGAGCTGCGCGAGGCTTTCGACCGTGTGCTGGATTCGGGCTGGTATGTACTGGGCGAAGAGGTCGAACAGTTCGAGAGGGAATTCGCTGATTACTGCGGTGCCGCGCATTGTGTTGGCGTGGGTAACGGGCTGGATGCACTGCACATGATCGTTCGTGCCTGCGGGATCGGCGAAGGGGATGAGGTCATCGTGCCGTCCAATACCTATATCGCGACCTGGTTGGCCGTCAGCCATGCCGGTGCAACCCCCGTTCCGGTGGAGCCAGACGCTCGCACATACAATATCGCTCCCGCAAGCATCGAGGCGGCCATCACCCCCCGTACTCGGGCCATCATCGCCGTACATCTTTACGGGCAGCCTGCAGACATGGATGCGATTAATGCCATCGCGGGAAGACATGGCCTGAAAGTGATCGAGGATGCCGCGCAAGCCCATGGAGCGATGTACAAGAACCGGCGGGTCGGCACCTTGGGGGATGCCGCCGGATTCAGTTTCTATCCCGGCAAGAATCTGGGGTCGCTGGGCGACGGCGGGGCGGTGACAACCAACGATCCGGCACTGGCAGAGAGGGTGCGCGTCCTCAGCAACTATGGGTCGAGGGTCAAATATCACAATGAGGTGAAAGGATTCAACACGCGGCTGGATGAACTGCAGGCGGCACTGTTGCGAGTAAAGCTGCGTCGGCTGGATTCGTGGAACGAACGGCGCAAGGTTGTAGCCGCTGCCTATCTGGATGCACTGGCGGGCGGCGGTCTCGTGCTGCCTTATGTTCCTGAATGGGCAGATCCGGTGTGGCACCTGTTTGCCGTGCGGACTCCCCGCCGTGATGCCTTACAGGTGCATCTCCAGAATGGCGGGGTGCATACCATGATCCATTACCCCATTCCCCCTCATCGGCAACCGGCCTATATCGAACTGGCGATTCCAGCTGGCGGCTTGCCAATTGCGGAGGCTATTAGTCGCGAGATGTTGAGCCTGCCCATCGGGCCACACATGGCGCGCGGGCAGGTCGAGTATGTTGTGGCATGCATCGCGGAGTATAGACAGGGTGGCCGGTAGATGCGCGAATCGCGCGGATCGTCACTTTAGTGAAACGGCGACAATCTGGACTCGCTATAGAAAAGGGCGCGCAGGCTTTCCATGAAAGTTTTTCAATGTTTGCATAGTTACCCACCGCATATTCCGCAGTTTGAGGAAAGATACGGCATCACGGATGAGATGGACTTCGAGTCCTTGCGCCGCCTGATCATCGGGGACGGCTATGGCTCCGCCTACATTCTTGCACCGGCACTGGAAGACAAGCCCGAAGAGGCGTTCTTCACGCTGTGGGACTATGACCGATTGCAGCAGGCGTGGGCACGTGAGCATGGCATGCGCACCCAGGATCGTGATGCCATCAAGCTGGCACAGATCGAAGAATACAAACCGGACGTGTTTTATAACATGTCCGCTTTCTGTGATGATGGCTTCATTCGCAAGCTTGGTCGCTCGCGCATGAAATGCGTGTACTGGAACGGTATCATCGAGGCGCGCCCTCGCACCTTCCGGGACTATGACGGTCAACTCTCGCTGCATCGCCCCTACATCGAGCACTGGCGTTCGCTCGGGCTGGCTGCCTGCGAATTGCAGCCGGCCGTACCGGCTATCTGGGCTGCACTGGCAGGAAATGAGCGGCCCCTTGATGTACTGTTCTACGGCCAATACGCGCGCGCGTTCTTCAAGGTCCGCAACGGGTTGATACAGCAATTGCTGGAATACGGGTGTACAAGCGATCACGATGTACGCTGCCATCTGCAGTGCGATACTTCACGGCCCACGCTGTTCCGCATCCCAGGGTTGCCGTGGACCCACATCCGTTCTCCGTTCGCGCGCAGAATCAATCCGTTCATCCTGGAACATGCGCTACCGCCGCTGTATGGCGGAGAGTTGTACCGTACCATCGGTCAGGCCAAGATCGTGGTGAATGCCTATACCGACCACAATCAGGCTTTCAAAAGCAACATGCGCCTGTTCGAGGCGACGGGACTCGGGGCTTTCCTGATCTCGGAAGAGGGGGCCTACCCGGAGGGTTTCGACCCCGGAATGGATTTTTATACTTACCGGGATGCGGACGGGATGTTCGAGCAGATCGAGCGAGTGTTGCAGGACTGGCCGCAACATGCCGCCATTGCCGAGAGCACACGACAGAAAGTTGGCTCCCTGTACAGCAAGGAACGGCAATGGCAGGAATTCAAGGCTTTCATCGAGACGCTCTGATGAGGTGCAAGTGAGATGACGGCTATTGACAGAGACGACGAGGCGGGTGGTGCAGGATCTCCGCGCATATCCATCCTCGTTATCTGCTACAACCAGAATAAATACATCCGCGAAGCGCTGGAGAGTGCACTGGAACAGGATTACGAAAATCTTGAGGTGGTGGTCGCAGATGATGCTTCGCGCGACGGTACGCAGACCATCATCCGCGAGCTGGCGCAGCGTTATCCGCATCGCCTCAAGCCAATCTTAAACCCCCAAAACGTTGGGATTACTGCCAACAGCAATATCGGTCTCGCACATTGTTCCGGTGAATTCATCGCCTTCATGGGTGGTGACGATGTTCTGCTGCCGGGCAAGATCTCGAGACAGGCGGCATGGCTCGCTGCCGATGAGAAACGCGTGCTATGTGGTCATGACGTGGATTGGATCGATGCCGACGGGGTGCAGCTTGGCATCCGTTCCAGTGACAGGGTGCCCCTGCGTGAGGGGCGGGGTGCCTCCGGGATAATCCGTAATGGCACACCTTACGCAGCCACTGCAGTAATGGTGCGGCGTTCGCATATCCCGTCCTACGGTTTTCATCCTGCACTGCCGGTGGTGTCCGACTGGAAGCTGTGGCTGGACGTGGTCGGGAGCGATGGACTTTATGGATATATTCCGGGCATCCATGCGCGATACCGTCGGCATCGTGACAATGTGACGACGCGGCCGAGTTGGCGTATCACACACGATGTATTGATGACCGCATGGCTGTCGCTATGGCATCTGCGCGGCCGTTACCTGAAGGATTGGCTGCATTATTTCCTGCTCCGCCCCTTGCTCAAACGCATATACAGGGGACTCCATGTCTAGGGTGGTGGCCATCACAGGAGGCACCGGCTTCATCGGCCGCCATTTGGCGGCGCGCCATGTCGCACTCGGCGACGAGGTGCGCTATCTGACACGCACTGCCGAAGCGCCGCCACTCTCTGGCGCGATCCGTCAGGTCGGCGATCTTGGCGGTCCCGAGGATGAACTCAAAAGATTCGTGCGCGGCGTGGATGTGCTCTACCATTGTGCGGCAGAGTTGCAGGACAAATCCCGGATGGAAGAAACGAATGTGACCGGAACGCGCAAATTGTTGCGCGTTGCACAAGGCGAGATCGGACGCTGGGTGCAGCTCAGCAGCACCGGACTCTACGGCGCCGTGCGCAACGGCGAAGTGCGCGAGGATGCCGCTATCCGGCCGGGCAATCCCTACGAACGCAGCAAGGCGGCAGCGGACGCGCTGGTGCTGGAGGCGGCGGAGCGGAGCGGATTGCCCTGCGTACTGCTACGGCCGTCAAATGTGTATGGCGTCGACATGAGCAACCGCTCGCTGTTCCAGTTGATCCGCATGATAGACAGGGGCCTGTTCTTTTTCATCGGCCCGCGCGGCGCAACGGCGAACTACATTCATGTGGAGAACGTCGTGGATGCGCTGTTGCACTGTGCTAACAGTACATTGCCCGCCAATGCCCGCAGTTACATCGTCTCAGATCACTGCACTCTGGAAGAACTGGTGCGCATCATCGCGATGCAGCTGGGCAAGACCGGTCCGCAGTTGCGTCTGCCTGAAGCGCCGCTACGCGTGCTGGCGGCGGCATGCGGTTGGCTCCCCCGGTTCCCGCTGAAGCCATCCAGGGTCGATGCGCTGACCGGTCGGGCCATCTACCGCAGCGACCGCATTCAGGCCGAACTGGGTCACCGCAACAACGTTTCGCTGGAAGCTGGCATGGGCGAGCTTGTCAGGTACATGAAACATGGCGCGAACTGAATCCGTACAACGCAAGCTAAAGGTCATTCGCGTCGTTACGGCTGCCTATGTCGTGCCCTGGCATCTGGCCAACACCCTCAAGCGCCTGCCGCAGGATTTCGAGGTGACCGTGGTCGGGCAGGGCGTCTCTGTCTACCGCGATAGATATCCCGGTATCCGCTGGATCGATCTCGATCTCGAACGCAGGGCCGCATGGTTCGCCGACCTCAAGGCACTGTTCGCACTATGCCGTATATTCCGCACCATCCAGCCGGATATTGTCCACTCCATCATGCCCAAGGCCGGTCTGCTGACGGCTATCGCCGGATTTTTGTGCCGCGTGCCGGTGCGCATGCACACCTTCACCGGCCAGGTGTGGGCGACTCGGCACGGTTTGGCCCGCGACTTCTATTATGCCGTTGACCGGTTGATCAATACGCTGAACAGCGTCTGCCTCACCGACAGTCCCTCGCAATCCGCGTTCCTGTATGAACACGGTTTTTCGCATGTGGGCAAAGCGCTGCCGGTGCTGTCGAAGGGATCATTGTCTGGTGTGGACTTGCAAAAGTTTCGTGCCGATGCGCAGGTCGGGGAAAAAATTCGCTGTGAGTTGCACATACCCAGTGATGCTGTCGTTTTCCTGTTCCTCGGGCGTATGAACCGGGACAAGGGGTTGCTCGATCTGGCGCACGCCTTCGCTGCGGTGAATGACGCGCGCGCTCACCTGCTACTGGCAGGACCGGATGAGGAGGACATCGCGGCAAAAGTGCGGGGTATTGCGAGGGCGTGCGCGGATCGGGTTCACTGCGTCGGTTTCGCAGACAGGCCTGAGGACTACATGGCGGCGGCAGACCTGTTTTGTTTGCCGAGTTACCGCGAAGGATTCGGCAGCGTCGTGATCGAAGCGGCCGCGCTAGGCGTACCCGCCATCGGCACACACATCCCGGGGTTGCTCGATGCGATTGCGGACGGTTACAGTGGCGTGCTGATAAGGCCGGGCGATAGAGAAGGGCTGGTGTGCATCATGCGCGAAGCCCTCCATCAACCGGAGAAGTACAGAGAGATGGGCGCGAATGCAAGGAATAGAGTAGAGCAGGTATTCAGCGCAGAAGTACTATATGACGCTTTGAAGCATTTCTATCTCGATCGATTCGCCAAGCGTAAAGCGAAGCGGGCTGGCGGGGATTAAAGCCAAACCATCCATCCACTGTCAGCTATGCAGAATTTCTCCAACACAAGATTTCTCAATGTTCAAGCGCTTCGGGGCATCGCAGTGCTGGCGGTAGTGATGTTTCATCTGACCTCGATAGAGTCGAAGTATGGAGGCGGCGGGGTGATACTCCCGGCTTGGCTGGACTTCGGTCAATTCGGCGTGGATCTATTCTTCGTCATCAGCGGGTTTGTGATGATGGTCGTTACCAGCAACCGCTCAGGGCGAATGGAAGCCAACAGATTCCTGTATCACCGCGTCACGCGGATTTACCCGCTGTACTGGTTTTATTCCGCGCTGCTGTTGGCGGTCTTATTCGTCAAACCATCCTGGGTGATCGGGTCGCATGATCGCATCATCGATATCCCGGCTTCGTTCTTGTTGTTGCCGCAGGATACCTATCCATTGCTGTCGGTCGGTTGGACGCTGATTCACGAGATGTATTTTTACCTGATGTTTTTCGCTGTTGTGCGGTTGGCGCCGGCTGGCAATAGAATGCAACTGCTGACAGCATGGTTGCTGGCGGTGGTTATCCTGAACCTGCTGTCCCTGAGCGGATCGGCAACATACAGTTTGACTACCAACCCCATGACGCTGGAATTCCTGTGCGGTTGTCTCATTGCTCAATACGGTTCGGTCATGAAGGATGCTTTGAAATACAGCCTGCCGATAGTGGCCGTCTTGAGCGCAATGCTGGCCATCATCGCGTTCCTGTCTTATCGGGACGCGACCGGTATCGTTGGGCCCACCGGATGGTGGCGCATTCTGATATTCGGGCTGCCAGCCGGCATGATTGTCCTGTCGGCGGTGCGTGCAGAGCAGTCCGGCATGCTGATGTGGCCGTTTCTGAGAAGAATCGGCGATGCGTCATACTCGATCTACCTGTCTCATATCCTTGTTCTTGCGCTATTGGGGAAAATCTGGGGGCAGTTCGCATTGCAGGGCGTATCGGACAATCTGGTCGTGCTGCCGGTCATGCTGCTGTTGACGCTCGCAGCGGGGGATCTGAGTTTCCGTTACATCGAACAACCCATGCTCAGGGTATGCAGGAAATGGTATTGAACCGAAGGGCGTGTTCCGTGTTCGCTGATTACTGTTGTGACCAAACTGAAATGCAAACTTAATGCGGAGATATCCACCGTAATGCAGAAAAAATTTCTGATTACCGGCGCCAACGGTTTCGTCGGTAGCGCGCTCGTGGCTGCTTTGCGACGGAAAGATCATTTCGTGAGGCGTGCTTTGCGCGTCAGGCTTGAAACGCAAGACAGCGTCGAGGACGTGGCTGTCGGCGACATCGACGGCTACACCGACTGGCGCGCAGCTTTGCACGGCATTGATGTCGTCATCCATCTCGCCGCCCGCGTGCATGTCATGCATGAGTCCGCGATCGACCCGCTGGCCGCTTTCCGCATCGTGAACGTGCAGGGAACGGAGAATCTGGCGCGCCAGGCGGCGGAGGCGGGTGTGAAGCGGCTGGTGTTTGTCAGCTCCATCAAGGTGAACGGCGAGGAGACGGCGGACGGACATGTCTATTGCGAGACTGACCCGCCTGCGCCGCAAGACCCCTATGGCTTCTCGAAATGGGAAGCGGAGAAGGCCTTGCATCGCATCGCGGCGGAAACCGGACTGGAAGTCGTCATCGTGCGCCCGCCGCTGGTCTATGGTCCGGGCGTAAAGGGCAACTTGGCGCAGATGCTACGCGTGTTGTCAAAAGGTATCCCGTTGCCGCTGGCCTCGGTGCACAACCTGCGCAGCCTCATCCATGTCGGGAACCTGGCCGATGCGTTGATCGTCTGTGCCGCGCATCCGGCCGCTGCCGGGCATACCTGGCTGGTCAGCGATGGCGAAGACATCTCCACGCCGGAATTGCTGCGCCGACTGGGCCAAGCGATGGGCCATCCGGCGCGGCTGTTCCCCTGTCCAGCGGTGCTGTTGAGACTGGGCGCACGACTGACTGGCAGGTCCGATCAGGCGGCACGACTGCTGGAGTCGCTACAGATCGACAGTGCTAGAATCCGCCGCGAACTTGCCTGGAATCCGCCATTTTCCATTCAGCAAGGGATGCAAGAAACGGCAACCTGGTATCGAACCGCATATCTATGAGTCAATATTTTCCGATTGTTTCGATGATGGTTACGCTGTTGCTGCTCGCTTTTCTTCTGAGTAGCAAGTTTGCTAGCCATCTTCGGGATATCCCCAACGACAGGTCATTGCACGCGAATCCGGTTCCCAGGATCGGAGGTATCGGTCTATGGGTTGGTGTGCTGCTGGGGTGGGCGTTGGGGCCAGTTGAATTGGAGTGGTGGCTGGTGTTGCCGCTATTGCTTCTGTTCTGTATTTCGCTGCTGGATGATATCCGCGGTTTATCCGTACAACTTCGCCTGTCGGCCCAGATTGTTGCCGCCGCTTTGCTCGTGATTGGTTCAGGCTTATATGCGCAGCATGGGATCGTGATCGCACTCCTGACGATATTGTTAACGATGTGGATGACCAATCTCTATAACTTCATGGATGGCTCGGACGGTTTGGCTGGCGGCATGACCATAATCGGATTCGGCATATATGGAATTGCAGCAATGACTGCGCGGAACGAGGCATTTGGCCTGCTGAATATGGCCATCTGCGCTTCTGCAACGAGTTTTCTGTATTTCAATTTTCCGCGCGCCAGATTGTTCATGGGCGATGCTGGTTCCATCCCGCTGGGATTCATGGCTGCTGCGATGGGTCTGTGGGGCTGGCAGCATGGAAGCTGGGAGGCATGGTTCCCATTGCTGGTGTTTTCCCCTTTCATCGTAGATGCAAGCGTCACGTTGATCAATCGCACTTTTCGAGGCGAAAAGGTCACCGAGGCGCACCGCGATCATTACTATCAGCGCGCGATTCGCATGGGGTGGAGTCATTTCAGAGTGGCGCTGATCGAATATGCGCTGATGCTGGGCGGCGGAATATCGGCATTGGCGGCTTCCGGAACTGGTAATGTTTTTCTTGTTTTTTTTGCCTGGGCCTGCATCTATGCCGCGCTGATGTATCCTCTCGATGCAGCCTGGAAAAGACACGAACGGAGCCGGAATGTTTAGGGTAAGCCGCTATACCGCATTGGCAGTCATGCACGATCTGTTTGTCGCAGCCATTGCATGGGTCGGCGCGTATCTGTTGCGCTTCAATTTTGACCTGCCGGAGAATTTTCGCGACGAGATGCTTCGCACCCTGTATTGGATCGCCCCGTTGCAAACGCTAGTCCTATGGCAGATGGGGTTGTATCGCGGCGTCTGGCGCTATGCCAGCATGGCCGATTTGCGCCGTATCTTCATGGCAGTCGCGCTGGCGGCGATGCTGATCCCGCTGGTACTGTGGATGTTCCGCATTGATGCGGTGGTGCCGCGCTCGGTGCTGGTACTCGACCCCATCTTGCTGCTATTGGCGATGGGTGGAGACCGCCTGCTCTACCGCCTGTGGAAGGAGCGCAGCCTTTTCGGTGGTTTCAGACTGGGCGGCGAGCCGGTGCTGGTGTTGGGGGCGGGCGAAACGGGCGTCGGCCTGTCCAAGGATCTGCAACGAAGCCAAATCTGGCGTCAGGTCGGCTTCCTCGATGACGACTCTGATAAGCAGGGTCGGCTGCTCAATGGCATTAAGGTTCTGGGCAGTCTCGGCAGCCTGCCTCACTGGGCTCACCGGCTTGGGGTCAGACAAGTCATCATCGCCATGCCATCGGCTCCGCATCTGGTGCGCAAGCGTGCCATCGAACTGGCCAACAGCAACGGCATCAAGGCACTGACGGTTCCTTCGTTCGACGATCTGCTGAGCGGTCGTGTTTCCGTGTCGCAACTGCGCGCGGTGGAACTGGATGACCTGCTGGGGCGTGACGCAGTGCAACTGGATACTGCCGGTCTTCACGGTTTGCTGGGTGGCAAAGTCGTGCTGGTGACCGGAGCCGGGGGATCCATCGGAGCCGAACTGTGCCGCCAGATCGTACGCTTTGCGCCGAAAAGGCTGGTGTTGTTCGAGGTCGGCGAGTTCGCCCTCTACAACATGGAACAGGAATTAAGCGCCGTATTTCCGCAGATTGACATCTCCTATCTGGCGGGGGACGTACGCGACGAGGCGCGGCTGGAACAGGTGTTCGGCGAATGCAAGCCCGACGTGGTGTTCCACGCCGCAGCCTACAAGCATGTGCCGCTGATGGAAAACGCCAATGCCTGGCAAGCAGTGCGCAACAATGTGCTGGGTACCTGGCGTGTAGCGGCGATCTCGCAACGCCAAGGCGTCGAGAAATTCGTTTTGATCTCGACCGACAAGGCCGTGAATCCGACCAATGTGATGGGCGCGACCAAGCGCATGGCTGAGATAGTGTGCCAGGGCCTGCAACGAACTGAAGGCACACGCTTCGTCATCGTGCGCTTCGGCAACGTACTGGGCAGCAACGGCAGCGTCATTCCGAAGTTCCGTGAGCAGATAGCCAAAGGCGGCCCAGTCACCGTGACGCATCCCGACATCACCCGTTTCTTCATGTCCATTCCCGAGGCCGCACAACTAGTGATGCAGGCCGGCTCCATGGGTAGGGGCGGGGAAATATTCGTGCTCGACATGGGTGAGCCGGTCAAGATCGTTGATCTGGCGAAAGACTTGATCCGACTTTCCGGTCTGCGCGATGACGATATCACCATCCAGTTCACCGGCCTGCGTCCGGGTGAGAAACTGTACGAAGAATTGCTGGCCGATAACGAAAGCACCCTGCCCACACCCCATCCAAAATTACGCATCGCGCAGGCACGCTCTGTGGATGCCGATGGATTGCACGCATTGCAGGACTGGGTTTCCGGGGATGTCATCCTGACTGACGAGGCAGTCCGACTGGGTATGCAGCAATGGGTGCCGGAATACAAGCCTGCCGAGAACGGAAGCTGACGGTGCCTATCCTGTCTGTCATTCTCATCACCAAAAACGAAGCCGCCAACATCCGGCCCTGTCTGGAATCGGTGGCGTTCGCGGACGAGATCGTCGTGGTGGATTCGGGCAGCAGCGACGACACCGTCGCCATCGCGCGAGAGATGGGCGCCAAAGTTTACGAGCACGACTGGCCCGGTTTCGGTCCGCAGAAGAATCGCGCGCTGGACCATGCCACGGGCGACTGGGTGTTCTCCATCGACGCCGACGAACGCGTCACGCCCGAACTGCGCGCCGAGCTGGAGCAGGCGATGCGCAAGAACAAGGCCGACGGATACTATTGCCCGCGTCTGTCGCAGTTCTGCGGTACATACATCCGTCACAGCGGCTGGTACCCGGACTATGTGCTGAGATTGTTCAAGCGTGGCAGGGGCAGGTTCTCCAACAGCCTGGTGCACGAGAGCGTGCTGCTAAAAGGCAGCAGTGCCAGACTGAAGCACCCGCTGCTGCATTACAGCTACCTCACGATGGACGATGTCGAACGCAAGGTCGAGCATTATTCCACCGCAGCGGCGCAGCAGATGTACTGGAAGGGAAAGCGCACGACTCTGGCGGGGGCGGCGGCGAGCGCGGGCTGGGCGTTCCTGCGCACTTACCTTATTCGGTTGGGCGTGCTGGACGGCGTTGCCGGATGGCAGATCGCCGTGATGAACATGCGTACCACTTGGCTCAAGTACCGCAAGCTGGCGGTACTGAATTCCACTCGATCTCCAAACAAATTTTAGGCTGGAACTCAATCCGACAAGTCGGGCTAAAGCCCGACCCACGAAGCGAGTTGGTGTAGGTCGGACTGCTTCGGCAGGCTTTCAGTCCGACAATTTACCCCAGCGCCCGTTTGATGCGACTGCGTAGTAATTGCCAGCGCAACTCGCGCGTGTCTTCCGGCTCATCCAGTTTCAACCCCTGTGCCGCCTGTCCGCGCCGCAGGTAGTAGCGGTCGAACACCGACTGGCGCATGCCCCACTTGTTGAGGAACTGGCGTCCGCCGTCGTTCTTTTTCACCTTGCCGGTGGACTTGCACTGGAAGTGGTACACGAAGGAATCGCCCACGCCGAGAAACACGCGGCATCCCGCATGCCACAGCTTCATCGAGAAATCGTTGTCGCTGCTCATGCCGGGCGAGAACTCGCTGCTGTAACCGCCCACCTTGAACCACCAGCGTCGCGACACCAATGTGGGCGGCCAGGTCGCGCCGTTCCAGTCCGCCTTGCTGATGTCCGGCAAATCCGCCAGCAGTCTCGTCTCGTCAAACAGGTGTGCATCGCTGCCATAGTCACGCACGACCACGCAGGGATTGTTGGTCTCCCGCGGTTCTATCATGGTGCCAGAGAGCATGAACAGGTCGGTATCCAGCTGCTTCAGCCTTTTCACCAGTGCCGTATCCCAGCCGGGGCAGCAATACATGTCGTCGTTCAGGTACAGGATGTAGTCCTGCGTGGCATGCATCGCGGCTTCGTTCACTGCCAGGCAGATGCCGATGTTGTCGGGCGAGGCGGTATGCGCGATGCCCTGTTCGCGCACCCATGCCAGCGTGCCGTCGCTGCCGTCGTTCACATGCACGACGATCTGGTGTTCGTAAGCGGAGTTCTGCCGGATGCTGCGCACGCACAGTTGTAGCAGGGCAAGGTTGTTCCAGGATGGAATGATGATGGTGAACATGCGCAGGGGTTCTTCAGAACATGGTGCTGAATATTGTAGGGATAAATCCTGTCTTGATGTCGTGATAAACTGCCGCCGCTTTCGGGTCATCCGGCGCACATACCAAACACAGGTGCGAGTATAGCCAGAATTTCGAGGTCCGGGCCGGATGCCGGGGCAACAAACCACAAATCACGGACACTATCGGAACATGCCGCGCAAGATCGCTGTTGTGGTACCCAAATACGGCCTGGTCGGTGGCGGAGAAAGGTTCGCCAGCGAGATAACGGAACGGCTGGCGTGCAACGAGGCATACGACATCCACGTGTTCGCGAACCGTTGGGTTGCCAGCTCGGACCGGGTCACCTTCCACAAAGTGCCGAAGGTCGGCTTCCCGCGTTTCCTCGGCCCGCTGTTCTTTGCCTGGTTCGTCCGCTGGAAGACGGGACGCATGGGTTTCGACCTGGTTCATTCGCATCACTGGATATTCCGTGCCGACATCTATTCTGCGCACGGAGTGCCGCATGCAGGCTGGGTCAGGGATGTGCGCAAGCGCCGCCCCAGCCTGTACGACCGCGCAGTGATCGCGGTCGAACGCAAACTGATGCGCGACGGCGCTAATTCACGGTTCCTGCCGGTTTCCACTCTGGCCATGCAGGCCTTTCGCCAGGAATACGGCGAGTTGCCGGGACAGTGGCAGGTCGTGCATCCCGGCGTCGAAGTGGCACGTTTTGCGACGCCGGATCGAACCGCGTGCCGTGCCGAGATCAGGGGAAGATATGGCATAGGCCCAACGGACATGTTGTTGCTGTTCGTCGGCATGAACTTCGAGGTCAAGGGGCTGGACACCATCATCCTTGCCTTGGCCAAGGCAAGGGCGCTTGCGTCGGAGGCAAATATCCACCTGCTGGTGGTGGGGCGCGGCGACGAAGCAAAATATCGCAGACTGGCGCAGTCACTGGGGATAGGCGAGGCAGTGACCTTCGCCGGAACACAGGTCGCCGGGCTGGAACGTTACTATCGTGCGGCGGACGCATTCGTGCTGTTCTCACGCTACGACACCTTCGGTATGGTGGTGCTGGAAGCGATGGCCGCCGGACTGCCGGTGATCGTCAGCCCCAACGTGGGCGCGAAAGACCTGGTGGAAGAAGGCTGCAACGGCTACATCCTGCCCGCGCCGCAGGATGTGGAAGCGGCGGCCGCGAGCATGGCCGAACTGGCGGACGCGGAACGTCGTACAAGGATGGGTGAATCTGCATCGCAGACCGCCGCAGAACACGATTGGAAAAGATTGGCGGAAAACATGGAGCAACTCTACCGGGAAACACTGTCCCGCAAATCCGGGGCGTGACACTGCATGGATATCTCCGTCATCATCGTCTCTTATAACACCGCTGATCTAACGAACGCATGTCTGGAGTCGGTGCTGGCTTCTCGGCGCGTGAGCCTTGAGGTATTCGTCGTGGACAACGCGTCCAGTGATGGCAGCGCAGAGTTGATCAGGCAGAGGTTCCCGTCGGTGAGGGTCATCGCTAACGACACCAATCGCGGCTTCGGTGCGGCCAACAACCAGGCTTTGCGCGAATGCCACGGGCGCCATGTCGTGTTCCTCAACCCGGATACGACGGTCGAGCCAGAATCGTTCATCAAGATGATCGAATTCATGGATGCTCATCCGGATGTCGGGCTGGCCGGTCCCAAGGTGCTCAATCCGGACGGTTCGCGGCAGGATTCGGTCTCTTACCGTTATCCCGGGCATCGGTATGGTGCGGCGGACATCGGCGCATTGCCGGGAGAGATCGCCTGTGTGCTGGGCGCATGCCAGATCGCCGGCGCTTCCTTGCTGAAGGAAATCGGCGGATTCGACGAAGATTTCTTCTTGTACGGCGAAGATCAGGACATATGCCTGCGGATACGCAAACGCGGTCTTATAATCGGTCTTATCGATTCGGCGGTCATCATGCATCATGGCGGGCAGAGCGAGAGAGCGACCATGCCGGCGGAGGTAGTCAGGAAGAAGTTCAGGGGCGAATTGCTGTTCTATCGCAAGCATTATCGTCCCGCGACCATGCGCAAGTTATGCAGAAAGCAGGATCGCAGGGCAAGGTGGAGGATGTTCGCCTTGCGCATCAAGCTCGCCGTGAGCCCGGGCGACCGGGATGCACAGGGAAAACTGGCAAGGTATCGTGTGATACGCGAAGAGATCGCCAACTATCCGATCTGAAGGGAAGAGAATGTCATTATTGCTGGGTACCGACATCGACAAACAGGTTGAAGCGAACATACGCGGCTTCGTTGCGCGTGCGGGCGGCACCGTCGACCAGTTGGTCGATTACAAGCATTGCCGGATCGAGGACATCAACATCCCGGATGGCGGCTTCGGCAAGGTATTGCAGTCCACGGACGGGAGAACGATCGGCAAACTGTTATCGGTCCTGAAGCGATACATCAAGCAGGAATTCAAATATCGGGTTCATGGCGCCCGCATCCCGCGCGATCGCAAGACCGTGGTGCTGGACATGCACGATGCCCATGCCAAACCCGAGTTGCACAACAGATATGACGTCTCTATCTCCTCGAATCTGCTGGAACACTCGCCCAATCCAATCTGGCTGTTGCTGAATTTCTATTTCATCACCAGAAAAGGCGGCTACCAGTTCCATGCCCTGCCGCATTATGCTTACACCTACGACAGGTTCAGGGAGCCGACGCCGCTGGAACATCTTATCGAGGATTTTGAAAAACAGACCGGCTACGGTGACACGACCCACACCGAGGACTATCGTCAATCGGCCGTCGTAAAGGACGGCTGGCAGCGGAAGTTCCACGAGAATTACCCGCTGGAATACCCGTTCATCCACTTCCATGTATTCGACGAGCACAACACGAAAGCGCTGCTGTCGTATGTGTTCCAGGAAGTCACTTCGGATATCTGCAAGACGGAACGTTTTTCCGATAACGTGGTGATATTCCGCAATACTTTGAATCCGGTCTTTGCAGACAAATACAGGGACTTATTAAGAGGCATGGGCGAATGATGAAAGCAAAACACACGGGCAACATACCGAGCGCAGATCACCTCGCTCATCTTCTTGGCGGCGAGCATTTCCGCTTCGCGCATCTGGCGATTGAGGGCATCGACAACGAGCCGGTATTTGCGATTAACGCGCCGGGACAGCGGGAGGAAGAGATCTGCCTGTTCCATGAATCGGTATCCACCGGCTCCGCCTATCTCACTTCGCTAGCCGATCGCATCGAGACTGCGATCAGGGATCACGCCCCGCTGCCGGTGGTGCGCTTTGCCGACGGAGAGTATGCGTTCTACAGTGGTTCGCTGAAATGCAACGGTCTTTACAAGCAGGCCGAGTCGGTGGGCGCAATCAAAGCCGCTTTCCCCGCGCATGCCGAGGCGATGCGCTACCTGGTCAGCAAAGGCATCATGGCCCCGCTGATCTTTCCTGGCAACACACGCGAGCGCAAAGGATTGCGCGCCCTGTTCGGCAAGAAGGACGGCAAGGACTTTGCGATCCGCTTCCTGAGATTCCTCGAGCGCAACCAGATCAAGCTTGCCGGTTCGAACTACATCCCGTTCTATTGCGTGTATTCCTATCTTTCCAGTCCGCGCTTCGCCCAAGCGCTGGACGGCAAGACGGTCTGCATCGTCAATTCGGATTTCAATGAGGCGGCGTGCAAATCGTGGTTCGAACGCGCGGGATCGCATCCCAGACTGGTTCATGTGCCGATACCGGCTTCCTACGTCGCTACCCGATGGGATTCCATGCGCGAGGAGGCGTTCCGGCATGTTCCCGAGAATCCAGATTGCTTCATGGTGGGGGCGGGTGTCGGCGCGCTGGAGGTGTGTGTGGACGCGGCGCGCCGCTTCTCCGCACCGGCCATCGATTCGGGCCACATCCTCAACATGATGAACGATCTCGAAAGCAAATCCGCCGGCCCCCGCCTGTATACCTATCGCCGATGAGAGAACGCATACGCGCACTGCTGCGTTCGCTGCGCGTGTCGCGCAATCTACGCCGCCTGGAGCGGGAGGAGAGGTATTACAGCAAGCGGTTCGAGTCGCGACAGCTAGCGATCCCCGGAGAGGCGGAGATCAGGACGCGGCTGGCAAAGTCGTCTGGCAGGCAGCCGAGAACCAAGGGCGACCTGCATATCCTCGCCATCTATCACAGCTACAACTGGGAAGGCCCGTCCTTCGAATCTTCATTGGCGGCATTCGGCAAGGTGAAGCATCTGGACTGGCGCGATCCCATGCTTAGCGACGGGAGACAGCCGGGGGATGCAGGCTGGCGGGAAGCCATGAACAAGGGGCTGTTGCAGGCGGCAAGCGCGGCGGCGGCAGAGCGGCCCTTCGACGTCGTGTTCGCCTATCTGTCCGGCGAGCAGGTCGACGGCGACGTATTGCAGGGACTGCGCAGCCTCGGCGCACCGATGGTCAACCTTGCGCTCAACGACAAGGAGACCTTCGTCGGCAGGGTGCGCAAGGGCCATGCCGCTGGTGCTCGCGACATCTGCCGACACTTCGATCTGTGCTGGACCAGCACCGAAGATGCGCTGGAAAAATATGTCGTCGAGGGTGCGACGCCGGTCTATCTTCCAGAAGGCGCGAACCCTACCGTCCACAAACCCTATGATGAGAACAAGCTGTATGACATCTCATTCGTGGGCCAATGCTACGGCGATCGCCCCGGGACTATCTCCAGGCTTCGCGATGCGGGAATCAAGGTCGAGACCTTCGGGCCCGGCTGGCCGAACGGCCCGCTGACCATGGAAGAGATGGTGCGCACCTGGTCGCGAAGCCGGATCAACCTGGGCTTTGGCGGCGTGCTGGGACACAAGGGCGCTTATTGCCTGAAAGGGCGCGACTTCGAGGTGCCGATGAGCGGCGGGTTGTACCTGACCGAGCATCACGATGAGTTGGCTCCGTTCTACGAGATCGGGCGCGAGATTGTCACCTACAGCGGATTCGACGATCTGCTCGAAAAGATACGCTGGCTGCTGGCTACTCCCGAAACCGCAGAGGACATCCGCCGTGCTGGCCGGGCGCGCGCCTTGCGCGAACATAGCTGGGAGATGCGCTTCGAGAAGGTATTCAGGCTGATGGGCGCACTGCAATAAATCACTGGAGAAGAATATGTCGCAAAAAAAGGGAATCTTTCGGGCCTTGAAAAGAGCGAATGACCGCAGGCGCCGTGAGCATCGTTTCATCGAAGCGACTATGCGCGGGGAATATGCGCTGCCGCCGCAGTCGGTGAAGCTGGCCGTGATCCGCCACAACATCCCCGATCCGCACCCCCGCGTTTTTGTCGAGACCGGCACTTACTACGGCGACACAGTAGCGGCGATCAAGGATATGTATGCGAGCGTGATCTCGATCGAGGTCGATGCGGCCCTGCACGGGAAAGCATGCGAACGCTTTGCAAACGATGCCAACGTCAGGATCGTGCTGGGCGACTGCGCGAAGAAGATGCCGGAGATACTGGCCGAATTGCAGGAGCCGGCTGCGTTCTGGCTGGACGGTCACTACAGCGGAGGGGTGACAGGCAAGGGCGAGATCGAGGACCCGATCCTGATCTCGCTGAACCAGATCGCGGAGCATCCGGTGCGCGGCCATGTGATCTTCGTCGACGATGCACGCACCTTTGACGGCCGCGAAGGGCGCCCCGACATCTCGGAGGTCTTCAACTGCATCAAGAAGATCGACAGCCGCTACATCATCCGGGTGCAGAGCGACATCATCGTTGCCACCGTCGTTCCGCTTCCTGTCCGCACCTGATTACTGTTGCGTGCTGCCCAGAAGCTCCAGCGCGACACGGGCAACGGGCTCGGAAGCAAGTTCATCAAGGCACTTGCTGCTGCCGCTGCCTTCGCACCCCGTCTTGTTGCATGGCAGGCAATCCATCTCTGGACTGATGATCCTGTGACGTTCGTCGACGATGCGCCATGCGCGCCAGTCGGTGGGTCCATGAATGGTTACTGTCGGCGTATCCAGTGCAACCGCGATGTGCGGCGCAGCACTGTCCACGCCCAAGTGCAGCGAGCTTGCAGAGATCACGGCGGCCAGTTCGGCGAGCGTGGTTTTCCCGGCCAGATTGAAAGCGCGACCTTCGCGACCGGTGACGATCTCCTGGCAACCCGCAGCTTCTTCCACTGAACCTATCAGCACTGCGGGCAGGTGGTGCGCTTCCCAGATCCGGTCGATCACCTCTCCCCATTTCCTGTTATCCCACTCCTTGTACTTCCAGCGCGAAAAGGGATTGATGGTCACGAACTTGATTCCAGCTCCGGGGCCGGCTTGCGCAAGCAAGGTATTCGCCGCATGACTCACATCTGCCGCGATATACAGTTTCGGCGTCGAATTTGTCGTATTGATGCCGAGTTCGCGTACCACCCGTAGCGACTGGTCAGCCCCCGGATGCACAGGGGGAGGGGCGACTTTGAGTTCACGAATGGTGTGCGTGAAGATCAGTTCATGCCAGAACTGGTTCTTCACTCCCTGACAGCCGATCCTGGTCCCGGCGCCAGTGGCGAAAGACAAGATCGCGCCGCGGTCGCCGGTGCGCAGGTCTATCGTCATGTCATACCGCTTGTGCCGAAGTTGCCGGGCGAATCTCCAGAATTCGTGCAGGCGGCGGAATAGAGAGCCGCGCACTCTTGCTGTCTCGACTACCTCAAAGAGGTTGGGATCGGCAGCCAGCAGGGAACCATAAGGTTTGAATACCAGAACGGAAACGCGGGCCTCGGGATATGCTTCTTTTACAGCTCGTATCGTCGGTGAAGTTAAAACGACATCGCCGATGTCTCCAAGCTGGAGAAGCAGAATATTTTCAGGATGGCTCCCTGGTGCGGGATTCATGCAATTATTGAAGGTTGCTCAAAGAATAGCGCAGGAATAAAAGTGCGGGAATATTTCCTGCATTCAAGTATTCCGGATGGCGATGAAGTTTGAATAGGAGAATTGTTCATGCGCCTCGCAGTATTTCTCGATCTTGAGCAGGTAACCAGACGGTGTCGCCCGATAAATGCTCATTGCAGTGTCCTTGAAAAAATTCCAGTAATCGCGAAAGAACCTGCGCGAATCAATATTGCAGCCCCCGAATTCAAACAGGATGATGTCGATCCCGCCCTTATCGATCATGCTTCGAGCTCCTGTCAGCGCATCCAGCTCATGTCCCTCGATATCCAGCTTCAGCAAATGAATGTGTTCGATGTCATGTGAATGGCAGTACTCATCCAGTGTGGTCAGTCGGATGTTCTCCGAATGATCCGCGATCATGCCGTGGTGACTCAAGTCCCTTTTTGTGAGTGAAGCGCCCTCATCGCCGCCCTCGCTGTAGTGAAGAACGGCGTCGCAGCTTTCCATACCCAGCCCAATGTTGTTCAGGGTAACGTTAGCGCTAACGGGGAAATTGGATTGCAGCAATCCAAAGGTATTGTGACTTGGCTCAAAACAATGGATGTCGCAACTGCTTTGTTTCATGATGCCCAGCACATAGGTAAGGAACTGCCCCTTGTTCGCGCCGACATCGAATATGCGATAGGGGGGCTGACAGTTCCTTCTGAGAAGGTCGAATACAACGAATTCGCCGTCGTTAGAGAAATCACCGCTGGTGCCGATGCCCATGGCATGATTCAGTGCATGTACCTGTCTGGCCATCAGGCGCTGCACAAAGGCATTCCCGGAAATCTTTACTAGAAGATCTTTGTATATCCCCACGAACATTCCCCCTTATTTTGTGAAATGGAAGAGTCCGCATCCATACTTCGCATCCCGCGCGGATTCCAGGGGGACGTTTTGCCTGAAGCGGCCTTTGTCATCGACGAAGGAAAATTCAACCAGTCTCAATCCTGAAAAGTACTCCAGTATCTGATCGGTGGAGTGAATGCGGTGGGCGTTGAAACAGACGCGCGGCGATCCTATGGGTAAGCCAAAATACAGGTTGCCACCCGGAGCAAGTACTCGCTGAAGCTCCCGGCATGCTTTAACAGTACCCAGGGGGTCCAGTGGATCGCCATAGCGGCCGAGGCCTATGTGCTCTGCCACATGCAGACAGGAAAGTGAAGTAACCGATCCGTCAGGGAAGGGCATTCCCAATATGGACCCCGATTTGCTGTCCAGACTGGGCAGGTCGGTGATCAGCGGACGTATGTCAATGAAAGTCACCTGGGTGATCGTGGACAGGAAGCCGACATAGTCGACCTTGGAACCTGCGTCGACGTGTGACGTGACTCCGCTTTCAAGTACTTTCCTGAAGGCCCATATATCCTGATAGAAATAGTGTGTGTCAAATGCGGTGGTTGAAGTCTTCTCGTCCAGTATCGGGTACAGATCGCGCGCTGATATATCTTCAGCACTCTCCATACGCTTGTATTGTCGGAGGTCGGAAAAGAAGGAAAGGTATTTCGGAATATTCTTGAGTTTCAATTTGAATTTCATCGGGAACCCTGCCGTAATATACGCTGTTGCGAACCGGAAAGCTGCTACAAAATCCTGCGGAAATAATCGATAGTCTCTCTGAGACCGTCATCCAGATGAACTTGGGGTGACCAGCCCAGCGCCTTCTGCGCCAGCGCGATGTTGGGTTGTCTCTGGCGCGGGTCGTCTTCCGGCAGCGGTTTGAATACCAGCTTGCTCTTCGATCCGACCTGCTTGAGGATGGTCTCGGCCAGTTGCAGCATGGTGTACTCGCCCGGGTTGCCGAGGTTGACGGGGCCGGTCAGGTCGTCGGGAGAATTCATCAGGCGCACGAATCCTTCGATCATGTCATCCACATAGCAGAAACTGCGCGTCTGCTGGCCGTCGCCGTAGATCGTGATGTCCTCGCCCTTCAGGGCTTGCACGATGAAATTGCTGACCACGCGGCCGTCGTTGGGGTGCATCCTGGGGCCGTAGGTGTTGAAGATGCGTGCCACTTTGATGCGCAGCTTGTGCTGGCGCCAGTAATCGAAGAACAGCGTCTCTGCGCACCGCTTGCCCTCGTCGTAGCAACTGCGGAAGCCGATGGGATTTACTTTGCCCCAGTATTCCTCCGGCTGCGGGTGTATCTCCGGATCGCCATACACTTCCGATGTGGACGCCTGAAATATCTTGGCGCGCAGCCGCTTGGCCAGTCCCAGCATGTTGATCGCGCCGTGCACGCAGGTCTTGGTAGTTTGCACCGGGTCGCGCTGGTAGTGAATGGGGGAGGCTGGGCAGGCCAGGTTGTAGATCTGGTCCACTTCCACAAAGAGCGGGAACGTCACATCATGGCGCATCAGTTCGAAGCGGCTGTCAGTCAGCAGGTGGCTGATGTTGCTTTTCCCGCCGGTGAAAAAATTGTCCACGCACAGCACATCGTGTCCTTCCTTGATTAGTCTGTCGCAAAGATGCGATCCAAGAAAACCTGCGCCGCCGGTGATTAGAATGCGATTCATTAAAATTCCTCAAATGTTTCAGTAGTAGTTTCCAGATTGTCAGTGTAACGGAACATCGGCCTTAAGGCGTACTCGTTGATGGCAATGACTGCAGCAATTGCGCCGCCTTTAGTTCAAAACAAGTGTGCGCCCGGTGGACGATCAGGAAGCTGGCGAGTGCGTCGGAGGCTTTCAAGGCGAGTCCTGCCGTGTCAGAAGTTCAAGCCGAAGAACGATTCGATCTTCTCGATGACGAAATCCAGCATCTCTTTGCTCAACCCCGGATACACGCCGATCCAGAAGGTGTCGTTCATCACGATATCGGAATTGGTCAGCTCGCCCGAGATGCGGAAGTTGCGTCCGGTCATGTAGGGCTGGCGCGTCAGGTTGCCGCCGAACAGCAGGCGCGTGCCGATCTTGTGCTGGTCGAGGTATTGCAGCAGATCAACGCGGTTGATGCCTGCGCTCGCCTTGATGGTGATGGGAAAACCGAACCAGGACGGGTCGCTGTTCGGAGTGGCTTCCGGCAGCAGCAGGAATTCTTCGCAGTTCTTCAGGCCGTTCTTCAGGTAGGCGAAGTTGGCTTTGCGCGCGGCGATGAATTCTTCCACACGGTCCATCTGTGCCAGGGCGCAGGCGGCTTGCATGTCGGAGATCTTCAGGTTGTAGCCCAGGTGCGAGTAGGTGTACTTGTGGTCGTAACCGTAGGGCAGATCGCCCAGTTTCTGGCAGAAGCGTTTGCCGCAGGTGTTGTCTTTGCCGGGCTGGCAGTAGCAGTCGCGCCCCCAGTCACGGATCGATTCGACAATCTGGTGCAGTTGGTCGTTGTTGGTGAACACTGCGCCGCCTTCGCCCATGGTGATGTGGTGCGCGGGGTAGAAGCTCAGTGTGCTGATGTCGGCGAAGGTGCCGCACAGCTTGCCGTTGTAGGTGGAACCGAGCGCATCGCAGCAGTCTTCGATGAGCCAGAGCTTGTGCTTCTTCGCCAGCGCGGTGATGGTATCGAGGTCATAGGGGTTACCCAAGGTATGCGCGAGCATGATGGCCTTGGTCTTGGGCGTGATCGCCGCTTCGATCTTGGCCGGGTCGATGTTGTAGGTGCCGAGTTGCACATCGACGAAGACCGGCACTGCGCCGAATTGCAGGATGGGGTTCACGGTGGTGGGGAAGCCCGCCGCCACCGAGATGACTTCGTCTCCCGGCTGGACGGCGCGGTCGCCCAGTTTGTGCGAGGTGAGTGCGGTAAATGCCAACAGGTTGGCAGAGGAGCCGGAGTTGGTGGTGAGCGCGTGCTTCACGCCGAGGAACTCGGTGAGGCGCTTCTCGAAGGCGTCGTTGAAGCGGCCGGTAGTCAGCCAGCCGTCGAGCGAGGCTTCCACCATGTTCTGCAGTTCGGCCGCCCCGATCACCTTGCCCGAGGGCGGCACGGCATGCTTGCCCGCTTCGAATGTACTGGGCGCATAGGCGAGGTCTGCATATTGTTTAACTAGATCTGCGATCTGGTTGCGGAGTTGTTCTTTGGTGCTCATGCTTTTCTCACTGTGCGTATTGTTCGATCTGTTTCAGGGTGAAGCTGCGCATATCCTGCTTTGCCAGCCAGGCTTGCTGCCAGGTTACGATCATCTCCAGCGTATGGTCCAGGTGCCAGCGCGGCTGCCATTCGAGGCGCATTCTGGCTTTGGAGCAATCCAGTTTGAGGTAATGCGCTTCGTGCGGATGCTCGCCGCCATCGAGCAGCCAGCTCGCGCCGTCGCCCCATTGCTCTGTGAGGCGCTCGACGATCCATTGCACCGGTTTCGCATCTTCGTCGTTGGGACCGAAGTTCCAGCCCTCGGCATAGGCGATGCCTTGTTCGTAAAGCTTTTCAGCCAGCAGAAGATAGCCGGAAAGCGGCTCCAGCACATGTTGCCAAGGGCGGATGGCATGCGGGCTGCGGATAACGACTGGTTTGTTGTCGCTGATGGCGCGCAGGATGTCCGGGATGAGCCGGTCTGCAGCCCAGTCGCCGCCGCCTATCACATTGCCCGCGCGCACCGAGGCCAGTGCTACTTTGTGCTCGTGATATTTCTCAGGATTGAAGAAGGAGTTGCGGTAGGCAGAGGCCACCAACTCGGCGCAACCCTTGCTGTTGCTATAAGGGTCGAAGCCGCCCATGGCTTCGTTCTCGCGGTAGCCCCACACCCATTCCTTGTTGTCATAGCACTTGTCGCTGGTGACGTTGACCACGGCGCGCACCGAGGGCGTCTGCCGCACGGCTTCCAGCAGATGCACTGTACCCATCACGTTGGTGGAATAGGTCTCGACCGGGTTCGCGTAGGAATAGCGCACCAAGGGTTGGGCCGCCATGTGGATGACGATTTCGGGCGCGGCCTCGCGCACGGCCTTTGCAAGTGATTCGGCCTCGCGGATGTCGCCGATGATGGAAGTCATGCCCTGTGCGACATCGGCCACCTCGAACAGGCTGGGAATGGTGGGTGGCAGTAAGGCAAAGCCGGTCACTTGCGCTCCCATGGATTGCAACCACAGCGAAAGCCAGCCTCCCTTGAAGCCGGTGTGCCCGGTCATGAAGACCTTTTTGCCTCGCCAGAATGTTGCGTTCACTTCCACACCTTCCATGGTGCCTTACCGGATTGCCATAGTTCTTCGAGGTGCATCTTGTCGCGCAGGGTGTCCATCGGCTGCCAGAAGCCGTGATGCAGATAGGCAGAGAGTTGGCCTTCACTAGCCAGTCTTTTGAGCGGGGTTTGTTCCCACAGCGTTGTGTCACCTTCGATGTATTCGAGTGCCTTGGGCGAGACCACGAAGAATCCACCGTTGATCCAACCTCCGTCACCGGTTGGCTTTTCTTCAAAGCTCGCGACCTTGTTTCCTTCAAGGCTCAAAGCGCCGAACCTTCCGGGTTGCCGCGTGCCTGTCAGGGTTACCAGTTTTTTCTGTGAACGATGGAAGGTAAGCAGTTCGGTGATGTTGACGTCTCCGACCCCGTCTCCGTAAGTCATGCAGAAATCCTCCCCTCCCAGATACTGACGGACACGCTTCAAACGACCACCGGTCATCGTCGCTTCACCGGTATCCACCAGCGTTACCTTCCATGGTTCTGCATTGTGCTGGTGTACTTCCATCCGATTGTGCTCCATGTCGAAGGTTACGTCCGACATGTGCAGGAAGTAGTTGGCGAAATATTCCTTGATGACATAGCCCTTGTAACCGCAGCAGACGATGAAGTCGTTGATGCCGTGGGCGGAGTAAATCTTCATGATGTGCCAGAGGACGGGTTTGCCGCCGATCTCGACCATGGGTTTCGGACGTACTGAAGTCTCTTCGCTGATGCGCGTACCCAGACCGCCTGCAAGTATGACTGCCTTCATAACGCAACCTTTCGTTCACGATCCTCGATACCATCAGGTCCGACGGGGTGCCACATGCTAATTATTCGCCAGACGGGAGATCGGCTGCCGCATGGGCGGTACTGTCGAACTGGATGCGGTGCAGCTTCGCATAGGCGCCGCACATAGCCAGCAGTTCGGCATGCGTACCGGTTTCCACGATCTCGCCCTTTTGCAGCACGACGATGCGGTCGGCGTTCTCGATGGTGGACAGGCGGTGCGCGATGACCAGCGAGGTACGTCCCTGCATCAGAGTCTCCAACGCGGCCTGCACATGGCGTTCCGATTCGCTGTCCAGCGCCGAGGTGGCCTCGTCGAGGATCAGGATAGGCGCGTTCTTGAGAATGGCGCGTGCGATGGCAATGCGCTGGCGTTGTCCGCCTGAGAGTTTCACCCCGCGCTCGCCGACCAGCGTATCCAGTCCCTGCGGCATCTCGTTGATGAATTCCATGGCGTGCGCAGCCTGGGCGGCAGCGATGATCTCGGACTCCGGTACCACGCGCATCTGGCCGTAGGCAATGTTGGCGGCGATGGTGTCGTTGAACAGCACGACCTCCTGGCTGACCAGCGCGATGTTGGAGCGCAGGCTCTCCAGCGTGAGTTCCGAGATGTCGTTCCCGTCCAGCAGGATGCGTCCGCCGCTGGGCGTGTAGAAGCGTGGCACCAAGTTCGCCAGCGTGCTCTTGCCGCTGCCGGAAGCGCCCACCAGCGCCACAGTCTGGCCGGCGGGGATGTCGAGACAAATGTCGTGCAGGGCCAGGCGCTCGCCCTGCTGGTAGGCCATGTCGACATGGTCGAAAGTGATCTTGCCCTGCACTCGTCCGATGGCGATCTTGCCGTTGTCGACCTCGCCGGGCGTGTCGAGCAGGCCGAACACGCTTTCGGATGCCGCGAGTCCGCGCTGCAGGTGCTCGCTCACCCCGGTCAGGCGCTTGATCGGGGCGGTCAGCATCAGCATGGCGGCGATGAAGGAAAGGAAACTGCCGACCGTCGTTTCGTCGGCGCGCGATTGCACCGTGGCGAGATAAACGATGACGGCCAATGCCATGGCGGCGATCATCTGCACGAGAGGGACATTGGCCGAGGCCGCCATGGTGAATTTCATGATGTACCTGCGCACCCAGTTGGCCTGTTCGCCGAAGCGGTCGCGCTCGTATTGCTGTCCGCCGTAGAGCTTGACCACTTTGTGTGCGGTGATGCTTTCCTCGATCACCTGCGTGATGTCGCCCATGGAGCGTTGCTGATCGCGGCTGGCGATGCGCAGCCGTGCATTGAGTACTTTCAGCACCGCTGCAATGACCGGCAGCATCAACAGGCTGAGCAGGGTGAGCTTCCAGTCGAGATAGAACAGCCAGCCGAGCAGGCCGACAATGATGATGCTGTCGCGGATCGACACCGTCACCACGTTGGTGGCGGCAGCGGTGACCTGGTTCACGTCGTAGATCAACTTCGACATCAGATTGCCGCTGGCGTGGTCGTCGTAGTAACGCGTCGGCAAGGTCAGCAGCTTCTGGAACATCTCCTCGCGCAGATCCATCACCACCTTGTTGGCGACCCAGCCGATGGCGTAGGTGCCGACGAAAGCCGCGATGCCGCGAACGAGGAAGATCAGCAGGATGATCACTGGCGCAAGCCGGATGACGGTGTCGTCCTTGTGCACGAAAGTGCCGTCCAGCATGGGCTTGAGCAGGGCTGGCAGCAGCGGCTCGGTGGCGGCCGTGACGGCCATGGCAATGATGGAAAGCGCGAAGGTGCGCCAGTAAGGCTTGACGTAACCGAGAAGACGTAGATATAGCTGGGTGCTGGTAAGATTCATGGCGCGCACTTTAGCAGAAAACACTTATTCCGGCCTTTTCCGATGTCCTCGGATGCGGCTAAGGCCGAACTCGCAAACGAACGGGAATTTCGATGGCGACATATGTGATTGGCGACATTCAAGGCTGTTACAACGAGCTGCAGCGGCTGCTGGAGGAAATACGTTTCGACCCGACGCAGGACAAGCTCTGGTTCGTCGGCGACCTAGTCAACCGTGGCCCCGGCTCGCTGGAAGTGCTGCGCTTGGTGAAATCGCTGGGCGACAGCGCGATCACCGTGCTCGGCAACCACGACCTGCACCTGCTGGCCGTGGCCGAGGGCGTGTCGGAGCTGCACCACACGGATACGCTGGACACGGTGCTGGGCGCGCCCGACCGCGACGAACTACTCGTCTGGTTGCGTCATCAGCCCCTGCTGCATGCGGAAGGAAGCAACGTGCTGGTGCATGCCGGGCTGCTGCCGCAGTGGAGCGTGAAGCAGGCGGGCAAGCTGGCGCGCGAAGTAGAAGGCGCGTTGCGCGGCAAGGACTACGCCGTCTTCCTGGCACGCATGTACGGCAACAATCCGCACGGCTGGGACGACGGGCTGACCGGCTACAAGCGCCTGCGCGTCATCGTCAACGCCTTCACGCGGCTGCGCATCTGCACCCCGCAGGGCGAGATGGAGTTCAGGTTCAAGGGCGAGGTGGAGAACATGCCGGAAGGTTATGTGCCGTGGTTCGAAGTCCCTGGGCGCAGGAGCGGCGACGCCACGGTCTATTTCGGTCACTGGTCGGCGCTCGGTCTGAAGGTCACCCCCAATGTCGTCGCGCTGGATACCGGCTGTCTTTGGGGCGGTCCGATGACGGCCATCCGGCTGGAGGACCGGCAACTCTTCCAGGTCGGCTGCAGCAATCCAGTGGCGAAGAACTGGTGAACGAATGAAAAATGCCACCCCCGCATGTGCGGGGGTGGCATTCAGGTCGATACGCCTGCTTCAGTAACGTCGTCGCTGTTGCGGGACGAACGGACCGCGCGTCTCGATATGACGGAACGTGATGCGGCCCTTGGTCAGGTCGTAAGGCGAGAGTTCGAGAGAGACCTTGTCACCCGCGATGATGCGGATGTGGTTCTTCTTCATCTTGCCCGCGCTGTACGCGATGAGCTTGTGGCCGTTCTCCAGCGTCACGCGGTAGCGTGAATCCGGCAACACTTCGTCCACCACACCGCTCATTTCGAGCAGCTCTTCCTTTGCCATAACTTAAGCCGCGCGGATGTTCGACGCTTGCTGACCCTTGGGGCCGGCGACGATGTCGAACTCGACTTGCTGGCCTTCGGTCAGGGTCTTGAAACCCGAACTCTGGATAGCGGAAAAGTGGGCGAAGAGATCATCGCCGCCGTTGGACGGGGTGATGAAGCCGAAGCCCTTGGAATCGTTGAACCACTTGACTGTACCTGTTGCCATTTTGAATCTCCTGAAAAAATTAAGGGCACGCGCCCGCTTTGGAGCGAAGTTCAAGACGGCAGACAGATGAAGGGAGAAATACCGCAGGAATGCGGGTACAGAACCAGACAACAACGACAGACTTGAATCGCGGAGCGCACTATGCACGCGAAAGACAGGAATAGCAAACGAAATTATCGGGGGCGGTTACGGTGGGGCCGTGCCCGCCGGAAAGAAGGGAGTTGACAATATAAGCGTTTAATAATATTCTAATCATCGGCAGCGCAAGCTGCTGCACGTTTCTCCTCCCTGAGCGTGCGTCTTAACTCCCCCTTGTGTTAAGACTTTGCCCCCGCGCCGTTCGGCGCGGGGGCTTTTTCTTTCATGTAGCCATAAATGACAGGACTGCAAGGTCAGTATGTGCTCGCAAGCAGCCTTTGCGTCATTTGCTCCGCCTGCCGCACTACACTAGATCGCGCTTGGCAGATCAGTCAAAACACCAGAGGCCGACGGCTTGAAGAACTTCACATGATCCTTCAATAAGGACAGGAACAGTTTGATCACGGGCATTTGATGGTTGAAGCTGGCCTTTTGCAGCGCGGTCCAGCCATGGCCGGAAACCAGCCCGGTCTCGGCTCCGCTCGCGAGCAGCGCGGAACAGGCGGACAGATGACCGTTCATGGCGGCCATCATCAATGCGGTCCAGCCGCGCAGACTCTGGGCATTGACCTCCGCACCATGGGTGACGAAGTGCTTGATGACGTGGGCGTGGCCGTTGTACGCGGCCCAGTGCGAGGGCAGGAATCCGCCGTGGTCCTTGAGATTCACGTTGGCACCGAACTCCAGGAACAGCTTGGCCAGTTCGAGGTTGCCGTTGAACGCCGCAAAGAACAGTGGCGACCAGCCGCGCTCGTCGCAGGTGTCGATATTGATGTCGCAATGCAGGAACAGGCCGATTGCCTTGAGATCCCTGGCGCCGGTCGCTTTCAGGAAACCGTTCGCGGTGCAGGGATAGCCCAGGCTTTCTATTGCCTGCCGCGCGTCGGGTTTGACGCTGGCCCACGGGCTGTCGTCGCTGGGCGAGCGCATGTTGATGAAATCCTGCGGCGAATGTTCGAAGTTTACGTTTCTGGTTGGCTTGTTGTTGAGTTGAGCCAGCGGATTCTCGTCGAAGACCTTGGGCAAGTTACGCGTGCCTTCGAATACTTCTTCCAGATAAAACAGTTCGCTGGCGACCTCGTGCGAAAATCCCTGCCGGTCGGCGCGCGTGCTCACCATCAACTCGCGGAAAAATCCCTCCATTTGCGGCGTGTGCCACAGCAGCACGATTTTTTCCAGGATGCGCGGATGGCGCAATTCCAGCTCCCTGGGATACAGGCACGCCTCGCCATAGACCAATTCCAGCATCGCGCTGTTCATGGCAACTCGCCCGGAGAAGGGAGTGACGCTTTTATCATGCGTTCGGATCGAAGGTGGCGTTCAAATCTGCAATCAGGCTGCAGCCAAGAGTCGGTGCGGTGCAAAGAAGCATACATGAGCAAATTGTGCCCGCTGTGCGGTGCTGGCGCAAGGTCAAGCGCGGCGCGGCAACGGGCATTCGCTCATTCGATTCCGGACAACAGCCTGCGCATCGTCTGCTCTGCCTGCCGCACATATCCCGCGCCGAACAGGTTGGCATGGTTGAGGATGTGATAGAGGTTGTACAGGTCGCGCCGACCAGCATATCCCGCATCCAGCGGCCAGGCCGCGCGGTAAGCGGCATAAAAGTTCGCCGGGTAGCCGCCGAACAGTTCGGTCATCGCGATATCGCATTCGCGGTCGCCGTAATAGACGGCGGGGTCGAACATGACCGGCGCACCGTCAGCCAGATAGGCATGGTTGCCGCCCCACAAGTCGCCGTGCAGCAGCGATGGCCGCGGCGTGTAAGCGGAGAAGAAGGCGGGCAGGGCTTCCAGCAATCGTTCCCCCAGCTGCTGCAACTCGCCGCCGTAGCCGTTCTTCGCGGCCAGCCGCAACTGGAATCCAAGTCGCTGCTCACGCCAGAATGCGATCCAGTCTTCCTTCCAGCCGTTCGGCTGCGGTGTGGTGCCGATGAAATTGTCCCGGTCGAAACCGAAACGATCTGTTGAACAACGATGCAGCGCGGCGAGCCGTTCGCCCAGCAGTCCGGCATCGCCGCGCGCATTCAGTTGCAGATGTTCCAGCACCAGATAACACTGTCCGTCCGCGACACCTTGCGCGATGACGCGCGGGACGCGCAGGGTGCGGGTCGCGGCGAGAGCGTCGAGCCCGGCGGCTTCGGACAAGAAAATGTCCTGATGCCGAAAATCGTTGAGCTTGAGGAAATATGAGGTGCCGTCGGCACCCTCGATGCGCGACGACTCATTGATGCTGCCGCCGCCGACCGGGGTCGTACGCCGCAATTCGAACGGCTGCTTCGTCGCAGCACTTATGGATTCGGAAATCTGTTTGAGCAGCTTCGCGTTCACGCCTTGAATTGCAGATCGCCCTGCGCGCTGAAATCGAACATCGGTCCCCAGACTACTTCCCAGTAATGTCCGTCCGGATCGGTGAAGTAGCCGCTGTAGCCGCCCCAGAAGGTGTCTTGCGGCGACTTGGCGATATGTGCGCCAGCATCGGCGGCTCGCGCGAAGATGTCCCTGATCTCGTCCTTGTTGCGCGCATTGTAGGCAAGGGTGAAACCGCTGAATGTACCGGGCGCGGGCAGCTTCACGCTTTCGCCGATGTCCTCGGCAAGTTTCTCCAGCGGATAGAGCGAGAGCCACACGCCGGGCAGCGGAATGAAGGTGACGCCTTCGTACTCGGTGACGGGTGCAGTGGAGAAGATCTCGCGGTAGAAGGCGGTGGTGCGGGCAAGGTCGGACACGCCCAGGGTGATGACGGTCATGCGCGGGATCTTCATGTGGCCTCCTGTTCTTCGTCATTCCGGCGCAGGCCGGAATCCAGTTAAACAATACTTCTGCGGAGCAGACAAACCCCGATTGATGATGCCCGCTTCGCGGGATTTGTTGATCTGCTGGATTCCGGCCTGATGGAACTGCTAGCCATTCGACTAAGCTGGCAAACAACGCCAGCAAAGTCGCTGGTTATGCGCCGGAATGACAAAGCCTAGAGTTCGATGCGTGAACCGAAATGCCGTTTATACAAGTCTGCCAGTTCCATGCGGGAATACTTGTGGTTCTGCCCGCCGCGGCTGGCGATCTTGAGCGAGCCCATCAGCGAGGCGAGGCGCCCGGTGGTCTCCCAGTCCCAGTCGCGCTGGATGCCGTACAGCAGGCCTGCGCGGTAGGCATCGCCACAACCGGTCGGATCGACGATGGCATCGGGTTTCGGTGTCGGGATGGCGATCTCCTTGCCGTCGGCATGGATCAGCGAGCCGTCGCCGCCCAGCGTGACGATCAGCGCCTTCACCCGTGCTGCGATCTCCTTCAGCGACTTACCGGTCTTGTCCTGCAATAGCTTGGCTTCGTAGTCGTTCACCGTGACGTAGGTCGCCTGCTCGACGAAGCGCAACAGCTCGGCGCCGGAGAACATCGGCATGCCCTGACCGGGATCGAACACAAAGGGAATGCCGAGGTCGGCGAACTCCAGCGCGTGCTGCAGCATGCCCTCGCGTCCGTCCGGCGAGACGATGCCGAGCGAGACTTCCTGCGCCTGGGCGACGCTGTTCAGGTGCGAATGTCCCATCGCGCCGGGATGGAAGGCGGTGATCTGGTTGTCGTCCAGGTCGGTGGTGATGAAGGCCTGCCCGGTGAAACTGTCCGCTACATGGCGAATATGGTTCTGCGACAGGCCCAGCTTTTCCAGGCGAGAAGCATAGGGCGCGAAGTCGTCGCCCACCGTCGCCATGATCAGCGGCTGTCCGCCCAGCAGTTGCAGGTTGTAGGCGATGTTGCCGGCGCAGCCGCCGTATTCGCGGCGCATCTCGGGCACCAGGAAGGCGACGTTGAGGATATGGATCTGCTCGGGCAGGATGTGCTTCTTGAACTGGTCCTTGAACACCATGATGGTGTCGTAGGCCATGGAACCGCAGATCAGTGTTTTCATGTCTTCGCCGTGAATTGATGGAGATGCGCGGATTATAACCGCGTCGGCTGCGCTGGCTGGGGAGTCGTATCGATCTCGCCGCTAGCGTGGAGCATGACCGCCGCCTTGACCGCCTGCTGCATGGCGCGGCGCAGGATGCTGGCGGTGCGTAAACGCGCATCCATCTCCGCCACTGCCAGTCGTCCCTGTGCACCCGCTTCCAGCAGTTGTGCTTTCAGCGGCTGGTAGTGTTCTTCCAGCGCCTGCAAGGCGAGTTCGGCGGCGCGCGGATCGTCGAGGCTGACTGCCGGATCAACTTCGTTCAGCAGGGCTTCGGCCTGTGCGGCGAACCTGCCTGCTTCGACCGGTGCCGGTGACGGCGTCTCGCCCATCGCTGCGGCAGCCTCCGGCGCCAGCTCGGCTAGCGTTTCGTAGTAGCGCGCGATACGCAGGATATCGGTCAAACGCTGTGCATTCTCGGCCGACATGCCGGTGCGGTTCAGGCGCGCGATGAAATCGGCGATGGCACGGTTGAGTGCGCCGACGACCTGCTGGTCGCGGGCCAGCTGTGTCTGCCCTGCTGCACCACCCAACGCCTCGCGCAGCATGCGCAAAGCGATGCCGCCCATGCGTCGTACTTCCTGGCGCAGCGCATCAAGCGCCAGCGAGGGCACCTCGGCCACGTTGGGATCGAGGAAGCGCGGACGCGCCTCATCTTCTTCCGCGGTGCGGAAACGCCGTTCCAGAAATTCGCTGAGTCGGGTGGCCAGCGGCCACATCAGCGCCACGCCGAGTACGTTGAACACGGTATGGAACAACGCCAGCGTGGCGGCGGGTGCGCTGTCCAGGTCGAGCAGTTCGCGCAATACGCCGACCAGCCACAACAGCACGGGCAACAGCAGCAGGGCCACGGCGCCGGTGAGCACGTTGAACAGCACATGCGCGCTGGCCGCGCGCTTCGCGTTGGGTGTGGCGCCGATGGCGGCGATCAGCGCGGTGACCGTGGTGCCGACGTTGGCGCCGATCACCATGCCCGCTGCGCCCTCGATGCTGATCAGGCCGCCCTGGGCGGCGGTTAACGCGATGGTGAGCGACGCACTGGAAGATTGCATCAGCACCGTCATCAGGATGCCGCTCAGCACCATGACCAGGATGCCCAGCATGCCGCCGAACTCGTTGAGCGAGAAGCCGGTGGTGAATCCGGAGAAGGAGACGCGCAGCATGTCGATGCCGAGAAACAGCACGCCGAACCCGGCCAGCGCCAGCCCCATCGCGCCGCGGCGAGAAGTTTCGCCGGTCAGGCGCAGCATCATGCCGAGCCCGATCAGCGGCAAGGCGAGCAACTCGATCTTGAACTTGAGTCCGACCAGCGCCACCAGCCAGCCGGTCATGGTGGTGCCGATGTTGGCGCCGAACAGCACCCACAGCGACTGATTCAGCGTGAGCAGTCCGGCGTTGACGAAACCGATGGCGGCGACCGTCACCGCGCTGGACGATTGCACCAGTGCCGTCACCAGCACGCCCGAAGCAAGCCCGCGCAGGCGCGTCCTGGTCGAGTTGGCGAGGATGCGCTCCAGCGCCGGACCGGCGGCCAGCTTGAGTCCGTCGGTCATCAGCCCCATGCCCAGCAGAAACAGTCCGATGCCGCCCAGCAGGCCGCCTGTGTTCGCCCAGTCGCTCATGGTTCAACCTGCCTTCTTGTCCAGGTCCTGGATGAAATAGCCGACCAGGTCCCTGATTTCGGCCGGTTTCTGGACGAAGCGAAAGCCCGCCCGGTTGACAACGCTGCCGTCCGCCTGGGTGTTGGTGGTGACGTAACGCAATTCCAGATCGGCCACCACCGCATTGCCGTTCGGCAGGATGACGCGGTTGCCGTGCAGTATTGCGCCCGCCTCCAGGTTGATGGCGGGGTCATAGATCAGGCATCCCAACCCTTCATGGCTGATGTCGGTGACATGCGATTCGAACGGCATGAAACCGCCCTCGTCGGCGACGCAGCGCAAGGAGACATCGGCAGGAACGGGGATGCGCGGATGGTCGCGGCGATTGTGCAACAGCAGGGTGACCGGCATGACGAACTGGATCGCCGGTTGTCCGTCGAGCTGAATCTCCTCCGGTTCGGTGGCATCGAAAGTGTAATGCAGTGACTGGCGGTCCGTGGCGGTGAATTCCACCAACGGCGAATCCAGCAACATGGAATTGGTCTGTTTATGTATGCAATAGGCGACGGTGAAATGACCGCTGGCGGCATCGGCCGAAAGGATAAAGGATTTGAAAACGTGCCCGCTCCCGATTTCGGCCGTAACGGGGCTGTGCTCCTGTGCCAGGTGCTGCATGATGCGGCAGATCTCCAGATGAGAACGGAACAGCAGGTTCTCCGGAGGGGTCCGTTTTTCCGGGGTAGCGGGCACGCTCATGTCAGATACGGAGATTCGGGGTCGTGACGATTGTTGTGCCGGGAATCATAGCCCAAGCGGACTGAAATGGGAGGGGCATCGCACGGCTTATGCGGAATCGGTGTGGCGTCCGTTCAGCTTGCGTACCGCCAGCTTCTCCAGCTCGACCGCCACGAACAGCAGCACACCGAAAGCGAGGATCAGCCCCCAGGACGGCGCATCCAGTGCGACCACGCCGAACAGCTTCTGCATGAACGGCAGGTAGGTGAAAGCCAACTGGATCACCACCAGTACCGCGATGGTGAGCAGCACGTAGGGATTGCCGCCGAAGTCGCGCCAGCTGCGCACCGGCGCCAGCAGGTAACGGCAGTTGAACAGATAAGCCATCTCGCCCACCACCAGCGCGTTGACCGCAATGGTGCGCGCGGTATCGAGTCCTTCGCCGCGCGCGGATTCCCACAGAAACAGCGCCACCACGCCCGCTGCCAGCAGGACGGAGACGAAACTGATGCGCCAGATCATGAAACCGGACAGGAGAGGTTCGGCGGCGGCGCGCGGCTTGCGCCGCATCAGGTCCGGTTCGGCCTTTTCGAACGACAGCGCCAGTGCCAGCGTGACTGCCGTCACCATGTTCACCCACAGGATCTGCACCGGCGTGAGCGGCAGCGCCATGCCGAACAGGATTGCGATCAGCACGATGGCGGCCTCGCCGCCGTTGGTCGGCATGATGAACACGATGGCCTTCTTGATGTTGTCGTAGATGGTGCGGCCTTCCTCGACCGCGTGCGCGATAGTGGCGAAGTTGTCGTCGGCCAGCACCATCTCGGCCGCCTCCTTGGCGACCTCGGTGCCCTTCATGCCCATCGCCACGCCGATGTCGGCGCGCTTCAACGCGGGCGCGTCGTTCACGCCGTCGCCAGTCATGGCGACGATCTCGCCGTTGGCCTGCAAGGCCGTGACCAATCTCAATTTGTGTTCCGGGCTGGCGCGCGCAAACACATCCACTTCCTGTACCACCTTGCGCAGCGCCGCGTCGTCGAGTGCGTCCAGATCGATTCCGGTCAGGGCAAGGCCGTTGCCGATGCCGAGCTGTATCGCGATGGCGCGTGCGGTGTCGGCATGGTCGCCGGTGATCATCTTGACGCGGATGCCCGCCGCCTGGCAGTCGCGCACCGCGGCGATGGCCTCCTCGCGCGGCGGGTCGCTGATGCCGACCAGCCCCAGCAGCGTGAAGCCGCCTTCCATGTCGGCGAAAGCCAGTTCGCGCTGCCCTTGGTCGACCGTTTTCATCGCCAGCGCCAGCACGCGCTGGCCGAGGGCGCCGGTCGCGGCCATCTGCGCATGCCAGTAGGGCAGGACCAGCGTCTCGTCTTCCCCCGCGCCGCGCTGGCGGTGGCACATCGCCAACACTTGCTCCACCGCGCCCTTGACGAAGACGAAGGCGTGACCGCTATGGTCGTGGTGCAACGTGGCCATGAAGCGGTGTTCCGATTCGAACGGGATGAGGTCGGTGCGCGGCAACTCGCCGTGTTCGAAACGCGGTTCCATGTTGGCTTTCAGCGCCAGCGGGATCAGCGCGCCCTCGGTCGGGTCGCCCGCGATATGCCATTGTCCTTCGCTCTCGTGCAACTGCG
The DNA here is from genome assembly GCA_018813765.1 of Gammaproteobacteria bacterium. Lineage (GTDB taxonomy): Bacteria > Pseudomonadota > Gammaproteobacteria > Burkholderiales > Gallionellaceae > Sideroxyarcus. The sequence continues at coordinate 195,213 of JAHJBC010000001.1, read as the reverse complement.
CATCGTTGCAGAGCAACCCCGCGCGCAACAAGTCGAGCACGTGCGGATATGCCGCCAGATCGACAGGCTTGCCGTCGAGAGAGAAGCCGCCGTGCGGTGCGTAACCGCTGCCGTCCACGTCGAAAATCTGCGCGGCGGTGATCACGCGCTGCACGGTCATCTCGTTCTTCGTCAATGTGCCGGTCTTGTCGGTGCAGATGGTGGTAACCGATCCCAGCGCCTCCACCGCAGGCAGGCGGCGCACGATCGCGCTGCGCCCGGCCATGCGCTGCACGCCGAGCGCCAGCGTGATGGTCATCACCGCAGGCAGGCCCTCGGGGATCGCCGCCACCGCCATGCTCACCGCGGCGAGGAACATGTCGCCGAGGGCGAAGTGGTGCACCAGCCAGCCGAACAGGAAAGTGAGCGCGGATAGCAGCATGATGGCGATGGTCAGCCAGCGCCCGAACGTCTCCATCTGCCGCAGCAGCGGCGTGGTCAGGCTCTTCACTTCCTGCAGCATCGCGCTGATGCGCCCGATCTCGGTGCTGTCGGCGGTGGCTACCACCACGCCCGTGCCCTTGCCGTACACCACCAGTGTGCCGGAATAAGCCATGCAAAAGCGGTCGCCCAGCACGGCCTGCGCGTCCACGGCGGCGATGTCCTTCTCCACGGCGGTGGATTCGCCGGTCAGCGCGGCTTCCTCGATGCGCAGGTTCTTTTCGCTCAACAGGCGCAGGTCGGCCGGCACCTTGTCGCCGGAAGCGAGCAGCACGATGTCGCCCGGCACCAGCGTCTCGGCCGCCACCACGAAGTGTTTTCCGCCGCGCAACACGGTGGCCTCGGGCGCCAGCATGCGGCGGATCGCCTCCATCGCCTGCTCCGCCTTGCCCTCCTGGATGAAACCGATGAAGGCGTTGATCACCACCACGCCGACGATCACCGCCGTGTCCACCCAGTGCGCGAGCAGTGCGGTGACGACGGCTGCAGCCAGCAGCACATAGATCAGCACATTGTGGAATTGCAGCAGGAAGCGCAGCAGCGGGCCGCGTTTCTGCGGCGGGGTCAGCCGGTTGGGGCCGTGCTGTGCGAGGCGGCGTGTTGCCTCGTCGTCACTCAGACCGTGTTCGTTCGCCTGCTGGGCGGAGAGAACCTCAGTGGCGGAAAGCTCATGCCAGATGCGCTGTGTCATGCTTGCCTCCCCTTAATCTATCAATGCGGTTCGTCTTCCCTGCCAGTCTGGCGGTGCAGCGCCGCCTTGGCCAACAGGTGCGCCGATACCGGCGCGGTGATGAACAGGAACACCATTACCGCGATCTCGTGCAGGCTGAGACCGTCGCGTGTGGCAGTGAAATACAGCGCGGAAGCCAGCACCATCGCCCCCACGCCCAGCGTGGTCGCCTTGGTCGGCCCGTGCAGGCGGGTGAAGAAATCCGGCAACCGCGCCAGTCCCACCGAGCCCAGCAGCGCGAACAGGCTGCCCAGCAGGATCAAAGCGGAGACAATAAATTCGATGAGAGGGTTCATTCGATGATGTCTCCGCGCAACAGGAATTTGCATAACGCCACAGTGGCGACAAAGCCCATCGCGGCCAGCAGCAGCGCGGCCTCGAAATACGCACTGCTGGCCGCGCGGATGCCGAACAGCACCAGCAGCGCGATGGCGTTGATGTTGAGCGTGTCGAGCGCGAGGATGCGGTCGGTGATGTCGGGACCCTTCACCAGCCGCCACAGGTTGAGCAGCATGGCCAGGCCGATGAAGACAAAACCCAGTTCGATGGCGAAGTTCAGCATGAGAATATCTCCCTGATCGGCGCTTCATAATGTTGCTTGATCTGGCGGATCAATGCATCCGGGTCGGGCGCATCCAGCGCATGCACCTGCAGCACCCAGCGCTCGCGGTCCACGTCGATGGACACCGTGCCCGGCGTCAGCGACACGATGCTGCCCAGCACCGTCGCGGCGAACGGGTCGCGCAGCTCCAGCGGCACCTCGATGAAGGCGGGATGCAGTTTCGCCAGCGGCCCGACCACACGTCGTGCCACCGCGACATTGGCGAGCAGCATGTCCCAGACGATGCGCGCCGCAAACCTGACCGCAACAAACGGGCGTGCGAGCCGCGGCGCATCCGGCCAGAACGGCGCCGCGATGTGCGGCAACAGCAGGGCCAGCAACGCACCGAGCAGCAGCGTGGCCGCCGATGCGGCATTGCTCAGCACTGCCCATAGCAGGAACAGGGCGAGCGACAAAGCGGGGCGCGGGAGCAGGCGGCGCTTCATGGTTTGCGCTCCCGTTCGATAATCTGCGTACCAAGCACGGCGGAGACATAAGCCTGCGGGTCATGCAACTGGGCGGCGGCGCGCGCTGCGTAATCCGCTACCGGGCGCGCGAACAAGGCGAGCAGCAGCGCGGGCGATACCAGCAGGACGATGGCCGTGCTGCGGCGCCAGCCGCTACGCGCGGTGCTGGCATGCGGATGGTGCGGGCTGCGTTCCCACAGCAAGCGCCCGCCGCCCTTGGCCAGCGCCAGCATCAGCAGCAGGCCGGCGAACAGCAATACGGACCAGATCGCCGCCGTATCGCCGCTGTCGCGCAACGCGGTCAGCAACATCAGCTTGCCGATGAAGCCTGCGAACGGCGGCAGTCCGACGACGCTGGCGGCGGACAACAGGAAAGCCAATCCCAGCCATGGCGCGTGGATGCGCGGGCCGGGCCGGAAGGCATCGGCGACTTCGCCGCGGCGCACCGCGATCTGTTCCGCCAGCAGAAACAGCGCGGCGGCGACGAAACTGGATTGCACCAGGTAATACAGCGCGGCGGCGCTGACGTTCGCCTGCGGGAAGACGGGTGCGAGCAGCAAGGTGCCGGCGGAAGCCAGCACCAGCCAGGCGGTAAGGTCGCGCAGGCGCGGCGCGGCCAGTGCACCGACGGCGGCGAACAGCACAGTGGCCAGCGCCAGCGGCAGCAGCCAGCCGTCCAGCAGGTCGGTGGTAACCGTGGCCGGATCAAGTGCGATGGCCTGCACGCGCAGGATGGCAACGATGCCGACTTTGGTCATGATGACAAAGAGTGCAGCGACCGGCGCGCCTGCGGCGGCATAGGCATGCGGCAGCCAGAACGACAGCGGCAGCAAGGCCGCTTTCAAGGCGAACACGGCGACCAGCAGCATGCAGGCGAGTCGCGCCGTTGCGACATCTATCCCCGGTGTTTGCAGACGCAGCGCCACGTCGGCCAGATTCAGTGTGCCCAGCGAGCCGTACAGCATGCCGAGCGCGATCAGGAACAACGCCGATCCGGCCAGGTTCAGCGCCACGTAAGCGATGCCGGCGCGCGTGCGCGCCATGCCGCCGCCGTGCGCCAGCAGCACATAGGACGCGAGCAGCATCACCTCGAAGAACACGAACAGGTTGAACAGGTCGCCGGTGAGGAAAGCGCCCTGCAGACCGAACAACTGCAACTGGAACAGCGGATGGAAATGCCGTCCGCGTTCGTCGAAACCGGCACTGGCATATAACAACGCGCTGAGACCCAGCAGCGCGGTGAGCAGGCTCATCGCGGCGGCGAGGCGATCCGCCGCGAGCACGATGCCGAACGGCGCCGCCCAGTCGCCCAGCGCATACACCCGCCCCATGCCGTCATCGGCAAGCCACACCAGCCAGATCGCGGCGACCACACCGAGCAATGCGCCGACGAGGCCGATGGCGCGCTGCACACCGATGCCGTAGCCCTTCGCCGCCAGTTGCAGCAGCGCCGCAACGAACGGGATCAGGATGGGCAGGATGGCGGCGTGCTGGGTCATCTTGCAAATGCCAAATAGAAAGGCCATGTAGGTGCGAATTCATTCGCACGTCGCAAAAGTTCATGTGCGAATGAATTCGCACCTACAGAGGCCAGGCAACAAAATCCGGCTTTCGTCCGAATTTTCTCGGTCATGTTTTTTCCCTCGCATCCACATGGTCGTCGCCCGATTCGTTCAGGGCGCGCAAAGCCAGCATCACCAGATACGCGGTCATGCCGAAGCCGATGACGATGGCGGTGAGCACCAGCGCCTGCGGCAACGGGTCGGTGTAGCTTGCGCCGTCGCGGACCAGCGGCGGCGCATCCATGCGCAACCGCCCGCTGGCGAACAGGAACAGGTTGACCGCGTAAGACAGCAACGTGAGTCCGAGGATCAGCGGGAAGGTGCGCGCGCGCAGCAGCAGGAACACGCCGCAGGCGGTGAGCAGGCCGATGGCGATGGAGATGATCGCTTCCATCAGTTTGCCCCCTCATGGCTCACGGATAACTTGCCGAGTTCCGCCAGCACCATCAGCACCACACTGACCACCACCAGATACACGCCGAGGTCGAACACCATGGCGGAGGCCAGCTCCACGTCGCCGATCAGCGGCAGGGTGACATGCCCGTGCGCGCTGGTGAGGAAAGGACGGCCGAACAGCCAGCTCGCGGCGCCTGCGCCCAGGGCCGCAAGCAGTCCTGCCGCGAGGAACAGGGGCAGCCGTTGCGGCAATCGGGCCGAGGCGAAACCGATGCCACTGGCGAGGTATTGCAGGATCAATGCGACGCCCGTCACCAGCCCCGCGACGAAGCCGCCGCCCGGCAGGTTGTGGCCGCGCAGGAAGATGTACACCGACACCATCAGCGCCAGCGGCAGCAGCGGACGCATCAGCATCTGCAGAAACAGCGGATGGCGCTCGGTGGCCCATGCGCGGCCGTCGCCGTCGCGCAGCGGCGCCTTGAGAACCAGTTGATCCAGCAGCGCATGCGCGGCCAGTCCCACCATCGCCAGCACGGTGATCTCGCCCAGCGTGTCGAAGCCGCGGAAGTCCACCAGGATCACGTTCACCACATTGCTGCCGCCTCCGCCCGGCAGCGACTGCGCCAGATAGAAACCGGAGAGGGTGTCGAGCGGCGAAGTCAGCATGGCATAGCTTGCTGCGCCCAGACCGACACCGGCGGCGATGGCCAGCAGCGCGTCGCGCAGGATGCGCGGCATGGCGTCCTCGGCGGGCGAAGTCGGCGGCAGGTAATACAGCGCCAGCAGCATCAGCACGATGGTGACCACCTCGACCGCAAGCTGGGTGAGCGCCAAGTCGGGCGCGGAGAAACGCACGAAGGTCAGCGCCACGAACAGGCCGATCACGCTGGTCAGCACGATGGCGACGAGGCGGTGCCGGTGCAGCAGCACCACGCCGGTCGCGGCCACGGTCAGCATGCCCAGCGCGACCAGGCTGGCGGCATCGGGCGCTTGCGTGACCACAGGCAGCGGCGCGACGGTTGCGGACCACCAGGCCCAGCCGCCCAGTGCCAGCACGAAAGCGACGAACAGTGCGAGGTAGCGCTGCAGCGAACCGCCGTCCATCCAGTCGACCAGTAATCGCGCGGCTGCCACCAGATTCTCGTAGGCGCGCTCGAACACGATGCTGGCGTGGATGGTAGGCAGGCGGTCGTACAGTGCATACAGCCGATGGCGCATGGCATACAGCGCGATGCCGCCCGCCAGCGCGACCAGGCTCATCATGAACGGCGCGTTGAAGCCGTGCCACACGGCGAGGTGGAATTCCGGCGGCGGCTGTTGCAATACGGCACCCGCGGCGACGGTAAGGATGGGGGCGATGCTCCACTGCGGGAAGATGCCGACCAGCAGGCACATCGCCACCAGCACCTCGACCGGTGCGCGCATCCAGCGCGGCGGCTCGTGCGGCTTGCGCGGCAGGTCGACCGGATCGCCGTTGAAGAACACGTCGTGGATGAAGCGCGACGAATAGGCCACGGCGAGGATGCCGGCCAGTGTGGCGAAGGTGGGCAGCAGCCATTTGATCTCGTCGAACACCGGATGACCCACCGTCTCGGCGAAGAACATCTCCTTGCTGAGGAAACCGTTGAGCAGCGGCACTCCCGCCATCGAACCGGCGGCGACGATAGCCAGTGTGGCGGTGATCGGCATGAACTTGAACAAACCGTTGACGCGGCGCATGTCGCGCGTGCCGCATTCGTGATCGACGATGCCGGCCGCCATGAACAGCGAGGCCTTGAAGATCGCGTGGTTGATGATGTGGAACACGGCCGCCACCTCGGACTGCGGTGTGTCGAGGCCGAACAGCAGCGTGATCAGGCCGAGGTGGCTGATGGTGGAATAGGCCAGCAGGCCTTTGAAGTCGTAACGGTAGAAAGCGACATACGCGGCATACACCAGCGTAACCGCGCCGGTGCCGCTGACCAGCCAGAACCATAGTTCGGTGCCGGCCAGCGCCGGATACAGGCGCGCAAGCAGGAACACGCCCGCCTTCACCATGGTCGCCGAGTGCAGGTAGGCCGACACCGGCGTGGGCGCGGCCATCGCCTGCGGCAGCCAGAAATGGAAGGGGAACTGCGCCGACTTGGTGAACACGCCGAGCAGCACCAGGATCAGCATGGGCGCGTACAGCTCGTGCGCGCGGATGATGTCTCCGGCGGCCAGCACCGCCGACAATTCGTAGCTGCCCGCGATATGTCCCAGCAGCAGCACGCCCGCGAACAACGCCAGCCCGCCGCCGCCGGTGACCGCCAGCGCGATGCGCCCGGCCAGGCGCGATTCGTAGCTCTCCCGTTTATAGGAGATCAACAGGAAGGACGCGAGGCTGGTGAGTTCCCAGAACACCACCAGCAACAGCAGGTTCTCCGACAGCACCACACCCAGCATCGCCGCCATGAACAGCAGCAGCAGGGTGTAGAAGCGCCCCAGTTTGTCGTGTCCGGGCAGATAGTAATAAGCGTACAGCGTGACCAGCAGGCCGATGCCGAGGATGAGCAGGCTGAACATCAGGCCGAGGCCGTCGAGGCGCAAGGACAGCATAAGCCCCCAGTCCGGCAGCCAGGTGACACTTGCCAGCAGCACGACGCCGTTCATCGCATCGGGGATCAGCGGTAGCAACAGGGTCAGGCAAGCCGTGATCACCAGCGCGCTGCACAGTGTCGCCGCGCCGCGCCCGTAGCGTTGCGCCAGCAACGGCAACGGGCTGGCGAACAAAGCCGTAACGACAATAGCGATGAGCAATTGGGAGGATGCCATGTCCGTATCTTATCCAAGCCTTTAGCTCGGGGTGACGAAATCGGATGCCGGGCGAGGCTGGGGTGCTATGGCTTCCCTCCGGGAGTTCTCGGCATCCATTCGGATGCTATCCGGCCTGTCGTCACTCCCGCATGGATGCGATGCAGCAGCAGATGGCGAAGAACCGGCAAGCGCATCTGGAAGCCGACCCGGCGGTCGTGTTTTGCGCGGGGTGCGCGGAAGCGCGCGGCGTCGGCTAAATCAAATTGCAACTTTCGCTAGTTGCCGTCCTATCTTACGGTTCAGCCGTTTCAGCCGTTTCAGCCGGTGTGGCCGGTTTGCCCAGTGCGCGCTGGTAGAAGCGTTGCACCGAGGGTTGCGGGAAAATCATCACCAGCATAGCGGTCAACGCGATACTGACCAGCACCACCATGTAGGTCGTGTCGCGGATCACCTCGCCGCCGGCGACGCCGGCTTGCAGCGGCAATGCGGCCAGCACTGCGGCGGCAAGGCCTTTTGGCGCCATCATCGAGGCGAAGGCGGTGTCGCGCAGGCTGTAGACGTCGGCGCGCAACGCGATCCGGGTGATCGACAGCCGCATCACAAAGACCAGCACCACCATGGCGATTGCCACCAGGGCGAGGAATGCCTCGCCGAAATGGATGGAGACGCCGAGATAGACGAAGAAGTAGGTCTTGAGCAGGAACACTGCCTCGCGATAGAAAGTGATGTCCATCTCGTTCAGCGGTTCGATCTGTCGATCCAGTTGCTGGATGCGGTGCAGGCCGAGCTTTTCGAAATTGGTCAGCGTGATGCCGAGGGCGAGTGCGGCGATGGCGCCGGAGAAACCGAGAAACTCGGTCAGGCCGTAGACGATGAACACATAGGCGAGCGTGGAGGAGATGGTGTTGGGGAAGTCGCGGATCTTGCCCAGCACCAGCAGCCAGCCGATGCCGCCGAGCACGCCGATGACCGCCGCGAAGATCAGTGCCGCCATCACGCCGCCGATTACCCGTCCAGGTTCCAGGCCGCCCTGGGTATGGAACTGCAACAACGCAAATACGCCGACGATGCACAGCACATCGGTCAGCGCCGATTCGAGCACCAGCACGGTGGCGGGTTTATCCGACAGCCGCAGGGCGCCGACCATCGGGATGACCACGACCGATGAGGTGCCGCCCAATGTGACCCCGAGTATGGTGGCAGGGAGCGAAGCCAGTTCGAGAAGGTAATGTCCGAGCAGGCCGACGATGGTGGCAGTCACCGAGAAACACAGGAACGTCAGCACACCGGTGGGCCCCAGCGACCTGCCCAGTACGCCCAGGTCGAGCGAGGTGCCGCTCTCGAACAGGATCACCACCAGCGCGATGGTGGCGATGAGCGAGCCGATCTTGCCGAAATCATCCGGCGTGACGATGCCCAGCAGCGGACCGATCACGATGCCCAGCAGCATCAGTACCAGCACGTCGGGGATATTGGTCTTGCGGAATTGCAGCGACAGAAAGTGCGCGAAAAACACCATCAGGCCGATGACCAGGATCGTTGTGGACATCTGCGTTATCCCTCCGGTTTGATGGGGCGCGATTATAACATCGCGCAGATGTCACAGCTCCGACAAGGGTTTCTGTCCCAGCTTGTTGTCCTTGATCTGGAGCTGTTTGAGGACCTGGTCGAGCGCCGTATCCAGCGTCTGGATGGTGTCTGCGGGCAGGGAATTGAGCGCTTCGGGCAGGATGCCTTCGGCCGGGCCGGGCGCGAGTGCGATCAGTTTGAGCGCCTTGGCGGTGGGACGCAGACCGACGCGGCGCTGGTCTTCCTTGCTGCGTTCCTTGATGATCAGGCTGCGGCCCGCCAGTTTCTCGACCAGTTGGCTGCAGGTCGACTGATGGATGGAAAGCCGGGCGGACAATTCCGAAATGCCGATGCCGGGCGTGAGCGCGACCTCCTTCATCACCCACAACTGCGAGCCGCTGACCTCGCACACCTGCTCGATTTCGCGGAAGTGCTGGCGCACCGAACCGTAGATGATGCGGAATTTCTTCAGGACCTGAGCCGGAAGCGCTTTGTTGTGTTTGCCCAAGTCTTTCCCCTGTCGTTGTTGCGGTTGCCTTGATGTGCGGCGGATTATAAGGTTTGCACAAAACATTTATATCAAATATATTCACACCAATATATCGTTATCTGCGCCAACCAGGAGGAGTTCCATGAGCAAGCCGTTGGTCACGGCAGCCGCTCCGGCTGCCGCATTTCCATTTTGTGTATCGCCGCGCGGACGGGCATATCGTTCCGGCATCGCATTTGATCGGGAGTCGGACCGGTGACAGCGGAGCGCGGAAAATTCCCGCCATCACGCAACGCCCCGAAATTGCCGGTCATGCTGTACGGCGAAGTGCTGGCGGACGTCTTTCCGGACCGCACGGTGCTGGGCGGGGCGCCGTTCAATGTGGCGACACACCTGCAGGCGTTTGGGCTGCGTCCGGTGCTGATATCGCGGGTCGGCCATGATGCGTTGCGCGACCGGGTGCTGGAAAGGATGGGCGAGCGCGGCATGGAGACGGTCGGCATACAGACCGACAAGAACCGCCCGACCGGACAGGTGAAAGTGCATGAAGACGAGGGCGGCCACCGCTTCGAGATCCTGCCCTTGCAGGCCTACGATTTCATCCATCCCGGCGTGGTGCGCATGAGCACGCTTTCGGTCCATCCCGCGCTGGTGTATTTCGGCACGCTGGCGCAACGCGGCGAGATGTCGCGGCGCGCGCTGTCGGCCATGCTGCGCAGTACCGACGCGCCCAAATTCCTCGACATCAACCTGCGCCAACCCTGGGTGGACGAGGCGATCATCAAATCGTCGCTGGAAAGTGCGGACATCCTGAAACTGAACGAGGAAGAGCTCGCCAGCGTGGCCGCGATGACGGGGCTGGCGGATCGCCCGGCCCGGGAACAGGCGCGTGAATTGATGCAGCGCTACGATCTGGAACGGATCGTGGTGACCTGCGGCGACCGCGGCGCCTGGCTGACCAGCCGGGACGGCAAGGATATCGAGGCCGTCCCGCCCCCGCCTTCGGGCGACACCGTGGACACGGTCGGGGCCGGTGACGGCTTCGCCGCCGTCTACATACTGGGCATGCTACGGCGCTGGACGATGGCGGACACGCTGCGGCGCGCCAACGCCTTTGCGGCTGCGCTGTGCCGGGTGCGCGGCGCGGTGCCGGAGCAGGCGGATTTCTATGCGCCTTTCATCGCGGAGTGGCATCTGTGAAGCGCCGGCGCCAATCGCACAGGCCGCTGTACATCGTGCTGGTCAGCATCCACGGCCTGATACGCGGTCACGATCTCGAACTCGGGCGCGATGCCGATACCGGCGGACAGACCAAATATGTCGTCGAACTTGCACGCGCACTGGGCGCGCATGCGGATGTGGAAAGGGTGGATCTGCTGACCCGGCTGGTCGAGGACCCGCAGGTCAGTCCCGACTACGCCGAACCGGTCGAACCGCTGTGCGGCAAGTCGCGCATCGTGCGCATCCGCTGCGGCGAGCAGGGATATCTGCGCAAGGAGTTGTTGTGGGATTCACTGGAGAGTTATTCCGACAACGTGCTGGGCTATCTCAAGTCGCAAGCGCGCCTGCCCGACGTGTTGCACAGCCATTATGCGGATTCCGGCTATGTGGCATCGCGGCTGTCGCTGCAACTCGGCATCCCGCTGGTGCATACCGGACATTCGCTGGGCCGGAGCAAGCGCAAGCGTCTGATGGCCGGCGGCGTCAAACAGTCCGAACTGGAATCGGTCTACAACATGTCGCGCCGCATCGAGGCGGAGGAGATGACGCTGGGTGTCGCCGAACGCGTCGTTACCAGCACCAGGCAGGAGATCGAGCAGCAATACGCGCTGTATGATTTCTACCAGCCGGACTGCATGCTGACGATCCCGCCCGGTACGGATACCGGGCAGTTCTTCCCGCCGCGGGGCGACGAGAAGCAAAGCAGGATCGCGCTGGAATTGCGCCGCTTCCTCAAACAGCCGCAGAAACCGCTCATCCTGGCGCTGTCGCGACCGGACCCGAAGAAGAACATCGCGACCCTGATCGACGCCTATGGCGAATCGGCCGAGTTGCAGCAGGCCGCCAACCTGGTGGTGGTGGCAGGGAATCGCGACGACATCCAGGAGATGGAGCCGGTGGCACGCGGCGTGCTGAACGAGATCCTGCTGGCGATCGACAAGAACGACCTGTACGGCAAGGTGGCCTATCCCAAACATCACCGCCCGGAGGAAGTGGCCGAACTGTACCGGCTGGCTGCCGCCGGACATGGCGTGTTCGTCAATCCGGCGCTGACCGAACCGTTCGGGTTGACGCTGATCGAAGCCGCCGCCTGCGGCTTGCCTATCGTCGCGACCGAAGACGGCGGGCCGGTCGACATCATCGGGAATTGCAGCAACGGCTATCTTATCGATCCGCTCGACAAGGCCGCGATGGCTGCCAGGATACTGGCGTTGCTGGGCGACCGCGAGAATTGGCGCAAACTGTCGAGAAACGGCATGCGGGGCGTGCGGCAGCACTATTCATGGAAGGCGCATGCGGAAAGTTATCTGGCTGCGATCCGGCCGCTCGCCGACAAGGCCGCGCGTCCGCCCAGGGTCATGAAAGGCAAGCGCAGGACGCCATCCTGCGAGCGGGTGTTCATCAGCAGCCTGGACCTGAACCTGACCGGCGACAGCGAGTCGCTGCCGACACTCATGCAGGTCCTGCAGGAACATCGGCGCGGGATCATGTTCGGACTGGCGACCGGCCGCAGGCTGGACGATGCGCTGGCGGTATTGCGCCAGCACCGAATCCGCGAACCGGATTTCCTGATCGCTTCTCAAGGCACGGAGATCTACTACGGCCCCGAACTGAATCAGGACGAAGCGTGGGAGCGGCACATCAACCATCTGTGGAACCCGGCGGCATTGCGCGAACTGCTGAAAGAGGTGCCCGGCCTCGAGATGCAGTCAAAACGATTCCAGGGTGCGTTCAAGCTCAGCTATTACATCGATCCCGGCGTGGCGGACATCCAGCAGATACGCCAGTTGCTGTTGCGCAACGAGCAGGCCGTGAACACCGTGTTCTCGTTCGGCCAGTTCCTCGATGTGCTGCCGATCCGGGCCAGCAAGGGGCTGGCGCTGCGCTGGGTCGCGTCGCGACTGGATTTTGCGCTGGAGCGCACGCTCGTCGCCGGAGTGACCGCTGCCGACGCCGACATGCTGATGGGCAACACCATGGGCGTGGTGGTGGACAGCCAGCATCTGGCCGAGCTGTCCGGCCTGGTGAACATGGAACGCATCTATTTTTCCGGCAGCCGCGGTGCGGCGGGCATCATGGAGGCGATGCAGCATTACGCCTTTTTCGAAGAGTGCGGGGGCCAGACTTGAAACGGCTGCTGCTGTGCACCGACCTCGACCGGACGTTGCTGCCGAACGGCATCGAACCCGAGTCGCCAGGTGCGCGCGCGTGCTTCGATCGGCTGGCGCGCCGCCACGATGTGGCGCTGGCCTATGTCTCCGGCCGCTCGCGCGCACTGGTCGAACAGGCGATGGCGGAATTCGAACTGCCGCGTCCGCAGTTCGTCATCTCGGATGTCGGTAGCACCATCTACCGGATCGACCCTGCCGCGTGGCAGCGCTGGAAAGCGTGGGACGACTGGATAGCCGCCGACTGGCAAGGCCGGAGTTGCGACGAGCTGCGCCGCCTGCTGGGCGAATTCCCGGGATTGCAGCCGCAGGAAGAAGCGAAGCAGAATCGCCACAAGCTCAGCTACTACGCCGATCCCGACGTGGATGCGGAGGCGCTGCTCGGCGAGATGCGCGCGCGCCTGGACACGGGCGGCATCAAGGCCAATCTGGTCTGGAGCATGGAGATGCCGGGCAGGCGCGGATTGCTGGATATACTGCCGTCCAGCGCCGGGAAACTGCAGGCGATCCGTTTCCTGATGCGCTGCAACGGCTTCGGGCTGCGCAACACGCTGTTCGCCGGCGACAGCGGCAACGACCTGGACGTGATGCTGAGCGAGATTCCGTCCGTGCTGGTGGCCAATGCCGATGCGCCGACCAGGGAGCAGGCGCTGAAGGCGCAAAACGATGCGCTGTATGTGGCCAGGGGCGGCTACCTCGGGATGAACGGCAACTACAGCGCGGGTATCATCGAAGGCGTCGCGCATTTCTGGCCGGAGATCGACGACTGGCTGCGCGCGCCGGGACGGGAGGGAACGACAGATGTATGAGCAGGCATCGCATGCGCTGATGAACGAAATCCTGGCCGAGCTCAATCCCGAGCTCGGCAACTATCGCCTGCGCCATTTTTACACCCGGCTGGGCGCGAACTTCTATTCCATCCACCGTCTGTTCCAGTTGCTCTACGGCACGCGCCCGGATTTCAAGCAACACATGGTGCGGCTGGTCGAGACCATGGCCTTTCGCTACATCGAGCGCTTGCCGCATTTGCGCCGCTCCGACCTGGCGCGCGAGCGCGATTACAACTGGTTCATGAGCCAGAAATGGGTGGGCATGGCGCTCTATTGCGACCGCTTCGCCGGCGACCTGCGGGGGTTGCGTGCGCGCCTGCCCTATCTGCAGGAGCTCGGCATCAACCTGCTGCACATCATGCCGATGCTCGATTGTCCGCCGCAGCACAGCGACGGCGGCTACGCCGTGCGCGATTTCCACAAGCTGGATGCGCGCTTCGGCACGATAGAGGATCTCGATGCGCTCGCCGCCACGTTGAAAAAGCGCGAGATGTTGCTGGTGCTCGATGTGGTGGTCAACCATACCTCGAACGAGCACGAGTGGGCGCAGCGCGCGCGCGCGGGCGAACAGCACTATCAGGATTACTACTACGTCTTCGACAACCGCGACACGCCCGATCTGTACGAAGAGACCATGCCGGAAATATTCCCCAACACCGCGCCCGGCAATTTCACCTGGGACGAACAGATGGGCAAATGGGTGATGACGGTGTTCAACGAATACCAGTGGGACCTGAACTATCACAATCCCGCCGTGCTGGTCGAGATGGTGGACATCATGCTGTTCTGGGCCAACAAGGGCGCCGACATCCTGCGCCTGGATGCGGTCGCCTTCCTGTGGAAGAAGATCGGCAGCACCTGTCAGAACGAACGCGAGGCGCACCTGCTGCTGCAACTGATGAAGGACTGCTGCCAGGTGACTGCGCCCGGCGTGCTGTTCATCGCCGAGGCGATCGTGGCGCCCGCCGAGATCGCCAAGTATTTCGGCGAGGACGCGCTGAGCGCGAAGGAATGCGAGATCGCCTACAACGCGGTGCTGATGTCGCTGCTGTGGGACGGCGTGGCGACCAAGAATGCCAAATTGCTCAATCTCGGGACGGGCAACCTGCCGCAGAAGCTGGAGCGCGCGACCTGGCTGAACTATGTACGCTGCCATGACGACATCGGCCTGGGCTTCGACGACAACGATGCCCGACTGGCCGGATACGACCCGGCGGCGCACCGGCGCTTCCTGGTCGATTATTTCACCGGCAGGTTCGCCAGCTCGCCGGCGCGCGGATTCCCGTTCGGCGAGAATGTCGAGACCGGGGACGCGCGCATCTCGGGCGCGCTCGCATCGCTGGTCGGACTGGAGAGCGCGCTGGAGAGCGGGGACGAGCAGGCGATCACCGCGGCCGTCGATACCATCCTGCTGCTGCACAGTGTGATCCTGTCGTTCGGCGGCATCCCCCTGCTGTATGGCGGCGATGCCATCGGCATGCTGAACAACCTGGAATATCTGGCCGACCCGCTCAGGCGCAACGATTCCCGCTGGGTGCACCGTGCGTCGTTCGACTGGACCAAGGCCGCGCGCAGGCATGAAAAAGGCACGGTAGAGCAGCGCATCTTCAGCGGCCTGAAGAAACTGATCGCACTGCGCAAGGAGACGCCCGCGTTCGCCGACTTCGACAACCGCCGCATGATCGACACCGGCAACCCCAACCTGCTGGCCTATTGCCGGACCGACATCCGGACTCCGGCCAGTTGCGTGCTGGTGCTGTGCAATTTCAACAACGAGCCCCAGGTGCTGGATACCGGGGTGCTGAAAGCGATCGGACTGTGTCGACAGGATGCACTGACCGACATCCGCGCCGGAGAGCGCATCAGGGTGGAAAACGACGCGCTGCTCATTCCGCCGCTCGCGTTCTTCTGGCTGATGGAGTGAGGCGGCCCGCCCGGAGGTGAGCCGGGATGTGGAGGGTAAAACAGTATTCCCCTGGGCGTGACAGCACGTCAAAATTGTAACTGGATTTCAGAAAGGCAGACGTTTTGGAGAAGATCAGGGTAGGACTGGTGGGCTACGGCAGGGCGGGACAGGCCGTGGCGAACATACTGGGCGGCGACCAGCGCTTCGACCTGCGCTGGATCGCGCGGCGCACGCCGGTCGAGGGACGGCTGACCCATCCCGGCACGGAAGTGCCCGTGCTCTCGCTGGAGCAGTTTCCCTTTGCCACGCTGTTCGACGAGACGCCGGTGGATGCGCTGGTGGATTTCTCTTCGCCGCAGAGCCTGCGCGCCTACGGCGAGGAAGTGCGCAAACGCGGCATCATGCTGCTCAGCGCGATCTCGGCCTACACCGAAGACGACCTGGCCTATGCGCGCGAGCTCGGGCAGGACACGCGCGTGATGTGTTCGCCCAACATCACGCTCGGCATCAACTTTTTGATCGTGGCGGCCAAGCTGTTGCGCAGGGCCGCGCCGTTCGCCGACGTGCAGATCGTCGAGCAGCACTTCCGCGACAAACCGGAGATCTCGGGCACGGCGCGCAAGATCGCCGAAACGCTGGAAGTGGACGCGGACCAGATCACCTCACTGCGCTTCGGCGGCATCGTCGGCCACCACGAGGTCATTTTCGGCTTTCCGCACCAGACCGTGCGCCTGATCCACGATTCGATCCGGCGCGAGGCTTTCGGTACCGGCGCGGCATTCGCGTTGAGCCATCTCGCGAACTGCGACAAGGGTTTTTACACTTTCGAGGAGCTGTTGATGCGCCTGATGCGCGCCGAGTTGCAGCTCGCTACCGACGATCCGGCTTCCGGTGCCAACTTACCGCAACCACCGACGGGACGGGAAACGCCATGAACGACAAAGCTGGCATATTCGATTACCTGCATCTTTCCAAAGACCTGTTGCATGTCGTTGTCATTCTGGTGCTGGCTTGGGTATTGCTGCACCTGAGCCGCAGGCTGATCCGCATGTTCCGCGATTACATGAACCGGCATGCGGACTCGGCGGAAGACAGACGCCGCATCGAGACGCTGGCGCGCGTGTTCCGCTACATCTCCACCGTGGTGATCTCGCTGGTGGCGGGCATGCTGGTGTTGAGCGAGATCGGCATCTCCATCGCGCCCATCCTCGGTGCCGCCGGTGTGGTCGGCCTGGCCGTGGGTTTCGGCGCGCAGAGCCTGATCAAGGATTATTTCAACGGCTTCTTCATGCTGCTGGAGAACCAGATCCGCCAGGGCGATGTGGTCGAGGTAGGCGGCAAGACCGGCTTGGTGGAGGACATCACCCTGCGTTATGTCAGCCTGCGCGACTATGAAGGCAGCGTCCACTACATCCCCAACGGACTCATCACCACTGTCACCAACAAATCGCGCGGCTATGCCTATGCGGTGATCGACGTCAGCATCGCCTACAGCGAGAACGTCGACAATGCATACAAGGTCATGCGGCAGGTCGCGGGCCAAATGCGGGACGACGAATCGATAGGCGGCAAGATCCTCGAGGACATCGAGATCGCCGGCGTGCAGGACTGGGGCGATTCCGACATCGTGCTGCGCTGCCGCTTCAAGACCGTCGCGCTGGAACAGTGGGGCGTGCGCCGCGAGTTCCTGAAGCGGATCAAGGAAGCCTTCGATGCGCAAGGCATCGAGATCCCTTATCCGCATCTGACCGTGATCCATGCCGGGCAGGACGATCCGGGCAAGGCACCCGCACTCGGGCTGAAGAACGGCGAACAGGGGAACTGATCAGCGTTTCCCGGCCTTGGCCCGGTACATCGCCTGGTCGGCGACGGCGAGCAGCGCGTTGGCATCCTTGCCGTCTTCGGGATAGCGGCTGATGCCAATGCTGCCCGAGGTCGGCAGTTCGAGATCCTCATGCCGGATCGGCTCAGCCAGTGTTTCATTCACCTTGTGTACCAGTTGATCGATGGCGTCGGCATCCCTGGCGCCTTCGACCAGGATGACGAACTCGTCGCCGCCCAGCCTGGCCACCGTGTCGGCGCCGCGCAGTAATCCCTGCAAGCGTTGCGCCACGGCGCACAACACCGCGTCGCCAGCCGCATGGCCGTGCGTGTCGTTGATGTCCTTGAAATTGTCCAGATCGATGAACAGCAGCGCCAGCGTGGTGTGGTTGCGTCTGGCCCTGGCCAGCGCACGGTCGAGGCGGTCGAGGAACAGGCGGCGGTTGGGCAGGCCGGTCAGGCTGTCGTGGCTGGCAAGGTGATCGAGTTCGTCCTGTTGCGCGTGCAGGCTTTCGAGCTGGTTGCGTATCTGCGTTTGCATGTGGGCTATGCTGCGCGCGAGCACGCCGATCTCGTCCTTGCGGGCAAGTGGCAGCGTGCCGCCGCTACGGTCCGCGGCGAAACGCGACACCGCTTCCATGATCTGGCGCAACGGTCTCACCATGGTGAGCGCCAGCAAGGCGGCGAGCAGGATGGACAGCGCGCTGAAGCCGAGCACGATGCGCATCGTGGCGGTGGCGAGGCGGTCGCTTTCCGCCACCACGCTCGCCAGCGGCTGCGCCAGGCCCAGCACGAAATCGTCCTCGGCCGCCAGATTGGGCAGCGACTGGTGCATGAAGGCTGCCACCAGCGCGCTGGCGGATCGCCCTGATCCGGAGGTCACCACAAACTCCTTGCGTTGATCGCTGCCGTTCAGCAACGCGGCGGCAGCGGGGAATTCTTCCTGCACCAGCGCGCTTTGGCCGCGATCGAAAGCGAAGGCGCGTGCCGGGTTAGGATGGATGAGGAAATCGCCCTTGCCGTTGCTCAAATAGAGTCCCAGTTCCGGCGGCAGGTCGGCTGCCAGTTGCGAGAACAATCTGTTCAGGTCGACGTTGACCACGATCAGGCCGAGTACCTTGTCGTTGTTGCCGTATACCGGGGCCGCGACCTGCAGCGCGGGTTTTTCCAGACCGGCATGGGCGCCGACCTCGTGGTTGATCGAGGCGTGCGAAATGTACACGGTGCCGCGCGGCAGGCGCAGGGTCTCGAACACATAGGGATAGTGGCCCTTCTCCTGCAAGTCGGCGTTGCCTATACGCAGCACGCCGTGGGAGTCGCGGTCCACGCGGATGCGTTCGATACCGTGGGCGCTGGCGTCGATCATGCGCATCTGAAAATATTCCGGGTGCGCTGCCAGCATGCGCTCGAACAGCATGCCCACGTTGTTCTCTGCGATGGACTGGAACTTGGGGGTGGACCGGTTCAGGATGTTCGCCGCCTGCGGATGTTCGGCGATCATCTTCACATCGGCGGCGGTGTTCTTCAGTGTGACCGTGACCTGGCGCATCAATACCCGCGTTGCCGTCAACAGGCGTTCTTCCGCCGCCTTCACCAGCAGGTCGCGGCTGGCGTTGTAGGCGTAATAGCCGGTCAGGCTGGTCGCCAGCACGCCGAGCAGGGCGAGCGGCAGTCCCAGTCGCCAGACGATGGAGAACCTCATGGTGCCAGCACCTTGGCGGCGCGATCCCCGGAACGGATGCGTTGCCACAGCCTGTCGCGCAGTTCCGCATCCTCGACCGGTTCCAGCCAGAGCAGACGGTTGTCGCCGTGGCTGGCATCCGACTCGGCGATGGTGTTGGCAAGTCCCTGTTCTTTCACCAGCAGGGCGCTGGCCTGGTCGCCGAGCAGGTGATCGATCCACGCATGCGCCAGCGCCGGGTCGCGCGCCCTGCGCGTGATCGTCCAGCAATCCAGCCAGGTCAGCGCACCTTCGCGCGGAATCGCATAGCCGATATCGGCTCCGGCGGCCTTGAGCAGATGCACCTGTTGCATGCCATAGTTGGCAAACATCAATGCGGCGCCATGGCGCATGAACAGCCGCACCGATTCCTCCGGCTGGCTATAGAAACCGAGCACGTTGCGGCGCATGTCGATCAGGCGATCCACCGCGCGCGGCCAGTCGGCGCGGGCGAGACGGAAGGGGCTCGCGGTCTTCAGCGTCTGCGCGGCGAGCGAGAAGTTGTGCGTGCCGCCGTCGTAGGCCAGCACCTTGCCGCGGTAGCGCGGATCCCAGAGGGCGGCGATGGATTGCGGCGGCGAGGATATCTGCCGCTTGTCGTAGATCAATCCCATCTCCGAGTAGGTATAAGGTATGCCATAGGCATGGCCTTGATGCACCAGTCCGGGAATGGAAGCCAGATTGCGGAAACGCGGCAATTGGCGGGCGGTGTTGGGGATGCGGGCCGGGTCGGCCGTTTGCAACAGGTTCAAGGCGATGTAACGTTGCAACTCGGCGGCATTGACGGCGAACACGTCGTAGGCGGCATCGTCGGCGCTGATCTTGTGCCAGAGCGTGGAATCGGAATCGATCACCGTCACCTCGACGCGCACCCCGTGTTGCTGCTCGAAACTCTTCACCACAGCCGGGTCGGCATAACCCGGCCAGGCCAGTACGCGCAATACCGGCGCAGCCGCCCAGACCGGTGCGGCCATGGCGGATAGCAGTGCAAGGGCGGCGATGCGCGGCATCAGGCGGCGCAGGGCATGCAAGGCAGGGCGAAGGGTCTGGTAAAGTATCATGATGCTCACGGAGTGTGAATGGCTGCATCATATCCGAATCGGATGCGGAAATTCCCCGTCAGGAAGAGATCGTGCCTTTCGGCATCCTCCTCATACCCGAAATCGAAGCGCTCCAGCCCCTACTTCGGATGTATTTTTTCGATGGTGAAGTAATACCAGAAATAATAGGCGCCGACCACCGTGCCGATCGGGAAGGTGAACAGGCTCAGTACCGCACAGGTCAGGTAAAGCGGAATCATGCGCCGCACGTTAGCCAGCAATGCGACCCCGGCAGCAAAGAAGACCAGGCTGATCAGAGAACCCGCGATCATGGCGCGGGTACTCAGGCCGCCCATGTTCATCGCCACAACGGAGACGAACAACGCCCCGAGT
Organism: Gammaproteobacteria bacterium; assembly: GCA_018813765.1. Taxonomy (GTDB): domain Bacteria; phylum Pseudomonadota; class Gammaproteobacteria; order Burkholderiales; family Gallionellaceae; genus Sideroxyarcus. The sequence continues at coordinate 175,044 of JAHJBC010000001.1, read as the reverse complement.
ATCAGCCAGAGGAAACCGATGATGCGCTTGTGGATCATGCTGCCTTCCACACCAGGTCGAGCTCGCGCGCGGCCTTCACGTCGTCGAGGCGGCGCACCGGCTGGGTGTAGGGCGCGCCCTTCACCATCGCGGCATCGGCGAACGCCTCTTCGCGTATCTCTTTCATCGCGGCGACGAAGCTGTCCAGCACTTCCTTCGATTCGGTCTCGGTCGGTTCGATCAGCAGGCATTCCGCCACCAGCATCGGGAAATAGGTGGTGGGCGCGTGGAAGCCCTTGTCCAGCAGGCGCTTGGCGATGTCCATAGCGGACACGCCGGTGGCGTCCTTCAGCTCCTTGGCCGACACGATGAACTCGTGGCTGGCGCGGCGCTGCGGGAAGGCCACGGTGAAACCGGCCTTCTGCAATTCCGCCATCAGGTAGTTGGCATTGAGCGTGGCGAAATCGGCCACGCGGTGCATGCCTTCTGCGCCCAGCATGCGCGCATACACATAGGCGCGCAGCAACACGCCCGCATTGCCCATGAAGCCGGACAGGCGACCGATGGATTGCGGAAGGTCCTGCTCGGTCAGCCACCGATAAGAGCTCCCTCTCCCACTGGGAGAGGGTTGGGGTGAGGGCTCTTTGCCCACCAGAGGTATAGGCATGAACGGCAGCAGACGTTTGGCCACGCCCACCGCGCCCGCGCCCGGCCCGCCGCCGCCGTGCGGCGTGGAGAAGGTCTTGTGCAGGTTCATGTGAATCACGTCGAAGCCCATGTCGCCCGGTTTCACCTTGCCGAGGATGGCGTTGAGATTGGCGCCGTCGTAATACAGCAGGCCGCCCGCCTCGTTGACGATGTTCTTGATATCGGTGATGCGTTTCTCGAACACGCCCAGCGTGGAAGGATTGGTCAGCATCAGTCCGGCGGTCTGCGGGCCGACGGCGGCGCGCAGTGCAGTGAGGTCCACGTCGCCGTTGGCGTCGGTCGGGATCTCCTTCACCGTGTAGCCGCACATCACCGCCGTCGCCGGGTTGGTGCCGTGCGCTGCATCCGGCACGATGATCTCGCTGCGCGCCTTGTCGCCGCGTGCGTCGTGGTAAGCACGGATCATCGCGATGCCCGCGAACTCGCCCTGCGCGCCCGCCATCGGCGTGAGGCTGACTCCTGCCATGCCGGTCACGTCCTTCAGTATCTCTTGCAAGTCATACAGGCAGGCGAGGAATCCCTGGCCGGTGCTGTCCGGCGCGAACGGATGGCGCGCCAAAAAGTTCGGCAGCATCGCCAGCGAATTGCAGGCGCGCGGGTTGTACTTCATGGTGCAGGAGCCGAGCGGATAGAAATTGGTGTCGATGGAGAAGTTTTTCTGCGACAGCCGCGTGTAATGGCGCACCACATCCATCTCGGACGCCTCGGGCAGCAGCGGCGCTTCCTTGCGCAGCAGGTGGGCTGGGATGCCTGTCACGTCGGCGATGTGCGCGGGCGACTGTGCCGCGTTGCGGCGACCGGGGTGGGAGCGTTCAAAAATCAACATATGATCACCTTTCTGCTATTGCTACTTCAACGCCGCCAGCGCCGCATCGTAATTCGGCTCGCTCTTGATTTCGCTCACCAGCTCGGCATGCAGGATGCGGTCGTTCTCGTCCAGCACCAGCACGGCGCGCGCGGTCACCCCGGCCAGTGCGGAGTCGGCGATCTTCACGCCGTAGTTGCGCATGAAATCGCGTCCGCGCATCAGAGACAGCGTGACGACGTTCTCCAGTCCTTCGGCCACACAGAAGCGGCTCATGGCGAACGGCAGGTCGGCGGAGATCACCAGCACCACGGTGTTTTCGAGGTTGCTGGCGGCCTCGTTGAATTTGCGCGTGGAGGTGGCGCACACGGCGGTGTCGAGGCTGGGTACGATGTTCAGCACCTTGCGCTTGCCCGCGAAGTCCTTCAGTCCCACGTCCTTCAGGTCTTTGGCTACCAGCTTGAAATCAGGCGCAACCTGGCCGACGGAGGGGAAGGTCCCGTACAGCGTGACGGGCGCGCCACCCAATGTGACTGCGGATTTGTTGACGGTTTCTTTGCTCATGGTTGTCTCCTGCTAGTTGAGGGCGTGGCGCAGGGCTGCCACGTATTTTTCGATGTCGTCACTGGTCTTGGTCTCGGTCGCGCACACTAGGATAGCGTTGCCGAGCTGCGGGTAGTGCGGTTGCAAATCGAAGCCGCCCAGCACGCCCTGCTCCTGCATCTTCGCCAGTACTTCTGCGGACGGTTTGGGCAGGTGCAGCACGACCTCGTGGAAGTGCGGGGAATTGAACAGCCGCTTCACGCCATGCACGCCTGCGGCCTGCACCGAAAGCTGGGCGGTGTTGGCATGCGAGGCCGCCGCGACGCGGCGCAGTCCGTCGCGGCCCAGCAACGCCATGTGGACGGTGGCGGCGGTGACCATCAGTCCCTGGTTGGAGCAGATGTTGGAGGTGGCCTTGGCGCGGCGGATATGTTGCTCGCGAGCCTGCAGCGTGAGGGTGAAACCCGGCTTGCCTTCCAGGTCCACGGTGCGGCCGATGATGCGCCCCGGCATCTGGCGCACCAGCGCCTGCTTGCAGCACATGAAGCCGAAGTACGGTCCGCCGCTGGAGAGCGGCGAGCCCAAAGGCTGGCCGTCACCGACCGCAATGTCTGCCCCAGAAGGACTTTGGGCGCGCAGCGCGGCGTTTGCCCCCTCTCCCCCCGGGAGAGGGTTGGGGTGAGGGAGGCTGCCCCAGTTTCCCGGCGCTTTCAGCAAGGCCAGCGTCAGCGGGTTCACCAGCGCGATGGCCAGTGCGTTGTTGGCGTGCGCCCAGTCGGTCAACGCATCCACATCTTCCAGCGCACCGAAGAAATTCGGCTGCGGGATGACCAACGCGGCGATGTCGCTGCCCGCGTGCTGCTGCAACGCTTTCATATCGATGGTGCCACTGGCGGCATCGAAGGGGATATCGATCAGCTCGATGTCCTGCATCCTGACGATGCTGTGCGCCACGCTGCGATAGATGGGAGAGACGGTCGCGGGCAACAACACCTTGCGCGATGTCTTGTGCGCGCGCACCGCCATCAGGATCGCCTCGGCCAGGCCGGAGGCGCCGTCATACAGGCTGGCGTTGGACACGTCCATGCCGGTGAGCGAGGCCATCATGGTCTGGTATTCATACAGCACCTGTAGCGTGCCCTGGCTGGCTTCGGCCTGGTACGGCGTGTAGGCGGTGTAGAACTCGCCGCGCGTGACGATCTGCCACACGGCGGACGGGATGTGATGCTCGTACGCCCCGGCGCCGATGAAGTTGAGAAGCGGCGCATCCTGCGCCGCGCGCTCGCCCATCAGACGCGTCACCTGCATCTCGTTCATGCCCGCAGGCACCTGGGTCAGCTTGCCGCTGCGCAGCGCGGGCGGGATCTCGTCGAACAGTGCGTCGATGTTTGCAGCGCCGATGCTGGCAAGCATCTCGCGGATGTCGGTTTCGGAATGGGGAATGAAGGGCATAATCAGTCGTTAGTAGCTAGTCGTTAGTTGATAGTTAGAGGCAATGGCAGTTGCTAGTTACTAGTCGTTAGCTGGTGCTACCAGCTACTCTGGTATAACTAACGACTAAAGTCTAGCGACTAACGACTGCCTCAATGCGCTTCGCTGTCCACTACAGCCTGATAAGCAGCCGCATCCAGCAGCGCCGCGACATCGGCAGCATTGTCCGGCTTCATTTTGAATATCCATGCGCCGTACGGCTCTTCGTTGAGCTTTTGCGGTGCGCCATCCAGCTCGGTGTTGGCGGCAGTTACGTTGCCGGAGACGGGTGCGTAAACATCCGCTGCGGCCTTCACTGATTCCACCACGGCGCATTCTTCCTTGGCCTTCAGCTTGCGGCCGACCGCCGGTGCCTCGACGAACACCATGTCGCCCAGCAACTCCTGCGCATGGTCGGTGATGCCGATCGTGATCGTGCCGTCGGCTTCGGTCTTCACCCACTCGTGTGTGGTGGTGTATTTCAGGTTGGATGGGTTGCTCATTCAATTCTCCTTTTTAGTAATTCGATTTTAGCTGGTAGCTTGTGGCATGTAGCTGGTAGCCAAGCGGGTCGCGCTTCACGCGGCCACAAGAGCTACAAGCTACCCGCTACTGGCTACCAGCTCGCAACAGCTTTACCGTTGCGCGCAAACGGATACTTCACTACTTTTGCGTTCAGCAACTTGTCGCGGATCTCGACCTGCACGGTGTCGCCGATCTGCACGCCGTTCGGCACGCGCGCCAGCGCAATGGATTTTTCCAGCGTGGGCGAGAAGGTGCCGCTGGTGATCTCGCCGTCGCCGTGTGGCGTCTTTACTTTCTGGTGGCCGCGCAACACGCCGCGATCAAGCAGCACCAGACCGGCCAGTTTCTTCGTCGGCGGATTGGCCAGCAGCGCAGCCTTGCCGATGAAGTCGCGATCGCTCTTCAGGTCCACCGTCCAGCCGAGGCCGGATTCCAGCGGGCCGACCGTCTCGTCCATGTCCTGGCCGTACAGGTTCATGCCCGCTTCCAGACGCAGCGTGTCGCGCGCGCCGAGGCCGATGGGTTTGACGCCGACCTTGCTCAGGTCATACCAGAACTTCTCCACCTTCTCCTTCGGCAACATCACCTCGAAACCGTCCTCGCCGGTGTAGCCGGTGCGTGCCACGAAATACTCGCCGCAATCGGCAGCCTGGAAGTTCACCAGATTTTCGGTCGCGGCCTTGGTCTGCGGCAGCACTTCCCACACCTTGGCGCGTGCGTTCGGTCCCTGTATCGCGACCATCGCCAGATCGTCGCGCGAAGTGATGGTGAGTTGCGGTGCCGCCTTGGCAGCCTGCTCCCTCATCCACGCAATATCCTTGTCCGCCGTGCCTGCGTTCACCACGATGCGGAACCACTGTTCGGTCATGAAATAGATGATGAGATCGTCGATCACGCCGCCGTTCGGACGCAGCATCGCGGAGTACAGCGCCTTGCCGGGCACGGTGATCTTGTCGGCGTTGTTCGCCAGCAGGTAGCGCAGGAAGGCGCGCACGCCGTCGCCCTTGGCATCCACCACGCGCATGTGGCACACGTCGAACATGCCGCAGTCGTTGCGCACCTGGTGGTGTTCGTCGATCTGCGAACCGTAGTTGACCGGCATGTCCCAGCCGCCGAAATCCACCATCTTGGCACCCATGGCGCGGTGGGCTGCATTCAAGGGAGTCTGTTTGAGAGTTGTCATGGCCGCTTTCCGCACATAAAAAAGGGCGAGGCCACATAGCCTCGCCCCCATCTGTCCTTGGTACCTGAGAGATTGCGGCAAATGCCGTGTGCCCCTTCGGTGGCTGACTTAACAGCGCTCTCCAGATTTGCCTGTTCCGACTGGTTCATGAGCCTGAGCGGTTTCGGGTATTGCGCCTTCGGCGGTGCCTTGAGTCGGCACGCTCTCCCAGTCGGTTTGAACGGCGGGAGGATTATACCGGAAGTCGTGGAAAGGGCGGGCGGGCAGAAATGGACGTGCCCTACCAGGGTCTTTACGGATAAAACAGGAACAAACGATACCCCGACGGCTTGAGGTCGGTCGTGTCCAGCCGCAGTTTGATGTCTAGGTCGCGGTTGGTGGGAATGCCGGCGGCTGCGTCGGTGCCGGGCTTCAGGTAATCCGCTGGGCCGAACACGCGCCGTGCCAGCGGCTGGTCCTGTGTGTCGGTGAGCGTGAGTTCAAGGCTGGGATAGGCTTGGGTATAGGCGGCGCGGTTATGGATCAGCGCATTCAACATGACCACGTTGGCCTGATTGGGGTCTGAAGCCAGTTCCGATGACTCGATGGCGATCAACTCGATTTTTTGCGGCAGAGCGACGGTGCAGTCGAGCAGAAGGCAGTATTCGGCCAGCAGGGGTTTGAGTCCCGGCAGGCGCGCGGCGAGTTCAACGCGGAAGTAGAAAGCTGCCTGCGCGGACAGCGAAAGGGCCAGCAACAGAATCACCAGAAAGCCCATCCATCCGGTCTTGTTCGCTGATGGCTCCTGCACTTCATCGGTCAGTTCTTCCAATATCCTGACTCGTTGTGCCAGCGTGGTGGTCTCTTCTTCCAGCCCATGAATGCCGGGGATGGGTGTCAGGTCGGGCCCTTGCGGCGTCCCGAACAGGAAATCTTCCGGACTTTGATGCGCTTTGGGGGAGAGTTCCTCGATCTGCGGCTCGGGTTCGATGGGCAGGCTGAGTTGCGGGCTGGGTTCGTCGTCGTGCAAGTGTTTGCTGGCGTCGAACACCTCATGGCAACGCCCGCAGCGCACCAGACCGTCGTGCGCTTCGAGTTGCGCCGCAGTCACCTTGAAGCGGGTGGCGCATTTGGGGCATTGGGTGACTTCGCTCATCGTTTGACACCGGACAGACAACACCAGCCATCTTCCAGCACAGCGGGCGCGAGGTCAAACCATTGCGCGTAGATGCGCATCACTTCATCGGCCTGCTCGGCGAGAATGCCGGAAAGCACGATGCGGCCGCCAGACTTCGTGGCATTCGCCAGCAGCGGGGCGAGCGCGCGCAGCGGATTGGTGAGGATGTTGGCGACGACGACATCGAATTGGGCGAGCGCGACGCCATCGGGCAGATAGAAGTCGGCCTGCACCTGGTTGGCTGCGGCGTTGTCGCGGCTGGCGACCACGGCCTGCGCATCCACGTCGACACCGATGGCGCTGCCCGCGCCCAGTTTCATTGCGGCGATGGCGAGGATGCCGGAACCGCAGCCGTAATCGAGTACGCTCTCGCCACCCTTGATATTGCCGTCCAGCCAGCGCAGGCAGAGCCGCGTGGTGGGATGGCTGCCGGTGCCGAAGGCGAGGCCGGGGTCGAGCGCGATGTTGATGGCGTTGAGGTCGGTCGGTTCGTGCCAGGTCGGCACGATCCACAGGCGGTCGCTGATGCGGATGGGGTCGAACTGCGACTGCGTCAGCCGCACCCAGTCGTTCTCTTCCAGTGTTTCGATCTTGTGTTGTGGGAGTGCGGCCAGGCCGAGTTCTGTGCAGCAGGCTTGCAGCACATTCGCCACATCGACATTGCTTTCGAACAGGGCGTTGACGAGATTGTGTTGCCAGACGGAGGAGGTCGGTTCGCCTGGCTCGCCGAAGATGGCCTGCTCATCGGGCGTGTCGGCGTCCGCATCGAGCATGTCGACCGACAGCGCGCCGTGGGCCAGCAGCGCCTCGCTCAAGGCCTCAGCGTAGTCGGCGGAGGCGGTCACCGACAGCGTAAGCCAGGACATGGGTTATTTAGCCTTGGCTTTTTCCGCCAGCTTGTGTTCCAGATAATGGATGCTGGTGCCGCCGCGAATGAATGCGGCGTCGTTCATCAACTCCTGGTGCAACGGGATATTGGTGTTGATGCCTTCCACCACCATCTCTGACAAAGCGGTGCGCATGCGGGCGATGGCTTGGTCGCGCGTGTCGCCGTAAGCGATGATCTTGCCGATCATCGAGTCGTAATGCGGCGGGATGAAGTAGTTGTTATACACGTGCGAATCGACGCGGATGCCGGGGCCGCCGGGCACATGCCAGTTGGTGATGCGTCCGGGCGAAGGCACGAAGGTGTACGGGTGCTCTGCGTTGACGCGGCATTCGACGGCATGGCCGCGGAACTGGATGTCCTTCTGGCGTAGCGCCATCTTTTCGCCTGCCGCGATGCGGATCTGCATCTGCACGATGTCCACGCCGGTGATCATCTCGGTGACCGGGTGTTCGACCTGCACGCGCGTGTTCATCTCGATGAAGTAGAACTCGTCGTTCTCGTACAGGAACTCGAACGTGCCCGCACCGCGATAGCCGATCTTGCGGCAGGCTTCGGCACAACGCTCGCCGATCTTGTCACGCAGCTTGCTATTGAGATGCGGCGCCGGGGCTTCCTCGATGATCTTCTGGTGGCGGCGCTGCATGGAGCAGTCGCGCTCGCCCAGGTACACCGCATTGCCGTGCTGGTCGGCCAGAATCTGGATCTCGATATGGCGCGGGTTCTCGAGGAACTTCTCCATGTACACCATGGGATTGTTGAAGGCTGCCTGCGCTTCGGTCCTGGTCATGGTCACCGCGTTGATCAGCGCCGCTTCGGTGTGCACCACACGCATGCCGCGTCCGCCGCCGCCGCCCGAGGCCTTGATGATGACCGGGTAGCCGATGTGCTTGGCAATCCTGATGATCTCGGCCGGGTCGTCCGGCAAGGCACCTTCGACGCCGGGCACACAGGGCACGCCCGCCTTCTTCATCGCGCTCTTGGCGGAGACCTTGTCGCCCATCAGGCGGATGGTCTCGGCGCGCGGGCCGATGAAGACGAAACCGGACTTTTCGCAACGCTCGGAAAAGTCGGCGTTCTCGGAAAGGAAACCGTAGCCGGGGTGGATGGCCTGTGCGTCGGTCACTTCCGCCGCGCTGATGATGGCGGGCACATGCAGGTAACTCAGGCTGGATGGTGCCGGGCCGATACACACGGACTCGTCCGCCAACTTCACATACTTGGCCTCGGCATCCGCTTCGGAATGCACGGCGACGGTCTTGATGCCCATCTCGCGACAGGCGCGCTGGATGCGCAACGCGATCTCGCCGCGATTGGCGATGAGGATCTTCTCAAACATGACGGGCTTTTCCGGCGGAGCGGGGACTCGTGTTTTGCGTTCGAATACGGCCATGGCGGATCAACCGATGATGAACAGAGGTTGGCCGAACTCGACGGCCTGGCCGTTCTCGACCAGGATCGCCTTGATCACGCCGGTCTTGTCGGCTTCGATCTCGTTCAGCAGTTTCATCGCCTCGATGATGCACAGGGTATCGCCCTCGTTCACGTTCTGGCCGATATCGACGAAGGACTTGGCACCGGGCGAAGGTGCGCGGTAGAAGCTGCCAACCATGGGCGACTTGACCACATGGCCTTCCGGCGCGGCGGGCGCAGCCGGTGCTGCGGCAACTGCGGCTGCAGCGGGCGCCGGGGCGGCCTGGGGTGCGGCGGCGTAGTATTGCTGCTGCATGGGAGCGGCAACGGAACTGGCGCGCGAGATGCGCACATGCTCTTCACCTTCGGTGAGTTCCAGCTCGGCGATACCGGAATTTTCGACCAGTTCGATCAGAGTTTTCAGTTTGCGCAGGTCCATTTATCAGCTCCTATGTTTAGTTGTGTTGCAACGCAAATTCGAGTGCGAGTTCGTATCCCTTGGCACCCAGCCCGCTGATGACCCCGACAGCGATGTCGGAGAAATAAGATTCCTTGCGGAACGCCTCGCGCGCATGCACGTTGGAAAGGTGCACCTCGACGAAGGGGATGGCGACCGCCGCCAGCGCGTCGCGCAGGGCGACGCTGGTGTGGGTGTAGGCGGCCGGATTGATAATGATGAAGTCGGTGCCGTCGGTGCGAGCCTGTTGCACGCGCTCGACCAGCGCCCCTTCGGTGTTGCTCTGGTATGCAGACAGCTTTGCGCCGTTCTTTTGGGCTTGTGCCGTCAACTTGGCGTTAATTTCATCCAACGTGACGCGACCATACACATCCGGCTCGCGAGTGCCGAGCAGGTTGAGGTTGGGGCCGTGCAGTACAAGGATGTTCTTCATGGGGGGCGGAGTTTGCCGCAAAAAGGGTGAGGTTGTCCACTTTTGCGGAAAATTACCTTACAAGTCGCCTAGGAATCACAAACCGGCGCCTTGCAGGGACTGAAGAAAGTCTTTTGCGTTCTGAAAGCCGGTCACGCGGTGATCGGCCATCTCTTTGCCCTGTCTGTCGAAGAAAAGGGTGGCGGGCGGACCGTACAACTGGAAGCGTTGCATCAGCGACTTGTCGTCGGCATCGTTGGCGGTCACGTCCGCCTGCAGCAGGATGGTGTCCTTGAGCCTTGCCTGCACCGCCGCATCGCTGAAAGTGAAGCGGTCCATCTCCTTGCAGGAGATGCACCAGTCGGCGTAAAAATCCAGCATCACGGTTTTCCCCCCGGCACGGGCGATGCGCTGATCCAGCTCGGCGCCGCTCTTGATGCGCTCGAAACGCAAGGTGGCGGGCGCTTCGGTGACGCCGCCGCCCAAGCTACCGAGCGGACGCAGGATGTCGCGCGCGCCGGACAGGGCGCCGATCAGATAGGCCACGCCCAGCAGCAGGACGAGGATGCCCAGCCCCTTGGCCATTTTGTGGCGGATATGCGCATTGGCCGGAAGCGGGTCGAGCGCCCGCAGATAGATGGCCGTGAAGATCAGCAGGGCCGCCCAGGCGAGCATCTGCGCCGGGAGTGGGATGACCGGGGAAACGATCCAGATCGCCAGTGCCAGCATCAGCACGCCGAAGATGCTCTTGACGGAGTTCATCCACGGCCCGGCTTTCGGCAGCAATGCCGCCGAAGTGCTGCCGATCAGCAACAGCGGCGCGCCCATGCCGAGCGCGAGGAAGAACAATGCCGTTCCGCCCAGCACCGCGTCGTGGGTCTGACCTATATATAGCAGCGCACCGGCCAGCGGGGCGGCGACACAGGGGCCCATGATGATGGCCGACAGCGCGCCCATGGCGAACACGCCGGAAAGATGTCCGCCGTGCAGTTTGTTGCTGGTGTCGGTCAGCCTGCTTTGCAGGGAACTGGGGAGTTGCAGTTCATAGAAACCGAACATGGACAGCGAAAGAATCACGAACAGGGCGGCGAAACTGCCGAGTACCCAAGGTGTCTGCAAGGCGCTGGAGATCAGGCTGCCGGAATAACCGGCGGCCACACCAGCGGCCGCATAGGTGATGGCCATGCCGAGTACATAGGCCAGCGACAGCAGGAAGGCATGCAGGTGGGTGATCTTCTCCCCGCGCCCGACGATGATGCCGGAGAGGATGGGGATCATCGGGAACACGCAAGGGGTGAGCGACAGCAGCAGGCCGAAACCGAAGAAGCTGGCGATGATCAGCCAGAAGCTGCCCTCGCTGAACAATTGCGCGATGCGGGTGTTCTCGTTGTCGACAGTGGCGGCGGGGATGGAAGCGGGCGGATTTTCCATCGTCTGCGCCAGCCTGACGGTGAAAGTCTTTTCGATGGGCGGGTAGCACAACCCTTTGTCGCTGCAGCCCTGGTAAGTGGCGTTCAACACCAGCGGCTGCGCCGGGTCGGCCTGCTCCAACTCGATGCCTGCCTGGAAACTGTTGTGGTACACCACAATGAGGCCGAAATTGGGATCGTCCTTCTCCTCGCCCTTGGGCAGTTCGATGCGCGCGATGCGCGCCTTGCCTTCGGCGACGGTGAAACCGATCTTGTCGCGGTACAGGTAATAGCCGGGCGTCACCTTGAAACTGGCGACCAGCTTCTGCGGGCCGACCGAGTGGACTTCCAGGGCAAAGGCCTGATCGGCGGGCAGGAATTTCGGCTTGCTGCTGCCGAAGGAAAGCAGATCGGCTTGCGCCAACGGCGCGATACATAGCAACAAGACAAATAGCAAACGACGTGTCATATCCATTTCCAGATAAATTTCAGGGGTGTCGGTGTAGGAGCCAGCTTGCTGGCGAAATCTCAAATTCATTCGCCAGCAAGCTGGCTCCTACATTACTTGCCCAGGTTGGCGGGATTATATGGGACGCCGGTTTCCGATACGACCCAGTCCAGATATCCCGGCAAGCCCGCCGTCACAGGCACGGCGATGATCTCCGGCAGTTCATAGGGATGCAGTTTTCGCAGTTCAGCTTCCAGTCGCGGAAAGGCGGCGCGCGAGGTCTTGATCAGCAACGGCACCTCGCCCGCCCGCTCCAGCTTGCCTTCCCAGCGATACACCGAAGTGCATTCCGCCAGGATGTTCACGCAGGCGGCAACGCGCTCTGTGACCAGCGCCTCCGCGATGCGTTCCGCGGTAGCCCGGTCGGGCGTGTTGCTAATGACCAGCAGCACTTCATTCATCTCGCCCCCGCCCGCGCGCAGCGCACGCCGAGTTGCAGCAGTTCGTCCCATACATCGCCCTGGCGCAATCCCTTCACCAGCCGGTCGATCTGCGCGGCCTGGCGCAGCGCGCGCTCGGCGAAGGTCGGCGTGAAGCGGCGCACCGCGCGCTCCACCAGCTTTTGTTTCACTCCCCACACCCGCGCATCGCGCAATGCCCCGGAAAGGTTGCCGCTCTGCTGCATGGCGCGCGACACCCGCGCCAGCGCGCGGATATCCTCCGCCACCGCCCACAGGATCAACACGGTGGCCGTGCCTTCCGCGCGCAATCCTTCGAGGATACGCACATAGCGTTCGGCATCGCCGGCCAGCATCGCTTCCGACAGTTTGAACACATCGTAGCGCGCCACATCCATCACCGAATCCTTCACCTGGTCGAACGACAGCGGTCCGGCCGGGAACAGCAGGGCGAGTTTCTGTATCTCCTGGAACGCGGCGAGCAGGTTGCCTTCCACACGTTGCGCCAGGAATGCCAGCGTGTCCGCATCGGCGGATTGTTCCTGCCGTTTCAGGCGGGCGGCGATCCATGCGGGCAATGCGGCGAGCGTGACCTCGTCCGCGCTGACGACGGTGCCGTGCTGCTCCAGCGCGCTGAACCATTTGCTCTTCATTGCCGTGCCGTCGAGGCGCGGCAGCGAGATCAGCGTGAGCGTGTCCGCGTTGAGATTGCCGCAGTGGTCCTGCAGCGCCTGCGCGCCCTCAGTGCCGGGCTTGCCGGTCGGGATGCGCAGGTCGATGACCTTGCGCTCGGCAAACAGCGACATGCTCTGCGCGCTGTTGCGCAGTTCGGCCCATTTGAATCCCTGCTCGGCGATGAGCGTCTCGCGCTCGCTGAAACCCGCCGCGCGCGCCGCCGCGCGGATGGCGTCGGCGGCTTCGATGGCGAGCAGCATCGCTTCGCCGTGGATGACATAGAGCTGCCCCAGGCCCTTCTTCAAATGCTGCGGCAGGTCGTTGCTGGAGATCCTCATTCCCGATCCTGCGGCTTGGCCCGGCTCAGGCGGCGCATGGCCTGCGCGACGGCATCGGAACGCATGTCCTTGAACAGCACAGCCTCTTCCTGTTCCTTGGCAAGCACCTGCGCATCGCTGTAGGCAAGTATGCGCGACAGCGCGATCTCCTCCGGAGGCAGCCAGTCGATGCGCTGCTTGTCGTAAGCGCGCAGCGAGACGCGATAGAACAGCTGATACTCGTTCACACGCCCGCTGCCCGAAAGCGACAGGATCTGTTTGGACGTTTGTTCCGATACGACCTCAAGCACCAGATCGGCCCGGTCGGGTGCATCGGTCAGCATGACCTTGGCGGATTCCAGCGAGCGGCGCAGATCGGCAACGAATGGCGTCACGCCGGGGGCTTTCACGTAGAGCGATTTGAAAGCGAACTCGACCGCATTGAGACCGCTGCCGCGCAAGTGGAAGCCGCAAGCACTCAGCGACAACAGGAACGCAAGCAGCAAAGTGCGGTGCAGGCTGGTCATCGTCAGGCCACCACGTTGACCAGGCGGCCCGGCACCACGATCACCTTCTTCGCCGTGCCGCCGTTGAGCTGCTTTTGTACCGCATCGTGCGCGAGCGCGGCCTGTTCGATGGCGGCCTTGTCGGCATTGGCTGGCACCTTGATGCTGCCGCGCATCTTGCCGTTCACCTGGATCACCAGCTCGATCTCATCCTGCACCAGCGCCGCCTCCAGCGGTTCCGGCCAGGCGGCGGTGAGGATGTCGTCGCCATAGCCGAGGTCTTTCCACAAGGCGTGTGCGATGTGCGGTGTGATGGGGGAGAGCAGGCGCAGCAGGATGGAATATGCTTCGGCTAGCGCATACGACTGCGCATTTTTGACATTGTCCACGCTACTTGAAGCAATCTCTTCAGAACTGACCATGGATGGCAAACCATCACTCTCAAGCAAATTGAGCAGCTTCATACATGCGGATACGACAGTGTTGAATTGGAAGCGGCCAAAGTCGTAGTTTGCTTGTTTAAGCAGAAGATGCACCTGTCTCCTGAAGGTTAGAGTTGACTTTGTTGCGGCACTCCAATCGATAGGCTTATTAAATGCAATGCGTATGCCGACAAGCAAATCATTTTCATGTGTGTTGGAGAAAGCCCACAGCCGTTTGAGGAAGCGATGCGCGCCTTCCACGCCGGAGTCGGCCCATTCCAGCGTCTGCTCGGGCGGCGCGGCAAACATCATGAACAGGCGCGCGGTGTCGGCACCATATTCGTCGATCAGCGCCTGCGGGTCCACGCCGTTGAGTTTGGACTTCGACATGGTGCCGATGCCCTGGTAGTCGATGGCGGAACCGTCGCTCACCAGCTTCGCGCCTGTCACCCTGCCAGCTTCATCCTTCACCATCTCCACGGCATCGGGCGGGAAATACTCGATGCCGCCCTTGTCGGTGCGGCGCGAGAAGATGTGGTTGAGCACCATGCCCTGCGTGAGCAGGTTGGCGAACGGTTCGTCATAGCTCACCAGCTTCATGTCGCGCATCACCTTGCTCCAGAAGCGCGAATACAGCAGGTGCAAGATCGCGTGTTCGATGCCGCCGATGTACTGGTCCACCGGCATCCAGTGGTTGGTCTCTGCGTCCACCATCGCATCGTTCTTGAAGCCGCTGGCGTAGCGCGCGTAGTACCAGCTCGAATCCACGAAGGTATCCATCGTGTCGGTCTCGCGCTTCGCTGGTTTGCCGCATTTCGGGCAGGTGCAGTTCAGGAAATCGGCGTGCTTGAGTAGCGGGTTGCCGGAACCGTCCGGCACACAGTCTTCGGGCAACACCACCGGCAACTGATCGTCCGGCACCGGTACGTCACCGCAGGAATCGCAATGGATGATGGGGATCGGGCAGCCCCAGTAACGCTGGCGTGACACGCCCCAGTCGCGCAGGCGCCATTGCACCTGCTTTTCGCCGAGATTTTTTGCTTTGAGGTCGGCGGCGATGGCGTCCACGGCCTGCTGGTAATTCAGGCCATCGTATTTGCCGGAGTTGATGCAGACGCCCTTCTGCTCAAAAATATCACTCCACTCTTCCCAATCCAAAAAGTTGGTGTAGTTACCCATTGGTGAGCGGATGTCAGCATCTATTCCGTTGAACAAACGTGGTGCTCCTGACTCACCCTTAGTTTCTTCGATTTTGGATAAGTCCCAATTAGCAGGAACGACCACCGGCTTGATTGGCGGCAGTTGATCTTTGTGTTTTTGAGTAAATTCAAAATCCCTTTGGTCGTGTGTAGGTACGGCCATCACCGCACCTTCGCCGTAACCCATCAGCACATAGTTGCCGACCCAAACCGCTACCTGTTCGCCGGTCAGCGGATGCGTCACCTTGAGTCCGGTGTCCACGCCTTCTTTTTCCATGGTGGCCATGTCGGCTTCCATCACCGACACGTGCTTGCATTTCTCGACGAAGGCGGCGACTTCCTTGTTGCTCTTTGCGGCATGCGCAGCCAGTGGATGCTCGGCGGCGACGGCAACGAAGGTGACGCCCATGATGGTATCGGCGCGTGTGGTATAGACCCACAGCTTGCCGTCGTTGATGGCTTTACCATCGTCCTTGATGTCATGCGGGAAGGCGAAGCGCACGCCGTGGCTCTTGCCAATCCAGTTGGCCTGCATGGTCTTCACGCGCTCGGGCCAACCCGGCAGTTTGTCGAGGTCGGCCAGCAGTTCTTCCGCGTATTGGGTGATGCCGAAGTAGTAACCGGGGATCTCGCGCTTCTCGACGATCGCGCCGGTGCGCCAGCCGCGGCCGTCGATCACTTGCTCGTTGGCCAGCACGGTCTGGTCCACCGGGTCCCAGTTGACCACCTGGGTCTTTTTGTAAGCGATGCCTTTTTCCAGCATGCGCAGGAACAGCCACTGGTTCCACTTGTAGTACGCGGGCTGACAGGTGGCGATCTCGCGCGTCCAGTCGATGCCCAGCCCCAGCGACTGGAGCTGCTTCTTCATGTAGGCGATGTTGTCGTAAGTCCACTTCGCGGGCGGCACCTTGTTGGCGATGGCCGCGTTCTCGGCGGGCAGGCCAAAGGCGTCCCAGCCCATGGGTTGCAGCACGCTGTAGCCGCGCATCTTGTGCCAGCGCGTGAGCACATCGCCGATCGTGTAGTTGCGCACATGGCCCATGTGCAGCTTGCCCGAGGGGTAGGGGAACATCGACAGGCAGTAATACTTGGGCTTGCCGGATTCCATCACTGCGCGGAAGGTCTGCTGCTTGTCCCAGTGTTGCTGGGCGGCGGATTCGATGTCTTTGGGTGTATAGCTTTGTTGCATGATGAAAGTGGTTATTTGGACGCGGGCATAAAGAGGCAGACATTATATCGGTAATGGGCATATACACGGCATCGTGTTAGCGGCAACAGGGGGGTTCTGCTAAAATCGGCACTCAAAATTTTATTCATATCGTTCAGGAGAGTGGACCATGTCCCTTAAGCACCCAGTCATCGCCGTCACCGGATCGTCCGGTGCGGGCACCACCACCGTCAAACGCGCGTTCGAGAACATCTTCCGTCGCGAAGGCATGACAGCCGCAGTCGTCGAAGGCGACAGCCTGCACAGCCTGGATCGCAAGGCCTTCCGCAATGCCGTGGCGTCCGCGGCCCAGGATTGCAACTATTCGTTCAGCCACTTCGGTCCCGAGGCCAACCACTTCGACAAGATCGAGGCGATGTTCAAGCAATACGGCGAGACCGGCATGTGCAAGCGCCGCTACTACGTGCACAGCGAAGAGGAAGCCGAACAGCACAACCAGCATTTCGGCAAGACCGACCTGGTGCCCGGCGTGTTCACGCCGTGGGAAGACATCGAGCCCAACTCCGACCTGCTGTTCTACGAAGGTCTGCACGGCCTGGTGGCGGACGAGGAAATCGACGCGGGCAAGTATGTGGATCTGGGTATCGGCGTGGTGCCGGTGGTCAACCTCGAATGGATCCAGAAGATCCACCGCGACAAGGCCGAGCGCGGCTATTCCGCCGAAGCGACCGTGGACACCATCCTGCGCCGCATGCCGGACTACGTGAAATACATCACCCCGCAGTTCTCGCGCACCCACATCAACTTCCAGCGCGTGGCCACGGTGGACACCTCCAACCCCTTCATCGCCCGCGACATCCCGACGCCGGACGAGAGCTTCGTGGTCATCCGCTTCAGCGACCCCAAGGGCGTGAACTTCCCCTACTACCTGCAGATGATCCACGATTCCTTCATGTCGCGCGCCAACACCCTGGTGGTGCCCGGCGGCAAGATGAGTTTTGCCATGGAGGTCATCCTGACGCCGATCATGCACGAGATGATCGAGAAGAAGAAAAAGGCCTGATGGATCCATGTTTGCATCGGGACGGGGAAGCGGAAACGCTTCCCCGTTTTGTTTGCGGCGCAATACAATCAGCGCATCAACGAAGCGGAGGGGAATGATGGTAGAAAACGATTTTGACCGGATCAGGAAACAGGTGCGTCAGTTCGTGGTCGAGCGCGATTGGGACCAGTTCCATTCGCCCAAAAACCTCTCCATGGCGCTCATCGTCGAGGCGGCCGAGATGGTGGAGCACTTCCAGTGGCTGACCGAAGAGCAGAGCTGTGCTCTGCCGCCGGAGAAGCTCGCCGAGGTTGAGCTGGAGCTGGCCGACATCCAGGTCTATCTCATCAGCCTGGCGGAGAAGCTGAAGCTGGACATCGTCGCTGCCGTGGACAAGAAGCTGGCGCTGAATGCCGCGAAGTATCCGGCGGATATGGTGCGCGGCAGTTCAAAAAAATACACGGAATACAAGAGCCGAAGCTGAAGAAGATCCGCAGTCGTGTGGGATAATCCACGCATGAATCCGTTCCTGCTTTCCGGTCTCAATCCCGAACAACGCGCCGCCGTCGAACTCCCTGCCCAATCCGCGCTCATCCTGGCCGGGGCGGGCAGCGGCAAGACGCGCGTACTCACCACCCGCATCGCTTACCTCATCAGCACCGGGCAGGTCTCGCCGCACGGCATCCTCGCGGTGACCTTCACCAACAAGGCGGCCAAGGAGATGGTCACGCGCCTGTCGGCGATGCTGCCGATCAACACGCGCGGCATGTGGATCGGCACCTTCCACGGCCTGTGCAACCGCATGTTGCGCGCGCACTACCGTGAGGCGAACCTGCCGCAGACCTTCCAGATACTCGATTCCGGCGACCAGCTCTCCGCCATCAAGCGCTTGATGAAGGCGATGAACGTGGATGACGAGAAATATCCGCCGCGCGAGATGCAGAACTTCATCAGCGGCCGCAAGGAAGAAGGCCTGCGCGCGCACGAGGTAGAAGCCTACGATCCGTACACTCGGCGCAAGGTGGAGGTGTTCGCCGAATACGACGCGCAGTGCCAGCGCGAGGGCGTGGTGGATTTCTCAGAGCTGCTGCTGCGCTGCTACGAACTGCTGTCTAGAAATGCAGCGCTGCGTGAGCATTACCAGGAACGCTTCAAGCACATTCTGGTGGATGAGTTCCAGGATACCAATCCGCTGCAGTACCGCTGGCTGAAGTTGCTGGCCGGTCAGAACAATGCCTTGTTCGCTGTCGGCGACGACGACCAGTCCATCTACGCCTTCCGCGGTGCGAACGTCGGCAACATGCAGGAGCTGCTGCGCGACTTCCATGTCGAGAACGTGATCAAGCTGGAGCAGAACTACCGCTCGCACGGCAACATCCTCGAAGCCGCCAACGCGCTCATCCAGAACAACCGCAACCGCCTCGGCAAGAATCTGTGGACCGATGCCGACAAGGGCGAGCAGATTCGCGTGTACGAGGCGGGCACCGACGTGGACGAAGCGGCGTTCATCGTCGACGAGATCAAGCAACTCAACCGCGAGGGCGTCCGCCTGTCCGAGATGGCGTTGCTGTACCGCTCCAATGCGCAGTCGCGCGTGCTGGAACATGCGCTGGTGTCAGGCGGTCTGTCCTACCGCGTGTACGGCGGCCTGCGCTTCTTCGAGCGGCAGGAGATCAAGCACGCGCTGGCCTACCTGCGCCTGATGGAGAACACCGACGACGACAATGCCTTGCTGCGCATCATCAACTTCCCCACGCGCGGTATCGGCGCACGCAGTATCGAGCAGTTGCAGGAATCCGCCAAGCAATACAACACCACGCTGTGGGATGCGGCGGCGCGCGCGGGCGGCAAGGTCACCGCCTTCGTCGGTATCATCGAGTCGCTGCGCAGTGGCACGCAGGGCCTGCCGCTGCCGGAGATCATGGAGCACGTGCTGCAGCACAGCGGACTGGTCGCGCACTACGAGGCCGAGAAGGCTTCGGTCTCGAAGCGGCGCGAGGCGGAGGAGCGGCTGGAGAACCTCAACGAGCTCATCAACTCGGCCACGCTGTTCGTGTACGAGAACGAGGACGACAGTCTCACCGCCTTCCTCACCCACGCCACGCTGGAGTCCGGCGAACACCAGGCCGGCGACAGCGAGGATGCGCTGCACCTGATGACAGTGCATGCGGCGAAGGGCCTGGAGTTCCACACCGTGTTCATCACCGGGCTGGAAGAGAGCCTGTTCCCGCACCAGAACAGCATCGACAACGGCGACCTCGACGAGGAGCGCCGCCTGATGTACGTGGCGATCACGCGCGCGCGCCGCCGCCTGTATCTCACCTTCGCGCAGAGTCGCATGCTGCACGGACAGACGCACTACAGCACGGCGTCGAGCTTCCTGCGTGAACTGCCGGAAGAGTTGCTGCACTGGCTGACGCCGCGCGTGAGCGCGCGCAAGACTTTCCATACCAGCGCTTACGAGACCAGCAGCTACACCAAGGCATTCGCTGCCACTCCGGCGGCGCCGATACCGCATGTTTCGCCGGATTCGATCTGGCGCATCGGCCAGCGCGTGTTCCACCAGAAATTCGGCGAGGGCGTGGTGACGGACACCGAAGGCGGTGGCAATGACGGCCGCGTGCAGGTCAATTTCAAACGCGCGGGCAGCAAATGGCTCGCACTGGAATATGCCAAGCTTGAAGCTATCTGATGCGGCGCTGGACGCGCGCCTGCGCCTGATCGTCGAAAGTTACCGGCGCCTGACCGGCAAGGAGTTGGTTCCATCCGTGGGCGCAATGTGGAACGCACCCTTTGCCATCGTCGCACACGGCACCGAGGCCGATCCGGTGTTCTTCTACGGCAACGAGTATGCGCTGCGCTGCTTCGAGATGGATTTTGACGAGTTCACGTGTCTGCCCTCGCGGCTTTCGGCCGAACCCATGGCGCAGGAGTCGCGCGAGAAGGCGCTGAGAAAAGTGGCGGAGCAGGGTTACATCGACGGCTATTCCGGCATGCGCATCGCCAAAAGCGGCAGGCGTTTCATGATCGCCGATTGCACGATATGGAATCTCGAAGATGCGGCTGGCGCATATCAAGGTCAGGCGGCGGTGTTTGTCATCTCACCCTGAAACAATTGGAACGGCAAGTTTGATTGAACCAACGGAGGAAAGAAACATGAGCAAGTCATTCAAGGAACTCATCCAGCACCTGAACCCGCCGCTGGCGACCTTCCGCAAGGAGGCAAAAGACACCATGACCGGCTTCGACGCGATGTCGAAGGCGGCGATGACCGCGGGGGTGGTCTCGGCGCTGGACAAGGAGCTGATCGCCACCGCAATCGCAGTGGCGACGCGCTGCGAAGGCTGCATCGCCTATCACGTGCGCACGCTGGTGCGGCTGGGCGTCACCCGCGATCAGCTCAACGAGGTGCTGGCTGTCGCGGTGTACATGGGTGGCGGCCCGTCACTGATGTACGCGGGCGAAGTGATGCATGCCTTCGAGGAATTCTCGCAGCCGACTGCCTAGACCGCCGGAGCCGGGAACTTCGCCACCAGTTTGTCCGGCAACTCGCGCTTGCCGGCCTGCGCGTAGGAACCGAATTCCATCACCGCGGTGACCAGTACCAGGATCACGGTCGGCATCAGCCCCACGCGCGTGAGCGCGGTCCACACGATGCTTCCCATGTTGTGATCCTTCATCGAGATGCTGATCAGCCAGGCCAGGAAGATCAGCGTCCCCGAGATGGCGTAACCCAGCATCAGCAATTTGGCGCGGCCGAAGCTGATCTTCCAGTGCATGTCCACGAACCAGGTGGTGGTCTTCCTGCTGCGCAGGTAGATCCAGGCGATGAGCGCGCCGGAGCACACCAGCGGGATGAGCAGTCCGATCATGCCGATCTTCATCGCCAATACGGCGGGCGTCATCAGCAGATCGAAGATGAACACGCCTGAAATGAACAGGTTGTGCGGGAATTGCGCCTGTCCGACTTCCTCCTTGCTTACGTTGGGATATTGCATGGCTATGCCTCCAGATGGTTTGAATCGGGTGCTGTCGCGGCAAGTTCATGCGCGAACGGGAAGATGTTGCGGTAACTGACATAAAGCGAAGTGAGCCCCAGCGGCAGCAGCACGATCATGCCCAGGTTGTAGGGCAGGATGCCGAACACGATGGCCAGCAGTTGCATGACGATGTTGTAGATGGTGTAGGGAATGACGTTGCGCATCGTTCCGGCCAGGCTGGCGCGCATGGCGGCGAGCGGCGCGATATCGTTGAAGAACACCAGCATGGGAGCGTATTGCAGCGCCAGCATCAGCACGAACACCAGCGAGAAACCAACCAGCAGGCTGAATGCGACGCCCGAACCGGCACCCCACATCGCCTGCACCATCGCCTGCGGATCGTTGCTGGACTGGAAGTTCTCCAGCAGCGCGGAAAGCGCCTCGCCGCCGATGAACACCATCACGGTCGATGCGCCCAGCAGCCCCAGCATGGCGAAGGCGCCCAGTGTGACCAGTTGCATCGTATGCTTGCGGAATCCCTCGAACAGAAGCGGCAGCTCGGCCTCTTCTTCTTCCTCCAGCGCGCGGCACACGCGCATGTAGCCGGCCAGTATCACCGGCATCAGCAGCACTGCGGCCAGCGGGCCGAGCACCGGAATGCCGATCGCGACGAACACGGCCAGCGCGCCGATCAGCGCAAAAGTGACGGACATCAAGGGGTTGCACATGATGAGCTGGTATCCCTGTTTCACCCAGGTCCAGCCACGCGCCGCGTTCAGTTTTCTGATTTCCATTTGAATTCTTGCAAAGATCAAGTCGACCCGCGCCATTGTAATGTGATTATCGAAAGCGCGCTCTAGCTGGCGAGTGCCAGCGCCGGCAGGCGGGTTCGCGCTTGGCCGGAAATATTTCCGGGATGGTAGAATCGCGCCTCGCGGCGTGCCGCCTTAACTTATGGAGTTTTCCGTGCAACTTGTCTGTCTCGACCTCGAAGGTGTCCTCGTTCCTGAGATATGGATCGAATTTTCACAGCGCACCGGCATCCCGGAATTGCGCCGCACCACGCGCGACGAGCCGGATTACGACAAGCTGATGAAATACCGTCTGGCCATCCTGGCGCAGCACAAGCTCGGCCTGCCCGATATCCAGAAGGTGATCGCGGAGATGGGACCGATGCCGGGGGCCAAGGATTTCCTCGACGACCTGCGCCAGCGCTTCCAGGTCATCATCCTGTCCGACACCTTCTATGAGTTCGCCATGCCGCTGATGCAGCAACTGGGCATGCCGACCTTGTTCTGCCACAAGCTGGAATCGGATTCCAGCGGTATGCTGGTGAACTACCACCTGCGCATGCCCAACCAGAAACGCGAATCGGTGAAACGTTTCAAGGAACTCAATTTCAAGACCATCGCCGCCGGAGACTCGTACAACGATACGGCGATGCTGGGCGAAGCCCATGCCGGCATCCTGTTCCATCCGCCGGAGAACGTGATACGTGAATTCCCGCAGTACCCGGTGACCATGAACTATGCGGAGCTGGATGCAGAGATCCGCAAGGCCAGCGCGCGCATCTGACGCTTTGCCGTAGTAGCCCCCTTTAGAGAAAGGGGGGGTGTGGGGGGATTTGAGAGAGGATGATGTGCCACGATTCTAAATCCCCCTTCCGTCCCCCTTTTGCAAAGGGGGAAACCGAAAAGTCTCCCGCTTCAGAACCGCTTGATGATCCAGCGCGGTACGCGCAGGCCTGAATCCATGCTGTCCTGGCGCGCGAACCGGCCATCGCCGCGATCATCCACCAGATAATAAGGCGCCCCGACCTTTGGGGTGACCTTGATCATGTAGAGCCTGCCGTTGGCGCGGTATTCCTCGATGGTCAGTTCCGATTGCTTGATGATGGTGACCTGCGGTTCGTCGACGCCATTGTCGGCGCTCATCTGCGGCGGAGGCGGCGGCTCTGCACGGGCCGGCGCTTCCGGCTGAGCGGCATAAGCGGTAACAGCGAGGCAGGCGAGTGCCATGAAATAGATTGGGCGCATGATGTTTCCCGATGAAAAGGTATGGGGAGATTCTATACCGATATGCGTTACAGGTTCAGTTGCATCTCGCGTTCCGCTGCGGAAGGCTCAAAGCCGCGCGTCTCGTAATGCTGGAAGATGGCATCGACCACTTGTTCGGGGTCATCGAGCACCTTGATCAGGTCAAGGTCGTTGGCGCCGATCATCTTCTCTTCCAGCAGGCTGTTCTTGATCCAGTCCACCATACCGCCCCAGAACTTGCTGCCGACCAGGATGATGGGCATGCGCCGCGTCTTGCCGGTCTGCACCAGCGTCAGCGCTTCCATCAGTTCGTCCAGCGTGCCGAAGCCGCCGGGCATCACCACATAGGCGCTGGCGAACTTCACGAACATCACCTTGCGTGTGAAGAAGTGGTGGAAGGTCTGGCTGATGTTTTGGTAGGGGTTGTTGTGCTGCTCGTGCGGCAACTGGATGTTGAGGCCCACGCTGGGCGACTTGCCGTAGAACGCGCCCTTGTTGGCCGCTTCCATGATGCCGGGGCCGCCGCCGGAGATGACCGCGAAACCCGCGTCGGAGAGCAAGCGCGAGATCTCCTCGGTGAGCTTGTAATAGGGATGGTCGTGCG
The DNA here is from genome assembly GCA_018813765.1 of Gammaproteobacteria bacterium. Classification (GTDB taxonomy): domain Bacteria; phylum Pseudomonadota; class Gammaproteobacteria; order Burkholderiales; family Gallionellaceae; genus Sideroxyarcus. The sequence continues at coordinate 151,243 of JAHJBC010000001.1, read as the reverse complement.
GCGTGCGCGCGCTGCCGAAGATGCTGACCGCCGGATGGATGTTGTTCAGACGTTCGGTCGCCGAGACGAATTCTGACATAATGCCGAACACCCGCCAGGACTCCTTCGACTGCATCAATTCCGGCGATTGCGCGGGCGGAAGTTTCATATCGTTGTTCATCTCGGACCTCTAAAGCATGAAGACTCTGTTGTTGGTGGACGGTTCGTCCTATCTGTATCGCGCATTCCACGCCATGCCGGACCTGCGCAGCCCGCAAGGCGAGCCCACCGGCGCGATTCACGGCGTGCTCAACATGCTGCGAAAGTTGCGCGCCGATTACCCGGCGGATTATAGCGCCTGCGTGTTCGATGCAAAGGGCAAAACATTCCGCGACGACTGGTATCCCGAATACAAAGCGCACCGCCCGCCCATGCCCGACGACCTGCGCGCACAGATCGAACCGCTGCACGAAGTGGTGGCCGCGGCCGGCTGGAATATCCTGATGATCGACGGGGTCGAGGCCGACGACGTCATCGGCACACTGGCGCGGCAAGCCTCGCACAACGGCGCGCGCTGCATCATCTCCACAGGCGACAAGGACCTCACCCAACTGGTGGACGAGAAGGTGCTGTGGGTCAACACCATGAGCGAAGAAAAACTGGATGCTGCGGGGGTCACCGCAAAGTTCGGCGTTCCGCCCGAGCACATCGTCGACTATCTCGCGCTGGTCGGCGACACGGTCGACAACGTGCCCGGCGTGAACAAGTGCGGACCCAAGACCGCCGTCAAATGGCTCACCGAATACGGCACGCTGGACAACCTGATCGCGCATGCCGCCGAAGTGAAAGGTGCGGTCGGCGACAACCTGCGCACCGCGCTGGAATGGCTGCCGATGGGCAAACAACTGGTCACAGTGAAATGCGATGTGCCGCTGGACAGACGCTTCGACGAACTGGCTGCACCCGCCCCCGACACCGAAAAATTGAAAGCCCTTTACGAACGCTTCGGTTTCCGTAGCCTGATGCGCGAACTCACGGGCTCCTCACTCCCCTCTCCCGCAAGCGGGAGAGGGGCCGGGGGTGAGGGTCGTTCCAGCGGAAGCGCAAAGGTGCAAGACCAGCGCCAGTTCGAGCAAGCTCCACTGCCATCTACCGTCAACGACACCTCCAACTACGAAGCCATCCTCACCGACGCCCAGCTCGACGCCTGGCTGGAAAAACTGATGGCTGCTCCACTGGTGAGCATCGACACCGAAACCACCGGCCTAGACGAAATGACCGCGCAACTGGTCGGCATCTCCTTCAGCATCGAAGTGCACCAGGCCGCCTACCTGCCGCTGGCGCACCACTACCCCGGCGCCCCCGACCAGCTCGGCCGCGAGTATGCGCTGAAGAAACTCAGGCACTGGCTGGAAAGCGACCAGCACAAGAAGCTCGGCCAGAACCTGAAATACGACCAGCACATCTTCGCCAACCACGGCATCGCCCTGAGCGGTATCGCCGAGGACACCCTGCTGCAATCCTACGTGCTCGAATCGCACAAGCCGCACGAGATGGGCAACCTCGCCTTGCGCCATCTGGGTTTGTCGACGGTGAGTTATGCCGACGTGGTGGGCAAGGGCGCCAAGCAGATCGGTTTCGATCAGGTCGATCTGGAAACGGCGACGAAATATGCGGCGGAAGATGCCGACATCACCCTGCAACTGCACCAGACCCTGTCGCCGCAGCTACAGGGAAGACTGGCCGAGGTCTACCGTGACATCGAGATGCCGGTGCGCGAAGTGCTGTTCAGGATGGAACGCAACGGCGTACTCATCGACAGCACCATGCTTGGCCGCCAAAGCCACGAGCTGGGCGAAAAGATCATGGCCATCGAGAAGCAGGCCTACGAATTGGCCGGGCAGCCGTTCAACCTCGCCTCACCCAAGCAATTGCAGGAGATATTGTTCGACAAGCTCGGCATCCCCTCAAAGAAAAAGACCGCCACCGGTTCGCGCTCCACCGACGAAGAAGTGCTGCAGGAACTTGCACTCGACTATCCGCTGCCCAAGATACTGCTTGAGCATCGCGGCATGGCGAAACTCAAATCCACCTACACCGACAAACTGCCGCAGATGGTGAACGCAAAGACCGGCCGCGTACACACCAGCTACTCACAAGCCGTCGCTGTCACCGGACGACTGGCCTCCAGCGATCCCAACCTGCAGAACATCCCCATCCGCACCCCTGAAGGCCGCCGCATCCGCGAAGCCTTCATCGCGCCCGCCGGCTCGCGCATCGTCTCCGCCGACTACTCGCAGATCGAACTGCGCATCATGGCGCACCTCTCCGGCGACGAAGGATTGCTCAAAGCCTTCGCCGCCGGTGAAGACATCCACCGCGCCACCGCCGCCGAAGTGTTCAACGTCGCGCTCGATGCCGTGAGCAGCGAACAGCGCCGCTATGCCAAGGTCATCAACTTCGGCCTCATCTACGGCATGTCCGCTTACGGTCTGGCCAGCCAGCTCAACATCGAAACCAGCGCCGCCAAGCAATACATCGACCTCTATTTCGCGCGCTACCCCGGCGTGAAGCACTACATGGACAGCACGCGTGAGCAGGCCAAGGCGCAAGGATTTGTTGAGACCTGGTTTGGTCGTCGTTTATGGCTGCCGGAGATCAATGGTGCCAACGGCATGCGCAGACAAGCGGCCGAGCGTGCGGCGATCAATGCACCGATGCAGGGTACGGCGGCCGACCTCATCAAGCTGGCGATGATCGCCGTGCAGGATTGGCTGGAGAAAGAAAAGCTCGAAACGAAGCTCATCATGCAGGTGCATGACGAACTGGTGCTGGAAGTGCCGCAAGGGGAATTGGCGCTGGTGAAAGAGAAAGTGCGCGAGTTGATGTGCAATGTTGCTGAGTTGAAGGTGCCGTTGGAGGTTGGGTTGGGTGAGGGCGGGAATTGGGATGAGGCGCATTAGCGCTCCGTCATTCCGGTGGAGGCCGGAATCCAGTGAATCAAATACTGGCGCGCGTTGCGCGCCACAAAACCGTCGGGGGTAGCCCGACAGCTAGTCACTTTTCTTGTCTTGCCAAGAAAAGTAACCAAAAGAAGGCGCCCCCGGTTTGCCGCCCCTTCGGGGTTCCCTCGATATTTCACCAACAAGCGGGGCTGCGCAACTCGCCCTAGCGGGGCACACAAGACGTGCCCCACCGCGGAGCTCAGACAGTGCTCGCCTAAACCCCCGCTTGCTGGCGAAATAACGAGGCGGCGCACAGGGGAGGGATACTGCAAACCAGAACCTTAAATGCGAGGGAAGGGCAACAAGTTGCCCTTCCTAATATTCTGGAATTATATTCACTTAATCTGGAGAGTTCCATTTTGGCCCAAATACTTCTTTCCACTCTTTAACAAACATATCGTAGCTTGCTGGACTCTTATCATACTCATCGCTATCTTTTTTAAGCTTTAGAGATACTTGGTGAAGGTATATGTTCTTCTTTTGGTCAAGGCTGTACCACGAAATTGAACCCGAAAGATTTTCAGCTTTCAATAGCCCTTTGAAAGTGAGAAGGTCTTTCGAGTATACGCATCTACCCTCTTTAAAAGCGATACAGCTACTTGCCCATAGTTTAACTTTGAAAGTTAAGTTCCCAGTTGAAGGATTGTGTTGTACATCTTCAATAATACCTGTGCGCGGGTCCGAGCATTCGCTGCTGTAGTGTCTCAGGTAACCAACAAGTGAATCACTCATTTTCCAGAGCGCAACGATATACCCATCGCAGGATCCTTCGCTGCTATCAACATATTCAAAGTCGCCAACATATTGCATGTTTGTTTCTGCTGCATAAAGTTTGTCAGAGTTACAAATGGCAATTATGAAAAGAATAGCGATCAAGCTTAACCGACTGCTCATTTTTCTTCTCCTCAGATATGTTTGGGAACTACTAAGGCGCAATGTACTGGAGCCAAATTGATTTGGCCAATCATGATGCATAACGTATAGCGTGGGCACGTAGTGCCCGCGCTGTGATTTTGGGTTTTGACTTTCTTTCCCCTGTGCGCCGCCTCGATATTTCACCAACAAGCGGAGCTTTAGGCGAGCACTGTCCGAGCTCCGCGGTGGGGCACGTCTTGTGTGCCCCGCTAGGGCGAGTTGCGCAGCCCCGCTTGTTGGCGAAATATCGAGGGAACCCTGAAGGGGCGGCAAACCGGGGGCGCCCTCTTTTGGTTACTTTTCTCGGCAAGACGAGAAAAGTGACTAGCTGTCGGGCTACCCCCGACGGTGTTGGTTTTGAAGTGTGGTGGAGTGCAAGGAGAGCTCCCTCACCCTAGCCCTCTCCCAGAGGGAGAGGGAACAGAAGCGTCAGCTAACGCGCCGTATCAACAAATACAACTCCTCCACCTTCGCCCTCGCCCAGGGCGTCCTCCGCAAAAACTTCAAACTCGATTTAACACTCGGGTCATGCGTGAAACATCGCACCGGCACGGCTTCGGCCATCGCTTCCCAGCCGATGCTCTCGGAGAGTTGCGTGACGATCATCTCGAGTGTGATGCCCTCCAGTGGAGGGCGCGTTTTTTTGTCGGCGTCCATGTCAGGATTTTACAGGTGAACGCCGGAGCTGAGCGCTTACAATGCGCTCCTTGATTCCAGATTCACATCAAATGTCCGACCCCATCCGTCTCGCCAAACGTCTTGCCGAATTGGTCCATTGCTCGCGCCGCGAGGCGGAGCTGTATATCGCGGGCGGCTGGGTGATGGTGGACGGGCAGGTGGTGGAAGAGCCGCAGTTCATGGTGGCGGACCAGAAGATCGAGTTGCATCCCGAGGCCGTGTTGGTTCCGGTGGAGCCGGTGACCATCCTGTTTCACCACCCAGCGGACGCGGACATGAATGCAGATGCGATCAAACAACTGCTCTGTGCCGGGACGCGCGCGGCAGACGACCATTCCGGCATCCGCCTGCTCAAGCAGCACTTCCTGCACCTGTCGCAATCCCTGCCGCTGGAGATGCATGCCGGCGGCATGACGGTGTTTACCCAGGACTATCGCGTGACGCGCAAGTTGACCGACGATGCGGCGACGATCGAGCAGGAATATGTCGTGCAGGTCGCGGGCGATCTTGTCGCCGATGGACTCAAGCTGCTCAATCACGGGCTCAGTTACAACGGCAAGCCGCTGCCGCCGGTCAAGGTGAGCTGGCAGAACGAAACGCATTTGCGCTTTGCGCTCAAGGGCGTGAAGCCCGGCCAGGTCGCTCATATGTGCAAGGCCGTTGGCTTGCAGGTGCTGGCGATGAAACGGCTGCGCATCGGGCGCGTGTCGATGTCCAAGTTGCCACTGGGGCAGTGGCGCTATTTGATGCCGCATGAAAAGTTCTAAAGGATTGGAGATGTCTTCGTTCTGCCAGTGGGAAGGCGACACACTGGTATTGAACATCCTCGGCCGTCCGCGCGCGAAGAAGACGAAGATCGGCAAGGTCATCGGCAAACAACTGGAGGTCCATGTCGCCGAAAATCCGGTGCGCGGCAAAGCGACTGCGCATCTGGTGACTTTTCTGGCGGGCGAGTTCGATGTGCCCGAGAAGGCGATCACGGTGGTGTTCGGGGTATACAACGTGAACAAGCAGTTGCGCATCGCTGCGCCGAAACGTTTGCCTGCGGTGATCGCGAAGCGGCAGGACGCTGCTTCGCGTGTTGAGGATTAACCGAAGAACTTCTTCAGGATGCTGCCCAGCAAACCGCCGGTGTGGATGTCGCCTTTTGCTTCCATGCCCAGCGTCTTGCGCACGCAGTCGACGTAGTCGGCATCGTCGCCCTTGATGTGGTTGACCAGCCAGATCTTGAGCATGGAGAGCAGTTCCGGGGTCACGTTTTCGCCTTCGGCGGCGCGTTTCTGGAATTCTGCCACGCGCTTGGTGAAGATCTCGTGCACGCGCTTGTGCGCTTTCAGGAAGGGATAGGCCGCCCTTTCCTGCAATTCTTCCTCGAATGCGAAGTGCGTGAGGGTGTAGTCGACGAGCTCGTTCAGCACATGAATTGTCGCAGCGCCATCGCCGCGACCGCTCGCCTCGTTGAGCTCGTTGAGGTAATCAACGATGCGTCTATGCTGCTTGTCGATGACGTCGATCCCGGTATCGAGATCACTCGACCAATGCAGGTATGCCATAATCCCCTCCAGAGGAGCCCAGATTCATAATAGTGTTTTGTGAAGCGGGGGGCATTGTTCATCACCCTCAACTGCGAGTCAATCGTTATTCATTTGAGTATTTCCCTCAGATTCAGTTCATGACATTCGACAATACCGCGACACCACGCAGCCTGCTACGACGCTATCTGGCGGCCGGATATGCTGTGTTCATCGCCTACGTCAGTCTGTCGCCATTCTCGGGCTGGCAGGAGCAGGGGCTATCGTTTCTGGAAGTGCTCACTTCCCCGTTCAGACAGACCTACACTGCGTTCGATGCCGTCATTAACCTGCTGGCCTATCTGCCTTTCGGTGTCTTGCTCGGGCTGACGATAAGGGTCCACTGCAACGCAAAATGGAGCGTGCTGTGGGCGACACTGGGTGGATTGCTGTACTCGGCAGTGATGGAATACCTGCAGATGTACCTGCCCAGCCGCACCAGTTCGAATTCGGACATCCTCAGCAATGGTCTCGGCTTGTTGGTCGGCGCCATACTGGCAGTTAGCGTGGCCAGGCACACCTGGTTCGCGCGCATAACCGCGTGGCGCATCGGCTTCTTCAGAAAAGACCCCGGTGTCGATTTCGGGCTGGCGCTGGTGATGCTGTGGATGTTCGCGCAGATCAACCCCACGCTGCCCATGCTGGGCAGCGTGTTCATCACCGTGCCGGTATACGGGACATTCGTCGAGATACCGAAGACACCTTTCGATATTTGGGAGAGCCTGGCCATCAGCCTGAACCTGATGATGGCCGGCATGCTGCTGCTCACGCTGCTGCGCGAGCGTCGCCACGCCGTAGTCGGGCTGGTGCTGGTGCTGGGTGTGGTGGCGCTGGCCAAATTTGCCGCTGCCGCGACCTTGCTTAAGTCATGGGCATTGCTCCTGTGGCTGAACACCGAGGCGATGCTCGGCATCGTCCTGGGTCTGCTGCTGCTGGCGGGCATCGGCTGGCTGTCGCGGCGCTGGCTGTTCCGCGCGACCGCGCTGGTCGCGGTGATATACCTGGTGCTGGTGTACTTCGTGCTGGACGACAGCGCCCCGTCCGCCGCGATGCGCCTGTATCATTGGCGTTACGGCCATCTGCTCAACTACAACGGCTTGTCGCAGACCGTATCGTCGCTGTTCCCGCTGCTGCTGGGCGGCTACCTGTGGTGGGCGCAGACCCACCGTCACCGGGAAGAAGGAGAAAAATGAGTTTCTACAGCAAACATGTGTTCTTTTGCGAGAACCAGCGTGCACCTGGCGACGACTGTTGCGCCAACCATAACGCCAAGGCCGCGCGCGACTACGTCAAGGACAAGGTCAAGCTGCTCGGCATCTCCACCGAGCAGAACACCATCCGCATCAACTCGGCGGGCTGCCTCGGGCGCTGCGACCTCGGTCCGGTGCTGGTGGTCTATCCCGAAGCGGTCTGGTACACCTATGTCGACCAGCAGGACCTCGACGAGATCATCGAAGAACACCTCACCCACGGGCGCGTGGTGGAACGATTGAAGGTCTGATGGCGACAGCATTGCAAAGATTCAGCGTCGAAGGCAAGGCAGGCCAGCTCGAAGGGCTGGTGCACATGCCGGATGACATTCCCTGTGCGCTCGCGGTGGTGGCGCACCCGCTGCCCACCATGGGCGGCAACATGGACAACAAGGTCGCGGTCACGCTGGCCAAAGCCTTCGCCGAACTGGGCTGTGTCGCCGTGCGTTTCAACTTCCGCGGCGTCGGTGCGAGCGAGGGCGAATTCACCGGCGGCGACGGCGAAGAGCAGGACATGGTCGACGTGGTGCGCTATGCGCAGGAACAGTTCGGCGAAGAACTGCCGCTGCTGCTCTCGGGTTTCTCCTTCGGCGGCTACGTTGCGGCGCGCGCCGCGCAACGGTTGAAGCCGCAGCATCTGGTACTGGCCGCACCCGCCGTCGGTCGTTTCACGGCTGGCGACATGCCCGTGGTACCGCCCGATACGCTGGTCATCCACGGCGAGCATGACGACGTCGTGCCGCTGGCCGAGGCGCTGGACTGGGCGCGCCCGCAGCACCTGCCCATCGTGGTGTTGCCTGGGGCGGAGCATTTCTTTCATGGACGATTGACGCAGTTGCGCGATATCGTGAAACGGCATTTCAGTGGAGTGGAATTGTGACACCTGAAATAATATTGCTCCGTCATTCCGGCGCAGGCCGGAATCCAGCCAAAATAATCAGCCCGCGAAGCGGACAAGACCAAGGTGTTGTCCCACTACGCGGGAAATCTATTAACTACTGGATTCCGGCCTGCGCCGGAATGACGGAGTTGCGGGGTTAATTGAATGAATGCAGTCATCAAAGCCACTGGCCTGCAAAAATCCTACGGCGGCAATCGCGTGGTGGATGGCCTCGACCTCGCCATCCGCAAGGGCGAATGTTTCGGCCTGCTCGGTCCCAACGGCGCGGGCAAGACCACCACCTTGCGCATGCTGCTCGGCCTCATCGCGCCGGATGCGGGCACGGCCACGTTGCTCGACCTGCCGGTGCCGCAGGCCGCGCGCGAGGCGCGCATCAAGGTCGGCGTGGTGCCGCAGATGGACAACCTCGATCCGGATTTCACCGTGGCCGAGAACCTGCTGGTGTACGGGCGCTACTTCGGCATGCACGACAGCGAGATCGAAGCGCGCATCCCGTCATTGCTTGAATTCGCCAGCCTCAGCCACAAGCGCGATGCCAAGGTGCCGACACTTTCCGGCGGCATGAAGCGCCGCCTTACGCTGGCGCGTGCTCTGGTCAACGATCCCGATGTGATCTTCCTCGACGAGCCCACCACCGGCCTCGATCCGCAGGCGCGCCACATCATCTGGCAGCGTCTGCGCGAGCTGACGCAGCAGGGCAAGACGCTGTTGCTCACCACGCACTTCATGGACGAGGCCGAGCGCCTGTGTCACCGCCTCGCGGTGATGGACAACGGCAAGCTCATCAGCCAGGGCACGCCGCGCGAACTCATCGAAAGCAACATCGAACCGCAGGTGGTCGAAGTGTTCGGCGAGACCTCCGGCGAATGGGCGGGCAGGTATGCCGCGAGCTATGCGCAGCGCTTCGAGGTGAGCGGAGAATCGGTGTTCTGTTACGTGCAGGATGCCCAGCCGCTGGTTGCGCACTTGCAGGCGCAAAGCGAACTGCGCTACCTGCACCGTCCGGCGAACCTGGAAGACGTGTTTCTTAAACTCACGGGACGGGAGATGCGCGAATGAACCACTTTGCAATGCCTCGGCTGAGCCTGCGTTTCTTCCCCATCTGGCGCCGCCACTGGCTGGTGTGGAAGAAGATCGCCGCGCCCTCCATCCTCGGACACCTCGCCGATCCGGTGATCTACATGCTCGGTCTCGGTTACGGCCTCGGCAGCCTGCTGCCCGAGATGGGCGGCATGTCCTACATGGCTTTCCTCGCCGCGGGCACGGTGTGCTACAGCACCATGAACAGCGCCAGCTTCGAGGCGCTGTATTCCGGCTTTGCGCGCATGCACGAACAACGCACATGGGAAGCGATTTTGAACACGCCGGTGTCGCTGGACGATGTGGTGCTGTCGGAGATCCTGTGGGCGGCGACCAAAAGTCTGATGTCGGGCGCGGCGGTGCTGGCGGTGATCTGGATACTCGGCCTGTCGAATTCGCTGATGTCGCTGTGGATGATCCCGCTGGCTTTGCTGATCGGTCTCGCCTTCGCCGCCATCGGCCTGATCATGACTGCGCTGGCGCCAGCGTACGACTTCTTCATGTACTACTTCACGCTGGTCATCACCCCGATGATGCTACTATGCGGCGTCTTTTTTCCGGTCACCCAGTTGCCGGAAGGGTTCCAGATCGTGGCAGGCGCGTTGCCCCTGACGCACGCGGTGGACTTGGCCCGGCCGCTGATGAATGGCACCGTGCCTCCGCAGGCGCTGCTGCACATCGGCGTGCTGCTGGCATATGCGCTGACCGCATTCTATGTGTCGCTGGTGTTGTTCCGGCGCAGGTTGTCGAGGTAACGTCATTCCGGCGCAGGCCGGAATCCAGTAAGAAGAAGGCCTGCGCAGCAGACCTTTCGGTTTTGTCCGCTTCGCGGGATATATGACTGCTGGATTCCGGCCTGCGCCGGAATGACGAGTAAATTAAGTTTTGGAGAATTGTCATGTTGTGGCTCAAAGCATTCCATATCTTCTTTGTCGTCAGCTGGTTCGCCGGTCTGTTCTACCTGCCGCGCATCTTCGTCAACCATGCGATGGCGGAAGAGCAGGCCGTGCGCGATCGCCTGAAGCTGATGGAACGCAAACTGTACAAGTTCGTCACGCCCATCGGCGCGCTCGCCGTCATCACCGGGCTGTGGTTGTGGTTCGCCTACGATTTTACTGGCGGTTGGCTGCACGTGAAGACCACCCTGGTCGCCGGGCTGGTCGTCTATCACTTTTATTGCGGCCATCTGCTGAAGGTGTTTGCCGAAGACCGCAATACCCGCAGCCATGTCTGGTTCCGCTTCTTCAATGAAGTACCGGTGCTGGTGCTGTTGGCCGTGCTGATCCTTGTTGAAGTGCAACCGTTCTGATCCGATATGCCTGATTTCTTCGCCACCTGCCCGCGCGGACTGGAAAAGCTCCTCGCCGAAGAGCTGAGCTCGTTCGGCGCCACCGACGTGCGCATCAGCGCCGGCGGCATTGCATTCGCGGGTGACTGGCCGACCTGCTACCGCATCAACCTGCAAAGCCGCCTTGCCTCGCGCATCCTCTGGCGCGTGAAGGATGCCACGCGCTTCCGCGACGAGCAGGATGTCTACAAGGCCGTTTACGATCTGCCGTGGACGCGCTGGTTCGATGTGAGCTGCACCATCCTGGTCAAGGTCACCGCGATCAAGTGTCCGTTGAAGAGCCTGGAATTCATCACGCTCAAGATCAAGGACGCCGTGTGCGACAAGTTCCGCGCCGAGAAGAACGTGCGCCCCAGCGTCGCCAAGCTCGATCCGGACATGCGCATCCACGCCTTCTTTGAGGGTGACAACTTCACGCTGTATCTGGATACCTCGGGCGACGCGCTGTACAAGCGTGGCGTGCGCATCCACACCAACATCGCGCCGCTGCGCGAGAACCTTGCCGCGGGCATCCTGATGATGACCGGCTGGAGACCCGGCATCCCGCTGCTGGACCCGATGTGCGGCAGCGGCACCTTCCTGATCGAAGCTGCGCAGATCTCGCTCAACATCATGCCCGGCATCGCGCGCAAATTCGCGTTCGAGAAACTGAAGAACTTCGATGCCAAAGCCTGGGCCGCGATGCGCGAGGCCGCCATCGCCGCGCAGAAGCCGGTGTGCGAATTGCCCATCTACGGCAGCGACCTCTACGGCGATGCGCTCAGGGCCGCGCACCAAAATCTGGAAGAGGCGGGCATCCGCGAGACCGTGGATCTGAAACAGTGCAACGCACTCGAAGCATCGCCGCCCGAGAAAGAGGGCATCCTGGTGGCCAACCTGCCCTACGGCGAACGCATGGGAGACGAGGACGAACTGGCCGAGCTGTATCCGCAACTGGGCAACGTGCTGAAACAGAGATTCGGCGGCTGGGACACCTACCTGTTCACCGCCGACCTGCGCATCACCAAGCTCATGCGCCTGACGCCGTCAAAGCGCATTCCACTCTATAACGGCGCGATCGAATGCAGGTTGTTTGAGTACAAGATCGTGGCGGGGAGCAACAGACCAAAATGATTGAAGTCCGCCTCGAACTGAAGCTCGATTCCTTCCTCGTTAACAGCATGGGGAAGTCCGAAGACCAGTCATGCCTGATGTCCGAGCGGGCGCTGAAATTTACCTGCGAGAAAGTCGCCCTGGTGCGACGCCTCACCGAGAACAGACCGAGTGCCGATTTCGAATTTCTGGGCGGTGCGGGCAAGCACGAGGCGCAGGGCGAATCCGACACGGAGTTCGACGACAAGCTGTTCAATTATTTCTCCGCACACACGACCTTCGATGCCTCGAAGGTCTCCATTGCATCCGGCGATTCGGGTTTTGTCGCCCAAGCGAAAGGGAAAAGCAGCGGCGAGATGGGGCGCATGCAGATTGCCGAGTCGGCGAACCGGAGCGGCCTGGGTATCGAGATGGTCTTCAAACAGGGCGAGTTCGACGCCGTATGGGAGCTGACTGCGCATCACAAGGTTCGCAGTGCCATCGCCACGCTGGTGTGCTTCAAGTTGTTGCCGGGGGCGATCGCCGAGCAGAGTGGCAATGATTTTGTGGCGGGCATCCTGGCTTGCTCCCTGCAGTTCAAGCCGACCGCCTGATCTGCTGGAGACGCCAGAGTACCCGGACGACGCGATGGGTGGATGCAGAAGGACCTATTCCGGGTGCAATTTGCTGTGCTGCACCTTCAGATGCAGTATCTCCTGCCACACCTGATCCGGAAAACCGTCGCGATCCATTCTGCCGCCGCCGCGACCGTTGGGCTGCAACAGGTCGGTGAAATATCCCTCCGCTTCCGGCGAACCCCAGAGACAGACGATCTTCTCCAAGACATGCGGAAACTTGCTCTCGAGCAGCTTCGGATACTCGATCGGGTTGCATTGCAAGGTCTTCAGAATGGTTTCCCTGTCGATCATAGCTAACCTCCTTTCACATGCTTTTCCAGGCGGCACAGCATTTGCGCACATCTCTGCCATGTCCAAGCCTATGCGTAACAACGGCTTGCGTCAATCTTTTCAATCTGGCTGGCACAAGTGTTACGCTGCACCAGGTTGAACCACTCAACATCCCTTAACGGCTTACGCATGATCCCTCCTGGAATTCCAGGCCCGCAACCAATCGTGCACAACCATGACCAGCCGCGACAACGCACTCTGGCAGCAATGCTGGCGTGACCGGCAGACCGACTTTCACCAGACAGAAGTCAGCCCGCTCCTTGCCCGCTTCTGGCGCGGACTCGACCTCGCGCCGGGCAGCCGGGTATTCGTACCCTTGTGCGGGAAAAGCCTGGACATGATCTGGCTGGCGCAGCAAGGACATGAAGTGATCGGGCTGGAACTGAGTCCCGTCGCGGTGCGCGCATTCTTCCGCGAGAACCACATGCAGCCGACCCGCCGCGCAGTCGGGCGATTCACCCTGTGGCAAAGCGGAAAGATAGCCATCCTGTGCGGCGACTACTTCACCGCCAGCCGCGCCGAGCTGGGCAGCATCGACGTCGTCTACGACCGCGCCGCGCTCACCGCATTGCCGGAAGACCTGCGCCGACGTTATGTCGCCCACCTGAAAAAAATACTACCGCCAGCCTGCAAAGTGTTCCTGCTGACCGTCGAGGATGCCGAAGCCGGCGAGATGCTGGAAGTACGCATGGGCATCTCCGTCGAGATCGCCGCGTTATATGGCAAAGACTTCCAGATCGAACTGGCCCATGTCGAGAGCGTAACGGAAGCAGGGCGGGACAAGGCGGGAGCAGCAAGCTGCGCCGAGCACAAGGTATACCGGCTCGTTCCCGGATAGGGCTGCCATCCTGTCCGGCGCGTTCAACCATCCCATTCGGCCGCGCCTTCATTCATAATCCGGTCTCAGATCGACGAAACCGAATGGAGCGACCATGTCTGTCCGAAACAAATTCCTACTGGACCCGGCCAAAGCCGTGCTGCTTGTCATCGACGTGCAGGAAAGACTCTGCGCCGCCATGGACCAGAACGCGCTGCAGCGGCTGACCAGAAACATCGGCATCCTGCTGGAGAGCGCGAATGAACTCGCGCTCCCGGTCATCTTCACCGAACAATATGTCAAAGGCCTGGGTCCGACACTGGGCGAACTGAGGCAACGGGCGCCCGCCGCGCCCGGCATCGAAAAACTCACCTTCAGTTGCTGCGGCAACGACGACTTCATCAAACAACTCAAGGCCACCGGCAAAACACAGGTCATCGTCAGCGGCATGGAGACCCATGTCTGCGTGTTGCAGACCGTCATCGAACTGCTGGGCGAAGGCTTCGACGTGCATCTGGTCAAGGATGCCGTGATGAGCCGCAGCCCCGACAACAAACAGACCGCGATCGAAGCCATGGTGCTCGCCGGCGCAGTGCCCACCAGCACCGAATCCGTCATGTTCCAGCTGCTCAAGATAGCCGGCACCGATTCTTTCAAGAAACTTTCAAAACTCGTCAAATAGCAGCGCCTGGACATTCCGGAAGTTTAATCGCCATGCCTCTTCTCCCGTCCCGAACCGAAACCGTCAACATACGCGGCATCAACTACTGCATCCGCCACTGGGGCCCGGCCGACGCGCCGGTGCTGTTCTTCCTGCACGGCCGCATGGATTCGTCCGCCACCTTTCAGTTCGTCGTCGATGCACTCAAGCAGCCCTGGCACATCATTGCGCCAGACTGGCGCGGTTACGGCGCATCGGAGTGGCTGGCGCGGCCTTACTGGTTCCACGATTACTACGCCGACCTCGACTGTCTGCTCGACCGCTACTCGAAGGATGAACCCGCACGCATCGTTGGGCACAGCATGGGCGCCAACATCGCCGCCATGGTGGCGGGTGTGCGCCCCGAACGCGTCGCACAACTGGTCATGCTGGATTTCCTTGGGCTGAAGCCGGCGGCGAAGGACGCCGAAATTTCCACCACCATGAAGAGTTGGCTGGACGAGATACGCGAGCAGCCGCGGCAACGCAGCTATCCCGATCACGCATCGCTGGCGCGCCGGCTGATGGCGAGCAACCCGCGCCTGAGCGAGAGCAGGGCCGCCTTCCTTTCACGCAGCGTCAGCCGCACGCGCGAAGACGGACAGATCGAGATGGCCTGCGACCCCTGGCACAAGATACCCTCGCCCATCCCGTGGCGCGCGGAAGACGCCAAGGAAGTGTGGCGCAAGATCACCGCGCCCGTGCTGGTACTGGCCGCCGATCAGGGCTTCATGCAGCAGCGCTTCGGCAACGACCCCGACGAATACCGCAGCCGCATCGAAAGCTTCCCCAACGTACAGGTCGTCAAGATCGACGACTCCGGCCACAACGTCCAGCACGACCAGCCGGAGCAAGTCGCGGCGGCGCTGGAGCAATTCATCGTCAGGGGTTGATCCAGTCTGAGAACAAGAGACGTCGCTTCACGCAGCCCAGCAGACGTGAGCGCTCAAGATCGGCCGTCCGCCAGAATCAATCGCCGCGCACCCGCACATAACGATAAGCAAGGGCGAATCCGAGCAAGGCCATCAGGAACAGACACATCGCGACCAGCATGCCGAACATCAGGTGCCTGTACTTCTCGGCGGGCGAGTTCCCGGTCATCTGATTCTTCGCGAACTTCGAAGTGGCGGATTTCACGGTGGTGATGTTCGTCTGCAGCTTGCGATCCACCCCCCTGATCTGCCTGTCCACCTCGCCGATGGAGCTCGCATCATTGGGGTCCAGCTTGGAGAAAGCCTGCAGATAGATGGCCAGAAGCGACCTGTGCTCGTTGATCAGGTTGTCGATATCCGCCGTATCCATGCCGATCTCCTGCATGGCCCGCTTGGTATTGCGCAGCGCATACTGCACACCGACACTGGATTCCTTGAAAGCTTCAATGTGCCTGGCATGAAGTTCCTGGCTCTCGGTGCGCAGCAGCAGATTCTTCCACTCCTGCACCTGCTGCCCCAGCGTGATGGCGGCGTCATCCAAATACTCCTCGATCTCCAGCAACTGCACGCTGCGCTGTGCCGACAGATCATTCATCCGCAACACCAGCTGCGACAACAGATACCCGCCAAGGATAGCCGCCAGCGCCATCATCGCGACGAACTGGACGAAAGTTTTGCGCATATAAAAAGGGGTGTGATCGTAATTATCCATACAGTGTTCCAGTTGCGGGCGGTGAGGGTACAAGCAGGGCATGTATGGTACTAGGAAACTATGGCGAGGCATCTCCCAATGCTGATTCCGGGATTCGGTCCGGATTCGCCACCTGGGTTATGATATCCGGAATGATTCGAAGCCTGTGGCAAAGCAGTTTGTCGTCGAGCAGGGCCATCCCCGTATCACAAAGCTGCCGGATACGCAGCGGAGGACAGTATGTTTCTTGTGCGCACTACAGCGAGAATTCGCAGCTCCATATTGCTGCGGCAATTCGTATTGATCTATCTGCCTGCAGCGGCAATCCTTTCGATCGCCATCGTCACCAGCCTGCATCTCGACGCACAGGACCGGATTGATCGGGCCAAAGTGAGGGAAGCGGCGCGCATCGAAATCGCGAAGAACCTGGTGACGCATGATTTTTCGTCGGTCGCCTCGGACCTGCAACTTCTTGCCGCCACCCCCGCATTGCACCATTACCTGGACGGCGACAACAGGGCAGGGCGAGCCGATGATCTGGCCAATCTGTTCCTTGAAATGGCCAGAGCCAAAGGCTGCTACGACCAGGTGCGCTATCTGGATGCGACCGGGCGCGAGATCATCCGCATCAATTTCAATGCGGGCAGCCCGTCCATCGTGCCGCGCGCTCAGTTGCAGGACAAATCCGAACGCTATTTTTTCCGTGACAGTTACAAGCTCGAGCGCAACGAGATATTCGTCTCGCCCATGGACCTGAACGTCGAGCACGACCAGTTGGAGATCCCCTACAAGCCGATGATCCGTTTCGGCACCCCGGTATTCGATAGCGCCGGACGCAAGCGCGGGATCATCCTGCTCAATTATTTTGGTGAAAAACTGCTGGGCCACTTTCGCGAGGCCATGCGCGGCAGCGATGCGAGCAGCGGCATGCTGCTCAACCGTGATGGATACTGGTTGAACAGTGCAAGGAGCGAAGACGAATGGGGTTTCATGCTGGGCAAACCCGAGCGCAGGTTCGGACAAGACCATGCCGCCGAATGGAGCGCGATATCGGCCGGCGAGAGCGGCGCCCTGCAAACCGAGAAGGGCCTGTACGTTTATGCCACGGTATATCCGCTGCTGGCCGGACAGCGTTCCTCAACCGGCTCTCCGCTGCCGCGCTCATCCAGCCAGCAGGAACTGACGGCGAGTGAATACAAATGGAAGATCGTTTCGTTCACTTCGGATGAAGAGCTCGCCGGTAGTTCCGCAAACAACCGGACGGCCAGAAGCATCCTGTTCGGCGTTATCTACCTATTGCTTGCATTCGGATCGCTGGCGATCGCCTATTTCCGGTTAAGCCGCATGCTGGCGCAAAGCCGGTTGAAGGAAGACGAGGCCCGTCTGCGCGAGATCACCACCACCATGAGCGACGGCTTGCTGGTTACCGACCACAACGGCCAGATCACATTTGCAAACCCGGAGGCCGGCCTCCTGCTGGGCTACAACGATCACGAACTCCTCGGCAGAGACATGCATGGTCTGCTGCATGTCCGGGAAGACGGTTCGTCATGCAACAGGGCAGATTGCAAGCTGCTGCAGGTGGTAAAGACCGGAACCACCTACCGCGGGATGGAGGAATTCTTCAGGTGCAAGAACGGGCAGGCATTGCCAATCTCGGTAAGCGTCTCCGCGATCATCAAGGAGCAGAAAGCCGCGGGCATTGTCGTTGCCTTCCATGACATCACCGAAAGAAAGAAATTCGAGCTTGAACTTGAACGGCAGGCGCAAATCGATGCGCTGACCGGGCTGAACAACAGGCGTCATTTCTACGAATTGGCCGAACAGGAGATCGTGCGTACCAGACGTTACGGCAAACCTTTGTCCATCCTGATGGTGGATGTGGATCACTTCAAATCCATCAACGACACCTATGGGCATCATTCGGGCGACACGGTTTTGCAACGGTTGAGCGACGTCTGCCGTCAGACGATGCGCGAGATCGACATCATCGGCCGCATCGGCGGCGAAGAGTTCTGTATCTTGTTGCCGGAAGCAAACGGAGCGCAAGCGCGGGAAGCGGCGGAGCGGCTGCGGGAAGCTGTCGCCGCAACGGAAGTGCAACTTGAACCGGAAGTGTCCATATCATTCTCGGTATCGATAGGAGTTGCCGCCCTGGTCGCGGAGGATGACGGTGTGGCAGCCATGCTCAGGCGTGCCGATGCGGCCTTGTATGCGGCAAAATACTCTGGGCGCAACCGGGTGTGTGTACAGGAGTGATATCGGGAAGGCTGGCAATCATGCTACTTTGCTTGAGTTCAAGGCCCGCGTTTTTTTCCATCCCCGGAGTGGAAATAGATACCCAAATTCATTCGTTGCCGTGCGTCTGGATTGTCGGCATCTCGCGCCTCCAGTTCATTGACGCGCTTGTGTACCGCATCCAGTAACTCCATCCCCAACTTCCTGGAAAGCGCCTCCAGCTCGGCGATCGATTCGGCAGTCAGCCTGTTGCTTTGGACGCTGCCATCGAGCGGCAGCGGCTGATCCCCTTCAAGGCTGCGCGATGCCGCACACAAGTGATCGTGAATGTTCTGGCCCAGAAAATATGCCTTCTCATCCAGATCGCCGGCCTTGAAATCTGGCTCGGTATTCAGGCAGACGCGGCCTTCCTCATCGATCCGGGCAAACCCGGTGCGCAACCATTCATCCAGGATCACGCGTGAACGAATATCCTTGCTGACCGAGTTGACCAGCCCTTCAAACGAAGCACCCCCGCCTTCGCTCATCAGCCTGGGCAAAGGGCGATGGCGGCCGGTTTCGTCGAGGCGCTTGGGGTCGCTGGACCACACCTTCACCAGCTTCGCGCTCAGCGATGCCGAGGCAGGGATCGTCTGCTCCAGGTTCCTGTCCGGACGCAACTGTTTGACATCCTTGCGATGAACCCCGCTTAACAGACTGATGCGGCTATCCGTCTGCGGCTTATCCTGAAGCCGAAACTCCTCGGTGGCCACTTCAACATAGATCGACTTCAGCAGATCTGACAGAAAAGGGTAGGTGATCGAATGCGTCAGCAGCAACTTGACCAAGGGTCGCAAAAGGTGACGTACAGCCGAAACCAGCGCGGAAGGGGGCGTCTGCGGCCCGGCTTCGGAAGTGTTGTTATTTGATTCCATGAATTATTCTAGCATCGCGTGGGAAAATTTCACACAAATCTCTTGACATGACGATTGGCATAAGTACCATGTGCCTGCGCGGGAAAATTTCCCACGATGTTTTTTGTGGTCCCAGCTATAGCGAAGCGTCATTTAGATAAGCTGCTGTTTATTATCGACTTGAATGCTTGGCTTGCGCTAATCGAAAGGAGAGCAATCATGAAAAAACCGATCCGAAAATCCTTCATTACCGCTGTGGCGATTCTGGCGCTGGTGTCTGCACCGACCATGGCCATGGGTGGCGATCGCGGCACTATCCTCTCCGTCCACGACAAGGCAGCGACGGAGAAATTCAAGGCAGCGCGAGGTCTGCCTCCGGGTCAGCAGGATGGCGGGCGCTTTGCGGTCGTCAAGATCGATGATGGCGCCTACGGCGATGCATCGTTTGCCCTCGTCTATGTGCCGCCGCAGTTCACCGTCCATGAAGACAGCATCGTCGAACTCGATGGTAGCGGGGTGGGCGTACTCGCACATCCGGGCAGCGCGGCAGTATCCAGAGTCATCAGCAAGGAACCCTCGTCCTTGATCAAAGCCATTCGATTGGTGTCCGCATAACCCCAAACGGCATTGCGGCAGCAACAGGCTGCCAAACTTCCATGCCGGGCCGTTCGATTCCAACTCAATATATTGTCAGTTCACAGGTGCCGGCAAAGGCGGCATCGGGATGTCGAGACAACTGGCGATCACGCGCAGCAACTCATGGCCGCGGGTGGTTGCCTGACCGTCATGCATGATGACGGCGGCGCAGGCCTTGATGATGCGCGGTTTGAGCAGGGGCTTGAGCTGCGCCAGTTTGTCGACGGCCGCATCCAGTACATCCAGTTTCAATTCTTCGCGCGGCACGAACTGCAATGCCGTGGCACCCGCAGCGGTGATGCCGGCCTTGAAAGCGAGTTCCGCTGCGTCAGGCGCACCTTTATGTTCGGCATGGGCGACCAGCGATATCAGCAGCGCGGCTTCGCGATTCACGTCGCCGAGTCCGCCGAATTTAGCCTTGGCGGGCAGTTGCAGACCGAAGTGTTGGTCGAGCTGGCGCATCAAAAAGTGCGTCAGCGTCCACTCGTCTAGGCTCACCTTGTTGTCCGCCGCGATCAACGCCTGCACGATGGCGCGGAACTGCTCGTATTGCCATTTCGACAAGGTGCGCAGCGTCGGCAGGGCGATATCCGCCAGCGGCAGGCGGGCGGCCGCCGGCAAGTTCGGCATGTGCTCGCGCAATTGTTCGGTCAGATTCATCACCGCCGCTTCAGCCTTGGCGGACAGCGCTGCCTGCTGCTTTGCCAGGGTGTCCGCGTTGCTGTCGAGCAACAAGCAGAAGATCACCGCACGGGCGCCGAAGGGTTCGCCAGCGGCCTGGCGCAAGGGCTCCGGGATGGACGCCAGAATGTCGCGGGCACGGTCGACATTGTCCTGATTCATTTTGCCGACGGTGGCGACAACATCGTCCGGCGTCAGCACGCCCGCCAGCACCGCACCGGCCAACACCGATTTGCGAGCGGCGGCGATATCCGTCGCTGCCCTGGCCGCAGCGACATCCTGAACTTCGGGTTCGACAAAACTGCCGTCCCAGCGCGGATCGATGAGCTTGATGCGTTGTTCCAGCGGCGGATGGGTGGCGAACAATCCTTCGAGGAAGCCGCCGACGCCGTCGGAGAAATAGGCGTGGCTGAATTGCTGCGCCGATGGCTCATTCAGCTGCGAGCCCCAGCTCGAACCGCCGATCTTCTTCAGGGCACCGGCGATGCCGTCCCTGTTGCGCGTGAATTGCACGGCGCTGGCGTCGGCAAGGAATTCGCGCTGACGGCTGACAGAGGCCTTGATCCACTGGCCGAAAAAGAAACCGACGTAGCCGATCACCACCAGTCCCAGACCCAGCAAGAATATGCCGGCCACGACGCCGCCGCCGTTGCGACTGCGCGAGCTGCTGGCGTGGCGCATCGCGCGCAACAGGTAGTATCCCGTCAGGCCGATCAGCAGGATGCCGTGCAGCACGCCCATCAGGCGGATGTTCATGCGCATGTCGCCGTTGAAGATATGGCTGAACTCGTGGGCGATGACGCCCTGCAGCTCATCGCGGCTCAGGTAGGTGATGGCGCCGCGCGTCACGCCGATCACGGCGTTGTAGGGAGTGAGGCCGGCCGCAAAGGCATTGATGCCCATGTCGCCCAGCAGATAAACAGGCGGTGCGGGGATGCCGGAAGCGATGGCCATCTCCTCGACCACGTTGATCAGGCGCCGCTGCGCCGGATCGTCGGTGTTGCGCGGGACCAGACTGCCGCCCAGCATCTCCGCCACCACACGGCCGCCGTCGGAAAGCGACAGCATCTTGTAAAGACTGCCGAGAGCGACGAACGCCACCGTGGCCAAACCAACCATACCGAACAGTTGCCAGTCGAAACGATCACCGAAGGCCAGCGTGGAAGTATGGAGGGTGCCCCGGTTGAAAAAAATGACCGCCATCACCAGCAGATTGAGCAGGACAACGATCCCTGCCACCGCGAGCGCGAACAGCAGCAACAGCCAGCCGGTCCGGCTTTTCGCCCTGGCCTGGGCCTCGAAGAAATTCATGGCCCGCGTTCAGCTCAGAACGACACCTTGGGCGCGGCCTGAATGGCGGCGTGATCCTCGAATTCGAGCAGGGCGGCATCCGCGCCGTGACCGAACATGGCGGCAAAGAAATTCGGCGGGAAGGACTGCTTGAAGATGTTGTACTCGGTCACCGCATCGTTGAAAGCCTGGCGCGCAAACGCGACGCGGTTCTCGGTGCTGGTCAACTCTTCCGACAACTGCATCATGTTCTGGTTGGCCTTGAGATCGGGATAGGCCTCCATCACCACGTTGAGCCGACCCAACGCGCCGGCGAGGTTGCCTTCCGCCTGGCTCAGCGAGTGGATCGCATCGGCATTGCCCGGATCGTTGTGTGCGCGATTCAGGCCGCTGGCTGCGGCATTACGCGCCTGGATGACTGCCTCCAGCGTCTCCCGCTCATGCTTGATGTAGCCCTTGGCCGTCTCGACCAGATTGGGGATCAGGTCGTAACGCCGCTTCAACTGCACCTCGATCTGCGCGAAAGCGTTCATGAAGCGGTTCTTCAACGCCACCAGGCGGTTGAAGATCGACACGATGTAAAAAACGATGACGGCGATGATCACCAGAAAAACGATAGATACGGTACCCATGCGATTTCTCCTGTTGCGATGTGAAGGGCGGGGCTTGAACAGTAAATTCGGATCCAAGCGAGGAGGGATGGTACCAACATTCAGCGCGCACTAGTAGCGATCGGCGTGTCCGGTGAAGGCGCCGGAATGTTGAAGCCCGTGCTGTAAAATGCCCGCTTTTCACAAGGCCGCAACCATGACCATCTCAGAGACCCAACTCATCACCATGCTCGAACTGCAGGATGGCATGAATAACAAGGTCAACCCCGCCTGGGTTGCCGCCAACAACAACTGGCACCGCGCCATCCAGGTCGAAGGCGTCGAAGCCATCGAGCACCACGGCTGGAAATGGTGGAAGAAGCAGGAATGCGACCTGGCGCAACTGCGCATGGAGCTGGTCGATATCTGGCACTTCATCCTCTCCGCATCCATACAAAGCAAAAATGGCGATGTTGTGCAGGCGATGGCAGAGATGCAGGCCGAACTCGATCTGCACCACAAGTCGGTCCAGTTCGATGGCCAGACCTGCGTACTCGCGCAACTGAGCCTGTTGCAAAAGCTCGACCTGCTGGTCGGCCTCGCCGCAGCCAAGCGCAGCAGCTTCGCACTGTTCGAATCCCTGCTGCACGACTGCGACATGGAATGGAACGACCTGTTCAAACAATACATCGGCAAAAACGTGCTCAACGTGTTCCGCCAGGACCACGGCTACAAGGCCGGGACCTACATCAAGATATGGGACGGGCGCGAAGACAACGAACACCTGGTCGAAGTGCTGGAGATCGCCGATCTGGATTCTGCAAACGTCCGCGACGAACTTTACAGTTCGCTCAAGGCAAGATACTTGTTGATCACTCCATAATTCATCACGCGCATCTTCAGCACCCGTCATTCCGGCGCAGGCCGGAATCCAGTAAATGAAAAAATCCCCACGTAGTGGGACATTACATCAGATGCAGTTTTGTCCGCTACGCGGAACTATTGATCAAGCTGGATTCCGGCCTGCGCCGGAATGACGTGGTATAGGTTTACGCTGTCGCAAATTGTAGAAAATTCAATAATCATTGAGCAAAGAAAGTAAAGCAACCATGCCAAATCAAGAATCCTTCGAGGAAGAAGAAGTCACCCCCGCCCTCTCCGAAAAAGAGATGGACGAGCTCGACAGCTTCCTCATGTCAGACGCCACCAGCAACGAAGTCATGCTGCTCGATTGCATGGATGGATTCCTCACCGCCCTCGCATGCGGCCCCGCGCAGCCCAAGCCGGAAGAATGGATCCCGCGCGTATGGGGTCCGACAGCCGCAGACACACCGACATTTGCATCCGCCGCCCAGGCAGCACGCATCACCGACCTGCTCACGCGCCACATGAACGCCATCGTCTGGAGCCTGCAACAGGACGCGGAACACTTCGAACCCGTCTTCGACCTGCAAGTCTTCGAAGGCGACGAGCGCGAATACATGGACGGCGAGATGTGGGCGCACGGTTTCATGACCGGCATCGAAATGCAACGCGCTGCCTGGCAGCCCCTGTTTGAATCCAAGCACGGCCCCGTGGCATTGCGACCGATCTACCTGCTGGGTGCGCCGGAGATCACCGAGGCGGAAGAAGAACTGGTCAAGACACCGGCCCAGCGCGAAGAACATTCAAAACAGATCCCGGCCAGCATCGGCTGGATCTACAAATTCTGGGCGCCGCAACGCCGTGCCGCAGACAGTGCCAATGGCAAAACCGCTGCAAATGAGATTCCTAAGATAAGCCGCAATGCACCGTGTATTTGCGGCAGCGGAAGGAAGTACAAGAAGTGTTGCGGTGCGTCAGAGGTTGAAGATTGAGAAAGATTCATTGGGGACTCTGATCAGTCCCCGACTACTTCCAATCCCCGTGACTCGTTATTTGTTATCGATGCCGGAATTCGTGCGTGATCTCTCGTATAACAAAGTGCCTACACCGACGCCCAGGCACAACAGCCCGAAGGCGCCCAGCGCAAGACTGCCCAGCCACAGCTCGATGAACACATTGACCCGGGCATTGGCGGGGTCGCTGTCGTCGTAATACACCTCCACCGATTCACCCCTGGCAAAGTCACCCGCGCCGGATGTGGTGAAGCGGTGAGTCTTACCCGAGGCAGTGGCGAATTCAATCACGGGATAGTCCGTGCTGCCGCCTTTCGAAGATCGCCGCTCAAAATCCACCACGGTACCCGGAACCTTTACTGCGGTGGATATCAACTCCTGTGTGCTCACATACATGTATGCGGACCCGGCGAGCAATGCGGCTCCAAGGGCCAGCGACACGATAACGGCTGTCTTGTTGCTACTCATGGTTGACTCCCCGGCCGCACGCCGTAGAACCTATGGCATCACGAAAGTTTTGAAAAAACACAAGTCGAAAGCAAATCCGTATCCCCGTCTCGCAGGTGTAACCAGAGTCGAATACTCAATAAAGCATCTATTCAACCAACAAAACTTCCAAGCGGAAGGCAGCCTTTGCACCGGAAGGCACCTCGTCAACGGGGGTGAAGCGGTACTTCTCTCCGATGGCGCAGCGCACGGCATCGGTGACGAGGATTTCGCCGGCGCGAGCGATGTCTTCGCCGAGCTTGGATGCGGCATTCACTTCTGCACCAAAGACATCGCGGTCGCCGATGCGCAACATGCGACCGAAGCCCAGGCCGACACCCAGGCGGATTTGTTCGGCGGGTTCGTGCGTCGCGCTGTAATCGGCAGAGATCTGCTGCATTTCCAGCGCGCATTCGACTGCCTTGGCGACATTGCGGAAGATCACCAGCATGCTGTCCCCCTCCATCTTGAGCAAAATACCGTCATGCCGGTCGATCGATGGAATCAGAATGCGTTGCGACTCGTGGATGATCTGCAGAAAGTGGATGATGCCGAATGAGGCAACGCCGCTGGAAAAGCCGGACAAGTCGGTAAACATCACCGCCCACTCCTCGCCGAAAAGATCCCAGATGCGGGCGTCGATCTTCGCCTTGTCCGCACCGGGTGTGAGGCGTTCGGCAATAAGTTTTTCAATGCGGTCTTCCGAAGCGCTGAGGCCAATATTGCGTGCGTAGGTCATAGTCGTGGAATTGCGGTTGAAGTGATACCGCAATTTAGCACAGCTGCGCCGGGTGGGTGTTTGCGGGCGATAAAATCAAACAGCAAATCCTTGACGGAGGATGACTAAAGACTGACCCCATCGATTCCCGCTAGCAGGTGGATAACGCCAGCGGGAGACTCGAATCAGGCAGGGGATGCTACTGAGCTTTCCGGGACAGTGTCTGGAACAAATTCAACGCGGCGCGGAACCAATTCATTATCGAGCAGACGTTCAATCCGGAAGAACAACTCTTCGCGCGAAAAAGGCTTTTTCATGAAGTCGTCGGCGCCGATTCGCAAACCGTAAAACTGCTCCACCGCCTGCTCGTTTCCGCTCATCATGATGACCGGAATATGGCGGGCCTGCGGATCGCGCCTGATGGTGCGGAGCGCGGCAAACCCATTCATGCCGGGCAGCATGATGTCAAGAAAGATAAGGTCCGGAGAATGTTCGTGGATCATGCTCAGGCCGGTTTCGGCATCGAACGCCTCAACAGTTTCGTAGCCGACCGAGCGCAAATATTTCTTGATTGCCATGACGACAGTTTTCGAATCGTCGATGATGAGTACCCGCGTTCCCTCCCGCGCATTGACCCGCTCCTTGCCACGGCGCTCTCGTGCGATGGAACGAGGCAAATCAGAAAGCTGCTCCGGTTCCTGTCTTAATAGTGCGCTGATTTGATCGAATATTCCCACGAGTTCTCCTTATTGGCTGGTAGACACTATGCATTGACATACAAGGTAGCGGGAAAGTTGCCGCAACACAATTATCGCCCCTTGAACCATGCTCGCAATCTAGCAGCAAAGATACAACTAGACCATATGCCAAAAGGTATAGAACCTTGCTTAGACCAACTACAGTTTGGCACTAGCCAATTACCCGGCAGGCCAGTAAATATGGGCAACTTCAGGCACTGTGATATGCAAATTGAACTCAGACGCCGCACAAATGTCCCCAGGCAAATTCGATTCGAACCTGTGTGATATTTCGTACCAATACATTGGGCTGCACCCCACGTCGTTGGGAGTCGAACTGATTGGAATGAAGGCGTGGCTGAAAAGAAATCGACTGCGTTACTGAGGTTTTCTGGGGTTTCGAGATGAAGGCGATCAGGGAGTGCGCACGGGCGGTGGGCTAGTACGCGGTCGAGAAAAGTTGTGCCCCTGATTTTCCATGGCCCCTGCAAGTAATTTCTTCAAACAAAGAAATTTCCTCCAGTAATTTTCGATTATCCTTCGTGCACCAGCCGACGTCGGCCGGTTGATTATTTTGCTCGGGTAAGTGTATGCGCGTTTGGTTTTGGCTGTTGGGGTTGGTCTTGTCTGCTTGCGGGGGAGGGAACGTTGGTTCGCCGGTAAGTAACAATCCAGTCATGGATCTCAGTGTGAGCACGACCCCTGCCAACTCAACATTGAGTGCGCCTTTCATGGGCCATACCAAAGTAATGGTGGGATTCTCCGGCGGCGGCAGTGCTGGCGACGATGCACCTTTCGACATGCAGTACCAATATTTCAATTCAGCCAGCTTCAGCAGCTATGACCACGCCGGATGCATCGCCGGCACGGTGGCCAACACGTCGTGCTCGGGCTGGATTGCCTGGCAGGAGGACGTCGCGGAGCGTGGCTTGTTCGCGAAGCGCTTTATCGACACAGCCAAGGCTCGCACCTTGAACTCCGCGTCCCGCCCGCAGATTCCCTATTTCACTTACTACATGGTGTTGCCCGCTTCCGGGCTGGCTGAAGGGACATCTGTTACAGGAGAAACGGCTGCGCTGAACGACCAGGTATTTTTAACCACCTACTTCAACGACTGGCGTTTCCTGTTGCAGAAGATCGGCACCCAACAAGCCATGTTGCACATCGAGCCCGACCTGTTCGGCTACCTCAAAGCCAGAGCCGCAACCACCACGGGCCTGCCCAGCGCCATTCCCGCCAAAGTGACGGCGAGCAACCCGTCCGACTGTGGCACGGGCTACGCCGACGATGCCGCCGGCTTTGCCAAATGCATGATCCACATGGTGCGCGTCTATGCGCCCAACGCCACCGTGGGCCTGCACGTCTCACCCTGGACCCATGCCAGCGCGGGTGATGCCGCGTCATGGGCCAGCTTCATGCTCGCCCTGAGCGCAGATCAAGGCGACTTTCTGGTCACCGATCCCAGCGACCGCGACGCCGATTGGTATCGACTGGTGCAAGGGCAGTCAGGGCATGACTGGGATGTCGCCAAGATGACCACCTTCTTGCAGTGGACCAAGGATGTCTCCACGACTGTGGGCAAACCCTTCTTCCTCTGGCAACTGCCACTGGGCAATTCCTACCAGAACAATACCTACCAGCACTACATAGACCACCGTGTGGAACTGCTGTTCTCTCACATCGGCGAAGTGCGCGATGCCAATGTGGTCGGCCTGCTGTTCGGCAGCGGCGAAGGCGCGCAAACGCATATCGGAACGGATGGCGGTCTGCTGATCGGAAAGACCAGGCAGCACTACATCAGCCGGGGCGGGGACTAGCTTGCTGAGTTCGGGTGATGGGCATTCGACATTTGTTGGACGTAGCACCATTGTGCTACAGTAAGCGCGTCTGTGAATTCCTGGAGGCGCGCCATGTCCACAACCACCATACGTTTGCCGGAGAACCTGAAAGCCCGCGTCGCAGCGGCCGCGAAACGTGCCGGCACAACCACTCACGGCTTCATTCTTGAAGCCATTGCAGAAAAGGCCGAGCAGGTAGATAAGCGCGCCGCTTTTGATGCAGAAGCCGAAGATCGTTATGCCCGTATCGTTGCCACCGGAAAGACGATTCCCTGGCAGGAAATGCGTGGCTATCTGGAAGAGCGTCTTGCCGGTAAAGAAGTAAAACGCCCGGTTGCCCGCAAACTGGCGCGCTGAAAATGTCGCGCATCGAACTGGCGCCGGAAGTGGGGGGTGATTTTGATCGCATTCTCGATCACCTTGCCCAATACCAGGTCGAGAATCCGGCATTGCGCATTCGTGAGATCATCGAAGCGTTCAACGTGCTGGAGTACAACCCCATGATCGGTCGCCCTGCAAATAACGACAAAAGAGAACTGGTGATCGGGCATCGCTCGCACGGCTATGTGGCTTTGTATCGCTACGTCGTCGAAGTCGATACCGTCTTCATCCTTGCCGAACGCAGCCAGCAAGAGGCTGGCTATGCGGGGCAATAAAAAAGACTGACGGATTTAGTTGCTGAGAATATTCCGAACCCGACCCCTTAGAGTTCACGCGGTGAAGGCAATCCGAGCTTTGCAACCATCCTTAAAGTCATGACTGTGTTGGGGATCAAATTGCATGCCGAGAAGGCGCACGTAGCATAGCGATCCAGCTCTCGCCAATTTCATTTGCTGGTTCTGAAAACCTGACAGTTTTGGTTGCTACAAACAATCCGAACCCGACCCTTTTAACTCCTTTTAACTCGTCTGCTGATCGGAAAGACCAAGCAGCACTACATTAGTCGGGGTGGGGACTAGCTTGCCGAGTTCGGGTGATGGGAGCGTGCGGGTAGGGTGATGGTTTACCCAATCTCATCGGGTTATACTTTGCACAACATTCAATTCAAGCGGGGTGTGTGATGGGATACGTCGAACTGATCAGCAAGCTGGAAGCGCTGCCGCGCGAGAAGCAGGCAGAGGTTTTCGAATTCGTCGATTTCCTCTCCGAGCGTTGCGGCGTAGCGGCAGATAAACCACTCAAGCGCGCAGAAGTCGCCGCAAAAACCTGGAACTCTTTCAACGAGCGCTTCGGCTCGTTCGCCGACCAACACTCCACGCTGTAATGGCGCAATTCGACGTTCACCGGAATACCGGAAAACAAAGGGAAGCCATTCCCTACGTCGTCATCGTCCAATCATCCCTGTTTGATAGCTACCGCCGCCGGGTCGTCATACCCTTGGTGCGCCACAGCCATCTCGACAGCGCGGCATCACTTGCAGGGGCGCCATTGAATCCTGCTTTCACCGTCGAAGGAATCGAAGTGGTGCTGCATCCGCTGGAGATTGTCTCCGTCGCCACGGACCAACTAGGCGAAAAGATCGCCACACTTGAACAAGAAGGCGACCGTATCACTGCTGCCATGGATGAATTATTTACGCGGGCTTGGGCATAACAAAACCGCCCCCTTTGCTCCTCTTTGACCTTCGACCGTTCAGGAACCCACGAAAATGAGTTGCGCCTATGTTGTCGGCCACATCACCGTAAAGCATCCGGAAAAGTGGGCCGAGTACCGCAGCAAGGTGCCGGAAACCTTAGCACCGTGGGGCGCCGAACTGGTCTTCCGGGGTAAGCAGGTCGCCACCCTGGCCGGTGAGAACGCTCACAGCGATATCGTCGTCATCCGTTTCCCCAGCGTCGCGGCGGTGAACGGCTGGTTTTCGTCGTCGGCCTATCAAGCGCTCATCCCGCTTCGTCAACAAGCGGCTGAAATGGTCTTGCTGTCTTATGAAGAGGCCTAGGAATTTGCCGGACACTTCCCGCATCAATGGTGGGACGGACTAGGTAAAGACCATGCAATTTGGTCGCAGGGGATGTTTCGATGTTGATCCGTCTAACTCACGACGATCACCCCATCACACAATTGCGCCCGTGCGCTTTGGCAGAGTACAGCGCCTGGTCAGCCCGAAGAATCCAATCGTCGATAGACTCGCCGCTCTTGATCTGCGCAACGCCGAACGATGCGGTGACGGCAAGCATCACAGGCTG
This sequence comes from Gammaproteobacteria bacterium, assembly GCA_018813765.1. GTDB lineage: Bacteria > Pseudomonadota > Gammaproteobacteria > Burkholderiales > Gallionellaceae > Sideroxyarcus. The sequence goes on along the minus strand of JAHJBC010000001.1, from coordinate 121,167 downwards.
TTCGATCAGCGGCTCAGCATTCAACCTGATGAGAATGCGCTGGGCAAGTTGCTGCGCCGCAGCCAGATCGGTCATCGGCAAGACCAGCAGGAACTCCTCGCCGCCGTAACGCCCGACAATGTCGCCTTGTCGCACCGTGCTTTCCATCAACCGACTGAATGCGGCAAGAACTTCATCACCCACAGAATGCCCGTAACGGTCATTGACCTGCTTGAAATGATCGATGTCGGCCAGAATGATGCTGCACGCATTGCCGTATCGTATGTATGTTCCGAACTGTCGCTCCAGTTCATCGACGATGAAGTGGCGGTTATAAAGCCCGGTCAATTGATCGCGTATCGCAATGGCAGTGACTTGCCGATTCAGCTCATCAAGTTGCAGGTTGCGTTGCTCCAACTGCTTCGAGATCCGCTGAATCAACACCAGCCGACGCGCACCTTCGACAAATTCCAGGTGGGCAACCTGTCCAAATTTCAATAAGGCCAACAGCAGCGTGAGAATGCCGATGACATACGGGGCATTTTGTATATCGTCCGACCAGAAATAGTGAACGACCGGAATCAATAACGCGCCGGAAATGAAGCTAACAAAAGTTTTGAACGAAGGGGCAAAAGGGAAGACGCTGAGGCAAACCATGATGATGATTACCGTCATCACCACAGCATCGTTTAACAAACCAGCGCTACCGGAAGCGTGAAAGAAGATTGCGGCCGAACCCCAGCACATTCCTTCCAAACCACTCCAGAAAGTCTGCCAGTTGTGCCAATAGCCCAACCTCTCTTTTGGCGGCGGATGGCGCAGCAAGCGCGTCGAAATCCAGAACGTAACAGCTTGAGACAGCGTATTGAGAACCACCCACCCGACAAGCAGAGACAGGCCCACGGAGTTCTTTTCATACCAGCCCAGAAATATCGTCCCCAACGGAGCCATAGCGGCCGCAGGACGTAGTCGTTCAAACAGCGTTCGCACACATAGCGCATCGACATCGGATTGATCATCATCTGTCGCGGATTGAATTGTCGATGCCCCTGCCACTGCTGCCTCTAACTGAAATGATGGCCACAATCTAAATCTGCCATTCGCTTTTAGCAAGTAATAATGGCAGAACAGGGTTAGTAGTTATTTCGCTTCAAGGGGTAAATTGCTGAGCGAACGGGTGGCCATTGGATCAATGGAGTCTGACCCCATCGACTTCCATCGACTTGTTGCCGTGCGCAGTCAGCAGGAGGCTGGATATGCGGGACTTCAAAAAAGGCTGACGGATTTAGTTGCTGAGAATATTCCGGGCCCCTTTGAATCCTGATTAATCCTGATTCGTCATTCCGGCGCAGGCCGGAATCCAGTGTTTCAATCAACTGGACACCGGCCTTCGCCGGTGTGACGACCTATGCGGTGTTCCTTAACTAAAGATTGACGCAGCGTATCCCAAAGAATACACTCGTCAGCATGAATACGATTCAAACAACGGAAGTGTTTGATGCGTGGTTCGCCGGACTGAAAGACCGGCAGGCGATGCGGCGTGTTCAGGTGCGCATCGACCGTGCCGAAGACGGCAACTTTGGCGATTGCGCGCCCGTTGGCGAAGGCGTTTCAGCGTTTCAGAAATGCGCATCCATTACGGGCCGGGATACCGGGTGTATTTCGTTCAGCGCGGTATGGAGATCATTATCCTGCTTGCTGGCGGCGACAAATCCACACAACAAAAAGACATCAAGACCGCGCTCGATATCGCGCGGCAGATATAGGAGGCTGAAATGGCAAAGATCAAACTGAAAAAATGGGATAGCGCCGAACATCTCAAGACAGATGAAGACATGGTGCAGTATCTGGAAGCCTGCCTGGAAGAAGCAGGCGACGATGCACCCTTCATCGCCAAAGCCCTCGGCAACATCGCCCGCGCCAAAGGAATGACACAACTCGCCAACGAAACCGGGCTGGGGCGCGAAAGCCTCTACAAGGCGCTATCCGGCGAAGGCAATCCGAGCTTCGCCACCATACTCAAGGTCATGACTGCGTTGGGGATCAAATTGCATGCTGAGAAGGCGCACGTGGCGTAGTTCTTTGGAAACCGTGTCTGTCACCGATTGTTCGGTCAGGGCTTGAGCGCCTTCACGATGCGCGAAGGTTTCTGGCGACAGTTCAACACGCGCCACACCTGAATGGTATGGCCATTCACGCGGTAGTAGATCGCGTAAGGGAAACGCTTCGAGAGCGCACGGTAGTAACCGAAGAACTGCTGATGGATGCCCGCGTAAAGCAACAGTGCATCGATGTCGGAGAACAGCGAATCGAGGAAGTAAACACCCAGACCTTCCTGTTGCTGCTAGTAGAAGCGCTGGCCGAACTGAATATCGCTCATCGCGATACTCAGAATTTCGATCTTCATGAGTTATTGTTGCGCAGGGTCTTCTTGGCGGCGTCCCAGGAAACAAAGCCAGCCTGATTATCGGCGACTGCACGCTCGGCTTCATTCAGTGCCTGCTCGTGCCATTCCGGTGACGCAATTCCTGCCGGGTCGCGCGACAGGTCGTCCCACAAAGCTTCCATCATGCTGAGCTTCTCAGTGCGAGTCATATTTGCGATGTTCATCATGTCGCTCCACACGGAATTGATGCGGGGATTCTAGCAAATGCGGGACGGGGGCATGAAAGAAAGCTGACAGATTTGGTTTCTGAAAACATTCCGAACCCGACCCCTTCGGCTGACGAACGCGAATACATGGACGGTGAGATGTGGGCGCACGGCTTCATGACTGGCATCGACATGCAGCGTGACCACTGGAAGTCCTTATTCGAATCAAAGCACGGCGCAGAGATCGTGCGCCCGATCTACCTGCTGGGCGCGCCAGAGATCACCGAGGCAGAAGAAGAGCTGGTAATAACACCAGCCCAGCGCGAAGAACTTTCAAAACAGATCCCGCAAAGCATCGGCTGGATCTACAAGTTCTGGGCGCCGCAACGCCGTATCGCAGACAACGCCAACGGCAAAACTGCAGCGAACGAAAACCAGAAGATAAGCCGCAATGCGCCCTGCATCTGCGGTAGCGGAAGAAAATTCAAGAAGTGCTGCGGAGCCAATCAGGCTGAAGAATGAGCGCGGCGCAATCCGGCTTGTTGTGTCGCGTCGATCCGGCGCGGAACGATGAGGCCGGATTCATCATTCCGCGATTGGCCGACCATCATTCACCCGCGCACTTGGCAATGGCAGCGTTGCTTTCCAGTTCCAGGCAGTGTCTCAGGTCGAGATCCATCGCGCGGGATTGTTTGACCTTGGGTTGTTTGGTCTGTTTGCGTGGCGCAGGAAGTCTTGGGCTCGGTTGCGGCTCGGCTGCGGGGGGCGCAACAACCGGGGCAGCGGCGAGCACTGCTGCTTTGGGCATCGCTACGGCTCTGCTCTTGCGCGCCAGTTCGATCACCTCCTGCAAGACCTGCACGGTTCGATCCGGGGTCAGTCCCGTGATCATGTACTTGCCATCCACAACCAGCGTGGGCGTGCCGCGAAGCTGGTAGTGGTCTTGCAGCTTGCGGGCTTCTGCCAGCTTGCGCTCGATATCGGGCGAGTCGTATGTCGCTGTGAATTTGTCTGGATCCACGCCGAGCAGCTGCATGAAATCCAGCCGCGAGGGCTTGGTGGAAAGCTGGTTGGCCAGATCGAGGTGGCGAACATGCACTTCTTTGTAGATCTCGTCATGCAGCGCATCCGCCTGGCCGAGCGATTGCAGCGTGTGATACATGCGCGCCATCGATTCCCATGAGCTGTTGAAGATGACCGGCAGGTGAGTCAGTCTGACATCGCCGGGAACGGCGGACGACCACTGGGCCATGCTTTGATGCAAGTGGAAGCAATGCGAGCACGCGTAGGAAAAGAAATCCACCACTTCGATCTGACTGCCGTCGGCTGGATGCGCTGGTTCCACCAGCTTGTAATCGCTTCCCGGCTCAACCGCTGCGACCACCATATGGCTGAAAAGCAAAGCCAGCACCGCGATCAGATTCGCAATCGTGTTTTTCATGCATCACCCCTCAAGTTCACCAATAGCACCCGCGCCATCGATTTCATATATTCAAAGTGGCGGAGATAGTACCAACATTTATCGCGCTCAAGAAGAACAGAAACAGTTCAACGGGGCAGCGTCTTTGGCTTGTGCTTGATCTGTCTATAACTGACACCCTCAAGCTCCGGATTCTTGGAAGAAGATATGAAGCGCTGGCATGCTGTGTTCGAAGCGCACAGGGAATTTCTGGAATCGTTGGGGCTGAGCGTGGCGGAGGCGAAGGCGGTCAGAGAGTGGGTGCAAGGATAGGGCAGATGGGGGCTCGTGCAAAATCAATTCGAGCCTAGCTCCATTGAGTCCTTTTTATCAGCAGAAATCAGCACAAACCCCGCCTTGCTCGCTACCATGTCGGCATGAACGAAAAGCATCTCTGGCAAGCTTGGTGCGATGGCTGCGCCCGCCCTAACCCCGGCCATATCGGCCTCGGAGCCCTCCTGCTGCAACCGGATGGTAGCCGCCACGAACTCTCGCAACGCAGCCCGCACAGCGGCTGCAACAACGAAGCCGAAGCCCGCGCCCTGCTGGCCACCCTGCAACTCGCACGCACACTGCAAGCCAGCGCCTTGCTCATTCACTGCGATAGCGACGTCGTCGTACGCCTCGCGCAAAATGCCAGTAGCACCGAAGCTGCCCGCTTCGCCCCCTTATTCGCCGAAATCCGCGCGCAGATAAAGTGTTTTGACCAATTCGAGTTACGCTGGATTCCGCAGAACCGCAATACAGAGGCAGACTCTCTTTCCCGCAGCGCCCTTGGGCTGCCTACGCGAACTCCCGCAAAACCCCGCAAACGAAAATGAAAAAAGCGCCCGCAGGCGCTTTATTTCCGATCAAGCAAATCAAAGGGGTTTGTGCCAGCACAAACTTGGCTGTTTAATTCGGCTTCGCTCTATAGCTTAACGTTTAACAGAATATTTTTCCTCAACTCCGCTTCCGCAATTGCCTTTTCCAATGCTAATCGTTGCGCGCGCTCGTTGCGCACAGCTTGGTCACGAAGTTGTTCAAGATATCCCCGGTTTGCAGCATTAAGATATTGCTTCGCGTTATTCACAAGATCTTGAATAAATTTTTCATCCTCACGTGCGCTGACCGTAACTGTGTCTCCAATAATTTGGAATGCTTCCGGCCCGTACCCCAGAATCCCCGAATGGCCACCTCGCGGTTGTTGAAACTCTTGTGTCCAACCAGGAGGGACGTTTTTGTTCAATTTAAGTGACAAGACTCCTTTGGCATAGTCGACACCAATAAAGGAAAGTGCCTCAAATTCCGGGAGGGCAGATGAGCTTACAACTTGCTTTCTGGTTGCATCGTATTGCTGCAGTGCAATGAAGGAATTCTTTCGGCCAATCAGCTCTTTTTTGATCTCAGCAATTGAACTTGGCCGATTATTGGGATTCTGCTGAATCATTGACTCCACAATATCATCAAGGTAGCCGTGTGCTGTTGCCACTTCACTAATCCGCTTATAGCCAGCGCCTTGGGCGATTTCGCCTGTAAACATTTCATTGAGAATCAGGCCAAGTGAAAAGATATCTGCACGATGGTCTACTTTCGAGCCGCGGACGCGTTGTTCTGGCGCTGAGTATTGAAAATTTGCCATACGAGTGGCAGCTTTTGTTTCAATTGCAGTAAATATTTCCTCTTCTTCAAAATGCGCAATTCCAAAGTCGGCGACAATCAATACTTTGTCTCTCTCATTCCACAAAATGTTTTCTGGTTTCAAATCTCTGTGCCACACATTGGATAAATGTGCGGCTTCTACCCCGTCGAGTATTTGCGAAAACGCCGGCATTACGCCTTCTGGCTTGAGCCCCGTCATGTGTGTTCGTAATGTGCCTGTGTGACGTTTCATCACATAGAATGGACATTTAGTGCCCTCAAGAATTATCGCGCCGGTATCTACAACGCGAACAATATTCGCATGGTTTTGGCGCTGGCAAAATCCTATCTCGTTTCTAAATCGCTTTAAGCGCTCTGTCGTAATACGCGCAGGTGAAAGGCACTTAATGGCAAGAGACTCCCCCAAACTGTTTGTGACCTCGTAGACGCGACCAGCGCCGCCTTCACCGAGAATTGTCGTAGGTATATAGGTTTCAAACGGAGTTTCGAATGTCGGGAATTTTTTAGCCATACTCTTTCGAAAAGGACGATTGATAGTGCGATTAAAGGGGGGCAGCCTCGAATTGTCTGAATGCCAAAAAGTACTGCGATGCTGTCCCCTTTGACTACAAGACGCTAGCGTGCACGCGTGGATTATATGATTGATGGTCTTGCAATATCTCGACGAGAAAATTCTGAGGCGATTAAATACAAAAATTGTAGGGGCTGACCAGTTATAAAATCTTGGATTCTGGGGCCATAGTTACTATCAGTGATGGAAGGGAAATGGTGCGGTCGATATCGAGTAATTGAACCAAGGTAATATGAAATCGCATAGATAGAAAGAAGTTGATGCATTACTTGGATTGATTCTGTTGCCGGCCGCAAGTAAACATAATAGCGGCGGTATGGCGATATTGACGATACTGTGGTCCACAATTTTGGTTTCAGGTTGCCAAATAACTGTTGAAGCGAATTTGCGTATTTTGATGTTGAGCTTACGAGCGGGGTGATTTGCTCAAAGCATAGCAGAGCTCTGCCCTCGCTATCTTTTTCATTGCATGCAACTTGAGCAAAAGAGGGGCTCAGGCTGGACTCGGTTAGGAAGTCGTTGTGAGTTGCGCCGATACGTGACAAGTCGTCGGCTACAAAATATACGTTGAGCCATATCCTTCGGCTTGTTTTGTTAAGCATCGCACGAACATCATGCACAGCAACAAATCGTTCTTTTTTATTGGCCGCAAACGACCAAAGGCGGTGCCCAGGTAGAATTTGAGGTAACAAAACTGGGATGTCGAAATTCTGAGCTGCCGGAAGCTGATGCCCTGTTAGGGCAAACATAAACTCCGAGAAATTTTGTAGCTGGTTATTCCGATTTGGACTTGGGAATGCTTGTAAGTAAGCATCGGTCAACTCCTTATTTCCTGGAGCCCTAAGAGTTTCACCTAGGCCATGTTGGGCTTTGTCGAATGTTGTCTGAGTGCCTCTAGTTAAACAAAAGGCCTTTACGAGATTCATCAGGCAGTAGTAAAGACTTAGCGGCTTCGCGGAGACTTTTCCGGCCTCTGTTGCGCTCTCATAAAAGTCTCTTGCTTGTTTCAAACAGGCAAGGGCTTCAGCTTTGCCGGCTGTGGGACAGTCGTTTTTGATTGATAGGTCGATGAGGGCCCACGGATCAAGCGAGAATAACAGCGTCTGCAGGCTAGCATTCCCGCGTGGCCCAAGTCTTGTTGGCCAGAAGCTAAATGGGATTAGCTTGTCGTTTACTCTAACTCGCTCCCCGACTCTTGCTGATGGCAATCTCATGTTCTGTCCAGTTCAGTTCAGTTTGAATGCGACACATACGAAATGTATTGGAGTCGAGTTGCTCTGACTACTCAAACCTCAACCCCTTCAACCTAGTCTCAACCACCTTCCCAGCCCTAGCCCTAGCCCCGAAGTAAGTCTGCAATTCCTTCCCACCAATCTTCAACTGCTGCACCTTGCTGCCCGCCGTCCCGCACAACGTCACCGCCGGTTGATTCACCACCGTGCAAGCCGTCAGCTCATCGCCTTCCTTCAGGTCAATCAGCATCATGCCCTTGCCGCCGCCTTGCAGCAGTTTCAGTTCTGAGAGCATGAACACCAGCAGCCGGTTCTGCTTGCTCACCACGGCGACCAGTGAATTCTGCGTCGGCGTTACGATGACCGGCGGCAGGATGGTGTCTTCCTTCACGCTGATGAACTGTTTGCCCGCCTTGGTGCGGCCGACCATGTCGCCGATGAAGCAGGGGAAGCCGTAGCCCGCGCTGGTGGAGATGAGCACGGGCGTCTCGGTTTTGCCGCAGAAGGCCTGCACGATCTTGGCGCCGGGTGCGATCTCGATGAAGGTGGCGAGCGGGGCGCCGTCGCCGCGGCCGGTGGGCAGCGACGAGACGGGGATGCTGCACACGCGGCCGTTGCTGCAGATGACGATGACGTTGTCGGTGGTGCGCACCTCGTAGGTGGCGGCGATGCTGTCGCCGTCCTTGAAGGCGATGCTGGTCGCGTCGATGCCGTGGCCCTGGCGCGTGCGTACCCAGAAGCGTTGCGAGATGAACACGGTCACGGGTTCGTCGCTCACTTGCGCGGTCACTTTGGTCACCTGCGCTTCTTCGATCAGCGTGCGGCGCTCGTCGCCGTAGGTCTTGGCATCGGCTTCGATCTCGCTCACCACCAGTTCGCGCAGCGCGTCTTCGCTGCCGAGCACGCGCTTCAGCTCCTTGGCTTCGGACTTCAGTTCCTTGATCTCTTTCTCGATCTTGATGCCTTCCAGCCGCGCCAACTGGCGCAGGCGGATCTCGAGGATGTCTTCGGCCTGGCGTTCGCTCAGGTCGAATTTCTTCATCAGGTCTTCCTTCGGGTTGTCCGAATTGCGGATGAGCTTGATCACCGCGTCCACGTTCAGGTACACCACCATGCGGCCGTCGAGGATGTGCAGGCGGTCGTTGACCTGGCCGAGGCGGAAATCGCAGCGGCGCGTGACAGTGCGCAGGCGGAATTCCACCCACTCGCGCAGCACCTGCGCCAGCGACTTCTGCTGCGGGCGGCCGTCGAGGCCGATCATGGTGAGGTTGACCGACACCGAGTTCTGCAGGCTGGTGTGGGTGAGCAGCACCGCCATCATGTCGTCCGGGTTCAGCTTCGAGGTCTTGGGCTGGAACACCAAGCGGATCTTTTGCGACTTGTCCGATTCGTCGGCCACCGCATCCAGCACCGAGAGGATGAGCTGCTTGTTCTGCGTCTGCTCCGGCGTGAGCGATTTCTTGTTGGCCTTGACCTTGGGGTTGGTCAGCTCGTCGATCTCTTCCAGCACCTTCTGCGCCGAAACGCCGTGCGGGAATTCGCTTACCACCACCTGCCACTGGCCGCGCGCCAGTTGTTCGATGCTCCAGCGCGCGCGCATCTTCAGCGAGCCACGCCCGCTGGTGTAGGCATCGCGGATGTCGGCCGCGGAGGAGATGATCTGCCCGCCGCCGGGGAAGTCCGGCCCGCTGATGTAAGACAGCAGCTTGTCGTCCTTGAGGTTGGGGTTCTTCGCCAGCATGACGGCGGCCTTGGCGACTTCCTTCAGATTGTGCGAAGGGATCTCGGTCGCCATGCCCACCGCAATGCCGGATGCGCCGTTGAGCAACACCATCGGCAGGCGCGCGGGCAGCATCGCCGGTTCCTGGAATGCACCGTCATAGTTGGGGATGAAATCCACCGTGCCCTTGTCCAGCTCGGACAGCAGCAGGTCGGCGATGGGCGTGAGCCGCGCCTCGGTGTAACGCATCGCCGCCGCATTGTCGCCATCGCGCGAACCAAAGTTGCCCTGGCCATCCACCAGCGGATAGCGCATCGCAAAATCCTGCGCCAACCGTACCATCGCTTCATACGCGGAAGAGTCGCCATGCGGGTGATACTTACCCAGCACATCGCCCACCACGCGCGCCGATTTCACATGCTTGTTGCCATGCGTGAGGCCCATGCGCAGCATGGAGAACAGGATGCGGCGCTGCACGGGTTTCTGGCCGTCGCAGACTTCGGGGAGGGCGCGGCCCTTGACCACGGAGACCGCGTATTCGAGATAGGCGCGCTCGGCATAATCGGCGATGAGGACTTCGTCGCTGTCGGGAAGCGGGGAGAGGGGGGCGAATTCGCGCTTGCCTCCGCTGGTTGGGGCGGGGGCTTCGAGTTCTGGGGTGTCTTGTGGGTCGTTTTCGTTCATGGTCATTCGTTGTTGGTGCGCTAATTAATGTTCACTTCACTGTCTTCAACTCCTTCCCCCTCACAGGGGGAAGGTTGGGATGGGGGTGAATTTCGAGCTATCTGCCGCTCCAAGTTTCTACCCCCACCCTAGCCCTCCCCCTGCATGGGGAGGGAATGTGTTCTGTTATATTCTTTCTCCCGCAGGCGGAGGAAGGGGTGGGGCAGCGCTCTTCAATTTCTCCACTATCACTTCAAGCACTCCGTCCAGATTCTCCAGCACCTCATTGTTCCAGAAGCGCACCACTTGCCAGCCCTGCTGGTTCAAATACCTGCTTCTGGTGTCATCATAAGTTTTCTGGTCCTGGTGCTGTCCGCCATCCAGCTCAATCACCAGCATTCTTTCCACACATGCAAAGTCCGCAATATAAGCGCCTATCGCATGCTGGCGCCGGAAGCGGCAGCCTTCAAGTTGTTTTCCCCGCATCGCTCTCCAAAGCCTCTGCTCAACATCGGTCATGTCGCTGCGCAGCCGCCGAGCTCTTGCAGTTGTTATCGGAGGAATCCTTCTCCTGTCCGGCATCGGTATAACCCTCCGCACATACTCCTTCCCCCTCACAGGGGGAAGGCTGGGAAGGGGGTGAATCTGTGAGCAGCACCGCTCATGGTTTCTACCCCCACCCTAACCCTCCCCCTTAAAGGGGGAGGGGATGGGGTTGCTTCTTAAATATCCGCCTCAACCTCATTCCCGTGATACTCCAGCCACGCCCGACGAGTAGAAGCTTCCTGCTTGCCCATCAGCATATTGAATATCCCCATCGTCGCCTTGAACGATTTCAAATCCGCCTTCACGCACAGCGCACGCCGCGTATCCGGATTCAGCGTCGTATCCCACAATTGCTCGGGGCTCATCTCGCCCAAGCCTTTAAAGCGCGAGATGTTCCAGCTGCCTTCGCGATATTTTTCCTTGCGCAGTCTGTCCAGCGTGCTGTTCAGTTCGCCTTCGTTCAGCGCGTAGATCTTGCTCGCCTGCTTCTTGCCAAGACCGGGCACGTCGATGCGGAACAGCGGCGGTTGCGCGATGTATATCTTGCCGGCTTCCACCAGCTTGTAGAAATGGCGGTAGAACAAGGTCAGCAGCAGCGTGGAGATGTGCGATCCGTCCACGTCCGCATCGGCCATGATCAGGATGGCGTTGTAGCGCAGGCCGGAGAGGTCGACAGTGTCGCCCGGCGCATGCGGATCGACACCAATCGCGACGGCGATGTCGTGGATCTCGTTGTTGGCGAACAGGCGATCCTTCTCCACTTCGAAAGTGTTCAGCACTTTGCCGCGCAGCGGCAGCACGGCCTGGAATTCCTTGTCGCGGCCCTGCTTGGCGGAGCCGCCGGCGGAATCGCCCTCGACCAGGAACAGTTCGGTGCGGCTGGCATCGCTGGAGCTGCAATCGGTGAGCTTGCCCGGCAGCACGGCGACGCTGGACCCTTTTTTCTTCTCCACTTTTTGTGCCGAGCGCAGACGCGCCTGCGCTTGCTGGATGGCGAGCTCGACGATCTTTTTGGCTGCGTCGATGTGTTCGTTCAGCCACAGGTCGAGCGGGTCCTTGATCATGGAAGAGACCAGGCGCAGCGCTTCGCGCGACACCAGTTTTTCCTTGGTCTGGCCCTGGAACTGCGGGTCGAGCACCTTGGCGGAGAGCACGAAGCTGGCGCGCGAGAACACGTCCTCGGGCACCAGCTTCACGCCTTTCGGTGTCAGGCCGTGCAATTCGGCAAACGATTTGACGGAATTGAATACGCCGTCGCGCAGGCCCGCTTCGTGCGTGCCGCCTGAGGGTGTGGGGATGAGGTTCACATACGATTCGCGCACCACGTTGCCTTCGGCGCTCCAGGTGAGCGCCCAGGTGGCGCCTTCGCCTTCGGCAAAGCCGCTGTTGTCGTCCTTGCGCGCGAATTTTTCCTGCAACAGGATGGGCGTGGCGAGTTCGAATTCGGACAGCGATTCGGCCAGGTAGCCGCGCAAGCCGTCGGGGTAGGTCCACGATTTGGTCTCGCCGCTCTTTTCCAGGTGCAGGGTGATGGTGACGCCGGGCAGCAGCACCGCCTTGGAGCGCAGGGAAAGTTCGAGCTGTGCGAGGTTGACGTTCGGTGCGTCGAAATACTTGGGGTTGGGCCAGGCGCGCACGGCGGTGCCGGTCTGGTTCTTCGGGCAACTCGCAGTTTTCTTCAGCGGTTTCTCGGCAACGCCGTCGATGAAGCGCAGCTCATGCTGGCCGCCATCGCGGAACACGGTGATCTCGACTTTCTTCGACAGCGCATTGGTCACCGCCACGCCCACGCCGTGCAGGCCGCCCGCAAACTGGTAGGCGCCGCCTTTTTCCTTGTCGAACTTGCCGCCCGAGTGCAGCACGGTGAACGCGACCTCGACCACCGAGCGACCTTCTTCTTTATGTATGCCGACCGGGATGCCGCGGCCGTCGTCGAGCACCGACACCGAACCGTCCTCGTGCGCGGTGACCAGGATGTTTTTTGCATGGCCCGCGAGCGCCTCGTCGCAGGCGTTATCCACCACCTCGGCGATGATGTGGTTGGGCGATTCCAGGTTGGTATACATGCCGGGGCGCTGGCGCACCGGCTCCAGACCGCGTAGTACCTTGAAACTTGCTTCGTTATAAGTGGCCATTATTCAATGAGTTGTTGATGTGTTGCTGGTGATTATGCTGCATGGATGCGGGCGATTTTACCTGACGCGGGCGCGGAGGGACGATTCATGTCTTTGGTCGACGGAATATTGGGCACTCGCGCCAATGCAGTGTGTAACCTTGAATCGGCAAGTGCAGATGCAGCGGATGATCTGGTTACTTCAAAAAGTGACAGAACACAATATGCCAAACGGTCTAGATACATGAGTGCGAAGCTCGGAAAAATAATTCTGTTAGCATCTTCTCATTACTCAAGACAGGGGATTTGTATTCATGGCAAACCAGGACCGTTTCTCAGCAGAATCAACCACGTCCTTCACGCCGTTCTGGCGCAGATTGCCCAGCTTCTTCGTCTACCCGATGCAGATGGGCTCGATGCTGCGCATCATCGGGTATTCCATGATCGGCGGTTTTGCGATGCTCCTCGGGCCCCTTTTCGGTGTGTTGCTGTATGCAATCCTGTGGATCGTGTTTCTCAAGTACGCCTTTGTGGTGATGGAGCGTACGGCCACGGGACGCTTCGATGAGCCGAACGGGGTGCAGGACAAGGAAGTGGGGGATGCTGCCCAAGTCATGCGCCAGTACGGCCTGTTCTTGATCCTGGGATTGCTGACCGGCCTGCTGACGTATTTGTTGGGAAGGACGGGCTACTGGGTGGGCTCGATCTTCATGAACATCCTGATTCCCGCCGGGATCATGATCATCGCCGTAAATCGCAGCCTGTTGCAGGCGCTCAATCCGGCGCAGGTGTTGTATTACATCAGAACCATCGGTTCGCCCTATCTGGCCTTGTGCGCTTTTCTGTTCAGCCTGCTCAGCAGCAGCCAGTGGCTGCAGGCTTTCCTGTACCAGCACATGGATTCCTGGCTGGCGATCCCGGTGCTGTTCTTCGTCGAGTTCTACTTCGTGCTCATCATCTATCACATGATGGGATACGCGGTGTATCAGTATCACGAGGAGCTGGGGGTCACTGCGGCGGTCGGATTCGAGGAGGCCGAAGCCAAACTTTCTTCAGGCAAGGGCAGCGATCCGGTGCTGTCCAAACTGGGTTCGCTGATCGCGAACGGCCAGCAGGATGAAGCGATCGAACTGTTGCGCAAAGAGTTGCGCACGCGCTGGGAGAACAACGAACTGCACGAGCGCTACCAGAAGCTGCTGGTGGCGGCGGGCAGGAAAACGGAGGCGCTGGAGCATGCGCGCGAATTCATCGTCAAGCTGGTGAACGAGAAGCGCCTGTTCCAGGCGCTGGATCTGAGCGAACAATGCCTGAAGGTAGACCCGGAGTTCCAATTGCAGGATTCCTATCAGGTGCACGACCTCGCGCTGGCCGCGCGCATGAACCGGCGTTCTGAGCTTGCGCTGAATCTGATGCGCCGCTTCGACCGGCGCTATCCGGAGCATCCGCATATCCCGCCGGTGTATCTGCTCTCGGCACAGATACTCAGCGAGCACTACCGGATGGACAAGGAGGCAATGATGATTCTGGAAGCGCTGCTGGCCAAGTTCCCCGATCATGCCCTGGTCAAGGAGGCAAGCCAGTATCGGGATGCGCTGAGCAAGGCTGCCGCCATCGTCTAGCCCACCCGCAACATCCCCTCCGCGGCTTCCGCTTCGAGCGACTGCGGATATTTGCTGATCAATGAGTGCAGGGTCGCTTCGAATTGCTCCTTGCGCTGCTCGCGATAATGTCCGCGGGCCAGCGCCAGCAGCACGCCGGGCAGTTCGATATGTTGCGGCGCTACACGTTGCAGCAGGCCGGAAAGTTTCTCCGCGTCGTCGCAATAGCCGCTGCCGGCGAAACGCTTGGCCAGTTTTGCGATCAGGTCCGGCGCCAGCCGCGGCGATGGCTTGGCAGTGTTGAGGTATTCCTGAAAGATGGTGTGCGTCTGGGTCGAAGTGGTGGCATCCATTTCGCGCGCTGCCAGCAGCTTCAGCGCGGCGGCATGAAAATCTTCGCTGGCGGGCTCGGCTTTCGCCGCGCGAAAAACGAGGCGCGTCAGGTTGGCATCGTGGGGATGATGCGCCTGCAACTGCTTGAAGATATCCAGCGCCCGTTTGAATTCCATCTCGCCCAGATAATCCATGCCGCGCTGGAAAGCGGTTTTGTCCATCTCCCTGATTTCTGCTTCCTGGTGGTGACTTTCGATCACGGCCGGTCGCAGCATGCGATACAGCACGCCCATCGCCGCTCCGCCCAGCAAACCGCCGAAGTGCGCCATATAGGCGATGCGCGCACCATCGTTGGCGAAGTATTGATACAGCTCGTTTCCCATCCAGAGCGGCAGCAATGCGATGGTCGGCGCTTTGACATAGTCGAAATAGAAGCCGAGGGAATAGAAGAAGTCGATCTTCCTGAAACCGAAGATGACCGTGTACAGCCCCATCACGCCGGCAATGGCGCCGGAAGCGCCGAGACAACTGCTGCCGGGGGCAGTCAGGCTGTACACGAGGATCGAGGTATAGATGGTGACCAGATAGGCGAGGGCGTACAGCGATTTGCCGATCGCCGATTCGACCATGAAGCCAACCAGGAACAGGACCAGCATATTGCCGAACAAGTGGTCGAAGCTGCCGTGCATGAACGCAGAGACGAAGGCCTTGAGCATGTCGCGTTCATCCACCTGGTATACATGGCGGTCGGTGAACGAGCGTCTGGATTCGTACTCGCTGCGTTGCAGCTTCCAGCTCGAATACACGCTCTCTTGTTCGGTAATGATATTCCCGGCCTGCAGCTCGCGCATGAACTCGACGTCGCGTTCCATGAGCGGCAAGGCAAGCCGGTTCTTTTTGGCCAGCATGCCGTTGAATTGGCGCGACTCGTCCGTGTCGCCGCTGTTGCCGAGGTACTCGGAGTAGCGAGTCAGCTCCCAGTGCGGCAGATCGGACGAAAAATAATACTGCATCGCGATCTCGTCGTTCTTCTCGTCGCTGCCCTGGAAAAAGAAGAAAACGAAACAGTTCACAAGGATAAGTAACAGCGTCACGACCGGGGGCCGTTTCCAATTTACTCTGTCGCCAACGGGGATGATGAACATGGCTCGCTTCCGGATTAGGGTCGAAGGGATTGCGTACCGCGCCACCCTATCCAGCGGTATCGTCTTCGTCAAGATAATTGATGATTCGGCGATTTCGGAAGAGTGGTGCAGACAAACAGGCGGGGGTATCCGGCACAGCGATACCCCCGCCTGACTCAAACCTGCGCGCTCAATGCGCTACTTTTTCTCTTCGAGCTTGCAGGTATTGATACCGAACAGATGATTGACCGGGCAGTACTGCACGGCTGCCGTCAGCAGTGCGATGGCCGCAACAACAAACACGACTGTTTGCCACATTGCACTGAGCGGCGCTGCCATCCCTACCAGCAGCAACACGACGCCAAGCACGTAGCGACCGATCCGGTCATACCCGCCGACATTCAGTTTCATGATGGCCTCCTGTTGATTTAATCAAGACGGTCGCCGACCAAAACGGCTCGGCCCGTACTAGGTGAGACAGGGACATGTCGCGTACGTTCCGCTGCGGCGTCGAGCGATCGGCATCACTCGCAATGGTTGTATTCTATTTTGCGGCTGTTAGCATTGAGGCAACGGTTACAGAAGAGGCTATATGAACGATCCCATATCATCCGCAAAGAAGGCACTGCACCTCGTTATTTACGGCCACGTGCAGGGCGTGTTCTATCGCCAGTCCATGCTGGAAGAAGCGGAGCTGCTCGGTGTCGCGGGCTGGGTGCGCAACCGGCCCGACCGCACGGTGGAAGCGATGGTGCAGGGCGATGCGGGCGCGGTGGATGCTATCGTGCGCTGGGCGCAACGCGGGCCTGCGATGGCGAGCGTGGAGCGGGTGGATGTCACGCCCGGAACCGGCAATTACAGCGGTTTCGAGATCAGATAAGTATGGGAGCGCCGACGTCTCGTCGGCACTTGATGATAGATGCCGACGAGACGTCGGCGTTCCCAGGACAATTCTCGTTCTACCACTTCAGCAATCGATTCCCCAGCCACAACCCCAGCAATCCCACTCCGAGCATCGGCAGGTAATGCCACTCAACCACATGCGCGATGGAGTCGTTGACTTCGTGCAAGCGTAACCACAAGGCGCCAACGCTGAACGCGGAGAGCAGTGCGATGCTGCCGGCGAGGCGATAGTGGGTGCTGGCGTATCTGCGCAGCGAATAGAACGTCCACAGCGCGGGCAGCAGCATGGTCAGCAGGATGCTGCAGGTGCATTCGATGCTGTGTTCTGGTAGGGGCGCGGGCGGGGTGTCGGCAAGCGCGGCCGACAGGATCACGGCCACGAACAGGACGGCGGGTACCAGCGGCGCGTAAGCGAGCAGGCGTTTCTGGTGCAGGTCGGGGAAGGCGAGCAGGGCAGTGCTGAGTGCGGTGACGATGAACAGCGCGAACAGGGTGGCGATCTCGGCGACGAACCACGGTTCGACGAAACTCTCGTGCCAGTCCGGGCGCAGGCCGGTGAGCGCGAGTGTGACGAGCAGGTAGAGCGCGGCGGCGCCTATCCATTGCAGGCTCAGCTTGTACGGGTGCAGCGCGGGTTTCACCGGCTGCACGTCCTTGCTCAGGCCCGCTATCAGTTGTTCGATGTCGTTCATTGTCGCTCCAGCCTTTCTCGCAAGATCTTGTAGGCGCGATGCGCTGCTACTTTCACCGCCGATTCGTTCATGCCCATTTTCGCCGCGACCTCCCTGGCGGTGTAGCCGTCATGGTGCATTAGGCGCAGGATGGTTGCCTGCTTCTCTGGCAGTTTCTCTACCTCCGCGCTTATTGATTCGTAGCTCATCCCGGTTTCGGTTACATCATCGGGCAATATCTCTTCCAGTTCGTCGTAGTCCTCGGCGTCGCGCAGGCGATCCGCGTAGTGCGCGCGCAGATGGTCGAGCAGGCGGAACTTGGCGATGGCGTAGGCCCAGGGTTTGTAGGGGCGCTGGCCGTCGTAGGTGTGGCGGGCCTTGTGGATGGAGAGCAATATCTCCTGCAGCAGGTCGTCCACCTCGCCGGATTGGCGCAGGCGATTGGACAGGAAGGGCTTGAGCAGGCGCGCGGTCGCGCGCAACAGTTCGGCGTAGGCGCGCTGGTCCCCGGCCAGGGACTGGCGCATGAGGTCTTCCAGATTGTCGTCCCGGTTTGTCATATGAATGCCTGTGTAACCTTTTTCCGGCGTGCTCCGAACATAGTGTCGCAGACGGTTTGAGATGGCTGTTGCCACAGCATCCTCACCTCCGCGACGATACCATCAATCATTCAAGGAGATTCAAATGAACAAACTGACCACACTGTTGCTGGCGTTGTGCCTGACCGCTTTTGCCCAAACTGCGGCGGCAGACCACCATGTGATGAGCAAGGATGCCATGGGCAAGGACATGATGTCCAAGGATGCAATGACCAAGGACACCATGGAGAAGGATGCCATGAGCAAGGACAAGATGGACAAGAAGAAAATCACGAGCAAGAAGTCAAAACAGCTGGAAGAGATGAAGAAGGACGACGTGATGAAGGATGGCACGATGAACAAGGACAAAGGCATGTGACAGCACGAAGGCGGGTGTCTCCAACGGTCGAGGCATCTGCCGTTGCACAGCAGACGATAACAAGGGAGAGGACAGATGGAACAGTGCCAGAATCTTGAAGCGGCGGGTCATCAGCGCAGGCGATTGTTGC
Organism: Gammaproteobacteria bacterium; assembly: GCA_018813765.1. Lineage (GTDB taxonomy): Bacteria > Pseudomonadota > Gammaproteobacteria > Burkholderiales > Gallionellaceae > Sideroxyarcus. The sequence goes on along the minus strand of JAHJBC010000001.1, from coordinate 102,935 downwards.
AGGGCTTGGCGGCAGGCGTGTTGACGGCGATGCTGCCCGCGGCGAAGGCGGTCGCCGCCATTTTTTCACCGCCGCCGAGATTGCCCGCATCCCGATCGGTGTATCGGGTGAGGGGCAAGGCGTGGGTGAACGGCAAACGGGTGGATGAGAACACGCGCATCGGTCCCAACGATACGGTCAAGACCGGCAAGAACAGCGAGCTTGTGTTCGTGGTCGGCGACCATGCGATGTTGCTGCGAGGCGGCAGCCATCTGAAGATACGTCCGAAGGATGAAAACGACTTCACCTCCCTGCTGATCGGCGGTTTAAGCTTGTTCGCGGGCAAGCTGCTGTCGGTGTCGCGCAACAAGGGCATGCGCATCGAGACGCCGACCGCGACCATCGGCATCCGCGGCACCGGGGTGTACCTCGAGGCCGGGCCGGACAAGACCTACTTCTGCACCTGCTACGGCGATGTGGATGTCGAGGCCAATGGCGACAGCACGAGCAAACTGAGCGTACATTCGGCGCATCACGACAGGCCGCTGCATATCTACCGCGAGGGTCAGCCGGGGCAATGCGTCCATGATGTACCGCGCATGGCCAGGCCCAACCATACGGACGAGGAACTGCTGCTGGCCGAAGCGCTGGTCGGGCGTGTGCCGCCCTTTGCCGGGTAGGGTGAAGTAACCATTTTTCGATCGGGTACGAACCAAAGTGCAGGAGGGTGAATCTGACGTAACAGGTTCAACCTTATATTCAGGAGGCGACATCATGCAACGCAGACAATTTCTATCACTGCTTTCCGGCATCGGCATGGTCTATGCCACACGCTCGTTCGCCGCGACGGCACCGGGCGGCGGCATGGTGACCATCATACAGTTCTCCGACGACGGCAAACCGCTGGGGCGCGCCACGCTGGCCAAGGTGTACAAGGATGCCGAGTGGAAAAAGCGCCTGTCGCCGCTCGCCTACCACGTGACGCGCGAGCAGGGCACCGAGCGCGCGTTCTCGCAGCCGGGACACGACCGGCACGAGCCGGGGCTGTACCGTTGCGTGTGCTGCGACAACGCGCTGTTCGATGCCGCGACCAAATACGATTCCGGCACCGGCTGGCCCAGCTTCTGGCAACCCATCGCGGCGGAGAACGTGCGCGAACACGAAGACCGCCTGTTCGGCATGGTGCGCACCGAAGTACGCTGCACGCTGTGCGACGCGCATCTCGGCCATGTGTTCAACGACGGTCCGAAGCCGACCGGCCTGCGTTATTGCATGAACACGGTGGCGCTGCGCTTCGTGCCGAAATCCAAATAGTCCAGGAAAGAAATTTGTCCACGAAAAACACGAAACCCACGAACAAACCCATTTGCAGAATGTGAGTGATTCGAACCTTTCGTGCTTTTCGTGAATTTCGTGGACAACAAGGTTTTGGAATTACCCTGATTACAAGGAACAACAAACCATGCTGATCTTCCTGCTCGCTTACCTCGGCGGCGCACTCACCATCCTCAGCCCCTGCGTACTGCCGGTGCTGCCCTTCGTGTTCGCGCGTTCAGAGCAGCCGTTCCGCCGCGCCGGCCTGCCCATCCTGTTTGGCATGGCGGTGACCTTCACCGTGCTGGCCAGCCTTGCTGCCGTGGGCGGCGCCTGGCTGGTCGAGGTGAACCAGTACGGGCGCTACGCGGCGATGCTGCTGTTGCTGTTGTTGGGATTGGCACTGATCTTCCCGTCCTGGTCGGAACGCATGATGCGGCCGTTCGTTTCGTTCGGCGGACATCTGCAGCAGCGTGCCGACGCGCAGGGCAGCGTGAAGGGCGGCTTGCTGCTGGGCGTGGCTCTCGGCTTCCTGTGGGCGCCGTGCGCCGGGCCGATACTTGGCTTGGTGCTGGCCGGTGCGGCCTTGCAGGGCGCGAATCTGTACAGCGCATCGCTGCTGTTGGCGTTCGCGGCCGGTGCCGCCTCTTCGCTGGCGCTGGCGTTGCTGGCCGGCGGGCGCGTGATCGCGTGGCTGAAGCGCAATTTCGGCGTCGAGGAATGGATACGGCGCGTGCTGGGTATCGCGGTGGTGGCGGGCGTCGTGGTCATCGCACTGGGCTGGGACACGCGCTTCCTCGCGCAATTCACCTCGGCCAACACCACGTCAACCGAGCAGCGGCTGATCGAGAGCTTGGCGCCGCCTGCGCCGCAGGCAGGCGAAGCGGTCATGGCGCCGCCGCTTAATGGCGCGACGCACTGGATCAACACGCCGCCGTTAAGCGATGGGTCCTTGCGCGGCAAGGTGGTGCTGGTGGATTTCTGGACCTATTCCTGCATCAACTGCTTGCGCACCCTGCCCTACCTGAAAGCGTGGGATGAAAAATATCGCGCGCAGGGCTTGGTCATCCTCGGCGTACATGCGCCGGAGTTCGCCTTCGAGAAGGACATCAAGAACGTCGAACGCGCGGTGCGCGAACTGGGCGTGAAGTATCCGGTGGCGGTCGATAACGACTACGCGATCTGGAACGCCTACAAGAACCAGTATTGGCCCGCGCACTATCTGCTCGACGCGCAGGGACGCATCCGCCACCGCCATTTCGGCGAGGGCGCCTATGTCGAGACCGAGCAGATGATCCAGACGCTGCTGATGGAGGCGCGCAGCGACCTGGCACTGGACGATGCGCCGGTGCAGGTGGAGGCAACCGGCGCGATGGCAGCGGCCGCAGGGACGGAACGTTCGCCCGAGACCTATCTCGGCTATGCGCGCATGGAGAATTTTGTTTCGCCGGAAGAGGTCCGTCTCGATGCATCCGGCAACTATTCGATACCGCGCGTGTTGCAAGCCGATCAATGGGCATTGGGCGGGAACTGGTTGATCGGTCCGGAATCCGCCGCGCTACAGCGCGGCAGCGGGGCGATCGCCTTCCGCTTCTTCGGACGCGACCTGCATCTGGTGCTTGGCAGCAACAAACCGCTACGCTTCAAGGTCACATTGGACGGCGCCGCGCCCGGCGCGCATCACGGCGTCGATATCGACGTGGCGGGCAGCGGCGTGATCCGCGAGCAGCGCCTGTATCAACTCATCCGGCAAAACGGTGCGATAAAAGAGCGGACCTTCCGCATCGAGTTTCCGGATGGCGGGGCGGAGGCGTTCGCCTTCACCTTCGGTTAAGCACAAGGAGAGACATCATGCGTACCTTCAAACGATTCTTCAGCAGTGCGTTACTCGCGTTCGGCGTGGGCGCGATTGCCAACGTGCAGGCGGCCGAGCAGACTGCGGTGTTTGCGGGCGGCTGTTTCTGGGGCGTGGACGCGGTGTACAAACACATCAAGGGCGTGACCAACGTGGAGTCAGGTTATGCGGGCGGCAGTGCGGCGGACGCGAACTACGAAGCGGTGAGCACGGGCAGGAGCGGCCATGCCGAGGCGGTGCGCGTGCGCTTCGATCCGGCCAAGGTGTCTTATCGCCAGTTGCTGCAGGTGTTCTTCAGCGTGGCGCACGACCCGACCCAGCTCAACCGTCAGGGGCCGGATAGGGGCACGCAATACCGCTCGGCGATCTTCCATGTCGATGCCGCGCAACAGAAAGCGGCGGGGGAATACATCCGCGAACTCACTGCAGCGCGCACCTATTCCTCGCCCATCGTGACGCAGGTGGTGCCGCTGGTGCAGTTCTATCCGGCGGAGGACTATCACCAGAATTATCTGGCTTTGCATCCTTACCAGCCTTACATCGTGATCCACGACATGCCCAAGCTGGACCGGTTGCGCAGGGATTTTCCGGCGCTGTATCGGTGATACGGGGAGGTGGGTGTATTACAGTTCGCCGGACGAGAGCATCGGCAGGCCGTGCACCCATTCCAGCGTGTCGGTCAGCGCGGTGCATCCGCTCTTGGCGCGGATCTCGCTGAGGCAGCCGCAACAGGCGCCGCGCAACCAGAGTTTGACGAAATGGTTGTGGTCGGCGGGCTTCACTTCAGTCTGCCTGGCCAGCAGCAACAGTGCGGAGACATCGTTCTTTTCCCGTATGTAACGGCGCAGGCGTAGCGTGGCCTGATCGAGTGCCTCGTTCAGCAACAGCTCCGCGTCAATCCTTTCGCGGCTTTCGGGGAATGCACTGAGGTCGAGGCTGTTGCGCTGCGAGAGCAGCAACCCCTTGCCGTCGGGCACGACCAGAAACCACTCCGAACGGAGCATGCCTGCGGCCGAGGCATAGGCGGTGGTGACGATGAAAGGGGTGTCGATCAGTCCGAGCGGGGCGGCAAGGTGCACGCGGAAAGTGGACTGGATGCTCATCGCGATCTCTTCAGGTCATCTTCAGGTTGTCCAGGCCGCTCATCACATCGCGGTCCTTGGTGGCCTGTCCCTGCAGTTTGATCTTGAGGCGCAGGTCGTTGACCGAGTCGGCGTTCTTGAGCGATTCCTCGTAACTGATGTCGCCGGATTCGTGCAGGTCGAACAGCGCCTGGTCGAAGGTCTGCATGCCGATCTCGCGCGATTTGGACATGACTTCCTTGATCTCGTGCACCTGGCCCTTGAAGATGAGGTCGGAGATCAGCGGCGAATTGAGCAGGATCTCGAACGCGGCGGCGCGGCCTTTGCCGTCGCGCTTGGGGATCAGGCGCTGCGAGACGAGTGCCTTGATGTTGAGCGAAAGGTCCATCAGCAGTTGTTCGCGGCGTTCTTCCGGGAAGAAGTTGATGATGCGGTCGAGCGCCTGGTTGGCGCTGTTGGCGTGCAGAGTCGCCATGCACAGGTGGCCGGTCTCGGCGAAGGCCACGGCGTATTCCATGGTCTCGCGATCGCGGATCTCGCCGATCAGGATCACGTCGGGCGCTTGGCGCAGGGTATTCTTCAACGCGCTATGCCAGTCGTTGGTGTCCACGCCCACTTCGCGGTGGGTGATGATGCATTTGACGTGGTCGTGCACGTACTCGACCGGGTCCTCGATGGTGATGATGTGGCCGTAGCTGTTGTGGTTGCGGTAGCCGATCATCGCGGCAAGTGTGGACGATTTGCCGGAACCGGTGCCGCCGACCAGGATCACCAGGCCGCGCTTGGTCAGCGTCACGTCCTTCAGCACCTGCGGCAGGCGCAGTTCCTCGAAGGTCGGGATCTTGGTGGTGATGGTGCGCAGCACCATGCCGACGCGCTGCTGCTGCAGGAACACATTGACGCGGAAACGGCCGATGCCGGAAGGGCTGATGGCGAAGTTGCACTCGTGCGTGGATTCGAACTCGGCCGCCTGGCGGTCGTTCATGATGCTGCGCGCCAGTTCCTGCGTGTGCTGTGAGGTCAGCGCCTGGTTGGAGACCGGCGTCATCTTGCCGTCGATCTTGAACGCGGGCGGGAAGCCGGCGGTGACGAATAGGTCGGAAGCCTTCTGCGAGATCATCCCGCGCAGCAGGTTGTGGACTAGTTCTGTGGCCTGATCGCGTTCCATGATTGACTCCTGATATTGCTGTGTTTAGGCGGGGAACAGTTCCTTGTTCGCCGCTTTTTGGCGGGCTTCCGACGAGGCGACAAGGTTGCGCTTGACCAAGTCCTGCAGACACTGGTCCAGTGTCTGCATGCCGATGTTGCCGCCGGTCTGGATGGCGGAATACATTTGCGGCACCTTGGCCTCGCGGATCAGGTTGCGGATGGCGGGGGTGCAAAGCATGATTTCGTGCGCCGCGACGCGGCCGGCGCCGTCCTTGGTCTTGAGCAGGGTCTGCGAGATCACCGCACGCAGCGATTCGGACAGCATCGCGCGCACCATTTCTTTCTCGTCGGCGGGGAACACGTCGATGATACGGTCGATGGTCTTGGCCGCGGAACTGGTGTGCAGCGTGCCGAACACCAGGTGGCCGGTCTCGGCCGCGGTCATCGCCAGGCGAATGGTCTCCAGGTCGCGCATTTCACCGACCAGGATCACATCCGGGTCTTCGCGCAGGGCGGAACGCAGCGCGTTGTTGAACGACAGCGTGTGCGGGCCGACCTCGCGCTGGTTGACCAGCGATTTCTTGGATTCATGCACGAACTCGATCGGGTCTTCCACGGTCAGGATGTGGCCCATTTCGTTCTCGTTGATATGGTTCACCATCGCCGCCAGCGTGGTCGATTTACCGGAGCCGGTCGGGCCGGTCACCAGCACCATGCCGCGCGGGAATTCGGAGATGTCCTTGAAGATGGGCGGGCACTTGAGTTCTTCCAGCGTCAGGATCTTGGAAGGAATGGTACGCATGACGGCGCCCGCGCCACGGTTCTGGATGAAGGCATTGACGCGGAAACGCGCCAGATTGGGCACTTCGAACGAGAAGTCGACTTCCTTGTTCTCTTCGTAATGTTTGCGCTGCCCGTCGTTCATGATGTCGTACACCATGGCGTGGACTTCCTTGTGCTCCATCGCGGGCAGGTTGATGCGGCGCATGTCGCCGTGCACGCGGATCATGGGCGGCAGTCCGGCGGACAGGTGCAAGTCCGAGGCTTTGTTCTTCACGCCGAAGGCGAGCAGTTCAGTGATATCCATATATAATCCCCGGGCTTTTTTGAAACCAGCATTGAAAGGCGACTGCCGGGCGATTATGACTGCAATCCTCTCCAACTTGCAAGCGACCCGCGAGGCCATCGCGCGGGCCGCGCAAGCCGCCCACAGGAGTGTTGCCGACGTTCATTTACTGGCCGTGAGCAAGACCTTTCCGGCAGCAGCGGTACGCGAGGCATACCAGGCGGGACAGACCGCCTTTGGCGAGAACTACCTGCAGGAGGCGCTGGACAAGATGGAGTCGCTGCGCGACCTGCCGCTGGAGTGGCATTTCATCGGCCCCATCCAGAGCAACAAGACGCGCGCCATCGCCGAGAACTTCGCCTGGGTGCACAGCGTGGACAGGCTCAAGGTGGCCGAGCGCCTGTCTGCACAGCGGTCGCCGCAATTGCCGCCGCTCAACTTTTGCCTGCAGGTCAACGTGAGCGGCGAGGACAGCAAGAGCGGCGTGGAACCTGAAGCGGTGTCGGAACTGGCCATGCAAGTGGCGAAGTTGCCCAATCTCAAACTGCGCGGATTGATGGCGATCCCGGCGCCCGCGGCGGACGAAGTGGAACAGAGGTTGCCTTTTTCGCGGATGCGAGCGATATTCGAAAAACTCAATTCACTCGGGCTGGGTCTGGATACGTTGTCGATGGGGATGTCGCAGGACTTTGCGGCGGCGATACAGGAAGGCGCCACCATCGTGCGCATCGGGTCGGCGATTTTCGGTGCCAGAGACTACGGAGAACTTCAATGAAGATCACTTTCATCGGCGGCGGCAACATGGCGAAGGCCCTGATCGGGGGCTTGGTCAAGCGCGGTTATTCCCCTTCCAGGATGCATGTCGTGGAAGTGGACAAGGAGAAATGCGTTGCGTTGCACAACGAGTTCGCTCTGCGCGCGACCACCGAAATGGGGCCGGCCGTGGAACATTGCGAAACGGTCATCCTCGCGGTCAAGCCGCAGAGCCTGCAGGAAGCCGCGCTGCAACTGGCGCCTATTCTGAAAGGCAAACTCGTCATCTCGATCGCGGCGGGCATACGCACGCAGGACATCGCGCGCTGGGTCGGCTCGCAGAACATCGTGCGCTGCATGCCCAACACGCCGGCGCTGATCCGCAGCGGTGTCACCGCGCTATATGCCACACCGGTGGTCCGTCCCGAGCAGTGCCACCACGCCGAGGCCATCATGTCGGCGGTGGGCAGCACCTTCTGGCTGGACGACGAGGAACAGCTGGATGCGGTGACCGCGATTTCCGGCAGCGGCCCGGCCTATGTGTTCTATTTCATCGAAGCCATGCAGCAGGCCGCCTACGAACTGGGGGTGGACGAGGCTCAGGCGCGGCAGATGGTGCTGGATACCTTTCTCGGCGCCACCAAGCTGGCCCAGAACAGCGACGAGGACGCTGCCACCTTGCGCGCGCGCGTGACCTCGAAGAACGGCACCACCGAACGCGCACTGCTCAGCATGGATGCGAACCGGGTGAAGCAGGACATCGTCGATGCCATCTACGCCGCGGCAAAACGCTCGAAGGAGATGGGCGACGAGCTGGGAAAGGACGCATAAATGCTGGGAGAGGGCCTCTCGTTCCTGAACGACGCGCTGCTGCAGCCCTTTGCTGCCGTGCTGCTGTTTCGCTTTCATGCGGTATGGCTGCAGGCGCCAATGCGCAACCCCATCGGCGAATTCGTCATGGCGATCACCGATTTCATCGTGCTGCGCGCGCGGCGATATATCCCCTCCGTGCGGGGGCTGGACAGCGCCACTCTGTTTCTGGCTTTTGCATTCGAGTTTGTCTATCTGGCGCTGGCACTGTGGTTGCAAGGTTATGCCTTTGACAGTTTCCCGCTGTTGGGTCTGCTGGCATGGACGGCGGTCAAACTGCTCAAGCTCAGCATCTACCTGCTCGTCGCCACGCTGCTCGTCGAGGCCATCCTGTCCTGGGTCAATCCGCGCACGCCGCTTGCCCCCATGCTGTATGCGGTGAACGCCCCCTTCCTGCAACCTTTGCGCCGCCGCATTCCGCCGGTGGGCAACGTCGACCTCTCGGTGCTGATCCTGTTCATCATCTGCCAACTCATCCTCATCGTGCCGATCGGCGGTCTGGAACAGGCCGTAACGGGTTTGCTGTGAGCGAGTGGTACCGCCGCAGCGGCGACGTCCTTACCCTGACCCTGCATGTCCAGCCCGGCGCCAAGCGCACCGATGTGGCCGGGCTGCACGGCGAAGCGCTGAAGATCCGTCTCGCCGCCCCGCCCATCGAAGGCCGCGCCAACGAGGCGCTGCTCAGGTTCATCGCCGAGACTTTCGCCGTTCCGCTGCGCCAGGTCGAGCTCAGACAGGGCGGCCAGTCGCGCCACAAGGTGGTGGCGGTCAGCGGCAGCAAGGTCGATCCGGACACTCTGGCGGGCCTCTGAGGGCCGGACATCCGGCAGGGGAGCGGGTAGCACTTTCGGCAGGCAAGGGCAATGAGGAGTGATAAATTGCTACGAACCCCCTTGCCATACGGCAAAATATCTACAACAATCCGCTCCGGTACTTCAACCACGTACTTCAACCTCAACCAAGGGAGCGACTAAGAATGAACCGCAAAGAACTGATCGACGCATTGGCAACCAAGACCGGTGGCAGCAAGGCTGATGCCGACCGTAATATCGCTGCAATCATCGAGATCGTCACCGCAGCGCTGAAGAAGGGCGACAATGTCGCACTGGTAGGCTTCGGTACGTTCGAAGTGCGCAAGCGCGCAGCCCGCAACGGCCGCAACCCCGCGACCGGCGCAACCATCAAGATCAAGGCTTCCAAGCAGCCCGCATTCAAGGCTGGTGCAACTCTGAAGGCAGCAGTCAACGGCGCCAAGAAGTAATCCAAGCCGTACCAAATGGAAAAAGGCCGGTTCAACCGGCCTTTTTCTTTTGTGGGTCTGACGTGATTCTCAGACGGGGATGGCGACAGGCTACATCAGGATGATGTCGTACTGTTCCTGGCTGTACAGCGTCTCGACCTGCAGCGAGACCGGCTTGCCGATGAAATCGGAAAGCTGGGCCAGGCTCTGCGACTCCTCGTCGAGGAACAGGTCGATCACCTGCTGCGAGGCAAGGATGCGGTATTCGCGCGCGTTGAACTGGCGCGCCTCGCGCACGATCTCGCGCAGGATCTGGTAACACACGGTCTGTGCAGTCTTCACCTCGCCGCGTCCCTGGCAGGTCGGGCAGGGCTCGCACAGCACATGCGCCAGGCTCTCGCGCGTGCGCTTGCGCGTCATCTCCACCAGTCCCAGCGCGGAGAAGCCGTTCACGCTGATGCGGGTGCGGTCGTTCTCCAGCATCTTCTTGAATTCTTCCAGCACCGCGTCGCGGTGCTCGGCGCTGTCCATGTCGATGAAGTCGCAGATGATGATGCCGCCCAGGTTGCGCAGGCGCAGCTGGCGCGCGATGACTTGCGCCGCCTCCAGGTTGGTCTTGAAGATGGTGTCGTCGAAATTGCGCCCGCCGACGAAGCCGCCGGTGTTGACGTCGATGGTGGTGAGCGCCTCGGTCTGATCGATGATGAGGTAGCCGCCGGACTTCAGGTCGACGCGACGCGACAGGGCCCGCTCGATCTCCTCCTCCACGCCGTACAGGTCGAACAGCGGTCGTGTGCCGGCATAGCGTTCCAGTTTGGGCACGGCGTCGGCGATATAGTCGTTGGCGAACGCCAGCAGGCGTTCATGCGTCTCGCGCGAGTCGACGAGGATGCGCGAGGTGCCCTCGTTCACGCAATCGCGCAGCACGCGCAGGGCGATGTCCAGTTCCTTGTACAGCACTGCCGGCGCGGCCGTCTTCTGCGATTGCTGCTGCAGGTTGTTCCACAGTTTGTCGAGGTAGGCGACGTCGGCGCGCAGTTCGCCGTCGGATGCCGATTCCGCCTGCGTACGGATGATGTAGCCGCCCTTGTGGCCCTCGGGCAGCACTTGCTGCAGTTTGCCGCGCAGTGATTCGCGCTCCGCCTCGTTCTCGATGCGCTGCGACACGCCGATGTGCGATTCCTGCGGCAGATAGACCAGCAGCCTGCCGGCGAAGCTCAGTTGCGTGGAAAGGCGCGCGCCCTTGGTGCCGATGGGGTCCTTGATCACCTGCACCAGCAGGCTCTGTCCCTCGAACAGCACCTTCTCGATCGGTTTGGCATCGCTGCTGTTCTCCCAGATGTCGGCGACATGCAGGAAGGCGGAACGTTCGAGGCCGATGTCGATGAAAGCCGATTGCATGCCGGGCAGCACGCGCTTCACCTTGCCGATATAGACGTTGCTCACCAGTCCGCGCTGGCTGCCGCGTTCGATGTGCAGCTCCTGTACGGCGCCCTGTTGCATCGCCGCGACGCGCGTTTCCTGCGGCGTGACGTTGATCAAGATCTCTTCTGTCATGGTGCGGGATATCCGAATAGTTTCAGCAATTCTACCGTTTCGTACAGCGGCAGTCCCATCACGCCGGTGTAGCTGCCGTCGATATGCTTCACGAATGCGCCGGCGTGGCCCTGGATGCCGTAGGCACCGGCCTTGTCGTGCGCCTCGTTGGTGAGCAGGTAATGACGGATGCGGTCCTCGCTGAGTTTGTCGAAAGCGATGGTGGTCGTGGACAGGCGCATCTCCATGCGCTCGCCGAAGGCCATCGCCACGGCGGTGAGCACCTGGTGGCTGCTACCGGAGAGCATGCGCAGGATGTCGGCGGCATGTTCGTTGTTGTCCGGCTTGCCGATGATGCGGCCCGCTATGGTCACCGTGGTATCCGCTGCCAGCACCGGGAATTGCGGCAGGTTGCGCAAGCCCAGCGTCTCCCAGCCGGCCAGTGCCTTGTCGCGGCATACGCGTTTCACATACGCGGTCGGGTCTTCCCCCGCGAGCGGCGTCTCATCCACAAAGACCCGGCGCCGAGGATCGTTGCGCAGCAACAGGACTTCGTAGTTGATGCCGATCTGTTTGAGGAGCTCGCGGCGGCGCGGACTTTGCGAGACGAGATAGATGCGTGGACGTTTGATGCTCATGGTTCATTCCCTGTGATAGGGATGATTGTGCATCAGGCTGTGCGCGCGGTACAGCTGTTCCGCCAGCAACACGCGCACCATGCCGTGCGGCAGGGTGAAAGCGGACAGCGCCAGCAGTTGTTGCGCCTGCTGCTTGACCGATGGGTGCAAGCCGTCGGCGCCGCCGACGACGAAGGCGACATCGCGGCCCTGCTGCATCCAGTCCTGCATCTGCTGGGCGAGTTGTTTGGTCGTCGGTGTGGCGCCGCGCTCGTCGAGCGCGATACACAGGGCGGAGGGGGGCAGGGCGGCCTTGATGCGTTGCGCTTCGGCTTCCATGATCTGGGCGGCGGTCTTGCCGCTGTTGCGCGCCTCGGGCTTGATCTCGACCAGTTCTATCTTCGCTTCGCGCGGCATGCGCTTGGCGTACTCGTTGAAACCCTCGGTGATCCACGATGGCATCCTGTTGCCCACCGCCAGGATCAGCAACTTCATTTTGCCGATTTGGAGGCGCGCAGCTTGGGTTGGACGCCCCAGAGTTCTTCGAGGTTGTAATAGGCTCTTACGGCTGGCTGCATGATGTGCACGATCACGTCGCCCAGGTCGACCAGCACCCACTCGCCGCCGTCCTCGCCTTCGGTGCCATACACCGTTTCACCCAGCTCCTTGAGTTTCACCACCACGCTGCTTGCCAGCGCCTTGGTCTGGCGGGTGGATTGTGCGCTGGCGACCACCATGCGTTCGAACAGCGGGCTGAGCTTGCTGGTGTTGATGATCTCGATGTCCAGCGCCTTGATGTCTTCAAGGGCGGCGACGACGGCTTGGGTCTTTTCTTCTACTGTCAGCATGTTTGGTAAAGTGAGTTGGTATTGATGTAATTGGCGACGACTTCCGGTACCAGGTAACGGATGCTTCTTCCTTCCGCGCAACGGCGGCGAATGTCGGTGGAGGATATCTCCAGCGCAGGCATGTCGGCGACGAAGATCGCGCCAGCCGGGGATTCTTGCAGCACGCCCGCGCCGGGCGCGAGGCGTTGCCGGTATTCGGCCTGCAATGCGGCATCGGCATTGTTCATGGCATTGCCCAGCGGCGGGCCGCCCGCGCGCTGCAGCACCACGATATGCGCCAGCCCGAACAGCCGCTTCCATTCGTGCCAAGTGTGCAGTTGCAGGAAGGCGTCGCCGCCGAGGATGAGACAGATCGGCTGTTGCGCGCCCAGTTCGGCGCGCAGCGCGGTGAGGGTATCGACGGTGTAGCAGGGATCGGTGCGGAACACCTCGCGCACGTCGACGAGAAAGTCGGGGCTGCCGTTCAGCGCCAGTCGCACCATCTCCCAGCGCAGCTTGGCGTCCGCCTTGGGCGACGGGCGATGCGGCGGCGTGCCGGAGGGAACGAAGCGCACCTGCGCAAGCTTGCACTGCTCCAGCGCTTCCTGTGCGATGCGCAGGTGTCCATGGTGGATGGGGTCGAAAGTGCCCCCGAGGATGCCGATGGGGGTGATGCCCGGATTTTGGGAAGAAGAACTGTCAGCCACGGATGAACACAGATGGAACACGGATAGGAACAGGGGCAAGTTTACCCGATATTTCCCGTGGCCGCCGATAAGGGCGGGTCCGGCAGGGGTTATCCGTATCCATCCGGGGCTGATGTGGCTTGTTAAATCACAGTGCCAGCCGTCGCATGTCGGCCAGCACATGCGCGAGATAGGTGGTGAAGCGCGCGCCCATTGCGCCGTCGATGACGCGGTGATCGTAGGTCAGCGACAGCGGCAGCATCAGGCGCGGCACGAACTCGCCGTCCTTCCACACCGGTTTCATGCTGGCGCGCGACACGCCGAGGATGGCCACTTCCGGCGCGTTGATGATGGGCGTGAAAGCCGTGCCGCCGATACCGCCCAGGCTGGAGATGGTGAAGCAGCCGCCCTGCATCTCGGCGGCGGTGACCTTTTTCTCGCGCGCGCGGGCACTGATCTCGCCCAGTTCCTTTGCCAACTGCACGATGCCTTTCTGGTCCACGTCGCGGATCACCGGCACCATCAGGCCTTCCGGCGTATCCACGGCCACGCCGATGTGGATGTATTTCTTCAGGATCAGGTTCTCGCCGCCGGCATCCAGCGAGGCATTGAAGTCGGGGAAGTGCTTGAGCGTGATGGCACAGGCCTTGAGCATAAAGGCCAGCGGGGTGATCTTGATGCCCTCTTTCGCGTACTCGGCGCCGAGCTCCTTGCGGAAGGCTTCCATCTCGCTGATGTCGGCTTCCTCGAACTGCGTCACATGCGGGATCATCACCCAGTTGCGGTGCAGGTTGGCACCGGAGATCTTCTTGATGCGCGATAGCGGCTTGCTTTCCACTGCGCCGAATTTGGCGAAATCCACATCCGGCCAGGGCAGCAGGCCGGGCATGCCGCCGCCTGCGGTTGTGCCACCGGCCAGCGCTTGCTTGACGAAATTCTGCACGTCGTCCTTGGTGACGCGGCCCTTCTCGCCGCTGCCGCCGACCTGCGCCAGGTTCACGCCCAGCTCGCGCGCGAAGCGGCGGATGGAGGGGCTGGCGTGCGCGCTTGCGCCGGAAGAAACGGGCGCGGCCGGGGCGGCAGCTACCGGTGCCGCGACAGGCGCAGGCCGAGCCGCAGGAGCGGGTGCAACAGGTGTCGCGACTTGCGCCGGTGCAGCGGCAGGTGCTGCCGCCGCAGCTTCGCCGCTCGCTTCCAATGTCACGATCAGGTTGCCTTCCGACACCTTGTCGCCGACCTTGACCTTCACTTCCTTGACCACGCCGTCAAACGGTGCGGGCACATCCACGGTCGCCTTGTCGGTTTCCAGCGAGACCAGCGTCTGCTCGGCGGACACACGGTCACCCGCCTTCACCGCCACTTCGATGATGCTCACGTCCTTGAAATTGCCGATGTCCGGCACTGATATATTCTTGATTTCGGCCACGTCGTTCTCCTGGCTCACACCGTGGTGGGATTCGGTTTATCCGGGTTGATCTTGTACAGCTTGATCGCCTTGCTGACGATGTTCGCCGGGATGGCGCCAGCGTCGGCCAGCGCCTTCAATGCCGTGACGGCGACGAAGTAGCGATCCACCTCGAAGAAATGGCGCAGCTTGCGGCGATAGTCGGAGCGGCCGAAGCCGTCCGTGCCCAATGTCTTGTAGCGCGCCTTCACGAAGGGGCGGATCTGGTCGGCATAGGCGCGGAGGTAATCGGTCGCGGCGACCACCGGGATCTTTTCATCCAGACATTGCTCGACGTAGCTCACGCGCGGCTTGGCTTCCGGATGCAGCGTGTTCCAGCGCTCGCAGTCCTGGCCGTCGCGGCGCAGTTCGTTGAAGCTGGTCACGCTCCACACATCGGCAGCCACGCCGAAATCCTTCTGCAGCAATTCCGCCGCGGCGATCACTTCGCGCAGGATGGCGCCGCTGCCGAGCAATTGCACCGCCGGTTTGTTCTGAGTACTGAACTTGTACATGCCCTTGACGATGCCTTCTGCGGCACCCTCCGGCATGGCGGGGTGTGTGTAGTTCTCGTTCATCACCGTGAGGTAATAGAACACGTCTTCCTGTTCCTTGTACATGCGGCGCATGCCGTCCTGCACGATCACCGCCAGTTCATAGGCGAAGGCGGGGTCGTAGGACACGCAGTTCGGGATCATCGCCGCCTGCAGATGGCTGTGGCCGTCCTGATGCTGCAGGCCTTCGCCGTTGAGCGTGGTGCGTCCGGCCGTGCCGCCGACGAGGAAGCCGCGCGCGCGCATGTCGCCCGCCGCATAAGCCAGGTCGCCGATGCGCTGGAAGCCGAACATCGAGTAATAGACGTAGAACGGCACCATCGCCACGCCGTGGTTGGCGTAGGAGGTCGCAGCGGCGATCCAGTCGGCCATGCCGCCCGCTTCGTTGATGCCTTCCTGCAATATCTGCCCGGCCACCGATTCCTTGTAGAACATGAGCTGTTCGGCGTCCTCCGGCGTGTACAACTGGCCCACCTGCGAGAAGATGCCGAGCTGGCGGAACATGCCCTCCATGCCGAAGGTGCGCGATTCGTCCGGCACGATGGGCACGATCTGTTTGCCGATGTTCTTGTCCTTGACCAGTATCCCCAGCAGGCGCACGAAGGCCATGGTGGTGGAGAACTCGCGGTCTTCGCTCGACTTCAGCAGGGCATCGAACGCGGACAGCTCGGGTACCTGCAGGCACAGCGCGAGGGGATCGCGTGCCGGCAGTGTGCCCATGGTCGCGGCGCGTTCGCGCAGGTATTTCATCTCCTGGCTGTCCTCGGCGGGACGCACATAGGGCAGCTTGGGCAGATCTTCGTCGGCGACCGGGATGTTGAAGCGGTCGCGGAACTTGCGCAGCGCCTCTTCGCCCATCTTCTTCTGCTGGTGGGTCGGATTCTGCGCCTCACCCGAGGCGCCCATGCCATAACCCTTCACCGTCTTGGCCAGGATCACGGTCGGTTGCCCCTTGTGCCTGTGCGCCGCCGCATAGGCCGCGAACATCTTGTAGGGATCGTGGCCGCCGCGGTTCAAATGCCAGATTTCATCGTCCGACATGTCGGCGACCAGTTCCAGCAGTTCGGGATACTTGCCGAAGAAATGCTGGCGCACATAGGCGCCGTCCTTGGCCTTGTAGTTCTGATAGTCGCCGTCCACCACTTCTTCCATGCGCTTGAGCAGCAGGCCGCTTTTGTCCTTGGCGAACAGGCGATCCCAGCGTCGGCCCCACACCACCTTGATCACGTTCCAGCCTGCACCGCGGAATACGCCCTCCAGTTCCTGGATGATCTTGCCGTTGCCGCGCACCGGGCCGTCGAGACGTTGCAGGTTGCAGTTGATCACGAAGATCAGGTTGTCGAGCCGCTCGCGCCCGGCCATGGAGATCGCGCCCAGCGATTCCGGCTCGTCGGTCTCGCCGTCGCCGAGGAAGGCCCATACCTTGCGGCCTTCGGTCTGCGCGAGTTCGCGGTGGTGCAGATAGCGCATGAAACGCGCCTGGTAGATGGCCATCAAGGGGCCCAGACCCATCGACACGGTGGGGAACTGCCAGAAGTCAGGCATCAGCCACGGGTGCGGATAGGACGGCAGTCCGTCGCCGTCCACTTCCTGGCGGAACTTGTCGAGTTGCGCTTCGCTCAGGCGGCCTTCGAGAAAGGCGCGCGCATAGATGCCGGGCGAGGAGTGGCCCTGGAAATACACCAGGTCGCCGCCGTGCTCCTCGGTCTTGCCGCGGAAGAAGTGGTTGAATGCAACGTCGTACAGGGTCGCCGCCGAAGCGAAGCTGGCGATGTGGCCGCCCAGTTCGGACGATTCCTTGTTGGCGCGCATCACGATGGCCATCGCGTTCCAGCGCATGAGCGCGCGGATGCGGTGCTCCAGTTCGAAATTCCCGGCGGAGCGTTCTTCCTTCTCCGGCGGGATGGTGTTGATGTAGGGTGTGGTGGCGCTGATCGGCACGTCGTCGCCGGCCAGGCGCGTCTGGTGGATCAACTGGTCGATCAGGAAGTGGGCGCGCTTGGCACCCTCCTTTTCAAGGACGGACTGGAGCGATTCCAGCCATTCCTGAGTCTCCAGGGGATCGCGATCTTGTTCTGGTGGTTGCTGTGTTGCCATTGCGTTCTCTCCATCAGGTGCAGCGTATCGTTTCCTTTTCCGTCACCAGCCATTCAACCTTTTGGTCGGTGGCCTCCTGCGGAAGTTGCTGCACGACTTGTAATGTGAATGCTGCGGCGACCAATACCGGCCGGTGCGGGATGCCCGCCAGCAGCTTGTCGTAATAGCCGCCGCCGTATCCCAGACGTGCACCCTCGCGGGTAAAAGCGACGCCGGGGAGCAGGATGAATTCTATCGCATTCGGGGATAATACCCTAGTACAAAGTTCAACTATTGGCTCGCGTATACCCCACGATCCCGCTGCCAATTGGGATTCGCAATCCTTTACTTCATACAGATCAAGGAGTTTTGTGAGCGGGTTCGCTCTGGGCAATATCAGCTTCTTGCCATCGGCCAATACCTGCCTTACCCACAGTTCGCTGGCGAACTCGTGGCCGAAGTTCATGTAGCCCAGCACGACTTGCGAGCGCCGGTATTCGGGCATGCCGGTCAGGCGGGCGGAGATGGCGCCGCTGTGTGCGGCGCGAAGAGTGGCGGAGAGCTCGTCCCTTCGGGCCAGAACCTCTTGTCTGATGGTCTGTTTCTGTTCCTGAGCAGTCATGCTGTTTTCTCCGGAACGGCGGGGATTGTCCGTTACTGGCGGCCTACCCCAGGAACAGGCGGTAGGCCGGATTGTCGCTCTCGTCCCAGTAGCGGTAGCCCAGCGTGTCGAGGAAGGTCTTGAGCGCCTTTTTGTCGCTCTTCGGCACCTGCATGCCGACCAGCACGCGGCCGTAGTCGGCGCCGTGGTTGCGGTAGTGGAACAGCGAGATGTTCCAGCTGTGGTCCATGCTGTTGAGGAAGTTCATCAGCGCACCGGGGCGTTCCGGGAATTCGAAACGGAACAGGATTTCGTTCTCGGCGGCGGCATGTCCGCCGACCAGGTGGCGCAGGTGCAGCTTGGCCATCTCGTTGTCGGACAGGTCCAGCGTCGGCAGTTTGCCGCGCTGCAGCTTGTCGATGAGGTCGGTCGCCTCCGACTGGTCCTTGACCTGGATGCCGACGAACACCTGCGCCGCCGTCGGGTCGGCGTAGCGGTAGTTGAATTCGGTGATGTTGCGTTTGCCCAGCAGCGAGCAGAACTTGCGGAAGCTGCCCGGCGTTTCCGGGATGGTGACGGCAAGCAGGGTTTCGCGCTTCTCGCCGATCTCCGAACGCTCGGCGACAAAGCGCAGGCGGTCGAAGTTCATGTTCGCGCCGCTGCATACGGTGACCAGCGTCTCGCCTTTGAGTTGCTCGCGTTTGGCATAAACCTTGGCGCCCGCGACGGCGAGCGCGCCCGCCGGTTCGAGGATGGAGCGCGTGTCCTGGAACACGTCCTTGATCGCGGCGCACACCTCGTCGGTATCGACCAGCACCACTTCATCGACATATTGTTTGCACAGGCGGAAGGTCTCCTCGCCGGCCACCTTGACCGCCGTGCCGTCCGAGAACAGGCCGACGTCGTTGAGCGTGATGCGCTTCTTCGCCTTGAGCGAACGCGCCATCGCGTCCGAGTCGGTGGTCTGCACGCCGATGACCCTGATGTCGGGCCGCACCTGCTTGACGTAAGCCGCCACGCCCGCGATCAGTCCGCCGCCGCCGATGGCGCAGAAGATGGCGTGGATGGGGGCTTGGTGCTGGCGCAGCACTTCCATGGCGATGGTGCCTTGGCCGGCGATCACATCGGGATCGTCGAAGGGATGGACGAAAGTGAGATTCTTTTCTTTCTCCAGTTCGTAAGCGCGGGTGCAGGCATCGCTGTAGCTGTCGCCGTGCAGCACGATCTCGACCGCACGCTGGCCGAAATGCTTCACTGCCTCGATCTTGACCTGCGGCGTGGTGGTCGGCATCACGATGATGGCCTTGCAACCGAGACGGTGCGCGCTGAGGGCCACACCTTGCGCATGGTTGCCCGCCGAGGCGGCGATCACGCCGCGTTTGAGTTGTTCCGGGGTGAGTTGCGCCATCTTGTTGTAGGCGCCGCGCAGCTTGAACGAGAACACCGGCTGCATGTCCTCGCGTTTGAACAGGATGCTGTTGCCGATGCGCGCCGACAGGTCGGGCGCGAGTTCCAGCGGGGTTTCGACCGCCACGTCATAGACGCGGGCGGTGAGGATACGTTTCAAGTAGCTATGCATGATGTTTTGCGGACGATTGGATGTCTGCAAGATTAGCAGGAAACCGGGCTTGTTGCTTAAGCGTGCAGCCCGATCAGCTTGTAGAAACCGGGCAGGTCACCCAGATCGTCGAACACGGCCGTCGCACCGGCGAAGTCCTGCTTGCAGGTATACGGATTGGTGGTGATGTAAGTCCTGATGCCCGCCGCGAGCGAGGAGTGCAGTCCGTTGCTGGAATCCTCCAGCGCGATACAGTCCTGCGGTGCAAGCTTGAGTTCGTTCAAGACCCAGTTATAGATGTCCGGCGCGGGTTTCTTGGCGGGCACGATGTCGCCGCAACCGATGGCGTCAAAGTACATGTTCCAGTCCTTGCCCAGGCCGACCTCGAGCAAAGCGGCAACGTTCTCCGGCGAAGTGGTGGTGGCGATGGCGAGTTTGAGTCCGGCATTGTGTGCATCGGTGATGAGTCGTTTGATGCCGGGGCGCAACGGGATGTGCCCATCGCGGAGCGCGGCAGTGTAATGCGCGGTCTTTTGCACATGCAGGTTCTTCACGAAGCCTTCGTAATCGGCGGATTTGCTGAAATCCTGCAGAAAATCGTCGACGTAATACTTGATGCGCTCCTTGCCGCCCGTCACCTTGAGCAATTTGTCGTACAGCGCCACGTCCCAGTTCCAGGGCAGGCCGTTATCGGCAAAAGCTTTGTTGAAGGCGATGCGGTGCGCATCCTCGGTATCCGCGAGGGTGCCGTCGACGTCGAAGATGATGGCTTTGAGGGTCATGCGTTATCGATTACCGCATGCCGGGGAATTTTCCGGCCATTCCCTTGATCATCTTCGCCATGCCGCCCTTGCCGCTGATCATCTTCATCATCTTCTGCGATTGTTCGAACTGGTTGAGCAACTGGTTGACGTGCATCACCTGCACGCCCGCGCCCGACGCGATGCGGCGTTTGCGCGAGGCTTTGATGAGCTCGGGGTGACTGCGCTCCCAGGGTGTCATCGAATTGATGATGCCTTCGGTGCGGTTGATCTGACGCTCGTCGACCTTGGCGCCGGCGGCCGCCTTGGAAAGCTGGGCGGGCAGTTTGTCCATCAGCGCCGAGACGCCGCCCATCTTCCTCATCTGCACGATCTGCATCTTGAAGTCGTTGAGGTCGAAGCCCTTGCCGGTCTGCATCTTCTTTGCCAGCTTTTCCGCTTCGCCCATGTCAACGTTGCGCTGCGCTTCTTCGAGCAGCGACAGCACGTCGCCCATGCCGAGGATGCGCTGTGCCATGCGCTCCGGGTGGAAAGCTTCGAGGCCGTTCGCTTTTTCGCTGACGCCGACGAACTTGATCGGCTTGCCGGTGATCTGTCGCACAGACAGGGCCGCGCCGCCGCGCGCATCGCCGTCCAGCTTGGTGAGGATCACGCCGGTGAGGGGCAGCGCGTCGCCGAAGGCCTTGGCGGTGTTGACCGCGTCCTGGCCGGTCATCGCGTCGACCACAAACAGCGTCTCGATGGGCTTCAGTGTGGCATGCAGGTCCTTGATCTCCGCCATCATCGCTTCGTCCACCGCAAGGCGACCGGCGGTGTCGACGATCAGCACGTCGTGGTGGTGTTTCTTCGCCCAGTCGAGCGCGGCGAGGGCGATGTCCTGCGGCTTCTGGCTGATGTCGGACGGGAAGAAATCGGTGTCGAGTTGTTGTGCCAGCGTGCGCAATTGCTCGATCGCGGCGGGGCGGTACACATCGCAACTGACCAGCAATACTTTTTTCTTGTTCTGATCGCGCAGCAATTTGGCCAGCTTGCCGCTGCTGGTGGTTTTACCCGCGCCCTGCAGGCCGGCCATCAGGATCACGGCGGGCGGGACGGCGGCGAGGTTGAGCGCATCGTTGTGCTCGCCCATCAGCTTGGTCAGTTCGCGGTTCACCACGCCTATCAGCGCCTGGCCCGGTTGCAGGTTGCCGATGACTTCCTGTCCCAGCGCGGCTTCTTTTACCTTTGCGATGAATTCCTTGACTACCGGAAGCGCAACGTCGGCTTCCAGCAGGGCGAGGCGCACTTCGCGTAGCGCGTCCTGGATGTTGCTCTCGGTTAGTCGTGCCTGACCGCGCAGGTTTTTGACGATGCCCGAGAAGCGTTGTGTGAGGTTGTCTAACATGGTCTCATTTCCTAGTATTTAATTTTCTGGGAGCGCCGACGTCCTCGTCGGCAATGTTGTTTGTCAAAGACTGCCGACGGGACGTCGGAGCTCCCATGCCCGACTTATCGCAGGCAGAAATCTTGCGGCGCTTCCTGTAGAATCCGCACAGTCTAAAACATCTGCACTCCCCATGTCGAACCAGGCCCTGCATCTGCTCACGTTTGTCCTTTATGCCGTTCTGGCTATTTTGTTCTGGCGCGCGCAAGCGGCGGGCGATGCCGAGCAGCAGAATCGCGGTGCGCTGGGTTTCGCGGTCATCCTGCCGCTGGTACTGCACGGCTGGCTGCTGTACGACACACTATTTATATGGGGCGCGCTGAACCTTGGCTTGGTCTACGCCTTGTCGCTGATCCTGTGGCTGACCGTGCTGGTGTACTGGTCGGCACGCTTTTTTTATCCGCTGTCGAGTTTGCAGACGCTGGTATTGCCGCTGGCCGCGATCAGCACGGCGCTGCCGGCGATCTTCCCCGATGCCCATATCCTTTCCCAGCCGCCGTCCGGCCTGTTCGACACCCATGTGCTGGGCGCCATGCTGGCCTACAGCCTGTTCACCATCGCGGCATTGCATGCCGGACTGATGGCGCTGGTGGAAAAGCGCCTGCACCATGCAAAATTGCCCAAGGTGCTGCAGAACCTGCCGCCTTTGCTGACCATGGAGACCCTGCTCTTCCGCGTTGTGGGTGTGGGATTCGTGCTGCTGACCATCACCGTGGCCTCGGGCATGCTGTTCTCCGACAAGATATTCGGCCATCCCTTGCGTTTCACCCATATGACCCTGTTCGGGATCGCTTCCTGGGTGGTGTTTGCAACGCTGCTGTGGGGGCACCATGCCTACGGCTGGCGCGGCCACACGGCGGTACGCTGGACGCTCAGCGGATTCGGTTTCCTCATATTGGCCTATTTAGGCTCAAGATTCGTGCTGGAAGTCGTCCTGCAGCGCTGATTCCCTTCGGTTTCCCTGTCAAAACAGTCCTTGCCAGAGGTCGGCAAGGTATCGTAGAATTCGCGCCCTTTTGGCATTGGCCGAAATTTAATCTATTGGGTAATCATTATGGTAGTCATTCGTCTTTCTCGTGGCGGCGCGAAGAATCGCCCGTTCTACAACGTGGTGGTCGCGGATTCCCGCAACCGTCGTGACGGTCGTTTCATTGAGCGCGTCGGCTTTTACGATCCGCTGGCAAAAGAAGGCACCGAAGGTTTGCGCATCCAGCTGGATCGCGTGACACATTGGCAAGAGCGCGGCGCGCAGCTGAGCGAGACCGTAGGCCGCTTGGTCAAAAAAGCCGGTGCAGCAGTCAAGGCCTGATGAGGCAAGCCCCATGGTCGTCATGGGGAAGATCGTGGCGGCACAGGGCATCCTCGGTTGGGTAAAGGTGCAGACCTTCACCGAATATCTGGACAGTCTGCTCGATTACGACACCTGGTATGTGGGCAACGAACAAGCCTGGCGTCCGCTGGAAGTGCTGGAAGCGAACGTGCATGGCGGCAAGGTAGTCATCGCCAAGCTGCAGGGTATCGTAGACCGCACGGCGGCAGAGAGTTACAAAGGTCAGTTGATCGCCGTTCCTCGCGCGGAATTGCCGCAGCAGGAAGAAGGCGAATATTACTGGTCTGACCTGATCGGACTGTCGGTCGAGAATTTGCAAGGTGAGGTGTTCGGCACGGTGGATTCCTTGCTGGAGACCGGCGCCAACGACGTGCTGGTGGTCAAAGGCGAAAGCGGTGAGAAGCTGATCCCGTTCATTGCCAGCGTGATCCAGCAGGTGAGCCTGAAAGACAAGGTGATCCGGGTGGATTGGCAGGCGGACTACCTCAAATGAGGTTCGACGTCGTAACGCTGTTCCCCGAAATGTTCGAAGCGATCACCAAATACGGTGTGACGCGACGGGCGGCAGAGCAGGGCAAGTTTGAGTTGCAGACGTGGAATCCGCGTGATTTTACGACCGACAACTACCGCACCATCGACGACCGACCCTACGGCGGCGGACCCGGGATGGTGATGTTGGGAGAACCGCTGGAAAAAGCGATCAGCGCAGCGAAAGCAGCGCAGGCCGCAAGCGGAGCAAAAAAGAGTTGTGTGATCCACCTCTCGCCGCAAGGCAGGCAGCTCACCCACGAAGTGGTGATGGAACTGCTGGCGCGGGACGAAGGATTGATATTGCTGGCGAGTCGGTACGAAGGCGTGGATGAGCGCCTGTTGCGACAGCAAGTGGATGAAGAGCTTTCCATCGGTGACTATGTATTGTCCGGTGGCGAGTTGGCAGCGATGGTGGTGATGGACAGCGTGGTGCGGCAGATCCCCGGCGTATTGGGCGACGACGCATCGGCGCAGCAGGATTCCTTCGTACAGGGACTGCTGGATTGCCCCCACTACACGCGCCCAGAGGTTTATAACGGCGAGGTGGTTCCGGAAGTATTGATGTCCGGGCACCACGCCGAGATAGAGAAGTGGCGATTGAAGCAGGCATTAGGCAGGACTGCGGAACGTCGCCCGGATTTGCTGGCATCGCGCCAGTTGACTAAACAGGAAGCTCGGCTACTGGCAGAGTACCAGCAGGAACAAGCCTCCGCACAAGAAAAGGAAACAAAATGAATCTGATCGGCATTCTTGAAAAAGAAGAAATCGCGCGTCTGAACAAGACCATCCCCAATTTCGCACCCGGCGACACCGTGATCGTCGGCGTGAACGTGGTCGAAGGCGAAAAGAAACGTACTCAGGCATTTGAAGGCGTGGTGATCGCCAAGCGCAACAAGGGGCTGAACTCCAGCTTCATCGTGCGCAAGGTCTCCGCCGGCGAAGGCGTGGAACGTACCTTCCAGACCTACTCCCCGAGCATCGCCAGCATCGAAGTGAAGCGCAAGGGCGACGTTCGCCGCGCCAAGCTCTACTACCTGCGCGACCGTTCCGGCAAGTCGGCACGTATCAAGGAGAAGCTGGCTGCGCGCAAAGAAGCGTAAGCAGCAGTTTTTCAGGCAGTACAAAAAACGGGGGCTTCGGCTCCCGTTTTTTATTTCAGCTATCATGCGTCCATGGACTATCAGGCAATTCTCTCTGCGCCATTCGGCAAACTCGGCATCCGCTGCTCAGACACGGATCTGCTGGGTATTGAATTCCTGCCGGGCAGAACAAAAACGCAGCCGCCGCAGAGTGAAATGGCGAAAACGATCTGCGCGGAATTGCAGGCCTACCTGGCCGATGCCAGGCACGAGATCGACCTGCCCTTCGAACTCGGGGGTACGCACCACCAGTGCAACGTATGGCAGGCGATGTTGGACATTCCCTGCGGGCAGACGCTGAGCTATGGCGAACTCGCGAAAAAGATCGGCTCCAGCGCGCAGGCGGTGGGGCAGGCCTGCGGCAGCAATCCGATTCCCGTCGTTATTCCTTGCCACCGTGTGGTGGGCAAAACGGGATTGGGCGGATTCATAAAAAACGCCGAAGGCGAGTCGCTCGATATCAAGCGCTGGCTGCTGGACCATGAGCGACGCTGACCTGCTCGACGAATTCAGCGACGCCCTCTGGTTGGAAGACGGCCTTTCGCGCAATACCTTGGAAAGCTACCGCCGCGACCTGAATAAATTCAGCGAATGGCTGCAAAAGCAGCGTGGATGCGGTTTGAAGGCCGCCACTCATGCAGATATACAGGGCTTTCTGGCGCATCTGGTAAGCGGCGAGAAAGCCAAGGCCACCTCCACCTCGCGCGCCATCTCCAGCCTCAAGCGTCTGTATCGCTACCTGCTGCGGCAGAACAAAGTTGCAGTCGACCCGACCCTGCAAATCGCCACCCCCAAACTGCCGCGCAGCCTGCCCAAGAGCCTCACCGAAGAAGATGTCGAGCTGCTGCTGAATGCGCCGGATGTCGATACCCCGCTAGGCATGCGCGACCGCACCATGCTGGAAGTGCTGTATGCGAGCGGCTTGCGCGTGTCCGAACTGGTCAATCTCAGCGTGGCGCAGGTCAGCCTGGACATGGGCGTGACGCGCGTGATGGGCAAAGGCAGCAAGGAGCGTCTGGTGCCGTTGGGCGAGGAGGCGCTGGACTGGGTCAGGAGGTATCTCGCCGAAGCCCGTCCGGCCTTGCTTCAGGGTAAACTGACCGACGCCCTGTTTGTCACCCAGCGCGGCGAAGCGATGACACGGCAGATGTTCTGGTATCTGATCAAGAAGCACGCGAAACACGGCGGCCTGCACAAACCGCTGTCGCCGCATACCCTGCGCCACGCCTTTGCCACGCACCTGCTCAACCACGGCGCCGACTTGCGCGTGGTGCAGATGCTGCTGGGGCATTCGGATATCTCGACGACGCAGATTTATACGCATGTGGCGCGGGAGCGGCTGAAGCAGTTGCATGCCACGCACCATCCGCGCGGATAAAGAAGGTTTTGGAGTGGTGGAGGTGATCAGGATCGAACTGACGACCTTCTGATTGCGAACCAGACGCTCTCCCAACTGAGCTACACCCCCACGGCAGGCGCATCCTAAAGGCAAACCGCCCGTTTGAAAAGAGTTAGATGGAATTAAGGTTGAAGGTTTCTAAATTGGCCATTTCCTGCAATAATCCCCGTGTAAAACAATAATACTGTTAATTGACTGGAATTGAAGATGGCATTGACACAAGACGATCTGAAACGCGCGGTCGCCCAGGCGGCGATTGCTTATGTACCGAACGATTGCATCGTGGGGGTTGGCACGGGTTCCACGGCCAATTTCTTCATCGACGAGCTGGCGAAGATCAAGGGGAGGATCCGGGGTGCGGTCGCCAGTTCCGAGGCCTCTGCCAAACGCCTGCAGGGGCACGGTATTGAAGTCCTGTCGTTGAACGATGCAGGCGACCTGCCGGTGTATGTGGATGGCGCGGACGAGATCACCAGACATATGCACATGGTCAAGGGCGGCGGCGGCGCGCTGACGCGCGAAAAGATCGTGGCGGCGGCCAGCAAGAAATTCATCTGTGTGTGTGATTCCAGCAAGCTGGTGGATGTGCTGGGCAAGTTCCCGTTGCCGGTCGAGGTGATTCCGATGGCGCGCAGCTACATCGCGCGCGAGTTGGTCAAGCTGGGCGGGCAGCCGAAGTTGCGCGAAGGTTTCACCACGGATAACGGCAACGTCATCCTCGATGTGCACAATCTGCAGATCATGAATCCGGTGGAACTGGAAACGACATTGAACCAATTGGCCGGTGTGGTGACCAATGGTCTGTTCGCACGCCGTGCGGCCGATGTGCTGCTGCTGGGTACGCCGGACGGCGTGAAGACGATGACCGCTTGATGCGGGGTAACAAAAGCTTAACAGCAGACCGGTAGCATTCATCATTTGCAACAATCGATCAAGGAAAGACCATGGCCAACAGTGAACATACCTCCAAACAATTCGATGCCGAACTCGAGGCGGTGCGCGCCCGCGTGTTGCAGATGGGCGGGCTGGTGGAGAGCCAGATTCGCCTGGCCATCGAATCGTTGGTGTCGGGCGATGTGGCCCTGATGAACCGGGTCATCGAAGATGATCATCGTGTCAATGCCATGGAAGTGGACATCGACGAGAGCTGCAACCACATCCTCGTGCGTCGCCAGCCGGCGGCGGGCGATCTGCGTATGGTGATGACTGTCATCAAGACCATCACCGACCTGGAGCGTATCGGCGACGAGGCGGAAAAGATCGCGCGCATGGCCAAACTACTTTCGCAAAAGGAGCGCCTGCATTTGCCGCGCTATCACGAGATCAGGCACGCCTCGGATATCGCGCTCGACATGTTGCGCAAGTCGCTGGATGCCTTCGCCCGCCTCGATCTCTCCACTGCCGCGCAGGTCGTGCGGCAGGACGAGCAGGTGGACGAAGACTTCCGTTCCATCATGCGCTACCTCATCACCTTCATGATGGAAGACCCGCGCACCATCTCCACCTCGCTGGAGATCCTGTTCGTGGCCAAGGCCATCGAGCGTATCGGCGACCACGCCAAGAACATGTCCGAATATGTCGTGTACATGGTCAAGGGCCGCGATGTACGCCACGTCTCCGTGGAAGAGATCGAGCGCGAAGTACAGCAGTAGTCCGCCGGATTCACTTCCGTGCAACACCAACCCCTCCTTGCTGCAGTCGATCTGGGCTCGAACAGCTTTCGCCTGCAGATTGCCCGTGTGGTGGACGACCAGCTCTACATGCTGGATGGGCTGCGCGAACCGGTGCGACTTGCCGCCGGCTTGACCGAAGAGAAACGACTCGACAAGGCAGCGCAGCAGCGCGCGCTTGCCTGTCTGCAGCGATTCGGCGAGCGCTTGCGCGAAATTCCGCGCGGAGCAGTACGGGCGGTCGGCACCAACGCCTTGCGCATTGCCAAGAACGCGCCGCAATTCCTGCAGGAGGCCGAGGCAGCGCTCGGTTTTCCCATCGAGGTCATCGCCGGGCGCGAAGAAGCGCGCCTTATCTATCTGGGGGTGGCGCAGGGTCTGCCGCAGTCGGATGGTAAGCGGATGGTGATGGACATCGGTGGCGGGTCCACCGAGTTCATCATTGGCCATGGCCTGCATCCACACAGGCTGGAAAGTCTGTACATGGGGTGCGTCAGCTACAGCGTGCGCTATTTCCCCGACGGCAAGATCAACAAATCCAACCTCAAGCAGGCCGAGCTTGCCGCGCGCAATGAAGTGCAGGCCATCGCGTCGGAATTCTCCGCCGGGCACTGGGATGTTGCACTCGGCTCATCCGGCACTGCGCGGGTGCTGTGCGATATCCTCGAACAGAACGGCTACAGCGATGGCGGCATCACGCGTGAAGGGCTGGAACAGTTGCGTGCACAATTGCTCAAGGTGGGCGACATGGCGAGAATCGACCTGCCCGGCTTGAAGCCGGACCGCTCTGCGGTGCTGTCCGGCGGTTTCGCCATCATGTACGCAGTTTTCTGCGAACTGGGTATCGATACCATGCAGCCCGCGCTGGGTGCTTTGCGAGAAGGCGTGCTGTATGACCTGCTTGGCCGAGCCCACAACCACGATATGCGCGAAGTCACCGTGCAGCAATTCATGCGTCGTTACCATATCGATATGCGGCAGGCAGAGCGTGTCGCGCAACTGGCAGACTTGCTTGCAAGGCAATTGCTGGCGGCCCGGATGGGCGAAGACGAGTTGCAATTGCTGGGTTGGGCAGCCAGCCTGCACGAGATCGGCATCAGCGTGGCGCACAACGGCTATCACAAGCATACCTCCTACATCCTCGCCAATGCCGACATGCCGGGGTTCTCGAAGAAGGAACAGGGCATGCTCAGTCTGCTGGCATTGGCGCATCGCGGCGGGATGGAAAAGCTGCGTAGTCTGCTGACTACGCCGGAGCAAATGGCCCAGGTCATGGCGCTGCGACTGGCCGCACTGTTTTATCGCAGCAGGGGCGATGTCGCGTTGCCGGATATGCAGGCCCTGTACAGCGATTCGACATTTCACATCGTGGTCGCTCCGGGATGGCTGGCGCAGAACCCGCTCACCGAAACCGCCTTGCTTGAGGAAATGAAACAATGGAAGAGCCTCGGCGTCAGCATGCAAGTGATCGAGGGATGAGGCAGAATCCGTATTCGCTACTACTGGCAGCATCTAACAGGAGAAAATCATGATAAAACAACTCAAGGCTATCTTGGTCGGGCTGGTGATCGGCATCCTCGTCGGCATGGCGCTCGGCGTGAACATAGGCCGTGAAAAACCGCTGCTCTCCAATCCTTTTTCCAAAGATACACTGATCGACAAGGCCAAGCGTCTGGGCAGCGAGACGGTGGAAGAGAGCGGCAGGGCGCTGGAGAAGGCCGGGCAGGCGTTGCAGGACAAGGCCAAGTAAAACCCACCCGTCATTCCCGCCTGCGCGCGTGGATGACGGCACTATTCACGACCGGCTTTAGCGTCCCGCGCATGCTAAACTCCCTTCCGAAGCTGGCTAGACAGTCGCTGCACACTTTTGCTGTGCAGAGGAAAGTCCGGGCTCCACAGAGCGGGATGCCGGTTAACGACCGGACGCCGTGAGGCGATGGAAAGTGCCACAGAAAATACACCGCCGATGGCTGCGCAAGCAGTACAGGTAAGGTTGAAATGGCGAGGTAAGAGCTCACCGCGCTGGTGGCAACATCAGTGGCAGGGTAAACCCCATCCGGAGCAAGACCAAATAGGCTGGCTATGACGTTGCTCGCGTCGCCAGCGGGTAGGTTGCTTGAGCGTCAGGTAACGAAACGCCTAGAGGAATGACTGTCCACGACAGAACCCGGCTTACCGGCTGGCTTCACCTAATTCAATTCCAGTGCAGACGATTTGCGAAGCGCAAAAAAGAAGCCCCGCCGAAAGGCGGGGCTTTGGAGATGCGGAAAAATCAGAATGCGCTATCGTTCTTTTTGCGACGAGTGGATAAGCCCAGCAGACCAAGACCCACCAACAACATTGCATAGGTCTGGGGTTCCGGGACTGGAGAGAGCGGGGTGTACTTCGCAGAATCGTTACCGTTTGCGCCGATACCTTGCACATGGATATACATATTATCCAGCGAGCTGAAGGCGTTCAGGCCAGATACGCTCCAGTGA
Source organism: Gammaproteobacteria bacterium (assembly GCA_018813765.1). Lineage (GTDB taxonomy): Bacteria > Pseudomonadota > Gammaproteobacteria > Burkholderiales > Gallionellaceae > Sideroxyarcus. The sequence goes on along the minus strand of JAHJBC010000001.1, from coordinate 72,995 downwards.
ACGTAGTCGTTCTGAGAAAGACGGTTTCTTGCTCCCTGGCCAAAATTTGTTCCGAAGTCAAAAGCGATAACGCCGCCCGTGTGATCCCCGCTGGTGCCAGAAACGGACGAAACCCCACCAACATTGCTATCCAGGAATGTTGAAGTGGTTGCACCAGGATCGGGGTTGAAATCAAACTGCAGGCTACCAATAAAGGCTTGATCTCCGAAACTGCTGAAGAGGCTGTTGTTGATCGTCAGCAGGAAATCCCAAACGCCACCCCCTGTGTCCGTGACGGACAGATTTGCAAACGAAGCGGTAGTCGGGCCGTTGCCTGACAGTAAATTGCCGAAATCATACGCTGTAGCATTCGCTGTCCCGCCAGCCAGGCCGAGCCACATGGATAATGCAACGCCCATCATCCGAGCCAGGATGCTTTGCTTTTTTTGTTTATTCATTTTCATACTCCCTACGAAATATTGATCCTGTTTTATGGCAGGTCTGTTTTGTCATTCGCAACGCGGACATCTAGTAGGTGCGATGATATGGACTCTCGCAGAGGCGTGAAATTGTACTGAAGTACAACGGCAAAAATCATTACCAATCATGACGATATGGTGATTGTAATTGCGCTGTGTTGCGTGGGGATATCTGGTATCGGGATCATTCGTCTGAGCAAGTCTGGTATGCGCTTATTCATGCCGGAGATGCTGATATGCTGGATAAGGAATCACGTCGCTTCGCACATATAGTTGGGCTCTATCTACGCGAATACGTACGTATCCATCACAAACAACTTTAGCTTACCTTTCCAATTCATTGCTTTTTAAGCACATTTGATTTACATCAACTTCGTGCTCTAAGCCCTTGTCCCGTAAAGAGAAATCCGTTTTTCTTGCTTGACCACCCCATGCTTTTTCAATATAGTGCATGTAGGTGGTAAAAAGTGGGTAAAGGTGGGGGTCGGGATGTTTCAGGGAGCGACGCAACTCAATCTGGATAGCAAGGGCAGGCTCGCGATACCGGCGCGGTATCGCGACATGCTGCTTGCGCATTGCGCGGGTCAGCTAGTGCTGACTGCCGATGCCGACGGTTGTCTGCTGGTCTACCCGCAACCCGAGTGGCAACCCATACGCGAAAAACTGATGAAGCTTTCCGCCTTCGATCCGCGCATTCGCGCACTACAACGTTTCCTGGTCGGTCATGCAGAAGATACGGTGATGGATGCTGCCGGTCGCGTGCTGGTATCGCCCACGCTGCGCAGTTTCGCCGTGCTGGACAAGCGCGTGATGCTGGTGGGGCAGGGCAACAAGTTCGAGTTGTGGGATGAGGCGCGCTGGCAGGCGCAGAACGAGAAGATGGCGGGTTTCACTGCGGACAACCTTCCACCGGAACTTGAAGGTTTCACGCTGTGAGCGAAGGACTGGTTCACGCGACCGTCCTGTTGAACGAAGCAGTCGAGGCGCTGGAGATCAAGCCGGATGGCATCTATGTAGATGGCACGTTCGGGCGCGGCGGGCACAGCCGCCTGATCCTGCGAAAGCTGGGCGAGCGCGGCGGCTTGATCGCGCTGGACAAGGATCCGGCGGCGATCGCGGCAGGCAAGACGATAGTCGATGCGCGGTTCCGGATGGTGCATCGCGGTTTCGCGCAACTGGGCGAAGTGTTGCAAGAGCTGGGTGTAGAAAGAGTGGATGGTGTGTTGCTGGACCTGGGGGTGTCGTCGCCGCAACTGGACGACGAGCAACGCGGTTTCAGTTTCCGGTTCGACGCGCCGCTGGACATGCGCATGGATACCAGCAGGGGGCGGACGGCGGCGGAGTGGCTGGCGACGGCGGACGAGGGCGAACTGACGGAGGTGATAATTGATTACGGCGAAGAACGGTTTGCTAGGCAGATTGCAAGGGCGATTGTTGCTACGCGCCAGGAACACGCGATCCTCACCACGAAGCAGCTCAGCGACATCGTCGCGAAGTGTGTACATACGCGCGAACCCGGCAAAAATCCGGCTACGCGTACCTTTCAAGCTATACGGATTCATATCAACCGCGAGCTCGAAGAACTCGAGAGCGTGCTGCCGCAGTGCGTGGATCACCTGAGGCCGGGCGGACGCATGGCAGTGATCAGTTTTCATTCGCTGGAAGACCGCATGGTGAAACGCTTCATGCGTGACATGGCACAGGGCGACAAGTTGCCCAAGGGAGTGCCGATCCGCGCCGCCGACGTGCCGCAGGGCAAGGTGCGCCTGGTCGGCAAACCGGTCTATGCGTCGGATGAAGAGATCTCGGCGAACCCGCGCGCGCGCAGCGCGGTGTTGCGAGTAGCGGAGCGCATATAGTGAATATCCTCGCGCAGCGATTCGTTTGGCCCCTCTCCCTCTGGGAGAGGGTTCGACCCGCAGGGGGTAGGCCGTGGTTGTACGGGGCTGAAGCCCCAACAACACACGCACGGTTGAGGGCTTGTGGTGGTTAGGCTCAATGTCCTGTTACTCATCATAGTCATCGCTTGCGCGTTGGGGGTAGTCACCTCCCAACACAAGGCACGCAAGTTGTTTGTGGAATTGCAGCAGGAAAAAGACAGGGCGCAGCGAATGGATGTGGAGTGGGGGCAGTTGCAATTGGAGCAGGGCATGCTGGCCTTGCCGTCACGCGTGGAAAAACTGGCCGGCAGCCAATTGCAGATGCTTATGCCGAGGCAGGGGCAGGTTCGTTACATCCGCATGGGTGCGGGAACGGTGACCCAGCCATGAATTACGCCAGTGCAATCCAGACCACCGGGCAGATCGCCCTGCCGGCCTGGCGCTCGCGCCTGCTGTTTGTGCTGCTGCTGGCTGGGTTGGCCACGCTGCTGGTGCGAGCGATCTATCTGCAAGGCTTCCATGACGATTTTCTGCAGCAAAAGGGCGATGCGCGTTATGGCCGTGTCGTCGAGCTTCATGCGCATCGCGGCATGATCACTGATCGCCACGGCGAGCCGCTGGCAGTGAGTACGCCGGTGGAGTCGGTATGGGCCAGTCCGCAGGACGTGAAAGCATCCACGCCGCAGATCATCCGGTTGGCGAAGATCGTGGGTCTGAGTCCGGAAGAAGTGAAGAGCCGTCTGAATGCCCCAAGGGAATTCGTCTACATCAAGAGGCAACTGCCGCCGGAGCAGGCGGGAAAAGCGATCAGTCTCGGCATACCCGGCATCTCGCTGCAGCGCGAGTATCGCCGCTACTATCCGGGCGGGGAGGTCACTTCGCATCTCATCGGTTTCACCGACCTGGATGACAATGGACAGGAGGGCATCGAGTTGTCCATGCAGAACCTGCTCGGCGGCAAGTCGGGCAGCCAGCAGGTCATCAAGGACAGGCGCGGATTCATCGTCGAGGATGTTGCCAGTCTGCGCGCCCCCAAGGCGGGCAGCGACATCGCGCTGAGTATAGACAGCAGGATCCAGTCCGTGGCGTTCCGCGAGATCAAGCAGGCGGTGGAAAACAATCGGGCCAAGGCCGGCTCCATCGTCGTACTGGATGCCAAAACCGGCGAAGTGCTGGCGCTGGCGAACTGGCCTTCATTCAACCCGAACAACCGCGAAAAGCCATCCACAGCGCTGATACGCAATCGTACGGTCACCGACCTGTTCGAGCCGGGTTCAACCATGAAACCCTTCACGGTGGCGGCAGCGCTGGAGACCGGGAAGGTCAGGCCGGGAACGGTCATCGATACCTCCGGCGGCGTGCTCATGCTGAATGGACGCAAGATTCACGATACCCATCCCGAACGCGCGCTTACCGTGGCGCAGGTGATCCAGAAGTCCAGCAACGTCGGTACTGCCAAGATCGCGCTCGGGATGTCGCCCGAAGTGTTCTGGCGCAGTCTGAGTGACAACGGATTCGGTTCCCAGACCGGATGCGAATTCCCCGGCGAGGCGGCGGGCAAGCTGCGCGACTACAGGAAATGGCGTCCCATCGAACAGGCGACCATGTCTTACGGCAATGGCATATCGGTCAACCTGCTGCAACTGGCGCGCGCCTATACCGTTTTCGCCAACGATGGCGAGCTGATGCCGGTGACCCTGCTCAAGCAGCAGACACCCGCAAGCGGAGTCAGGGTCTACTCGGAAGATACCGCGCGCAAAGTTCGCGACATGCTGGAGATGGTGGTGAGGCCGGGAGGTACCGCCCCGCTGGCGCAGATCACCGGCTACCGTGTGGCGGGCAAGACCGGGACAGCGCACAAGCTCGAGAACGGGAAATATGTCGACCGCTACGTTTCATCCTTCATCGGCATGGCGCCTGCATCCGACCCGCAACTGATCGTGGCGGTGATGATCGATGAACCGGGCGGTACCCTGTATTACGGCGGCCAGGTTGCCGCCCCCACGTTCGGCAACGTGATGGGTTCCGCGTTGCAGCTGCTCAACGTGCCCTACGATGCGCCGCTGGACAACGTGATGCAGGCGCCGGACGAGATCGTCAGGGAGGAAGTATGAACTGTCCCTCGGTCTTGCATAGAACAGGCGCTCGCATGAGCGAACTCGATGCGCTGGGCGTGAACATTACGCGACTTGTTTCAGACAGCCGCATGGTGCAAAGCGGCGATACCTTCGTCGCCTATCCGGGGGAGCAGGCCGACGGCCGCCGTTTTATCGCGCAAGCCATCGAAGCCGGCGCCAACGCAGTCATCTGGGAAGCGCAGGATTTCAAGTGGGACAGCGAATGGAAGGTGCCCAATCTGGGGGTGCGCGACCTGCGCCAGCAGGCGGGCGAGATCGCGGATCATGTCTACGGACAGCCATCGCAAAAGCTCTGGATGGTCGGCGTGACCGGTACCAACGGCAAGACTTCGATCAGTCACTGGCTGGCAAGGGCATTTGGTGCGCTGGGACGCAAGAGTGCAGTGATCGGCACGCTGGGCAACGGCTATCCCGGCGCATTGCGGGCGACGCAAAACACCACCCCGGATGCACTGTTGCTGCACGGACTGCTGGCACAGTATGTGCGCGAGGAAGCGCAAACTGCGGTGATGGAGGTCTCCTCGCATGCGCTGACGCAGGGGCGCGTCAGCGGCATGCACTATGACGTTGCCCTGCTCACCAACCTGACGCGCGACCATCTCGATTATCACGGCGACATGCAGAGCTATGCGGCGGTCAAACGCCGTCTGTTCGACTGGGCGAACCTCAAACATGCTGTGCTCAACCTCGACGATGCCTTCGGCGCGGAACTGGCCGAGCAACTGCAGGATTCGATTCCCGAAGTGATCGGCTACGGGCTGAACGCTGAATCGCTGGCGCTTGCAGAGCGGCTGGGTATCCGCATGGTGCATGGCGACCTGACGCAAATGGATGCACAGGGAATGACGCTGCGACTGCATACAAGCTGGGGTGCCGAATCGCTGCAAAGCAGACTGCTCGGAAAATTCAATGCATCCAATCTGCTCGGCGCACTGGCGGTGCTGCTGGTCAGCGGCATCGACCTGGAGGATGCGGCGCGCGAACTTGGCGCCCAGAAAGCCGTGCCGGGGCGCATGCAGACGCTGGGCGGCAAGGATACGCCGACCGTAGTGGTGGATTACGCGCACACGCCGGATGCACTGGAGAAAGTCCTGCTCACCTTGCGCGAGGTGACCGAACCGTCCGGCGGCAGGGTCATCTGCGTGTTCGGCTGCGGCGGCGACCGCGACCGCGGCAAGCGCCCGATGATGGGGACGGTCGCAGCACGGTTCGCCGACGTGCGCATCGTCACCAGCGACAATCCGCGCAGCGAAGCGCCGAGCGCCATCATCGACGCCGTCGTCATGGGCATGCAGAACGAGTTCCAGATCATCGAGGACAGGGCCAAGGCCATCGCACATGCCATCGACAAGGCGCGCACGAACGACACCGTGCTGATCGCGGGCAAGGGGCACGAGGATTATCAGGAGATCGCGGGCGTGCGCCATCCCTTTTCCGATTCCGAGATCGCACATCGCGCGCTGAGTATGTGGACACCGGGGGAGCGCTGGCCATCATGATGATGCTCTCGCAAATCGCGCCGGTATTGCATGGCCGCATGGAGGGCGCGGATGTGCACTTCAATGCGGTCTCGACCGACACGCGCTCCATTTCGAAAGGCGACCTGTTCATCGCGCTCAAGGGCGAGAACTTCGACGGCTACAACTACGCAGCGGATGCGCTGAAGGCAGGCGCTGCGGCCGTGATGGTCAACGCAGCCAGTCATGCGGCTAACCCCTCAGCACTCAGCACTCAGCACTCAGTCCTGATCGTCGAAGATACCCGCTACGCGCTGGGTCGGCTCGCCGCGCACTGGCGCGCACAGTTCGACATCCCGCTGGTCGCCATCACCGGCAGCAACGGCAAGACCACGGTGAAAGAGATGCTGGCCGCGATCCTGCGCGCCGCGACCGGCAGCGAAGAAAGCGTGCTGGCTACCCGAGGCAATTTCAACAACGACATCGGCATGCCGCTCACGCTGCTGCGCATGAACGCGGCGCACCGCTATGCCGTGATCGAGATGGGCATGAACCATCCCGGCGAGATCGATTACCTCACGAATATCGCGCAGCCAGATGTGGCGCTGGTCAACAACGCGACCGGCGCGCATTTGCAGGGTCTGGGTTCGGTGGAAGGTGTGGCGCGTGCCAAAGGCGAGATATTCGCCGGGCTGAAGAGCGGCGGCACGGCGGTGATCAATGGTGACGATGCGCACGCGGGGCTGTGGCGCACGCTGGCAGGCAAGCATCGCATTCTTGACTTTGCACTGGAGCATGCGGCAGAAGTGCGTGGGACATGGAAGGCGCAGGGGTATGGCGGCGCTTTGCGCGCAAACACGCCCGCAGGCGAGTTACGCGTCGTGCTGCAGGTGCCGGGCGAGCACAACGCGCGCAATGCACTGGCGGCAGCAACGGCTGCGCTGGCATTGCAAATCCCGCTGACGACCATCGTGAAAGGGCTGGAAGGCTTCGGCGGTGTGGCTGGGCGATTGCAGCGCAAGCAGGCCCTGCACGGTGCGACGCTGATCGACGACACTTACAACGCCAATCCGGCATCGATGCGCGCGGCGCTGGAAGTGCTGGCTCAGGCGCGGGGCAGACGCATCTTTGTGCTCGGCGACATGGGTGAGCTGGGCGATGAAGCGGCGCAGTTTCATCGCGAGATCGGCATCACGGCGCGCGAGCTGGGGATAGAGAAAATGTACGCGCTGGGAACGCTGAGCGCGGGCGCGGTGCGGGAGTTCGGCGCGGATGCGCGGCACTTCGAGCACATCGAGGAACTGGAAGCGGAACTGGATAAAGAGATGGATGCGCAAACCACGGTGCTGGTCAAAGGCTCACGATTCATGAAGATGGAACGGGTCGTGCAATTTTGCGCGCTGCAAAAGGAGGAAGCATGCTGCTCGCATTGAGCCAATGGCTGGCGCAGGACGTTCGCACATTCAGTGTGTTCAACTACATCACGCTGCGCGCAGTGATGTCGGCGATGACCGCGCTGATCATCTCATTCATGCTGGGGCCGTGGATGATACGCAAACTGACGGCGATGAAGATCGGCCAGTCGGTGCGCAGCGATGGCCCGCAGACCCATCTGGTGAAAGCAGGCACGCCGACCATGGGCGGCGCCCTGATCCTGATGTCGGTCGCCATCACCACGCTGCTGTGGGGTGATCTGCGCAATCCCTATATCTGGGTGGTGCTGTTCACCACGCTGGGCGTCGGCGCCATCGGCTGGGTGGACGATTACCGCAAGGTGGTGCATCGCAACCCCGATGGCTTGTCCGCGCGCGCCAAGATGTTCTGGCAGTCGCTCATCGCACTGGCGGTCGGCATCTACCTGGTGCAGCACGCGACGTTGCCGCAGCAAACCGAACTCATCGTGCCCTTCTTCAAGCACCTAGTGCTCCCGCTGGGCGGCATCGGCTTCGTCGTGCTGGTGTATCTGGTGATCGTCGGCAGCAGCAATGCGGTGAATTTGACCGACGGCCTCGACGGTCTCGCCATCATGCCGACGGTGATGGTGGCGGCCGCGCTGGCGATCTTCGCCTATGTAGCGGGCCACGCCGAATTCTCCAAATACCTGGGCGAGCCATCCATTCCCGGAGCGGGCGAGCTGGCGGTGTTTTGCGCCGCGATCTCCGGGGCCGGACTCGCTTTCCTCTGGTTCAACGCCTATCCGGCGGAGGTGTTCATGGGCGACGTCGGCGCATTGGCGCTCGGCGCAGCGCTCGGCGCCGTGGCGGTCATCATCCGCCAGGAACTGGTGCTGTTCATCATGGGCGGCGTGTTCGTGGTGGAGGCGGTGTCGGTGATGCTGCAGGTGTCCTGGTTCAAGTACACCAAGCGCCGCTACGGCACCGGGCAACGCATCCTGCTGATGGCGCCGCTGCACCATCACTTCGAGCAGAAGGGCTGGAAGGAAACGCAAGTGGTGGTGAGATTCTGGATCATCACCATGCTGCTGGTGCTTATTGGATTGGCAACGTTGAAGTTGAGGTAATAGAGAAGCGGGTAGCTTGTAGCCCGTAGCTTGTAGCTAAATAGTGCGCGCTTTGCGCGCGCCGGTTAAAGCTACCAGCTACCAGCCACAAGCTACAGGCTAAAGAGGAATATGAACGATCTGCGCGACAAATCAGTGCTGGTGCTCGGTCTCGGTGAGACCGGGCTGTCGCTTGCGCGATATCTGAAGCAGCAGGGTGCGAAGCTGCGCCTCGCCGACAGCCGCGATGCGCCGCCCAATCTGGCGTTGCTGCAGCAGGAGATGCCCAAAGCCGACATCCGCTGCGGCGTGTTCCGCAGCGAGCTGCTGGACGGGATCGAACTGCTTGCCATCAGCCCAGGTGTGCCGATGGCGGAGCCGTTGGTGCAGAAAGCCCTGTCGCAGCGCATCCCGGTGGCGGGCGATATCGAGCTGTTCGCGCAGGCGTTGCCGCAGCAGGATCGGCCCAAGGTCATCGCGATAACGGGCGCGAACGGCAAGACCACCGTCACCAGCATGGTCGGTGCCATGTGCCGGGCGGCCGGACTGGATACCGAGGTGGCCGGCAATATTTCGCCTGCGGTGCTGGACGTGCTGGTGCAGCGCAAGGGCAGGCAGCCGCAGGTGTGGGTGCTGGAGCTGTCCAGCTTTCAACTGGAGACGACGCACAGCCTGAGCGCCGACGTGGCGACCGTACTCAATATCAGCGAAGACCACCTCGACCGCTACGAGGACATGGCGGCCTATATCGCAGCCAAGGCGCGCATCTTCCGCTGCGATGGTTCCGGTTGTACCCAGGTGCTCAATCGCGACGACGCCGAAAGCATGCAGATGGCACTCAAGGAGCGCAGTGTGGTGAGTTTCGGTCTGAATCCGCCGCCGTTGGCACTGGACTGGGGGGTTGAGCGCGAGGGTGGTGAGACATGGCTGGTGCAGGGTTCCCAGCGCGCGATGAGAACTGACGAGCTGCAGGTAAGCGGATTGCACAACGTGGCGAACGCGCTGGCGGCGCTGGCGTTGTGTCGTGCCTTGGGCATCCCGCTGGCGCCGCTGACGAAAGCGTTGCGCGAGTTCAAGGGGCTGCCGCACCGGGTGGAGAAGGTAGCGGAGTTCGAAGGCGTCATCTGGTACGACGATTCCAAGGGTACCAACGTGGGCGCGACCTGCGCCGCATTGAGCGGGCTGGGCCGTCAGTCGGTGGTCATTCTGGGCGGCGACGGCAAGGGGCAGGATTTTTCGCCGCTGAAAGAAGCGGTGGCACAGCATGCGCGTGCCGTGGTGCTGATCGGTCGCGATGCGCCACTGATCGAGCAGGCGATCGCCGGTTGCGGCAGACCGGTGTTGCACGCGAGTGACATGGCGGAGGCCGTCAGTATCTGCTTCGCAAGCGCCGAGCCCGGCGATGCGGTGCTGATGTCGCCAGCCTGCGCGAGTTTCGACATGTACCGGAACTATCTGCATCGGGCGGAAGTGTTCATCGCGGCGGTGAAAGAGAAGGAGGCGACATGCTCAGCGCGACATTGAATGCGCCGCGCCGCGTCGTGGCCGAATATGACAACGTGCTGGCATGGATCGTCACGGCACTGCTCGCCATCGGTCTGGTGATGGTTTATTCGTCCTCCATCGCCACAGCCGAAGCAGGCAAATACACCGGACACCAGGCGACCTGGTACCTGATGCGCCATGCGCTCTTCATCACGGTCGGCATCGTGGCCGGGGTGATCGTCTTCCAGATACCGACCCGGAAGTGGCAGGAGTACGCGCCCTGGCTGTTCCTGATCGGCGTGGTGCTGCTGGTGCTGGTGCTGATCCCCGGCATCGGGCGTGCGGTGAACGGCAGCCGACGCTGGATCTCGTTCCTCGTGTTCAACCTGCAACCCTCAGAACTGATGAAGCTGTTCGCGGTGTTGTACGCGGCCGACTATGCGGTGCGCAAGGGCGCGGTGAAGGACCATTTGCTCAAACCCTTTCTGCCGATGTTCGGCGTGATGGGGTTCGTCGGCGTACTGCTGCTGATGGAACCGGATTTCGGCGCGCTGGTGGTCATCTGCACCATCGCGATGGGCATCCTGTGGCTGGGCGGATTCAATCTGAAGATATTCGGGGCGCTCACGGTCGGTCTGCCGTTGCTGTTCGTGGTCATGATCTTCTCGTCCGAGTACCGCACCCAGCGCGTGCTGGGCTTCCTCGATCCCTGGGCCGATCCTTTCGGCAAAGGCTACCAGTTGAGCCACGCACTGATTGCTTTCGGTCGCGGCGAGTGGCTGGGCGTCGGCCTCGGTGGCAGCGTGGAAAAACTGTTCTATCTGCCGGAAGCGCACACCGACTTCCTGCTCGCAGTGATCGCGGAAGAGCTCGGCCTGTTCGGCGTGAGTGCGGTCATCCTGCTGTTCGGCTGGCTCATCGTGCGCGCCTTCGCCATCGGCCGCCAGGCGGCGATGTCCGAGAGCTTGTTTGCTGCGCTGGTGGCACAGGGCATCGCGGTGTGGCTGGGCGTGCAGGCGATGATCAACATCGGCGTGAACATGGGCGTGCTGCCGACCAAGGGACTGACCCTGCCGTTCCTGAGCTTCGGCGGCAGTGGCGTGGTGGTGAACCTGATGGCGATCGCGGTGTTGCTCAGAATCGATTATGAAAACCGCCGGGTCGCGCGAGGTTTGCCAATATGAGCATTGAGAACCTCTACATTGAAATACGGAGCCAGAATCGCTGCATTCCGGCGGTTTCGGCGCAGGCTAACTTGCGTAAGCAAGTTAAGCACCAACGGGGCGGCCGTAGCCAAAACAGACGCGTGGCTCGGGGGTTGCCGATATGAGCCGCACCATCCTCATCATGGCCGGCGGCACCGGCGGGCATATCTACCCGGGGCTGGCAGTGGCCGATGCGTTGCACGCGCAGGGCTGGAACGTGATGTGGCTGGGCGCGCCCAACAGCATGGAAGCGGATCTGGTGCCGAAACATGGCTACCCGGTGGCTTGGGTGAATTTCTCCGGCGTGCGCGGCAAGGGGGTGATGCGACTGCTGCTGCTGCCGTTGTTGTTGTTGCGCGCATTCGCACAGAGCATCGCGGCACTGTTGCGTCACCGTCCCGATGTGGTGCTGGGCATGGGCGGTTACATCACCTTCCCCGGCGGCATGATGGCCGCATTCCTCGGTCGGCCGCTGGTGATCCACGAGCAGAACTCCATCGCCGGGCTGAGCAACAAGGTGCTGGCGCATCTGGCGGACCGCGTGCTGAGCGGTTTCCCGGAGGTGCTGAAGAAAGCGCAGTGGTGCGGCAACCCGGTGCGCGCCGACATCGCTGCATTAGCTGTACCACAAGTGCGTTTCGCTGGCCGCAGCGGAAAGTTGAACGTGTTGGTGGTGGGCGGCAGCCTCGGGGCGAAGGCGTTGAACGAGGCATTGCCGCAAGCGTTGGCGTTGCTGAGTGAACAGGAGCGCCCGCACGTGCTGCACCAGACCGGCAAAAAGAATTTCGAGGCCGTGCAAAAACTGTATGCAGAGGCGGGCGTGAGCGTGGACATCCGCGCCTTCCTCGACGACATGGCGGAGCAATATGCCAAGGCCGATGTAGTGATCTGCCGCGCGGGAGCGCTGACCATCGCCGAACTCGCGGCGGCGGGCGTGGCGAGCGTGCTGGTACCGTTCCCGTTTGCGGTGGACGATCACCAGACGCACAACGCGCGCTTCCTGAGCGAGCACGGTGCGGCGGTGTTGTTGCCGCAAACGGAACTGAGCGCGGAAAGATTGGCGCAACTGCTGCGCGAGATGACGCGAGAGAAGCTGCTGACGATGGCGCAAGCCGCGCACAGCCTGGCAAAACCGGACGCGACACAACAAGTGGCGCAAGTGTGCGTGGCATTGGCTGGATAGGATAAATATGAAACACAAGATCAAACACATCCACTTCGTCGGTATCGGCGGCTCCGGCATGAACGGCATCGCCGAGGTGCTGCTCAACCTGGGCTTCAAGGTGAGCGGTTCCGACCTGGCAGACAGTGCCGTCACACAGCGTCTGCAATCGTTGGGCGCGACCGTGTATCAGGGACACAGCGAGAAGCATCTGTGCGATGCCGATGCAGTAGTGACTTCCACTGCGGTGAAGGCCGACAACCCGGAAGTGGTGGCGGCGCGCGAACAGCGCATCCCGATAGTGCCGCGCGCTGTGATGCTGGCCGAGCTGATGCGCCTGCGCCAGGGCATCGCCATTGCGGGCACGCACGGCAAGACCACCACCACCTCACTGGTCACCAGCGTGCTGTCCAAGGGCGGTTACGACCCGACCTTCGTCATCGGCGGGCGCCTCAACAGCAGCGGCGCGAATGCGCGGCTGGGCACCGGCGAATTCATTGTGGCCGAAGCGGACGAGTCCGATGCTTCGTTCCTGTATCTCACGCCCATCCTGGCCGTGGTCACCAACATCGACGCTGATCACATGGAGACCTACGGCCACGACTTCAACAAGCTGAAGCAAGCCTTTGTCGATTTCGTCGAGCGTCTGCCGTTCTATGGCCGCGCCATCCTGTGCTCGGACGATGCGAACGTGCGCGAAATACTGCCGCGCATCAGCAAGCCGATCACCACCTACGGTCTTGGCGAGGATGCGCAGATACGCGCCGTGAAAGTGCGGCACGAGGGCGGCAAGATGTGCTTCACCGCGCAATGCCGCCACGACGAAAAATGTCTGTTCGAAGGCAGGCCGCTCGATCTCGATATCACGCTCAATCTGGCGGGCGAGCACAACGTGCTCAACGCGCTGGCTGCCATCGCGGTCGGACTGGAAGTGGGTGTCGCGCCTGGGGCCATCGTTGCGGCGCTGGCCGAGTTCGAGGGCGTGGGACGGCGCATGCAGCGCTACGGCGAGATCCCGCTGCCCTCCGGCGGATCGTTCACGCTGATCGACGACTACGGCCATCACCCGGTGGAGATGAAGGCGACGCTCGCTGCGGTGCGCGGCGCTTTCCCCAAAAAACGCCTGCTGCTGGCCTTCCAGCCGCATCGCTACACGCGCACGCGCGACCTGTTCGAGGATTTCGTCAAAGTGCTGGGCACGGTGGACGCACTGGCTTTGGCGGAGATATATGCCGCCGGCGAAGCGCCCATTGTGGCAGCTGACGGTCGCGCATTAATGCACGCGCTGCGTGTGGCGGGTCAGAGCGAAGCGGTGTTTGTAGAGAACATCGCCGACATGCCGCAGACCATCATGCAGATGGCGAAGGACGGCGATGTGGTGCTGACCATGGGCGCGGGCTCCATCGGCGGTGTGCCGAGCTTAGTGAAGCAGATGAAATGAAGATGAGCGAACCGACACAGTTCAGGGCCGAGGAGTTGCGTGGAGAGATGCTCCGCGACGAGCCCATGTCGCGCCACGTGAGCTGGCGTGCGGGCGGTGTCGCGCAGCAACTGTATCGTCCGGCCGATCTCGCCGACCTGCAGCAGTTCCTGCGGCAGACACCGCTGACCGAGTCGCTGCTGGCTGTTGGCTTAGGCAGCAACCTGCTGGTGCGCGACGGCGGCTATCGCGGCACGGTACTGCAGATGGTGGGCGCGCTGACCGAGCTGCGCATGGACGGCGATCTGATCTACGTGCAGGCCGGCGTGCCCGGCGCGAAGCTGGCGCGCTTCGCTGCGAGCAATAACTTGTGCGGTGCGGAGTTCTTCGTCGGCATCCCCGGCACGCTGGGCGGCATGTTGGCGATGAATGCGGGCTGTTACGGCGGCGAGACCTGGCAGAAGGTGGTGCGCGTGCAGGTACTGACACGCAGCGGAGAGCTGCTGGAGCGCACGCCGCAGGAATACGAGATCGGCTATCGCCATGTGGCGTTGCGCAAGGCGAGCGACGAGTTCTTCGTCGGCGCCTGGCTGAAGCTGGAAACAGGCGATGTGGAAAAAGCGCGTCAGGACATCAAAGAGTTGATGGAGAAGCGCAGCGCCAGCCAGCCGCTGCAGCTGCCCAATGCGGGCTCGGTGTTCCGCAATCCCGAGGGAGGGCATGCGGCGAAGTTGATCGAGGACTGTGGATTGAAGGGTCGCAGGATCGGCGGCGCCGAGGTGTCGCAGAAACATGCCAACTTCATCGTCAATGTAGGCGGTGCGACTGCGGCGGATATTGAGGAGTTGATCAGCGAGGTGCAGGCGACAGTGAAGCAGCAGACCGGGGTCGAGTTGCATCCGGAAGTGAGAATCGTAGGAGAAAAAGCTTGATGAACTTTGGGAAAGTGGCGGTGTTGTTCGGCGGGCGCTCGGCTGAGCGCGAGGTGTCGTTGAAAAGCGGCAATGCGGTGCTGGCTGCGCTGAAGAAAAGCGGCGTGGACGCGCATGCCTTCGATCCGGCGGAGCGCGACCTGTCCGAGCTGAAGAAAGAGAAGTTCGAACGCGTGTTCATCATCCTGCACGGACGCTTCGGCGAAGACGGTACGGTGCAGGGTGCGCTGGAATTGATGGGTATCCCTTACACCGGCAGCGGCGTGATGGCCTCGGCCATCGCGATGGATAAATGGCGCACCAAGCTGGTGTGGCAAGCGGCCGGCTTGCCCATTCCTGAATATGAGGCGCTGACCGGACCGACCGACTGGAATGCAGTGGCCGACCATCTGGACCTGCCGTTGTTCATCAAGCCCTCCAGCGAAGGCTCAAGCGTCGGTGTGACCAAGGTGAAGACGGTGGAGGAGCTGCCCGCGGCCTATGCCGAAGCGGCGAAGCACGACAAGGTGGTGATCGCCGAGAGCTTCATGAGCGGCGGCGAATACACCGTGGCGATCCTGAACGGCCGCGCCTTACCGGTGATCAAGATCGAACCGGCCAGCGAGTTCTATGACTACGAGGCGAAGTACCTGCGCGACGATACGCGCTACCTTTGCCCTTGCGGCCTCTCCTCCGAACAGGAAGCGGAGATGCAGCATCTGGCGTTGCTGGCCTTCCAGCTCATCGGTTGCGAGGGCTGGGGACGGGTGGATTTCCTGCGCGGCGAGGACGGCAAGTTCTATCTGCTGGAGATCAACACCGCGCCGGGTATGACCGACCACAGTCTGGTGCCGATGGCGGCCCGCCAGGCAGGCATCAGTTTCGAGCAACTGGTGGTACAGATATTGGAAGGATCGCATGTGGGATAACGCACCGCTGCTGCGCAGTATTGCCAATGCGCTGTTCGGCATCAGCCTGGTGCTGGTGCTGTACGGCGCTGCGCGCTACGTGCTGCAGTTGCCGGTGTTTCCTTTGCGTGCAGTGGAGCTGACCGCCGCGCCGCAGCGCGTCCCGGTCGCGGCGCTGGAAAAATTGGTGCGTGAGAAGGTTAGCGGGAATTTCTTCACAGTGGATCTGGAAAGGACGCGGCAGGCGTTCGAGCAGTTGCCTTGGGTGCGCAAGGTGAGTGTGCGGCGCAAGTTCCCGTGGAGTCTGGAAGTGGAAGTGGAAGAACAGGTGGTGCTGGCGCGCTGGAACGGCACGGAACTGGTGAATACGCACGGCGAGGTATTTGCCGGAAAGGTCGAGCATAAGTTGCCGGAGTTCATCGGACAGCCGGACAGCTCGCTGCAGGTGGCGCAGATGTATGCCGAATTGAGTGCGGTACTGCAGCCGCTACAGCAGCAGATCGTGCAGCTTAGCCTGTCGCCGCGCTATGCCTGGCAGGTGAGGCTGGATGACGGCATGGTGATCGAGCTGGGGCGCGAGGAGATGCAGCAGCGCTTGGCACGTTTCGTTGCCGTGTATCCGTACAGCCTGGCCGTGTTGGCGCGCCCGGCGAAGCAGGTTGATCTGCGTTACCGCAGCGGGTTTGCGGTGTATCTGCCCGGCAGAGAAGTTTGAAGCAGCAGTAAGGGGACAGCGATGAGCAAGAACAGGGAAAGCAAGAATCTGATCGTGGGGCTGGACATCGGCACGTCGAAGATCGCGTGCATCGTCGCCGAGATCAGGCCGGAGGGCACGCTGGAAGTGATCGGTGCGGGCATGCACCAGTCCTCCGGCATGAAGAAGGGCATGGTGGTGAACATCGACGCCACGGTGGCTGCCATCCAGCGCGCACTGGAGGAAGCCGAGCTGATGGCCGACTGCAAGATCCGCGAGGTTTATACCGGCATCGCGGGTGGCCACATCAGAAGCTCCAACGCCAACGGCATGATCAAGATCAAGGATAAGGAAGTGGCGCACGCCGATATCGTGCGCGCGATCGACACCGCCAGTTCGATCAGCCTGCCGGGCGACCAGCAGATCCTGCACATCCTCGAACAGGAGTTCAGTATCGACGGTCAGGAAGGCATCAAGAAGCCGTTGGGCATGAGCGGCATGCGGCTGGAAGTGGAGATTCACATCGTCACCGGTGCGGTGTCGGCGGTGCAGAACATCCTGAAGTGCATCCACCGCTGCGGCCTGGAAGTGAGCGAGATGATCCTGCAGCCGCTGGCGTCGAGCAAGGCGGTGCTGGCCGAGGACGAGAAGGAACTGGGCGTGTGTCTGGTCGACATCGGTGGCGGCACCACCGATGTGGCGGTGTTCACCAACGGCGCGATCCGTCACACGGCGGTGATACCGATTGCGGGCGACCAGATCACCAACGATATTGCTATGGCTTTGCGCACGCCGACCAAGGATGCGGAGGACATCAAGATCAAATACGGCTGCGCGTTGCGCCAGCTCGCCAACGATGCACCGATCGAGGTGCCCGGTGTGGGCGAACGCAGTGCGCGCACCCTGTCGCGGCACACGCTGGCGGAGGTGATCGAGCCGCGCGTGGAAGAGTTGTACTCGCTGGTGCAGCAGGAACTGCGCCGCAGCGGTTTCGAGGATCTGCTTTCCTCCGGCGTCGTGCTGACCGGCGGCAGCAGCGCCATGCAGGGCATGGTCGAGCTGGGCGAGGAGATATTCCACATGCCGGTGCGCATGGGGGTGCCGCGCAACATCGGCGGTTTGTTGGATGTGGTGAAGACGCCGCGCTATGCCACGGGCGTGGGTCTGCTGCTGTACGGGCTGGATAGACACCAGCGCGACGAGGTGACGCGAGTCCACTCGGGTTCGTTCGGCGATGTACTGGCAAGTATGAAAACCTGGTTTCAACGCAATTTTTAGTTTTCTGGTTCAGGGTTGGTTTGCAATTTAAATAAGGAGAATAGCTATGTTCGAGTTAATGGATGCTCAGCCGCAAGGCGCAGTGATCAAGGTGGTCGGTGTCGGAGGCTGCGGCAGCAATGCCGTCGATCACATGATCGACCAAGGGGTGCAGGGGGTCGAGTTCATCACCATCAACACCGATGCGCAGGCGTTGCGTCGCAGCAAGGCGCGCGTGCAGTTGCAGATCGGCGCCAACCTGACCAAGGGACTGGGCGCGGGCGCCAAACCCGAAATCGGACAGGCTGCGGCGATCGAGGACCGCGAGCGCATCGCCGAGATCATCAACGGTGCGAACATGGTGTTCATCACCGCGGGCATGGGCGGCGGCACCGGTACCGGGGCGGCACCCATCGTGGCGCAGGTGGCCAAGGAGATGGGCATCCTTACGGTGGCTGTCGTCACCAAACCCTTTGTTTTCGAGGGCAAGCGCATGTCGCTGGCGCAGAGCGGCATCGAAGAACTATCGATCCATGTCGACTCGCTGATCATCGTGCCGAATGCCAAGCTGATGGAAGTACTGGGCGGCAAGACCACGCTGCCGGAAGCGTTCAAGGCGGCGAACGGCGTGCTGCAGGGCGCGGTCGCAGGTATCGCCGAGGTCATCAACGTACCCGGCATGGTCAACGTGGACTTTGCCGACGTGTGCACGCTGATGTCCGAGAACGGCATGGCCATGATGGGTGCGGCTTCCGCATCCGGCGAAGGGCGTGCTCAGCGCGCTGCCGAGCAGGCTATCGCCAGCCCCTTGCTGGAAGATGTGGATCTGTCCGGCGCCCGCGGCGTACTGGTCAACATCACCTCCAGCAGCAACCTGACTTTGGAAGAGCTGCACGAAGTGATGAACTGCTTTCAGTTCGCCGCGTCTGAAGCGACCGTGATCGTGGGTTCGGTGTTTGACGAAGACATGGGCGACGAATTGCGCGTGACCATCGTGGCGACTGGACTGGGCGCCCCCTTGGCACGCAAGCAGCCCAAACCGGAACTGATCTACAACAAGCAGTTGCGCACCGGCACGCACGACGCGCCGATGGTGAACTACAACGAACTGGACATGCCGGCAGTGATTCGCACCGGACGTCATCGCGAAGCCTTGGAAGCGATGAAACAATCTGGCGTAGATCCGCTGGATATTCCGTCGTTCCTGCGCAAACAGGCGGACTAAAGCAGGATTTGGATTTCGGATTTCGGATTTAGGAATTAGGGTGAAATTCCCCCAAGTCCCAATTCCCGGTTCCCAAACCCTGCTTTAGGGCTATGTTAAACTTCGTACCGGATTACTCGGGTATATAGGCAATGGTCAAACAGCGCACATTGAAGACGACGGTGCAGGCGACAGGAGTCGGTCTGCACACTGGCGAGAAGGTCTACCTGACCTTGCGCCCGGCCGCCATCGACAGCGGTATCGTGTTCCGTCGCGTTGACTTGCCGCAGCCTGTAGAAATTCGTGCTGTGGCACGTGAGGTGCAGGACACCCGCCTTTCCACCTGTCTGGTTGCGCACGGTACGCGAGTGGCCACCATCGAACACCTGATGTCCGCATTGGCTGGACTGGGTATCGATAACGCCATCGTCGAACTGACCAGTCCGGAACTGCCCATCATGGACGGCAGTGCCGGCACATTTATCTTCCTGCTGCAATCGGCCGGCATCGTCGAGCAAGCTGCAGCCAAAAAGTTCATTCGCATCAAAAAGACCGTGGAAGTGAAAGATGGAGACAAGTGGGTGCGTTTCGAGCCCTACAACGGCTACAAGCTTAATTTCACCATCAATTTCACCCACCCGGTATTTGCCAATACCAAACAAAACGTCACGATCGATCTGGGGGCGCAGTCCTATATAAAGGAAGTCAGCCGCGCCCGTACTTTCGGCTTCATGCAGGAAGTGGAATACATGCGTTCGCAGGGTCTGGCGCTGGGCGGCAACCTGGATAACGCCATCGTCATGGACGAATACCGCGTGATCAATCCGGACGGACTGCGTTTCGAGGACGAATTCGTCAAGCATAAGGTCCTGGATGCCATCGGTGATCTGTACCTGCTCGGCCATCCGCTGATCGGCGCATTCTCGGGCTACAAATCAGGTCATGCTCTCAACAATGCCCTGTGCCGCGCCCTGCTGGCCGACGAGTCGGCCTGGGAGCTGATCACCTTTGAAAAGCCGGAAGAAGCTCCCGACTTCCTGCGCCTGCAATTGCAAACCGCCTGACAGGGTAGGCGGCGATGCTGATCCGGCTGGCACTGCTCATCACGATCCTGCTGGTCGCCGTCTCCACCGTCATGTATTTTTTCACGCGCGACCTGCGCTATGCGGGATTCGCCTGGCAAGTGCTGCGCTTCATGATGTACGTGCTGCTGGTGTCGGCGGCACTATATCTGCTCGAGCGCTACGGGCTGGTAGCCTGGCGGGTATTCGTCTAGACCCGTTTCGCGAGACGCATCAGGGCGCTCCTGAGCGGCGAATCGGACAGTGTCTGTCCCAGCTTTTCCAGTGCAGTTCGGGCGCCCGCCCCGGGTTTGCGCGGAAGCGTCTTGATGGGTGGTTGGGTGGACCTTACTTGCACCTTGATTTGAATTCCAGTAACCTCGCATCCCCTTGCTTGAAAAAGGGAAATGAGCTCGCCGGTCATCTGGCGGAGTTTGGCGGCTACGGCGCCACTGGGTACGGCGATGATCAGAGTCTGCTGGCGCAGTTGTAACACCTGACTGTTACGCTTCAGGGAGTCCGGCAAAATTGACTCATAGTGCTTTTGCAAGGCTGCGATTTGCTCAGCTTTGCTTGAAAGAAGCCGTAGATCCTGATTGGAGGCCAGAAAGGCGTTCAGACGGTGCGGCACGTTAGGTTAAGTAGTCGCGTCATAAGGGGGTTGCGTGAATATTATTCTAGTTTCCAATCGATTTGCAAAAGCTCGCAGCATCACGCTGAACGGCTGGCATCTGATGATGATAGTCATCCTGACGATGGGCTTGTTCGTCGCCGCTTTGATGGCGGCGCAGTATGCCATCGTGCGCTTCCAGCCGCAGATGCTGAGCAATGAGTTGCGCAGCTGGATGGCCAGTGCCCAGCAGGACGAGCAGAAGCAGCAACAGGAATACATGCGCAACAACCTGGACACGCTGGCGGTCCGTCTGGGTCAGATGCAGGCGCAATTACTGCGTCTGGACGGTCTGGGCGCCAGGTTGGCCAAATTGACCGGCATGAAACCGCAGGAGTTCTCTTTCGACAAGATGCCAGCCCAAGGCGGCCCGTTCCTGCCGGTCGCACTGCATCAGGACATCTCACTTGAGGCGATGACACAGCAGATGGCCGAGCTGAACGCGCTGCTGAGCGATCGCAGCGACAAGCTGGTGGCGCTTGAGACCCTGCTCATGCAGGACAAGCTGAGCAAAAAGCTGCTGCCCTCCATCCCTCCCATCACCACAGGCTGGTATTCCTCCAACTTCGGCTGGCGCATCGACCCTTTTACCGGGAAGAATGCCATGCATGAAGGCGTGGATTACATGGTTCCCTCGGGCACGACCATCCACGCATCTGCCGGGGGTATGGTGGTGTATTCGGATGCCCATCCGCAGTATGGTAATATGATCGAGATCGATCACGGCAACCAGGTCATCACGCGCTATGCGCATGCGTCCAAGTTGCTGGTCAAGGTCGGTCAGATGGTGCGCCGCGGGCAGGAGATCGCCCTGTCGGGCAGCACGGGCCGCTCGACCGGGCCGCATCTGCACTTCGAGGTGAGATACAAGGGCATGGCCCAGAACCCGGTCCGCTTCCTGGAAAAAGCAGCCAGTTGATGTTTCCGGCTTGATCCAAGGGTGAGGTGCCTGCCTCACCCTTTTTTATTTGTACGAATAGCGGTAGAAAAAAACAGCATGATCTCCAAATTGTTGAAATCCGTGTTTGGCAGTCGTAACGACCGTCTGCTCAAGCAATATCGCCAAACCGTTGTCCGCATCAATGCGCTGGAGGCTGAGGTTTCTGCGCTTTCCGACGATGAGTTGCGCGGCAAGACGGCCGAGTTCAAGCAGCGCGTGCAGAACGGCGCGACGCTGGACGACATCCTGCCCGAGGCCTTCGCCGTGGTGCGTGAGGGCGGCAAAAGAGCTTTGCAGATGCGCCATTTCGATGTGCAACTCATCGGCGGCATGGTGCTGCATTACGGCAAGATCGCCGAGATGCGCACGGGCGAAGGCAAGACGCTGATGGCGACATTGCCTGCCTACCTGAATGCCTTGTCCGGCAAGGGCGTGCATGTGGTGACAGTGAACGACTATCTGGCGGCGCGCGACGCGGAGTGGATGGGCAAGTTGTACCGTTTTCTCGGTCTGTCGGTGGGCGTCATCCTGACCAGCATGGAACATGCGGACAAGCAGGCGGCCTATGGTGCTGACATCACCTATGGTACCAACAACGAATTCGGCTTCGATTACCTGCGCGACAACATGGCGGCACAGGCGAATGAGCGCTTCCAGCGCGGACTGAATTTCGCCATCGTCGACGAGGTGGACTCCATCCTCATCGACGAGGCGCGCACACCGCTGATCATCTCCGGTCAGGCCGAGGACAATCTCGACGTTTACCTGAGGATGGATAAGTTGGCGCCTAGCCTGAAGCGCCAAGCCGACGAGAACGCGCCCGGCGATTACCACGTCGACGAAAAGAACCATCAGATATTACTCAGCGAGATCGGGCACGAGCATGCCGAACAGTTGCTGGCACAGGCGGGCATGTTGCCCGAGGGCGGCAGTCTGTACGACCCGGCCAATATCACGCTGATCCACCACCTGTATGCAGCGCTGAAGGCTCATAACCTGTTCCTGCGCGACCAGCACTACGTGGTGCAGAACAACGAAGTGGTGATCGTCGATGAGTTCACCGGGCGCTTGATGGCCGGTCGCCGCTGGTCGGACGGCCTGCACCAAGCGGTCGAAGCCAAGGAAGGTGTAGCGATCCAGAAAGAAAACCAGACGCTGGCCTCGATCACCTTCCAGAACTATTTCCGCATGTATCAGAAGCTGTCCGGCATGACCGGTACGGCGGATACCGAGGCCTATGAGTTCCAGACTATCTATAGCCTGGAAACTGTCATCATCCCGCCGCACCGTCCGACCATACGCAAGGACATGATGGACAAGGTCTATCTGAGTTCGCCGGAGAAATATGCCGCGGTCATCGCCGATGTGCGCGACTGCTATGAGCGCGGCCAGCCGGTGCTGGTGGGCACGACCTCCATCGAGACCTCCGAACTGCTTTCCGGCATGCTGGAAAAAGCCAAGCTGCCGCACCAGGTGTTGAACGCCAAACAGCATGCGCGTGAGGCCGAGATCGTGGCGCAGGCAGGTAGTCCAAAAATGATCACGATCGCCACCAACATGGCGGGCCGCGGTACCGATATCGTGCTGGGCGGTAACGTGGAGAAGCCGATAGAACTGGTGCGCATGGACGAAAGTCTCGATGCGGCAGCCAGGGAACAGCGCATCGCGCAATTGCGTACCGAGTGGCAACCCGTCCATGAGCAAGTGGTTGCCAGCGGCGGCCTGCATATCATCGGTACCGAGCGCCACGAGTCGCGCCGCGTCGACAACCAGTTGCGCGGCCGTTCCGGCCGCCAGGGCGACCCCGGTTCCAGCCGCTTCTACCTGTCGCTGGAAGATCCGCTGTTGCGCATCTTCGCTTCCGATCGCGTCGCCGCGATCATGAACAAGTTCAAGCTGCCCGAGGGCGAGGCCATCGAACATAGCTGGGTGACGCGCGCGATCGAGAACGCGCAGCGCAAGGTCGAGGCGCGCAACTTCGACATGCGCAAGCAAATCCTGGAATACGACGACGTCGCCAACGACCAGCGCAAGGTGATCTACCAGCAGCGCAGCGAACTGCTGGAAAGCACCGATATCTCCGAGACCATCGCTGCCATGCGCGAGAGCGTGCTGGCGGATGCCGTGGCGGAATATATCCCGCCCGGCAGCATGGAAGAGCAATGGGATGCGCCGGGGCTGGAGAAGGCGCTGGCGGCCGATTTCCAGTTGCATGTACCGGTGGCGATATGGCTGGCGCAGGACAAGCAAATGGACGAAAACGGCGTGCGCGCAAAAGTGGTCGAGGTCGCGCAACAGCAATACCAGGCCAAGGTCGACCAGGTCGGTGGCGAGGTGATGCACGGTTATGAGCGCATCATCATGTTGCAAAGTCTGGACCAGCACTGGCGCGAACATCTGGCGGCGCTGGATCACCTGCGCCAGGGTATCCATCTGCGCGGCTATGCGCAGAAGAACCCCAAGCAGGAATACAAACGCGAAGCGTTCGAGCTGTTCTCTACCATGCTGGAAACGATCAAGCGCGATGTGACGCAGATACTGATGAACGTGCAGATACGCAGCGAGGCCGATGTGGCCGCAGCGGAAGCGCCCCACGCCCCGGAAAATGTGCAGTATCATCACGCCGACTACGAGGAAGCACTCGGGTCAACCGATCAGCAGGCCGAAGAACACAAGCCTTTTGTAAGAGGCGGCGAAAAGGTCGGTCGCAACGATCCCTGCCCGTGCGGCTCGGGGAAAAAATACAAACAGTGTCATGGTAGACTGAACTGAAAATAACAAATGCGGGGAGAAATTTGAGATGCCGACAGACAATCTGATTTTGCAAACCTTGAACAACTCGACCCTGACCGAGGAGTTGCGCGATGCCGAGATCGAAATTCTGGCGCGACTGTTCGAAGTCAGGAACTTCAAAGCCGGGACTGCATTGCTGCGGCCGGGTGAGGAAAGCCTGAAAAACTCTCTGATAGTGCTGGCCACCGGCGAAGTGGAGGCGACGGCGACCCTTGGTGGGGAGCAGGCCACCCTGCATCTGCTGGAACCGGGCGATCTTGCCGGCATCATCACCTTCGCGGGCGGTAATGTTTCGCAGATCAGCGCCACCGTGGTGGCCAAGACCGACTGCCAGGTGCTGTTGCTGGAGCGTTCCAAGTTCGAATCGCTGCTGAACTCCCAGCCTGCCATCGTGTATTACGTGATGCGCGGCATCGTGCGCCATACCCACGGCATCGTTCGCCGCATGAACATGCAGTCGGTCGAAATGAGCAACTACATTTACAGGACCAAAGGCCGTTTCTAAAGGAAGCTGAATGCCGGTGAATCTCTCCACGCCCGTCGCGGCACAACTGTTGCCCGTTGCGGGCGTTTCTTTGGGCATCGCGGAAGCGGGCATCAAACGAGCCGACCGCAAGGACTTGCTGGTCATCAAGCTTGAAGAGGGCGCGACCGTTGCGGGCGTGTTCACCACCAATCGCTTCTGCGCAGCACCAGTCACCGTCGCGAAGGAACATCTCGCCGCGAACAAAGGTATCCGGGCGTTGGTTGTGAATACCGGCAATGCCAACGCCGGCACCGGCGAGCAAGGCATGATCGCCGCACGCACCACCTGTGCGGAACTGGCGAAACTGCTGGGATACACACCAGAGCAGGTGTTGCCATACTCCACCGGCGTCATCATGGAAACACTGCCGGTAGACAAGATCGTCGCCGGAATGCCACAAGCCATCGCCAACCTGAAGGCCGACAACTGGTTCGATGCCGCGCACGCCATCATGACCACCGACATTGTCGCCAAGGCGGTGAGCAGACAGGTGCAGATCGGCGGCAAGACCGTCACCGTCACCGGCATGTCCAAGGGTTCCGGGATGATCCATCCCAACATGGCCACCATGCTGGGCTATATCGCCACCGATGCCGCCATCGCGCAACCGCTGTTGCAGCAGATGGTGTCAGAAGCGGCCAACCGCTCGTTCAACTGCATCACCGTGGACGGCGACACCTCCACCAATGATGCGCTGATGCTGATCGCCACCGGCAAGAGTGGTGTGACAATAGATGCCGCAAGCCGTACCGCGATGCAGGCCGTCATCACCGAAGTCGCCACCTTGCTGGCGCAGGCCATCGTGCGCGACGGCGAAGGCGCCACCAAGTTCATCACCATCAAGGTCGAGGGTGGCAAGGACGAAGCCGAGTGCAAAAAGATCGGCTACGCCATTGCGCACTCTCCCCTGGTTAAAACTGCATTCTTCGCTTCCGATCCCAACCTCGGGCGCATCCTCGCTGCGATCGGCTATGCGGGTGTGGGCGATCTCGATGTCGCGAAACTGAAACTGTACCTTGACGACGTGCTGGTGGCCGAGAAGGGCGGACGCGCAGCAAGCTATCAGGAAGAAGACGGCCAGCGTGTGATGAAGCAAAACGATATTACCATTCGCGTGGTGCTGAACCGCGGGGCGGTGAACGCCACGCTGTGGACGTGCGATTTCTCTTACGATTACGTGAAGATCAACGCGAGCTACAGAAGTTGATTTGCGGCTCCCGCACGGGGGAAGTGTTCTATGGATAAGCTGGACAAGTTTCTCGCCCGTGCCGAAGGCTTGCTCGTTCGCCTGGAAAAAATCCTGCCCGGCGCACAGCCGCAAACACCCGATTGGCAATCTGCTGCGGCATTCCGCTGGGACCACCAGCAACGCGCGTTACATCCCGTTCTGAATTTCCAGCGTATCGCGCTCTCCGACCTGCTCGGCATCGACGACCAGAAACAGCGCATCAGGCAGAACACCGAACAATTCGTGCGCGGCGGTACGGCGAACAACGTGCTGCTTTCCGGCGCGCGCGGCACTGGCAAGTCGTCGCTGGTGAAAGCCTTGTTGAATGAATACGCCGGACAAGGCTTGCGCGTGATCCAGATCGACAAGCAGGGCTTGATCGATCTGGCGTACATCGTCGGTCTGGTGCAGGGGCGCAGCGAGCGCTTCATCCTGTATTGCGACGATCTTTCCTTCAATGCCGACGAACCCGGTTACCAGTCGCTCAAGGCGGCACTGGACGGCGATCTGGTGGCGTTCTCCGACAACCTGCTCATCTACGCGACATCCAACCGCCGCCACTTGATGCCGCAATCGATGCAGGACAATCTCGCCACGAAATATGTGGGCGATGAGGTGCATCCGGCGGAGAGTGTGGAGGAGAAGGTGTCGCTGTCCGAGCGCTTCGGCTTGTGGATATCCTTTTATCCGTTCGCGCAGGATGAATATCTTGCGGTGGCCGCGCACTGGCTGGCGCACCATGGCTGGAAGTCCGGGATGACGGATGATGTGCGCACTGCGGCGCTGCAATGGTCGTTATTGCGCGGGTCGCGCAGCGGCAGGGTGGCAGGGCAGTTCGCGCGGGACTGGTGCGGTCGGCATGTCGAAAGATAAAGTCGTCGAAGTTTCCGCCGCGGTCCTGCAACGTCCCGACGGCACTTTTCTCCTTGCGCAGCGTCCTCCCGACAAGATCTGGTCCGGTTACTGGGAATTTCCCGGTGGCAAGGTGGAGGTCGGCGAGACCGCGTTTCATGCATTGGTGCGCGAGCTGCACGAGGAACTCGGCATCACCGTGCAGACCGCCTATCCCTGGCTTACACGCGTGTTCACCTATCCGCATGCGACCGTGCGGCTGAACTTCTTCCGTGTGACGGAATGGTCCGGTGAATTGCATCCGCACGAGGGCCAGCAGTTCGAGTGGCAGCAGCCGGGACAAGCAAATGTCGATCCAATCCTTCCCGCCAACTCACCCATTCTGCGCGCACTGGAATTGCCAACGCTGTATGCCATCAGCAATGCCGCCGAGCTGGGCGTGGAGCCATTTCTGACAAGACTTCAGGCCAAACTGGATGCGGGGCTAAAGCTGATTCAGTTGCGCGAGAAAGAGTTGCCGCGGGAAGAACTGTACTCGCTGGCGCAGCGTGTGGTGGCAATGGCTCACATTCACGGTGCTAAGGTTCTGCTTAATGCAGATGTGGTTTTGGCGCAGGCGGTTGGCGCAGATGGTGTGCAATTGACTTCGGCCCAGCTCGCGGAGCTGAAGAAACGTCCTGCCGTGGATTGGTGTGCTGCGTCCTGTCACAACGCCCAGGAGTTGCGCCGCGCGGAAGTGCTGGATTGCGATTTCGCTTTGCTGAGTCCGGTGATGCCGACTCAATCTCATCCGGGTGCGCCACATCTGGGCTGGAAGAGTTTTGCCGCTCTCGCGGCGGATTCGTCTATCCCGGTGTATGCCTTGGGGGGATTGAAACAGGAAGACATGCAGATCGCCTGGGAACACGGAGCGCATGGCATTGCACTGCTACGTCAGGCCTGGTGATCCGGATCGGATATTTCCTGCTCGCGTTGTTCGACGCGATATTCTTCGTTCGCCCATTTCCCCAGATCGATGAGTTTGCAGCGTTCGCTGCAAAACGGGCGGAATCGGTTATTGCTGTCCCATGCATGTTCCTTGCCGCAAGTCGGGCAGATGACGATGAGAGGCTTGTTCATTGCAGCGAGCAGAAGGTCAGGTCGAAGGCGACATCCTGGTCGTAGAGGGCGGTCTTGGCTGTGTATTTGGCCTCGACGAAGCGGATGTTGAGGGCGTACTTGTTTGCGCTGACCTCGGGAATGCAGGGCAACTCGGTATCAAGCGAGACGCGTAACATTTGTGCCACCCGCCCGCCCTGCATCTGCTGGAAGCTGCCGTGGAAGGCGGTGAAATGATGCGTCCGGCCGCTTTCGCGCAATAGTTTGAGCAGAATTGAGATGCCGTCGCGCAAGGGCAGCAGAGGGGCGATCCAGCCATGCAGGGCTTCGCGCCTCGATTCGGCGGGTTGATGCTGCCAGTAGTGATAGGA
The DNA here is from genome assembly GCA_018813765.1 of Gammaproteobacteria bacterium. Taxonomy (GTDB): domain Bacteria; phylum Pseudomonadota; class Gammaproteobacteria; order Burkholderiales; family Gallionellaceae; genus Sideroxyarcus. The sequence goes on along the minus strand of JAHJBC010000001.1, from coordinate 44,777 downwards.
CGGCAGATCGAATTCGCAGACACCACCGGGGATGACGGCGCGCTGCTTGATGCCCATCAGCCACTCGTCCTCGCGCAGATGTTGACCGATCTTGCCGCTGGTCTTGAGCAGGGTAGTACAGGTCTGTTCAATTTCGGCAATGACTGTGTCCAGTGCGTCTTCCGAGATCTCCGGGTTGTTGTGCAGGCTGTTGAGTACTTTTTTCTGGCGATCGAGTTCCTGTAGCAGGTCTGATTTGAGATCGGCACGGCAGGCGACCTCCAGAATCTCGAACAGTACGCCGAGCGCGGCATGGTGATCCGGACTTTCGCTGCTCTCGATGAACCGGCTGAAGCGGAAGAAGAGGTCTTCCAAGCGCAGCATGGTGCGTACTCGCTCATTGAGGGGAAACTCGTAGCTGATCACCTTTGCCGGTCCGGAATGGGGTTGAACTGGTTGGGGAAGATATATGCAGAGCCGAAGCGCGTCAATTGCTTTTGGCCGCCAGAACCGATAAACGGCGGTGCATCCCGACGATCTGCGATTTCAGTTCGTCTAGGCTGCCGTCGTTGTGGATGACCTCATCGGCAAGACGTGAGCGCTCGGTGCGAGCAAGCTGACGGGCCATGATGGCGCGTACCGCAGACTCGCTCAGGCCGCTACGCTGTACTGTGCGGGCAATCTGGGTCTCTTCCGGGCAATCGATGGCGATTGTCCGATGCATCCAGTCGGCATAACGGCCTCCCTCGAACAGCAGCGGTACCACGATCAGGCTGTAGGGGGCAGTGGTTGGCTGGGCAGCCAGTTGTCTGGCCTGCTCAAGAATAAGCGGGTGCAGTATGGATTCAAGCCGACGCTTTGCGGAGGGGGCCGCAAAAACGAGTTCGCGCATCCTGTCACGATCCATGCTCCCGTCCGGTCTGATGAAATCCTTGCCGAAGGACGCGCTTATCGACGGGATCGCGGCCCCTCCGGTTTTTGTAAGGCTGTGCGAGATGGCGTCGGTATCGATGATGCGCACGCCCAGCGCGGCGAAAAGCTCGGCTACCGTGCTTTTGCCGCTGCCGATGCCGCCTGTCAGTCCGACCAGATAGTTCACGGTGCCAGAAGTTGCAGATAACTCTGCGTCAGGGTCTGGCCCCAGAACAATGCGATCAGGCCGCCGCCCGCGAGATACGGGCCGAAGGGGATGGGGATATTGCGGCCATGTTTGGCGATCACGATCAGGGCGATACCAACCACGGCACCGACCAGCGAGGACAGCAGGATTACCAGCGGCAGCATCTTCCAGCCCAGCCATGCGCCAATGGTGGCGAGCAGCTTGAAGTCGCCGTAACCCATGCCTTCTTTTCCCGTGACGAGCTTGAACATCCAGTACACGCTCCACAGGATCAGATAACCCATCACGGCGCCGATGACAGCCTCCGGCAGCGAGGTGAATACACCATTGAGGTTGAGCAACAGTCCCAGCCAGAGCAATGGCAGCGTGATGTCGTCAGGCAGCAGCTGTGTGTCGAAGTCGATGAAGGTAAGGGCGATCAACGCCCAGACAAAGATGATTGCGGCGACAGCGGCAGGTCCGAACCCGAAATGCCAGGCTGCGTAGGCGCTCAACAACCCGCTGATCGCCTCGACCACGGGATACCGCATCGAGATATGGGCGCCGCAGCCTTTGCACCTGCCGCGCAGGAAGGCATAACTCAGCACAGGTATGTTCTCCAGCGCGGAGATGGCGTGGCCGCAGTGCGGACAGGCGGAACGCGGCACGAAAAGATTGTAGCGCGGGGAAGGCTCCAGCGTCTGTCCGCTCAGTTCGGCACATTGCGCATGCCACTCGCGCTCCATCATCTTCGGCAGGCGATGGATGACGACGTTGAGGAAGCTGCCGACAACCAGTCCTAACAGTCCGCAAGCAAAGGCAAATAGAAGAGGTTCGGATTCGAAAAGATGGAATAGTTCAGTCATGGCGGACTATCGCGAGGAATCGCTGAAAGGTGTTATTGACAGCCGACACGGAAAACTCGGCAAATATGGTTACAAGGTGGGAGGGGTGTTGAAGCCGGAACGTCATTTATTCACCATTAGAAAAGGCGCGGACAACGCCGCGCCTTTGCCTGATTTTATTTGTTAACCGACAGCTTGCCCCATTTTGAAAATTGGCAGGTACATGGCGACAACCATGCCGCCAATGAGGGTGCCCAGCACCACCATGATCACGGGTTCCATCAGGCTGGATATGGCTTCTACGGCATCGTCCACTTCAGCCTCGAAGAAGTCGGCCACCTTGGATAACATGCTGTCGAGCGCGCCGGACTCCTCGCCGATGGCGACCATCTGCAATACCATGCTGGGGAACGCTTCAGTGTTTTGCATGGCGACAGTGAGGCTGGTACCAGAAGTTACTTCGCGCTGGATGGCCTTGGTGGCATCGTAATACACTGCATTGCCTGCGGCACCGGCCACGGAATCGAAAGCTTCGACCAGCGGTACGCCGGCAGCGAACATGGTTGCCAGGGTGCGCGACCAGCGCGCGATGGAAGCCTTGCGCACCAGCGGACCGAACACCGGGATCTTCAGCATCAGTTGATCCATGCGCCGCTGCATGGTCTTGTTGCGTTTCCAGGCATAGAAGAAGCCATACACTGCGCCGCCGATGATGCCGAAGATCGCCCACCACCACCGCACGAAGAAATCGGAGATTGTCATGACCACCAAGGTTGGCGTGGGCAGATCCGCGCCGAAGCTGGTGAACAGTTCTTTGAACGCCGGAATCACAAAGATCATGATCACGGCGGTGATGACGAATGCAATGACGATGATGGAGACTGGGTAGAACAAGGCGGATTTGATCTTGCTCTTGATGGCGAGGATCTTTTCCTTGTAGGTCGCCAGACGATCCAGCAGACTGTCCAGGATGCCGGCTGCCTCGCCTGCGCCAAGCAGGTTGCAATACAGGTCGTCGAAATAGAGCGGGAACTTGCGGAACGACTGCTCCAGGCTGCTGCCGGTTTCCACATCGGTCTTGATTTCGAACAGCAGTCGCGCCACGGCAGGGTTGTCATGTCCTTTGCCGACGATGTCGAAAGCCTGCAACAAGGGTACGCCCGATTTCAGCATGGTGGCGAGCTGACGCGTGAACAGGGTAATGTCCTTTTCGGTGACCTTGCCCCTGCCCGTTGCACTTTTCTTGATCTTGGTGACCGTAATGCCTTGGCGGCGCAAGTGCGCCGAGACACTTGCCTCGCCTGCGCCGCGCATCTCGCCCTTGATTGCTTTGCCGGCCTTATCCTTGCCTTCCCAACTATATTGGTACTCTTTGGTTTTATCAGACTTTAGGGTAGCCATCCTGTAACCTCGATTTATAAATCGCCCAGGCAAACTTTCTGCCGAATTGAAACATTACTTCCGACGTGCCGGATTATAAAGGGTTTTTGCATCATGCATGGCTTTATTCCCTTTGTAAAGGCTGGAGCTTCTGCGCCGGGAACAGCCGCGCGACCTTGACTGCCCGGTCCTGCGTCTGGATGACTTCGATGGGATAGTCGCCGATCTTGAGACTGGTCCCGGCTTCGGGGATATCCTGAAGATGTTCGAGGATCAGCCCGTTGAGCGTCTTGGCTTCGCCCAGCGGCAGATGCAAACCCAGTTTTCGGTTCAGTTCTCGCAGGCTGCTGCTGCCTTCGAGCAACAGGCTGCCGTCATCCTGGCGCAGGAATTTGCCGGTGGCTGCCGGCGACTGCGTGGTGAAATCGCCGACGATCTCTTCCAGGATGTTTTCCAGCGTCACCAGTCCCAGCAACTCGCCATATTCGTCTACCACCAGCCCCAGTCGTGTCTGGCGTTCCTGGAACTGCTGCAATTGCTTGAGCAGCGGCGTGTCGGACGGAATGAAATAGGGGTCGTGCAATATCTCGCGCAACTGGGCGCCGGCCAGCGATGCTTCGTTCAGCAAAGGCAAAATCCGTTTGATATGCAGAATGCCGATGATGTTGCCGGGCGACTCGGTATACACCGGCAACAGCGTGTGGTGGCAAGTGATGATCTGCTGGCGCAACTCCTCAGGGGCGGCATCGATATCCAGCGCCTCAATCTGGTTGCGCGGGATCATAACGTCGTTCACGGTGATGCGCTCCAGATCGACCAGGTTCAGCAGCATCTTCTGGTGTTTGCGCGGCAGAAAATGCTCGGCATCCAGCACCAGGCCGCGCAACTCCTCCAGCGTCATCTTGTGCTTGCTCTGGTCGGTCTCAATCCTGATACGCAGCAGCCACAACAGCCCTTTTACCATGCCTCCGGCAATCAGCACGACCGGGTGGAACAGCGTGATCATCGGCGTCAGCACATAACTGGCGGGCAAGGCGATGCGTTCCGGATAACTCGCCGCGATGATCTTGGGCATGATCTCGCTGAACACCAGGATCACGAACGTGAGCGCCAGCGTCCCCAGCAGGATCGCCCAGTCGTTCTGTCCGAACAGGCGCAGGATGATGATGTTGGCCAGCGCGGCGGCGGCGACATTGACCAGCGTGTTGCCGAGTAGGATGGAGCCCAGCAATTTGTCGATCTTGCCGAGCAGCGCGTTGACCAGTTTTGCGCTGCGGCTCCCTTTGCGCACCAGCGCGTTCAGTCGATAGCGGTTGATCGCCATCATGCTGGTCTCCGAGCCGGAAAAAAAACCGCTACAGACCAGAAGCACCAGCAGGATGCCGAACAGTGTGCCTAGTGAGATGTCGTCCAAGATACGGCCTTGAATAAAACGTTGCGGGGAGTATCGGGGCGGGGGCGGACAGTGTCAACCGCACGAACCGTTACCACTCCTTGAAAACGATGCCGATACTGAAAGTCGTCTGCCAATGGTTGTAATCGATCAAGCTGTCGGCATAACCGGTAGTTAGTTGGAAATTGAGCTGGGAAGATCGGCCGATATTGAAGGGGCTGGCCCAGTCCAGTTGCATGAATCCCTTGTGCCCGTGCGCATCGAGATTGCTGCGCAGCAGCAGGATGATCTCGTCGTCCCGGTCGGGAAGCCAGTGGACGACCAGTTCCGCTCGACCGGCATAGTTCGAGATATCCGGGTTGTCATCCTTGGCGGCCTGCTCGGGCAGACGCCACCAGCCGCGTCCCATCACATGGATGTCTTGCCATTCCCATCCCCCTTGCAGGTAAAACCGGTTCCAGCTGCGCGAAGCGGGTTCGCTGCGTCCGTTGGACTGGTGCGAGAAGCCCACGTTGAGCAGCTTCCATCCCTGCATATTGCCCGTCCCGAAAGTGCCGATGATCTCCGGCTCGTAGTTCGACTCGCGGAAGGGGGAGGAATTGCCGACATTGAAGGCCTGCCAGTATGCCTGCTGGGTGAATGCGCCCCATAGCCGGAAATTCCTGAAGCCCAAGAGTTCCAGATCGCGGTAATTGCCGATCTCGGACTTGGCACTGAACTGGAATTTCGTTTCGATGTTCTGGTAGGGAAAGGGTATCGTCGCTGCATGGTTGGGAGAAGGTGAAGCGGGCGTAACGTTGATGTTCGTGGTGTAGCGGATCAGTGCATAGTTCTTGCGGTACGGTTCCAGACGGCGTATGCCGTCCGCATCCGGATTGCCCTGTCCGTCCAGATCCCATGCGCGGGTCAGGTAGCTGCGTGGTGCCGGTTTGAGGATGGCTGCCATGTCATAGCATTTGAGCCTGTCGTATCTGTTCACGATGCCGGAACAGGCTTCCATGGCATTTGTTTCGGCGTGCGCTGAGGAAGAGAAAAACACGCACAGTATCGGGATCGCGAGGTGTTTGCGCATGGCAGTGGCTCTATCGGGCGCGGCGATACGCCCGCACCATGAGCCAGAGACCCGCCACGACCATGGGCAGGCTCAGCCACTGCCCCATGCTGATGCCGAAGGTCATCAATCCCAAGATCCCGTCGTCCGGGTTGCGCGCGAACTCGCCGATGAAACGGAAACTGCCGTAGCCGATCAGGAACAGCCCGGATACCGCCCCCACCGGGCGAGGTTTGCGCGAATACAGCCACAACACTGCGAACAGCGCGACACCTTCTAGGGCAAACTCGTACAGTTGGGAAGGATGGCGCGGCACATTATCCACCTGCGGGAACACCATGCCCCAGGACACATCGGTCGGTCGTCCCCACAACTCGCCGTTGATGAAATTGCCGAGCCGGCCGAAAGCGAGTCCCGGCGGCACCAGCGGCGCGATGAAGTCCATCAGTGCCAGCCATTCGATGCCGCGTTTTTTCGCGAACAGCGCCATTGCCGCCAGCACGCCGAGGAAGCCGCCGTGGAACGACATGCCTCCTTCCCACACCGCCAGAATCTTCAACGGGTGCGAGAAGTAGTAGCCGGGGTTGTAAAACAAAACCTCGCCCAGACGACCGCCCAGCACCACACCGAGCACGCCGTAGAACAGCAGGTCATCGAGAAATTTTTCATCCCAACCGGGCTGGTTCAGCCTAGCCAAGCGCTTCCGCCCCAGCCAGATGAAAACCACAAAGCCGAGCAGGTACATCAGCCCGTACCAGTGGACACCGAAGGGGCCGAGATGGATGGCGACTGGGTCGAATTGGGGGTGAACGAGCATGGGGCGAATCGGTTAGAATTGAGCGGCAGATTATACGTGCAACACCATTACATTAGAGAGACATCATGCCTGCATATCGTTCCCGCACCTCCACCCACGGCCGCAACATGGCCGGCGCGCGCTCCCTGTGGCGCGCCACCGGCATGGCCGAAGGCGACTTCGGCAAGCCCATCATCGCCATCGCCAACTCCTTCACCCAGTTCGTGCCCGGCCACGTCCACCTCAAGGACATGGGGCAACTGGTCGCGCGCGAGATCGAGAAAGCGGGCGGCATCGCCAAGGAATTCAACACCATCGCCATCGACGACGGCATCGCCATGGGCCACGACGGCATGCTGTATTCGCTGCCCAGCCGCGACCTGATCGCCGACAGCGTGGAATACATGGTCAACGCGCACTGCGCCGACGCGCTGGTATGCATCTCCAATTGCGACAAGATCACGCCCGGTATGCTGATGGCCGCAATGCGCCTCAACATCCCGGTGGTGTTCGTCTCCGGCGGGCCAATGGAGGCGGGCAAGGTCAACTGGCAAGGCAAGGTGAAAGGCCTCGACCTGGTCGATGCCATGGTCGCCGCCGCCGACAGCCGCGTGAGCGACGAAGAAGTGGAAGCCATCGAGCGTTCCGCCTGCCCGACCTGCGGTTCCTGTTCCGGCATGTTTACCGCGAATTCGATGAACTGTCTCACCGAGGCTTTGGGTTTGAGTCTGCCAGGCAACGGTTCTTTGGTAGCGACGCATGCCGAACGCAAGCAATTGTTCCTGCGCGCCGGTCGCCTGATCGTTGAATTGTGCAAACGCTATTACGAGCAGGACGACGCGAGCATCCTGCCGCGCAGCATCGCCACCTTCGAGGCGTTCGAGAACGCGATGACGCTGGACATCGCCATGGGCGGCTCGACCAACACGGTGCTGCACCTGCTGGCCATCGCGCGCGAGGCGGAAGTGAACTTCACCATGAAGGACATGGACCGCCTGTCGCGCCATGTGCCGACGCTGTGCAAGGTCGCACCGTCGTCCGAATACCACATGGAAGACGTGCACCGCGCGGGCGGCATCGTCGCCATCCTCGGCGAGCTGGATCGTGCCGGGTTGTTGCATGGTGAAGTTGGTTCCGTGCACAGCAAGAACTTGCGCGAAGGACTCAAGCAGTGGGACATCACGCAGACCAAAGACGATGAGGTGAAGAAGTTCTACCGCGCCGCGCCCGGCGGCATCGTCACCACCATCGCGTTCTCGCAATCCATGCTCTATCCCGAGCTGGATGCGGACAGAGCCAAGGGTTGCATCCGCGACAAGGCGCACGCCTACTCGCAGGACGGCGGTCTCGCCGTGCTGCACGGCAACATCGCGCTCGACGGCTGCATCGTGAAGACGGCGGGCGTGGACGAGAGCATCCTGAAATTCAGTGGACGCGCGCGCGTGTTCGAGAGCCAGGATGCGGCGACCGCGGGCATCCTCGCCGACCAGATCGTCGCTGGCGACGTGGTCATCATCCGTTACGAAGGGCCGAAGGGCGGCCCCGGCATGCAGGAGATGCTGTATCCGACCTCGTACCTGAAATCCAAAGGACTGGGCAAAGCCTGCGCCTTGCTCACCGACGGGCGCTTCTCCGGTGGCACCTCGGGTCTGAGCATCGGCCACGCCTCGCCGGAAGCGGCCAGCGGCGGCGCGATTGGACTGGTGCAGGAGGGCGACCGCATTGAGATCGACATCCCGAACCGCACCATCAACCTGGCAGTCAGCGATGCAGAGCTGGCCAAGCGCCGTGCGGCGATGGAAGTCAAAGGCAAGCAGGCATGGAAGCCTGCTACCGAGCGTCCGCGCAAGGTGTCTGCGGCGTTGCGCGCCTACGCGGCAATGGTGACCAGTGCCGACAAGGGCGCGGTGCGTGACGTTTCTCTGGTGGAGAAGTAGACGACGCAACAAATCGTAAGGGGGCGGTTGCATGAAAGCCATACTGATTGCGAATCCCAAAGGCGGCAGCGGCAAGACCACGCTGTCCACCAATATCGCGGGCTATCTGGCATCGCGCGGCCAGCGCGTCGCGATATTGGACTTGGACCGGCAGAAATCGGCGACCCAATGGCTGGCGAACCGTCCCCGCCACCTGCCCGCCATCGAGCTGATGCATTCGGAGGGTGAGCGCGATGCGCCGCTCGATAGTCTGGTCATCGATTCGCCCGCAGGGCTGCACGGCAAAAACCTCGATCACGCTTTGAAACTGGTGCATAAGGTCATCGTGCCCATCGCCCCCTCGGCTTTTGATATCCAAGCCAGCCGCGATTTCCTCGAAGCGCTGCATCACGAAAAGACCGTACGCAAAGGCAAGATATTCGTCGGCGTGGTCGGCATGCGCATGGATCCGCGCACGCGCGCCGCGCTCACGCTGGAGCAATTCCTCAAAGGACTCGACTTGCCGGTGCTGGCCTATCTGCGCGAAGCACAGGCCTATGTCAATGCCGCATTCGAGGGCAAGACACTGTTCGACCTGCCGCCTTCGCTCGCTCAACGCGAATTGGAGCAGTGGGCCTATCTGCTCAACTGGCTGGAACGCTCGGAATGAAACTTCAAATCCTGAATGGAGGTATCAAAATGAAAAAATCGCTGATCTCCGCGATCATGGTATCCGCACTTTGCGGATGCCAGCCCGATACTCCGGCGCAGCAGACCGCCGCGCCGACTGCGCAACCTCCCGCCCCGGCTGCGCCAGTCGAAGCGGATGTCGCGAAAGCACCCGTGGCGCCTGTCCCGACTGCGGACGATCCGCTGGCACTGGCGAAAAGCTACGGCTGCCTGGTTTGCCATACCATCGACAAGAAGACAATCGGCCCGGCCTGGAAGGATGTGGCGGCCAAATACCGTGGCGACAAGGGGGCAGAAGCCAGACTGATGGACAAGGTTGCCAAGGGCGGCAGCGGTGTCTGGGGCAATGTGATGATGCCGCCGAACCCGAAACCGAGCGAGGCCGAGCGCCGCAAACTGGTGAGATTCGTGCTATCGCTTAACTGAACCGGTGGAATCTGGCAGAACGGATTGCAGGTTGGCACCCTGTCAACCGGAACCCAGAGCGCCGCGTTATGGCCTTGACCCGTCGAAAAATTCGGTTTGCAAGGTAGACGGAGTTGTTTAGAATCGCGGGCGAAGGCGAACCTTCGTAGCACAGGATTATTAACTAATACTTAAATTTGGAGAGAAAATGAAATCTATCATCGTAAGCATGATTGCAGCAGCGGGCCTGATGGTGGCCGGTTCCGCAATGGCCGCCGAAATGAATCCGCTGGCCAAGAAGCACCTTTGCACTTCCTGCCATATGATGGACAAGAAGATGGTTGGCCCGGCTTATATGGACGTGGCCAAGAAGTACAAGGGCGATGCCGGCGCACAAGCCAAGCTGGAAGCCAAGGTCGCCAAGGGTGGTTCCGGCGTCTGGGGCACCATGCCCATGCCGCCCAATTCGCCTAAAGTTCCTGCTGCAGATATCGCAGAACTGGTGAAGTGGGTTTTGAGCCTGTAATTATTCAGGTTCACAGCAAGTCCAGAAAAGCCGACGCAAGTCGGCTTTTTTGTTGCCCGGAAAGGCTTAATTGACAAGGGTTGGGGGGCTACGCATAATCCGGCCATCCCTTAGTTAACCACCGGATTCCAGCATGTTGAATCGTAAATTTGCATTGTTTGGCGCATTGGTCATCGCTCTCGTCGGCTGCGGAAAATCCGAAACCCCATCGACCGCAGCTTCCGATGAGCTGGTGATCAGGATCGGTGCCGCTGGCCCGCTCACCGGCCCGCAGGCCCATATCGGCAAGGACAACGAATACGGCACACGCATGGCCATCGACGACGCCAACGCCAAGGGCGTACTGATCGGCGGCAAAAAGGCGCGCTTCGAACTGCTGAGTGAAGACGACCAGACCGACCCCAAGACCGCGACCATCGTGGCGCAGAAACTGGTCGATGCCAAAGTGAACGGCGTCATCGGCCACCTCAATTCCGGCACCAGCATCCCCGCTTCCTCCATCTACTTCAAGAACGGCATTCCGCAGATCTCGCCCTCCGCCACCGCGGTCAAATTCACCGCTCAGGGTTACAACACCGCGTTCCGCGTGATGACCAACGACGCTCAGCAGGGCAAGGCGCTGGGCGAGTTCGCCGTCAAGGTGCTGGGACTCAAGAACATCGCAGTGATCGACGACCGCACGGCTTATGGACAAGGGCTGGCGGACGAGTTCGTCAAATCGGCCGAAGCCAACGGCGCGAAGATCATCGCGCGCGAATACACCACCGACCGGTCTGTGGACTTCACCGCCGTGCTGACCTCGATCAAGGGCAAACAGCCCGAGTTGCTGTTCTTCGGCGGCATGGACCCGCAGGGCGTGCCGATGGTCAAGCAATTGCGCTCTCTCGGCATGAAGACGCAATTCATGATGGGCGACGGCGGCTACACGCCCAAACTGATCGACCTCGCCGGAGCGGCCGTCGAAGGAACCTATGCTTCCTTGCCCGGTGTGCCGCTGGATGTGATGCCGAGCGGACGCGATTTCTCGCAACGTTATGAGGCTCGCTTCAAGCAACCCATCCAGCTCTACGCGCCGTACTGCTACGACGCGGTCAACGTGATGATCGCCGCGATGCAGAAAGCCGGCTCGGCCGAACCCGCCAAATACCTGCCGGAGATCGGCAAGGTCGAACTCGACGGCGTGACCGCGAAGCTCGCGTTCGACGAGAAGGGCGACATCAAGGGCGGCGCAGTCACCCTTTATCAGGCGCGCCAGGGCAAATGGCAAGTCGTGCAGACCCTGGGCGGTGCGCCCGCAGCACACTGATGGCGCTTTTCAAGCGTCCGTCATTCCGGCGTAGGCCGGAATCCAGCGGTTTTTTCCAATATGCTTTTGATTTTGTCCCCGCGTTGCCGGGGATTGTTTTGTTGACTGGATTCCGGCCTGCGCCGGAATGACGGATCGGTCGTGGATATCTTCTTCCAGCAAATCATCAACGGTCTGGTGCAAGGCAGCGTATATGCGCTGGTGGCGCTGGGCTACACCATGGTGTACGGCATCCTCGGCCTCATCAACTTCGCGCATGGCGAGGTGGTGATGATAGGCGCGATGATTGCGCTCACCGCTTTACAGGCATTGCTGGCGGCGGCGTTCGCGCCCGTGCTGGCCGTGCTGTTCAGTCTGATGATCGCGATGGCGGTGTGCATGGCGCTGGGCTACAGCATCGAACGCATCGCCTACCGTCCGCTGCGCCATGCACCGCGTCTCGCGCCGCTTATCACAGCCATCGGTGTCTCCATCGTGCTGCAGAACCTGGCGATGATGATCTGGGGGCGCGAATACCATTCCTTCACCCTGCCGTTCACCAGTACATCGCACCACCTCGGCGGTGCGGTGATGAACGATGTGCAGATCGGCATCGTCATTGTCGCACTCGTCATCATGGCGGGGCTGATGTGGCTGGTGCACCACACGCGCACCGGTCGCGCTATGCGCGCCGTGGCCGAGAATCCCGCCGCCGCCACGCTGATGGGCGTGGACATCAACCGCGTCATCTCCGTCACCTTCATGCTCGGTTCCGCGCTCGCCGCCATCGCGGGCTTCATGGTCAGCGCCAACTACGGCATCGTGCATTACTACATGGGCTTCATGCTCGGTCTCAAGGCCTTCACCGCTGCCGTGCTCGGCGGCATCGGCAACCTGCGCGGTGCGATGCTGGGCGGCGTGCTGCTGGGCCTGATCGAGAGCCTGGGCGCGGGCTACATCGGCGACCTCACCGGCGGGTTCCTCGGCAGCCACTACCAGGACGTGTTCGCGTTCTTCGTGCTGATCGCGGTGCTGGTGTTCCGACCGTCCGGCCTGCTCGGCGAGAAACTGGCGGAGCGCGCATGAAGCCAGATAACTCATCAGATCTAAACCCCCTCCAACTCCCCCTTGTCAGGGGGAGAGCAGATGCCGCTCCTCCCCTGACAAGGGGAGGCTGGGAGGGGTTTGAGGTTTCTTTCAGAAGAATGGGTGGTTCCGCATGAAACTGCACCGTTCCTCCGGCCACCTCACCCTTGCCATCGCCCTGCTGGCGCTGCCCTTCATCATCGACGCGCTGTTCGGTCACGGCTGGGTGCGCATCGCCGACTTTGCCTTGCTCTACATCATGCTGGCGCTCGGCCTCAACATCGTGGTCGGCTACGCGGGTCTGCTCGACTTGGGCTACATCGCGTTCTTCGCCGTGGGCGCCTACACCTACGCCTTGCTCGGCTCGCCGCAGTTCGGTCTGCACTGGCCGATGTACGTGGTGCTGCCGCTGGGTGCGCTCATCGCCTGCGGCTTCGGCGTGCTTCTCGGCGCGCCCACGCTCAAGTTGCGCGGCGACTACCTCGCCATCGTCACGCTCGGTTTCGGCGAGATCATCCGCATCTTCCTCAACAACCTCAACGCGCCGGTCAACATCACCAACGGCCCGCAAGGTATCAGTGCCATCGACCCGCTGCAGATCGGCGGCTTCTCCTTCGGCAGTTCTTATGAATGGTTAGGGCTGCGTGTGGACGACGTGCACCTGCATTACTACCTGTTCCTCGGCTTCACCCTGCTGGTGATCTTCGTTTCGCGCCGCCTGGAAGATTCGCGCATCGGCCGCGCCTGGGTGGCGATACGCGAGGACGAAGTCGCCGCGTCGGCGATGGGCATCAACACGCGCAACATCAAACTGCTCGCCTTCGCCATGGGCGCCACCTTCGGCGGCATCTCCGGCGGATTGTTCGCGGGCTTCCAGGGTTTCGTCAGCCCGGAGAGTTTCAGCCTCATGGAATCCATCATGGTGCTGTGCATGGTCGTGCTGGGCGGCATGGGCAATGTCGGCGGCGTGGTGCTGGGCGGCGTGCTGCTGGTGGCGCTGCCGGAACTGTTCCGCAATGCGGCGGGACCGGTGCAGCAAATGTTGCTGGGCAAAGTCGTGGTCGATCCGGAAAGTTTGCGCATGCTGATGTTCGGCCTCGCGCTGATACTGGTCATGCTGTGGCGTCCCGCCGGGATATGGCCTTCCACGCAACGTCGCCGCGAATTCGATGCCGACGACAGTGTGTTGCACCAAGAGCAGGAGACGGTCTATGACGCCTCCAAGTAATCGTCTGCTGGAACTTACCAATGTCGGCAAACACTTCGGTGGCGTGACTGCGCTGGCCGACGTGTCGTTGCACATCCATCGCGGCGACATTTACGGCCTCATCGGCCCCAACGGCGCGGGCAAGACCACGCTGTTCAACGTCGTCACCGGCTTGTATCAGCTCGACAGCGGTGGTTTCCAATTCGCCGGACAAAGCTACACCCGCTGCAAGCCGCACCTGCTGGCGCAAGCCGGCATCGCGCGCACGTTCCAGAACATCCGCCTGTTCGCCAACATGAGTGCGCTGGAAAACATTATGGTCGGCCGTCACCTGCGCACGCGCACCGGCATCTGGGGTGCGCTCACGCGCAATGCCGCCGCCCGCGCCGAAGAGCGTGCCACCGTACAGCGCGCGCGTGAACTGCTGGACTATGTCGGCATCAGCGCCGCACATCAGACGCTGGCCAAACATCTCTCCTACGGCGAACAGCGCCGCCTCGAGATCGCCCGCGCCCTCGCCACCGAACCCAAACTGCTCGCGCTCGACGAACCCGCCGCCGGCATGAACGCCACCGAGACCGTCGCGCTGAAAGCCCTGCTGCAAAAGATCCGTGCCAGCGGCATCACCATCCTGCTCATCGAACACGACGTCAAACTCATCATGGGGTTATGTGATCGGGTTGCGGTGCTGGACTACGGCAAAAAGATCGCCGAAGGCGCCCCCGAAGAAGTGCGCCGCGACCCGGCCGTGATCGCCGCTTATCTCGGCGGCGAAACAACAGAAGCCCCTGATGGAACTACTAGCCATTCGACTAAGCCCGCAAGCGGGCAAGTCGCTGGTTATCGCCCGCAAGCGGGAGAGGGGTTGGGGTGAGGGGCGAAATATGATCACCACAATAATTTTGACCCGTCATTCCGGCGAAGGCCGGAATCCAGCAATTTTAAAAAATCTGCGAAGCAGACAAAGCCGGGGTTTTGCCCCACTGCGTGGGAAATTATCGAATCAACTGGACACCGGCCTTCGCCGGTGTGACGACGTATGTGAGGTTTCGATATGACCAAAACTCCACTTCTCGAAGTCCAAGACCTCAAAGTTTCCTACGGCGGCATCCAAGCCCTCAAAGGCATCAGCCTCACCATCGCCCAGGGCGAACTCGTCACCCTCATCGGCAGCAACGGCGCGGGCAAGACCACCACCCTCAAGGCGCTGGCCGGACTGCTGCATCCCGCCTCCGGCAAAGTCGATTATCAGGACAAGTCGCTGCTGCACATCCCCGCGCACCAGCGCGTCGCCAATGGCATCTCGCTGGTGCCGGAAGGCCGCGGCATCTTCGCGCGCCTCACTGTGGAAGAGAATCTGCTGATGGGCGCCTACGTGCGCAGCGACAAAACCGAGACCGCCACCGACCTCGAACGCCAATATGCTCTGTTCCCGCGCCTGGCCGAACGCCGCACCCAGCTCGCGGGCACCCTCTCCGGCGGCGAACAACAGATGGTCGCCATGGCGCGCGCGCTGATGAGCCACCCGACCCTGCTCATGCTCGACGAACCCAGCATGGGCCTCGCCCCGCTGATGGTGGAAAAGATCTTCGAGACCATCCGCGACATCTCCGCGCAGGGCGTCACCATCCTGCTGGTCGAGCAGAATGCCAAACTGGCGCTGGAAGCCGCGCAACGCGGCTATGTGCTGGAGAGCGGGGCGATCACCCTGTCGGGTGCGGCGAGTGAGTTGCTGGGGAGTGATGCGGTGCAGCGGGCGTATTTGGGGGCATAGGTTTCTACCATTCCGTTCGTGCTGAGCTTGTCGAAGCATGAACAGATTCAGCGCTCATTTTTCAATTCAAAACTAACACCGTCGGGGGTTGCCCGACAGCAAGTTACTTTTCTCGTCTTGCCGAGAAAAGTAACCAAAAGAGGGCGCCCCCGGTGCGCCGCCCCTTCGGGGTTCCCTGCGTTGCTCGACTGGTCAGGCGGCTGCGGAACTCGCGCTGCGCGCTCAGACAGTCCTCGCCGAAATCTCCTGACCCGCCTGCGCTACTCGGCGGCGCACAGGGGAAAGTAAAAGCGAAAATCAAAAACAAAGGGTGGGCACCTTGTGCCCACCCTTCTCGACTATGAACCACAATCCTAATGTAGGGTGCAATAAGCGTAGCGCATTGCACCAGATGTATTGGTGACCTTCATGCGGCGCAATGCCCGTTGGTTATTGCGCCTTGCGTGAGCTTCCTTAAATTCATATTGGTGATACTGAGTCAGCGGGCAGATCTAAGCGCTACATTCAGTTCATTACCTAGTTCAATGATGCACAAGGACTGCCGATCGATTTCCTGCTGAAGAAAAGAAAGAATTGCGCGTCGTGGATACTGGGTAGTTTTATATACGAAGTCATCAAACTCAAGGGTGTATGGGTCCAATTGTTTGCCGGTTAAATCAACAAAGATTGCTGGCCGAATAAGGCTACTATGCTTGCTGTGATTGGACAGTGCATCAAGGTAAGTAAAATCCGCATTCGAGGAGAAAGAGCTCAAACTTTGAGCGAGGTGTTGATGTTCTTGGGTGTTTGTTAGTTTGTTCTTAACGGCATTCAAATAGATCTTATCTTCCAATAATGGCGATGGCGCTAGGTTGTAGCCAAGCGCATAGTAAATAGCGTGCGAATAAATATCGGCTATCGAATGCAGGCTTTGAACACAAGCTATGACATGCGCGCCGATACACTTGTAAAGCTCATTTTCTTCATCATCTCCCATGTTCTTAATCGATGCTTTAAAGAAATCCATGGGTGACTGATGTTTTTCGATATGTTTATGGAATAGGTTCAAAATATTGCGATAGTGATACCGGGCATAATCCAGACGATCAATTGTTGAGGTCATACTTTGGTGCGCTAACAAGGATTGCTTCTTTCCATGCAAGGCTGCGACCAGAGTTCTTGCTTCGTCGATATTCCAAGTGGGCATGCTTTTTTCCCCTGACAAATAAAAAATGCACCGGAGTCGTACGGAATGTGCCGGAGTCGAATTGTTTTGACTATCGGTTCAGTTCCTCTGCGTCAATCCAGCATCTCCACAATTTCAACAAACCCCGCCCTTTCCGCCATTTCCCTCGACGTCTCGTATTTGTCGATCCGCGTGCGAAGCCGCGGGTCCGCTCTCGGCAATGTTACTTGTCTATGCCAGCATGTATCTTTCCGTGCTCGACAATGATCATCTGCGACTGCTGCCACTTTGCAAGTTCGTCGGGCGATGCTTTAAGAATTTTGGCTTGCGCTTCAAGAGAGACCAAAGGTCGCGGGACTCTGCGGCTCATTCCGCTGAAGCGGTAGATGTTGTAGCTGGCCCAAACGTACAAACTTCCCGACATGAGCAGGATGACTAACAGATATCCTCCCAGCAGGCTGAGCAGGCCCTCATACCCTTTCATCTCGATCATCTGGAGGTGGAATATCTTGAATCCCAGGATCCAGGCAAGCAGGCTCAACAGCGGCAGCCAGAGGTAGATCCACAGCATCCAGAAACCAAGCGTGATGAAGCCGAAGACATATTTGTCCTTCGGCTTTTGCCACTCCGGATGATCGATGATGAACCGGTTCACAGTTTCTTCAGCCCTCTGTCGGGACTGACCCAGGTTGCGTGTTGCTTGTTGTTGCGCATGAGCGTTTTGGGAACGGCGACGACCATGGTCATTACATTCAGCACCCAGTAGATCAGCGGGTACCAGATCATCCAGAAATAGATCTTCCACAGTCCTCTGTCATATTTTGAATCTAGATACATGCTGACCGAGATCTGCAGCATGCAGGTGAAGCCCAGGACCACGCCATTCCAGCCCGGATAGGGTGGCGGGACGTAGAGGAATTCCGGTACCGGCAGCACCATGCAGATCAGCGACAGAAAGATCACGGCGGCGATGAAGTACGACCAGATCAGGCTGGTCAGGAATTCGAGGAACACCATCCACATGCGGCGTTTCTTCCAGATGAACATGGTTGGAAAATATTTCATCCAGGTCTGGACGCCGCCCATCGCCCAGCGCAGCCGTTGCTTCCATAGCCCGGAAAGGGTCTCGGGCATGAGTATCCAGCACAGCGCTTTTGGTTCAAAGCGGATGTCCCAATGCGCGAGTTGCATTTTCCAGCTGACGTCGATGTCATCGGTCAGCATCTCGGTGCTCCAGTAGCCGATGTCGTGCAGGGCCGATTTGCGGAACGCGGCGATCACGCCGGATACGGTGAATAAGCGGCCGTAGACCCGCTGCGAGCGTTTGATCAACCCGATGATGGACGAGAATTCTCCCACCTGGATCTTGCCGAGCAGGGAAGAGCGATTGCGTATCCTCGGGTTGCCGGTCACTGCGCCTACGCGCGGGCTGCTGATGAAATGCTGCATCATCCAGGCGACGGCATTTTCGTCGAGCAGGCAGTCGCCATCGATGCAGAAAAGGAATTCCTTGTCGGTGAGCAATGCGGCCAGGTTCAGGCCGGATGCCTTGCCCTGGTTCTTGACCTGATGGATGACGCGCAGGCGTTTATCCTGCCTGGCCAGATCGGCAAGGATCTCCTGGGTGCGGTCGGTGCTGCCGTCGTTGATGGCGATGATCTCGAAATCCGGATAGTTCTGCTTGAACAACTGCGTGACCGTTTCGATCACATTGTCTTCTTCGTTGTGGCACGGGATGACGAGCGCGACGCCGGGATGGGTTTCCAGTTCCGGCGGGGTTGTCCGATTGACGTAGTGCCGTTCAAAACGGATGTAATAAAAGACCGCGCCGGACATCCACAGATAGGACATGAAGAACGGGTAATAAAAAATGAAGTCGAACAAGAAACTCTTGACCGAGTAGGTCGTGGGCAAGACGGAAGTTGCGAGCAACTCGTTCATTCCGTTTTCCCCGTGAAGGGGAATTCCTGCAACGAAAAGGCGGGCCGGATGATGTCCAGTCTGGGCGAATCATTCAGAAAGTTGTCGGGGTAATAACCGAAGTTCAGTGCACCGTGCTTCTGCAGGAAGATCATCTGCCCGGCCATGACACGGCTGTCTACCGGCTGCGAATTGCGCCAGTCGACGGACTGCAATTCAAACAGCGTCTTTTTCAAACCATTGGGCTGTCTTGCCACAACATCGACCAATGTTTCCAACCACGACTGCGGGTCCTGCGCGTTTTCCATGAAGGGCATCGCCATCAGCGCCGTGTAGTCGTAGCTGTCCAAAAAAACCGGGAATGACTGGGCGAACCATTCTTCGGATTTCGGATTGAGCACGACCTCCGCATAGATATTGCGCGCAGTCTTCAAACGGGGCTGATAGCGGCGCACGATCTT
Source organism: Gammaproteobacteria bacterium (assembly GCA_018813765.1). Lineage (GTDB taxonomy): Bacteria > Pseudomonadota > Gammaproteobacteria > Burkholderiales > Gallionellaceae > Sideroxyarcus. The sequence continues at coordinate 25,799 of JAHJBC010000001.1, read as the reverse complement.
AGCCAGATCCAGCGAGAATCCGGTCAGGAACTGCGTCTTTCTGGACGACCAGCTATTGAACAATTCCGGGTTGCCGCGAATCTCCGGTACAGACGCGGGGAATCCCCATTCCTTCTGGTAGTGGGCCAAGGCCCAGGGGCTGGCATCCTCGAAATCGTCGAGCATCGCATCGTCGTGGAAAAGAATGCCGTCGAAAGCCGCGTGCTTGGCCAGGTCCTCGTAAACACCGGCGATCAATTGGCGCGTCTGTTCATCGAATGGCGTCAGCCGGGGATACCCGCTCTGCGGGTTCTTCGGCGAGACCGAGACCACGGTTCGCTGCGAGAGCGGATGCGACTTTGGCAAGTCGAATGCCAGCAGCGGCATCCAGGCATAAACTTTCACTCCGGCCCGTGTCTGCAATTGCCAGGAAACGCGGTTGAACAGATCTGCCCGCATGGGCAAGTGCTGGTTGGGGAAATACAGGCTGTCGGCCGCGCCGTCGCCATCCGGGTCGGCAAACGCTTGCAGGTAGACGGTGCTGATACTCATCGCTTTCACCCGGTCAAGCAGCATGCCGAGATTCTTTTCCTGCTGCGCCGGATCGGGATCGTACACATAGTCCAGATCGACCTGCATCACCCTTTCCGGTGCGGACCTGGGTGTCGGGTTCAGTTCTTCGGCCAGGTCGGGGATGCTGGTACTGTAAGCGATCAGGCTTCTCGTGATTTGCCACAACGGACTCGCCAGCGTGTTCGTGCCGTCGTCCAGATTCAGCATGATACTCATGCCTAGCGCCTGCGCGACCTCGGTTGCCGGCTGGTTGTATCTGCCATAAGGCCATACCATGACCCTGGGGTTTTTCCCGGTGATGCTCTCGATGAAAGCGTTGTTCCGGCTCAGGTCGAATTTGATCCTTGCCAGATATGCTTCGTCGGTCTCATATGATTTTGTCTCGGGGGAGTAAGTGCGCGTGATCGCGGCAGGCTGCAAGTTGCCCTGCGGGTTTCCCCGGATGCCGCGATGCAGGTCGAAACTGTGGGAGGCGATCTCCACAAGTCCAGAATCAGACATTTCCTGAATCTCCCGAGCGGAAAGAAAACTGCTGCGGGAATAGTTGTGTCCTTCATAGGGCACTTTTTGTCCCGGATCGAGCTGCAACCAGGAGCCGACGATGGCAAGGACGGCGGAATAGTTGTAGGCCTGGAGCAGGGGATATACATGGGTATAAAAACTCCGGTAGCCATCGTCGAAGGTGAGCATGACCGCTTTGGGCGGCAGGGGGCGTTTGCCTTCGCGCGCATCGAGCAGATCGGTGACGCTGATGACGGAGTAGCCGTGTTCTTTCAGCCAGGAGAATTGCTGAACCAGTTCCGCCGTGCGGACCGTGAACTTTTCGGGATCCGCCAGTGGGTCATCCAGGACATTGTGGTAGCACAGGACCTTGTAGGAGTCCGCGGTATCCGCCGCTTGGACGGAAAGCGCAAGGCCGGTCAACAGCAAAAACAATATGCGGGAAAGATAGTGCATCAGAACATCCAGTCCATGGTCATGCCGAGGTGGTTTTCGGAAAATGAAGCGCCGTCATAGGGGTGTGTCGTATGTCCTATGCCATAACGGAATTCCAGTCTGTCGTCGAGCCGGAAGGTTTGTTCATATTGCAGGGAGATCACTTTGCCGGACGCGTAATCCTGCTGGCTGTAATTGCCCAGTCCTATCACCAGACTGTGCCTGAGCGACCTTCCTGCTTTGCGATACTGCAACCATTCATTGCGTAAAGCCAGGCCGAGATAGCGGTCGCTGGCCGGGTTGAAATAATTGACTGAGGCACTGCCGGCGAAATTGCGCGAAGTGTAATACTCGAGGTTCGTATCCAGTTTGTAGGCCGGCCCGCTGATGATGCGCTCGACCCAGGAAACATCCAGCGCACTTCTTCGGTTCCCGTCCGAGAACTTCATCCGGTTCGAAACCACCCCGAGCGAGCGCGACTCGTGCCAGCGGTACTTTGCGCTCAGTTGAATGTTGTTTGCGGTGACGCCATCGGGGTAAGCGCGGATCGGCGCGGACAAACTTTTGCTTTCCAGCTTGCCGCTGATCGACCATTGGTCGTCGATCCGGTAGTCGCCGTCGAAATTGACGCCCGCGCCGTTGCGGCCGATGTTGATGAGTTCGCCGCTCATGGTGAGATCGCGTACGCGGTATTCCGCGCCGCCGCCGACGGCGGGACGGGTGACGGTCACGCCGGGATAGGCGGTCGAGGCGATTTGCGAGTGGGCAAAATAGCGCCAGTCGTAATCGTGCGGTGCGGAATACAGGCGGGCATCGATCGCACTTTCGCGGTTGCCGCCGGGACTCGTGCCTGCATTCCCTGCCGAGCCGCGCCCATATCTGAGATCCACAACCAGTTGGTGCAAATTGTGCGTTGCCCACTCACGCTCTGATTTCTTCACGGATGGGTCCCCGGGCAGGATCCGGGCTGCCGAAGCGAGCGCCTGTTCGGCGCCGCGAAAATCGCCCAGATTCTTGCGATTCTCGAACAAGCGCAGGCGCGTATCCACATCTGCCGCGTCTGCTTTGGACAGCCAGACCAGATCGTCTTCTGCACGATGATGCCATCCCCTGTATCCGTAGGTGGCCGACAAGGAGCGGCGGATATCGGCATTGCGCGGCGCGCGTCTTGCCAGCAACTCCAGCCGGTTTTGTCCCTCTTGCAGACGATCCGAATAGCTCCGCACCATGGCGCTGGCCACCTGGGCGCGGATATATGCCGGATTGGGCTGGCGCAATGCGGGGTACTCCGGATTGATCCACTCTTTGGTTTCGGCGGCAAGACGATCGGCTTCAAGGCAGGCGGCATCGGTATCCCCGCTTTCCAGCAGTGCGTATATGTTCCCGATCCGTCCGTTCAGGTTGCCGGGGTCTTGCGGCAAGGTGGCCGCATACAGTGCGCGGGCTTTCTCCGGTTGCCGGTCGTCCAGATACGAAGCGGCGGCATACATGCGGACGTACGCGGGGATCGGCCACTGTTGGTCCAGCATGTTTTCGTAAAGTGCGACTGCCTGTTTGGCTTCTCCGCGATCGGATAGCGCCACGACCAGATCCTTGCACCAGCCCTGGATATCCTGAAAGTCGCTTTCGTCGAGTTTGTCCGCTGGGCAGACCTGCCGCATTTGCGCAATGGCGGCGTCGGTTGTTTGCCAGCGGTTGGGCGATTCGGGACGGGACGCATCGCTTCGCGCCCAGCGCAGCTCGAATGCCAACTGGTCACGCTTGGCGGCGGCTCGCTCGGCGGGCGTGATGATGTCCGCTGGAGTCAATTGTGTCGCCAGATGCACAGCCCCCAGTTTACTCAAGGCAAAAAACCGCATGCGCAAGGCAAACGCACTCTCAGGATTGCTCCGGAGTATCTGTTGTGCATCCGCCAGCATCTGCAACGGCTGATTCTGTCCGTCGTGCAATCTGACCGATGTCATGCGGACATTCTGCTGGTTCGGGTGAGACTTGAGCAAAGGGGAAAGCTCTGACTCGGCCTCCTTAAGGCGTTGCATGTCAATCAACACTTCGACCCTGCCCAGTCGCGGATCGATGCGATCGGGGAAGCGCCTGATCTCGGCGGCATAAGTCGCGAGGGCCGTATCATATTGCCCCAGTTGGCGGTGGCTGGAAGCGATCGCTTCGAGTACGTAAGCCGGTGCTTTCTTCCGGTCAACCTCGCTAGATAGTCCGGCAGCCAGATCATGCTGGCCACTCCAGCTGGCAATGGCCAGATAGTCGTAAAGATAACGCTCATCTTCAGGGTCGCGCTGGTGCAGATCACGAAGCAGCGATATCGCCCGATCCGGTTTTTGATCGTGATATTCCTTCAGCGCGTTTGCGTATTGGATATCCGGCTCGGCTCGTTTCTTTCGCTGTGTCACCGGGGGCAGCTCCGGATCGATCCGTTTCTTCCTGGGGGGCGGCGAAGCATTGCCATTATCGACAAGCTGGAGGCTGGGCATGGCAAACAGGATGGCGAACAGAAGCGTTCTTTTCAGCATCTACTTCGTCCTGCTCTGATTGGGGGCGGAAGTCGGCTTGCAGATTTCTCGGCACGAGCCAGAACACCGGGTTGATGGTTTCAACATCAACACAGTATCGAGCCAATAATTGTTGTGATCCTTGATCACAAAATGTCCCACACAAATCCGCCCAAAAGTTGCACCAATACAAAAATAGAGCAAGCAAGCGCAATGCCAAGTTGCACGTTGAACTATCGGAGAAAGGCTGGTTTGTTTCTGAAATAACGAACCGCTCAATGTAAATCCACAAGTGCGCAGCCCCGATCCAGTCCATATCGCGCCGCGTCTTGAACAAGACGGACTGCGCAGAATAATCAGGTGGTTGTCGAGGATGCGAGCCGCCCCGCACGCTACAATACAGAGCGGAAAAGCACAATATATATAAAGGCCTAGACCTTTTTTGGCACTATTGCAACAAGGGGTACAGCGCCAGGCAGGGATGCGCCACAACGCTGCTTTGTGATGGAGAGCTGGGCGAACACCCTGTCGGGTGCGGCTGGCGAGTGGATGGGGTACGGAGGGCGTATCTGGGAACCTGGCGATCCTGTCGGGCGAGTACCTTCAACAACAACTTCGTCGCCAGCGTGATCAGAACCACTGTGAGCCGCTTGCGCAGCGACTGCTCCTTCATGCGATGCGCCGCTTATAGCCAGTTGATTTCCTGTGCGGTCAAATCTCCAATTACCACGTTGTTCAGACTCTCGGGGATCGTTGCTTCGGTCTGTGAAACGGGGGTGCGTCCCGCCATGATCTCGGCGTAGCGTTGTGGCACGAGAGGCTGCTGGTCGGGAACGGCGTAACCGTCAGGATAGAGCGGCTGGTTGGTCGCCGGATCGTATTTGTCGGTAGCGCCCAGGGTGTGCAGGAACTCGTGGGTGATGACCACGTTGTTTTGCCTGGCCATGTCGCGTGAGGCAAAAAGGTTGACGCGCCCGATCAGTCCTTTTTGCAGGCCGGTGGAATGGTCCACCTGACTGGTTTCTGCCGGATCGAAATACACCAGGAACATCTTCACCTGCACGCTCGGGCCGTCTGTATCGGTATTGCGGTATGCCCACCAGCGCATTTTCAAGCTCCATGCGATGGCGTCCAGGGCACTACCGTTGCGGGGCGGCGCGGGGGGCAGTGAATCGATGATTCCGCCCAACTTGATCTCGATGGAAGCATTGGATGAGAGGTCGTAACGGTCGGCTTCGTCGCGCATGAATCTGTTGATCGGTCCGAAATCATCCACCGTCAGTTCGCGCAGGTGAGTCGCCACCACTTCGCTGCCATCGCCGTTGATGAGATAAACATTGACCGGCAGATCGTACTTCCATTCTACCGAGCGTGTCTGGGTTCGCCATGTGCCAAGCGCGACCCCGAAGAGGATCAACAACAGGATCAGAATTCGAAATGCTTTGAACATGGCAATGGAAATGTCATTGAGTTTTCAAAATGGTCAACCCAGCACCTTCAACAGCAGCTTGGTCGCCAGCACGACCAGCATCGCCGCGAACAACTTGCGCAGCAATTCCACCTTCATGCGGTGTGCGGCTTTTGCGCCGAACGGAGCGGTGAGCACGGTGGCGAACGAGACCCAGAACAGGGCGGGCAAGTAGACGTAGCCCAGGTGCATCTCGGGCAATGCTTCGATATGTGCACCGACGGCGATGTAACCCAGCGTGCCGCCGACCGCGATGGGGAAGCCGATTGCGGAAGCGGTGCCGATGGCGTGGCGGATCGGCACGTTGCACCAGACAAGGAAGGGCACAACGATGGCGCCGCCGCCGATCGAGACGAGGCTGCTGATCCATCCGGTGAGTGTGCCGGTGAGCGTCATGCCGGCCGGGCCGGGCAACTGGCGCGAAGGGTGCGGGTCACGGCCGAACAGAATCTGCGCGGCGACGAAGAAGACGAACAGCGCGAAAAATATGCCGAGTCCTTGGGCAGGGACGAGGGAAGCTGTCATTGCGCCGATGGCGGTACCGAGCAGGATTCCGGGGGTGATGCGGCGCACGACCTGCCAGTCCACCGCGCCGTGCTGGTGGTGTTTGCGCATGCTGGAGAGCGAGGTGAAGATGATGGTCGCCAGCGAGGTGCCGAGCGCGAGGTGCAGGGTGTGTTCGGAGGAAAAGTGCTGCGCGTCGAACAGCATCAGCAGCACGGGTACCAGCACCAGGCCGCCACCGACGCCGAACAGGCCGGCGAGGAAGCCGGTGAGGGCGCCGAGTATCAGATAGGCTAAGTACCATTCCATGCTAGGTCATCTCAAGAATGCCGTCATTCCCGCGCAGGCGGGAATCCAGTCGAATAAATATTGCTAGAGAGCGGGATAGCAACACATTTTATGTCCGCTTCGCGGAGTGTATTTTATTGCTGGATTCCCGCCTGCGCGGGAATGACGGATGGGGTGAGTTCACTTGGAGAGCTTCGTTGTGATGAACTTCCACTCCGCCGGATCGAGCGGGGTGATGGACAGGCGGTTGCCGCGTTGCAGCGTGCGCATGTTCTCCAGTTCCGGATGGCGTTTCAGTTCCTCAATGGAGATGAGCGCGATCTTCTTCACCAGTTTCACGTCCACGTTCATCCAGCGCGGTGTCTCCTGCGTGGCTTTCTCGTCGTAGTATTTGCTCTTCCTGTCGAACTGCGTGGCATCTGGATAGGCGTGGCTCGCCACTTCGGCGATGCCCGCGATGCCGGGTTCCTTGCAGTTGGAGTGATAGAACAGCACGCCGTCGCCGACACTCATCTGGTCGCGCATGAAGTTGCGTGCCTGATAGTTGCGCACGCCGTACCAGGCCACGGTCTGATCCTTCATCGCCGCGAGGTCGTCGATGCTGCAATCGGAAGGTTCCGACTTCATGAGCCAATATCTCATTGCCATACTCGCCAAAAAGAAAATGCGGCCTAAGCCGCATTTTGAATGAAGTTCCCCGCCTGTGCCGTTGGTCCAATGTTCTTGAACCGGGGTTCAAGAGGGGTCGATTCCCGGCCACATCAGGTTCATCCCCGGGGGACGATCACAACAGTGGCTTTGATGGGGCACAACCATAGCTATAAGCTCATTGGTTCTAAGAAGTTATGAACCTCACGAACACCGCAGGGAACAAACCTTGAGAGCCTGACTGCGCTCTTTAGAACAACTCATCCTGTTCTGCTATCGCAGTATCGATGGTTGCCTGCATGGCTTGCATTCTACGCTTGAATTCCGCGAGGTCAAATCCGCCGCCGAGGCGTGTGGTGAGGAGTTCGTGAGTGATGTTGAGTGCAGCCATGATGGCGATGCGTTCGACCGAGGCGATCTTTCCGGCATCGCGAATTTCCCGCATCTTTTTGTCAAGATAAGCTACCGCATCGAGCAGTTCGGCGCGTTCGTCATCGGGACAGGCGACGCGCAACTCGCGGTCGAGGATGGTCACATCCAGTGAACTGGTCTTGCTCATTGAGCATCCTTGGGCAGTTGGGTCAGAAGTTTTTCCAAACGTTGCGAGGTCTGGTCGATCTTGTCCTGGCATTTGCGCTGCTGGCTGACTGCCGCCGCGACTTCCTGGCGCAATTGCAGATTCTCGGCGCGCAGGCGCTGAGTGAGTTGCACCAAGTGGGCCAATTTTTGGTCGAGCGCGTCGAGTTCGCTTTGCATGTCCGAACTATAAATTTAAAAACCCTGTTAAGTCAATTGCTAACGGAGTGTTTTGCAAGTGTTTTGGTATTTTGGGGGGTAAGCGCCTGTAAAAGCTCTGGTAGAATCACGCCTGCTTCAAGGTGCAGAAAGGCGTGAGCCTTTCAGTTAAACGGGAAACAGGTGAGGAAGTATTAACTCCGATGCCTGTGCTGCCCCCGCAACGGTAAGCAAGTGTGGATTTGCCAATCGGCCACTGTGCATAAGCATGGGAAGGCGGCAGATCAAGACTTGTGAGCCCGGATACCGGCCTTGGGCGAGGTTCAGGATATGCGCGTGGGGCGCATGGATGCCAATCTTTCAAGGTTCATTCTTTCTTCCCGCCGCATCTCCTGATTTTATTCAACGTTCCAACGGGGTCGCTTGGAACTTAATTCAGGAATCATCATGAAACGAAAACTCTCTCTCGCCGCGATACTGCTGGCGGCAACTCCCCTGGCGCAAGCCGCAACCGAAACGTTGGACGAAGTGGTGGTGACTGCCTCGCGCACGGAACAGACTCTGGCGCAAACCCTGTCGCACACCACAGTCATCACCCGCAAGGATATCGAGGCCTCGCAGGCGGCCGATGTCCCCGCCTTGTTGAAAGGTCTGGCCGGGGTGGAGGTGTACCAGAGCGGCGGCACCGGCAAACAGAGCAGCCTGTTCATGCGCGGCACGAACTCCAGCCACACGCTGGTGCTGCTGGACGGTGTGCGCATCGGCTCGGCGACGGCAGGCACAACGCAGATCGACCAGTTGATGCTGGATCAGATCGAGCGCATCGAAGTCGTGCGCGGCAACGTCAGCAGCCTGTACGGCTCCGAGGCCATCGGCGGCGTGATCCAGATCTTCACCCGGCGCGGCAAGGGTGCGCCATCCTTCAATGGCAGTGTCGGTGCAGGGTCGCATAACACACGGCGCGCTTCTGCAGGGTTCGGTGGCGAGATGAAAGACACTGCATTCAATGTACAGCTCTCGAAATTCAAGACGGATGGCGTTTCGGCCATCGATCCGGCAGTGGCGAGCAACGTCAATCCGGACAAAGACGGCTATGACAACGCCAGTGTTACGGTGAACGTGCGCCATGCCTTCGGTGATGCGAACAGCCTGTCTGCATCGCTGTTCGACAGCGATGCCACCAATCAGAGGGATAACTCCGGTTTTTTTGCCTCGGCAACTGATGTGCACAACAGCGTGGCGCACATCCGGAAGTTTGCCGCCGTCTCGGAGAACCGTCTGGGGGAGAACTGGCAGAGCAGGCTGCAATTGTCGCGGGGGATGGACGACACGCAAAACTTTTTGAATGGTGTGCCCGATATGATGAATGGTGCGCAATTCAAGACCACCAGCGACCTGCTGTTATGGCAGAACACGCTGGCTGTTGGCGAAAGCGATATGCTGGTCATCGGACTGGAGAAGCTGAAGCAGCAAGTCGCCAGCAGCACGCAGTACACACGCACCAGCCGTACCGATGACAGCCTGTTCGCCGGATATAGCGGCTATATCGGAGCGCACCAGGTGCAGGTTAATTTGCGCCAGGATCGTTATTCCGATTTCGGCACGGCGAACACATGGTTGGTCGGTGTGGGCCATGCATTGGGCGAGGCATGGCGTGTTACGGCGAACATGGCGACCGCCTTCAAGGCGCCGACGCTGAACGACCTGTTCTATCCGTTCACCGATTACGGCTTTGGCTATTCCTATTCCGGCAACCCTGACCTGAAACCGGAGCGCTCGCGCAACCTCGAACTGGGGGCGCATTTCGCGCATGAAGGGCAGAGACTGGATGTGGTGTATTTCGACAACCGCATCCGCGACCTCATCGTCATCAACACCCTGCCGGCCTCGACCATGGTCAACCTCAACGAAGCGCGCATCGATGGTGTGGAACTGACCTACAACGGCCAGTTCGGCGATACCGGTGTGAACGTGGCGGCGACCTGGCAGGATCCGCGCGATGCGCAGACCGGACAGGCCCTGTTGCGCAGGGCGAAGCATTTCAGCACCGTCGGCGTCACGCGGAGCATCGGCGCACTGCGTGCCGGCGCGGAGTGGCAGCATAGCGGTTCACGCACCGATGTCGACATCAATATCTTTGCGCGGACGGAACTCGATGCCTATGACGTGGTGAACCTGACCGCGAACTATGCGCTTGGCGGGCATCTGGAATTGTCTGCGCGCGTGGACAACCTGCTCGACAAGGACTACATGCCGGCGCACGGATATAGCGCCTTGGGTCGTACCCTGTTCGTTGGCCTGAGCTACCGTTGATATCTGGCAGGGCCGGGTGCAGGTCGCCCGGTCCGGTCTTTTCTGCTAAAGTTCTGGCCAATCCGCACGGCATAACCCCATTCAAGGAGACACCATGAATATCTTGCAAAATCGAACATTCTGGATCGCTGCGGCGCTGGTGTCGCTGATGGCGCTGACGCGTTTCAACCACTTCGGTTCGTCGGTGGCTTTGCCCGATGCCTCGTATGCCGTGTTCTTCCTTGCCGGCCTGTTCCTTGGTCGCGTGCGCGGCGCGCTGGCGATCCTCGCCTTGTTCCTGGTCGAAGCGGCGCTGGTGGATTACTACGCGATCAATTTCGCGGGCATCAGCGGCTGGTGTGTGACCCAGGCCTACGGTTTCCTCGTTTTCTCCTATTCGGCATTGTGGTTCGTCGGTCGCTGGTATGCCCCGCGCCATGACCTGAGCGGCAAGGGCATGTTCGGCCTGCTTGCGGCGGCCGTGGCGGCGGGCAGCCTGGCCTTCGTGATCGCCAATGTGAGCTTCTATCTGCTCGCCGGCTATTTCGGCAGCATGGGCGTTGCCGAATTCACCGCCAGCGTCGCGCAGTATTACGGTTCCTACGTCACAGTTGCGGTGATCTATATCGGCTGTGCGGTCATCGTGCAGATGTTGCACGCCATGATCGGCGGCAAGCACCGTACCGGCAAAGCTGCCTGATAGCGTTTCTGCGGGAGCTGGTATCCCGGCTCCCGACCTGCTGGTGGGAATTTGGCGGTGCATTTCTGGTTTCGCCGCCTTTCCGATAGCGATGCGAAAAAACTTTCAACATCCGGTTGACACTACTGGCGCATCTGGTAAATTGCATACCCTAGCAATTCAGTCAACCAAAACGCAACCACTCCAAGGAGAACAAAATGGCCGTACTCGTAGGTAAGCAAGCTCCCGATTTCACCGCAACCGCAGTAATGGGAAACAATGAGATCAAACCCCTCACCCTTTCCGAAGCCACCAAGGGCAAATACGCTGTGGTCTTCTTCTGGCCGCTGGACTTCACCTTCGTGTGCCCGTCCGAGCTGATCGCCTTCGACCACCGTCTGGACGAGTTCAAGAAGCGCGGCGTGGAAGTGATCGGCGTTTCCATCGACTCGCAGTACACCCACCTGGCCTGGAAGAACACCCCGGTGGACAAGGGCGGCATCGGCCAGGTCGGCTATCCCATGGTGGCTGACATCAAGCACGAGATCGCCAAGGCTTATGATGTCGAAGCAGGCGGCGGCGTGGCGTTCCGCGGTTCCTTCCTGATCGACAAGAAGGGCCTCGTGCGCCATCAGGTGGTGAACGACCTGCCGCTGGGCCGCAACATCGACGAGATGCTGCGCATGGTCGACGCGCTGCAGTTCACCGAAGAACATGGCGAAGTCTGCCCGGCTGGTTGGGCCAAGGGCAAGGCCGGCATGAACGCATCGCCGGATGGTGTGGCCAAGTATCTGGCCTCGCACGCCAAGGAACTGTAAGCGGCTGCTTACCCCCAAAAAGGCTCCTGCGGGAGCCTTTTTGTATTTCTGAATGTGCTGCTAGAATCCGCGTCGTCGTGAATTCGAGCGAGAGTCCATCATGTTGATCGGTTTTGTCTTCTTGTATCTGATCCTTTCCGTTGGCATCGGCATGTACGCGGCCACCAAGGTGCACAACGCGCGCGACTACATCACCGCCGGGCGCTCGCTGCCCATCTATATCGTGCTGGCCATGGTGTTCGCCACCTGGTTCGGCGCCGAGACCGTGCTCGGCATCCCGGCCACTTTTATGGAAGAGGATCTGGGCGGGCTGATCTCCGATCCGTTCGGCGCTTCGTTGTGCCTGGTGCTGTTCGGCCTGTTCTTCGCGCGCAAGCTCTACCGCATGAACCTGCTCACCATCGGCGATTTCTACCGCCAGCGCTACGGCCACAAGGTCGAGGTCATTGCCGGTATCGCCATCGCGCTGTCCTATCTGGGCTGGGTGTCGGCGCAGGTCACCGCGCTGGGGCTGGTGTTCAACGTGCTGTCCGACGGCCAGATCACGCAGGCGCAGGGCATCATGATCGGTGCTGCGATCGTGCTGATGTATACGCTATACGGCGGCATGTGGTCGGTGGCGCTCACCACTTTCTTCCAGATGATCATCATCGTGGTCGGCCTGCTCTACATCGCTTGGCTGGTGAGCAGCATGACTGGCGGCGTGGCGCCGGTGATCGAACATGCGGCGCAGAACGAAAAATTCCACTTCTGGCCGGAGATGAACGCGGTGGCCATGGTCGCTTTCATTTCGGGACTGCTTACCATGGGCTTCGGTTCAATCCCGCAACAGGACGTGTTCCAGCGCGCCAACTCCTCAAAGAACGAGAACGTCGCGGTGTGGGGCACGGTGCTGGGCGGTGTGGCCTACTTTGCCTTTGCCGCCGTGCCGATCTTCCTCGCCTACTCGGCCAATCTGATCGACCCGGAACTGACCGCCAGGTGGATGGCGGAAGACAGCCAGAAACTGCTGCCGGAACTGGTCAAGGGCCATCTTCCGCTATTGGCGCAGGTTATCTTTTATGGCGCATTGTTGTCGGTGATCATGAGCACGGCCTCCGGCACGCTGCTGGCGCCTTCGGTCACGCTGTCCGAGAACGTGCTCAAGGGCTGGATCACGCGCAAGAACCTGTCCGACCACAAGATGCTGGTGATGACGCGCTGGGTGGTGGCCATCTTCTCGGTCTGCGTCACGCTGTATGCGCTGTGGGCGCTGGACCAGGAGACCGGTATCCACCAGATGGTGGAGAATGCCTACAAGGTGACGCTGGTGCTGGCCTTCACGCCGCTGGTGGCGGGGCTGTACTGGAAGCGCGCCACGACATTGGGTGCCTATCTGGCGATGGGCCTGGGTGTTGCAACCTGGTTGCCGCTGGAGTTCCTGGCGCCCGAGGGCGATATCCCGCCGCAATTCGCGGGCTTCCTGATGAGCATCATCGGCATGGTGGCCGGTTCGCTGTTGTCCGAGCCGGGGTCGCAAGAGGGGGGTGAAAGTCATCCTCACCGCACTAGCGGGCAAACAACGGAATAGCCAGTGTCATGTTACTGTCATAATTCTTTCATACCATCGCAAGTAACTTGAAAAGAGAGGTGGAGAAAAAGATGACGACAGCGAACATATTATTGGTGGAAGACGAACCGGCGATCCAGGAACTGCTGGCCTTCAATGTGGCCCAGTGCGGCTTCCGAGCCATCCAGGCACTGGATTCGGCAGCGGCGATGGCGCATATCAACCGCGCCCTGCCAGACCTGATCCTGCTGGACTGGATGTTGCCGGGCACCTCCGGCATTGATCTGGCACGGCGCCTGCGCGCTGACCAGCGCACGCGCGACATCCCCATCATCATGCTCACCGCGCGCACCGACGAGCGCGACAAGATACTCGGCCTGGAATCGGGGGCGGACGACTACATCACCAAACCTTTCTCGCCGCGCGAACTGATGGCGCGCATCCGCGCCGTGCTGAGACGCCGTGCGCCGCAGATGAGCGACGAGACGGTGAAGGTCGAGGGGCTGGAACTGTCGCCGACCACCCACCGCGTCAGCGCGAAAGGACAGAACATCGAACTGGGGCCTACCGAGTTCCGTCTTCTGCACTTTTTCATGACCCATGTCGAGCGCGTGTACAGCCGCGCCCAGTTGCTTGACCAGGTATGGGGCGACCATGTATTCGTCGAGGAACGCACCGTCGATGTCCACATCCGCCGCCTGCGCCAGGCCCTTGAACCAACGGGTCTGGACAATCTGGTGCAGACCGTACGCGGCAGCGGCTACCGTTTCTCAAAGGAATGAACTTCCGCGCGGCAACGCGCATCAACCGCCGTATAATGTCGCCAAAATTCCCCTGAGGTCACGCTGTGAGCGATTTCTGGCGACGCGCCCTTGTATTTCCGTTTTCCCTGCTCCTGCTCTCACTGGTCGTATGGCTGTTCTCCAGCGCATTGCCTGCCGCGGTGTTCTTCGGCGTGGCCATGTCTTTGCGCCTGTTCTTCCATCTGCGCAACCTTGCCGCATTCGACAAATGGCTGACCGACCCCGAAGGGCAGGCAGTGCCGGAAGGCTATGACCAGTGGGAAGATGCCTTCTCGCAACTCAACAAGCTGATCAAGCGCTATCGCCTGGAACAGAAACAGCATTTGTCTGCGCTGCAGCAGATGGAGCAGGCTGCTGCAGCCTTGCCCGAAGGGGTCGTCATTCTCGACGAGGCAAACCGCATCGAATGGTGCAATCCGCTGGCCGAGCGCCATTTCGGTCTGGATGGCGGGCGCGACATCGGGCAGCAGATCACCTACCTTGCCCGCCAGCCCGAGTTCGTGCGCTACCTGACAATGAGCAATTTCACCGAACCGCTGGTGCTGCGTGGAAGGCACCGCGAGGAACTGGTGCTGTCCATCAAGCTCATCGCCTATGGCGCCAACAAGCGGCTGCTGATCAGCCGTGATATCACCCATCTGGAGCGCATCGAGACCATACGCCGCGATTTCGTCGCCAACGTATCGCACGAACTGCGCACCCCGCTGACCGTGGTCAACGGATTCGTCGAGACGCTGTGCGACATGCCGAATCTGGAGAACGACATGGCGCGGCGCGCCCTGCAACTGATGGGTGAACAGACCTCGCGCATGGAAAATCTGGTGGACGACCTGCTCACGCTGTCACGGCTGGAGAACGCGCAGAATGCATTGCACGAGGAAAAGGTGGACATGCCGGAACTGATGCGGATACTGCTTGAGGAAGGGCGTTCGCTAAGCGGCGGCAAGCACCGCTTCCGAACCGAGATCGACAGCGAGGAGTCGATCAACGGCAGCGCCAGTGAACTGCGCAGCGCGCTGGGGAACCTTCTGTCCAATGCGATCCGCTACACGCCGCCGGGCGGGGAGATCGTGTTGCGCTGGCATGTCGGCGCGGACGGTCCGGTGTTCAGCGTGCAGGACAGCGGCATCGGCATCGCGCCGGAGCATATACCGAGGCTCACCGAGCGTTTCTATCGTGTGGACCGCAGCCGCTCGCGCGAGACCGGCGGCACCGGCCTGGGGCTGGCCATCGTCAAGCACATCGTCAACCGTCACCAGGCGGTGCTGGAAGTGGCCAGTGAAGAGGGAAAAGGCAGTACCTTCAGCATCAGGTTTCCGGACAAACGCCTCTGGGTGGAGACTAAGTCTCCAATGTGAAGCTGACCCGTTCGTAGTCGTTGCCTTTTTCCACACTGATACCCAGCGTCACGCTCTGCTTGCGGTTGTTTGGCAGGGAGATTTCGAGTTGGCGCCCGCTACAGAACCAGTCGCGCGGGATGATCAGGCTGCCCGGTATATGCAGTTTGCTGATCTCGGGCAGCAGCAATGCCGCCGCCACCCCGGAAAGCAGATCGTCGCGCGAGGTTGCGCGTACGATCACAGCCTGCGGATCGCCCGGCAGGTAACGCAGGGCGACATAGATCTGCCCGGCCCGGGTGACGCTGACCGTGGTGATCACGCCCAGTTTTGAACTCGGAACTGCCGGCTTGTGCACGCAGACGACCTGGTTCAGGCCGAGACGTTCGCCCACGGTCGTCCGGCGCAGCAGGGTCGCTTGCAGCAGGGTGTCCTCTTCCGCATTCCATTCCTCGGCGACAAATCCGAGCTCCACCAGATTGTGGCGGTCGGTCGCGTCCAGCACGCGGCCGAAGGTCTCGATCTGACGCTGAGCCTCCTTCTCGGCGATACTGTCGCTGCGCGGGGGCTTGAAAGGCTTGTGCGCGAAATGCGCGTAAATGTTCTCGATGCCATGGACCATCTGCACCACGGGTGCATCGCGCGGCTCATCGGCCAGCGACTCGTTGCGGTGTCCGCACCAGCAGTGGTGCAGACGGTTGAGCAGGTCCAGACACTCCTTGCTGCCCAGCTCGTCTCCGAGTTCCAGTTGCTTGGGCGACTGCCCCTGCTGCAGCAGGATGACCTTGACGCGCATCAGTTTCGAGAGCGGCACCATCGCCATGTAACGCATGCTGGCGGCAGAGCTGGCGCGATATACCGGGATGAAACCGTGCGTGCCCTCAAGATCGACAGCCAGCGGCGGCGCATCTTCGCGGGTCATGGTGCAGCGCGGCTCAAGACTGAAGGTATCGCTCCAGTTTTCCAGCCAGCGATCGACGATAAACCATTGGTTGCGCGTCAAGCCGAGCAGGCGGGCACGGTGCTGCAGCAGCAGTTTCACATACTGCGTGCGGCAGGAAATGGCGCCACCCTTGTGGTTGAATTTGTCGGCGACGGCTTGCAGTTGCAGTCCCTGCTCTTCGATATGGGCATAGATGGCATGGAAATGCTGCCATGATGTGCCGTCCGGCTCGTATCCCATGCGCAGGAATTGCGACAGTTGCAGGCCGCAATAGTACAGGCTGCGCTGGGAGAGCAATGCGGCGTCGGAGGAAAGCGACCTGTCGCCGGTCTCGCTGGACTGGAGGCAGCGCAGGTAGCCGTTGAGCATGCTCTGCCACACGTTGGTCAGCACCACCAGCGATGTGTATTCCTCCACTGTCAGGGGCAGTTTCTTGCCGGCCAGTCTTTTGGCGTAATCGGACTGGATGACGGCGACCGGTTCGCGCAATGCCTCCAGCGTCTGTAAGCGATCCTTGCCGCGCATGGGGAGGCGGTTGAACTCGTCGATCTGCGCACGCAACGTGCTTTGCGCCAGCGTCAGGTTGGTCAGTTGCAACTGGCTCAGCCACTTCGTGCAGGATGCCGCATCCTTGAAAGCGGGTTTGGCCAGATCGTCGGTGGGCTCCAGTGACAGCATTTGCCGCTCCTATAGCAACACGCGTTCGATGCCGCCGTTGTTGGCGCGGGCAACATAGTCTTCCTGCCAGTTCGGGCCGAGCAGTTGCCGTGCCATCTCGACCACGACGTAATCGACACCGGCATTGATGTCGTCGGCGTAGCGCGACAGGCCCTGCTGGCAGGCCGGACAGGAGGTGAGAATCCGCACATTGTCGGTGTTGCCGTCGGCGCGCAGGGCAGCGGCGGTGCGGCGCAGTTCTTCTTCCTTGCGGAAGCGCACCTGGGTGGCGATGTCGGGTCGTGCCATCGCAAAGGTGCCCGCCTCGCCGCAGCAACGCTCGTTCAACGGGACGTCGGTGCCCATCAACTGGTTCACCACCTTGATCGGCGAATAGGTCTTCATCGGCGAATGACAGGGGTCGTGGTAAAGGAAACGCGTTCCCTGCACGCCTTCGAGCTTGACACCTTTTTCCAGCAGATACTCGTGGATGTCGAGCAAACGGCAGCTGGGGAATATCTTGTCGAACTGGTATTGCAGCAACTGATCCATGCAGGTGCCGCACGACACCACCACGGTCTTGATGTCCAGATAGTTCAGCGTGTTCGCCACGCGATGGAACAGCACGCGGTTGTCTGTGGTGATGCGGCTGCCCTTGTCGTCGTAGCCGGCCGATGTCTGTGGATAGCCGCAGCACAGATAGCCGGGTGGCAGCACCGTGGTCGTACCCAAGTCGTAGAGCATGGCCTGGGTGGCGAGGCCGACCTGGCTGAACAGGCGTTCCGAGCCGCAGCCGGGGAAATAGAACACCGCCTCGCTGTCCTCGTTCGCCTTGCGCGGGTCGCGGATCACCGGCACCACGGTATCGTCCTCGATATCGAGCAGCGCGCGCGCGGTCCTGGCGGGCACGTGGGCGGGCAACGGCTTGTTCACGAAATGGATCACCTTTGCCACCAGCGGCGGCTTGCCCACCGTGGCGGGCGGTTGCGTCGTCTGCGCGCGGAACAATCCCAGATTGCGCGCGAAGCGGTAGCCCATGCGCTGTGCCGCGTAGCTCCACTGGATCAGCACCTTGCGCAGCGTCTTGATGGTGGCGGGGGTCGTGCTGTTGAGGAACAGCATGGACAGTGCGGAGGCCGGGTTGAACTTCTTCTTGCCGAGCTTGCGCAGGAAGTTGCGCATATCCACCGACACGTCGCCAAAATCGATGTCCACCGGGCAGGGGTTCTTGCACTTGTGGCACACCGTGCAGTGGTCGGCCACGTCGTTGAACTCGTCGAAGTGCGCGATCGACACGCCGCGCCGCGTCTGCTCCTCGTACAGGAAGGCTTCGATCAGCAGCGAGGTGGCGAGGATCTTGTTGCGCGGCGAATACAGCAGGTTGGCGCGCGGCACATGGGTGTTGCACACCGGTTTGCACTTGCCGCAGCGCAGGCAATCCTTGATCGAGTCGGAGATGTTGCCCAGCTCGCTCTGTTCCAGGATCAGGCTCTCCAGTTCCATCAAGCTGAAGCTGGGCGTGTAGGCGCGGTCGAGATTGCTGCCCTTGAGCAGCTTGCCCTTGTTGAAATGCCCGGCTGGATCGACCCGCTGCTTGTAGGCGATGAATGGCGCGATCTCCTGCTCTTCCAGATAATCGAATTTGGTGATGCCGATGCCGTGCTCGCCCGAGATCACGCCGCCCAGGTCCTTCGCCAGCTTCATGATGCGGTCCACTGCGCCGTAGGCCTGCTGCAGCATGGCGTAATCGTCCGAGTTCACCGGGATGTTGGAGTGCACGTTGCCGTCGCCCGCGTGCATATGCAGCGCCACGAACACGCGGCTCTTGAGTACGCGCTGGTGGATGGTGGCGCACTGTTCAAGGATGGGCAGGTAGGTATTGCCGCTGAAGATCTGGCGCAAGGGTTCGCGCACCTCGCGCTTCCAGGAGGCGCGCAGGCTGTGGTCTTGCAGGGCGTGAAAAACGGAGCCGGTAGCTGGTAGCTCGTGGCTGGTAGCCGTAGAGGTTTTGCTACTTGCTACAGGCAACCCGCTACAAGCTGCATCAAGATGGTCCAGCATCCACTGCCAGCGCGTGCAGACATCGGCCAGCAGTTCGCGCGCCTGTTGCGGGCGGTTGCCCAGCAGCTCATCGGCGCCCAGTTGCGCGTCGTCCTGGTAATACAGCGGCAGTTCGCCGGCAAAAAACTCGGCCAGTTCTTCCAGCAGCTTGATCTTGTTCTTCAGCGACAGTTCGATGTTGATGCGCTCGATGCCGTCGCAATAGTCGCCCATGCGCGGCAGCGGGATGACCACGTCCTCGTTCACCTTGAACGCGTTGGTGTGTTTGGCGATGGCGGCGGTGCGTGCGCGGTCCAGCCAGAACTTCTTGCGCGCTTCGGCAGAGACGGCGATGAAGCCTTCGCCGTGGCGCAGGTTGGCCATGCGCACCATCTCCGAGGCGGCCTCTCCGACCGCGCGCTCGTCGTCGCTCACCACGTCGGCGACCAGCACCATCTTCGGGCGCGTGCCGCGCTTGGACTTGGTGGCATAACCCACCGCTTTCAGGTAACGCTCGTCCAGATGTTCCAGGCCCGCCAGCAGCGCCTTGCCGTTGCCGTTGCGGCGGTCGAAATAGTTGGTGATCTCGACGATGGCGGGCACCGCCTCGCGCACCTGGCCGAAGAATTCCAGGCACACGGTGCGCGTGTGCGCATGGGCGCGGTGCAACACGAAGCGCGCCGAGGTGATGATGCCGTCGCAGCCTTCCTTCTGGATGCCGGGCAGGCCGGACAGGAACTTGTCGGTGACATCCTTGCCCAGTCCGGCCTTGCGGAAGTTGCTGCCGGGGATGGTGAGCGTCTCGGGTGTTCCGTGCAGCGTTTTGCCGTCGGCCCCGAAGAGCGTGATGCGGAAACGCGCGGCATCCACATCGTGGATCTTGCCGAAGTTGTGGTCCAGCCGTTCGACGAACATCCACAGGCCGTCCGGCGTGACCATCTTCCACGAGGCCAGGTTGTCCAGTGCAGTGCCCCACAGCACGGCCTTCTTGCCGCCTGCATTCATCGCCACGTTGCCGCCGATGCAGGATGCATCCGCCGAGGTCGGGTCCACCGCGAACACCAGGCCGTTGCTCTCCGCCGCCTCCATCACGCGCCTGGTCACCACGCCCGCGCCGCAATGGATGGTGGCATAGGGCTGGGCTGCTTCGGGCAGGGTGAGCTGTTCGATCGGCGAGATCGCGTCCAGCTTTTCGGTGTTGATGACAGCGGAGTGTTTTGTGAGCGGGACGGCGCCGCCGGTGTAGCCGGTGCCGCCGCCGCGCGGGATGAGGGTCAGTCCCAGGTCTATGCAGGCGCGCACCAGCGGCGCGACCTCTTCTTCGCTGTCAGGGTGCAGCACCACGAACGGGTATTCCACGCGCCAGTCGGTGGCGTCGGTCACATGCGAGACGCGCGCGAGGCCGTCGAACTGGATGTTGTCGCGGCGGGTGATGCGGCTGAGTGCCTTGAGTGCGCGTTTGCGCAATTGCAGGGTGTGTTCGAATTCGGCGGCGAACTGGTCGACTGCGGCAGCAGCCAGTTCGAGCAGGCGTTTTACCTTCTGATTATCACCCCTGCGCGCTTCGATTGCGCCGAGGCGGTGATGCAGCGCGCCGATCAGCGCGTTGCGGCGCTTGCGGTTGGCGAGCAGGTCATCTTCCAGATAGGGGTTGCGCATGAGCACCCAGATGTCGCCCAGCACTTCGTACAGCATGCGCGCCGAGCGGCCGGTACGGCGTTCTTCGCGCAGGGTGTTGATGATGTCCCATGCCTCGTCGCCCAGAAGACGCAGCACGATCTCGCGGTCGGAGAACGAGGTGTAGTTGTAGGGTATTTCGCGCAGCCTTGCGGTCATGTTGTGTCGCCATCTGACAAGGCGCGCATTTTACCTTATTCGGCCGCCGTTGCTCGACCATGAAGCGGCAAAGGGGGTAGCATCCGCCCCATGAGCAAGCTCCGCGAGAACAAGTTGCGCCTGTTTTTTGCGCTGTGGCCGGGAACGGCGGGCCGCGCCGCGCTGGCGCAGTGGCAGCCACCTTTGCAGGAACGGTGCGGCGGCAAGGCGATGCAGGCGTCGACCCTGCATTGCACCCTGGTGTTCCTGGGCGAGGTGGCCGAACACCGGCTGGAGGCGTTGAAGCTGGCGGCACAGGAAGCGACCTTTCGTCCGTTCCGGCTGGAACTGACGGGCGGCCGCTACTGGGGGCACAACCATATCGTCTATGCGGCGCCGGACCGGACGCCGCCACCCCTGGCCGAGTTGGTGCGCACACTCGAAAGCGGCTTGCACAGGCACCGTTTCCGTTTCGAGCAGCGGCCGTACAAGCCGCATGTCACCCTGCTGCGCAATGCGCAGTGGAGCGACCGCCCCTTGCCGGCGATGGAGAAGGTGCGCTGGCAGGTGCAACGCTTCGCGCTGGTGCAGTCGTTGTCCGGCGCAAAGGGCGCGTATTATCGTGTGCTGGCACATTTCGGTGCCGCAGGCGCAGAATGAGACAAACACTACGGGGACTGACATGCTGTACGCATTCACAGTGAAAAACGGCCGGCTTGATCGCGTTCATGCGGAACTCGACAAACCCCTGAATCTTGAACACATCATCTGGATAGATCTGGTTGCAGCCAGACCGGAAGAGATCGCCTGGGTGGAGCGGGGAAGCGGCTTGCATTTGCCGCGTCCGGAGCCGCTGCGCGATATCGAAGCCAGTGCGCGTTTCTTCGAACACGACCATGCGCTGCACCTGCGTTCGGACTTCCTGATGGGAAAGGAAAGCCGCGCACACAGCGTGCCCGTGGCCTTCGTGATGGCGGAGGAAACACTCATCAGTTCGCACGAGGAAGACCTGCCCATCTTCCGTCTGCTGCGCATGCGCCTGCATGCCGAATCCGGAAAGATACACGACAGCCGCGACGTACTGATCGACCTGTACGGCATGGACATCGAGTTCTCGGCCGACGCGCTGGAGGATGTCTATGCCGACCTCGGCCGGGTCAGCGACAGCGTGCTGGGCCTCCCGCTCAGCGACGAGCAGGCCGGCGACGCACTGGCCGAGATCGCCCGCGCCGAGCATGTCAACGGACGCATCCGCCGCAATGTGATGGATACGCAGCGCGCATTGTCGTTCCTGGTACGCGGCAGGCGGCTCAATGCCGCGCAGATGGAAAAGGTGCGACAGATCCAGCGCGACATCGAATCGCTGGTCGGCCACACCGCTTTCCTGTTCGACAAGATCAACTTCCTGATGGATGCGATCCTGGGCTTCATCAACATCAACCAGAACCGTATCGTGCGCCTGTTCTCGGTGGTCGCCGCGGCGTTGCTGCCGCCCACGCTGATCGCCACCATCTACGGCATGAACTTCCACAACATGCCGGAATTCGACTGGAGACTGGGCTACCCCTTCGCGCTGCTGCTGATGGCGCTCTCCATCGTGATCCCGTTCTGGTATTTCTACCGCAAGGGCTGGTTGAAGTAAGGGGCTATTCTTCCAGCAGCCGTTTCAGTACCGCCCCCGCCAGCATGAGTCCAAACAGCGGTGGCATGTAACTGATGGTGCCGTTCACCGCGCGTGCGCGGCCGCGGTCGGTGGGTTGCGGCGGCAGCGGGTCGCTCGCCTGTTCGTCCGAGAACACCGTCAGCACGCCCTTGTTGATCCCGTGATGTTTGCGCAAGCGTGTCCGCATCTGCGCCGCCAGCGCGCACATGCTGGTCTTGCTGATATCGGCGATCCTGATCCGCGTCGGATCGCGGCGGTTGCCCGCCCCCATGCTGGAAGCGACCTTCAATCCGCGCTTGAAACTTTCCGCCACCAGCGCCTCCTTGCAGGTCAGCGAGTCGATGCAGTCGATCACATAATCGCAATCCCCAGGCACCAGTTCGTTTACGTTCTCCGTGCTGAGGAAGGTGCGCAATAGCGTGACCTGACAATCCGGGTTGATGTCGGCGATGCGCGCGCCCATCAGCTCCGCCTTCGATTGTCCGACCGTGGAAAGCAAAGCTGGCAACTGCCGGTTGATGTTGCTGACCACCACCACATCGTGATCGAGCAGCGTCAGCCTGCCGATCCCGGCACGCGCCAGCGCTTCGGTGCAATACGAACCCACTCCGCCCATGCCGGCGACGAAGATGTGTTTGCTCTTGAGTTTCTCGATGCCTTCGTCGCCGAGCAGGATGTGGGTGCGGGTGAACTGTGGTGGAATGGTGTTTTGCATGGCGCGGATTATAAATCCGCCGTCATTCCGGCGCAGGCCGGAATCCAGCGTTTCTATATCAATATGCTTTTTGGGCACCCAATAGTTTCACTATTTTCTGGATTCCGGCCTACGCCGGAATGACGAGCGGCTTTAATTCTGGCATCACGGCTAGTGCATTCGTTGTCGTCGCCAGCGCAACCTCTTCCAGCGGCATGCCGCGCAACTCCGCCAGCGTCTGTGCCATGCGCGGCAAATATTTCGGTTCGTTCGGCAATCCCCTCTCCAGAAAATCCGGCGGGATGTCCGGCGCATCGGTCTCCAGCACGATGCTGTCGAGAGGCAAGGTCGCGGCGAGTTCGCGCAATCGGGTGGCGCGAGAGTAGGTCATCGCGCCGCCGAAGCCGAGCTTGAACCCCAGCTTGATGAACTCGTCCGCTTGCTGGCGGCTGCCGTTGAAGGCGTGGGCGATGCCTGTCCTGAGCCCAGTCGAAGGGCCGCCACGACCATAAAAAGGGCGCAGGTGCTTGAGGATGGTGTCCTGCGCGCGGCGGATGTGCAGCAGCACGGGCAGGTCGAATTCGCGCGCCAGCTTGAGCTGCTCGACGAAGAAATGTTCCTGGCAGGTCTGGTCGTAATGCGGGATGAAAAAATCCAGGCCGATCTCGCCGATGGCGACGGGGGGGTGTTGTTGCAGATATTCGCGCAATACCAGCAGGTCGTCCGGCGTGGCAGCGCCGGTGTACATCGGGTGGATGCCGTAGGCGGGCAGGCAGGTTGGGAAACGTCCGCACAGCAAGCGCACCGCCTCGAAATTGTGGCGGTCTACAGAGGGGAGAACGATGCGACCCACGCCCACGGCTGTGGCATCGCGCACGATGTCGGTTTGCCTGTCGCCAAATTCGGCAGCGTCGAGGTGGCAGTGGGTGTCGATGAAATGCATGGTGCCTATGTTAAACTCCACCCACTGTTTTAGCGAGGTAAAGCCATGTCTGGAAACACTTTCGGCACTCTGTTCACCGTCACCTCCTTCGGCGAATCGCACGGCGCGGCCATCGGCTGCATCGTGGATGGATGCCCGCCGGGCATGGTGCTGACCCAGGAATACATCCAGACCGACCTCGACCGCCGCAAGCCCGGCACCTCGCGCCATGTCACCCAGCGCCGCGAGTCGGACACCGTGGAGATCCTCTCCGGCGTGTTCGAGGGTAAGACCACCGGCACCCCCATCGCATTGCTGATCCGCAACGAAGACCAGCGTAGCAAGGACTATGGCAACATCGCCGAGACCTTTCGCCCCGGCCACGCCGACTACACCTACTGGCAGAAATACGGCATCCGCGACCATCGCGGCGGCGGTCGCGCTTCGGCGCGCGAGACCGCGGCGCGGGTGGCTGCGGGCGCCATCGCCAAGAAATGGCTGCACGAGACCTACGGCATCGAAGTGCGCGGCTATCTGGAACAGCTCGGCGAGATCGTCATTCCATTCAAATGCTGGGGCGACCTGCACGAGGACGGCAACACCTTCTTCGTCGCCGACGCCAGCTACGTCGGCCAGCTCGAAGACTACATGGATGCGCTGCGCAAATCCGGCGACTCCATCGGCGCCAGACTCGCCGTGGTGGCGCACAACGTCCCGGTGGGCTGGGGCGAGCCGGTGTTCGACAGGCTGGATGCCGACATCGCGCATGCGCTGATGGGCATCAACGCAGTGAAGGGCGTGGAGATCGGCGCGGGTTTTGGATGCGTCACGCAGAAGGGCAGCGAGCATGGCGACGAGCTTACGCCGAACGGATTCCTGTCAAATAACGCAGGTGGTATCCTCGGCGGCATCTCCACCGGGCAGGACATCGTGGCGCGCTACGCCATCAAGCCGACTTCAAGCATTCGCATCGAACGCAATTCGATCAACAAGGCGGGGGAGGCGGTGAAGGTCTCTACCGAGGGGCGGCATGATCCCTGTGTGGGGATACGGGCTACACCGATCGCGGAGGCGATGGTGGCGCTGGTGTTGATGGATCATGCGATGAGGAATCGGGGGCAGTGTGGGGATGTGGTTTGTGAGACGGTGAAGATACGTTGATTTACTTCCAATTTTCTGACGTTTATTGAGATCCGAGAATCGCGCTCATGTAATAACAATTAGGAGGCATCATGGAGTGGATTCTTCTTGCTGTTGTGCTCGGGTATATCTTTTATCAGTTTCGGGCAGGATTTATTAGTGAAGTGTCCAAACCGAAGTTTACGGTTTCCATCACGAAAACAGATGATTCGGAAGAAGATGCGCGGCGCGATGCTGAAAAGAAGAAAATCAGAGAAGAAATTAGCGCTGAGGTGGCAAAGCATGCAGATGCAGTGAGGTTGCTGCAGGCGATTGCCCGCATCGACGGTCAAACCTCCGATGCAGAGCGGCGAATTGTTTTTTCATTTTTGGTGCGACATGGTGCGCAGCTAACAGAAGATCGGCACTGGCCTTATTTCGCGCACTATAGCGGGGGAGAATTCAGTCGTGCGATAGAGCTTGACGAGATTGGGATGTTTGTCACGGCACTTTCCAGTAAAGAATTGCCTTACAGAATAGATGTATTTTCATCAGTTCAGGCAATTGTTGCTACCGGTGGTGTTCCTAAGAAACGAGAGGGCGAAGCTCTGGTTATGGCGGAGCGGCTTATTAAATCTTGATTGTGTTTAAGCAAGCGTAGGATGGGTTGAGCGTAGCGATACCCATCGAAAACCGCCGGGGGTTGCCCGGCAGCAAGTCACTTTTCTCGTCTTGCCGAGAAAAGTAACCAAAAGAGGGCGCCCCCGGTGCGCCGCCCACTTCGTGGGTTCCCTGCGTTGCTCGAACAGCCGGGCCTCCTCATAAACTCG
>JAHJBC010000010.1 GCA_018813765.1 Gammaproteobacteria bacterium | reverse complement strand
CTACAAGGGCTTCCCCAAATTCACAACCGGTTTTGATTTTCTAGTTCATTGCCATTCTCCGTTTCGTTTTCTGTCGCGCTGCGTGCATCGTGCGAGAAGGTGAAGGACTGCTAAACTACAAACGGTCATGTTGGGCTGTTGCCCGGACCCTGATGAAAGACGCGCGCCGGGGCCTCATTCGTTAGTCGGGTTCTGTTGCTCCCCATGAAGCTAACCAGGCTCTCCCGGCGCGGGTCCAACCCGCTTCACATCAACGCTGCAGTGCATCGGTGATTCTTCGCCGCTTCCCTGCGGCACACATATTCCTTTCAAATTGGCTTTCCCTGGTAGACGGTTTTGGTTTTCAGACTTTGCCCGGCTCCAATTTGAAATCATCGCCGTACCTCAGCACCGCCCACGCCAGCCTCGCATTCTTGGCCGCGATGGCGATCACCGCGCGCCAGTAGCCGCGCCGTTCCTGCAATGATCTGGCCCAGCGGCTGAAGCGATCCTGCTTGTCGCCTATGCTGTTGAGCACGGCGCGTGCGCCCAGGACGAGCAGGCTACGCAGGTAGTTGTCTCCGGCTTTGGTGATGCGTCCCAATCTTGCCTTGCCGCCGCTGCTGTATTGCCCCGGCACAAGGCCGATCCACGCCGCGACCTGGCGTCCGCTGTTGAAGTCGTGTCCACTGCCCATGCTGGCGAGCAATGCGCTGGCGGTGGTGGGGCCGATGCCGGGGAGTTTCATCAAACGTTTGCTGCGTTCATCCTCGCGTGCGGCCTGAGCGATGGCGCAGTCGTATTCGGCAATGCGTTCATCCAGCCGGTCGGCATGAGTGAGCAGGTCGGCGACGCAGCGGTTGGCGTAGCCCGGAAGGTCTTCCAGATGTGCGCCGATCTCGCGCCGCAGGCAGGTCACTTTTTGCGGCAGGACGATGCCGAATTCGGCGATCAGGCCGCGCAGGCGGTTGTAGCTGGCGGTGCGTTCTTCGACGAACCCCTGCCGGGTGCGGTGCAGGCACAGGATGATCTGCTGGTGTTCTTCCTTGACCGGGACGAAGAGCATGTTGGGACGCGTGACGGCCTCGCAGATCGCTGCGGCATCCGCAGCATCGTTCTTGCCGCGACGGCCGGTCATGCGATAGGGGGCAACGAACTTCGGTGCCATCAGCTTGACGGTGTGGCCGTAGTGCCGGAACTGTCGCGCCCAGTGGTGTGCTCCGGAACAGGCTTCCATGCCGATCAGGCACGGCGGCAGTTGCGCAACCAGCGGCAGCAGGTCGGCACGGGAAACTTTCGGTTTGACCAGGGCAGGCTTGCCGTTATCATCTACGCCGTGCACGGCAAACACGTTCTTGGCGAGATCGATCCCTACGGTGATAATGTTCATGGACTTCCCCTTTCGTGGTGTTGATGAAATGTGCAAATTCCATCATGGCACTTGTTGCCGTCTGCGGCTTCCGCCGCAACCTCGGGACGGGGAAGTCCCTTTCATTCATTAGGTGTAACCCATGATCGCGAATGACAAGAGCAAGTTTGAGAGAGACTTTAAGCTCGCGCGAGCTTTTTTTGTTTTCCTCGGCATTGTTAATCTCTGGATTGGTTTTGTTTCACTGCATGATGGACAGTGCTCATCAAGTGCATTCATATTCGGTGTTATCTGCGTTGCACTCGGGCCATACCCAACTGGCTTACTGATATTGGCTGTAGCTGTATGGTTAATTTATTTTTCTTTCAGCAAGAAAATGAAAGAGCGCCTTGCTAAACATTACACCTACGGTCAAGTTCGCTCCGCTGGGACTGAAACGTTAAAGGGGTAGCTTCGGAATACTTTTCAAAGGAGTGATGGAATGAAATCAAAAATCGCGATATTGCTGCTATCACTCTCCTGCGCCACCGCCTATGCCGCCGGTGCACCCTGGTTCAAGTGGATGAGCACCGAAGACCGCACCATCATCTGCAACCAGTTGTCACCGGGCGAGGGCTGGGTGAAGTATCAGGGGCCGTTCATGGATTCGCAGTGCCGCAAGCCGGGCAGCCCGCAATAATCCGCTGCCAAGTTGCACGCCATGCAAGATCTGTCCGCATTGCACACATGGGTGGTCAACTCGCTGGAGGAGCAGATCGCCGTGATCGATCAGTCTGGCACCATCATCGATGTGAATGATGCCTGGACCGATTTCGGGATCGAGAACGGACTGTCATCCGGAACCGCTTCAATCGGGGCGAACTATTTCAAGGTCCTGTCCAACTCTGCCGTTGGCGGCGATGCTCTTGCCGATGAAGCTGCACATGGCATACGCGATGTGGTTGATGGCAAGCGCGAAGTCTTTCAGTTCGAGTATCCCTGTCACAGCCCGAACGAGAAACGCTGGTTCATGATGCGCGTCGCCCGGCTCAAGAATGCCCAAACGGCGCTGTTCGTGATCTCGCATCACAACATCACGCTGCGCAAACTGGCCGAGGAGCGGGCAGAACATCTGGCCATGCATGATCCGCTGACGGGGTTGGCCAATCGCCGCTATTTCAAGCTGTTCCTGAACCGGGAGGTCCGCAGGAGCATCCGCAATCGTTCCGAGATCAGTCTGATCGAGCTCGATGTCGATTATTTCAAGAACTACAACGATGAGCTTGGGCATCCTGCGGGGGACCAATGCCTGATCAATGTCGGCCATGTGTTGCAGGAGCTGTCACGCAGACCCAGTGATCTGGCGGCGCGCCTCGGCGGCGACGAGTTCGCCTTGCTGCTGGGAGACTCTGACTATGCCGAATCGCAACAGGTCGCGGAAGCGATCCTGAAAGCGGTCGCCGATCTTGGCATGACGTTCGGCGGAGCGGGACAGGTTACCGTCAGCATTGGGGTGGCGTCCGTGGACTGCGACGAGCAGATGGATGAGGACTTCCTGTTCCTGGAGGCGGACAAAGCGCTGTATCGCGCTAAGCTGGAGGGGCGGGGGCGAGTCGTGCATGTGCGGCATGGCAAGCCTGATCCCAGCTAAGCGTATCGGCTTCGCAGAAAAATGTACCGGAACGGAATTGATTTCGAAAGTGCAAATATGCTTAAAGAAGATTCCAGCATCATGGGTTCCTAATCGAGAGCAGCCATGCCAGTGATTCGCGAGTTTATTTCGGGTGATGCAGTGCAAGTCAATCTGCTGGCCGTTCAGGCTTTCGAGCAGTTCAATGATGTCTACCAGGATTGGCCGACTTTTGTGGCAAAGATAGGAAACATGTCCGCGCTTGCGGATGCCGGGGAAGTGATTGTGGCGGAAGTTGACGGGCGGATCGTTGGCGCTGTCGCATATATCGGTCCCGGTGCGCCCAAGGCGGAGTTCTTTCGCCCCGAGTGGGCGATCATGCGGATGCTCGTTGTGGCCCCTGCCTTTCGCGGCCAGGGCATCGGCAGTGCGCTGGCGCATGAATGTCTCCATCGAGCGAAGCGCGACGGCGCATCGGAGTTTGCGCTGCACACTAGCGAGCTCATGCAAGTCGCCTTGCCGATGTATCTGCGCATGGGATTCAAGTTGCAATCACGTGCGCCAGCCATCCACGGAGTCGAATATGGCGTCTATGTCAAAGCGCTCGAAAGCCATTCTTGAAGCCGCCTGGACTGCGCGCGGTGTCGTGCAGGCATCGCGATATTGCTGTTGTCGCCGGGCGAGGGTTGGGTGAGGTATCAGGGGCACTTCATGGATTCGCAGTGCCGCAAGCCGGGCAGCCCGCAATGATTCATTTACCGTGCGGGCGAAACCTGCCCGCGCGTTCCGTCGCCGCGCATTCACTCCATACAGTATCAACAACTCCGCACGACGTAGCTGGCGGGAGGCTCGCTGCGATGTGGCTGGAGTAGCTAATTCGTGCCAGGCCCAGGCATCGTTCGGGTGAAGGCATCGATCAGGGATTGGCGCATGCAGTTGTGAATGGAATGAGATGCGGCATTGTCAGGAAGCTTACACAGTCCGTAAATCGGGGCCATTTCATATTGGCGGTGCAGAAAGGCTCTGGTACATTGTAGCCGTTGCCCGACAGGGTAGCGTTCTTGCAGTTCCGCATCGGGTACTCGTCGCCGCATGTACGGCGTGAGACGCAGTGCGGAATCCCCAGAAAAGGAGGCTGGCGCAAGGCGATTTCCCAAAGAGGGAATCGCCGTTGGCATCGTTTTCAAGGGGGAGGTCCTGTGTCGCCACATTCATACGCAACTCAACTTACGCATCCGTCGCGCTCGCGATGAAACTCACCAAGGAACTGCTGGCGCTCGCGCAGCGCGACGCCAGGGCGGGAGTGTGGGATTGGGAGCTGCCGAGCGGAAAGCTTGCCTGGTCGGACGAACTGTTCGCACTGTTCGGACTCGACCCGCAGATTGACCAGGCCAGTTTCGATGCCTGGCGCAAGATCGTCCATCCGCAGGATGTCGAAGCGGCCGAGGCGCGCATCAAGACTGCGCTCGATTCCGGCACGCCGCTGTACAGCGAATACCGCATCGTGCTGCCCGGCGGCGAGACCAAATGGCTGCTCAGCATCGGCGATGCCACGCGCGACGAGAACGGCAAGCCGCTGCGCATGTCGGGACTGTGCATCGACTTCACCGAACGGAAAGAGACGGAACGCATCGCGCGCTTCCGCGAGGCGCGTTACCGTGCGCTGATCCAGAACGCCGCCGACGGCGTGTTCGTGTTCGATCTGGATGCCCGTTTCCTCGAAGTGAACCAGCGCGCCTGCGACAACCTCGGCTACACCGAGGACGAACTGCTGCGCATGGGGATCGCGGATGTCACGCCGGGCTTTGATCTTGCGCAGCGGCGACCGGTGTGGGAGAAGCTGGAGGTCGGCCGTCCCTACGGCATGATCTCCACGCACCGGCGCAAGGACGGCAGCCTGTTTCCGGTGGAGCTGCGCATCGTGCTGCTCGAATTCGACGGCGAGAAAATGATGATGGCGCTGGCGAACGACATCACCGAGCGAGTCCGGGCCGAAGAAAAGTTGCGCGAGAACACCGAACTGCTGAAGGAGTCGCAGATCATCGCTGGGTTGGGCAGTTATGTGTTCGATACCCTTGCCGGCACGTGGACGAGTTCCGAGGTGCTCGACCAGTTGTTCGGCATTGATGCGGACTATGTGCGCTCGGTAGAGGGATGGGCGGCGCTGATCCATCCGGACGACCGGCAGATGATGGTCGAGTATTTCCAGAATGAAGTGCTGGGCAAGCACATGAACTTCGACAAGGAATACCGCATCGTGCGCAAGAACGACGGTGCAGTGCGCTGGATGCACGGCATAGGGCGGCTGGAATCGGATGCGCAGGGCAGGCTGGCGAAGTTGTATGGCACCATCCAGGACATCACCGGGCGCAAAAAGGAGGAAGAGGAGTTGCGCATCGCCGCCGTGGCCTTCTCTTCCCAGAGCGGGATGGTTATTACGGATGCGCAGGCGCATATCGTACGCGTCAATCCCGCGTTCACGCGTCTCACCGGCTACAGCGAGGCGGAGGTGATCGGCAAGAAACCGGCGCTGCTAAGGTCGGGTCGCCATGACGAAATGTTCTATCAACGTATGTGGAGCGCGTTGCTGGGCAAGGGTTATTGGCAAGGCGAGATATGGAACAAGCGCAAGAATGGTCAGGTGTATGCCGAGATGCTCACCATTACGGCCATCAACGATCCTGATGGGTGTCCCACGCATTTCGTCGGCAGCTTCACCGACATCACCGAGAGCAAAATGGCCGAAGCGGAGATCCACCGCTTGGCCTATTACGATGCACTCACTACGCTGCCCAACCGGCGACTGTTGCAGGATCGCCTGAGTCAGGCTATTGCCGCCACGGCACGAAGCGGTCTGTACGGTGCGATCTTCTTCATCGATCTGGACAATTTCAAGACGCTTAACGATACGCGCGGACATGATGTCGGCGATCTGCTGCTGCTCGAAGTGGCTCAGCGTCTGTGCGCCATGGTGCGCGAAGGCGATACGGTGGCGCGTCTGGGTGGCGATGAGTTCGTGGTGCTGCTGGAGGACATCGGCACTGATCCGGGAGAGGCGGCGGCGCTGGCCAAGCAGGTCGGCGACAAAATGCGCGAGGCGATCGATCGCCCCTTCCTGCTCAATGGCTACGAGTATCTGTGCAAGCTCAGTATCGGAGTTAGCCTGTTCCATGCGCAGGATACGGTCGAGAATCTGCTCAAGCATGCCGATCTCGCGCTGTATCAGGCGAAGAACGCCGGACGCAACACGTTGCGCTTCTTCGACCCGGCCATGCAGGCGGCGCTGGAAAAGCGCAATGCGATGGAAACGGAATTGCAGCAGGCGCTCAAGCAGAATCAATTGGTGTTGTACTACCAGCCGCAGGTCGATGCCGCACGCAGGGTGGTCAGTGTCGAGGCGCTATTGCGCTGGCAGCCCCCGCAACGCGGACTATTGCTGCCGGACGAATTCATCGGGGTCGCGGAAGACACCGGACTGATCCTGCCCGTCGGGAAGTGGGTGCTGGAGACCGCCTGCGCGCAGCTGAAAAAATGGGAGATGGATGAGCGGTCGAAATCGATGCAGATCGCGGTGAATGTCAGTTCCCGCCAGTTCCGGCAGGCCGATTTTGTCGGGCAGGTGCAGGGCGTGCTTGCGCGCAGCGGCGTTGATCCGGCATGCCTGAAACTGGAACTCACGGAAAGCCTGGTGCTGGAAGACGTGGATGAATCCATCGCGAAGATGAATGCGATCAAACAGCTGGGGGTGCATTTTTCCATGGACGATTTCGGTACCGGATATTCATCCTTGTCCTATCTGGCGCAGTTGCCCATCGCGCAACTCAAGATCGATCGCTCCTTCATCTGCAACCTGCCCGGCAAGAGCAACGACGAGCTGATCACCCGTACCATCATCTCCATGGCCAATGGCCTGGCAATGCATGTGATCGCAGAGGGGGTGGAGACGGAGGCGCAGCGCGAATTCCTTGCAGCGCACGGATGCAATGCGTATCAGGGATACCTGTTCAGCCGGCCTTTGCCGGTAAGCGAGCTGGAAGCTCAACTGGCACGCGGATGAGATGGGAGCAAGCTAACGCCAGTCAGGTCAGACCGTTTTCGCGATCAGCATCACGCTGCTGAATGGAGTGCCCTTGTGCATGGGCATCGACCGGGCTTCGAAGCCGCAACGCTTGAGTACGTCCAGCCATTCAGCGGTGCTGCGGCAGTAGATGGGGATGATGCCGTGGCCGCGCAGGAAGAAGATGACGCGGTCGACCCAGTTGCTGTACCGGAACGGCAGTCC
Organism: Gammaproteobacteria bacterium; assembly: GCA_018813765.1. Classification (GTDB taxonomy): domain Bacteria; phylum Pseudomonadota; class Gammaproteobacteria; order Burkholderiales; family Gallionellaceae; genus Sideroxyarcus. Next base: position 207,910 of record JAHJBC010000010.1, on the reverse strand, counting down.
GCCAGCGGCGTCGCCGATGCGTGTGATGAAGGTGCCGCCTTTGGGCAGCGCGGCATGGATGCGGCGTAGCACGTCTTCCTGCGCTTCGTAACTGATGTAGTGCAACACGTCGAGGATGATCGCGACATCGGCCTGCCCTAAATCGGCGCTGCGAATGTCGCCCTGCATGATCTCGGCACGGTCGCCGAGCGCGGCACGGGCGCGTGCCACGTCCTTGGGCATCAGTTCCAGTCCCCAGATATGTTCGACCTTTGGCGCGGCGGGCCAGCCCTGCGGCCAGTCGCCGGATTCGTGCATCGCGCGCGCTTCCAGCAGCCAGGCGGCGAGCAGGCCCTGGCCGCAGCCGAGGTCGATGAGGCGTTTGCCGTCCGGGATGAGGCCGTGTTGCAGCAGGCCGATGAAAGCCGGGTCGCCCTTCAGTTTGCCCTGGGCGAACTTCCACGCGAACAGACCGGCGGAACGGTAGGGGTGGGTGGCTCTTTCAAGCAGGGTGCGGCGGAATTGTGCGGTCATGGGATGGCGTCACTGAGGGTGACGGAACGAAGGTTGATCTGGGAAAGTTTGTCCAGCAGGCGCGGTAGCACGTCGAGGATGACGGGCTGGCCTGCTGCGGTACGCGCGGCGCTGCCGTCGTGCAGCAACAGGATGTCGCCGCCCCTGAGGTCTTGCGTCAGGCTGTTGAACACGGCATCGGTATCGCGCACTTGTGTGTCGAATCCACGCTTGCTCCAGCTGCACAGTTGCAGGCCGCAGTGGGCAAGCACGGGTTCAAGCTCCGGGTTGCGCAGGCCGGCAGTGGCGCGAAAGAAGCGCGGCACCTGGCCGGTGATCGCGCTCAAGGTGCCCTGCGCATCGCGCACTTCGCGGTGGATGCTCCACGGGTCGAGCAGCGAGAAATACCAGTTGTGCGACATGCTGTGATTCTCGACCTGATGTCCGCGCCGCACGATCTCGCGGCAAAGATCGGGATATTGCGCGGCAAGCCTGCCGATACAGAAGAAGGTCGCCCTGGCTTGGTAACGGTCGAGGATGTCCAGTACCTTCGGCGTCACTTCCGGGTCGGGGCCGTCGTCTATGGTGATCGCCACTTTCCCGCGTTGGGCCGCATCCGCAGGCAGGCGCGTGATGTTGGGGCCCAGCAGTGTGCTGCGCGGGATCAGTCCGGCGACGGTGAGGATCAAGTGGTTGGCGAACACGATGCCGGCCGTCCACGGCCACAGCGACGGGTTCCACAAGGTGACCATGATGCAGGCGGCGAGCAGCACCAGCGAGAGCTTGATGGAAATCGTCGGCTTCCAGTTGCGGCAGGGAAAATGCATCGTTGCGGCTGAGGTATTGAAATTTGTTCGGCATTATACAATGGCGTTTTGTCCGTCCCTTGAGGAGCCGTCGTGCCGTTTCGCCAGATCGTCCTGTTTGTCTTTATCGCCGCCCTGACAGCCTGCAGTACGCCGCCGCAAAAACCCGCCGCAGTTGCGCGCGGCGATTATGGCTACACGAAGCAATACATCAGCTGGCTGATCGAGCAGGGTATGGATGACGACGATGTCACCGGGCTCAGCATCGCGCTGGTCGACGACCAGCAGGTGGTGTGGGCGCAGGGCTTCGGCTACGAGGACAAGGAAGCGGGCATCAAGGCCACGCCGGACACGCCCTATCATCTCGGTTCCATCGCCAAGGTGTTCACCGCCACGGCGGCGATGCAACTGGCCGAGCAGGGCAGGCTCGACATCGACCAGCCCCTGCAGCGTTACCTGCCGCAGTTCTCCATCAAGAGTCGCTTCGGCGACATGCGCGGCATCACGCCGCGCAGCATCATGACCCACCATTCCGGCCTGCCCGGCTACTGGGTGCGCGGCATGAGCGAGCGCCATCCCGCCCCGTTCGAGGATCAGGTCGCCGCGGTGCGCGACGAGTATGTCGCGACGCCTCCCGGAACGGTGTTCGCCTATTCCAATCTCGGTTATTCGCTGCTCGGTGCGGCCATCGGCGAGGTCAGCGGCGATTGCTACGCCGGATACATGAACCGCTATCTGTTGCAGCCGCTGGGCATGACGCGCTCCGAGTTCTCCGCGCGCATCCCCGGCAAGGCCTACAAGGACGGCAAGGAAGTAGAGGCTATCCCCTTGCGCGACCTGCCGTCGAGCAGCCTGATCTCCAGCGCCAGCGACATGACGCGTTTCGTACGCATGTTGTTCGCCGACGGCAAGTTGGAAGGGCATCAGATAATCAGGCCGGAGACGTTGCGCGAGATGGTTCGTGCGCAGAATGAGAATGTGGCGCTCGATTTCGATTTCAGGATGGGCTTGGGCTGGATGTTGAGCGGCGTGGACGTGCCCGGCGCGGGCGCGGTGGTCAACCACGGCGGCACTACGCTCAACTATCACACCATGCTGGCGCTGCTGCCCGAGCACAAGCTGGGCGTAGTGGTGCTGTCCAACTCCGCCGGGTCGCAGGCACTGGTGGCGAAGGTGACCGAGGAGACGCTCAGACTCGCCCTTGAAGCCAAGCGCGGCATCGTGAAACCGCAGCAGCAGTTCGTCGAATCCAGGCTGGCGCCGCTGAACGCGGACGACCTGCGCGACTATGCCGGCTATTTCGAGACGCTGATCGGCCTGGTCAAGGTGGAGAACCGCAAGGGAGCGCTCATCGCCGAGCTGATGGGTTGGGAATTCGAATTGGTGAAACACGAGTCCGGCGACTTCGGCGTGCGCCTGAAGCTGCTGGGTTTCATTCCGGTGGCCAACCGGCAGATGATGGAAACAAAGCTGTCACTGCGCCGCGTTGGCGGACGCGAGGTGCTGGTCTACGAGAAGGAGGGCAGGGCCATGCTGGTCGGCGAGAAACTGCACCCGCAGCCGCTGCCGGAATATCTTGACGACTACGTGGGCGAATACGACTTCGTCAATCCCCACGACGGCCCCATGCCCGAGAACGTGCGCATCGTGCGCGAGGGCGACCTGCTGGTGGGCGAGTTCAATTCGTCCATCATGCCCGGCTTCCTGTTCCGCACCGCTTTCCTGCCTGCGCCGGTGCAAGGCGAGCTGATCATGGCGGGTGTCGGCAGCGGCAAGGGCGAGACCTTGCGCGTGGCCAGGGTGGACGGCGTGCCGCACGTGTACTTTTCCGGTTTTGAACTGAGAAAGCGGTGAAGCAGGAAAAACGAATGTCCACGAAAGACACGAAAAACACGAAAAACACGAAACAAAACCCATCGGGTCGCAGACACATCATGCCTTGTTCGTGCCTTTCGTGTCTTTCGTGGACAGGTTTTGGGGTTGAAGGATGATGCACCTCCCCGTCGATCACATCTTCGATGTCGCGCCCGGTGTGGCGGGCGAGCGCATCCTGCTGCTGATGCTGCCGGGCGCGAAGAACACGCCGCAGCAACTGGTGGAATACGGTTTCGTCCGCGCGTTGCGCGAGCGCGAACTGCCGGTTGATGTGCTGGCTCTGAACGCGCATGTCGATCTTTACCTGGATCGCAGCGATATCGAGCGCGTGCTGCATGGCACGCTGGACGAGATCCGCGCGCAGGGTTACCGCCGCATCTGGCTGCTCGGTATTTCGCTCGGCGGCTCGGGGGCGATGATCTGTGCCACGCAGCGTGCGACTGAGATCGAGGGGATGTTCCTGCTGGCGCCGTTCCTCGGCACCCGCGGCATCATCGCCGAGGCCGAGGCGGCAGGCGGGTTGCGGCAGTGGCGCGCGGGCGAGATCTCCCCGCGCGACCATGAGCGCGCCTTGCTGGAACGGATACAAGGCAGCCCGTTCGGCGCAGCGGGCTTCCCGCAGGTCTATCTCGGCTACGGCAGCGAAGACCGCTATCGCGGCGCGAGCATCCTGCTGTCGCAATATCTGCCGCCGCAGCGCGTGAGCGTGCTGCCGGGCGGACATGACTGGGAGACATGGTCGGCGTTGTGGCAACGCCAGCTTGGGATGCGACCTTTGTCGCAATAGTGGCGATCTGTCGGTCACGGGTGCGCGTCCTTTCGCAAAGCGCGACATAGGAGTATCTTGCGCCGATGGTCGTTCAGGGAGTCCGGGCATGACCCGCTATTCAGTTCACCGTTTCAGGGCAGCTGTGTTGCACATGTATCTGCGCATCACTGCGTTCATTTCCCTGCCGCTGTCGGTGGTGTATTTCGTGCTGGACATGACGCCCGATCGCGGCGCTTTCGCGCTCCTCCTGGGCATGTTCGTGCTTTGGTTGCAATGGCGCACGCGGCATGACGGAGAAGAATCGTTGCGCTTCGTCAACTGGTTCGTGCTGGCGATGCTGGCCCTGATGCTGTACGGCACTTACTTCAGCAATGCGCAACTGCGCCAGGAAGCATGGATGATGATCTTCCCCATCACTTTTGCGCCCATCGTGGCCGCGCGCGAGCGATTCGTCTGGGCGGTCGCCGGAGCGGTGAGCATCGTTGCCGCCATGATGCTGCGGCCGGAAGTGCCCACTGCGGTCTCCACCATGGTCCTCGTTATCGCCTATCTCGCGCTTTGTTTCGTCACCATGATGCTGGTGCGGCACAACGAACAGAACATCGAACGTCTGGCGCACCTGTCCACCATCGACCCGCTCACCAAGGTATACAACCGCAATTACATGAAGGATATCCTGCTGGGCGAGATCAACCGCTGCAGGCGCAACGGCCGGCCGCTGACGGCCATCATGCTGGACATCGATCACTTCAAGATACTCAACGACAGTTACGGCCACATGTGCGGCGACAGTGTGCTGGAGCGGGTGGCGGAAGCGCTCAAGCAGGCCGCGCAGCGCGCGGGGGATTTTGTGTTCCGCTACGGCGGCGAGGAGTTCTGCATCCTGACATCGGGCCTGTCGGCGGACGAGGCACGGCAGTTCGCGGAAAAGCTGCGCGTTTGCGTGAAGGGGCTGGATATCGAGAACCAGAGGGCGCCGCGCGGCCATCTGACAGCGTCGGTCGGCTACTGGTGGGTGGCCGATGCTGCCGAGGTCACGCCCGGCATGCTGCTGCTGAATGCGGATAACGCGCTCTATCGTGCGAAAGAGGCGGGACGCGATACCATAGTCGACTTCGCCGAGATCGAGAGAACCGACACAGGTCTTGTACAGCTGCAGCCCGCGGCTTCCTGATTTGTGTCCGGAATGGATGCTGTCGTCGCGATGTGCGCAGCGGCGTGCGGGGGACTGGATTACTTGAACTCGCGCAATTCCTTGGGCGTGTCGTCGTGGTTGCCGTGGGGATGCATCTCGTAGGCTTTGACGAAGATCTCCTGCGAGTTGTTCTTGGTACGCGGTTCGGGCGTCTTCAGGTTGTGGTATTGCACGTCTTCGCAGTAATGGATGACGTGTTTCTTCAGTTTTCCCATCAGACTGTACTGCAGGCGGAACCCCTCGCGCGCCAGCGCTTTCTCCAGCGCCTCCAGCGAATAATGCTGGACGCTGTAACGGACCAGCAGGCTGTTCGGCTCCGCTCCCATCTCGACGTGGAAATTATCCAGTCCGACCAGCAGCATATAGGCCGCAAAGAGCTGGCTGGCCTCGGGAAAGACCAGCACACGCTCCTTTTGCAGTTCGAACGGATGGATCACATTATTTCCCGCGCAATATATCCATGCCCTTGAGCAGGTTCAGGGCCTGGTTCAACTGGTAATCGTTCTTGGCGCCGAACTCGGCAATCTCGATCTTGCCGCCATCGTCTCCCTTGCTCTTGGGCTGGCTCTTGACCGGCTTGCTGATGGTTTCGCTCTTCTCTTCGCCCTGTCCGTTGCTCAGGTGCTTGTCCAGATCGGCCTCGCGCAGGCGGAACGAGCTGTCCATTGCGGCGGTCGCCGGATCCTCGACCACGATGTCGGGCACGATGCCCTTGGCCTGGATGGAGCGTCCGCTCGGCGTGTAATAGCGCGCGGTGGTGAGTTTGATCGCGGTGTTGTTGCCCAGCGGCAGGATGGTCTGCACCGAGCCTTTGCCGAAGGATTGCGTGCCGAGCACGACGGCACGCTTGTGATCCTGCAGCGCGCCGGCGACGATCTCGGAAGCGGAAGCCGAACCGCCGTTCACCAGCACCACCATGGGTACGGTCTTGAACGAGGCGGGCAGGTCCTTCAGGTAATCGGTCTTGCCGTTGCCGCGCAGATAATCGCCGGGGGTGGCGCTGAGACGCATCTTGGCGTCCTGGGTGCGCCCCTCGGTATAGACCACCAGCGAGTCCTTGGGCAGGAAAGCGGCAGACACGGCGACCGCGCCGGTCAGCAGGCCGCCCGGATCGTTGCGCAGGTCGAGCACCAGACCTTTGAGGTTGCCGCTGCTCTGCTTGCTCAGGTTGCTCAATGCGGTGGCGAGGTTCTCGCCGGTGTGCTCCTGGAACTGGGTGATGCGCACGAAGGCGTAACCCGGTTCGACCAGCTTGGATTTCACGCTCTGCACCTTGATGATGGCACGCGTCACGGTGATCTGCATGGGCTTGGGTTCGTTCTTGCGCACAACGGTCAGCACGATGGAAGTGCCGGGTTTGCCGCGCATGCGCTTGACCGCATCGTTCAGGGAAAGTCCCTTCACCAGCGTGTCGTCGAGCTTGATGATGAGGTCGCCGCTCTTGATGCCGGCGTTGTAAGCCGGGGTATCTTCGATGGGCGAGATGACCTTGACCAGTCCGTCTTCCATGCCGACCTCGATGCCGAGTCCGCCGAACTCGCCCTGGGTGCCGGCCTGCAGTTCCTTGAAGCCGTCGGCATCCAGATAGGCGGAATGCGGGTCCAGTCCGGACAGCATGCCGTTGATCGCTTCGGTGATGAGCTTCTTGTCGCTTACCGGTTCCACATAGTCGCTTTTGATGCGGCCGAATACCTCGGAGAAGGAGCGCAGCTCTTCCACCGGTAGCGGCAGCTCGGTGTCCTTGTCGGCGACCGCCGAGAAGTGCAGGCTGATGATCACGCCTGCCAGCAGTCCGACGCTGACCAGCCCGAATTTTTCGATACGACTATGCATGTGCGACCTTTCCCTGTTAACGCTTCCTGACCCATGGTTTCGGGTCGAACGGTTTACCTTGGAAGCGCAGTTCGAAGTATAAACCGGAATCCTCGTTGCCGCCGCTGCTACCCACGGTGGCGATAATGTCTCCGCCGCTCAGGCTGTCGCCGACCTGTTTGTAGAGCGTCTCGTTGTTGGCGTACAGGCTCATGTAGCCCTGGCCGTGATCGACGATGAGCAGGTTGCCGAAGCCGCGCAGCCAGTCGGCGTATACCACTTGTCCGGCGGCGACGGCCTTGACCGGCTGTCTGGCGGGCGCGCGCAGGAACCAGCCGGTCCACGAAAGAGTGCTTTCCGGCCGGCGCGTTCCATACTGGTTGCGCAACTTTCCTTTGACCGGCAGCGCCAGCTTGCCCTTGAGCGATCTGAATGCGATCTCTCGCGGCTTGTCTGCGGGCAACACTTGGGCCAGCTTCTCGACCAGTTGCGACAGGCGGTTCTCGTTCTTCTGCAGGCGACCGATCTCGCGACGCTGCTGCCTGAGTTGCGATGCAATCTTTTGCAGCATCTGCTGGTGGGTGAGTTTGTCGCGTTCCAGATGCCGGCGCTGCTCCTGTTCCTCGGCGCGCAGCGAGGCGATCTCGTCGCTCTTTCGTTTTGCCTGGTCGGTCACTTCCTGCTGCTTGAGCAATCCGTTGCGCAACGACTTGATCGCGGAGGCGCGGTCGCGTGCGATAAATCTGTAATAGTGCAATTCCCGCGCCACCTGGTTGGGATCGTCGTTGTTGAGCAGCAGGCGGAGGTATTCCTGTTCACCGCCGTCCAGATATTGCTGGTAGAGCAGGCGCCCGAGCCTGGCCTGCTGACCCTGCATCTCGCGCTCCATCGCTGCGGCACGTTGCTGCAATTGTTTAAGCTCGCGGTTGGCGGCCTGCTCCTGTTGTGCGAGCTGGTGCAACCGGCGGTTGCTGTCGCTGACGGCGCGTTCGGATTCGCGCAATTCGTCTGCTGCTTCGGATCGCGATTCGCTGGTCTTTTCGAATTCCTGTTGCAGCGCGGCGATGCGTTTGCGCAGTTTCTCCAGATCTTCCTGTTTACCGGCGTGAGCGGTGCCTGCCAGCAGCAGGAGTGTCAGCAGGACGGAGCGCAGCACTACGGTCACAGGATGCGGATCAGCGACTTGCCGGTCATTTCCGGCGGTTGCGGCAGGCCCATCATGGCCAGCAGGGTGGGGGCGACATCTCGCAGTGCGCCCTCGCCCTCGGGCGCGATGGCGGCTTTGCGGCCGATGTAGAGAAAGGGCACCAGGTTGAGCGTGTGCGCGGTGTGCGGCTGGTTGGTGGTGCGGTCCAGCATCTGCTCGGCGTTGCCGTGGTCGGCGGTGATCAGCACCTCGCCGCCGCATTCCAGCATCGCTTCAACCACGCGGCCGACGCAGGTGTCCAGCGCCTCGACCGCCTTGACCGCTGCCTCCATGTCACCGCTGTGGCCGACCATGTCGCCGTTGGCGTAGTTGCACAGGATGGCCTGGTACTGCTTGCTACGGATGGCAGCTTCCAGCTTGTCGGTCACCTCGAAGGCGCTCATCTCCGGCTTGAGGTCGTAGGTGGCTACCTTGGGCGATGGGACGAGGATACGGTCTTCGCCGGGGTAGGGCTGCTCGCGGCCGCCGCTCATGAAGTAGGTGACGTGGGCGTACTTCTCGGTCTCGGCGATGCGCAATTGTTTCAGGCCGAGGCTGGAGACGTATTCGCCGAGGCCGTTGTGGATGGTATCTGCAGTGTAGGCGCAAGGCAGGTGGAAATCCTCGCCGTAGCTGCTCAGCGTGGTGAAGTTCGCCAGCTTGGGGAAGCGGCTGCGGTTAAAACCGGTGAACTGCCCGTCGGTCAAGGCGCGGGTGATCTCGCGGGCGCGGTCGGCGCGGAAATTCATGAACACCGCCACGTCGCCGTCCTGCATCGCGACGGCATCGCCGATCACGGTGGCCTGCACGAACTCGTCGTTCTCGGCGCGTGCATAGCCGGCAAACAGTCCGGTAATCGCATCGGCTGCGGCGAACGGTGCCTTGCCCTGCGCAAGCAGGTCATAGGCGAGTTGCACGCGCTCCCAGCGGTTGTCGCGGTCCATGGCGAAATAGCGGCCGCAAATGGTGGCGATGCGGCCCGCGCCCAGCCTGGAACATTGTTCCTGCAAAGCCTGTAGCGAGGTCGCGGCGCTGCGCGGCGGCGTGTCGCGCCCGTCGAGGAAGGCATGGAGGAATATCTTTTTCAGTCCTGCGTGTGCCGCCATCGCCAGCATGGCGTGGATATGCGCCTCGTGGCTGTGCACACCGCCCGCCGAGAGCAGGCCCATGATATGTAGCGCACCGCCATTGTTCTTTGCGGTCTCGACCGCCTGCACCAGTGCAGGATTGCGCTCGAAGCTGCCATCCTCGATGGCAAGGTCGACCTTGGTCAGATCCTGGTACACCACGCGGCCGGCGCCGATGTTCAGGTGGCCGACCTCGGAATTGCCCATCTGCCCCTTGGGCAGGCCGACCAGCAGTTCCGAGGTATTGATGAGCGTGTGCGGATACTTGCCCCACAGACGGTCCCAGTTGGGCTTTTGCGCATGGGCGACGGCATTGAAGTCGGCATCCTCGCGGTAGCCGAAACCATCGAGGATGAGCAGAAGGACGGGGGTGATTGCTTGAGTGGCTTGCTCGGTCATGCTGGCTTTTTTCTCACCGAAATATCAAAATATAAGTGGTTGCTAATTTAGGGCGATGCGTCAGAATAAGCTGACGAGGCGGAAGGCCGCCTGACGCGCGAATTTTAGCCGATTTCGGGTTATCCATGCCCTTACTTCCTGAATAGATGGCGGGTGAACATGAAAAAGAAACTGATCGACAAGGATGAAGACATCCTGCAGGCCTCGCTGGCGATGAAGGCCATCGCTCACCCCCTTCGGCTCAAGATCCTGTGCGTGTTGGCGGACAGCGAACTGAGCGTGCAGGACATCGTCGACAACGTCGGCACTTCCCAGAGCAACATCTCCCAGCATCTCGCCATCCTGCGCGACAAGGGCGTATTGTCCACCCGCAAGGATGCCAACCGCGTTTATTACCGCATCGGCGACCCGCGCACCGTCAAGCTGGTGGGGATGATGCGCGATGTGTTCTGCACCATCTGACCGGCCGGACAGACCCGTCGGTCGGCGAGGTTGTTTTAGCATATTAGAATATGCTAATATACCAGAATATTATTTTCCGAGGTGAGGTCATGAAACGAATTCCCGGTTTGCTGTTTGCATTGTCCACGATCCTGCCGGCTGTCGGCGCACACGCAGCCGAAGCGCTGGAGACCGCTACGGTGCAGCTGCGCGAGGTCGAGCAGACATACAGCGTCGACGGCGTGGTCGAGGCAACGCGCCAGTCCACCGTGTCGGCGCAGATCTCCGGCCGCGTGAAGGCGATCTTCTTCGACGTGGGCGACCGCGTGAGCAAGGGGCAGATCATCCTGCGCATCGACGAGCGCGAGGCAACCCAGGCGCTGGCCGGCAGCCGCGCGCAGTTGTCGCAGGCCGAAGCGGCCCTGCAGAACGCGCGCCTGAACTACGAACGCTCCAAGCAGCTGTTCGAGCAGAAATTCATCAGCCAGGCGGCGCTGGACAAGGCCAAATCCGATTACGAGATGGCGAAGGCGCAGGCCGAGGCCAGCGAGGCGGGCGCCCAGCAATCGGCGCTGGCACAGAGTTACACCGCAGTGGTCGCGCCGTATGGCGGTGTGGTAGCCGCGCGCATGGTGGAACTGGGCGAGATGGTGACGGTGGGCAAGCCGCTGATGACCGGCTTCGACCCGTCGCAACTGCGCGTGATCGCCAACGTGCCGCAGCACAAACTGAAAGATATCGGCAGCCGTCCGACCGTGACGGTGGAGGTGCCCTCGCTGTCGCGCTGGATCAAGGCCGCCTCCGTCACCGTACAGCCGTCGGCGGACGCGCGCACGCACAGCACGCAGGTGCGCGTCGACCTGCCGTCCAATATTGCGAATCTATACCCCGGCATGTTTGTGCGCACCCATTTCGTGGTGGGCAAGGAAAGCAAGATGCTGATCCCGGTCAGCGCGGTGGTGCGCCGCAGCGAGGTGGTGGCGGTATATGTGGTGGACGACAAGGAGGTGCCGCGTCTGCGCCAGGTGCGACTGGGCGAGGCAAATGCGCAGAACGAGATCGAGGTGCTGGCCGGGCTGAACGTCGGCGAGCGCGTCGCGCGTGAGGCGGTCAAGGCCGGGATGGCTGCGTCGGGGCTGAAGAAATGAGCATGGGGATATCGGGGCGCATCGCCCGCGTCTTCCTGCATTCGCAGATGACGCCGTTGCTGGCGCTGGTCGCCGTGTTGCTCGGTCTGTTCGCCGTGATGGTGACGCCGCGCGAGGAAGAACCGCAGATCAACGTCACCATGGCCAACGTGCTGATCGCCTATCCAGGCGCGTCGGCGCAGGATGTTGCAAATACGGTGGCGACACCGGCCGAACAGGTGCTGTCGCAGATCGCCGGTGTGGATCACGTCTACTCGGTATCGCAGCCGGGCATGGCCGTGCTCACCATCCAGTTCAAGGTCGGCGAGTTGCATGTGCCGTCGCTGGTGAAACTGTATGACGTCATCCTGTCGCATTCGGACTGGCTGCCCACCACGCTGGGCGTGATGCAGCCGATCATCAAGGCCAAGGGTATCGACGATGTGCCGGTGCTGGGGCTGACGCTCTGGCGCGACCGACCCGACAGCGGTGCGGTGGAGCTGAGCCAGGTCGCCCACGCCATTGAGGCGGAACTGAAACGGGTGCAGGGTACGCGCGAAGTGATCACGCTGGGGGCGACGCCGCGCGTGGTGCGGGTGCTGCTCGACCCGGAAGCGTTGAACGCGCACCAGATGTCGGTACAGGAGGTGCGTGCCGCATTGCAGGCATCCAACGTGTCGCACAGTTCGGGCACTCTCGTGCAGGGAAATCGCGAGGTGCTGGTGCAGACCGGTACGTTCCTGAGCGATGCGGGCGAGGTCGGTCAACTGGTGGTGGGTGTCTCCGACGGCAAACCTGTTTTCCTGCGCGATGTGGCCGAAGTGCGCGACAGCGCCGATCAACCCAGGAGCTATGTCTGGATGGGCACGGGCGCCGCGGCTGGCGACAAGGGCATTGAGGCCCGCGGCGAGTTCGGCGCAGTGACGCTGGCGGTGACCAAGAAGCCGGGCGAGAACGCGGTGGATGTCGCCAACAAGTTGTTGCAGCGTGTGGACGAGCTTAAAGGCAGTGTAATCCCCGACGACGTGCAGGTGACCATCACGCGCAACTACGGCGAGACCGCCAACGACAAGGCGATGAAGCTGATCCAGAAGCTGTTCTTCGCCACCTTTGCCGTGGTCGCGCTGGTGTGGTTTGCGCTGGGTCGCCGCGAGGCATTCATCGTCGGCGTAGCCGTTTTGCTGACGCTGGCGGTGACGCTGTTTGCGTCCTGGGCCTATGGCTTTACGCTGAATCGCGTGTCGCTGTTCGCGCTGATCTTCTCCATCGGCATTCTGGTGGACGATGCCATTGTGGTGGTGGAGAACATCCACCGCCGCCGTGAATTGTCGCAGCACCAGCCGCTTTCCGAGATCATTCCCGAGGCGGTGGACGAGGTCGGCAGCCCGACCATCCTCGCCACCTTCACGGTGATCGCGGCGCTGTTGCCGATGGCGTTCGTGAGCGGTCTGATGGGCCCGTACATGAGCCCGATCCCGATCAACGCCAGCATGGGCATGCTGATCTCGCTGGCTATTGCCTTCATCGTCACCCCTTGGCTGGCGCACAAGTTCGCCGGGCCGCACCATGCGGTGGTGAAGAACGAGGAGGAGACGGGGCTTGCGCGTTTCTTCCGCCAGCGCCTGGGGCCGTTCCTGAACCACGAGCACGGCAAACCGATGCGGCGCAAGCTGTGGCTGGGAATCATGGCGGCCTTGCTGATCGCCGTGTCGCTGGCCGTGGTCAAGCTGGTGGTGCTGAAGATGCTGCCGTTCGACAACAAATCGGAGTTCCAGGTGGTGATCGATATGCCCACCGGTACGGCGGTGGAACAGACCGCGGGTGTGATGCGCGACATTGGCGCCTATCTGGCAACCGTACCGGAAGTGACCGACTACGAGGCCTATGCCGGTACCGCATCGCCGATCAACTTCAACGGGCTGGTGCGCCAGTATTACCTGCGCAGCGCACCGGAACAGGGCGACATTCAGGTCAATCTGCAGGACAAGCACCACCGCGACCGCAGCAGCCACGAAATCGCCACCTCGGTGCGCGAGCCGATCGAGAAGATCGCCAAGGTGTGGGGCGCAAAAGTGAAAGTGGTGGAAGTGCCGCCCGGTCCGCCGGTGTTGTCGCCCATCGTGGCCGAGATCTACGGGCCGGACTACAACGGCGCGCGCCAGGTGGCGAGCAAGGTGCGCGAGCAGTTCGTGGCGACTCAGGACATCGTCGGTATCGACGATACGGTGAGCGAAGTCGCACCCAAGCTGGTGCTGCGCGTGATGCAGAGCAAGGCAGCGTTGCTGGGTGTGGCGCAGAGCGATATCGTGGATGCGGTGCAGATCGCGTTGTCCGGACAGGATGTGACCGCCTTGCACGACATGGATGCGAAATATGCGCCGCCGCTGCGTCTCGGCCTGCCGGCGGAGAAGCGCAGCCGCATCGACGACGTGCTGAAACTCAAGGTGCGCTCGCGCGACGGCGCACTGGTGCCGCTGTCGGAAGTGGTGCAGGCGGTGCACACGCAGCGCGACTACCCCATCTATCACAAGGACCTGTTGCCGGTGGTGTATGTGACCGGCGACATGGCCGGCGATCTGGATAGCCCGCTATACGGCATGTTCGCCATCAACGGCAAGACAGGCGACATGGAACTGGAGCAGGGCGGCACGCTGGAGTCATGGTTCTTCCACCAGCCTTCCGATCCCTATGCGGGTTATGCATTGAAGTGGGACGGCGAGTGGCAGGTGACCTTCGAGACCTTTCGCGACATGGGCATCGCCTACGGCGTGGGCCTGATCCTGATCTATCTGCTGGTGGTGGCGCAGTTCAAGAGCTATGTAGTGCCGCTGGTGATCATGGCGCCCATCCCGCTGACCATCATCGGCGTGATGCCGGGGCATGCCCTGTTCGGCGCGCAGTTCACCGCGACCTCGATGATCGGCATGATCGCGCTCGCCGGCATCATCGTGCGCAATTCCATCCTGCTGGTGGATTTCGTCAACCTGCAATTGCGCGACGGGGTGGACCTGCAGCACGCGGTGGTGAATGCGGCGGCGGCGCGCGCCAAGCCGATCATCCTGACCGGGCTGGCGGCCATGCTGGGCGCGCTGTTCATCCTCGACGACCCGATCTTCAACGGTCTCGCGTTGGCGCTGATCTTCGGTATCCTGGTCTCGACCATGCTCACGCTGATCGTCATCCCGGTGCTGTATTACGCTACGCTGTACAAAAAATTCGATTAGAATCCTCAACCAAAATCCGCCCTCCCTCCAACCCTCTCCCGCTTGCGGGCGAGGGGGCAAGCGAGAAAGGCGAAAGAACTTAAAGGAGTATCAAGCATGAACGCAGAACGTATCGTCCGCATCGTGGCAGGTTTCTTCATCCTGCTGTCGCTGTCTCTTGGTGTGCAGGCCAGCCCGCTGTTCGTCAGCGAGTATTTCCTGTTCTTCACCGCCTTTGTCGGACTGAACCTGTTCCAAAGTGGCTTCACGCAGATCTGCCCGCTGAACAGCATCCTCGCCAAGTTCGGCGTCAAAGGCAGTTGCTAATAAGAAACCTTCCCCCCTCGATCACCCTAGCCCACATCAGTCTGGCCCTGGTCGGCCTGATGTGGGTTTTGCCTTTTCTGTACTACCACCACGCCTACCCCATCACCACCTTCTATCAGGAATGGGGTACGGCATTGCTCGGTTTGTGCGCCATGCCCTTGCTGTTGACGGCGCGCTTCTGGCAGGCGCCCGAGGTGCCGCGCATTGTCCTGCTGCCCGTCGGCTTGATGATGCTGGTGATGGTGCAGTTCATTCTCGACCGCATCACGCACTTCGACCGCATGATGCTGCTGGCGCTGTATTTCCTGTTTGCCTCCATGCTCATCATGCTGGGTCAGCGTCTGCGCGCCGAACTGGGACTGGCTACCGTGGTGACGGCGCTGGCCGTTTTTCTGTTGGTCGGCGCGGAGTTGAATACGCTGGCGGGCATCCTGCAGCATTTCCGCTGGAATACATTCCTGAATTCGGTCATCACCGCAAAAACATCGGTTGCCGTCTATGGCAATATCGCCCAGCCCAACCACTATGCCAACTATCTGGCATTGGGGCTGATCTCGCTTGGCCTGCTGTACATAAGGCTGTCGATGCGCGTATGGCAGGTGGCATTGCTGGCCTTGCCCATGCTGTTCGTCATGGTGCTGTCCGGCTCGCGCAGCTCCTTGCTCTACCTGTTGTTCGCGGCCGGATTGGCATTTCTGTGGCAGCGGCGTGATCGGACGTTGCGCCCATTGTTGAACTACTGCCTGCTGCTGGTGCTGGGTTTCGGTCTCATGCATCTGGTGGTGCAGATTCCATGGCTGGAAGGAACAACAGGCAGCGTAACAACGATGGAAAGGCTGGCCGGCGACAATGCCAGCGGTCACATACGCCTGCATCTGTGGCGCGAGGCCGCGCTGATATTCGCCAAATTCCCCCTGCTGGGCGCCGGATTCGGACAGTTCGCCTGGGAGCATCTGCAACTGGCGGCAGAGCTGCGCAATCCGGGTGTCTCCGGTCTTTACAACAATGCGCACAACATCGTGATGCAGCTTGCGGCTGAGGGCGGCCTGTTCGGTCTTGCCATACTGCTGGCTGCATGCGGCTTGTGGCTGTGGCAGGCGCGTACAACCGAGCGGGATATCTATCACTGGTGGGGCTTCGGTGTGCTGGCGGTACTGGCGATCCACAGCCTGCTCGAATATCCGCTGTGGTATCTCTATTTCATCGGCATTGCGGCAGTCATGCTGGGTCTGTTCGACACCTCCGGCTACAAACTGGAATTGCGCAGGCTCGGGCGCGTTTCGATGGGCACCATGCTGTTGCTGGGGGTGGTCTCGATGGTGCAACTGCTGCCGGGTTACCAGCGCCTGGAAGGTGTCATGACCCTGCGCAGCAGGGCGGCCAGCGAGGTCGACGTGGTGCCGCGCATGCAGCAGGAACTGCTGGCTGTGCATCAAATCCCGCTGCTGGGTTCCTATGCGGAACTGTTCATCGCCAGCACCATGGAAGTCAGTGCCGACCATCTCGAGCAGAAGCTCGACCTGAACGAAAGCGCCCTGCGCTACATTCCCATCGCCCCCGGCGCCTACAATCAGGTGCAGTTGCTAGCCTTGTCAGGTCGCGAAGAGGAAGCCAGGGCACAGCTTGAAGATGCGATCTGGGCTTACCCCGCCGGATACGCGACGTTCCGCGCCGGTCTCGAAGAGATGGCGCGCAAAGACCCCGCGCGTTTTTCCGCTCTGTTAGAATTCGCAACCCGAAAGAACGAGGAGTATCGAAGTGCAGCAGTATTTGGCAAATAACATCTGGACCATCCTGATCGCGCTGACCAGCGGCTTTATGCTGTTCTGGTCATTCTTCGGCAACCGCCTGCGCGGCATCAAGGATGTCGACCACATCGCCGCCACCCAGCTCATCAACCACAAGAACGCGCTGGTGCTGGATGTGCGCGAGCAGGGAGAATACGACTCCGGCCATATCCTCAATAGCAAACTGATCCCGCTGGGCAAGCTGCGCGACCGCATCGGTGAACTGGAGAAATTCCGCGAGCGCCCCATCCTGGTGGTGTGCCGCAGCGGACAACGTTCCGCCTCGGCCTGCGCGCTGCTCGGCAAGCAGGGCTTCGCCCAGGCGTACAATCTCGACGGCGGCGTGATGGCCTGGCAAAAGGCCAGCCTGCCGCTGGAGAAATGACATGGCGAAGATCGTCATGTATTGCACCGAAGTGTGTCCCTATTGCGTGCGCGCCGAGCACCTGCTGAAGCGCAAGGGTTTCACCGAGATCGAAAAGATCCGCATCGACCTGCATCCGGAACTGCGCGACGAGATGATTGCGAAGACGCAGCGCCGCACCGTCCCGCAGATCTACATCAACGATACCCATGTCGGCGGATACGACGATATGGCCGCAATGGACCAGGCGGGCGAACTGGATGGATTACTGGGAAAGAAAGGGTAGGGAAAAGGCATGACCGACAAAGCACAAGAACAAGCTCCGGCGAACGAACAGCCGTTCTTCAACATCGAAAAACTCTATGTGAAGGACCTGTCGCTGGAATTGCCGCATGCACCGGCAATCTTCCTGGTTCGCGAGAATCCGCAGATCGACATGCAATTGCAGAGCCAGGCCGCATCCGTCGAGGACGGCGTGTTCGAGGTCATCGTCACCGCCACCGTCACGGCCAAACTGCCCGAGAAGGACAAGGTGATGTTCCTGATCGAAGCAAAGCAAGCCGGCATATTCCAGATCCGCAACCTGCCGCCCGCCGAGATGGAGACGATGCTGGCGGTGGTCTGTCCCAACATCCTCTATCCCTATCTGCGCGAAGTCGTGTCGGATGCCTCGGTGCGCGGCGGTTTCGCTCCGGTGATGCTGAACCCGATCAACTTCGAGGCGATCTATCACCAGCAGAAACAGCAGGCGCAGGCACAGCCTCAAACCGAGGGTGCCGAGACCAAGCACTGATGAGATATCTGGCGCTACTGCTGTCGATGCTGGTCGCCGGTCAGGCATGCGCCTTCGACTATATCTCCGTCGCCGAACCGGCCATTCTGTACGACGCCAACTCGCTCAAGGCGAAGAGGATGTTCGTTGCCACGCGTTACCTGCCGCTGGAACAGGTCGTGGTGCTGTCAGACTGGGTCAAGGTGCGCGACATCTCGGGCAAGCTGTTCTGGATCGAGAAGCGCAATGTGAGCAGTAAGCGCTATGTCCTGGTCACGGCCAAACTTGCCAATGTGTACCGCAGTCCGGATGAACGGTCCGAACTGGTGTTCAAGGCGGCGAAACAGCTTGGCCTGGAGTGGCTGGACAGCACCGGTAACGGCTGGGTCAAAGTGCGGCACGAGGATGGCAGCACCGGTTTTCTGAAATCCACTCAAGTGTGGGGTGATTGAATGAAGATTGCCATACTCGGCTCCGGCGCATGGGGGACCGCACTTGCGGTCAGTTTCGCGCCGCGCCATCAGGTCACGCTGTGGTCGCGCGAGGAGGTCGAGATTGAGGCGATGGTCAGGGACCGTTGCAACCAGCGTTTCCTCCCGGATATCCCGCTTCCCGACCAGCTCATGCTTTCCACTTCACTGAACGAAGCGCTGGCCGGTGCCGAACTGGCTATCGTCGCCGTTCCCGTCGCAGGTCTGCGCGGCACCTTGCAACAACTTGCCCGGCAGTCGTCGCCGATTCCAGTGATCTGGGTGTGCAAAGGTTTCGAAAGCGAGACTTCGCTATTCCCCCACCAGGTCGCCGAGCAGATACTGCCGGCCAGCTTTCCGCGCGGCGTGCTCTCCGGCCCGAGCTTCGCGCAGGAAGTGGCGCGCAGCCAGCCAACGGCCATGACGCTGGCGTCGAACGACGGCGAGTTCGCTCAGCGCATGGCGCAAGCCCTGCATCATTCGCGCCTGCGCATCTACTCCAGCACCGATGTGGTCGGAGTCGAGATCGGCGGCGCGGTCAAGAATGTGCTGGCCATCGCGGCAGGCATCTGCGACGGCATGAAGATGGGGCTCAACGCCCGTGCCGCCCTGCTTACGCGTGGTTTGGCCGAGATGACGCGGCTGGGTCTGCAGATGGGCGGCAAGGCAGAGACGCTGGGCGGATTGTCCGGCGTGGGCGACCTCATCCTCACCTGCACCGGCGACCTCTCGCGCAACCGCCAGGTCGGCATGCTGCTGGCGCAACACAAGTCCCTCGCCAACATCCTCAGCGAACTCGGCCATGTGGCCGAAGGCGTCTACACCGCACGCGAGGTGCATTTCATCGCGCAACAGCACGGCGTGGACATGCCGATCTGCGATGCAGTCTACCGTGTGCTGTACGAAGACCTTCCCGCCGACCAGGCGGTCGAGGCCCTGCTCAGCCGCAAGCCCGGCAGTGAGTTCATAGGTTGAATGGGAGCGCCGACGTCCTCGTCGGCTTTGATCAACATCCTGCCGACGAGGACGTCGGCGCTCCCAGTATCTAAGCGATCTGACTTCCCGCGAATCCGCACTGCCGCCACGCCTCGAACACCGCCACCGCCACCGTATTCGACAGGTTCAAGCTGCGGTTGTCCGGCAACATCGGCAATCGCAATCGCCGCTCGGGCACGAATGCTGCTAACACTTCCGCTGGCAGGCCGCGACTCTCGGGGCCGAACAGGAACGCATCCCCGCGCTGGTATTGCACTTCATGGTAGGGATGCGAGGCTTTGGTGGTGAAAGCGAACACGCGAGAGTCATGCAAGATGTCCAGACATTCGACAAGCGTGTCGTATTCCCGAACACTCGCATATTCGTGGTAATCCAGACCGGCACGACGCAGGTGTTTGTCGTCCAGGGCGAACCCCAGCGGACGAATCAGATGCAACTGCGAGCCGGTATTGGCGCACAGGCGGATGATGTTGCCGGTGTTGGGGGGTATCTCCGGCTGGAACAGGATGATGTTGAACATGAAGAAATTACTCAGAATGCTTGTCAGTACAGGGAAAAACGGCTAATTTCCGCCTGTGCGGCAATTGCGTGTATCAGTCTAATCAGGGGGAATTATGGCGCGTCCGGAGAAAATTCGCTTGGGCGATCTGCTGGTGCAGCAGAAACTCATCTCGCTGGATCAACTCCAGTTCGCGTTGGAGCAGCAAAAGCGCAGCGGTCGCAAGCTCGGCCGCGTGCTGGTGGATAACGCCTTCGTCAGCGAGGACCAGATCTCCGAAGCCATCGCCAAGCAGCTCAACATCCCCTACATCAACCTCAAATACTACAACGTCAACCTCGAAATCGTGCGCCGCCTGCCGGAGAACCAGGCGCGGCGTTTCCGCGCGGTGGCGCTGGAAGAACGCAATGGCATGCTGCTGGTCGGCATGGCCGATCCGACCGACCTGTTCGCTTTCGACGAGGTCGCCAAAGTCCTCAAGCGCGACATCGACGTCGCCGTGGTCACCGAAGGCCAGTTGCTGGAGACCATAGATCGAGTCTACCGCCGCACCGAAGAGATCAGCGGCCTGGCGCGCGAAGTCTCGGAGGACATGGGCGACTCCTACATCGACTTCGGCGCGCTGAGCGACAATGTCGGCACCGAAGAGGCGCCGGTGGTCAAGCTGCTGCAAACCATGTTCGACGACGCCACCCAGGTGCGCGCTTCCGACATCCACATCGAACCTCAGGAAGGGCGCTTGCAGATACGCTTCCGCATCGACGGCGCGCTGCACCTGCAGACCGAAGCCGACAGCAAGATCGCCTCCGCGCTGGCGCTGCGCCTGAAGCTGATGTCCGGCCTCGACATCTCGGAGAAGCGCTTGCCGCAGGATGGTCGTTTCAACATCCGCGTGCGCGAGCAGGCCATCGACGTGCGTATCTCCACCATGCCGACGCAATACGGCGAATCGGTGGTCATGCGTCTGCTCAACCAGAGCGGCAGCTTCCTCACGCTGGACAAGCTCGGCATGCCCGCCGACATGCTCAAGCGCTTCCGCGAGATCATCCAGCGCAGCAACGGCATGGTGCTGGTCACCGGCCCTACCGGCTCCGGCAAGACCACCACGTTGTATGCGGGGCTGGCCGAGATCAACACCGTGGACCAGAAAATCATCACCGTGGAAGACCCGGTCGAATACCGACTGCGCGGCATCAACCAGGTGCAGGTGAACGAGAAGATCGAACTGACCTTCTCGCGCGTGTTGCGTTCCGCCTTGCGTCAGGACCCGGACGTGATCCTGGTCGGCGAAATGCGCGATGCCGAGACCGCGCAAATCGGCATGCGCGCCGCCATGACCGGCCACCTGGTGTTCTCCACGCTGCACACGCGCGATACCGCCGGTACCCTGTTCCGCCTGGTCGACATGGGCGCGCCCAAGTACATGGTCGCCTCCTCGGTGCAGTGCGTGCTGGCACAGCGTCTGCTGCGCCGCGTGTGCGAGAGTTGCAGCGAGGCGCATGTGCCGTCGCCGCAGGAATCCGAGTGGCTGGAAGCGGAAGGCGTTATTCGCGGCGACTGGGGCACGCTGCTGCACGGGCGCGGCTGCTCGCACTGCAACGGCACCGGCTACCACGGCCGCATGGGCGTGTACGAGATGCTGGAGATGAGCCAGGCGCTGGTGGATGCCGCCGCGCACGAAGACAACACGCACTTCATGCAGGTGGCGCGCGAGCACCTGAAGGGCAGGACGCTGCTCGACGCGGCCCTGCGCGAAATGAGGCTGGGCCACACTTCGGTGTCCGAAGTGATGCGCATCAGCAACCAGGTCGAGGATTGAGTGAAGCTCTCTATTAACCCGTCATTCCCCTGCGCGGGTGAATCTGCAAATCAATCGCGCAACAAGTTGCGCTCCTACAAAGTCCCTGTAGGAGCGCAACTTGTTGCGCGATCGATTCATGGATTTCTGTCCGCGCGGCAATCCGCAGGGATGGTCTGATGCCCGTATTCGCCTATAAAGGCCGGAGCAGTCGCGGCGACCTGGTGCAGGGCTCGCTGGAAGGAGCCGACAGCGGCGTCATCGCCGACCAGTTGATCAACACCGGCATCGTGCCGATCGAGATCAAGCTCACCACCCAGGCGGCGCGCAGCGGCAGCAATCCCGAGATCAGCCTGCTGCAGCGGCTGACGCCGGAGAAGAAGGTCGACACGCTGGAACTGATGTTGTTCAGCCGCCAGATGTACACCTTGCTCAAGGCCGGCGTGCCCATCATGCGCGCGCTGGCCGGACTGCAGGAATCCTCGCAGAATCCGGCGTTCACCGCGATGCTGCAGGACCTGCGCGAAAGCCTGGACAGCGGCCGCGAACTTTCCACCGCGATGCGCCGCCACCCGAAGATATTCTCGCCGTTCTACCTCAGCATGGTGCAGGTCGGCGAAATGACCGGCATGCTGGACCAGACCTTCCTGCGTCTGTACGACCATCTCGAATTCGAGCGCGAAATGAAGGAGCGCATCAAGTCCGCGGTGCGCTATCCCATGTTCGTGCTGATCGCCATGGCCATCGCCATCGTCATCGTCAACATCTTCGTCATTCCCGCTTTCGCCAAGGTGTTCGCAAGCTTTCATACCGAGTTGCCGCTGATGACCAGGATCCTGATGGGATTCTCCGACTTCATGGTGAACTACTGGCCACTGCTGCTGGGGCTGCTGATTGGTGCCGTGGCTGCTTTCCGCGCCTGGATCAACACCGTGGACGGTCGCTACAAATGGGACCGCTACAAGTTCCACATTCCCATCGCGGGCAGGATCATCCTCAAGGCCACACTGGCGCGGTTCGCGCGCAGCCTGGCGCTGTCGTTCAAGAGCGGCATCCCCATCGTGCAGGGGTTGAACTCGGTCGCGCTGGTGGTGGATAACGAATACATGCGCACCAAGGTGGAACAGATGCGTGACGGCGTCGAACGCGGCGAAAGCATCCTGCGCACGGCGGCGGCCACCGGCGTGTTCAATCCCACGGTACTGCAGATGATCGCCGTGGGCGAAGAGACCGGCGACATGGACGGCCTCATGTTCGAGATCGCCGGCATGTACGAACGCGAAGTCGAATACGAGATCAAGACCCTCAGCGCCAACATCGAACCCATCATGATCGTGATGCTGGGCGCGCTGGTGCTGGTGCTGGCGCTGGGCATTTTCCTGCCGATGTGGGACTTGGGCAAAGCGGCGTTGCACAGATGATAAAGCCAGTGCTGAGTTCTGAGTGCCGAGTACTGAGTGAAGAGCGGGTGCCCCAGCACTCGGAACTCGGCACTCGGAACTCAGCACTTCCTTCTCGGCACTCAGCACTCAGCACTCAGCACTCTGTTAAAGGTTTTACGCTGCTCGAACTCATCGCCGTTATCTCTATCATTGCGATCCTGGCCGGGCTGTTTCTGACGCGCGTTCCCTACTATCAGGAACGGGCCGAAAAAGCTGCCATGCAGCAGGTGGAAGGAGCGCTGCAGAGCGCGCTGGTGATGCGCTACGGCGCGCTGCTGACGCGCGGCGCGGCCAGCGAACAACAGTTGAGCAAACTCGCTACCGACAATCCAATGGACTGGCTGCAGCAAAAACCGCAGAACTATTCCGGCGAGTTCTACGATCCAACCCCGGGCGCCGTCGCCCCCGGCCACTGGATGTTCGACCTGAAATCGCGCGAGCTGATCTATGTGTTGGATCGTGCCGACAGTTTTACGCCGGGCAGCGACGGCAGGAAATGGATACGCTTCCATGTTCATCTCGGCTACGAACCGGCACTTGGTAAGCCCGACTCCGGTAAGGAGCTGGCCACCACCCTGTTCAAGCCGACCGAGCCTTACCGCTGGGTCGATTGAGACAGATATGACTCCGCTCGCCCAATCCTGGCTACTGCAATCTGCCGTGATCTTCCTCATCGTCGGCAGCCTGGTGGGTCTGGTCGCCGGGGCGTTGTTGTTG
The DNA here is from genome assembly GCA_018813765.1 of Gammaproteobacteria bacterium. GTDB lineage: Bacteria > Pseudomonadota > Gammaproteobacteria > Burkholderiales > Gallionellaceae > Sideroxyarcus. The sequence continues at coordinate 184,306 of JAHJBC010000010.1, read as the reverse complement.
TATCGCCCGCATTTGTTGCAGAAGCTGAGCAGTGTTCTGAATCGTTGGGTCTCCACGCGCCATCTGGACCAATCGCTGGAGCGCAGCGTGTCCATTGATCCCTGGTTCTATCGTTACCGCTACGCCAGCGGCACGCTTACCCTGCTGGGCGCGCTCTACATCCTCTATTACTTCACGGTGAAGCTGGACCGCGAACAAGCGATCATCGGCCTCTCGCGTCACTATAGCCTGCCGCCTTCGCTGACAGGCGGGCTGCTGGATGCACTGGTGCTGAGCTCACTGCTGGGCGCGCTGCTGGCACTGCTGGTCAGCCTGTTCCTGCTGCTGCGCCCAAGTTTGCTGCGCGACTTCGAACAAGGCGCCAACCAGTGGCTATCCCTGCGCCGCGCGCTGAAACCGGCGGAGATGCCGCGCGCAGGCGTGGACGAATATGTATACAGCCACGGAAGGCAGGTCGGCATGATGCTGGTGCTGGGCAGTCTGTATGTGCTGGTGTTCCTGCTGTCCTGGATCGGTCATTAATGTCGGAACAACGTCGATAAAACCTTTAAGCAAGCGCGCTAAGCCCTTGCTGCAACGAAAAAATCAGCTTGATTTCTGGCATGCTTCTGGCTACATTGCCAATGCGTCCGACCGAACCCGGTGCTGCGGCATCGAAAAATCGGGCGGAAGAAGCAACAAACGGGGCTGCGGCCTCCAACACAAGGAGAGATTATTATGAAGAAGCAACAAGGTTTTACCCTGATCGAATTGATCGTGGTGATCGTGATTCTGGGCATCTTGGCGGCGACTGCGCTGCCGCGTTTTGCCAACCTGCAAGGTGATGCGCGGCTTGCAAGCGTACAGGGTGCAGCAGGTGCGCTGCGTTCTGCTGCTGCCATCGCGCATTCCACCTTCATTGTTCGCAATACGACGCTAACTACTGGTACGGAAACAATCGAGGGGGTGACTGCAACCAATATCAATGGTTATCCGGCAGATAGCGAAATGGCTGCACTCGCCGGGCTTGGGGCAACTGGAGTCAACTACAACCTCACCGCCGCTGGTACAACCCTCACCGTTAGCCCAATCGGAGCGACAGCAGCAAACTGTAATGTTATATATACCGAGGCCGCCGATTCTGCTACTCCCGCTACGGTGGTTTTGAACGCTACTCAAACTGGATGTCAATAAGTCTTGCGGGAAGCGGGTCATGATTTGACGACCCGATGCATGAAACAAGGGGGCTTCGGCCCCCTTGTTTTTTATGGGGCAGGAATGCGTTTTGCTACACTGCAACTAAAGAGCGAACCCCCGGACGCGCAACGAAAATGAAAGTGATCGCAAGGTACTGAAAAATGAGTCAGGTCGTACAAAAGCAATGCGGCTTCACCTTGGTCGAGATGATCACCATCATCGTCATTCTGGGCATCATCTCGGTGGTGGCCATGCCGCGTTTTGCCGACACCGATGCGTTCCGCAATCGTGCCACGGCCGACCAGGTCGCGGCGGCCTTGCGCTATGCGCAAAAGGTCGCCATCGCATCGCATGCACCAGTAGCTGCCCCAGTCAGGGTGAACATATCGAACGGAACACCTGTGAATTGCAGCACGGCGGTGGTGGCGGGCGTCATCACTTGCGTGGTGCCGAACGGTGTGACGCTGGGCGGTACGCTGTCGCCAGCCTTCGACTTCATGGGGCGCCCGGTGCCGAATGCTCGAACGACGACGACAGTAGGCGGTACCACCATCACCATCGAGGCTGAGACGGGTTATGTGCACTAGGTTGTCATTCCCGCAGAGCGGGAGCCGGAGTTCAATTGCGCAACAAGTCGCGCTCCTACAGTATCCCTGTAGGAGTCCGGCTTTGCCGGACGATACTTTATGTGGGATTACGGCTATCGTTCATATTCCGCCTGATAGTTTAGATTGTGGGAAGCCCCGAATGTCTGAAGCAAAGGCGCCTGTGCGCCAGACCATTCCCGAACCCATCATGCCAGCCCGGCTGGAGCAGTCGGAGCGGATGCGCGAATTCTTCATCCAGATGTGGAAGCAGAATCCGCAACTTGCGCAGCAGGGTGGGGAGAAAGTGCGGAGCCTGATGACGCCGCTCGAGCAGGCGGAGCCGAAACATCAGCAACACCAGATGACGTTGGTGAGTGACTCAAATCAAGTGGTGGCAAATTGTGACCACCTCGCGAAAGAGAAGCCATGACAGAAATTATCGCAACCGAGTCTGTTGCGCAGCGAATCCTGGTATTGCGCGGCCAAAAGGTGATGGTTGATGCCGATTTGGCTGAACTATATGGAGTTCCGACCAAAGCTTTGAATCAGGCGGTGCAACGTAATATTGACCGTTTTCCTGCGGATTTCATGTTCCGGCTTACCCAAACTGAAAAAACGGAGGTGGTCACAAATTGTGACCACCTCGCCAGACTCAAATATTCGCGGACTTTGCCCTACGCTTTCACCGAACACGGCGCCTTGATGCTGGGCAATGTGCTGAAATCTGATCGCGCTGTCGAGGTGAGTTTGTTGGTGGTGCGTACGTTCGTACAACTGCGCGAAATGCTTGCAACCAACAAAGAATTGGCGGCAAAGCTGCTGGAATTGGAGCGCAAGGTTTCCGGCCATGATCAGGCTATTGTCGGGTTGATGAACGGGATTCGCCAATTGATGAAACAACCGGGTGACATGAGTCGCCCAATTGGCTTTACTGCAATAATCAAAGGAAGCAAGACATGAGTGGCAAGTTGCCATCGGTGGCAAACGTGCGGCGGCTTGTTCAACGCGGCATCAGCCTCATCGAACTCATCATCTTCATCGTCATCATCAGCACCGCGATGGCCGGGATATTGCTGGTGATGGACCGGGTCACGCGCAGCAGCGCCGACCCGCTGCTGCGCAAGCAGGCGCTGGCGGTGGCCGAATCGATGCTGGAGGAGATCAGGTTGCAGGACCTTTCCGGTGTCGCCTGTACCATGGCGCTGGGGCCGGATTTGGCGCGCTCGGGAGTGACATCGGTGTGGGACTACTGCAATTACAGCACCACGGGCGGCATCCGCGATTTCTCGTCCAACACTCTGGTGGGGGGATTGGGTGGATACAACATCACCAGCGTAGCAGTGGCACAGATACCGACGCTTGGCGGCACGGCCATTACGGCGGGCAGTGCCGTAGTGATCACCGTTACCGTCGCTGATCCCACAGGTACGACGGTGGAAGCAACGGGTTACAGGGCAGGCAACTGATGAAAAACAGGATTCAGGATTCGGGATTCAGGATTCAGGCCGGGCAGGCCAATGTCCCTGCGCGCCCGCTTCTTCTCAGCACTCAGCACTCAGCACTCATCCCTCGGCACTCCCAAGGCTTCACCCTGGTCGAGATGATCATCGTCATCGTCATCACCGGCATCATCGCGGGCATGGTGGCGATGTTCATCCGTGCGCCGGTGCAGGGCTATGTGGACAGCGCGCGCCGCGCCGAGATGACCGATATCGCCGATACCGCGCTGCGCAGGCTGGGACGCGACCTGCGCACGGCGGTGCCGAACAGCATACGCATGCCGACACCGGCGGGATCGACGTATTTTGAATTCCTGCCGACGACTGCAGGCGGACGCTATCGGGTTGATGCGGCAAGTGGTTCCGGGTTGTGCGGTGCGGCGGGCGACAATCTTTCGTTCGATGCTCCGGATACCTGTTTCGAGATCGTTGGCACACAGATCGCAACCAGTGTCGGCGATGCCATCGTGATCGGTAGCACGCAATCGGACGGAAGCCAACCGTATCAGGCGGTGGATTCGGCAACCGGCGTGAGGCGCATGGTTTCGGCGGCAGGAACAACCACTGTGCAGTTCACATCCGGTGCGACATTGCCCGCCTCGTCGGAACTTGAGGGACATCGTTTTTCAGTTGTGCCTGCTGCCCAGCGGGCCGTGACCTATGCCTGCATGAGCCCCAACGGAAACCCGTGCGGAATCGGTGCGGACGGAGATGGCACTTGCCAACTTAGGCGTTACTGGAATTACGGTTTCAATCCTGTGCTGGCAGCGCCTCCGCCCGGCGGATCGAGAGCGATCCTTGCCCAGAAGGTGAGCGGCTGCACTTTCGTCTATAACACCGATAACCAGCGCAACAGTTTGCTGGCGGCAAGATTAACGATCACGCGCGGCAACGAAAGCGTGAACCTTTACCATGAAGTGCATATCAACAACATACCGTGATGGACAATGTAGTTATGCAGGCCATGCGGCGGTTCCCTCACCCCAACCCCTCTCCCGGTGGGAGAGGGGCTTGGCTCCCTTCTCCCCTTGGGAGAAGGGAAGGGGATGAGGGTATGCGACAGAAGGATGCTCGGATAACGGAAATTGCAGGCATGAAATTGAATATGAAATGCAAGCAACGCGGCTTCAGCCTCGTCTCCGCCATCTTCTTGCTGGTGGTGCTGGCAGGCTTGGGCGCGGCGATGGTGTCTTTTTCGACCACGCAGAATCAGGGATTGGCGATGGACGCGATGGGTTCGCGGGCCTACCAGGCGGCCAGCGCGGGCATAGAATGGGCGGCGTACAACGTCCAGACGAATGTTGGCATGTCGGCTCCGGTGCCGACGGTGGTCTTTGCGCCCAGCACGCCAACGGCGCTGGCGGGGAACTTATCGGACTTTGCGGTGACAGTAAGCATCGCCGCAGCATCGGCAGTCGATGACACGGATTGGCCGCCGGACGGATCGACCGTCGGGGATGTGGTGTGGAGCTACGACATCACCGCCAGTGCAGTATGGGGAACGGCGGGGACGGAGAATCGCGTCGAGCGTGTGCTGAATGCGAAGATGAGGGAGTAGGGGTTTGCCTTACCGGTGCGAATGCGCCGGCTGGAGAAAAAAATGAAAAAAATAATAAAGACGATATTCGTGATGCTGGCCTTGCTGGCGGGTACTGCCGAAGCGGCGGTGTGTACCAGTCTGAGTGCGGGAAACTGGAATTGGTCCGGACGCTGGTCGTGCGGTCATGTGCCGAACAATACCGATGACGTCGTGATCGCGCACAACATCACGATGAACACGAATCCGGACATCGTAGGCTTTACGATCAACGCCGGGGCGACGCTGGACGACAACGGCAACGACCTGACCGTCACCGGCAGTGTGCTGATCAACGGCACCTACGACGGCAGTGGCAATAACGGCAACCTGATCATGGAGGGCAACGGGCAGACGCTTTCCGGCACGGGCACCATCATCGATATCGGGCGCATCCAGATCGATGCAAATACCACCATACCTGCCGGTTCCAATCTGAATCTGACACTCGACAGCGAGATACGCGTAGGAGATCAGAATAACGCCACGCTGACCATAGACGGGATCATCACCGGAACCGGCCAGAACAACGGCAATCGCATTATCCGTCTCGATAACAACAATACATCGAATGTCATCCTCAACGGCACGATCAACGCGCCGAACTCCTACATTGAAATCCAGGACGGCGGTACCTTTGCCAACAACGGCACAGTGACGCTACGGAATCTGGACGGCAATGGCGATGCGACATCCACCTGGACGCAAGGTGCCAACTCCAGTCTGACCCTCACCCAGCCTGCCGTACAGTGGGTCGGCACTTTCAATGCCAATGCCGGCGGCAACACCGTCACCTACAACGGCACTTCGACGGTGATTGCCCCGAGTGCGGGGTATTGGAACCTGGCCGGTACGATCTTCCCCGCAGCCTGCCCGGTCCCCTACACCATACAGGGTGCCAATCCCTGTATCGGCGCGCCGACGGTCACCACGAATGCGGCCACCTCGCTCACCACGACCGGTGCGATGCTGAACGGAACGGTCAGCGACAATGGGGCTGCCACCACGGTGACTTTCGAATATGGGATTGGTGCCTACGATTACACGGTCACTGCCACACAAAGCCCGCTGGCGGCCGGCTCCGGCAGCACGGGGGTATCAGTATCACTGAACGGGCTACCATGCGGGACAACCTATGACTTTCACGCCGTCGGTGTGAACTCCTATGGCACTACCTATGGCGCCAATCTGACTTTCACGACTGCGGCCTGCCCCACGGGGGTCAGTGTCACGGCGAATCCGACCGCCTGCGTCGATGCGACCGGAATCGGTACCCGAACCTGGGGCACCTTGACGGGGCCGCTTGCCAGCGATAACGCATATGCGAGCGCAAGCGTGGACGGGAGCACCACGCATTTCCTGAAATGTACCGGCTACGGATTTGCGATCCCGGCGACTGCGCCTGTGGTCGGCATTGTTGTCAACGTCGAGCGCAAGTCGAGCAGCACTGCCAATGGCGGCAGCGAGGATGCCGCCATGCGACTGGTCAGGGCCGATGTGATCCAGGCGGTCGACAGGTCGAGCGCCACGACCTATACGACTGCGGATGTCGCCATGGCACATGGCGGCGCAACCGATCTATGGGGCGGCTGGACGGCGGCTGAAATTAATCTGCCTACCTTCGGCGCCGCCTTCGCTGCAACCAAGCCGAGCAACAATGGCGGCGCGCATACGATCACGGTGGATCATATGCCGATCACCGTTTATTACACGCCGACCGTACCCTGGGTCGCTTCGATCAACCGCGTCAGTCCCAACCCCACGGTTGCCAATACCTCGGTCTCGTGGGATGTGCTGTTCAGCGGTGACGCGACCGGCGTGGATGCAATGGATTTTGCGCTCGTGATGGGAGGTGCAGCGACGGGTGCCACCATTACGGGTGTGACGGGCAGCGGTCGGGTATGGACTGTGACGGCGAACACCGGCACCGGTGCGACCGGCACGCTGGGGCTGAATCTGGTGGATAACGACTCGATCATCATCGGTGGCGTGCCTTTGGGCGGGGCGGGATTAAACAACGGTGATTTCGCAGGGCAGATTTATACCCTCGAGGTTCCGGTGTGCGGCGCAAGTGCGATCTTCTGCGACGATTTCGAGCGCGCCAACCCCGGTGCTGTGGGCAACGGCTGGACGATCACGCCCGGCCCGGGGGCGGATTGCAACGGCGTGGTCGGCAACAGCGGTTGCGCGGGCATAGATACCGACATCCCACCCTTCAATGCCACCACCAACCGCGCCAATCCGACCCGCTCGATGTTCACGCGCTGGAGCGTCGTCACCGTGGAAAGCCGTACCATCGACTTGTCCACCTACCCGTCTGCATTGCTGAGTTTCTGGATGCGACGGGGCGGCGACTCGTTCAGCGAATATCCCGAGGCGGTGGGCGAGGATTATCTGGTGAAATATCTGGCCAGCGACAACACCTGGAAAGTGCTGGCGCAATATCCCACCGGTGTCATGCAGGGCCAGGTGTTCACGCCGGTGATCCAGTTGCCGGCCGATGCGATGCATGCGAATTTCAAACTGCAGTTCTACCAGCCGGCGGGCAGCGGTGATGCGAACGGCGGTGCCACAGGCGGGGCACCCGGCGTGGTCGGCTACGACTACTGGCACTTCGATAACGTGATCATCACCGAGGCGCCGGAAAGTAGTTACACAGGTGCGTTCTGCGACAACTTCGAAGCCGGACTAGGGCGCTGGAGCATCTCGGCCGAAGGCGCGCCCCCTACTGCGGCCATCGGCGATGCCGATCTCAGGACTACCGACTTCCTCTCGGCTACGCACGAACTCGACCTGCGCTGGGGCTACGTGGTGGTCTCCACCCTGCGCACCGACATGACCGGCGTGAGCGGCGACATCGTGTACTGGGTGAAAAGCGGCACGACAGCGACGCGTGACCCGGATGCCAACGAAGACCTGGTGGTCGAGTATCGAAACAGTTCCGGGGCGTGGACTAACCTGGCGACCTATCCTGGCAGTGCGGCCGCAGGCACGATATACAACGCCAGCCACGTCCTGCCTGCTGATGCACAACATACCGGCTTCCGTCTGCGTTTCCGTCAGCTTAACGGCAGTTCGTTCGACAACGACTACTGGCATATCGACGACGTCTGCGTGGGCACGCCGCAGGCGAATGCCGACCTCTCCATTACCAAGTCGCGCAGTGGGCCGCTGGTGCCGGGTTCTAACGGCACCTATATCCTGACCGTGACCAACAACGGGCCACAGGACATGTCGGGCACCATCCAGGTGGTGGATACCCTGCCGGCCGGACTGGGCTATTACTCCGGCATCGGGACGGGATGGACCTGCACCTGGAATGCGCCCGACGTCACTTGCAGTTACGTCGGTTCGCTGGCCAATGGCGCGTCCGCTCCGCCCATCACGCTGACGGTCGCCGTCGATGCGGGTGCGACGGGCACGATCACCAACACCGCGACGGTGTCCGGCACGGTGACCGATACTGTCAGCGCCAACAACACCGCGACCAATACGACCACGCTGACTCCCGGTTTCGTATACACCGATGGCCCGTGCGTGCATGGCATCGCGTTCGGCGGGGCAGGGCAGACTTGCAACATCCTGTCCTGGTCATCGTTGACGGCCGGGCAGGATTTTACGAACGTGTATATCACTGCGGTGAACACCTCGTCCGTGCCCAATCAACTGAGCGGGGCCAGCGCGACCACAGTCAACATGGAGTTCGGCCTGAGCTGCCACAACCCGGCGGCGGACGCTGGAGTGCAGGCGACCTTCTCCGCGACCGCGAGCGCACTGGAACTGTGCGAACCAAACGGCGGTGCTCCCGCTAACTGGACAACCGGTGTCGATCTCAGTTTTGCCGCAACCAATCCAAGTGTCGGTCCCTATACGTTCAACTATGCCGATGTCGGGCAGGTGGAGTTGTATGCGCGCAACAGTGCTGCCGCCACGCAGGTGGGGCAGAGCGGCCCCTTCGTGGTGCGGCCGGCCGGTTTCGTGCTGTCGCAGATTCGATGCACCACTGCGGATGCGAACAATTGCGGTGCGGGGGCGCTGCCTTCCGGCAACAATCCGGCTGCTTTTGCAACGGGAGGTCTGACATTCATCCGCGCCGGCGACCCGTTCAGCGTGACCGTGACCGCAATCAACACGCTCGGCAACGCTACGCCCAACTACGGACATGAAGCGACACCCGAGACTGTGCTGCTCACCCCGGCCAATGTGCTGGCGAACATGGCGACCGCGCCAGCCATCACCGGCACATTCGGCAGCTTCACCTCCGGCGTGGCGACAGGGACGGCTTTCGCTTGGGGCGAAGTCGGCATCGTTACGCTGACGCCTAGCGTTGGCGACGGCAACTATCTGGGCGCAGGTAATGTGACCGGCACGACCAGCGGCAACGTGGGGCGCTTCTACCCACACCATTTCGACACGGTCGTGTCGCAGGTCGCGGGCGTTCCCATGGGTTGTCCTGACGCGAGTTGTCCGGCGACTTACAACGGCATCGCCTATTCCGGACAGACGTTCGCGCTGACGGTGACGGCCATGAATGCAGCAGGCGGAGTAACTTCCAACTACAACGCTACGACCGGATTGGCCAAGATGACATCGCTGACAGTCGTGGGCAACCTCGGTACGGACGATGCTGTGACCGGTGCCGGGTGGCTCGGTGTGGCCAGTATGTCGGCGTTTGCGGCGGGCACGATCACTTCGAACACTGAGGCGTACACCTTCTCTGCCGTGAGCGCTCCGTCCAATATCTATATCCGTGCAACCGAAGCGACCGGTGGGGATGGCGTGACTTCGAAACGCTTGGTCGATCCGACCGGAACCTCGGTGGAAGGCGGCGTGCAGATTGTGAGCGGGCGACTAAAAGTGTCGAACGCCTACGGATCCGAGAGGTTGCCGCTGGGAGTTACCGCTACTGTACAGTACTGGGACGGGAATAACTGGCTGGTCAGCACTACCGACAATGTCACTTCATTCAACACTGCGACCAACCTGACGAAGGCCATCATCTCCGGGACGCTCGCCGCCGCAAACATCAACGCAGTCGGGGGCGGGGATGTGACAGTAGCGAGCGGGCTGCGGAGCTTTACGCTGGCAGCGCCAGGAGTGACAGGCAGTGCCGACATTGGGCTGGATGCGCCGACTTATTTGCAGACCGGCAGCGTACTCGGGCGGGTGACCTTCGGCGTATACAGCAACAGGAACAACTACATCTACCGCCGCGAGAACTGATGACTATTTCCGGACAGGTGGTGGGTCTGCGGGAATAGCCCTGACCGCAGATTCGCCGTCGGATGTCGGGAAATAGTCAGCAGTTGTCCGACGTTAGACATCTGATTCCCAAAAAATCCCTTGACAGCAATAGGTTAGTGAATTAACTTCACGCCAATTATGGAGATGCCGTTGCTGTCAAAGATTTTCAAGCGTAGCAACCGCGACAGCGGATGGACTGCTGTCGTTATCGGAAAGCGCGGCGTCCATGTCGTTCGTGCGAAATATGTGGGCGCTCGCCCGCAGATCACCCAGTGTTCCTTCCACCCCCTCACCGAGGTGACGGCGTCTGCGCTGGAGCGGATACGCAAGGATGAAAAGATCGAAGATGCGCGCTTCACCACGCTGCTGTCCGGAAGCGAATACCAGATGATGATGGTGGATGCGCCAAACGTGCCGGTCGACGAGTTGAAGACCGCGATCCGCTGGAAGATCAAGGATGTGCTCAGCTACCACGTCGACGATGCAACCATCGACGTATTGCAGATTCCGACCCAGAGGTACGGCGGTGATCGGCCGCAATCGTTGTATGCGGTCGCGGCGTCAAACGAGACGATACGCAAGCGCATCGGCCTGTTCGAAAAAGCCAGGATCGATTTGAGCGTGATCGACATTCCCGAGATGGCGCAGCGCAACATCGCCGCGCTGTTCGAGGAAGAGGCGCGCGGTCTGGCGATGCTGGCGTTCGGCGACGAGGGCGGCATGCTCACCATCACCTGCGACGGCGAGCTGTTCCTCGCGCGCCGCCTTGAGATCACGCTGGGGCAGTTGCAGGATGCGGACGAGAACCTGCGCCAGCAATACATGGACCGCATGGAACTCGAAGTGCAACGCTCGCTGGATTATTTCGACCGCCAGTTCCACCACATTCCGGTGAGCCGCATGCTGGTCGTGGCGCCGGAATCGCTGCGTCTGGACAAGGTGTTGCGCGAGAACCTGGGGCTGCCGGTGGAGATGCTGGATCTGGCGCAGGGTATGGATATCGTCGCGGTGCCGGAGCTGGCCGACAGCGAATATGCCTGCTACGCGTTGCCGGCTCTGGGTGCGGCATTGCGCCAGGAGAAGAAGGCGCTATGAGCCAGCAGATCAACCTGTTCAACCCGGTGTTCATGACGCAGAAGAAATACTTCTCCGTCACCACCATGTTGCAGGCGCTGGGGTTGATCGTGCTCGGTTCGGCAGTGTTTTACGGCTACGCCGTGTACCAGGTTGACATGCTGTCGAAGCAGACCGACGAGATCAACAAGCGCTATCTTGCCGAGCAGACCCGCCTCGTCAATTACACCAACGAATTCGCGCCCAAGCGCAAGCAGGAGTTGCTGCAGGAAGAATTGAAGCAACTGGAAATCCAGGCGGCGGCGCAGGAAACGGTGCTGAACCTGCTGAAGAGCGGCGCCATCGGCAACACCAATGGATATTCGGAATATCTCCGCGCATTCGCGCGCCAGTCCGTCAAGGGCATGTGGCTGACCGCTTTTGACATCACCGGCGACGGGGCGCAGATGAGCATGAGCGGCGCGGTGGTGGACGGGCAACTGGTGCCTGCGTACATCCGGCGCCTGGGCGCGGAAAAGGTCATGCGCGGCAAGACCTTTGCGGCCATGCAGTTGCAAGAGCCGAAGAAGGATGCCAACCAGCCGCCGCCGCGCTATATCGAATTCAGCCTGCAATCCGAGCTGATTGCGGAGGTGAAGAAATGAACATGCAGGAGCGCATAGACAAGATCGTCGCCAAAGTGGATGGCATGTCGCTGCGCGAGCGTGCCCTGATCTTTGCGGCGGCGGTATTCCTGCTGTTGTCGCTGATCGATTCGCTGTTCCTCAATCCGCTGTTGCAGAAGCAGAAGAGCCTTTCCGCGCAGGTGCAGCAACAGAACGAGAAGATGAAGGAAATCCAGGCGCAGCTCGCCGCCTTGCTGAAGGCCAGGGAGGATGCGGAATCATCGCCGCAACACCTGCGTGTGTCCGAACTGCGCAAGCAGATCGACGAGGGCAAGCTCTATCTCAAGGAGCGGCGCGACAAGCTGGTGCCGCCGGAGAAGATGGCCGAATTGCTGGAGCAGGTGCTCAAGCGCGATCAGCGCCTGCAACTGGTTGCGCTCACCACGTTGCCGGTGAGTCCCCTCGTCGAGTCGACCGGCGATGCCGCCACGGCCCAGGCGACCGGGCTGGAAACGCAGATATACAAGCATGGCGTGAAGATCACGGTGCGCGGCAGTTATGCCGACCTGTTGCAATATCTGTCCGCGCTGGAAAGATTGCCCACGCAGATGTTCTGGGGCAGGGCGCAGATGAATGTGATCCAGTATCCGTCCGTGGAATTGACGTTGACCCTGTATACCCTGAGTCTGGACAAGACATGGCTACAAGTATGAAAAATTGCGTAGTTGCCAGCGCGCTGGTGCTGCTGAGCGCCTTGGCGCAGGCCGCCGAGCCCTTGCCGGATCCGACCCGGCCGGCTGCGGAGTTCCTTGCTCCGACCGATAGCGGGGCAGCCGCCAAGGAGGCGGCCACGATCGAGGGGCTGCGCACAATCATCATCGCGCCGGATCGCCGTTCCGCCGTCATCAACGGCGAGCAGGTGAAGCTGGGCGGCAGGATCGGCAGCGAAAGACTGATGGCGGTGTGCGAGGACAGCGTGGTGTTGCAGGGCGCGGAAGGGCGGCGCGAAGTGCCGCTGTATCCCGGCGTCGTCATGCAAAGCAGCCGCATCAAGCATTGCAATACGCCGCTGGCGAAACCCGCAGCGAACGCTGCGCCGGTCGCCCGCAAGAAACTCAAAAGAATAATTCATAAGACGCCGCCCGTAGTAGCGGGCAAGAAGGAGAAGTCATGCGAATGAAACAACTCATCATCGTCGCCTTGTCGCTATGGATGACGGCCTGCGCCAGCAGCGGCAAAAATACGCCGGCAGCCAGCATCAAGCAGGAGATGGACAAGGCCGTGCAGGAGCGCGCAGCCAGTCCCGCCAAGGCCGATGTGGTGAACCAAGCGCTGTTGCCGCCGCTGGGCGTGGCGATTCCCCCCCGCACCGCGACCAAGCCAGTCGAAGGCAAGTTCGACCTGGCGGTCAACAATACTGCCGCAGCGCAGGTGTTCATGGCCATCGTGTCCGGCACGCGCTACAGCATGCTGGTGCATCCCGAAGTCGCCGGAGCCATCTCGCTGAACCTCAAGGACGTGACAGTGTTCGATGCGCTGGAAGCGATACGCGAACTGTATGGGTACGACTACAAGGTGGATGGCGCGCGCATCTATATCCAGCCGCTGACATTGCAGACCCGCATCTACCAGGTCAATTACCTGACCGGGCAGCGCGAAGGCAAATCGTCGTTGCGCGTGGCCTCCGGCTCGGTGGCCGATGTTGCCGTCGGCAGCGGCGGCGGTTCTTCGTCCTCGACCGAGAACAGGGACAGCAGCAAGGTCACCATGACCAGCAGCGCCGATTTCTGGGATGAACTGGTCAAGACGCTGGCGGTCATCGTTGGCACCGAAAAAGGCCGCAGTGTGGTGGTCAGCCCGATGTCCGGGGTGATCGTGGTGCGCGCCATGCCGGACGAATTGAAAAACGTCGCGGCCTATCTCAGGGCATCGCAGATATCGATCGAGCGCCAGGTGATCCTCGAAGCCAAGATCATCGAGGTGAAGCTGAGCGATACCTTCCAGTCCGGCGTGAACTGGGGAGCATTCAGGAACGGTTCCAACAGCGCCGTATCGGGCGGAGCGATCTCATCAGGAACATCATTGGGCACTTCCGGTTCGCTGAGCAACGGCATACTGACTTCCTCGCCGGGCTCCACCCTTTCTTCGCTGGCATCTACCGCCCTGCCTACGGGCGCCATCGCCGGTACCATGTTCGGCCTAGCCTTCCAGACCAGCAACTTCGCGGCGCTGCTGAGCTTCCTCGAAGGCCAGGGCGATGTGCATGTGCTGTCCAGCCCACGCATTGCGACGCTGAACAACCAGAAGGCGGTGCTCAAGGTCGGCACCGACGAGTTCTATGTGACGGAAGTGACGGGCGGGACCGCGTCCACGGCGACGACATCGGGTACCGCGCCGACGGTGAAAGTGCAGCCGTTCTTCTCCGGCATCTCGCTGGATGTGACGCCGCGCATCGACGAGAACAATGAGATCATCCTGCATGTGCATCCGTCGGTGAGTACCGTATCCACCGTCAACAAGACGCTGGATCTGGGCACGGAAATGGGTACCTACAACCTGCCGCTGGCCTCCAGTTCCGTTTCGGAGACGGATAGCGTGGTGCGTGCCAGCGACGGACAGATCGTGGCGATCGGCGGATTGATGCGCGAGGCTTCGGCGTTGGATGAGTCCGGTCTGCCGATGCTGCCCAAGACGGTGTTCGGCCAGACCACCAGGACTACCGAGAAGCGCGAGTTGGTGATCCTGCTCAAGCCGACCGTGGTGGACAGCGACAAGGACTGGTCGGACGACATCACGCGCAGCCGCGAGCGCATCAACAAGATGTCCAGATAGCATCATGTACCTGGCGCACTTCGGTCTGCGCGAGCATCCCTTTTCGCTGACGCCCGACACCAGTTTCTTCTTCGCCTGCACCAATTATCAGGAAGGCCTGAACACCCTGCTGGTCGCCGCGCGCAGCGGCGAGGGTTTTATCAAGATCGTGGGTGAGGTGGGCAACGGCAAGACACTGTTGTGCCGCAAATTCCTCGCCACGCTCAACAGCGACCGCGCGACCACCACCGACATCGGCACCCAGGACGGCGGCACCAGCGGCCGCCATGCGGCGAAATTCATCACCGCCTACATTCCCAATCCCTATCTCGAACCGCGCAGCCTGCTGCTGGCGCTGGCGGACGAGTTCCGCATCGAGATGGATGATTCATTCGACCAGCATCGTCTGCTCAAGGAATTGACGCTGACCCTGCTCAACTTCGCGCGCGAGGGCAAACGTGTGCTGGTGTGCCTGGACGAGGCGCAGGCGATGCCGCTGGAAAGCCTGGAGGTGCTGCGCCTGCTCACCAATCTGGAGACCGAGAAGCGCAAGCTGATGCAGGTGGTGCTGTTCGGCCAGCCCGAGCTGGACGAGCGCCTCAAGCAGAATTCGGTACGCCAGTTGCGCCAGCGCATCAGCTTCCAGTACCAATTGCAGGGCCTGCACCGCGACGAGATGGACCGCTATCTGCGCCATCGCCTGGCCGTGGCGGGATTCAAGGGCGAGACGCTGTTCAACCCCGGCGCGGTCAGCCTCATGCACCGCGTCACGCGCGGCACGCCGCGGCTGGCCAACATCGTGGCGCACAAGGCGCTGATGCTGGCCTATGCCGAAGGGCGCCAGCAGGTGCAGGCGCGCCATGTGCGCAAGGCGGCCGCCGACACGCCGGAGTCGCGCAAGGACTGGATGACCTGGGTGTGGCTGGGTGTCGCGACATTGGGGCTGTTGGCGCTGGGCGTGTGGGGGATCTGGCTGCGATGAGCCTCATCAACCAGATGCTGAACGAACTGGAGAAGCGCGGCGAAAACACCGTGCTGGGCGAGGCGGCGATTCGTGCCATCCCGCCGCGCAAGTCGTCGAACCTCAGGTTCTATCTGTTGGCCGTTGCTGCGTTGCTGCTCCTGTTGATGGCGGCCAAATGGTATTCCGGGCGCGGCGAATCTGTCGATGCCGTGCCGGTCACGGCGTCGAACGACGCGAAATTTGAACTGGTATCCGGTTCGGCCGATATGACAAGCCTGCCCGTATCCGTGCCTGCGTCCGCGGGGGATATCGCCTCCATGCCGCAGATCGAGCCGCCTGCATCCAAGCTGAGTCTTGAACTGGCTACCACCTCCTCGCCCGGCGGTTTGCGCGCCAGTCCGGCGGCGAGCGAGAGCCCGGTGAAGAGCGAAAGTCCAGGGGCTGTCGTGGAGACGATACGCAAGACGCCGGTGCAGCGCGAAGCGCCGGCCAAGATCGCAAGGTCGCCGAGCCTCGCTGCGAAGAGCCAAGCGATCGATCCACTCAAGCAGATCAGCCCGCGGCAACATGCCGAAAACGAATTCAACAAGGCTGCTCTTGCGGCACAGCAGGGCAATACGGACGAGGCGATCGCGGGATACGAAAGGGCATTGCGCCTCGATCCGCTGCATCATGCCGCGCGCCGGGCCTTGGTCGGCGTGTTGCTGGGAGTCAATCGTAATGCGGATGCCGAGATATTGCTGCAGGAGGGTTTACAGCGCGATTCGCACGAGTCTTCCTTTGCGATGCTGCTCGCACGCATGCAGGTGGAGCGCGATGCGATCCCGCTGGCGCTGGAGACATTGGAGAAGACGCTGCCCCATGCCGACCGGCAGCCGGAATACCACGCTTTCGTCGCTGCGCTGTTGCAACGTCAGAACCGCCACAAGGAAGCGATCACCCATTACCAGATCGCATTGCAGCTTGCACCCGGTAACGGCATCTGGTGGATGGGGGCGGGGATATCGATGCAGGCGGTAGAGCGCGTCGAGGATGCGCGCGATGCCTACCAACGCGCATTGGCGATGCAGACACTCTCTGCCGAACTGACCGCCTATGTGCAGAACAAACTCACGGAACTCGGCAACTGACTCGACAACGGAGTGCTGAGTGCTGAGGACTCAACACTCAGTACTCGATACTCAGTCCTTCATCGTCCGCGCGATCACCCAAACGCTGACCTCGCTCGCCCCCGCCTGTTTCAGCATGCGCGCAAGCTCGCCGGTCGAAGCGCCCGTCGTCATCACATCGTCCACGATGGCGACATGTTTGCCTTTGATGCGGTCGCCGGACTCGCAGGCGAAAGCTCCGCGCATGTTCTTGTCGCGTTCCTTCCAGGGCAGTCCCGATTGCGGCGGCGTGTTGCGCACACGCTCGCACAGGTCGGGCAGTAACGGAATGCCGAGCCGTCGCGAGATGCGCCGCGCCAGCAGCAGCGACTGGTTGAAGCCGCGCTCGCGCAAGCGGGCAGGATGCAATGGCAGGGCAACGAGAAAGTCCGGGCGCAGCGTGACGTGTCGAGCCAGCGCATCGGCAAGATGGTCGACCAGGATCAAGCGTTCGCGGTATTTCAGCTCCTGGAGCAGCTTGTCCATCGGAAAGGCGTAGCTGAAAGCGGCCACGCAGTGGTCGAAGTGGGGCGGGTGTCGCAGGCATTGTCCGCACACACCGCCCACCGGACTAGGCAGCGCGCAGACCGGGCAGTGTGCCTCCGGCAGGCGCGGCAATTCGGCATCACAATCCTTGCAGATCAAGCCGTTGAGGCTACCCGTGCCACACAGCACGCATGGCTGTGCGGGCAGCAGGCGAGCAAAATTTGCACCGATGTCAAACGGGTGATGGGATAAAATGGACAAGTTTTTCGATCCCAGACAGGTTGTGGGTCGTGAATGCGCCTTTTTCATTCTACTTATTAATACAAATATGCAAAACCAGACTGCCGAAGTAATCCGTTCAGCCGCTCCCGCAGCATCGCCGCAACGCTGGAGCGTTGCCGAAGTTGAAGCACTGCTCAAATTGCCTTTCCCCGACCTGATGTACCGCGCACAGCAGGTGCACCGCGAGCACTTCGACCCCAATGCGCTGCAACTCTCCACGCTGCTGTCGATCAAGACCGGCGGTTGCTCCGAGGACTGCGGCTACTGCTCGCAGTCTTCGGTCAATGCCACTGACATCCAGAACCAGAAGTTGATGGAAGTCGAAGCCGTGGTGGCCGCCGCGCGTGCCGCGCGCGAGAACGGCGCGACGCGCTTCTGCATGAGCGCGGCCTGGCGCGAGCCCTGCGACCGCGACCTGGAGAACGTGGCAAGGATGGTGAGCGAGGTACGCGCACTGGGCATGGAGACCTGCGCCACGCTGGGCATGTTGAGCGAAGAGCATGCCGCGCAATTGCGCGAGGCCGGACTGGATTACTACAACCACAACCTCGACACCGCGCCCGAACTCTACGGCGAGATCATCACCACGCGCACCTACCAGGACCGGCTGGATACGCTGGAACATGTGCGCAGTGCCGGTATCAGCGTGTGCAGCGGCGGCATCGTCGGCCTGGGCGAGAATATTACCCAACGCGCCGCGCTGATCGCGCAACTGGCCAACCTCGATCCCTATCCCGACAGCGTGCCGATCAACAACCTGGTGAAGATCGAAGGCACGCCGCTGGCGGAAGCGCCCGATCTCGATCCGCTCGATTTCGTGCGCACCATCGCCGTCGCGCGCATCACCATGCCGAAAGCTTACGTGCGGCTCTCGGCCGGGCGCGAGCAGATGAGCGAAGCGGTGCAGACGCTGTGCTTCCTGGCCGGGGCGAACTCAATCTTCTATGGCGAGAAACTGCTCACCACCGGCAATCCGGCAGAGGATCACGACCGCGTGTTGATGAAGAAACTGGGTATGTATCCGCTGACCGAAAAGCACTGATGCCGTTTTCCGTTCTGCAAAACGAGCTGGACGAACGTGCCGCGCAAAACCTGCTACGCAGGCGGCGGGCGCTGGACACGCCGCAGTCGCCGCATATCGTGGTGGATGGGGAGCCGTATCTGGCGTTCTGTAGCAACGATTACCTCGGCCTTGCCAGTCATCCGCAACTGATCGCCGCCCTGCAACAGGGCGCGCAACAGTGGGGGGTAGGCGCGGGCGCAGCGCATCTGGTGAGCGGACATTTCGTGCCGCACCATCTGCTCGAACAACAGCTCGCCGCTTTCGTCGGCAAACCGGCAGGGCTGCTGTTTTCTACCGGTTACATGGCCAACCTCGGCGTGGTGCAGGCGTTGGTGGGCAAGGGCGACACGGTGTTCGCCGACAAGCTCAACCATGCTTCGCTCAACGACGCGATGTTGTTGTCGCGCGCCGACACCAAACGTTACCGCCACGGCGACATGGCGCAACTCACGCAACTGCTGGCGCAGACCCCAAGCGGCAGGAAGCTGGTCATCACCGATGCGGTATTCAGCATGGACGGCGATATCGCACCGCTGAGTGAACTGCTGGCACTGTGCGAGTTGCATGACGCGTGGCTATATGTGGACGACGCGCACGGCTTCGGCGTGCTGGGGGAACAGGGGCGCGGGTGTTTGTCGCACTTCAAATCCCCCCCAGCCCCCCTTTTGCAAAGGGGGGTGCCTGAACCCGCTGCCGCCTCACACCCCCCTTTAACAAAGGGGGGCAGGGGGGATTTAGACTCTTCCCGCATCATCTACATGGCAACCCTCGGCAAGGCCGCCGGTGTCTCCGGTGCCTTCGTCGCGGCGGAACAGGTCGTTATCGACACGCTCGTCAATCACGCGCACAGCTATGTCTATACCACGGCGACACCGCCAGCCTTGTCCGTCGCGTTGTCGCAGAGCCTGCAACTGATCGAACAGGGTGACAAACGACGCGCCCACTTAAAGCAATTGGTGGAGCAACTGCGCAACGGCCTGGCCGACCTGCCTTGGCAGCTGATGCCGTCGGACACCGCGATACAGCCGCTGCTGATCGGGGATAACGCCCAAGCTTTGCGCTTGAGCGAAGCCCTGCGCGAACGCGGCATCTGGGTCGCGGCGATACGCCCGCCCACCGTGCCGCAGGGCACGGCGCGCTTGCGCATCACCCTGTCTGCCGCACACAGCGCGGCGGATGTCGAACAACTCATCGGAGCCTTGCATGAGCTTGCATGTTGAGAGCATAGGCAGCGGCGAACCTCTGCTGCTGATCCATGGCTGGGGCATGCACGGCGGCGTGTGGACGGATGTCGCGCAGAAGCTGTCTGAAGATTTCCAGGTGCTAAGTGTCGACCTGCCAGGCTATGGATATTCCAGGGATGTAGGTTGGGTTGAACGTAGCGATACCCATCATGGAGCGGGATCGGAAGATGGGTATCGCTACGCTCAACCCATCCTACAGGGGGTGGTCGACCAATTATCGGCACAATTCCCGGAGACGCTCAACGTCTGCGGCTGGTCGCTGGGCGGCCAGCTCGCCCTGCACTGGGCTGCGCGTGAACCTGCCAAGGTGCGGCGGCTGGTGCTGGTCACCAGCACGCCGTGTTTCGCCGAACGCGATGACTGGCTGTTCGGCATGGCGGGCGAAGTGCTGGCCAAGTTCGCCGACGAGCTGGAGCAGAACCATGCGGCCACCCTGCGCCGCTTCATCGCACTGCAATTGCGCGGCAGCGAGAATGAGCGCGAACTGCTGGCGCTGCTGCGCGAGCGCCTGTTCAGCCGAGGCGAGCCCGACATGGGCGCCTTGCGCGGCGGGCTGGAGATATTGCGTGACGCCGACCTGCGCGCAGGCTTGGCGGAGATCGCCCAGCCGACGTTGCTCATCGCGGGCGGGCGCGACAAGCTGACCCCGCCCGAGGCGTCGTACTATCTGGCGCAGACCATGCCGTCGGCGCGCGTGGTCGAAGTGGCGGGCGCGTCGCATGCACCGTTCCTGTCGCACCCCGGTATCTTTGTTGAACAAGTGAAGAGTTTTCTGCATGAATGAATTCGAGATAGACAAGCGCCAGGTGCGCCGTGCCTTCAGCCGTGCCGCGCAGGACTACGACGCGGCGGCGGTGCTGCAGCGCGAAGTGTGCGTGCGCATGCTGGAGAAGCTGGACATCATCAAACTGCAACCTGCGCGAGTGCTGGATGTCGGCAGCGGCACCGGCTGGGGTACGCGCCAGTTGGGTGAGCGCTACCCGAAAGCCGAGGTGACCGCGCTCGATATCGCCATCGGCATGCTGCAGCATGCGCGCGGCACGTCGAGCTGGTGGCAGAAACTGTTCGCCGCCCAGCGCGAGAGTTATTTGTGCGCCGATGTCGAGGCGCTGCCCGTCGCCTCCGGCAGCGTGGATATGCTGTGGTCCAACCTGGCGCTGCAATGGTGCAACGACCTGCCCGCGACTTTCGTCGAATTGCAGCGCGCGATCAAAGTCGACGGCCTGCTGATGTTCTCCACCTTTGGCCCGGATACGCTGAAGGAATTGCGCACGGCCTTTCACGGCGTGGACGGCTACAATCACCTCAACCGCTTCGCCGACATGCACGACATCGGCGACATGCTGGTTGCCGCCGGATTCGCCGATCCGGTGATGGAGATGGAAAAGCTCACGCTGACCTACGACGATGTGCGCGCAGTGATGCAGGATCTGAAGAGCATCGGTGCGCACAATGCCACCAGCGGGCGTGCACAAGGCATGATGGGCAAGGCTGCCTGGCAACGCGTGACGGAGAATTACGAGAAGCTGCGCCGCGACGGCAAATTGCCCGCGACTTTCGAGATCATCTACGGCCATGCCTGGAGGCCTGCACCCAAATCGACAGCGGATGGGCGGGCGATCATCAAGACGGATTTCAAACTATGAGCTACTTCATCACCGGCACCGACACCGGCGTCGGCAAGACGCTGCTGAGCTGTGCGCTGCTGCATGCGTTCGCGGCAAGGGGCGATCGCGTGGCCGGGTTCAAGCCGGTGGCTGCGGGTTGCGACGAGCGTGACCACAACGACGATGCGCTGGCCCTGCGCGCGGCCAGTTCGATGCAGCTCACCTACGGCCAGGTCAATCCCTACTGTTTCCCGCATGCCATCGCGCCGCATCTGGCGGCTCGGCACGCCGGGGTGCGCATCGAGTTCAAGCGCATCCTGACCTCGTATCGCGAGCTGGCCGCGCAGGCGGACGAGGTGGTCGTGGAAGGCGCGGGCGGCTTTCTGGTGCCGCTGAACGACAAGCAGACGACTGCCGACCTGGCGAAGGAACTCGACCTGCCGGTGATCCTGGTGGTGGGCATGCGGCTGGGCTGCCTTAACCATGCCCTGCTGACGGTGCGGGCAATCGACGATCATCAGCTAGAATGCGCGGGCTGGGTTGCCAACGTGCTGGATGAAAGCATGCCTGCCTTGCAGGAGAACATCGAAACTTTGTGCGAGCGCATCGCAGCACCGTTGCTGGGCATCGTGCCGCATCAGCCACAGCCCGACGCGCAGGCGGCTGCCGCGCATCTTCAACTGGAACTGCTCGACAAACAAGAGACTAATGACTGAATTCAGTATCTTTGCCGTGTTTCTGGTTGGCCTGCTCGGCGGGGTGCATTGCCTTGGCATGTGCGGCAGCATCGTCGGCATCTTTACTACACAAGTGCCAAAAGAGAGATCTCGCTGGCCGTTCCACCTGGCTTACAGCAGCGGTCGTATCCTGAGCTACACCGTGGCGGGCGCGCTGGTTGGCGCGGTGGGGCAGGCCGGTTTGCTGATGCGCGACGCAGTACCGGTGCAGCATCTGCTGTTCGCCTTGTCATCTTTCATGCTGGTCGCGCTCGGGCTGTATCTGGCCGGGGTGTGGGGAGTGGTGCGGCGCATGGAACATCTGGGCAGCGGCTTGTGGAAACGCCTGCAACCTTATACGACGAAACTATTGCCGGTGAACACCGTGCCGCGCGCGCTGGGGCTCGGGGCGCTGTGGGGTTGGCTGCCCTGCGGGCTGGTGTACAGCGTGCTGCTCACCGCGCTGGCCTCCGGCAGTACAGTGCAGGGCGCGCTCGTCATGCTGGCTTTCGGACTCGGTACCCTGCCCAACCTGCTGGCCATCGGCCTGTTCTGGGAAAGCATCAAGGGCTGGGTGCAGTCGCCGCGGGTGAGACTGGCAGCGGGAGGACTGGTGGCGGCATTCGGTGTATATGGGTTGATCAGGGTGACTTATACATTCATGGTTCATGGTTGGACGGGGGCGTGTCATGTGGCGGCGTAATCTGTTTCTGGTCGTTTGTCTTTTCCTGTTCTCGGCCTGCGAACAGAAACTGCCGTCCCCGTTCAAGGCCAGCGATGTCACCTCGAAGTACGCGCAGTCCGATTTCCGTCTGTACGAGGCGGACGGCAAGGCAGTCAGTCTGGCCGACTACCGCGGCAAGCTGGTGGCGCTGTTTTTCGGTTATACGCATTGCCCGCAGGTCTGTCCCACCACGCTGGCCGATCTGGCGCAGGTGATGCGCTTGCTGGACAAGGACGCGGACAAGGTGCAAGTGTTGTTCGTGACTCTGGATCCGGAACGCGACACGCGCGAGATGCTGGCCCAGTATCCTCCCGCATTCCATCCTTCGTTCAAGGGCTTGTCCGGTGATACCATGGCGACCGCAGCGGCGGCGCAAGCGTTCGATGTGAAATGGGAAGTACACCAGAACAAGAGCGGCGGCTACGATCTTGACCATTCGGCCGGGACTTACCTGATCGCGCCGGGCGGCAGACCCGTGTTGCTCGCTCCTTACGGCCAGCGCGCGGAATGGCTGGTGCAGGACATACGATTACTACTGGCGATCAAATGAGCCCACTCATCGAGTTTCTGCGGTTCGATATCAACGAAGTCAACTTGCCGGTCCGCGCGGAACAGATACGTTCGCGCCTGAACATCTACCCGCAGATGCTGCTGTCGGAATTTATCCTGGCGCCGCTGCTGGTGATGCTGATGTGGAACGTGGTCTCCCACGGCGTGCTGCTGGGTTGGCTGGCCGTGGCCTACATTGCCCACATCGCCGAATTCTTCTTCTGGCGCCGTTATCGCACCCGCACCCAGAACCTGGCGCAGAGTCTGGCTGTGGATCGTATGTTCAAGTGGCTGACCGCGCTGGCTGCCGTCATCTGGGGCAGCGCTGGTGTGCTGATGTTCGTGCCCGGCGACCTGGCCTATCAGGCACTGCTGATCTGCGTGGTGATGGGATTGTCGGCTGGCGCGGCTACCGGCAATCCTTTCCACCCGCCTTCGATGATCATCTACCAGGCTTGCATGATCCTGCCGCTGCTGGCGCGGCTCGCCTGGGAGAACGATGGGACGCACTGGATATTGTTCAGCATGCTGGCGCTGTTCTGCATCTTCGTGCTCAACTCGGCGCTGGAGTTGATCCGTTCCTATGAGTTGTCGCAACAACGCAGGCTGGACAACGAGCATCTGGTCTGGGAATTGATGGACAAGAAGCATGAGGCGGAGCTTTCGCGCAGCGAGGCGGAACAGGCCAACCGCGCCAAGTCCAGGTTCCTCGCCACGGCCAGTCACGACCTGCGCCAGCCTTTGCAGGCATTGCGCCTGTTCACCGAAGCGTTGCAGAACACGGCCAAGGAGCCGGAGTCGCAGCGCCTTGCGGGGCAGATCGGCAAATCGGTCAGCGCGCTGGTGGACATGTTCGACGACCTGCTCGATGTCTCGCGCCTGGATGCGGGCATCGTCGAACCGCGTTGGCAGCATTTCACCCTCGACTCGTTGCTCGACCGCCTGTATGGCGATTTTGCCCCGCTCGCGCAAGCCAAGGGCCTGGACTTCAAGTTGCCGGTCTGCTCCGGGGAGGGAGAGGTACAGGAAGGATGCGACGTGGTGCTCTACAGCGACCCTTTTCTGCTCGAACGCATGCTGCGCAACCTCATCTCCAATTCCATCCGTTATACCGACAGCGGCGGGGTGTCGTTGCGCTGCAAGTGCACGGCGGACAACGTCGAACTGGAAGTGCAGGACACCGGCATCGGCATCCGCGCCGAGACCTTGCCGCACATCTTCGAGGAATATTACCAGGCGGACAATCCGCACCGCGACCGGCGCAAGGGCCTGGGGCTGGGGCTGGCCATCGTACGCCGCATCGAAACCCTGCTGGGCACCAAGGTGCAGGTCAAGTCGCAGGCGGGGGTGGGCTCCACGTTCAGTTTCTCGGTACCGAGGGGCGATGCGACGCATACGGCCCAGCCATTCGTCATCACCCATTCGCAGTACGACCTGAGCGGCAACGTGGTGGCGCTGGTGGAAGACGATCCGGACATCCGCGAATTGATGCGCGACCTGATGGAGCAGTGGGGATGCAAGGTGGTGGTCGGGGAATATGCCGAGGACGTGATGCGCAAACTGGATATCGCCGCGCTGCGCCCCGACCTGCTGGTGTGCGACTATCGCCTGCCGCACGGGGCGACCGCCATCCATGTCATCAAGCGCATGCGCGAGCTGTGGGGCCAACTGCCGGCCGTGATCCTCACCGGCGATACCGCCAGCGAGACCCTGCACGAGATCCACAACAGCGGCGCGATCCTGCTGCACAAGCCGATCGCGCCGGCCCGGCTGCGCGCGATGATGTATTTCGCGCTAAACGGCGAATCCTGAGGATGGTGCGCGGAGTGGTATGATGGAGAGCGGAGAGGAAGCGGGAGGAACGCAATGAAAATCAAAGTCCTGATGGTGGATGACCACGCATTGTTTCGCGACGGCATGCGCTATGTCTTGCAGCAGTTGGCCGACGAAGTGGAGATACTGGATTCCGGTAACTTCCAGGATGCGCTGCAGATCGTGAAGGAAAACCCCAATATCGACCTCGCCCTGCTCGATCTCAACATGCCGGGCAGCGAGGGCATCCCTTCCATACAGTATTTCCACGTGCGTCATCCCGACATCCCGCTGGTGGTGGTGTCCGGCTCCGATCACCGCGACGACATCGAGAGCGTGATGGAATCCGGCGCCATGGGCTTCATCTCCAAGATGTCGTCGAGCAAGATCATGTTGTCGGCGCTGCGCATGGTGCTGGAAGGCGGGATCTATCTGCCGCCGCAACTGCTGCAGCAGGCGGTGAGCAACGTCGATCCGGGCGAGATGCAGGCGAGCAAGCGCTCGCAGCGCGCGGCCAAGTTCGGCCTGACCTCGCGCCAGCTCGAAGTGCTGACCTATCTGGCATCCGGTCTGGCCAACAAGGAAATCTCGAAAAAGATGAACCTGGCCGAAGGCACGGTCAAGATTCACACCGCGGCGGTGTACCAGGCCCTGCATGTCAACTCGCGGCTTGAGGCGGTCAGCGCCGCACGCCGCCTGGGCTTCCTGCCGCCCGCGCCGGAGCAGGACGGGAACTGATGGGCTTGCCCTTGCAACAGCGTCCGCCTTTGCCCGAGCGCCTGCTCGGGCTGTTGCGCGAATCGCGCTGGCTGTTGCTGGCGGCGCTGGCCGCCTATCTTGTCCTCATTCTTGGCGGCTATGACCGCGCCGATCCTGCCTGGTCGCACAGCGTACGCGATGCGCTCACGCACAATCCCGGCGGTGTGTTCGGGGCGTGGCTGTCCGACGTGCTGCTCTACCTGTTCGGCTTCTCCGGCTGGTGGCTGGTCATCCTGATGTTGCAGAACGTGTGGGTCGGCTATCGCAAGCTGCGCGCCGACAGCATCTTCGAACCGCGCGCGGCCTGGGTCTCGCTTTCCGGCTTCGTCGTGTTGCTGTTTTCCAGCAGCGCCCTGGAAGCATTGCGCCTCTACACCTGGCAAGTCGAGTTGCCGTTGGCGCCGGGCGGCATGCTGGGTGCCGGGCTGGGGGGGGCACTGGCGCATGTGCTGGGCTACACCGGGTCGACGCTGCTGTTGCTGGCGTTGTTGGCGGCCAGCTTCAGCCTGTTCAGCGGACTATCCTGGCTGCGTTTCGCCGACTGGCTGGGCGGTTTGCTGGAGGAATCGTATCTGTGGGCGCTCGGCGCCTGGCAGACCTGGCAGGACAAGCGCATCGGCGCGCAGGCCATGCAGCAGCGCGACGCCATCGTGGAAGAGGAAAAGAAGCGCGTCGAGGAACACCAGCCCATCCACATCGAGATGCCGGTCATGGAAGTGCCGCGCTCGAAACGCGAAGTAAAGGAAAAACAGGTCTCGCTGTTCGCCGACCCCGATTCCGACCTGCCGCCGCTGCATCTGCTGGACAAGACCACGCAGCAGGTCGAGGTGGTCTCCGCCGAGACGCTGGAATTCACCTCGCGTCTGATCGAACGCAAGCTCAAGGACTTCGGCGTCGAGGTCAAAGTGGTCGGCGCCTATCCCGGCCCGGTCATCACCCGTTACGAGATCGATCCCGCCGTCGGCGTGAAGGGCAGCCAGATCGTCAACCTGGTGAAGGACCTGGCACGCGCGCTGTCGGTGGTGAGCATCCGCGTGGTCGAGACCATCCCCGGCAAGGCCTACATGGCGCTGGAACTGCCCAATCCCAAGCGCCAGATCGTCAAACTCTCCGAGATACTGGGTTCGCAGGTGTATGCCGACATGCACTCGCCGCTCACCATGGCGATGGGCAAGGACATCGCGGGCAATCCCGTGGTCGCCGACCTCGGCAAGATGCCGCATGTGCTGGTGGCGGGCACCACCGGCTCGGGCAAATCGGTGGCAATCAACGCCATGATCCTGAGCCTGCTGTACAAATCCACACCGCAGCAGGTGCGCCTGCTGCTGGTCGACCCCAAGATGCTGGAGTTGTCGGTCTACGAAGGCATCCCGCACCTGCTGGCGCCCGTGGTCACCGACATGCGCCAGGCCGCCGCCGCGCTCAACTGGGGCGTGCAGGAGATGGACAAGCGCTACAAGCTGATGTCGGCACTCGGCGTGCGCAACATCGCCGGCTACAACCAGCAGGTGCGCGACGCGATCAAGGCGGGCACGCCGCTGACCAATCCGTTCAGCATCACGCCGGAGGATCCGGAACCGCTGGAGGAACTGCCGTACATCGTGGTGTTCATCGACGAGCTCGCCGACCTGATGATGGTGGTGGGCAAAAAGGTGGAAGAACTCATCGCACGCCTGGCACAGAAGGCGCGCGCCTCCGGCATCCATCTGGTGCTGGCGACGCAGCGGCCCTCGGTGGATGTGATCACCGGTCTGATCAAGGCCAACGTGCCGACGCGCGTGGCGTTCCAGGTGTCCTCCAAGATCGACTCGCGCACCATCCTGGACCAGATGGGCGCCGAGACCCTGCTGGGCCAGGGCGACATGCTCTACCTGCCGCCGGGCAGCGGCTATCCGCAGCGCGTGCACGGCGCCTTCGTCTCCGACCAGGAAGTACACCGCGTCGCCGAACACCTCAAGGCACAGGGCGAGCCGAACTATGTCGAGGGCGTGCTGACCTCGCTGGATGAACCCGCCGATGGCGAATATGACGGCGGCGGTGGAGATGCCGAAGCTGATGCGCTGTACGATCAGGCGGTCGAGATCGTGCTGAAGACAAGACGCCCCTCCATCTCGCTGGTGCAACGCCACCTGCGCATCGGCTACAACCGCGCCGCACGCCTGATCGAGGCGATGGAAAAGGCCGGTCTGGTGTCGCCGATGCAGGGCAACGGCAACCGCGAGGTGCTGGCACCAAGTCGATCTGAATAATTCTGAAACGGCCATGCCGTCGAAGGCCTTACATCATTTCCCCCGGAGGCACTTATGCGTTTTCCAATGATCTTGTTGCTGGCAAGTTTGTATTGGGTTAGTTCTGCACAAGCAGCAGACAAGCGCTTGCCAAATTTTCCCGTGCTTGGATATGTGGAGGGAAATCTGCTGTATGTCCCAACGTATCGCAAAGAACATATGAGAATTCCACAGAAGCTGTTTGCTTATGGAGGGGGGCAACGAGTTTGTTGCAGTTTTGCGAAAAAATAATTCATACATAGCATTGGAAGAAGGGCCTGGCTGTACTGATGGTTGGGAAGGGCAGTATGTCTATGAGACACAGATGACGAAAGGCAAAGTTGAAGTCATTATCTTTGATATAAAGAAGAATATTCAGTCGGTAGACAATAAGATGACTGAGCCTGCCTCGCATACTGAGTGGGAGATATTTCATCTGACAAGTAATGAGGGCGGGCATGATGTGCTGAGAATTTCAAGAGATGGGCAGTGCGAGGCTCATGTCGACTACTATTCTTGGTGTAACTACGACACTGAGCCTTCGGATAAAGAAGATTATGATGAAGCTATGTGTGGTGAAAAGATCGAAGATTTCGATACCGGTTTTTAAGTTTTCAATATGAGAGTTTTGCCTAGTCTTTTGCGGTCGATTCTATTGCTGGTTATTTTGGGCATGGTTCCCAGATTTGCGTATGCCGCAGCGACCGACAAGCTCAAGTCCTTCATCGCTGCCACGCGCTCCGCGCAGGCGAATTTCACCCAGGAAGTGCAGGACAAGAACGGCAAGCTCATCCAGCGCTCGTCCGGCACCATGCAGTTCGAGCGCCCCGGCAAGTTCCGCTGGGAATACCGCAAGCCCTATGAACAACTCATCGTCGGCGACGGCAAAAAATTCTGGATATACGACGCCGACCTCCAGCAGGTCACAGTGAAGAAGCTGGATGCCGCGCTGGGCAGCAGCCCGGCAGCGCTGCTCTCCGGCAGCAACGAGATCGAGCGCGGCTTTGCGCTTGCGAATGTGGGTGCGGACGACGGGCTGGAATGGCTGCAGGCCACGCCCAAATCCGCCGAGTCATCGTTCGAGATCATCCGAATGGCATTCAACGCCAGATCCGAACTGGTGGTGATGGAGTTGCACGATGCCTTCGGCCATCACACCGTGTTGCGTTTTTCCGAAATGAGAAAGAATCCGTCGCTGTCGGCCGGGCGCTTCCGTTTCACTCCGCCTGAAGGCGCTGACGTTCTGGGCGAGTAATGAGCACGGCAGACCTGTTCGCCCCCAACCAACCCGCTGCCCCGCTCGCCGAGCGCCTGCGTCCCAGGCATATTGATGAGGTCATCGGCCAGTCGCATCTGCTGGGCGAAGGCAAGCCGCTGCGTCTCGCCTTCCAGTCCGGCAAACTGCATTCCATGATCCTGTGGGGGCCGCCGGGGGTGGGCAAGACCACGCTGGCGCGGCTGATGGCGTCCGCCTTCGATGCCGAATTCGTGCCGCTGTCGGCGGTGCTGTCTGGGGTGAAGGATATCCGTGACGCCATCGCGCAGGCCGAACAGACCCTGCAGCAGAACGGTCGCCACACCATCCTGTTCGTGGATGAAGTCCACCGTTTCAACAAGTCTCAGCAGGACGCCTTCCTGCCTTTCGTCGAGCAGGGGCTGGTCACCTTCATCGGTGCGACCACCGAGAATCCTTCGTTCGAATTGAACAACGCGCTGTTGTCGCGCGCGCAGGTGTATGTGCTGCAATCGCTGTCCGAAGCCGAGATGGGGCTGCTGTTCGAACGCGCGTTGCAGGCGGCATTGCCGGATGTCACCTTCGATGCGGCTGCGCGCGAGCGCGTGATCGGCTACGCCGACGGCGATGCGCGGCGCCTGCTCAATGTGCTAGAGCAATTGCAGACCGCCGCCTGCGCGGCCAAAGTGAACAATATCGACGCGAAGTTCCTCGATGCCACGCTGGCGCAGAAAATGCGCCGTTTCGACAAGGGCGGCGAGGCGTTCTACGACCAGATATCCGCGCTGCACAAATCGGTGCGCGGTTCCAACCCCGATGCCGCGCTGTACTGGCTGGTGCGCATGCTGGACGGCGGTGCCGACCCCAGATATCTCGCGCGGCGCATCGTGCGCATGGCCTGGGAGGATATCGGCTTGGCCGACCCGCGCGCCATCCAGCTATGCAACGAGGCTGCTGCTACTTATGAACGTCTGGGCTCGCCCGAAGGTGAACTGGCGCTGGCGCAGGCCGTGCTGTACCTCGCCGTCGCGGCCAAATCGAACGCCGGCTATGTCGCGTATAATGCCGCCCGCGCCTTCGTCAGCCAGGACGGTTCGCGCGAAGTGCCGCTGCACCTGCGCAACGCGCCGACCAAATTGATGAAGCAGCTGGATTACGGCAAGGACTATCGTTACGCGCACGACGAAGCGGGCGGTTATGCGGCGGGCGAGAACTACTTCCCCGACGGCATGCCGAGTGTGAGTTTTTACGAGCCTACCGAGCGCGGGCTGGAAGCGAAGATCGCGGAGAAGCTGGCGCATCTGCGCGAGCTGGATGCAAAAGCAAAAAACAAATAAAAATGTAGGGTGGGTTGAGCGTAGCGATACCCGCCGTTCGTTTGATGGGTATCGTTTCACTCAACCCATCCTACGTCGATGTATTAGAGTGAATTCGAGGTTCTCATGCTAGACATACAAACATTACGCAACGACCTGGCTGCTACAGCCGAACGTTTGGCGACACGCGGTTACCCGCTGGATACCGCGAAGTTCGAGCAACTGGAAGCAGAACGCAAAACCATCCAGACGCGCACGCAGGAACTGCAGGCCAAGCGCAATGCGAGTTCCAAATTGATCGGGCAAGCCAAGGCCAAGGGCGAGGACACCACGGCGATCATGGCCGAGGTGGGCGCGCTGGGCGATGAGCTGAAACAACTCGAAGCCAAACAGCCGCAAGTGCTGGCCGAGATGGACGCCTTTCTCGCCGTCATCCCCAACACACCGCATGCCACCGTGCCGGTCGGCAAGTCCGAGGCGGACAACGTCGAAGTGCGCAAGGTCGGCGAAGTGCCGAAGTTCGCTTTCGAGGTCAAAGATCACGTCAGCATCGGCGAAGGCCTGGGCGGACTGGATTTCGAGACCGCCACCAAGATCGCCGGTGCGCGTTTCTCCTTGCTGAAAGGCCCGTTGGCGCGCCTGCACCGCGCGCTTGCCCAGTTCATGCTGGATACGCACACTGAGAAACACGGCTATATCGAGACTTATGTGCCCTACATGGTGAACGCGGAATCCATGCGCGGCACCGGGCAGTTGCCCAAGTTCGAGGAAGACCTGTTCCGCGTACCACGTGTGGTGGGCGATGACGGTGTGGAGAAGAACTTCTACCTCATTCCCACCGCCGAAGTTCCCGTCACCAACATGGTGCGCGACGAGATCGTGCCTTTGGAAAAGTTGCCGATGAAGTTCGTGGCACACACGCCGTGCTTCCGCAGCGAGGCGGGTTCCTACGGGCGCGACACGCGCGGCATGATCCGCCAGCACCAGTTCGACAAGGTGGAGCTGGTGCAGATCGTCCATCCGGAAAAATCCTACGAAGCGCTGGAAGGTCTGCTCGGCCACGCCGAGACCATCCTCAAGCAACTTGGCCTGCCTTACCGTGTGGTCAAGCTGTGCACGGGTGACATGGGCTTTTCCGCCGCGACCACTTACGACATCGAAGTGTGGTTGCCCGCGCAGAACACCTACCGCGAGATCTCGTCCTGCTCCAACTTCGAAGCCTTCCAGGCGCGCCGCATGCAGGCGCGTTTCCGCAATGCGGCGGGCAAGCCGGAACTGGTGCACACGCTCAACGGTTCCGGTCTGGCCGTGGGCCGTACGCTGGTCGCGGTGCTGGAGAACTACCAGCAGGCCGACGGCAGCGTGAAGGTGCCGGAAGTGCTGCGTCCCTACATGGGCGGGTTGACCTCGATCAACGCGATCTGAGTGCCGGGGAGCGGTTCGCACCCTGTTTTCTGCGTTTCGTCGCTTTCCGCTCCCATCGGTGCTGCTGGCTGTCTACAGTGCGTTCCGTCAGAACCGAAAGGGGCAACGATGAGACGATCCCATATGCGCATCCTGTTCACTGCCAGTCTGTTGTCGCTGGCTGGGGCGCTATGTGCCGAAGAACTGGCCGTGCATACGTCGGACGCAAAACCGATAGCCGCTACCGACCAGCAGCGCTGGGCGGCTTTTCCGATCATCGCCAGCAGTCCGGAAACCGGACAGATGCTTGGGGGGATGTTGTTCTATTTTTTCCCCGTCGATGAACTGGGAAAGCAGGCATCGACCATCGACACCATGATCTACGGCACGACCAAGGGACAATACGGGGTGCAGGTCTCCCCGAATATTTTCTTCGATGCCGGACGCTATCGCTTGAATGCCATGCTGAGCCGCAGCATCTGGCAAGCCAATTACTACGGCATCGGCATGGATTCCCCCGATGCGGCGGAGAAATACAAATCGTCCAATCTGCAGGGAGTGCTGACGCTGGAAAGACGTTTCGGCGACGACTTCGTGCTGGACATCATGGGGCTGTATGACAGCAACGACATTACGGTGCAACAGGGCGGCATGCTGGAAACGGAGCGGGTACCCGGTTACGACGACGGCACCTATAACGGTTTGGGGTTCGAGGGCGGCTATGACACGCGCGACAACACCAACTCGCCCACCGAAGGCGTGGTGGTCAGATACCGCTATGCAAAATATGCCTCCGGCCTGGGCAGCGATCTGGAATTCAATCTGCAGAACTGGGATGTGCGCCATTACCGGAAAACGGAATGGATGAAGGATTCGGTGCTGGCGCTGGCCGCCACGGTGCGACGCACGAATGGAGAAGTGCCGTTCCGCTATCTGTCTTCACCGGACGGGACCCTGATCCTGCGCGGCATCGAGAACGGTCGTTACCGCGACCGGGACATGCTGGCGCTGCAATCGGAGTGGCGTTTTCCCATACACGGCAGATTTTCCGCGACCGCGTTCGCCGAAGCGGCGCAGGTCGCCCCCCGGCTTGGCGAGATGACTGCCGGTCGTTTCGTCACCAGCCTTGGCGCTGGCATTCGCTATGCCCTGAATCCCGACCAGCGCTTCAACGTGCGCGGCGATCTGGCCTGGGTGGATCACGGCGTGGGGATGATCATCTATGTGCGGGAGGCGTTTTGAGCGAAGGCAATCGGGAGTTCGGTGTCGATGCCACTCGCTACCATCTCTGGCGTCTCATATTTACAGTGCCAGCGGTACAGACAGAAAGGGGAATTATGATGAAAAGATTGATGATGGCAGCGCTGCTGGCAGCTACCGGCGTGCAGGCAGGTGAACTCAAGCTGGAACTGCAAGGCAAAGGCATGGACGGGAACCAGATCCGCGTCGCGGTCTACTCCGCTACCCAGCCGGAGCAATTTCCTTCCGATGAGCAGTTCTACAAAGGCATCGTCAGTGAAGCGGCGGGCGAAAACCTGACTGTGAGGGTGCCGGACCTGCCGCCGGGGAAATACGCCGTTGCCGTCTATGTCGACAACAACCGGAACGGCAGGCAGGACAAGAACTTCATGGGCGTGCCGAAGGAAGATTACGGTTTTTCCAATGATGCGCGCGGCATGTTCGGTCCGCCCGATTTTGCTGAAGCCGCTTTCGATATTGGCGAGAATACCGTCTCAAGAACCATACACATCCATTGAGGTGAACATGAGCGACACCACCAGCCATCCGCCCATCCTGAAGCTGCGCAACATCAAGCGCCGTTTCCTGCTGGGCGAGACCACCATCGACGCGCTAAACAGCATCTCGCTGGACATCCACGCGGGCGAGTTCCTGGCCGTGTGGGGGCCTTCCGGCAGCGGTAAGTCCACCCTGATGAACATCATCGGTTTGATCGACGCGCCCACCGAGGGTGAGGTGCATTTCGACGAGCAGGACACGCGCGTGCTGGACGACGATGCGCTCACCGATTTCCGCAGCAGGAAACTCGGCTTCGTGTTCCAGAATTTCAATCTGGTGCCGGTGCTCTCCGCGCTGGAGAACGTGATGCTGCCCTTGCAGATCCAGGGCGTGGCCGAACACGAGGCGCGCGAACGCGCTGCCGCCGCGCTGGTGGATGTGGGGTTGGAGCGTTTCAAGGGTTCCTTGCCTGATAAATTGTCCGGCGGCCAGCGCCAGCGCGTGGCCATCGCGCGCGCATTGGTGGTCGAGCCAAAGCTGGTCATCGCCGACGAGCCGACCGCCAACCTGGATTCGGAGAACAGCCGCATGGTGGTGGAACTGATGCGCGAGATGAATCGCGCGCGCAAGGTGACCTTCGTGTTCACCACCCACGACCAACGTTTGCTCGACCATGTGGACCGCAAGATACTGCTGCGCGACGGCAATATCGTGAGCGATGAGGTGACGGCATGAAAAACATGATCAAACTCGCCCTGCGCGGCCTGATGCGCAATCGCCGCCGCTCGATGGTGACGATGCTCGCCATCGCCTTCGGCTTCGCGGCCATCGTGCTGTTCGCCGGTTACACGCATAACGTCTACGACGGTCTCGGCCGCCAATCCATCCACGGCGAGATGCTGGGTCACCTCACGCTGTACAAAAAAGGCATGCGCACCGAAGGCAAGCTCGATCCCGAGCGTTACCTGCTCACGGCAGAGGAAGTCACCGCCATCACCAAACTGATCCGGGAAGAAGCGCACGTCAAACTGGTCGCACCGCGTCTGGGCATGAGCGGGCTGGTCTCCAACGGCCGTGCCAGCACCATCTTCATCGCCGAAGGGATCGAGCCGGAGGCGGTCATCAAACTGCGCGAAGGTTCGCTGACCGAGACCGAGAAAAAGAGCGGCATGTTCGACAATATGAAGATGCGCCTCGACCCCGAGCGTCCCGAAGTGGTCAGCCTGAGCGAGGGGCTGGTTGAGATGCTGCACCTCAAGGAAGGCGAGCAGGCGCAGGTGCTGGTGAATACGCTCTCCGGACAGGCCAATGCCGCCGACATCGTGCTGGGCAAGGCCTTCAACACCGGTAATGCGGGCAGCAACGACAAGTTCGCCTTCGTCTCGCTGGCGCTGGCGCGCACCCTGCTCGATGCGGAAGGCCGCGCACAGCGGTTGACCATCCTGCTCGATGACGAATCCGGGACTGTAGCGATGCGCGACACCTTGATGGCGAAACTTGCCGCCGCCGGTTTCGAGGTCGAGATTTTGACCTGGCAGGACCTGTCCGACTTCTACAATCAGGTCCACGGCATGTTCGACATGATCTTCGGCTTCATCTTCAATATCGTGCTGACCGTGGTGATCATGAGCGTGGCCAATTCCATGGGCATGACCGTGATCGAGCGCACCCGCGAGATCGGCACCCTGCGTGCCATCGGCCTCAAGCGCAGCGGTGTGATACGGCTGTTCACCATGGAGTCGATGTTGCTGACGCTGATCGGCTGCGTCACCGGGTTGCTGATCGCGCTGCTGGTGCGCTGGGGTCTCAACCTCGCCAACATTTCCTATGTTCCGCCCAACAGCGCCAGCCCCGTGCCGCTGCTGGTCGATCTGGACCTCGGACGCACCGTGTTCACTTTCATCCTGATGGGGCTGGTGGGTACACTGGCGGCCTACATGCCGGCACGGCGCGCGGCGAAGAAGGACATCATCGATGCACTGGGGCATGTTTGATACACATTTGTCCACGAAATACACGAAAAGCACGAACGAAATTTTGTCACCAAATTTGAGTTTGCCCCTTTCGTGAGTTTTGTGTTTTTCGTGGATCAAGGTTTTTGCTTTTGGAGAAGTTCATGACGATCTTGTTTCGTGCTTTGCTGTTACTGTTTGCGGCAAATGCTTATGCCGCCCCCGACGCCCACAGCATCCTCAAGGACTCCGACCAGGCACGCGGCGGCGGACTGCCGGGCATCGTGTGGGAGATCAGGCTGCAATCGCGCGACGGCGAGCGCAACGATGAGCCGCAGCGCATCCTGGTGAAGGCGGTGGACGATTCCAGCGTGGCCGAGACGCAGGAGCCGGTACGCTTCAAGGGCTCGAAGATCCTGCAGGTGGAGCGCAACATGTGGATGACGCGTCCCGGCCTGTCCAAGCCCATCCCCATCTCGCCGCGCCAGCGCATGAGCGGGCAGGCTTCCAACGGCGACATCGCCGCCACCAACTACGCGGGCGACTATGATGCCGAGCTGGCGGGCACCGAGAATGTCGACGGCGAGGAATGTCATGTGCTGAACTTGGCCGCGAAACACAAACGTGCCACTTACGACAAGATCCGCTATTGGGTGTCGGTCAAGCGCGTGGTCGGCATCAAGGCCGAGTTCTATTCGGTCAGCGGCAAGCTGCTCAAGACCGCCAGCTTCCAGTACGGCAACACCATCGAGCATGACGGCAGGCGCATCCCCTTCATCAGCAGGATGACCATCCGCGACGCGCTCATCGATGCCGAGACGGTGATGGAGTTCGGCACGGTGAAGGTGAAGAAGATCGCGGCTTCGGAGTTTGACTTGGGACAAATGCAATAATGTTCATCGCGCATTTCGGTGTCGGCTTTGGCGCCAAATCCATCGCGCCCAAGGTCTCGCTGGGAACGCTGTTCTTGGCGGCGCAGTTCATCGATCTGTTGTGGCCGACGCTGCTGCTGCTCGGGCTGGAGCAGGTGCGCATCGTTCCGGGTGCGACCGTCGTCACGCCGCTGGTCTTCGATAACTATCCCATCTCGCATAGCCTGCTGGCCGTCATCGGCTGGGCGGTGCTGCTCGGCGCGATCCACTACGGTTTGAAGCGCGATACACGGAATGCAACGATCCTCGGTCTGCTGGTGCTGAGTCACTGGCTGCTGGACCTGATGGTGCATCAACCTGATCTGCCGCTGTATCCCGGCAGCACGATATTCGCCGGCCTGAATGTTTGGTCATCGCTGTCACTCACCCTGCTGCTGGAAGGTTCGATATTTGCGATCGGTGTCTGGCTCTATGCGCGCAGCACGACTGCAACGGATGCGGCTGGGCGTTGGGGTTTGCATGGGCTGGTCGCTTTCCTGCTGCTCATCTACGCCGCCAACCTGTTCGGAGCGCCACCGCCGAACGAGGCCGCCATCGCGTGGGCAGGGCATGCGCAGTGGCTGCTGGTGCTGTGGGGCTACTGGATCGATGGACATCGTCATGCCAAGCATTGAAAAACTGATATTCACCGGACTGTTGGCACTTGCACTGTCCGCGCAGGCAGACGAGGCCGAGTGGAATACCTCGTGGGATGGCACGCTTTACGTCTATGGCAACAGCATGGTGCTGCGCGACGACAGTGTGCTCAACCCTTACAACCAGATTGCACGACTGCCGCAGCGCAGCGAGGTGGCCGAGATACGCATGAATCTCAAAGCAGAGAACGAGACCGTACGCGTGACCGCGCGGCCGATAGGCATCGTGCGCGAGTCGCGCAACGCATTCGGTACTCAGCGTGATAACGAGGGTTATCTCAGTCTGTGGCAGGTGCGCGTGCGCGCTGCGGAAGGCTGGAACGTTGCCGCCGGACGCGATGTGCTGAACTGGGGCGCGGGGCAGTTCCGCTCGCCGTCCAGCCCGTTCTATTTCGACAACGGCCGCAGCGACCCGATGCGCGAACTGGTCGGCATGGACGTGGCGAAGGTATCGTGGACGCCGGACATGCGGAACAGCGCCACCCTGGCACGCGTGGTGCGTTCCGGCTACGGCGCGGTGCAACCGGACGCCTGGCGCAACAGCTGGCTGGCGAAATTCGACACGCGCGGCGAAGAGATCGCCTGGGGCGCAGTCGTTGCCAAAGCGCCGCACCTCGGCGCGTTCTACGGCGCGCACGGCCAGTACACGATGAGCGACGAGCTGATGTTGTATGGCGAGTGGAGCTCATCGGTATTGCCGGTGGTGCTGGGCTCGCCTGCCGATGCGGCACAACCCTATGTTATCCAGTCGCCCTCGGCGCGACGCAACGCCGCGCTGGCTGGTTCCTCGTACACCTTCGAGAGCGGCCAGTCGCTGATGCTCGAATATCTGCATGACGGCCACGGCTACAGCAGGGCGGAAG
Organism: Gammaproteobacteria bacterium; assembly: GCA_018813765.1. Classification (GTDB taxonomy): domain Bacteria; phylum Pseudomonadota; class Gammaproteobacteria; order Burkholderiales; family Gallionellaceae; genus Sideroxyarcus. The sequence continues at coordinate 146,040 of JAHJBC010000010.1, read as the reverse complement.
AGGCGGCCTACTTCGAGCGTGCCACCACACAGTACGGTCTGCCGCTGGGCCTGATGCCGCGCCTGCTCGGGCGCGATTACTTCCACGCCGTGTGGCAGGCCAACATGATGAGCGAGACCGGCTACTGGCGACTGATGTACACGCGCAACCTGACCGACTCTGGCAACGAGTTTGCCGCCTACGGCGAGACCACGCTGCATCCGCGCCTGAGCATCTTCGCGCTGGCCGTGTTGCCGCGGGGCGGCGCGCGGCAGGAAGCGGGTGCGCTGTTCACGCGCAGCTTCACGCTGGGGCTCAAGTCCTCGATCTGAGACCATGAAGAAGCTGCTCGCCTATTTTGTCTCCACCTTTACCTTCAACACGGCGATTGCGGCAGTGTTGAACCTGTTCATGTCGCCGTTCTGGCACCAATTCGTATATTCGCAATGCATCGGTTTTTCGGTGTTGATCATCAATATGGGGGTCGCCCATTTTGTAAAGCGACCTCTCCGGCGTGTGGCGGTACTCGGCATCTCATTGCCCGGCAGCGTGGCGATCGGTATGTCGCTGGCATTTGCCATCACCGGCACGGGAAACTGGAGCGGCAACTATGTCCTGAAGTCGATGGCGATAGGGCTGTTCTTCGGACTTATCGGGGTGATCACTTTCCTGCTTTTCGAACGCATCGGGATGGAAAAGAAGCAGCGGCAGATGGAACAGAGCGAAAGCGAGAAACGCGAGATCGAGGCCAACCTGAAACTGTTGCAGGCGCAGATCGAACCGCATTTCCTGTTCAACACCCTGGCCAATGTCGGCAGCCTGATCGACAGCGATCCGGCGCTGGCCAGGCAGCTGCTCGAACGCCTGAACGACTGGCTGCGCGTCGCGCTGGTGCGCGCGCGCAGCGACAGCGCCGTCCTGGGTGACGAACTGGACATGCTGGAAAATTATTTGCAGATATTAAAGATCCGTTTTGGCGAGCGGCTGCGCTGGCGCATCGATGTGGCCGAAGATGCCCGCGGCACTCCTTTCCCTCCGATGCTGCTGCAGCCGCTGGTCGAGAACGCGGTGCGCCACGGCATAGAGCCCAAGATAGGCGGCGGCGAGATCGTCATCCGCGCGAGCGCCGATGCCACGACGCTGCGCATTGAAGTGTGCGACACCGGTATCGGCCTGGTCGGCAATGAGGGCGGCGGCGCGGGATTGGCGAACGTGCGTGCGCGTCTGGCGACGCTGTTCGGCGACAACGGCAGGCTGACACTGGAGAGCAAGGCCGCAGGCGGCGTTGTAGCGACACTGGAGTTGCCATTGTGAAAGCCATCATCGCCGACGACGAGCAGCATCTTGCGGACGACCTGCAGCGCAGGTTGGCGAAGTTGTGGCCCGAGTTGGAGATCGTCGCCGTGTTGCACGACGGCGTCGCCGCCGAACAGGCGTTGAGCGAACTCAAACCGGATATCGCCTTCCTCGACATTCGCATGCCGGGGCAGAGCGGGCTGGATGCGGCACGCGCGGCGGCTAACGATTGTCGCGTGGTGTTTGTCACCGCCTTCGACGACCATGCCGTGCAGGCCTTCGAGCAGGCGGCGGCGGATTATCTGCTGAAGCCGGTCTCGGACGAGCGCCTGCAACGCTGCGTCGAGCGCCTGCAACAGCGCGGCATGTTTACGCCGGATGCCATGCTGGCACGACTGCAACAACTGCTGGCGGCGCAGAGCAAAGCCGAACCGCTACGCTGGCTGCGCATCCAGGTCGGGCAGAGCGTGCGCATGGTGGCGGTGGAGGAGGTGTGCTACTTCCAGTCCGCCGACAAATACACCACCGTGCTCACGCGCAATGCCGAGCTGCTACTGCGCACGCCGCTCAAGGACCTGCTCGCGCAGCTCGACCCCGACCAGTTCTGGCAGGTGCACCGCGGCACGCTGGTGAATGTGAAGCAGATCGTCTCGGCGCATCACGACCTGCTCGGCAAGGTCTCGCTCAAGCTGCGCGACCGGCCGGAGAAGATTGCGGTGAGCCGCAGCTATGCGCACCTGTTCAGGCAGATGTGATTCATAACGACATAAATCTACTGCGGGACTGGATGCCATCGTTGCGCGGTGCTCGGAGTCCTCATGTACTTTGTGTACACTCCGGCTCCTGCGCTCCGGGCGCCTTGTCCTCCAGTCACTCGTTACGATTTCTGTCGTTATGTATTAGTTTGCCAGCCTGCCGATGATGCCGATCTGCCCGAACGAGGGCAGCAGGTAGAGCGTCTCCCGGTCGTCCAGTCGTTTCAGCATGTCGTAATACAGGCGCACGGTTTCCACCAGCACCACCGCTTCGCCGCCGCGCGCCTTGCCGCGTTTGGTTTTTTTGTAGACGGAGGGGCGCGCGAGCAAAGGCAGCATGCGCTTCACGTCCGCCCACACGTCCGGATTCAGCCCTGAATGCGATGCCAGGATGCGCGCGTCTTCCAGATGTCCCATGCCCTGGTTGTAGGCTGCAAGCGCCATCCACATCCTGTCCTCCTCGCGGATGCGTAGCGGTAACTGTTCCTTCAGTTGTTGCAGATAGCGCGCGCCGGCCAGGATGCTGGCATGCGGGTCGAGCCGGTTTTCCACGCCCATCTGGTCGGCGGTATTCTCGGTCAGCATCATCATGCCGCGCACATTGGTGTAGGAAGTGGCGTTCGGGTCCCACATCGACTCGCGGTAGGCCAACGCGGCCAGCAACTGCCACTCGATCCCGGTCAGGTCGGCCGCTTCCTCGAACCAGTGGCGATAGCGCGGCAACAGGGTGCGCGCCTTGGTGATGAATGCCTCGGCATCGGGTGCGGCGATGCGTTCGTTGTAACCGTAGTAACGGTCGACGAGATGGTGCAGCGTGTTGTCCTGCTTGATGCGCGAGAAGAACTTCTGCGCCTCGTAATAGAGTTTGTCGTCGCCTGTGACGGAGAAGGCCCAGCTCAACTCGGAAGGCGTGCCCAGATCGAGCGCGTCGCCCAGTTGGGGGTAGAAGTTCCGTTCCGTGGCCAGTTGTTCCTCGTTGGCTACGGTGCAGTCCAGTTTGCCGGTGGCGACTTCCTCCAGCAATTCGGCGGGTGAACTATTGCTGCGGGATCTCCAGTTCAGTTCCTCGTGTATGCGTTGCACCTTGCGCAGCGCGATCTCCTGCGGCGAACCGGCGGCAACGACCAGCTTGCGTCCGGCAAGCTGGTCAATGCCGGTCGGGGTCGCGCCGTGGCAGATCAGCATCTCGTCCAGCGACTGGTAACTCATGCCGAATCTCAATACGTAATCGCTGGAAGCGATGGCGCCAGTCGCCAGATGGGCCTGGCGCTCGACCAGCGAGGGCAGCGCCTCGTCGGCAGGTAACGGAACCAGGCGTAGCTTCACTTGCAGTTCGCGGGCAAACATCTCGGCCAGTTCCGACTCGAAAGCATTCTCGGTTTCCATTTCGGGCGGCGGCACAATGACCACCAACTCGCCCAGACGCCAATCCGGCAGGGGGTCGACAGCGGTGGACTTGACCCACAGCCAGGCACACAACGCGATGACGACGGCCAGTTGTAGTGGAAGCAGGGTGCGCATGAGAACATTCTGCCCGATTTTCACGAGTTGCTGGTAAAATGCGCGCCCTTCGGAGGACGGCTGGTGGCAAAAGAACCGTCAATCGAACAGAGTCTCGGAGAGGTGGCAGAGTGGTCGAATGTACCTGACTCGAAATCAGGCGTACGGTAACCCCGTACCGAGGGTTCGAATCCCTCCCTCTCCGCCAAACACAAACCGCCCCTCGTGGGCGGTTTGTTTTTTTGGTGATTTAAAGCGGACTGGAACGGTTGGTTAAATCGGATGGTGCATCAGGGCAGTCAACGCGAGCATGCCGCTCCAATGTGGTAAGCGATCAATGACTTTCTTTCCAAGAAATACCGTGAGTGCAACAGCCTTCAAGGGCTATAATAAAAAAATAAGCCTTAGGAGGGTTTCGCAATGACACCAGAATCGAGCGCACCAGAAGCACCCCTGCCTCCCGGCATCGCCGAGCGTCGTACCCATCCCCATTTACGCGCGATATTCGAAGATGCCTATCTGATCGTCGAGCCTATCCTGAGTTCGAGTGTGTCAAGTACGTCCCATTTCATTCGCATCGCCGTGCATGACGCCTATCCGGACCTGCCGCAGCAGGATATTTCCATGCTGTGCGGCGCGCTCGAGCGCGTGTACCGCGAGCGCCGCAAAATAGCCAAGTGAGCGCTGATTCTCTTTGCGTCAGTGCAGGTGCATCGTCGTGCGCGGACGCAAGCGAACGCCGCGCCCGTCCCGATCTGCGCGCCATTTTCGAGAGCGCCTACCGTGTTGTATTTCCCCTGCTGGACCCGAAACAGAACCCCAGCCTCGGCAGCCCCGCCCATTTTGTCCGCATCGTGCTGCATGAAGCCTTTCCCGACCTGCATCAGCAGGATATCTCCATCCTCTCGGTCGCGATAGAGCGCGTGTTTCGCGAGCGCAGCAAGTCGGAGTGCCGGTAAGTACCATACCTCCGCTGCGGTAATCTTTTCCTGACTTTCGCTGTAATCTTCGTCGGACGCCATGCCGACCGGTGGTAAAATTTCTCCGGATTTTCTACCACGAGCATCATGCAACCCTCCTTCGTTCATCTCAGGTTACACAGCGAGTATTCCATCGCCGACGGTATCGTGCGCATCGGTGAAGCGGTGGGGGCGGCGAAGGCAGATGCGATGCCGGCGTTGGCGCTCACTGACCTGTCCAACGTCTTCGGGCTGGTCAAGTTCTACAAGGAGACGCGCGGCGCGGGTATCAAGCCCGTGGTCGGTTGTGATGTGTTCGTCACCAACGACGCGGTGCGCGATCAACCGTTCCGTCTGTTGCTGCTGTGCCAATCCCATGCCGGTTACCTGCGCCTGTGCGAAGTGGTTACCCGTGCCTATCTGGAGAACCAGTATCGCGGCCGACCGGAGATACGCAAACATTGGTTGAAGGAAGGTACTGATGGTCTGATCGCGCTGTCGGGCGCACACCTGGGCGAGATTGGCGTGACGCTGCTGAACGGCAATGCGGCGAGCGCGAAAGTCGTGGCGCAGGAATATGCCGGACTGTTCCCCGATCGTTTCTATCTGGAAGTGCAGCGCTGCGGCGCGCCGCGCGAGGAAGCTCATCTGCGCGCTACGGTGAAGCTGGCCGACGAACTGGCGCTGCCGGTGGTGGCCACGCATCCGGTGCAGTTCCTCGCCATCGACGATTTCAAGGCGCACGAGGCGCGGGTGTGCATCGCCGAAGGTTATGTGCTCAACGACAAGCGTCGCCAGAAGGCATTCACCGCGCAGCAATATTTCAAGACCCAGGCCGAGATGGCGGAGCTGTTCGCCGATTTGCCGGAAGCGCTGCAGAACAGCGTGGAGATCGCGAAACGCTGCAACCTCACGCTCAAACTGGGCAAGCCGCACTTGCCCGATTTCCCAACACCCAACGGCGAGACGCTGGACGATTTCCTGCGCAGCGAATCGCAACGCGGCTTGCAGCAACGCATGCTGCATCTGTACCCGGACGAGGCGCAGCGCGCGGCAAAAATGCCGGAATACCAGGCGCGGCTGGAGTTCGAGGTCAACACCATCATCAACATGAAGTTCCCCGGCTACTTCCTCATCGTGGCCGACTTCATCCGCTGGGCCAAATCCTTCCGCGACGACAAGTTCCCCAATGGCGTGCCGGTGGGGCCGGGGCGCGGTTCCGGCGCCGGTTCGCTGGTGGCCTATTCGCTCGGCATCACCGATCTCGACCCGCTGCGTTACGAGCTGCTGTTCGAGCGCTTCCTCAATCCGGAGCGCGTCTCCATGCCAGACTTCGACGTGGACTTCTGCCAGGACGGTCGTGAGCGCGTGATCGAATACGTGCGCCACAAATACGGCCAGCAGAACGTGTCGCAGATCGCGACTTTCGGCACCATGGCGTCCAAGGGCGTGATCCGTGACGTCGGCCGCGTGCTCGATTTTCCCTATGGGCTGTGCGACCGGCTCTCCAAGCTGGTGCCGGTGGAAGGCGTGAAGCCGGTATCGCTGGCGAAGGCGCGCGAGATGGAGCCGGAGTTCAATGCCGTCATCGCCAGCGAGGAGGGCGTGGAAGAGTTGATGGAACTGGGCATGCGCCTGGAAGACTTGACGCGCAACGTCGGCATGCACGCGGGCGGCGTGCTGATCGCGCCGGGCAAGCTCACCGACTTCTGCCCGCTGTATTGCGCCGAGGGCAGCGAAAGCACGGTGAGTCAGTACGACAAGGACGACGTCGAAGCGGTCGGCCTGGTGAAGTTCGACTTTTTGGGCTTGCGCACGCTGACCATCATCGACTGGGCGGTGCGCTATATCAAAGGTTCGGGTGTCGAAGGCACGCAGGACTTCAACATCGACACCGTCCCCCTCGACGACAAGCCGACCTACGACAAGGTGTTCAAGAACGCGAACACCACCGCCGTGTTCCAGTTCGAGTCGCGCGGCATGAAGGACACGCTGGTGAAGGCGAAGCCGGATTGCCTGGAGGATTTGATCGCGTTGAACGCCCTGTACCGTCCGGGCCCGATGGACTTCATCCCCGACTACATCAACCGCAAGCACGGCAGGGAACAGGTCATCATCCCGCACCCCTGTCTGGAAAAAGTGGTGGGCATGACCTACGGCATCATGGTGTACCAGGAGCAGGTGATGCAGGCGGCACAGGTGGTGGCTGGCTACAGTCTGGGTGGCGCCGACATGCTGCGCCGCGCGATGGGCAAGAAGAAGGCCGAGGAGATGGCCGAGCAGCGCAGCATCTTCGTGGCCGGTGCAGCCAAGAACAGCATCGACGAGAAGAAGGCGAACGAGATCTTCGACACCATGGAGAAGTTCGCCGGTTACGGCTTCAACAAGTCGCACGCCGCAGCCTATTCTCTGGTCGCCTACCAGACCGCGTATCTCAAGTGCCATTTCCCCGCCGCGTTCATGGCTTCCACCATGACCTCGGAAATGGTGAACACCGACAAGGTCAGTTTCTTCTATCAGGATACTTTGCAGCAGGGCATCGCCATCCTGCCGCCGGATGTCAATTCGTCCGGTTTCCGTTTCGCCCCGGTGGATGAAAAGACCATCGCCTACGGCCTTGGCGCGGTGAAAGGCACCGGCGAGGCGGCGGTGGAGAACATCGTGGCGGCGCGCGCGGCGGGACCGTTCAAAGACCTGTTCGATTTCTGCCGCCGTGTCGACAAGCGCATCGTCAATCGTCGCGCCATCGAGGCGCTGATCCGCGCCGGTGCGTTCGACGGTATCAGCCCTTCGACAAGCTCGGGACAGCCTCACCGCTATCAGATGCTCGCCTCGCTCGATACGGCACTGGGCAGTGCCGAGCAGCATGCGCGCGCGGCGAACCAGAACAGCCTGTTCGGCGATGACGAGAGCGTGGCCATGCCGCTGCAGATGGCGGACGTGCCGCTCTGGAAGATGCGCGAGCAACTGGCGCAGGAAAAGACCGCGCTGGGTTTCTATCTGAGCGGCCATCCCTATCAGGAGTTCGCGGCCGAGTTGTCCAACTTCGTGAAGCACAAGCTGGCCGACATCACGCCGGACATCATCACCCCGCCCAGCGGCGGTGGCGGCGGCTATGGTAACGGCGGCGGACGCCGCAACAACGCCAAGGCACTGGTGCTCGCGGGTATGGTCAGCGGCGTGCGCATCCTGCAGACGCGGCGCGGCAAGATGGCCGTGGTGACGCTGGACGACGGCAGCGCCGCGCTGGAAGTGGTGGTGTTCAGCGAGCTGTTCGACATGAACCGCAACTGGATACGCGACGACGAGTTGCTGGTGGTGAACGGCAAGGCGGAACTGGATGCCTACTCGGGCGGCATGCGCGTCACCGCCGACGAACTCTACGACTTCGCCTCCGCCCGCGCTGCTTTTGCCAAGCGGCTGGACATCAATTGCTCGATGGACGACCGCATCCGCGTGCCGCAACTGGCCGAACTGCTCAAACCCTACCGCGGCGGCAAATGCCCGGTGCAGATCAACTATCGCAATCTGCTTGGCAGCGCGCCGCTGCGGCTGAGCGAGGATTGGCAGGTCACCCTGCCGGACGAACTGCTGGAAGGGTTGCGCACGCTGTGCGGCGCGCAGAACGTGCAGATCGCCTATTCATGATTTCCTTGGCTCGTTTCCAAAGCAGATGCGGCTGCTTTCCCCGACACCCGAAAGGGTTTTGCATGCCTCGGGAGTAGTCTGGATTAATGCTGGGTTACTAGACGGTATTCGAGTTTGCGTGTGCTATCGTACAGACTGCGTTTGGACTGTTTTGATACCCTCGCGACCGGGGAGAATTACAGGGAGTCGTGCCTATCCCAAATCAACAAAATTAAGTGATGAGCCATGACCCGTCCCGCTGCAAAGAAGAAGACAGAAAAATCCGAGGCACCTGCGGAAAAGAAGAAAAAGACCGTTCCCGCTAAAAAAGTGGATGAACCGTCGCGGGCCTTGCGCCCCTATCTGGTCGGCATCGGCGCCTCCGCCGGCGGCCTGGAAGCGCTCTCCGCGCTGATCGCGGCGCTGCCCACCGATCTCGGCATCTCCTACGTCGTTCTGCAACACCTTTCCCCCACCCACCGCAGCATGATGGCGCAACTGCTCGGCCGCGAGACCGCGATGGCCGTACAGGAAGTCGAGAACGGCGTGCAGCCCGAGCCCGACACCATCTATGTCGCACCCGCCAGCAACAACGTCAAGCTCAGGGACGGCTGCTTCGAACTCATCGAGGGCCCGCGCGAAGCGACGCCGCGCCCCTCGGTCAGCATGTTCTTCACTTCGCTGGCGGAAGAGAAGACCGAGGACGCCATCGGCGTCATCCTCTCCGGCACCGGCAGCGACGGTTCCGCCGGCTTGCGCGACATCAAGGCGGCGGGCGGCTACACCTTCGCGCAGGACCCGCAAACCGCGAAGTACACCGGCATGCCGCAGTCGGCCATCGACACCGGCTGCGTCGACTGGGTGCTGTCGCCGGAAGGCATCGCCAAAGAGATCGCCATCATCGCGCGTTCGCACGGCAGCATCACCGTCGCCAACAAGCCGCCGGTCGGTGCCACCACGCTGAAAAAGCTGCTGATCAAGGTCAAGCAGCAGACGCGCATCGACTTCTCCGGCTACAAGGAAGGCACGCTGTGGCGCCGCATCGAGCGACGCATGGCGGCCACCCACGTCGGCAATCTCGACGACTACCTGACGCTGGTGGATGCCAATCCGGAAGAACTGGAGCATCTGGGCAAGGACATCCTGATCTCGGTCACCGCCTTCTTCCGCGACCCGGCCTCGTTCGCCGCGTTGCGCACCCTGTTGCAGGGCATCGTCCAGACCAAACGTCCCGGCGACGAGATCCGCATCTGGGTGCCCGCCTGCGCCACCGGCGAGGAAGCCTATACGCTGGCCATCATCCTGGCCGAGATGCTGGGGCCCAACGTCAACCAGTTCCGCATCCAGATCTTCGCCACCGACATCGACCTCAACGCGCTGGCGATCGCGCGCAAGGGTTCCTATCCCGAGAGCGCGCTGGTGGACCTCGAACCGGGGCTGGCGATCCGCTACTTCCAGAAGGTCGGCAACCGCCTCGAAGTATCGCGCACCCTGCGCGACATGGTGGTGGTTGCGCGCCAGGATCTGGTGCAGGATCCGCCTTTCCTGCGCCTTGACCTGGTGAGCTGCCGCAACGTGCTCATCTACCTGCAGAACGAACTGCAGGCCAAGGTGCTGTCTACCTTCCATTACAGCCTGAATCCCAACAGTCTGCTGTTCCTCGGCAAGTCGGAAGGCATCTTCCAGCAGGAGGCGTTGTTCGACGTACTGGACAAGGCATCGCGCATCTACCGGCGTTGCGCCGGGGAGTCGCGCCTCAGCGTGTCCGCCTTCCGCTTGCCCGACTCGGCAGAGCGCAGCATCCCCAAGATCATCGCCGACTCGGAGTCGCGCCTGATGGAAGAGGCGGTGCGCCGCTATGTCCCGGCTTCGGTGCTGATCAACGGCAGCTTCGACATCCTGCATATTCACGGCGATGTCAGTCCCTATCTCACCGTCTTGCCCGGCAAACCCAACTTCAATCTGCAAAATCTGCTGCACCGCGAACTGCGTGCCGACCTGCAACTGCTACAGCACCAGGCCGAACACAAGCAGGAATCTGCGGCAGGGCGTCCTCACCCCATCAGGATAGGGGAGCAGATGCGCGAAGTGCGGCTGATCGTGCATCCGATGGATCGCAGCGTGGTCAATCCGTTCTATCTGGTCGCGTTCGAGGTCATGCCGCAGGTCGCGGTGGCAGTGCCGGGTGAGGATGCGCCGGTCACGGCGGAAGGCCGCAACGTGCGCGAACTGGAAGAGGAGCTCATCTCCACGCGCGAGCGGCTGCAGACGGTGATCGAGGAACTGGAGACCTCCAACGAGGAGATGCAGGCGCTCAACGAGGAAGTGGTCGCTGCTAACGAGGAACTGCAATCCTCCAATGAGGAACTGGAGGCGGCCAACGAGGAGCTGCAATCCACCAACGAGGAACTGACCACGGTCAACGAGGAGTTGCAGGTGCGCTCCGGGGAGCTGGGCGATCTGTTCAATGACCTGGAGAACATCCAGAACAGCGTGGGCTTCCCCATCATGGTGTGCAACTCGCACCTGGAACTGACGCGCTTCAACAGTCCGGCCGCCGCGCTGTTCTCGCTGTCCACAGTCTCGATCCGCCAGCCGCTGCCGAGCATGCGCCTGCCGGTGGGCATGAAGGACTTCTCGACCGAGGTGCACGAGGCCATCGTCAACAACCGCGTCAGCGAGACGCATATCTATTCCAACGAGCGCCATTACCTGCTGCATGTCTCGCCCTACGAGACCAAGGTGCGCGGCATGCACGGCGCCATCGTCGTGTTGCTCGACCACACCGAGCGCCTGGTGGCGGAGCGCGATGTGCGCAAGAACCGCGAGATCCTGCTGGCGATCATGAACAACTCCACCTCGCTTATCGCGCTCAAGGACTTGGCTGGCCGCTACGAGTTCGTCAATACCGAGTTCGAGAAGTTCTTCGGGCTGGAATCGAAGGACGTACTGGGCAAGACCGACGCGCAGGTGATGCCGCGCAAGATCGCGGACGACTTCCGTGCCAAGGAACTGGATGTGGTGCGCCTGCGCACTTCGCTGGAGTTCGAGGATCATCTGGTCTTCTCCAACGGGCAGGAACGCTACCTGCACTCTATCCGCTTCCCGCTGCTGAGCGAGGACGGCGTGGTGTACAGCATCTGCACACAGGCAACCGATGTCACCGAACACAAGCGCGCCGAGGACCAGTTGCGCCTGGCGGCGCGTGTATTCGACCGTTCCGGCGAGGGCATCGTGGTTACCGACGCGCAGCAGCGCATCCTGACCGTCAACAGCGCGTTCAGCCAGGTGACCGGCTATGCGGCCGAGGAGGCGATCGGCCAGACGCCCAAGCTGCTGGCTTCCGGCAAGCAGGATGCCTCCTTCTACAAGAGCATGTGGACCCACATCGAGACGCACGGCTGGTGGCAGGGCGAGGTCTGGAACAAGCGCAAGACCGGCGAGATATACCCGGAATGGCTCACCATCAATTCGGTGAACGACCCGGAAGGCAACATCATCAACTACGTCGGCATCTTCAGCGACATCTCCGTGGTCAAGGAGTCGCAGCGCAAGGTCGAGTTCCTGGCCACACACGACGAACTGACCGGCCTGCCCAACCGCGCGCTGTTCCTCGACCGCCTGAAGCAGGCCATCGCGCATGCCGAACGCGGAGAGAACAGCTTCGCCGTGCTGTTCATCGACCTGGACAATTTCAAGGTCATCAACGATTCCATGGGGCATGCCGCGGGCGACGACCTGCTCAAGGAAATATCCGCGCGCCTGCGCGAGTGCGTGCGTGGCGGCGACACCGTGGCGCGTTTCGGCGGGGACGAGTTCGCGCTTCTGATCGAGGAAGCGACCGTGGCCGAGGCGGAGATGACCGCGCACCGCATCGGCGACGCCATGCTGCGCCCGCACGCGATCGGGCGGCAGAACATCTACCCCGGCGCCAGCATCGGCATCTGCCTCTATCCCAACGACGGCCTCGATCCGGAGACCTTGCTCAAGAATGCCGACAGCGCCATGTACCAGGCCAAGGACGGTGGCAAGCGCGCGCATCATTTCTTCACCGACGAGCTCAAGCGCATCGCCGACGAACGCCTCAAGCTGGAGACCGAGTTGCGCGGCGCCATCGAGCGCAACGAGTTGTTCCTGCTTTACCAGCCGCAGGTGGACATCGCCAGCGGCCGTCTTGTCGGCGTCGAGGCGCTGGCGCGCTGGCAGCACCCGACCGAGGGGCTGATCTCGCCGTCCAAGTTCATCCCGCTGGCCGAGAAGACCGGCATCATCGACCGGCTGGGCGAGTGGGTGGCCACGACGGCGTGCCGGCAGATGGCGGAATGGGTCAAGCAGGGGCACGATATCCCGCGCGTCTCCATCAACGTCTCGCCCTACCAGTTCCGCCGCAGCAATATCCCGGCGCTGATGCTGCGCCTGCTGAGCCAGTACCGGCTCGATCCTGCCCGCGTGATGGTGGAGCTGACCGAGAGCGCGCTGGCGGAAGATACCGTGCAGGCGCACCAGTTGTTGCAGGAACTGAAATCGCTCGGGATCAAACTCAGCATCGACGATTTCGGCACCGGCTATTCCTCGCTGGCCTACCTGCGCCGCATGCCGATCCACGAACTGAAGATCGCCCAGCATTTCGTGGTCGACATCGCGACCAACTCGGATGCCCAGTCCATCGCCAAAACCATCCTGCTGATGGCACAGGCACTGGGCTTTAGCGTCGTGGCGGAAGGCATAGAGACCGTGGAGCAACTTGAAGTGCTGCGCGACGCGGGCTGCGACATCGGGCAGGGATACCTGTTCGCCCATCCGCTGGGTGCAGGGGACCTGATCGAGCGCTTCGGCAACGAGGTGGCGGCATGAACGAAGCAGAGGGAGCAGATGCCGCATCGTCATAACCCGAGACAGAACCACCTGCTGGCCGTATTGCACGAACAGGAACTCGAAACGCTGCTGCCCCATCTGCAAGTGTTGCACCTCAAGGCGGGCGACACGCTGGCCGAGTCCGGACAGAATCTCGAGCAGATCTTTTTTCCCATCGACAGCGCGATCTCGTTGTTCTACCGGCTGGAGAACGGCGAGTCGGCCGGCGTGGCGGTGATCGGCAACGAGGGCATGTTCAGCGTGGCGCAGGTGCTGGGCGGCGGGGCCATCCCCTACTGGGCCATCGTGGAGACTTCCGGCCATGCCCTGCATATTCCCGCCGAATCGTTGAAGCAGATCATCGGGCGTTCGGACGAACTGCACAACATCCTGCTGCTCTATGCCCAGGCATCGCTGACGCAGGTCGCGCAGTCGGTGGTGTGCGGCAGGCATCATTCGCTCATCCAGCAACTGTGCCAGCACCTGCTGATGATCGGCGACAAGTCGCTGTCCGACGAATTCCGCCTCACCCACGAGGCCATCGCCCACATGCTGGGTGTGCGCCGCGAGAGCATCACCGAAGCGGCCGGCGAGCTGCGCGACCAGGGCTTGATCGCCTACAACCGCGGGCATGTCAAAGTGCTCGACCGCCCGCGCATGGAAAAGATCTGCTGCGAGTGCTACGACGTGGTGCGGGAAGAGTTCGCACGCCTGCTGGGAAACGACCGATAATACGGGTTGCCGGAAAGACGGACCCGATATCAGGCCGATGCCCATGAACAATCAATTTCACCCGCTGATCGAGATCGCTTCGCGCGATGTCACCTGTCTCAGAGTGGATTCGACTCTGGGCGATGCCGCGCGCATCATGGCGCAACACCGCTATTCCTCCATTGTGGTCAGCAACGATGCGCGCCGTCCGGTGGGCATCGTCACCGAGCGCAACATCCTGCACGCGATGCGCTCCGGCCTGCCACAGGAAACCCAGTTGCATACCTGCATGTCCTCGCCGGTCGTGGCCGTGGACAGCGACAAGAACACACTGGATGCCTACCAGATATGCCTGCGCGAAGGCATCCGCCACCTCGTGCTGGTGGATGCCACCGGCGCGGTCGCGGGCGTGGTCAGCGAGACCGATTTCCGCATGCATCTCAACCTCACGGCGCTGGCCGGACGCCGCCAGGTCATCGCCATGGCGCAGCAGTCGGTCACCAGCCTGCCTCCGCACAGCAGCCTTATGCAGGCGCTCAACCTGATGCAGGCGCAGCGCGAGTCTTGCGTGGTGGTGGTCGAGGACGACAAGCCGGTCGGCATCGTCACCGAACGCGACGTGGTGCGCTTCTATGCGCGCGAACCGGATCGGGTCGGCGTGCTGCTGGGCGAGGTAATGACCGCGCCGGTGCTGTGCATCGCGGGCGATGCCACCGTCAACGAGGCGGCCGAACTCATGCTGCAGACCAGGGTGCGCCACCTGGCTGTGACCGACGCGGAGGGGCGCCTGATCGGACTGCTGAGCGAGCATGACCTGACCCGCACCATGGCGCTGGGATTGCTGGACGAGCGGCTTGAGGTCGACGAGATGTTCCTGCGCGTCTTCCTCGACAACATCCCCGACCTGGTCTGGCTGAAGGACCGGGAAGGCGTCTATCTGGCCTGCAACCGCCGCTTCGAGCAGTTCTTCGGCGCGAAGGAAAAGAATATCGTCGGCAGGACCGATTACGACTTCGTGGAGAAGGAGTTGGCCGACTTCTTCCGCGAACACGACCGCAAGGCGATGGCGGCAGACAAGCCGAGTGTAAACGAGGAGTGGCTGTCCTTCGCCGCAGTCGATTATCACGGCTTGTTCGAGACCATCAAGACGCCGATGCGCGACAGCCAGGGAAGGTTGGTCGGCGTGCTGGGCGTGGCGCGCGACATCACCGAGCGCGAGCATATCAGGCGCGCCTGTATCGAAAGCGAGCGCGAATTCCGCACGCTGGCGGAGAACCTGCCGGACACTCTGATCCGTTACGACCGGGAATGCAGGGCGAGTTATATGAATCCGGCACTGGCGCGGAATATCGCGGTGCAAGCGCAGCCGGAACTCGGCAAAACGCCTGTCGAATCGTTTCCGGACGTCAGGGAGGCGGCGGTTTACCAGCAGATGCTCGAAAGATCCATCGCGAGCGGCGAGTCGTCCGAGCTGGAGATCCCGGTGCCGCATCCGGACGGCGGGATGCATATCCACCACATCGTCTTTGTCGCCCTGCGCGACCTGGGCGGCGATATCGTCGGTGCGCTGGCCATCGGCCGCGACATCAACGAGCGTGAGCGTGCCAAGCGCGCTCTGGCCGCGAGCGAGCAGGAGTTCCGCGCACTGGCCGAGAACCTGCCGGACAACATCATCCGTTACGACCGCGAATGCCGCGTGCGCTACATGAACCCGGCGATGGCACGCACCATCGCGCCTGAGCTGTTGCCAAAAGTGGGCAAACGGCCGTACGAATCCGATCCAAACTCGGAGCAGATACTCGGTCTGCAGCACTTGGTCGAGCAGGTCATGGACAGCGGCAAGCGGGTGGAGGTGGAATTCGAGATCCTGCATCCGGACGGCACCCCGCATTGGCACCATGTCATCTTCGTCCCCGAGCGCGACGAAAACGGGGCAGTCGTCGGGGCGCTGGGAATCGGTCGCGACATCAGCGAGCGCGTGCGCGCCGATGCCGCCCTGAAGCGCAGCCTGGCCGATTACAGCGGGCTGGTGCAGCGCATCCCGGTGGGAGTGTACAAATACCGCATGCGCGCAGACGGCGGCATCGCGTACGACTATGTCAGTCCGCGCTGGTGCGAACTGCTCGATGTGACCGAGGCCGAGGTCATGCGCGACCACGGGGTCGCGCTTGCCCGCATCCATCTGGATGAACTGGAGCGTTACGCCCGCCTCAACGACGAGGCGCGCCGCAATTTGCGCCGCTTCGAGTGGGAAGGGCGGATCGTGCGCAGGAACGGCGAAGTGCGCTGGCTGCATATCGAGTCGCAGCCCACCCTGCTGGAGAACGGCGACATCCTGTGGGACGGCATTCAGTACGACGTCACCGACCGGCGCAAGGCGGAAGAGGCGCTGCGCATCACCGCGAGCGTGTTCGACAGCAGCCGCGAAGCCATCGTCATTACCGACGCCGACAATGACATCATCGACGTCAACCCGGCATTTTCGCGCATCACCGGCTACAGCCGCGCCGAAGTGCTGGGCCGGAACCCGAGACTGCTCAGCTCGGGCCGCCAGGACCAGGCTTTCTATCAGTCGATGTGGGCGGTGCTGAAGCAGGACAGGGCGTGGCGCGGCGAGATCTGGAACCGGCGCAAGAGCGGCGAGATCTACGCGGAACTGCTGTCGGTCTCCGCCATCTGCGACGAGGGCGGCCGGGTGCAGCGCTATGTCGGTGTGTTCTCCGACATCACCTATTTCAAGGATCACGAGGCCGAGCTGAGCCATGTCGCCAACTACGATGCGCTCACCGGCGTGCCCAACCGCAGGCTGCTCGGCGACCGCATGGGCCAGGCCATCGTGCATGCACAGCGCAACGGCAGCATGCTGGCGGTCTGCTATATCGACCTCGACGGTTTCAAGAACGTCAACGACCAGTACGGCCACGAGACCGGCGACCTGCTGCTGGTCGCCATCACGCGCCGCCTGCAGGAAGTGCTGCGTGCGGGCGACACGCTGGCGCGTCTGGGCGGCGACGAGTTCGTCGTGCTGTTCAACGATCTGGCGCAGGAGGTCGAGTGTCTGCAGGTGCTGGAACGCATGGTGCAGACCATCGCCATGCCGATCCAGATCGACGGCCATCAGTTGACCGTTTCGGCCAGCATCGGCGTGACCTTCTATCCCTCCGACGAGGAGGACGGCGACACCTTGCTGCGCCATGCCGACCAGGCGATGTATGCCGCCAAGCAGTCGGGCAAGAACCGCTATCACCTGTACGACCCGGTGCACGATCAGCGCGTGCGTTCCATGCACGAATCGAGGAAGCGCATCCTGCAGGGGTTGCGCGCGGGCGAATTCGAACTGTATTACCAGCCCCTGCTGGAATTCGCCTCCGGCGACATCGTCGGGGTCGAGGCGCTGATCCGCTGGCATCATCCCGAGCGCGGCTTGCTGCTGCCGGGGGAATTCCTGCCCGACGTGGAGAATTCGGAGCTGGAGGTCGGACTGGGCAACTGGGTGATGGATACGGCGCTGGCGCAACTGCATGCCTGGCGGAACGCCGGGATGGCGCTGGAGATCAGCATCAACATCTCGGCGCATCATCTGCAAACCCCCGACTTTGTCGCCGTGCTGCAGGACAAGCTGTCACGCCATAGCCGGTTGCCGCGCGGCAGCCTGCAGATCGAGGTGCTGGAAACGGCGGCACTGGAGGATATCGGCCAGACCGCCGAAGTCATCGAAGCCTGCCGCAAGCTGGGCGTCAGCTTCGCGCTGGACGATTTCGGCACCGGCTATTCCTCGCTGTCCTATCTGCGTCGGCTTGCCGCCGACACGCTCAAGATCGACCAGAGCTTCGTGCGCGGCATGCTGCTGGACGAAGGCGACCGCGCCATCGTGCAGGGGGTGATCGCGCTGGCCAAGTCCTTCGGACGCAAGACCGTGGCGGAAGGACTGGAGGACGAAAGGCTCGCGCAGATGCTGGCAGAAATGGGCTGCAACTATGGCCAGGGCTACGGCATCGCCCATCCCATGCCGGCGGGCGAATTTCTCGACTGGCTCAGGAAACGCTGAGGAGCCGCGTAGCTGTCAGCGTTACGCCGCGATTCTGCGGCATCGCCGCCATCTCGCGCGGAGGGCATGCAAGGCGCAGGGTTTTCGGGTTGCCGTCTTGTTATCTCGACACCAAAATTTCATTCGATCCGGAGCGTACGTGACAGGCTGGATAGCGCAATCGCTAGGTATTGTTACGTAGAAAAAACCCGCAAATATTGGTGTACGATAAAAATGGCAGCGGGAAATTTTTGTGTCTGATGCCCGTGGAGCTTTGTGACTAACTTACCTAAGGCGGAGTAAAAAATGAAGAACACAATTCGTTTGGCAATCATCGCGGCATCCATGCTGGCCGCCCCATATGCAATGGCCGAAGCTGGTATGTGGGAAATATCTGTTGCGGGGAATGTTGAGAATTCGACGAGCGAATTCGATACCGGGGCGGGCACTTCATCCTCGGATTCGACCAATACGTACATCAACGTTGATGTTGGTCGCTACTTCACCTCCAAGCTGGTCGGGCGCGTGAATCTGTCCATGTTCGGCAGCGAATCGGGCGGCACCGAGTCGCTGGGTACCGGGCTGGGCGTGGGCGTGAAGTACTACTTCGGCGAAGCGGCAAAATCGCAATGGGTACCGTTTGTGAATGGCGGACTGAGCATTGTCACAGTGGACTCCGCCGGTACTACTTTTAACGGCGCTGGTGTGGTTGGCGGGGGCGGGGTGTCTTACTTCATCACTGAAGAGGTCTCCGGCGATGTGTCGTTGCAGGGCTTTGCGAACTACATGACTGGTGACAGTGTCGATCTGAACCAGACTGGTACCAGGGTGCTTTTCGGCCTGACTGCCAGATACTAATCCGGGCAACAACAGGCCGCATTTGCGGCCTGTTTTTTTATCGGGCATTTCCCGGAACGGTTCCAAATGAAATTGCTAATCCGTGCAGTGATTCTGGCGTTGTGTTTTGGCGTGTTGCCGGCGAGTGCCGAGCAGGAGAAAGTCGCAATCGTCGTTTACGGGCAGAATGCCGCCGCCAAACTGTATTTGCGCGTTGCACAGACGCGAATGGAGCAACTGCTCAGCGACAACGGCGTGATCGTCCTCGATCAGAAAAAAGCCGAAGAACTCAAGAAATCCTGGGCCCGTTTGGGCGATCCTGGCGCACTGATTACGGCCGAAGATTTTGTTGAAAATGCCGGGCGCTTCCAGATATCCGGAATATATAGAGTGTATCTGGGCGTGGGCAAAACCAGCGGGCTGTCTTCCATCTTCACAGCCACTGCGGTCGCCGATATCCGCTTCATCGGCGAGGACGCCAAAATAAAATCGTCGGCTTCTGCGCCCATGGGTACCAAGGGCATGCCGCCATCCGACGGCCTGACGGAGTCGGCCGCGGTGAATAACGCGATCCAGCGCGCGGTCGATATTGCGGCGGAAAAATTCGGCCTGCAAGTGATGGATGTCACCAATCCCAGACTGGTCAAATTCTCGCTGAAAAACGTTGCCGAACTGGCCGCCGATGCGGTCGAGGTTGTGCCGCCGCCGTTGCTTGCTGCAGATGACGAAATAGTGAAATACGCGAAATTGCAGTCGGACGACTCGATCTCCGAAGAACCCACCTGTGTCAGGGCTTCCACCGACGGCCGCATGGGTGCCATCGGCACCTATATCATGAATACGACGTTCGCCTTCGGCAGGCCGACGCGCACCTATGCTTCCCGGTTGCACATCGTGGACCTGGATGCCGGAAACGAAGTCGAGCATTTCGACGTCTCGATCAAGGATCAGCGTTACCAAAAGGGTGGATCGAAAATCACGGATTGCAGGTTCCTGCAAACATGGCGCTACGTTGCCGCCGTTTCGCAAAGCCATCTGATCTTCGCCGATACGGAGCGCGGCGTGGAGCTCGGCAGGGTGTACTTTGAAGATTCGTTCGACAAACCGCTGCTGACGCATCTGCGTTCCGGCGGCAACGACTATCTGCAGGTTTCCGAAGGCTCGCGCCACCTGTATTATCAGATTGCGCGCGAATAATGCCGCGCCGCAAGGGGCGGATGTGCAGGAACATTATGGACAGATACTTATGATGCTTCGCGCTGCATTGCTTGCCGCCTTCGCCGGGATGTGGCTCTCCACGACGGCATTCGCCGCGCAATGTTCCGGGGGCGGCCCCCGGCCCGACTGGGTGGATAGCCCGGAATCCGTTACTGAGGAATATTTTCTTGCCGCGGGCGTATCGGACGATCCGCAGGCATCCTTGTCTGAGCGCATTGCGACGGCCAAGCAGAATGCGCTGAAAAACCTTTCCGAGATGATTGAGGTTTCCGTCAAGAATTCCCTGGTGCTGGAGCAGTCGAGCCGCAACGTTGCCGGGACGGAACTCACCGATTCCAGTCTGCAATCCATCACCAAAACATCGACGAATGCATCGTTGCGCAACGTCGAATCCGTCGCAACCTGGGAAGACCCCGATACCTGCGTGATCTGGCTGCGCGCCAGAGTTTCCAAAAAACATGTGGAGCAGGGCAAGCGCGAAGGCCTGGCAAAAACGCTGTTCGGCGTGCTGAACGAGCAATTGGCGGTAGTGCAGAATGAAGGCGCACCCCTGAATGGCCGTTTGTCCGCGGTGGATGCCGCGCTGGAACTGTTGCCGCGCATTGCGCTGGAATTCATTCCCGAGGCCAGTTCGCCGGAGCACTATGCCCGGTTGTTGAACGGCTTCAAACGCGATCTGCAGCAGACGCGCGACGATCTGGACCAGGCCAAGGCTGCGTTGGCGGCGGCTGACTTGCAGGTCAACCAGGCCTCGGGGCAAACCGCCGAGCTCGAAAGATCCCGGTCGCTTGCCGCCGCGGCCGGTGCCTACAAGGGTTTGCTGGCGAAGCATGGCGGCGGCTTGCCGCCGGTATTCGAGCCCGGGGATATCCTGTTCAAACTGGGCGAGGTTGAAGAATTGAGGAATAGCGCTTGCGGCGCCAAGAGCTATTTTCAGCAGGCTGCGGATTCGAAACAGCTCAACGACCGGCGCGAGATCGCCAGGAAAAAAGCCGAGACGCTGGTCTGTTCGGCCGAGGAAATGGAAAAGACATTGTGGCGCCAGTTTTTCGAGGGTCGCGCCACCACGCTTGTATGTTATTTCAATTCCGGCACCGAGCGCGGCGCATGGAACAAGGCGTGCGACAGCCTGAACAATGTCATCCGCCCGCTGGGCGCGGATGTCGAAGTCAGGACGAAAGCGCTCTCGGCGGCACAACTGAAGGCATTGCAGGGCGGCGAGATTCCGCACAGCCTGGGCGAACCGGGCAAGCTGGTGCTGGGTGTGGTGGCGCTGGGCAAGATGCGCAACCGCGCGGACCGGGACCCGCAGGGTCGCGGTCGCGAATACCAGTTCGAGGGCGGGATGACCACGTTCCTGCTGGAGAACGGCACGCCCGTGTTTGCGGATCGGTTCCAGGGCACGACCGGGTGGAATCCGATCTCGCAGGAAATGGTCATGGACGTGCTGGGCATCAACGTGATCAAGCGCTGGCGCGAAAAATTCTCCAGATACCTGCGCCACGAGTTGAACTAGCGGCTGTTATGGACAAGACACATACGGAGGCATGATGCGTATTCAGAGGGCGATGCTGATTCTTGCGGCAGGCCTGCTCGGCAGCTTGATCACTGGCGGATGTTGGGCCGACGATGCGATAGAGGTCGTCAAGGCGCAGGGCGATGTTGCGATCACCCAGCAGGACCAGCCGGAGCGCAAGGTTTTCACCAGGAGCGTGCTACCCGCGCGCCACTATCTGGTCACCGGGCCGAACGGCCGCGCGGTGGTCAAGGTCGGCGATGTCGGGTTGATCGTGGTCGAGAAGAACAGCAAGATAGAGATCGACAAGTCCGGCGATTATGCGGGGTTATTTCGCCATGTAACGGGGATGATTTATTACGCGCTGAATACGATACAGGGTTCGCGGCGCGGCGTGGGCGTCAGAACCACCACGGCGGTCATGGGTGTGCGCGGCACCCGCTTTCTGGTTGTCGACCTGCCGGAGCGCAAGGAGGTCGGGATGCGCAAGGGCCTGCTGAGCGTGACGAGTCCGGGCGAGGCGTACGAGATACACCGGCAGGAAGTGGAAGACGAATTCGAGGCATTCAAGAAAGAAGCGAGCGACGCCATCGCCGAAGAGAAGCGCAGCTTCTCCGAGTACAAGGCAAAAACGCAACGGGAGTTCATCGAATTCAAGCGCGAATTCGCGCTGGGTGCCGACAGGATGGCTTCCTTCGACGGCAATGTGGTGACCGAGCGCGCGTTGAGCGAGGAGTCCGGCAAGGACATGGAAAGCCTGGAGAACTATGCGGCGGAGTGGCTCAAGGAAGTGCACGACTGATCGCGCGCTTTGCGGCAACGCAGTATCGGCAAGACACGATTGCCGGTGGATGGATTGAGGGTTCGATGGCGCGAATGTCGTGCCAGTATTTGTGGGTGTCATTTAACTAAGGAGGAATTTCATGCGCAACATACTTTTCGTCACGCTTTCTGCGGTAACTTTGATCGGTCTGGCAGGTTGCGCCAGCGCTCCCGCCAAGGTGGAGCCGGTAGCCGCAGTGGCGTCCTGCATGTTCCCGAACTCGAGGGAAGCGGCGCCGGGTTGGGTGTGCGACGAGCCCGTCGCGGGTAGCGCGGTGACGGCGGTGGGCTCGGCACCGAAATCGCAGGCGGGTATCTCCTTCGTGAAACAGATGGCCGCAGCCGACGCGCGCGTGCAACTGGCCCAGATGATGCGCATCCAGGTGACCAACATGATCAAGCAGTACGCCGAAACGACAGGCGCTGCCGACCAGGCCACGGTCGACCAGGTCAACAGCTCGGTGACCAAGCAGATTACCAATGAAACGCTGGTTGGAACCCGCTTGCTGAGAAGTGCGACCGGCCCCGACGGAACGCTGTATGTCCTCGTCGGACTGGACGAAGCCAGCGCGCAGCAGATCACCGAAGCGGCGATCAAGACCAGCCAGAATAACGACAAGGCGGCCTGGCAGCAGTTCCGCGCCCAAAAGGGACAGGACGAACTGGCTGCCGATATCGCCAGGCAGAAAGTCGAGCCGGCGGCGGCTGTCCCCGAAGCAGACAAGCCCAAGAACTGACCCCGCACAAACGGCTGCCGGTGCGGGTCAAAGCCTGCGCCGACCGCCGAAACCTGGCGGCGTGTTCGCACGGCGCCGGAATGTTTGCAGAATTGTTTTCGATATCGACTGGAGGTCATCATGAATAAAGCTTTGCTAGTGTTGCTGTCTGCCGGGATTGTGTTCGCCGCTTCGGGTTGTTCCAGCACCAAGGACAAGGACGATTGGCAGCAATACCGCGCGAAAAAAAGCCAGGAAGAAATGGCTGCCGATGTGGCGAAACAGAAATCCGAAGCCGAGAAGAAGTAGAGGTCGAACCTGCCCGAAATATCCGTGAGCCACCCGTACGGAATGAGACTGCCCTCCAAGTCCGTGTTGCTCGCGGTCGTGGCGGCTTGTGCAGGTGGGCCCTGCGCCGCCGCAGATGATTTCAAATCCTTCCGGGAGCGTCAGCAGCAGGAAGTGCAGCAGCATAAAGCCGAATTCCAAGCATACAAGGAACAGCAGGATGGCGAATTCGCGGAATACCTGAAAAGCCAGTGGCGCGAATTCGAGACATTCCAGGGCAAGGTCCGCATCAAGGAACCCAAGCCCAGGCAAGTGCCGATGGTGGTGCCCGTCGCGCCGACACGGCCAATCGCCAAACCACCACGGCCCGACGCGCCGCCTGCCGCATTACCTCCCCCTGTGCCGGTCGCTCCCATCGTTCAGCCTGTATTGACGCCACCTCCGCCTCCCCCGCAACCGAAGTCGCTGCCGGTGGCTGCGAACACGGTCGAACTGGCCTTTTACGGCAACCCGGTGCGCTTCGTATTCGACCCGCTGTGGAAAACGTATCGTCTGTCCGGCGCGGCCAAGCCGGAGGCGATGAGCGCATTCTGGGGGACGATGAGCGGTAGCCGGTATGAGTCGACGATACAGGCGGTCAACGAAGCGCGACGCACACTGAAGCTGGACGACTGGGGGCATGTGACGCTGTGGCGCAGTGTCGTGCAGGCCTTGCAGCCGGAACGCAGGGCGGAGCAAAATCTGCTGCTGTGGTATTTCCTGGTCAAGTCCGGCTACGACGTTCGCCTCGGCTATTCGGGTGCGGACGTGCATCTGTTCGTGGCCGTCAAGCAGCAGGTGTATTCGACCAAGTTCACGTCGGTCGGGAGCCAGACTTACTACGCGGTGCTGGACGAGGATCGCGGCAAATGCATACGCAGTTTTTATACCTATGAAGCCAGCTATCCGAACAAGCTGAAGCCGCTCGACATCCAGTCTGCCGCGACCGGTTTCACGCGCACGGTGCCGGCGCAGCGCGCCTTGAGTTTCGATTACCGGGGCGAGGCGATCGCCTTGAACGTGCCCTACGACCGCCGCTTGGTGGAATACATGGGCTCGTTTCCGCAGTCTGAATTCGAGCTGTATTTCGATACCGACGGCAGCGCGCTGATACGCGCCAGCCTGCTGGCGGACCTGAAGAAACTTACCGCGAAAATGGACGAAGAGGAGACGGTGAATTTCCTGCTCGCCTTTGTGCAAAAGGCATTCGCCTACAAGACCGACGCGGACCAGTTCGGCTATGAAAAATATTTCTTCGTCGAAGAATCCCTGTTCTTTCCCTACAACGACTGCGAAGACCGCTCGGTGCTGTTCGCCTGGCTGGCGCATGAACTGCTCGGCATCAAGGCGGTCGGCCTGCTGTTCCCCGGGCATATGACCACGGCCGTGGCGCTCAAACGGGTGAAAGCGGGGTTCGCGACGGTGGACTTTCAGGGGCGGCGTTACGTTGTCGCGGACCCGACCTACATCGGTGCGACGGTCGGCATGGCGATGCCCTCCTATGCAAACCTGAAGCCCAGCCGCGTGGTGGAGATACTGCGCTGAAAATGCCGCCCGACCGCACAGGCCGCAATATCGAGTACGTTTCTTGAATAGCCCCCGACCGGCGGAGTAGAATCCGGCTGCCTGCAATGTAGGCATTCAATCGAGGGGTGTACAAGTAACGCCGGATGGACGCTGTCGGGATATTACCGCTGGATGTGGTGGGTTGGCTGGTTCAGTTCTGGATCGTGCTCGGGGTGGCCGGGATGTTCCTGCAACGCGCGCCGCAGCAACTCAACAACATCGTTTTCCCGCTCAGCGCGCTGACCTCGCTGCTGCTGGCGGCTGTCGGCCTGTGGGCGCTGGCATCCCCTGCCACCGTCATGGTGCTGCCGCTGGGCCTGCCCGACCTGCCCTTCCATCTGCGCCTCGACTCGCTTTCCGCCTTCTTCCTGATCCTGCTGGGCGGCGCCTCGTTCGGGGTATCGCTCTATAGCGCTGGCTACTTCAAAACCATGGCGGGCGGTATGCTCGGCTTGCTGTGTCTGGAATATCACCTGTTTCTGGTTGGCATGACACTGGTGCTGCTGGCCGACGACGCCTACATGTTCATGGTGGCGTGGGAGACCATGGCGCTGTCTTCCTATTTCCTCGTCACCACCGACCACAGCATCCCCGACATCCGCAAGGCGGGATTCCTCTATCTGCTGATCGCGCATGTCGGCGCCATCGCCATCCTGCTCAGCTTCGGCGTGATGCAGGGCGGCAACGGCATCGACGCCTACACCTTCGACGCGATGCGTGGCGCGCACCTCGATCCGTTCTGGTCCTCGGTCGCCTTCCTGCTGGCGCTGTTCGGTTTCGGCGCCAAGGCGGGCGTACTGCCCATGCATGTCTGGCTGCCCGAAGCGCACCCCGCCGCGCCCTCGCCGGTCTCCGCCCTGATGAGCGGCGTGATGCTGAAGACCGCGATCTACGGATTGCTACGCGTCACCTTCGACCTGCTCGACACGCAACTGTGGTGGTGGGGCGTGCTGGCGCTGGGGCTGGGGTTGCTCACCGCCGTGTTCGGCGTGATGTTCGCCGCCGTGCAGGGCGACATGAAACGCCTGCTGGCCTATTCCTCCATCGAGAACATCGGCCTGCTGCTGGTCGGCATCGGCCTCACCCTCATCTTCCACGTCTACGACAAGGACGCGCTGGCCGCGCTGTCTCTCACCGCGACGCTGTACCACAGCCTCAACCACGCCATGTTCAAGAGCCTGCTGTTCATCGGCACCGGTTCCATCCTGCACGCCACCGGCGAACGCAACATGGGACGGCTGGGCGGACTGATCCGCCGCATGCCCTGGGCGGCGATGCTGATGCTGGTCGGCGTGCTCGCCATCTCCGGCCTGCCGCCGCTCAACGGCTTCGTCTCCGAATGGATGATGTTGCAGGCTTTCCTGTTGTCGC
This sequence comes from Gammaproteobacteria bacterium, assembly GCA_018813765.1. Lineage (GTDB taxonomy): Bacteria > Pseudomonadota > Gammaproteobacteria > Burkholderiales > Gallionellaceae > Sideroxyarcus. Next base: position 119,959 of record JAHJBC010000010.1, on the reverse strand, counting down.
CCGGCCTGCCCAACAGTTACATCAACATGCTGGTGCCGGTGGCGGCCGCGGTGATCGCCCTGGCCGCGGCACTGGCCGCCTATGTGATGGTGAAGTTCTACGGCGTCATCTTCCTCGGCCAGCCGCGCGAAGCGGCGCTGGAGCATGCGCATGACGCAGGCACGTGGGAGCGCATCGGCATGGGCTGGCTCGCGCTGCTTTGCGTGGTGCTGGGTCTGGCGCCGGTGTTCGTGTTGGGTCAACTGGACCATGTGTCGCAGATGCTGTTGGGGACGCAACTGGGCAACGCCGCCGGCAACTGGGTGTTCCTCGCGCCGGTGGATACCGAACGCGCCAGCTACAGCCCGCTCTATTTCCTGCTCGCGGTACTGGGCGTGATGCTGCTGACCAGCCTGTTGGTGCGCCGCCTGTACCACGGCCGCGTGCGCCGCAGCGACCCGTGGGACTGCGGCTTCCCCGCGCAGACCGCACGCATGCAGGACACCGCCGAAGGATTCGGCCAGCCGATACGGCGCATCTTCGAACCGTTCTTCCTGATCGAACGCGAAGTGCCCAGCCCGTTCGATACACACCCGCGCTACCACGGCCGCAGCGACGACCGCCTGTGGTACATCCTGTACGAGCCGGTCAAGCAGGCGGCCGCCAAACTCTCGTCGGCGGCATCGCTGCTGCAGCACGGGCGTATCCACCTGTACCTGACCTATACCTTCGTCACGTTGATCGTCTTGCTGGTGTTTGTGTGATGGAAAACTACGATCTCATCTTCGCCATCCTGTTCCAGCTCGCGCAGCTGGTGGTCGTGGTGCTGGCGGCGCCGCTGCTCACCGGCTGGGTCAACCAGTGCCAGGCCTGGCTGCAGAACCGCTCCGGCGCGGGCGTGCTGCAACCGTATCGCGTGCTGCACAAGCTGTTCCACAAGGACGCGGTGATCGCGCACAACGCGTCGCCGCTGTTCCGCGTCACGCCCTACATCGTGTTCGGCTGCATGTGGCTGGCGGCGGCCATCATCCCGATCATTGCGGTGGACTTGCCCTTTTCCCAGGCTGCCGACGTGATCGCGCTGGTCGGCGTGTTTGCCGTGGCGCGGGTATTCATCTCGCTCGCCGCGATGGATATCGGTACCGCTTTTGGTTCGCTCGGCGCGCGGCGCGAGATGCTGGTGTCCTTCCTCGCCGAACCGGCCTTGCTGATGGTGCTGTTCACCGCCTCGATGATCAGCCACTCCACCCAGTTGCCGCGCATCGTCGAGACGCTGGCGCATCACCAGTTCGTGTTGTATCCGAGTCTCGCGTTCGCCGCGCTGGCCTTCATCATCGTGCTGCTGGCCGAGAACGCGCGCATCCCGGTGGATAATCCCAGCACCCACCTCGAACTCACCATGATCCACGAGGCGATGATCCTCGAATATTCCGCGCGCCACCTCGCGCTGATCGAATGGGCCAGCAGCCTCAAGTTGTTCGCCTACATCTCCATCGGCATCGCGCTGTTCGTGCCGCACGGCATCGCCGAGGTTGGCCACTGGGCGGGGCTGCCGCTGGGCATCGTGTTGCTGTTGCTCAAACTGATGCTGGCGGGCGCCGGGCTGGCCGTGCTGGAAACGGTGATGGCCAAGATGCGCATCTTCCGCGCGCCCGAATTCCTCGGCACTGCCTTCCTGCTGGCCGTGCTGGGCCTGCTGATCCACTTCCTACTGGGGGCGTAAGGTGCACATCCCGTTCACCCTCCAGTTCATCAACCTGCTCGCCGCACTGCTGCTGCTGGTTTCCTTCGCCATGCTGGCGCAGCGGCGCATCCTGTCGCTGGTCAACCTGTTCGCCTGGCAGGGCGCATTGCTGGCATTGAGCACGTTCATCGTGGCTTATTCGAGCAACCAGCATCACCTGTATTACTCGGCGGGGTTGACCTTGCTGCTCAAGGTGTTGCTGCTGCCCTGGCTGCTGCACCGGCTGATGCGCAAACTCAACGTGCGCTGGGATGTGGAGACGCTGATCAACATCCCCACCACCATGCTGTTCGGCATCGCGCTGGTGATCTTTGCCTTCAACCTCGCCGCGCCCATCTCGCAACTGGCCGAAGGCATCACGCGCGGCCTCATCGGCATCGCGCTGGCCTGTGTGCTGCTGTCGCTGCTGATGATGCTGACCCGGCGCAAGGCGGTGACGCAGGTGGTCGCCTTCCTGTCGCTGGAGAACGGCCTGTTCTTCGCCGCCACCAGCGCCACGCAGGGCATGCCGCTGGTGGTGGAGCTGGGCATCGCGCTGGACGTGCTGGTCGCCACCTTCATCTTCGGCATCTTCTTCTTCCAGATCCGCGAGACCTTCGACAGTCTGGACATCGGTCACATGGAGAAGCTGAAAGATGATTGACCTGCAACTCCTCGCGCTGCTGTTGATCCCGCTGCTGGGCGGCGGGCTGCTGGCCGTGTTCGGCTCGCGCTCGTGGGCGGCCGAGCTCAACTCGCTGATGAGCTTCCTCACCTTCGCCGCCTCCGTGGTGCTGACCGTGCGCGTGATCGATTCCGGCCCACAGGTCGCGTTCAGCGAACAGTTCTTCATCGACCAATTCAACGTGTTTCTGGTCGCGCTCACCGCCTTCGTCGCCTTCACCACCTCGCTGTTCTCGCGCCCCTACATGCGCATCGAGCAGCACCACGGCAAACTCACCACCGGCATGCTGCACCTGTATTACAGCATGTACCAGTTGTTTACTTTCGCCATGCTGATCGCGCTCACCACCAACAACATGGGCATCGTGTGGGTGGCGATGGAAGCGGCCACGCTGACCACCGTGCTGCTGGTGTCGCTGTACCGCACCCCGGCCAGTCTGGAAGCGGCGTGGAAATATTTCATCCTCTGCGGCGTCGGCATCGCGCTGGCGCTGTTCGGCACCATCCTGCTGTACTTCGCCGCCGAGCGCGTGCTGGGGCAGGGCGGCACCGCGCTGCTGTGGACGCACCTGAATGACGTGAAGGGCGAGCTGGAACCCACCGTGCTCAAGCTCGCGTTCATCTTCCTGCTGGTGGGCTACGGCACCAAGGTCGGTCTGGTGCCGCTGCACAGCTGGCTGCCGGATGCGCACGCCGAAGGCCCGACGCCGGTTTCCGCCGTGCTTTCCGGCCTGCTGCTCAACGTCGCGCTGTGTGCGGTGGTGCGCAGCAAGGTGCTGGTGGACGGATCGCTGGGCAACCACTTCGCCGGAAATTTAATGATGGGCTTCGGCCTGCTGTCGGTGCTGGTCGCCTCGTTCTCGCTGTTCCGGCAGAAGGACATCAAGCGCATGTTCGCCTATTCCTCCATCGAGCACATGGGCCTCATCACCTTCGCCTTCGGCATGGGCGGGCCGGTGGCGACCTTCGCCGGCATGCTGCACATGACCGTGCATTCGCTCACCAAGTCGGCCATCTTCTTCGCCGTCGGCCATGCCGTGCAGAAGGTCGGCACGCAGCAGATGGACAGCATCCGCGGCATGCTGCAGGTCAGCCCCACCGTGGGCTGGGGGCTGGCGCTGGGCACCTTCGCCATCCTCGGCATGCCGCCGTTCGGCGTGTTCGCCAGCGAGTTCCTCATCATCACCACCGCCATGCACGAATATCCGTGGGCCACGCCCATCCTGCTGGTCTCGCTCGGCGTCGCCTTCGCCGCCATCTTCGGCAAGATGCAACCCATCGTGTTCGGCGAAACCACCGCCAAACCACTGCCGCATCCGCCCGCGCTGGTGCCGGTGTTCGTCCACCTGCTGCTGGTGCTGATGCTGGGCCTGTATATGCCACCGTATCTGGCGGACTGGTACAGGCAGGCGGCGGCTTTGTTGGGTTAAACGTCAAAACCTTTTTTTGCCACAGAGAACACAGAGGACACAGAGATGACGGCGGAGAAATTTGGTTTTGGTGTCGCCTCCCCCGAGGGCGAAAACGGAATAGGCAATGGTTTTGCCTTTCTCTGTGATCTCTGTGTACTCTGTGGCTAAATTGTTTTGTTTTTAATATAGAAAATGCCGATCAAGCATCCCAACCTGAACCTGAAGCGACTCACCGATGCCGTGCCGGCATGGACGGGCGAGATCGCGCCGCATGCGTTGCCGGAGATCTGCCGACAGGTGCGCGACGGCGGCGGGCGGCTGGTGGCGCTATGGGGCAGCGATGCACGGGAGCAGCGCGGCTGGTTCATGTTGCATCTGTCACTGATGAATGAAAGCGGGCTGGTCTGCCTCAACGTGCCGCTACCGGCCGACCACCCGGAGTATCCCGACATCAGCCGTTTCTTCCCGGCGGCCAGCCGCATGCAGCGCGCGGCCTACGACATGCTCGGCCTCTATGCGCTCGAAGGGCAGGATCATCGCAAATGGTTGCGCCATGGCGCCTGGCACGGCGGCAGTTTTCCGCTGCGCAAGGATTTCGATGCGGCAGCCAGTCTCACCCATGAACCGGAGAGTTATCCCTTCGTGCAGGTGGAAGGACAGGGCGTGCACGAGATCCCGGTCGGCCCGGTGCATGCGGGCATCATCGAGCCGGGGCACTTCCGCTTTTCCATCATCGGCGAACGCGTGCTGCGCCTCGAACAGCACCTTGGCTATACCCACAAGGGCATAGAGAAGCGCTTCGAGAGCCTGAGCCTGCAACAGGGCGCGAAACTGGCCGGGCGCGTGAGCGGCGACAGCACCGTGGCCTATGCCTGGGCCTATGCGATGGCGGCGGAATGCATCGCCAAAGTGACGCCGCCGAGCCGGGCATTGTGGATGCGCGCGCTGCTGCTTGAACGCGAGCGCGTCGCCAACCATCTCGGCGACCTCGGCTATCTGGGCAACGACGTCGCGCTGTCGTTCGGCTTCGCCCAGTTCTGGATACTCAAGGAACAGGTGCTGCGCAACAACGCCGCGCTGTTCGGCCATCGCTACCTGATGGACAGCATCGTGCCGGGCGGCGTTGCCGTGAGCCTGGATGCCGCAGGCAAGCGCATCATCGAAGAAGAGTGTGCCATGCTGGAAAAGCAGGTGCGCATCCTGCGCGGCATCTACGACGAACATGCCGGGGTGCAGGACCGCTTCATCGCCACCGGCCGCGTCGAGCCAAAACTGGCCGCGCAACTCGGCCTGTGCGGATTGGCCGGACGTGCCAGTGCGCAAGCCTGGGATGCGCGCGTGCAGTTCGCCTGCGCACCCTATGACAAACTCGACGTGAAGATGGCGACCTACCGCAACGGCGACGTCGCCGCGCGCGTCATCGTGCGTTTCGACGAACTGTTCGAATCGCTGCGCCTGCAGCGCGAGATCATGGTCAACCTCATCCACGACAACGAAGCGCCGACCCCGCTGGAAAAGTTGCCCGCCAACGGCTTCGGCATCGGACTGGTCGAAGGCTGGCGCGGTGAGGTGATGGTGGCCATCCACACCGATGCCGACGGCAACCTAGCGCGCGTGCATCCGCACGATCCCTCCTGGCAGAACTGGCCGGTGCTGGAACACGCCGTCATCGACAACATCGTGCCGGATTTCCCGCTGATCAATAAGTCGTTCAACCTGAGTTACAGCGGGCAGGATTTGTAGAGGCGTACATGGATAACTTCGCGGCATCCAAATTTCCCCGTCATTCCGGCGAAGGCCGGAATCCAGTCAATATGTATATCCCTTGCGCAGCAAGGACAGATGCCAAAGGCATGTTGAATAAAACCGCTGGATTCCGGCCTACGCCGGAATGACGGAATAAGGAATCGCAGAGGCGCATATGTACCAGATACTCAAACAGATCATCAAAACAGGCATCAAGACCGAAACACCGCCGCAGGCGGACGAGTCCATGCGTCTCATCGAACAGCGCCTGCAACAGGAGATACTCGACGTATTCGGCGGTGCGCTCGCCATCCGCCAGGTCGATGCCGGTTCCTGCAACGGCTGCGAGCTGGAGATACATGCCGTCAACAACGCCTATTACAACATCGAAGGACTCGGCATCAAATTCGTCGCCGGTCCGCGCCATGCCGACCTGCTGCTGGTCACCGGCCCCGTCTCGCGCCACATGGAAGTCGCGCTCAAGCGCACTTACGACGCCACGCCCGAACCCAAACTCGTCGTCGCCGTCGGCGACTGCGCCCGCGACGGCGGCATCTTCGGTGAAAGTTATGCCACCTGCGGCAAGGTTTCCAACGTCATCCCGGTGGATGTGGTGGTGGGCGGCTGTCCACCCACGCCGGTCGCCATCCTGCAAGGGATACTCACCGCCATTAGTGCGAAGAAGTAGATTCATCGCTTCACTCGCGCTTTGCATGTGTCCAGACAACATTTCTCCTCAATTGCCATTTGCCGCCATCCTTACTACAATGCATTACGTAAGGATTCAAGGAGTGCAAAATGACAACTGATGCCACACTTACCAGCAAAGGTCAGACGACCATTCCCAAGGAAATTCGGGATAGTCTTCGCATGAAGGCCGGAGACCGGATGACTTTCACATTGATGCCCGATGCCACCGTCGTCATGCGTGTAAAAAGCAAAAGCCTTGGCGACCTGGCGGGAGCATTGCATAAAAAAGGGCGCAAGCCAGTTCCGGTCGAACTGCTGTCGCGCTGATGCTCGGAATCGACACCAACGTTCTCGTTCGTTTTCTGGTTCGGGACGACGAGGCCCAGTTTGAGAAAGCACGCAAGCTGATCAAGCGTGAGGTTGCAGCAGGCCGTCGCATTTTCGTGAACCAGTTGGTTCTGATGGAAACCGAATGGGTGCTGCGCAGCCGATATGACCTGCCAAAGAATCAAATCATCGACGCCATTTCCGGCTTGCTGGAAGCGGACGATCTTCAACTTGAAGACGAACCATCTGTTGAAGAAGCACTGTTCTTCTGGAAGGACTCTGCGGCTGATTTCGCCGACTGCCTGATCGGCGCGAAAAACAGACGGCTGGGATGTCGCGCAACAGCTTCATTCGACGCAAAAGCATCCAGGCTGACGAGTTTTGTGGCCGTCTGAGCATTTCATTTCGGAATTCATGCGCCATACGTGGACGGAAAGTTTGCGCAGGACAATAACCAATAACCAAGAAAAATGAATTGCGTTGCCAATAGTCGGGTAATCCTCACAGCAATATCAGCCGGCCATGTCGCGAAAAAATAAGCAGGCGAAAGGTCTGACCGGCACGTTGCGCCAGAAACTGGGGCAATTGCTTGCTTTGTCGAGCAACCCGCAAGGCGAACCCGGGAAGCCCTATTTGCTGGAGAACGACGGCATGCTCTCCCTGCAATTCGATGCGCTGTGCCTGCAAAGCGAGATGAACATCGAAGACCCGGATCAGTTGGTCTTCAGCTATACCAGGGCTATGATGAGTTTCCTGTTGTTCGAGCCATCGCCCAAGCGCATCGCGATGATCGGCCTGGGCGGCGGCTCGCTGGCCAAGTATTGCTACCGCTATTTGCCACATGCAGAAATTGCCGTTGTCGAGATCAATCCCGATGTCATCGCTTTGCGCAGTGAATTTGCGATCCCCGCCGACGATGCGCGCTTCAAAGTGTTGCTTGGGGACGGGGCGGTGTTCGTGAAAGAACACGGCGAACTATTCGATGTGCTGATGGTGGACGGCTTCGACACCGCCGGATTGCCAGATACATTATGCAGCCAGCAGTTTTACGACGACTGTTTTGCATCGCTGGCGGACAACGGCATCATGGTGGCCAATTTGTGGAGCAACGACGGCCGTCACGGCGCTTTGGCGTCACGCATAGAAACCAGTTTCGCGGGGCGCATCGTTGTGGTCAATGCGGACGACACGCCCAACAAGATTGTCCTGGCATTCAAGAACAGCGAACTTTCCCTGACCCCCGCCAGGATCAAGCAGCATGTCAACGCGCTCACGCAATCCCACCCGCTGAACTTCCAGGCCAAATCAAGGAAACTCATTGCATCGCTTGCCGCAGGGGCCATTCGCTCCGCATGAATGGGTGTTAGCCAGTAACTTTGGGAGGTGGTTTTGACCGCCGCTCCGGCCGATTAGCCGTCATCATCGTCATCCAGGCATTCGGCTTCATAGAAATCTGGATAGAAGGTACTCAAGATTCTCTTGGTGGCTTGATTGGTTACGGTGACAGAGACTAGCGAATCAGCAGCTTCTGGTTCGATGGCGTCGGAAGCATCCCTGGCAAAGGCTAGTGCTTCAGGTTGAGTGCTAAATCTATCCATCACAACAGCCCTTGCCTTTTTGTAATGGGCAGTTACCTCGAAAATTTTGTTGGTGTATCCATTTGCTGCTTCATTTCATTTTTGATTGCTGTCTTGGATTCCGTCACTGCAACTGCTGGTGAGTTCGGCGCCCCCCAACTTGAGGTGCCAGATTGGCACCACATCCCTCCTGCTAGCCCGACCTCAGCGCATCCCCGGTTGCGGCATCAGGGCCAGTTTGAAGACGCCGGGTCTGACCTCGGGGCCGATGTGGTGCAGCAGCTCGTTGAGTTCGGTCGCGGCGCTGCCGGGTGCGGCCTGCGCGGTGCCGTTGAGTTGCATTCCGTTCCGGGGGTCGAAGCTGCCCGTTCCGTTCAACAACAGTTTGCCGGAGAGGGTGGAGAGTTGCGCATCCACGCCGCCGCCCTTGCCCTGCAACACGATGCGGTAATCGCCGAGCGGGCGTATCGCGGAAAGTGCAGAGGCGGCATTCATCCAGTCCACGCTGATCTGTCCGTTCAAGCCCTTGGTGTCGAGCGACAGTTGCTCGCTGTGCGCATCGAACATGCCCTGCAACTGGTAAGGCCCCAGTTGCGGCGCAGCGAGTTCGATCGCGGAGGCGGGCAGGATGATGTGCAGCTTGTCGATGTCGACGCGATTGGAAAGCGGGAGGTAACGCACCGTCGTCGGCGTCGAATCGCTCGTCCACAATTGCAATGAAGCGTCGAACGGATGCAGCTTCCAGCGGTAACTGCCCAGCGTCTGTTGATGCGACTTGTTCTTCAGCAACGCCACGCCGCTGCCCTGCCACAGGCTGCCCGTGGTCTGTGCCAGCGACAGGGTGCCGCCGGAAGCGCGTGCCAGCGCGAAACCCATCAATGATGCCGGGGCGAAGGCGATCAGGCCGATGAGAAAGACGGAGCAGAACAGCGCCGCCAGCAACAGACGGCGTGCTGTCACAGGTCGGCCCCGTTGGTCAGTGTGGCTTGCACCTTGACCATGCCCGGTTCAGATGATGCCGCCAGCATCGCAGACGCCACGCGGATGTGCTGGGTCTGCTCCAGCATCTGTTGCCATTGCAGCCATTGCGCGAAGGGCAGATTCTCGGCGCTGATGCGCACGCTGTTTTGTTCCCCCGGCACCACCAGCAGCGGCAGGTTGGCGGCCTGCGCGGATTTTTCCACGGCAGTCTTGAGCGCATAGCTGTCCAGCACGGCGAGTTGCGCCTGCTGGCGCAGCGATTGCGCTTGTCCGGCGAGCGATTGCATCTGCGCTGCCTGGGCGCGCAGGTGCGGCAGGCTGGCTTGAAGTTTGGGCAAGGCCTCATGCACGGGCTGCCACAGCAGGCCCCAGGCTAGCAAGGGCAGCAGCACCCAGGCGCCGCGCCGGATGGTCTGTTGCTCGGTGGCACTCAGCGTGTCCCAGTGCTTGGTCTTAAATCTGGCGATCGTTTGTTTCATCGCGCACCTCCGGCCGAAACGCGCAACTGCACCGACAGCATGCCGCCCGCATCCTGCGTGTCCGTCACCTGTGCCAGCAGCCCCGTTTCGGCGATGCGATCCTGCAAGGTGTCGAGCGCGGCGGAATCGGCGAGCGTCATCTCAATGTCGAGTTTGCCGTCGTCATAGCGCAGGGTGCGCAGATTGCTTCCCGGCACGTTGCCCAGCGCGCCGGAGAATTTCTCCAGCAGCGGTGAGAAGTCGGCATCGTCGCTGACGCCCGCGCCGTGACGCAGGCGTGCGATATTGCGCCGCATCTGCAGCGGCGCATCGACGATGGTGGCATCTGCGCCGAAGGTCTCCTTGAAGGTGTCGGTCATGTCGTTGAGCAGTTGGCGTTTCTCCTGCGCGAGTACCAGCCATTCCAGATTGCTGATCACCACTTCCACGCTGAACAGCAGCAGCGCCGCCATCAGGGCCGGGCGCAGCCACGGCAGATATTCGCTGATGCGCGGCGGCGGCGCGAACTTGCCCCACAGCAGGTTGGGCGCCTCTGTGGGGATCTCCGCTTTGCGCCAGTCGAAGCTCTGCTTTTCGAAGATGACAGGCGTTTTGATGCCCCAGTTCGGCGCCTGTACTTCGCTGCCGAGGGCGAACAGGCGCAGGGCGGCGGGGGCATTCGATTGCAACCGCAGTTGCAGTGCGACCGGCGCGCGCGCATCGTCGCCGCTGTCCAGCGCGCCGCCCATGCTGTGCGCCGTCGCCAGAAAACCCTGCGCGCCATCCCAGGCCACGCTCCACTCGTTGCTGCGCGTCGGCAGCAAGCAATATTCCGGCACGATGCGGCGCATGCGCACTTTGGCGGTGATGGCGGCAGCGACAAAGCGCGTCAGCCAGCTCTTGTTCACGGTGTAGAGCGCGGTGCGTCCGTCAGGCAGCTTTGCGCCGGTGGTGACATGCGCCTCGCCCACATCGTCGATCATGCTGTCTTCCAGCGCGAAAGGCAGCGCGGTCTCCAGCTTGCTGCGCTTGATCTTAGGCAGCACGGCACTGGTCGCCAGCACGCGGTCGGCCGCGACGATCACCGTCGCTTCGTCGCATTGCGGCATCGCGGCCAGGTTGCCGGTGCCGGATTCGCGCACATTGCCCGCGTCGTCGAGCAGCGCCCAGGCACAGGGCGAGGCGGCGTCCTGCCAATGGGCGGTGAGATGGATGCGGAGGTTCATTGCAGACTCTTCCTGACTTGCGACGACCAGATGCCGTTACGCTTCAGCAGCGCATGCACCGCCGATGCGCCGTCGCCCTGGGTTGCGTATCCGGTCACCATGAAAAACTGGCTGCTTACACTGAGCATGCTTCCTTCCCGCGGGACATTGCCCGGCAGTTGCTGCAAAAAGTCCGCCGTATTATTGAACGGAGTGGTTGCGATCCGCGTCACGATTTCGCGCGCGTCCTGCAAGGTCAAACCCGGCAGCATCGCCATCAATACCTCGGCCGGGGCAAAATTCACATTCACTTTCGTGTTCGATTCCGGCAGCACGCTCACGAAGGGTTGCAGCCGCCTGATGATATTGGCGTCGTATCCTTTCACCGAGGCCAGTTCGCCGATATCCGCAAGCTGGCGGTTGGCGCAGCGATAGGGCTGGGCGAGATTCATGTAGTACTCGTCCTCCGCGCCGTTCGCTGTCACCTCGCTGTCCGTATCCATCCAGTCCGCCAGCGCGCCGCCCAGTTCCTGCGGCAATCCCAGTGCGGTGAGCAGTCGCTGCAAGCGCGCCAGATCGGGCATGCTCACGGCGCCGTTGCGCACCAGGTTGTTCAGGTTGAACAAACCCTGCTGATCGTAGATGGTGCCCTGCACTTCGCCGCCTTCCACCGGAATGGCCGGCAGCCGCATCGCCCACATCTCCTTGCCGTGATCCACTTCCTTGGTGATCGAAGCATCGTCCGCCAGCACCGCGCGCGCCCAGTCTATGCCCGCTTCGGCGATGCGCCGCGCCTGCGCGCGATCACGCCCGTTCTCCACCGTGCGCTGCCAGAAACCCTGCTGCTGCGCCATGAACGCTGCGATGGTCGTCGCCATCGCCACGATCAGCAGCACCATCACCAGGGCTACGCCGCGTTGTGGTACTGCGCGAACTTGCATTAAGCCCCTCGCCCGCAAGCGGGAGAGGGGTTGGGGTGAGGGGCGCTGAATACACACGGCATAGGGTTGTTCCCCACCGGCCCTCATCCCTAACCCTTCTCCCGCTTGCGGGAGAAGGGAACGATATGTGTCGGGAGTATCGTTGTTCATTGCAACGAAAAGAACCGCGTCAGTTTCTCGCCGCTCTTCAACACCAGCTCCACCTCCACCCCCTTGGGCAGTGCGGCATCCGCAACCAAAGGCGGCCATTGTTTTTCCCAGGTCATGCGGCTGGTCAGGTGGCGCACATTGAATTCGCTCACGTCCTCCAGCACCGCATCCACCGACGGCGCATTGTACGGGGCGCTATCCAGCGCAGTCCAGCGCAACAATTCCAGCTTGCCCTGTCGCAGCCGGTAGCCGATGCGCTGCGGCGGCAGCGGCCCTCCCTCGGCATCGAAACCGCCGTTGCGCGTGAAGGCAAGTTGCACATCCTCCAGACTTTCCGTGGCGGAAGTCGTGCCCACCCAGGCGGGCGCCTCCGCCCCGTTCGCCGTGCGCACCGGACGCTGCAATGCCTGCGCCGTCTCGCCGTCCAGCCGCGCAAAGAAGCGCTCCAGCACCTGCCACTTGCGCGTCTCCTGATCGATATGAGTACGCGTCTGCGTCACCGCGTTCAGACCGCGATAGGCGGTGACGGCAAGAATGGCGAACACGAACAGCGCGACCAGCAGTTCGATGAGGGTGAAGCCTTTTGCGGTTCTTTGCATCATCGCGGGTACTGCACCAGATACCCCGTCAACTCACGCAGCACATGTTTGGCATCGTCCGGCGCGTACACGCTGACGATGATGCGGCGCATGGTGGGGTTGGGGGTGGCGATGATCTCTTCCTGCCACGGGTAGGCCTGACCGGCCTGCGCTTCTTCGCCGCTCTGGATGCCGGGCGCGGGCCAGTCGCCGCGCGCCTGATGTTGCGCCAGCCGGTTCTGCGCGACCCAGTCGGCGACGACGCGCGTGCGCATCGCTTCGACATGGTGGATGCTGGAGCTGGAGGTGCGCGATACGGCGGCCATGGCGATGGCGAGGATGAAGAGGGCGACGAGGACTTCGAGGAGGGTGAAGCCGGTTTGCCGTTGCTCGTGCTTCCCCCTTTGCAAAAGGGGGAGTGAGGGGGATTTGTTTGTAGCTTCAAATCCCCCCTGCCCCCCTTTTCTACAGGGGGGTAGATGCAGGTTAGAGATGTTGCTCATTGCGTTTTCCCCGCCACCACTTCCACTTTGCCCAGGCCGTTGCCGACGACATCGGAACTCAGATCGCTGCTGAGCAATGTCACCCGGAACTCCTTGGCAGAAAGCTCGGGGCTGAGCACGACCAGAGAGCCGGGTTCGAGGCGGCGGCCGTTGAAGCTGACTTCGCCTATGGTCACGGTATCCGGCAGGTTGCGCGGGTACAGCAGGTTGTCGCGTTCGATGCGCAGCCATTCGCCTTCCTTGCTGCGCTGCCAGAAGCGGTAGCTGTTGCCGGTGCCGGACCAGGCCAGCGCCTGTCCGCCCGCCTGCGAACTCATCGCGCCGTTCTCCATCAGCAGGGCGAGGCGTTGCGATTCTTCGCGCAGCACGGTCTGCGCGTTCGGCATCAGATTCAGCGTCACCACGGTGAGCATGATGCTGGCGACGACCAGCACCACCAGCATTTCAAGCAGCGTGAAGCCATGGCCCCACTTTGCAAAAGGGGGGTGGGGGGGGATTTGCGGCAGGCAGGTATGGCCAGACTTTAAATCCCCCTCCTGTCCCCCTTTTCCAAAGGGGGATGATCGGAGTGACGGCAAGAAGATGCACATGGGGACGCAGTATCGGCAGTGAGCAAGAATGCGGCTTTCTCAGTCCTGCCAATTGCCGATATCGGCGTCGTTGCCTTCGCCGCCAGCCGCACGGTCCGCGCCGAAGCTGAACACGTCGATGGCGCCATGCATGCCGGGCTGCAGGTACTGGTAAGGCGTGCCCCACGCGTCCTTGGGCACACGGTCTAGATAGCCTTCGCTCTTCCAGTTGTTCGGGATGGGTTCGGTAGTCGGCTTCTTCACCAGTGCGGCCAGCCCCTGCTCGGTGGTGGGGTAACGGCCGTTGTCCAGTTTGTAGAGGTTGAGCGCCTGGGTGATCTGGGTGATGTCAACTCTGGCGGCGGTGATGCGCGCCTCGTCCGGGCGGCTCATCACCTTGGGCACGACCAGCGCGGCAAGCACGCCGATGATGAGGATGACGACCATCACTTCGATCAGGGTGAAGCCTTTCAAGCGTTGAGAAGCGTGTTGCATTTTCATTGTGTGCATCCTTGGTGTGGAAGAGTGGGCAGAGTTTAGCAAATCTGCCTTTGGAAGTTGGAAAACAAACCGTTCCGGTGCGGCAGAAAGCATTTAAGGGTGAAGCGCTCCCAAAAAAAACTCCGGCAGTTTTGGCTGCCGGAGCGGGGAGATACAGGAAGCTAATTAAAGTATCAATGCATCGCAGGCAAGCCGCCGAGGTAACCGACTTCCGCCTTGTTCGGATCGATCAGCGGCAGGATGCGGGCGTATACCGCCGGATCGCCGATGGTGTCGCCGGCGTGCTGGTAGTTGCTCATGATGTAGGCATGGCCGTTCATGTTGTCCACAACCTGCAAGCCGGTGGATTCGGCTCCCATCGGCAGCGACAGGATGCGCACCAGGCTGCCGGTGTCGACGTGGTAGGCCCACAGGTAGTTGTTGACGTGGCTACCCGAGTCTTCGCCGATGAACAGCACGCGCATGCGGTCGGAGAAAGACACGTTGTCCGGGCTGGAGATGCCGTTGAGGTCGGACTTGTTGCCGTCCGCATCCGCAACGATATCCGTGCCGACCACGATCGCCTTCATGAAGGTGGGTACAAAGTCGCTGTCGATCGCGGTGCCGGTGCTATCGGCCTGCCCCGCGCTGAGCGATAACTCGTAGATCGCACCGGAGGAGTTCTTCTTCAGGCGGATATGGTCGACCGGATCGATGGCGCTGACTTCCATGCCCTTGCTCATGCGCGCCATCGCGGTGTAGGCCTTGTTGTCCCTGGCGTTGTAGGCGACACCTTCGAACTTCTCGAACTCGGTCGTCGCACCCAGCATCGAGGCATAACGGCGGGTTTCGAGGAAGGCGGCCAAGGTGGCGATGGGGACGCCGGTCGTGAAGTTGCCCGGCTTCAGTTGCAGATACTCGACCTTGGAAACTTCATGCCCGGTCTTGATCTCGGTGAAGCCTGCTGCCGCCACGTCGGAGGTCAGGAACAGGTCGTTGAAGGTCACGCCTGCATCGACCGCAGCCTTGATCTCGGCATTCGTGGCATGGCCCAGCTTGATCCACGACAGATAGGCTTCGCCGCCGTCGGTACCGTTGGGCGACATCTGGTTCCACTTTGCGGCGTACAGGCTTCCGGCGGACAGGTCGCCGGGATTGTCGGCGACGAACATCGACAGCATGGTGTAGGTGCCGTCATCGCCCTGGATCGCGGTGCGCGAATCGCCGAACATCTGCACCTTCTCGCGCGAGATGCGACCCAGCGTGTACCATTTTTCCGCGGTGGTGCTGCCGTTGTTCGCAATGGTTACTTCCGGCACGCGTCCATAGTGATAGGGCGATGCTGCGGCTTCGCCGTAGGCCACGCGGAAGGCGTCCATGCGCGCGGTGTACTCCATGCCTGCGCACGAACCGCCGACGATGGCGGCGTAAGTCGCATCGACCTCACAACGCGCATCCGGCTCATATTCCTCGGAACCGAGGTGCGTGTTCCACGGCGAGCGGCTGCCGGCGCAGGGAATCCACAAACCGTTGACGCCGGAGAAATCGACCTGCTTGACCGAATCCACGCTGAAGCTGCCGTCGGTGCTGTTCTGGGCGAGCTTGGCCACCGTCATCAGCATCGGCTGCTTGCCGTACCAGTTGGTGGCGGCGCTGTCGTTGTTCATGTATTCGAAATGCGTCACCAGATACGGTGTGCCATTGATGTCCAGCAGTGAGTTGGCATCCGGTGTCTGCGGGATATAGGGGCTGCCGTTCACTTCGTTGAGGATCGTTCCGGCCTTGTTGCGCACGGCGGCAGCGGCGGAACCATCTGCTGTCTTGTCGGTGTCGGTGTTGTTGAACAGGTTCACGAAGCTCAGCGGGTATGTCTTGACCGTGCCGTCGGTGTAGGTCACTTCCGCGCCTGAGGTCGTATAGGCGATGGCGCGGTTGGCGTCGGACAGGCCGGTGATGTCGGTCGGCGTGAACTTCACCGATTTCACCTTGGCGGGGGCATTCATCAGGTGTGTCGTGACATCGGAGAGGGGTTTCGGCGTCAGGCCGGCGGCGACCAGGAGCGAGTCCGCTTTCGCCAGCGAGTCGACCGTATCCGCAGTCGCGAGCAGTGCGGCATTGGTGCTGACATCGATATTGGTATCGGTCGTGCCTGCTCCGGCGACGGTCTGGATGACCTGGGCGATCGCCAGTGCTTTCTGGTCGGTCTCATCGGTCACGCCGGCGAGGTCCTTGGGACGCACCAGTTTGCTGCCGCTCATGGCGCTCAATGCGCTGCCGTCCATATCCACGGTGCCCAGCGTCACTTCGCCGATCTTGAAGGTGACCGTGTCTCCTGCGGTGTAGGTGAACTTGCCGTCGGCATCGGTGGCGCCGGACTTGCCGGAACTCGTGGCATAGCTCACGCCTTCGACGTAAGAGTCGGACAATATCCCGGTCAGGGAAGAGCTGGCCGTGTTCGAACTGCCGCCGCATCCGGCAAGTGCCAGAGCAGAGGCGACAGCCAGGTAGATCGCTTTCTTGCGCATTTCCATCTTGATTCTCCAGGTTGGGTGGGAAGGAGAACGCAGACTAGTGCGCGCAGATAACAGGAAAATGAATCTTGTTTTGCAGAAGTGTTGCCGGAATAAGTCGGACTACTTAACCATCTGATTCATCTGGATGATGGGCAGCAATATCGCCAGCACGATCAGTAGCACCACCGCGCCCATGAATAAAATCAGTACCGGCTCGAGGATGGAGGTGAGTGCGGAAGTGAAACCAGAGACTTCCTGCGTCTGCTGTTTGGCCACGCGGTCCAGCATGGTGTCGAGGCGGCCGCTCTGCTCGCCGCTGGCGATGAGGTGCACCAGCACCGGCGGGAACAGGCCGGAGGCGGCCAGCGCGCGGCTCAGCGTCACGCCTTCGCGCACCTTGGCGGCGGCATCTTCCAGCGCACGGCGCATCGGCAGGTTGTTCACCACACCACAGGCGGCGTTGAGCGCGGTGAGCAGGCCGACGCCGCTACCGACCAGGATGGACAGCGTGCTGGCCATGCGCGCGGTGTTGCTGCCGCGAATCAGCTTGCCGACGATGGGCAGGTGCAGCAGCTTGAGATGGAACTGGTGGCGTATCGCATCGTTCTGCAAAGCGCGCTGCGCGACGATGCCGCCGATGATGAACAGGGCGATGAGGTAGAGCCAGGCGGCGGCAAAGAAATCGCTCAACAGGATCAGCGCGCGGGTGAGCAGCGGCAAGTCCTGCTTCGTCTGCTGGAACACCTCCACCACCGGCGGCACCACGAAGATGAGCAAGCCGCCAACTACCAGCACGGCAACGGTGATGACGATGGCGGGATACACCATTGCCAGACCGATCTTCTGTTGCAGCGCCTGCTGGCCTTCGGAATAGGTCGCGAGCTTGTCCATTACCGTGGCAAGTTCGCCGGACGCTTCGCCCGCGTTGATCAGTGCGCGGTGGATCTCTGGGAAGGTCTCCTTGTGTTTCTCCATCGCGCGCGCCAGCGTGCTGCCCGCCAGCACTTCCGAGCGCAGCGCCGCGATGACCTGGCGCATGGCCGGGTTGTCACCCTGCTCGATCAGCACCGCCAGCGCTTGTTCCAGCGGCAGACCCGCTTCGAGCAAAGTGGCGAGCTGGCGCAGCATGAGGCTGACTTCGGACAGCGGGATGCGTTTGCGGAACGGCAGGTTGAAATTGCGCGCGCTTTGTTTGGTGAATGTATCAGACAACGCATCCAGCTCGACCACGAACAAACCGCTCTCGCGTAATTGCGCGCGGGCGAGACGGGCCGAGTCTGCTTCGATCATGCCGGTGCTGGGCTTGCCTGCTGCGTCTAGCGCGTTGTAGTGGAATGCGGCCATGGTTTATCCAAATTCAAAAGCAAATCCTGCACTTGTAGGTCGGGTTAGCGCAGCGTAACCCGACATGAATTCAAAACACAACGTCGGGTTACGCGATGAAACTGCTAACCCGACCTACGGACTTTATAGATCAATCAATCGCTTCGCGATGCTATCAAGTGCTGCTATGTCTGGAAATCGAGAGTAACTAGTAAGCGCATCTTCCGGATTGAAGTACTCGAATCCTTTCGATGCATAAATGGCACTGGCATGTTCGAGGATTGAGAAATCGTCTACGGAAAGTTGTTGCGCTGTGACTGGCAATGCCTGATACGACTTCGCTAGATTGTGGCCGAACTCGTTCTTAACTTCCTGCTGACGTTTGTCTTCAAGGTGCTTTGATTTGAGCCCAAGTTCAATAGCGCGGCACAGCAAGAAGTATGGAACCGGGGAGAATGAATGTGGGCTTTGGAAATCTTGGCGGCATTTGTAGTAGTGAGTCGCCCAGCGGTGAAATGCCATGGGAGACATGTTTATGAATCCTGCGCCGGCATTCAGTATGTAGTGTTCAGTCATCAACTGCCACCTCAATCCCTTGTCACCCGAATCACTTCTTCCAGCGAAGTATCCCCCGACACCACCCAGCGCAGCCCATCATCGCGCAAATTCAGCATGCCGCTCTGCATGGCGTAGTCGCGCAAATGCTGTTCGCTTTCGCGCGAGTGCACCATGCTGCGCAGGTGTTCGTCCACTTCCAGCAATTCATAAATACCGGTGCGGCCGCGGTAGCCGGTGTGGCTGCATTTGTCGCAGCCGACGGGGCGGTAGATCACGTCCGGTTGGCCGAAGCGGGACAGCATGGCGAGTTCCGCTTCGTCCGGCGCGTAGGCTTCGCGGCAGTCCTTGCACAGGCAGCGCACCAGGCGTTGCGCAAGTACGCCGACGATACTGGAAGACAACAGGAACGGTTCCACGCCCATGTCGGCGAGGCGGGTGACGGCGCTGACGGTGTCGTTGGTGTGCAATGTCGCGAGCACGAGGTGGCCGGTGAGGCTGGACTGCACGGCGATCTGCGCGGTTTCCAGGTCGCGGATTTCGCCGATCATGATCACGTCCGGGTCCTGGCGCAGGATGGCGCGCAGGGCGCGGGCGAAGCTCATATCGATGCGCGGGTTGACCTGGGTCTGGCTGATGCCGTCGAGGTCGTATTCCACCGGGTCTTCCACGGTCATCACGTTGGTGGTGGTGGCGTCGATGCACGCCAGTGCCGCATACAAGGTGGTCGTTTTGCCGGAGCCGGTGGGGCCGGTGACCAGCACGATGCCGTGCGGTTGTTTGGTGAGGCGCAGCATGGCTTCGAGCGACTTTGCGCCCATGCCGAGTTTGGAGAGGTCGAGGCGTCCGGCTTCCTTGTCCAGCAGACGCATCACCACGCGCTCGCCGTGTCCGGTGGGTAGCGTGGAGACGCGCACATCGACGGGACGACCCGCGAGGCGCAGTGCAATGCGTCCATCTTGAGGCAGACGTTTTTCGGCGATGTCGAGGTCGGCCATCACCTTGATGCGCGACACCATGGCGGCATGCAACGCGCGGTGCGGTTCGGCGATATCCTTCAGCGTGCCGTCGAGGCGGAAGCGCACCACGGAGCGCGTCTCGAACGGTTCGATGTGAATGTCCGAAGCGTTGTCGCGCACGGCCTGTGCCAGCAGCGCGTTGATCATGCGGATGACCGGCGCGTCGTTCTCGGATTCGAGCAGGTCGGCAGATTTGGGCAGGTCGTGCAGTAGCATGGACAGGTCCATGTCCTGTTCGGCGTCGTCGAGCAGCGTGGCAGTGGATTCGTCGGCCTGCGAATAGGCGTCGCTGAGGATGCGCTCGAAATCTTCCGCATCCACCAGGGTGGCATCAACCGGCAATGCGAGTTGGCGCATCACTTCGGCGAGGGCTTCCGGTTTCGCATCGCGGCGCACGGCAAGTGCGGCACGTCCGTTGCAGTCGGTCAGCACCACGCCCTGCACCTTGGCGAAGCTGTAGGGCAGGCGGCGCGCGGCGCGGCGGTTGATCGCGGCTTGGGTCACGGCTGGTTGAAGAGGTAATCGATGGTCGACGTTGCAACAGGCGCGCTGGCAGGTACGGTCTCGGGAACGGGTTTCTCCGGCTTGGGCGGCAGCGCCTTGTCCTTGTCGTCGTTCGGCAATATCCAGTGGTCCGGCAGGCGCGCGTCCTGACGGCGCTTGTTGATCTGGTCATAACGATCATCGGTGATCTTCTGGTAGCCGTCCGACTGATACATGATGTAGGGACGGATGAACACCATCAGGTTGGTCTTGGTGTGGGTGCGTGTTTCGTAACGGAACAGATTGCCGAGGAGGGGGATGTCGCCGAGCAGCGGCGTCTTGCTGGCCACATCAGTGACCGAATCCTGAATCAGCCCGCCCAGTACCACGATCTGGTTCTCGTCTACCAGGATATTGGACTCAATGGAACGCTTGTTGGTGATGAAGCCGGCATCCGTGGTTGCGGATGCGACCACGTTGGACACTTCCTGATAGACCGCCAGCTTGACGGTGCCGCCCTGCATGATTTGCGGCTTGATCTTCAGTGTCAGGCCGACGTCCTTGCGTTCGATGGTCTGGAACGGGGTGGCGGTGGTGGAAGAACCAGTCTGCGCGTACTGCCCGGTGATGAAGGGCACGTTCTGGCCGACCACGATCTTGGCCTCTTCGTTGTCCAGCGTCATCAGGTTGGGGGCGGACAGGATGTTGGCGTTGGTATCGGTCTCCAGCGCGCGCGCCAGCATGCTGAGGTTGAGCACGGTGCCGACGCCGGGGATGTTGGTGGTTCCGCTCACGATGCCGATATTGAGCCCCTGCCCGACGGTGCTGATATTTTTTGAAGCGCCGACGATGTTGTTCGTCGTGCCGAAATTGGTGCCGCCGATGATGTTGCTGCCGCTCTTGTTGATGCCGGTCAGGTTCTGCCACTGGATGCCGAACTCGGCGGCCTTGTCCGCCGTCACTTCGACGATCAGCGCCTCGACGAATATCTGCGGGCGGCGCACATCCAGTTTTTCGATGACGGAGCGGATGTTGTTGTAGACCGGTTCCGAGGCGGTGACGATGAGCGTGTTGGATGAGGTGTCGGCCTGGATCATGCCGCCGCCGGATGGCGCGCTGCTGGCAACCGCTTGCGTTCCTGTCTGCGGGGCGGGGGCGGATGTATCCCCGCTCATCACTGCGCGCAGGGTCTGTGCCAGTTTGGTGGCGTCGGCGTTCTTCAGTTGCACCACATGGATGTTGCCGGGCACATTGGCGGCGCTGTCGAGTTTGGACACCAGCTCCTTGACGCGAGCGATGCGGCCGGGGTTGTCCGAGCGCAGCAGCAGGCCGTTGGTGCGGCTGTCGGCCAGCAGCACGAAGCGCTGGTTGTCGTCGCCGCCGGGTTGCGTGGCTACAGCCTCCGGCATCAGTTTGTTGATGATGTTGGCCAGATCGACCGCCGATGCATGCTTGACCGGGATGATGATGGGCGCGTCGGCATTCGGCTGGTCGATGGAGTCGATGAGTTTTTCGATGCGTTTGATGCTGCCGGCATAGTCGGTCACCACCAGCGCGTTGCTGGCGGGATAGGCCACCACCACGTTGTTCGGCGCGATCATCGGCCGCACCACGTTGACCAGTTGCGAGGCTGATTCGTATTTGAGGATGAACACGCGGGTGACCAGCTTGTCTCCGCTGCGTCCCTGCGACAGCGTATCGATGTGCAGCTTGGCATCGGCTTCGGGAATGATCTTGGTTACCCCCGCCGATTCCACTGCGGCATAGCCTTGCAGGCGAAGGGCGGAAAGCAGGATGTCGTAGCCCAGCGCTGGCGAGACCGGCGTCGCCGAGACGATATTGATGGTGCCCTTCACGCGCGGATCGACGAGGAAGTTCTTCTTCGAGATCTGCGAGATGGCGCGAATGACTTCCTGGATGTCGGCGTTGACGAAATTCAGCGAGACCAGTTCTTCTTCGGCCTGCTTCTCAGCATGGCATGGCGCCGCGATGAACAGGGCGAGGCTGCATAGCAGCAGGATTCGTCTCACGATGCGGTAGATCAAGGTCTTCCCCTTATCAAATCTCGTTGCTGCTGTTGCATGATCATTTGCTGCTCGGGCGTGAGCTGGTCGAGTATGCGTCCGCCCGCCGGGGGTACTGTCATGCCGCGCACCGGGCCAGCCGGGGTGATCCCGCCGGTTGCAGCCGGGGCCTTACTCAGGTCGGCGCGTTGCCGGATTCCGTTGCGTTCCAGAATCACGTGGTCGGCATGCGTCTCGACCAGGCGTATCCCCGGTGCCACCAGATCCCCCACGCCCACACCGACCTGACCGGACTCGGTCATCATCACCGCAAATCCCTTGCTGCCATGGGCAAAGATGCCGATGGGGCGGATGCCATTGAGCGATGCGGCGGCGGTCGCGGTGCTGACCTCTCCGAACAATCTTTCAGCCTGCGCGGATCCGG
Source organism: Gammaproteobacteria bacterium (assembly GCA_018813765.1). GTDB lineage: Bacteria > Pseudomonadota > Gammaproteobacteria > Burkholderiales > Gallionellaceae > Sideroxyarcus. Next base: position 97,615 of record JAHJBC010000010.1, on the reverse strand, counting down.
TTGCAATCGTGGTAGCGGGGATGGCCTGCTCGGCGGGGGCGAACAGCACCCAGGCATGTTTCGCCAGCAACAACATTACCAGCAGTCCGCCCCAGAGCGGCCAGTTCATCCAGAGTCTGGTGGGTGCTGCAAAGAGCTTTCTATCCAACGACATGCGCCATCCCTTTATCGCGGACGGCGAATATAACACAGCTACTGTTACGCGGATGCAGGCAGGATGGACTATGCGGGGCAGTCAGGCGCGTGTCTGTACGGTCAGCAACGCAGCTCCGCCCAATGCCATCGCGCATACGACAGTGGCCCCGGTGGGCAGATCGAACCAGACCGATGTCAGCAGACCGAGCGCGTAGCCCGTGATGCCGACGGCGAAGGCGAACAGGTAGCGCCGCTTTTGCTGCCGATAGGTGGCGAGCGCGGGCACGATCAGGCTGGCGAACACCAGATAGATGCCGACCAGTTGCACCGAGGCAGTGATGGCGAGGGCGAACAGGGCGTAAAAACCGAAGTGGCCAAGACGCTGGCGAAAAAGTTTCCAGACGACGAGCAGTGCGGCGGTGAGCAGCGCAGTGGCGATGAGCTGCGAGTCGTTCACCCACAGGATCTGCCCGACCAGCAGGTCCTTCAGATGCTCGCCCGCGTGCACGTCGCGGCTCATCAGCAGGATGCCGATGCAGGCAGCGAGCACGAAGGAGAGACCGATATACGCTTCTTTCACTTCAGCCGCGTTGCGTTCTATCCATGCCAGCAAGGCCGCCCCGCCCAGTGCGCTGCCAGCCGCGATGAGTTGCACTAGCAGCGGTTGTTCGGCGAGCCCCAGCGATCCGGCGATGACGACCCCCAGCCCGGCGATCTGCGCTACGGCAAGGTCGGCAAAGATCACCCCGCGCTGCAATACGCGCATGCCGAACGGGATGTGCGTGGTGAGCACCAACAGTCCGGCGAGGAAGGCGGGGAGCAGGATGTCGAGTTCGAGCGTGTTCATTGCAATCCTTTAGTAGTTCGTCATTCCGGCGCAGGCCGGAATCCAGTGCTTCTATTCAAAATGCTATTAGGGCTTTGTCTCCGCTTTGCGGAGAGCATTTTCACTGGATACCGGCTAATGACGGCGTTATTTCAAGCCGACCAGCAGGCGCGAGACCGTGTCATCGAACAACCCGAACAGGTCTTTCGCCCCCTCGCTGCCGCCCACCGTATAAGGCAGCTCCACCGCGGCGATATGCGCGCGCTGCGATATCCACTCCGATGGGCGGCCATCCTGATACGCCGCCCGCAACACCATCTTTGCCGGATGTTGTTGCAGCGTGTTCAGCACTTGCGACAGGTGCGCTGCACTGGGCTCCATGCCGGGTTTTGGTTCCAGCGTCGTCACTTCTTTCAAGCCCAGCCAGGCGCTCAGATAGGGAAAGCCCTGGTGCTGTACCACGACCGGTGCGCCCCTGAGCGGAGCGGCCTGTTTTTCCCAGCCGGCGATCGCATCGCTCCATCGCTGGGTGAAAGCGGCGAGGCGTTGCCGGTAGTCGGCGGCGTTGGCGGGGTCGAGCTGGATCAGGCGATTGCCGAGCGCGTCGGCGACCGGCAGGAAATTGCGCGGGTCGGTCTGGATGTGCGGATTGCCCTGGGCATGCACGTCGCCGTCGCCGCGATCCAGCCGGGTCGGCACTTCCAGCATGTGCACCACGGAAGCCGCTTCGAAATAGCCGACGCTGCCGGGTTGCACTCGGCTGTTGCCGGACTCGCGCAGTACCACCGGCAGCCAGGCCATCTCCAACTCGGCGCCGGTGCACACCACCAGGTCGGCACGGCGCGCCTTTGCGATCAGGCTGGGACGCGCCTCGATGTGGTGCGGGTCCTGCAGCGCGCCGGTGGCGGTGTAGACGCTGGCTTTGTCTCCTGCCAATTCCTGTATGAGCGCCGCCCACTCGGGTTCACAGGCGAAGATGTTGAGGGCTGCGTGGGCGGGGGTACCGAGAGCAAAAAGCAAGAATGCACAAAGAACTTTTTTCATGGAGAGACCCTTTCGGTTTCGTCATTCCCGCGAAGGCGGGAATCCAGCCAAATATGAAATCCTGCGAAGCAGGGCAAAGCCAACTGCATTTTGGATAAATGCACTGGATTCCGGCCTTCGCCGGATAACCAGCGACTTGCCCGCTTGCGGGCTTAGTTGAATGGCTAGTAGTTTCATCAATGACGGTGAATCGTTTTCAATATTGATGCGCCCCATGCGCGCCCAGGCTCATGATGTACTGCACGAAGAACTGATTATCAGCCAGTCCTTGGCGCGAGTTGTCGTGCGCGAGTTGCAGGCGCAGGCGCGAGAATTCGCTGGCGCTGTAATCCACCATCAAAGTTGTGCGTGACGGGTTGTAGGCGTAGTCGGCGATCACATTGCCCGCATTCAGTGCGCCTACCTGTGCGACACCGGGGTCGAGTCTGTCGTAACGCAACCCGCTGCGCCAGCGCGGCATGAACTGGTACACGCCTTGCACATAGAAGCCGCTCTGGGTGATGGTGTAACTGTCGGTGACGTTCGCACCCTCGGTGTCGTAGCTCAGCTCGCCGTCTTCCTTGCGGCGAAAATACTCGGCCTGCAGTTTCACATAGCTGTTGCGCACGTTGCCGTCGGGTGCGTATTTCCACACCAAGTCCAGGCCGACGGTCTGGCTGTCGCCGGTGAACAGGTTGATCACCGCATTGCCGCCCATGTCTGGAACGTCGACGCTCTCAGCATCCACGCGGCGCGTGCGGTGCAGCGAGGCTCCCGCGCGCCAGCTATGTTCGATGCCGATGTCGTCGCCGACATGCACGAACAGCACGCCCGCGCCGCTGCCGTTCTTGGCCCGCTCGGTGCCGGGGAAGCCGCGCCCTTTGCCGACCTCGCCGCCGATCTCGAAGAACATCTCGGTCGGCGCCAGCCATTTCAGTTGCAGACCGTCATCGGCCAACTGGTTCTCCCACAGCACGGCATACACCAGCGGCTGGTCGGTGAAGTCCCAAGCGTGCGCATGATGTTCGTTGAGATAGCCGAGGCCGGAGAAGAAGCGGCCGAACTTGAGGTTGAGTCCGTCGCCTAGTGAGGTGGTCTGCACGAAGGCGTTCTCCACGCTGACGCCGCCGGCCGGGTCGAGTGCCAGTGTGGCCGCGCCGCGGAACTGCGGGTCGATGTTGGCGGAGATGCCCATCTCCGATTCGCCGAGATTGAAACCCTGCTCATGCTCCGGTGCGGGATTCATGGCGAAGCCGGTGGCGGGGATGGCGGGGTCCTGCTGCAGGTTGCCATACCCGCCGGACAGGATGAGCGAGAAGGCGGGGTTGAAGGCGTTGTCCGCATTGCTGTTGTCGGCAGCGGCAGCCTGGATGGAATGACTCAACAATACGGCCATGGCCGTACTGGAACAGATACGTTTGAACATGTATTTCTCCGAAAGAAGGTGGGTCGGGTTTTAACCCGACACTTGCCGGATTCAGTCCGGCATCCTGTAGTCGGACAAAAGTCCGACCCATATCTCAAGCGGAGTAAGGCGGGGCGCGCGCCGCGAATGCGGCGAAGGTGGACGATTGGAGCGCGACAGCAAGGTTGCTGTGCGTCTCGGCAAACGAAGCAGTGAGATCGAACTGTATGCTGCTGCTGCCTACAGCGCTGCCGACCTGTGCGTAGGCTGCACACAACTCGCACTGCTGGTCGTGCGGTAGCGATTGATCCTGCGACTGCTCCGCCAGGGTATGCGCGATGCCGTGCAATACCGAGCCTTGCTGCGCGAACAGCAGGGCAAGTACAAGTAGAAATTTAAGGAAGAAGGAGCGCATCGGGGGCGGATTTTACCCGACAGCTGTATGTATTCAAAGTCGAGGACAAAGTTGATTGAGCCAGAGATTGGAGGATAGGTAGAAACACGTACGCAAGCGCAAGTAGGAATCATTTCTATGTATAAACATTATATGAATGATGTATATTTTTACCCGCAGGAGGCGAGTAGTTGGTTTGCTCTGGCATCGCAAAATAAGAACAACCGCGACCAGAACTTATGAAGCTTCGAACATGGCCATGGCCGCAGTAGCGAATGACAGGTTTCCCAAAGCGGGTTCAGGGATTGTCTGAAGCGGTGGCAAGTTCGGTAGCGTCATAATTTAGCATCAACATACTTGCCGAGGTGCGACCATGGAAACGCAAGATACTCATCCGCTGAAATACAGCAGAAATTTCGGCGATCCGGCGTTGTCGAGCCTGGAAATAAATCGTGTCCTGAAGCAGTTTTCCTCCACATTCACATCCGCCGCAGCATATTCCCATACCGCAGTGAATAATCCAGTCGAGCCCGGATCGCATCAACTCGGGCTGGAGATGCGGGGTGCGGCATCAATACCGGAGAAGGAGTTTGCGACCGAATCCCGCACCGGATATCTCGAAGCATACGATTTCGCTCCCATCGGCTATCTTGCGCTCGATCAAGATGGGCGAGTAATGGAGATGAACAAGGCATGTGCATTGCTTCTGGCGGTGGAAAACCGCAAGCTGATCGATCGCCATTTCATCCATTGGATTGAAGCCTCGGACCGGAACCGGTGGCGTCGGCAGTTGAGGGTGGCAAGGCGATCCGGCGAGACGCATGGCTGCGAGTTGAAACTCCGCCGCGATAACGGGGAGTTCCTGCATGCAAGACTGGATTACAGGCAGGAGTCGGTTGATGGGAGGTCATCTACACGTATCTTCGTTACGGACATCACTAGGCAAATGCAACTGGAGGAAGAGATATCGGAGTGGCGGAGCAAGCCGGCCGAGTTGCACGCCATGCATGTCTTTGCACAGACAGCGGCTTCCATCGCGCACGAATTGAATCAACCGCTGCTGGCGATCTCTTCCTATGCTGATGCGGCCGATTTGCTGTTGAAGAACGGGAATCCGGACATGAAGCTGATCGGCAAGGCGATCAACGGTTGCCAGCGTGAGTCCTCACGAGCCAGGAGTTCGATGCGCGAATTGCTTGATCTGTTCAGGGTCGAGGTGTCTCCGGCCAAGTCATTCGACCTGAGACAGGAGATAGAACGGATATTGCATGATGCAAAGGTAAAGGATGGCTTGGCATTCGAGCATGTGATGCAGGTAGAAGACGGCTTGCGCATGGTTCGGGCCAATTGCATCCATTTGCGCAAGGTGCTACTAAACCTGTTGCACAACGCCGTCGAGGCGATGGCCGAAGCAGCGGTTGGGCAACCCGTCATCGCGGTAAATGTTTGCGCCAGACCCGACGAGAATGCGGCCCAGATTACTGTGCAGGATAACGGGCCGGGAGTCAGGGAGATTGATTTGCCGCGCCTGTTCGAGCCGTTCTTCACCACCAAGACTAAGGGTACGGGCATGGGATTGGCCGTAAGCCGTTCGCTGATCGAGGAGAATGGTGGCCGCCTATGGGTCGCACCGCAGGATGCCGGTCAGCTTTGCCTTTATCCGCAGGAGCTGAAGGGGGCTGTCTTTCATTTCACTTTGCCATTCATATCATGAGCACACTAGCCAATGTATTTGTCGTTGATGATGATGCCGACGTGCGGGAAGCCATCACCGTGATGTTGCAGTCAGCCGGATATATCGTCGATGCTTATTCCGGCGCGGGCGATTTCCTTGCCCACTGCACCCCCGATACCAGCGGCTGCCTGATCCTTGATGTGAGCATGCCCGATATGGACGGGCCGATGCTGCAGGCGGAGATGCAAAATCGGCATCTGAAGAATATCCAGATCATCTTCCTCTCCGGGCAGGGCACGATAGCTTTGACTGCACATACCATGCGAGCAGGGGCGATGGACTTCCTGACCAAGCCGGTGGACGGCGCGCTGTTGCTGGCGCGCGTGAAAGAGGCGCTGGAGCGGTGCGCCGACACTCATGATCGTGGTCAGGATGCCTTGTTCAACGACGCGAGACTGGCCAATCTGACCGAGCGCGAACGCGAGGTGATGATGCTGGCGATCGCCGGATTGACCAGCAAGGAGATCGCGATGCGTCTGAACATCAGCTACCGGACGGTGGAAACTCATCGTACTCGCCTTATCCTCAAGACCGGCACCTCCAATATGGTGGAACTCGCTCACATCGTTGCGTATCACGAGTCTCAACACGAATCGCATCGCGAGTCACATTAGCGCGCTCATGGCGTTATCCGGCAGGCCAAGGTCAAAATAGTTCGATCTTCGCCGCGCCGAGCCCCGCGCAGTTTGCCTGCAATGCCCCTCCCATGGCGGCGATGTGCACGCTGCGCTGCTTTTCCATCACATAGCCATCATAGATTTGATCGAGGTGTTCCTTGATCGTGGACGTGTTCTTGAAATCCTTGCTGTGCATCATGCTCACCAGTTCGGCGATGTGCGAGTCGATGCGGGTGATGGCCTTTTGCACCTGCTCGATCTGTTGCCGGGTAATGTCCTGGAACTGGATGTTGCCCAGCACGTCCATGAACATGGCGGACAGCTTCTGGCTGGTTCCGCCCAGGCGACCCAGCATCTCTTCATCGCGCTGCATCAGCTTGTGATAGTTGGTGCCCATGCTGTCCAGGTGCCGCGAAAAATTCTCCAGCACCACTCTCTGTTTTTCGATGTTGGATTGTTCGAGTTTGACGCGGAACTGGTCTTCTATGGTCTTGGTTACGGTGCCGATACCTTGCTGGATCATCGATACCGCCTGATTGGTCTCGCCGGAGAGTTTGCGTACCTGATCGGCGACTACGGCGAAACCGCGGCCGAGTTCGCCGGCGCGGGCAGCTTCGATGGCCGCATTGAGCGCCAGCAGGTTGGTCTGCGACGAGATGTTTTTCACCAGATCCACAAGAGCGGAAAGCGATTGCGCCTGCTGCACCACGACCGACATGCTTGCGCGGTCGGAATCGAACTCGACGAAGCGTTCCTGTATGTAGCGGTTGAGGTTCTCGATCAGTTCCACGTTTGAACCCGTACTCTTTTCTTCCGACTCCACCAGGACATCGGACTCCTTGGCGCTGTCGGTGACTGTGGCAAGCAGTTCGTTGACGACGCCGTCGATGCCCTGTAGCCGTTCCATGATGCCGTAAGCCGAGCGCTCCGTTTCTTCGGTGATGGAGTTGAGCTGGTCGTTGAGCAATTGGGTGAGTTTGTGCAGATTGCCCAGATCGTTGGCGGTACTGTTGATGATGTCTTCGTCGCCGGAGAGCTTTTTATCCAGTTGCTCCTGGATGGCGGTCATCCCGAGCAATACGTCGCGGAACATCGTGAGCGACACCAGATTGCTGACCAGAAAGCTGACCAGTACGACGATGAACGTCCCGACCGAATCCACGACCCGGTTGTCGGGCCCGACCGCGATGTTCAGCCAGTCGTGCAGAGGGAAATAAAACATGTACACCGCGGCCCCGCAGAAGGAAGCGGTAATCATCGCGACATTCCAGTGGCGTTTTTTGAAAACCTTGATGTGAGCGGACATGATGAACTCCTGATCCATTGTCGAGCTGCGGGAATCAGCATGGGGTGCAGACGGCGGCCCCGATGCTGTTGCGGCTCATGTGTGCACACTACTCCGGCGTATCGGAGTGAACATCCGCAAAAACCCGTACGCATTTCTCCCGACAAACTGTCGACATTCGTGCAAGCCCGATGGCATGGGGCATTGCGGCGATACGCGTATTTTCCCGTATGTGTTTGCTCGTATTTATTGATGTGTGCCGCAACAGTAACTTCTGCGTCCCGGGGTGGGGTGTTGCGCGTACATGGTCTGAGGAGGGCGAAATGGATATTCATAGCGGAGTTGGTGCAATTGTAGAAGCCACCGATTCAGATCTCGTTACAGTGCATTGCGCGGGCGGCAGTCTGCATCTTCCAATTGATCTGCCGACGCTTTCGCTGGATGAGGGCGGCGTGATCCACGATTGCAGCCGGTCGTTCGAGAAGCTGCTCGGATTTCTGCGTGATGACCTGGTGCAATGCCATATCTCGATGCTGTTGCCGCAACTCTACGGTGTGGAACTGGTTCAGGGCGGGCATTTCAATCCCCTGCTCAATTATCTCTGCCGCTGTGGCCATCATTTCCAGGTGCAGAACAGGAAGGGCGATTCCCTGGCTATCAACCTGAACTTCGCCCATGTGGGGTATGACGGAAGCAGATTCCTGAAGATGTTCGTGCACCCTCTGGGAGAGATTGGTCGCTGATGCGACTGGGAGCCAGACACGCGCCCAGGCAAAAGGAATTGCGAGCATCGCAAACGCACTGCTTCCATGCATCTGCAGCCCGCATTGGATAAATCAGCTGGATGCAGCATTCGATCATGGCGCTTTCGGAAAGCTGCTTCCCGAGGTGAATATCATGGACATGGCAAGGAATACCATCGGTACCAGGAAATCCAGATCGGTGAAACGGGTGCGGCACCCGCCGCAGTTCTACACTGCGTTAAGCAAGTGCAATGAAGCCATCGTGCGCTGCACCAGCGAGGATGATCTGTTCCAGGCGATCTGCCGCGACGTGGTGGATTTTGGCGCGATGACCATGGCCTGGGTCGGGATGGTGGATGTGGACGGTCGACATGTAAGGCCGGTCGCATCCTATGGCACCGGTCAGACATGCCTCGATGGAATTGACGTCACTCTGGACGATGACCCTGCGGGGTGCGGCATGGTCGGAACTGCCATACGCGAAAGCAGGCCGGTGTGGATACAGGATTGTCACAGAGCGGAGTTTGCGGCGAAGCGCCATGCCGGCATTGAAGATGACGAGTGGGGTGCGGCTGCGGCATTGCCGTTGAGTCGCGAAGATGTCGTCATCGGCGCACTCGCCCTGTATTCGGCGGACGTCGATGCCTTTAGTGACGACGTGCGCAAGTTGTTGGGCGAGATGGCGATCGATATCTGTTTTGCTCTGGACAATTTCGCCCATGAGGCCGAGCGCAAGCTCACCACGAACAAGCTCATCGCGTCCGAGTTGCGTTATCGTCGCCTGTTCGAGTCGACCAAGGACGGGATACTGGTCCTGAACGCCGAGAGCGGCGATGTTGTGGATGTCAATCCGTTCCTGATCAAGATGATGAGTCTCAGCCATGCGGATTTCATCGCGATGAAAGTATGGGAGCTGCCATTCTTCCAGGAGATACTTCCCGGCAGGGGCGGCTTCTTCGAGCTCCAGCAGGAGAACTACCGTCGTTTCGAGAACTTGTTGCTGACTGCCATGGACGGGCGGCGATTCCATGTGGAATTCATCGTCAATACCTATTCGGTGGATGGCGACAGGGTGGTGCAGTTCAACATAAGAGATATGACGGAGCGGCAACAGGTCAAGCAGCAACTATTGGAAAGCGAAGCTCGTTACAAACGCATCACCGATGGGCTGACCGATTACCAGTACACAGTGAATGTCGAGAACGGCAGCGCCAGAGAATCCCTGCACAGTCCGGGATGTGTGACGGTGACGGGATACACTCCCGAGGAGTTCTCCAACGATCCCTATCTCTGGATACAGATCGTCGCGCCGGAAGATCGCGACAAGATCAGGAATCATATCCGGCAGGTATTGGCAGGCGAAGATATCCCGCCGGTTGAATACCGCATCATCCGCAAGGACGGGCAGATGCGCTGGGTAAGCGATACCACCATCATGTTCAAGGACACCTCCGGCAAACTGCTGTCCTACGACGGTGTGATCAAGGACATCACCGAGCGCAAGGTCGCCGAGGAGCAGATCCAGCGTTATGTCGCCCAGTTGCAGGATGCCTTCATGCGCACCGTGAACGTGGCGACCACGCTGAGCGAGATGCGCGATCCCTACACCGCCGGCCATGAGCGTCGTACTGCCCTGATCGCGGCCGCGATAGGCAGCGAGATGGGGCTGGACGAGTTCCGCATCGAGGGATTGCGGGTGTCCGGACAGTTGCACGATATCGGCAAGATCAGCATCCCGACCGAGATCCTCGTCAAGCCCGGACGGATCACCGCGGCGGAGTACACCTTGATCAAGGAACATACCCAATTCGGTTACGAGGCACTGAAAGATGTGGGATTCCCCTGGCCGGTGGCGCTGGTTGCGCTACAACATCATGAGCGCATGGACGGCAGCGGTTATCCGCACGGATTGAGGGGCGAGTCGATCATGCTCGAGTCGCGCATCATGGCGGTGGCCGACGTGGTCGAGGCCATGGCATCGCACCGACCCTATCGCCCGGGTCATGGCATCGCAAAGGCGCTGGTAGAGATCGAACGCGGCATGGGGACTTTCTACGATGAGGTAGTTGCGTCCGCGTGTCTGCGGATATTTCGGGAAAAGGGGTTCGCCCTGCCTGCATGAAATCATTAGCGCTGTGGCCATTGGCTTGTGTGAACGGGCGCATCGCATGGCCTGCCTTCGCTTGAGGTCAGAATCCCGGAATGGAAAGGAGCGATCATGCTGAACGGAATCGTCGGTCTTGCTCGTTTCATCTGGAACTACTGCCGCTTGCGCTGGAGCGGTTGCAGCCCCGGGGCTGCCAGATATCTGGCGAGCAGAATGCTATCGAGAGAACGGTGGTGGTCGGCGCCTCCTCAGATCGAACCGGAGTAGAAATTCAGCACGGCAGATTCGGCGGCCAGCGCCCACTCGCGGACGTTCACATCCCCGCTGCGCGGGGCCCCTGCTCACTGCTCGGGGCGCCGCTTCAGATCGAATCGGAGTAGGAATTTAGTACGGCAAATTCGGCGGCCCAGCGCCCACTCGCGGACGTTCACATCCCCGCTGTGCGGGGCCCCTGCTCACTGCTCGGGGCGCTACTCTGATTCCAGCCGGTCCGTGCTGGTGAATATCCAGGTGCGGGTGATGTGGAGGATGTCGAGTTCCTTGCGGATGTCGGGCGGGAAGGGCGCAAAGGGGGCGGAGAGTTTGACGATGCGGACGGCGGAGGCATCGAGGATGCGCTGTCCGGAAGGGCGGTTGATCTCGATGCTTTCCACGCTGCCGTCGGCGCGGATGGAGACGGTGAGCGTGAGCTTGCCGTAAATCTTCTCGCGGCGGGCGATCTCGGGATAGTTGAGGTTGCCGATGCGCTCGACCTTGGCGCGCCAGTCTTCAACATACTGGGCATAGCGGTATTCCTGCGTGCGCGCGCCGATGAACTTGCGTCGCGGCATTTTCTCGTACATGTCCAGGCTCTTGCTGATCTGCGCTTCCAGCCGCGCGATCTCCAGCGAGCGCTGCACCAGCTCATGGCCGTTGGCGTTGTCGCTGGTCTGGTGCTTGAGGTCCATTTCTTCGGCCACGCGGTAGTCGCTCTTGTCGCGCGTGAGCATGCGTTTGGTCTCCTGCTCCAACTGGCGCAGGCGCTGGGTGGTTTGCTCCGGGGTGAAACGTTTGTCATTGCCCAGCACCGGGAACGGTGTCTTGGCGCGGCGTTCGGCGTCAAAGTTGCCGCCACCGTCCAGGTTGCTCTGCGCATAGGCGCTGGCGTTGCTGGGGCGGTTGCGCGAGGCACTGTTGACCAGCACCACTTCCAGCGGCTGGCTGATGACGGGGATCTGCTTGATGTCGGGCAGCACGAGCGCGATGCCGAACAGCAGGAATGCGTGCAGCGAGATGGAGAACGCGACCCCGAACGTGATCGGTTGCTTCAACAGCCCGGCCGCATTGGCGAACATGCCGCTCATGCGACGGCTTCCACTGCGGCCACGTAGCGCGCATCGAAATTCAGGTCGAGCAGATCGATATCGCCGATCTCAAGCGTGACCCTGGTGTTGGGCGGCGTTTCCGGCAGCGACGGGATGCGGCCGACCAACGGGATATCGACGAGCTTGACCAGGTTCTCGCGCAGCACGGTGGCTGGCACCTGTTTGATGTTCTCCTGCAGCAGCCAGCGCAGGCACCAATAGCGTTCCATCTCGCGCTGGAATTCGGCATAGGCGGTATAGGCAGTGTCGAAACCGCTCAGGATGGCGAACAGAGTGGCGTCGTTCTTGGCGTAGGCGGGCGGCTCGCCGCGCAGCACGCTGATGATCTGGCGCTGGTTGACGAGGTCCACATAGCGGCGCAACGGCGAACTCGACCAGGCGTAATGTGCCACACCCAGTCCCTGGTGCGGCGCGGCGACAGTACTCATCTTCACCTTGCCGTTGTTCTGCGTGCGGTAGATGCCGGCGACGCCGTTGTCGTCGAGCAGTTTGCCCCAACTGCTGTTGGCCAGAATCATTAACTCGGACACGACCTTGTCGATGGGCGAGCCGCGCAGGCGCTGGCCGATGGTGATGCGGTCGTTCTCCACCTGGAAGATGTAGTCGACCTGCTGCGTGCTGTTGTCGGCGGACTTGCCGCGACCGGCCTCCAGCTTCTGCGCGAAGTCCCACAGCAGTTTGAGCTCGGGCGCGTAGGCGTAATCGAGCTTGCCTGCCGCCAGCGACTCTTCGTTGAACAGCGGTTCCAGCGTGTCGTGGCGCAGGTTGGCGGCGATGTGCAGGCGTTCGATGCGGCTCTCGCTGTTCACGATCTCCAGCGCCTCGTTCACCTCCACATACAGGGAGAGTGCGGGACTGACCCGGTCCGCGCACAGCGTGAAGGACTGCACCACGTTGTCCGGCAGCATGGTGATCTTGTCGCCCGGCATATACACGGTGGACATGCGCTGTGCGGCGATGCCGTCGATCTCGGAACCGGGCACGATGCCCAGCGTGGGCGCGGCGATGTGGATGCCGATGCGCCAATTGCCGCTCGCCAGTTGTTCGAGCGAGAAGGCGTCGTCGATCTCGGTGGTGCTGGCGTCGTCGATGCTGAAGGCGTTGACCCCGGCCAGCGGCAGCTCGGGATGCTCATCCACCGTCACCGCGGGGAAGTCGATGCCCTTGGGAAAGTATTCGAACAGGAACTTGTTCAGGTGGAAATCGTGAGTGGAAGGCAGGGCGCCGCACTTTTCCAGCAGGTGGGCGGCGGACAGGTGGGTGTGCGCACACGCCGCTTCCAGCGCCTTGACCTCGATGGTGTTGCGGTCCGGCTTGTACAGGATCATCGCCAGCTTGTCGGCGAACTCGGCCGGCAACTCGAAGTTGCCGAGTTGTTCGGTGTAGCGTGCCTGCTGTTCGGCCAGCAGTCGTTTCTTTTCCGCGCTGGCGAGCGCCGACTTCAACGCGTCGGGCGGTGCGGCCTTGTAGCGGCCCTTGCCCTTCTTGTAGAAATGCATGGGCGACCCATGCAGGCGGATCAATGCCCCTGCCGCTTCGATGGGGTTCGGCGTGTGACCGAAATATTCCTGCGCCAGGGAGCCGAACTCGAATTCGTCCTGCGGCGAGGCTTCCCACAGGAAATCCACGTCGATGTCGGCGGCCACCTGCTCCGCCTGCGTCATGAATTCGGACAGGCCGGGCTGGGCGAAACGCAGCATCACGTTGGCCGATTTGATCTTGCTGCGCTTGCCGTGGGTGTTCTCGACCTGCAGAGAGGTGGTGTTGTCGGTGAGGATATTCCCCACCTTGAAACCGCCGTCTTCTTCGTAAAATATGTTCATTGATGGAAAATTTGCGCAGCGTTCGTTTGCCTCCTCGCCCGCTTGCGGGAGAGGATTGTGGAGAGGGAAATGGGCGTATCTATATTAAGGATCACAGATGAAATCTTGGGTTAAGCCCATTGGGAGGTGCTGAAAAAATTCCCGCGGATTATACCCCGCCGGACTGTCGCTGAACTTCGTTCATGTTAACCTGTCCGTATCGCACTGCCCGCCATTCGGGCGGGCCGACAATCACTCTGGAGAGAACAATGAAAGCTTTATCGACTTTATTCGTGGCCGCAGGCCTGGTATGCGTAGCCCCGCTGGCACAGGCGTGCGGAATGAAGCCCTGCGGTGCATACGGAGGCATCCATTTCAAGGAAATGGACAAAAACGGCGACGGCGCCGTCAGCAAGAAAGAATTTGAGGTGTTCCATGACGCGCGTTTCAAGGAACTGGACGCCAACAAAGACGGCAAGCTCGCCCAGGACGAGATGGGTGGCGGCATGCGCGGCGGAATGGGGCCGAAAGGGCCGATGATGGGCGGTGGCCTGATGTTCGAACAGCGTTTCAAGGAAGTCGATGTCAATGGCGACGGCATGCTGGGCAAGGACGAGGCCGAGATCGGCATGCCGATGGCATTCGCCCATTTCGACGAATACGACACCAGCAAGGACGGCAAGCTTTCCATGGATGAAATGACGGCTGGCATGAAGCAGATGCACCAGAACCTGCGCGACAAATGTGATACCGGAAAGATGAAGAGCGACGGCAAGTGATTGCCGGATAACGGTAGTAGAAAACGAACAGGCCGGCTTCAAGCTGGCCTGTTCGTTTTTGTGTCCGTCTGATTACTTGAGAGTGAGGATGTAAGCGATCGCTGTTTTCAGGTCGTCGTCACTCACGGTTGCAGGGGCCGGAGCCATCGGTGTCGTGCCCCAGGTGCCGGAACCGCCCGCGCGAACCTTTTTCGCCAGTGTGGCGACGGCGCCTTTGTCGCCCTTGTATTTGGCAGCGATATCCTTGAGCGCCGGGCCGACGACCTTCTTGTCCACCTGATGGCAGGCGAAACAGCCGCTCTTTCTGAGCAAGGCCTCGTCGGCAAAGGCATTTGCCGATATAAGCAGGCTGGCGGTCAGGATCGAAAACTGGCGGATATTCATGGCTTGCTCCTCGGGGTGGCGTGTGCGGAGATTATAGCCGCAGCCCGCGGGAAATTGTCCGTGGCGGCTGCGTTTCAGCACTTGTAGCGTGTTTTGGAGCGCGTGCCGTGAAATGTTACCATCCGGCATATTGAATACAGCAAGGACGAAACATGGCAGGACACAGCAAATGGGCCAACATCCAGCACCGTAAAGGGCGCCAGGACGCCAAACGCGGGCAGGTATTCACCCGCCTGATCAAGGAGATCACCGTCGCGGCCAAGCTGGGCGGAAGCGATCCGGACATCAACCCGCGCCTGCGCCTGGCGATGGAAAAGGCCTATGACCAGAACATGCCCAAGGACAACGTCGAGCGCGCCATCAAGCGCGGTGCGGGCGAGCTGGAAGGCGTGGACTACATGGAGTTGCGCTACGAGGGCTACGGCATCAACGGTGCGGCCGTGATCGTGGACTGCATGACCGACAACAAGACACGCACCGTGGCCGACGTGCGCCACGCCTTCGTCAAATACGGCGGCAACCTCGGCACCGACGGTTCCGTCTCCTTCCTGTTCAAGCATTGCGGCCAGATGATCTTCGCTCCCGGCACCGACGAGAACGCGCTGATGGAAGTGGCGCTGGATGCTGGCGCGGAAGACATCGTCAACAACGACGACGGCAGCATCGAAGTCATCACCTCGCCCCATGATTTTGTTGCGGTGAAGCAGCGCCTGGAAGCGGCGGGCTTCAAACCCGAGATGGCCGAGGTCACCATGAAGGCGGATACCGACGTGGAATTCAGCGGCGACGACGCGGTGAAGATGCAGAAGCTGCTGGATGCGCTGGAAGACCTCGGTGATGTGCAGGAGGTCTTTACCAACGCGGTCCTCCAAGAGTAATGAGGATACTCGGCATCGACCCCGGCCTGCGCATCACCGGGTTCGGCGTCATCGATAAAGAAGGCCAGCACCTTCAATACGTCGCCAGCGGTTGCATCAAGACGCCGGATGGCGAATTGCCGGAGCGATTGAAAGTGATCCTGGCCGGATTGAGTGAAGTCATCGCGCAGCACCAGCCGCAACAAGTGGCGGTGGAGAAGGTGTTCGTGAATGTGAACCCGCAATCCACATTGTTGCTGGGCCAGGCGCGCGGCGCGGCGATCTGCGCGGCGGTATTGGCGGACTTGCCGGTCGCGGAATACACCGCGCTGCAGGTGAAGCAGGCGGTGGTCGGCAACGGCCACGCAGATAAGGAACAGGTGCAGGCGATGGTGCAACGCCTGCTGAAGTTGTCGGGCACACCGAGTCCGGATGCGGCGGATGCGCTGGCCTGCGCGATCTGCCATGCACACGGCGGCATGGGATTGGGCGCACTGGCGACCAAGGGTTTTCGAGTTCGAGGAGGAAGACTGGTATGACGCAGCCGCTGGAACCGACGCTGGAACTTTTTGCCAATCCCGTCGCGCGCTATGTTGCCGCGACCCGACCCCCGTTCCTGACGGCGAGCCTGATGGCCTGCCTGCTTGGATTGGCAGCTGCCTGGCACAGCGATCTCGTGTTCGACATCCCGCTGGCACTGGTCACCGCATTGTTCGCTCTGCTGGCGCATGCCGGGGTGAACGTGCTCAACGATTACTACGATTCGCTCAACGGAACCGACGCGCAGAATACTGAGCGCATCTTCCCTTTCACCGGCGGCAGCCGCTTCATCCAGAACGGCGTGATGACGCAGAACGAGATGCGCAACTACGGCTTCGCGCTGATGGCCTGCGTGGCCGCCGCCGGACTGTGGCTGATGGCGCGTTCCGCACCGCAACTGCTGTATGTCGGACTTGCCGGGCTGTTCATCGGCTGGGCCTACTCCGCGCCGCCGTTCCGATTGAACAGTCGCGGGCTGGGTGAACTGTGCGTGGCGGCGGGCTTCCTCGCCATCACCGTCGGCACCGATTTCGTGCAGCGCAAAGGCTTCAGTGCGGAGCCGTTTATCGCGGGCATGTCCTATGCGTTGCTGGTCGCCAACCTGCTCTACATCAACCAGTTCCCCGACCGCACCGCGGACACCGCGGCAGGCAAGCTGCACTGGGTGGCGCGGCTCGATGTGGGCAAGGCGCGCTGGGGCTATGTGCTGATCGCGGCCTTGTCTTATATATGGCTGCTGGTCAGTGTGCTGCTGGGCTGGTTGCCGCTGTGGGCGCTGGCCGCCTTCCTGGCTTTGCCGCTGAGCGTGAAAGCCGCGCGCCTGCTGTTCCGCCACGCCGCCCAGCCGCAGCAACTGGGCGAAGCGATCAAGGCAACCATCGGCGCGATGATGGTGCACGGTGCGCTGCTGTCGGTGGCGATGATATTGACCAAGGGAAACACATGATCGGAAGACTGAGCGGCGTCCTGCTGGAGAAGAACCCGCCGCAGATATTGCTCGACGTGCAGGGTGTGGGTTACGAGGTGGACGTGCCGATGAGCACGTTCTACAACCTGCCCGCGTTGAACGAGAAAGTGGTGCTGCACACGCATTTCGTGGTGCGCGAAGACGCGCAACTTTTATACGGCTTCGCCACCCATGAAGAACGCATCGCCTTCCGCCAGTTGCTCAAGATCAGCGGCGTCGGCCCCAAGCTCGCGCTGTCGGTGTTGTCCGGCCTGAGCATCGGCGACCTTGCCGCGGCGGTGGCGAACAAGGATGCATCGCGCCTCACCAAAATCCCCGGCGTCGGCAAGAAGACCGCCGAGCGCCTGCTGCTGGAATTGCAGGGCAAGTTTTCGGTGGCGGGCGCAACCACTGCGCAAGGCACAGTGGTTGCTTCGTCCGGCAGCGACATCGTCAACGCGCTGCTGGCATTGGGCTACAACGAGAAAGAAGCAGACTGGGCGGCGAAGCAGTTGCCCAAGGATGCCGATGTCTCGGGCGGCATCAGGCAGGCGCTTAAGTTATTATCCAAAGCATGATCCACAACGACGATCTCACCTCGGAACCGCGCATCATCTCCGCCGCGCCAGCCTCGCAGCAGGAAGAGGCGCTGGAGCGCGCGCTGCGACCCAAGCAGCTCGACGAGTACGTCGGCCAGGAAAAGATACGCGGACAACTGGAGATATTCATCCAGGCCGCGCGCAAGCGCAACGAGCCGCTCGACCATGTGCTGCTGTTCGGCCCGCCCGGTCTGGGCAAGACCACGCTGGCGCAGATCATCGCGCGCGAGATGGGGGTCAACATCCGCCACACTTCCGGTCCGGTGCTGGAGCGCGCGGGCGACCTCGCCGCGCTGCTCACCAACCTCGAACCCAACGATGTACTGTTCATCGACGAGATACACCGTCTGTCGCCTGTCGTCGAAGAGATACTCTATCCCGCGCTGGAGGACTACCAGATCGACATCATGATCGGCGAAGGGCCGGGGGCGCGTTCGGTGAAGATCGACCTGCCGCCGTTCACGCTGGTCGGTGCGACCACGCGCGCGGGCATGCTGACCAATCCGCTGCGCGACCGCTTCGGCATCGTGGCGCGGCTGGAGTTCTACACGGCGGAGGAATTGCAGCGCATCGTCACGCGCTCGTCCGGTCTGCTCGAATTGCCCATCTCTGCCGATGGCGCGCTGGAGATCGCCAAACGCTCGCGCGGCACGCCGCGCATCGCCAACCGCCTGCTGCGCCGCGTGCGCGACTATGCCGATGTGCGTGCCGACGGCAACGCCACGCGCGAAGTGGCGGATGCCGCACTGACCATGCTGGATGTGGACTCTCGCGGGCTGGACGTGATGGACCGCAAACTGTTGCAGACCGTGATCGAGAAATTCCTCGGCGGACCGGTGGGCGTGGACAACCTTGCCGCCGCCATCGGCGAAGAGCGCGATACCATTGAGGATGTGCTGGAGCCGTATCTCATCCAGCAGGGCTATCTGCAACGCACGCCGCGCGGGCGCATGGCGACGGCGAATGCCTATGAACATTTCGGTCTGGTGCGACCGCGCAGTGCGAACAACAAGGAATTGTGGGATGAGTAAACACAAGATTTTCTCCTTGCCGGTACGGGTGTATTTCCAGGACACCGACGCGGGCGGCGTGGTTTATCACGCGAATTACGTGAACTTTATGGAGCGCGCGCGGACTGAGTGGTTGCGCGAGCATATCTACAGCCACATGGACATGATGAACAAGCTGGGTGTGATGTTCGTGGTGCGCTCGATCAAACTGGATTACCTGAAACCCGCATTTCTCGACGATCTGGTGAACGTGACCGCGCAGATCAAGGAGATCGGGCGCAGCCGGGTGACGCTGGACCAGACCATTCTGCGCGGGGAAGAGGTGCTGACCGAGGGCGAGGTGCATCTGGTGTGTGTGGACGTGAAGACCTTCAAACCGGTGAGCGTGCCGGAAGTGTTGCGCAATCAATGGAAAGATTGATATGGAACTGATCGGAGATATGTCGTTCATCCAGCTGGTCGCCAATGCCAGCCTGCTGGTGCAGTTGGTGATGGGGCTGTTGTTGCTGGTGTCGATGATGTCGTGGTGGTACATCTTTCTCAAGATGTTTGCGGTGCGTGCGGCGGTGAAACAGGCACACGAGTTCGAGGAAGCATTCTGGGGCAATCCGAACCTGAATGCGCTCTACCAGCAGGCGATCAGCAAGGCCAGGCGCGATGTCGGCGCGCTGGAGCATATCTTCGCGGCGGGGTTTGCCGAATTCGTCAAGCTGCGGAAGACTCACGGGGTGGACACTGCCGCTGTGATGGACGGCACGCGCCGCGCCATGCGCGCCAAATACCAGCGCGAGGTGGATCATCTCGAATCGCATCTCTCCTTTCTCGCTACTGTCGGTTCGGTCAGCCCCTATGTCGGCCTGTTCGGCACGGTGTGGGGCATCATGAATGCGTTCCGTGGACTGTCCAACGTGGGACAGGCGACGCTGGCGCATGTGGCGCCCGGCATTGCCGAAGCGCTGGTGGCGACCGCGATGGGATTGTTCGCCGCGATCCCGGCGGTGGTGGCGTACAACCGCTATGTGCATGACGTTTCGCGCCTGTCTTCGCGCTTCGACAGCTTCATCGAAGAGTTTTCCAACGTACTGCAGAGGCAGCCATGATGCGGTTTGTGAAAGTGATAGATTCGGGAATGGCTGCCCTGCACCTCTTCCCGCAAACGGCTGGCTTCGCCAGTAACGTGTCAGAGGTGCGCCCTTAGATGCAGAACCGCCGCAGCGAACATCGCCCGATGTCGCAGATCAACGTCGTTCCCTACATCGACGTGATGCTGGTGCTGCTGGTGATCTTCATGATCACCGCGCCGCTGATGAATCCGGGGCAGATCGACCTGCCCAGTGTGGGCAAGTCACTGGCGCCGCCGGTCGCGCCGCTGGAGATCGTCATCAACAAGAACACCACGCTGATCTTGCGCGACCACAGCAAGGGCGGGTACGAGATGCCGGTCTCGCGCAGCGAACTGGTGGAACTGTTGCAGCGCAGTCTGAAGAAGAATCCGGAACAGCCGGTGGTGATCTCGGCCGACAAAAGCGTGCGCTATGAAGAAGTGGTGAATGTGATGGACATGTTGCAGCAGCAGCAAATCAAGAAGATCGGGTTGCTCGCCAAGAGCCGATGAGCGCGACGCTGAGCTATCAGGATCCGTATCGTTTGCCTGCCGGGATGCTGGCGCTGGCGGTGCATCTGTTCTTCTTCCTCCTGCTGTATTTCGGTTTCCGCTGGCAATCGCATCCGCCCGACGCTTTCATGGTGGAGATGTGGGACAGCCTGCCGAGCACCGAAACAGTGCGGGAACAATCGCTTCCCCCGCCGCCTGACAGGACGGAACCCGTTTCGCCGCCCAAGGTCACAGCTCCGGCGTTGCCGCCGGCAAAGGCGGGCATCGAGATCCAGGACAAGAAGTTGAAGCAGAAGAAGCAGGTCGAGGAAAAAGCGAAGGCGGCGGCTGCCGCCAAGGCGAAACAGGAAGCGGAGCGACGCGAGCTGGAAGCCTATTCGGATAAGTTGCGCCAGGCCGAGCGGGTGCGTCAGTCCGAACAGAAGCGCATTCGCGCCGAAGTGGATGCGGCCACGGCAACGCAGGTCGGGCGCTACCAGGACATGATTCGCAGCAAGATCCGCCGCAACATCGTGAAACAGGAAGTGCCGCCGACGGCGGAGGCGACATTCAGCGTCACGTTGCTGCCAGACGGTTCGGTGATGGAAGTCGAGCTGTTGAAGGGCAGCGGTTATGCCGCATACGACAATGCGGCGGAACGCGCCATCTACAAGGCACAGCCGTTGCCGATACCGACAGATGTGGAATTGCAAAAGATGTTTCGAGTGCTGAAGTTAACGATCAGGCCGGAGTAAAGGATGCGTATGCGTAGTTATGTTTTTGCATTGCTGGGAATGTTCATGACGATATCGGCGCAGGCCGCGCTGGAGATCGAGATCACCGGCGCGGGGGAACACCAGACGCCGATCTCGGTGGTGCGTTTCGCGAACGAAGAACAGGTCGCCGGGCAGGCGGTCAGCACTGTGGTGTCCAACGACCTGCTGCGCACCGGCCTGTTCAAGCTGGTCGATCCGCTGGGCAAGGCGCCGCACGAGCCGGGCGATGTGAGGTATGCCGAGTGGCCCGGCGTGGAAGCGCTGGTCATCGGCAGCGTACGCACGCTGGACGGCGGCAAGGTGGAAGTGCGCTTCCGGTTGCTGGATGCGGTGCGGCAGTCGGAGTTGATCGGGCTGGCGGTGACTGCGCCGGGGGACCAGGTACGCGCCATTGCGCATCGCATCGCCGACCTCGTGTACGAAAGACTGACCGGCAGCGCCGGCGTGTTCAGCACGCGCATTGCCTACGTCAACCGGGAAGCAAAACATTATCGTCTGGTGGTGGCGGACAGCGACGGTTACGGCGAGCAGACGCTGCTGTCCCTGAACGAACCCATCATGTCGCCGGCATGGTCGCCGGACGGCAGGCAGATCGCCTATGTGAGTTTCGAGCGTGGACATGCGACGGTCTACGTGCAGACGCTGGCAACGCAGAAACGCAGGGTGCTGGCGGATTTTTCCGGCAGCAACAGTGCGCCGACATGGTCGCCGGACGGCAAGCAGCTCGCCATGGTGCTGACACGCGACGGCAGTTCGCAGCTCTATCTGGTACGCGCCGACGGCAGCGGGCTGCGCCGCATCACTTTCGGCGAAGCCATCGATACCGAACCGGCTTTCTCGCCGGATAGTAAGTGGCTGCTGTTCACCTCGGATCGCGGCGGCAGCGCGCAGATCTATCGTATCGCGGTGGAGGGAGGTTATGCAGAGCGGCTCACCTTCGAGGGCAAGAGCAATTTCTCGCCGCGCTACAGTCCGGACGGAAAGGGTTTTGTCTACTCACATTACAACGGCGGTGTGTTCTATATCGCGACGCAGGATTTCGAGAGCATGCAGATGCAGATACTGACCACGGGCGGCTGGGAGAAGAAGCCCAGCTTCGCGCCCAATGGCAAACTGATCCTGTTCGCGACCGAGTCGCAAGGCCGTGGTATATTGTCGACCGTGTCCAGCGACGGCAGGGTGAAGCAAAAGATGTTCGCGCAACGTGGCGACATTCGCGAGCCCGTCTGGGGCCCATTCTCGAAACAGTAATTCGCATCGACAACTAAAGGAGATCAACATGAAGAGATTGCTTTTGAGTTCCGTTCTGGTCGGATTCCTGGCGGCTTGTGCCAGCGAGCCTGCCAAGGAAGAAGTGAAGGAGCCCGTTGCCGCGTCTGCTGCTGCCGAACCAGTTGCGGAATCTGCTGCACCCGCCGCAGTCGAGGCGTCTGCGCCCGTAGGCGAGCAGGAAGTCGCGATGCCCGACAGCAATAGCGTCTTTTTCCCGTTCGATGTCGATGCCGTGCAAGCGGCGGATCGCGACACGATACAGGCTCACGGCGCCTATCTGAGCAAGAACAGCAGTGCCAAGGTGCGCGTGGAAGGCAATGCCGACGAGCGCGGCAGCAGCGAATACAACCTGGGGCTGGGCCAGCGCCGCGCCAACAATGTGCGCAAGGCGCTGATCCTCGCCGGGGCGAAGGAATCCCAGATCGAGACCGTGAGCTTCGGCGAAGAGAAACCGCGCGCCTCCGGTCATGACGAGGAATCCTGGGCACAGAACCGTCGCGCCGACATCGTCTACAAGTAAAGCGTCACGCGATGCGTTTCTGGTTGCTTGTCTGTTTGTGCGTTGCGAGCAGCCACGCTGCGGCGGGGTTGTTCTCGGACGGCGATGCGCGCAAACAGATACAGCAACTGGAAGCACGCGTCGCCAAGCTGGAACAGGCGCTGGCTTCGGCGGAGCAGGACAAGGAGCAGAACATACGTTCCATGCTGGACCTGCAGATGCAGATGGAAGCGTTGAATACCGAGTTGCGCAAGCTGCACGGTCAGAACGAGGAGTTGGTGCATCACCTGCAGGATGCCGAGAAGCGGCAGAAGGATTTCTATGTCGATCTCGATACGCGCCTGCGCCGTGTCGAAGCAGGTAACGGCGCATCTCCTGCGGCCGCATCTTCCGGCCGTGCCGACGGTACCCGGGACGTCTCCGCAGACCCGCTGAACGAGAATCGCGCATTCGAGGCCGCCTATTCCCTCTACAAGGCCGAGAAATACCAGAATGCCGCAGCGGCATTCCGCAACTTCCTCAACAACTATCCGCAGTCCGTGCATGAAGCCAACGTCCACTACTGGATGGGCAATGCCTTCTTTCTGGAAAAGGAATGCAAGAGCAGCATGGACAGTTACCAGTCGCTGGTCGGTAAATACCCGGATCATCCGCGCGTGGCTGAGGCGATGCTCAACATCGCGAGTTGCCAGCTCAGCCTGAAAAGCAAGACTGCGGCGAAGAAGACCCTGAAACAGATCATCTCCCGGTTCCCGGGAAGTGACGCATCGGAAAAAGCGAAGAAGCGCCTCGCCGCCATCAAGTAAGCCGAACGATGGCCACACCTTCCGCAAACGATTCTTTGCGTATCAGCGAGATATTCTTTTCCCTGCAAGGCGAGAGCAGCCGTGTCGGCCTGCCCACGGTGTTCGTGCGCCTGACCGGCTGTCCTTTGCGCTGCGAATACTGCGATACCACTTACGCGTTCAGCGGCGGGCAGAGCATGACGCTGGAGGCGATCATGGCCGAGGTGGACAAGCACGGCGCACACTATGTCTGTGTCACCGGCGGCGAACCGCTGGCGCAGAAGAATTGCCTGCCTTTGCTGAGAGCTCTGTGCGATGCGGGTTATGCCGTGTCGCTGGAAACCAGCGGTGCGCTCGACGTGAGCGGGGTGGATGCCAGAGTGCAGAAGGTGATCGACATCAAGACACCGGCCTCGGGCGAAGCGGAGAAGAACCTGTGGGGCAATCTGCAACATCTGGCTCCGCAGGACGAGATCAAGTTCGTGCTGAACGACGCAGCCGACTACGAATGGGCCAAACAGGTCCTGCAGGAACACGAACTGCCGCAACGCTGTGCGGTGCTGTTCTCGCCGGTACAGGGGCGGCTTTCCCCTCGGGAGTTGGCCGACTGGATATTGCGCGACCATTTGCCGGTGCGCATGCAGGTGCAGTTGCACAAATTGTTGTGGGGTAACGAGGTCGGAAGATGAAAAGAGCGGTGGTATTGCTGTCGGGAGGTCTGGACTCGGCCACGGTGCTGGCGATGGCGCGGGCTCGGGGATTCGAGTGCTATGCCTTGAGCGTGAATTATGGCCAGCGCCATCATGCCGAATTGGCCGCGTCGAAACGGGTGGCAGAGACCTTGGGAGCGCGCGAGCATCGCGTCATCGATATCGATCTCACCGCTTTTGGCGGTTCGGCACTGACCGATGCGAACATCGCCGTGCCGGAGCATGCCAGCAGCGGTATCCCCATCACTTATGTGCCCGCCCGCAACACCATCATGCTGTCGCTCGCACTGGCTTGGGCCGAAGTGCTGAAGGCGCAGGACATCTTCTTCGGCGTGAACGCGGTGGACTATTCCGGCTATCCGGACTGCCGACCCGAATATGTCGCGGCATTCGAGCGCATGGCCAATCTGGCGACCCAGGCGGCGGTGGAAGGCAAGCCTCTCACTTTGCATGCGCCGCTGCTGCATCTATCCAAAGCCGAAATCATCCGCGAGGGTGTCCGCCTCGGGGTGGATTACGCAATCACGGTCTCCTGTTACCAGGCCGATGAAGAGGGGCGGGCCTGCGGGCGCTGCGATTCCTGCCGCCTGCGTCGCGAAGGCTTTCAAGCGGCCGGAGTGCCTGATTCCACGCGCTATCGCGGGGTATAGCGCATCGCCGCTTCGTTTGACACTCAAAGTCAAACCCGTATAATGCGCGCTCCCTTTTGGGACGGGGTCGGTAGCTCAGTCGGTAGAGCAGCGGACTTTTAATCCGTTGGTCGCGAGTTCGAATCTCGCCCGACCCACCAGTTTCAATCCCTCAGCCGCTTTAGCTCAGTTGGTAGAGCAACCGCCTTGTAAGCGGTAGGTCGTCAGTTCGAATCCGACAAGCGGCACCAATTCTTCGTAATTCCCTCCCGCACCTTCCGTTGTTAAGCATGCCTTAAGTCCGGCTGCCTATTCTGCACTCCTCGAAATTCATATCGCAGGAGATCAATATGTCACGCGCATTCTCGATGTCGGTTCTGCTGGTAGTCGCCGCCATGTCGGCAGTGCAACCGGCTGGCGCCGAAACATTCGGCCAGATCATGGACGAATTTGCCGAGTCGGCAAGGTCCACTCCGGGATTCCAGGGTTTTTCAGCCGCGAACGGCGAACAGTTCTTCAAGGCCACGCATGGCAACGACTGGAGTTGCGCCTCTTGCCATACTGAAAATCCGGCAAGCAGCGGCAAGCATGCCAAGACCAGCAAGCTCATCAAACCGATGGCGCCGCTGGTCAATCCCGAGCGCTTCACCGATCCCGCCAAGGTGGAGAAATGGTTCAAACGCAATTGCAACGACGTGCTCGAGCGTGCCTGCACAGCGCAGGAAAAGGGCGATGTACTCACTTACCTGCTTACCATCAACAAATAAGGGGAAATTCATGTCAATCGATTTCGGAAGCGCATTGCGCATGTTCGCGGCTGTCGTCCTGCTGGGCGGAGTGATGTCCGTCGCGCAAGCCGATGACGATGAGCACGAAGGCGGCCGCAGGTCTGTTGCGACCAATGCAGCTTGGCAGGCCGAATGCGGTGAATGTCATGTGGCGTTCCCGCCGCGTCTGCTGCCCGCCGCTTCCTGGCGCGAGATGATGGCTGGACTGGACAAACACTTCGGCACGGATGCCAGCCTGGAAGCGCCTGTCGCGCAGGAGATCGGCGCTTTCCTGGAGCAACATGCCAGCAGGAGGAAGATCGATCCTGCCGCAAAACCGCTATTGCGCATTAGCGAGACGCGCTGGTTCGTGCGCGAGCATGACGAGGTACCGCAACGCGTGTGGAAGAACCCGCTGGTGAAGAGCCCGTCCAATTGCGCGGCCTGCCACACCGAGGCCGAGAGCGGTGATTATCGCGAGCGCAACATCCGCATGCCGAAATAAGCAGGGGAAACATCGTGAGCGAAGGAATAAGAGTCTGGGATGTGCCGACGCGGGTGTTCCACTGGACACTGGTGCTGTCGTTCTGCGGCGCGTTCCTGACATCGGAATCGGAACGTTATCGCGACATTCATGTGATGTTGGGCTACACCATACTTGGGCTGATCGTTTTCAGGCTGTTGTGGGGATTCATCGGCACGCGCTATGCGCGGTTCGATTCTTTCCTGTTCACGCCGGGAGAAGTGCTTGGCTATGTGTCGGATATGGTCAAAGGCAAGGCAAGACATTTTGTTGGCCACAATCCGGCCGGCAGCGTATCGATCTGGTTGCTGCTGCTTCTGGCCGCTGGTTCCGGCGTGAGCGGCGTGCTGCTGTTCCAGGACATCGGCGGCGACGCGATGGAAGAACTGCATGAGGTACTTTCGTTCGGCATGCTGGCGGTCGTTGCGGTGCATGTCGCCGGTGTGGTGGTGAGCAGTATTCTGCATCGCGAGAATCTGCTGCGCGCCATGATCACCGGGACCAAGAGTAGCGAGCGGGAGCAGGGCGCAGAACGTTCTTATATCTGGTTGGGTGTCATAATGCTGGCCGTGGTGGTGGCGTTCTGGGCCGGTTATCCGGCATTCAGTGCAACGCCGTCCGGCGCAGTCGCCACGCATGCCGGGCATCACGACGATGACGACGACGATTGACCTTTGGTAAATACAGGTGAGACATGCGCGTGCTGGTAGTCGAGGATGATGCCCTGCTGGGCGATGCCATACAGGCCGGACTGAAACAGTCCGGCTATGCCGTCGACTGGATGAAGGACGGTGTGTCGGCCGATCTTGCATTGGCCACCGAGCCCTATGCTGCCGTCGTGCTGGACCTGGGCTTGCCGCGATTGGCGGGGCTGGAAGTGCTGCGTCGTTTGCGCGGTCGCGGCGCTTCCATCCCGGTGTTGATCCTGACGGCAAGGGATGCGGTGGAGGATCGCATCGGCGGGCTGGATGCGGGGGCGGACGATTACCTGTTGAAACCTTTCGACATGGGTGAACTGGCCGCGCGCTTGCGTGCGCTGATTCGCCGTGCCGGCGGCAAAGTTGATCTGCTGCTGCAAGTTGCCGGAATCTCCCTCGATCCCGCCGCCCATCGCGTGCAATATCAGGATAAGCCCGTTGAACTATCCCCGAAGGAGTTTGCGCTGCTGCATGCCCTGATGCTGAATGCGGGCAGGGTGATGTCGCGCGCACAACTGGAAGAACAACTGTACGCATGGGGCGAGGAGGTCGAGAGCAATGCCGTGGAAGTCCATATCCATCATCTGCGGCGCAAACTCTTCCCCGGCCTGATCGAAACGATACGCGGCGTGGGATATTTGATTTCAGCCGACAAGGCAGCTTGAGATGCGCGAACATGTTTCCCTGAAAAGACGCTTGCTGGTACTGGCACTGACGACGGTGGCGGTGGTGTGGGTCGTGGCGTCGGCGTTCGTCTATTTCGACGCGCGCGAGGAATTCGACGAGGTGCTGGACGCGCATCTGGCGCAGGATGCCGCGTTGCTGGCCGCACAGGCATCGCACGAACTGGATGAACTGGAGACGGAACACACGCCGCTGCTGCACAAGTATGCGCGCCGGGTGGCGTTCCAGATTTGGGAAGGCGGAAAGACATTGCGCCTGCATTCCGCCAACGCACCGCAGCACCATCTGGCCGATACCGAAAAAGGTTTCAGCGACAGTGTCATCGACGGAGAAAGGTGGCGGGTATTCAGCGCGTGGGACGAATCGGGCGAGTTCCTGGTCCAGGTGGCCGAGCGCGCCGACGTGCGCGATGAGCTGGCGCAGGACATTGTCGGCAATCTGCTGGAACCGTTGCTGTTCGCGCTGCCCGTGCTGGCGCTGCTGCTGTGGGTCGCGGTGGTGCGCGGCATGCAGCCGCTGGGCAGGTTGGCTTCCGAAGTGGAACGGCGCGATGTCGAGACGCTGACTCCGCTGGATACGGCTGCGGCGCCGCGCGAGGTGTTGCCGCTGATCGAGCGGCTCAATCGCCTGTTCGCGCGCATCGATTCCACTTTCCAGCGCGAGCGCCGTTTCACCGCAGATGCCGCGCACGAATTGCGCACGCCCATGGCGGGGATCAAGGCGCAGGTACAGGTGGCGCGCAACGCCACGGCAGAGGCAGAGCGCATCCATGCCCTCGACAATGCAATCCGGGGCTGCGACCGCGCCACCCATCTGATCGGACAGTTACTGACGCTGGCGCGTGTCGACGCGCCGAATGCCGATGTGGCGGGTTCATGCCGACTGCGCGAGATCGCGGCCGGTGAGATCGCGGCGATCGCGCCGGTCGCGCTGGGCCGGGATGTACGCATCGAATTGACGGAGGGGGACGAATTCGCCGTGCGCGGGAATGCGGAGTTGCTGCGCATACTGATGCGTAACCTGATCGAGAATGCCGTGCGTCACTCTCCATCGGGTACGACCGTTCGCGTGGGCGTCGTTCGGGATGCGGGGTCGGCTTGCCTGTCGGTGTGCGATGACGGTCCGGGTATTCCGCAACAGGAAATGTCCCGGGTGGTGGAACGGTTCTATCGGGCGGCGGAAACACAAGGTGAGGGCAGCGGTCTGGGCTTGTCCATCGTCAAGCGCATCGCCGAAGTGCATGGCGCAACGCTGCAACTGGTTGCGGCGGATGGCGGACACGGTTTGTGCGTGACGGTGGGATTGCGGTTGCAGTCCGACGACCGTGCGGAAGGGCGATAACGACATGGTCAGCGTACATGCCATTCACCTGCCTGCCGCATCGCCAGCGCTACGATCCTTATGTGGTGCCGAATTTTGTCTCCACCATGATGCCGATCTCTTTCAGGAACGGCGTAGGCAGGATGCCACCCGCGCAGACGATGATGGCGTCGTTGGGGAAGGCAAGGTTGCGGCCATCCTGGTCGATCACCACCCGGTCCTTGGTGATGAGCTTCACGTTGGATTTCAGGCGCACGTCGATGAGGCCCTTGGCGGTCATCTCCTTCAGCCGCTCGCGGTTCTTGGGCTTGCCGCGTCCGAAGGCATCGCTGCGATAGGAGAGCATGACGGTGGTGCCCGGCTGTTCGGCGATAGCCATCGCGGCTTCCAGCGCGCTGTCGCCACCGCCGACCACCAGCACATGCATGTTCTTGTACTGCTCCGGTTCGATCAGGCGGTACACCACCTTCGGCAAATCCTCGCCGGGGGCGCCCAGTTTGCGCGGCGTGCCGCGGCGGCCGATGGCGAGCAGCACGGCGCGGGTCTTGTATTCGCCCTTGTTGGTCTTGACGATGAAACCGTCGCCCGCTTTGGTGATCTTCTCCATGCGCTCGTTGAAGTTCAGCTTCATGCCGGTCTTCTGGATGACGCCGTGCCAGAATTCGAGCAGCTTCTCCTTGCTGACTTCCTTGAAATGCATGGGGCCGACGATGGGCAGCTTTACCGGCGCGGTCATGACGACCTTGTTGCGCGGATACTGGAAGATGCAGCCGCCGAGCGCCTCTTCCTGTTCGATGGTGACGTGGCGCAATTTTTTCTCCATCGCGCTCAGGGTGGCTGCCAGTCCGGCCGGGCCGGTGCCGATGATGACCACGTCATAAGGATTGCTGCTGCCCTTGAGTTTGGCGATGTTGTCCATGGCCTGCATGCCCTGCGTGGCGGCCTTGCGGATCAGTCCCATGCCGCCGAGTTCGCCCGCGATGAAGATGCCGGGAACGTTGGTCTCGAAACTCGGGCTGACCTGCGGGATGTCCATGCCGCGCTTGGCAGTGCCGAACACCAGCGAGATCGCGCCGTGCGGGCACGCCACGGCGCAGGCGCCATGGCCGATGCAATGGGTCGGGTTGATCAATACCGCCTTGCCCTTGATCATGCCGATCGCGTTTTCCGGACAGGCGGTGATGCAACTTCCCGCGCCCAGGCAGAGTTTGGGATTGATCTCGGGATGCAGCGAAGGCGGTTCGGTCAGGCCGGCCTCGATGTTCTCGTTCAGCAGCGAAACGGCGGCTTTTTCTTTGGATTTCCTGCTTCTCAAGTGAAAAAATACGATGAGGGCCAGCGGGATGAGATAGATGAGGAGATTGGTGTCCATAATGTGAGTTGCTTGATAAATTCGGGAACCGGACTGCCGGAGCGTTTTCAGACAGGTATTTTCGGAAAAGTTCTATGCATGAGGGGAACTATTCGTAAACAACTGCGGTCGATGGCGTCGCAAACTACAACAATAAGCATCGCAAGACAATGGGAGTCGGAATTTCCATTTGATGACAGGGGCGGATTACAATCCAGAAGCCCTTTTCGGTCAATGTGAAATTTCCGTTAAATTCAAATGAAGACCAAAACTCAATCTGAACATCTGCCCTGGCTGATCTTTGTTTTCTGCATCGGCATTATCACCATTGGCGGATTCTTTGTGGTGTATCCGCAGACGCTCTACACTCCGGGCGAGGAGATGTTCGACTTCGGCTACAACCTCGGGCTGGCCGGCGGTCTCATGATGCTTACATTGCTGTTGTATCCGCTACGCAAGCGCTGGAAGTTCCTGGAGAACTTCGGCTTTCTGCCTACCTGGTTCAAATGGCACATGGTGCTGGGCATACTCGGGCCGCTCACCATCGTGTTCCATTCCACCTATCACGTCTATATCCCCTACATTCACCCGACCGGCTCCATCAATGCCGCAGTGGCGATGTATTGCATGCTGCTGGTTTCCGGCAGCGGCACCTTCGGCCGTTTTTTCTATACCAAGATCCACCACGGTCTATACGGACGTCAGGCGACTTTGAACGAACTCAAGGCTGAAATGGAGCAGAAGGGCGATGTGAAGTCGGCATTCCATTTTGCTCCCAATGTCGAAAAGGCGCTGGATGAATTTCACGACAGGAACGAGAAGTATTCCAGAAGCAGCGGTCTCGGTCTCGGCAACTTCGTCCTCACCAGTCTGCGCACCCACTGGTTGACTTTCAACCTGACCCGGCAAGTGCGCCGCATCATGAATGACCAGGCGAAAGAAAGCCATTTCACTGCTGAGCAGAGACGGAGCATGAAAGGCTTGTACGAGGAGTATCGCGATATGATAAGAACCTACCTTGAAGCTGGGCGTGATGCCGCGCAGTTCCACACCTACGAGCGCCTGTTCTCGTGGTGGCATATCTTCCACATCCCGCTGGTCTACATGATGGTGTTCAGCGCGGTCTATCACGTATATGCGGTGCATGCTTATTAACCCCCGGAACTGAAGCGATGAAGACGATAATCCGCGCGCTCGCGCTGGCGAGTGTCCTGCTGACTGTGCCCATCCACGCGCAGGCGAACAAGCTGCTGATGCCGGGCGAGGTCATCAAGGGCCATGCCAAGGAAGAAGAGGCGTGCGAGAAGTGCCACAAGAAATTCGACAAGAAGGCGCAGTCGAATTTGTGCATGGATTGCCACAAGGATGTCGGCAAGGATGTCGATTCAAAGAAGGGATACCACGGTCGCATCGAAGAGCAGAAAGAGTGCAAGGAGTGCCACACCGACCACAAGGGGCGCGATGAGAAGATCGCCGAGTTCGACCACGACAAGTTCGAGCATGACAAGACCGATTTCGCGCTGAAGCACAAGCACGCAGAATCCAAGGTCAAGTGCGAGGACTGCCACAAGGCGGGCAAGAAATTCAGCCAGGCCCCGAGCTATTGCAACGACTGCCACAAGAAGGATGATGACAAGGCGCACAAGGGCGGGCTGGGGACGGACTGCGCCAAGTGCCACAACGAAAAGGACTGGAAGAAGGCTGTGTTCGACCACAGCAAGACCAAGTTCGACCTGCGCGGCAAGCACGTCGATGTGAAATGCGACAAGTGCCATATCGACGGCAAGTTCAAGAAGACACCGATGGAGTGCGTCGCCTGCCACAAGAAGGACGACGACAAGGCGCACAAGGGCAAGATGGGCAAGAAGTGCGAGTCCTGCCACGTGGATCGCGACTGGAAGGAGCTGCGCTTCGACCACGACAAGCAGACCAAATATCCGCTGTTGGGCAAGCATGCCGATGTGAAGTGCGACAAGTGCCACATCGACAAGAAATACAAGGACACGCCCAAGGCGTGTAGCTCATGCCACAAGAAAGATGACGACAAGGCGCACAAGGGCAAGTACGGCAAGAAGTGCGAGAGCTGCCACGTCGAAAAGGACTGGAAAGAGGTCAAGTTCAACCACGACAAGCAGACCAAGTATCCGCTGATCGGCAAGCATGCCGATCCCAAGGTCAAGTGCGTGGCCTGCCACAAGGGCGACCTGTACAAGGACAAGCTGAAGACCGATTGCTACTCCTGCCACGAGAAAGACGACAAGCACAAAGGCCAGGAAGGCAAGAAGTGCGAGAGCTGCCACAACGAGCGTGACTGGAAAAAGACTTCCTTCAACCACAATCGGATGTCCAAATTCCCCTTGCTGGGCGGACATGCGCTGGTGGAGTGCAAGAAGTGCCATGCCGCTCCGACCTTCAAGGATGCCAAGTCGGATTGCTGGTCATGCCACAAGAAGGATGACGACAAGACGCACAAGCAGCGTTTCGGCACGGAGTGCCAGGAATGCCACAACGTGCGCAACTGGAAGGCATGGGATTTCGATCATGACAAGACCGACTTCAGCCTGGGTGGCTCGCACAAGGAAGTGGGTTGTTACAAGTGTCATGACAAGCCGATGGATGGCAAGGTGAAACTGGCCAGCGCCTGCGGCTCCTGCCATGCGCGCGAGGATGTCCACAACGGCAGCTATGGCGACCAATGCCAGCGTTGCCACGATGGGAATAAATGGAGCAAGATCAAAATCGGCGTGAAGATTGACGTTAAAAAGTGAACTTAATTGGCAAGGCCCGCTCAGATGGGCCGTGGCTATGAGTCTGGATCGACAGGTTATTTGGGGAGGCAGGATATGCATCAAGCGATGATCAAAGGGTTTGCCATCGCCGCCAGGGCGGTGGCGCTGACAATGGCACTGGTTGCAGTAGCGATGGCGGCGCCGGCGGCCAAGAAGGATGCACCGGATTTCAACCACATGACCACAGGCTACCCGCTGACCGGCGCACATGCCGCCGCCGCATGCGAGACCTGCCACGTCGGCGGGGTATTCAGGGGTACGCCCAAGGATTGCGATGGTTGTCATGCCACCGGTCGCCGCATCGTTGCCACGCCGAAATCCACCGCGCACATCGTCACCACGGCGGCCTGCGATACCTGTCACTTCAATACCGTCAGTTTCCTGGGGGCACGTTTCAATCACGGAGCGGCGAAGCCGGGGCAATGTACCAGTTGCCACAATGGCCGCCAATCGCGTGCCAAAGCTGCCAACCACAATGCCGGTCTGAAATTGACCGAGCCCTGCGATAAATGCCACCGCACCTATGCCTGGGTGCCGGCTACCTGGAACCACTCTGGCGCGGGCAACTGCGATGCTGCCGGATGTCACCGCCAGAACGACAACCAGTATTTCCGTTCGCCGACCACGCATGCCACTAGCGGTATGCTTACCTATGCTTGCACCGATTGCCATAATTATTTTGCGTGGACTCCGGGCAAGTACAAGCACAACACGGCGGCGACATGCTCAAGTTGCCACAGTGCGGCGGCGATCGTGAAATCCGATAACCGCAAACCGGCCAGCCACACCGCTACCGCGATCAAGGGCATCAATGAATGTAACGACTGCCACAGCACGCAGGGCTGGCTCCCGGCCACTTACAGGCATACAGGCGCTGGCACTTGCTCGTCCTGCCATGACGGCGTCAAGGCACAGGGCAAAGGTGCAACACACGGCTACACAACCGCCGAATGCAACACCTGCCACACCGGCACCACTACATGGCTGGGGGCCAGCTATCATACCGGTGCGACCGCCGGCATCTGCGGAACCTGCCATAACGGTGCGAACGGGGTCAAAGGTACGGTGAACGATCCGAACGGTATTCATATTCCGCTGACGTCCGGCGGGAATCCGAACTGCGATCTATGCCATACCAGCAAGACAACGTTTGCGACCTACACGATGAACCATGGTGGAATCACGACCTGCAACACCTGTCATGCCTCGACTTCTACCTATGTGGTCGCAACGAAGCGGCAGTTGGGCAACCATCAGGGATCGACTACTTCCCAGGATTGCTCGGCTTGTCATGCTTCGAAGACAACTTGGCAGGGAGCTTTGGGGGCCAAGCCGTCCAACCATATTCCGGAAGGTTCTGCGCCATCGTGCAGCACCTGTCATACCAGTCCGACTACTACCCTGAGGGGAAGCGCACTTCATGTTCCCTATCTCACAGGGATGGCATGTACGACTTGTCACCTGAAGAGCAACCCGTATTCTGGCAACGGCCAGGATACGAAATCGGTTGGTCATGAGGGGATGAAGAGCGGGGATGATTGTTCGAAATCTGGTTGCCACAAGCCGCTGGGTAGCAGGGGATCTGCATACACCAACTGGGATTGATCGGTATTTCACTGGCCGCGCAGCGAGTGCGCGGCCTTTTTTTGCACGAATGTTTTGCAGGTAGTCAGGGAGTAAAGGCATGACAAATTTTAGAGCTTCAGGATTGAAGCAACTTCTTATTGCACTGGTTGCGATTTTTTGCAGCGGCATGACAAACGCCCAGCCGCTGGATGACATCGGCCTGCAATTCACCGGTGATGGCGCGGTGGCGACCATCAAACTGACCGGGCCCGTGCAATACCAGCGTCATTTTCCGGAGAACAAGGGCAAGTTCCTCGAGATCTATTACGACCGCGCGCCCGGCGCCGCCAAGGATGAGGAGTGGGTGGACAACGAGGTGCGCAATTCGCCGCCGACTTCGCGCATCCCGTCGTTCAGCGTGACGACCCGCAACCAGCGTACCCAACCCAAGCTGGAGATCGAATTCAGCCGCGAGACGGAATACACCGTGATGCCGGGCAAGGACGGCCGCAGTTTTTTGCTGATCATCAAGTCGGGTCGGGATCAGGCCGATGC
This sequence comes from Gammaproteobacteria bacterium, assembly GCA_018813765.1. Taxonomy (GTDB): domain Bacteria; phylum Pseudomonadota; class Gammaproteobacteria; order Burkholderiales; family Gallionellaceae; genus Sideroxyarcus. The sequence continues at coordinate 62,546 of JAHJBC010000010.1, read as the reverse complement.
GTATACGCCACTCCCCAGGTTGCCGGCCGTCGGAGCGGCACCGGTCGTGGCGGCAAATGCCGATCTTGATGCGGTCGCCAACAGCAAGCAGGCGCGCGAGCTGATGATCAAGGGACGGGATGCGCTGGCCAGCAAGCGCAACGAAGAAGCGATCGAGGCTTTCAACCAGTTGCTGCTGCTGATGCCGAATGAGTACACGCAGGATGCGCAGGAGTGGGTGGGTGTCGCGCGCGAACGTGCCGGCCATGAAGCCAAGGCCAAGATCGAGTACGAACTGTATCTGAAGCTGTATGGTTCGGATGAGGGGGCGTCCAGGGTGAGGCAGCGTCTTGCCGGGCTGGGCAGGGTGACCGAGGAAAAGGTCAAACTGGAAGGCGCACCTGAAAAGAAGGATAAGGCGCGCCTCATCACCTTCGGCGGCATATCCTCGCGCTATTATTTCGGCACGAGCAATGTCGATACCAGTTATGTGTTCAACAACGCCTCTACCACCGACACCTATTCCGAGACGGATCAGTCGTCCCTGGTCACGAGCGTCGATCTGTCCGAGCGTTATCTCGGCGAAGAATATGACGGACGCCTAGTGTTCCGCGATGTGCTGACCCAGAACTTCATCGCTTCCCAGCCCAACACCAACCGCGTCTATGCCGCTTATGCGGAAGTGAAAGGTCGCACGCAGAGTTATCTGCTGCGCGCGGGCCGCCAGTCATCCACCGGGGCGGGGGTGCTGGGACGTTTCGATGGTGTCTCGGGCGGTTACGGCGATGCAGAGGATTGGCGTATCAATGCGTCGGTCGGTGTGCTGGACGATTTCTCCCAAGGCGCCAAGCCGACTTTCGCCGGGGCCAGCCTGGATCGCGGGCCGGTCAGCGTGTACTTCGTCAACCAGAAACTCGAGAGTCAGGTCGACCGCCGTGCTCTTGGCGTCGAATACCGTTATTTCGAGTCGGACAAGACCGCCTATACCCTGCTCGATTACGACACTTACTTTCGCGAGTTGAACACGGTCATGTTCATGGGCACGTTGTCGGTCGGAAGCAGCACCTCCTATAACCTGATGCTGGATCATCGCAAATCGCCCACCATGAGCATCCGCAGCGCGTTGACCGGAGCGACCACGTCTTCCATCGACACGCTGGCGCAGTCGATGACTGCGGATGAGTTGCGCAAACTGGCGGTGGCTCGCACGGCGACCTCCAACTTCGCCCAGCTTGGCATCACGCAGGCGCTCACCAAACAATGGCAGGTAGGGGGCGATGTGCGGCTATCCAGCATATCCGGCACGTCGGCAAGCGGTCATACCATCGACCCCAATACCAGTTTGCCGATCACCCAATGTACCGGCACACCGACCCTTGAGGGTTGTATCGAAGCGCAGCCGGGCCTGGGTCTGGAAAAGACGCTGACCGGCCAGCTGATCGGCAGCAATCTGTATCGCGATCAGGACATCTGGTCAGCCAGTCTGAGCCTTTCAAGGAATAGTCTGCGCGACGGCCGTTCGTTGTATCTGTTCAGCCACCAGGTGTTTGCCCAAAGATGGACGTTGGATGCCTCGTGGCAATACTACTGGCAGAACGATCAGGTGAACGGATCGTTGACGCGTAACTCGCCCATGCTGCGCGGGTCTTATCAGCTCCGCGATCGATTCAGCATCGATGCGGATGCCGGCCTGGATTTCACCAGCACCAGCGGAGCGACCTCCAGTGCGAAATCGGTCAGGAAGTTCTTCTCTGCCGGTTTGCGCTGGGATTTTTAATGCTGACTGGGTTAATCATCAAAACCGCCGGCATGGTCCGGCGGTTTTTTTATTGAAACACCTGCGTTTTTGCGTCCCCTCTGGTAAATTACCGCCTGTTTCAACATTCCAATAATCCTTATTAAAATAATCAATCATCATGAAGATACACGAATACCAAGGCAAAGAGATTTTGCGCGAGTTCGGCGTGCCGACTCCGCGCGGTTCCGCATGTTTCAGCGTGGATGAGGCGGTCGAGGCCGCGAAAAAACTGGGCGGCAGCGTCTGGGTGGTGAAGGCGCAGATCCACGCGGGCGGTCGCGGCAAGGGCGGCGGCGTGAAAGTGGCCAAGTCGATGGACGAGGTGCGCAGCTTTGCGCAGCAGATCCTCGGCATGCAACTGAAAACGCACCAGACCGGTCCCGAAGGCCAGACAGTGCGACGCCTGCTGGTCGAGGAAGGTGCGCAGATCGTCAAGGAGCTGTATGTCGGCATGGTGGTGGATCGCGCTTCGCAGCGCGTGGCGCTGCTGGCTTCCAGCGAGGGCGGCATGGAGATCGAAGAGGTCGCCAAGCACACGCCGGAAAAGATCCATACCGTGCGTATCGACCCGACCACGGGTCTGACCGAAGCCGAAGCATCCAAAGTGGCGCGCGACATCGGCATCCCCGACGTGGCGAATGCGCAGGCGGTCAAGGTGCTGCAAGGGCTCTACCGCGCCTTCGTGGAGAAGGATGCGATGCTGGCCGAGATCAATCCGCTCATCGTCACCGCGGACAACCGTGTGGTGGCGCTGGATGCGAAGTTCAATTTCGATTCCAACGCGCTCTATCGCCGTCCCGAGATCGTCGCGATGCGCGATCTGGACGAAGAAGATCCAGCCGAAATCGAGGCGTCCAAGTTCGACCTCTCCTATATCCAGCTCGACGGCAACATCGGCTGTCTGGTGAACGGCGCCGGTCTGGCGATGGCGACCATGGACATCATCAAGCTGTACGGCGGCAGCCCGGCCAACTTCCTCGATGTGGGCGGCGGCGCCACCACCGAGAAGGTCACCGAGGCGTTCAAGCTGATGCTGAAGAACCCCAATCTCAAAGCCATTCTCGTCAACATCTTCGGCGGCATCATGCGCTGCGATGTGATCGCCGAGGGCGTGGTTGCGGCCGCGCGCGAGGTGCATCTGAATGTGCCTCTGGTGGTTCGTCTGGAAGGCACCAACGTCGATCTGGGCAAGAAGATCCTGGCCGATTCCGGCCTGCCCATCATCTCCGGTAACGATATGGCCGACGCCGCTCAGAAGGTCGTCGCAGCAGCGAAAGGTAAGTGATATGTCCATCCTCATCAACAAAGACACCCGAGTCATCACCCAGGGCATGACCGGCAAGGTCGGCCAGTTCCACACTTTCCACTGCAAGCAGTATGCGAACGGCGCGAACTGTTTCGTCGCGGGCGTGAATCCGAAAAAAGCAGGCGAAGACTTCGAAGGCATTCCCGTTTACGCCAGCGTGCTCGATGCCAAGAAGGCGACCGGCGCGACCGTGTCGGTGATCTACGTGCCGCCCGCAGGCGCGGCGGCGGCCATCGACGAAGCGGTGGAAGCTGAGCTGGATCTGGTGATCTGCATCACCGAAGGCGTGCCCGTGCATGACATGCTGAAGACGCGCTACAAGATGCAGGGCAAGAAGACCATCCTGATCGGGCCGAACTGCCCCGGTCTGATCACGCCGGACGAGATCAAGATCGGCATCATGCCCGGCCACATCCACAAGAAGGGCCGCATCGGCGTGGTGTCGCGCTCCGGCACGCTGACCTATGAGGCTGTGGGTCAACTTTCCGCGCTGGGCTATGGCCAGTCGTCCTGCGTCGGCATCGGCGGCGACCCGATCAACGGCCTCAAGCATATCGACGTGCTTAAACTGTTCAACGAAGATCCGGAGACCGATGCAGTGATCATGGTCGGCGAGATCGGCGGCACGGACGAAGAAGAGTGCGCGCGCTGGATCAAGGATCACATGAAGAAACCCGTGGTCGGTTTCATCGCCGGCGTCACCGCGCCTCCCGGCAAGCGCATGGGCCATGCCGGCGCGATCATCTCCGGCGGCCAGGGCGGCGCCAACGAGAAGCTGGCGGTCATGGAAGAATGCGGCATCCACATCACGCGCAATCCGGCGGAGATGGGACGCACCATGGCGAAGGTGTTGAAAGGGTAGGTGGTAACCTGTGACGGGTAGCGTGTCTGGCTACAAGCTACAGGCTACCCGCCACAAGCTGACTTAAGGGTTACTGATGCTGGAAATGCTGAACTCCCCCCAGTTCTGGGTGGACGTGTTCAAGATCATCATGATCGACCTGCTGCTGTCGGGAGACAACGCGGTGGTGATCGCACTGGCCTGCCGCAACCTGCCGGAAGCGCAGCGCCGCAAGGGCATCCTGTACGGTGTGGGCGGCGCGATCGGCCTGCGCATCGTGCTGACTTTCTTCGCGGTAAATCTGTTGTCGCTGCCCTATCTGAAACTGGTCGGCGCGTTGCTGCTGCTGTGGATAGGCATCAAGCTGATCCTGCCGGACGAAGACCAACACGGCGAGGCCAGCATCAAGGCTGAGGCGCATCTGTGGGGCGCGATCAAAACCATCATCATCGCCGACTTTGTGATGAGTCTGGACAATGTGATTGGTGTTGCCGCTGCGGCCAAGGGCAATGTTGGCCTGTTGGTGTTCGGCCTGCTGGTCAGCATCCCCTTGATCGCCTGGAGCAGCCAACTGGTGCTCAAGCTGATCGACCGTTATCCCTTTATCATCTACGCGGGCGGCGCATTGCTGGGTTATGTGGCGGGCGAGATGCTGGTGACCGAAGCGGTGTTCAAGGAGCTGGTGGAAGCGCGGCATTATCTGCATTGGCTGGTTCCCGCGCTGGGCGCGGCCTTTGTGCTGGTGATGGGCTGGTGGCTGGCAAGGCGCATGGCAGAAAAAGCTCCGGCCGTGCATCTGGTCGACGAGCGGGTCAATGGATCTCGCGACGAATCATGAAGCGGAGGAAAGCATGAAAGTTCTGATCCCGGTTGACGGCTCCACTCAGGGTAATCGCGCGGTCGAGTATGTGATCGCGAATGCGGCCCGGTTGAAAGAACCGCCGCAGATACATCTGCTCAATGTGCAGTGGAAACTGGCGACAGGCAACGTGAAGTTGTTCATCAGCCAGGACACGATCAATGATTATTACCGCGAGCAAGGCATGACCGCCCTGGACAAAGCCCGCGCCATGCTGGATGCGGCCGGGCTGTCCTACACCTACCACATCGCCATCGGGACTCCTGCCGAAGCTATCGTGCAATATGCGCAGGAACAGCAGGTCGACCAGATCGTGATGAACGCGCTGGGACAGGGAACATTCTCAGAATTGCTGCTCGGTTCCGTCGCCAGCAAAGTCGCCCGCATCGCCAAAGTGCCGGTATTGCTCACCCGATAGATATTTCTGATAAATCAAATGAATATGGTTTGATTTGAAAAAATGTTTTACTATCCCGCCCGAGGGCTCAGGGGTACAGGCAAAAACGGGCAGGAAAAACATGAAAAAAGCATCGTTTTGGAGAACCGACTGGTTCACGGGAGTGCTGGTTGCGCTGGTGTTCATGTTCGGCGCCGGCAGCGATCTGATTCAGAGTATGGAGCGCAAGGCCTATGACTGGGGCGTGCTTGCGTCCTCGCGCACTCCGAGCGACAAGATTGCGGTCATCGCCATAGATGACGAAAGCATCGCCAATCTCGGCCGCTGGCCATGGCCGCGCGAGATTCAGGGCAACATGCTGGATATTCTATCCACGGGGCAAGCCAAGGTAGTCGGCCATACCGCGCTGTTCTTCGAACCTCAGGTGGATGCGGGCCTGGACTATATCCTCAATATCGCCAGCATCCTCGAACGGACCAACCTGCAGCAAACCCATCCGGCCGAATGGCAGGAACTGCAAGGCATGTTGCAGGAGGCACTGTCACATCTGGATAACGACCAGAAACTGGCCGAGAGTATGGCCAAGGTCAACAACGTGCTGCTGGGCATGTATCTCGAACTGGGCGAACCGCAAGGCAAGCCTGACGCTCCCCTGCCGGACTTTGTGCTGAAGAACAATCTGGAGAACGTGCAGGGCGACGCCGATGCCGCTTTACCTTTGCCTGCACTGGGCGCTCTGGTGCCGATTCCAGTGCTGGGACAGACGGCGATGGCGATCGGTCACCTTAACGCCACCCCCGATGTGGATGGCGGCGTGCGCACCGAACCGCTGGTGGTGGGTTACTACGACCAGTTCTATCCTTCTCTGTCGCTGATGATCGCCGCGAAGAGCCTTAATCTCGGGCCGAAGGATATCCAGGTCTCGTTGGGCGAAGGAGTCAGGCTGGGCAATCTGCGCATCGCCACCGACCCGGCATTGCGCATGTACACCTATTTCTATGCCGATCGCGGCGGCAGACCGGCGTTCCAGGTGGATTCCTTCTACGACGTGCTGACCGGCAAGATCCCGGCCGACAAGTATCGCGACAAGATCGTACTGATCGGGGCGACCGCGGCGGGTGTGGGTGCGGCCCAGGTGACGCCGATCTCGGCAGTCACGCCGCCCGTGCTGACTCTGGCGCATTCGGTCTCCAGCATCCTGCAGCAGGATTTCTTCGTCGCACCCGCCTGGGGAGTGTGGGCCGAGATCGGTGTGTTCCTGCTGGTCGCCCTGTATCTGATCCTGCTGCTGCCGCGCTTGAGCGCCGGTCTGGCCGCCATGATCACTGGCGGTCTGTTCGTCGCGTTGCTGGCGGTCCATTTCGTGCTGATGACGACCCAGGCCATGTGGCTGCAAATGATGCTGCCGGCGGCGCTGTTGCTGGTCGGCCACCTGCTGCTCACCACCAAGCGATTCCTGATGACGGAAAAAGGCAAGGAGAAATCCGATGCCGATTCCGCCGAGAGTAACCGTATGCTGGGCCTGGCCTTCCAGGGGCAGGGGCAACTGGACATGGCCTTCGACAAGTTCCGCAAGGTGCCGATGGACGACAGCCTGATGGATGTGATGTACAACCTCGGCCTGGATTTCGAGCGCAAGCGCCAGTTCAACAAGGCCGAGTCGGTGTTCAAGTACATGGCCGACTACAACCCCAAGTTCCGCGACCTTGAGACACGCATGGCGCAGTCCAAGGCCATGGCCGAGACCATCATCCTTGGCGGTTCGTCCGGCCGCAGCAACGACAGCACGATGAAACTGGATCAGGCCGGTTTGTCCAAACCGATGCTGGGACGTTACGAGATCGAAAAGGAACTGGGCAAAGGCGCGATGGGCGTGGTGTACCTGGGCAAGGACCCGAAGATCAGCCGCGTCGTAGCGATCAAGACCATGGCGTTGTCGCAGGAGTTCGAGGCGGACGAACTGGAGGATGTGAAGGCGCGCTTCTTCCGCGAAGCCGAAACGGCAGGCCGTTTGAACCATCCCAATATCGTCACCATGTACGACGCAGGCGAAGAACACGATCTGGCCTATATCGCCATGGAATTCCTCAAAGGCAAGGATCTTGTTCCCTACAACAAGCCGGATACGTTGTTGCCGCTGCCGAAAGTGCTGAGCATCGTGGCGCGCGTGGCAGACGCGCTGGGCTACGCGCATAGCCTGAACGTGGTACACCGCGACATCAAGCCGGCCAACATCATGTACGACCCGGAAAGCGATACGGTGAAGGTCACCGACTTCGGTATCGCACGCATCACCGATTCTTCCAAGACCAAGACCGGCATGGTGCTGGGCACGCCTTCCTACATGTCGCCCGAGCAATTGTCTGGGGCGAAGATTGAAGGGCATTCCGACCTGTTCTCGCTGGGCGTGAGTCTTTACCAACTGGTGTGTGGTAAGCTGCCGTTCGAGGGCGATTCCATGGCGCAACTGATGTTCCGCATCGCCAACGAACCGCATGCTGATATCCTGAGCATCAAGCCGGACGTGCCGCCGTGCGTGGTCGCCATCATCAACCGCGCGCTGGCGAAGAAGATCGCGGATCGCTTCCAGAGCGGTGCCGAGATGGCCGAAGCGATCAGGCAATGCGCGGCGTCGCTGTAACAGCGTACAAACGAAGAACGACAATAAAAGAACGTTTTCAGGGGTGAACGTGGATATACAGGATGCGCTTGAGATAGTCAGTCAGACCAATCCCGGCATGGTGCGCTCCCATAACGAGGACAGTGTCGCCAGCGATGCGGGTTGCGGGCTGGTAGTGCTGGCGGACGGCATGGGCGGCTATAATGCCGGCGAAGTGGCGAGCGGCATCGCGGTGTCGGTGCTGGCGAGCGAGATTCGCCACCGGCTGGAAGATGCGCGTCCGGAAGACTTGGACGAGGCGGGCGAGGAACTTGGGCAGGCGCTGCTGCGCGACAACGTGAGGAAGGCCAATCTGTCCATCTTCCACGCAGCGCAGAGCCAGCCGCAATATGCCGGGATGGGCACGACCATCGTCACCGCCCTGTTCTACGACGACCGCGTGGCAGTGGCGCATGTCGGTGATTCGCGCATGTACCGTTTGCGCGGCGAGGAGCTGGAAACCATCACGCGCGACCATTCGCTGCTGCAGGAACAGATCGACAGCGGGTTGATCAGCAAGGAAGACGCGCGACTGTCGAAGAACAAGAACCTGGTGACGCGGGCGGTCGGCATCGATGCCGAAGTCGAACCGGAGTTGCATGTGCATGACGTTCAGGTCGGCGACCTGTATCTGCTGTGTTCCGACGGGCTGAACGACATGGTCGAGGACGAGGACATCGGCATGACGCTACAGATGATGCAGAACAACCTGCCGCTGGCGGCGACGCAGTTGATACAAATGGCCAACGACAACGGCGGGCGCGATAATGTCTCGGTCATACTGGTCAAGGTGAAAGGACGCTTCCCCGCCCCCCGCGGATGGTGGGCGAAACTGCGTTCCTGGTTCGGAAATTGAGATGGCAAGAGTTAACTACGGGGATAGAAGATATGCCGGCTAAATTGATACTCAGCATGGATGGAGTGGTGCTCAAGGAATACCCCCTGAACAAGGAGCGCACCACGGTAGGCCGCAAGCCGCACAACGATATTGTGATCGATAACCTCGCGGTGAGCAGCGAGCATGCGGCCGTGGTCACCATCCTCAACGATTCCTTCCTGGAAGACCTGGACAGCACCAACGGCCTGATGGTCAACGGCGTGCCGACCAAGAAGCACTTCCTGCAGAACAACGACCTGATCGAGATCGGCAAATACAAGCTCAAGTACCTGAACGACCAGCCGACGCAGACCACGGCGGCCGATTTCGAGAAGACCATGGTGCTGCGCGCACCGGTGAGGACCACCCCGCATGCGAATGTCGGCGTCGTGGCCAGCAAGGGCGATTCGACCACCACTTTCAACGCCACTGCCAGCAACCTGACGGCCGACTCGACCGGCGCACAGCCGCCGGCCGCAGTGGTGCAGATACTGAACGGCCCCAATTCCGGCAAGGAACTCGAACTGGTGAAGAACCTGACCACGCTGGGCAAGCCCGGTGTGCAGGTCGCCGTGCTGGCCCGCCGCCCGCACGGCTATTTCATCACCCACGTCGAAGGCGGCAGCTTCCCGACCGTGAACGGATCGTCCATCGGCGAGCAGCCGCATCAACTGAACGATCACGACCTCATCGAGCTCGCGGGGGTGAAGATGGAGTTCTATTTCAAATCCTGATTCCCCGACGTGATCGGTCCAGGCGCAATCCGGCGGGGTGAAGGGCGGGGTGACAAGTGAAGAAACACGCACTTCTGATTGCGCTCGGCATGGCGATCGTCATGCTGTTCATTGGCGATGCCGCCAAATTCTATCGTCTGGGTTTCGTCCAGTTCATCGATGCCAAACTGTATGACTACCGCCTGAGGCTGACTCTGCCCGACAAGGGCGACGAGCGCATCGTCATCCTCGATATCGACGAAAAAAGCCTGAAGGAAGAAGGGCGCTGGCCCTGGGGGCGCGACAAGATGGCCTCCCTGATGGACAAGCTGTTCGATCACTACACCGTCGCCGTGGTCGGTTTCGACGTGGTGTTCGCCGAGAGGGACAACAGCTCCGGCCTGAAAGTGCTGCAGGAGCTGGGACGCAACCAGTTCCGGGACGTGCCCCAGTTTCATTCGGTCCTGTCGCAGATCAAACCCAACCTCGAATACGACAATCGCTTTGCCGACAGGATCAGGCAGCGCAACGTCGTGCTGGGCTACTACTTCAGCAACAGCGAGCGCGGCGCGGACAAGAGCGTCTCCGGCATATTGCCCGAAGCAGCATTCCCGGCGGGGACATTCAACGGGCGGCCGATCACCTTCATGAAGTGGGACAGCTACGGCGCCAACCTGCCCGAGTTGCAGGCCAGCGCTTCGACGGCCGGACATTTCAATCCGGTGGTGGATTTCGACGGCGAGGTCAGGCGAGTACCGATGATCGTCGAGTATGACGGCGCCTATTACGAATCTCTCTCGCTGGCGGTGGTGCGCAGCGTGCTGGGCATGCCCAAGCTGGCCCCCGGCTATGCGACCGGCAAGGACAAGAACTACGCCGGGCTGGAGTGGCTGACGCTGGAATCGGAACAGGGCGACCTGCGCATACCGGTGGATGCGGAAGTGGCCGCGCTGGTGCCGTTCCGCGGGGAACGCGGTACCTTCCGCTACATCTCGGCAGCGGATGTGCTGCGTGAACGCACGCCGGTGGCAGATTTGCAGAACAGGATAGTGCTGGTCGGCACTTCCGCGCCGGGGTTGATGGATATGCGCTCCACGCCGGTCGGCGAGGTCTATCCCGGGGTGGAAGTGCATGCCAACATGATCAGCGGCATCCTCAACCAGGACATCAAGCAGAGCCCGCCGTATGTGCTGGGCGCGAACGTGGTGCTGCTGCTCGTCATCGGGCTGGTGATGGCTGTTTTGCTGCCCATGTTGAGCGCATTCCCCGGCACGCTGGTGTCGCTTGGCATGATGCTGCTGGCACTCGTCGTCAACGGCATCCTGTGGATGTTCGGCAACCTCGCGCTGCCGCTGGCGGGCGGCCTGATCATGGTGATGGCACTGTTCGCGCTGAACATGACGTTCGGCTATTTCGTCGAATCGCGCACCAAACGCCAGATCACCGGCCTGTTCGGGCAATATGTGCCGGGCGAGCTGGTCGACGAGATGAGCAAGAACCCGGAGCAGGTGTCGATGGAAGGCGACAGCCGCGAGATGAGCATCCTGTTTTCCGACGTGCGCAGCTTCACCACCATCTCCGAAAAGCTGGAGCCGAAGGAACTGTCGAAGTTGATGAACGAGTTCCTGACGCCGCTGTCGCGCGTGATCTACAGCCATCGCGGCACGATTGATAAATACATGGGCGACTGTATCATGGCCTTCTGGGGCGCGCCGTTGCCCGATGAGCGCCATGCCTACCACGCCGTGCTGGCGGGTCTGGAGATGCAGCGCACGTTGAGTACGCTACAGCCGCATTTCAGGGAGCGCGGCTGGCCCGAGATACACATCGGCGTCGGCATCAATACCGGGCGTGTAAGCGTCGGCAACATGGGCTCCGAAGTGCGTGTGGCATATACGGTGATGGGCGATGCGGTGAACCTGGCCTCGCGTCTGGAGGGCATCACCAAGGAATACGGTGCCGGTGTGGTGGTTGGGGAACTCACCAAAGCGGCGGCGCCCGAATTCGTCTATCGCGAACTCGACTTGGTGCGCGTCAAGGGCAAGGACCAGCCGGTCGCGATCTTCGAGCCGCTGGGACAGTCCGCTGAGGTCGAACAGTCCGTGACCGAGGAGATCAAACTGTTCCAGCAGGGGCTGCGGATGTACCGCAAGCAGGACTGGGACAAGGCGGAACTGCAGATGCTCAGCCTGCAGAAGATCGCTCCCGGCACCAAGCTGTACGAGGTGTACGCCGAACGCATCGCGTATTATCGCAACAACCCGCCCGGTGAAGACTGGGATGGCGTATTCGTCTTCAAGACGAAATAAGTGGGGCAACGCAAAACATGAAACTCAGAATTCTGGGATGCAGCGGGGGGATCGGTGGCAACTTGCGCACCACTGCCATGCTGCTCGACCATGACGTGCTGATCGATGCGGGCACCGGTGTCAGCGACCTGAGCCTGACCGAGATGTGCGTGGTCGATCACGTCTTCGTTACCCATTCCCACCTGGATCACATCGCCTGTCTGCCGCTGCTGGTAGACAGCGTGGGATTCATGCGCGACAAGCCGCTGGTCATCCACGCCACCGACGAGACGCTGGAAATACTCCGGCAGCATGTGTTCAACTGGGAGATCTGGCCGGATTTCAGCGAGATTCCCAACCTGCACCAGCCCATCGTGCGCTACGAGCGCATCGCGCTGGGCGAGACGGTGGAGATCGGCGGACGCAAGATCACCCCGTTGCCGGTCAATCATGTGGTGCCGGCGGTCGGTTTTCGTATCGACAGCGGCAAGACCAGCCTGGTGTTCAGCGGCGACACCACCACCTGCGACGCCTTGTGGGAGGAGATCAACCGCATCGACAACCTCGAATACCTGATCATCGAGACCGCATTCTCCAACGCCGAAAAGGAACTGGCCGTGATATCCAAGCATCTGTGCCCGTCCCTGCTGGCCGAAGAATTGCGCAAACTGAAACTTGACCCCAGGATATATATCACCCACCTCAAGCCCGGCGAGATCGAACTGACCATGCACGAGGTGAATGAATGTGTGCAGGGTTTTACGCCGAAGATGCTGCAGAACGGCCAGACCTTCGAGTTCTGACAGCGAGAGAAAAACATGCAAGATATATTGGACATCAGGACTCTCGCCGCGCTGGAACCGATCTCTTCGTTCAGCCCTGCGCGGCTGCGCGAACTGCTCGACTACTGCCACGTCGAGAACGTGGAGCAGGGGCGCGATCCGTTCAAGGACAGGCCGTTGCAGGGGCAGTCAGTCTATCTGCTGCGCGGCGAGCTGGAAGTGGAATATGTGGACGGCAACCGCGTGGTCATACGTTCGGATTCGGAATGGGCGCGCCATCCCATCGGCAAGCGCCAGCCCGAGATCCGCTCGGCGCAGGTGCTGAGTCCGCAGGCGCAGTTGCTGCGCGTGGCCGACGACCTGCTCGACCGCATCGTGACCTGGGACCAGTTCGTCTATCACGATGATGTGAGACCCATGGCGGTCAGGGACGGCAGCGAGACGGCCGTGAAACGACTGCTCAACTCCGGCATGTTCAGTGCGGAGAACCTGAGCAACAGCCCGTTCGCCCACCTGCCGTCGGCCAATATCGGCAAGCTGCTCAACCGCATCGAAGCCATCGCGGTATGGGACAAGGATGTCATCATCCGCGAGGGCGACGAAGGGGATTATTATTACCTGATCGAAAGCGGGCGCGCGCAGGTGACGCGGCTGGTCGGCGGCGCGAACTTGGTGCTGGCCGATCTCAAGACGGGCGATGTGTTCGGCGAGGAGGCGCTGATCTCCGACACCAAGCGCAATGCCACTGTCACGATGAAGAGCAACGGCGTGCTGCTGCGCCTGAAGAAACAGGATTTCCTGGAGCTGCTGCAGGAACCGCTGCTGCACCGCATCAGCTATCGCGATGCGAAGCAGAAGGTGGCAGAGGGGGCGGTGTGGCTGGATGTGCGCCATCCGCCGGAATACCGTTACGACAAATTGCCGGGCGCGATCAATGTGCCGTTGAACGACATCCGCAATGCCGTCGGGGTGCTGAACAAAATGACGCCCTATATCGCGTATTGCCAGAGCGGCCGCCGCAGCGCGGCAGCGGCATTCATCCTGGCGCAGGCAGGTTACAACGTATACGTGCTGGAGAACGGCTTGTGGTCGGTGCCCAAGTCCGAGCAGCAATGACAATCGAAGGGCAGGAGGAACAGGTATGAGCGGTCCGGGGCAAGGCAATGCAAACGATATGGGCGTGCGGTTGGAGTTCACCAGGAACCTCAACCACGTCACCAACAAGATCCACGCCACCAGCAACATCGACGAGATCATGCTGGATGTCAGCAAGGACATCTGCTCACTGTTCAACGCCGACCGGTTGACCATCTACGTGGTCGGCGAAGACAAGGCCTCGCTCATCTCCAAGGTCAAGACCGGACTGAATTCCTTCAAGGACCTCAAGCTGCCCATCGCCGAACAGAGCATCGCCGGCTATGCCGCATTCCACAAGAAGCTGCTCAACCTCAAGGACGTCTACGACGCGCAGGAGCTGGCTTCGTACAGCACGACCCTGCGTTTCCTGCAGGACGTGGACAAGCGCACCGGCTATCGCACCAAGCAGATGCTGGTCGCGCCCATCGTCGATGCGGAGGATGGCGACCTGATCGGCGTGATGCAGGTCATCAACAACAAGGCCGGCCTGCCGTTCCCGGCCATGGTGGAAGAGGGCGTGCGCGAACTGGCGCAGACCCTCGCGGTCGCGCTCAAACAGCGCCAGCAGCAGGCGGGCACGGTCAAGACCAAATACGACTATCTGGTCGCCGACGCGGTGATGTCCGCCTCCGAGTTCGAGCTGGCGACGCGCACCGCAAGGCGCAAGGGCGTGGATGTCGAGGACGTGCTGCTGGACGAGTTCCAGGTCAAACCGGAGGCACTGGGCAAGGCACTGTCGAGTTTCTTCGGCGTGCCTTACGAAGCCTTCAAGTCGGATCGCATCAAGCCGTCCGAGCTGTTGCGCAACCTCAAACGCGAGTATGTGGAAAGCAGTCACTGGGTGCCGGTGGACGACACGCCCGAAGGGGTGATCATCCTCACCACCGACCCCGAGCGGATCCAGGCGTCGCGCGTGGTCAACAACATCTTCCCCAAGAATCGGCTGGTGTACAAGGTCTGCACCCAGCGCGAGTTTGTTGCGACGCTGGACCAGTTCTACGGCGGCGGTGGCGGCGGAATGGGCGAGTCGACCGGGAGTTTTGAAGACCTCGGGTCCATGGATGATCTGCTGACCTCGCTGGGCGGGGAGGAAGAAGAAGCAGCGGGTGCCTCCCAGGACGATGTCAGCGCGGCCGCCGACAACGAACTGGTCAAGCTGGTCAACAAGGTCATCATCGATGCCTACAAGATGGGTGCGTCCGACATCCACATCGAACCTTCGCCAGGCAAGGCCAAGACCATGATCCGCGTGCGCAAGGACGGTTCGCTGCTGAACTACATCGAGATACCTGCGACCTACCGCAACGCGCTGGTCACCCGTCTCAAGATCATGTGCGATCTCGACATCTCTGAGAAACGCAAACCGCAGGACGGCAAGATCAAATTCAAGAAATACGGTCCGCTCGACATCGAGCTGCGTGTGGCGACCATTCCCTCGCAGGGCGGCGTCGAAGACGTGGTGATGCGTATCCTGGCCTCGGGCGAACCCATCCCGCTCGACCAGATGGGCTTTTCCAAGCGCAACCTGGAGTTGATCAAGAAAACGATCGCCAAGCCCTACGGCCTGTTCTTCGTGTGCGGCCCGACCGGTTCCGGCAAGACCACCACGCTGCACTCCATCCTCAAATCCATCAACACGCCCGACACCAAGATATGGACCGCGGAAGACCCGGTGGAAATCACGCAGAAGGGCTTGCGCCAGGTGCAGATCAACAAGAAGGCCGGGCTCGATTTCGCCACGATCATGCGGGCCTTCCTGCGTGCCGACCCGGACGTGATCATGGTCGGCGAAATGCGCGACAAGGAAACGGTCTCCATCGGCATCGAAGCATCGCTCACCGGCCACCTGGTGTTCGCTACCCTGCACACCAACAGCGCGCCGGAATCCATCATCCGCCTGCTCGACATGGGCATGGACCCGTTCAACTTCGCCGATGCGCTGCTCGGCATCCTGGCGCAACGTCTGGCCAAGCGCCTGTGCAAGGATTGCAAGAAGGCGCACATCGCCAGCCAGGCGGAGATCAAGGACCTGTTGACCGAATATGCGGGCGAACTGATGAGCACCGAAACCTGGAAGAAGGATCCCAACGGCGCCTACAAGGCGCTGTATGCCGAGTGGGTCGGCCTGTTCGGCGACGACAAGGGACAGATCACCCTGTACGAGAAGGTCGGTTGCGACAAATGTTCGGGCACCGGCTACCGCGGCCGCGTCGGCCTGCACGAGTTGCTGATCGGCACCGACCCGGTCAAGAAAGCCATCCAGGAACATGCGCGCGTGGCCGAACTGCTCGCAATCGCGCTGGAAGAAGGCATGCGCACGCTGAAGCAGGACGGTATCGAAAAGGTGCTGAGCGGCATCACTGATATCCACCAGGTGCGCGCCGTCTGTATCAAGTAAGGCCAAACGGGAAATGAGATGACGCAAAGCGACAATTTGTTGCACCGACTGGAAGAGCTCAACGCCATCGGCGTGGCGCTGTCCAGCGAGCGCGACATCAATCGTCTGCTGGAAACCATCCTGGTCGCCGCCAAGCGCATCACCAATGCGGACGCCGGCACGCTGTACCTGCTCGAACCCGACCAGCAGTTGTTGCGCTTCGAGATCATGCGCACCGATTCGCTGGGCATCGAGATGGGCGGCACCACCGGCAAGCACATTCCGTTCTATCCCATCCACCTGACGGGCAAGGACGGTAAGCCCAACGACTCCATGGTGGTGGCGCATGTGGCGCTCAACGACACCACGGTGAACCTGGCCGACGCCTACACCGCCGAGGGATTCGACTTCTCCGGCACCAAGAACTTCGACAAGAAGACCGGCTACCGCTCCACCTCCTTCCTCGCGGTGCCGATGAAGAACCACGAGAACGAGATCATCGGTGTGCTGCAACTTATCAACGCGCAGGACCGGCAGAGCGGCGCCATCGTCGCCTTCTCCGACGACGATCAGCACCTGCTGGAATCGCTGGCATCGCAGGCAGCCATCGCGCTGACCAACCGCCGCCTGATCCAGCAGCTCGAGGAACTGTTCGAATCCCTGATCAACCTCATCAACACCGCCATCGACGACAAATCGCCCTACACCGGCGGACATTGCGCGCGCGTCCCCGCGCTCACCATGATGCTGGCCGAGGCGGCCAACCGCACCCAGCTCGGCTCGCTCAAGGATTTCAAACTGAGCGACAAGGACCGCTACGAACTCAAGATCGCCGGCATGCTGCACGACTGCGGCAAGATCACCACGCCGGTGCATGTGGTGGACAAATCCACCAAGCTGCAGACCATCTTCGACCGCATCCAGCTCATCGACACCCGTTTCGAAGTACTCAAGCGCGATGCCGAGATCGCCTTGCTAAAGGGTGAGAGAACGGCTGAGGAGCATGCGACCTATCTGCGGCAACTCGACGACGACCGCGAGTTCCTGCGCCACAGCAACGTCGGCGGCGAACGCATGGAGGATGCCGACATCGAGCGCGTGCGCCGCATCGCCGCCTATCGCTGGCGCGACACGCAAGGTAACGAATCGGCTTTCCTGACCCCGGAAGAAGTGGAGAACCTCACCATCCGTGCCGGCACGCTCACCGCGACGGAGCGCGAGATCATCAACCACCACATCAACGTCACCATCAAGATGCTGGAGGCATTGCCATGGCCCAACCACCTCAAGCATGTGCCGGAATACGCGGGCGGCCACCACGAGCGCATGGATGGCAAGGGCTACCCGCGCGGACTCAAGCGCGAGCAGATGTCGGTGCAGGCGCGGCTGATGGGCATCGCCGACATCTTCGAGGCGCTCACCGCAAAAGACCGCCCCTACAAAGTGGGCAAGACCCTCACCGAGTCGCTGGGTATCCTTGGGAAATTCAAGGAGAACGGCCACATCGATCCGGAACTGTTCGACGTCTTCATCCGCGAGAAGGTCTATCTCGACTACGCCAAGCAGTTCCTCAGTCCGGAGCAGATTGATGCAGTGGACGAAAGCCGGATACCCGGTTACAAGGCATAAAGGTGACGAAAAACGTCAGGTCGGCTGACAGTAATCGGCCAAGCTGGCGGAAGAGCGTTCCTGTTGGATATTGCTCCCTCGCAAGTAGATGATTCGACAGGGCAGGGGAAACGCGGGATTCATGCAATCAAGGTTTGCCATTGGCACATAAGCTGCTACTATCTCGTCGCACACCTCGTGTGTAAAACGCAAGGCACCCAACAATTTTTTGAGGAGTTCCGAAATGAAAAAAATTCAACAAGGTTTTACGCTGATTGAGCTGATGATCGTGGTCGCGATCATTGGTATTCTTGCTGCCGTGGCAATTCCTGCCTATCAGGATTACGTCGTCAAGGCCAAGCTTTCCCGCGTGCAATCCACGCTGGATCCTATCAAGATGGCGCTGGCCATGTATTATCAGGAGAACGGCAGCTTCCCGCAGGTCGCCCAGACCGTGACGACCGCCTCCCAAGGTACTCTCACTGGTGTAGGTGAGCTGTTCTATACCCTCGGCCTCAAGGCGCATCCGGCCATCCCCCTCGAAGTCTCTTCAATGGCGATCGATGGCGCAACCGTGATCGGCGGCATCGCAGCTGGTGAAGGCGTGTCCATCACGATGACCTTACAGGGCATCAAGGCGACCACTATCGACACTCTGGATGTGGTGATTCTGGGCAGCAACCCGACCGGAACTTCCATGCAGTGGGCTTGCCAATCTACCGCCAACGGAACGACCATTACCGAAGAAATCGCACGCAAGTACTTTAATTGCCCTGCGTAACTGACTGTGTTTCAAGCGCCCCCCTCTCCGGAGGGGGGCATTTTTTTGGCTGTTCATGAATAAACTCACCAACTATTTTCATCAGCGCGACCGCGGCTGGATGCTGTCCTTGATGGCGGCGGCCTGTCTGGTCTATTTGCCTTTTCTGGGCAATGCCTTCTTTTTCGACGACCAGTATTTTTTCAGTACAGATTCGGCAGGGCGCCATGCGCTCACGGATTTCAATTTCGGGTTGCGCTGGATATCCTACGCGACACTGGACTTGTCGGTGGTGCTGTTCAGCGATGCAGTGCCGCACCTCTTTCATGTAGGCAATCTGCTGCTGCATGCGGCGAATGTTATTGCCCTGTTCTATCTGCTGCGATATTTGATGGATGCGTTGGCGCCGGATACCGGCAAGCCATCTACGGTGATTTGGGGCGCTTGGTCGGGTGCGCTAATCTTCGCGCTGCATCCGGTGGCGGTATATGCCGTGGGTTATGTGGTGCAGCGCAGTATCGTGATGGCAACGCTGTTCGTATTGCTTATGCAAATGGCTTTTCTGCGCGGACTGCTTACCGGACGCGCACGCTGGCTGGTGTTGGCGGTGGCGTGCTACTTTTTGGCGGTATTTTCCAAAGAACATAGTGTGCTGGCGCCGACCTTGTTGCTCGCGCTCACCTGGCTGCTGCGTGCGAAGGTGATGTGCTCGAAACGGACTCTCTGGTTGACCTGGGCGGCATTTCTGGCAGTGGGCTTGTTGGTGACTATGCTCGCCAAAGGCGTGTTGGGCAGTCCTTATGAAGAGATGGCGGCAGAATCGATCGCGCAGCGCGGTCTGGAGTCCGATGCCGCGACGCTGCACTTGCTCAGTGCGTTGACGCAGGCAGGGTTGTTCTTCAAATATTTGGCATTGTGGCTGCTTCCCAATGTGGCCTGGATGTCGGTGGATATGCGCGAGCCTTTTGTCGCCACTTTCTCAGATTGGGCGGGCTGGCTCGGTTTGGCCGGATTCTGCGCCTATGGAGTGGTGGCGCTACGCTTGTTGCTAACAGGGGGGGGGAAAGGGTTGGTCGGCTTCGCTTTGCTCTATCCTTGGCTGCAGTTCGGCGTTGAACTAGTGGGTGTCCGGGTACAGGAACCCTTTGTGCTCTACCGTAGTTATTTGTGGATGCCTGGTTTGATGCTGCTTGTTCCCCTGCTGTTCCTGCATGTGTCAAGGCGCAGCATGCTGCTACTACCCATATTGGCGGCGCTCATTCTGACTCCGTTATCCTGGAATCGCTTGTGGATACTTGGCGATGACTACCGTTTGTGGAACGATGCGGCACTGTTGCTGAAACACGAAAAAGTCGAGGGCGCGGACCGCATCTATTACAGCCGCGGTCAAGCGCTGATGGCGCTGAGCAAATGGGAGGAGGCGGCATTCGACTTCGAGCGCGCGGCTGCGATCAGCCCGCGACTCGAACCGACCCGTTTTCTGCTGGGCAAGGCCTATCTCAATGCCGGACGCCTGCATGAAGCTTTGGCGCAATTCGATATCGCTATTGCACTCAAAGACGATGACGACCGCGTATATTTTTTCAAGGGAGTGGCGCTGATGCGCTTGCATCGGGGTGTTGAAGCCAGGCAACAATTCGAGCGGAGTTGCAAAATGAAAGGCAATATCGCGGCCTGTTTGATGTTGTCCAGCCCAGCGAGAAGATAAACACATTGATATTCAATGTGATATAGCATTTTTTGTATGTGAATGAAAGTTTTTTTCGTTTTTCCCCTAAAGTTTCCCAAATCCTTGCCGATACATAGCTCGTACGGAAGACTGCGTCCCCTCGCGGAAGGTCGTACAAGCCGAAGTTGCCCTTGTTCGCTTGCTTGAACAAGGGTACTTCGGCGTTTTTGTTGTAGGTGTTTTTCCTACACGATAATCGGAAGACCTCCGATTTTTTCCTTGCGCTTCCTCCCCGAGAATGCAACCGTCGTAACAAGACATCAACATGTTTAAGCGAGGGGACCGCCATGAACACGAATCAGATGCACGAGGAAATCAAGGAAGCCAATCTGTCATACATGCTGCTGGCGCAGCAGATGATCCGCGACGACAAGGCCGGGGCCATCTTCCGGCTGGGGGTGAGCGAAGAGCTCGCCGATCTCATCGTCGGATTGTCGCCTGCGCAACTGCTCAAGATGGCGGCATCGAATATGCTGCTGTGCCGCTTCCGCTTCGACGAGCGACTGCTGCTCAACATGATCACCGACTACAACAAGGATCGGATGATGTCTCAGGCCCATGCCGCCATCCTGATGGCGGGACAGCCTGCCGAAGCGCTGGCAGTCTGAGCGGGAGGCATCATGCGGAACAAGAGCGTAGTGAACGAGGCGCGCGAGATACAGATCGCGGTGGATTTGATCAATCTGGGCGCGCGGTTGCAGCTGTTGCAGGAAGAGACCGCGTTGAGCCGCGAGCGACTGTTGCGCCTGTACAAGGAAGTCAAGGGCGAGTCGCCTTCCAAGGGCATGCTGCCGTATTCCACCGACTGGTTCATGAGTTGGTCGCCCAACATCCATTCCTCCCTGTTCATGGGCATACATCGCTACCTGCTTAAGCATGCGGGCGTGTCCGGCGTGGAGGCGCTGATCAAGAGCTACCGGCTGTATCTGGAACAGGTGAAGATATCGATGGGCGAACCGGAGCTGAGCATCACGCGCGCCTGGTTCCTGATCCGCTTCTTCGAGGCGAACATGCTGCAACTGACCACTTGCAAGGAATGCGGCGGCGATTTCGTGGTGCACACCAACGAGCTGTGCGGTGACTACACCTGCGGCATCTGCCGTCCGCCTTCGCGCGCTGGCAAGACGAAAAAGGCAATGTTGACAGAAGTGGCTGTCGCCTAAAGTAATCCCTTGTCGCGCCGCTACTTCTGATGCACGGTATCAGCAGTGGCGGCGTTTTTGCGTCCGGAGTAACGGGAGTAGCCGAGGATGGACGGATTTCCCCGCTTATTTGGCGCATGGATGGAATTTCCAGCCGCTAGGATGCTATCGTTGAACCTCGGCAAACACGCGTTTTAGGGAGAGCGGAATCATGCTGGTCATACTGGGATATATCGTCGTCGCAGCCTCTGTGTTCGGAGGCTTCGCCCTTGCCGGCGGACATATGGGGGCCTTGTTCCAGCCCGTGGAGTTGCTGATGATCGGCGGCGCTGCACTTGGTTCATTCTTTGTGGGGAATAACGGCAAAGCGATCAAGGCCACGTTGCGCGATCTGCCGACCGTGCTGAAGGGCTCCAAATACACCAAAGAGAACTACATGGAGCTGATGGCGCTGCTGTACGAACTGCTCGGCAAAGTGCGCAAGGAAGGGTTGATGTCCATCGAGAACGATGTCGAAAACCCGCAGGAAAGTCCGGTGTTCGCCAAATATCCCAAGGTGCTGGCCGACCATCATGTGGTCGAGTTCATGACCGATTACCTGCGCATCATGGTGAGCGGCAATCTCAACGCCATGGAGATCGAGAACCTGATGGACATCGAGATCGAGACCCACCACCACGAAGCGCTGGTGTCTTCGCATGTGGTCGCAAAGATGGGCGATGCGATGCCGGCGTTCGGCATCGTGGCGGCGGTGATGGGCGTGGTGCACACCATGGAATCGGTCGGCATCCCGCCTGCCGAACTGGGCATCCTGATCGCGCACGCGCTGGTGGGTACCTTCCTCGGCATCCTGCTGGCCTACGGTTTCGTCGGCCCGCTGGGTACTTTGCTGGAACAGAAGGCCGAGGAGAACAGCAAGATGTACCACGCGGTGAAGGTTGTGCTGCTGGCCAACCTGAATGGCTATGCCCCCGCGATGGCGGTGGAATTCGGGCGCAAGGTGTTGAACTCGGCCGTGCGTCCAGGCTTCGTTGAACTGGAAGAGCACGTCAAACAGAAACGTTAAGCACGATAACAGCCGGGACGACAAAAGAACATGTCCAAGGAAGAAAAAAGACCCATCGTCATCAAGCGCATCAAGAAGGTGACCGGCGGCCATCACGGCGGCGCCTGGAAGATCGCTTATGCCGACTTCGTCACGGCGATGATGGCGTTCTTCCTGTTGATGTGGCTGCTGGGCTCGACTGCGAAGGGCGACCTGGAAGGCATCTCCGAATATTTCAAGACGCCGCTCAAGGTGGCACTGATGGGCGGCACCGGCAGCGGCGACAGTTCCAGCATCATCAAGGGCGGCGGTCAGGACCTGACGCGCAGCGAAGGCCAGGTGAAATCGGGCGAGCTGCCGCCGGAAGAGAAGGTTATCAGCCTCAAGGCCACCCGGCAGGAGTTCCTGCGCATGGAACGCATCAGGGAACTGGAAAAGCTCAAGGAGCTGAAGGCCAATATCGAAAAGACGATAGAGGGTAATGCCAAGCTGAAGAAATTCAAGGACCAGATCCTGCTCGACCTCACTTCCGAAGGGTTGCGCGTGCAGATCGTGGACGAGAAGAACCGCCCCATGTTCCAGAGCGGCAGTGCCGACCTGGAGGAATATACCAAGGACATCCTGAGTGCGCTCGGCGCCATGTTGAACGACATGCCCAACAAGATCAGCCTTTCCGGGCATACCGACGCCCAGCCTTATGTGACCAAGGACGGGCGCTACAGCAACTGGGAACTGTCGGCTGATCGAAGCAACGCCTCGCGCCGCGAGATGATCAAGGGCGGGTTGGCGGAAGACAAGATCGTGCGCGTGGTGGGACTGTCGTCAGCCGTGCTGTTCGACAAGGCGCAGCCGCTCAATCCGATCAATCGTCGTATCAGCATCATCGTCATGAACAAAAGGGCAGAGGAGGCAGCGTTGAAGGATGGCGGCAGCGTCGATATCGATGCCGAGACCGGCGAGGAGCTGGAAGAGACGCCGCTGGATGCAGCCTCGGGCGTCGCCATGGCCAAGCCGCTTCCGGCCGAGGTTGAAACTTCGGCGGAAGTTGCACGAAGCGACGCTCAGGCAGGGCCTGCGCAGTCCGGAGATTAAAGTATCGCGGCATGTTGCCGCTAAGGAACGCAGAGTCGACACAAAACGGTCGAACACAGGACGTGAAGGCGGAGGAGAAAACATGAACACATGGTGGAGCAAACTGTCGCTGAAAAACAAGTTGCAGTTCCCGATCCAGCTCATCCTGCTGGTCATCATGATCACGGCGCAACGTACGGCGATGGACAAGTTCGAAGTGCGCGTGCTTGAGGAGGCGCGCCAGAAGGCGGCAGTCTCCGCCGACGGCGTGCTGAACGGACTCAACATGCTCATGCTCAACGGCATCATCAGCGATGCCGACCAGCGCACTCTGTTCGTCAACAAAATGGGCGCCTCCGACAAGGTGCAGGAATTGCGCGTCATCCGCAACAAGCCAGTACAGGACCAGTACGGCCCCGGCCTGCCGTCCGAGCAGCCAGTGGACGAGATGGACAGGCAAGTGCTATCGACGGGCAAGGAGCATTCCGGCATGCAGGTGAAGAACGGCGCGCAGTCCCTGCGCGTGGTGGTGCCGTTCATCGCCATGAGCGACTTTCGCGGCACCAATTGCCTGATGTGCCACAGCGTGCCGGAGGGCACGGTCAATGGCGCCGCCAGTATCACCGTGGACATCTCCGACGAGATGGCAGTGATCGGCAGGGTCAATACGGCGTTGTGGGCCGCACAGATCGCGGTGCAGGTGTTCCTTTACTTTGGCATCGGCTGGCTGATCGGCGTCGTGGTCAGACCGACACGCGAATTGCAGCAGGCCATGCAGGCCATGCAGGCCGACGGCGATCTTTCCAAGCGCGTCGTGGTGCGCAGCGAAGACGAGATCGGCACCACGGCCAAGGTATTCAACGATCTTACCGGCAGCTTCCAGAGCATCGTCACGCAGGTTGACGGCCATGCCCATGAGGTGGCTGCCGCCGCACACTCGCTGGCCCAGGATGCCGAGCAACTGGCGCAAAGCGCGCAGCAACAGAGCGATACCGCGGCCGCCACCTCGGCTGCCGTGGAGCAGGTCAGCGCCAGCATCGCGCATGTCGCCGAAGGCACCGACCAGGTGGCCAAGCTGTCGAACGAGAGCCTGGAGCGTGCCAACCGCGGCCAGCAGAGCCTGCAGGAAATGATGCAAGAACTCGAACGTGTCGAGAGTTCGGTCAAGGAGATCGCCACTGCCGTGGGCGAGTTCGTCAACAATACGCAGAGCATCACCAACATGACGCAGCAGGTGCGCGACATCGCCGAGCAGACCAATCTGCTGGCGTTGAACGCAGCCATCGAGGCGGCGCGCGCCGGCGAGCAGGGCCGCGGATTTGCCGTGGTCGCTGACGAGGTGCGCAAGCTGGCGGAGAAATCAGCGCAGTCGGCCTCGCAGATCGACGAGGTGACGAAAACGCTGGGTGCGCAATCCGGCCATGTGGAAAAGACCGTGCAGCGCGGACTGGGCGCCCTGCAAAGCAGCCAGGATCACATCCGCGAAGTGACCGCTGTGCTGGTCGAGGCGAATGCCTCGGTGGACAGCGTGAATCGCGGACTGGAGGATATCTCCAGCTCCATCAACAAGCAGCGCGATGCCAGCCAGGACATCGCCCGCAACATCGACCAGATCGCCGGGATGGCCAGCCGCAGCAATGACGTGGTGAAGCGCACCGTCGGCGCGGTGAAAACGATGGAGGATCTGGCGGAGAATTTGAACAACACCATCGGACGATTCAAGGTCTGACGGTTGCCATCAATAACGAATCCGGACAGGTGATCAAAATGAGCGAATGGTGGAGTGCCCTTTCCATAAGGAACAAACTGCAGATTCCCATCCAGTTGCTGCTGCTGCTGGTGCTGGTCGGCGCGCAACGCTGGGCCTTCGACCAGTACGAGATGCGCGTGCTGGAAGATGCAAAGAACCGCGCCGCCATCCCCGCCGACGGCGTGTTCAACGGACTCAACATGATGATGCTGAACGGCACCATCAGCGATACGGAGCAGCGTGCCCAGTTCGTTAAAAAGATGGGCGCATCGGACAAGGTGCTGGATCTGCGCGTCATCCGCAGCAAGACGCTGATAGACCAGTTCGGCTCCGGCCTGGCCGCCGAGCAGGCTGCCGACGAGATGGACAGGAACGCTTTGTCCTCGGGCGAGGCGCAGTCTGGTCTGTCCGAAGTGCAGGGCAAGAAGGCGCTGCGCGTGGTCGTGCCCTTCATCGCTTCCGGGAATTTTCGCGGCACCGGCACCAACTGCCTGATGTGCCATACCGTACCTGACGGCTCAGTGATCGGCGCGGTCAGCGTCAGCATGGATATGACTGCCGAGTACGATGCAATGAACCGGGGCAGCGCCATCCTGTGGGGCGGGCAACTGGTGATCCAGTTACTGCTGTTCTTCGTAATCGGCTGGCTGATCAACCAGGTGACGCGGCCGACCCGTGAGCTGCAGCAGACCATGCTGGCGATCCAGGCGGACGGCGACCTGACACGCCGGGTGACGGTGCGCAGCAAGGACGAGATCGGGCAGGCGGCGGTCGCCTTCAATGCGCTGATCGAAGGTTTCACCGGCATCATCCGGCAGGTATTGAACAACGCGGAACGGGTGAGCAAAACCACCAGCCGCATCGCCGCCACCTCGGCCGACATCACCGAAAGTTCGCAGTCGCAGAGCGTGGCCGCTTCCACCACCGCATCGGCCGTGGAAGCGGTGACAGCCAGCATCAATTCGGTGGCGGAGAACACACAGGTGGTGCACGGCCTGTCGGAGAAGAGCTTGCAGCAGACCGAGGAAGGCAACCGCAGCGTGGCCGAGATGGTGCGCGAGATACACAGCATCGAGAGCGCGGTGGACGAGATCGCGCAGGCAGCCAACGAATTCGTCGAAAGCGCACGCACCATCGCCAACATGACGCAGCAGGTCAAGGATATCGCCAACCAGACCAACCTGTTGGCGCTGAATGCGGCGATCGAGGCGGCGCGCGCCGGCGAGCAGGGACGCGGCTTCGCAGTGGTGGCGGACGAGGTGCGCAAGCTGGCGGAAAAATCCGCCCAGTCGGCCACCGAGATCGACAACGTGACCAGCAAGCTGGACGAGAAATCAGGTCGCGTGGAGCACGCCATCTCTTCCGGGGTGCAGTCGTTGCAAACCACGCGCAAGCATGTCGAAAAGATGTCCGCCGTGCTGAAAGAAGCGGGTGCGGCGGTCAGGGAATCGAACGTCGGGGTCGGCGAGATCGCCGTATCCGTCGCCGAGCAGGGCAGGGCCAGCAGCGAGATCGCGCACAACGTCGAGCAGATTGCAAAGATGGCTGAAAGCAACCATGTCGCGATCGAGCAGACCGGACGCGATATCGGTGAACTTGAGGGTATGGGCGTCGAATTGCAGGATGCGGTCGCCCGTTTCAGGGTGTAGGAGGACAAAATGCAGAACAAGAACGCTTATGTGTCGCAAAAGGAAGTGCCGTTTCCGGTGGACACGGTACTGGTCTCCAAGACCGACACCAAAGGCATCATCACCTACGCCAACGACGCGTTCGTCGATATCTCGGGATACGCGCGCGAGGAACTGATCGGCAAGAGCCACAACATCGTGCGCCATCCCGACTGCCGCCGCAGGCATTCAAGTGGCTGTGGGATACGCTGAAGGAAGAGCGCCCCTGGCGCGGCCTGGTAAAGAACCGCTGCAAGAACGGCGACCACTACTGGGTGCGCGCCACGGTCGCGCCCATTCTCGAGAACGGCAGCATCATCGGCTACGTTTCGGTGCGCCGCCAACCCACGCGCGAGCAGGTGGCGGAGGCGGAAGCGCTGTATCGCGGACTGAACCAGTCCGGCGCACAGGTCGTGTCCGCTTTCGAACGCTACAAGTTCAAAAACTGGTCGCTGACCTCCAAGCTGCAATTCCTGATCCAGACCTCGCTGGTGATCGTGTTGTCGGCGGCGCAGGTGTTCATTTCGGCCAATATGCGCGAGGAGTCGAAGACGCTGGCGGAGGAAAAGGGCGCCCAACTGGCCAACGAGATCATCGACAGCGCCAACATGCTGATGGTGACCGGCCAGATCGGCGAGACCAGCAACCGCCAGTTGCTCATCCGCAAGGTCAGTTCCGGCATAAACGTGAAATCGGTACAACTGGTGCGTGCCAAGCCGGTGATCGACCTGTACGGCGAAGGCTTGCCCGAGGAGAAGATCAAGGACGAGTTGCAGCGCCGGGTGATCGACAGCAAGCAGACCAACATAAGCTTCAAGAAGGATGAGCGCGGCAACCACATCCTGCGCGTGATCACTCCCTATCAGGCGAGCAAGGATTTCCACGGTACCGACTGTACCGGCTGTCACCAGTCTCCCGAAGGTACGGTGCTCGGCGCATCCGACGTGGAGATCAACCTGCAACCGGATCTCGACCGCATCAACCGCATGGAGATGCAGACCGTGCTGGGGCAGGTCGCATTGCATGTCTTCCTGTTCTTCTTCATCGGCTATTGCGTGAGACGTTATGTGCGCAGTCCGGCTGCCGCCGTTGACAGGGAGTTCCGCAACATCATGGAGGGTAATCTGGATGGCGAGCTCGATATCTCCATCCACGACGAGATGGGCACGCTGTTGTGCGAAATCCAGACCATGCAGACCTACCTGCGCACCATGGTGGACGAGATCGTCATGCCGGTGCGCAAGATGCAGGATCGCATCCAGGATATGGACGCCAGGGTAACCGGGGTGGCCGACAATGCGGTGAACGAGCAGGACCATATCCAACAGATCGCCGCGACCATGGAACAGTTCAGCCAGTCCGTCGCGGAAGTGGCGAGCATGGCGGTGGACTCGCTCAACGATGCCAAGGCGATGCAGAAGATCGTCGACGAGAATAACGCCAACATGGAGCTCAGCATCGTGGCGACCGGCAAGGTGGCGACCACCGTGCAGGCCTCCAGCAAGACCATCTCCGACCTGGGGGAATCCATCCAGCGCATCGGCGCCATCGCCAACGCCATCAAGGACATCGCCGAGCAGACCAATCTGCTGGCATTGAATGCCGCGATCGAGGCGGCGCGGGCCGGCGAGCAGGGCCGCGGCTTTGCCGTGGTGGCGGACGAGGTGCGCAAGCTGGCCGAACGTACCGCGACCAGCACCAAGGATATCGCCAGCACCATCGCAGAGATCAACGCAATTTCCGGCGCAGCGGTAAAATCCATGCAGGATGCGGTGACCGAGGTGGAAGGCGGCATCACGCTGATCCGCAGGAACGGCGATGGGCTGAAGCAGATCATGAGCGCGACGCAGCAAGTGTCCGAACGCGTCGATCACATCGCCACCGCCTCGCGGGAGCAATCGGTGGCGGGCGAAAGCGTGGCGCAGAGCCTGGAGCGCATCACCGGGCTGGTGGACAGCAACACCCACTCCGCCCAGGATGCCAAGGCGTCCGCTGAAGAGTTGGCCAAATCTGCCGATGAATTGAGCAAGGCCGGTTATCCGTTGACCAAGTGCGCGATGAAGCCGGTAGTTGGTAGCAAGTAGCTTGCAGCAAAAGCGAGATGGGGTTGGCTACCCGCAACTAGCCACAAGCTACAAGCTGCTGTTAAGGAGAAAACAATGTCAGACCTGTTAAAGAACATCGATGCGCGTACCAAGCTGGCGGGCACCAACAAGCTGGAGATATTGATGTTCACGCTCGGCCTCGACAAGCGTACCGGGCGCGAGGAGACCTACGGCATCAACGTGTTCAAGGTGCGCGAAGTGATGCGCATCCCGCCCATCACGCGCGCGCCGGAGATGCCGGATGCAGTGGAGGGCATGGTCAGCCTGCGCGGTGCGCTGGTGCCGGTGATCGATCTGGCGAAATATGCCGGCATCCAGACCGACGACAAGGCCGACATTATGATCGTCACCGAATACAACGGCCACACCCAGGGCTTTCTGGTCAAGGCGGTGGACAATATCCTGCGTCTGGACTGGTCGGCGATGCGCGTGCCGCCGGCGATGCTGGTGGCCGAGATGGGCGGACTGGTCACCGCCATCACCGAACTGAAGGACGGCCGTCTGGTGATGATGATGGACGTGGAGAAGGTGCTGTCCGAGACCGGCCACTTCGATGCCGACGACATGATCCTCAAGAGCGTGCAGCCGCTGGGCAAGGATCGCACGGTGTTCTTCGCCGACGACTCGACGGTGGCGCGGCACCAGATCCAGCGCACGCTGGACGCGATGGGCGTCAAGTCCATCGCCGCGATCAACGGCCGCCAGGCCTGGGCCGAACTGTCCAAGATGGCCGACTATGCCGACGCGTCGCACACGACAGTCAAGGACATGGTGCAGGTGATCCTCACCGACGTGGAGATGCCGGAGATGGACGGCTATATGCTCACGCGCAAGATCAAATCGGACAAGCGTTTCGCCGGTATCCCGGTGCTGATGCACTCGTCATTGTCCAGCTCGTCCAACCAGCAGCTGGGCAAGACGGTGGGTGTGGATGAATATGTACCGAAGTTCGAACCGCAGAAGCTGGCGCAGACATTGACCCGGCTGCTGGGTTGAGGGGGAGAAGACAATGACTTATTCGGAAGACATGTTGAGTACCGGGCAGGATGGGATGCTGGACCAGATCGATGCGCGCACCAGTCTGGCAGGCACCAATAAAATGGAAATCCTGCTGTTCAATCTGGGCACCAACGAGAAATTCGGCATCAACGTGTTCAAGGTCAAGGAGGTGTGCCAGATCAGCAAGATCACGCGCACGCCCAACATGCCGGGCGGCGTGGACGGCATCATCAGTCTGCGCGGACATGTGATGCCGGTGCTGAACCTGGCCAATTTCATGGGCATGCACCCGGAGAAAAAACACGAGACCATGCTGGTCGCCGAGTACAACCGCCACATCCTGGGGTTCCTGGTGGCGGGCGTGGACCGCATCATCCGCGTCGACTGGGACAAGGTGCGTCCGACCGACGGCATGCTGTCGGACAAAGGCGCACTGATCACCGCCATCACCGAGTTGGAGGACGGCTCGCTGGTCTCCATTCTCGATGTCGAGCAGATCCTGGCCGACGCCTTCGGCGAAGGCGTGGTCGGCAACGTCGAGCGCATCGAATCGGAGCACGAATTGTGCGTGTTCTTTGCGGACGACTCGCTGGTGGCACGGCGCAAGATCGTCGAGGTGCTGGACAAGATGGGGCTCAAGCACGTGCAGTCGAACAACGGGCGCGAGGCATGGGACAGGCTGAAAGCCATGGCGGATTCAGCCCAGGCTGCGGGAACCAACCTGCACGACCAGATCCAGGTCATCCTCACCGATGCCGAGATGCCGGAGATGGACGGTTATGTGCTGACCCAACATATCAAGAGCGACCGCCGCTTCGACGACATCCCGGTGGTGATGCATTCGTCGCTGTCGTCGGATGCGAACCGAGCCATGGGCAAAAGAGTGGGAGTGGATTATTACGTGCCGAAATTCGACTCGATGGTGTTGTCGTCGACGTTGCGGCCGTTGTTGACGTAAGGCAGTCGTTAGACGTTAGTCGCTAGTCGTTAGTTAAGACCAAAACCCGCGCAGCGGACGACACCAACTAGCGACTAACGTCTAACGACTAACAACTGGTTTTAGGAGAAGGTGATGGGCATCGAAAATACGAAATTCCTGGTGGTGGACGATTTCTCCACGATGCGGCGCATCGTGAGGAACCTGCTCAAGGAGCTGGGGTTCGCCAACGTACAGGAAGCCGAAGACGGCGTGGACGCATTGAACAAACTGCGCGGTGAGTCATTTGACTTCGTGGTGTCGGACTGGAACATGCCCAACATGACCGGCATCGAACTGCTGCGCGCGGTCCGCGCCGATGCCGCTCTCAAGCATTTGCCGGTGCTGATGGTGACGGCGGAAGCAAAGAAGGAGAACATCATCGAAGCGGCGCAGGCCGGCGCTTCCGGATACATCGTGAAGCCGTTCACCGCGGCCACGCTGGACGAGAAGCTGAAGAAGGTATTTGCGGCATTCCCGCAACTGAACAAGTGAGGTAGATCATGGCAACCAATACTGCAACCCAGGATTCAGACGATCTCGAAGCGCTGTTCGACAGCATCATCTCGGCGAATGCGAGCGCTCCCAAGCCCGCAGCGGCGGCGGCCAACGCACCGCTGGATACGAACGACGGCGAACCGACCAAGGTCATCAACCAGATCGGCCATATGGCGAGGGTGTTGCACGATACCTTGCGCGAACTCGGCTTGAACAAGGAGATCGAAAAGGCGGCGGCCAGCATCCCCGATGCGCGCGACCGCCTCAACTATGTGGCGACCCTGACGCAGCAGGCCGCCGAGCGCGTGCTGAACGCCACCGAAGCGGCGCAGCCGGTGGTGGAGAAACTGGGCAGCGAAGCTCAGCATCTGGCCAAGCAATGGGACCTGCTGTTCGAGAAGAAACTCGACGTGCAGCAGTTCAAGGACCTGGTCACCCAGACCCACGCTTACCTGCATCAAACGCCCAAACAGACCAAGGCGACCAACGACCGCCTGATGGAGATCATGATGGCGCAGGATTTCCAGGACCTGACCGGGCAGGTGATCAAGAAGATCATCGAGGTGACGCAGAACATGGAACAGCAACTGCTGGCGCTGCTGCTGGAGAACGCGCCCGCTTCGGTCAAGGCCGAGATCGACAAAGGATTGCTGAACGGTCCGGTGGTCAAGGCGGAAGGGCGCACCGATGTGGTGACCAGCCAGGATCAGGTGGACGATCTGCTGGAGAGTTTGGGCTTTTAAATACAGTCGTTAGTCGGTAGTCGTTAGTCGCTAGTGGTGTTGTCGCTACGCGGTTTTACTAACGACTAACGACTAGCGACTAACGACTGGAGTTAATCATGAACGACTTCGTGGGAATGGAAGAATTGCTGCAGGACTTCCTGATGGAAGCCGGCGACATGCTGTCCGATGTGGACAGCAAATTGATGGAGTTGGAAAAGCGTCCCGATGACAGCGCCCTGCTGAACGAGATATTCCGCGGTTTCCATACCATCAAGGGTGGCGCCGGGTTTCTCAATGCGGCGGAGCTGGTCACGCTGTGCCATCTCACCGAGAACCTGTTCGACAAGCTGCGCAATCGCGAACTGACGCTCAGCGCCGACCTGATGGATGTGATCTTTGCGGCCACCGCCGAGGTGCGCAAGATGTTCGGCGCCCTGCAGCAAAGCGTGCAACCCGCGCCGGCGCCGGCCGATGTGATCGCCGCGCTGAAAGACGCGCTGAGCGGCAAGGCGGTTTCCCGGCCTGCGGCACAAGCGGCCGCCGCGCCGCTTGCTGCTGCCGCTCCCGCGCCTGCCAGCGCAAGCGCGACGGCACCGGCGGGCGCGGAAAATGTGGACTGGAACGCCCTGTACAACGCGCTCACCGGCACCGACATCGTCGCCCAGGTAGGAGCGACGCGCGACGAAAAGCAGATCGCCACGGCCATCAACGAGGAAGAATCCACCAAAAAGGCGTTTGGTCGCCGCTCCACCGACGTGCCGGGCACGACGGTGGGCCGCCGTGCGGGCGACGTGCCTGCGACCGAGGCGAAGGAAACGACCATCCGCGTCGATACCGAGCGTCTCGACCAGGTACTCAACCTGTCCGGCGAGATCGGCCTGACCAAGAACCGCCTGACCCATCTGCGTTCTGACATCCTGCAGGGGCGCAACGATGCCGACACTCTGCGCGAACTCGACCAGTCCGTCAGTCAGCTCGACATGCTGGTGGTGAACCTGCAAAACGCGGTGATGAAGACGCGCATGCAGCCGATCGGACGCCTGTTCAAGAAATATCCGCGCCTGGCGCGCGACCTTGCCCGTTCTCTCGGCAAGGATGTCGAACTGGTGCTCATGGGCGAAGAGACCGAGATGGACAAGACCATGATCGAGGACCTCAACGACCCGCTGGTGCACTTGGTGCGCAACGCGGTGGACCACGGCGTGGAAACGGTGGAAGAACGCCTCGCCGCCGGCAAGCCGGAAAAGAGCGTGGTCGAGCTGTCCGCGCGCCAGGAAGGCGACCACATCCTCATCACCATCACCGATGACGGCAAGGGCATGCGCCCCGAGGTGATCCGCAGCAAGGCCATCGAGAAGGGGCTGATCACGCCCGAGGTCGCCAACACCCTGGACGAGGCGCAGTGCCTGGAACTCATCTTGCTGCCCGGATTCTCGACCAAGGACCAGATCTCCAGCGTGTCCGGGCGCGGCGTCGGCATGGATGTGGTGAAGACCAACATCCAGAAGCTCAACGGCACGGTCAGCATCCATTCCGAGGCGGGCAAGGGTTCCATCTTCTCCATCTCGCTGCCGCTCACGCTGGCGATCCTGCCGGTGCTGGTGCTGCGACTGGGCGACCAGTCCTTCGCCGTGCCGCTGTCCATGGTGCGCGAGATATTGCCGGTCACGCAGAAAGACCTGCAGCAGGTCTCAGGCAAGGCCACCATGGTGGTGCGCGGCGAGGTGCTGCCGGTGCTGCCGCTGACGCAGATGATAGGCTGGGGCAGCAGCGAGCATTCCGAGGTTGGTGTGCTGATGCAGTTCGGCAGCAATAGCTTCATCCTTACCGCCGACGGTTTCGTGGGGCACGAGGACGTGGTGATCAAATCGCTCGATACCTTCCGTCCCAAAGGCGTGGCGGGCGTCACCATGTCGAGCGAAGGCGACATCGTGCTGATCCTCGATATCAAGGAATTGCTGTCCGACGTGCGCGGGCACTGATAACAATTACAACGATGATGGCGGCATTGACCGCTGTCGTTTCACAGGAGGAATACCAGATGTTTGCCGGACAATTGAAACGGGATCACTTTGCGCTGCAACAGAGAATGACGGAATCCGATCGCGAGATCGCTGCGGCGCGCGACAGGCTGGCAACGCTGGAGGCAGAACGCGATGCGCTGCGGATCGAGGCGGAGAAAGCAAAGACCGACTGCCTCGTGGCCAACGAGATCTACGAAAACATGCAAGGCTTCGGCGACTCGTTCGTGTCCCTGCAACAATCGCAACTGGCGGCGGCGACCGCACTGCGCGAGGAGAAACGCCACGCGATCGAGGCGGCCGAAGTTTCGGTGCGCAACCGCGAGGCGGTGATGCAGATCGCTTCCAGTCTGGAGGCGCTGTCCGGCGACACTACCCAGACCTCGCAGAACGTCAAGAATCTGACCGAACGCGCCGCACAGATCGGCAGCATCGTGCAACTCATCAAGGAGATCGCCGACCAGACCAACCTGTTGGCGCTGAACGCGGCGATCGAGGCGGCGCGTGCCGGCGAGCAGGGCCGCGGTTTTGCCGTGGTGGCGGACGAGGTGCGCAAGCTGGCCGAACGCACCGCCAAGGCCACCAGCGAGATATCGACCATCGTCGTCGCCATCCAGGACGAGACCGCACGCACGCAGACCCAGATGCACGACTGGGCGGCGAAGTCCCAGGTATTCAGCAGCGATGTCACCTCCGTGATGGAGAACATGAAGCATCTGCTCGACCTGTCGCACAACATGGAAGGCACCATCTCGGCCGCGACCATGCGCAGCTTTGTCGAGGTCGCCAAGATCGACCACATTCTCTACAAGTTCGAGGTTTACAAGGTGTTCATGGGCATCTCGGACCGCAATGCCGACAGCTTCACTTCGCATGCCACCTGCCGACTGGGCAAATGGTATTTCGAGGGCGAGGGCAAGGAGAGCTATTCCAAACTGGACGGTTACGCCGCCGTGGCGAATCCACATCAGTCTTTTCATCAGAATGGCAAGGATGCGGTGGCGGCTTTCCGCGGCGGTGAAGCCATGCGTGGGATGGAATTGGTGGCAAAGATGGAATCCGACAGCATGGACGTACTGGCAGCGCTGGAACGTATCGCCGTCGCTGGGGAGTCCGACAACAGCCTGCTCTGCCATCCGGCGAAATAATAGTGCTGAGTGCTGAGTGCTGAGTGCTGAGTGCTGAGTGCTGAGTGCTGAGTGCTGAGTGCTGAGTGCTGAGTGCCGGGCGCCCTTTGGGCTTATACTCGGCATTCAGTCCTCAGCATTCGTTTTTATGACTCGCGAATTCCAGTTCACCGACCAGGATTTCCAGCTTATCCGCAAGTTGATCCGCGACCATGCGGGCATCTCGCTCGGCGAACAGAAACAGGAACTGGTCTATAGCCGACTGGCGCGGCGATTGCGAGCCACCGGAACCACCACCTTCGCCGAGTATCTGCAATGCCTGCAGCGTGGCGACCGGGCGGAGTGGGAAGCTTTCACCAACGCGCTCACCACCAACCTCACCTCGTTCTTTCGCGAGCCGCACCATTTCCCCCTCCTGGCCGAACACCTGCGCCAGACGGCAACGGGGCACACCATCACGCTGTGGTGTTCCGCCTGTTCCACCGGCGAGGAAGCCTATTCGATGGCGATCACCGCCGTGGAGACGCTGGGTTACGACCGCCCCGTGCATATCATCGCTTCCGATCTCGACACCGGCGTGCTGCAGACTGCGCGCGAAGGCCGCTACAAGGCCGATGCCGTGGCCCGCATGCCCCAGCAGCAGGTCGATCGCTTCTTTGTGCGCGGGAGCGGCGCCGATACCGGGTATGTGACCGTGCGCCCCGAGCTCAAGCGCATGATCGACTTCCGCCGTTTCAACCTGCTCGATCCCGGCTGGCCCATCCATGCACCGCTGGACGCGATCTTCTGCCGCAATGTGATGATCTATTTCGACAAGGACACGCAACTTGCCATCCTGAAGAAGTTCGCGCCGCTGTTGCGCCGCGACGGCCTGTTGTTCGCCGGCCACTCGGAAAGCTTTCATCATGCTTCTGCGCTGTTCCGTCTGCGCGGCCGCACGGTATACGAACTCACCGAGCGGGCAAGGGAATTCTGATGGGTAGCAAGATCATCGTGGTCGGTTCTTCCACCGGCGGCACCGAGGCGCTCAAGGTGTTCCTGTCCGGCATGCCCGCGAATGCTCCCGCCATCCTCATCGCGCAGCATATGCCGGAACTGTTCATCAAGTCGTTCGCCGAAAGACTGGATCACCTGTGCGCGATGCGGGTGAAGCAGGCCGAACACAACGAAGACATCGCGGACGGCCATGTCTATCTTTCTCCCGGTCATTCGCACCTTCAGGTGGAGCGCTATGCCGGAAGGTTTCGCACCGTGCTCAGCAGCGATCCGCCGGTGAACCGCCACCGTCCCTCGGTGGACGTGTTGTTTCGCTCCGCCGCAAAACACCTCGGGGCGGACGCCATCGGCGTCATGCTCACCGGCATGGGCAAGGACGGCGCGGCGGCGATGCTGGAGATGAAGCGGGCGGGCGCCTGGAACCTCGCGCAGGACGAAGCGAGCTGCGTCGTGTTCGGCATGCCGCGTGCAGCCATCGCGCTCGGTGCGGTGGACGAGGTGGTGCCGCTGGAAAAGATGGCTGAAAGGGTGCTGGCCAGACTGGCGATCGGCAGTCGGGGCTGAAGACACAAACCTTGTGTCCACGAAAGACACGAAAAGCACGAAACTGGGGTGTGGGTCTGGCTGGAGTACGATTCGCAGGAATGATTCTTAGCCCCAGCCATCAAACTTCTTTCGGGTTTGTTCGTGTTTTTCGTGTCTTTCGTGGACATGAGGTTTCAGTCGGATTTGTCTTGCCGTCCTGATTGATCCACTTTTCCCCCGCTGTTCCGCAGATTGAACTTCACTAGTCCGCCGATAATCGCCATGTGTAAAGGACTCCGCCATGGCAGAAGACAGCGATCTGGAAAAAACCGAAGCCCCCACAGGCCGACGAATAGAGAAAGCCCGTCAGGACGGGCAGGTCGCGCGTTCGCGCGAACTGTCCACCTTCGCCGTGCTGATGGCGGGCGGCGCCGGACTGTGGATGATGGGTTCCATGCTGTCGCAAAGCCTCATCAATCTGATCCGTGAAGGACTGACGCTGGACTCCCATCTGGCTTTCCATACCGAGTTGCTATTGCCGCGCCTGCATGAACTGGCCATGGCGACGCTGATCTCTTTCCTGCCCTTGCTCGGGCTGCTGCTGTTGGTCGCGCTGTTTTCGCCGCTGCTGATGGACGGTTGGCTGTTCTCGGTCAAACCGCTGCAACCCAATTTCGGCAAGCTCGATCCGATCAAGGGCATCTCGCGACTGTTCTCCACCCACAGCCTGATGGAACTGGCCAAGGCATTCGGCAAGGCGCTGGTGGTTGGCGGCATCGGCGCCTGGGTGGTGTGGTCCAATCGCGATGCGGTGCTGATGCTGGTGAGCGAGCCGGTTTATCTCGCCATTCCCCATCTGGGCAGCTTGGTGTGGGGCACCTTCGCCGCCATCATGGGCGGCATGTTGCTCATCGTGGCGGTGGATGTGCCGTTCCAGTTGTGGGAGCACCACAAGAAGCTGAA
Source organism: Gammaproteobacteria bacterium (assembly GCA_018813765.1). Taxonomy (GTDB): domain Bacteria; phylum Pseudomonadota; class Gammaproteobacteria; order Burkholderiales; family Gallionellaceae; genus Sideroxyarcus. The sequence goes on along the minus strand of JAHJBC010000010.1, from coordinate 24,826 downwards.
GATGACCAAGGAAGAGGTGCGTCAGGAGGCCAAGGAGACCGAAGGCGACCCGCAGATCAAGGCGCGCGTGCGCAGCATGCAGCGCGAGATGGCGCGCCGCCGCATGATGTCCGAGATCCCGACCGCCGACGTGGTGGTGACCAACCCGACGCACTACTCGGTCGCGCTCAAGTACAGCGAGAACAAGATGCGCGCGCCGGTGGTGGTGGCCAAGGGTTCGCACCTGCTGGCGGCGAAGATCAAGGAGATCGCCAAGGAAAACAACGTGCCCATCCTCGAAGCCCCGCCGCTGGCGCGTGCGTTGCACCGCCATTGCGAACTCGGCGACGCCATCCCCGAGGCGCTCTACACCGCCGTCGCCGAAGTGCTGGCCTACGTCTACCAGTTGCGTCGCTACAAGACCGTAGGCGGCGCCTATCCGCAAGAGCCGGCAGAATTGCCGGTGCCCAAGGAACTCGATCCTGCGAATGCAGCATAGGTTTTTGGGAGCGCCGACGTCCCGTCGGCAGTTATTGAAAGCCGACGGGACGTCGGCGCTCCAGTGAATTACCGCGGAATTCCCCCTCTATTCGCATCTTCGGTTTGACCCGCAATCCAGATAATGCACATGTGGCAGTACGGCCTGTGCAGGGCCTGGAACGAAACCGGAGGGTGGTATGAATCTGTTGCAAATGTTGAAAGAAGCGCTGTTCCGCGGCGGCATGCGCGGACTGGTGGGGCCGGTGTTGATCGTGATGATCCTGGCGATGATGGTGTTGCCGCTGCCGACCTTCCTGCTCGACATCCTGTTCACCTTCAACATCGCGCTGGCCATCATGGTGCTGCTGGTGGCGATGAACACCACCAAGCCGCTGGATTTCGCGGTGTTCCCCGCAGTGTTGCTGATCTCAACCCTGCTGCGCCTCTCGCTCAACGTCGCCTCCACCCGCGTAGTGCTGCTGGAAGGCCATACCGGCACGGATGCGGCGGGCAAGGTGATCGAATCGTTCGGCCACTTCCTGGTCGGCGGCAACTACGCCGTGGGCCTGGTGGTGTTCGTCATCCTCGTGGTCATCAACTTCACGGTCATCACCAAGGGTGCCGGGCGCATCGCCGAAGTCGGCGCGCGCTTCACTCTGGATGCGATGCCGGGCAAGCAGATGGCGATCGATGCGGACCTCAATGCCGGATTGATCGGCGAGGATGTGGCGCGCAAACGCCGCGCCGAGATCGCGCAGGAAGCCGAGTTCTACGGCGCCATGGACGGTGCCTCCAAGTTCGTGCGCGGCGATGCCGTGGCCGGCATCATCATCATGATGATCAACGTGATCGGCGGACTGGTGGTCGGCATGCTGCAGCACAACCTCGATCTGGCCACTGCGGCGCACAACTACACCTTGCTCACCATCGGCGACGGACTGGTCGCCCAGATCCCGGCTCTGATCATTTCCACCGCGGCAGGCATGGTGGTCAGCCGCGTCGCCAGCGAAGACAACATCGGCCAGCAACTGGTGAAACAACTGGTCGCCAGCCCGCAATTGCTCATCCTCACCGCCGCCATCGTCGGCATGATGGGCCTGATCCCCGGCATGCCGCACTTCCCCTTCCTTCTGCTGGCCGGAGCGCTGGGATGGTTCGCCTGGTTCCTGTTGCAGCGCGTCAAGCAGGAAGAGGAAAAGGCGATGGAAGTCGAGACACCGATCATCCCGCAAAGCAGCGAGACCAACGAAGCAAGCTGGGAAGACGTGTCGCAGGTGGATGTGCTCGGCCTGGAAGTCGGCTATCGCCTGATCGCGCTGGTGGACAAGGCGCAGGACGGCGACCTGCTGCGCCGTATCAAGGGAATCCGCAAGAAATTCACCCAGGACATGGGCTTCCTGCCGCCCGCCGTGCATATCCGCGACAACCTCGACCTGCGCCCGAATGCCTATCGCATCACCTTGAAGGGCGCCGAGATCGGCAGCGGCGAAGCCTATCCCAACCTGCTGCTGGCGATCGATCCGGGCAACGTGACCGGCCCGCTGTCCGGCACCCCCACGCGCGACCCGGCCTTCGGCCTGACCGCCTACTGGGTCGAACAGAACATGCGCGAACATGCGCAGGCCATGGGCTACACCGTGGTCGATGCCGGCACCGTGGTGGCCACGCACATGAGCCACCTCATCCAGAGCTACGCCGCCGAATTGCTGGGCCGCCAGGAAGTGCAGCAACTGCTGGACCACTTGGGCAAGATCGCGCCCAAGCTGACCGAAGACCTCGTGCCCAAGCTGCTGACGCTGGCCACGGTGCAAAAGGTCATGCAGAACCTGCTCGACGAAGGCATGCACATCCGCGACATGCGCACCATCCTCGAGACACTGGCCGAACACGCCCCGCACACGCAGGACACCAACGTGCTCACCGCACTGGTGCGCGTCGCGCTCGGCCCGGCCATCGTGCAGCAGTACTACTCGTCGGCGCAGGAACTGCAGGTCATCGGCATGGACAAGGAACTCGAATACGTGCTGTCGCAGGCTTTGCAGGCGGGCGGCTCGGCCATCGAGCCCAGCCTGGCCAACACCGTGTTGCGCGAGACGCGCAACGCGATGCAGACGCAGGAACAGATGGGACTGCCCACGGTGCTGCTGGTGCCGGGCGGCATCCGCGACCTGCTGGCGCGCTTCCTCAAGCGCTCGCTGCCGCAGCTCAAGGTTATTTCGCATGAAGAAGTACCGGGATTTAAAACAGTCAGAGTGACATCCATGGTGGGAGGTAGAGCATGAACGCAAGAAAATTTATCGCAGCCAGTTCGCGCGACGCGCTGAAGCTGGTCCGAGTGGAACTCGGCGAGGACGCCGTGATCCTGTCCAATCGCAAGGTGGCGGAAGGCGTGGAGATCGTGGCGGTGGCCGGCGCCGAACTGGCGCAACTGAGCGAGACGCGCATGGGCGAAACGCGCATCCCAGACAACGCAGCCAAACAGACGCGTCCCGGCAAACTTTCAGTACAAGGGGCGAACCAGGCGGCCGCGCTGGGCGCCAAAGTGCTGGAATCGAACATCAAACGCGAGACCGCGACAGCGCGCGAACCCAGGGATACGAGCGCGGAGCAGCAGACCCTGCTGTCCGAGATCAAGAGCATGCGCAATATGTTGCAGGAGCAGATGGCCTGCAACTCCTGGTCAGACCTGCAGCAGCGCGACCCGGCGCGCAGCGGCCTGTTGCGCGACATGCTCAACGTCGGCTTCAGCCCAACGCTGTCGCGCCAGTTGCTGGAGAAGATCCCCGCCGGCGGCGACCTCGACTGGGTGCGCCGCATCCTCGGCCACAATTTGCGCGTGGCGACGATGCAGGAGGATGTAGTGGCGCGCGGCGGCGTGTATGCGCTGGTCGGCCCCACCGGCGTCGGCAAGACCACCACAACCGCCAAGATGGCGGCGCGCGCGGTGGTGCGTTACGGTGCCGACAAGGTGGCACTGGTCACCACCGACAGCTACCGTATCGGCGCACACGAACAATTGAAGATCTACGGCAAGATCCTCGGCGTGTCAGTACATGCGGTGCGCGACACCGAAGACCTCAAGCTCACCTTGTCCGGCCTCAAGCACAAGCATCTGGTGCTGATCGACACCATGGGCGTCGGCCAGCGCGACAGTCGCGTGGCCGAGCAGGCACAGATGTTCGACCAGGCAGGCGTGCAGCGCCTGTTGTTGCTGAACGCCACCAGCTCGGGCGGCACGCTGGACGACGTGGTCAAGATGTACGGCGGCAGCGGCGTGATCGGCTGCATCCCGACCAAGCTGGACGAGGCGGTGACGCTGGGTACGGTGCTGGACGTGGTGGTGCGCCACAAACTGACCATGCACTACATCGCCAGCGGCCAGCGCGTGCCGGAAGATCTGCACGAAGTGAACCTGGAATACCTGTTGCATCGCGTGTTCAAGGACGTGGGCAAGGCCAGTCCGGCTTTTGCCATGCAGGAGGCGGAATTGCCCGCCTTCATGGCCGGCATGGGTGCCGCAATGACGATGAGGGGGCAATATGCGCTCTGACCTTCCCTCACCTCAATCCTCTCCCAGAGGGAGAGGAGACAATCGAGAAAGACAATCTTATATCCCTGATCAGGCGGCCGGCTTGCGCCGCCTGTTGTCCCGTTCCAGCTCGCGCGTGGTGACTGTGGTGGGCGCGCGCGACGGGCTCGGCGCGACCGGCATCGTGGTGAATCTGGCGGCGGTGCTGGGCCGTTCCGGCAAGGACGTGTTGATCCTGGACGAGAACCTCACGCAAGACAACGTGGCCAACACGCTGGCACTGCGCGCGCGCCACGACCTGCTCAACGTGGTGCGCGGCGACAAGACCTGGCAGGACGTGCTGCTGCGCGGTCCGCAGGGCGTGCGCGTGCTGCCGCTGGCGCGTGCAATGCAGAACCTGCCGAAACTGGATGAGGCGCAGCGCGAACTGCTGCTGCAGTCGCTGAGTGCGGCCGCCAAGGATATGGACGTGGTGCTGGTGGATGCGGCGCGCGCCGGGCATTCGGTCTGTGCCAGCCTGTCCGGCGACGAGCCGCTGCTGCTGGTGCTGAACGCCACCGCCAGCGGCATCACCGAAAGTTATACCTTGCTCAAGCAGATGGCGATGCATAATGGCAGGCAGGCGTTCGACATCGTGGTCAATAAAGTGGCCTCGGAGCGTGAAGCGCTGGCGGTGTTCGACAATATGGCGCAGGTGGCGCGACGGCATCTGCAGGTGCGCTTGGAGTATCTGGGCCATATTCCGGTTGATGAAAAGCTCGGTCGTGCGACACAATTATGCCGCCCGGTCGTGGAAGCGTTCCCCTCCGCGCCGTCGGCCTATGCCATGCGCGAGATCGCGCAAGGCCTGTTGCGGGCGCCGCTGGTGACGGACGAAGGACATGATGTGCTGGGCAGTGTGATGCAACGCTTGATGCATCAGGCGCGACCCGCGAAAAATGGAATGGCGACGGTAACATGAGAATCGCCAGCAATCTGAAGACTAAGGCCATGTACACGCCAAACGGACTGACCGACAAGGAAGAGTGCCTTAAAGAGTATGCGCATCTGGTGAAGCGCATCGCGCATCACATGATGGTCAAACTTCCGGGCAGCGTCGAGGTGGACGACCTTATCCAGGCCGGCATGATGGGCTTGCTGGATGCGGCCGGCCGCTACGACGAACTGCGTGGTGCGCAGTTCGAGACCTATGCCGCGCAGCGCATACGCGGCGCCATGCTGGACGAATTGCGCGGCGCCGACTGGCTGCCCCGCAGCATGCGCCGCGACACACGCCGCATCGAGACCGCGATCAGCCGATTGCAGCAGAAACTGGGCAGGACGCCGAACGAGACCGAGATCGCCAAGGAACTGAGCGTTTCGCTGCCGGAATACCAACAGTTGCTGCAGGAAGCGCGCGGCGCGCAGCTGTTCTACTACGAGGATTTCCATGGCGAGGAAGGCGACGACTTCTTCGACCGTTTCGAATTCGACGATGCCAGCAATCCGCTGGAACTGTTGCAGGACGAGCGTTTCCGCGAAGCGTTGATCCATGCCATCGAACGCCTGCCCGAGCGCGAGCGCCAGTTGATGGGCATGCATTACGAGCAGGACATGAACCTGCGCGAGATCGGCGAAGTGATGGGCGTATCCGAATCGCGCGTATGCCAGTTGCACTCCCAGGCGGTGGCGCGATTGCGCGCGTCGATGAAGGGGTATTGAGCCGTGGACAAGCTCAGCCTGTTCGGCATCCTGATTGCGGTCGGCGGCATTCTCGGCGGGCAATGGCTGGAAGGTGGCTCCATCGATGTGCTGGCGCAACTGGCCGCCTTCGCCATCGTGTTCGGCGGCACCATAGGCGCGGTGATGTTGCAGCACCCGATCCATGTGTTTTTGACCGGACTCAAAATGGGCGGCTGGGTGTTCGTCACTCCGGTCATCGACGTACAGAAGCTGGCCTACCAGATCACGGCCTGGGGCAGCGTGGCGCGCAAGGACGGCATCCTCGCGCTGGAAGCACAACTCCGCAACATCGAAGATCCCTTCGTCGCCAAAGGACTGCAACTGCTGGTCGACGGCAACAGCGCCGAGAAGATCCGCGAGATCATGGATATCGACCTGCAAAGCTACGAGACCCTGCGCTGGCAGGCGGCGCGCGTGTGGGAATCGGCGGCGGGCTACGCGCCCACCATCGGTATTCTGGGCGCGGTGCTGGGACTGGTGCATGTGATGCAGAGTCTGGGCGAACCGGCCAAGCTGGGTGCGGGCATCGCGGTCGCCTTTATCGCCACCATCTACGGCGTCGGTTCCGCCAACCTGCTGTTCCTGCCCATCGCGGGCAAACTCAAGATCATCATCCAGCAGCAGGTGAACATGCGCGAGATGCTGATCGACGGCCTGTGCATGATCTCCAACGCCGAGAACCCGCGCTTCATCGAGAACAAACTCAGGGGCTACTACACCGATGGCACGCAGGCCTAAACGTGCAGAGCACGACAATCACGAGCGCTGGATGGTGTCCTATGCCGACTTCATCACGCTGCTGTTCGCCTTCTTCGTCGTGATGTACGGCATCTCCTCGGTGAACGAGGGCAAGTACAAGGTATTCGGCGCCGGGATCAACAAGGCCTTCGGCACCAAGTCCAGCGAAACCGAAGGCGGATCCATCCGCCTGACCGAGGAAGAGATATATTTCAAATCACTGGTAGACCGGCGCAACGCGCGTCTGGCCGAGAAGCAGCGCAAGCAGAACGAGCGCATGCAGAATCTGGTCACGACCCTTAACCAGACCATGGATAAATTCGTGAAGCGGGGACAGATGAACATCTCGCAGACCGGGCGCGGCGTGGAGCTGGAGATCAACGCCAGCGCACTGTTCGACCAGGGCAGGGCCGACCTGCATCCCGATGCGCTCGGCACGCTGGCCGATGCCGCGAAAGTGCTGGCGGATAACGAATTCGCCATCGAAGTGGAAGGCCATACCGACAACCTGCCCATCGCCACCGCGCAGTTCCCCTCCAACTGGGAACTCTCCTCGGCGCGCGCCAGCAGCGTGGTGCGCCTGTTCATCGAACAAGGCATAGACGCCAAGCGCCTGAAGGCCGTGGGCGCGGCAGACAATCGCCCGGTACTCTCCAACGACACCCCCGAAGGCCGCACGCGTAACCGCCGCGTGACCATCACCGTGCTGACGCCGGAAGCGGCTCAGCCGGAAACTGCGGGTCAGAATGGCGAAGCGGTGGAAGCATTAGCCGCCGAGCAGTAAGCTCATCTACCAGCAAGCATTTTTCAAGCACGGCCTAGTTGGTTAAAAAAAGATATATGCCTCGGCCTGGCCGAAAGGCCTATTGACGCCCCCCCCCTTAGTGAGGTTATTGTCGAGCCTATCGTTTACGGTAAAGGGTGCTCTGAATGGATGCTCTGATGCTGAATTGTCAAATGAAATGTTGGCGGAGAATATTCTTTGTCATGATCGCCGCATTGGTCTCATTAAATGCAAGTGCGTGGACTTATTATCCATTCCTCCCAAAAACAAATGTATATCATGTGCTGGAATGGGGTGGAAATGGAGGGTCTATCGAGGCATCTAATCACTTTGAGGCATGCAACCTATTTAACGCTATATTTCCCGATAAGCCTGACTATAGAGAACCCGCTGTGCATACTGGCGCACAATGGACTTGCGGGAAATCTGCTGCTGGAAATGTGGTTATAGTTCAGTTTGCTAAACCAATTTGCCCTGCACATTCGACACAACTAAATCCCGGTACGATGAAGGGGTTCTGTTTTTGCGATCAACCATACATATTGGGCAATAATGCAATTGCAAGTTGTATATTGAACAATTTGACCATTACCCTAACTGGCAACACCGAAGTTGAACCATCCAGCAATTCGTCGATAAAGGCCTTGCCCGCCATCGCAACCGTGCTCGACCAGAACACTGGTCAGCCACCCACAACCCCTGTCACCGTGAAAGTGAGCCTCAAGGTCGATCCCACCAGCGGCGGTCATGATCATGGCGACAGCACCCGGCCCAGAGGCGATATCAATGGCACAAAATGCGAGACCGACGATACCTGCGTAACGTTATCTGTTGGTGGCCCCGAAAGTTCTGGCAGTGCATCAGTCACCTTCAATGCGCCGGAAGCATCCGGCACACACACCATTACAGCTACTTGCGATGGGTGTAGCAATACTGCATCCAAGGCGGTTGACGTGAAGGTGGCTGGGTTGGCGACGATATCTGATTCGGTGTATTACGCCCTAATTGAAGACGGGAGTACTACGGTGATTGGCACTACGGAAGAACACGCTAGCAATCATTACATTGCCAGTGCGGCTCAATTGAAGCTTTGGGAACTTGGAGAAGATTTTTACAGCTTTCAGATCCGCAATAGCGTGCCAACCCCAACACTACTACATTTGAATGATGCGAGCCTTAAATGGGGTGGAAAGTTCGATATAAAAGGCAGATGGAGAGGGGATCATCAGGAGCATATGCGGGGTACTGTTATCGATGTTCGGGCTAACTCAAGCCCGGGTGCAATACCGCCTGGACTTTTTGAGCATTACATAGATATTGCAGCAAATTTGGGGATTGATGCCCATTTGGAGTACATAGGGCACCCCGTAAAGCAACATTTCCATATGCGACTACTTAACAGAAGGGAATGAATATGCGCTTCACCATTTCAATTGCTTTTGTGTTTGTCTTGTCTTGTGCGCCATTTATTAATGCTTATGGGCTCCCCGGTGAGGGCATTGCGTTCGATCAAAATAGTGGTAATTATGTAGTGAATTACATGGGCTTTGACGATGCCGGTGAAAGCGACGAGCCAACAATGCCTAGGCAGGCCATATTTGTACCCGCAACAAAAATTGATCCCGTCCTTGGATCGACAATTAGGTTGCGGGGAGCGGAAGTCAGTTATTTTTATCGAGTAAGTAATGGTTCGAACAGCCGACAAGCTTTGGTTACATTTGTCATTGATCCCGTCAGTGACATATCTACTTCTGTGCCCTTGCCAAAGAATATGCAGGGTGTAGATGTAAGAGCGCTTGAGCAATCAAACACAAACCAAATTGGGCGGGACGCACTTATTACACCACATGGTTGGTATGGAAGTGCCGCAGTCAGCAATGATATGGGGCTACGAATTGGCTGGATGAGTAGTTCAATGAACAAATCAGCTCGAGGATTGGCGGCAGGTTTGACGCAAGCTGGCTTCGGATTTTCCAGCAAAGACATCTCGGGAATTCGGAATGCTCAATTTAGGGGGAGAGCGCCTGTATTCGGGTATGTTGATGAAGGTCCAACAGGGGAGATTTCTGAACAGTTGGAGAAGTTAAGGCAGAATGATTTTATTACCCGCCCCGCTGCCGTCCCCGCTATCGCAGTCCCCAATCCCTTCGACGCCGCCCTCCTGCTCGACCGAATCCGCACCGAGATGAACACATGGCCCGGCAAGCAACTGCTCGATCCGGCCTTTGCCGCACAACTCGATCGTTACCTTGTCTCCGCCGCCGAAGCCTATCGCTTGAACAATCCCAAGGTAGCCAAAGAACACATCCACACCCTCCGCAAGATGCTGGCGAAAGAACACCACCATGTCGATAACGACGATGCGGACGACGAAGACACCGAAGAGCACAAACGAGTCACCCGCCGTAGCATCGACCGACTCGCTGCCCGTGTGCTGGATTTCGATCTGAGATATGTGCTCAAGCGCATGGAGCAGGGGCACGACAAGGATGGTCGCGGGAACGACGAACACAGGAAAGATGATCCCAGGAAGCGCTGAGTCAGATTTATCGGGTGAAGGGGATTTGCGGATGGAATATCGCCCGATAAATCGGACTCCTACAGGGTTGTGCCGGGGGAGTTTTGCTTATACGCTGCCCAGCGTGCGGGTGGTGCTGGGCAGGCTGGCTTGGCCGTCGGCGCCGTAGAGGCCGGAGGCATTCTGGGCGGCACCGGCCAGGGCGGCGAGCGCCTGCTGGTTGTAGCGCAGTTTGATCTGTATCAGTTCGCCGTTGGTCTGGTTGAGGCTATGCGCCTTGGCGGCCAGTTGACGTGCTTCCTGCCAAACCGGCAAGCCCTGCGGGGCGTTCTTTCTGAGCCATTCCACCGTGTCGCGTGTGCCTTGCGGCAGGAAGCCGCGCCTTGCCTTGGAAAGTGAGCCCACTTTGTCTGCGAGCTTGGTCTTGGCTTCCGCCAGCGGCAGCAGTTCTTCGGGATGGGTGCCCAGCAGTGTGCGTTGCTCGTCTTCAAGCAAAACGACGAATGCCCGCAAGGCGGCGCATTCGTCGTTCAGTCCCGCAAGGAAAGCTGTCGCTATGTTGTCGGTCAATGTTTGCTCGCTGTGATCAGGTCGCGCACGGTGTCGATCAGACGGTCGGCGACTACGCCGGAGTTCACCTGGAAGCGGCCTTCGGTGATGGCTTGCTTGATCTCGGCGACCTTGTGCACGTCGACCAGCGGTGTGTTGGCGATGTTGCCCTCGATGCTGCGCAACTGGGCGCTGCCGGAGCCGAGATGTACGCTGGTGCCGCTCGTTTCGGCGGTACCGGGCTTGTTGTCGGTGCTTCGGGCAGCCGGACTGCGCGAAGTAGCCTCCCCGATCTGGGTGGGCGGCAACGGTTTGACTGTTTTTTCGATCTTCATTGGGAATTCCCCTTTTTTACTGACTCGTACATGCTCTACATCGGCAGTCAGCCTGAAAACTTTAGGGTAGATATCTGTTGCGGGCGATTATGACACATCAGGGGCGGACTTCCACGCTGCCGTCGGCTCCGGCCGCGCCGCTGACGACCCTGCCGGAGGGCATGCGCACCTGCACCGGCTGTCCTTCGGCGCCGTTGTTCAAAGCCTGACCCGACGAGCGTACCGAATATCCGTCGCCGCTCACCTTCACTTCGGTGACCCGGCCCTGAGTCACGACAAAGGGTGCGCGCAACATGTCCTGGCGCAGCACCTGCCCGGCGCCGATGGCGAACCTGAGCGTCTTTCCTGTGGCCTGTGCCGGGTCGGTGAGGATGCCGGGTTGTCCGAGTTCGCCGTTTTGCAGGGTGAAATCGCTCTCGCCCAGCACTGTGTTCTGCGCCAGCGGACGGCTGGCCACCAGCAGGGTGGCGCTGACGCGCACGTCGGCCTGCACGAAGATGGACCAGCCGGGATTGGTGTTGCAGCGCACGCCTATGGTGGTCTTGCCGATCAAGGTTGCACCGGCGGGAAGGAAGGCTTCCAGCGGAGCGCAGGCACGCAGTGCGGTGCGTGAATCCAACTTCCCGATACGGATGGTGACTTTGCCGGGCAGGGATCGTGTCTGCGATTGGGCAAAAGCCAGGGCAATAGCCCTGATCTGCTCATGGCTCTGCGGCGCTGCCGCCCAGGACGGCTGGGCGCAGAACAATATCGGGAACAGGGCTATAAGCAACTTCTTCATGCCGATATTGTGGAACCGGCAGGGGTTTTTGAAAGGGGGAAATAAGACGGGTTTCCGGGTCTATTCGGCAGATGGCGGATGACACGCAGTGCTTAGTATGCGAACCATGAGAAAAGCCTGATTGACGCAGGAGGACGACATGAGCAGCAGGATAGACGAATTGTTCCAGTTACACCAGACGGCGCTGAACCTGCGCGCCTCGCGGCAGGAATTGATCGCCTCCAACATCGCCAATGCCGATACGCCCAACTACAAGGCGCGCGATATCGATTTCACCAGCGCCCTGCAGAGCGCGCTGGGGCAAAGTGGCAACAAGCTGGCGGTGGCGAATACGGCATCCGGCCACTTGGCAGGCGCTGCGGGCGGCACTGTGATGGGTGCGCCGGTGATGTACCGCAAGCCGGTGCAACCGAGCGCCGACGGCAACACGGTGGACATGGATGTGGAACGCGCGCAGTTCGCCGACAACGCGCTGCGCTATGAGGCCAGCGTCAGGTTCGTCAGCGACAAGGCCAAGGAAGTGTTGTCTGCGCTGCAGGGCTTTTGATTTTGCCGTCCTGAATTGAAATTAAGGTAAGGAGGGAGCACGATGTCTTCTTTGTTTAACGTATTCAATATCGCCGGTTCCGCCATGACGGCGCAAGCGCAGCGTCTCAACGTGGTGGCGAGCAACCTCGCCAACGCCGACAGCGCCACCGGGCCGGACGGCCAGCCGTACAAGGCCAAGCAGGTGGTGTTCGAGACCACGCCGGTGGCGGGACAGGCGGGTGCGGGCGTCAAGGTGTCGGCGGTGGTCGAGGATGCTTCGCCGATGAAAGTGGTGTATGACCCCAAGCACCCGATGGCCAATGCCGAAGGGTATGTGACCCTGCCCAACGTCAACCCGGTGGACGAGATGGTGAACATGATCTCGGCTTCGCGGTCATACCAAAATAATGTGGAAGTGATGAACACGTCCAAGTCGCTGCTGCTGAAGACGCTCACCATCGGACAATAAGGAGAAAGATCATGGTCGCATCCGTACAAAGCAGCACCGCCGCCGCCGCGCAGGCCTCGACGACGGTCACCCAGACCAGCGAAACGCAGGACCGCTTCCTCCGGCTGCTGGTGACGCAGATGAAGAACCAGGACCCGCTCAATCCGCTGGACAATGCGCAGGTCACTTCGCAGATGGCGCAACTTTCCACGGTGACCGGGATCGAGAAACTGAACGCCACGGTGGCGGCATTGAGCAGCAGCATGATGTCGGCGCAATCGATGCAGGCGGCCGCCATGATCGACCGGATCGCACTGGTGCCGGGCAAGCAGATCGAACTGCTGGACGGCAAGTCGAATGCCGCAGTGGAACTCGATCAACCTGCCGACAGGGTGACGGTATCGATCAAGGACAAGGACGGCAATCTGGTGCGTACATTGGAACTGGGCGAGCAGGAAGAGGGCGTCGTCGATTTCGTGTGGGATGGTAAGGACAACAACGATGTTGCGGCGGACAATGGCAGCTACACCTTCAGTGCCACGGCGATACTGGATGGGGAGAAGAGTACGCCGACTACCCTGTCCTACGGGCTGGTGGGCAGCGTTTCGTTGACTTCGGCCGGGCCGCTGCTGGGCATGGGCACACTGGGCGAATTGGGGCTGGACGTGGTCCGGCGGATTTTGTGACGGGCGTCCGCAGGACGAGTGATCGATATTTATAACAGGAGGTTGTCATGGGTTTCCAACAAGGACTTTCCGGGCTGAATGCAGCCAGCAAGAATCTGGACGTGATCAGCAACAACGTGGCCAACGCCAATACGGTTGGCTTCAAGGCATCGCAGGCGCAGTTCGCCGATGTCTATGCCAGTTCGCTGGGCGGTAGCGGGGCGGGCCAGATCGGCATCGGCACCATGGTGGCGGCGGTGGCGCAGCAGTTCACTCAGGGCAACATCACATCCTCCAACAACTCGCTGGACATGGCGATCAGCGGCGGCGGCTTCTTCCGGCTGGACAACAACGGCGCGATCTCCTACTCGCGCAACGGCCAGTTCCAGATCGACAAGGACGGCTACATCGTCACAAGCCAGAGTTACCGCCTGACCGGTTTCCTGCCCAATGCGCAGGGGCAGGTCGTTGCGACCTCGCCGCAAGCACTGCAGATATCCACGGCCGACCTGTTGCCGAACGCGACCACCACGGTGACGGCCGGTCTCAACCTCAACGCGAATTCGACCATTATCTCTTCCGCATTCGATCCGGCGGACTCGACCACCTTCAACAACTCCACCTCGTTGACGGTGTACGACACCCTGGGCAACAGCCATATCGCCTCGCTGTATTTTGCCAAGACCGCAGCCAACACTTGGGAAACCTATCTGACGGTGGACGGCAACCAGGTACCTGCGGCCGGTACTGCACTTTCCTCGCTGACATTTGGCACCAACGGTACCATCCTGACGCCGTCGGCGCCGGTGACTTCCGCCTCGTTCAACCCGACGCCGCCCGCCATCACGCTGGCAGGTTCCTCGCTGAACGTGGCGGGCACCACGGCAACGGTGTCGACCACTGCGGGACTGGCCGTTGGCGCAACGGTGACGGGCGGCGGTTTCCCGGCGGGTACCACCATCACCTCCATCGTCGATGCGACCCACTTCACCACCTCGGCGGCGGGTACTTCCGGCGCCACCGGCGTGACCCTGACGGTGACCAACCCCGCCAGTGCCGCGCCGCAGACATTGTCTTTCGATTTCTCCGCCACATCGCAGTTCGGTAGCACCTTCGGCGTGAACGCGATGAGCCAGGACGGTTACACCTCCGGCCACCTGACCAGCTTCAGCACCAGTTCCGACGGCATGATCCTCGGCCAGTATTCCAACGGCCAGAGCCAGACACTGGGCCAGGTCGCACTGGCGAACTTCAGCAACGCGCAGGGTCTGCAGCCGCTGGGCGGCAACAACTGGGCGGAGACATCCGCCTCCGGCACCCCGCTGGTCGGTGCGCCCGGCTCGGCTTCACTGGGGCTGTTGCGCTCGTCTGCGGTGGAAGATTCCAACGTGGACCTGACGCAGGAACTGGTGAACATGATCACCGCGCAACGCGTGTACCAGGCGAATGCGCAGACGGTGAAGACGCAGGACTCCGTGCTGCAGACGCTGGTGAACATGCGATAAAAATAGTACTGAGATAGGGCGAGGATGATATGGACAGACTGATCTACACCGCGATGACCGGCGCTTCGCACGTGCTGCAACAGCAGGCGTCGGTGTCGCAGAACCTGGCCAACGTCAACACGCCGGGGTTCCGCGCCACCATCGACACTTTCCGCGCCGTGCCCTTGCAGGGCGAAGGTTTGCCCACGCGCACTTTCGTGGTGGACTCGACCTCCGGCACCGACTTCCGTCCGGGCGTGATGCAGCAGACCGGGCGTTCGCTCGATGTGGCGCTCGACGGCAAGGGCTGGATCGCGGTGGAAGACGCCGCAGGTCAGGAGGCTTATACGCGCAACGGCAGTTTCCAGGTGTTGCCCAGCGGCATTCTGCAGACGCGCACCGGCCTCAACGTGGTGGGCGATGCGGGCCCGATCACCATCCCGCCGGACACCGAGATCACCATTGCCAAGGACGGCACCATCTCAACTGTGCCCAGCGGCTCGCAGGCTTCGCAGGTTGTGGTGGTGGGGCGCATCAAGCTGGTCAATCCGCCCGAAGCGCAACTGGTGCGCGGCGAGGACGCACTGTTCCGCACCCGCGACGGCAATGCCGCCGATGCCGACGCCGCCGTGACCGTGACATCCGGCAGCCTCGAAGGCAGCAACGTCAACATGGTGGAATCGATGGTCAACATGATCTCGCTGGCACGCCAGTTCGACACGCAGATGAAACTGCTGCAGACGGCGAACGAGAATTCCCAGCGCGCCAGCAGCGTACTCAGCGTCCGCCTCTGATCCTGAGCTGTCAGTACCCGGGCTATAACATCCCGTTTCTCTTCCGCACTTGCCGCTGTCCGCCGAAATCCCGAATTGAGTCGTTTTTCCGCGCGTGTTCGCCGGATGGTTCCGCTTGCAGGGGCGTAATGTGCCATCCATGAAGCAGATATTGAAAGGACGCTCATCATGATTCGCTCACTCTGGATATCGAAGACCGGTCTGGAAGCGCAACAGACGCAGATGGATGTGATCTCCAACAACCTCGCCAACGTCAGCACGACCGGCTTCAAGCGTTCGCGCGCGGTGTTCGAGGACCTGCTGTACCAGAACCTGCGCCAGCCCGGCGCGCAATCCTCGCAGCAATCGCAGATACCTTCCGGCCTGCAGATCGGCACCGGCGTGCGACCGATCGCCACCGAGCGCATCCATACCCAGGGCAACCTGCAACAGACCAACAATCCGATGGATATTGCGATCCAGGGCGCCGGTTTCTTCCAGGTGTTGCTGCCGGACGGTGGCACCGCCTACACGCGCGACGGCTCATTCCAGACCGACAGTCAGGGCCAGATCGTCACCGCCAACGGCTATGTGGTGCAGCCGGCCGTCACCATTCCGGCCAATGCCACCAGCGTCACCATCGGCATGGACGGCGTGGTCAGCGTCACCCAGCCGGGCGTGGCGGCGGCGGTGCAGGTCGGCAGCCTGCAACTGGCGACCTTCATCAACCCGTCCGGTCTCGAAAGCATGGGGCAGAACCTCTATCTGGAGACCGCATCGAGCGGCACACCGGGCACCAACGTGCCGGGCACCAACGGCACCGGCTCGCTGAGCCAGGGCTATGTAGAGACCTCCAACGTGAACGTGGTGGAAGAACTGGTGAACATGATCCAGACGCAGCGCGCGTACGAGATCAACTCCAAGGCCATCACCACCTCCGACCAGATGTTGCAGAGACTGTCGCAGATTTGAGTGAGAAGAATCATGGATAAAGCCATCAACATCATGTGGATCGCGGCGCTGGCAGCTTCCCTGACGGCATGCGTGCCATCCACCGGCATTCAGCAGCCGTTGTCGGTACGTCCGATCGTGAAATCGGCAGCGGCAACGGAAAGCAACGGCGCCATCTATCAGGCGGGTGTGAACGAGCGCCCGATGTTCGAGGATCGGCGTGCGCGCAACATCGGCGACGTGCTCGTCATCAATATCGTTGAAACGACCTCAGCCAGCGGCAAGGGCGCACGCACCGAAGACAACAGCGGCAGCATCGCGCTGACGACCCCGCTCGTCACCGGAGCGAACGGGGCGACAGTGCAGGGTTCGTTCGGCGCTGCGGGCAGCAGCAGCGTCAAGTCCGCCAGCAAGAGCGACAGCTCCGGCAGCAACACTTTCTCCGGCTCGATCACGGTGACGGTGACCGAGGTGCTGGCAAACGGCAACCTGCGCGTGGCCGGCGAGAAGCAGGTGGCGATCCGCTATGCCCAGGAATATGTGCGCTTCTCCGGCACGGTGAATCCTTCCACCATCAGCAGCAGCAACACCGTGCAATCCACGCAGGTGGCGGACGTGCAGGTGGAGTACAAGGGTGCGACCAATCTCGACACGGCATCGGTCACCACCATGTTCAACCGCATCTTCATGTCGGTGCTGCCCTTCTGATGAAGATTTCGCGCAGCGATACGTTTGCGTCCTCGCCCGCCTGCGGGAGAGGATTGAGGAGAGGGAAGAGGTAGCAACATGAACATCAAATCAATCATCTTCGCGCTGCTGGTTCTGGTCTCCACGGGTGCAGCGGCCGAGCGCGTCAAGGATCTCGCCAGCGTGCTGGGCGTGCGCGACAACCAGTTGCTGGGCTACGGCCTGGTGGTCGGCCTCGACGGCAGCGGCGACCAGACCACGCAGACCCCGTTCACGGTGCAGAGCACCATCACCATGCTGGCGCAGATGGGCATCACCCTGCCGCCCGGCACCAGCCTGCAACTCAAGAATGTCGCGGCAGTGACGGTCACGGCGACCTTGCCGCCGTTCTCGCGTCCGGGCCAAACCATAGATATCACCGTTTCCTCCATCGGCAACGCCAAGAGCCTGCGCGGCGGCACGCTGATCATGACGCCGCTGAAAGGCGCGGACGGTCAGGTGTATGCGATGGCGCAGGGCAACCTGCTGGTGAGCGGCGCGGGTGCCGCAGCGGGCGGTTCCAAGACTGTGGTCAACCATTTGAGCGTCGGGCGCATCCCCGGCGGTGCGACCGTCGAGCGTTCCGTACCCACCGCGCTGGGGCAGGGCGAATATATCCATTTGCAATTGCTCAATGCCGATTTCACCACGGCGACACGCCTGGCCGAGACCATCAATCGCGACTTTTCACCCGACATCGATATCGCGCAGGCGCTGGATAGCCGTACCGTGCAGGTGAGTGCGCCGGAGGGCAGTGCGCGCGTCGCCTTCATCTCGCGCATCGAGAACCTGTCGCTGGACGCAGCCACCGCCAGCGCCAAGGTCATCATCAATGCGCGTACCGGCTCGGTGGTGATGAACCAGAATGTCACGCTGGACGACTGTGCCGTGGCGCACGGCAACCTGACTGTGGTGGTCAGCGCAGATAACACAGTGAGCCAGCCCGCACCGTTCGCGCAAGGCGAGACAACGCCAGTCACCAACGCCAGCATCGAGATCAAGGCGGATCAGGGCAACCTGCTGCACCTGAAACGCGGCGTGGCGCTGGGCGACGTGATCAAGGCGCTCAACTCCATCGGCGCGACGCCGCAGGACATGCTAGCCATCCTGCAGGCGATGAAATCGGCGGGCGCGTTGCGCGCGGAACTTGAGGTGATCTGATGGCGCTTTCCGGCATGGATACAGCCAGTCTGGCGGTCGATGCGCAAAGCCTCGACAAGCTCAAACTGCAAGCCCGGCAATCGCCCGACCAGTCTCTGAGGATCGCGGCGCAGCAGTTCGAGACGGTATTCCTCAACATGATGCTGAAAAGCATGCGCGACGCCACGCCGCAGGACGGCGTGTTCGATAGCGAACAGACCAAGATGTTCACCGGCATGCTCGACCAGCAACTGGCCCAGACCATGGCCAATCGCGGCGTGGGCCTGGCCGAAGTCATGGTGCGACAACTCAGCCAACAGCAAGTACCGAGTGCTGAGTCCAGAACAACGAGTGCAGAGTTCGGAGTTCCGGGTACTCAGCACTCAGCACTCAGTACCAAGGGATTGCCCTCGGCTTATCGAGCTGATTTCCAGCAGGCATTCGTCGACAAGATGCGCCCCCACGCCGAGGCTGCCTCGCGCACCACCGGCATCCCCGCCCACCTGATCATGGGCCAGGCCGCGCTGGAGAGCGGCTGGGGCAAGCGCGAGATCATGAACGCGGACGGCAGCAACAGCCATAACCTTTTCGGCATCAAGGCCGGCAAGGACTGGAAAGGTGGCGTAGCGGAAGTGACCACCACCGAATACCACAATGGCATTGCGAGTAAACAGGTGGAGCGTTTCCGCGCCTATGGTTCCTATACCGAAGGATTCCGCGACTATGCCGCGCTGTTGAGCGACAATCCGCGCTATGCTGCTGCTCTGGATCAGACCGAGAGCAGGGCGTTTGCGCAGGCCCTGCAAAAGGCCGGCTATGCCACCGACCCGCGTTATGCGGACAAGCTGGTTAGCGTCATCGGCAGCGTGAGGACGCGCGCCTAAAGTTTCTTGCAAGTATGCCGATAACCAGACCGTAGGGATGACTAAAGGCTAAAGGAATCGACATGGGTAGCGGCATCTATAACATCGGGGTGAGTGCGCTGCGAGCGGCGCAGGCCGGCATGACCGTGACCTCGCACAACATCGCCAACGCCAACACACCCGGCTTCACAAGACAGGAGATCGTGCAGACGGCGATGCTGCCGCAGAACACCGGCAACGGATTCTTCGGCCAGGGCGCCAACGTGACCAACGTTATCCGCCGCTACGACCAATTCCTGAGTGGTCAGGTGCTGGAAGCGCAGACCCGTTCCTCCAATCTCGCTACCCAATCCGACCTGGCCCAGCAATTGAGCAACCTGCTGGGCGACTCCAGCGGCGGACTGACTCCCACATTGCAGGATTTCTTCGGCGCGGTGAACGAGGTGGCCAACTCGCCTGAGTCCGTGGCCGCGCGCCAGACCCTGCTGGGCAGTGCACAGTCGCTGGTCAACCGCCTGCAGACGCTGGACGGACGCATGAACGAGATCCGCGACGATCTCAACGGTCAGATCAGCGAGAGCGTGAGCCAGATCAACAGCTATGCCAAACAGATCGCTGCCCTCAACGACACCATCGTGAAGATGCAGGCGCAGACGCCGGGGCAGCCGCCCAACGACCTGCTCGACCAGCGCGACCAGTTGATCAACGAATTGAGCAAGGAGATTCGGGTATCGACGATCAGCCATCCCGACGGCACGCTTGATGTGTTCATCGGCAGCGGCCAGACGCTGGTGATCGGCAACCAGACCGCAACGCTGCAAACCCGGGCCAGCGCCACCGACCCCAGCGCGCTGGAAGTCGTGTATTTCAACAACAACAAGGTCTCCGCCATACCCGAAGGTTCGCTGCAGGGCGGCCAACTGGGCGGTTACCTGAACTTCCGTTCGGAGGTGCTCGATCCGGCGGTGAACACGCTGGGGCGCATCGCCATCAGCCTGGCCGACATTTTCAACCAGCAGAACCAGCAGGGCTTGGATCTGAAAGGCGCGTTGGGCGGCGACATGTTCACCATGGCCGCGCCGCGCGTGACCGCGTCCACCAACAATATCGGCAACAGCGTGCTGACCGCGACCATCTCCAGCACCTCGGAACTCACCGCCGAAGATTTCAGCATCAAGTTTGACGGCACCAGCTACAACGTCGTCAACCTCACCAGCGGTAACACGATCCAGTCCTATACCGCCGCGCAACTGGCCGCAGGACAGACCGTTCCCGGCATCGGGCTGACGCTGCAACTGACGGCAGGTTCGATCGCCGACGTGGCGGGAGACTCATTCCTGGTGCGCCCCACTGTGGATGCCGCCACCAACATCGCGCTCGCGATCACCGATCCCAACAAGATCGCGGCCGCCTCGCCCGTGCGTTCTGGCGCCTCGCTGGCCAACATGGGTAATGCGACCATCAGCGCGCCGACCGTCAACGGCCTGCCGCTGGATGCCAATCTGCAACAGCCGATCACCATCACCTTCACCAATGCGACCACCTACACCGTCAGCGGCACGGGCGCACCGGTCGGACCGCAGGCCTACACAGCGGGCGCCGACATCGTCATCAACGGCTGGACGGTCAAGATCGACGGCACGCCCGTAGCAAACGACAGCTTCACCGTCGGTGCGAACACCAACGCCTCCACCGACGGCAGCAACGCCCTGCTGATGGCCGCGCTGCAGACGGCCAACACCATGCTCAACGGCACCACCAGCGTGCAAGGGGCTTACGGGCAACTGGTCAGCCAGATCGGCACGCAGACGCGCGAACTGAGCGTGACCAGCAAGGCCCAGGACAGCATGCTCAAACAGATCACCGCAGCGCAGCAATCGGCATCCGGCGTCAACCTCGACGAAGAGGCCGCCAACCTGATGAAATACCAGCAGGCCTACCAGGCGGCCGCCAAGGCGATGCAGATCGCGCAGAGCATGTTCGAATCACTGTTACAACTGGGAGGCTAAGCCATCATGCGTATCAGCACCAGTACGATCTATAGCGACAACATCAGCACGATGAACACTCTGCAGGCGCAGATTGCGCAGACGCAGCAACAGATCTCGACCGGACGCCGCATCCTCAATCCCGCCGACGATCCTTCTGCCGCGGCGCGCGCGGTGGAAATCGGGCAAAGCGAAGCGATGAACACGCAATATGCGGACAACCGCACTTCTGCGATCAACACCCTGTCGCTGTCTGAAGGAATTTTGCAGAACGTCACCTCGCTGTTGCAGGACGCGAGGCTCGTGGCGCTGGACGCCGGCAACGGCCTGCTGACCGATTCGAGCCGCAAATCGATGGCGCAGGACCTGCAAGGTCGCCTCAATGAACTGCTCGGCCTGGCCAACAGCACCGACGGCAAAGGAAGCTATCTGTTTTCCGGTGCGCAGGGCAAGGTCAAGCCCTTCGTCGACACGGTTGCCGGCGTGACCTATCAGGGCGACGACATGCAGCGCAAAGTGCAGGCCTCGGCCGCGCGCCAGATCTCCAGCACCGACGCGGGCTCGGACATCTTCATGCGCATCCGCAACGGCAACGGCGTGTTCCACGCGGAGCGCGACGCGGCCAACACCGGCAATGCGATCATCACGCAAGGCTCGCTGGTCGATTCCTCCCTGTACAACGGCGAGAGCTATCGGGTGGTGTTCACCAGCGCAACCACCTACGACATCAACGACGTCACCGCCGGACTGCCGGGCACAAACGTGACATCCGGCACCTATGCGGACGGACAGGCCATCACCGTCAACGGCATCCAGTTCGAGATCAAGGGCACCCCCGCCAACGGCGACATATTCGACATCACCCCGAGCGCAAACCAGAGCCTGTTCACGACACTCGACAATCTCATCGCCACATTGAACGGCTCCATCCCCTCCACCAACGCGATGAATTCCGCCGCCTACCGCCAGGGCCTGAACGAAGCCTTGGCCTCGCTCGACCAGGGGCTTAACAGCGTGCTCGGCGTACGCGCCACCATGGGCTCGCGACTGAACGAACTGGACGCGCTGCAGATCACCGGCGACGAACTTGGGCTGCAGTTCAAGCAGACCCTGTCCAAGTTGCAAGACACCGACTACAACAAGGCGATCAGCGAACTGACCATGCAAAACCTGATGCTACAGGCCTCGCAACAATCGTTCGCCAAGGTGTCGCAGATGTCGCTGTTCAACTACATCTAGACAAGTCGTCATTCTCGCTAAGGCCTGCTACCGTCCGGAATAATCTGAAAAGCCCTTCTCCCCCCGGGAGAAGGGTTGGGATGAGGGAAGCCTTGGTGAGCAGCGCGATGATTTCAAAGCATTCCCTCATCAAAATTTATTCCGGACAGCAGTACGAGAAAGTGAAAACCCGCGAACGAACAAAGACGGCGCGCAAGAGATTGCGCGCCGTCTTTATTCGGGGAATCTGCGGGCGAATTGCCCTGCGGACTGTGCGTGTGCTGTTGTGATTTTAGCCCCTTACAGCCTCGGCCTATCCATTGCGGGTGCATCACACCACGCCCGCCCTTGTTCAGCGCGTGGGTGTAGATAATGGCGATAGCTCATCACCGGGTTTCTTGACAATTTACCAAGCGTACATACAATGTATTCATGATTAAATTCGAGTGGGATACTACCAAGGCGAATTCAAACAGGAAAAAGCACGGCGTTTCTTTTGAGGAAGCTCAATCTGTCTTCTACGACGAGTTCGCTGTGCAATTCTTTGATGAAGGCAATTCCAAGTCGGAGGACCGATTTCTGATGCTTGGTTTCAGCGACGAGGCTCGCCTCCTCATTGTCTGTCACTGCGAACGTGGCAGAGGCAGCATTATCCGGATCATCTCGGCCAGGAAAGCCACGAAGAACGAAAGCAACTATTATCAAGGAGCCAGACTATGAAAACCGAATACGATTTGTCAAAAATGAAATCCCGCAAAAATCCTTATGCCACCAAACTTAAAAAATCTGTCACGATGCGGTTAAGCGAAGATGTGATCGGATATTTCAAACAAATGGCGGACGAAAAAGGTGTCCCTTATCAGAGCCTGATCAATCTTTATCTGCGAGACTGTGTTTCGAGCCACAGGAAAATTGATATTACCTGGCAAACAACGCCCTGATCCCGCACTCACCGTCTCACCTGTCCAAAGGGGAAACCACACCCCGACCGCCCTTGTTCAACACATGCGTGTAGATCATGGTTGTGGAAACATCCGAATGGCCCAACAGCTCCTGCACGGTGCGGATGTCGTAACCTCCCTCCAGCAGATGCGTGGCGAAGGAATGGCGCAAGGTGTGCGGGGTTGCGAACTTGGTGATGCCGGACGCCGTCACCGCCTTTTTCATCGCGCGCTGCAGTAACTTCTCGTCGATATGGTGGCGTCGCTCGCGCCCGCTGCGCGGATCGACAGAATAGCTGCCGGAAGAAAACACATACTGCCAAATCCACTCCTGTGCCGCGTTGGGATATTTGCGGGACAATGCATCCGGCAAATACACCTCGGTCATTCCTTTGCTCAAATCATCCTCGAACAAGCGGCGGCGCTTTACCAGGAATTCCTGCAAAGGCTTGATAAGGGTTTCAGGCAACATCGTCACGCGATCCTTCGCGCCCTTGCCATCACGTATCAATATCTCGCGCTGCCGGAAATCAATATCCTTCACCCGCAGACGACAACACTCCATCAGACGCATCCCGGTTCCATACAGCAGACGTGCCATCAAACCATAAGTGCCTTCCATGCGCTCCAGCACCAATGACACCTCTTCGCGATTCAACACCGTCGGCAAGCGTTGCGGCTTCTTCGCCCGCACCACTTCATCCAGCCAGGGCAGCTCAATCGCCAAAATCTCACGATACAAAAACAACAGCGCAGAAAGTGCCTGATTCTGGGTCGAGGCCGACACATTCCCTTCCACGGCCAGATGCGACAAAAAAGCCTCAACCTCGGCAGCCCCCATATCCTTCGGGTGGCGCTTGCCATGAAAGAGAATGAAGCGTTTTATCCACTGCAGATATTGCGTTTCTGTGCGGATGCTGTAATGCTTAACCCTGATCTTGTCGCGGACTTGGTCGAGCAGTTTTGGGGGAGTTGATGCAGGCGGTGCATTTTCGATAGCCATCTCATTGCCTCCGACTTGATAGATTCAAGACAAACAAAGAGTTAACAACCAGAATGCGCCGGATTATACACCTCGATTTTTCAGGATATACACCGTTGGCGGTGTCTACTTTACGTTAGGCATATGGCCATGAAACGATCAACGTACGCGATCATAGGTTTGGTAGTTGCCCTGATTGGTTCGAATCTTTGGTGGGTCTATCGCGCAATAGATGCAGGAGTTACTGCTGCATATCAAGACGACTCATTCAGGGCCGCATCCACGGCCCTAAAACAGCATGAGGCAATACTTCCGCTGGTGCTTGAAGGAAAACGAAACAAAGCTGAGATTGTTGCTGCGGCAAAAGCCGCAGCAGACGACTCGGAACCTTTTGAGAAAGATGGAGTGACACATGTTGGCTGGGTTGGGCTGAAGTTCGATGCAAAAAATCAGTTAGTGGGTGTGGCAAATGAGTAAACCCACATCGCACCCGTTGCCTAACCCTACGCTCAAGTTCGCTCCCTTCGGTCGCTGGGACGCGCCTTCGGCGCGCCCCTTAGCTGCACTACAAGGGCTTCCCCAAATTCACAACCGGTTTTGATTTTCTAGTTCATTGCCATTCTCCGTTTCGTTTTCTGTCGCGCTGCGTGCATCGTGCGAGAAGGTGAAGGACTGCTAAACTACAAACGGTCATGTTGGGCTGT
>JAHJBC010000009.1 GCA_018813765.1 Gammaproteobacteria bacterium | reverse complement strand
CCATGAGCGATGAGTACGAGACACAAATCCGATCTCGTGTTGCAAATCTTGGGACTGACCTATCCACACTGGAGCAGGCTTTCGATTCAGGCAAGTTCTAACTCAAATCGAACCTAAATCCACCCGATAATCCGGATACCCCAAATATTGTGTTGCACTGGTTGAGAATAGTCTTCGTCACGTTCGCTGTGCGTTGCGTAATGAGAAGACATCCTAATCCGTACTTACGCCCCTGCAGGATGGCACGCGCACTGCCATTAGATGCGGCCTTATCACCATCCGCAACTGCCGAATTCCATTCTGGTACCAACGAATGAGCCTCTTCGTAAACAAGACATACTCTTGCATTGGGGGTCATACCCATGTTAGATGCGGCCTGCAGCGTTGCATCAGAAATTATGTGAGTAATCTCGGCGGGACTTAACGATGCCATAGAAGCAGTATTATTATATGGTTTGCTATCTTGTCTCCATACGTCGAATTGGGCGGGATTGTAGATCTTCAGTCGACTGTGATCGGCGGCATTCAAGAATGTAGCAATATCCTGTGCAAGCGCTTCCGAAAATTCTCGCCTACTACCGCCTTGCTCCACATTTTGGTGAACTCTGGTTCTACCTGCTTGACCTATTTGCCTTAGGTTATTAAGTCTTCCTTGCTCTGCTACTGCATCGAAAAACGGAGCGAGTGCTGTGGCGTACTGGTCAGTTAGATCAATGCAGATGACTTTTATACCAGCAACCATCATTCTTTCAACAAGTTCGATAGCGAGCATGCTCTTGCCGACACCAAGTATTCCTAGAATTGCCGTATTGTGCGTAACCAAGTCGTTGATATTTTTTATGGAGACTGGATAATCGGTCCCCGGGAAATGGCCTATCGCACTGCTGCTATGTTGAAACACAGCGGTACTCTTAAGCATGACCGGTGAATTGGGTTTTGGTAGCCATTTGACAAGCTTGAAGCGTTTGGCTGCATCGTCCCATTCGCCAATTTTCTGTGCTTGTGCGCGGACAAAGCCATGTGTGTTTTTTTGCTGAACTACCTCTTCCTTTGATAATCCGTTCACTAACTGATATGTGACTTTCCGCCCACCAATTTTTACTTCGACAAGTCGCCCCTCTTCCAAGCCGTCGTCCTTTACAACCTCAAAATACAATTTTTCGACTGTTGTATCTGGTGCGACAAGACCGACTATGGAATCTTTCTCCATTACTAAGTCTGACGACCCTACTGCAGTATCACCCGAGGGTAGGCGAACAACAGCGTTTTCATTTAATGCAAACACCTGCTCTTCAAGGTCGGCAGATACATTAATACCTTCAATTTCGATTGCTCTAAGTAGCATGCCTTCATCTCGACCAACGTGATCAAGCGCGAGTGCAAGTCGTGTTTTGCCGAGCGGGTCGTGTACGGCTACAATATCGCTGCCCTTAATTCTTGATGAAGCAGACTGTCGAATAAGTATCAACCCAGGCGTTTGATATGCGACCACCTCTCCATCGGCATCAATAATCGTGTATGGCCTAAAGATTCGCATCAATCGCCTGCCAACTTTTACGGATGACTCCAAGGGTGAAAGGACAGCAGTCAAAATCCACGCAATAAGTATTGTCCTAGTCTCGATAGGTGATTGAGCGTGGAAGGCATAGATGGCAAAGAGGATAACTACCGTGTAGATAACGCGCGGTGCACCTAGAGTTTCGGACAGAACGCGAACCGCCTTGGAAATCTGTTGCAACTTAGGTGGCTTCGTATCGTTTAATAGGATAGCTGCAGCACCCAACAGCCCCACAATTACGCAGAACGTAACAGCCAGTGCGAAGGCGACTTTAATCCCGGAATCCCAATTCGCTGACGAGCTTACCAGTGCAAGCGCGATTGCCGCAGGAGCCGCATAAAGCACTACATCTGCTGGTTTAGCGTAAAAAGGAGTGTCCAGTCTGGCACCAAGAATCAGACCTAGCAGTGCGGAATAGAACCAGAAGCCTTTCTCGCCATCTGGAGGAGCAAGTTTCCCAAACGCAATCCAGCTTGCTAGACACAGAATGGCTGCTTCGATGAGAAGCAATATGAATCTAGTCTTCTGCGAGAGAGCTGGATTACGCATGTTTTCCCCTTTGTCGAACAAGTTGTGCTGCTGGCAACGCATTCCGCTGTTGCGGGTTTCTTGTCTTGCGCCAGCCTCACTGTTCTGGGGATTCTGCTGTGTGCCTCGCTCCGTACGTGCGGTGCGATGTGCATTTAGTAGATCTGCAAGCGGGACGAACTGTATTTGAGTAATGCGGGTAATGTCAATGCGACGAAATGGTTATTTGCAAGGTGCAGCTGCATCTTGGCCAGACTGCAGCTTGTCGATAGTGACGATCCGAATTACTAGGAGGCAGACATTCCATCAGGCCACACCGTAAACATTTTCTGAACATATCCACAGTCCACTTGGGCCGAGGAAGAGACAGTGGGTTTAGCGATGGCAAACAAATTCCGCGTCTCTGGCTAATTCGAGAACTCCATATCAAAGCACTCAAACAACTGGGTCCATCCTTCGCGGGTGACAACCAGAGGGTTACCGCATTCAGACTGGATATGGAGGCAAACCGCCGGCGCTGGATGCTTTGCGTCGCCGGCACTGGCAGTAATGACGTGCGCGCGGCCAATTCTTGCCAGTTTCGGGTGATAGTTTTCAACGGATCCGTGATGCGGAATGGAGAGAGTCAATGTCTTTTCAATGAATCCGGCATAGTGGTTCTCGAATGATTGGTAACGGCCAGCATCCGCGAGCTCGGCGTCGCCTGTTCCCAGCCAACCAATGTTGCGTGCCGACATCCAGGGATAACGCAATGCGTGTGGCAGAAAAGACAATCTGGTTTCTCGCAGGGTGTGATTGGGCTTGGGCCCGGAAAACATGCAGAGCGTGGTCTTGTTCTGCTCTTTGGGCGCTTGGGCTTTGACGCACCCCCTAATGGTCTCCCAGTTGCTTTGTATCCATGCTTGCTCATTGAGATTCTTCAGCAGATCACCTCTACTTGTGCAGCGTAACTTATTGAGGAGATCGGCAATAATGAGATTTTCAAGTGTAGGACGATCCTGGACGTAGAACCGAAACGTCCACACAGATCTCTTGGCGTTAAAGATTGCCACGGGTGCCGTATCGCTTATCTGTACAGGAGCGCCGGGACAATCGATCCATGGCTGCTTGGATAGGTGCGGCGAGCCAAGGGAAAAGCCGTTTCCATCCTCAAAAGGCGGTGGCGCGGACTCTTCCTGTGGCGCATCGTCGCCCTCGTCCCCATGGACTTGGACAATCTCGGTGTTGCCCTCTCCGTTCTGTGCGTCGACCCAGGCCCGCGGGTCGGTCACAAGTAGGTGAAATCTAGACCATGCATCAGGGCCCAACGAGGCGAAGTGAGCCAATGCGATAATCTGGGCGTCGGTCGCAAGGTACGGTATAACCAGCCTTCGGACGTTGAACAAGAGAAAAAGGTTGGGCACCCCATTGACATGATCGCTGTGGAAGTGGGAAATTACCAGCATGTGTATGTCTGGCCTGTCAGCGCCATACAGCTTCTCAACGTTCAGAAACTCGTTGGCGCGCTGGTTCGCGAGCACACCTTGGCCGGTTGAGCCGCAGTCATACACGTAACGATAAACCCTACCCCCAACGTCGACCCTGGCCGTGTGGAAAAAGCCGTGGCCAACGGCCCATTGTTGCCGGCAATGCGTGACTTTATTTTTCATTTCTTTCTCTGTCAAAGTGCACAGCCCAATGACTGAGTTATCTGGCCGCGTGCGCCCATTGTTATCGTTTCTATAATTCAGTACTCAGCTGGAATAAAGAAGCAGTCATATTGATGGCTGTCCTAGCATCTGTTGCACCCCATTCTATTGAGGCCGCGTTTACATCAGCATGTTTTGATGCATTGGTGAGTACCTTGAATGCACGACGCATAAGACGGATTCGTTGCTCTTTACTCATGTTTTGGGCATCCAAGAACCACGACTTGAGCGTCTCTGGCGTTTGTTCTTTTTCATCTCCCAATATCGTTGAAAGGGACTCCAAGACATCCCTACATTCACTAACTGCATTTCTGTAGTGACCTTGCAGCATTTGTGTTTGCGCATTCTGCAGGTGCTTTACTGCGTTTGCATAAACAGGATTGTTCCCCTCAGGAAGCAATTGAAGTTCCAGCAGGAGAGTCTTGCGGAAGTCGATTTGTTCCAATATCTTTATCCAAGCGCTTTGATTTGCTGGATAACACAATATGACTTGATTTGATTGTTGTGCACCCCACTGGACCGAATTAATTACACCGTGCACATTCAAATAAAACTTCAAATCGCCGCCTAGTCGGATTCTTTCAATTCCCTCAAGGCGCGCAGTATCGAGTTCAATCTCGAAAGTAACATGATGAGTTCCTACATGAGTTGATGTTGAAAGGGGAATATTGAATCCTTGCCTCCATACATGGCCAAGGTAATGCTGCTTCCCATCTAGTCCGGCAACAGACAATTCTCCGGCCAGATTCATGACAGTAATTTTCTGTTCCTCGGGGGTATTTCGGGTGGCAACCTTTAATTGGAACTGTAAACGGTAAAATCCCAGCCCCTGAATGCCAATAATACTTCCTGCATCCAAATCGGCAAACATTGTTGAATTCAGTAACCAGTATTCGCTCATGAGAGCCATCCCCTTATGGTCTGATTTGTCTAACGTTACGATGAAGCATGCATAATACGGGAATAATGCGTATGACTGCAGCCAGCCACAACTAAGTTCAATTGCCGCAATCTGCAGCTAAAGCCTCTTGCTGATATTGAGGTTCGTCCATGTGGATTCGGTGATCGAGGGAAGGTCACGTAGATTGGTATCCGGCTTATTTGGGCTTTATGGCCAAGAGGACATGGATAGGTTTTCACAAAGCCGCCAGAATACGCTATGAAATAGAATTAATAATTCTGAACACATATCGACGCTAATAATATTTTCAAATGCAAAACAACTTTTTCGATCCGCGCTTCAGATATTTTTAATAGACCTGTATAACAACAACAAGATAGCAACTTATTTTGAGTATGTAGGTGTGTAGTAAATTGAACACTTACGAACCGCACATAACAAAACTGGCGTCGCTGAAGCGGTCGGAGATGACCCAGGTGCCGCGTTGCAAGGCAGGGCGGATGACCTGTTCCACATGTTCGCGCCGTGCCGCGAACATCAGCATGGCTTCGGTTTCGGCATGCATTGGTTCATGCAGCAGGATCTCGCGCAGTTTCTCCCCCAAGGGGGTGCCGCCCGGTTCGCGCGTCACCAGCAGGTCGATGCCGCGCTGGCGTAGCGCGGCGACGAACCATTCCAGCCCGGTGCTCTTCCCTGCCCCGTCCACGCCTTCGAAGGTGATGAATCTGGCTGTGCTCATTTTCTCTTCAACTGGTAGCGGTTGACGGCGTTGTTGTGGTCGATCAGCGTGTTGGAGAACTGCGAACTGCCGTCGCCGCGCGCCACGAAGTACAGTGCCTTGCTCGGGGCCGGGTGCAGCACTGCCCTGATGGCCGCCTCGCCAGGCAACGCGATGGGCGTCGGGGTCAAGCCGCTGCGAGTATAGGTGTTATAGGGTGAATCGCGCAGCAAATCGTTCTTGCGCAGGTTGCCGTCGAACTTCTCCCCGATTCCGTAAATGACGGAGGGGTCGGTCTGCAGGCGCATGTTCTTGCGCAAGCGATTGATGAACACCGAGGCGATCATGGGACGGTCGCTCGGTTGACCGGTCTCCTTCTCCACGATGGAAGCCAGGATCAGTGCCTGGTAGGGCGTGTCGAAGGGAAGATTCGCATCGCGATCCTTCCAGTTTTCCTGCAGTTTGCGCTGCATCAGCTGGTATGAGCGCTTCAGCACAATCAGGTCGCTGCTGCCGTTTGCGTAATTATAGGTGTCCGGAAAGAACAGTCCTTCGGCCACCGTCTCGCTCGCACCTATGCGCTTGAGTATCTCCTCGTCGGACAGGGGGGCGCTGTCGTGCCGCAGCGTGGGCTCGGCATCCAGCATGACGCGCAATTGCCTGAATGTGCTGCCCTCGATGATGGTCAGCGAACTCTGCGCGATCTGCCCCTTGCTGATGATGTTCAATAGTTGCAGCGGGGTCACTTCGTGTTCCAGCTGGTAGTTACCCGGTTTGATCCGGGCGGCCTTGCCCATTCCGCGCCCCAGCATGACGAACAACCATTGGCTGTCGAGACCGCCTGCCTTGCCGATCTGGCTGGCTGCGCTCTTCAGGCTGCTGCCCTGCTTGAGCGTGAATTCAAAGGGAGTGCGTTCCAGCGGGATGGGACTGTGGGCATAGTAGGCGAACAGTCCGGCCAAGATGACCAGCAGGAACAGCAGCCATAGCAGCAATTCCTTAATGATTCTCATCAACCAGCCACTCCTGGATCTTCCACGACATGGGATGCGTGATACGACGGTATCCGGCCAGTTCGCGTACCGGCCACAGGCCGAACACGCTGTTGACCAGCAATATCTCGTCTGCCTGCAACAGTTCTTCCATACGGAAATCGGCCACTTTGCAGGTGACGCCATGCTGTTTGGCCCAATCGATCACACGGTCGCGTTGCACGCCGGCCACACCGCAGCGGGTCATGTTCGGGGTATAGAGGATGTTGCCGCGCAACATGAACAGGTTGCTGCGGGTGCCCGAAATGACGAAGCCGGAGATATCGCACAACAGACCTTCCGGCACATCGGCATCCTGCCATTCGCTGGCTGCCAGCACATTCTCAAGCCGGTTCAGGTGCTTGATCCCTGCCAGCAGGAACTGGTGCCCGAGCCGGACCTTGCACACATGCACGCGCACGCCCTGCTTGGCGAAATCGGCCGGATAGGCAGCAACAGGGTTGACGCTGAGGATGCGGGTCGCTTCCGATTGCGCTGAGGGAGCGTAACCCCTGGTCGAGACGCCGCGTGTGATGACGATCTTGGCGACACCGTCAGGCTGGGTCTTGCCGAGTTGCTGCAGTTCGCTGGAAAGCACCAGCGCAGAGGGACAGGGAATTTTTAAGGCATTGCAGTCATGCTGCAACTTGGCGAACTGGCGCTGCCAGCCGACGGGACGGCCCGCCTGCATGCGCAGGGTGCGGAACACCCCGTCGCCATAGGCCAGGCCGCGGTCTTCTGCGTTGATAGTGCTGCCCGGTACGCCGTTGATCAGCATCACGGCAGGGGATCAGACCTTGCGGAATACCAGGGAGCCGTTGGTTCCGCCAAAGCCGAAATTGTTGTTCACCGCCACATCGATGCTCATCTGGCGTGCCACATTGGCGCAGTAGTCCAGGTCGCATTCCGGATCCTGCTCGAAGATGTTGATGGTGGGAGGCGAAACCTGATGATGGATTGCCAGCACGCAGAACAGTGATTCGATTCCGCCTGCGCCGCCCAGCAGGTGACCAGTCATCGACTTGGTGGAGTTAACCACCAGTTTTTTGGCGTGGTCGCCGAAGGCCAACTTGATCGCCTCGGTCTCGTTCTTGTCGCCCAGCGGGGTTGAAGTGCCGTGTGCGTTGACGTATTGCACTTGATCCGGATTCAGTCCTGCATTACGCAAGGCGTTGATCATGCTGCGTTTTGGCCCATCAGTACTCGGTGCCGTCATGTGGTAGGCATCGGCGCTCATGCCATAACCCGTGAGTTCGGCATAAATCCTGGCGCCACGGGCCTTGGCATGTTCGTATTCTTCCAGAACCAGCACACCGGCTCCCTCGCCCATCACGAAACCGTCGCGGTCTTTGTCCCAGGGACGGCTGGCGGTTGCCGGATCGTCGTTGCGGGTGGACAGCGCCTTGGCAGATGAGAAGCCGCCAACCGCCAACGGCGAAATGGTCGCTTCGGCACCGCCTGCGATCATCACATCGGCATCGCCGTATTCGATGATGCGATAGGACTCGCCGATACTATGCGTACCGGTAGTGCAGGCTGTAACCACGGAGAAGTTCGGACCTTTCATCCCGAACATGATCGAGAGGTTGCCCGAGATCATGTTGATGATGGTGCCGGGAATGAAGAACGGCGAGATCTTGCGCGGGCCTCCTGCAAGAAAATCGTTGTGCGTCTCTTCGATCATCGGCAGACCGCCGATGCCGGAGCTAATGCACACGCCGATACGCTCGGCGTTCTGTTCCGTGACGACCAGACCGGAGTCCTTGAATGCCTCGATGCCGGCCGCAAGGCCTAAAT
Organism: Gammaproteobacteria bacterium; assembly: GCA_018813765.1. Taxonomy (GTDB): domain Bacteria; phylum Pseudomonadota; class Gammaproteobacteria; order Burkholderiales; family Gallionellaceae; genus Sideroxyarcus. The sequence continues at coordinate 286,874 of JAHJBC010000009.1, read as the reverse complement.
GCACGAAGCGATCCATGCGGCGGGCGTCCTTGGGCGGGATGTACTGGGTTGCGTCGAACCCGTTGACCTCACCCGCCACCTGGCAGGCGAAGGCACTGGGATCGAAGCGGGTGATGCGCCCGATACCGGATTTGCCTGCCACGATGTTTTGCCATGTTTCGGCAACTCCCACGCCGACGGGCGTTATTGCGCCCAATCCGGTCACTACTACTCTGCGTCTAGCCAAACTGGACTCCGCTACGGAATGAATCGATCAGTTGATACCGATATTACTTGGAATGCGCGTTGACGTAGTCGAGCGCCTGTTGCACGGTGGTGATCTTCTCTGCATCTTCGTCAGGGATCTCAACGCCGAATTCTTCTTCCAAGGCCATCACCAGTTCCACGGTATCCAGAGAGTCGGCGCCCAAGTCGTTCACAAAGGAAGACTCGTTCTTGACTTCGGACTCGTTCACACCCAGTTGCTCAGCTACGATTTTCTTGACGCGTTGTTCGTTGGACATCCCTGATTCTCCTACTCTGATTAAAGTTCAAAAAAGCGCCAGCATTCTAGCAAACTTGCGCCGAATTCCAAAACACCACATTACTGCATACTTCCTGCCGCCAACATGCATATTTCCGGCGTTAAGACATGACCATGCCGCCGTCGACATTGATAACTTGGCCGGTAACATAATCCGAGTCAGCACTGCACAGGAAAGCTACCGCATCGGCGACATTTTCCGCACTGCCAAAGGTACCGGCCGGAATGTTATCGACAAAATGCTGCTTCACTTCGGCCGGCAGCTTTTCGGTCATTTCTGTATTGATGAATCCGGGAGCAACCGCATTGACCTGAATGTTTCGCGCTGCAAATTCACGCGCCAGTGTCTTGGTAAGGCCTATCAGGCCTGCCTTGGATGCGGAATAGTTCGCCTGACCTGCATTACCCATCTGGCCGACCACCGAGGCGATATTCACAATCTTGCCGGATCGCTGCTTAAACATCTGTTTATTAACAGCTTTGCATACATTGAAAGCGCCGGTCAGATTGACGGAAAGAACCATATCCCATTCTTCCGGCTTCATGCGCAGGAAGAGGTTGTCTTTGGTAATACCCGCATTGTTGACGACCATGTCGAGGCTGCCGAACGTGGCAATCACGGTCTCGACTGCCTTTTCGACCGAGTCCAGCTTGGTGACATTGGCTTCCAGGCTGATGGATTTGACCCCAAGCGCCTCGATCTCCTTGACTGTGTCAGGAGCCATGCCCATATCCAGAATCGCGACGTTGGCTCCCCGGCGAGCCAGCTTAAGCGCAATCGCCTTACCGATACCCCGGGCACCACCGGTAACAAGAGCTGTTTTCCCTTTTAGACTCATAATTTCCTCCTTAGCACGACCTGCGAAAACCACGAAAAATTCAAATGAGCGCGCTCAAAACAGACTTCAACGCCGCGCCGTCATTGATGGCCAGAGCCTGCTGATTGGTGTCGATGCGCTTGTTCAGGCCGGCAAGCACTTTGCCCGGCGCACACTCTACATTATGGGTAATGCCTTGTTTGCCGAATTCCAGCACGGTCTCCACCCAGCGCACCGGTGAATACAACTGGCGCACCAGCGCATCCCTGATCTTCGCGGCATCATCATAGGAAGCGACATCGGCATTGTGCAGCACCGGGACGGTAGGAGCCAGCACCGTGACATTGTCCAGATAGGTGCGTAATTTTTCCGCCGCACCCTTGAGCAGGCTGCAGTGCGATGGCACGCTCATCGGCAGCATGATGGCGCGCTTCGCGCCCTTGGCCTTGGCCAGTTCCATGCCGCGCTCGACCGCAGCGCGGTTCCCGGCGATGACCACTTGTCCGGCGGAATTGTAGTTCACGGCTTCCAGCACCTCGCCCTGCGCGCCTTCGGCACACACGGTGCGCACGACTTCATCGTCCAGACCGAGGATGGCGGCGATACCGCCCACACCTTCCGGCACGGCTTCCTGCATGCATTGCGCACGGTAACGCACCAGCGGCAGCGCATCGGCGAACTCGATCGCACCGGCCGCGACCAGCGCGGTGTATTCGCCCAGGCTGTGTCCGGCCATGATGGTCGGTTTGGCGCCGTTCTGCGATTGCCATGCGCGATAAACGGCGACGCCCGCAGCCAGCATGATGGGCTGGGTGTTGACCGTGGAATTCAGGTCGGCATCGGCGCCTTCGGCGACCAGTTGCCACAGATCCTGTTTCAGCACGTCAGAGGCTTCGGTGAAAGTGTCGCGCACGGCGGCGAAGTCGGCATAGCCGTTCATCATGCCGCGCGATTGCGAACCCTGTCCGGGGAATACGAAAGCGAATTTTGTCATTTCATTACCTTATGGAGCTTGTAGCCAGTAGCCCGTAGCGGGTAGCCAAGCGGTTCTGCTACCGGCCACAAGCTACGAGCCAATTTACCATTTAATCAACATCGCACCCCAGGTGAACCCGCCGCCAACGGCTTCGATCAGGATGTTCTGCCCTTCCTTGATGCGACCCGCGCGTACTGCTGTATCCAGCGCCAGCGGGATGGAGGCGGCGGAGGTGTTGCCGTGATGGGCGACGGTCAGCACCACATTGTCCATGGACAGGCCGAGCTTTTTGGCCGTCGCTTCGATGATGCGGATGTTGGCCTGATGGGGAACAAGCCAGTTGATATCGGAACCGGTCAGTTTCTGTTCTTCCAGAATTTCCTCAACCACGTCGCTCAACACCTTGACGGCAAACTTGAATACCGCCTGGCCATCCATCTTGATGAAGGGGTCGCCGTCCACTTCGCCGTTGCGGATATTGCCTTCGGCCTTCAGCATGTGGCGATAGCTGCCGTCGGAGTGCAGTTTGCTGGCGACGATGCCGGGCTGATCGGAAGCGCGCAACACCACTGCGCCCGCCCCGTCGCCGAACAACACGCAGGTCGTGCGCTCGTTCCAGTCCAGCATGCGCGTCAACACTTCGGCGCCGACCACCAGCGCGGTCTTCGCCTGGCCGCCCTTGATGTACATGTCGGCCGTGTTCAGTGCAAAGACGAATCCGCCGCAGACAGCCTGGATATCGAATGCCGGTCCGCCCGACTTGATGCCGAGTTTGTCCTGCAGGATGCAGGCGGTGCTGGGGAAGAGCTGATCCGGCGATGTGGTGGCCACAATGACGAGATCGATCTCGTCCGGGCTGATGCCGGCGGCTTCGATCGCCTTGCGGCTGGCATGCATGGCCAGGTCGCTGGTCAACTCGCCTTCAGCCGCAACGTGGCGCTCGACGATGCCGCTGCGCGAGACGATCCAGTCATGCGAGGTATCGACCATCTTTTCGAGGTCGTAATTGGTCAACACTTTGGCGGGCAGATAGCTGCCGGTGCCGATGATTCTGGAATAGGTCAAATCGCCTCTCCTGTAGATTGTTGACGGGCGTGATGCCATTTTTCGACATGCTCGCTGATGTGATTCAACATGCCGCCCCTCGCCTCCTCGGCAGCGCGTTCGATGGCACACAGGAAGGCGAACGAATCGGCGGAACCATGGCTCTTCACCACGATGCCTTTCAGCCCGAGGAAACTGGCGCCATTGTAGCGACGATGATCCAGTCTGTGCTTGAATGCCTTGAGTACCGGCAAGGAGACCAGCGCCCCGAGTTTGGTGAACCAGTTCTGGCTGAAGCCCTCCTTGAGGAAGCCTCCCATCATCTTGGCCACGCCTTCGGCAGTCTTCAGCGCGACGTTGCCGACGAAACCGTCGCACACGACAACATCGGTCGTACCCTTGAATATGTCGTCACCCTCGACGTTGCCGAAGAAATTGAGGTCGCTGCCCTGCAACAGCTCGCCAGCCTGCTTCACCACTTCGTTACCCTTGATGTCTTCGCTACCGATATTGAGCAGGCCGACGGTTGGGTTGTCCTTGTGTTCCAGTGCGGAGACCAGCGTGCTGCCCATCAAGGCAAACTGCAGCAGGTGTTCGGCGGTACAGTCCACATTCGCGCCCAGGTCCAGCATGCAGACCTGGCCTTTGTTGGTGGGCAGGAAGGAGGCAATGGCGGGACGGTCTATGCCGGGCAGAGTCTTCAGTACGTAGCGCGCAGTCGCCATCAATGCGCCGGTATTGCCCGCGCTCACGCAGGCGGATGCTTCGCCGTTCTTGACCAGGTTGATTGAGACGCGCATGGAAGAGTCTTTTTTTCCGCGCAAAGCCGATTGCGGCGATTCATCCATGCCGACGATCTCGGTCGCGGCATGGATGCGCAGACGCGAGCGATCTGCGAAGCCGAGCGTTTTCAGCTCAGCTTCGACGGCGTCGGACAAGCCGACCAGTACCACAGTATCGTCGGGATGCTTTTGCAGGTAAGCGACAGCCGCGGGCACGGTCACCCGTGTCCCGTGGTCGCCTCCCATGGCATCAATGGCTATCGTGATATCCACCGGGCGATCCTCTTGAACGAGAAATGAACGTAGTCAGGCTCTCGCGGGTGGAGAGCCCAGCAAAGTACCGAATGGTACTTATTCGCCCTTGGTCTTGACGACTTTCCTGCCGCGGTAGAAACCGCTGGGGCTGATGTGGTGGCGCAGATGCGGTTCGCCGGTGGACGGCTCGATGGCCAGTGCCGGATTGGTCAGGAAATCATGCGCGCGATGCATCCCACGCTTGGACGGGGATTTTTTATTCTGCTGGACAGCCATTTATCTACTCCTCAAAAAACCACTACTTCTTTAATCCGGCCAATACCGCGAACGGGCTGGCCTTCTGTTGTGAATCACGCGTTGTCGGAGCGCATTCCCCTTCCTGATGCATGGGGGCGAACGGCAAGTCCAACAACAACTCTTCCTCGATCAATGCCAGCACATCCAGCCTGGTTTCGGCTTCGATGGCATCCATCTCGTCATCATCCTCTTCCGCCTCGTCCAGCCTGTCGGCCGGAAGCAAGCGTAGCCGGGAAACGATATCCACCGGATACTCGAGCTCGCCCAGGCAACGTTGACATCTCAGGAAACAAGCCCCTTGCAGGGAAAGCTCCAGCATGTCGCGGTCGTCTTCGTGGTAGCCACGTACTATATATATCAGTGACCCTTCGGATCTCGCCAGCATGTCGGCCAGTCTGGATAGCTCGGATACCGCTATCTCGCCGCGCATTTCCCTGCCGTTTCTGGCAAAGTCAACGCTGTCGATGAAAGGCCGTGCAAACATGAGGCGCGCATGATATATATTCCGACCTTCCCTGTCAAAGACGCTGTTAAGGAAAATCTTGAATTCTCAGCCGCTTATTCTGGCCTCGACCTCAAAATACAGAAGCCAGTTGCTTTCCACCCTGCAAATCCCCTTCCTGAGCGCCGCTCCCGATGTCGACGAGACCCCTCTTCCCGGCGAGAGCGCGGAGCAGACCTCCTGGCGCTTGGCGCAGGTCAAGGCCGAAGTCGTTGCCCAGCGCTTCCCGGATGCCCTGATCATCGGCTCCGACCAGGTCGCCCTGCTGGAAGGACAGCAACTTGGCAAACCGATGAACCACGACAATGCGGTGAAGCAGTTGCGCGCCATGCGCGGCAAGACCGTAACCTTCTACACCGCCCTGAGTCTATTAAATGCAGCCAACGGTGAGATGCAGACCGATGTCGCCATCACCAAAGTCAGTTTCCGCGACTTGAGCGACGACGAGATCGAACGCTATCTGCTCAAGGAGCAGCCCTATCACTGCGCGGGCAGTGCAAAATCGGAAGGCCTGGGCATCGCCCTGATCAGCCGCATCGAAGGCGAAGACCCGAATGCCCTGATCGGACTACCCCTGATCAGGCTGGTCGGCATGCTTGAAAAACAAGGTGTTAGGATTTTGTAGGCAAATTTTATGTTGCGACAGAAATTTCTTTCTGGTATTAAAGCGCGCTTGAAAAATTTAGCACCACCCTGGAGACTGACGTAATGCCCGTACAAGCCAGCAAAACCACCGCGCCATACAAGCCGAAAAAAGGCGAGGCGTACATGAATGCCAGCCAGCTCGAACATTTCCGCAACGTTCTGAACGAGATCAAGCTTGGCCTGAGCCAGGACATCGACCGCACTGTGCATACGATGCAGGATGAAGCGACCGTGTTCGCCGATCCGAATGACCGCGCCAGCCAGGAATCGGACATGAGTCTGGAACTGCGCAACCGCGACCGCGAACGCAAGCTGATCAAGAATATCGACAAGATGCTGGGACGCATCGATGCCGGCGACTACGGCTACTGCGACAAATGCGGCGTCGAGATCGGCCTGAGCCGACTGGAAGCCCGCCCCACCGCGACGCTGTGCATCGACTGCAAGACGCTGGATGAGATCCGCGAACGCCAGGTCGCCAAATAACCGGCATCAAATAGCAAGCCGCAAATAAAAAATCCCTGCCGAGTAGCAGGGATTTTTTTATCTTGGAAATCTTTGGAGGCGCGACCCAGAGTCGAACTGGGCTAATCGGATTTGCAATCCGGTGCATAACCGCTTTGCTATCGCGCCGTCGGTCTGGCTAAAAAATTATGGGAAAGCTGAAAGCTTTCCCAAGTTATCTGGAGCGGGAAACGAGACTCGAACTCGCGACCTATACCTTGGCAAGGTATCGCTCTACCAACTGAGCTATTCCCGCAGAAACGAGGCTCGCATTATATGGATAACGGACTTTGTGTCAAGAAAATAGCAGCACGATTTTTGTTTTTGTTCGGGCAATGTATGCGCTCTGTATAATGCGCCGCTTACGAATTACCACAAGCGGTCCCAAACGCCCGGGTGGTGAAATTGGTAGACACAACGGACTTAAAATCCGTCGGGGAGAAATCTCCGTACCGGTTCGATTCCGGTTCCGGGCACCAACAAGATGTTAAGCAAACTCAATCCCACGCAACGCGAAGCAGTCAAACACCTTGGTTCTCCCCTGCTGGTCCTCGCCGGAGCCGGTAGCGGCAAGACGCGCGTCATCACGCACAAGCTGGCTTACCTCATCGACGAGTGCGGCTACTCGCCGCGCAACATCGCCGCCATCACTTTCACCAACAAGGCCGCCAGGGAGATGAGCGAGCGCATCGGCAAGCTGCTGGGCGGACGCGACGCCAAAGGGCTGACCATCAGCACCTTCCACGCGCTGGGCATGCATATCCTGCGCGAGGAAGCGCCGCTGCTCGGTTACAAGAAGCAGTTCTCCATCTTCGATACCGCCGATACCGGCAAGATCGTCAGCGAACTGCTGGGCAGTCCGGACAAACAGGAAGTACGTGTGGCGCAAAGCGTGATGTCGAACTGGAAGGCGGCTTTCCTTACGCCGGAGCAGGCAGGAAGCCTGGCCGAGAACGAGGAGCAGCAGCGCATCGCCCTGCTCTATGGACGCTATCAGGAAACGCTGCGCGCCTATCAGGCGGTGGATTTCGACGACCTTATCCGTCTGCCGGTGGAGTTGTTCAAGACTCAGGAAGAACCGCTGCAGCGCTGGCAGCACCGTTTCCGCTACCTGCTGGTCGACGAATATCAGGACACCAACGATTGCCAGTACCAGATGATGAAACAGCTCGCGGGTGACCGCGCAGCGATCACCGCCGTGGGCGATGACGACCAGGCCATCTATGCCTGGCGCGGTGCCAGCACCGCCAACCTGAGCAACCTGCAGAAGGACTACCCCAGCCTGCGCGTCATCAAGCTGGAGCAGAACTACCGTTCCTCGCAGCGCATCCTGCAGAGCGCCAACCACCTGATCAAGAACAACACCAAGCTGTTCGAGAAGAACCTGTGGAGCGAGCACGGCCCCGGCGATCCGGTGCGGGTGTTCGCGGCCAAGGACGAGGAGAACGAGGCGGAATCGGTGGTGTTGCGCCTGCTCGCGCACAAGTTCGAGCACAATGCGCGCTTCGCCGACTACGCCATCCTCTACCGCAGCAACCATCTGTCTCGCGTGTTCGAGGAACAGTTGCGCACCCACAAGGTGCCCTATACCGTCAGCGGCGGCACCTCGTTCTTCGATAACGCCGAGATCAAGGATCTCACCGCTTATCTGCGCCTGATCGCCAACCCGGACGACGATCCCGCCTTCATCCGAGCGATCACCACACCGAAACGCGGGATCGGCAACAGCACGCTGGAAAAACTCGCCGGGCATGCCGCTGCCCGCCACATCAGCCTGTTCGAGGCGGCGTTCGAGCCCGAGATGGCGGAGCTGCTGCAGTCGCGCCAGCACGAGGACGTGATCACCTTCTGCAACTTCATCAACCGCATGCAGGAACGAGCTGAGAAGGAACCCTGCAACGAAGTGCTGAACGACCTGATGAACGCCATCGACTATGAGGCCTGGCTGTTCGACAGCTTCGATCCGCGCCAGGCCGAGACGAAATGGAAGAACGTGCAGGACTTCGTCGGCTGGATGAACAGGAAATCCGAAGCGGACGAAAAAACCATGATCGCGATGACGCAGTTGATCGCCCTGCTCAACCTGCTCGAATCGCGCGAGCAGGAGACCGATGCCGTGTCGCTTTCCACCCTGCATGCCGCCAAAGGTCTGGAGTTCGGCCATGTGTTCCTGGTCGGGGTGGAAGAGAACATCCTGCCGCACGAGCGCAGCGAATCACCGGAACAGATCGAGGAAGAACGCCGCCTGATGTACGTCGGCATCACCCGCGCGCAGCGTTCGCTGCAGATCAGTTATTGCACCCGGCGCAAGCGCGGCAAGGAACACGCCGGCTGCGATCCCAGCCGCTTCATCGCAGAGCTGCCGCAGGCAGACATCGTCTATACCGGGGTGGTGACGGTGGGTAACACGCCAGCCGTCAGCAAAGAGGAAGGTATGGACAAGCTGGCGCGGCTGAAGGCGATGCTGAAATAGCCCATTCCTGCGCCCTCCTTCCCGAGCTCATGGCCGATCAGTTTTGTCGTGTACCGGCCTGCCTCCAGCCTCATTCTGTCATGGATATGGTATCGTTAACATTATGGTCATTTAACTATGTTATGGCTTCGAGCCATCCGATATCAGGATCATGCAAACGAGCACAGTTTTTGTCAGAACCACCAAAGCCGAACGCGAAGGGGCAAGACTTTCAAATAACCTGATGCGTGTATTGATGCTTGTAGACGGCAAATCCTCAGCCGTGGAATTGGCCGAACGCGCACCCCCCAGCCTGAGAAAAACCTGGGGCGAACTGTTCAATGAATTGGTGACGGGTAGATACATCATCAATAGCGCTGAAACTGTTGCTGCGCAAAAGAACGCCCAACAGGAATCGAAGCCGACGCAGAAAAAGCAGGAAACTGCTTCAACCCAAAGCAAAGCCGAGACAGATCCCGAGGCCAGACAAAAGGCGGAAAAAGAGGCGCGTGCCGCCGAGCTGAAGGCCTATTTTGCGGCTGCCAAGGAAAAGGCCAAGCTCGAGGCGAAGCAGGCAGCGCAGGAAGACGCGCTTGCCCACGCAAAACTGGCCGCCGCCACCGCCGCCGCAAAGGCCAGCTCGAATATCGAGGCACAAGCCAATGCCGAGGCCAGACAAAAGGAAGAGAAGGCGGCCCGTGCGCGCGCCGAGCTTGACGCTGCAGCCGCAGCCGCCAAGTCCAGGTCGGACGCTCTGGAATTGGCCAAGACCGAGGCAAAACGAAGGGACGATGAAGCCGCACGTGCCCGGGCCGCGCTCGAAGCCGCCAGACTGGCCACCAGGATCAGGACGGAACTTGGCGCAAGATCTCTCTCCGATGCCGAAGAAAAAGCCAAGGCTGCGGCCAAGCTAAGAGAGGAGAATGCGGTGCGTGCGCGTGCAGAACTTGCAGCTGCCGCCGCCGCCGCAAAAGCCAGCGCGGATGCCGAGGCAAAAGCCAAGACTTCGGCCAGGCAAAATGAAGATAAAGCGGCGCGCGCGCGCGCCGAGCTTGAGGCGGCGGTAGCAGCCGCCAAGACCAAATCCGACGCCCTGACATTAGCCAAAATAGAGGCAAAGCAGAGGGAAGATGATGCAGCGCGTGCCCGTGCCGAATTCCATGCGACCGTTCTTGCGGCCAAAGCCGGAGTCAGCTCCGGTGCATCAGTCAAATCAGCGGCCAGCGATGACACAAAGTCCGCAAGCGAAACCGCGCGATTGATTGATCTTGAAAACGAGAATGAAGCCTTGAAGAAGCTGCTGGTTGAGGCGTATCAGGAAATCGCTTTGCTCAAGACTTCACGGGGATAAAGCGCGAACCACTCAAACCCGCCTGTTGCGTCGCTGAAACAGGCAGCTATTCGTTCACCATCTGCCCGAACAGCATCGCCGCCGTATTTTCCAGCAGCGCCACATCCAGCACGCCTATGCATTGCTCGGCGACTTCGATGCCGTCCAGCACACTGAGACGTTCCCCTTCGGTGATCTCCCATATATCGGTCGCATCACCGCGAGCGCGAACGACGGATAAAGTGGCGATGGCCGCATCCAGGAGTTCGACAGCGTTGGGAATCTGGGTGTTCTTCGTCACCAGTGCAGTGCGCACCACGGAGATCGCCGCTGCGAGTCGCCCGAAAGCGATGACCGTGAAGCGCCCCTCGCAGGCAGCCTGGTATGGCAGATGCATATCCATGGCGTAGAGGTCCTTCAGACCTTGGGTGACAGGTACGCGCAACGGCGGGCGTTTCTTGGTCATGCTGTACAGCCCTTTCCAGTTATGTATTCATACCGCCGACACCATCGTGGCGCCGGGATGCATCTCTCAGCTCCAGAATCCCTTCTGTGCGATGAATCGCTTCCATGCCTTGCGGAACTCTGTCACGCGCTCGACATAGTCATGTTCCATCCAGCCGCGTATAAGCGCCAGTGTATCGTGCCGCGCGGCATTATCCAACTCGTTCAGCAGACGGTGTGCCACGGCGATGTCATTGAGCGTGCCGAGAATGTCCTGCAGTTCGGACAACGCGGTTACATAGTCCTCAGCCTTGTTGTGGGCAAACATCCCGCCGAACATCTCGGTGCTGTAGCGCAGCTTCTTGCAGGCGATGCGCAAGGCATGCAGCTGCGCGGCATCTTCACCAGCCAGCCCCTTGCCATGCTTGAGTACCTGCCTGCTGCGCCGTTCCAGTGTTTGCACGGCGAACTGCGCCAGCGTAGTTCCAGACGTTTCCCTATGCTCGCCATGCATCCATGCACCGAAGCGCAGCAGCATGCGCTGGAAGTCCTGCGATGCCAGGCTGTTCTCCATGCCGACATGCTGCTTGCCGCGGGCCCGCTCGCTCACGCTCAGCACTTCGTGCAAGCCTTCATGCTCGGGCAACCTGGTACAGATCGGCGCCAGTGTCTGCGTGACGAGCACATCCCATTCGCGCGATCTTCCCAGCTCCACGCACAGTTTCGCCACCTGTTCGCGCAAGGCAGACAATTCGGCATCGGGGTACATGCTCAATGCGATGGAGAGCACCACGCGCAAACGACGCAGCCCGACGCGAACCTGATGCAGGTACTCCTCGTCCAGTTTCAGCAGAGCGCCCGGCACGTTGGATTGCACATGCGCGAGACAGTCTCCGATCATGCTTTGCAGGGCGCTCATGATGCTTTGCGACTTTTTCAGCGGTGTGAAGCGCCCTTTGCTCGCCGAGGGCTTGGCGGCCGAGAACAGCAGGTAACCGTATTCCGCCTTGCTGGTGTGTTCCACATCCAGCGGCACGATGTCGAGCAAAGCCAAGGCGAGTCTGAAGAGTTGTTGCGGAGGGCCTGATTTGAGTTCGAGTTCCAGTTCGGAAATGGGGCAGCTCGATTGCCCGGCGCGTATCTCGCCGCTGTCCATGCACAACTCGATCTCCGCCCCCTCGAATCTTAGCAGGCGCACATTGCGCGTGAAGTCGGTGATAAACACCGGCTGCAGGTGGTTGCGCACGCCGCCGGGCAAATCGCCGCCGCAGGCCTTGAGCGCGGCGAAGTCGAGTTGCTCGGACAGCACCGGCGTCTCCCACTCGTTGCGCTGGTGCAGCCCGGCACTCACCTGCCCGCCGCCCTTCAGTGTCTGCAACCATTGTTTGCCGACGCGGCGCAGACGCAGTGCCATCGCGCGGCGATGCAGTTCGAGACCGGCGGTGTCGTAATAGATGCTGTAGAGCTTAAGCGTGCGGGCGCGGTCGGCGGAAAGTGACCGGATGAACGGGTGCCGCTTGAGCTTTGCCAGATGCTCTGGCGAGATGTGCAGTTTGAGCTCGGTCTCGACAGCCATGATGCGCTAGACCGCTTGCCCCGCCGCATGGCCGGACGCCCACGCCCACTGGAAGTTGAAGCCGCCGAGTTGTCCGGTAACATCCATCACTTCTCCAATGAAAAAGAGTCCGGGGACATCGTTGCATTCCATCGTCTTCGATGACAGCGCACGCGTATCCACGCCGCCGCAGGTCACTTCCGCCTTGCTGTAGCCGAGTGTTCCGGTCGGCGTGACCTGCCAGTGTTTCAGCTTCTCGGCCAGCGCGCGTAATTCCTTCTCCGCGCACTGGTTGAGCGGCAGGTTCAGCGCCCATTGCTTCGCAACGATGTCGGCCAGCCGTTTTGGCAGGTATTGCGCCAGAAAATTACCCAGCAACATCTTGCTGCCGCGTTGTTGCATGAATATTTCCTGCATATCGTGCTCCGGCAGCAAGTCGATGTCCAGCGGCTTGCCCGGCTCCCAATAGGACGATATCTGCAGGATGGCCGGGCCGCTCAGGCCGCGATGGGTGAACAGCAGGTTCTCGCGGAAACTGTGCTTGCCGAAACTGACGACGGCATCGAGCGAAGCGCCCGACAGGTCGGCATAGGCCGCCCATTCCTCGGGATGGAAGCTTAGAGGCACCAGTCCCGGCTTGAGTTTGGTCATCGGCACGCCGAACTGCTCGGCGACCTTGTAGCCAAAGGGCGTCGCACCGATCTTTGGAATGGATAAACCTCCGGTGGCGATGACCAGCGACTCGGACTCGAATAATCCGTGCGAGGTGTTCACGGTGAACGCCTTGCCGCGCCGGATCTCGCCCACTTCGCACGGCATGCACCAGCGCACGCAGGCCGCATCGCATTCCGACTTGAGCATGGCGATGATGGCTTCCGAACCTTCGTCGCAGAACAACTGGCCAAGCGTCTTCTCATGCCAGCCGATGCCGTGGCGATCCAGCATGGCAACGAAATGCTGCGGCGTAAAACGCGCCAGCGCCGAGCGGCAGAAATGCGGGTTGTTCGAGATATAGTTGTCGGGACCGGCATTGAGGTTGGTGAAGTTGCAGCGTCCGCCGCCGGAGATGCGGATCTTTTCTGCAAGCTTGTGCGCGTGGTCGAGCAGCAGCACCGAGCGTCCGCGTTGCGCCGCTGTCAGCGCGCACATCATGCCAGCCGCGCCCGCACCAATGATCAGCACGTCGGTTCGTTTCTCGTTCATTGCAGTTTTGCCGCGTGACGTTGCGTGAATTCGTTCAGCGCCGCACGGTATTCCAGCAAGCCCACGCTGCTTGAATTGCCGTGCTCCCCGCCCTCGATGAGTTTGATCGACTTCGGCTGCTGCGCCCGCTCGTACAATTGCCGACTCATGGCGGAGGGAACGCGCTCATCCCAGGTGCCGTGGATGAACAATACGGGCATCTTCAGTCTATTTACTCTGTTGATCGAATCGAAGCGCTGGTTCAGCAACATGTCGACCGGCAACCAGGGGTACTCGCGCTCCGCCATGTCGCGCATGGAAGTGAACGTGCCTTCGGCGATCAACCCCGCCGCTTCCGGGTGGTTCAGCGCCAAAACGATGCCGACCGCTCCGCCCATCGAGTGCCCGTAGATGAAGGTGCGATGCGGGTCCTGCTTGAGCTGGTAAGTGAGGTAGCCCCAGGCAGCCTCGGCATCTTCATACATCTTCGCTTCGTCCGGTGTGCCGCCCGTGCTTTTGCCATAGCCGCGATAGTCCGCCAGCAACAGGTTGTAACCGGCATCGTGCAGGCGCTGGGTATGTTCGATGAGATGGCTGATATTGTGTTTGTGGCCGTGCAGGTAGAGCAAGGTCGGCGCATCGGTCGTTGCAGCAGGAATCCACCATGCATACATCTCGCCGCGTTCCGCCCCGGAACCTGAAGGGATGGATAGCTGCTCGTACTTCATGCCCAGCCGGTTCGGCGTGGTCTGGATGTCGATGCTCGGCTTGTAAATTTTGTCGTGCTGGATGGACCAGAAATAGGCGCATACGCCGAGGTAGACCAATATTGCCAGCATCAGCGTCCAGCGGATGCGCCGTGACCATTTCAGGATCACGGCTGTTCTTGCAGTCTTTTCCAAACGCATGCCCCTTTGCTGGCCTTTTCGATGTCATCCAGTTGCGCGAGATGTGCGGCAAGTTCATCTTCGCTGGCTGACAAAACCCGCACGCTGTAAGGGATCGCGCCGCCCTCGGCATTGAGTCGTTCCCCTTCCTCGTCGCCGCCTTCTTCTCCCAGCAGACTCTCCTGTCCGCGCGTCATCGCCAGATACACTTCGGCCAGCAACTCGGTATCCAGCAGCGCGCCGTGCAGGGTGCGGTGCGAATTGTCGATCTGGTAGCGGTCGCACAGTGCATTCAGGTTATTTTTCTTGCCCGGATGCAGATCCTTGGCGACCTTGAGGGTATCGATCACCTGGTTGTTCAGCGGCGGCAATCCGGCCAGCGCCATCTCGGCATTGAGGAAACCCATGTCGAACGGCGCGTTGTGGATAACCAGTTCGGCGCCCGCGATGAATTCAAGCAGTGCGGGCGCGACTTCGGCGAACCTGGGCTCGTCCTGCAAGCGGTCCAGCGTCAGGCCGTGCACCGCCGCGGCCCCCTCGTCGATCTCGCGCTCGGGATTGATGTAGCGGTGGAAGGTGCGCTCCGAGACCTTGCGCCCGTCAAGTTCGATAGCCGCGACCTCGATGATGCGGTGGCCTTGTCTGGGGTCTAGGCCCGTCGTTTCCGTATCCAGCACGATCTTACGCATTGGCACCTCCCTGCACCGATTCCACGCCTCGGTTGGCCAACTGATCGGCGCGCTCGTTGCCATCGTGTCCGGCATGTCCCTTCACCCACACCCATTCGACATGGTGTTGCTCGGCCAGCACATCCAGCCTGCGCCACAGGTCCTCGTTCTTCACGGGTTTCTTGTCGGCCGTCTTCCAGCCGCGCTTCTTCCAGTTATGCACCCATTCGCTGATGCCCTGCTGCACATACTTCGAGTCGGTGTGCAGGCGCACCTTGCACTTGCGCGTCAGCGCTTCCAGCGCCGAGATCGCCGCCAATAACTCCATGCGGTTGTTGGTGGTGTGCGCCTCGCCGCCGAACAGTTCGCGTTCCTTGCCCTTCATGCGCAGCAGCGCGCCCCATCCGCCCACACCGGGATTGCCCTTGCAGGCACCGTCGGTGAATATCTCGACTACTTCTTCGTTCATTCTGTCTCGGTCTTCTGTGTGATCTTGTTGTTCAATTTCGGCGCCACCGGCAATAGTTTGCTGACCAGCCCCGCGTTCCATTTCGGCTTGATCAGGCGCATGCCGGGCACACGTTTCACCGCATGCAGGAAATAGATGCCGCCGCCAACCGCCCACCAGCGGTCGCCCGCCTTCTCCATGAAGGCATATCGATCCAGCCATTTACGATGATGGAATGGTGGGGCATAGGCTGCAAAACGCCCACCTACCACCTCGAAACCCAGCAGAGCCAGCCAATCCTTGAGGCGTGTCAGCGTGATGAACTTGCCGCTCCATGGATAGCCCTGTTTCCTGAGCAGCGCCCGGCGCATCCCCCATAGACTGTACGGGTTGAAGCCGCTGATGATTAGACTACCTTCCGGCATCAGCACACGCTCCACCTCGCGCAAGGTCTGGTGGGGATTCTCGGAGAATTCCAGCACATGCGGCATGACCACCAGATCGAGGCTGTCGCTGTCGAACGGCAGCTCGGTGCAGACCAGACGCACCGCATTGCCCGGCTGGTTGCCGGCGGAAAAACGCAGGGGAATGCGGCTGTTGCTGAGGAAAGCCTGCTCCGGCAAACCCAGTTGCACGGCGTTGAAGCCGAAGATGTCGGACACCGTGCGGTCGAAGTAGTCCTGCTCGCGCGTCAGCACATAGCCGCCCTGTTCGCTGGCGAACCATTCGCTCAGACTCTGTGCGCGTGACTTACAATTCGGCATTGCCTGTCCACCCGTAAACCTTCATGTTCGAGATCACCGCCATCCCCGCCCTGCAGGACAACTACATCTGGGCCATCCACAACGACCGTTCCGCCGTCGTGGTCGATCCCGGCGAAGCCTGGCCGGTGCTGGAATTCCTGCAACAGAACGGCCTGATTCTGGAGGCGATCCTGTGTACCCACCGCCATCACGACCACGTCGACGGCATAGAGGAACTGCGCGGAGTATATAACGTGCCCGTGCACGGGCGAAGCCATCCGAAGAATCCCCATATCACCCACGACTTACGCGAAGGCGACCGCCTGGAACTGGAGCAATTCGGCCTGGTTTTCAACATCATCGAGCTGCCCGGCCACCTCGACGGCCACATCGCCTTCGTTGCGCCCGGCATGGTATTCAGCGGCGACATCCTGTTCGGCGCCGGCTGCGGCAGGAACTTCGAGGGCACCTTGGCGCAACTCCACCATTCCCTGCAACGGCTGGCGGCATTACCCGACAAAACCCTGGTCTATTGCGCGCATGAATACACCGCCTACTGCCTGCCTTTTGCACTCGCCTGCGAACCCAATAACCCCGACATCCAGCGCCGCATCGCCGAAACAAAGGCCTTACGCGCCGCAAACCTGCCGACCGTGCCCTTCACCATCGCGTTGGAAAAAGCCACCAACCCCTTCCTGCGTTGCACCAGCCCTGAACTCATCCGCACCTTGCAGGCGCGAGGCCTGACCGATGCCGACGAACTCGCCGTATTTGCCGCGTTGAAAGGATGAAAAGCGCTTTTCCGATTGCCTGAAATGGCGTTCTAGTTTATTCTGCGCGCCCTTCCGGAGAGGTGGATGAGCGGTTTAAGTCGCACGCCTGGAAAGCGTGTGTGGGATAACATCCCACCGCGGGTTCGAATCCCGCCCTCTCCGCCAAATACAAAACCGTCCCTTGTGGGCGGTTTTTTATTTGTTTGCACGGGGGGATGAATCTGCTAATCCACCCTCACCTTCAACTGAAACGACAGCGCGCCATAGAGCTTGTCCTCGTAGGTTGGAATGAAGAACATGTTCAGGCCTACTCGTCCGTATTCCATACTGGCTGTCGGTATGATGGCGGCGAACCAGCCGCCGTTACGCATCCTCGGATAACCATCGAAGCCGCCTAGCGCCGCACCGAGACGGACAGGACCGAGCGCCACTGGCTGCCAATACCAGCCGACATAATGCGATGTCTGGCGGTCGCTGTTGTAGAACCCGCCCGCCGTTAACGAAGTTACGTTCGAATAACGGTACTCCACGCCGAACCCGGGATTGCTGTTGTTGAGTCCTTTATCTTTCTGGAAATGATATGAATACATCCCGGCATTCAGCCATATCTCGCTTGTCGGCTCTGTCTTAACTATCTCGAACGGATCTGCCGCATCAGCCCATGCGCAAGCCGTTGCCGTCGCCATGAGCAGCAAGAGTAACAATCGTGTCATCTATTTCGTCTCAGCCATTGGCCTGATGGTGGGCGATCAGCTTGTCGATGAACTGGCGCAGGAAATGGTCCGGGTGTGAACTATGGAAACGGTCAACCTCGGCACCGCGGCTATAGGCGATCACGGTGGGGAAGCCGCGCACCTTGTGCCTGCCGGCGATGCGCATGTTCTCGTCCGCATCCACCTTGGCCAGCAGGAACTTGCCTGCGTATTCCTTGGCCAGTCGCTCCAGATGTGGACCGAGTACCTTGCAGGGCGCGCACCAGTCGGCGCCGATGTCGAGCAAGATGGGCGTTTCCTGCGAACGGGTAACGACTTTATCGTCGAAATCGGATTCTTCGACTTCGTAGGAAAAGGGATGGGGGTCGTGCATATGCATGTGCGTCGGTTCCGTTCTGAAGTTGTTCGTTGTGATCAGTGATGCGAAAAATACGTGAAAATACTTATCGCGCGCTGTTTCTATTGCTTCCCGCCAATCAGGAGTTACACTGTCGCGACACCTTTCGGCAATATGCTGTCAGCGACGCTATGCTACCAGACAACGAAACCCGAATTAATGACTCCGCAGAGTTATGGCTCGATCAGGCGGTCACGAGATACGAAAGTGACTCTTCCAGACTACTGCAGATATTGCACGAGGTTCAGGAGCGCTTTGGCCATATCTCGCAACAAGCCACCGGTATTCTGGCAGAAAAACTCGACATCCCGCGCGCGCGCATCGAAAGTGTAGCCTCGTTCTATTCCTTCCTGCACCTCAAGCCGCATGGCGAATACCGCGTGCTGTTCTCCGACAATATCACCGACCGCATGCTGGGCAGCGAAGCCCTGATGGAACAGATGTGCCAGTTGCTGTGGCTGCAGCCGGGCAAGGTCTCCGAGGACGGGCTGGTCAGCATCAACACCACCTCCTGCACCGGCATGTGCGACCAGGGCCCGGCCATGCTGGTCAACGGCCGCGCCATCACGCGTCTGAGCCACCAGCGCGTGCAGGAGATCGCACAGCTCATCCGCAACCGCACGCCGCTGGCAGATTGGCCCGCCGACTTCTTCCGCGTTGAAGACAACATCCGCCGCAGCGGCCTGCTGCTCGGCAATACGCTGGCCTACGGCGAGGTGCTGCATGCCGCAGTAACTGCAGGCGCGCAACAGATCGTGGAAGTCGTCAAGGCATCCGGCCTGCGCGGACGCGGCGGCGCCGGTTTCCCCACCGGACAGAAATGGGAAGCCTGCCGCAATGCACCGGGCAAGGAACATTACGTTGTTTGCAATGCCGACGAAGGAGAACCCGGTACGTTCAAGGACCGCGTGCTGCTCACGCGCCAGGCCGACCTGGTGTTCGAGGGCATGACCCTGTGTGCGCTGGCGGTCGGTGCAAGCAAAGGGTTCCTTTATCTGCGCGGCGAATATCGCTACCTGCTCGAACCCCTGCATGCCGTATTGCAGCGCCGCCGCGACAGCAACCTGCTGGGAATCAGCATACTCGGCAAACCCGGATTCGATTTCGACATCGAGATTCATCTCGGCGCCGGTGCCTACATCTGCGGCGAGGAATCGGCCCTCATCGAATCGCTGGAAGGCAAGCGCGGCGTCCCGCGCAGCCGACCGCCCTTCCCGGTCACACACGGCTACATGCAGCAGCCGACCGCAGTGGACAACGTCGAGACCTTCTGCCAGGCCGCGCTGGCCGTGCAGATGGGGGCGGAAAAATATCGTGCCATCGGCACCGAAAAATCCAGCGGCAGCAAACTCGTTTCTGTCTCCGGCGATTGTGCTTATCCCGGAATCTACGAGTATCCCTTCGGCGTGACCGTGCGCGAGATATTGCAGGACTGCGGCGCGGTGAACACGCGCGCAGTACAGATCAGCGGCCCTTCCGGCGTGTGCGTGCCGGAGAACGAATTCAACCGCAAGCTGGGCTTCGAAGACCTGCCCACCGCCGGCGCCTTCATGGTGTTCGACGACAGCCGCGACATGTTCGAGGTGGCACGCAACTACGTGCACTTCTTCGCGCACGAGAGCTGCGGCTTCTGCACGCCCTGCCGTGTCGGCACCTCGATGCTGAAGCAGACCATGGACAAGATCGCCAACGGACATGGCACCAAGCATGACCTGCGCGAGATCGACAAGCTTGATCGCGTGCTGCAGAACACATCCCATTGCGGCCTGGGACGCACCGCCTGCAACCCGGTGCTGCACACGCTCAAACACTTCCGCCCCGCCTACGAGAACCGGCTGAAGTCGCTGGACTTCAAACCCGCTTTCGACCTCGACGGCTCGCTGGCGCGTGCGCGGCAGATGACCGGACGCGACGATGCGGGCGCGCACCTGAAGGAGACCGAATGAGCGACACTTTCCAACTCGACGGTGCGGTAGTTCCCTTCGAACCCGGCCAGACCGTGATGCAGGCTGCACTGGCTGCCGGGCATTACATCCCGCACCTGTGCTACCACCCCGAGTTCAAGCCGCATGGCAGTTGCAAACTGTGCACGGTCAAGGTCAACGGTCGCACCATCGCCTCCTGCACCATGCCCGCCGAAGCCGGGCTCAACGTCGAGAGCAACATCGAAGAACTGAACGCACTACGCCGCGCGCTGGTGCAGATGCTGTTCGCCGAAGGCAACCATTTCTGTCCCTCATGCGAGAAGAGCGGCAACTGCGTGTTGCAGGCGCTGGGCTACGACCTCGAAGTCCATGCCACCGGATTCCGCCATCTCTATCCGGATCGTCCGCTGGATGCCTCGCATCCCGACATCCTGCTCGACTTCAACCGCTGTGTGTTGTGTGAACTGTGCGTGCGAGCATCAAGCGAAGTGGACGGCAAGAACGTGTTTGCGCTGGCCGGACGCGGCATCACCAAACACCTCATCGTCAATTCCGAATCCGGCTTGCTCAAGGACACCAACATCGCGCTCACCGACAAGGCTATGGAAGTCTGCCCGGTAGGCGTGATCCTGAAGAAACGCGTTGGCTTCAGCCAGCCGATCGGCGAACGCCGCTACGACCAGCGCCCGATCAGCGCGCAGGCGCTGGACGATGCACCGCGCCTGTCCGGATCCGGCGGAAGCTGTCCTGCATGCGAGGATGCATCATGAGCAAGAAACTCCGCGTCGCCACCACCTCGCTCGCCGGCTGCTTCGGCTGCCACATGTCCTTCCTCGATATCGACGAACGCCTGTTAACGCTGCTCGACCTGGTCGAGTTCGACCGCTCGCCCATCAACGACATCAAACATTGCGGCCCTTGCGACATCGGCATCATCGAGGGCGGCGTGTGCAACGCGGAGAACGTGCATGTACTGCGCGAGTTCCGCAAGAACTGCAAGATCATCATCGCCATCGGTGCCTGCGCCATCAACGGCGGCCTGCCCGCGCAGCGCAACCACCTCGATCTCGCCTCCTGCCTCACCGAGGTGTACCTGACCGAACCGGGACTCGCGCACGGCCACATTCCCAACGATCCCGAACTGCCGCTGCCGCTGGACAAGGTACATCCGCTGTATGAAGTGGTGAAGATCGATTACTACATTCCCGGCTGCCCACCCTCGGGCGATGCCATCTGGAAATTCCTTACCGACCTCATCGCGGGCAGGACGCCAGAACTGGGACATGGGCTGATTAAATATGACTAAAACCTGTGTCCACGAAAAACACGAAATACACGAACGGTCACGTTTTGAACTTTTCGTGCCTTTCGTGTTTTTCGTGGACTGAATGAGGTGTTGAATGACTGCTGATCTCGAAACCGCCGCCCACCCCGAGAACCTGCGCCGCGTCGCCATCGACCCGGTGTCGCGCGTGGAAGGCCATGGCAAGGTCACGCTGCTGCTGGACGAGAACGACCACATCCACCAGGTGCGGCTGCACATCGTGGAATTTCGCGGCTTCGAAAAATTCATCCAGGGCCGTCCCTACTGGGAAGCGCCGGTGATGGTGCAACGCCTGTGCGGCATCTGTCCGGTGAGCCACCATCTCGCGGCATCCAAGGCGATGGACATGATCGTGGGCGCGACATTGACGCCGACTGCGGAGAAGGTGCGCCGTCTGATGCATTACGGCCAGATCCTGCAATCGCATGCGCTGCACTTCTTCCACCTGTGTTCGCCCGACCTGCTGTTCGGCTTCGATTCCGATGTCGCCAAACGCAACATCGTCGGTATCGTCGCGGCGTACCCGGAGATCGCCAAACAAGGCGTGCTGCTGCGCAAGTTCGGACAGGAAGTGATTCGCATCACCGCGGGCAAGCGCGTGCACGGCACCGGCTCCATCCCCGGCGGCGTGAACAAGAATGTGAGCATCGAAGAGCGCGACTACCTGCTCAAGGACATCGAGCAGATCGTGACCTGGAGTCAGGAATCGGTCGGCATCGCGCGCAAGCTGTTCGAGCAGAACCTCAATCTCTACAACGAATTCGGCACCTTCAAGGCGCACACGTTGAGCATTGTGCGTGCCGACGGCGCAATGGACCTGTACCACGGCGGCCTGCGCGCACGCGACATGAACGGCAAGACGCTGTTCGACCACCAGGACTACGGCCGCTACTGGGACGTGATCTTCGAGGACGTGAAGCCCTGGTCTTACATGAAGTTTCCCTTCTTGCGTTCGCTGGGGCCGGAGAACGGCTGGTATCGCGTCGGCCCGCTCACGCGCGTGACGCAGTGCGACTTCATCCCCACGCCGCTGGCCGAAGCACAGCGCAAGGAATTCATGGCCTTCAACGGCGGTTCAGCCGCCAAAGCCACGCTGGGCACACACTGGGCGCGCATGATCGAGATGCTGCATGCCGCCGAACAGATACGCGAGTTGCTGAATGATCCCGACCTGCAAGGTAACGAGCTCATCACCAAGGGCAAGCGGCAGGAACGCGGCATCGGCGTCATCGAAGCGCCGCGCGGCACGCTCATCCACCACTACAAAGTGGACGACAACGACCAGATCGTGCGCTGCAACCTCATCGTCTCCACCACCCACAACAACCAGGCGATGAACGAAGCCATCCGCCAGGTGGCGCGGCAATATCTCGACGGCAAGAAACTCACCGAAGGCCTGCTCAACCACATCGAAGTCGCTATCCGCGCCTTCGACCCCTGCCTCTCCTGCGCCACGCATGCCTTGGGCAAGATGCCGCTGGAGGTGGAGTTGCTGGATGCGGAAGGTGGGCGGGTGGATGCGCTGACGCGCAATTCTTCAGGCGCTCTATGTGATTCGATAAGCTGAACAAACCCCGTTCGCCCTGGGCCCGTCGAAGGGTGAACAGATCAAATTTCACATCCCATGATTCCTCCCCTCCTCGTCATCGCCATCGGCAACGAATCGCGCGGCGATGATGCACTGGCACCATTGCTGATCCGTCAGCTTCAATCCGAATCCAGCACGGACCAGATCGAATTCATCGAGGATTTCCAGTTGCAGGTCGAACACGTCACCGACCTGCTCGGACGAAATGCCGTGTTGTTCATCGATGCGGATATGTCCTGCGAGGCGCCGTTTCATATTTCCAGCATCAGCGCGGCGCATGACAACAGCTACACCAGCCACGCCATGACGCCGTTCGCGGTGTTGCATACATTCAGACAGGTCTATGGGAGTGATGCACCCCCCTGCTTCCTGCTACGGGTGCGCGGTTACGGCTTCGAGTTGGGCGAGGGGTTGAGTGCCGAAGCGCAGGCCAACCTGCTTCAGGCAACCGGTGTCGCCAGCGCATGGCTGGCAGAGATGGTGGTGTCTCCTAGTCCTTGTGGTGACGCAATTCGCTGATGATGTCGACCGCCGCCTCTTTGAACTCTTCGTGCTCCATACCAAGATGCTGCATGGCATAGGCATGCACCGGCGCCAACCCGAACGCCTCTTCATCTTCCAGACCGAGGAACACGCTGACCATATGTTCCGCCAGGATCAGCAAGGCGGTAAAACTGCGCACCATGTCCGACGCCTGATGCGATGCATCGGTAAAGATGCTGGTGTCGTGATGATGCAGGATGGTCTGGCAGATGTGGGCAGGCAAACCCCAGTTGCGTGCCAACAGGTTGCCCACGACAGCGTGATTGGTGCCAAGCTTGCTCTCTTCGTTCAGGTGGATGTTGCCCCAGTCGCTGTCGCTCAGCGACTTGTCGAAGGGATGATCCGGAAAACGCTGCATCAGTATCGGGATGCCGCTGTCGTGGAACAGGCCGATGGTGTAAGCATCCTCGGCAGAGATCCCGGGAAATATCTTCGCCAGCATGGCGGCCGCGTCGGCAGTGAAACTCGATTTGTCCCAGAATTTTTCCAGGAACGCCTTGGTGCCCGGGTTTGCCGTTGCCACACTGGTGCGCAGTGACAACGTATTCACCGCCAGCATGACTTTTTTCAAACCAAGGACGGCGACCGCCTGAGGAATGGAACCGATATTGTTGCTACGCCGGAACGCAGGAGAATTGACCAGCTTGAGCACGGAAGCGGAAAGCCCGGGATCGTTGCCGACCAGATTTGATATCCGATTGAAGTCCGGCTCTTCCTTGCGAGCTTCCGACATGATGTCCAGCAAAATGGCCGGACAAGGGGGTAAGGAGATCGAACCAAGTATCTTCTCGACGCTTTCTGAGATTCCGGGCATGCCAATGGTCCATTTTTAACAAGACCATGCGAGTCTAACAGGCATAAAGAGTCAATTTCAACATGTTGCTTGTTAAGAATTTTTTTCAAAGCCCGTACGATAACGTACAGAGTCGTAGCAAGTTGCTGGAGCGCAGGACATGCCCAGCTAGGCGGTTTCTTCCCAAACCCATCCTGACAACGCTGTCAAGCTTGGGGATGCATTGATTCACATTCTCCGCACCTGCATCTTGAGTTACCGCGCACCTATGGATAACCTGATTCTCATCAAGTGTTATCGCCCACCGGATCAAGACAAAGTCATGGAGATGCGCCTAATGAACAAGATGCCGTTCGTCCTCGTTTCAGTTCTAGTCATCCTTCTGTCCGGCTGCGGGGCAGGCAAGACGGACAATCCCTCACCAACCATCCTCAAGGGCACGACCCTGCCCAGCAATTTGTCCGGGCTGGCCAGCAAATTCACCTTCCCGCCACAGGATGGCAATGGCTGGTCGATCCTGACGCCATCCGCCGATTCGCGACTGATTTATGTTTCCGCGAGCGGCAACGACACGACCGCACAGAACTACACCCCGGCGAGCGCAGAAGTCGGCGCCGATCCCTACAACCCCACCGGCGCCATCCTGCCCTACGCCACCATCGATGTCGCGCTGGCGCAGGCGCGAGCTGGTTATCCTGATTACATCCTGCTCAAGCGCGGCGACACCTGGACGCGCACGGCGATGATCAACCTGAAGGCCGGACGCTCGGCGACCGAGCGCTCGGTTTTGGGCTACTACGGCAATGCCGCCGCCCGACCGACCATCCTGCAAAAGGGCGTCAACTTCAGTTGGGCAAGCAATTCGGCGGTGATTGGCATCCGCTTCTACGCCTCACAACGCGACCCCGCCTCGCCGGATTTCGTCGGCTTCGCCATCGTTGGCAACGACGCAGGCTTCGACGGATTGATCGGCTACGGCGGCTCGGTAACCGGCGGCCTGCTGATCGAGGACTGCTGGTTCGACTGGTTTTCCGGCAACGTCTTGCAATCACCCGTTACCACCTACGCTGCGCTGAACGACATCATCATCCGCCGCAATCTCATCACCAACAACTATTCCACCGCTGGCCACGCCCAGGGGCTGTATACCTCCCGCGTCTCACTCTGGCTGGAAGAAAACATCTTCGACCACAACGGCTGGTACAAGCAGGGTGACACCAACTTCAGCGACCAGGCCGAGGGCAAGGCCACCATGTTCAACCACAACACCTACTTCACGGAAACGCGCGACACGGTGTTCCGCAATAACCTGTTCCTGCGCCCCTCCAGCATCGGCACCAAGTTCACCTCCAACACCGCTTCCGGCCTCAACGAAGTGAAGGCCTGGGATGTGCTGGTCGACAACAACCTCTACATCGAAGGCGAAGTCGGCATCAGCCTCGGCGGCAACGACGACCAGGACAACGGCCCGCGCTGGCGCAACATCCATGTCACCAACAACGTGATGATGCACATCGGCCGCACGCAACCCACCCTCAGGACGCTGGGCTGGGGCCTCGACGTGCAGGACTGGGACGGAGGGGAAGTCAAGGACAACATCTTTGCCCACTGGGGCGACGCCACGCTGAGCAACAACTACGCCATCAACGCGGATGGCAATATGAACGACGTGAGCTACACCGGAAACATCATCTACAACATCTACAGCGGTGGCCCGCTGGTGCACTTCCGTGGCGGTGCCAGCCACGAGCGCGTCACCTTCACCGGAAACGACCTCTGGACCAGTCACACCGGGCAACTGGTTTCCTACACGCTGGAGAGCAATGCCGGCTTCGGCAACAACTATTTCCACTCCACGCGCAATGCGGCCCAATGGTTCCTGCTGAACAACACCTACTCCAGCCTCGACCAGTACAAGACCGCCGCTGGTGACACGACCTCGGTAGCTGGAGAGCGTATCTATGTTGATCCAAGCCGCACCATCGAGACCTATCTGACCTCTCTGGGAAGACCAACCGACATGGACAGTTTTGTCGCAGCGCTGACTGCGCAATCGAGCCGGAACTGGATACCGGCCCTGGGCGCTGCCGCGATCAACGATTACATCCGGGCTGGTTTTGTATATTGAACGCCTGCTGCTCAATCCGCTTTTACCTGCACCCGCTTATCCTGTTTGATATGGGATAAGTTATTGAGTCCGACACACCGGCCCTTCGACAAGCTCAGGATAAACTGACCTACGGTCAGGCCGGTGTCCAGTTCTTTGAAAGCACTGGATTCCGGCCTTCGCCGGAATGACGAAGGGCTACGCGACCGCCTTCTCTTCCTCATCGGAGAAAGGCCACACCGGTTCCGGCGGCGTCATGGCGGCTTTGCGCGCGGCGGCTTCGGCTTTCTTCAGCGCTGCGGCAGCCTTGCGTGCCGCCGCCTCTTCCTGCTTGATACGTTTCGCTTCTGCTGCTGCGGCCTTACGCGCTTCGGTTTCCGCTTTCCTGGCTGCGGCCAGTTCCTGCGCCGCTTGCCTGGCTTGTTCGGCGGCCAGCTTTCTTGCAGCGGCGGCTTCTTGCGCCGCGATCCGGGTGGCTTCGGCTTCCGCCTTCTTGATCGCAGCCGCTTCCAGAGCGGCCTGTTTGCGGGCTTCCGCTTCGGCTTTCTTCTCTGCGGCGAGTTGTTGCGCGGCGAGCTTGCGCGCTTCGGCCTCGGCCTTTCTCGCTTCGGCTTCTTCCTTGGCGGCTTGTTTGCGTGCCTCGGCTTCCGCCTTCTTCTGCGCGGCCTCTTGTTGTGCAGCCAGTTTGCGTGCGGCGGCCTCGGCCTTCTGAGCTTCGGCTTGCGCCTTCTTCAACGCGGCGGCCTCGGCTGCGGCTTGTTTTTGGGCTTCTGCTTCGGCTTTCTTGGCAGCGGCGGCTTGTTGCGCGGCCAGCTTCTTCGCTTCGGCTTCCGCTTTCTTCTGAGCAGCGGCTTCTGCTGCTGCCTGTTTCTTTGCTTCCGTCTCGGCCTTCTTCGCGGCGGCAGCCTGTTGTGCAGCAAGCTTCTTCGCCTCGGCTTCGGCTTTCTTCAGGGCTGCGGCTTCTTCGGCGGCTTGCTTCCTGGCTTCAGCTTCAGCCTTCTTCAATGCGGCGGCTTCGGCTGCGGCTTGTTTCTTCGCTTCTGCTGCGGCACGTTTGGCTTCGGCGGCTTGTTGCGCGACCAGCTTTTTAGCTTCGGCTTCGGCCTGCTTCAGTGCTGCGGCCTCTTCGGCGGCTTTTTTCTTGGCATCAGCTACGGCCTTCTTGTACGCAGCGGCTTCTTCCGCCGCCTTCTTCTTCGCCTCGGCTTGAGCCAGCTTCAGTGCAGCAGCTTCCTCTGCGGCGCGTTGCTTCGCTTCAGCGGCGGCCTGCTTGGCGGCAGCCGCTTCCAGTGCGCGCTGCTTCGCCTGTTCCTGCGCCAGAGCCTTCGCGGCTGCGGCTTCCTGCGCTGCCTGGATCTTCGCGATGCGGGCCGCTTCGGCATCCGCACGCATCTTCTCGCCCGCTTCCATCGCGGCGCGCATCTCCTGCTCGGCTTGTGTCTTGCTGGCGAGCGCCGCATCGTAGGCGGCACGCGCCTGATTCGCGGCGGCGGCTTTCTGATCGGCGATGATCTGTTTGGCTTCCAGAATCTGTCTGGCTTCTGCCGCAGCCTGATCGGCTGCGAGCATCGATTTGTTGGCAAGGGTCAGAGTTTTTTCTGCTGTTGTTGCTTCCTTGGCAGTACGAACTTCATCGGGCGTCAATTTCACCTTCTTCACCTCTGACATCAAAATCTCCTTGGTCGAATCACTAAACAGGGTTGGAATATTCCGCGCGAAAGATACAGAACGAACGTTCTGGTGTCAATTGAAACGATGTGGTAGCATCCTCAATGAATGTCGAGGTCGTTGTTTTCAGATTATCGGGCACATTTGGTATCTACTTTACATTAGCTACTTTCATTACCCATGGGATCGGATATGCGAACACCAATCACGCCGCGCCAGCGAGATATCATTCTCAGCACAGAGGAGGATCACTTTCACGACGTAAAAGCGAAAGAGATCAAACCCTCAAAATTGAGTGAGTCTGTTTCGGCGTTTGCCAATGCGAGCGGCGGCGAGATATTCATAGGTGTCCGCGAGGAAAAAACCGGAACTACAAAGGTTCGCCGATGGGATGGATTCAGCGATGTGGAAGAGGCCAACGCGATTCTTCAGATGTTGAATCAAGTGGCACCATTGGCGGACTTTATCAGCACCACATTCCTCTCTTGCGACAACGCCCCAGGCATTGTCCTAAAGATTGAGATTCTCAGGAACGGATCGATAACCAAGGCCACGGACGGCATTCCGTACATTCGCAAGGGAGCCCAAAAGCTGCCCGTGGACACTGACGAAGGTCTTGAGCGCTTGCGCTTGGACAAGGGCATTTCATCGTACGAAGACTACAAAGTACAAACGACACTCGATGCTATTGAGAACTCGACCGTAACGTTAGAGTTCCTTCTTGGCGTTATCCCGACCGCCGAACCGGAGCCATGGTTACGCAAACAGCTGCTGATTGTCGATCAAAACCCCACAGTCGCCGGAGTGATTCTATTCTCCGAAGAACCGCAGGCCATTCTGCCAAAGAGGACAGCAATTAAGCTCTTTAGGTACAAGACAACCGATCTCGCACCATCTCGTGAGCATCTAGTGTTTGATCCGCTGACGATTGAGGGGTGGGCATACAAGTTAATCTACAGAGCGGTAGAGAAGACCCAAGAGTTGGTTGAGGAACTAAAGCGACTCGGGGCAACCGGTCTGCTTGATGTTCAGTACCCGCCTGAAACACTTCACGAGATCATTACAAATGCTGTCTTGCACCGCGACTACAGCGTTGCTGCCGATATTCAGATTCGTATCTTCGATAACCGAATCGAAGTGGAAAGCCCAGGACGCCTTGCTGGGCACGTCACCACTGACAACATCCTTCACACGCAGTATGCCCGCAATCAGCGCCTCGTTCGCCTCATTAATAAGTTTCCGAATCCACCCAACAAGGATGTCGGCGAAGGGCTTAACACCGCTTTTGACGCAATGCGCAAGTTGCGCTTACGCGACCCCATCATCTCGGAAACGGCATCGTCTGTACTGATCACGATCCCACATCAAAAGCTTGCTTCTCCCGAAGATCTGGTGATGGAGTTTCTCGGCAAGCATTCGGAGATTACCAATCGAGCCGCACGCGAGATATGCGGTGTTCGATCTGAGAACTCGATGAAAGGAATCTTCAAGCGCCTTGAGGCTCGGGGGCTTATCGAACAAGTTCCAAATCGTTCAAGGTTTAAAGCTGCCTGGCAGATAAAACGTGGCTAACCCGCACCAGGGAACCGCCGACAAGCGTAGCTTGCCGCGCAGCGGCCGAGCGCCCCCCCAATTAAAGGGCAAAGCTGGATTCGGATTCAAAGAACAAGCTTCATCCTCTGCAAGCTGCAACGTCCCCGCTCAAACCACCTTCACCCTCACCAACTCCTCCCCATCCGGATCCGTCACATGCACCGCACAAGCGATGCACGGGTCAAAACTATGGATGGTGCGCAGCACTTCGATAGGCTGCTTGGCATCATGTAGCTGGTGGCCTTTCAGCGCGGCTTCGTACGGCCCCTGATTGCCTGCCGCATCGCGCGGTCCGGCGTTCCAGGTGCTGGGCACGATGGCCTGGTAGTTGTCGATCTTCTGGTCCTTGATGACGATCCAGTGCGAGAGCGCGCCGCGCGGGGCTTCCATGATGCCGACGCCTTGCGCGTGGCTGGGCCACGTCGATGGCTCCCACTTCGTTTCGTTGAAGGTCTTCACGTCGCCCGCCTTGATGTTGGCGATGAGTTGGTCGTACCAGCCCTGCATGGCGTCGGCGACGATCTTGGTCTCCAGCGTGCGTGCGGCGGTGCGGCCCAGTGTGGAATACAGCGCCTGCACCGGCAGGTCGAGTTTCTTCAGCGTCATACCGACCAGTTCTTTGGTCTGTTCGTGGCCTGAGGCATACAGCATCAGCACACGCGCCAGCGGGCCGACTTCGACGGCCTGGCCTTTCCAACGCGGCGATTTCATCCAGGAATAATCCTTGTCCACATCCAGATGGTCATACGGCGGTTTCGGGCCGGTGTAGTCGAGCTTGGTTTCGCCCTTGTAGGGATGCAGGCCCTGCTCCTTGCCCACCGAGTAGTCGTACCACGCGTGGCTGACGAATTCCTGGATCTCGCCTTCGGCGTTCAGGTCGATGGGATGGATCTTACTCAGGTCGCGATTCAATATCACGCCGGAGGGGATCATGTACGAGGACGGATCAGACATGCCCTTGGCGGGGAAGTCGCCGAAGGTGAGGAAGTTGCCGACGCCCTCGCCCTGCTTCGCCCAGTCCTTGTAGAAGCCGGCGATGGCGAGCGTGTCTGGCACATATACCTGGTCGACAAAACTGCGCATCTGGTTGATGGCGTTCTGCACGGTCTGCAGGCCGACCACGTTGACTGCCGTGCCGGAATTGCCGCCGTGGAAATGCGGGCCCTTGCCCTGCCCCGGATGGTTCGGATCGATGCTGATCGCGCACGGCACGCCACCGACCACGAAGTTCGGGTGCGGGTTCTTGCCGCCGAACACGGCATGCAGTTTCACCACGTCGCGCTGCCATTCCAGCGCGTCGAGATAATGCGCCACCGCCATCAGGTTGGCCTCGGGCGGCAGCTTGTAGGCCGGGTGTCCCCAGTAGCCGTTGGCGAAGATGCCGAGCTGTCCCGCTTCGACGAAACCTTTGAGCTTGCGCTGCACGTCGCTGAAATAGCCGGGCGAAGACTTGGCATATCCGGACAGGCTCTGCGCCAGCGCCGAGGTGGCTTTGGGGTCGGCCTTCAGCGCCGACACCACATCCACCCAGTCCAGTGCATGCAGGTGGTAGAAGTGCATCACGTGGTCGTGGATGTATTGCGCGCCAATCATCAGGTTGCGGATCAGTTCGGCGTTGTGCGGGATGTCGATCTTCAGCGCGTTCTCGACCGAGCGCACCGATGCGATGCCATGCACCAGCGTGCACACGCCGCAGATGCGCTGCGCCAGCGCCCAGGCTTCGCGCGGGTCGCGGCCGCGCATGATGATCTCGATACCGCGCACCATGGTGCCGGCAGACGAAGCGCGGGTGATGCGGCCGGAAGCATCGGTCTCGGCCTCGATGCGCAGGTGGCCTTCGATGCGGGTGACGGGATCGACGACGACGCGGTTTGTAGATTGTTGGCTCATGCGGAATACCTCATTTCATTTGTTCTTCACTCCCTTCTCCCGCAAGCGGGAGAAGGGCTGGGGATGAGGGTCTGTGAGCTTCGACAAAATGTATTTTCACTCGACCACCCCTCACCCTAGCCCTCTCCCGCTTGCGGGAGAGGGAACTGTTGATTTACTCAATCCTTCATGAATTCAGCCAATATCCGGTACTGCACTGCTGTTTCGGCATTGTCGGTACCGATGCCGGTGGCGATGCTCTCGCTGGTGCGTGCCATGCGCGCGTGCATGGCGGCCTCCCACGCCGGATTGGTGCCGGGTTTGAGGCAGGCCAATGCCGCTTCGGCGACGAAGTGTCCGGCCTGGCTGTGCCAGTCGCATTCCACACCGCACTGGGTGAAACTGTCGACGCTGGCTTTCTTGGCCGCGTCGAACGCGGCGGCGAGTTCGTCTTCGGTGATATCGGCGCGCATGGCGGTGGCGATGGCGTGTTTCACCCTGGCGTCCTTGCACAGCGCCAGCACGCTCTCGGCAAAGCGCGCGCCGACCTGACGCTGGCCGGCCTTGGTCAATTTGGCGATGGTCGCTTTGAATTCACTGTCGTTGGTGATCGTCATGGCGTCATTCTCCTTCGACCAGATATTCGGCAAGTAACTCGGTGAGGCCGAGTACCTCAACCTTCATGTGGTAATGCTCCAGCCCCTCTTCCATCACGATGCGGCAGTTGGCGCAGGCGGTGATCAACGTATGCACACCGGTACTTTCGATCTGCCGTTTCTTGACCTTGAACGCTTCCAGCCGCAAAGGCTCGGCGCGGGAGTTGGCCGAGACGCCACCGCCTCCACCGCAGCACCAGTTCATCACGCCCGCATCCGGCATCTCGCGGAAATCTTCCGCGACTTCGCCTAGCAGGTGGCGCGGTTGTTCCACCACGCCGCCGCGACGCGCGATCTGGCAGGGGTCGTGATAGGTCAACGGGCGTTTGTCCTTGCCTTTGGTCTTGATCTTGCCCGCCCTGTGCAGATCGTCCAGCACTTCGAGGATGTGCTTCACATCGAAACTGTAGGGCTTGCCCATCAGGTTGGGGCCTTCCCAGCGTAGCGCGGTGAAGGCGTGGCCGCATTCCGGGCTGATCACGCATTTCACTTTCAGGCGCTCTGCCGCGACCACGATGCGGCTGACGATCTCGCGCGCGAGATCGGATGCACCGATCTGGATGCCGCTGTTGGTGGCCTCGAAGGCATCCGGCGCCAGCGTCCAGTTCACCCCGGCCTGCTTGAAGATACGGCTGATGGCGGAAAGATATTCGGGGAAGTTGATGATCTCCATCGAGGACATCAGCACCAGATAATCCGCCCCCTGCACGTCAACCGGCACTTCGATGCCGGTCTCGGCCTGCACGTGCCCGATCTGCGCCTGCACCGCGGGCCACTTGATGCCCATCGGGCTGCCGATGTTGATCGCGCGCGTGGTCGCCGCTTTCATATCTTCCGGCGCATGACCCGAGGCGGACATACCTTCACGCATCTTGCGGATCATGTAGGTGATGTCGTTGCCAACCGGGCAGACCATCGAGCAGCGGCCGCACAGGGTGCAGCTGTCGTAGACCAGCGGCTCCCACTCGGTCAGTTCCGCGTCGGTCACCGGCCTGGACAGACCGAGCATCTTGCCCAGTCTGCCGAGCAAGGTGTACTCCTGCTTCCACACACGGCGCAGCGGTTCCAGTTTGTGGATTGGTGTGTATTTCGGGTCGCCGGTCTCGTTGTGGAACAGGCAGGCTTCAGCGCACAGGCCGCAATGCACGCAGCTGGAAAAATAGCTGGCGATGGGGGTATCGATCACTTCCTTGAAGGCGTTGAGGCCTTTTTCCAGAGTCGCACTCATCGTCCCTCTCCTTAAGAAGCCACGCCCTTGCGTCCGAAAAAGTCGCCGTTGTACCAGCGCGACACGAACACCGAGAAGGTATGGAACAGTTTGGTGAACGGTAGCAGCACCAGCAACAGCTCGACCGAGAAGATATGCAGCGCCAGCATCAGGGTGTACTCGACAAACAGGTGGTGATAGGCCATGTAGCCAGTCAGCAGCGGGAGAAAGGTCACCGCCCAGGCCAGATAGTCGCCGAAGGTGGACAGCAGGCGTTTGACCGGGTTACTTAGCCGGTGTGCCAGCAGCACGAACAAGGCAACTATCGCCGCCACCACCGAGGCATCGACCAGCGCCGATGGCAGCGCGGGCCAAGTCAGGCCGGTGAGGCTGCGGAAGAACTCGATGTGCGGCGCGAAGAAGAAGATGGCGAGGAACAGGCCGAGGTGGAACACATAACCGCCGATGTAAGTCACCGGTTCGCGCTTCATCATGCCCTGCGGCGGGATGGAACGCGTGAGCATGGTGCGCCAGCCGCTGCCGGGCGAGTCGGTGCGCGGTCGGGCGAGATCGGGCTTGCGGCTGAGGCCGAAGATCTCGAACAGCCGCAGCACGACGCCGGCGACGAAGATGATCAGCGCCAAGTCGAGCGCGCTTCCGCGTGCGAAGGTGAGAAGGTCGAGATGGTTCATTCTGAAACCTCCATTCCTCTCGTCATTCCGGCGCAGGCCGGAATCCAGCAAAAAACGACACCCCACGTAGCGGACATGACCTTGTTGTCCGCGCTTTCGCGCGGGCTAATTTTCTCAACTGGATTCCGGCCTGCACCCGCAAGGGGTACGCCGTGGTTGTAAGGGGCTAAAGCCCCAACAACACACGCAGCGCCGGAATGACGGAATTTGAAATGTGCTGGTTTCATTTTTCCTCCCGCGTCAGTTCCTGCACAGTGACTTTTGCATGGGCCGCTTTGGCCTGTGCCTTGGTCGAGCGGTTGTACCAGGTGACCGCCACGCCCGCCGCCGCGCCGACTGCGGCAGCTTTGCCCAGCTTGGAAGGTGTCACCGATATCGGCATCGACAGCGCCTTGTAGAGCGGCCCGGCATCCCAGAAGTTGGGTTCGGAACAGCCGATGCAACCGTGGCCGGACTCGATGGGGAAACTGGTGCCTTCGTTCCATTTGGTGGTGGCGCAGGCGTTGTAGGTCACCGGTCCCTTGCAGCCGAGTTTGAACAGGCACCAGCCCTTGCGCGCCGCTGCGTCGTCGAAGGTCTCGGCGAACTTGCCCTGGTCGTAGAACGGACGGCGGTAGCAGCGGTCGTGGATGGTCTCGCCGAAGAACGCCTTGGGGCGGCCGAGCGCATCGAGTTCGGGGATGCTGCCGAAGGTGAGGAAATGCGTGAGCACGCCGGTCATCACCACCGGGATGGGCGGACAGCCGGGCACGTTGATGATGGGCTTGTCCTTGATGATGTCGGCGACCGAGACCGCACCGGTCGGATTGGGGTTCGCCTTGGGGATACCGCCATAGGCGGCGCAGGTGCCGACCGCGACGATGGCCGCGGCACCTTTCGCCGTCTCCACCAGCATGTCGTGGTTGCTGATGCCCGCAATGCAGGAGTAACCGGCATTGCCCATCGGGATGGAACCGTCGACGATGAGCAGATATTTGCCGTCGTTGTCCTTCATCGCCTGCTCGCGCGCATGTTCGGCGGCAGCGCCGGATGCGGCTTGCAATGTGTGGTGGTAGTCGAGGGAGATAAGATCGAAGATCAGGGTTTCCAGCGTCGGCGAATGCGAGCGCGTGATGGATTCGGTGCAGCCGGTGCATTCCTGGAACGAGAGCCAGATCACCGATTGCCGTCGCGCTCTGGAGATCGCTTCGGCCATCACCTTGGCCATCGAAGGCGGCAACGCCAGCATGCCAGTCATTGCGGTACAGAATTTGAGGAATTCGCGGCGGGTGACGCCGCGCTGTCTGAGCCCTTCGCCTACGGTACCGGGCGAGGTGTCCATCATCTGCTTTGGCTTCATGTCGACTCCCTGTTTTTGAAACAATGGAATGCGCAGACATTCTGCATGGTGGTCACAAGCCGGTCAATTCAATTCACGGAAACCCATGATGATGTCGTTGGCTTTGTTGCATACCTCGGGCAATGCTGTAGCTACGACAGGCGACAGACTCTCGCCCCAATCAATCACTGCAGGCTGGATACCGATCAGCGCGCGGCTTTTCGGCCAGCGTCCGCTCAGCAGCGAGATGGACATGAGATCGAGCAACCCGACCTCATGCACGCTGCTCTTGCGGCTCGCGCCGAGGAAGCGGTCCATCTCCTCCCCTTCGAAGCAAAGCACCGTGCCCGGCGTAGCGCCCAACTCTGCCGCATCGATCACCAGCAGGGCATCGCATTCGGCGATGGGTACCGCCAGCGTGAACGACAGCGTGCCGCCGTCGAGGAATTCCATGTCTTCGCGCTCACCGTAGCGCGCTTCCAGTTCGCGCATGGCGAAGATGCCGACACCTTCGTCGGTCAGCAGCGTATTGCCGATGCCGAGCACGAGAAGCTTCATGGTCTGCTCGCGGAAATATCGGGGAAGTAGGCGGCAAGGTTGGTCTCGCCGCGCATCGCGGCAGCCACGCCATCGAGCGCCAGGTCGATCTCGGCAGCGCGTTCTGCTGTCATGATCTCGCGCGCCTGCCCCAGCACGGCATACACCCAGTCGCCCGGAGAGACGTGTTCCAGCAGGATGGTGTTCAGGCGCTCGCGGCGGCCGCGCCCCTCGCACCAGGCGAACGGCCCTTCGACCTCGACGACTTGCATGGGGATGCCAAGACACATGGCGGTGATGCTACCAACAAAATGCGACGGCGTCGCTATCGGCTGTTGCCGTACAACCTCGGTTGTTCGTCCTGCTCGCGCAGCAATGCCTCGAATTCGGTCGACGGGACCGGCTTGGAGAACAAGTATCCCTGGGCGTAGTCGCATCCCGCGGAACGCAGCAGATCATGCTGCGCCTCGGTCTCCACACCCTCGGCGACCACTTTCAATCCGAGCTTGTGTGCCATGACGATGATGGCCTCGCACAGCGCCATGTTCTCGGGATCGCTCTCAAGGTTACGCACGAAGGACTGGTCGATCTTGAGGTAATCGATATCGAACTTTTTCAGGTAAGCCAGCGAGGAGTAGCCCGTGCCGAAATCGTCGATGGCGACCTGCACGCCTTCGTCGCGGAAGTCGAGAAGTTTCTCCTGCACCTCCGGCTCGGCATCCAGCAACAGGCTCTCGGTGATCTCGATGGCGATGGCCTGACCTTCCAAGCCGAGCTGGTGCAAATGATCGAGCCAGTTTGGCTGGCTGGGTGCGTCGCCAATACGGAATTGCACCGGCGATTTGTTCACGCTGATCTGGAAATCCGGGTTGAAGTTCTGGCGCAGGTGTTTTGCCTGCTGCGCGGCCTGCTTGAATACCCAGTCGCCGATCTCGCGGATGAGCCCGTTCTCTTCCGCAAGCGGGATGAACTGCATCGGGCTGACCATGCCGCGCTCGGGGTGCTGCCAGCGGATGAGCGCCTCGGCCTTGTGTATCTCTCCGCTTCGCAATTCGACGATGGGCTGGTAATACACACGGAACTGCTTTTCTTCCAGCGCGGTGCGCAGATCGTTGGCCAGCCGCATGCGTGCTTCGGCATGTTCCTGCATCGCGGCGGTGAAATAACTGTAGCGATTGCGCCCGGCGTTCTTGGCGACATACATGGCCTGGTCCGCGTGTTTAAGCAGATCCTCAACCTCGAAGGCATCATCCGGATAGAGGGTGATGCCGATGCTGGCCGAGATGAAGGCCTTGTCCGCACCCAGTACGAACGGCTTCACCAGTTCGGCGATGATGTTCTGCGCGACTCGTTCGATGCTGCGCGTGTCCTCAACTTCGGACAGGATGACGGTGAACTCGTCGCCGCCGATGCGGGCGACCGTATCCGATTCGCGCACGCATTGGTTGATGCGTTGCGCCGCTTCGACCAGCAGTTCGTCGCCGCGGTCGTGTCCGAGCGTGTCGTTCACTTCCTTGAAATTGTCCAGATCGATGAACAGCAGGCCCATCGTCAACCCGGCGCGGTGTGCTTTCCTGATCTCCAGTTCCAGGCGATCACGGAACAGGCGGCGGTTGGGCAGAAGCGTGAGCGGGTCGTAGTTGGCCTGGCGCTGGATGGTCTCCTCTGCGCGCTTGCGTTCGGTCAGGTCGGTGTGCGTGCCGATCATGCGCGTCACCCTGCCCTCCTCGTTGCGGTGCACGACCATGCCGCGCGAGAGTATCCATTTCCAGGAGCCGTCCTTGCAGCGCACGCGGAATTCGCTGGATATCCTTTCCGCGCGCTCACGGAAGAACTTGCGCAGCGCTTCGAGCAGGTGCGGCACGTCGTCCGGATGGGCACGGCTGGACCATTCGGAGATATCCGAACCGATCTCATCGTCGGTGTAGCCGAACATCGATTGACCGCCCTTGGACAGCGCGACCTGGTTGTTCTCCAGATTCCAGTCCCACACGCAATCACCGCCGCCTTCCAGCGCGAAACTCCAGCGCTGTTCGCTGGCGAGCAAGGCGCTCTCAGCCTGCTTGCGCCCGATGGCGTAGCCAACATGGAAGGCGACAGTCTGGATCAACTGCACCTCTTCTTCGCTGAATTGATGCGGCTT
Organism: Gammaproteobacteria bacterium; assembly: GCA_018813765.1. GTDB lineage: Bacteria > Pseudomonadota > Gammaproteobacteria > Burkholderiales > Gallionellaceae > Sideroxyarcus. Next base: position 248,973 of record JAHJBC010000009.1, on the reverse strand, counting down.
GTCGAAATACACCATGAATTTTCCGAGCAGCCTGCCCTGATGCAGCAAGGGAACGAATCCGAGGGCGCGTATGCCTTCCTTGCGGAATTCCGGGACCAGTTTCTTGCCGTTTTCCCACTGCTCCGAATCCGGAACCAGGATGGGGTGGGCGTTCTTCTCATCCGGATGCCAGGGAGAGTGGCCGGTGAAGCGCTGGATATAGGCTTCGGAGATGCCTCGCGTGGCCTTGAAGCGGATGATGCCGTCGGGATCGAACAACAGGATGGATGCACGATCGCAGCCCACCGTGTATTGCAGCGTATCCAGCGCGACTTCATAAAGTTGTTCGAGGCTCTCGGCATGGCTCACTGCCTCGCTCAACTCCGAGATGGCGCGTGTCTGGGTGAGGCGCTTGCGTCCGTACTCCTCGCTGGTGACCAGTTTGCGGTTGGCCAGTTTGAGCCTGCGGTTGGATCGCAGAACCAGATATGAACTCACGGACACGACCGCCAGTAGCAGGAAGGCCAGCGAGCGGTAGAGCCAGGTGAGGTCGAGTTGCGGATGCGGGTCGTAGAGGAAACTCTGCAAGGGAAAGTTGCCCGGCAACAGCCCCAGATCGGCATAGGTATCCGCGATGTGCTTCCAGCGCCCGGGGTTCATGTAGCCGATGTCCACCAGTTCGGCCTGGATCAGCGGTGCCATGTTCCTTGCCTCGAATTGCAGCCGCGGGCGTGTCTGTCTTCTGGAATACTTCGTCAGGATCAAATCGATGGCTTCTTCCGGATGCGCCATCGCGTATTTCCAGCCGCGCATGCTGGCTTCCTGAAAGGCTTGCACGCGCTGCGGATAATCCTTGATCTGCTGTTCGGTGGTGAAGAGATTGTCGCCGTAGAAATCGATGCCGCCGCTGCGCGGCGTATAGAGCTGGTAACTCACTCCGGCTTTGTCCAGATAGTAAGGCTCATCCGTGATGTAGCCGGACATGGCATCAATCCTGCCGCCGATCAGGCTCTGCGGATCGTAGTGATAGTCCGTCCAACTGCGGCGATCATGGGTGATGCCTTCCTTTTGCAGGTAGGCGAGCAGTTCGTTGGCATAGGGATCGATCATCAGCCGCTTGCCGTGCAGATCATGGATGCTGCCGGTATTGCGCGCCATCAGCACGAATGGGGAATGCTGGAACACCACGCCCAGCACGACAACCGGTTTGCCTTCTTTACGCTGCAACAACAGATCGCTGGTGCCCACGCCGAATTCGGCCTTGCCTTCCAGCACGTTCGCGACGATATCGCTACCGGGTTTGCCTTCAACGAATTGTACTTTGAGACCTGCTTCGCGGTAGTAGCCGAGTTCCTCGGCCATATAGTAGCCGGCGAACTGGAATTGATGTAACCACTTCAATTGCAAGGTTACTTCGTCGAGCGCCTGAGCTTGCGGCATGAACGACACTGCCAACAAAGCTGCGCACAAAAAACGCTGCGCCATGTCACTTGCGTGGCATGCAAACCTCATCCAACTCCCTCCTCGGTACTACTTTATAGTTTTATGCTTCCGGCAGGACTAGCGTCTCTGCCTTACCGCCTCGAACAAACAGATCGCCGTCGCTGCTGCGGCATTCAGCGATTCTACCCTGCCCGGCATGGGAATCAGAAATCGCTGCTGCACTGCATCCAGCAATTCCTGCGACAGTCCGGCGCCTTCATTACCGATGGCAAAAGCCAGCTTGCCGCGCAGGTTGCAATCGTACAAACCGGAATCACCCTGCAACGATGCGGCCAGTATCTTACCTGTAAATTCCTTCGCGACGTGCACAAGATCAATACCCTCGTTAACACTCAGGGCAAAGTGCCCACCCATGCCCGCACGCAATACCTTGGGAGACCAGGCATCGGCGCAACCCGGCGACAGGAACACCGCATCGCAACCGGCCGCCCCCGCCGAACGCAGGATGGAGCCCAGGTTGCCCGGGTCCTGGATGTCTTCCAGCAGGAGGGCGAACTGGCTGTGCGCGGCCACGACTTTTGCTGCGGGAATGTCGATCAGGGCCAACAGGCCGTTGGGTGTCTTGAGTTCGGAGAGTTGCGCGAACAGCGCATCGTCTAATTGCGTCTGCGGAACCCCAGCACAAGCATCGAGCAAGGAAACGATCTCGTCATTCTGCAAGGCCTGCTCGTTGATCAACAGGTGTTTCGGTTTGCTTCCGCCATCAAGATAAGCACGCAGCAGGTGCGCGCCATCCAGCAGGGTCTGCCCTGCCTCGCGCCGCTCACGCGCAGATGAGGTCAGTTTGAGCAGCGACTTGTAGAACGGATTGTCGCGCGAAGTGATGCGCTTGAATTCGTTCATCAGGGCGCGTCGGTTCCCGCCGGAGTTTCCTCTTGTCCAGCTTCCAGCAAAGGTGCTTCCTCATGCCCCACATCGAGCAAGGTACCCATCTCTTCCAACGCAGGCAGTTCCTGCAGGGAACGCAAGTTGAGGTCGTCCATGAACTGAGGCGTGGTGGCATACAGTGCGGGCTTGCCCGGTGTGTCGCGCGTGCCGATGCTCTCGATCCAGCCGCGCGCCTCCAGCGTCTTCAGCACTTGCGTGGAGACCGCGACGCCGCGGATATCTTCGATGTCGCCGCGCGTGACCGGTTGGCGGTAGGCGATGATGGCCAGCGTCTCCAGCACTGCGCGCGAATAGCGCGGCGGTTTCTGCGGGTCGAGCCGGTCGAGGTGCGGCTGCAACTCGGGACGCGCGCGGAAACGCCAGCCGCTGGCGACGCGGTTAAGTTCGATGCCGCTGTCGGCGTATTTGTCCGCCAGCTTCTGTAGCAACTCTTCCACGAAGCGGGTCTCGATCGGGATCTCGCTCAGGCGTTTCAGCTCGGAACTGGACAGCGGTTCCTGCGTGGTCAGCAGTGCCGCCTCGAAGATGCGCAGGAGTTGCTCGGTATCCACCGCATGCTCGAGTTCGGCAACATCCGTGCTCGCCGCCACTTCAACGGCAGTGTCCTGCACCGGGTCGGGGGACTCGGGGTGAACGGCGGTATTTTGCTCACTCGGCAGTGATTGCTCGACTGGTTCGGACATAGATATTCCCCAGGGTTTCGGTTTGCTGGATCTCGACCAGGCATTCCTTGGCGAGTTCGAGGATGGCGATGAAGGTGACGACCAGATGCGGGACGCCGTCGCTCAGGTCGAACAACTCTTCGAACGGCACGAAGTCGGTATCGCGCAGGCGGCGCAGCACCTTGGTCATCTGCTCGCGCACCGACAGTTCTTCGCGGCGTACCTTGTGGTGGGCGTTGACCCTGGCGCGCGTGAGCAAAGCCAGCCAGGCATGGCGCAGGTCTTCCACCGAGACGTTGGGCAGGCGCTCGATCACCGTGCGCTCGATCAGCACCTGCACCAGTTCGAAATCGCGGCCGGCCTGTGGCACCTCGTTGAGTTTCTGCGCTGCCAGTTTCATCTGCTCGTATTCGAGCAGGCGGCGCATCAGTTCGGCGCGCGGATCTTCGGCGCCCTCTTCCTCGTTCTCTTTTGGCGGACGCGGCAGCAGCATGCGCGACTTGATCTCGATCAGCACCGCCGCCATCAGCAGGTACTCGGCCGCCAGTTCCAGGCGGTGGCGCTGCATCGCCTCGATGTAGCCCATGTACTGCTGGGTGAGCTGCGCCATCGGGATGTCGAGCACGTCGAGGTTGTGCTTGCGGATCAGGTACAGCAGCAGGTCGAGCGGCCCCTGGAACGATTCGAGCACGACCTCCAGCGCATCCGGCGGGATGTACAGGTCCAGCGGCATCTCCAGCATGGGTTCGCCGTGGACATGCGCCACCGGATTGGTCGGTGGCATCGTTTGTTGTTGCACTTCGGTCTCGCTCATTTCACGACCTCGCTCGCCCAACGGCGCATACTATCCACCATCCGCTCCACTTCTGCCGGAGCAATGAGCGGAATGTCGGTATCGTCATAACGGAACGTCACTGCGAATGGGTTAAGCCGGGTCAACTCCTCTGGAGTGCAAGGGAGCGAAACATTGTTCTTCAGCAGCATATCCGCAAGCGTATGCAGATCATGTGTGCGACGATAATCAATCCCATGCTGGGTCAACACGGCCTTCAGCGTTTTTTCAACCGCTTGCTGTGCGTGGAAGCAGGCCAATCTGAATTTTATTTCAGGCAACTTCAGCAAGGCGCGGAATGCAGCAGCATCGTCGTCTGCCAATTGCAGATACCGTCGAGCTTCTTCAATGGCTGGCGTCATAGATCACCTTGCCTTCCTTGAACGCCCAGTACAAAAGCGTTCCCGGCACCTGACTGCGACGGGATGCTTCCCTATCCGAATAAACCAGCAGGTCCACGCCAATGCCCACATCACCCATCACATTTCGCAGCCGGATCATCTCTTCGCCCGCATTCTGTACTTCGCGCTCGATCACCATGATGTCCAGATCAGAATCCTCATTGGCATCGCCGCGCGCATACGAGCCGAACAGGATCACCTTGCTCGGGTTGGCAGCCACAACCAGGCGATCTACTGCCTGCTGGATTGTTTCGTTCGAAATCACTCTCGCATTTTCCTAGTTATATCCCAGGCCCATCGCCTCGCGCACATCGCGCATGGTCTCGGTGGCCAGCTTGCGCGCCTTTTCGCAACCGTCGGCGATGATGTTGCGCACCAGCCCCGGATCGTCCAGGTATTGCTGCGCGCGTTCGCGCATCGGTTTCTGTTCTTCGATCACGGCCGTGATCACCGGCTGCTTGCATTCGATGCAGCCTATGCCCGCGCTGCGGCAGCCCTGCTGCACCCATTCTTTGGTCGCATCGTTGGAATAGACCAGGTGCAACTGCCATACCGGACACTTGTCGGGATCGCCCTTGTCGGTGCGGCGGATGCGTGCCGGGTCAGTCGGCATGGTCTTGATCTTCTTGCCCACCTCGACCTCGTCTTCGCGCAGGCTGATGGTGTTGTTGTAGGACTTGGACATCTTGTTGCCGTCCAGTCCCGGCATCTTCGAAGCCGCAGTCAGCATCGCCTGCGGTTCGGACAGGATCATCTTGCCGCCGCCTTCGAGATAACCGAACAGACGCTCGCGGTCGCCCAACGACAGGCTCTGTTGTTCGTCCAGCAGCGACTTGGCCGACTCCAGCGCTTCGCTGTCGCCCTGCTGCTGGAAGCGCGTGCGCAGTTCGGCATACAGCTTGGCTTTCTTGCCGCCGAGTTTTTTCACCGCGGCTTCTGCCTTTTCCTCGAAGCCGGGTTCGCGGCCGTAGATGTGGTTGAAGCGACGCGCGATCTCGCGCGTGAATTCGATATGCGGCACCTGGTCCTCGCCCACCGGCACTTGCGTTGCGCGGTAGATCAAAATGTCGGCGCTCTGCAGCAGCGGATAACCAAGGAAGCCATAGGTAGAGAGGTCCTTCTCGGACAGTTTTTCCTGCTGGTCCTTGTAGGTCGGCACGCGTTCCAGCCAGCCCAGCGGCGTGATCATCGAGAGCAGCAGGTGCAGCTCGGCATGCTCGGGAACGCGCGACTGGATGAACAACGTGGCATGCGCGGGGTCGACGCCTGCGGCCAGCCAGTCGATGACCATGTCCCACACATTCTGCTCGATGACCTGCGGGGTGTCGTAGTGCGTGGTCAGCGCGTGCCAGTCGGCCACGAAGAACAGGCACTCGTACTGGTGCTGCATCTCCACCCAATTTTTCAACACACCGTGGTAATGCCCCAGGTGCAGACTGCCCGTGGGGCGCATTCCGGATAAGACTCGATCAGCAAACATAGCTCTACTTCAACACTAAAAAAGGGATTCGATCATGCGTATCACCGCGACCAGCAGCGGCGACAATATCCAGCTCAAGACAGGCTTGCCCGACACCGGCACCACCGCCATCAGGATCAGGATGACCATGCCGTACGGTTCCACCCTGGACAGGGCGTATGCCTGACGGTGCGGCAGCAGGCTCACCGCGATGCGTCCGCCGTCCAGTGGCGGCAAAGGCAGCAGGTTGAGCACCAGCAAAATGGCGTTGATTGTAACCCCGAACTGCGCCATGCCGATGAGCGGCTCGGCAAAATAGTTGCCTGGAAACATCAGCGCCACCTTGATCATGAAGGCCCAGAACAGCGCCATCACCAGGTTGGCGGCAGGCCCCGCCAGTGCGACCCACAGCATGTCCTGTTTGGGTCGGCGCAAAGCGGAGAAGTTGACCGGCACTGGCTTGGCCCAGCCGAACAGGATGCCGCCCACGAACAGGGTCAGCATGGGCAGCAGCACCGTGCCGATGGGGTCGATGTGCCGCAGCGGATTGAGCGAGATGCGCCCCGCCGCGTACGCCGTCAGGTCGCCGAAATGGCGCGCCGCATAGCCGTGCGCCGCCTCGTGCAGCGTGATGGCGAACAGCACCGGAATGGCGGCGAGCGCGATGGTCTGGATCAGTGCGTCAAAATTCATTTGTTTTCCTCGTTCGTTCCCTCTCCCGCAAGCGGGAGAGGGTTAGGGTGAGGGACGGTATTGCGGGCCTCGCAAACCCTCATCCCCGGCCCTTCTCCCGCTTGCGGGAGAAGGGAGCACTTCATTCCTCAATCCCCAAATGGCTGACCTCGCCCTTGCCCTTTCGCACCAACACGGGCGAGCCTTCGGTCAGGTCGATCACCGTGGTCGGTTCCAGACCGACCGTACCGCCCTCGATAATTGCATCCACCAGCTTCTCCAGCCGCTCGCGGATCTCGTCCACATCGGTCAACGGCTGGTCCTCATCGGGCATGATCAGCGTACTGCTCAGCAACGGTTCGTTCAGTTCCTCCAGCAGCGCCAGCGCGACAGGATGGTCCGGGATACGCAGCCCAACTGTGCTGCGTTTAGGGTGCTGCAGGCGGCGCGGCACTTCCTTGGTCGCTTCCAGAATGAAGGTGTAGCTGCCCGGCGTGTTGTTCTTCAGCAGCCGGAATTGCGCGTTGTCGACCCGCGCGTATTTTGCCAGTTCGGACAGGTCGCGGCATACCAGTGTCATGTGATGCTTGTCGTCCACGCCGCGTATCTGGCGGATGCGCTGCACCGCGTCCTTATCGTCCAGATGGCAGCCCAGCGCATAACCGGAATCGGTGGGGTATACGATCACCGAGCCGTTGCGCAGCATCTCCGCAGCCTGCTTGATCAGGCGCGGTTGCGGATTATCTGGATGGATGGAAAAGAATTGCGCCATGGTTCAGGCTGCTGCCGTCTCCCATTCCGTCCACACCGGCCGACACTCCAGCGGGAAATCCGGCAGACGCCCCAGGTCGCGATAGCTCTCTTGCGGCCCGTGGAAATCGGAACCGCAGGAACACAGCAGGCCGAACTCCTGCGCGTAGCGTGCGAACTCGGCATATTGCGGCGGCGTGTGGCTACCGCTCACCACCTCGATACCCTTGCCGCCTGCCGCGACGAACTCTTCCAGCAACTCGTGAAGGGTGCTCTTGCCCATCGAACAGCGCCCCACCATGTAGCGGCCCGGATGCGCCAGCACGGCGATGCCGCCCGCGGCGCGTATCCACGAGACCGCATCTTTCAGGTTGGCCCATTCATGGGGCACATAGCCGGGCTTGCCATGCACCAGATAACGGTTGAACACGCTGCGAACATCCTTGCACTGCCCGCTTTCGACCAGATGGCGCGCGAAATGGGTGCGGCCTATCATCTCGGGATTCTGCACATGGCGATAGGCACCTTCCAGCGTGCCGCCAATGCCGCAGCGCGCCAGCGATTCCGCCATCAGCTCGGCGCGATGCATGCGTCCGCTGCGGATGCCGCGCAGGCCTTCCACCAGTTCGGGGCATTTCGGGTCGATATGCAGGCCGACGATATGCACGGTGTGCTTGCGCCAGGTGACGGAGATCTCGACGCCGTTGACGAGCTCGATGCCATATTGGGCTGCGGCCTGCGCCGCCTCGGCCAGGCCAGCGATGTCGTCATGGTCGGTCAGCCCGAGTACCTTCACCCCGCGCTCGGCCGCGCGCGCCACGATCTCGGCAGGCGTCAGCGTCCCGTCGGAGACATTGGAATGGCAGTGCAGGTCGTAATCAAGCATCAGATGTCGCCGCCGCCCTTCTTCATGACTTTCCCCTCTTCGGCGCGCTTGCGGCGCACCTCTTTCGGGTCGGCGATCAGCGGACGATAAATCTCCACGCGATCCTTCTCACGCAGCACGGTATCCGGCTTGATCAGCTTGCCGAAGATGCCCATCTTGCTGGTCGCTATGTTGATCTCGGGATGTTTGTCGAGGATGCCGCTGGCCTTGACGGCGTCCAGCGCAGTGGTGCCGTCAGCGACCTGCTGCTGGAGCAGGGTCTGCTTGTCCGGAAGGGCATAGACTACTTCGATGGCTATCATGTCGGTCATGGTTTGCGGTATACCTTGTCAGCCTGGTGGATAAAAGCATCCACGAAACTGTTGGCGATGTGATGAAACACCGGCCCCACCAGCTTCTCCAGCAATTTGCTGGAGAATTCGTAATGCAGGCGGAATTCTATTTTACAGGCTTCGTCGCTCAGGGGGATGAATCTCCATGTCCCATCCAGGTGTTTGAACGGGCCATCCTTCAGGGTCATGTCGATCTGGTGAGGCGGATTGCGCCGGTTCTCGGTGCTGAAATGCTGCTTGATATGGTGAAAATCGATGTGCACCTTCGCATGCATGGTCGTGCCCTGCATGTCGATGACCTCCGCCCCGCCGCACCAGGGCAGGAACTGCGGGTACTCCTCCACCCTGTCCACCAGGTTGAACATCTGCTCCGCCGTATGCGGCACCAGTACTGCCTTCTCTACCAAAGCCATCGCAATCCCAAGCCCGCCGTCAAAGGCTGGTAGAATATCGCAACCAACCGCAAAACTCACCTTTTCCCTGAGCATCCATGAGCATCATCCAGAATAAAAAGGCCTTTCACGAGTACTTCATCGAAGAAAAACATGAAGCCGGACTCATGCTGGAAGGCTGGGAAGTCAAAGCCATCCGCGACGGCCGCGTCCAGCTCAAGGAAGCCTATGTGACCGTCAAGGACGGCGCGCTCTACCTGTTCGGCTCCCATATCAGCCCGCTTCTGAACGCCTCCACCCACATCGTCCCCGACCCCGTCCGCACCCGCAAGCTGCTGCTGCACAAGCACGAGATCGACAAACTCATCGGCAAAGTGCAACGCGCGGGCTACACCATCATGCCGCTGGACATGCACTACAAGGGCGGGCGGGTGAAGCTGGAGATCGGGCTGGCGAAGGGCAAGAAGGAACATGACAAGAGAGCCACTGAGCGCGAAAAGGATTCGAAGCGCGAAGCCGCTGCAGCTATGAAAAAAGAACGACGCTAGTTGCGTGGCTCTCTTGCGGCGTAGGCTAACCTGCGCAGCAGGTTAAGCCCGAAGGGCGGCCGAAGCCACAAACGTGCCACCGAGAAGGAACGCGAATCGAAGCGCGAGGCGGCGCAGGCGATGAAGAAGGAGCGGCGCTAGGTTGCTTGGCGATGTCTTTCCCAATCACATTCGCCGTGTTATGTTTTGCCACACCAAGCCAATCAATGGAATGCGAACCATGGAACAACATATAAGGCTAATCGCTCCAGCATATACAGCGTATTTGCCGTCTACTTTACGTTGGACATCTAAGGATTCGCGCTTTGCTTTGCCTTGATGATCCTCGCTGGTCCGAGCTTCAGCATGCCTATGGCGCTGCGGGGGATATTCCAGCGTTGTTGAAGCAACTAGCCGACCTTCCCTCGTCCGAGAAGGACAAAGAGCCTTGGTTTTCTATCTGGAGCGCCTTGGCACACCAAGGCGATGTCTACTCGGCTTCCTTCGCAGCGGTGCCGCACGTGATTGATGTGCTCGCCTCTGCGCCATTAAGGGCCGACCTCTCCTATTTTCAATTTCCGGCCTGGGTTGAAGTCTGTCGTGTCAAGAACGGCGTTTCGGTCCCCAAAGACATTGCTCCCGCCTATTTCGAGTCGTTGTCGCGCTTGCCTACTCTGGTAGCCGCAGCGGCCTCGCGCCAGTGGGATGAGGGGTTCCTCCGTTGCGCTCTTTCAGCGGTCGCCGCAGCAAAAGGCCAACCGGCAATTGCCGAAGCAGTATTGGAGCTTTCGCCCGAGGTGGCCGGCGAGTTCATGGAGTGGTTCTATGAACGCTGAGACGCCCATCCCGCAGTCGAGCGGATCTGCGCAAAAAGCCGCGCAGGCCGCTCACTTCTACGTTATACCTCATGACCAATAAGTTCAGCGCCTACAGATTCAATCATCCGCTCAAGGCAGAGCTAGAGCACTTGCTTTCCATTGCCGCCGATCTGCGGCGCACCACAACCGCCTTGCGCTTTCTGGTTGCACCATCGCCCCTCATGCGCGAGGCTGGCATTCTCGGCATGGCGCTCTACACACAGGCGCTCGTTTCGTATGTGCGGTGCTTTTCATCAGGACGTCGAAAGGGGTTGAGCCAAGACATTTTTGTAAAAAAACCTGAGTTGCTCGCCGCGCATACTGACATCAAGACTGTTCGAGATAAACACGTTGCCCATCCAGTGAGCGAACATGAACACTGCAACGTGCTTATTGCGGCTGAGAATCCAGACGCCCCTGCCGTCGGCCTTGGCGTCCGGTACTGGTTTCTTGCCGGGGGAGATGAGAAGCACATGAAGCTGTTTCTTAAAGTTGCCGAATTTGCATCCAAGCATGTGCAACGAGAGATCAAGGTAAAGGGCAACGAACTTGCGAAGCTCGTCATAGGCCCGCGCGCCACATGGAAAATTGCGCAAGCCTCATTTCATCGCTGCCTAAGCGATGAGCAAGTCTATGGGGCAATTCGTCGTGAGGCATAACCCTGCGTTCGAGGCGACCTGCGCGTTAGCCACCACATAACCAATCCAGCCATGCACCTCATTCGCCTGCTTGCTTTCGTACTTCTTGCGACTGTGCACACCGCACATGCAGAAGACTGGCTCAGCCACTACTACGAGCATCCAACGCCGGACCGCTTTGTAACGGAAGTCCAGGCAATGAGCAAAGCCGGGAACCTCTCCAATCCAAACTCGGCTGCGCTGATTTCGGTATTCCTGGGAAGGATCATGGCGGCGAATCCAACTCAAGTCGATGCTTGGCTGACCCAGCTTGGCGATCTGAAGGGTGGGGACCGCCAGACGCTACTGTTTGCAGCCAACCTGTCGGGGACGAAAGAAGCGCAGGCCTATCTTGGCCGCCAGCCGGATGCTGCAAGGTACCGGGGAAAGCCGCTTGACCTCCGGGCCCTTGAGCCGAAGACCCCCACGATATTGGACATGCTTTGGGCGGACTTCTTTGCAACTGGCGAGGCAGCGCCGATCAGGCGCGTCGTTGCTGCACTCAATTACGAAAAGTATTCCGGTGCGCTTGATCGATACGCGAAGTCCGAGAAGACCGAAAAAGACCGCAACGATGCGATTCTTGAAGCTGTGTTCAAGGCAGCGATGTGGTCGCTGGAGTCGAATGCAAGGCAACACCCTCGTGTTGGCGAAATTCTCGAGCAAATCTACTTCTCCGGGGGATTGAGTCAGCCGGAGCAACTTTGGTTGTCGGCCACGCTTGCAAAGGCGATGCCGGAGAAATATGAATTCACTCGCACCGAGGCGGGCAAATGGACCTTCAAGCGCAAGTCTGCTCAAGGCAAGACTGGCTGGCGCGACAGTGACGGCAAGCCCATTGCCGAGACAGAATCGATGAAGACCAAGGATGACTTTGGCGGTTCGCTGCTGGCGACGACCGACGAAGACTGGGATAAAAAGTGGAATACGCCTCCCGAAACCAAGCCGAATTTCAAAGTGGCGGGGACTGTTCCTTACGGCAAGAAGATATACATCCTCACATTCTTCACAAACCCGAAGCTCGACCAGCAGGGCAAGGCCGATGTGCGATGCGACTTCAAGATATCCGCGCCTACGGGCAAGGTTTCCATGGACCAGAAAGATGCAAGCTGCTTTGCCGGGGCGATCCAGGGTAGTCCTTACGCCATACGCTTGTCGGCTCCGGTGGTCGCTTTTTCCGGTGACCCGGGTGACCCACCGGGAATCTGGTCGGTCGATGTGATGCTTCGAGATGCCGTGCGGAACGTGGCGCTACCCCTGCGCGCAACATTTGAACTGAAGAATTAAATGGGCCAGGCATAATTTTCCAGAGTAAACTTTGCCGCTATACTTATTCCGATCTTATCCTCGGAGGTTCCTCATGAATTTCACCATAGAGCAAGAACAGGAATCCGACGGTCGCTGGCTGGCAGAAGTACTGGAATTACCGGGTGTGATGGCCTATGGCGCTTCCGCCATGGAGGCAGTATCCAAGGCCGAGGTGCTTGCCCTGCGCGTCATTGCCGAGAGGCTTGAACACAATGAGAGCGGACCGCTCTCCATCAACATCTCCATTCCGATGGCCGCATGAGTCAATGGCCTTCAGTCAAAGCCAAGCGCCTGTTTCGGCTTGGCTGGCAAATCAAACGGCAAACCGGTTCGCATAAGACGCTTGCCCGTGCAGGTTATCCTGATTTTGTTTTTGCTTTTCATGATGGAGATGAAGTCGGGCCGAAGATGCTGGCTCGCATAGCCAAACATACCGGGCTCACCCCGGCAGATCTGTAGCAGGAATGCGGTACTTTCCCTTTTTCATCCTTCTCACCTGCTTCACCCTCCCCGCCCACGCCGAACCGAAAGGAGCCGCCATGACCGACACCAACCAAACCGCCTATCTCGCCGGAGGTTGCTTCTGGGGGATGGAAGACCTGGTGCGCAAGATCCCCGGTGTGGTGGATACCGAGGTGGGCTATACCGGCGGCGAGGTGCCGAATGCGACCTACGATATTGTGAAGATGGGGCGTAGCGGCCATGCCGAGTCGGTGAAGATCGTGTTCGACCCGAAGAAGCTCACCTATCGCCACCTGCTGTTCGAGTTCTTCCGCATGCACAACCCGACCACGCCCAACCGGCAAGGTAATGATGCCGGTACGCAATATCGCTCGGCGATTTTTTATGTGGATGTAGAGCAGAAGAAGACGGCCGAAGCGGTGATCAAAACCGTGGATGCCTCAGGCGACTGGAAGTATCCGGTGGTGACAGAGGTGGTGCCGTTCAGGGAATTCTGGCGCGCGGAGGAGTTCCACCAGCGCTATCTGTACAAGAACCCGGGCGGCTATACCTGCCACTATGTGCGCAGAATGCAGTTGGGGGAGTAACTCCTTCCCCCATGCAGGGGGAAGGTTGGGATGGGGGTAGAGTCGGTGAGATGCCGCGTTTCTACCCCCTCCCTGGCCCTGATGGAACTACTAGCCATTCGACTAGGCTGACAAGCAACGCCAGCCAAGTCGCTGGTTATCCCCCTGCAAGGGGGAGGGGAATTACGGAACCTTGTTTTACTTCTTGAACGCGATCGCCGCCCCCACCGCCGCGCCGACGGCACCACAGATGAGTATCTTGTTGCGCATGTCCTCGATGCCGGAAACCGAGCGGAACGCGGTCTGGAGCTTGTTGCCACCGAACGAGAACAGTGTATTCAGGCTGACGTAGTCGCCGCCCCATTTGCCGAAGAAGGCGTAGCCGAGGACCAAGCCGATCGCGGCGAAGATGGCGATATTCAACACGGTTCTGTTCATTCGAGTTTTCCTTTCTTGTTGTGATGGTTGCGATTCTTGTTCAATTCCATGTCACGCCGATGACGGCCACGGCAACGGTGACCAGTCCCAGCGTGAGGTTCAGCGCCACGAACTTGCGTATCCTGGCCAGAATCTCTCCCGCATCCTTCCAACGTTCCTTGGCGACATGCAGGCTGAACGGTACGTAACAGCCGAAGTACACGTAGCCATAGATGCCGGTCATCAGCAGCCCTAGCAGCAGCATGATATGCACGAAGGTCGGCGCATGCGCCATGCCGCCGTACTGGTAGATCATGTACAGGCCGGTGGCGAGGATAAGTCCAACCGCGCTCCACACCCAGTTGAAGAAGCGATGGAACACGTTGTTCCACAGGCGCAGGCGCTCGGGCGGTTGCAACACGTCGACGGCGGCGGGACGCAGCACCATGTAGGCGAAGAACATGCCGCCGACCCAGATCAGGACCGCGAGCAGGTGGATAAGTTTAAAGAGTGTCATGGCTGGTCGACCGGATCGATTAAACAGAAGCGAGGATAACCGAAAATCCGCCGCGATTATCCTTTATGGCGCAGAGGGCAAAAGCTCGCGCACCGGACGGAAGCTGCGGCGGTGCACGTCGGACACGCCGTGCTCGCGCAAGGCGGCGAGGTGCACGGCAGTGGGATAGCCCTTGTGGCCGTCGAAGCCGTACTGCGGATATTGCTGGTGCAGCTTCTGCATCAGTTCGTCGCGTGCGGTCTTGGCGAGGATGGACGCGGCCGAGATGGCGGCGACCTTGCTGTCGCCCTTGACGATGGCCTGACTGGGGATGCCGGTCTGCGGGCAATACAAGCCATCTACCAGCACCTGCTGCGGTTGCAGCTTGAGCCCCTCCACGGCTCGCTTCATCGCCAGCAACGTCGCTTGCAGAATATTGAGCCGGTCGATCTCTTCCACTTCGGCATAGGCCACGGCCCAGGCCAGCGCGCGTTCGCGAATGATGGGCGCAAGCGCGTCGCGCTGCTTCTCGGAGAGTTTCTTGGAATCGGCCAGACCTTCGATGGGGTTGGCTTCGTCGAGGATGACGGCGGCTGCGCTCACCGGCCCGGCCAGCGGGCCGCGTCCTGCTTCATCGACGCCGCAGATGAGGATGATGCCGTGATTCATTTATCCGTCATTCCGGCGCAGGCCGGAATCCAGCAAGAAGAAATGCCCGCGAAGCGGACAACGCCGCGATTCTGTCCCGCTTTCGCGGGAGTTGAATTTTCAACTGGATTCCGGCCTGCGCCGGAATGACGGGAGCTCATGCCAGATACGGCAGGATGGCCGCTGCTGCTTTCTGCCCGGTGTCCTGGCGCAAGGTCTGGTGCATGGCGCCGAACACCTGTTCCAGTTCGGCGACGGCGCTCTTGCTATTGATCAGGTTGAGCAGCGCCTGCGCCAGATTCTCGGGTGTGGCGTCGTCCTGCAAAATCTCGGGCACAACAAACTTGCCGGCCAGGATGTTGGGCAGGCCTACATAAGGCAGGTACTGTTTGCGCTTGGCGATCCAGTAGGTCAGCGGCGACAATTTGTAGGTGATGACCATGGGCCGCTTGAGCAGCGCGGCTTCGAGTGTGGCCGTGCCCGATGCGACCAGCACGCCGTCGGCGGCGATCATGGCATCGTGCGAATGTCCGAACAGAAGCGTGATCGGCAATTGATGGGCTTCCTGCCGCCATATCTCGTTTTCGAAGATGGTGCGCGTCTCGCGGCTGGCCAGCGGCACGAGGAATTGCGCATCGGGGATCTTCTGCAGTATGAGCCTGGCGGTTTCGACATAAGTCCCGGCGAGACGACGCACCTCACCCTGGCGACTGCCGGGCAGCAAGGCGAATACTTTGGCGCTCTTTGGCTGAATGCGCATCTGCTCGCGCATCTCCTCACGATTGGGGAACTCGGGGAGCATATCGGCCAATGGATGCCCGACATAGGTGACGGGCACGCCCGCCTGCTGGTAGAGCGGCTCTTCGAACGGGAACAGCGCCAAAATGTGCGACACGGCCTGTTTGATCTTGTGGATACGCTCGCCGCGCCATGCCCAGATGGAAGGGCTGACGTAATGCACGGTGGGGATGCCGCGCTGCTTGAGCGCCAGTTCCAGGTCGAGGTTGAAATCCGGCGCGTCGATGCCAACGAAGAGGTCGGGCGGTTCGGCGATGAACCGTTCGCGCAACTGGCGGCGAATGCCTGACAGTTCGCGGTAATGACGCAACACCTCGATATAGCCGTTGACGGCCAGCTTCTCCATCGGGAACAGCACGTCCATACCGGCGGATTGCATCTTGGGCCCGCCGATGCCGATGAAGCGCACGGCAGGCATGGCCTGCTTGAGGGCGATCATCAGATGGCTGCCGAGCAGGTCGCCGGAGGCTTCTCCCGCCACGATGGCGATGGTCTTGACCGGAGCGGACATGTGTTAGCGCACGATGCCGCGGGTGGCGCTGTTCAGGAAGGTGAGCATGTTGTCGATGTCGGCATCGGCATCGGGGACTTGTCCGCGCAATGTCTCAATTTCCTGCTTCGCACTGTCGAAGCTGCTGCCCGCGCGGTACAGGGCGCGATACATCTGCTTGAGCATGTCCACGCGCGGCGCGGAATAACCGGCGCGGCGCGGGCCTTCCTGATGCGGCCCCTTCACTTCGGCCGGGTTGCCAACGGCCATCACGAACGGCGGCAGGTCCTGCGACAGGCGCGTCATGAAACCCATCATGGCGTAGTCGCCGATGCGCACGAACTGGTGGATGCCGCTCATGCCGCCGATGAGGATGCGGTTGCCGATCTCGACATGACCGGCGAACTGCACGCCGTTGGCGATGGTGTTGTTATCGCCAATCACGCAGTCGTGCGCGACATGCACATAGGCCATGATCCAGTTGTCGTTGCCGATGGTGGTGACACCCTTGTCCTGCGAGGTGCCGAGATTGAGTGTGCAGCATTCGCGGATGGTGTTGTTGTCGCCGATGACGAGCCGGGTCGGCTCGCCCTTGTATTTCTTGTCCTGCGGTATCTCGCCGATGGAACCGAACTGGAAGAAGCGGTTGTTCCTGCCGATGGTGGTGTGACCGTCGATGACCACATGCGGCCCGACCACGGTGCCCGCGCCGATCTCGACATGTTCGCCGATGATGGAAAACGCGCCGACCGAGACATCGTCGGCCAGTTTGGCATTGGGATGGATGATCGCAGTGGGGTGACGCAGCTTATCCATTATTTCGTCTTCAGGGTACAGATCAATTCGGCTTCTGCGGCAATCTGCCCGTCCACTTCGGCGGTACAGGAGAATTTCCACATGCCGCGCTTGTTCATGGTAACTGCCGCTTTCAGGATCAACTGGTCGCCGGGGCCAACCGGCCGTTTGAATCGGGCGTTGTCGATGCCGACGAAGTAATACACCGAATCGTCGCTCGGCAATTTGCCCATCGTTTTGAAAGACAGGATGCCGGAAGCCTGTGCCATCGCCTCGACCACCAGCACACCGGGCATCACCGGATGGTGCGGATAGTGGCCGGGGAAGAACGGCTCGTTGATGGTGACGTTCTTGAGCGCCACGATGCGCTCGTTCGGCACAACCTCCAGCACACGGTCTATCAGCAGGAACGGATAACGGTGCGGCAGGTGTTCCAGTACCTCGTGAATGTCCATCGCTGTACTCATGTCTTCTCCCCTTTCAATGATTCGATCTCTTTTTCAAGTGTCTTGACGCGTTTGACCAGTTCGCCCAGATGCCGCAGATGCACGGCATTGTTGCGCCACTCGTCGTTCTTCGAGAACGGGTAGATACCCGCGTAGCTGCCCGCCTCAGTGATGGATTTACCGATCAGCGTGAAAGATGCGATCTCGACATGGTCGGCGATCTTCAAGTGTCCGATGATGCCTGCGCTGCCGCCGATGCGGCAATACTTGCCGATGGTGGTGCTGCCCGCGATGCCCACGCATCCGGCGATGGCCGTATGCGCGCCGATGTGCACGTTGTGTGCGACCTGGATCTGGTTGTCCAGCTTCACGTCTTCCTCGATCACGGTGTCGTCCAGCGCGCCGCGGTCTATGGTGGTATTGGCGCCGATCTCGACATGGTCGCCGATAAGCACGCGCCCGATCTGCGGAATCTTGAGCCAGCGGCCGTCGTCCCAGGCCATGCCGAAACCGTCCGCGCCGATGACCGCGCCTGAATGCACGATGACATGGTTGCCGACGACGCAGTCGTGATAGACCGTCACACGCGGATACAAGCGCGTGTTCTCGCCCAAGGTCGCGTTCTCGCCGATCACGCATCCGGCCATCACCACCGTACCTGCGCCTATGCTGGCGCCGTCGCCGACCGTGACCTGCGGACCGATATGGGCCTGCGGCGAGATGCGTGCATCCTTGCCGATGACGGCAGTTGCATGGATACCGGGCGCGTAATCGCGCAAGGGATTGAGGAATGCAGACAGTTTCGCGAAATACGAATAGGGGTTGTCGCAGACAATGCGCGGCAGTTCGGTGGTGTCGGCATCCGCTTTCGACAGGATGACGGCCGAGGCCTGGCTGGCTTCCAGTTGCTTGCGGTATTTGGCATTGGCCAGAAAAGCGATCTGCCCTTTGCCCGCCTTCTCCAGCGTGCCGATCTGCTGCACCAGCGTGGCAGCATCCCCCATCACCTGCCCGCCGAAACGCGCCGCGATATCCGCCAGGCTATAGGCTGTACGCTCCATCAGAACTGTTCTTTCAATTGACTTGCCGACGCGTCACTTGTCGGACTTTACCGGTGCCTCGGCGGCAAGAAACTTCAGCACCTTGTCGGTGATATCCACGCGCGGATGGCGATACACCGTCTCCTGCAGGATGACATCGAAATTCTCGCTCTCGGCAATGGCGCGGATCGCCTTGTCCGCCAGCGCCAACACCACCGCCAGTTCTTCGTTCTTGCGCAGGTTCAGGTCTTCGCGGAACTCGCGCTGCATGGTCTGCAGGTTGAGGTTTAGGTTGGCCAGCTCGCGCTCCTTGAAACGGCGCACCGAGTCCGACATGCCGGAACCCTCCTTTTCCAGCGCTGCCTGCATTTCCTTGCTCAGTTTGATCTGCTTCTTGATCTCCTGATCGCGCGCAGAGAACTCCTTCTCGATCTTGCGCTCCGCCAGGATCGCCTGTTCCGATTCGCGCAGAATGCGCTCGGTATCGACCACGCCGATGCGGAAGCCGTCCGTATCGGCCTGCGCAGCGCATGCAAAGAGAATCAGAACTGCATAAAGTAATTTCTTCATTTCATGCTCCTTAGGCAAACGATCAGAACATCGTACCCAGTGTGAATTGCATGTTCTGCAACTTGTCCTGCGGCTGGTCGTTCAGCGGCTTGGCCCAGCTCAGCCTGAGCGGGCCGGCCGGCGAGAACCAGCTCAGCGTCAAGCCGGCAGAATAGCGCATTCCGGACGAACTCGGAACCTGCTCGCCTTCGCCGTAGATCGCGCCGCCATCCACAAAGGCGCTCAGACGTACCGACTTCTCCTTTTCCATGCCGGGGATGGGGAATAACAACTCCAGATTGCCGATCACTGTCTTGTTGCCGCCGAGGTAACTTCCGCTGCTGTCCCTGGGGCCCAGCGAACTGGTGTCGTATCCGCGCACCGAACCGACGCCACCCGCATAGAAATTCTTGAAGAACGGCAATGGCATGCCGTCGTATCCGTCCGCCGTGCCAAGCTCGCCGTTCATCATCAGAGTCAGGTTGGTGCTGATCGGCTGGAACCACTGATGCTGGTAGGTCAGCCGGTAGTAGCGCTGGTCCGACACCGGCAAACCGAGTTCAAACACGGCACGCTGCATCGTGCCTTCAGTGGCATACATGGCGCTGTCGCGCGTGTCGCGCGTCCAGCCTATGGTGCCGAGCAGGTTGCTGGTCGTCGAACCGAAGGTGTTGATGTAATCGATATAGCGTTGCGAGCTGCTGCTGGTCAATGAGATCGTGGTCTTTTCCGCCGACAGGCCGTACTGGAACGATTCGTCGTCGTTGATCGGCACGCCGAACCTGATACCGCCGCCCACACTGTCGGAGTAGTACTGGCTGGTATAGGTAGAGGTGGTGTCGGTCCTGCGTTTGTAGATATCGAAGCCGCGGCTGATGCCATCGTCCGTGTAATAGGGGTTGGTATAGGAGACCGAATAGACCTGGTTCACCTTGCTGGTGTTGACCTGGGTCGTGAGATAGTTGCCCGTCCCAAACAGGTTAGCCTGCGTGACGCTGCCGCTGAACGTCACCCCCTCGCTGCCGTAACCGGCGCCGATCTGGAAGTTACCGGTGGATTTCTCGACCACCGAGAAGTTGACATCGAGCTGGTCGTTCGCTCCCTGCACCGGCGCAGTTTCGAGGTTCACTGTTTCAAAGAAGCCCAGCCTGTCGAGACGCTGCTTCGATTTCTTGATCTTGGAAGCGGCGAACCAGCCCCCTTCCATCTGGCGCATCTCGCGGCGGACGACTTCATCGCGCGTCTTGTCGTTGCCGGTGATGTTGATGCGCCTGATATAAGTGCGCTGCTGCGGATCGACCACGAAGGTGAATGCGACCTGGTGTTTCTCCTTGTCCACTTCCGGTATCGTGTTGATGTTGGCGAAGGCGTATCCTTCCTCGCCCATGCGCTCGCTGATCTTGCGCGTCGACTCGGTCAGCGCCTCGCGCGAGAACACATCGCCCTCCTGCATGCCGATCAGTTTGCGTATCTCATTGTGGGAGAGCACAGCCTGCGAACCGGCCACCTTGATCCCCGACACGGTATATTTCTCTCCCTCGGTAATATTGAGGGTGATGAAGATGTCTTCCTTGTCGGGAGAAATGGACACTTGTGTCGAATCGACGCTGAAATCCATGTAGCCGGAGTTCATGTAGAAAGTGCGCAGGGTCTCGATGTCGGCGGAGAGCTTCTGCTTGGAATACTGGTCGTTCTTGGACATCCAGGTGAACAGGCCGGGCGTGGTGAGTTTCATCATGTCGAGCAGTTCGCTTTCGCTATAGGCCTTGCTGCCGACGATATTGATGAGGCGTATCCGGGAAGCGGAACCCTCGACCACATCCAGCTTCACCGCTACGCGGTTGCGTTCCAGATCGGTGACGGTGGTCTTCACTTCGACGCCGTATTTCCCGCGCGAGACATACACGCGCTTGAGTTCCTGCACGGCCTTGTCCAGCACCGCCTTGTCCAGGATGCGGCCTTCGGCCAGACCGACCATCTTGAGGTTCTCGCTCAACTGGTCCTTGGGGATGTCCTTGACGCCCTCGATCTCGACGCTGGCGACGGTCGGGCGTTCCCTGACCACCACGACCAGCACGCCGTTCTGCTCGGCCTTCAATTCCACATCCTTGAAGAAGCCGGTGGCGAACAGGGCATGCAGCGCGGCGGTCGCACGATCGTCGGTCAGCCGGTCGCCCACCTTCACAGGCAGGTAACTGAACACCGTGCCCGGTTCGGTGCGCTGGATGCCTTCTACGCGGATATCCTTGATGACGAACGGTTCGATTGCCAAAGAAGATGTGGCGTACAGCAGCGGGATGAGACCCGCCAGTCTTTTGAGTTTCATTATCTTGTTCAACCCGAAATCAGGCGGCTGATGTCGTTATACAACGCAAAAGCCATCATGGTTACCAACAGTGCAATACCTGCTCTCTGTCCAATCTCCCACAGACTTTCCGGGACCGGACTGCCTTTGAGCAACTCGACCGAATAATACAGCAAATGCCCGCCATCCAATAAAGGGATGGGCAACAAGTTCAATACACCGAGACTGATGCTGATCAATGCCAGAAAGCCGATATACGCCCCCAAGCCCATCTGCGCGGATTGCCCGGCATAATCGGCGATTGTGATCGGTCCGGACAGATTCTTCAGCGAGACCTCGCCCACCACCATTTTGCCCATCATCTTCAGACTCAGCACGGCAGTCTCCCAGGTCTTGCGCAAAGCTTCCTGCATGGCCTCGATGGGAGGATAACGCACCTCGGTCAGCATCGCCTCGAACTCCGCCCGGTCGATATGGGCGGCGGCGCCGATACGTCCGATGCGTTTATCCCCCTCGTCGACGACCTCCGGGGCCAGTGCAAATTTCACGGTTACGCCAGCGCGTTCGACTTCGATATCCATCGTCTTGCCCGGATTGGCGCGCACGATCTCCACCCAGTCTTCCCACAGGGACATTTTTTGGCCGTTGGCCAGCAGGATGCGGTCGTTCACCTGCAGTCCGGCCTGTTCGGCCACCCCGCCGGGTACCAGTCGGCCGATGACGGGATAGACCGGCGGCTGATAAAGATGCAATCCGAGCTTCTGCATGAAGTCGCTGTCGAGATCCGCGGGCGTCAGGCTGCCCATCTCGAGCACGCGAGACATCCTTTCATCCTGTGCCGTCCGCATTTCGAGCGTCGCCGCTTCCTTGAGCAACACGAGATCGATCAACACCCAGCGCACATCCTGCCAGCTCGGTGTCGCCTGCCCGTTGACAGCGACGATGGTCTGCCCGCTTTGCAGACCGGCGGCGGCGGCCGGCGTATCCGCCGCCACTTCGCCCAGCACCGGCTTGATGCCGGGAACGCCGTGAACGAACAGGGCGAAATACATAACCACTGCAAGCAGCAGATTGGAGATCGGCCCCGCCACCACGATGGCCATGCGTTGCAATACGGGTTTACGGTTGAATGCGCGCGGCAAGTCCTGTTCCGGCACTTCACCCTCGTGCTCGTCCAGCATCTTTACGTAGCCGCCCAACGGAACCGCGGAGATCACCCATTCCGTCTCGCCATTACCGAACCGCCGGGAATAGAGCACCTTGCCGAAACCAACTGAGAAACGCAGCACCTTCACATCGCACCAGCGCGCCACGACGTAGTGCCCCAGCTCGTGGATCACCACCAGAATGGCGATGGCGAAGATAAAGGCGAGTAATGTGGTCATCGTGCGATCCATTCCTGCGCGGCGACGCGGGCAGCAGCATCCGCATCCAGCACATCCTGCAAGGTATTCACATCGGTGCGCGCCACCTTGCCCAGCACCGCTTCGATCAGGCGCGGGATGTCGAGGAAGGCGATCTCGCGATCAAGGAAGGCAGCGACCGCCACTTCGTTCGCCGCATTGAGCAAAGCCGGAATCGTACCGCCCGCGCGCAGTGCCTGGTAGGCCAGCGCAAGGCAGGGAAAACGGGTGAAATCGGGAGCACTGAAATCCAGCCGAGCGATGGCGAACAGGTCGAGCGGCGCGACACCGGCCTCGATGCGTTCCGGCCAAGCCAGCGCGTAGGCGATGGGCGTCCGCATGTCGGGATTGCCGAGCTGCGCCAGCACCGAGCCATCGACATATTGCACCATGGAGTGGATCACGCTCTGCGGGTGTACCACCACCTGGATATCGTCGGCGCTGGCGTTGAACAGCCAGTGCGCCTCGATCACTTCCAGCCCCTTGTTC
Source organism: Gammaproteobacteria bacterium (assembly GCA_018813765.1). Taxonomy (GTDB): domain Bacteria; phylum Pseudomonadota; class Gammaproteobacteria; order Burkholderiales; family Gallionellaceae; genus Sideroxyarcus. Next base: position 225,944 of record JAHJBC010000009.1, on the reverse strand, counting down.
ATCATGCTGGCGGAATCCACCGATATCTTGCGACCCATGCTCCAGTTCGGATGCGCGCAGGCCTGCTCCGGTGTGACGTCCTTCAATTGTTCCAGCGACGTGTTGCGGAACGGACCGCCGGAGGCGGTGAGCAGTATCTTGCTGATGCCGCCGGCCTTCATGTCACCGGCATAGCCGCCGGGCAGCACCTGGAAGATGGCGTTATGTTCGCTGTCTATCGGCAGCAAAGCCGAACCGCTGTGGCGCACCGCATCCATGAACAGATGTCCGGCCAGCACCAGCGTCTCCTTGTTGGCCAGCAATATCTTCTTGCCCGTATGCGCAGCAGCCAGCGTGGGTGGCATGCCCGCCGCGCCGACGATGGCGGCCATCACCGCATCCACTTCCGGCAGCGTCGACACGCGCTCCAGCGCGGCGGCACCGCACAACACTTCGGTCTCCAGTCCGGCGGCAGCGAGACGCTGGCGCAACCGTTCGCTGGCGGCTTCGTCCAGCAGCACCGCATAGCTCGGCTGGAAGCGCTGGCACTGTTCGAACAGCAGTTCGTCCTGCTGTTGCGCGGTGAGCGCGATGATGCGGTATCTATCGGGATGGCGCGCGACCACGTCCAGCGTGCTCTTGCCTATGCTGCCGGTGGAACCGAGTACGGTGAGACGGATGTGTTGGCTCATTCCAGCCTTTGCAGAACGAGTGCAATGGCCGCGAAGGGCAAGGTGGAAGTCAGTGCGTCGATACGGTCCAGCAGGCCGCCGTGGCCGGGCAACAGTGTCCCGCTGTCCTTGACGCCGGCCTGGCGCTTGACGGCAGATTCGAACAGGTCGCCGATCACCGCCAGGCCGACCCACAGCCAGCCGGCGACAACGGCAGACGGAAACACCGGATACTCCTTGTACGCCCCGCTCGCCCAGCCGACAACGATCACATACAACGAGACACCGAGTAGCGCACCGAACACGCCTTCCCAGGTCTTGCCCGGACTGATCGCCGGCGCCAGTTTGGTCTTGCCATATCGCTTGCCGGCAAAGTAGGCGGAGATATCCGCCATCATCACCAGTGTCATCGCGAACAGCAGCACCCATGGATTGAAAGCCCGCAGATCGAGCAGCGCCAGCCCGGTGGGGATCAACACCACACAGCCGACCACGCCCATCAGGCGCGAATTCTGCGTGCGCCAGCCCGAGATCAGCCAGGTCGGCACAACAAACATCCAGAACAGCACGGCCGGTATGTAGCACGCCAGATGCAGCAGGGCGGACGCTTGCGCGCTGGCAATGGCATCGAACCACATGATGACCGCCGTCAGCGCCGTCGTCAGCACCGGATAGCCGAGGGCGGCGCGACCGCCCAAGCCGGACAGACGCACCCATTCCGCCGCGCCCAGCCACATCAACAGCAGCACCAGCACCTGCCAACCGATGGCAGGAAGACCGAACAGGGCGGCAAGGAACAGGACGAACAGGATGCTCGCGGTGATGATGCGTTGTTTAAGCAACGGATTTGCCCTCGCTCTCAGGTTCGGTCTTGAGTTGCTCGCTGGTCCTGCCGAAGCGACGCTCGCGTTTCTGGTAGGACTGGATCGCCTCATCCAGCGCCGCGCGATCAAAGGCGGGCCACAGGATATCGGTGAAGTACAGTTCGGTATAGGCCAGTTGCCACAACAGGAAGTTGCTGATGCGCTGTTCGCCGCCGGTGCGGATGAACAGATCCGGCTCCGGCGCATAGTGCATGGAAAGGTAAGGCGCAAGCTCCTCTTCGCCGAAAGCGGTAGCGCGATCGGGATGCGCCTGGCTCAGCGCATGCATGGCTTGCATGATGTCCCAGCGCCCGCCGTAGTTGGCGGCGATGGTCAGCGTGAGGCTGGTGTTATCGGCAGTCAGTTGTTCGGCTTCCTCGATGTGGCGCACCAGTTGCGCATCGAAGCGGCTGCGGTCGCCGATGACCTTGAGGCGGATATTGTTCTTGTGCAGTTTGGTGACTTCGCGTTCCAGCATCTTCAGGAACAGTTGCATCAGGAAGGAGACCTCATCGGCGGGCCTGCGCCAGTTCTCGCTGCTGAAAGCGAACAGCGTCAGGTATTCCACACCCATCTGGCGACAGGACTTGACCATCTCGCGCACCGTCTCCACACCGCGCTGGTGCCCCATCACACGCGGCATCATGCGCTGTTTGGCCCAGCGCCCGTTGCCGTCCATGATGATGGCGATATGGCGCGGCACTGCAGGAGCGTCGGGGATGATGCGGGTGGAACTCTTGAATAGCGCCATCGGGGGTCCTTGTGAGCTGGTAGCTGGTAGCGGGTAGCTAGTAGCGCTGTAAGGTGCGCGCTTCGCGCGCGGCATTGAAAGCTACAAGCAACAAGCTACTGGCTACCAGCTAAACCGCCATCAATTCGGCTTCTTTGGTTTGCAACGCCTTGTCGATCTCGGCGACGAAGCGGTCGGTGAGTTTCTGCACATCGTCCTGTGCGCGGCGTTCTTCATCTTCGCCGACTGCCTTGTCCTTGAGCAGTTTCTTCAACTGGTCGTTGGCTTCGCGGCGGATGTTGCGTACGGCAACCTTGGCATCCTCGCCCTCGCCCTTGACCACCTTGATCAGATCGCGGCGACGTTCTTCGGTCAACATCGGCATCGGCACACGGATCAGGTCGCCGTTGGTGGCGGGGTTCAGACCGAGGTCGGAATCGCGGATCGCCTTTTCGATGGGGCCGATCATGTTCTTTTCATACGCTTGCACGCCGATGGTACGCGCATCGGTCAGTGTCACGTTGGCCACCTGGTTCACCGGCGTCGGGTTGCCGTAGTAGTCGACCATCACATGGTCCAGCAGGCCGGTATGGGCGCGGCCAGTGCGGATCTTGCCCAGATCCGTCTTCAACGCGTCCAGCGACTTCTGCATCTTCTGTTCGACGTTCTTCTTGATGTCAGCGATCATCTTCGTTCTCCGAAATCAGTCACAGTGAACCAATGTACCTTCATCCTGCCCCATCACCACGCGTTTCAACGCGCCCGCCTTGAAGATGCTGAAAACGATGATGGGCAGCTTCTGGTCGCGGCACAGCGTCAAGGCTGTGGCGTCCATCACCTTCAGGTCCTTGCCGATGGCTTCGTCGAAACTCACCTTCTGATAGCGCGTGGCCTTCGGGTCTTTTTTGGGATCGGCGGTATACACGCCGTCCACCTTGGTGGCCTTGATCACCACATCGGCGGACATCTCCACGCCGCGCAGCGCGGCGGCGGTGTCGGTGGTAAAGAACGGGCTGCCGATGCCGGCCGCGAAGATCACCACCTTGCCATCTTCCAGATAACGCAACGCCTTGCCGCGAATGAACGGCTCGGCCACCTGCTCCAGGCTCAGCGCCGACTGCACGCGGCATTCCAGCCCGGCACGCGTCATCGCATCCTGCAGGGCCATCGAGTTCATCACCGTGGCCAGCATGCCCATGTAATCGGCGGTGGCGCGGTCCATCCCCGCCGCCGCCGGAGCGACGCCGCGGAAGATGTTGCCGCCGCCGATCACGATCGCCACTTCCACGCCCAGCCCGCACACCTCCTTGATCTCGGCCACGATGCGCTCGATGACGCCACGGTTGATGCCGTAGCTGTCGTCGCCCATCAGGGCTTCGCCGGAGAGTTTGAGCAGGATGCGTTTGTAGGCGGGTGCGGTCATGGTTTCCTTTCGCTTACTTCTTGGCTGCGGCAGCGGCGGCTGCAACTTCGGCCGCATAGTCTTCCACCTTCTTCTCGATGCCTTCGCCGACGATGAACATCTGGAAAGCGGTCACCGAAGCGCCCTTGCTCTTCAGCAATTGCTCGATGGTCTGCTTGCCGTCTTCGGCCTTGACGAACACCTGGCCCAGCAACGTCACTTCCTTGAGGAACTTCTGCACCGTACCTTCGGCGATCTTCTCCAGCATGTTCTCCGGCTTGCCGGATTCCTTGGCCTTCTCGATGGCGATGCGGCGCTCGGTGGCGATGTCTTCCGGATTCACACCGGATGCATCGATGGACTTCGGCTTGGAAGCCGCGATATGCATCGCGATGTCCTTGCCCATGGTCTCGTCGCCGCCGGTGTAATTCACCATCACCCCGATCTTGTTGCCGTGCAGATAGGTCGACAGCTTGCCGGTAGTGGTCGCGTAGCGCTCGAAACGGCGCACGCTCAGGTTCTCGCCCAGCTTCATCACCAGTGCCTTGCGTGTCTCTTCGACCGTGTCGGAACCGTTGGCGATAGGCAGAGCCAGCAACGCGTCGATATCGGCCGGATCGTTCTTGGCCACGGTCTCGGCTACATTCTTTGCGAACGCCATGAAGTCGTCGTTCTTGGCCACGAAGTCGGTCTCGCAGTTCACTTCCGCCACGGCGCCGGTCTTGCCGTCAGCCGCGAGCCAGGAACCGATCACGCCTTCAGCCGTCACGCGGCTGGCGGCTTTGCTGGCCTTGGCGCCGCTCTTGATGCGCAGCAGCTCTTCCGCCGCCTTGGCGTCGCCGTTGGTCTCAACCAATGCCTTTTTACATTCCATCATGCCGAGGCCGGTAGCCTCGCGCAGTTCTTTCACCATACCTGCGGTGATCTCTGCCATGTCTAACTCCTGTTTATCTCAGCTATAAAAAAGGGGGCTTGCGCCCCCTGTTGCGGGAAGGCTGCTTACGCTGCTTTTTCCGCGACTTGTTCAGTCAGATCGTTCAGCGCTTGCTCGCGACCTTCCAGGATCGCATCGGCCACGCCGCGCGCATACAGGCGGATCGCCTGGCTGGAGTCGTCGTTGCCGGGGATGATGTAGTCCACGCCCAGCGGGCTGTGGTTGGTATCGACCACGCCGATGACCGGGATGCCCAGCTTCTGCGCTTCGGTGACGGTACCCTTCTGGTAGCCGACATCGATCACGAAGATGGCGGAAGGCAGGCCCTGCATGTCCTTGATGCCGCCAAGGCTGCGCTCCAGCTTCTCCAGCTCGCGGCGCAATACCAGACCTTCTTTTTTGGAGACCTTCTCGATGCTGCCGTCCTCGATCATCGCTTCCAGTTCCTTCAGGCGCTTGATCGACAGTTGCACGGTCTTGAAGTTGGTCAGCATGCCGCCCAACCAGCGATGGTCGACAAAAGGAGAACCGGCGCGCATCGCTTCTTCGCGGATGATCTCGCGCGCCTGGCGCTTGGTCGCCACGAACAGGATGTTGCCCTTCTTCGCGGAGATCTTGCGCACTTCCTTCAGCGCGTCGTTGAACATCACGACGGTCTTTTCCAGGTTGACGATATGAATCTTGTTGCGATGACCGAAGATATACGGGGCCATCTTGGGATTCCAGAAACGGGTCTGGTGTCCGAAATGGACGCCCGCCTCCAGCATTTGACGCATGGTTACTTGCATGATTGCTCCAATCGTTAAGGGTTAAGTTCTACCACTCGTCAGCCTGATCCTTGATTTTCAAGGACACCCCAACATGAACGAGTGTGCGAATTACTGTTTTTCAGGCGGTTGCCCGATAAACAGGGCGCGCATTGTAACCGAAGCGGCGCTTTGACTCAACGGCTGCGTTGAGGGATTCGGGCATGGCAATGGCACTGGAGCTGGATCATCCCGCATGCAGGTTCTGCTTGAAATATTGGAACAATAGTATGAGAATGATTCCCAACAAGGCGCGCTGAACGGCCCTGATCGGGAGCAACCATGAAACTGGACAATCCCAACTTCAATGCGTTGTATATGTACACCAAGGCCCTGTCTGTCGCGTTGGGCTATCGCGACGTGCTGACCCGGCTCCATTCCGAACGTGTGCAGAATCTCTCGGCTTCGCTGGGTACGGCTTATGGCCTCAACGATGAAGAACTGGCTGCGCTCAAGATCGCCGCCTCGTTCCATGACGTCGGCAAGATCGGCATACCCGATCACATTCTGCTGAAACCGGCAAAATTCGACGAATACGAATGGGAGAAGATGAAGCAACATTCCGAGATCGGGGAAAAGATCATCGCCTCGACCGAACTCGACGGCGCGGAACATGCCGCCAGAGTGATACGCCATCACCATGAGAATTACGACGGGTCAGGCTACCCAGATGGTCTGGCAGGCACATCCATCTCGGTCTGCTCTCGCATCATCACCATCGCCGACAATTACGATGCAATGGCGGTAACGCGCTCCTACCACAATGCGAAAACCCACCCGGAGGTCATGCAGATCATGCGGGAAGAAACTGGCAGAAAACACGATCCCGAACTGATGCGATTATTCTGCGAGATCATCGAGACCAGCCCGTACAAGACGACAATGGCCTGACCCGAACACAACGCTGTAAACGTCCCGGTTATCGATACATCTGCTTCAGTCTTCTTCCACTTGCGCCAGCACGACACCGATCGCCTGCCCGATGTCCTGCGTCAGGCTCAGGCAGTGTTCGCCACCGCCGACCAGATAGACGTTGAATCCCTCCCCTCGCAGAGCGGGAGAAAGGCGCGCCGGCATGTCGTCGTCGTTGCAGAAAGTGAAGCGCAGGTCAGGCCAGTTTTTCTTCAGGGAATCCAGAGTGGCATCGTTCAGTGCACCGATGGACGCGGCTGCGCTGGCGATCTGCTCCAGTGTGGAGGCGGACAACATGGTCACTCGTCCTCGACATCGGCAAAGCGGCTCAGCGACTTCGCTTCCACGCCGAGTATTCTGGCCAGCCAGGGCGGCGGTGCATCGAGCACGGCTTGCAGGCGTTGCAGAGCAACGTTCGCTTTGCCGCCCTCGGGCGCCTTCACCGGATGGATATTGGCACGCACAGCCTTGGCTGCCGCCGGGCCGCCGATGGATTGCACGTAGACGATCTGGCAATCCTTGATCAGGTTGGCGCGAGCGATGTTCTTGTCCTCGGCTTCGTCGGTGAGGTTGGTGGCACGAATATCGATGAGGCGTATCTCGTCGCGACCGACCTGATAGACCAGGAATCGCGGGCAGGAACCGAAGTGGCCGTCGAGATTCTCTTCGGTGTTGGAAGCGACCGCCACGCGCAGACTACCCAGCAAGTCGCCTTCCTTGTAGGCGGCAACCGGCGGCAGATTCTCTTCCTCGGCGCTGTGCCCCCACAGGTGGCGCACAGCCAGCTTGATCGACGCACTGTCCACGTCCGGCTCGACGGTCTCTTCGCCGGAAAGGATGAGTTTGAGGTCGGCCACGGTCACCTTGGCGAGTTTCTCTTCGGTGATCGGCAAGCCGAGACTGTCGCCCAGCTTGGCCGCGAATGCCCCCGCATTCACATCGGCGAGGACGCGCGCGGCCTGCGCGATGCGCAGCGCGGCGGCTTTGGTGATGACGGTGGTGGTTGTCATATTGAACCCCTCTGTGAGCCCCTCGCCCGCAAGCGGGAGATGGGTTGGGGTGAGGGACGGCAAACTGCAACCAAGCTGGGCATATACCCGCAATCCCTCATCCCCAACCCTTCCCCCGCCTGCTGGGGAAGGGAGTTTGTTACGCTGCGATCTGCGTGATGCAGCCCTTGATCGGGCAGACCTTCACGCATTGCGGCTTGTCGTACTCACCCTCGCATTCGGTACACTCGTTCGCGTTGATGACATACACACCCTTCTTCACGCTGATGGAAGCCGTGGGGCAATCCGCCACGCAATCGTCGCAACCGGTGCACAGGTCAGCATTGATCTTATATGCCATGATATTTCTCCTATTTGTTTATTCAGCCGCATCCAGACGTCTGGCGCGCACCGAGTAAGGCAAGCGCGGAGGCGCAGCCTGCGGCTCGATGTAATAAGTCCCGCCGTTGTTGAGCTTGATCTCTCCGCCCCACTTCTCCGGGGTGTCGAACTCCATCGAAACGATGGTGTCCTCGAGATCGCGCTTGGGCAGGTAGAACTGGTAACTGCCCTTGCTGTCGCGACGGATCATGATGTTTGCCATTTGTTGCTCCCGAATCGCTCCCTCTCCCATCGGGAGAGGGCTGGGGTGAGGGGCGCTTTTCAATCGAAGAGCCTTCCCTCACCCCAACCCCTCCCCCAACGGGGGAGGGGCTTTGTTAACGCACGAGGTCGTGGTTATAGTCCGTCGTCCCCATACCGCGGGTCTCTTCGTCCAGGCGTTCCAGCACCGCATTCACGATGGTGGTCAGCGTCTGCATGGCGCCTTCGTAACCCAGCGTGGTCGCGCGGTGCAGGTGGTGACGGTCGAAGATCGGGAAGCCGATGCGGATCAGCGGAACCTCGAACTCCTTGCCCAGGGCCAGCGTGTCGCGCTGGATGAACTTGCCGTAGGAGTTGCCGATCATGAAGTCCGGCTTCTCGGTCAGCACCAGCGAACGGAAGTGCCACAGATCGGCGCCCGCGAACAGCTGGGTGTTCTTGCCGTAGGGAGTCTCGGCCAGCATCTTCTCCATCGCCTTCGTCCACTTCTTGCTGCCGTTGTTGCACAGCACGTGCAGCGGCTCGATGCCCAGTTCGGTGAGGAACTTGGTCATACCCAGGCAGAAGTCAGGATCACCGTACAGGCTGATCTTCTTGCCGTGCAGCCAGGTGTGGCTGTCGGTCATCATGTCGACCAGGCGGCCGCGCTCCAGCGCCAGCGATGCGGGGATCTCCTTGCCGGTGACTTCGGCGACCTTCATCAGGAACTCGTCGGTCCACTCCAGGCCCATCGGGATGGTGATCTTCGGCACTTCGTGCTTCCAGGTGGTCTCGACATACTTCTTGGTCTTGTCGAGCTGCATCGGCTGCAGCAGGAAAGTGGTGGTGGCGTTTGGTGCATCCTTCACTTCGTCCTGTGTGGTGCCGCCCGCGTACATGCGGAACTGGCCGTCGGCAGGCGTGTCGAGCACTTCGGTGGGGTTGGAGAGCAGCGTGTAATCGACGCCCATCTCCTTCATCATGCGTTCCATCACACGGTAGTTTCCGAGATAGGTCTCGAAGCCGGGCACGAGGTTGATCTTGCCGTTCTTGCCGGGCACCTTGTCGTCCATGCTGTTCAGCGTGAAGTAGCGCATGATGCCTTCGAACATGCCATCCCAGCCGGTGGTGTGCGAACCCACGAAAGACGGGGTGTGCGCATACGGTGTCGGGAAATCCTCGGGGATGTTGCCCGCCTTCTTGGTGTTGCGGATGAAGGCGTTCAGGTCGTCACCGATGACTTCGGCCATGCAGGTCGTCGACACGGCGATCATGTCCGGCTTGTACAGTGCCTTGGCGTTCTCCAGGCCGTCGATCATGTTCTTCTGACCGCCGAACACGGCTGCGTCTTCAGTCATGGAGTCGGAAACACAGGAGACCGGCTCGCGGAAGTGACGGTTGAAGTAGGTGCGGAAGTAAGCCACACAACCTTGAGAACCATGCACATACGGCAGCGTCTTCTCGAAACCCAGCGCGCACAGCACGGCGCCCAGCGGTTGGCAGGCCTTGGCCGGATTCACGGTCAGGGCTTCGCGCTTGAAGTTCAACTCGCGGTACTCCATCGTGGTGGTCCACTTGAAGGTCTCGGCAACCTTGTCTGCGGAGTGGCCCTCTTCGAAGTTGGCCTTCTTGTTGCTCAGTGTTTCCTTGTATTCGTCCTGACGGAACAGGGGATAACAAGGTTTGATGTCATCGACTTTTTGCATTTTCTATCTCCTTGGCCGCACTGCTCATGCGCAGATGCCGGCGTAGATTGATGAATTAACTTCTGCTCTGCTCCTTCCCCCTTGCAGGGGGAAGGTTGGGATGGGGGTAGAGTCGTGGAGCCTGACCGCTTCTACCCCCACCCTAGCCCTCCCCCTGCAAGGGGGAGGGAACAGAGTAGTGCTTACGCAGCGGCCTTCTCGGCGACCGGCTCTGCCTTCTTCAACCAGGGCGGAGTCATCTGGCTCCAGCACGGGTTGTTGAGGGTCATGTCCATGTCGCGGGCGAAGATGGCGAAGCCGTCGTAGCCGTGGTACGGGCCGGAATAGTCCCAGCTGTGCATCTGGCGGAAGGGGATGCCCATCTTCTGGAAGATGAACTTTTCCTTGATGCCGGAACCGACCAGATCAGGCTTGACCTTCTTCACGAACTCTTCGAACTCGAAGCCGGTGACGTCGTCGTACAGCAGCGTCGCGTTGCCCATCTCCTTGATGGTGCGGTCGTAGTCGTCGTTGTGGCCGAACTCGTAACCGGTACCCACCACTTCCATGCCCAAGTCTTCATAGGCACCGATGATGTGACGCGGACGCAGGCCGCCGACGTACAGCATCACGCGCTTGCCTTCGAGGCGCGGCTTGTACTTGTCGATGATGCCCTGCATGATCGGCTTGTACTTGGCGATGACCTTCTCGGCGTTGGCCTTGATGGTGTCGTCGAAGAACGCGGCGATCTCGCGGATGGAGGCTTCGATCTTGGTCGGGCCGAAGAAGTTGTATTCCATATAAGGAATGCCGTACTTCTCTTCCATGTGGCGGCTGATGTAGTTCATCGAACGGTAGCAGTGCAGCAGGTTGAGCTTGGCCTTGGGCGTGTTCTCCATCTCGGCGATGGTGCCGTCGCCGGACCATTGCGCGATCACACGCAGCCCCATGTCTTCGAGGATGGTGCGGGTGGCCCAGGCGTCGCCGCCGATGTTGTAGTCACCGATGATGGTCACGTCGTACGGTGTGGAGGGGAACTCCTTGCCGTCGCGGTTGGACAACACCCAGTCACGGATCGCGTCGTTGGCGATGTGGTGACCGAGAGACTGCGACACGCCGCGGAAACCTTCGCAACGCACCGGCACAATGGGCTTGCCGATCTCTTTGCCTGCCTTCTTCGACACCGCCTCGATGTCGTCGCCGATCAGACCGATCGGGCACTCGGATTGCACCGAGATACCTTTGTTGAGCGGGAACAGCTGTTCGATCTCGCCGATCAGTTTGGCGAGCTTCTTGTCGCCGCCGAACACGATGTCCTTTTCCTGGAAATCGGAGGTGAAGTTCATCGTGCCAAAAGAGTTAACGCCAGTGGTGCCGACGTAGTAGTTACGGCGACCGGCGCGGGAATACTGTCCGCAGCCGACCGGGCCGTGGGAAATGTGGATCATGTCCTTGATCGGGCCCCACACCACGCCTTTGGAACCGGCGTAGGCGCAACCGCGGATGGTCATCACGCCCGGCAACGATTTGCGGTTCGAGGTGATGCACTTCTTGGACTGTTCAACGGATTGATCGTTGACCGCCAGGTGCTTCTCGCGGTCCTTTCTTGCTTTTTCGGGATAGACCTCGAGCACCTCTTGAATAAGGGCTGCGGTCTCTTCGCGTGTCAATGCTGTCATTTCATTCTCCTTTTGACCCACCAATCTGTGGAGTCCATTGTTAGAGAGTCATTGCGGACCGGACATCCCGGTCCGCACTTGCGTCATCAAGCTGCAGCAGCAGCCTTGCCGATGATGGAGGTGTCTTCCACTTCCATGATGCCGAATTCCATCAGCAGGTCTTCCAGTTCGTCCATGGTGATCGGGGTGGGGATAACGAACTTCTTGTTGTCCACAACCTTCTTCGCCAGAGCACGATACTCGTCGGCTTGTTTTGCTTTTGGATCGTATTCGATCACGGTCATGCGACGGATCTCGGCGTGCTGCACAGCGTTGTCGCGCGGCACGAAGTGGATCATCTGAGTGCCCAGCTTTTCGGCCAGCGCGATGATCAGTTCATCTTCGCGGTCGGTGTTGCGGCTGTTGCAGATCAGGCCGGCCAGACGCACGCCACCGGAGTTCGCATACTTCACGATGCCCTTGGCAATGTTGTTGGCGGCGTACATCGCCATCATTTCGCCGGAGCAGACGATGTAAATTTCCTGCGCCTTGTTTTCACGGATCGGCATCGCGAAACCGCCGCACACCACGTCGCCCAGCACGTCGTAGAACACGAAGTCGAGTGCATCGTCGTACGCGCCTTCTTCTTCGAGGAAGTTGATGGCGGTGATCACGCCGCGGCCGGCGCAACCGACGCCAGGCTCAGGACCACCGGACTCGACACACTTCACGCCGCCGTAACCAACCGACAGCACGTCCTCGAGTTCCAGGTCTTCCACGCTACCGGCCTCGGCAGCCAGTTCCATCACGGAGTTCTGAGCCTTGGAGTGCAGGATCAGACGGGTAGAGTCGGCTTTGGGATCGCAACCGACGATCATTACCTTCTTGCCCATTTCAGCAAGAGCCGCCACCAGGTTCTGGGTCGTAGTGGACTTACCGATACCACCCTTCCCGTAAATTGCGCATTGACGCAGTGCCATGTTAGTCTCCTTGAGAGTTGCAAAATTTAAGTCGCGATTGAAAACTGTCGCTCGCACCCAGTACATCGCAAGCTCCGTGCCACCCTTCCAACAAACACCCAACCGCCTGAAATGCATAAGAAAAATAATTCAACCCCACAGGCATTGGCGGATGTGGAACCCAACAAATCCGAAGCCTTTGTAGCAGTGCCTACAAGCCTGGTTGTCGCCCTGCCCCGCTCCGCCCGGCTGCCGATCAACCGCTGCAACCTCCCCGCCGACATCCTCGGCGGCCTCACCTTCCAACGCTCCCCCGTCGCACTCGAACTCGACGGCGTCGCCCAATTCCATCGCGGCCTGTTCGCATTGCTGGACAAGATCGAAGATGCAAACGAAAGAGCCGACGCCTTCGCCATGCATATGAACGCCTGCTTCTACCTGAACGAACCCGAACAGGCAGGCTACAGCGCCAGCTCAAAACAGAAGAGACAGAAGGCCGACTACCTGCGCATGGTGCGCGGCTGGAGTTTCGATGCGGACGGCCGCGAAGGCGCGGCATTGAAAGGCTGGGTGGAATCGCGTTTCGGATTATTGCCCAGACACCACGGCGGGCAGATACGCGACCTGTCGGGCGAGGCCTATCGCAGATACCTGGAGATGCGTGCGACCGCGGTGTATGGCACCAACGCCCTCGAATCGCAGTTCGACCTGCTCTACACCTACTGCCAATACGAACTCGCGCGCCAATATCCCGGCGAGACCCACCTCATCCTCTATCGCGGCGTCAACCGCGTGGACGAACACGAAACCCTCGCCACCCTGGGCGACAAACATCGCGTCGTACTGCTCAACAGTCTCAACTCCTTCACCGCCAACCGCGAACGCGCCGACGAATTCGGCGACTACCTGCTCAGCGCACAGGTGCCGCTATCCAAAGTGTTCTGCTATACAAGACTGCTGCCAGGGATGTTGCAGGGGGAGGATGAGTACACCGTGGTGGGCGGGTTGTATGAGGTTAGTATTGCGGCGTATTGATTGAGCCGTTCGCCCTGAGCCTGATATAACTACTAGCCATTCGACTAAGCCCGCAAGCGGGCAAGTCGCTGGTTATGTCGAAGGGTCGGCCCCCTACAAAACTGAAAGAAAAATATCAGTCGTCACCCTTTTTAAGCTTCTTCGAATTCCCCCCCGCCAAAGACTTAAAATTCCCGGATGAGATCACTGGCTTGCCGGTCTGCTGCTCGATATCCTTACGTGTCCTGCCAGCAACTGCACCGCCATCCTTCGCATCTTTCTTCAGCGGCTCCATGCCCAGCGAATCACGGTCACGGTGCAGCTTTGTGGTTGTCGCCTCGGCCAGCATCGTGAGGATAAGCTCAATGTCAGTCATGTGGTCGCGCAGATTCTCCCGCGCCAAAGACTTCACTTGCTTGTATTCGTCCACCTTCAGATCAAAAGTACCTTGCATGATTTCATTGGTGAGAATGGCGAACTCCTTGCTGGATGCCGCACCGCGCTCTTTCCACTCATCGGTCAAGTCTTGCCGCACCGCGATACCGCGCAGGCGCTTGTCGATCCATTCCTTCGGGTAACCCTTCTTTTCGTATAGATCCTGCATCCGGCCCATCGCCAGTTCGGGGTTTTCGATTTCGTCCAGACGCTCCTTGCCGACCTTGGCAAGCCAGCGTTTGAGAGGCTCCACCTTGGGCGACGGTATGGACTGGATGATGCGGAACAGGGTTTCGGTGTTGGCGCAGTCCGTTAGCCGCTGCTTGCCATCCGGCGCGGCCATTTTCAACTGTCCGATTTTTTCGGACACTTCGATATAGCCTTCAACAATGAGCTTCTTCTTTAGATCGTTCCAATATTTGCGAGGCCGATCACCTCTAACCAAGGACTCGACCACATCGATGATCGAAAACCACCATTCACCCTCATGAATCACCTTGCGTATCTGCTTCCCTTCAAAAACAGCAAGTCTGTTTTTTTCTTCGGAATTCATGTCGATTTCCTCCCATTGCTTGAATCAAGACGCGACCAACCAGTTCATAGCTCAGCCAGCAAAACGACCATCACATCATAGAGAACGAACGTTCTGCCGTCAATGGATTGTCAAGCTTACCGCCAACCGCGAACGCGCCGACGAATTCGGCGACTACCTGCTCAGCGCAAGTGTGCCGCTATCGAAAGTGTTCTGCTATACGAGATTGCTGCCGGGGATGTTGCAGGGGGAAGATGAGTACACTGTGATCGGTGGGTTGTATGAGGTTAGTATTGCGGCGTATTGAGCAGTGTGTATCAATCGTGCCAAGCCCTTAAATTTGATAGACTGCGCAGCAGCCACACAGGAGATCGCCCCATGCTAACGACCATAGAAGTGACCATAGATTCATCCGGGCATTTACACAGCGTCGAACCCAAGCAAACAATCAAGCCTGGGCGCGCGCTGCTGACTTGGCTGGAACCCGATCCCGCCCATGAATCCGCCCTGATGGCAGAAGCCGCACTCAAGCAAGAATGGCTCAATCCCGAGGAGGACGCAGCATGGGCACATTTGCAGCCGGGCAAATTGTCGTCCTGCCCTTTCCATTCTCCGACCTCAGCAACCAGAAACTGCGTCCAGCCTTGTTGCTTGCTGAAGCCGGGAGGGGCGACTGGATCGCCTGCCAGATCACCAGCAACCCCTACGCCGATCCTCGCGCACTCACCTTGACCAACAATGAATTCACCGAAGGCGGATTACACCGCATCAGTTATCTGCGCCCCGGCAAAATATTCACTTGCCATGAATCCCTTCCCGTCAACTCGGTCGGCAAGTTGAACCAGACTGCACTACAACAGGCGCGAACGGCTATGGTTGGGATGATACAGGGCGGATAAATTCATTCCGCCCCCATATCGCCCATTCAAATTTAATTGATGCTCTTACCTAAGGAACGCTCATGAATTCAGACGTACCGTACATGGTCTCCGTTACCAACCTTCACAAGATTCTTGATGCAATACAGCGAGCAGGAGCGCCAGAGGTATTCCATCTCGATTTCCTCAAGGATTTGGGATTTTCGAGCTCGAATGATCGGGGTGCCGTGAAGCTACTAAAGTATCTTGGATTGCTGGATGAGTCTGGTCGTCCCCTTGCGCCGTACCGTGAGTTCATGGATCACAACCACGCAAAACAAGTTCTTGCAGCACGTCTACGCATTGCATTCGATGACCTTTTCACAGCAGATCGTTTGGCCAACACTAAGTCGGTAGAAAACCTAAAAGGTTGGTTCAAAACAAAGACTGGGGCTGGAGATGCAGTAGCCCAAAAGATTGCTTCAACGTTTCGCACGCTTGCAACCTATGCCGATTTTTCTTCGCCAGCTACGGAACAGCCTACTAAAGAAACACAAGCTGAAGAAACTGACAGCACGTCTGATACAAGAGATGATTCGCAATCTAAATTGAATGCCATTATGCAAGGGGGAGCGTCCCACAAATCTCAGATTGGTCTAGTGTATCGGTTTGAAATTCACCTACCTGACACACAAAACGTCGACACCTACCGAGCGATTTTCAAGGCGCTTCGTGAGGAATTGATGTGAAATCCCATCTTTCTGACTTTATGTTCCGAGGCCTGCTAACCAAGCATGCCATTCGTGACATGCAGGCTGCAGGCCAGCTCCGCGAGTCTACTGGCTCTGTACAGGAGCGAAGCGATATTGATCTTCTTGCTCCAGTTTCCGATGCAGTCCGTTCTGGCTCTTTATATATGCAACGGTGCTACCGAATGTTGTTTGTGCTTGAAAATGTTGTGCGTGAGTTTGTCCGAGAAGTCCTCGAAGAAATTGATAAGGATGATTGGTTCGAAAAGCGCGCCTCTCGAGAAATGAAAAGAAAGGTTGAAGACAGAAAGGCAACTGAAGCGAAAAATCAGTGGCACACAGGCAGAAATCCGCACCCAATCTACTATCTAGATTTTGGCGATCTTGCGTTGCTCATCCAGAATCACTGGAACGAATTCAAAGACCTATTACCCACCCAATCATGGGCATTGTCGAGACTCCAAGATGCAGAACGCTCTCGGAACGTCGTTGCGCATACCAACATATTAAGTGACGAAGAAGTCACACGCCTTGAAATGCATGTACGTGATTGGATACGGCAGGTTAGATGAAAACTCATTAATTCTCTGAGCGATTCGGGACAGCATCGCGAATCGGCATCGGATTTGTTCTACAACCCTCCCAAGGATAATTGGGGACGTGCCACGGTTTCCTGAGCCAGCCGCCCTTCTACATCCTCATAGCCTCACGCATGCCTTTTCCTTGGCCGATTTCTTGCTCAACACCTCCCAATAGCACTCTGCAACATCGACTGCCATCAGTCTGATTCCTGCAACCCCAACATCCGCCGACTTCTCAAGCGGCGCATCACGGTTGTAGGCAATCCGACATCGCGGGCGTTTGTTGTCGAGTCGCAATCAATACGGCATGGCACGAGGCGATCCAGGCGCGCGGGCGCGACAACATTTGGTTTTGCCCGCCACGTGGCATGATTTTTTATGACTGGATACCGGCCTTCGCCGGTATGACGAGATACTGAATTTTGGAATTTACGTACACATCATGAATGAAAACAACTCACCACCAAAGACCAAACTCGACTGGTCGGCCTATGAGGGCTACGGCAGTTTCGGCAGTTTTGATTTCGGCGGTTTCGGCGAGAGCGCGGCAGCCGCACCTGCCACGGGCGACGGTTATGCCAAGGCGGCGGCGGTGTGCATGGGCAAGCGCCATTGCCAGAAGAAAGAACAGGGCGTGATGTGCCCCAGCTTCCGCGTCACCGACGACGAGAAGCATTCCACCCATCATCGCGCCGTCACGCTCAAGGCTGCGCTCGATGGCAAGTATGGCGCGCATCCATTCCTAGAGCACGATTCGGGGTCAGCATCGAATTTGTTCTACAACCTGACTCCAAAGTAGAGCATCTCGCTTCTGCGCTCCCTACTATTCTTTCTCAGCACGCAGCAACGCCATCAAATCGTCCGTTCGCCATTTGATGTCGGCCTTGCCGCGCACGGAATCGAAGCGATCCGGCTTGCGGCTGGGGCATGCACCGACTTTGTGGATAACGACATCACCCTCCTGATTCACACCGAACTGAACCGAGCATCCGGGCTGCATGTTCAGTGCATCCCTTATCTGCTTGGGGATGGTGACCCGGCCTTTGCGGGTAAGTGTCGTCGTCATGGCTGCCTCTCCTTGGTATTACGCTTTGGCGCATTGTAATACCTGCATACAAGACAAACAGCGGCCTGACTGATTGGCCGGCTTTTTGCTTTTCTTCTCCCGGTAGCGCCCCACAATACCGGCTGACCTCGGTCTAACCCCTGCAACCTCAACATTTGCCGACTTCTCAAGCAGATCATCACGGCTGTAGGCAATCCGACATCGTCAGCGCTTGTTGTTGCTCTGTCCGCTACGCGAAATTATTTTTATGACTGGATACCGGCTTTCGCCGGTATGACGAGATACTGATTTTTGGAATTTACGTACACATCATGAATGAAAACAACTCACCACTAAAGACCAAACTCGACTGGTCGGCCTATGAGAGCTACGGCAGTTTCGGCAGTTTTGATTTCGGCGGCTTCGGCGAGAGCGCGGCAGCCGCACCGGCCACGGGCGACGGTTATGCCAAGGCGGCAGCGGTGTGCATGGGCAAGCGCCATTGCCAGCAAAAAGACAAAGGCGTGATGTGCCCCAGCTATCGCGTCACCGACGACGAGAAGCATTCCACCCACCATCGCGCCGTCACGCTCAAGGCTGCGCTCGATGGCAAGTATGGCGCACATCCATTCCTGAGCGCGGAGTTGGCTGAGGCGATGGAATTGTGCGTGAGTTGCAAGGGCTGCAAAAGCGAATGTCCGCATGGTGTGGATATGGCGTTGCTGCGCGTGGAAGCGTTGGCGCAACGTTGGCAACAACTCGGGCATGTGCCGCTGCGCGAGCGTTTGTTCGCCAATATGCCGCGCTTAGCCAGGCACCTGAAATTGATCAACTGGGTGGGCGCGTTGCGCAAACGCGTGCCGCTGATTGCGCGGACAATGGAAAGCGGGCTGGGCATCGCGGCCAGGCGTTCACTCCCCAGAGCGGCAGCGCAGGATTTCATCTCATCGCAACCGCAATCGGTCGCGGTTGCCGACGGCGCGCGCGAAGTCGTGCTGTTGGTGGATACCTTCTCCAACCATCTCGATCCGCAGATCGCGCAGGCGGCGCTGGAGGTGTTGCAAGCCGCCGGTTACACGGTACACGTTGCGCGAGCGGCGGCGGGTGAACGTGCGCTGTGCTGCGGCCGCACTTTCCTCTCCAGCGGGTTGATTGACGAGGCGCGCGCCGAGGCCACGCGTTTGCTGGATGCGCTCACCCCTTTCGCCGTGCGCGGACTGCCGGTGATCGGGTTGGAACCATCCTGTCTGCTGATGTTGCGCGACGAATATCACGCGCTGAACCTGGGCGAACGTGTCACGAAACTCGCCAAGTCGGCCGTGCTGCTGGAAGAGTTCCTCGCACGCGAATACGATGCCAAGCGGCTTGCCTTGCCGCTCAAGCCGCTGACCGGGAAAGTGCTGGTACACGGCCACTGCCACCAGAAGGCGTTCGGCGCGATGCCGGCGATGGCAAAGGTATTGGGGCTGGTGCCGGGCTTGCAGGTGGAGTTCATTGAATCGAGCTGCTGCGGCATGTCGGGTTCGTTCGGCATGGAGGCGGAGCATTACGACGTATCGATGAAGATGGGCGAACTCTCGTTGCTGCCAACGGTACGCGCCGCCGATGCCGACACCTTGCTGATCGCCAACGGCACCAGTTGCCGCCACCAGATCCGCGACGGCGCAGCGCGCGAGGCGACGCATCTGGCGCAGGTGTTGCGGCTGGCGCTGCCGTTACCGGCAAACAGCGCAAATTGAGTCCGGTGTATTCCGGCGTGGCTTCGAAAAATTGCGCAGTTCATTGCAGGCACCGCAGGGCACAAAACCCTATTCCATTCGCGGTTTGGGTTTTTCGTAACTCTGCTATGCTTGCGCCGCGCAGTTGATACCACCATTCCATTCAGCGCAATTTTCAGTATTTGATGCTTGAAGGGAAATGCATGCTCACGCCGTCGAATACAACATCACTGCCCATAACAGACAGTGTGGCTGGCGCACCCGCAAAATTGGTCGAACATGTATAGCCTTCCCATCCCCTGCTCGCCCGAACGGCAAGCTGTCGCAAAACAACTGCTCAAGGTTCTCGCGGTATTTGGCGCAGTTGTGGCAACGATCGATTTGCTGAATGGCAACCATCTCGGCGCAGCCGCGAGCGCGCTCATTTCCGTCAGCATTCTGGTTGTCATGTTCATCGCCCACACCCGGGCCTCGCACGCGCTACCGCTGCATTTTGTCATCTGGTTGCTGCTTTGCATGTATCTGTTCGGGACCGTCACCCACATGCCGCTGCATCCGGAAAAAGCCGTCTGGTCGACGGTCTTTCCTTTTGCCTTCTTCTATCTGGCCGGGCTTCAGACTGGCTTATGGCTGTCGGTTTTCAGTCTTGCGTCCACGATCGTCGCATACCTGATGTACTCCTGGTTCGGCACCTCCCTGCAAGTGACTTTTTACGGCTTCACGCAGACCGTCGGCGCGTTCATCCTGTGCTCCATATTCGCCTACCTGTATGAAAAGGTGCGCACACAGCAGGAACAACTGCTCAAACAGTCTGCGCAATGCGACCCGCTCACCGGGCTGCTGAATCGTCGCGGCTTTGAGACAGTCTCCGATTCCGCCTTGCAACAAGCCATGTGTGCGCAGCATCCCGTCGCCGTGCTGTTGATCGATCTGGATAGTTTCAAGCAGATCAATGACACTCAGGGACACGACGCCGGCGACTTGTTGCTGAAAGAAGTATCCGCATTGCTTCGCTCACTGACCCGCAGTGTGGACATCATCTCCCGCTGGGGAGGCGAGGAGTTCGTCCTGCTGTTGCATGCCGACCTGGAGGGCGCAAAACAACTGGGCGAGAAAATCCGCTCTGCCATCGCCACACATCAGTTCACCAACGGCGCCCGCACCGCCAGCATCGGCATCGCCATCCACGAGCAACAAGAGCAGCTGGAAGAGACCATCAAACGCGCAGATATTGCGATGTACCGGGCCAAGAAGAGCGGCAAGAACAGGGTCGAGATCCTCACTCGTTAAGCTGGGGCACATTGCCTTGTCTTCCGGATCGTTCCTGCTCTCGGGCAACTCTTCGGGGCAATATTGCCCTTTGCATTTTGCTCCTTACCATAAAGATTTCGCAGTAAACTCTCTCGCACCCACGACGATGGGAGGCTTCCATGCGCATTACCACCCTCGGCTGCAGCGGCAGCATCACTGGCGAGCGGCGCACCACCTGCTACCAGGTCGATGACGACATCCTGATCGATGTCGGCACCGGCGCGGGCGAATTGAACCTCGAACAATCCATCGCCATCGGCAGCGTATTCCTCACCCATTCGCATCTCGACCACAGTGCTCTGCTGCCCATGCTGGCCGATGTCGCGGGCAGCTTTCGAGACGAGGCACTGACCGTGTACGCCTTGCAGGAGACCATCGACACCCTCAGGCAGCACATGCTCAACAACCGGCTATGGCCGGATTACACCGTGTTGCCAACGCATGACCGGCCCTATATCCGCTTCCGTCCTGTCATGCTGGGCGAGACGATGGTGCTGGGCGGACGCCGCATCACCGCCCTGCCCGCGCGCCATTCCGTGCCGTGTGTGGCTTACCAGGTGGACAGCGGCAGCGCGAGTTGGGTATATAGTGCCGACACCACGTTGTGCGAGGATTTCTGGCTGTCCTTGAACAGCATCGCCAACCTGAAGTACCTGCTGGTGGAGTGCACCTTCCGCAACGACAATGCGACCGGCGCGCAACGTTCCGGCCACCACACGGCAAACCTGCTGGCGCAGGGGCTGCGCCTGCTGCAGCGGCCGGTGGAGTTGTACATCGCGCACATGGAGGCGGGATACGAGGACATCACCATGAGCGAGGTGATGCAGGCTGCCGGGGAATTCAATCCGCAGGTGCTGCGGCGCGGGCAGGTGTTCAAGCTCTGATATTGCCGACGAGACGTCGGCGCTCCCAAAGCCCTACCCCCACACCCTTGTGCGACAGGGTTTCGCATTTTGTCGCATTCCCTCCAACCCCCGCCCCGCCGCAAGCCGCGCCAGTGCTGGATGTGTACTCTGGCCCGATTATTGCGATGTATCACCTCGTTACCACCACGAGGAGTCATTTCCCATGAGCGCTGCATTCGACACTATCTTTTCCGGCCTGTCCGACGGCACGGTCGTTCCCTATCTTGGCGCGGGCGCCTTGAACGGCGTGATCGACCCGGCTTCGGGCAAAGCCATCCCGGCTGACAGCGACAGCTTGATCATCGCGATGAACAACGGCCAGCCGATGGCGCCCAAGCTGATGTACGAATTCCCGCGCGCGGCGATGAATGTGGAACTGAAACGCGGACGCAAGGCGGTGAACAATTTCCTCGACGCCACCTACCGCGACACGCAGTGGAGCACTTCCGCCCTGCACGCCTGGCTGGCGCAGCAGAAGCTGCCCTATATCATCGACTGCAACCGCGACACCCAGTTGCAGAAACAATACGCGACCACACCGCACACGCTGATCACCGGCATCGCGCGCATGGCGGGCACCGGCTACCGCTTCAAGCTGTTCCAGTACGACGGCGACAAGTATTCCGCCATCGAGCAGGAGGCGGTGGATACCAGCCTGCCCATCCTGTTCAAGCCGCTGGGTACGCCGCTGCCGGAATCGAACTACATCGCCTCGGATGCCGACTTTGTCGATTACATCACCGAACTGATGGGCGGCTTCGCCATCCCCTCCTTCGTCAAGCGCCTGCGCCAGAACAAACGCTACCTGCTGCTCGGCCAGCGCCTGAACCGCGACACCGACCGCATGGTGTTCTCCGACGTCATCTTCGGCGCTGACAAGCCGGCCGGCTGGGCGCTGATCCCGCATCCGACCGACAAGGAGAAGCGCTATCTGGACCGGCTCAACGTCGAGATCGTGAATGCGGATGTGGCGGATTTCCTCACCGCGGCACAGAGTTGGAACGGCAGCCTGGCGGCGGCATGAATTCAGAAAACCAATCAGCCCGTCATTCCGGTCAGCCCTCTATCCAACTTTCCCCCAGAGGGGGAAAGAGCAATCGCCTCCTCTCCCTCTGGGAGAGGATTGAGGTGAGGGTTTGCCGGAATCCAGACAGGAAAATCACCCTGCGAAGCAGGCTAAGCCGGGGTTTTGGCCCACTGCGTGGGAAATTTTTTAATCATCTGGATTCCGGCCTTCGCCGGAATGACGTGGTTACTCCAAGAGAGTAATTGGGATGAATATTCTCTGGGATGATGCGCGCCATGCGCTGGGCATGGCGGAGATGGACACCACCCACCGCGAGTTCATCGCGCAGGTGGCAGCGCTCATCGCGGCCGACAATGCCGCGTTCCCTCCCCTGTTCCAGGCGCTGGTCAACCATACTGCCGCGCACTTTAAGGCCGAAGGGTTGTTGATGCGCGAGTCGAAATACCGTGGACTGCCGGAACACGAGAGCGAGCACCACCGCGTGCTGGGCGAGCTGCAGCAACTCAACCGCAGCCTCAAGCGCGGCCATCTGCCGCTGGTGCGCGCCTATGTGAAGGAAGGTTTGCCGGAGTGGTTCGATACGCATCTGGCCATGATGGACAGTGCGCTGGTCATGCATCTGAAGAAGGCACAACAGCAGGCCGCAAGCGCAGATTCATAAGGTGCGATGCCCTTTACCCATCTGCCAAACAATTCCGTAGCCCATTCATAACGGCGACTCAAAAGCCCCTATACAAGGCGGGTAATAAGACCCGGTCTAGTTATTCATGCTTATGTTCATCCGCTTTTGCTGCTGATAGCCTTTCAAAAAAATATGGTTCAAGCCCGACTCGGGCATTGGGCCGCGTGATTCAAGTTAGACATATTGTGATTGGCCGACAATCAGGGAGCGATATGAAGAACACGAAGAACACCATTCCAAGATTCATCTTTCACCTTTCCGACCCTTGCAGCGAGAAGTACCGCGGCATTGAACTGAACGGGGAGATCATTCACTGGATAGAGGACACCGACAGATTCGTCGGGATATTCGGCTTCACTCCGGATATGAGGGATGCCGGCATATCGCCGGAAGAGTTCATCCGGAACGAATATATCAATAACCGCAATTTCGATTTCACGGCCTGCATGCAGACACAGATCATCGAATACTTGAGAGTGCACTCAAAGAATTTCATGCACAAGCATGGAAGTCTCTGTGAAAAATGGCTGGCCGATCTTGCCAGGATGCGGGAGAGAAGCCATGCGGTCTGCACTGCCTGCAAGATCACCCCCTTCTGCATAGACTGAGCGATATCGAAGCGCCCTGCCCAAGCCACACTTATTAATATGTCTCATCGTCACCCGTCCGGATCACATGCGCACGAAAACCTGCCCGGAAACTAGCGCCTGTTTGTTTAGCGGTGATACACTTCGGCGCTATGTACACATCTTCAATCTCAAGCGTCTTGACGACGCCCATCCTGACAAAGCCTCCCGATAGACGGCACCTTTGCAAGTCACCGACTTGGTGAAGTACTCCAGCAGGCACGGCAATACAATCTGAACCGCACACGAATCGAGCAGAACCATGACAACAGCAACCCAACCCGGCGTCCTTAACGTCCTCGCCAGCAGTTTCCTCGGCCATACACCACGCTGGTACAAACAGGCCATCGTCGCCTGTCTCATCCTCAACGTGGCGGTGTTCTATACCGTCGGGCCGCTGATCACCGGCTGGCTGATCCTCGGCGAATTCATCTTCACGCTGGCCATGGCTTTGAAATGTTTCCCGCTGCAACCCGGCGGCCTGCTTGCCCTGCAGGCAGTCATCCTCGGCCTGACCGACACGCATACCGTCTACCGCGAGGTAGAGCACGGCCTGCCGGTGCTGCTGCTGGTGATCTTCATGGTGGCGGGCGTGCATTTCCTGCGCGGCATGCTGTACCGCATGATCAGCCATATCCTGCTCGGCATCCATTCCCGCCTCTTGCTCAACCTGGTCGTCATCGTGGTGGTGTCGGTGTTCTCGGCTTTCCTCGATGCCCTCACCCTGCTGGCCGTGCTGGTCGCCGTGTCGATTGGCTTCTACGAGGTCTATCACAAAGTCGTTTCCTCCAGGGGCTATCACGAGGATCCCGACCTGACCGATGATTATGTGGACGAGATCCATCGCGCCGACCTGGAGCAATTCCGCGCCGTGCTGCGCAGCATGCTGATGCACGGCGCCATCGGCACGGCCATCGGCGGCGTCTGTACGCTGGTCGGCGAACCCGAGAACATCGTCATCGGCACCGAGGCGGGCTGGACCTTCATGGAGTTCTTCATGCATGCGGCACCGTCCACCATCCCCACCCTGCTGGCCGGTTTTGCCACCTGTGTGGTGATCGAAAAATACAAATGGTTCGGCTACGGCGCGGAACTGCCTCCCGGTGTGCGCCAGATACTGCTGGACGAAGACCGCCGCCTGCGCGACAGCCACACTGCGCGCGACCGCCTGATGCTCATCGCCCAGGCTGTAGTCGGGGTGCTGCTGGTGCTGGCGCTGGCCTTCCACGTCGCCGAGATCGGCCTGATCGGCCTGGCGGTCATCGTCATCGTTTCGTCCATCGCGGGCGTCACCGACGAACACCATGTCGCCGAAGCTTTCATGCCCGGCCTGCCGTTCGCGTCCTTGCTGGTGGTGTTCTACGTGATCGTGGCGATGATAGGCAGTCAGCACATGTTCAACCCGATCATCCAATGGGTGCTGGCGATGGAAGACCGCATGCAGGTGTTCATGATCTTCATCACCAACGGTGCGCTGTCGGCCATCAGCGACAACGTGTTCGTGGCCGCCATCTACATGAAGGAACTCAAGGCGGTATTCGATGCTGGACTTACCAGCCGCGAGCTGTTCGATGCGCAATCCGTCGCGGTGGTGATGGGCACTGGCATCCCGAGCATGTCCACACCGAACGGCCAGGCGGCGTTCCTGTATCTGCTGACCTCGCAGATCGCCCCGCTGATCCGGCTCGGTTACGGACGCATGCTGTGGATGGCGCTGCCTTATGCCATCGTCACGACGATCGTTGCCGGACTGACGCTGTACTGATCCTCACTTCAATGGCCTGCTGGCGCTGGATATCTTCCGGCTCCGGCGCGGCAGGCATCAATTCCGGTTCAGCAACAAACTACTTCAATCCTCGTCGTCCCCTGCCATGACGCGGCGCGGCACCGTGGCCGGATCGGCGGTGATGGCGCGATAGATCTCGACGCGGTCGCCGGGCTTGAGCAGCGCATCCAGCTCGGCCGCCTTGCCGAAGATACCGACCTTGCATTCCGCCAAGTCGATGTGCGGGAATTTCTGCAGGATGCCGGACTCCTCGATGGCCTGCTGCACCGTGGTCTCGTCCGGCACTTCGATGCGCAGCCATGTCTGTCCGGCGGGTTCTGAATATGCGACGCCTACTTGCATGATGCTCTCTCCCAATCAAGCCCCTCGCCCGCGAGCGGGAGAGGGGTTGGGGTTAACCAGCCACTTGGTTGACGTCTTTTGGCAACCTAGTGGAATGGCTAGTTGTTTCATCAGAGGGGCGGAATTGAACAATCCGAATTGCGGATACCCGCAAGCCCTCATCCCCGGCCCTTCTCCCGCCTGCGGGAGAAGGGAGTTACTTCCTTAGTCAACTCGCAGCCTCTTCCGCTACAAGCGCAGCCTTCTCCGCCCGGCGCGCATCCAGCACGCGCTTCCACGCCAGCAGCAATCCCGTCACCAGAAAACCGCCCGGCGGCAGGATCATCAGCAGGAAACCCTTGTACTGCGGCACGATGGTGAGCTCCAGAAAGGCGAACGCAGGCCCCAGCAGCAGGTGCGCATTGGCGAACAGCGTGCCGCTGCCGAAGATCTCGCGCACCCCGCCAATGACCACCAGCGCGAACGTAAATCCCAACCCCATCATCAGCCCGTCCAGCGCCGCGTCGAGTACGCTGTTCTTGGAGGCGAATGCCTCGGCGCGGCCGAGGATGGCGCAGTTGACCACGATCAATGCGATGAACAGTCCGAGGACTTTATAGAGCTCATGCGCCCACGCGTTCAGGCTCATGTCCACCAAGGTGACCAATGTGGCGATCAAGACGATATACACCGGGATGCGCACCTCGGGGCTGATAAGATGGCGCACGCTGGAAACGATGATGTTGGAGAGCAACAACACCGCCGTGCTCGCCAGCCCCATGCCGAGCCCGTTGGTGGCGGAACTGGTGACGGCGAGCAGCGGGCACAGCGCGAGCATCTGCGCGAACACCACGTTGTTGTTCCACAGGCCGTCTTTGGTGATGCGCGCGTATTTTTCGTTCATTTCACACCTCCCGATCCGTCATTCCGGCGCAGGCCGGAATCCAGCAATAACAACATTCCGCGTAGCGGACAAGACCTGAATGAAGCCCCGCTTTGCGGGAAATTATTTGATCGACTGGATTCCGGCCTGCGCCGGAATGACGGGGTATCTGCTTCATGGCTGTACTCCCTCATCCAGCAACTGCGCCTTGTTGCCCTCAAAGAACGCCAGCCCGCCCTTAACCGCGTTCACCACGCCGCGCGGGGTGATGGTCGCGCCGGCGAACTGATCGAACACGCCGCCGTCTTTCTTCACCGCCCATTTCTCAGTGACCGGATCGCCCAGCCACCTGCCCTCGAAGGAATGGATCCAGTCGCCCTTGGCCGGTTCGATCTTGTCGCCCAGCCCCGGCGTCTCCTTGTGTTTGATGACGCGCACGCCGAGTATCTTCCCCTCGCGCGACACGCCCATCACACACACGATGCTGCCCGCATAGCCGTTGCCGCTCACCTGATACACCACCGCCTCCACCTTGCCTTTGCGACGGCCGCGATAAACCAGCACTTCGCCTTCCTTGCCCGGCAGGGTAACGGTGTCCTTGAGCAGGTCGTTCTCGTAAGCGCCCGGCAGCACCTGCGCCAGCGAAGCCTTGAGGTCTGCCTCCTCCGCCGCCTTGATGTCGGCCTCGGTGGCCTGAGAGAAAAAGGACAGCAAGGCACTGGTCAACAGCGCAGCAGCACCGACCAGCAGTGCCTGATAGATCAACTTGCCGCGCAGTTCTTCGAGTTTCATCTCACAACTCCTTCTTCACGACCAGCGCGACACCCTTGCGGTCGCGACCGTAGATGCGCGGCTTCACGTACTGGTCGATGATGGGTGTCGCCGCGTTCATCAGCAGCACGGCGAAGGCCACACCTTCCGGATAACCGCCCCAGGTACGGATGATCCAGGTGAGCATGCCGCATCCGAGACCGAAGATGAACTGCCCCAGCGCCGTGTTGGGTGAGGTCACTGGATCGGTGACGATGAAGAACGCGCCCAGCATCAGACCGCCAGAGAGCAAGTGCACCATCGGCCCGGCGTAGTGGTTCGCATCGATGGCATTGAACAGCAGCGCGGGTACGGCCACACCCAGCAGCATGGCGAACGGCGCATGCCAGGTGATGATGCGGCGCGCGATGAGGAACAGGCCGCCGATGAGCAGCAACACCGCCGCCGTCTCGCCGAGACTGCCCGCGCGGCTGCCCCACAACATGTCCATCGGCGTGTAGTAACCAACAAGCGCCTGATCGAGGCCGATGCCGCGCGTGAACTCGGTCTTCACGTGGCCGAGCAGCGAAGCGCTGGCCATGCCGTCGATGGGCTGGCTGAGGAAGGTGATGCGCAGGCTTTCCAGCAGACCGGGTGCCTGCGATGGCGCGACCCAGGTGGTCATCTCCAGCGGGAACGAGATCAGCAGCATCACGCGCGCCGCCATCGCCGGGTTGAATACATTTTGTCCCAGCCCGCCGAACACCTGCTTGCCGATGATGACTGCGAACAGGCTACCCAGCACCGCGATCCACCACGGCGCATACGGCGGCAGCGACAGGGCCAGCAGCCATGCAGTCAATATCCCGGAACCGTCCATGATGACAGTACGCACTTTGCGTCCCTGCATGCGCACCACGAAGGCTTCACCCGCGATGGCGGCGATGAGCGCCACCGCCCACAGGTTGACCGCGGGCCAGCCGTACAACCAGAAACCGAACAGCGTGGCAGGCACAAGTGCCAGCAGCACGGTGGCCATCACTTTGCCGATGGAGGCAGGCGCGTGGGCGTGGGGGGAATGGGCGATGGGGTTCATGTTCTATTCCTCTGCGCGTCCGATAGCTCCGTCATTCCGGCGCAGGCCGGAATCCAGCATAAATAAATATCCCGCGCAGCGGACAAGACCGTGTTGACCTGCTACGCAGGGAATCTTTGAATCAACTGGATTCCGGCCTGCGCCGGAATGACGGGTTGGAATATTGATGTTTTTCATACCGCCTCCTCTGCGGCCTTAGCCGCCGCTTCCTTGGCAGCCCGCTCCTTCGCCTCGCGTGCCGCCTTGCGTCTCGCCGCCGCTTCGGCGCGCTCGCGCTCGATACGGGCGATGCGCTCCAGGCGCGCGTCGGCCAGTTTCTTGGTCGCTTCCTGTTTGAGCTTGCTGCGCTCCTGCGCGGCGAGGTCGCCCTTGGCGTAGTTGAAGAAATGCACCAGCGGGATATGCGCCGGGCACACATACGAACAGGAGCCGCAGGCGATGCAATCCTTGAGACCCAGCGCGACCGCGCCGGTCAGATCGGCGGCGCGAATATGCGCCGCCATCTCCAGCGGCAACAGGCCGACCGGACACGCGCGCACGCAGGTGGAGCAGCGGATGCACGGCGATGCCTCGGACTGGCCGATCTCGGTAGTCATCAGCGCGAGCACGCCGCTGCTGCCTTTCACCACCGGCACGTTGGTGTTGGTGAACTGCTGGCCCATCATCGGCCCGCCCAGCACCAGACGTGACGCAGGTTGCACATAGCCGTCGGCGAAATCGATCAGTTCCTGCACCGGCGTACCGACCAGCGCCTCTACGTTGCACGCGGTTTTGATCGCGCCGCCGCTGACGGTGACGATGCGCGAAATGAGCGGCTTGCCGTAGCGGATCGCCTGCTGCACGGCAAAGGCGGTGGCGACGTTGTGTACCAGCACGCCGATGTCGGCGGGACGTCCGCCTGCGGGGACTTCCAGGCCGGTGAGTACCTGGATGATCTGTTTCTCCGAACCCATGGGGTACATGCTGGGCATTGTGACGACCTTGACCGCCGTGCCCTGTGCGGCGGCCTGCATGGCTTCGATAGCTTCGGGTTTGTTGTCCTCGATGCCGACCAGTATCTTTTTTGCATCGACGGCGCGGGCGATGAGCAATATCCCCTCGACGATCTCCACAGCGCGCTCGCGCATGATGCGGTCATCGCAGGTGAGATAGGGTTCGCATTCGCCGCCGTTCATGATCAGCGTCTGCACGCCGCGGCTGACATTGAGCTTCAGTGCCGAAGGAAAGGTCGCGCCGCCTAGGCCGACGATGCCCGCCGCCCCGACGCGCGCGGCGATCTCTTCCGCTGCGAGTTCCAGCGGCTGTTCGCAACCTTGTATAGCGCACCACTCATCCTTGCCGTCGCTTTCCAGCGTGATGGTCGGCACCGGCAAGCCGGAGGGATGCGGAGCGACATGGTCGCCGAGTGCCGTGATGGCGCCCGAGGTCGGTGCGTGGACGGCGGCAGAGACGTTTCCCTGCGCGCTGGCGATGAGCTGGCCCTTGAACACGTGATCGCCGACGTTGACGACGGGCGCGGCTGGCGCGCCGATGTGCTGCTGCATGGGCACGTACAGTTTCTTCGGCAACGGCAGCGCGCGGATGCGGCGTTCGGCCGACAGGTTTTTCTTGCCTTCTGGATGTACGCCGCCTTTGAGGTCGAACAGCTTCATGCCGCACTCCCCAGAATCGGCTTATTCCAGTACCACGATTGCAGCGTCACCGGAATGGGTTGCAGGGTGACCGATTCGGTCGGGCAGACGTCGACGCATTTGCCGCAGGCGGTGCAGGCCTCGCGGAACACTACATGGATCTGCTGCGCCGCGCCCATGATGGCGTCGGTCGGACAGATCTTGAAGCAGCGGGTGCAGCCGATGCAGATCTCTTCCTTCACTTCGGCGATCATCGGCCCCTTGTCCTCGACGCCGGACAGGTCGGCATCTACACCGAGTTTGGCCGCCAGTGCCTGCGCCAACGCGATCCCACCCGGCGGACACAGCGTGACCGCGGCGCCGCCATCGGCCAGCGCCTGCGCCGCACCGGTGCAGCCGGGATAGCCGCACTGCCCGCATTGCGAGCCGGGCAACAACTGTTCGATCTCGGCGACCAGCGGGTTGCCTTCGACTTTCAGATAGCGCGCGGCGACGCCGAGCAACAAGCCGAGCGCGGTACCCAACAGGGTCAAACTGATGATCGCTGCGAATAACATTTCGATCTCTCCTTTATGCCAATCCCGCAAACCCCATGAACGCCAGCGCCAGCAGGCTGGCGGTGACGAAGCCGATGGGCGCGCCGCTGAATGCGGGCGGAACTTGCGCGTAGGCAAGTCGCACCCGCAGGCCGGTGAACAGCAGCATCACCAGCATGAAACCGAGCGCGGAGCCGAAGCCGTACATCAGGCTGTGCACGAAATCGCTCTTCTCCTGCACGTTGAGCAATGCCACGCCCAGCACGGCACAGTTGGTGGTGATGAGCGGCAGGTAGATGCCCAGCACCTGATACAGGCCCGGACTGAATTTGCGGATCGCCATCTCGGTGAACTGCACCGTCGCCGCGATGGTGAGGATGAAGGCGAGGATGCGCAGGTACTGGATGCCCAGCGGCATCAGCAGCCAGTGCTCCAGCATCCAGCTTGCCGCGGTGGCGAAGGTCAGCACGAAGGTGGTGGCCATGCCCATGCCGAGCGCGCCGTCCATCTTTTTGGACACACCCATGAACGGGCACAGCCCGAGGAATTTCACCAGCACCACGTTGTTGACCAGCGCCGTGCCGAGCAACAGCAACAGGTATTCGCTCATATCGTTCGTTCTCCTGCACTGCATTGTGCAAGCGCCGTGCCAGCGTATGCGCACTGAAGCGGGACGCACAGAATCAGGCATTTGGTGCGTGCGCGCACCAGCCCGGTGCGAAAAACACTTGTCGTTGTCGGGTCGGCTGATGCACGGATGTAGCAAACGCAACAATCGGCGGGGGCTTGGGAGAGTTGATGGGGAACGCGAATTCCCGGGCATGGTTATTGCTGAACTACCTGTGTCACCCATCAACCGGAGCTTTCATGTCCAAGCAACCTGTCGCACCGACCGCGACCGCCGCCGCTGGCGAAGTGCCGATGCATCTTTTCCGCAAGGCGGTGGAGCAAGCCGCGCTGGCCATCTCGATCACCGATGCGAAAGCCAACATCCTGTATGCCAACGGCGCCTTCCAGCGCATCACCGGCTATGGACAGGACGAGGTCGTCGGCCACAACGAATCCATCCTCTCCTACCGCGTCACGCCCAAGCTGGTGTACGAGACGCTGTGGGCGCAGATCCAGCGCCAGCGTCCGTGGAACGGTCTGCTGGTGAACAAACGCAAGGACGGTAGCCGCTATCTGGCCGATGTCACCATCACCCCGGTGGTGAGCGAGGACGGCGACACCACGCATTACCTCGGCATGCACCGCGATGTGACCGAGGTGCACCGCCTCGAACGCCAGGTGCAGAACCAGAAGACGCTGATCGAATCGGTGGTGGATGCGGCGCAGGTCGCCATCGTGCTGCTCGACGACAAGGAACGCGTGGTTCTGGACAACCAGGAATACAAGAAGCTCGTCAGCGACCTCGGCAAGGAACCCGCGCTGAAACTGCTCGCCGCCCTGCGCGAACAGATGGGCGATGCCTTCGCCAAGGCACACGACAAGCACCGCAACATCGCCGCGCGCGAGGTCTGCATCGAGACACCAAAGAAGACATCGCGCTGGTTCTCCTGCGCAATCTCGTGGTTCGAAGAACATGATGTCGGCGCGGACGCCTTCTACGAACCGCTGCGCCGCCACTATCTGCTGCTTACCATCCAGGACATCAGCGAGATCAAGCGCCAGCAGGAGGCATTGCGCATCAACAGCCTGCGCGCGTTGCTGTCCGAACAGGAACGCATCCAGGGATTGCGCGAGACATTGGCCGGTGCGGTCTATCAACTGGAAGGCCCGCTCAACATGCTGAGTGCGGTGGCCGCCATGATGGAACGCCGCCGCGACAACGGTGCCGACCTGCCCGCCGCCAGCGCACTGGACGAGGCGATGCAGAAGAGCCGCGAGGCGCTGGAGACATTGCGTTCCTGCATTCCCTGCCAAAGCAACGAAGCGATGCAACCGGTCGATCTCAACGAGGTGCTGGTCGATGTGCTCAAGCTCACCACCGCCAACCTGCTCAGCGCCGGGGTGGTGGTGGAATGGTTGCCCTCAAGCGGAGCAACGACCATCTCGGGGCATCCCGCTCAACTGACCAACCTGTTCAAGCAACTGGTCAGCAACGCGATCGAAGCGATGAACGAACGCCGCGGCGGTACGCGCGAACTGCGCCTGACCTGCTCCACGCACGCGGACCACATCGAGATCCGGGTGGAAGACAGCGGCCCCGGTATTGCCGACGATTTGCGCTACAAGGTATTCCAGCCCTTCTTCACCACCAAGGGTGCGGCGCGGCAGCACCTCGGCCTCGGCCTCGCCATGGCACAGGAAGTCATCAACCAGCACGGCGGCACGATAGATATCGACCCGGCCTGGCGTACCGGTTGCCGCGTGCGCGTGCAACTGCCGCTGATCGCGGGAGGCAGCCATGACTGATCTTAAACGCGAGCTCGATCTGCTGCATTCCGAACTGGAGACGCTGTACCAGGTGAGCCGTGTGCTGTCGCACTCGCTCAACTTCAAACAGACGCTGGACGGCGTGTTGAATGCGCTGCACGAGGGCATGGCGCTGGAACGCGGTATGGTGAGCCTGATGGACGCAGCGACCGGCGAACTGCAGGTCTCGCTGGTGTATGGCGTGTCCGACACCGTCACCGAAGAAGTGAGCTACCTGCCCGGCGAAGGCGTAGTCGGCACCATCCTCAAGACCGGCAACAGCATCGCGGTCGAATGCATCATGGACGAGCCGCGCTTCCTTTCGCGCCTCGGTATCTACAACCCGCAGGGCGCTTTCGTCGGCGTGCCTATCCGTATCGGCCAGAAAGTGGTCGGCGTGCTGGCGGCGCAGCCTGCGCCCTCCATCACCAAGACCCTCGATGAGTATCAGCGCTTCCTCGAGATGGTCGCCAACCTGATCGGGCAGAGTGTGCGCCTGTCGCAGGAAGTCGCGCTGGAGAAGCAGGAAATCGCCGAAGAGCGCGATGTGCTGCGCCGCACCGTGCGCGGGCAATACGGTTTCGACAACATCATCGGCCATACCCAGTCGATGCGCCGCATCTTCGAGCAGGTGCGGCTGGTGGCGAAATGGAACACCACGGTACTGATCCGTGGCGAGACCGGCACCGGCAAGGAACTCATCGCCAACGCCATCCACTACAACTCGCCGCGCGCGCGCAACGCATTCGTCAAACTCAACTGCGCCGCTCTGCCGGAGACGCTTCTGGAAAGCGAACTGTTCGGCCACGAGAAAGGCGCCTTCACCGGCGCGGTGGCGCAACGCAAGGGGCGCTTCGAACAGGCCGAGGGCGGCACTGTGTTCCTCGACGAGATCGGCGAGATCTCCGCCTCGTTCCAGGCCAAGTTGCTGCGCGTGTTGCAGGAAGGCGAACTGGAACGCGTCGGCGGTACCAAAACCATCAAAGTCGATGTGCGCGTGGTCGCCGCGACGCACCGCGACCTGGAGGCCGAGGTCGAGAGAGGCCGCTTCCGCGAGGACTTGTATTACCGCCTCAACGTGATGCCGCTATACCTGCCGCCGCTGCGCGACCGCATGGAGGACATCCCGGAGATCGCGCGTTTCCTGGTGGAAAAGATCAGCACCAGCCAGGGCCGCCAGCTCAGCCTCACCGATGCCGCGCTGCGCATCCTCATGCACCACGACTGGCCGGGCAACGTGCGCGAATTGGAGAACTGCCTGGAGCGCGCTTCGGTGATGACCGAGGGTGAAACCATAGACCGGGATGCCATCCTGCTCACCGGCATCGACGAGAAGATTTCAAGCAGCCGCGGTCCAATACAGGAAGTGGATCTGGACGACCCCAACCTGGACGAGCGCGAAAAAGTCATCGCCGCGCTGGAACAGGCCGGTTGGGTGCAGGCCAAGGCCGCGCGCCTGCTCGACATGACGCCGAGGCAGATCGCCTACCGCATCCAGACGCTGAACATCAAGGTGCGGCAAATATGAAGACACGACAGGATGATGCTACGCCGAACAATAATGGCTTGCCTGTCTTCAGTTTACTTGCGCTACTTTCCAAAATATTGAGCGTCCGAAAATATTCGTGGCTGCATCATCAGCCTATCAATCGAAATAAAATCCACCACCCTGTACTTTAGTACAATGGCCTTACATTGAATAAGGCCTCAGCATGCCCGTCAGCGAAATCACAGTTATTTTATTCTCAACTTCCAAGAGGCTGAAAATGCGTAATGTTACAAAAGGTTCATTGAAGAAGCTCGCTGGAGCCATCATGATCTCCTCCATGCTAATGGTCGGCCCCTCCGCTAACGCCGAAGTGCTTAACTTTGACGTGAATTCGATCACGAACGGCTACGGTGGCTTGCAATGGGACAATTTCGGAGTCATCAGTGGCACGAGTATGCCGGGTTCCGGCTACGACACCGGCACCGTATCAGGAACGAATACGGCATTCAACATGTATGGAGAGCCAGCGAGCTTCAGTAGTGCTACCGCATTCACCCTGAACGACGCTTTCTTTACGGGCGCATGGAACAATGGACTTCAGATCCATGTGGTGGCGACTGGCGGTTCCAATACTTATACAACTGACTTCACGGTCGACACCTACGGACCGACGAATATCTTCTTTAACTGGGCCAATCTCAACTCTGTCTCTTTTTTCACAAGCGGCGGCGTACAGAATTCCGATCTTGACGGCGCTGGTCTGCACTTTGCGATGGATAACCTGAGAATCAATGAAGTCATCTCCCCGGTACCCGAACCCGAATCTTACGCTCTGATGTTGGCTGGCTTGGGCTTGATCGGTTTTATGGCACGGCGCAGGGAAAATTTCAGTTTCTGATCCAGTGAAATTTGATTGCATTGAAACGGGGGCTTAGGCCCCTGTTTTATTGTTGGCACACCAAGAAAACCAAGAATTCAAAGATTCGCACCATCCTCAATGGATATCAGAACAGAAAAGAAAGCATCACGGAATTATCGACTTCTCCGTCAAGGTATGCTGACGAACTGCGGTGTGTGGCAACATTGACAATCAGATGATGACGTCGTTCCAGACGTCTCCCTGATTCGCTTCCGGGATCAGCGTCTCATGGTATTTGGAGATCCGCATCAATGCGGAGATGACCGGCTGCGGGAAACCCTGGCGTCCGCCGCGATCGTCGAAGATGGTGGTGTTGAGATATTTCTGCAATTCGACCGACCCCCACATCACGGATATCTTGGCGCCCACCTTGGGGAATTTGTCATAGATCAACTTGACCTCGGTTGCGATGTCAGGGGGGAACACCGGCATTGGCGGCGCCTTGGGGACTACGATCCTGATTGCCATGGATATGTTTTCCAATACTGTTAGCGCCGTAATCTAGCACCAAAGCCCCCGCGGCGGAATATGCCAAAAGATATAGAACGTTACCTAGACCTCTGCAAGACGCAATACCCCCACAATCCATTCCCCGCATAAGCCTCAACACACTCCAACAAATCGGGATATGTATCGGTTTTGTCGCCTTCGCCACAAGGCATTCCGGATGTCATGTGCATTTTGCTACAGCGGCCCGCTTCTCAGTAAATCTTTGCTTGAAAAACATTGGCTTGCACAACTATAGCGGGCAGGCACGCCGCTTGCTGATACATGGTGCAAAGACAAGCCGGAGGACATCACCATGCAATTGCCCGTCATTAACATCGCAGCCGCTGAACCAAAAAAAGGCGGATGTTCCGCCGGATCGTGCGGTTCGACCGACAAACAGATGGACCACCTGCCGGAGCATATCCGCCAGAAGGTGTTCAACCATCCCTGTTATTCGGAAGAGGCGCACCACTATTTCGCGCGCATGCACGTGGCCGTCGCTCCGGCCTGCAACATCCAGTGCAACTACTGCAACCGCAAATACGATTGCGCCAACGAATCGCGCCCCGGCGTTGTGTCCGAGCTGCACCATCCGGTGCAGGCAGTGAAGAAAGTATTGGCCGTCGCGGCGACTATCCCGCAGATGACGGTGCTGGGCATCGCCGGTCCCGGTGATCCTTTGGCCAACCCGGAGCGCACTTTCGAGACGTTCCGCATGTTGTCCGAGCAAGCCCCGGACATCAAGCTGTGCGTGTCGACCAACGGCCTGTCGCTGCCCGAAGAGGTGGAACAACTGTCGCAGTACAACATCGACCATGTGACCATCACCATCAACTGCGTCGATCCCGACGTGGGCGCGCAGATCTATCCGTGGATATTCTGGAAGAACAAGCGCATCAAGGGGCGCGAAGCGGCCGAGATACTCATCGCGCAACAACAGAAGGGACTGGAGATGCTAGTCGCCAAGGGCATCCTGGTGAAAGTGAACTCGGTGATGATCCCCGGTGTGAACGACAAGCATCTGGAAGAAGTGTCGAAGATCGTAAAGGGCAAGGGCGCCTTCCTGCACAACGTGATGCCGCTGATCTCGGAAGCCGAGCACGGCACTTTCTACGGTCTCACCGGCCAGCGCGGCCCGACCAACGAAGAGCTGCAAGCCTTGCAGGATGCGTGCGAGGGCGACATGAACATGATGCGCCATTGCCGCCAGTGCCGCGCCGATGCGGTCGGTTTGCTGGGCGAAGACAGAGGCTCCGAGTTCACCATGGACAAGGTCGAGCAGATGGAGATCAACTATCCGGAAGCGATGAAGATGCGCGCCGAAGTGCATGCCGCGATCAACGAGGAACTGGAAAGCAAACGCCTCGCCAAGGAAGCCAAGGTGCAGGTGGTCAACATTCAGGGGCTCAAGAAGAAAGAAACCACGCGTCCGGTACTGATGGCAGTCGCCACCAAGGGCGGCGGCATCATCAACGAGCACTTCGGCCACGCGGGCGAATTCCTGATTTACGAAGCATCGTCCGACGGTGTGCGTTTTATCGGACACCGCAAGACCACACCGTACTGCGAGGGCGACATCAGCTGCGGCGACGGCGAAAGCGTATTGGACAAGACACTGAAAGTTCTGGCCGGTTGCGAAGCCGTGCTGTGCAGCAAAGTCGGCTACGAACCTTGGGGGCCGCTGGAAGCCGCGGGCATCCAGCCCAACGGCGAGCATGCGATGGAGCCTATCGAGGATGCCGTGCTCAAGGTTTATGAAGAGATGCGGGTTGCGGGCAAGCTGGAAACTACAGTGGACGAACAACAGAAGGTGGCTTGAAGTTGATTGTCATTCCGGCGCAGGCCGGAATCCAGTCAAAGGAAAAGCCTGCGAAGCAGTCAACACCTGATGACTCGCTACGCGAGGATGTTGAAATTAGCTGGATTCCGGCCTGCGCCGGAATGACGGTTTTAATGAAGATGGTTTAGCAAAGGAAATAGCATGGCACTCGAAATCATCGAACTCTGCACCAATTGCTGGGCCTGCGAACCGCTGTGTCCGAGCAAGGCGATCTACGAGGCGAAACCGCATTTCCTGATCGATGCGGACAAGTGCAACGAATGTTCCGGCGATTTTGAGGATTCGCAATGCGCGAGCATCTGTCCGATCGAGGGTGCGATCCTGAATGAAGATGGCGTGCCGATGAATCCGCCCGGTTCACTCACCAACATCCCGCTGCAGAAACTGGCGGCCTGACATGGCGACCATCGTTTTTTACGAAAAACCCGGTTGCGGCAACAACACCAAACAGAAGGTGTGGCTGGCCGCGTCGGGGCACACTGTGCTGGCGAAGAATCTGCTCACCGAAAAATGGACTGCCGAACGCCTGCGCGCGTTCTTCGGCGAATTGCCCGTTGCGCAGTGGTTCAACCCCGCCGCCCCGCGCGTGAAATCGGGAGAGGTCGATCCGGCTGCTTGCGCAGCAGAAGAAGCACTTAGCCTGATGATGCTCGACCCTCTGCTGATCCGCCGCCCGCTGATGGATGTGGAGGGCGAGTTGCGAGCCGGCTTCGATGCCAATGCAGTGAAATCGTGGATAGGCCTTAATGATGCCGTACCGGCGGGCGATATCGAAGCCTGCCCCAAAGGCCACGAAGCGAAACCCTGTCCGATGCCGGAGGAACTCCATGCCTAAAGCCAACGTCACCTTCGAGAAACTCGGCATCACCGTCAATGTGCCTGCGGGTACGCGTTTGATCGAGATCTCGGAAAAGATCGGCGCCGGCATCACCTACGGCTGCCGCGAAGGCGAATGCTGCACCTGCCTCGTGCGTATCAGCTCCGGCATGGAGAACATGAGCGAACGCTCGGTGCTGGAGGACAAGGTGCTGCAGGAGAACATGGCCGCTAGCAACCAGCGCCTCGCCTGTCAGGCGCAAGTATTGGGCGGCGACATCACCGTCAAAGCGTAACGATTTTCAAACTACATCAGGAGTCACAGCAATGCCGAACATCACTTTTTCCAGCCCGCTGCACAAGGACAAGACCGTCTATGCCGTCGCGGGAAGCCATACCATGACCGTGCTCACGCTGGCCAAGGAGAATCACATCCCCATCGACTTCGGCTGCGGCGACGGCGAGTGTTCGACCTGCCTGGTGAAGGTGACCAACCTGTCCAACAAGGGACCGATGGCCGGGCCGTTGACCGACCGCGAGATCAATGTGCTCAAAGACTCGGGCAAGATCACTGCGGCGCAGGTCGAAGCGATGAAGGTCAACGACCTCGTCACCACCGAATGGCGCCTGGCTTGCCAGATGGTGCTGCGCGACGAAGACCTGCTGATCGAGTATCCCAGCAAGTAGGAAACATCATGCAAGCAAGCGCCCTGCTCTCACAGGATCCCGCAGCACAGGCCGGCAGCCTCTATGCCGAACTGATGGCGCATGCCGCAGGCTTGCCCAACGATGAGCTGTTTGCGCAGATGATCAGCAACCAGATTGACGGCGTGGGCGCATTGCCTCCAGGACTGGGATTGAACGAAAAGGAATTCTTCGCGCTGCTGTCCGCACATTTTCCCGGCATGCACCTTCATGTCATTATCACGAACGTCTCAGCCGACCCGCGCGCACCGGAGCGCGACGATGTGCTCGGCCTGCTGCTCGAACACTGCGCCAACCGGAACATGTCGGAGCAATGGATGGCCGAGATCGTCACCACCGCCTGCATGGCCAACGACCACCTGTGGCAGGACTTGGGCCTGTGGTCGCGCAAGTCCCTGAGCCTGTTGATGATGCAGAACTTCCCTGCCCTGGCGGCAAAGAACGTGCACGATATGAAGTGGAAAAAATTCCTGTACAAGCAGTTGTGCGAGAAGGAGGACATCCGCATCTGTCGGGCGCCGAGCTGTGCGGTGTGCGCCGATTACGACAAGTGTTTTGGACCGGAAGATTAATCCGGATATGCAAACTGCCGACCGCGCAGCTGCCGCCTACCTCGGATTGGCCATAGGCGATGCGCTGGGTTCGACTGTGGAGTTCATGACACCGCGCGAGATCGCGGCAAAATTCGGAACGCACGACACATTGTGCGGCGGCGGCTGGCTGCATCTGAAGCCGGGCCATGTCACCGACGACACCACCATGTCGCTGGCACTGGGCGAGGCCATCCTTGCCGAAGGCTGCGTGGACGCGCTCGCTGCGGCGCGAGCGTTCGATGCCTGGATGCGCGCCAAGCCGGTGGACATCGGCAACACGGTACGCCGCAACCTGCTGCACTTCCGCAAGACCGGCAACCCGGAGGCACCTTATTCCGATCACGACGCAGGCAACGGTGCGGCCATGCGCGTGTTGCCGGTGGCGCTCGCCACGTTGGGGCAAAACGAGGATGAAGTGCGCAAAGCCAATGCGGCACAGGCACACACCACGCACAATTGCGCACTTTCGGATGCGGCCTGTGGATGCCTCATCTTCATGGTGCAGGATGCGCTACGGGGGACAAGCAAGAACGAGCTGCTGCACAAGTACGCCCATCCGCTGGCGGCACGCTTTCCTGAATTCAGGTTCCGTGCAGTCAAGCAGAGCGCGAACCCAAGCGGCTATGTGGCCGACACGCTGCGAGCCGTGTTCCAGAGCTTCTTCGATACCGACGACTTCCGCGGCTGCCTGATAGATGTGGTCAACCGCGGCGGCGATGCCGATACCACAGGCGCCATCGCGGGTATGCTGGCCGGGGCTATGTACGGGATGGAAGAGATACCGGAAGCCTGGCTGAAGAAATTGGACTCGGCCACGGCCAGTGCCTGCGCTATGCAGGCGCGCGCCCTGATACAACTGCGCAAATAAATACCCGCTTGATAATGCGGGTTGTTCGCCGTCATTCGATAACAACCCTGCACCCTCGTATGGTTCTCATGTTTTCCAGCGGCAACGGCAAAGCGTGTCGCAGGCTTAGCTGTTAAAATCCCCATCAACCGAATGCAGTCAGCAGTGTTGCCTGACGGTCGGTACACGAGAAGGTAATTCGATTACCTCAACATTTAGGAGTGAGAGCCGATGCGCAAATCCATTTTGCTCGCGATGCTTGCCATCGCGTGCGTTCTGCCGCGACCGTCCCAGGCTCAGAACCAGACCGCGAATCGCCTTGACCGTGTCATGGCAAACAAGGTCGTCCGCGTCTGCATCTGGCCGGATTATTTCAGCATCACCTACCGCAACCCGAAGACGCAGCAGTTATCCGGCATCGACATCGACATGGCCAACGAGCTGGGCAAGGGACTCGGCGTGTCCGTCGAGTTCGTCGACAGTTCCTTCGCAAAACTGATCGACGATGTCACCGGCGACCGTTGCGACATCGCCATGTTCGCCATCGGCATCACGCCGCTGCGCGCGAAGAGCCTGCGCTTCACCCTTCCCCACCTCGCCAGCGACATCTACGCGATCACCAGCAAGACCAACCGCCGCATCAAATCATGGGAAGACATAGACAAGCCGGGATCGGTCGTGGCGGTCGCCAAGGGCACGCTGCATGAGCCAGTGATGAAGGACAAGCTCAGGGACGCACAATTGCTCATCCTGGACACGCCGTTTGCGCGCGAGCAGGAAGTGCAGTCCGGGCGCGCCGATGTGTTCATGACCGACTACCCCTACAGCCAGCGCTTTCTGGCCAATGCCGACTGGGCGCGACTGGTTTCTCCACCTGGCACCTATCACATCACCCCTTATGCCTATGCCATGCGACCGGGCGATGATGTGTGGCATGCTCGACTGGAACGCTTTGTGGCCGATATCAAACGCGACGGCCGCCTGCTGGCGTCGGCGAAACGCCACAAACTCGATCCCATCGTCGTCCCATGACACAACGGGCGCTACAACTGCGCCGCATCTACCTCGGGGCCATGCTGCTGTTCGTATGCGGCATGATCTCCATCACCGCCTACACGTTGTGGCGTCTGCGCGCCGATGCGATCAACAGCGGTCTGGAGATATCCGCGATGCATACACGCGGTTTTGAGGATTTCCTGACCCAGAACCTGCATGTCACCGACCTCATCGCTGCCAATGCGCTGATGCCGTCGGAGCGAGCGCCTGATTTGCGCTTCATCGAAAGCTCTTTCGTCACCACCCTGCGCCACGCCCCGTTCCTGCGATCGATGTCGCTGATCGACGAGAGCGGCCGCATCTTTGCCAGTTCCAATCCCGCCAACGTCGGCATCACTGTGTCGACACAAACCCCTTTGCCGCCGACAACAGGAACGGAGGGTATCCTGCGCACAGGACGACCATGGAGCGGCCGCGACTTCGCGGACGGCCGGGTTTCCACTCCGCTTGCGCCACTGGAGGCCGAGACACAGAGTTTCATCCCGGTCATACGCTCGCTTCGGCAGGGCACGCGCACCATAACGCTGCTGTTTGCGCTCAACCCGGATTATTTCGTCAATCACGTCGCGCAGAAGCTCGATGCCAGCGAAGGCTCGGTCGAAGTGCTGCTCTACGACGGCACCTTGCTGATGGATACCGATCCGGCGTCCCGGCTCGGTTCGGTGCACAAGTTCCTTGAAAACAACTTGATACTTGCCGAGATCGAATCGGGGAAGTTCGAAGAAGTCATGAGCGATGGTCGGCATGTGTTGACCTCCTATCGGGCTTCGCGCCTGTATCCGTTCGTCGTTGTCACCCATATCCAGCGCGCGCACGCATTGCAGCAATGGAATACGGAGGCAAGGACCTTGCTGGGCGTCGTCATTCCGGCATTGATCGCCATCATCCTGCTAGCCACCGCGTTCTACCGCCGCCAGCTGCAGATCGCGGCACAGCGTACAGAAGCCGAACGCTTGCAGCGCATCAACGCCACGGTGTTCGATTCCAGCAGCGATGCCATCATGATCACGGATCTGCATGCGGATATCATCTCGGTCAATCCCGCCTTCACCCGCATCTCCGGCTACAGCGCGGAAGAAGTGATGGGCCGCAATCCGCGGCTGCTCTCTTCCGGCAAACAGCCCAGGGAGTTCTATGTGGAGATGTGGAAAGAGATACTGCGTACCGGTGCCTGGCATGGCGAACTGGTCAATCGCCACAAGAATGGCGATTACTACGATGTCCACCTGTCGATCTCCGCTTCGCGTGACAAATCGGGACAGTTGCAACATTACATCGGTGTCACCACCGATATCACAGAACGCAAGCATGCCGAGCTGGCATTGCGCAGGGAAAGCGAGAAGAACCTCGCCCT
This sequence comes from Gammaproteobacteria bacterium, assembly GCA_018813765.1. Taxonomy (GTDB): domain Bacteria; phylum Pseudomonadota; class Gammaproteobacteria; order Burkholderiales; family Gallionellaceae; genus Sideroxyarcus. The sequence goes on along the minus strand of JAHJBC010000009.1, from coordinate 182,766 downwards.
GTTGCGCAATGCCAGCGACGGCATCCATATCCTCGACATCAACGGCTACGTCATCGAAGCCAGCGATTCGTTCTGCTCCATGCTGGGTTATTCGCGCAACGAGGTGATCGGCATGCATGTCTCGCAGTGGGATGCCAATTTCGATCCGGCAATGCTTGCCCGCAAGCTTGATCAGCAACTCGAAGCCAAGACCCGCTCCGAATTCGAGACCCGCCACCGGCGCAAGGACGGTCGCGTGTTCGATGTCGAGGTCAGCGGCTATCCGCTGGTGCTGGAGGGCAAGCCCGCTCTGTTCAATTCTTCGCGTGACATCACGGCACGCAAGCAGGCCGCGGCAGAACTTCGCATCGCTGCCACTTCGTTCGAAACCCAGGAAGGCATCCTGATCACCGACGCCGACAACCGGATACTCCGCGTCAACCAGGCGTTCACCGATATCACGGGTTACAGCGCGAAGGAAGCCATCGGCCGCAACCCGCGCATGCTCAGATCAGGACGTCACGATGCAGCCTTCTACGCCGCCATGTGGTCCAATATCAAAAAGACCGGCGCGTGGAAAGGCGAGATATGGAACCGGCGCAAGAACGGCGCCATCTACCCGGAGCGTCTTACCATCACTGCGGTACTGGATCCGGGCGGCAAGGTCACCAATTATGTCGCTTCCCTTGCCGACATCACCATGCACAAGGCGGCCGAGGACGAGATCAAGAGTCTGGCATTCTTCGATCCGCTGACCCAGTTGCCCAACCGCAGACTGCTGCTGGACCGGCTGCAACAGGCGCTGGCTTCCACAATGCGCAGCGGCAAGCAAGGCGCTCTGCTGTTCATCGACCTGGACAATTTCAAGATACTGAACGACACCCTCGGCCATGACATGGGCGATCTGCTGCTGCAGCAGGTCGCCCAGCGGCTGGTCTCGTGTGTGCGCGAGGGAGACACGGTAGCGCGGCTGGGAGGCGACGAGTTCGTGGTGATGCTGGAAGACCTGAGCGCGCAATCGCTGGAAGCTGCGGAGCAAACAGAGTCCATCGGCAACAAGATACTGTCCGCACTCAACCAGCCCTATCATCTGACCACCCACGAATACCACTGCACCCCCAGTATCGGCGCCACCCTGTTCAGTGACCGGCAACAACCGCTGGAAGATCTGCTCAAGCAGGCCGACATCGCGATGTACCAGGCCAAAAAAGCCGGCCGCAACGGCCTGCGTTTCTTCGATCCGCATATGCAGGATGCCATCAACGCGCGCGCGTCACTGGAGAATGAATTGCGCAAAGCGCTGGAAAGTCGGCAATTCAGTCTTTATTACCAGTTGCAGATCGACAGCGACAACCGCCCGCTGGGCGCGGAAGCCTTGATACGTTGGCTACATCCAGAACGCGGCCTCATCCCGCCGTCCGATTTCATCCCGCTCGCGGAAGAGACCGGCCTGATCCTGCCCATCGGACTCTGGGTGCTGGATACGGCTTGCGCTCAGATAAAACAGTGGAAGCAGAATGTGCGCACGCGCCATCTGTGTCTGGCTGTGAACGTAAGTGCCAAGCAGTTCCGCGAAGCGGATTTCGTCAGCCAGGTAAAGGCGACCGTATCGCGTCATGCCATCGATCCGGCGCTCCTGAAACTGGAACTGACCGAAAGCATCCTGCAGGAAGATGTCGAAAACACCATCGCGACCATGTATGCACTGAAGAGGCTCGGCATCCTGTTCTCGCTGGACGACTTCGGCACCGGATATTCATCCCTGCAATACATCAAGGAGCTGCCGCTCAACCAACTCAAGATCGACCAATCGTTCGTGCGCGACATCACCACCGATCCCAGCGATCAGGCGATCGTGCGCACCGTGATCGCCATGGCGCACAGCCTGAACCTGGGAGTCATCGCGGAAGGGGTGGAGACGGAGGAACAACGCCTGCTCCTGCTGGAGAAAGGCTGCACACAATTCCAGGGTTACCTGTTCAGCCGGCCGTTACCGGTAGAGCAATTCGAGGCGTTGCTGGAATCGCAGCAGGCATAGTGGGTATGCCGCATCAAAGTGGCCGATTCAGGTTTACAACGGTTGAAGTATCCAAAATAGAAAAGCCAGCATTAAGCTGGCTATCTATCTTCGGCAACCAATTGATTTATTGGTCGGGGCGGGGAGATTCGAACTCCCGACCCCTTGCACCCCATGCAAGTACGCTACCAGGCTGCGCTACGCCCCGAGGGCGCGGATTATAGCAGAGCGTTGCAGAATCCTTGAAGCAGTTTTGCTGATTTCTGTTCACGCATGCAGCAAGGAAATGATGTCGCGCAGTTCGTGCCTGAAAGCGGCAATATCGAAAGTACCGGAGGTACTTGCAGCGTTCTCATCATGGCGCATGGCCTGCTGATCCAGACGGCTGCGCGCGCCGCTGATGGTGAAACCTTCTTCGTAAAGCAGTTGGCGGATACGGCGGATGAGCAGGACTTCGTGGTGCTGGTAGTAGCGGCGATTGCCGCCGCGTTTCACCGGTTTGAGCTGGGTGAATTCCTGTTCCCAGTAACGCAACACATGCGCCTTCACCCCGCACAGTTCGCTGACTTCGCCGATGGTGAAGTAGCGCTTGGCCGGGATGGGCGGCAGGTCGGAATTAGCTGCGTGGTGTTCCATGATAGGTCTTTTCCACCATGCTCTTGAGTTTCTGGCTGGGGTGGAAAGTCACCACACGGCGTGCAGTGATAGGGATCTCTTCTCCAGTTTTCGGGTTGCGGCCGGGACGCTGCGGCTTGTCGCGCAGCTGGAAATTGCCGAAGCCGGACAGCTTGACGCTCTCCCCCTGCTCCAGTTGCATGCGTATCTCTTCAAAGAAGGTTTCTACCATGTCTTTTGCTTCACGCTTGTTCAGCCCGACTTTCTCAAACAGCAGGTCGGCCAGTTCGGCCTTGGTCAGTGTCGTCATATTCTCCTCTTACACTCGCAACTGTGCGCCTTGGCGCTGCAATGCAGCAACCAGACGCGACATTTTTTCTTCGATTTCGGCATCCATCAGAGTTTTTTGAGTATCTTGCAATAACACACGGAATGCAAGGCTTTTTTTACCTTGCTCAACTCCTTTGCCGCGATAAACGTCGAACAATGCCACCTCGACCACATTAGGCACCTGTTCTGCCCGCATCACATCCACAAGCGACTGTACTGTAACGTTTTCATCAACCAATACAGCGACATCGCGCCGCACCGGGGGGAAACGCGAGATATTTTGCAGCCTGGGGACACCTGATTGGATCAGTGCCGCAAGTTCGATCTCGAACCACACCACAGCCTGCGGCAGGTCATATTGTTGCTGCCATTGCGGGTGCAATTCGCCTATCCAGCCGATGGCACGCCCCTCCAGCAGGATGCGCGCCGAACGTCCCGGATGGGAAGCCGGATGCTCTGCCACCTGGAAAGTCAGCGTGCGCGGAGCGAATATGGCTTCCACGTCACCCTTCACATCGTAGAAGTCGACGTTACGGCCGGCGACACCCCATTGTTCGGCTACTGCCCCACCATAGGCCAATCCGGCCAGCCGTTCATCCTGGGCATAACTTCCCGCCTCGGCTGCAAAACATCCGCCGATCTCGAACAGTCGCACGCGCGGCTGTTTGCGCGCCAGATTGGTACGCAAGGCAGCGATCAAGCCGCCCAGCAGGCTGCTGCGCATCACGCTCATCTGGCTGGCGATGGGATTCTTCAGCGCGATGGGCGCTGAGTTGCCGCACAGGTCGCGTTCCCATTCAGCCTCGACGAACGAATAGTTGATGGTCTCCTGATAATCTCGCAGTACCATGTTCTGGCGCAGCTTCGCCAACGGACGCTCGGCCTCGACCAAGGGCAGGATGCTCATGCGCGCCTGGATGGGCGCAGGCTCGATCTTTTCATAGCCATGCACGCGCGCGACTTCCTCGATGAGGTCTTCTTCGATGGCGATATCGAAGCGGTAGCTGGGGGGCGTCACCGAGAATTCCTCGCCCGTTTGCTGGTATGCCATACCGAGCCGATTCAGGATCAGTGCTATCTCTGCTTCTTGCAGTGCAATGCCCAGCACGCGATGTACACGGGAAGTACGCAACTTCACCGCATGGCGCACCGGCAGTTCGCCCTGTACTTCCACCATCGCTCCCGCCTGTCCGCCGCAGATATCCAGGATCAGTTGCGTGGCGCGGTCCAGCGCGAGCTGCGTCGCGGCAAAATCCACGCCGCGCTCGAAACGATAGGATGAATCGGAACCGAAGCCGAGACGGCGCGATTTACCGACGATTACGCTCGGCACAAAGAACGCGCTCTCCAGGAAGATATCGGTGGTCGCGTCATCCACGGCGCTGTCTGCGCCGCCCATCACGCCAGCCAGCGCGACCGGGCCCTTGCCGTCTGCGATCACCAGCATGTCGTCCTGCAGGTCGACGGTCTGCTCGTTCAGCAGTTTCAGTTTTTCTCCTGCGCGCGCAAAACGCACGTCGATATCGCCGTTGAGTTTGTTCAAGTCGAAGGCGTGCAACGGCTGCCCAAGTTCCAGCAGCACATAGTTGGTCACGTCCACCAGCGCACTGATGCTGCGCAGGCCGCAGCGCTGCAAACGCTGAACCATCCATGCCGGAGTCGTCGCTTTGGCATTGACACCGGAGATCACGCGCCCCGTATAACGCGGACAGGCTGCAGCAGCAGCCAACTTGATCTTGCGGCTTTCTTTGCCGGTTTGCTTGAAGGTGGCTTGCGGAAAGGCTTGCATGGCCGCGCCAGTCAGTGCCGCCACTTCGCGTGCGATGCCGTTCAGCGACAGACAATCACTGCGATTCGGTGTGAGTTTGAGCGTGATCAGATGATCATTCAGATCGAGATATTCGCGGATGCTCTGGCCGACCAAGGCATCCTCGGCCAGCACCATCAGTCCATCGCTCGTTTCTGCCAGACCAAGTTCCTTCTCCGAACACATCATGCCGAAGGACGCGACACCGCGCACCTTGGCCTGCTTGATCTCGATACCGGGCAATCTGGCACCGACCAGCGCACAGGGCGCTTTCATGCCCACGCTCACATTGCCCGCGCCGCACACGATGGTCAGCGGCTCGGTCTGTCCGACGTTCACCGTCAGCACGTTCAGGCGGTCTGCATCGGGATGTTTTTCTTTGCTCAACACCTGTGCCACGACGACCTTGTCGAAAGCGGGAGCAACAGAAGTCATCTCCTCCACTTCCAGCCCTGCCATGGTCAACAGATGCGACAACTCCTCGCTGGACAGCGAAGGGTTCACGAGGGTACGCAACCAGGATTCGGAGAATTGCATGTTCAGTTAAATTGTTTCAGGAATTGCAGGTCGTTCTCAAAGAACAACCTGAGGTCGTTCACGCCGTAGCGCAGCATGGCCAGACGTTCCACGCCCATGCCGAAGGCGAAGCCGATGTACTTTTCGCTGTCGATACCAACATGCTTGAGCACATTGGGATGCACCATGCCGCAGCCGCCGATCTCCAGCCAGCCGCCCTTCCAGCTCATGTCCATCTCGGCCGAGGGTTCGGTGAACGGGAAGAACGAGGGACGGAAGCGCACTTGCATGTCTTCGGTCTCGAAGTAGTTCTGCAGGAAGTCGGCGATCACGCCTTTCAGGTCGGCGAAGCTGACCTTCTCGCCCACCCACAGGCCTTCGACCTGATGGAACATCGGTGAGTGGGTGGCATCGGAATCGACGCGGTACACGCGTCCCGGCGCGATGATGCGGATGTCAGGCATCGTCGCCAGGTGCTTGTACTTCTCCATATGCGCTTGCATGTAGCGGATCTGGATCGGCGAGGTATGCGTGCGCAGCACATGCTGCTCGTCGATGTAGAAGGTGTCGTGCATGGCACGCGCCGGATGGTCGGCGGGGATGTTCAGCGCGGTAAAGTTGTAGAAATCGTTCTCGATCTCCGGGCCTTCCGCCACGTCGTAGCCGATGGAATGGAACAGGGTTTCGATGCGTTCCAGCGTGCGCGTGACCGGATGCAACCCGCCCACGCCCGTGCCCCGTCCCGGCAGCGTCACATCCAGCGACTCGGCTGCCAGCTTGGCGTTCAAGGCACGATTCTGGATTGCTTCACGTTGCGCATTCAGCGCGGCTTCGATCTGCTGCTTGATCTGGTTGATGCGCGCACCGGCGGCCGGACGTTCGGAGGCTTCGAGCTTGCCCAGACCTTTCAACAGACCGGTCAGACTGCCTTCCTTGCCGAGATAGCGCGCCTTGGCGTTTTCCAGCTCGGCCGCTTCTTCTATCGCGGCGAAGCTTTGCAGTGCGTCATCGAGGATTTTTTGTAGTTCTTGCATTGTTCAGTTTTGAAACAAAAAAAGGAGGCATGAAGCCTCCTTTTTTATGCTGCGCGATACTTACGCGCCGAGGCTGGCTTTGGCTTGTGCGACGATCTGCGCAAACGCAGCCTTGTCGAACACGGCCAAATCGGCCAGCACCTTGCGGTCGATCTCGATCGCGGCTTTCTTCAGACCGTTCATGAACACGCTGTAAGCCATACCCTGCTCGCGTGCAGCCGCATTGATACGCGCGATCCACAGCGTGCGGAACTGGCGCTTGCGTTGACGACGGTCGCGGTAAGCATACTGACCGGCCTTCATCACCGCTTCTTTGGCAATGCGATAGACACTGTTGCGACGGCCGCGGTAACCCTTGGCCTTGTCGAGAATCTTCTTATGGCGCGCGCGCGCCGTTACACCACGTTTAACTCTTGGCATTTTCTACTCCTTATGCGTAGGGCATCATGGCGCGAACGGACGCCGTGTTGGTTTCATGGACACCTGTAGAGCCTCGCAGTTGACGCTTGTTCTTGGTGGTTTTCTTGGTAAGGATGTGGCGCTTGAACGCTTGACCGCGCTTGATGCTGCCACCGGCGCGGACGCTGAAGCGTTTTTTCGCACCGCTTTTGGTTTTCATCTTTGGCATAACGACTCCATTTATTTGATGACGCCGGGAGGCCCCTGACAGGAACACTTGAAAACCCGGAACCACTTGTATGGGACTCTATTTACTGCCACCGCCGCGGCGAGTCCCTTGCTCCGCTGCGATGCAAAAACTATTTCTTCTTGGGACCGAGCACCATCACCATCTGACGGCCTTCCATCTTCGGGAACTGCTCGACCATGCCATGTTCTTCCAGATCCGCCTTGATGCGTTCGATCAGCTTCATGCCGATCTCCTGGTGAGCCATCTCGCGACCGCGGAAACGCAAGGTGATCTTGGTCTTGTCGCCGTCGGCAAGGAATTTGATCAGGTTGCGCAACTTGATGTTGTAGTCGCCTTCGTCCGTACCCGGACGGAACTTGATCTCTTTGATCTGGACCTGTTTCTGCTTGAGCTTGGCTTCGTGCTGTTTCTTGGCTTCAGCGTACTTGAATTTGCCGATATCCATGATCCGGCATACGGGCGGTTCGGCCAAAGGCGCGATCTCCACCAGATCCAGTTCCGCTTCGTCCGCCATGCGCAATGCTTCCGCGATTGCCACGACACCAGCCTGCTCTCCCTCCGCGCCGATGAGCCTCACCTGAGGTGCCGTTATCTGCTCATTGATACGCTGCGACTTATCCTGTGCTATTGGAAATTCTCCATTAAAAAATTAAACCGCGCCATCCGCGTGCAGCTCGGTATCCAAGCGCTGTATCAGCGCTTCCACCGACATCTGCCCAAGGTCTTCACCTGTTCGGGATCGCACGGCAACGAGACTTGCAGCCACTTCCTTGTCGCCGATGATCAGCTGGTAAGGTAACTTCTGCAAGCTATGTTCGCGGATTTTATAGGTAATCTTCTCATTGCGCAAATCCGATTGCACCCTGAATCCGGATGCTCGCAAGGTTTCCACCACTTTTCCGGCATATTCCTCCTGCGCCTGCGAGATATTCATCACCACCATCTGCACCGGCGCCAGCCATAAAGGCAGCGCTCCGGCATGGTTTTCCACCAGAATACCGATGAAGCGCTCCAGCGAACCCAGGATGGCACGGTGCAGCATCACCGGCACCTTGCGGCTGTTGTCCTCGTCCACGAACTCGGCGCCCAGGCGGCCCGGCATGGAAAAGTCCACCTGGATGGTGCCGCACTGCCAGGAACGGCCGATCGCGTCCTTGATGTGGAACTCGATCTTGGGGCCGTAAAAGGCGCCCTCGCCCGGCAACTCTTCCCATTCCATGCCCGAGGCGCGCAGGGCTGCGCGCAAAGCATCCTCCGACTTGTCCCATATCTCGTCAGAGCCGACCCGGCTATCCGGACGCAACGCCAGCTTTACCTTCACGTCGGTGAAGCCGAAATCCTTGTAAACCTTGAGTACCAGCGCGTTGAAAGCCGTCACCTCGGATTCGATTTGCGCTTCGGTACAGAAGATGTGGCCGTCGTCCTGCACGAAACCGCGCACCCGCATCAGGCCGTGCAGTCCGCCGGAGGGTTCGTTGCGGTGGCAGGAGCCAAACTCGCCGTAACGCAACGGCAACTCGCGATACGAGCGCAAATCGGCATTGAACACCTGCACATGGCCGGGGCAGTTCATCGGTTTGATCGCGTAGTCGTGCTTCTCCGACTCGGTGGTAAACATGTTGGCCTTGTAGTGCTCCCAGTGGCCGGACTTTTCCCACAGAACGCGGTCGATGATCTGCGGGCAGCGCACCTCCTGGTAACCGTTGTCCAGATAGACACGGCGCATGTACTGCTCGATGACCTGCCAGATCGCCCAGCCCTTGGGATGCCAGAACACCATGCCCGGCGCTTCGTCCTGCATATGGAACAAGTCGAGCTGCTTGCCCAGCTTGCGGTGGTCGCGCTTCTCCGCCTCTTCCAACTGGAGCAGATAGGAGTCCAAATCTTCCTTCTTCGCCCAGGCCGTGCCGTAGATACGCTGCAGCATCTCGTTCTTCGAATCGCCGCGCCAGTAGGCACCGGCCACCTTCATCAGCTTGAATGCCTTGAGCTTGCCGGTCGACGGCACGTGCGGACCGCGACACAGGTCAGTGAACTCGCCCTCGCTGTACAGCGACACATCCTGGTCGGCGGGAATGGACTCAATGATCTCGGCCTTGTATTTCTCGCCGATGGATTTGAAATAGGCCACCGCCTCGTCGCGCGGCAATACCTTGCGCGTTACCGGCAGGTCTTTCTTGGCCAGTTCCGCCATGCGCTTCTCAATGGCGACCAGATCTTCCGGCGTGAACGGCCGCGAATAGGCGAAATCGTAATAGAAGCCGTTCTCGATCATCGGACCGATGGTCACCTGCGCTTCGGGGAACAGTTCCTTCACCGCATAGGCCAGCAGATGCGCGGTGGAATGGCGGATCAGGTCAAGACCGTCGGCATCCTTGTCGGTGACGATGGCCAGTTTCGCATCGGCGGCAATCAGGTGCGAGGTATCCACCAGCACGCCATCGACCTTGCCCGCCAGCGCGGCACGCGCCAGACCGGCACCGATGCTCTGCGCGACCTCGGCCACGGTCACGGGGTTGGGATAACTGCGTTGCGAACCATCCGGTAGGGTAATGACAGGCATTTCTTCCACTCTGCTAAAAACAAATGCGGCGATCGCCGCACTTCAAATTCCGGCTCGACACACCTTTGCGCCAAGCGGCGCGCAGTATAGCGCAACTCACTCCGTCATGCCGAACCAGGCGATCAGCGCGTCCAGCGTAAAAACGAACAACAGGCTTTGCAACACGGCCTTGATGGCGACCTTGGGTACCTCGGTCACCGAAGGCTGCGCCCGCATGCCGTTGTAGCAGGAGATGGTGGAGATGGCGAAGCCGAACAGGCAGCCTTTGAAGGCGACCACGGCAAATTCGGCCAGTTTGACGGTCTGCAGGAAGCGCCCGACCTGGTCGAGATAGGCGACGTTCTGGAACATGGCGCTGATCGCCAGCCCGCCGCCAATGGCGACGACCTGGAAATAGATGGTGAGCGCGAGAACCGCCAGCGTCACGCCAAAAATGCGCGGCACCAGCAGGTAATCCTGCGGCGGGATGCCCATGCGGGTCAGGCTGCTCATTTCGCCGCGCGTCTTCATCAGCGCCAGTTCGGAGGCGATGGCGGCGCTGCTGCGCGCGATGATGATGATGGCGGCGAACAGCGGACCGACTTCGCGCACCACGGTCCAGATCAGGATCTTTACCGTCAGTTCGCTGTCGCCGCCGACCAACGAGGTGATCTGGGTGATGACCAGCGCGCCGCTCAACAGACCGAACACGGCAACGATGCCCAGGGCTTCGACGCCGGTGAAGAATATCTGGCGATGGAATACGGCGTTGACGGGGGCGATGCGCAGCACGCGCAAATGGGTGAAGGCATACCAAAGCAGTTGCAGCGCGCCATACACGGTCTGGCGCATCTGCGTCATCTTCAGCCAGGCGAGGAATCTGGGCCAGTACGCGGTCATCACTTCTCAACCAGCAGCGGCGGATTCCATCCGTAGACGTGGAGCGTACTGCCTTTCACGCTCTGTTCACCGCAATCGGTCAGTCCGCCGGAATGCTCTACCGCATTTGCCACGGCGGCTGTACACACCACAGGATAATGCAAGGTCTTGGTCAGGTCTTCCAGCTTGGCGGTTAGGCTTACCGCATCGCCGATGACGGTATATTCGTGCCGAGATGCGGAACCGATATGACCGATGACCACCTCGCCCACATGCAGCGCGATGCCGATCTCGATGGGGGCGATGCCTTTCTCCTGCAGGCGCTCATTGACATGGCGCAGGCGCAGCAACATCTCCTGCGCCGCCTCCAGCGCATTCTTCTCCGGGCATTCCAGCACCTGCGGCGCGCCAAAGAAGGCCATGATGCCGTCGCCGATGAACTTGTCCACCGTACCCTTGTGCTGGTGGATGGCAATGGTCATGTCGGAGAAATAATCGTTGAGCAGAGCGACTACTTCCTGCGCCGGTCTGTCTTCGCTGCGCGCACCGAAGCCGTGGATGTCGGCGAACAGAATGCACAGACGAATACGCGCCCCGTCCAGCCCGGAATGGATATTGCCCGCCATGATCTCGTGCAGCACTTCCTGGCTGACATAACTGCCGAAGGTGCCGCGCAGCCAGTTGCGCTGATGCAGCTGCTGCACACCGTCATATGCCAGCCTGGCCAGGAAGGCGAAGAGTCCGGAGAATAGTATCCCGCCTGTCGGCAGGAAGACCTTCTGCCCCAGCAGCCATGTGGAGAAAACCAGCAACAGCAGCGGGAATGCAAGCACTGCGGTCAACTTGAGCCAGCCGATACGTCCCAACCAGAATAATGCGGAGCCCAGTGTCAGCACCAGCACGAGATAGGGGTTCGCATCGCGGATCAGGCCGCCATCCAGCATGGAGCGCAACATCTGGGCCTGCATCAACACGCCGGGGGCACGCCGCCGGAACGGATCCCAGGCGGCCAGCGGCACGGGTGAATTCACTCTTTCACTTAGCGAAGAGACGACGCCCAGCATCACGGGTTTTCCGCCGAAAGTGCGTGTCAATTGCCCGTTGTCTGATTGTTCGTACCACTCCAGCACCTTGACGAAGGGGATGTATTCGAATTTCTCCCCCGCACCGAAATTCACCAGCCCTGCCCCGTTGCGCGCATTGCCCAGATGCGCAGCCATCTTGTCGACGAACATCGTACCTTGCGCGTTCACCGTGCACATATTCGGGTCGAAGCGACGCACGAAGCCGTCAACGTCCTGGCAGACCAGCACCGAACCCAGGGTATCCCCGCCGGAAGCGGCTACAAAAGGCTCATACACATTGCGAAAGACGCCGTTGACTTCTACCGTCTGCGCCAGCACCAGCGGTATCTGCGCCTGCGCCGCCCGCAATCCCTGCAACAGGCTGGAGTCGTAATTGGGGATCAGGAATTCGTAGGAACGCTCCGGCAGCACAATATCCAACCCGACCACCGCCGGTTTGGCCGCCGCCATCGCCTCCAGGAACTTGCCCAGATGCGGATGCCAGAAGGCGAACGGTTCCTTGAACGCCTTGAGAGATGCATCGTCGATGCCGACGATCACCACATCGTTCTGCACCGGATGCACATCGTAGTTGTGCAACAGGGCGAACTGATCGTTAAGCAGCTTGCGGTCCAGCCACTCTCCCGTGTGAGTGACATGCAACAGGACAGCGACGACCAGGCAAACGAACAGACCCAGCCTTATCCTGAATCCCGCATCTGCCAGGCGGTTCATCAGTTCCATCGCGGCCTCACTTCAGTGCGGTTGCGGCGATGCGGGCCGCGCGGCCGCGATATTGCGCGGCCAGTTCGGCCTGCCCCAGTTTTTCGTATGCCTGTGCGAACAGCAACAGGTCCTGTCGGATCTTCTCCGGCAAGCCCAGCGATTTGTCCATACTCAACGCCTGTTCCAGGATCTTCAGTGCGGCATCCGGCTCGTTCTTCAGCAATCTGGCCGACGCTATCAGGCGCAAGCTATTGGCATGTTCGAGCGGCACAGCGCCGTTCGCCGACGCGGCCCGTTCGCTCAACTGCAATGCCCTGTCGGCATTGTTCGCGCGCAGGGCGATGCCCGCGCGCACATTGTCGATCACGCCGGATATCCTGCAATCCGTGGAGCAATGGACAACCGCCTTGTCTGCCGCCAGCGAAGCCCCTTCAACATCGTTCTCCTGCAGACGCAGCAAGGCTTTCTGCACCGCCGCCTCGGCCAGATGGACCGGCGCATATATCAGGGCCTTGTCTTCCAGCAGGTGGTCGAGCAAGCGCTCGGCCAGTTCGGTGTTGTCCAGCTTCCGGTTCACCCGGGCAAGATTGAGCGTATTGATGGCGATGCCGCTCTCGTTCTCGATGGCGACGTCGATCTGCAGGGCTTGTTCATAAAGAGAGGCTGCAGCCTGATGTTCGCCGCGCAGGAATGCGCGCTGGGCGCGCTGGTTGAGTTCGGTGGCCTGTTCCAGCCGCGCACTGCGCAACTCCTCCACACTGCCGCAGGCGGACAGCAACACAACGCTGCACAGGACCGAGACGATTGAACGTGCACCCAAGCTATTCTCCCGTCAAGGCTGCGTCGGCGCGACGTAGCCGTCCACCGGCAGCGTCTGCTCTTCTGGTTTGCTGAACAGGCTGTTCAACAGCCATGATTTCTTCACGCCAACCAGCGTCTCCTGCCCGTCCTGCACCAACGCGTTGGTATTGCGCACCAGCGAGGGTATCTCTCCGGCGGATTCACTGGTGATCTTCCTGATGTCGGTTGTCGCCGACTGCACGTTGTCCAGCGCGGCATCGGCCTTCTCCATCAATTGCGGGACGCCTTTCCCCAGCGCCTCCATGCCCGCATTGACATTATCCAGCGCCCGATCGATCTTCACGTAGGCCGTGTCCAGCTTTTCATTGCCACTCGCCCCCAGCCTGGTGAATTCGTCGACCGTACCGCGCAGCTTCCCGGTGACCTGGTTCAGGTTCTTCAGCGTCTGCTGGATGTCGCCGTCGGGGTTGTTGATGGAGGCGGTGATCTGGCGAATGTCGCTCAGGATGGGCTGCAATTGCGCCGCCAGATTCTCGACCACGGTGCTGGCATCCTGCCCGCGCTCGAACTCCAGCACACTGTCCGGCACCACCTGACGCACCTGCTGCGAGCCGGGGATGATCTCCACCACGCTCTCGCCGACCAGCGCCTCCTTGACCAACCGCGCCTTGGCGTCCTGTCCGATCAGGTGCACATATTCATCGTCCAGCGAGACCTTGACCCGCACCGTGGCGTTGGGCTCCATGGTGATATTCCTCACGCTGCCCACCTTGAAGCCGACGAACTTGACCGCCATACCCTTGCTCAAGCCCTGGGCGTTCGGAGTAAAGAAGTAGATGGCGGTACTGCGGCTGAAATAGTCCTGTTTGGCGGCGATCATGACCAGCACCAGCAGCATGACCGCGACCGCACCCAGCATGAAGCGCCGCGTGCGCTTCTCCATGGTCAGCAGTCTCTGGTTGTAGTTGGGCAGTTTCATTGCGGGCGTCCGTTTATAACTGGATCACGATCTGTTTGGGGTTGTCCTTGTCGCGATATTCCTCGAAACTCACCAGCACCGAGGTCCTGAACGGGAAGTATAAACGGAATACCCGGTCGAATCTGACCGCTCGTAACGAATCCTTGCGCGACAAGCCCTCGTTCAGGGAATCGTAAATGATCAGCTCCGGATTCATCAACATGGCGCGCACGAAGCCGACCAGACGCTTCTCGTAAAGGGTCAGTTGGTCGGGCAGTTTGAGCAGCAATTCGGACACCGCAGCTTCGTCTTCAAGACCGCAGTGCACGAGCAACTGCGCCACGTTGTCTTCAAGTTTTCCGGCGACCTCGATGCCATGATACTGCACCGGCAGGATGATGTTCTCCCATACCCGCAAGTTGCTGATCAGCCCGCCGTTGTGCGGCACGATGACCACACCGGGCTGGCTGCCCAGATTCTCAAGCAGGGCGGAACGCTGGGATTCGGAACGGACGATGAGGCAATACGAATAGCCCGATTGCAGCAGGGCCTGGGTGCCTTCTTCTCCATGCAGACTGAGTGTGAACATGGCTTCTCGAAGAACGAATGTTAAGGAGAAGAAAGTAAATTGGTAGGCGCGATTGGACTCGAACCAACGACCCCCACCATGTCAAGGTGGTGCTCTAACCAGCTGAGCTACGCGCCTGTAAAAGGACGCGCATTGTAACCGAACAGTTCGGGAGCGCAAAGGAAATATTGCGAGTATTTCGGTTATCCCTGAACCATTGGACCGTCATTCCGGCGAAGGCCGGAATCCAGTGTTTATTAATCGACTGGACACCGGCCTTCGCCGGTGTGACGACTTAATCGGCGCTTCCTTGATACTGGCAGAAGCGTAGTTTTGGCTGCGACATAACATGCTAACGCATGTAAGTCTTCGCCGAAATTACGCTTCCGCTCAATATTGAGCGGAAGCGTAATTCTCGAATCTCGTGTATTCCCCGCGGAAGGTAAGTTCGACCTTGCCGATGGGGCCGTTACGCTGCTTGCCGATGATGATCTCGGCCTTGCCCTTGTCCGGGGTATCCGGGTTGTAGACTTCGTCGCGATAGATGAACAGGATCAGGTCGGCATCCTGCTCGATGGCGCCGGATTCGCGCAGGTCGGACATCACCGGACGTTTGTTGGGGCGCTGCTCCAGGCTGCGGTTGAGCTGCGACAGCGCGATCACAGGAACATGCAGCTCCTTGGCCAGCGACTTCAGCGAACGCGAAATTTCCGATATCTCGGTCGCGCGATTCTCGCTTGCCTTGCCGGAAGGCGAAGACATCAACTGGATATAGTCGATGACAATCAAGCCGAGGCCATTGTGCTGACGGCTCAAACGCCGGGCGCGGGAACGCAATTCCAGCGCATTCAATCCGGCGGTCTCGTCGATAAAGATCGGGGCATCGTTCAATTGCCCAAGCGCGTGGGTCATGCGCGACCAGTCGTCATCTTCCAGACGACCGGTACGCAGATTGTGCTGGTTCAGGCGTCCGACCGAGCCGATCATGCGCATCGCCAATTGGGTACCGCCCATTTCCATACTGAAAATGGCGACCGGTTTGTTCGAATCCAGCGCCACGTTTTCGGCGATATTGATGGAGAACGCGGTCTTTCCCATACTCGGACGTCCCGCGACGATGATGAGGTCGCCAGGTTGCAAGCCGGAGGTCATGCGATCCAGATCGGTGAAACCCGTGGCGATACCGGTGACATCGCTTGTGTTATCGCGCCCGTACAAAGTCTCGATGCGTTCGACCACTTGGGTCAGCAGCGGCGGAATCGCGGTAAACCCGGCACGCCCACGTTCTCCCTGCTCGGATATCTCGAACACACGACTCTCTGCCTCGTCCAGCAACTGCCCGGCATCACGGCCACCGGGGTTATAGGCGCTGGTCGCGATCTCGCTACCCACCTCGACCAGCTTGCGCATGATGGCGCGTTCACGCACGATCTCGGCATAGCGGCGGATATTTGCGGCAGATGGCACGTTCTGCGCCAGCGTACCCAGATAGACCAACCCGCCCGCCTTCTCCAGTTCAGCGTTGCTCTCCAACGACTCGGCGACGGTGATGACGTCGACGGGTTTGGCATGTTCGTTCAGACGCCCGATGTGGCGCCAGATCAGCCGATGTTCGTTGCGATAGAAATCATGCTCGCTCAACAGATCCGTGACCTTATCCCAAGCGCTGGTATCCAGCAGGATGCCACCCAGCACCGATTGTTCCGCCTCGACGGAATGCGGGGGGAGCTTGATGGCTTCGAGTTGGGAATCGACGGGAGGGGCAGAAAAGTTTTGCATGATGTGACCGCAAAATTCGGGAAGGAGATTCTACACTTTTCGGAAAACAAAAAAGGGCTGTCGCCAGCCCTTTTTCTTAACTACATGACAACGCTGGATTACTGCTCGCCCAGCACCGAGACCGTCACGTTCACGACCACGTCCGGATGCAGCGAGACCGTGACCGGATGATCGCCGATCTGCTTCAGGTGGCCGGTCTCCATGTGCACCTGGCCCTTTTCGACCTGGTGGCCCTGAGCCACCAGAACGGCTGCGATGTCCGCATTGGTGACGGAACCGAACAGCTTGCCGTCCACGCCGGCCTTTTGCACGATCTGCACGGTCAGGCCTTCCAGCTTGGCACCGCGCGCCTGCGCATCGGCCAGCTTGGCAGCTTCAGCGGCTTCCAGTTCGGCACGGCGTGCCGCGAAATCCGCCACGTTGTGTTCCGTCGCACGCTTGGCTTTGCCTTGCGGGATGAGGAAGTTGCGCGCGAAACCGTTCTTCACTTTGACCACGTCGCCCAGTTGGCCGAGGTTGATCACTTTTTCCATCAGGATAACTTGCATGGTCTACTCCTTAGTGCAAATCGGTGTAAGGCAGCAACGCCAGGAAGCGTGCGCGCTTAACCGCAACGCTCAGTTGGCGCTGGAAGCGGGTCTTGGTGCCGGTGATGCGTGCCGGGATCAGCTTGCCGTTCTCGGTGACGAATTCCTTGAGGATGTTGATGTCCTTGTAATCCACTTCCGCGATCTTCTCGGCGGTGAAGCGGCAGAATTTGCGGCGCTTGAACAGTTGACGCGAAGCGTTGTTCTTCTTGTCGTCTTTCTTTTTAAATACACGAGCCATGTTGTGCTCCTCTATCTCAATGTAACGTTATCAATGTGCAAAACCAGCTGTGCGATCTTGAGGCTGCGCTGTGCCAGGAAACCTTCGGCTCTCACCGCCTGGCCGGGTTGCAAACGGCAGACCTGCTGTGCCGCTTCGCCCAGTGCCAGTGCCGGTACCACACACTGAACCTGGCGTTGCATCCCTGCTTCCTGCTGCATCGAGGTGTGGCGCAATTTGAACGCCACTCTCGCCAAACCTGCCGGGGTGTATCTCAAGCCTTCCGACTCGATCACTTCCCCTTCAATCACACAACGGTTGCTGCTCAATCCCTGCTTACGCTGCCGCTGCCGGAGCTTCTGCTGCCGGAGCCGGTGCTGCCGCATCGTTGCCGAACGAACGCGACTTCTCTTCCTTCATCATGGCGGAAGGCACTACAACAGCAGCCTTGGTCTTGATGGTCAGGTGGCGCAGTACGGCGTCGTTGAACTTGAATGCGTGCTCGAGCTCGTCCAGCGTGGGCTGGTCGACTTCGATATTCATCAGCACATAGTGTGCTTTGTGGATCTTCTGGATCGGGTATGCCAGCTGGCGGCGGCCCCAGTCTTCCAGACGGTGGATGTGACCGTTCTTGCTGGTCACCAACGTGCGATAACGCTCAACCATCGCGGGCACTTGCTCGCTCTGATCGGGATGCACGATAAATACGATTTCGTAGTGTCGCATTACATCTCCTTGTGGATTAAAGCCCCCCGACATTTGGATGGACGGTGGAGCAAGGGTAAAAACTCCCTTTTTCAGGGAGGCGCGCATTATAGAGATATTCGGCCCAGCGTCAAGCGCTAAGCCTTTAATCCGCCGCGAGAATGCGCAATGGGGAACGCTGCACGAGATGCCTGGTCGCGAGCCAACCCGCAAGCATCACTACCGCCATGCCGCCCAACACCCCGATGACCCAGACCGAGAGGTTGGCCTGCCAGGGGATATCCAGCACAAATCTCGCCAGCACCCAGCCCAGCAGCACCGCTCCCGCCGCCGCGAACAGCCCGCTCAGCCCGCCCAGCACGGCGAATTCGGACAGGTGCAGGCTGCGCAGGTAGCGGCTGTCCGCCCCCAGCGTGCGCAGGATGGCCGCCTCGTGGCTGCGCTCGTCCTGGGTGGCCAGCAACGCGGCGTACAGCACGGCCAGCCCGGTCAGCAGCGTGAACAGGAACACCGCGCTCACCGTCTGCGCGATCTGGTCCATGATGCCGCGCACCTGGGCAATCACCGCACCGGTGTCGATCAGCAGGATGTTGGGAAAGGAACGCGACAGCTCATCCCCCACACGCACCTTGTCCTGCGGCAGATAGAAGCTGCTCAGAAAGCTGGCTGGAAAGTCCTGCAGCAGGTCCGGCGTGGCGATGACGAAGAAGTTCACCCGCATCGAATCCCACTCCACCTTGCGCAGGCTGGTGACCTTGGCCGTGAAGCTGCTGCCCGCCACGTCATAGGTCAGCGTATCGCCCAGAAGGATACCCAGCGTTTTGGCAATCCCCTCCTCGACCGAAAGCTCTCCTGCGCCGCTCTTGTTCCACCATTTCCCGGACACCAACTCATTCCATACCGGCATCTGCTCCATGTAAGACAGATTGAACTCGCGCTCCACCAGCCCGCGCGCACGCGGGTCGGGATAGCTGTCGCCGCTGATGGCGCGCTCATTGATGGCGACCAGCCTGCCGCGCACCATGGGTTGCAACTCGGGTGACGGCAAGGACTGGCGCACGAAGAAATCCCGCACCGGCTGGAGCTGATCGGACTGGATGTTCACCACGAAGCGGTTGGGCGTGTCCGGCGGCAGCTTGCCCTGCCAGGCTTCCAGCAGATCGGCGCGCACCAGCGTCAGTACCAGCAAGGCCATGCCGCCCAGGCTCAGGGCCACCACCTGCACCGCCGCGCTTCGGCCGTGACGGGCGAGGTTGTTGAAGGCATGGCGCCACTGCGACTGGAAGTAGAACGAATTACGCGCCAGCCCGTGCAGCAGCAGCCAGGCCAGCCAGCCGAACACCAGCAAGCCCGCCAGCAAGCCGCCCAGCACCGCGATACCCAGTTTGAGCGAACCGGCATGCCACAGGAACAACAGCGCCAGCACGGCGACCGCCAGCCCGTAGATCAACCAGCCGCTGACCTCGGGCGACCCCATCTCGCGGCGCAACACGCGCAACGGCGACACCCTGCGCAATTGCAGCAAAGGCAAGAAGGCGAAGCCAAGCAACAAGGCAAAGCCGCTGGCAGCCGCCTTGAGCAAGGGCAACACACTCGGCTGCGGCAGGCTCGCATTCCGCATGGCAGCGATGCTCTCGACCAGCAGCGCCTGCGTGGCATAACCCAGCAAGCCGCCCAGCAACACCGCCAGCACCCCGAGCAAAATGAATTGATACAGGAACAGCCACAGCACCTGCCCCTGCTGCGCGCCGAGGCAGCGCATCACCGCGCAGCCGTCCAGATGGCGCAGCACGAAACGCCTTGCTGCCAGCGCCATCGCCGCGCCCGCCAGGATCGCCGCTGTCAATGCGGCAAGCCCAAGAAAATGTTCGGCGCGTTCAAGCGCTGTGCGTATCTCGGGACGCGCATCGCGCACGTCTTCCATCTTTTCGTTGCCGGATAGTCCGGGCTCCAGTTCTGTGCGCAACAGCTTCACCTGGACGGCATCGCCAGCGATCATGAGGCGATACGAGAGGCGGCTGCCTTGCTGCAACAGACCGGTGGACACCAGATCGGCATCGTTCATCTGCACGCGCGGCGCAAAGCTGGAGAAACCGATGGACTGGTCGATGTCCTTCACCACGATCGCCGCCACGACGAAACGCCGCGCCCCTATCCCAACCTCGTCTCCCGCCTGCACATCGAGACGGCGCAGCAGACGCTCATCCGCCCATACCGTGCCGCGAGCGGGAATGGCCTGCGCCACATGCACATTGCCGTCGTCGATCTCGATCTTGCCGCGCAGGGGATAGCCCGCCTCTACAGCCTGTATCTCGCTCAGCGACACCTGTTCTCCTTTGCTCACCATGCTGGGGAAAGTACGGCTCTGCACCACCTGCAAGCCGCGCGCTTCCGCGGCTTTGCGATAGGCAGGGGAAAATGGTCTGGTGGAAGTGATGCGCAGGTCGGCACCGATCAGGCTCTGCGCCTGCTGCTGCAAGGCCTGACGTACACGGTCGGCGAACAGACCGACGGTGGCCAGACTGCCCACCGCCAGCACCAGCGCCAACAACAGCACGCGCCACTCCCCGGCACGCCAGTCGCGGCGCAGGAGATTGAGGGAAAGGCGAAGCAGGTTCACTGCACCACCTGCCCCGCCGCCAGCCGCAATTGTTTGCCGCAACGCTTGGCAAGTGCTTCATCGTGCGTGACCAGGATCAAGGTCGTACCCTGCGCACGGTTGAGCTCCAGCATGAGTTCGATGACCTGCGCGCCGGTGGCGGCATCCAGATTGCCGGTGGGTTCGTCGGCGAAGAGTATCCGGGGCCGGGTGACGAAGGCGCGCGCCAGCGCCACGCGCTGTTGTTCGCCGCCGGAGAGGTGTTTGGGCAGGTGATGGGCGCGTGAAGTCAGGCCGACCTGCGCTATCGATTCTTCCGCGCGCTGGCGCGCGTCTTTCGCCCCGGTAAGCTCCAGCGGCAACATGACGTTCTCCAACGCGTTCAGCGCAGGCAGCAACTGGAAAGACTGGAACACGAAACCGGCCAGCTCTCCGCGCAGCCGGGCGCGACCGTCCTCGTCCAGCGTGAACAGATCTTTACCATTCAACTGCACCTTGCCGCCGCTCGGCATATCCAGTCCGGCCAGCAAGCCGAGCAAGGTGGATTTGCCCGAACCGGAGGCGCCGACGATGGCCAGAGTCTCGCCCGCTTCCACCGCAAAGGTGACATTCTGCAGGATGACAAGAGGGCTATCGCCGCTCATCACTTGCTTGGTAAGCCCTGTTGCTTGCACAATCGATGCCATGAAGACCTTTCTGAAAACTGTTTTGGTGCTGTTCGCGCTGGCACTGTCCGGTTCCGCGCTGGCCGCAAAGAACATTCTGGTATTCGGCGACAGTTTATCAGCCGGATACGGGATCGCGCGCGACGATTCATGGGCGAATTTATTGCAGCGCGAACTGAATGACTCCCATCCGAAGTACGCCGTGGTGAACGCCAGCATCAGCGGCGAGACCTCGTCCGGCGGTCTGCGGCGCATCGCCAAGGCATTGCAACTGCATCGCCCCAAAATCGTGATCCTCGAACTGGGCGCGAACGATGGGCTGCGCGGCACGCCGCTGGAAGTGACCGAAAAGAACCTGAGTTCCATCATCGCACAGTCGCGCAAGGCCGGCGCCAGGGTGCTGCTGGTCGGCATCCAGCTGCCGCCGAACTATGGCCCGGATTACACCAGCCAGTTCCGCGCGATATTTCCCGGACTGGCCAAACGGCACAAGACCGAACTGCTTCCCTTCCTGCTCGAAGGCATCCCGCCCGAGCAGTTCCAGGCCGACAACCTGCACCCCACTGCCGCCGCCCAGCCGCTGATCATGCGCAACGTGCTGGAAGCCCTGCGACCGCTGCTACGCTGATGCCCAATCATCTCGTCAACGAAACCAGCCCGTACCTGCTACAGCACGCCGACAACCCGGTGGACTGGCATCCCTGGAATGCAGCGACATTGCAACTGGCACGAGAACTGGACAAGCCCATCCTGCTCTCCATCGGCTATTCCGCCTGCCACTGGTGCCATGTGATGGCGCATGAATCGTTCGAGGACGCCGCCGTCGCCGCGGTGATGAACGAACACTTCGTCAACATCAAGGTGGACCGGGAAGAACGTCCAGACCTCGACCAGATCTACCAGAATGCGCATCAATTGCTCGCGCGCCGCGGCGGCGGCTGGCCGTTGACCATGTTCCTGGCGCCGGACGGCACGCCGTTCTACAGCGGCACGTATTTCCCCAAACAGGCACGCTACGGTCTGCCCGGTTTCCCGGAACTGCTGCAACATGTCGCCAGGGTCTTCCGCGAGAACCGCAAGGAACTCGCGGCACAAAACGAACAATTGCTTGCCGCCCTCGCAGACTGGCAACCCGAAAGAAGTGCGGAGCACATCGAACTCGATGCCGCGCCAGTCGGCATGGCCGCGCAGCAACTCGTTGGACGTTTCGATCCGGTGCATGGGGGATTCGGCGGCGCACCCAAGTTCCTGCATCCGGCCGAGCTCGACCTGCTGTTGCGGCGGCGCGAACAGCAAAGCACCCATGCCGCTGTTTTTACCCTGCAGCAGATGGCGCTGGGCGGTCTGTACGACCAGCTCGGCGGCGGCTTCTGCCGCTACAGTGTCGACGCAAGCTGGGACATCCCGCATTTCGAGAAGATGCTGTACGACAACGGCCTGCTGCTCGGGCTGTACAGCGATGCCTGGCTGGCCAGCGGCGACCCGCTGTTCGCGCGTGTGGTCGAGCAAACGGCAGGCTGGGTGCTGCGCGAGGTGCAGGCGCCGGACGGCGGCTACTATTCCTCATTGGATGCCGACTCGGAACATGAGGAGGGCAAGTTCTATGTATGGCAACGCGACGAGATACGCAAACTGTTGAGTGCGGAGGAATACGCCCTTATCAAACCGTATTTCGGTCTGGACAGCACGCCCAACTTCGAAGACCACGCCTGGCATCTGCGCGTTGCACAGCCACTAAGTACCGTTGCGCAAAACCTGCACCTGAACGAGGAACAGGCCTCCTCATTGCTGGCATCGGCACGGGCCAAACTGTTCGCGGCGCGCGAAAAACGCATCCGCCCTGGCCGCGACGAAAAGATCCTCGGCAGTTGGAACGGCCTGATGATCGCGGGCATGGCGAAAGCCGCGCGCATCTTCCATCGCAAGGACTGGCTGCACTCGGCGCAACAGGCGATGGATTTTGCGCACGGCACCCTGTGGCAGAACGGCAAGCTGCTCGCCACACACAAGGATGGCAAGACACACCTGAACGCCTATCTGGACGACCATGCCTTCCTGCTGAATGCAGCGCTGGAACTGCTGCAGACGGAATATCGTGTTGAAGACATGCGCTTTGCCGTGCAGCTCGCCGACGCACTGCTGGAACGTTTTGAAGATCAAGCGAACGGCGGCTTCTACTTCACCAGCCACGACCACGAATCTCTGATCCAGCGCAACAAGACCGGAGGAGACAACGCCACACCTTCCGGCGCCGGCATCGCCACGCAGGCCCTGCAGCGCCTGTCTGCGCTGACGGGGGTAACGCGCTATGCGGAAGCGGCGGAACGATGTCTGGAATTGTTTTTCCCAAGCATGCGGCAAGCACCCAGCCAGTTCTGCAGCCTGTGCACCGCGCTGGAAGAACTGCTGCAACCACCTGCGGTGCTGGTGTTGTGCGGAGCGGAAAATGAGACAGCCGCCTGGCAGGCGGCTGTGCTGGAAAAATACCGGCCGGGATTGCTGACTATCGTCTTGAAGGGCGACGAGGCTGCTTTGCCCTCACCGCTGGACAAGCCCCACGCTGCACAGACCACTGCATGGCTGTGCCGCGGCACGCAATGCCTGCCGCCAATCACGGGACTTGATGAACTGCTCGCTGAACTCGTTTAACCCGAATTGTTCACTTGAGATATCTCCTTGTAGGAGCGAGCTTGCTCGCGAATACTTATGTACATCTTCGCCAGCAAGCTGGCTCCTACAATGAGTTTCTAGCGTAGCGACACGCCATTCATCTGCGCTCCGAATCCGGGAAACGCGCTCGCCACGCCCGCACCCAGTTTCTTCGCCAGCCTGTCCGCGATGTTCTCGCGCGCGGTGAAGTCGATGATGTCCTCGGCCTTGATGACGTCACGCGCGACTGTGTCGACGCTACCGATCTCGTCCGCCAGCCCCATCTTGATGGCCTTGTCGCCGGTCCAGAACAGGCCGCTGAACATCTCCGGCGTCTCTTTCAGGCGCTTGCCGCGCCCCTGCCGCACCACGTCGATAAATTGCTGGTGGATATCGGTGAGCAGGGCTTTGGTGAATTCATCATGCTTGGGATTTCGCGGCGAGAACGGATCCATGAATCCCTTGTTCTCGCCCGCCGTCATCAGCCTGCGCTCCACGCCCAGTTTCTGCATGGTGCCGGTGAAACCGAAACCGTCCATCAGCACACCAATGGAGCCGACGATGCTGGCCTTGTTGACATAGATATTGTCCGCCGCCGCCGCGATGTAATAGCCGCCGGAGGCGCACATATCCTCCACCACCACATGGAACGGGATCTCCGGGTGCAGCGCGCGCAGGCGCTTGATCTCGTCGTTCACCAGACCGGCCTGCACCGGGCTGCCGCCGGGACTGTTGCAACGCAGGATGATGCCGGCCGTGTTCTTGTCCTCGAACGCATCCTGCAGGCTGCCGATGAGATTGTCGGCATTGTCCATGCTGTCGGAAGAGATCACACCGTTCAGGTCAATCAGCGCCGTGTGACTCTTGCCGGACAGACCGCCGTCGGCCTTATCCCCGACCCAGCCCATGAACAGGAACAAGATAAGGAACAGATAACCGAACGTCAGCACCTTGAAGAAGATGCCCCAGTGCCGCGTGCGGCGTTGCTCCTGAACGGCGGACATCGCCAGCTTCTCCAGCACGCCGCGTTCCCAGTTGTTGTTCTCTTCTGACATGGATTCTCCTTAAGATATCTCTATAACCCCGTCATTCCGGCGAAGGCCGGAATCCAGTGGGTTTATCAAAAATGCCCTTGTTTTGTCCGCGCTTTGCGCGGGTTTGTTCGATTGGCTAGTAGTTCCACCAATGGCAGTCATGCGTTCGCCCTGAACCATGTACGCAAGCCGTTGAAATCATCCAGCAGAACAAGCGGCTTCAGTTCTCGCAACTGCTCCTCCGGATGCGCGCCATGCGTCATACCCACCGCATCCACCCCCGCGTTGACTGCCATCTGCAGGTCGTGCGTGGTGTCGCCTATCATCAGGGTGCGTTCGGGAGTGGCGCCCAACTCGTCCATGATCTCCAGCAACATCGCCGGATGCGGTTTGGAGAAAGTCTCGTCCGCCGTGCGCGAAGCGTGAAAGTACGCGCGCAAGCCACTGCTGTCCATCACGCGATCCAGCCCCTTGCGGCTCTTGCCCGTCGCCACGGCCAACTGGTGGCCCGCCGCATGCAATTCGGCGATGGTATCGGCCGCACCCGCGAACAGCGGGATGGTCTGGTCCTGCGACAGGAAATAATGGCGGTAGCGGTCGGCCAGTGGCTCATACATGTGTTCTGGCGCCGCCGGCACCGCATGCTGCAAGGCTTGCACCAGCCCCATGCCGATCACATGGCGTGCATCTTCGTCGCTGGGGACCGGCAGACCGAGGTCGCGGCAGGCCGACTGGATCGAGGTGGCGATCACCGCCGTGGAGTCCATCACCGTGCCATCCCAGTCGAACACGATCAGGTCATATCTTTTTGTCATTGCTGCCGCCGAAATAAAACAGGCGCGGATTCTACCATTTCGCTTGCTACCCAATATGACAAGACCTACCATGCCGCGCCATGAACCCCTTAAATTCCTGGCTGATCTATTGCCGCCCCGGCTTCGAGCGCGACTGCGTCGAAGAGACCCAGGCCAAACCCGTCGAAACCGCAGAGAACAGCGGCTTCGTCGTACTGCAAGGCAAAGCGAAACTCGCCTACAAGCAACTCACCTTCGCGCGCCAGCTGCTCACCCTGCACGGCGAAGTGAATGACCTGCCCGAAGGCGACCGCCTCAGTCCTTTACTCGCCGCACTGCCCGCGACTCCCGAAAAGTTCGGCGCACTGTATCTGGAAGTGCCCGACACCAACGAAGGCAAGACCCTCTCCGGCTTCACCAAGCGCTTCCAGCCATTACTGGAAGAAGCGCTCATCAACGCAGATCGATTACTCCCCTCTCCCCTCGCGGTAACCAGCGACTTGGCTGCCGTTTCTGGGCAGCCTAGTCGAATGGCTAGTAGTTCCATCAGAGAGGGGCTGGGGGAGAGGGGGGATTTGCCGCGCCTGCACATCTTCTTCCCCGACGAACATCGTGCATTGATCGCCAGCAGCGATCCGCACAACAGCACCTCCGCGCTCAACGGCATCCACCGCGTCAGCATGGCGAGCGATGCGCCCAGTCGTTCCTATCTCAAGCTCGCAGAAGCGTTCGAAGTGTTCCTCGACAAGAAGGAACAGGCCTTATGGCTGAAACCGGGCATGACCGCCATCGACCTCGGCGCCGCCCCCGGCGGCTGGACCTGGCAACTGGTGCAGCGCGGATTGAAAGTGACAGCAGTGGATAACGGCCCGCTCAAAGGCGCGGCCGCGGGACATCCCAACATCAAACACCTGCGTCAGGACGGCTTCCGCTTCCGCCCGCAACGACCGGTGGACTGGCTGGTATGCGACATGGTGGAACAACCGCAGCGCGTCGCCGCGTTGATGACGGAATGGTTCGTCGGCGGCATGACACAGCGCGCCATCTTCAACCTCAAACTGCCGATGAAGAAACGTGTCGCGGCGTTGAAAGAAGCGCTAGACAACCTGCGCACGGCGCTCAACAACAAAGGTATCCGTTACCAGTTGGAGGCCAGGCAGCTCTACCACGACCGTGAAGAAGTGACGATCTATCTGGCGCGCAAGCGCTAGTTAGATTCGGGTTGCTGAAAGATCAGCCCGCTAAATTCGGTGGCAACAAGGCATGGCTGGGTAAAATCAATTGCGATGCTGCCCCCTTTGATTGGTTGCCGAAAATATCGCGACGCTGCCCCGCTAGTTCGGTAACACTGTTAAAGGAGTGTACTAAGGGGGCTTATCAATGAGGCATACCATAGAATTAACTGAGGGCGAAGCGAAGCGAGTGAAAGAGCTACTGGTCATCTGCCAGAAAATGCAGGGTGAATATGTGGGCGTACTCAATCGTGGTTGGGCAACCTCTTACAGTTGTGAGTTTGTTGATGCAGCGACTGAGCTTTTTAAAATCTATAGCAACGGCAAAATTACACCACCTATTCGCGGACAAGGAACTAGATATTTCCTGACTGCAATTTTTGATCTCTTATCGGCATTGTTCACATCAAATGGTATCCGTTCTTGTCGCAAATCAGCTATGAACCGTGACAGTGTTCGATACATATTTGAAGCTCATATCCATCGAAAACTTTAAGAATGCAAGGCGCCGGTGTCAAATTGATCATGAGGGAACATGAAATGGCAGAAATAATAAAATCCATACCGGTTCCTCTAGGTTTTTCAGCGCTAGGTAACCTAGACACTGTTGTCGTCAAATTGAGTTAGTCCATTTATGGCGACAACCAAAGTGCCGGCATTTTTTGCATGTTGGGTATCAAACGGGGAATGGGAGATACGTCTTGATGGGCCACATCAGCCCAGTGGGGAACGCCATATTCATATTCGGCGAAAACGTGGTAGTAAGGGCGAGTATTCATGGAATGCGGATGGTTCACGACACGACAAGCACAGGTTCCCTATCAGCGAGGGCATGATTGGCAAAGCCAAAGAAATTGCTGCAGAAAAATTGAGGGTCCAAGTAGACTCCCTAGCATTTCTCACAGGCCAACCGAGAGGCGGTTATATTGTAGTTGTGCAAGAGGGACGCCCTTGGTTCTCGGAAACTTTCATTTTTTGTGAGACTGAGTTGATAGTCTTGGTATCTGATGATTGGCTAATTCTTGTAGCACCACATCTCGATGATGAATCACAGAAAACCAACGACTCAGTATGAATACAAGGTACCGGAGTAAATTGATCTTGTGTGCACATGAAATGACTGAAATGAAATCCACTCTAGCCCCTATTGCGATACTTTCTGGCAAACATGGAGCACATGAAGAAATTTGAGATTCAAAAACGTAAAGCGATGCTAATCCGTTTAGCGGGTTTAGTTCGTTGTGCGGTACTTGCGATTTCGACACCTGCTTTTGCAGATAGATACACTGATGCAGTGTGTGAATACGGTTGTGGCTCAAGGGTTGATTGGGGCGGGCTCAGTATTATGTTGCTAATAATATTTTGGCTTGGTTGGTTCGGCACATCGCTTACAAGTAGGGCCTCACGTGTTTGGTATTCACTGGCTATCGGGAGTTACGGCTTATGGGCAGTAAGTCATGCCAACTTCGAAATTGCAAGTGTCGGTTGGTTAGCAATTGTTTCTGTGGGATTGTTGTGGTGGCTCGGAGAAGATCAGACTGAAGTAAACGTAAAAAAACAAAAGTCCAATGATGCATCGGATGTCGACGATGTTATGCACATCAGTAAAGACAAACCATCTGCCACGACAAAGCAGGATATTCCATCAGCGACTATTTCTCTTGAGGCTATTTCGGCTGAGGATCAGCACAAGGCCAACAAATATAGGAAGTTGATTTCATATGGGTACACATTTGTGCCAGAAAACAATAATGTTGTATCCATATCCCCTGAGGGTAAAAGAGAAGTTATCTATACTTCCTTCCAGCTTGATGATTTGATTGATGCAGTGGAAAAACTAAATGCGGCAGATACCAACAAAGCCAATATCGAGCTGACAGGAACGGTACCTGAACAAAGGGTCATCATTCTCACAATTCAACAGTGGGAAGATGGCCCTTGGCTGGCACGTGCCTACAAAGCACGTGATGCAATATTGGCGTTCGTAAATGCAAATCCAACTACGCTTGGTTTTAACTCTGGGGATGAAATAATCAAAGCCGCTGCTGCTGATAGTGAAGCACTATCGAGCTTACTGTTTGAGTCAGGAATTGAGCCGATTGATTCTGAATCCAGATCGGATAGGCAGAGTGCTATTGAAGCACTTGAGGTAAGAACGGGGCATGTTGCTTCCTAACGTTAGTCACTTGAAGTGGTTAAATTGGACGAACGTCACAAATTTGCGGAAAAGAAGATGCGGGTCGGCAAAAATATTGCTGATCGGCGCCAGCAACTGGCATTGTCCCAGATGCGTCTAGCGGAACGAGTCGGCATTGATGCTGAAACCATCGCACGTTTTGAGGTTGGAGCAGATTGGCCTACGCAGCAGACGTTTGAAAAGCTAGCCGCTGCCTTGAATCTGGAGCTTTATGACTTGCTAAGAAAACTGCCTCCATTTCCCAAATCAAAAGGGCGTGAGCAAGATGCAATTCGGGGAACGAGGAAAACGGTTCACGATAAAAGCATAAGTGCGACACTTCTGACTGGCAACAAATCTGCCAAAAGCCTTAAACCCTGACATATTTTTCAAAGTGGATGTTACCGGCGATCTGCCACAATCCAATGAAGAAACAATGCAATAACTCAATTTTCCAGCGCCGAGTTGACGTGATGCCATAGGTAGCAGCCGGTCATCAGATCAGTTCTGTTGTTTTCTGACTGCATAAAATCTACTGGAGAAACTTAACATGATCGAATTCGAACGTCTCAGCCAAGATGAGAAATACTTCCAAGCACGCACAGCGGTGATCCAGAAAATTGATTTCTGGAATGAAATAGATAATCCAAGCATTTACTCCATCCTGAATACAAGTCAACAACTGGCTGCTGAGGGCTACGGAAAAGCATACTACTTGCTCTCATTGCTCTACAGCGCCAAGCAAGATGGCGATGGCAATCAAGATCGCGCCCTGCATTTTGAAAGGCTGGCCTTGGATTGGTGTCATGCAAATCAAGACAATGATGATTTGTATCTTTGGAATGACCTGGGTGAATTGTGCCAACAACAGGAGGAAGAGGACTGTTTTGAAAAAGCCGCATTCTGGTTCCGCAAGGCTGCAGAGAATGGCTACGATGTTGCGCAATACAATCTTGCTGAATGCTATCGATTTGGATTGGGTGTCGCAGAAGATTTGTCAGCAGCAATTGAATGGTGCAAGCGATCTGCCGAACAGGGCAATGAACTGGCAATACCGAATCTGGCGCACATGCTCGAACAAGCCGACCGCACAAACCGCGCATAGGGAGTCATATGACAAAATTGTTGAAAAAATTGTTTAGCCGATCTGCGGTGGCGCCACCTTTCGATATTGAAAAGGTGATAGGCCATTGGTTGCTGTCGCTTCCCCGATGCACGGGCAGGGTTGCTGTGATTAGCTCGCGCTATGGAGATCAGCGATACCGGTATGAACTGACAGTCGATACGCCCGCCCTGATCGAGTGGCTCGAAGAAAATCCCGGGAAGCGATACATCCCCGTGGGTGACGACAAGGCGAATGTAGCCAATTTGGCCATGCTTCTTTGGCTGCGCGGTGCCGACTTGACCAATCGTTCTGAGACATACATCCCAGTGGAGTTCTTTGTCTTGCTCAAACAATATCACTCTGAATTTTCATCTCTTGCCGGAGTTGAGATTTATTGTCACGAGTGCCAAAGGATTGTTGAGACAATAAATTCAAGTCAAGCTAACTTGCCAAAGGAAGGTATCTTCGACGGGTTTTCTGCTCAAGCGACTTGTCCGTCCGGGCATATCTTGTATGGGGAAGAGGTCCGATTCCATATTCACAAGCGGATGGACATTAATGTGGCCGAACTATTCAAATAGCCACCATCCATGAAATATCTTGCTCTGTCGGCCATGGCTTATTGTGTATGGATTGCTTCGGCAGTAGGGTTGCTCCTTGTTTTATTCTGCATCATTTTCTTTTCGATGGCACGCAGCAAAGGAATGCTTGGGTTCATCGTTGCCGTTGTCGCCATCGTCGCCAGTGTGTATGTGCTCTACTTAATAGACGTAACCCAGGACAGTGTTATGGGGTGCATCACAATAGATTCTTCTCTTGCATCAAACGCCTGAACCAATAGCCTCACCCCACATCTCTTCATAACGCATCCCCACATGCGCCGGGCTGGTGGATGGCAGGCGTTCACAACAGGGTCAATATGCCATTCGGCCTATATCTTTTCGGGAAGACGCTCAGGCTTCTATATCGACATGCTCATCCGCCCCACCCTCGAACAGGTTGTGGCGACGGCGCTCTACTCCTGAACGCAATTCGACCAGCACCGGCAGGTGTTGCGTGCGGCGGCAGGTCTTGCGGCGGTCTTCGGCGGGCAGGTTGCGGCGTTGCTCTTCGATCTGGCGCAACGCTTCCTGATGTGCGGCATTCATTTCAACTTCGGGCTGTTCGCGCGCATGCACCGGCTTGACCGCCCGGATGCCGATCAAACCACCGACATGACGGACTTCCGGGCTCGTCGTCACTGGCGGGATGTTGGGGGTAAAGCGCATGACTGCTCCTCACGACCAGACAAAATGATCTGTATTTAATGTATCGGCTATATCCGCCAGAGGTTTAGGGATATGCCGGTCAAACCTCCCCCTTTGGATAAAGGGGGATGGAGGGGGATTTGAGAGTCCAGTGCCACCCGTCAGCTTTCAAATCCCCCCTACCCCCCCTTTTGCTAAAGGGGGGAACTGTTGTCCAATTTGTCGATGAACTTCTGCAACTCCGGCGGCAGCGGCGCGGTGATGCTCAGCGGTTCGCCCGTCAGCGGGTGGTTGAAGGCGATGGAATAGGCGTGCAGGAACATGCGTTTCAGGCCGCGCTTCATCAGCTCCTTGTTGCGGGCGAAGTCGCCGTATTTGTCGTCGCCCGCGATGGGGAAGCCCAGGTGCGAGGTATGCACGCGGATCTGGTGGGTACGGCCGGTCTTGAGCTGGGCTTCGAGCAAGCTGAATTCCGGCCAGCTCTTCAATAAGGTGAAGATGGTATGCGAGGCCTGCCCGTCCTCGCGCACCATCACGCGCTTCTCGCCCTGCGGGGTGTCGAACTTGTGCAGCGGCAGCTTCACATGCTGTTTGGCGTTCTTCCATTGCCCCAGAACCAGGGTGAAATAGCGCTTGTCGCTGTTGCCCTCGCGCATGATCTCGTGCATCGCGGTCAGTGCCGAACGCTTCTTGGCCACCAATAAAACCCCTGAGGTCTCGCGGTCAAGCCGGTGCACCAGTTCGAGGAACTTGGCCTGCGGACGCGCGCTGCGCAGTTGTTCGATGACACCGAAGCTCACCCCGCTGCCGCCGTGCACCGCCGTTCCGGCCGGTTTGTTGATGGCGATCAGGGCTTCATCCTCATAAAGAATAGGGAATTCGGTGGCCGGGACGTATTCGCTTTCGGGTTTTTCGGCTACGCGGATGGGGGGAATACGCAAAATGTCGCCCATTTGCAGGCGGTAGGTCTGGTCGATGCGTTTCTTGTTGACCCGCACTTCTCCGCGCAAAATGCGGTAAACGTGGCTCTTGGGCACGCCTTTCAGGTGTTTGAACAGGAAATTGTCGATACGCTGGCCTTCGCTGCCCTCGTCGATCTCGACCCAACTGACGGATTCTTTGCTCAAACCACTCATTTTGAATATACTCCGCCCTCGCGTGTGCGCCTTCGTGAAACGGAATACAGTTTTCCGTCCAACCTAAGGCAGGCAATCAAGCCGCCTACGAAGCAGCCCCGCCCGGTTATCTCACTCACCGGAGACAAGCAGTGATGGTAATTGATTTGCGCGCTCTAAGCACCAAGCAGATAGATTTTAGCGTGTTGCCCCTACTGGTTTTGGCGACATGCAGACACAGACAAACTAAAACGAGAAGAAGAACTTGAACCACCGTCGTCATCACAACTCACTTACAGTTTGCACGACCGAAATTCTCGCGCGCTAACCAGCGCGTAGCTTTGTTCTGCCCGTGTCAGAGCGCGGGAGAAAAATATGAAACGCATGTTATTCAATGCGACGCAGCCGGAAGAACTCCGCGTCGCCATTGTGGATGGTCAGAAACTCGTCGACCTCGACATTGAAACCGCCGGTAAAGAGCAACGCAAGAGCAACATCTACAAAGCGATCATCACCCGCATCGAGCCCAGCCTCGAAGCCTGCTTTGTCGAGTACGGCGGTACACGCCACGGTTTCCTCCCCTTTAAAGAAGTCTCCCCCCAGTACTATCAGTCTGGAGCCAACAGCCGCTCCACCATCAAGGAAGCCCTGCGCGAAGGCCAGGAACTGCTGGTGCAGGTGGAAAAAGACGAACGCGGCAACAAGGGCGCGGCGCTCACCACGTATATAAGTCTGGCCGGCCGCTACATCGTGCTGATGCCGAACAACCCGAACGGCGGCGGCGTGTCGCGCCGCATCGAGGGCGAGGACCGCAACGAACTGCGCGACGTGCTGGCCCAGATGGAAGTGCCGAAGGGCATGAGCATCATCGCCCGCACCGCCGGCATCGGCCGCAACCTCGAAGAACTGCAGTGGGACCTGAACTACCTCAAGCAGCTGTGGGACGCCATCGAAGGCGCCGCCGAGGCCGAAAAAGCCCCTTCCCTGATCTATCTGGAAAGCAGCCTGGTGGTGCGCGCCATCCGCGACTACTTCAATCCCGAGATCGGCGAGATCCTGATCGACACCGACGACATCTTCCAGCAGGCACAGGCCTTCATGGGCACGGTGATGCCGGACAACGTGAACCGAATCAAACGTTACCACGACGATGTGCCCCTGTTCTCGCGCTTCCAGATCGAACACCAGATCGAATCGGCGCATGCCCGCCAGGTGAACCTGCCTTCCGGCGGCGCCATCGTGATCGACCACACCGAAGCACTGACCGCCATCGACATCAACTCCGCACGCTCCACCCGCGGCGGCGACATCGAGTCCACGGCGCTCAACACCAATCTGGAAGCTGCCGACGAGATCGCGCGCCAGTTGCGCCTGCGCGACCTGGGCGGCCTGATCGTCGTCGACTTCATCGACATGGAATCGAGCAAGAACCAGCGCGAGGTAGAGAACCGCCTGCGCGACGCCCTGCACTTCGACCGTGCCCGCATCCAGACCGCGAAGATCTCACGTTTCGGCCTGCTGGAACTGTCGCGCCAGCGTCTGGCGCCCAGCCTGGAAGAAGGCAACCACACCACCTGCCCGCGCTGCAACGGCATCGGCCATATCCGCGGGACCGAGTCTTCCGCGCTGAACATCCTGCGCATCATCCAGGAAGAAGCGATGAAGGACAGCAGCGCCGCCATCCACGCGCAAGTGCCGGTGGACGTCGCCACCTTCCTGCTGAACGAGAAGCGTTCCGACATCCATCGCATCGAACAGCGATTCAAGGTCAGCGTCGTGCTCATCCCCAATCCGCACATGGAGACACCGCATTACACGGTGAACCGTCTGCGCATGGACGACATCACGGCCGACCATCTGCAGGCCAGCTACAAGCTGGTCGAAAAGCCGGAAGAATCGAAGGCCGATGCCAAGTCTGCCCAGGAAGCCAAAGCTGCGGCACAACGCCCGCAGGCGGCAGTCAAAGGCATCACCCCGGCACAACCCGCCCCGAAACGCGAGGAAAAGAAGACTTCCCTGCTCGGCTCGCTGGTCGGCTGGCTCAAATCGCTGGGTGGAGAAAGCGAACCCGCCAAGCCGGCAGCACCGGCAAAAGGTTCGCGCAATGCCTCGCGCCGCGACCGCAATGAACGAAGCGAACGCGGTGAGCGCAGCGAAGGCGGCAACAAGCAGCGCCGTGAACGCGGCGAACGCAGTGAGCGCAGCGAGGGTGGCAAGCAGCGCCGCGATCGCGACGATACCCAACGCGCCGAAGGCAAGGAACAGCAGGAAAACCGCGGCGAGCGCCAGCAACGCCAGCCGCGTCCGTCCAGCACCGACAAACCAGCACTGGAAACGCAAAAACCCGCACCGGCAAGCACACAAGGTGAAGAAGGCAGTGCCAATGGCAACCGTGAGGGCCGCAAACGCGGTCGCCGCGGCGGTCGTCGCGAGCGCGAGAAACGCGAGCAGAACGTAACCCAGCCCGGAGAGAACGCCGAACTGCAAGCAAGCGCACCGACCACTTCAGTTCCTGAAGTCGTTGCAGCCGCACCTGCCGCTCGCGTGATGCCGACCGAGTATATCGCCTACCCTGATTCAATGAAGCAGGCCAAGGCGGCTGAAGCCAAAGCGGCCGAAGTCAAACCGACCGAAGTGGTGAGTTATCCGACTCAGCAGGTGCAGTCTGTTGAAGTGGCACAGCAGGCGCAAGCGGCTGAAGTGGTGGTGACCCAGGTGACCACGCAGATCGACCTCTCCAGCAGCGGCCTGACCATGATCGAGACTGATCCGAACAAGGCCGCCACCGTGGCACCGGTTCCGGAGAGCCGCAATCAGGCGCCGCGCCGTCGCCAGCGCCAGCGCGAGGTCTACACCATCGAAAACAGCGAACCGCTGCAACAGGTGGAGACACACTCCTCCAACTGACCGGTTTGGCGGATAATGAAAGCGCACGGCATGCCGTGCGCTTTTTTATTTCGGGGAATATATGCGACATATCCTGCTTGCCCTCAGCCTCTTCACTTTCGTCACCGCCGCCATGGCGCTCGGCCCGGATCCGCATCGCGAGTGGCATAGCGCAGACAGTCCGCACTTCCGCGTCAACTACGCCGGCCCGCAGCGGGCGCAGGCCGAACGCGTCGCCGACATCGCCGAGCGTGTCCATGCCAGGCTGACGCAGCAATTGCAATGGGAGCCGAGCGGCAGGATTGAGATCGTGGTCCTCGATGAATTCGATTTTGCCAACGGTTTCTCCACACCCTATCCCTTCAACGAGACCGCCATCTTCCTGACGCCGCCCGACGGGGGCGAATTGCTGGACAACAGCATCTGGCTGGAACTGCTCATCACCCACGAGTTGACGCACACCATCCACCTGGACAAGGCTCGCGCCGTGCCCGGCGTGATGCGCCGGATATTCGGGCGGCACCTGCCGCTGTTCCCCAACCTGTGGCAGCCGGGCTGGGCCATCGAAGGTATTGCCACTTATAACGAAAGCACTCCCGAAATCGGCCAGGGCCGATTGCGCGGACCGATGTTCGAGGCCTGGATGCAAATCGAGCATGAGCGCGGTTTCAGATCACTGTCGGAGATGAATGCCGACGGGCGCGCGCTGCCCACCTCCAAGCAGTATCTTTACGGCGTCTATTTCTACGATTTCCTGGTGCGCAAATACGGGCCGGAGGCGATCTACAAGTACATCAACCGCTACAGCGGCAACTTCCCGCTGGTCGCGCGCGTACACACCAATCCGGTGTCTGCGACGGGCAAGACCATGGACGTGTTGTGGGACGAGTTCATCGCCGACCTGGGCGAACAGATGAACAAGCGCAAGACAGCGCTCAAGTCGATGCCGCTCGCAACCGGCGACATCATCCTGCCTGCCAACTTCGAAATCGGCTCGCTGGCACCCGCGCCCGACGGCGGCGTATTGGCCGTGGTGAACGACGGCCTGTTGCACCCTGCGCTGCTGCATGTCGACGCGCGCGGCGACACCCGCCATCTCGTCGATGTCAGGGCCGGTTCGCGCATCGACGTGCGCAAGGACGGCAAGGTGCTGCTCGCTCAGCTCGAGGTCTGCAGCAACCACCGCTTGTATTACGACCTCTACACCTGGGATCACGCTGCGGGCATGCAGCGCAATACAGAGTGCGGGCGTTATCGCCGTGCAGTATGGCTGGGCGAACAGGTCGCCGCCTTGCGCACCGAGGGCGGCATCACGACGCTGAGCCTGCTTGATGCCAGCGACGACGACTGGAAAGAAACGAAGAAGCTTTACCAGACGCCGGACCTGGTCGAGGCCGTCGATCTGGCCGCCAGCCCTGACGGCAAGCGCATCGGCCTGTCGATCAAGCGGGCCGGTGCCTGGCAGGTGCTGGAATTCGACCGCGCGGGCGGCGCGCCGCGTGTGTTGTTCAACCACAATGCACCGATACACAGCCTGCGCTATGCACGCGATGGCAATGATCTGGAATTCATCGCCGCAACAGACGGCATCTCTAACCTGTGGCGTTACAGTTCCGGCACACAGGAACTGGCACGACTAAGCCATACCGACACCGCGGTGATGTCGCACAGCGGCGTCGCGCAGGATGGTTCGGTGGTGCTGGCCGTGCTGGCCGATGGCGGCACGGAATTGCGGCGCATGCAGGCTACGACTGCGCTGGCACGATCCAGAGCGGATACCCGTCAGTCGGTTCCACTGGAAGCTGCCGCTCCGCCCGCCACCCGCCAACTAGGGGAGGCCAGCAGCTACCTCGCATTGAAATCGCTATATCCGCGCGCCTGGATGCCCGCCGCGCTCGCGGACCGCGGATTGACCGCCTATGGCGTGTCCATCTTCGGCAGCGACGCGCTGCTATGGCACAACTACAGCGCCTTCCTGCTGTGGGAGACCTCGCAACACGAGGCCATCGGCAGTTTCTCCTACAACTATCTCGATGCCGTGTTTCTGGATTTCTCGCGCAATCTACAGACCCGCGAATGGACCGGCAGCGGCACCGACGAAACCGTCACCCGCTACGACCGTACCACCGCTGCGCAAATCTCATCCCTGCTGCCGCTTTTGGCCTCGGTCGATCGCCGCCTCTTCGTTGGCATCGGCGCCGCCATGCAGACCACCGACCAAGTACAGGTCGGCGGAGCGACCACCAGAGCCGAGGATGAGCGCGTTGGCGCCGCTTTCCTGCGTTACGACTCGCGCGACAGCAACTGGTATGCCGACGGCATCAACCGCGGCAACCTCAGCACCCTGTTGTACGAAAGCTACCGGCCGTTCGACAGCTATTACGATGGCCATGTCGCGCGTTTCGACACGCGCGGCTACCTGCCGCTGGGGAAAACAGTGCTGAGTGCACGATGGACTGAAGCGCGCGCATACGGCATCACCGAACCGTTCTATCTCGGCGGCGCCTTCGAACCGGAACTGACGCAAGTCCCCATGCTCAACCAGCGCGACCTGCCGCTGCGCGGCTACCGCAACGGCGCGCTGGAACTGCGCGGACAGAACGCAAGCACAGCAAGCATCGAATGGCGCACGCCCATCGCCGACATCGACCGCCATGCCATGACCCCGCCCGTCGGCATCAACCGGCTATCGGCAGCGGTGTTCGTGGATGCGGGCCGCGCCTGGGACAACGACGCGGTAAAGCCGAAATACTATCGCGGCGTCGGCGTCGAACTGCTGGGCGAGATCAGGCTGATCTACCTGGCCACCATCCCGGTGCGACTGGGTATCGCCCACGGTATGGACCATCCGGGCGAAGTGCAGGGGTATCTGCGATTGGGGTTGCCTTTCTGACCACCCGAATCGAGTCAGAGATGTTTCTGGCGGATATGCCGAAGCAGCCCGCCTGCGGCGTCTTCGACCATATCCAGCACGCGCTCGAATCCATCCGCGCCGCCGTGGTAGGGATCCGGCACCTCGTGCTCCTTGTGCCGTTCGGCAAAATCCAGAAACAGCCCGAGGTGGCTTTGCGCATCTGTAGGACGCAGGCGTTCCAACATGACCAGGTTGAGGTTGTCCATCGCCAGCACGTAGTCGAAGCGCTTGAAATCCTCCGCCTCCACCTGCCGCCCGCGCAGCATGCTCATGTCGTATCCGCGCTGCTTCGCGGCACGCTGCGTGCGCGCATCCGGCGCATCGCCGACGTGATAGTCGTGCGTGCCGGCCGAATCGATATGGATGTGCTCGGCCAGTCCTTCCTGTTCGACGATATGGCGAAACACCGCCTCGGCGGTGGGTGAGCGGCAGATGTTGCCCATGCACACAAACAATACCCTGACTGTTTCTTTATTCTTCATTGTATTTGCCAGTCTTGCCCATCCACTCTGATAAATCCTGCAGCGATATCTCACACATGCCCTGCCTGAAACTTGCTATTGCAGAATGCAACCGAAATAGCCTCGCGCAAGGCCTCTGCTTTGGCCGGCTTGTACAGAATCGGCAGCCTTGAATCCCTCGCGAGAGTATAAGTTTCTTTACTGATATTACCGGTAAACAGCAGCGCCGGCAGCCTATCCCCCCAGCGCTGTCGTATCGCAGCAATGGCATCGACGCCATTCATGGATCCTTTCAATCCGAAATCCGAGATAATCAGTTCCACGGTCTCATCCATAGTTTCAAGTTGTTTGATCATGGTGGTGGCGGAATCTGCGACCACAACCCTGCAACCCCAGGATTGTATGAGGCTCTGCATACCTGCGCGGATGCTTCCTTCATTTTCAATGACTGCGATCAAGCGATCGGCCAGTTCAGGAGTATCTTCAGCCCGCACCTGATCAATCCGCTCCTCGATAATCGCAGCCTTCGCCAGCGGCACTGTGACCGAAAATGTCGACCCCTTGCCCGGTTTGGAAGTCAACGCGACAGGATGTCCCAGTAATCTGGCAGCACGCTCAACGATGGACAATCCCAGCCCCAATCCCTGCTGGCGGTCGCGCTCAGGATTGTTCACCTGATAGAACTCGTCAAATATCCTGGCAAGCTGGTCCTCGGGGATGCCGATGCCTGTGTCATGTACCTCGATGGCAAGCCTGCCATTGCGATGACGACATCCAACCAGAACATGTCCTGACGGCGTGTAGCGCAACGCGTTGGATATCAGGTTGCGCAGGATTTGCACCGTAAGGATGATGTCGCTTTCAATGACTGCCGAGCTTGGAGAGAATTTCAGCCGAATCCCTTTTTGTTCTGCGATCGGGCGGAATTCTTCCCCTAATTCATCAAATATATTCTGGATGGCAAACGATTTTATCTTCAGCCTGATGGACTGACCGTCCAGTCTCGATATATCGAGCAAGCCATCCAGCAGGCTGCATAATGAAGCGGTTGCCTGTTGTGCATGGTCCAACACATCCTTTCCACTTGAAGACAACTGCCGCTCGAATTCCAGTTGCTCCAGGAAAATCATCAACGCCGCCAAAGGCTGGCGCAAATCGTGGCTGGCCGCTGCTAGAAAACGGGACTTTGCCTTGCTGGCGCTTTCAAGCATCTCATGCTGCCGCGACAACTCGGCCACAAGTGATTCATTACGAAATCGAAGACGCTGAACCTCGATGAATATGCGATGTTTCTTGCTGCCGAGCAGGATCTCCACCGGTATGAACAATAGCAACAACACAGCAAGCAATAAATGAAGACGATCGCCGACTGTCAACAGCCAAAGGGCTGGCGGGCTGATGCTGGCTATCGTAAAAAATCGGGGAGGAAGAACAAGCGACACACTTTCCGACATTGCAGATGCTGCCACCACCGTTAATACGGTCAGCACAAAGAGCTGCAAAGTGACAGGCAGGTAAGCCAACATCGCCGTGCTGGACACCCCCCAGACCACCCCAGCCAATCCACCGCTAGCCGCCTGGCTGTGTATCCATTGCGTGGAACTGCGATATTCCGGTTTGCGGCGGTATTGCCGGATCAGGAAAGTGCGAACCAGGGTGATGAGATAAATAAGTCCCAGTGCCGGCCCCCAAGTCCACCAGGGCGATGCATCATGCACGGCATAGACCATAAGAGAAAAGACCAATGCTCCGGCCCAGTTGAGATCGTCGGCATCATTGAAATAGGCTTTGACCTGCTCTGCCTCGATTGCGTCGAATTCGTTTGGAGTGATTCCTGGGTCAGGCATGATGTATGGGAGTATCCCGAATTCTTAATCTCGTTTCAACTGCAATGTTCTTAGTCGAATAGCTTCAGGAAGTTATTGCAGCAAAGTTTCTCCAGTCAGGCCCGCCAGAATCCCGCAATATTTCAGTTGATTGAGTCGAACGGTCAAAATTTCCCACCCTCCAAGCAGAACGGCAATTCCAGGAAAACTGTGCTTCATAGACTGGACAATTATCTCTGCCCAGCCAGCATCACAGCGGTGACAGGAACACGCTCTCGCGCAGCTTTTTCAACTGGTCGCGAATCTGTGCAGCTTTCTCGAACTCCAGATTTTTCGCGGCCTGCAGCATCTCCTTCTCCAGTCGAGCGAGTTCCTTAGCCACTTCCTTCTCGCTCATCGCCAGATATTTCGCCTGTGTCTGAGCGGCTTTGAGCGACGAGCGTTCGTCGTCAACATCGTAGGCGCTGTCGATGATGTCCTTGATGCGCTTGACGATGGATTGCGGCGTGATGCCGTTTGCCTCGTTGTAGGCGATCTGCTTGGCGCGGCGGCGGTCGGTCTCATCGATGGCCTTGCGCATCGAGTCGGTGATGCGGTCGGCATACAGGATGGCGGTGCCGTGCAGATGGCGCGCGGCACGGCCGATGGTCTGGATCAACGAGCGTTCAGAACGCAGGAAACCTTCCTTGTCCGCATCCAGGATCGCCACCAACGACACCTCGGGAATATCCAGGCCCTCGCGCAACAAGTTGATACCGACCAGCACGTCGAACATGCCCAGACGCAGATCGCGGATGATCTCCACGCGCTCCACGGTCTCGATGTCGGAGTGCAGGTAGCGCACCTTGATGCCGTGCTCAGAAAAATACTCGGTGAGGTCTTCGGCCATGCGCTTGGTCAGCGTGGTGACCAGCACGCGTTCGCCCACGTTGGTGCGCAAAGTCACTTCCGACATCAGGTCGTCCACCTGGTTGGTGGCGGGACGCACGTCGATGGTCGGGTCGATCAGGCCGGTCGGGCGTACCACCTGCTCCACCACTTGTCCGGTGTGCTCGGCTTCGTAGGTGGAAGGTGTGGCGGAGACGAAGATGGTCTGGCGCATGATCTTCTCGAACTCGTCGAAACGCAGCGGGCGGTTGTCCAGCGCGGACGGCAGGCGGAAGCCGTAGTTGACCAGATTCTCTTTTCTCGCGCGGTCGCCCTTGTACATGCCGCCGATCTGCGGGATGGTGACGTGACTTTCGTCGATCACCATCAGCGCGTTGGGCGGCAGGTAATCCATCAGCGTGGGCGGCGCTTCGTTCGCGCCGCGCTGTGACAAATGGCGAGAATAGTTCTCGATGCCCTTGGTGAAACCGATCTCGGCCAGCATCTCCAGATCGTGGCGCGTGCGCTGCTCAATGCGCTGCGCTTCCACCAGCTTGTTCTCTTTCACGAAGAACGCGATGCGCTCGGCCAGTTCCACCTTGATGGTCTCGATGGCGTGCAATGTCGTCTCGCGCGGCGTCACATAATGGCTGGAGGGATACACGGTGTAACGCGGTACGCGAGTCTGGATATGCCCGGTGAGCGGATCGAACAGCGCCAGCGATTCCACCTCGTCGTCGAACAGCGTCACGCGTAGCGCATTCTCGCTGCTTTCCGCCGGGTAGATGTCGATCACGTCGCCGCGCACGCGGAAATTGCCGCGCGCAAAATCCACATCGTTGCGGTCATATTGCATCGCCACCAAACGCTGGATCACATCGCGCTGCGCGATCTTCTCGTGCTCGCGCAGGTGCAGGATCATGCCGTGGTAATCCACCGGGTCGCCGATACCGTAGATGGCCGAGACGGTGGCGACGATGATGCAGTCCTGCCGCTCCAGCATCGACTTGGTAGCCGACAGACGCATCTGCTCGATCTGCTCGTTGATGCTGGAATCCTTCTCGATATACACGTCGCGCGACGGCACATAGGCCTCGGGCTGGTAGTAGTCGTAATAGGAAACGAAGTATTCGACCGCGTTCTCGGGAAAGAAATCGCGCAACTCGGAATACAACTGCGCCGCCAGCGTCTTGTTCGGCGCCATCACGATAGCCGGCCGCCCGGTACGCGCGATGACATTGGCGATGGTGAAAGTCTTGCCGGAGCCGGTCACCCCCAGCAGGGTTTGATATGCGAGACCATCCTCAATACCTTCCACCAGTTGCGCGATGGCCGTGGGCTGGTCGCCTGCCGGGTCGAAGGGCAAATGCAGGAGGTAGGGGCTGTCGGGGAAGGTGATGGTTTTCATGGTCAGCTGGGTATTGTACGGGGAAAGATTGGATTGCCAAACCATGACAACAACATGCTTAAGAATGAAGCGCGACCGGGATTCAAGCGTCCTTGACAATGCGTACTGCCATAGGCGACATTGCAGTCAAATGAGCTTGATTTCAAATTCCTTTACTGCCTTACGAAAGGTAACTGCATGACACATCAAGTTATCGGCTTTATAGACGGGGAAAACCTTGTATTGCGTTTTCAGGACATGTGCAAGGATGGCGCTAAACCCAATGCCAAGACTATTCATATTAAGAACACTCTAGTTTGGCATCCACAAATTACAGAAGAATTTTTCTGCGACATTGTTCGTATGTCTTTTTATCAAACAGTCGTAGGAGATACGGATAAACTCAATCAGGTCAAGAAACAGATTTGTGATGTTAAATATACATATTCAGAGTCTGACGACATTGATGGATTTGGCTTTC
The DNA here is from genome assembly GCA_018813765.1 of Gammaproteobacteria bacterium. GTDB lineage: Bacteria > Pseudomonadota > Gammaproteobacteria > Burkholderiales > Gallionellaceae > Sideroxyarcus. The sequence goes on along the minus strand of JAHJBC010000009.1, from coordinate 139,552 downwards.
TTCAACCTAGAGTGTTCAAAAAAGAGAATAAGGCTGCAAAGACAAAAAGCGTTGATATCAATCTCACTGTTGATTTATTGCGTCACGCCTTAAATGGGCCATTTGACGCTTTGATGCTGTTTACTGGCGACGGTGATTACCTGCCAGTCGTAGAAGAAGCGGCTCGGCATGGGAAGCAAGTATGGATAGGTGCCTTCTCAAAAGGACTAAATGCAGATCTGCGATTTGTAGCTGATCAATTCATTGATCTAGACAAGTGTTTTTTTGAGCCCGCGTAGGGCGCAATAACCAATGGGCATTGCGCCGTATGGGTGCCACACCCCTCTCACCCCTCCGAAGCAAATCTGCTACAACTACATACCCCCCCTACGGCGACCACAACTACTCAGCTTCCGGAATCATGAAAGCAACACTGGTTGCGCCCTGCTTCCTTCGCCCGATACATCGCCTTGTCGGCCCACTTGAGGATGTTTTCCGCGCTGGCATCCTTGCCGAATAATGCGACGCCTATGCTGGCGCCCACGTTTTGATGGGTGATCATCTTCCTTGTGCCGGTGAGCTCGGGAGTCAGCAGGTACGGCCCGGAAAGGGCAACATGAATCTTCTCGGCCACGATACGGGCCTCTTTGACGCATTCGGGTTCGTTACCGGCCAAATCGTTGAGCACCACCACGAATTCATCTCCGCCGAAACGCGCCACGGTATCCACTTCGCGCACGCAGCGGGTAAGGCGACGCGCGACCTCTGCCAGAAACACGTCGCCAATTTTGTGTCCGTACTTGTCATTGAGCGGCTTGAAGTTATCCAGGTCGAGGAATAGCACTGCGCCATAACGACCGCTGCGCTTGCAGGCGGCAATGGCTTGCTCCAGACGGTCGTCCAGCAACCGCCGGTTGGGAAGTTGCGTCAGGGTGTCGTAGAAAGCGAATTTCTCGATCTTCTGCTCCGCCATTTTTCGCTCGGTAACGTCGTGGGACACGACGACCACACTCTGTGGCTCACCCTGGCTGTTTTTGATCACTCCGCTGCTGGATTCCATGTGGCTGATGCCGCCGTTGGGCAACACAAAGCGGTATTCCGTGCGCTGACCTATGCCGCGCTGCAAAGCGTTGCTGAAAATTTGCCTGACGCGATCGCGGTCGTCCGGATGGATCTCTGCGAACGAGTCCGTGCCTTTCAGGGATTGCACATCGCCAAAAAGCCTGGAGTATGAAGGACTGTTGTAGATTCGTCGGCCATTGAGGTCCAGCACCGCAATGAAGTCCTCGACATTCTCGGCGATGAGGCGAAAGAACTCTTCCTGTTCTGCCAGATCCTGATCCGCCTGTATGCGTCTGGCAATCTGCTTTTCCAGTTCTTCGTTAAGCTTCCTTACTTGCGCCTCAGACTGCCTCGATTCGTCGAACTCTTTCTTGAGTTGCCGACGGTATCGGTGCATCGCCTCGATCGAAACGGACACGATGATGCCGTCCAGCAGGAACACCATGTTCGACCAGAAGCTGAGACGAAGCACTTCCATCGAAATGGAATAATAAGGCGGTGTAAAGATATAGGTGGCGAGGACCAACCCGATTGCCGTGGCAAGCAATCCGGACTTGTATCCGCCAAAGATCGCAGAGAGTGCGACGGATGGGAAAAAGGTAAGGTACTGCAACCCTGCACTAACGGGGGCAATCGCCAGGCGCACGAGCAAGGCCACCCCCATCAGGACGATCGTCAAGAGATAGGCGTAGGTGCCATCGCGTTTTTTCGGAATGAGGAAGGGGAGCCGGAGACCGATTTCTTGTCTCAAGCGATTCGCGAATGCTGTCAGATTTTCATACATAGGTAACCCCGGCTGGTGCTAGATGCATGAGATTGCCAGCCTACACCCATTTGAGATTGAAATTGCGAAAACCTCAATAGTCACAGCATGTTGACCATTCACCCATCGAGGGGATATCCGGGAGTCCAGCCCGGAAAGAAAGTAATGAAGAGAAGAAAGGCTCCATCGTATTGTCCAAGTTCAGTTCAAGCGCGCCAATGGATCCTGCCGGTAGAACCGCGACATCAATCCATACACCGCCGGATATTCCCGTTTCAGCACATCCGGCACCTCGAAGAAATATTCGCTGAGCACCGCGAAGAATTCGGCCGGGCTTTCCGTAGCATAGGGATCGATCACGGTCTCCTCGCCACTGTCCACGCGCCGACAGAGATCGTCGTAGGCGATCTGAAATTCGCGCGCCCACTCCGCCGGGTCTATGCCGGAATGCAGCGGAGGCCGCCCGTTGGTGTCGCCGCTGCGCATATCCAGTTTGTGGGCGAATTCGTGGATGACGACGTTGTAGCCTTCGCCCTTTCCAGAGTGCTCAACGTCTTCCCAGGACAGCACCATCGGCCCGCCTTCCAGCACTTCGCCGCTACGCTCGTGGCGAACATGGTGGACGATGCCGTGCTCGTCCATCAGTTCCCCGTCGAAGACGTACTCGCCAGGATAGACCACGATCTCGCGCCAGTCCTGATACCACTCATAACCGAGGTTAAGCACCGGCAATGCGGCGAAAGCAGCGATGACGGTGGCCATGCCATCTTCCACCTCGATGCCGCCCGCGCCGGAGAACGCTTTGTCTGCGAGGAGTTGGTCTGCCAGTTCGCGCAGCCGCGCCCGTTCCGCGTCTTCCAGCCCGTCGAACAGCGGCAATCGCATGACCGTCAGCCATGCCTGCTCGTCCAGCGCCCGGTTACCCTTGCCTCCGCTAAACAAGCTGGACAGCAATTCCATCGGGATGCTTTTCTTGTCCTGTTGCCCCATTCACTATTTCCGATTCGTCAGAATTGACAGGCTTTATCCTCAGAATAGTCTTCTGAGCATGGAATCCATACTTTTCACCGCGGGAGTATAATTCGTGCCCCATTCACTTCCCGAGGAAAAATCGTGTCTCTCTCCAAGCGTGTACAAGCCATCAAACCGTCCCCTACCCTCGCCGTCACCGCCAGGGCGGCGAAACTGAAGGCCGAAGGCAAGGACATCATCGGGCTGGGCGCCGGAGAGCCGGATTTCGATACCCCGCAGCACATCAAGGACGCTGCCATCGGCGCGATCAACAAGGGTTTCACCAAATACACCCCGGTCAGCGGCACGCCGTCGCTGAAGCAGGCCATCATCGCCAAGTTCAAGCGCGACAACGGACTGGACTACACTCCCAAGCAGATTCTGGTCTCCTGCGGCGGCAAGCAGAGCTTCTTCAACCTGGCGCTGGCCGTCATCAATCCCGGCGACGAAGTGATCATCCCGGCACCGTACTGGGTGTCGTATCCCGATATCGTGCTGATCGCGGAAGGCAAGCCGGTGATAGTGCAGGCGGGCATCGAACAGGGCTTCAGGATGTCGGCCGCCCAGCTTGAGGCGGCGATCACGCCCAGGACCAAGATGGTGGTGATCAACAGCCCGAGCAACCCTTCCGGCGCGGTCTATACGCTGGCGGAACTGAAGGCGCTGGGCGAGGTGTTGCGCAAACATCCGGATGTACTGATCGCCACCGATGACATGTACGAGCATATCGCGCTGACCGACGAGAAGTTCGTCAACATCCTGGATGCCTGCCCCGACCTGTATCCGCAGACCATGGTGCTGAACGGCGTTTCCAAGGCCTACTCGATGACGGGCTGGCGCATCGGTTATGCGGCCGGACCGGAGAACATCATCACGGCGATGGAGAACGTGCAGTCGCAGAGCACGTCCAACCCGACTTCGATTTCCCAAGTTGCGGCTGAGGCAGCACTGAACGGCGACCAGGGCTGCATCACCCCCATGGTCAAGGCGTTCCGCGAACGCCATGATTTCATCGTGGCCGAACTGAACAAGATCCCCGGCGTGAAATGCATCAAGGCGGGCGGCGCGTTCTATGCCTTCCCCGACATGCGCGAGGCCATCGCCGCGTTGCACAAGAAGGGTGTCATCAAGGACGGCAGCGATCTCGCGTTCTCGGAATACCTTCTGGTCGAAGCCGGCGTGGCCGTAGTGCCCGGCTCCGCTTTCGGCAGCGAAGGCTACGTGCGCCTCTCCTTCGCCACCTCGATGGACAATCTCAAGAAAGCGCTTGAGCGGATGGCAAAAGCGATGGCTTGAGATTGCGGTGAAGGCTAACCTTCAGGTTATGCCGGAACCACAATCTCAAGAAAGCGCTTGAGCGGATGGCAAAAGCGATGGCTTGAGATTGCGGTGGAGGCTAACCTTCAGGTTACGCCGGAACCACAATCTCAAGAAAGCGCTTGAGCGGATGGCGAAAGCGATGGCTTAAGCAAAACAAGTATCAAGTGTCCTGAAAAAGAAACGGCCAGATCAAAAGATCTGGCCGGTTTTTTTATCCCCAGAAATACGACTCAGCGACCTGCGCGCAGTTTCGGCTCGCCCAAGGCACCGTACAGCGTGAGTATATTTTCCCCATCACGCATCTTGATCTCGGCGTTGAAATTGCCTGCCAGCCGATTGTCCGGATACACGTCAACCGTCCCCCGCGCGCTCAGCATGCCCGATACGATCCTGATCTGGCGAAAATGGGTGATGTGGTTCTCCACCTGCACCGTTCCGATCAGGTCGTCGAAATGGGTGCGTCCGCCAACCAGATGTTCGCGGCTGGACAACCGTGCCGTCTCGACCATATCGACGGCACTGACGATGCCGCGCTTCACGGTGAAGGAAGCATCCAGTCGCGGCGAATCGCCAAGCTGTGAAAGCTTCTCGCTACCGAAGGAGAACGAGCCCTCGCCGTACATCTCGCCTTCAACGCCATAATTCGGGAACATCTTTTTCACTTCGAACAGCTTGGCCTCGAGACGCCCCTGCAACTGCCAGCCCTTGCTCCATTTCAATTTGGCGCTGCCCAGCAGGATGCCGTTGAAGATGTGGGCATCCATCTCGGAGAAGTTCACCTCGCCATCTCCCAGTTCCCCCTTGACGCTGAGATCGCTGAAGACAATCTCCGGCAACAGCGGCAGACTGGTCTCCTTGAGGGTCACGCCCAGTTGCCAGCGGCCTTCTTGGGGTTGCAGATCGATACCGTACTTGTTGTCCTCGCTGTGCAGCGCTACGCGGCTGAATGAGCCTTTATCGTCGATCTCGGCGATACCTTCCAGCACTGGCAATGCGATCTCGTCGCTGATTATCCTGATTTTCTGCAAGCTCAGTCGGCGCACCGGGTACATCCGGTCCCCGCCCAGCATTTTCAGGCTGGCGATCTGACTGTCCAGTTGCGTACCGTCGATGCTGATGTCCTGCAATTCGGCCCGGTCGATGACCTTGACCTCGGAGAACAGGGTGAGCGGATCGAACTTCAATACCGCGCTGCCCACCTTGACTTCCTGCACCTTGCCCAGCGTGATGTTGCTCAATTCCAGTTTGGGCGGGAAAGTGGCGGCACTCATGCTACCAATCTTCACTGGCTGTTTCAGTTGCGCGGAAAGACGCTGCTCGATCGGAGCGATGAATTCCTGCATCGGATAGACATAGGGAAGCGCAATAGCCACCAGCAGCGACAACACGAACAGGATGGAAACAATCCTGCCCCATGGCAATGGTTGACGGCGCGCGCGCGGAGCCGATTTCTGCGTGGCCTTGGCCTGCGCCAGAGTGGCCAACTGCGCCGCTTGATCTGCTTCTATACGCGCCTGGACCTGGGCACGCTGCTCGGCCTCTGCCCATGCCTTGGCCTGCTCTTCCGCCAGCGCCTTCTCCTCCGCCAGCCTGCGTGCCTCTTCTTCCGCTTTGCGCCGGGCAGCTTCCGCTTCAGCCTTGAGGCGCAACATTTCGTCGGCGGCATCTTTCTTGCGGCCTGTCTCCGCCTCTGCCGCAACTAGCGGACGAACGACCTCGGGGGCTTCAGGCTGTTCTTCCTGCACCAGCGGTTGCTCAATCGTTTCCGGCTCATTCTGGAATTTATCCAGATTGATCTCGTATTCAGGCTCCTTACGGGGAAACGGCGCAGCCTGTACGGCTGGCTCGGGAGCAGCTCCCGTGACCTGTCTCTCGTATTCGGCCAACAAGAGCGCAGCCTCTTCCTCTGCCGCCCTGTCCTCGGCATTGATCTCAGTTTGGGAACGCTGTTCCGAGCTTGCCCTTGCTTCGGCTTCCGCTTTGGCACGTGCAGCAGCTTCTTGTTCTGCTTTGATACGTGCAGCTTCTGCTTTGGCTCTTGCTTCGGCTTCCGCTTTGGCACGTGCAGCAGCTTCTTGTTCTGCCTTGATACGTGCAGCTTCTGCTTTGGCTCTTGCTTCGGCTTCTGCCTTGGCTCTTGCTTCGGCTTCTGCCTTGGCTCTTGCTTCGGCTTCTGCCTTGGCTCTTGCTTCGGCTTCTGCCTTGGCCCTTGCTGCTGCTTCCGCTCTTGCTCTTGCTTCGGCTTCTTGTCTGGCTCTGGCTTCTGCCTCGGCACGGGCCTTCGCTGCTTCCAGTTCAGCGCGCACGCGCGCCGCTTCGGCTTCGGCTGCCGCCTTGGCCTTGGCCGCTGCTTCCAACTCTGCCTTGATGCGGGCAGCTACCGCCTGTTCGGCCCTCAACGCCTCCTCGGCTTCACGCTTGGCTTTTGCCTCAGCCTCTTGTTTTGCGCGCATTGCTGTTTCGATCTCGGCACGAACCTTGGCTTCCGTTTCGGCTTTGGCACGGACAATTGCATCCGCTTGTGCTTTGGCACGCGCAGCAGCTTCCTGCTCTGCCTTGATGCGGGCAGCTTCCAGTTTTGCCCTGGCCTGCGCTTCTTCCTGCGCTTTCTGCCTTGCCAGTGCCTCGGCCTGCGCATTGGCTTCCGCCACAGCCCTGGCTCTTGCTGCCTGCTCCGCATCCTGCCTGGCCTTCGCTTCTGCCTTGGCTGTCGCTTCGGCGTTGGATTTGGCCTTGGCCGCCGCGACTGCAGCTTCCAGTTCTTCGCGCGCGCGCGCGATCATGTCTTCTTTCCGGCTGGTGCCGGAACTAGATGCGGATGTTGTGCTGGCGGTGAAATCCAGTTCGGCTTCCGGATGTGCGACAGGAGCCTTGGGCACAAACATTTTCGGTGATTTGATCTTGGGCTCGGCAGTCGATTGATCCCTGTCGCGAATGAATCCGCCCACCACCAGTTCGTTGAAGATCCCGGTCAGCTCATTGCGCAGACTGGGCGGCGCCCGTTTGCCCACTTCGTCCAGTGTCGATTTGTTATCAATGAGCGAAAGGACGCGCTTGAGATCGACTGAGAGATTAGCGCCTTCGTTCTCGCCCTTGGCCGTTTTGATAAAGACAGTTTTCTTGTTCATCATCCGCACTGAGATTGTTTTCGGTCACGCTTCCCTAAAGCGGCATGACTCGACGATAAATACACATGAAACCCTCCTAATATTTTTTTCTTGTATTGACCAAAATGCTTCCAGTCATTAGTATAGCGCCCTCATCGATTCCCTGATAGCTCAGTCGGTAGAGCGACGGACTGTTAATCCGCAGGTCCCTGGTTCGAGTCCAGGTCGGGGAGCCAGATAAAACAAGGGCTGACACAGCAATGCGTCAGCCCTTTCCATTTTTCCGCGGCAGGAAATGTCAGCGCACCGGGTGGTCGATGACGATCCTGACGTCTTTGCTGCTCGATGCAATGGGTTTGCTCAGCCCTTCCATATCCCCTGCTTGCGGTATGGCGTTGCCGGATTTTGAGACGCGCGCCACGACGACGACCTGATCGAATCCGGACAGCGACATTTCCGGCGACATCGCCATGCTGTCATCCAGCGTGAAACTGAGCGGCAAATCCTTTACCTGTTTACGTATGACTGCCAGCGGCATCTTGGGCCCCTGCGCGGCGCGAGCCAGCACGAACAGGGTGTCGTTCGGATCGACCTGGCCCTTGAGCGCATCGCTCAATGTCACCGTTCCGGACAGACTCGCCTTTGCCGATGCCTGCGGCTTGGCCTGAGTTTCCTTGATCTTGCCACCCCTGCTTTGCGCCAGCATTTGGCGCGCCTGCTGGATACCGTCGCCAATCATCTGGGCATCTTCGCTTTCGGCGGGTATATGCGAAAGCAGCTTTTCCCAATAACGGATAGCGGAGGCATAATCGCCGCGCTCCATCGCCGCCGTGCCGGAAAGCGCCAGTGACTTGAGATTATCGGGGTCGAGTTGCAGGGCGCGCTCCAGCATTTGGGTCGGTTCGCCGCGCAAGGTGCCGTTAGTCATTCCCAGCGCATCGGCGTAGTCGGCCCACAGGATGGCGATGTCCGGAACGAGTTTGGTCAGCTCGCCATACACTCTGGCGCCATCGGCATAGCGGCCGAATTCCACGTATGAGCGCGCCAGCATCACCAGGACATCGGGGTCTTCCGGATTCTGTGCCGCATTCTGCTCGAGTTCGGCAAGGGCGGCCTCCGTATGGGCAAGTCCTCCGAAGCCGGTGCCGACAGCAGCCTGCGGCTCGAATGCATCGCGGTTGCCAATCTGCATATAAAGGACTACGGAGGCAAGCGGCATTATCAGTGCAATGACGATGGTCAATACCCTGATCGGATGCCGTACCGGTGTCTGTTGCTGTTCGGCGGAATGCACTTCATCCAGCAAGCGCGCCTGTAATTCGCGGGTCCCCTGCTCGTGCAGTTCAGGTGTGAGCAGGCCGTTGCGCAGGTCGGTATCCATCTCGGCGATCTGGTCGCGATAGATCTCCAGATTGGCGGCGTCGCGCGCCACGGCATTGTTTCTAGATGTGCCGCGCCACAGCGGCACCCCAACGAACAGCACAGCCACGACCAGTAGCAGCGCGCAGATGATCCAGAATGTCGTCATTGTCGTTATTTGTCTTCGTTAAGTAAGGCGGCCGCGCGCTTTTGCGCTTCTTCGCTGAGATGCACTTCTGGCACGGTCTGTTTGCGCTTGCGCAATTGAAACATCAACACCCCGACACCTATCAGTAGCAGCGCGAAAGGACCGAACCACAGCAGCACGGTATAACTCTTCATCGGCGGGTCATACAGCACGAAATCGCCGTAACGGGAAACCAGATAGTCGATGATCTGCTGGTCGTCCTTGCCCTGCGCCATCTGCTCGCGCACTTCGCGGCGCAGATCCTCCGCCAGTTCGGCATGCGAACTCGCCAGCGATTCGTTCTGGCACACCAGGCAGCGCAGCTTTTCGGCCAGGCCAATCATGCGCTTCTCCAGCACCGGGTCGGCGGCCATGTCTTTGGCTTCGCCCGCATGCGCGAATAACGGCAACAGGCCCAACATCAATATCGCCATCCACTTCATCATTCTTTCTCCAGTTGTGCGATCAACGGCAGGATGGTCTCGCGCAGGCTCTGCGACGTGACCGGGCCGATCTGCTTGTAGCGGATGACGCCCTGCTTGTCGATGACATACGATTCGGGTACACCATACACGCCATAGTCGATACCGATGCGGCCTTCCACATCGGCCGCGCTCAGTACATAGGGATCGCCGCCGCGCACCAGCCACATCAGCGCGTCCTCACGCTTGTCCTTGTAGTTGAGGCCGTAGATCGGCACGATCTTCTGCTCTGCCAGCGAGACCAGCAACGGGTGCTCTTCCCTGCACGAAACGCACCAGGATGCCCATACGTTGAGCAGCCAGACCTTGCCTTTCATGTCCTGCGGCGAGAACACTTTCTTCGGTTCGTGCAACTGCGGCAAGGCGAACGCAGGAGCCGGCTTGTCGATCAGGGGCGAAGGCACTTCGCGCGGATTCAGGCCGAGGCCGACGAACAGGAATCCCGCCAGTACCAGAAAGATCACCAGCGGCCAGATAAAACGGTTCATGCTGTCTTCTCCTGCAAAGTTTGTGCACCGCCAGCGACGGCAGGTTTGTTCTTGCGCGCATGGATGCGATAACGCCTGTCGCTGATCGCGAGGATGCCGCCAAGCGACATGAACAGGCAACCGGCCCAGATCCAGTCCACGAATGGTTTGATATAAACGCGTACCGCCCATGCTCCCGAACCATCCGGTATCGGTTCACCCAGGGATACATAAAGATCGCGCAGCACCCCGGTCTGGATCGCCGCTTCGGTCATCGGCATGCCCGATGCGTTGTACACGCGCTTCTCGGGGAACAGCTCGGTCACCGGCTTGCCGTTCTTGCTTACGCTCACGCGCCCCTGCGATGCGATGTAGTTGGGGCCCGGAGTCTCGCTCACGCCATCGAAACGGAACACATAGCCGCCCGCTTCCAGCGTGTCGCCGACTTCCATGCGCACATCGCGCTCGGTCTCGTATCCCTTCACCATGGTCACGCCGATGATGAAGATCGCCACGCCGAGGTGAGCGAACATCATGCCGTAGTAACTGAGCGATGGTTGCTTGATGCGTTGCCACAGTCCGCCGCTACCGGCCAGACGCCTGCGCAGGTCGAGCGCAATCGTCAAGGTCAGCCAGGCGGCCAGCCACATGCCGAGGGCGATCAGCGGCGTCCACAGGCCGAGCGCCAGCGGCAGCAACAGCGCGATGACGATGCTGGCGGCCAGCGCCCAGCGCACGCGCTGCCAGATGTCGGGCAGACTCGCCTGCTTCCAGCGCGCGACCGGCCCCAGGCCCATCATCATCAGCATCGGCACCATCAACGGCACAAACACGGTATGGAAATAGGGCGGACCGACCGAGAGCTTGCCGAAGCCGAGCGCATCCATGAACAACGGATACAAGGTACCGAGAAATACCGAGGCGGAAGCGACGGAGAGCAGGACATTGTTGGTCAGCAGCATGGATTCGCGCGAGACCAGATCGAACTTGCCGCCCAGCCCGATTTTTGGCGCGCGCCATGCGAACAGCAGCAACGAGGCGCCGATAACCACCACGAGGAAGGACAGGATGAACACCCCGCGCTTGGGATCGGTGGCGAAGGCATGCACCGAGGTCAGCACGCCCGAACGGACGAGGAAGGTTCCCAACAGCGACAAGGAGAATGCGGCGATGGCGAGCAGCACCGTCCAGCTCTTGAATGCGCCGCGCTTTTCCGTCACGGCCAGGGAATGCATGAGCGCCGTGCCGACCAGCCAAGGCATGAACGAGGCGTTCTCGACCGGATCCCAGAACCACCAGCCGCCCCAACCCAGTTCGTAATAGGCCCACCAGCTACCGAGCGCGATGCCGATGGTCATGAACACCCAGGCCACCGTCGTCCACGGGCGCGACCAGCGCGCCCAGGTCGCGTCCAGCTTTCCACCCAGCAGTGCCGAGAGTGCAAACGCGAAGGCGACGGAGAAACCGACATATCCCATATACAGCATGGGCGGGTGGATGACCAGTCCGGGGTCTTGCAACAAGGGATTCAAGTCGCGTCCGTCCATGGCCGCGGGAAACAGGCGATCGAAGGGATTGGAAGTAAACAGCATGAACAGCAGGAAGCCGACCGAGACCAGTCCCATCACGCCGATCACGCGGGCCACCATCTCCTCCGGCAGATGTTTGCTGAACATCGCCACCGCGACTGTCCACAAGGTCAAGATGAACGCCCACAGCAGCAGCGAGCCTTCATGTCCACCCCACAGCGCGGCGACACGATAGGCGACCGGCAATTGCGAGTTGGAATGCTGCGCGACATACAGTACGGAAAAATCGTTGCCGACGAATGCATAAGTCAGGCATCCGATCGCGATGGATACGAACACGAACTGCCCGGCCGCCAGAGGACGCGCGATGCCCATCAATACCGCATTGCCGCGCGCGGCACCAATAATTGGCAGGATACCCTGCAACAGCGCCAGCCACAGCGCGACGATCAATGTGAACTGCCCTATCTCTGGGATCATGCTGTCACTTTCCTGGATTATTTTGCAACTGGATTTGCGGCGGCTTTGGCCGCTTCGGCTTTCTTCAGGGCATCGGCAGCCTCCGGCGGCATGTAGTTCTCGTCATGCTTGGCCAGTACTTCTTCGGCCCGGAACACATCTGACTCGTCCAGCTTGCCTTGCGCGACCACGCCCTTTCCTTCCTTGAACAGGTCGGGCAGGATGCCCTTGTAGACCACCGGCATGATCTTGTCGTTGTCGGTGATGTTGAAGTGCACGGTCAGGCCGTCGTTCTCGCGCTTGACGCTGCCCTCTTCGACCAGACCGCCGATGCGGAAGCTGCGGCCATGCGGGGCTTCCTTGTTGAACACCTGCGTCGGGGTGAAATACAGGCTGACGTTGTTCTTCAATGCGTACAGGACCAGTCCCACCGCAGCCGCCACCAGCACGATGCCTGCCACGATGAATCCCAGTCTTTTCTGTCTCGGTGTCATGCCTGCTCTCCGTTTCCGTTATCTTCCATATCCATGCGCATCAACCTGAGTTCGCGCAGGATGTTGTTGCGGCGGTTGCGCGCCATCAAAGCCTCGACGGCGAAAACCAGCACAGTCACGCCATATGAACCCCACACGTAGAACGCGTAACCGTTCATGGCAAAGAAATCGCCCCAGTTCATTTCGCCCCTCCATCCTCATATTTCACTTCTGGTAATTCGCTCACCCACTGTGTGTTGCGTTCGCGCTCCAGGATGATGCTGCGCACGCGTGCCAGTGCGACGGCGATAGCGTACAACCAGCAGGCGACCAGCACCATGAACATGGCCTGCTGCATGGCGACGTGCATGCTGGTACCGCTCATCTTGATGGTGGCGCCCTGATGCAGCGTGTTCCACCATTTCACCGAGAAATAGATGATGGGAACGTTGACCGAACCGACAATGGCAAGCAATGCGGCAGCCTTGTCCGCACGGCGCGGGTCTTCGATGGATGCCTGCAAGGCGATGAAGCCGAGATACAGGAACAGCAGGATCAGTTCCGAAGTCAGGCGCGCATCCCATACCCACCATGCGCCCCACATCGGTTTGCCCCACAGCGCGCCGGTCCACAGCGAGATGAAAGCGAACAGGGCGCCGGTCGGTGCCAGTGCCTGCGCCATCATGGAAGACAGGCGCGTATTGAAGATCAGTCCCAGCGCGGCATAGCCCGCCATGATCAGGTAGATGAACATGGACAGGATGGACGCGGGAACGTGGATGAAGATGATGCGGTAAGCCTCGCTCTGCACTGCATCGGTCGGCGCCACAAAGAAACCGATGTACAGACCGATTGCGAATAATATCGCCGCGGGCCATGCGAAGAACGGGATCAGTTTGCCTGCCAGGCCGTAGAAGGTCGAAGGTGCCGAATATTTGAACCAGTTGATTGCCAAGTCTCTACTCCATTGAAATACGCAGGGCCTGGGCCGCGACGAACGGCGTGAACACCAACGCAAAGATCATGAACGCTCCCAATAACGCCAGATTGGAAACGGCGCTCATGCCGCTGTTAACCGCCTCCACCGCACCCGCGCCGAAGATCAGCACCGGAATGCACAACGGCAACACCAGCAGTGATACCAGCACCCCGCCACCGCGCAGCCCCAGTGTGAGTGCCGCACCGATGACCCCGATCATGCTCAGGATCGGCGTCCCCAACAGCAACGCCAGCACCAGCATTCCCAGCGCCTGCGTCGACATGTCGAATTGCAATCCCAGTACCGGTGCGATCAGCACCAGCGGCAAACCCGACAGCATCCAGTGCGCCACGATCTTGCCCAGCACCAGTACAGTAAGCGACTGCGGGGCCAGCATCATCTGCTCCAGCGTCCCGTCGGCATAATCCGCCGAGAACATGCGCGGCAAGGACAGCATCGAGGCCAACAATGCCGCGACCCATACCACGCCGGAAGCCATCTTGCGCAGCATGTCCTGTTCCGGCCCGACCCCGAGGGGGAACAGGCTCACCACCATCACGAAAAAGATCAGCGTGGTCAGCACGTCGGCACGGCGACGCATCGCCAGCAACAGATCGCGTCGCACCACCAATCCCAGCAATCCGGCGAGCGATAATTTGTTCATGACAGATTCAACAATCTCGTCGTCACGCCGGATACCTGCAACGGCTGGTGCGTGGTGAATATCGCCATGCCGCCGTTCGACAGATGTTCTCCGATTAGTTCCTGCATCAGGCCGACTGCCCCCACATCGAGCGCGGTCAACGGTTCGTCCAGTATCCACAGGTGCGCATCGCCGATCAGCAAGCGCGCCAGCGCAACCCTGCGCCGCTGGCCTTGCGACAGGACTTTCACCGGCAGATGTTCGCGGCGCTGCAATCCCATTCTGCGCAACGCGGTAACTGCCTGTTTCTCGTTCACCGAGTAACCCGCCAGACCCGCGCTCATCCGCAGATTCTCAAGTGCGCTCAATTCATCCTTGATGGCATTCAGGTGTCCGAGGTAACACATCTCGGCATGGAAGGAATCATCCCATTCGTTGATGTCCCGGCCGCTCCAGAGCACCTTCCCCTGCACCGGCTGCATGAAACCGCACAAGGTGCGCAGTAGCGTAGTCTTACCACTGCCATTCACACCCTGCACCTGCATCAGTTCGCCGGGTCCAAGCGCGAAGCTCAAGCCGCTGAACAGGCGATGGTCGCCACGCTCGCAAGCAAGATCTTTCACTTCCAGAATAGGTGCCTGTTGCATGGAAAACGTGTCACACGCCGGATACAAAACAGCGTCGGATTATATACGATTGCCATGCATGCAGCGCAGCCCGTCTATTGGGTTATAATCCGCGCCGCATCAGACGTTCGCAACCAAATTTGAACCGAGGAATAACATGGGATTTTTGGCAAACAAGCGCATTCTTGTCACCGGCATGCTCAGTAACCGCTCTATCGCTTACGGCGTCGCGCTGGCCATGCACCGCCAGGGAGCTGAACTGGCATTCACCTATCAGGGCGAGCGCGTCAAAGACCGCGTCGTGGATATGGCAAAAGAATTCGGCAGCGACATGGTCTATCCTTGCGATGTTTCCAGCGACGCCGAGATCGAGCAATTGTTCTCCGATTTGGGCAAAAAATGGGGCAAGTTCGACGGTTTCGTGCATGCCATCGCATTTGCGCCACGTGAAGCGCTGGATGGAGAGTTCCTCGACGGCTTCAGCCGCGAAGCATTCCGCATTGCGCACGATATCAGTGCCTACAGTTTCCCCGCCATGGCCAAGGCAGCATTGCCATACCTGAACGACAATTCGTCGATCCTGACCATGAGTTACCTTGGCGCCGTACGCACCATGCCGCACTACAACGTGATGGGCATGGCCAAGGCCAGCCTTGAGGCCAGCGTTCGTTACCTGGCGATGGAACTGGGCCGCAAGGGAATGCGCGCCAACGCCATCTCCGCCGGTCCGATCAAGACGCTGGCCGCCGCCGGGATTGGCGATTTCGGCAAGCTGCTCTCCTACAATGCCAAGCATGCCCCGCTCAAGCGCAACGTCACGGTCGAGGAAGTTGGCAATGTTGCCGCTTTCCTGTGCAGCGACCTGGCCAGCGGCATCACCGGCGAGATCACCTACGTAGACGGCGGTTTCAATACTACCGCGCTTGGAACAACGGAAGCCTGAACTGTATTGACCTTGAATAAAAAACGCCGCTCTGAGGAGCGGCGTTTTTTTGAGTACCAAATCGTTGCTGCTATCTTGCGTCCGCGGCAAAAGGCTTGATCGTGATGTCAGCGCTCTTTTTCGCATCCTGCAAATGGGCCTGCAACAACTCACCGCCGGTCATCTGCCTGATCTGCTGTGCATAGCGAAGGCGTTTGCCCGCATCGATGGAGTCGATCTCCCTGACCGCCTCGATGCGCGCCAGCGCATATCCAACCTGCGCATTTTCAATGCCAACATAAGCTGGAAGCTTGCCCGTTCCTGCCCTGAACACGGCCTGAACCAGCGCAGGATCGATACCGGCATGCTGGCTGCGCGAAATGCTTTGCGCCGCCTGCCAAGCGGGCTTGACCTTCTCGCCGCGCTGAAGCTGTTCCAGCAGAGTCGCCCCCTGCTTCACCGCCATCTCCGACGCTTGCATACGCTGCAACTGCCCACGAATGAGCGATGCGACCTCTGCCAACGGACGCGAGCTCGCGGGCTTGTATTCCACAACGCGGGCAGCGAGCAGGGTATTGGGTGCGACTTCGATAGCTTCAGTGTTGCGCTTGTCCTTCAACGCCTCGTCCGAAAATACCGCCTGCAATACCTTGTCTGTCCATGGCTCGGACGCTGGTTGCCCCTTGCTTAACCACACACCGCGCTTTATGGCTACCTTGGCAAGTTCGGCGGCTGGCTTCAGCGTATCGCTTTGCTCATAGACGGTGTCGTTGAACTTTTCGGCCAATTCGGCAAATCTGTCAGCCGCATGCTGCGATCTCAGGCGCTGCCCGATCATTCCGCGCACTGCCGCCAACGGCTGAAGTTCAGCCGGTTTGATCGCCAGCAATTTGATGATATGGAAACCGTAGTCAGACTCCACCAGTTCGCTCACTTCACCCTTCTTCAAACTGAACACGCTGTCATCGAACGGCTTCATCATCGCGCCACGACCGAACATCCCCAGATCGCCGCCGCTGGCAGCCGAACCCGGATCCTGCGAATGCTGCTTGGCCAATGCCGCGAAATTGGCCGGCGCCTGCTTCACTTGCTGTAAAACCTGCACGGCTTTGGCTTTTGCCTCCTGCTTCTCGGCTTCAGGCGCCTGCCTGGACACAGCGATCAGGATATGCGCCGCCTGGCGTTGCTCCTGCGTACCGAATTCAGAGATATGGTCGTCGTAATATTGTTTGATCTCGGCATCCGAAACCGAGATCGATGGCATCAGCGTATCCGCCGAGAACAGTACATATTCGACATTCGCGCGCTCCGGCAACTGGAACTCTGCAGCATGCTGCTCATAATAGGCGCTGATATCGGCATCGCTTACGCGCGCCTGCCCGACGAAACGGTCTGCATCCAGCTTCATCACCGAGACTACCCGTTGCTGTTCATTCAGCCGAATCAGTCTTTCCACCACCGTGTCGGATGCATAACCGTTTTGCGTGTAAGCGTCCGCCAAACGCTGCAATGCGATGTCCTGACCCAGTTGCGATTCAAACTGGAACTGGTTCATGCCGCGTTCGTTCAACGCAGCAAGGTATCGCTGCTTGTCGAATCTCCCGTCGACCCTGAACTCGTCGATGCTGAGCAGAACCTGGGCGATCTGCGCGTCCCCAGGTATCAGATTGACACTTCTTGCCTCGGACAACATCAGGTGGCGAGTAACCAGCCCCTCCAGCACCGAATACTTGACCTCCGGCCGGTCGAACATGGCCGGATCGAATGCATCTCCAGCCAACTCGCGTATGCGCTGACGCTGCTGATCCAGTGCATTCTCGAATTCCAGTTGCCCGATATCCTCGCCGTTGACCTTGGCCAGCGCTGCCGGACCTCCGGCATTGCGATAGGAATCCACTCCCCAGAAAGCGAACGGCAAAATGATCAGCGCCAGCACGACCTGCACTATTCGTTTCTTCTCATGCACGAAATCGAACATAACTAGCTACCCGAAATGGCGGGTGCCGATAATGACACCCAACATGAAAAAAGGCGAACTTTCGTTCGCCTCTGTTTGGCGGAGTGGACGGGACTCGAACCCGCGACCCCCGGCGTGACAGGCCGGTATTCTAACCAACTGAACTACCACTCCAAAAACTGCTACTTCTAACAACTCGATCAAACTGCTGGTGGGTGCTGACGGGATCGAACCGCCGACAATCGCCTTGTAAGGGCGGTGCTCTACCAGCTGAGCTAAGCACCCCAAGAAAGTCGGCTAGTTTACAGCATCTTTCAGACCTTTGCCAGCGCGGAATTTCGGAACTTTGGCTGCCTTGATCTTGATGGCGGCTCCAGTCTGCGGATTGCGACCAGTACGAGCGGCACGTTTGCCCACATAGAAGGTGCCGAAACCAACCAGGCTCACGTCTTCACCTTTCTTCAGGGACTTCTTGATGGATTCGATTGTCGCGTCCAACGCGCGACCGGCAGCAGCCTTGGAAATATCAGCGGATTTTGCGATAGCTTCGATCAGATCAGATTTATTACTCACGCGATTCCCCTTTGCATGTTGGTTGAGAACACAGGAAAGACCTGGGACGGCTTTATATCAAGGGTTTCCGGACGGGTCAAGCAAATACAGTAATATTATTATTGCCCACCTGCCCGCAATGCCCCGTCAATGCTTGATCGCAGGCGATGTGCCTGTTTCGCCGATGACGGGAGGAGTGGCCACGGCAGCAACATCCGAATCAGGCAGCGCTTCGGGTTTGCGTTCCAGCGCCATCTCCAGAACCTGCTCAATCCATTTCACCGGATGGATATCCAGCTTGTTCTTCACGTTATCCGGGATTTCGACCAGATCCTTGGTGTTTTCTTCCGGGATCAGCACGACCTTGATGCCGCCGCGTTGCGCCGCCAGCAGTTTTTCCTTCAGGCCGCCGATGGGCAAAACTTCACCGCGCAAAGTAATCTCGCCGGTCATGGCGACATCCGCCCGCACCGGGATGCCGGTCAAAGCCGAGACCATGGCAGTACAGATGCCGATACCCGCGCTTGGTCCGTCCTTGGGCGTCGCGCCTTCGGGCAAGTGGATGTGCAGATCGCTCTTTTCGTAGAAGTTCTGGGCGATACCCAGCGAACGAGCACGGCTGCGCACCACGCTCAGCGCAGCCTGGATGGACTCCTGCATCACTTCGCCCAGTTTCCCGGTGGTCGTGGTCTTGCCCTTGCCCGGCAACACTGCGGTTTCGATGGTAAGCAGTTCGCCGCCCACCTCGGTCCACGCCAAGCCGGTCACCTGCCCAACCTGATTGGTCTTCTCGGCGATACCGTAGCTGTAACGACGCACGCCCAGATACTTGTCCAGATTGCGCGCATTGACCGTGACCTTGCTCTCGCGTCCCTTCAGCAACAGCGACTTCACTACCTTGCGGCAGATCTTGGAAAGCTCGCGTTCCAGACTGCGCACCCCCGCCTCGCGTGTGTAATAGCGCAGGATGTCGCGAATCGCGCTCTCGGAGACACTGATCTCCTCCGGCTTCAGCCCGTTGTTCTTGATCGCCTTGGGCAACAGGTAGCGCGTCGCGATATTGACCTTTTCATCCTCGGTATAGCTCGACACATGGATCACTTCCATGCGATCCAGCAACGGAGCGGGAATGTTCATGCTGTTCGAAGTCGCGACGAACATCACGTCGGACAGGTCGTACTCGACCTCGACGTAGTGGTCGACGAAGGTGTGATTCTGCTCGGGATCGAGCACTTCCAGCAGCGCCGACGAAGGATCGCCACGGAAGTCCATGCCCATCTTGTCCACTTCGTCCAGCAGGAACAGCGGGTTCTTCACCGCGACCTTGCTCATGTTCTGCAGTATCTTGCCGGGCATGGAGCCGATGTAGGTACGACGGTGTCCACGGATCTCGGATTCGTCGCGTACGCCGCCCAGCGACATGCGCACGAACTTGCGGTTGGTCGCACGCGCGATGGACTGCCCCAGCGAGGTCTTGCCCACGCCGGGAGGACCGACCAGACACAGGATGGGCGCCTTCATCTTGTCCACACGCTGCTGCACCGCCAGATATTCGACGATGCGTTCTTTCACCTTGTCCAGCCCGTAGTGATCGGCTTCCAGAATATCTTCCGCATGTTTCAGATCGGTATCGATCTTGGTCTTCTTCTTCCACGGCAAACCGATGAGCACATCGATATAGTTGCGCACCACCGTCGCCTCGGCGGACATCGGCGACATCAGGCGCAACTTTTTGAGCTCAGCCTCAGCCTTGGCGCGCGCTTCCTTGGGCATGTGCGCTGCCTTGATCTTCTTCTCGACTTCCTCGATATCGGCGCCGTCCTCGCCTTCGCCGAGTTCCTTCTGGATCGCTTTGACCTGCTCATTCAGATAATACTCGCGCTGGCTCTTCTCCATCTGGCGCTTGACGCGGCCGCGAATGCGCTTCTCTACCTGCATGATGTCCAGCTCTGCCTCCAGCAAGCCCAGCAGATGTTCGAGGCGCTGGCGCACGTCGAATATCTCCAGCACTTCCTGTTTTTGCTCCAACTTGAGCGGCAGATGGGCAGCAATAGTATCGGCCAGGCGACCGGCGTCATCGATGCCGGCCAGCGAGGTCAGTATCTCGGGCGGGATCTTCTTGTTAAGTTTGACGTACTGGTCGAACTGGTTGATCAGCGCGCGGCGCATCGCCTCGGCCTCGTGTCCGATCTCCTCGTCAGCCGGCACGGGCTGTATCTCGGCATCGAAATGGGATTTGTCGTCGAACACGCGCAGTACCTTGGCGCGCTGCGTGCCTTCCACCAGCACCTTGACGGTACCGTCAGGCAATTTCAGCATTTGCAGGATATTGGCGATGCTGCCGATGCGGTACATATCCTCGGTCGCAGGTTCGTCCTTGGCCGCAGATTTCTGCGCGACCAGCACGATGCTCTTGCCCGCTTCCATCGCAGCCTCCAGCGCCTTGATGGATTTGGCACGACCGACGAACAGCGGGATGACCATATGAGGAAACACCACCACGTCGCGCAGGGGCAACAGGGGGTAAAGGTCTGCTTCGGTAGAGATGGGATCGTATTCGGCCATGATTCGGGACTCTCTGAGGATTATGTAATGAATATGATATTGGGTCGGGGTTCGGGAATTCAAGCCCCGACCTCCAAGGACGCCGTCAAGCGACCTTGGGCGTATCCGCGTACATCACAATGGGCTTGATATCGCCCGTGCTGTTCTCGTCCAGCACGACCTTGCTGACATTCTGCTCTGAAGGCAGGTCGAACATGGTATCCAGCAAGGCGTGTTCGAGTATGGAACGCAATCCGCGCGCGCCTGTCTTGCGTGCCATCGCCTTTTTCGCGATCACGTTCAACACACCTTCGCGGAACTCCAGTTCCACGCCTTCCATCGCGAACAGTTTCTGGTACTGCTTGGTCAACGCGTTCTTGGGTTCGGTCAGGATCTGGATCAGCGCGGCTTCGTCCAGGCCCTCCAGCGTCGCCACGACAGGCAGACGTCCGACGAACTCCGGGATCAGGCCGAACTTGATCAGGTCTTCCGGCTCGACCTCGCCCAGCACCTTGCCGAGTTCCTTCTCTTCGCGCTTGGCGAGCGTGGCCGAGAAGCCGATGCCCGCTTTTTCGGAACGGTTGCGGATCACCTTCTCGAGGCCGTCGAATGCGCCGCCGCAGATGAACAGGATGTTGGTGGTGTCCACCTGCAGGAACTCGGTGTTGGGATGCTTGCGTCCGCCCTGCGGAGGGATGGATGCCTTGGTACCCTCGATCAGCTTGAGCAGCGCCTGCTGCACACCCTCGCCCGACACGTCGCGGGTGATGGAGGGGTTATCCGACTTGCGCGAGATCTTGTCGATCTCGTCGATATAGACGATGCCGCGCTGGGCGCGCTCCACATCGTATTCGCAGGCCTGCAACAGTTTCTGGATGATGTTCTCGACATCTTCGCCGACATAACCCGCCTCGGTCAGCGTGGTGGCATCCGCCATCACGAACGGCACATTGAGCAGGCGCGCCAGGGTCTGCGCCAGCAGCGTCTTGCCGGATCCGGTCGGACCGACCAGCAGGATGTTGCTCTTGGCCAGCTCGACGCCATCCTTGTCCGTGTTCTTCAGGCGCTTGTAGTGGTTGTACACCGCCACCGATAATATCTTTTTGGCTTGACGCTGGCCGATGACATACTCGTCCAGACGTTCGCATATCTCGTGCGGTACGGGCAGTTCGTTCTTGTCGGTCTTGTCGCCGCCGATGACGCTTTGCGTCTCTTCGCGAATGATGTCGTTGCACAATGCGATGCACTCGTCGCACACGAACACCGATGGCCCCGCGATCAGTTTGCGCACCTCATGCTGGCTCTTGCCGCAGAACGAGCAATACAGCAGCTTGTCACCCTTGGTCTTATCCGTCGTCATATGCCCCTCCGCTCCGAAAATATCGGCAGCATTCCAGATTACTTAAACCCGCTTGTCCAGGACCTGGTCGATCAGGCCGTATTCCATCGCCTCATTGGCGGTAAGGAAATTATCGCGTTCGCTGTCGCGCGCGACCTCTTCCACTGTACGCCCGGTATGCTTTGCCATCAAGGCATTGAGGCGTTCGCGCAAGCTCAGGATGTACCTGGCATGGATCTCGATGTCGGTAGCCTGGCCGCGGAAGCCGCCCAGCGGCTGATGGATCATCACGGTGGAATTCGGCAGCGCGAAACGCTTGCCCTTCTCGCCCGCCTGCAACAGGAATGCGCCCATCGAAGCCGCCATGCCGATGCACAACGTCGAGACCTGCGGCTTGATGAACTGCATGGTGTCGTAGATCGCCATGCCGGCCGAAATGGAACCGCCGGGCGAGTTGATGTAGAAATGGATATCCTTGTCCGGATTCTCCGATTCCAGGAACAGCATCTGCGCCACGATCAGATTGGCGGTATGGTCGTTGACCTCGCCGACCAGAAACACCACGCGCTCCTTCAACAGGCGCGAGTAGATGTCGAACGCGCGCTCGCCGCGCCCGCTGGTCTCGATCACCATCGGGATCATGCCGATGTCCTGGGGTTCAATCATGTCCGAGGTGGCGCCAGATCGCATGTTCAGTTACTCCCCATCAGTTCGTTCAGCGTCACGGCCTGGTCACTCACTTTGACTCCGGCCATCACCCAGGCTACAACATTGTCTTCCAGCACCAGATTCTCGATCTCGTTCAGGCGATTGGGATCGCCGTAATACCAGCGCACCACATTCTCCGGATCTTCATAGCTCTGCGCGAATTCGCGCACCAGTGCCTCCACCTGCTCGGGTTTGGCATGCAAGTCATGTTTCTTGACCACTTCCCCGAGGATCAACCCCAGCTTGACGCGGCGGGCTGCGCGTTCGGTGAACATGTCCGGCGGGAGCTGCACACCCTTGGGTATCTTCATGCCGCGCGCTTCCATGTCCTGCATGGCCTGCTGCATCATGTTGTGGGTCTCGCCTTCCAGCAATGCTTTGGGGACTTCGAGCTGGCCGACCTTGAGCAGCACGTCCAGCGCGCTTTCCTTGTTGCGCGCCTTGGCACGGCTCTGCGCCTCGCGTCCGATATTGGTCCTGATCTCATCCTTGAACTTGGCGATATCGCCGTCTGCCATCCCCATGGCCTTGACGAAGTCCGCATCGACTTCGGGCAGCTTTGCTTCTTCGACCGCATGCACGGTAATGGTGAAATTGACCTGTTTGCCGGCCACATCCTTGCCGTGGTAATCCGCCGGGAAGGTCATGTCGAAGGATTGGGTCTCGCCGGCCTTCATGCCGACGATGGGCTTCTCGAAATCGGGCAGCATGCGCCCGGCACCCAGCACCACGGCGAAATCCTTGGCCTCGCCGCCCTCGAACACCACACCATCGAGCTTGCCGGAGAAATCGATGCGCACCTGGTCACCGTTCTGCGCGGCACGCTCCACTTTCGTGAATACAGCGCGCTGCTTGCGCAGAGTATTGATCGTCTCCTCGACATCGGCATCGCTCAGCGTGAACGTCACGCGCTTGACCTCTTCGCCGGAAATATCGCCCAGGGTTACCTCGGGAAAGACCTCGAACGTCGCGCAATACTCGATCTGCGGCGCGCTCAGGTCGGCAGTCTTGATCTCGAACTCCGGATAACCGGCCACATGCAGTTTGTTGGCGACAGTGGCTTCATAGAAGGAACGGCGCAGGGTCTCGTCCAGCACCTCCTGGTGCACCGAAGGACCGTACTGCTTCTCCAGCACATTGAGCGGCACCTTGCCCGGACGGAAACCGTGCACTTTGGCGGTGCGCCCGATATGTTTCAGGCGGTTCTCGACCTCGCCGCGAAACTGCTGCTGGGGAATGGATGCGTTCAAGCGGCGTTGCAATCCGCTCAGGGTCTCTACATTTGACATACTGGTACTTTCCTTGAAATTTTTGGCAGATTTGGTAAAAGGTTATCGCGGACGGAATGATACATGAAACAGGCCCGCAAGGCCCGCCCGCTCACTCCGCATGGGCCGGAACACGGGCTAACTGCCAGATTTCGCGGTTGTAATCCTGGATGGTGCGATCGCTGGAGAACTTGCCGCTGGCGGCGGTGTTCAGGATGCTCATGCGAGTCCAGCGTTCCCGGTCGCGGTAGGTGTGCGCAGCCTTGCGTTGCATATCCACATAGCAGCGGAAATCCGCCGCGGTCAGCCAGGGATCGTGCGGATTCAGGATGGCATGCACGATCGGGTCGAACAAACCCGGATCGAACAGGTTGAAATGCCCGCTTGCCAGCAGTTGCATCACCCGCGCCAGATCGTCGTCGGCTGCCACGATGGCCGCCGGATCGTATTGCCCGCGCATCGCCTCCACCTGTTCTGCAGTCAGGCCGAACAGGAAGAAGTTCTCCTCGCCCGCCTCTTCGAGTATCTCGATGTTCGCGCCGTCCAGCGTACCGATAGTGATTGCGCCGTTCATCATGAACTTCATGTTGCCGGTGCCGGAAGCCTCTTTGCCGGCCGTGGATATCTGCTCGGACAGATCGGCAGCCGGGCAGATCACCTCCATCGCCGAGACGCGGTAATCCGGCAGGAAAGCCAGGCGCAGCAAGCCCTTGGTCGCGGGATCATGGTTGACGACATCGGCCACGGCAGTGACCAGCCGGATGATGCGCTTGGCCATGGCATAGCCGGGTGCGGCCTTGCCACCGATCAGCACGCAACGCGGCGTCCAGTCGGCGGTGTCGCCGCGCTTGATGCGGTCGTACAGATGGATGACATGCAGCACATTGAGCAACTGGCGCTTGTACTCGTGGATGCGTTTGACCTGCACGTCGAACATCGCCTCGACATCGAACTCGATGCCGCAATCGCGCAGCACCATCTCGCTCAGGCGCTGCTTGTTGGCCTGTTTAACCCGGCGCCAGTCGGCGCGAAACTTGCTGTCATCGATGAACGCCCTTAGCGCCTTCAGTCCGGAAAGGTCGGTGCGCCAGTCGGTGCCGATGCTGTTGTCGATCAGGCTGCCCAGCAGCGGATTGCTCATCGCCATCCAGCGCCGCGGCGTCACGCCGTTGGTCTTGTTGTTGAACTTGTGCGGCCACAGCTCGTAAAAATCGTGGAACAACAGTTGCTGCAGCAACTGCGAGTGCAAAGCTGCCACGCCGTTCACGGAATGGCAGGCGACAACCGCCAGATAAGCCATGCGTATCTGCGGGACGTTGCCCTCCTCCACGATGGACATACGGCGCTCGCGCTCCGTATCGCCCGGCCAGCGCAGCGACACCTCTTCAATGAAACGCGCATTGATCTCGAATACGATGTCGCGCAGCCGTGGCAACAGACGGCCGAACATGCTCACCGGCCAGCGCTCCAGCGCCTCGGGCAGCAAGGTGTGGTTGGTATAGGCCATGGTGCGCGAGGTGATGTCCCATGCCTCTTCCCAATGCAGGCCATGCTCGTCCATCAGCAGGCGCATCAGTTCCGGCACGGCGCAGGTGGGATGCGTGTCGTTCAACTGAAAACAGTTCCGCTCGGCAAAACGAGAGAAATTCTCGCCGTGTTTCTCCACCCACTGCCGCAGCACATCCTGCAGGCTGGCGGATGCCAGAAAATATTGCTGGCGCAGGCGCAGCTCCTTGCCGTTCTCGCTGGCGTCGTTGGGATACAGCACCATGGTGATGTGCTCTGCCGCATTCTTGGCTGCCACCGCCTCGGTATAGCTGCCGGCATTAAACTCGTCCAGGTCGAACTCTTCCGTGGCTGCCGCCTTCCACAAGCGCAGGGTATTCACCGTGTCGTTGCGATAACCGGGAATCGGCACATCGTACGGCACCGCCACCACATCCTGCGTATCCACCCAGCGCACATGCGTCCGGCCATTCACATCCTCATAGAAATCGCTGTGCCCGCCGAACTTGATCCTGACGGAATACTCCGGACGCTCGATCTCCCAGGGATTGCCGTTGCGCAGCCAGTGATCCGGTTCCTCGACCTGCTGGCCGTGTTCAACCTTCTGACGGAACATGCCGTATTCGTAGCGGATGCCGTAACCCGTCACCGGCAGTTGCAGCGTGGCACAGCTGTCCAGGAAGCAGGCGGCCAGGCGGCCCAGACCGCCGTTGCCCAAGCCCGCATCGCTTTCCAGTTCCTGCACCTCCTCCAGTTCCAGCCCCAGATTGCGCAACGCCGCGGCGCTCGCCTCTTCCAGATCCAGATTCAGCAAAGCATTGCCGAGCGCACGACCCATCAAAAATTCCAGCGACAGATAATAGGCTTGCTTGCAGCCCGATTCGTCATAGGCCCTTTGCGTGCGGCGCCAGCGTTCCACCAGCCGGTCGCGCATCACCAACGCACAGGAGGCATAGACATGGTGCGACGAAACGCTGGACTTGTCCCAACCCAGCGTGTGATTGAAGTAGCGGCAGAAATCCTCCTCCACACCGACCATGTTCATGGCCAGCGGCGGTATCTTCAGCGTGCTGAGATGTTTGGCGATAAACGGCTTGTTGACGGTATTCATTGGTTTTCCTGGAATGAAATATGAAACATGGCTTCACGCCACTTCAATGCAGAATTCCAGCGTCTGCGACTGGCCAGCAAGCGCGCACCCGAAAGTCAGCGTCACTGCCTGCATGATCTTCTCGAAACCCGCCTCGGATTGGGATACGCTGAAACTGGGACGCGAATCGAGCGTCACGACGCGGTTTACCGCGATATCCAGCCTGCCGCCCAGCACCGCATCTTCCAGCGCGAGATTCTGCATGGCCTTCAATCGCAACGGCTGGCCAAAACCGCCTGCGATCACGTCGTCCACGCGGAAACGTCCGGCTGGCCCGTCGCAACTCGGCATGGCGAGATTCACCACCACCCGGAAGTCGCCCGCGCCAACGCCATCGAAACGATAGGCCACATACAGACGCGCGTCTTCCAGCACGATCGACTTGCTCACCCTGCCCTTGCCCAGCGGCGCTTCGAACACCGCTCCGTGCTTCAATGAAGCGTCTGCGGCAAGCATGTATTTCAGTTGCTGCGTCGTCCCTGCATCCATCCAACTGTCGAGGAACATCAGCTTCTGCCGCTCGTCGATCAGCATATCTCCCTGCGTGATCTCGTGTTTGTGGCTGACGCGTTCGTGCGGGTTGGCAATGCCTTCGCCCTGATGCTCGGCAACAGGTTGCGCATGCACTTTGCGGTGATAATGCTCCTGCGGCATGGACAGCGTATCGGCGAAATTGTGATGCAGCCGGTAAGCATCGAACTCGCAGATCGCGGCGCTGCCATCCTGACGCACCACCGCCTGCAGGAGTCCGTTCTGCAGGAAAATCTCCTCGTCGCCATCCAGGTCGAGATCGACCGACAGCTTCGGCTCACGCGGATCGACCTTGTCCAGCAACGTCTCCAACCTGACGATGGCGTTGTAGATGGCGCGGCGCAGATGCGGCAGATACAAGCCCCCGAACAGTCCGTGCCAATAGGCATCGTTGGCCTGGGCCTTATACAGGACATCGAGCATCTCCGGGGTCTGCTTCCTCGACGGCAATGCATGGAAGCGCCGCGACAGGCCCAGCATGCGTTTGTGCATCCAGTTCGCTTCCGGGTAGCGCATCATGAAGTTCTTCCAGATGCCGCCGCGCAGGAACGGCTTGCTCTTCTCGAACTCGCCGGACGATTTCGACGCCTGCAACAGGTCGGCATAGTGATGCGCGGCCGGTACCGGTAGCGTCCATTCGTTCATCTCGATGTAGGAAGTGGTCGGCAGATAGACCACGCCGCGCGTCTTGGCACGCGCATGGTAGTCGCAATAGCGCTCGGTCTTGATGATGCTTGAGGCCAGCACACCCTCGATGAACTGCGTGAGCCAGCCGCGCTCGTACACCCAGTTGTAGGTCTCAGGCCAGATGCCGAATTTCTCGATGTCGTCGAAATAGATCGCGGCGGGATCGCCATCGTCTTTCGCCAGACTCTCCAGATAGGCCACCACTTCCTGCGCGGGAGAGAACGGCAGGCGGTAACGCAACGCTTCCGAGATCGGGAACAGGTCGAGCTGGCGACCGTTCTCCTCGGTGGTGTAGTAACCGTCCAGATCGCTCACTTTCTTGCCGGTGCAGAAGAAATGGTAATCATCCACAGTGGAGTAAAGGATGCCCGTATCCGCCAGCGATGGCACCACGGTCGCCTCCCATACACGCTCGGTCAGCCAGGCGCCCTGTGGACGCTGCCCCAGCGTCTGTTCCAGCATATCGGACATGCGACGCAACTGCCCCTTCCTGTCCACTTCCGGTATCACCGCCAGCACCGGTTCGGTGTAACCCGCGCCGACCAGTTCCGCCTGGCCGCGCTGCACCATTTCCTGCAGCAGCATCATGTCATCCGGATAGTGCTTCAGCATGTAATCGAGCAGCCAGCCGCTGATATGGATGGCGAACTTGAACGCAGGATAGCGATGCAGCACGCGCAGGAACGGGCCATAGCAGCGTGCATGAGCATCGTCCAGCACATGGGTAAAATTGCCCACCGGCTGGTGCGCGTGGACTCCAAGTAACAAAGAAATCGATTTGGCCATGCTGTGACTCTCAGTAGGTTAAATATCGGAACGGCGCATCGCTCCGCCAGCAGCGGACTCGCCCGTGCCGACGCTGATGGCATGCTGCAGTTCCTGTGGCGGCTCCAGTTTCAGCAGCCGGTACAGATTGGACAAGTTGCGCCGGAACAGCGCATCGAAGGAAGCGACGCTCATCGCCGAGTTGTAATCGCCGAACCACCAAAACCAGTCGGAGCCTTCGCAGTCGGCCAGTTGCTCGGTGGCAAGACGCATCTCATCGTCGCTCAGGCGTCCGCTGGCCATGACGATATCGAAACTGCGCTTGGCCTCGCACAACAGGTCCCAGCCACGGTTCTTGTCGGCCGAGCCTATCCAGGTGCTGAACGTGCCATACACCCAGCTGCCCGCCACCAGTTGTTGCAGCTTGCTCGGCGTCACATGCGATTGCGGATCGCCCAGCGCCTGCACGCATTCGTGGAAGGTGGTGGTGCTGATATCCGGATGCGCTTCCAGCCTGGCGTACAACTCGGACAGGAAGTAATAAGCGTTGTACGGGTAATACTCCCATGCGTTCTCGCCATCCATGATCACCGTCACCACCGGGTCGTCCTCGCCCGGCGCATGATCGAGTATCTGCTCCAGATGATGGATGAAATCGGCGGCGGCATCGTCGCCCTTCCACTTCGCGTACTCGAAGCCGATCTTGTCCGACAGGCGGTCGTCGCGGAAGAAACAATGGATGGGCTTGCCGCCGGTCTCGACCAGATAGGGCTTGTACAGGTAACCGGAACTGCCCGGCAGCGGATTGTCGTTCATCTCGCGACGCAGACTGTTGGCCAGTACCGCCTGCCCGGTCGCCGTCCACTCGCAGCCGTGTTCCGCCAGCAGTTTCAGCGTGGCACGCGACACGCCCCCCTCCGACGGCCACATGCCGTAGGGTTCAGCCCCGAAATTCTGCTTGTGGCTCTGCACGGCATGCGACAGATGGGCATGCACGCGCGACAGCCCGCCCGGATAGTGCGGCGTCTGCGGCAACGGGGCGTTCGGCTCGCTTTCGCGCGCCGCATTGAAGTCCAGCAACAACGGCATGATGGGGTGGTTGTACGGCGTCGAGGATATCTCCACCTGTCCGCGCTCGGCCAGCCTGCGATAGCGCGGCACGATGTCGGCGATAATGTCGCCGATCAATGAGTACAGGTCCCAGCGCTCGGCATGGGTGAACTGGCTGCCCTTGGTCATCAGCCGCGCCACCAACTCGCTGCCTCGGCGCACACTCTCGCCCATCCACACCAGGTGGTACCACACCAGCAGATCGGCCAGAAATTGCCCGGACAAATAGGTCACGTTCTCGCGACCGTGCCCTTCCACCATCTTCTGCAGGTCGAACAGGTGCTGGTAAGCACGGTAGGGTTGCAGCATCTTGGTGTGGTTGCTCTTGAAACAGGCATCCAGGATGTGCTGGCGCTCCTCGTCATTGAGGTCGTCCAGTTCCTCGTGGCACAACAGTCGCAACAGCGGATCGCGGATCGTGCCCGTAAGGTACTGCTGCTCGTAATCGTGCAACTGCTCGACCAGGATGGGCACGAAGTTCACCACCGCCCGCGCCTGCGGATGCTGTTCCAGATGCCAGGCCATGTCGGTGTAATCCTTCATGGCGTGCAGGTAAGTCCACGGCAGCACATATCCACCGCTCAGGTATTCGCGGTAATCCGGCTGGTGCATGTGCCAGCACAGGATGAGGTGCAGTTTCTTGCCGCTGGCAGAAGGTTTGTTACTTTGCTGCATGATTGCTTTCGAAAGTCTTTCCCGTATATGGATTCATCGTATGTGATGGATGGACTGGCCCAGCATGTCCGGCGTCACCAGCGTAACGCCGCCGGGCGACACATGGAAGCGGTGGGCATCCTCCTCGCGGTCGTAGCCTATCTGCATCCCGTCCGGAATCACGCAATTGTTGTCGAGCACCACCTTGTTCAATTTCACGTCCGCGCCGATGCGCGCACCGGACAGGATCACCGAATCGGTGATCTCGCTACGCTCGCCCACGCGGATATCGGAGAACAGCAGCGAATGGTGCACCTTTGCGCCGCTGATGATACAGCCGCCGGACACCATGGAATCGATCGCGGTACCGCGCCTGTCGTCGTCGTTGAACACAAACTTGGCCGGCGGCAATTGTTCCTGATAGGTCCAGATCGGCCAGGTCTTGTCGTACAGATCGAGGTCGGGCACCACGCTGACCATCTCCATGTTGGCCTGCCAGTAGGCATCAATGGTTCCCACATCGCGCCAGTAGGCCTGACCGCCGTTGACTACGCCGACACAACTCTTCTCGAAACGGTGCGCGCACACGCGGTAGCGGTCGATCAGGTAGGGGATGAGGTCGTGGCCGAAATCGTGCGACGACTTCTTGGTGTCGGCATCGCGGATCAACTGTTCGTACAGGAAGCGTGCATTGAACACATAGATGCCCATACTGGCCAGCGCACGACCGGGCTTGCCCGGGATCTCGGGCGGATTCGCCGGCTTCTCGGAGAATTTGACGATGCGATCCTGATCGTCCACCGTCATCACGCCGAACGCCGAAGCCTCCTCCACCGGCACCTCGATGCAACCCACCGTCATGTCTGCTTCGCTGCTCACGTGGTAGGCCAGCATCTCGCCGTAGTCCATCTTGTAGATATGGTCGCCCGCGAGGATGACGATGTATTCCGGATTGTAGCCGCGCAGGATGTCGATGTTCTGGAACACTGCGTCCGCCGTGCCGCGATACCACTCCTCCTGGATGCGCTGTTGCGCGGGCAGCAATGCCACGAACTCGTTGAACTCGCCGCGCAGGAAACCCCAGCCCTTCTGGATATGCTCGATCAGGCTGTGCGCCTTGTACTGTGTCACCACACCGACACGACGGATGCCAGAGTTGATGCAGTTCGACAGCGGGAAATCGATGATGCGGAACTTGCCACCGAACTGCACCGCCGGCTTGGCGTTCCAGTCGGTCAGGTTGTGCAGGCGGCTGCCGCGGCCGCCGGCCAGCACCAGTGCCACCGTGTTCTTGGTCAGTGCGCTGATGAAACGTGGTGAACGCATGTCTTGTACCATTTTCTGTCTCCCCATTTATCTATGGCCGGTTTAAGCCCGGATTCTCCGCCGGGTTCCACCCCGGCCCGCCATAACTCCCCCCGGAGCCCCTCTATACGATCATCCGGTACAGATCGCGATATTGTTGTGCGCTGCTGCGCCAGCCGACATCGCGGCGCATGCCGTTGAGCTGGATACGCTCAAACTGTTTTTTGTCGCGATAACTTCCGATCGCGCTCTCGATGACGCGATACAGCATGGCCGCATCCGCCTCGTCGAAAACGAAACCGGTGCCATCCGGCAGGCTGGCATCGGCGACCGAATCGGCCAGACCGCCCGTGCGCCGCACAACCGGCGGCGTGCCGTAACGCATGCCGTACATCTGGTTCAGCCCGCAAGGCTCGAAACGCGACGGCATCAAAAAGATATCCGCACCCGCCATGATCTGGTGCGACAGCGCCTCGTCGAAACGCACCGTCACCGACACGCGGCCCGGATAACGCTCCGCCAGTTGCAGATAGCGCTTCTCCAGGTCGGCCTCGCCGCTGCCCAGCACCACCAGTTGCGCGCCGCCGTCCAGCAGCTTCGGCAGGCATTCCAGCAGCATGTCCAGCCCCTTCTGGTAGGTGAGGCGGCTCACCACGCCCAGCAATGGCGATTGCGCATTCACCTCCAGCCCGAGTCGCTGTTGCAGCGCGCGCTTGCCTTCAGCCTTGGGCGCAAGGTCGCCGACGTCGTAATGCGCGGTCAGGTGCGGATCGGTCGCCGGGTCCCACTCGTCCTCGTCGATGCCGTTCAATATCCCGCTGACATCGCCATTGCGTACCGCCAGCAGCCCCTGTAACCCGTAACCCATCTCGGTGGTCTGTATCTCGCGTGCATAAGTCGGACTCACCGTCACGATGCGGTCGGCGTAATGCAAACCCGCCTTCAGGAACGACAGTTGTCCGTGGAACTCCACCCCATGCATGTCGAAACAGGATTGCGGCAGATCCAGCGGCTTCAACCAATTGCTGTCGAAGTTGCCCTGGAACGCCATGTTGTGGATGGTCATCACACTCTTCGCATGTGCCGCCTGCGTCAACTGCAGGTAGGCGGGTGCCAGCCCGCTCTGCCAGTCGTTGCAATGCACGATGTCGGCCTGCCAGCCGATAGGCGACGACGCGCTGCCCAGCATGGCCGCGACCTTGGACAGCATGCCGAAACGCATCGCATTATCCGGCCAGTCGCCGCCCAGCTCATATTGATACGGCCCAGCCACGCGGCAGAAATACAGCGGTGCATCCAGCACGTATACCGGCACACCGGTCTGCGGCATCTTCGCGCTCAGCAATCTCACTTCGGGCTGGCCGGAGAATACGCCGAACGTGGCGACCGTGCGCTTGCTCTCCAGCTTGTCCAGCACCTGGCTGTAACCGGGGATCAGCAAACGCACATCCTCACCCAGCCCTTGCAGGGCGGCCGGCAGCGAAGCGCTGACATCGGCGAGCCCGCCGGTCTTGAGCAGCGGATGGACTTCGGAGGTGACGAACAGTATCTTCATTTGTGCGCGTTGTAATGATCGATCAAACCATTGGTGGAAGCATCGTGCGTCGTGCTCTTCGCACCGCTGCGCAGTTCCGCCTGGATGTGCGCAGCCAGTTGCTTGCCCAGCTCCACGCCCCATTGGTCGAATGAATTGATGTTCCACACGATGCCCTGCACGAAGATCTTGTGCTCGTACAGCGCGATCAGCCGCCCCAGCGTGC
Organism: Gammaproteobacteria bacterium; assembly: GCA_018813765.1. GTDB lineage: Bacteria > Pseudomonadota > Gammaproteobacteria > Burkholderiales > Gallionellaceae > Sideroxyarcus. The sequence goes on along the minus strand of JAHJBC010000009.1, from coordinate 106,348 downwards.
GCGGCGTCAGCTTGTCGAACAGGATGGAATTGGTCGGCCGGTTGCCCTCGAACACCTTGTGCGGCAGCAATTCCGCAATGGACATTTCATCCATGCCCGCTGCCTGCATCTCGGCGCGCGCCTCGTCTGCGGTCTTGCCGCGCATCAGCGCCTCGGTCTGCGCGAAGAAGTTGGACAGCAAGGTCTCGTGGTGCTCGCCCAGCGGATGCTGACTGTGCAGCGGCGCGATGAAATCCGCCGGCACCATTTGCGTACCCTGATGGATGAGCTGGTAATAGGCATGCTGGCCGTTGGTGCCGGTGCCGCCCCACAGCACCGGTCCGGTCGCGTAGTCCACGGCATTGCCGTCGCGATCCACCCGTTTGCCGTTGCTCTCCATGTCCGCCTGCTGGAAATAGGCGGTGAAGTGTTCCAGCGTCTGGTCGTACGGCAGCAGGGCGAAGGTCGCCGCGCCGAAGAAATTGCGGTACCACACACCGAGCATGGCCAGCACCACCGGCATATTGCGCTCCAGCGGCGCGCTGCGGAAATGCTCGTCCATCTCGTAGCCGCCACGCAGCAACTCCTCGAAGGCGTCCATGCCCACAGCCAGCGCGATGGCGAATCCTATCGCCGACCATAACGAATAACGCCCGCCCACCCAGTCGGAGAACTCGAACATGTTCGCCGTGTCGATGCCGAAAGCCGCGACCGCCGAAGTGTTGGTGGACAGCGCCACGAAATGTTTCGCGATATGCCTCTCGTCGCACGCGCTGCGCAGGAACCAGTCGCGCGCCGAACGCGCGTTCATCAGCGTTTCCTGCGTGGTGAAGGTCTTGGAGGCGATCACGAACAGCGTGCTCTCGGGATCCAGTAGCGCCAGCTTCTCCGCCAGATCGGTGCCGTCCACGTTGGAGACGAAATGCACCCTCACCCTGTCGGCATAGGGTTGCAGCGCGCGGCACACCATCAGCGGACCGAGATAGGAACCGCCGATGCCGATGTTGACCACGTCGGTGATGGGCTTGCCGGTATATCCCTGCCAGCTACCGCTGCGCACGCTGTCGCAGAAGACGCGCATCTTCTGCATCACGCTGCGCACGCCGGGCAATACATCGTGCCCGTCGACCTTGATCGGCGGATGACGCGGATTAATCGCCGCACGCAGAGCGGTATGCAGTACCGCACGCCCTTCGGTGCGATTGATCTTCTCGCCCGCGAACATGCGCTCGCGCCACTCCTCCACCTTCGCCTGTCGCGCCAGCGCGAACAGCAGCGCCAGCGTTTCGTCGGTGACGATATTCTTGGAATAGTCGAGCAGCAGGTCGTCGAGACGCAGCGAGAAGCGATCGAAGCGCGAGCCATCGGCGGCGAACAGGTCGCGCATCGCCAGCCGCCCGCTGGCGGCATGGTGGGCAAGCAGGGCCTGCCAGGCAGTGGATTGTGTCAATGCGGACATAGCGAGCCTGTCTTTATCCAAATCAACCCTGTCTTTGCAGAACGATCCCGGCCAGCGGCGGCAGGGTCAATTGCAGCGACTGCAACTCGCCGTTCCACGAGATGTCCTCAGTGGCGAGGCCGAGGCCGTTGCCCATGTTCGAACCGCCGTAGTAGTGCGAATCGCTGTTGAATATCTCACGGTAGCAGCCCTTGTGGCGCACGCCGACGCGATAGCCGGGGCGCGGCACCGGCGTGAAGTTGAGCAGCACCACCACGCAGGAACCGTCGCGTGCGATGCGGCGAAAGCTCAGCACCGACTGGTCGGCATCGTTGCATTCCAGCCAGGCGAAACCCTCCGGCGAAAAATCCAGTTCATGCAGTGCGGGAGAAGCGGCATACAAATGCCCGAGGTCGCGCAACAGCGACCGCACGCCATTGTGCTCGCTGCGCCCGAGCAGGTACCAGTCCAGCTCGGTGCCGACCTTCCACTCGTGCCCCTGCGCGAACTCGTTGCCCATGAAATTGAGTTTCTTGCCCGGATAGGTCATCTGGTAAGTCAGCAACAGGCGCATGTTGGCGAACTTCTGCCAGGGATCGCCCGGCATCTTGTCGAGCAGCGAGCGTTTGCCATGCACCACTTCATCGTGCGAGAACGGCAGCATGAAGTTCTCGGTGTAGTTGTAGAGCTGGCCGAAGGTGAGCTGGTTATGGTAGTAGCGCCGGTGCACCGGATCATGCTCGATATAGGCCAGCGTATCGTTCATCCAGCCCATGTTCCATTTCATGCTGAAACCCATGCCGCCCAGATAGGTCGGGCGCGAGATCATCGGCCAGGAAGTCGATTCTTCGGCCAGCGTGAGCGTGCCGGGGAAGCGCTCGTGCGTCATCACGTTCAGCTCGCGCAGGAAATCCACCGCCTCGATGTTCTCGCGGCCGCCGAACTTGTTCGGCAACCATTCGCCCGCCTTGCGCGAATAGTCCAGATACAGCATGGACGCCACAGCGTCCACGCGCAGGCCGTCGATGTGGAACTCGGAGAGCCAGAAATGCGCGTTGGCGAGCAGGAAGTTGCGTACCTCGTTGCGGCCGTAATTGAAGATCAGCGTGCCCCAGTCCTGATGCTCGCCCAGGCGCGGGTCTTCGTGTTCGTACAGCGCGGTGCCGTCGAAACGCGCCAGCGCCCAGCTATCCTTGGGGAAATGCGCGGGCACCCAGTCGAGAATCACGCCGATGCCGACGACATGGCAGGCATCGACGAAATACCTGAAATCGTCCGGTGTGCCGTAGCGGCTGGTGACACCGAAATACCCCGTGGTCTGGTAGCCCCAGGATTCATCCAGCGGATGTTCGCTGATCGGCATCAACTCGATGTGGGTGAAGCCCATCTCCTGCGCATAGGGCACCAGACTGTCGGCCAGTTCGCGGAAATTATAGAAACGCCCGTCCCAATGGCGCTTCCAGGAACCGGCATGAATTTCGTATACGTTCAATGGCTGGTGCAGCCAGTCGCGAGTCGCGCGCTGCTCCTGCCAGGCCGCATCGCGCCATTGATAACCGTCCAGCACCGACACGCGCGAGGCCGTGCCGGGGCGCATCTCGAAGCTCAACCCGTACGGGTCGGTCTTGACGAAAACGTCGCCGCTCTGGCGGTTGCGTATCTCGTACTTGTAGAACTCGCCCAGCCCGATGTCCGGCACGAACAGTTCCCACACCCCGGTGCTGCCGAGTGCGCGCATGGGATTGACGCGCCCGTCCCAGCCGTTGAAATCGCCGACCACGCTGACGCGTTCCGCGTTCGGCGCCCACACCGCGAAGCGCACGCCCCACACGCTTTCGCATTCCATGTGGTGCGCGCCGAGCATGCGGTAGGCCTGTTCCAGCCTGCCCTCGGAGAAAAGATAGAGATCGTGATCGGTGATGCTGCTGCCGAAGCTATAGGGGTCATGCACCTCGATGAGGTGATTGTAGAAATTCAGCCGCAGCAGGCACGGCACCGGCAGGCGCGCCTTTCCCTGCCAAAGAAAGAAACCATCGGCCCGGCCGCGTTGCAGCGGTAGCCAGTTCGCGCCGTCAAATACCGATATCTCTGTCGCATGGGGTTGATAGACCCGCAGAACCCAACCGGACTTGTTCTGATGCAACCCCAGATAGGCAAAGGGGTCATGGTGACGCGCTTCAAGGATGGAGCGCTTGTTCTGAGTATCGCTTGGCATTCATTGCTCCTGTGCCGCAATATAGCCTGTTAGTACTGGGCGGGCAATCGTAAATCAAAAGATAATCAATCTGTAACAGACAATACACCTGACGTCCGGCGGGTGAAGATTATCCCCCTGTACATGGTGTGGGTGCGAAATGACCCGGCATAGCAAGCCGGTTACCCGAACAAGCGATGCTGTACCGGCTCGCGTCCCGTTCTGTCCAGCTTTTCCAGTGCGGCACGTGCCGCATCGGTGATGCCGTGCTGTTTGCCCAGTTCGAGCAGTTTGCTCAAAGCGCGCTCGAACGGATAATCCGCATCCGACCAATCCTCCACCAGTTCCCCGGCGCTGTGCCTGGTCAGCCGCAGCACACCCGACTTCACACGCACCAGATGCGCACAGTCGCGTCCCCGTTTCGCCACGATCGCGATATGTCGCTGCCGGTCCATCAATACCTGACCGCAAGTCACGTGCAATGCGGGCGCAATGAAATCGACGGTGCTGCGATCGGTCGGGTCCTTGGCCATGTGTCTGTTTTTTCGGGCGCTGCTGCCTGAGCTTGCTGAACGGGTGCGCCATTGTTCACTGCCCGGAGCTGTTCGTCAAAACAGAAATTCATAATCCCTTGTTGCAGGCAAATGACACCGGGTTGAGCTTGCGTCATAAACCAAGCAGAATGCGACCACTTTTTTGATCCCGCCATTTCTCGACCATGCGTCTGCTTCGACTGTTTCTCCCCTTGCTCGGCCTGCTGGCGCTGAATGGCTGCGCCAGCATAGTCTCCTCGGCCACCGGCAAACTGGCCGACAACCTGTCCAGCGCCATCCTCAATCAGGACGACCCCGAGACGGTGCAGGCCGGCATGCCCTCCTACCTGTTGTTAGTCGACAGCCTCATCGAAGGCGATCCGAAGAACGAGAACATGCTGCTGGCGGGCAGCAAACTGTATGGCGCCTATGCGGCGGCCTTCGTGAAGGAACCCGCGCGCGCCAAACGGCTGGCGAGCCGGGCGCGCGACTACAGCGACCGTGCGCTGTGTGTCCATGATACGAAACTGTGCGACCTGCTGGCCAGACCCTACGACGGATTCACCGTCGCCATCGCCGGACTGAAAAAAGAAGAAGTGCCGCTGCTGTATGCCAGTGCGTCATCCTGGGCCGGCTGGATACAAGTGAACAGCAGCGACTGGAACGCCATCGCCGACCTGGCCAAGGTAAAGGCCGCAATGTCGCGCGCGGTCGAACTGGACGAAAGCTACAGCCACGGCGAAGGCCACCTGTACCTGGGCGTGTTCGCCACCTTGCTGCCACCCGCACTGGGCGGCAAACCCGAGGAAGGCCGCGCACATTTCGAGCGCGCCATCCAGCTTTCCCAAGGGCGCGACCTGATGGCAAAGGTAGAATACGCGCGCCGTTATGCGCGCGGCATCTATGACCGCGAACTGCATGACCGCCTGCTGCAGGAAGTGCTGGCTGCGGATGCGACGGAACCGGGGCTGACGCTTAGCAACGTGCTGGCGAAGCGGCAGGCGAAGGAATTGCTGGATAGCGCCGAGAGTTATTTCTAGCACCGCAACGGATTTATTGTAGGAGCCAGCTTGCTGGCGAAGGTCTGGAAATCGCCAGCAAGCTGGCTCCTACAATATGTAATTGGACGATCTGCGCTTCCCTGCATGGGGAAGAAAAAATAAGGAATGGAAATGCGTTCACTGTTTTCAATGTTCATTGCCGCCCTGTTGGCCTTAACCTGCGGCCCGGCTTCCGCCCTCCCCCTCAAGATCGCCACGCTAGCGCCGGACGGTTCGATGTGGATGCAGGAACTGCGCAAAGGCGCGGAAGAGATCGACAAACGCAGCGCAGGCCGCGTGACCATCAAACTCTATCCGGGCGGCAGCATGGGCAGCGACCGCGTGGTGCTGCGCAAGATACGCGCCGGACAATTACAGGGCGGAGCACTCACCGGCGGCGCGCTGGCCGAGATCTATCGCGACGCGCAGGTATACAGCCTGCCGATGCTGTTCCGCTCCTACGACGAGCTCGATTATGTGCGCTCTCTCATGGACAAAAAGATCGCGCAGGGCCTCGAAGCCAACGGCTTCATGACCTTCGGCATCACCGACGGCGGCTTCGCCTATCTGCTGTCGAGCTCGCAGTTGCAGCGCGTGGACGACCTGAAGAACCAGAAGATCTGGGTGCCGGAAGGCGACGACATCAGCCGTTCGATGTTCGAGACGCTGGGTGCGCCCTCGCTGCCGCTACCGCTCACCGACGTGCTAACCGGCCTGCAGACCGGACTCATCACCACCATCGGCGCGACCGCCACCGGCGCCATCGCGCTGCAGTGGCATACCAAAGTTAAATACCTGACCGACATGCCCACCATGTCCATCTTCGGCGCTCTGGCCGTAGACAAAAAGGCCTATGACAAGATCGCTGCGGCGGACCAGGCTGTGGTGCGCGAGGTGATGCAGCGCGTGTATGCAACCATGGACAGGCAGACGCGCATCGACGACAACGCCGCGCGCGACGCACTGCGCAAACAGGGCATCGTGTTCGTCACGCTGCCGCCGGATGAAGTGAGCAAACTGCGCGCAGCCGCCGACCAGACCATACAGCAACTGGGCGGCAAAGGCGTTTACTCCGCCGAGATGGTCAAAGAACTGCGCGGCCACCTGGAAACCTTCCGCAAACGCAAACCCGCCCGCTGAACCATGCACACCCGCAACCTGCCCCCCGCGCTGGCGCGCCTGATCGGGATCGTCACCTGGACCGAAAACGCGCTGCTCATCTTCATGCTGGCGCTGATGGTGGGGCTGGCCGCCGCGCAGATATTCTTCCGCAACTTCTTCGACATCAGCATCTTCGGCGCCGACCAGATGCTGCGCCTGCTGGTGCTGTGGGTGGCGTTCCTCGGCGCCATCGCCGCCAGCCGTGAAGGCAAGCACATCCACGTCGACGCGCTCGCGCGCTGGCTGCCCAAACGAGTCAAGCCCGGCGTGGTGGCAGTGACCGACCTGTTCACGCTGGCCGTCTGCCTGCTGCTGGCCTGGCAGTCACTGCGCTTCATACAAAGCGCGCGCGAATCGGGCGAGATGGCTTTCGGCACGCTGCCGGTGTGGGTCACCGCAATCATCCTGCCGCTGGGCTTCACGCTGATCGCGCTGCGCTACACCCTGCGCCTGCGCCACCATGTGCTGCAAGCAGCCGGACGCGAGGAGATCGAGTGATGATTCAGAACCAGTTTGTCCACGAAATACACGAAAAACACGAACGACTGAAAAAACAGGCAATGACCGGCAACCGCAAACCGTGGTGTATTTCACCGTCTTTGAATCTCAAGATTTCTTTTTTCGTGCTTTTCGTGCCTTTCGTGGACGAGAAGGTTTATTGAGATGTTGATTGCCATCGGCATCCTGCTGGTTCTCATGGTGCTGCTCGGCGCGCCGTTGTTCGCGGTGATCGCGGCGAGCGTGTTGGCGAACTTCGCGCTCGACGGCGTGGACCTCACCGTCGTCATCATCGAGGTCTACCGACTGGCCGAGATGCCGGTGCTGCTCGCCATCCCGCTGTTCACCTTCGCCGGTTACCTGCTGGCCGAATCGAATGCGCCCAAACGTCTGGTGCGCATCACCAATGTTTTCTTCGGCTGGATGCCCGGCGGGCTGGCGGCGGTGGCGCTGGTGATCTGCGCCATGTTCACCGCTTTCACCGGCGCATCCGGGGTGACCATCGTGGCGCTGGGCGGCATGCTGTATCCGGCGCTCAAACAGGCGGGCTATCCGGAACGCTACAGTCTGGGATTGGTCACCACCTCGGGCAGCATCGGCCTGCTGTTCGCGCCTTCGCTGCCGCTGATCCTCTACGGCGTGGTGGCGCAGCAACTCAACATCGGCGTGCCGGTCTCGATCAGCGACCTGTTCCTGGCCGGCATCCTGCCCGGCCTGCTCATCGTGGTCATGCTGTCGATCTATGGCCTGTTCCAGAAGCGCGGCCCGCAGGCGAAACACGAACCGTTCAGCGGACGCGAAGCGCTGGCGGCCGTGCGCGAAGCGGGCTGGGAATTGCCGCTGCCCTTCATCGTGCTCGGCGGCATCTACAGCGGCTACTTCGCCGTGTCCGAAGCGGCCGCGGTGACGGCGATCTACGTGTTCATCGTCGAGGTGCTCATCCACCGCGAGATCACCTGGACCAAGCTGCCCAATATCATGCGCGAATCCATGGTGCTGGTCGGCGCCATCCTGATCGTGCTCAGCATGTCGCTGGCCTCCACCAACTACCTGCTCGACGCCGAGATACCCGCCAAACTGTTCGACTTCATCCGCAGCCATGTGGACAACGCTTTCACCTTCCTGCTGCTGCTGAACATCTTCCTGCTCATGCTCGGCATGATGCTGGACATCTTTTCGGCGCTGGTGATCATGGTGCCGCTGATCCTGCCCATCGCCGTGGGCTACGGCATCCACCCGGTGCACCTGGGCATCATCTTCCTCGCCAACATGGAGATCGCCTACCTGATGCCGCCCATGGGCATGAACCTGTTCATCTCCATGTACCGCTTCGACCGGCCGATGCTGGAGATATTCCGTGCCGTGCTGCCGTTTGTCGCCATCCTGCTGGCGGCCGTGTTGATCATCACTTACTGGCCGACGCTGTCGCTGGCGCTGATACAGGGCTGACCCGCTCATTGAACTCCGACATGCTGCGCTGACATAAAGAGGCATCCATGAATACCACTCCGCAGAACAAAGCAGCTTTCCCTTTTCCGCCAGCCCTGATGGCAATCGACTTTGTTGCACTGATCTGTGCCGGGCTCAGTCTTGCAGAATTGACCCAGGAAAGCGGGAAAGCACTTGGTCTGATCCCAGCCGATCTGGCTTTGCCTGTGTTCGCGGTGTCGGTTGTGGTAGCTGCAATTTGCGCGTACCTTCAAATTCGTATTCTGCTCGAGCGCAATAAGACAGCTCGCGGCATAAACGATCCGGCGTCCAAGTGAACATCCGGTAACAGACACCGGAATGGGATCAAGGGCGTTGCATGCTTGAGGCCCGAATGACATGGACAAACCCGAACTGCTGTTGACGCGGCTGGACGAGATCGGCGCTTCGCTGGCCGCCTCCGGCCGAGCGCAAGCCTTGATCGCACTGGGCTCGGCCGGCAAGCAGCGGGCGCGGCTGGATGCCTATTCCGACCTGGACTTCTTCGCCATCGTCGAACCCGGCAGCAAGCAGGCTTTCCTCGATGACCTGGGCTGGCTCTCTTCCATCTGTCCGATCGCCTACAGTTATCGCAACACGCCCGACGGCCACAAGCTGCTGTTCGAGGACGGTGTGTTCTGCGAGTTCGCGGTGTTCGAGATGCACGAACTCTCCCGCATCCCGTTCGCCCCCGGAAGCGTCATCTGGAAGCAGGCGGACGTCACAGACGCGCAACTATTGCCCAACCCGCTCTGGCTGACACCGCCGGTTCATTCCGTCGAATGGCTGCTGGGCGAGGCACTCAGCAACCTTTTTTCCGGCCTGTGTCGCCATGCGCGCGGCGAAAAGCTGGCCGCCATGCGGGCCATCCAGGTGTATGCGGTGGACCGGGTGCTGGAACTCGGCGCGCTGCTGGAACAGGAGACCGATGCCGAGCGCGACGTGTTCGCCTTCGAGCGGCGTTACGAGCGGCGCTTCCCTGCCGGAACGCAGTCGCTGCCGCACTTCGTGCAGGGATATGAACACAACGTCGAGTCTGCGCTGGCCATCCTGGCGTTCCTCGATCTGCACTTCAAGGTCGCACCGGCGATGAAGCGAGCGATCATGGAATTGAGCAAGCATGCTGCCGGAGGAATGTGATGACGAAGGCTAAGGATCACACGCAGGTCCTGCTAGAAGCGATCGCGGCTGAATTCGCCGCGTTGCCGGAAGTCGAGGCAGTCGTGCTGGCCGGATCGAAAGGCGGCCGCCACTCGGACGAAAGTTCCGACATAGATCTGTGCGTCTACGCCGAAACAGAGCCGCCGGAAGCCTGGCGCGCAAAGCTGGCACGCAAGTTAGGCGAACGCGCCAGCATAGGCAACCGCTTCTGGGAGACGGGCGACGAATGGATATCCAAGCAGACCGGCAACATCGTCGACATCATGTATCGTTCGCCTGACTGGATCACGGAGCAGATCGACCGCGCGCTGGTCCGGCATCAGGCATCGGTCGGCTACAGCACCTGCTTCGTCCATAACGTGTTGCATTCGCGCGCGTACCACGATCCGCACGGATGGTACGCCGCACTCCAGGCCAGGACGGCACAACCTTATCCCGACGGCTTGCGGCGCACCATCGTCGCCAAGAACCATCCGATCCTGCGCGGCATACATTCGTCCTATCTGCACCAGATCGAACTGGCGCTGGCGCGCAACGACCATGTCAGCGTCAATCACCGCGTCGCCGCCCTGCTGGCAAGCTATTTCGACATCCTGTTCGCGGTCAACCGCCTGCCCCATCCCGGCGAAAAACGACTGCTGGTCTATGCAATGTCAGAATGCCCGAAGCGCCCGGCGGATCTGCAGGAGCAACTGGATGGAGTGTTGCAGGCAGTCTCCCCGGTTGGCAACGCGCACTTGCCCGAGCGCGTGAACGAACTGCTGGACGGACTCGATTCACTCCTGCAGGCCGAAGGGCTGCAGATACCGGCACCCCCTTAAAGTGCGATGACGCTCATGCATCCCGCGAACCATCCGGAGAGTTCAACTGCCTGACCCACGCCTGCTGATACGCGCGCTTGCGCTTCTGCTCCAGCAGTTTGCGGATGTGCGGTTTGGCCTGGTTGAAGCCGAGCACACCGGCTTCGGTGATGGTATCGCAACGCAGCACGTGAAAGCCGAGTTCGGATTCCAGCACACCGCTTACCTCACCCGCTTTCAGTTCGAATAACGCCTGGTCCAGTTCCGGGAAGAGTTTGCCGCGCGGCAGGTCGCCGAGTTTGCCGCCGTCCAGCGCGGTGGGGCATTCGGAATGTTTGAGCGCCTGTTCTTCAAAGCGGCCCGGCTCCTTCGCCAGTCTGGCCGCGATCTCGGAGATACGCTGGTGCGCCGCCTCGCGCGTGTTCTCGGCCATGCTTTCGTTGATGGTGACGAGGATGTGGCGCACCAGCCGCGTCTCGGGGCGGCGGAACTGTTCCGGGTGATATTGGTAGTACAGGTCCACATCGGTATCGCTGACGCTCTCGGCGCGCGTACCCACCTTTTCCATGATGGCCTCGACCTTCATCTCGCGCTCCAGCGCTTGGGCGAAGCTGGCTTCGTCCAGCCCGTTCTGCGCAAGGTCACTGGCAAAATCATCCTCGTTGGGATAGCGGCCGCGTATCTCCTGCATGGCAGCCTCGACTGTGGATGGCGGCACCATGGCATCGCGCGCTTCGGGCGCGGCGAGCACGAGCGTTTCAAGCTGGTGCTGTTTCTGCGCCATGGATTGCACGCGCATCGACTCATCCGCCTGTAGCGCGGTCGGCGCTTTGCCGTAGAGTTTCTGCGCGGCCTTGAGGGCGAGATAGGCGACACCGCTGTCGATCACTTCAGGCATGCACCTTCTCCCCGTCGTTGTAGACATGCACCGCTTCCAGCGAGGACTCCGGCACTTGCAGCACATGATCGTGGAAGATCACGTGGTACAGCACGCCCGCGCTCTCGTCGCGGAACACTTTCAGTATCTCGCCTTCCATGCCGGGTGTGGCGCGCACTTCGCCGCGCACGGCCAGGGTGATCTTGCTGCGTACCTTCTCGCGGCTCTCGAACTGGCTGGTTATCCAGGGCTCGTCAATGCCGATGAGTTCCTCTTCGCGAAAGCCGACGATCTTGTCCTGGTCGATGAAGTTGACGGTGTAGATCAACTGATCCTGCAGGAAGGTGCCGACGTTGGTGACGAAGCCGGTGCTGCCGCGACGGATCAGCAGTGTGCCCGTGGGCACGCCGGGATAGGTGCCGTCATTGCGCACGTTGCGGATGATGCGGACTTCGTCGCCGAATTCGAATTTAGGCAGCATGGGTCACCTCACGCCGTCATTCCGGCGCAGGCCGGAATCCAGATAGACAAAGCATATCCCGCGTAGCGGGACGATATTTCGGTTTTGTCCGCTACGCGGACTGTTTGATTCAACTGGATTCCGGCCTGCGCCGGAATGACGGACCAGTGCATTCATCACGTCCCCGCCTTGTTCACCGTGATCGAACTGATCGGCACGAACTTGACCTGCGGTTCGTGCATGTGGAACACCTTGAACACCTTCTCGGTAAGCGCATCGGATTTCACGAAATCCTGATAGGCCTGCGTCAGCAGCGTGGTGTAGACCACACGGCGCGCTGCCTCGTCCTCCGACAGGCTCGCCTTCGCCAGGTAATTGTGGAAGCGCTGCAGGATGTGCAGACGGTTCACATGGACCACCGATGCGTCGTACTCGACGCCGAAGTAGTTCAAGAAATCCTCGGCGGATACCAGTTCTTCCATCGCTTCGTCCAAAGTCAGTTCATCCATCATGCTCTCCTTTGCAAATCTTCATCATTCGTCGTCTGGTACAGCACTTCAAGCAGCGCCTTGCCGCCCATGCGGTCGTGGCTGTCCAGCTCCACCAGTTTTTCCAGCATCGCGCGCCCGGTCGCCACATGCCCGAGGCGCAGGTTGATGTAGCCCGCCGCCTTGAGCACCATCAGGTAGAAGCGCACCAATCCCATCGATTGCATCACGCCCGCGCCAACATTGGCCTCACGCAAGTACACCCAAGTCTCTGGGAACTCCAGCCGCCGACCGACCACGGCCAGCGCACTCTCGGCCACCAGCAGCGCGTCTTCGAGGCGGTGCTGGTAGAAGTAATAACGGTACAGCGCAACCAGCACCATCAGGTGCTGCGGCGCGAGCAGGTTGGCGCGCAACAACAGGCTCTCCGCTTCCTCGCTGCCGTACTTGTCCGCCGCCGCCTCGATCAGGCGCACCACATCCAGCGCCAGCGGCTCGTCAAAGTACAACACGGCATTGTCGAAATCCATCAGGTCCATGGCTCACTCCATCCTGACAACGCGCGCCACTTCCGTGCCGCACAGCTCATCCGCATCACAGCTGCGGCACTGCCCGTCCACCGGCTCACCCTGCTTGCGCAATTGCCCTTCCAGCACTTCGATGCGTTCCATCAGGCAGGCGATGGCGCGACCGACCGGGTCGGGGATCAAATGATGGTCGAGGTTGATTCCATATATGTTGTCGCTGCCCGCCTCTTCGGTGCGCAGCACGACCTTGGCGGGAATGCCGACCACGGTGCGGTGCGAGGGTACATCCTTGACCACTACAGAATTCGCGCCGACGCGCACCTGTGCGCCCAGCGTGATCGCGCCCAGTATCTTCGCGCCCGCACCCACCACCACGCCGTCGCCCAGCGTGGGATGGCGCTTGCCCTTGTTCCAGGTGGTGCCGCCCAATGTCACGCCGTGATACAGCGTCACGTCGTCGCCGATCTCTGCGGTCTCGCCGATGACGACGCCCGCACCGTGGTCGATGAAGAAGCGGCGACCGATGGTGGCGCCGGGATGGATGTCGATGTTGGTGAGGAAGCGCGCGAACCAGGACAGCAGCCGCGCCGGATAGCGCAGCTTCCATGTCCACAGGCGGTGCGCGATGCGCTGCATGAGGATGGCATGCACGCCGGGATAGGTGGTCAGCACTTCGAAGCGCGAGCGCGCGGCGGGGTCGCGCTGGAACACGCAACTTATGTCTTCGCGCAGCAGGCGGAGCAGACTCACCTTGTCGGCGCGCTGAACAAGCCCCTCTCCCGCCCCTTCGGGGCACCCTCTCCCGCTTGCGGGAGAGGGTATGTTAAGCCCCTCGCCCTGCAAGGGAGAGGGGTTGGGGAGAGGGTTCGTACTCGTCAGCATTTCCATCTCCTAATGCGCCGCACCGGGCTGGGTGCGCCCGATGTAACGCTGGTACATGAACAGCAGTTCCTGATCGGCGGGCGAACGCTTGGCGCGTTCGGCGAAGTGGCGGATGTCGGGCAGCAAGGCGCGCGCTTCGGCCTGGCTGAGGTTCAGCCCCATCGTGGCGTAGGCGGCGATCACGCCGTGCGCGCCGGAATGCTTGCCGACCACCAGCTTGTTGCGGCGACCGACTTCTTCGGGATCAAAACCCTGATAAGTATTCGGATCCTTGAGCAGGCCATCGACATGGATGCCCGCCTCATGCGAGAACACGCCCTCGCCCACCAGGCTCTTCTGCCAGGGCACGGGGCGGCCCGAGGCATCGGCGACCAGTTGCGACAGGACTGGGAAATGGTGCAGGTCCACGCCGGTCTCCAGGTTGTAAAGTTTCTTCAGGCCATGCGCGACCTCTTCCAGCGGCGCGTTGCCCGCGCGCTCGCCCAGCCCGTTCACCGTGGTGTTGATGTGCGTTGCACCCGCCACCGCAGCGGCGAGGCTGTTGGCCGTGGCCAGGCCGAGGTCGTCGTGCGCGTGCATCTCGATCTCCAGGTCGCAGGCGGCGCGCAATGCAGCGATGGCCTTGTGCACGCCGAAGGGTTCCATCACGCCCAGCGTGTCGGCATAGCGGATGCGGCGCGCACCGGCGGCCTGCACCGCTTCGGCCACCTGCAACAGGAATTCCGGATCGGCGCGCGAAGCGTCCTCGCAGCCGACATTCACTTCCATGCCGTAGTCGCAGGCCATGGGCACCATCTCGTATATCGTATCCAGCACCCAGGCGCGGTCGCGCTTCAGCTTCTTCGCCAAGTGGATGTCAGACACCGGGATGGACAGGTTGAGCATGGAGACATCCAGCTCTTCGCAGGCCACGATGTCCGCCTTGCACATGCGGCCCCACACGATCAGTTGCGCCTTGAGGCCCAGCGCGGCGACGGCGTTGATGCTCTCGCGCTCCTCATGCCCCATCGCCGGGATGCCGACTTCCAGCTCCGGCACGCCGAGCGCGTCGATGCGGCGCGCGATCTCCAGCTTCTCATGCAACGTGAACGCCACCCCGGCGGTCTGTTCGCCGTCGCGCAGGGTGGTGTCGTTGATGATGATGGTGCGGGACATGATGTCTGCCTTATGCGTAGGTCGGCGCGAACGCCTTTTCCGGTTCAGCCGCTGGTTTGTCGCCTTCCCAGTACGGTGACAGCTTGCGCAGTTGCGCGATGATCTCTGGCACCACGGCGATGACGCGGTCCACTTCGGCTTCGGTGCTGTAGCGCGACAGCGAGAAGCGCACCGTGCCGTGCGCGGCGGTGTAGGGGATGCCCATCGCGCGCATCACGTGGCTGGGTTCCAGCGAGCCCGAAGTACAGGCCGAACCACTCGAAGCGGCGATGCCGAACTTGTTGAGCAGCAGCAATATCGCTTCGCCCTCGATGAACTCGAACGCGATGTTGCTGGTGTTGGGCAGGCGGTCGTCGGGGTTGCCGGTGACGAAGGAGCGCGGCACCTTGGCGAGGATGCCCGCCTCCAGCTTGTCGCGCAGGCGCTTGACCTCGGTGTTCTCGAAGGCCATCGCTTCCATCGCCATCTCGGCGGCTTTGCCCAGGCCGACGATGGAAGTACTGTTCTCGGTACCGGCACGACGACCACGTTCCTGATGACCGCCGCGCAACAGCGGACGGAAGCGCGTGCCGCGTTTCAGGTACAGCACGCCGATGCCCTTGGGCGCATGCAGCTTGTGGCCGGAGACGGAGAGCATGTCGATCTTCGTATCCTTCAGATTCAGCGGCACCTTGCCCACCGCCTGCACTGCGTCGGTGTGGAACATCGCACCGGCGGCATTCGCCAACTCGGCCATCTCCACCACCGGGAAGAAAGTGCCGGTCTCATTGTTGGCCCACATCGCGGAGACGACGGCGGTCTGGTCGCTGAGCAGCTTCTTGTATTCGTTCAGGTCGAGGCGGCCCTTGCCGTCCACCTTGAGGTAATGCACCTTGTAACCGTCCTTCTCCAGCCAGGCGCACAGCGTGAGGATGGCCGGATGCTCGACCACGGTGGTGATGATCTCCTTGCGCTCGGGCTGCGCCTTCAGTGCGGACAGGATGGCAGTGGAATCCGACTCGGTGCCGCAGGAAGTGAAGATGATCTCGGAGTCATGCTCCGCACCGAGCAGCTCCTGCACCTGCATGCGCGCCTTCTTGATGGCGAGCCCGACCTTGTTGCCGAAGCTGTGCATGGACGACGGATTGCCGAACTGCTCGGTGAAATACGGCAGCATGGCCTCCACCACGGCTTCATCGACCCGTGTGGTGGCGTTGTTGTCGAAATAGATGCCTTCCATTCTAAATTCCCCTAAATTCAGTACTGAGTTCTGAGTTCCGAGTGCCGAGCCTGAGGTACTCAGAACTCAGCACTCAGCACTCGTTTTACGGATGGCAAGTCGCCCGGCTCAACGCCCCGGCCTTGGTCGGCACGATCTTGATGAACTCTTTCAGTTCTTCCATCAGCTTCTGCTGGATGCCCTGCAGCGTCAGCGCTTCCATCTGGCAGCCGGCGCAGGCGCCCTTCATGTTGACGTAGATGGTCTTGCCTTCCACGTCCACCAGTTCGATGTCGCCGCCGTCGCGCTTCAGTTGCGGGCGCACGGCATCGAGCACGGCTTCGATCTTGCGGATGCGTTGCAGGTTGGTCATGCCGGCCGGCTTGGCTTCTTCCTTCGCCGGCGTGCCGGGCTTGAAGCTTTCGCCGCGCTCGGCCATCACCTTCACCAGGATCTCTTCGATGCCTTCGTGGCAGGACGAACAGCCGCCGCCCGCCTTGGTGTAGTTGGTCACGTCCTGCACCGAGCTCAGGTTGTTGGCGCGGATGGTGTCTTCGATCATCACAGCGTCGATGGCGAAACACTTGCACACCAGCGCGCCCTCTTCGTGGTCGTCGCTCCACACTTCGCCGCGATAGTTGGCCACGGCGGCCTGCAGCGCCTCGCGCCCCATCACCGAGCAGTGCATCTTCTCGGGCGGCAGGCCGTCGAGGTAATCGGCGATGTCCTGGTTGCTCACCTTGAGCGCCTCATCCAGCGTCTTGCCCTTGATCATCTCGGTGAGTGCGGAGGACGATGCGATGGCCGAGCCGCAGCCGAAGGTCTGGAAGTTGGCCGCGAGGATGGTGTCGGTGTCGGGATCGACCTTGAGCATCAGGCGCAGCGCATCGCCGCAGGAGATCGAGCCGACGTCGCCCACCCCGTTCGCATCGGCCAGCACCCCGGCGTTGCGCGGTTGAAAGAAGTGTTCTTTGACTTTTTCAGAGTAGTCCCACATGGCTATATTCCTTATGCGTTGAATGACGAGCCGCAAGCGCAACTGGAGCTGGCGTTCGGGTTTTCGAATTTGAAGCCGCTGCCGGTGAGGCTGTCGACGAAATCGACGGTCACGCCTTCGAGCAAGGGAGCGGAGAGCGGATCGACCAGCAAGGTGACGGCGCCGTATTCCAGCACGGTGTCGTCTTCGTTCTTAGCCGCTTCCAGCGACATGCCGTACTGGAAACCGGAACAGCCGCCGCCGTTGATGGCGATGCGCAGTCCGGCCACGGGTGCGTCTGCGCCCTTGATGAAGCGCTCCACGGCGGAGATGGCGTTGGGGGTCATGGTGATCATGTCTTGCTCCTTGAACGGGTTGGTTACGCCCTATCAAGTGCAAGCCCTGTGCCAGCGCCCGTGTAATACACAACAGATTGATTGTTTGGACAGTTTTCAAGCCACCCTGCTCTACTCGCGTGTATGGAACAAGACGGGGGTGGGGGGTTGTAGGGTTTGTGACAAGGGAAATCCTCGAAGGGCATATGCTTTGGCTTCCCCCTTTGTAAAAGGGGGACGGGAGGGGGATTTAAAGTCGTGGCTCATCGCCATTTCTCAAATCCCCCCACACCCCCCTTTTTCTAAAGGGGGGCTACTACAGTACCGCGCAAGCCCGGAAACCCGGCTTGTCCAACCCCCGCCTCTCAAGCTACCATCGCGTCTTCCTTAAACCAACCCACCGCCCCCCCCCCATCATGACCGCAAAACACCTCTCCCGCATCGGCACCCCGCTCAGCCCATCCGCCACCAAGGTCTTGTTTTTAGGGGCCGGAGAACTCGGCAAGGAGGTCGTCATCGCTTTGCAGCGTCTGGGGGTGGAAGTGATCGCGGTGGACCGTTATGCCGATGCACCGGGCATGCAGGTGGCGCACCGCTCGCACGTCGTCACCATGACCGATCCGGTCGCCTTGCGCGCCGTGATCGAGAAGGAGCGTCCCGACCTGGTGGTACCCGAGATCGAAGCCATCGCCACCTCGGTGCTGGCCGACATCGAAAGGGAAAAGATCGCCGAAGTCATCCCCACCGCGCGCGCCGCCCAGCTCACCATGAACCGCGAAGGCATCCGCCGCCTCGCCGCCGAAGAGCTCGGCCTGCCGACCTCCAAATACGTCTTCGCCAATTCGCTGCAAGAGTTGCAAGCCGCCATCGACGGCGGCATCGGCTTCCCCTGCATCGTCAAACCGGTGATGTCTTCTTCCGGCAAGGGCCAGTCCTTCCTGCGCGGGCAGGACGATGTGCAAACAGCGTGGGACTACGCGCTGAAATCCGGCCGCGTCAAGGAAGCGCGCGTCATCGTGGAAAGCTTCGTCGACTTCGAATACGAGATCACCCAGCTCACCGTGCGCGCCATCGGCGCATCCGGTCAGGTCGAGACCTTCTTCTGCGAACCCATCGGCCACGTGCAGAAATCGGGCGACTATGTCGAATCCTGGCAACCGCAGAAAATGTCGCCCGTCGCGCTGCAACGCGCGCGCGACATGGCGGCCAAGGTGACCGGCGCGCTGGGCGGCCGCGGCATCTTCGGCGTGGAACTGTTCGTCCGCGGCGACGAAGTGTGGTTCTCCGAAGTCAGCCCGCGTCCGCACGACACCGGCCTGGTCACCCTCGCCACCCAGCGCCAGTCCGAATTCGAACTGCACGCGCGCGCCATCCTCGGCCTGCCGGTCAACACCGAACTGCGCCGTCCCGGCGCATCGGCCGTCATCTACGGCGGCATGGAAGAAAAGGGAATCGCATTCGAAGGCGTAGCCAAGGCACTCACCGTGCCGGAATCCGACATCCGCCTGTTCGGCAAACCGGAAAGCTTCCTCAAACGCCGCATGGGCGTCGCCGTCTGCAATGCAGACAACACCGACGAAGCCCGCCGCCGCGCCCAACTGGCGGCATCGCTGGTGAAGCCGGTTAAGGGGTAAGCTGAATACAACCCGGATCGGCGCTTCGGTCCGGGACTGTTTCAGTAACACTCCCCCGGCAAAGCCGGGGTCTTCGTTGTGAGCCCCAAAGGGCCACCAAAATCATGGGCAGCCTGAAGGCGGCAAACTTCAACTCCTTCCCCCTTGCAGGGGGAAGGTTGGGATGGGGGTAGAAATTCTGACCGTGCTCGTGCCTGACTTCTACCCCCACCCTAACCCTCCCCCTGCAAGGGGGAGGGAATGATGCTTCTATTCGGTGGAATGTGAGTAGCAAGCTGCCTACTTCTTTCTTGGGTTTTTAACGGCTTTACTTTTCGCTGCTACGGGTTGGGCAGAGCGCGCCAGAGCGACGGCATCTGCTACATCGCGCACTGAGATACCCGCACCCGCCAGCTTATCGCGTACGCGCTGTGCGGATACCGTGTCTGTGCTTCCGGTCCAATCGAGCACGCGCAGGCCGGGCACCTGGGTGAAGGCGCGGTCGGCGCTGATGAGAGTGCAGTTTTCGGCGAGGGCATGGGTGGCGATGAGCAAGTCCATGGCCGAAAGGCCGATGCCCTGGCTTTCCATACGGGTGCGCTGTTCGGCGTAGACCTCTGCCGTGACAGATGTCCAGGGCAGGCTGGGCACGTCCTGCAGGAAGGCCTCGACGGCCTTGGCCAGACGGGTGGCGTCCGGCCTGCGCCTCACGCCGAAGAGCAACTCGGCCTCGGTAATCACCGAGATGCAGGTGCCGTATTCGGTCATCAGCCTTTGCAGGGCCGGGCCAGATCGCCCCCTGATCAGCGACGAGGCGGCGTTGGTATCCAGCATATAGGGATAAGTGCCGCTCACGGCCAGTCTCGCTCACTAGGGAGGGCGGGGTCGCGCGGTATCTCGAAATCTTCGAATTCCTCGGGTGCCTCGGCGATCAGCTTGTCGCGAAGTATCAACCACTCCGAAAACTTGCGATTGCGCGAGCTCAGGATGACATCGCCGGTGTCCGGATCGCGCCGGATCAGCACTTCGTCGCCTTCAAAACGAAATTCGGCAGGTAGTCGCACAGCCTGGCTGCGTCCATTCTTGAATAGCTTGGCGGTTAGCATGGTGTGGCTCCTTTCCTGATTGGTATATACCATGGTTTATACCATTTGCGGGCAAAGCATTCAACCTAACCTTTTGTTGCCATCGGAGAACGAATGGTTCGCCCCCTCTTGCTGAACTACTAAGAAATCCTTAGTAGTTGCGCTTTCGTCCAGCTCACCTTCCTGAAAGATTCAGATTGGTAGATGACAATGGGGCTTTGCGGATTGCCTTCGGGATGTTTACTCATGGCTTTTCCTTTCCTGACTTCTTCCCGGCAGGGAGCAAATAATTCTGTTTGCTCACCACCGGCTTGCCGCTTTTTGCCTCCAGCGCCTTGCGTGCATCACCGGCTATCGTGCCACCTTCTTTAGCCGCTGATTCATTTTCGACAAAGCCGACCGCATCCTTGCGCCGCGCAATTTCCGTCGTGCCCGCCTCGCCCAGCATGGTGAAGATCAGTTCCAGGTCAGTCATATGGTCGCGCAAATTGTTGCCGGTCTTCACCTTGTCCAGCCCCTTGAGGCGGCTGTGCGCATCGGGCGACACGCCGAATGTGGCGCGGGCGATCTCGGCGGTGAGGATGGAATATTCGCGCCCCTCCTGCACCCCGCGCTGTTTCCATTCATCAGTCAGCTCGCCGCGAATGGAAATGGAGCGCAGCCGCTTCTCGATCCACGCCTGCGGATACCCCTTGGCTTGGTACAGCTCGCGGGCACGGGCACCGGCCAGCTCGGGATTTTCAATTTCCTTCACCCGCTCGTAACCCACCTGCGCCAACCAGCGCTTGAAAGGTTCCGCCTTGGGCGAAGGGATGGATTGGATAATGCGGAACAAGCCTTCGGTATTGGCGCAATTAACTCGCTGCACACCGCCCTCCGTCTCGATGCGAAGGGGGGTGGCAATTTGCCCCCACCCTTGCGCTAACTCGTTGTCGCGTCGGCGTAAATCCTTGACGTACCCCTCTGGTTGAACGGAATCGGTAAGAACAGCCACCACATCCACGATGGCAAACCACCACTCCTCGTTATGCCAGGTGCGGCGGATCGCTTTCTCCTGAAAGACCACCAGATGATTTTCCGGATTGTCGGATAACGCGGGCTTTTTGCTCATGGTGCTTCCCTCTTTAATTTCCTGTTGGCGGAGGACATCAGTTGCGGTTGCATGATCTGAGGTTTCCTAGCGGGTGAACGGCTACCAGCCAAAACCACTCACCTTTTTCGCCGTTTCAAACGTTCTTGCCATTGATCAGGTTGATGATCACCTTGACCATCATCTCCCGCTCATCCGGCTTGCTTTCGGCGATCAGCAAGGTGAAGGCGACCAGTGCATTATCGGCGATGCGTTTTTCGCCCTCGGCGTTATACAAGAAGTCGTGACGCTGCAAAAACCAGACGAAGATCGCGGCGGCGATCCGCTTGTTGCCGTCGGTGAACGAATGGTTCTTGACGATGAAATACAGCAGGTTCGCGGCCTTCTCTTCGATGCTGGGATAAAGCTCCTTGCCGTCGAAGGTCTGATAGATGGTCTCCAGCGAGCTCTTGAACGACTCGTCTTTCTCATTGCCGAACAAGCCGCCGAGATTCTCCTGCTGGCGCCACAGCAATATCTGCTGCATCGCCTCAGCGTAAGCGATCTTGGGCAGTGCCCGCGTGCGCGTCCCCACCACCTGCAACCGTTGATGGTCGTAATCGTCCAGCACCGTCAGCGCATGGCTGTATTTTTCCAGGATCGCCAGGATGCCTTGCGACTCCGTGTTGGATAACTCCTTGTTGTGGATCAACCGGGCAGACAAAGCGATAGCCTGTTTGAGCTCGGCCATCTTTTCCTGCTGCGCCTCCAACCGCTGCTGGTTCAGCGCATAGCCCTGCACCAGATAGTCCTTCAGGATGCGGTTGGCCCAGATGCGGAAGCGGGTGCCCTGCACCGAGTTGACGCGATAGCCGACCGAGATGATGGCATCGAGGTTGTAGTAGTCCACTTGGTAGGTTTTTCCGTCAGCGGCAGTTGTTGCATTTTTTGCAACAACTGATTCCTGCTTCAGCTCATTGCTTTCAAATATGTTTCTCAAATGCCGGGAGATCACAGACTTGTCCCGGCCAAACAGATCAGCAATTTGTTGCAGGCTTAGCCAGAGCGTATCCCGCTCTAGCCGAACTTCGGTAGCAATCGAACCATCAGCAGATTGGTAGATGACAATGGGAGTTTGAGGGGTTGTTTGGGATTGCATGGTCGAAGCTCCTTGATCAAGGATGACAGGCTACCGCATGGTAGAGAACGTTCGTTCTGTTGTCAATCTGATGATACGCGCCCTGCTACTTTCAGCGTCGAACATTCATCTGGCAGATGCGGTCTCTGGCTGGAGCGGGGAATGATGGAAAGTCAGTGGCGAATGTTGGGTTACGCGCACGCGCTAACCCAACCCGCAATTTTCATTCTGCCCACTGCGAATTGCAGTTACTTAAGATAAGCCAGCGCCCGCCTCACCATGTTAGAAACCTCGGCAGTCTGGTTGATCGGCAACAGCGTCGTCCCCGGATGGGCTTGGTGGAATACGCGAAACACTTCATCGGCAAAGGCCTGCCCGATTTCTTCCACACCGGCGAAGTCCAGAACCACCGTCTGGAAACGCTCGAAGCGCATGGTCAGCCGCTTGGCTTGCGAGCGGGAAACCAGCTTCTCGCCTTCATGCTGCGCCAGCTTCACCGGCACGATGGTTTTGGAAAAAGTGTATTCCTCCGGTGCGGCAAACTGGAAGAACACATCCTGCAGGGTGCGCTTGCTGTCGTTCGCCAGCCGCATCAACACCACCGTTCCGGGCGCATCGGCACCCCGTTCCAGCAACACATCCGTGCCCCAATCGTCATGCACGAAATGCAGTTTCCCCGAACGGATATCAAAAGCATCCATCACCTTGGACGAAAAGAAGATCCCCTCGCCCGTATGGTTCACCGGATCGGTAGTCAGCTTGCCCTTGGCCAGCTCCAGGATCGCCTCGCGCGGATCGTACAGATTCAGCGCGCGCTGAATCTTGAGAAAGATACCTTCCCCCTCGTCGGCGATATACACCGATGTATTCAACGCATCGCGCACCAGGCCCACCTTGACCTTTTCCGAACCGGAATGGTCGATTGCATTGTTCACCATCTCCGTCACGGCGTAATGCCAGACATCGCGAACGTTGGGCGACAGGTCGGCCAGATGCGGCGCAACCTGCTCGCGCCACACCCGGTCCTCGTTCAGCCCGGCGCGCTCATAGACCTGACGCACATCGGCCAACACCGCCAACCGGTAACGCACGCCGCGCCCCACGCCGGTAGAAGTGACCACACCTTCCCGCTTCAGCTTCGCCAACCATGCACTGGCAGACTGGCGCGACACACCATGCCGCGCCGCCAAACGAACGGCGACATTGCCCCCGTCTTGGGCAATCAATTCAAAAATGGAATGGCGCAAATCGTCAGTCATGAATAATGGAGGCGCGCAGAAACGTAAAGCAGGATTGGATTAATTGTAAAGCAAAAGCAACGGAAACGTAAAGCTGCAATGCTTATAGGCAGTTGCGGTCGCTGGCCGAGGCGGGCGAACAAGTGGCCGCCGCATTATTGAGCGATATCAGGGATGAATGATGTGAGCCATAACAACCCCTTTAGTTTGTGGATTGACAGTCTCCTGCAGGAAGTCTATCTTTCAACCCTGACGGGTAAGTCCTGTAGTGTTCCTGGGGTGTTTCCTTCCATCGGTTGGCGATAAGCCTCGGGACATAGAGCATTACAGGGTCCGTCATTTTTATTGCCCGTTTTCCGGCAAGTAGATCGTCGTGAAGCTCACCTTATCCTGAAACACAGCGTACCACTCCGCATCACCCAGCCCGTCTTTGCGGGCAATACCCCAACAGAACAAATCCACCGCCTGCAAGCCGGCGCTCTCGTGAGAACCGAGATGGTCTATGTTTAGCCGAGCGTTCAGCGGCAACAAAGCTTCGAGTTGGTTCACCATGTACTGGTTGAAATCCTTGATCTCTTCCTTGTTCTTACAACGATCCACCACCAGACTCACCAGTGACACATCCTTGGGAAAACTCACTTTTTCCAGAATAAAGCGCGCCAAGAAATTGTAGAGCTTCTTCTTGCCCGCCTTGGTCTGAAGTGGCTTATCCACACGCAACTTGTTCAGTGTCACGCTGTAGATTGCCCAGCCATCCGCTGGAAGTTGACGAAAGAAATACTGCTTGATGGGAAAGGTCGTCCCCGTGCCTTTCAATTCGGCGACCGTGCGCGTGCTGTTCTTCCGGTGGTTGAGTTTGTTCTTCAGCGTACGTAGCACAGCACTGCGAAAACCGTCCTGCGCCTGTTTGTCCTGACACACCAGCAAACTGATCACGAAATGCCGAGAAGTTTTGGCCTTCTCGAAATCAAATCCCAGGTCACCGGACTCATCGAGAAAGATGTACATGCTCAGTCCTTCGCCACCACCGTGTCATATAACCCGTAGTGACTCAAACCCTCGTGACTCTCGATACCGGTGTAGCGTAGCGACGCATCTTCGTAACGACGGAAGGCGAAGACGGCCTGGTTCATCTGCTCGGTGTTGAATACCTTGAGGCGGACAAGCAAGTGGAAATCCTGCACCGTCAGGCCGGTGACGGCAAGAAACAAATCTGGTTCCAGCCTGGTGATCACATCCTGTAGCGTATTCTCGCGGAAGTCGGTGAGATACATGAATGCCGGGATGCGGGTGGCGAACTTAATCAGTTTTTCCTGCACCAGTTTGCGCTTGGACTTGTATTCCTTCTCTTCCTCAGTGAGCTGCTTCTTTTGCTTCTCCGTCAGTTCCTTGCTCTTCGCCTTATTCTTGAGCTCCTTCACCTTCTCGCTCTTGTTGATGATGGTCTCGATGATGTTGTCGCCCAGCGCGCGCCAGCCCTCGATGCGCTCCACGGCGGCCATTGCTTCGGCGTTGTCCATGATGCGCCGCAGCGTGTCGTTGTCCACGTTCACCAGCAGCGCGCTCTCCCACTTGCGCGCCAGCAGCGTGGCCGAGGTGCCCGCCATCGCGATGTCGAGAATGCCGCCCGCGTCGATCTGCGTCATGTTTGCGCCGTCGTAGGCCAGCACGGGCAGGAATGACACCAGTTCCTTGACCGCGTTCTCCGGATTCGACTCGTTTGGAGAGAGGCCGATGCCGTACTCCGAAAGTTGACGCAGGGCGCGGGTGGGCGCGAAGTCGAACACGAAGCATACGGGCTTGAGAATCTCCTCCTCGTTCGGATTGTCGCCGTTCGGGTTCTTGATCGACCACGGCGATTGCACGCGGAACGCGGCCTGAAAATAGGTCTCCGGTGACTTGAGATTGCGCAGCATCAGCATGGAAGACCACTGCGGCACGGTGACGCCGGTGGTGAGCTTGCCGCACGATAGCGTGATGGTCTTGGTCTCGAAGCCGCTGCCAATGGCATGGCGCACGGGCGGCAGAGCATCCAATCCGATACCTGCCGCTGCCCCAGCCGCGACCAGCACGTCGTAGTCATGCCAGAAGGTATTGTGCTTTTCCACCAGCAGATTTGCCATCGCGTAGCAGGCTGCGACATTGGGCAGGAACCAGAACGAGTGCTGGAGATAGGGCAGCAAACGAACGTCCGAATAGGGAAACGGCGGCCGCGATCCCATCTTCAGATGCTCCACCGATTTGGGCGCGTAGCCCCCGCGAATGATGTCCAGCCACTTCTGCACATCGCTCTTGTGCTTGAACTTTGCTGCCTTGCCTGTGCCCGAAGCCTCGAAGAACGCGTTGAGATCGAATTCGTCGAATTCCCCGGCGCTGGCAATCGCCAGCAGTTCGTCCGGCATTTGATAGGTCAGCAAGCGCATTTGCGGCAGCGCCCCGTAGGGATTCCGCTTGCCGGGGTGTTTGGCGGCGAAAGCTCCCTTGGCGCGCTGTTCGTCGGTGTAGGTCCAGTTGAAAATCTGTTCCTCAATGAACTCGCCGGTTGCCAGCGCCTTGAACGGCGTGCCGGAGAGGTAGAGGTAAGCTTTCGTGGTGATGGGCAGGAACTCGGTTTCATTCTCCGAGAGTACGGTGAAGTCTTCGTTCACCTCTTCCAGGTCGGCGGCGTATTCGAGCTTGGCTTCCTTCTTCGCGACGGCATCCTCTTCGCCCTCGAACAGTTCTTTCGCGGTCTCGCGCCAGGCCCCGAAGTGGTACTCGTCGAACACCACTAAGTCCCAATTCACCGCGTGTAGCCACTCATTCTTGGGCTTGATGTTGCCCACAGCATCTCGCCCCAACAAATCCTGAAACGAACCGAAATACACCACAGGTTGTTTGCGGTCGATCTGCGTCGGGTCACTGCCGGAGGAGCGCGAAAGGTACTGCCAGCCGTTGAAGTCCGCATGGTTTTCCAGGTCGGACTGCCAAGCATCCTCCACCGCGGGTTTAAAGGTGAGTACCAGTACTCGCTTCGCGCCGAGCTTTTTGGCCAATTGGTAGGTGGTGAAAGTCTTGCCGAAGCGCATCTTCGCGTTCCACAGAAAGCGTGGAACTCTGTTCTGGTTCATGCCCCAGATCGACAGGTAGTAGTCGTAAGTCTTGTCCACCGCTTCGGCCTGCTCGCGGCGCATCGGGAAGGTTTCGTGGTGAGTGCCCGTGAGGCGCTGGCCGGTGCGCAACTCGGTCAGCACGGTCTTCACGTCTTTAAGCGTACAACGCATCCACTCCAGCTTGACCTTCTCGAAACCTTTCTGCTGGAGCGCTGCACGCACTTCATGGTCGCTGAAGATACTGCCGTCGTCGCGCTCGGCGGGCTCATCTAGTTCGACCTTGTAGTTCTCAATGGCAGCTGTCTTGAGCTGCTCGGCGACGCGCTGCTTCACGTTGCGTGTCGTCTGCCCCACCTTGAGTTGCCCCTTGTGTGCCGTGTCGGCAATCGAGTAGGCGTAGATGCGCGGCCGAACTACCGGCTTAGGCGCAAGGATTTCTCGATAGTCTTACTCATCACCAGAAGGCTTGGGTCGAATGCTTGACTCGATGTGAGCGATGTCTGCGGTGCTCAGTCGATATTTTTTGTAGAGTGCCTCATCGGTCCATGCGCGATCCCATGTCTGCTGTGGAACCCATGTGTATGTTGCGCGAGTTGCGTGCTGGGTGATCTTTCGTAATGACACAAGAAAGCGGAAAAAGCGCGTATTGAGATAGCTTTGCAGGCTTTCCGCCTGCTTCTTTGTGGCCACATAGAAAAACAAGTAGGTCTGCGTACAAACCGAAGGTGATTCAGCTATGAAACTAGGGCCAAGCACCATCGCAGGTCGCGCACCGCGTTCGCCATAGGCCGCAGAGACCATCACCTTCCATGTGTCAATGAGGTGCGGACTCTTGGCGATGTTCTTGCGGGCAATGCCGCCGACGAGTCGTTTGCCAGCGCGCCCGTAATACAGAGCCACGTCGGTCGGCTTTTTCTCAGGGTGAAAACCGTCGAAATTGGATGTCCATCCAAACTCTTTGTCAGCGGAAAGAAGTTCGATGATGGAAGACTCACCTGCCGCACGCACTTTCTTGAGAATATTCAGGCCACGACTATCTCTTACGAAAATATCGTATTCGCTCAGGTCGCGCATCATCGGCCCGATGGTTTCCTCGCCAGTAACGGTTGTAACCTCGCACTTTCCCGCGTGATCGCGGTCCCACAGGAAGTAGCAGATGCCGCCCTCGAAATCCACACCCGGAAACACCAAATCCATGCGCTCGTAGTCCATCAGCTTCCTGATATGTCGATCCTCCAACATGGTTCTGCGGAATTCGCTCAACCCTAGCCCCGATGCCATCCACCGTGAGGGAATAATCATCGAGAGATAGCGCGGTTCAAGCTTTTTTGCCTGCTCAACGAAATGCTGGTAGATCGGCACATCGCGAGTTCCGCCATCGCTTGCCAACTGATACGGCGGATTTCCAATGATTACGTCAAATTGCATATTGTCTCCAAACAGCTCGGCAATGCGAGCCTTGATGTCGTCGGTATGAATGAATGCGTAGGCGTGGGTTTCCAACCCTACGCCGCGGTCCAGTGTGCTTTGACTGGCACCACAAAATTCGCATTTGCCATTGGCCCAAGTATGTTCAATGCGCTCAAACCAGATGTTGCCTGCATCATCTGTGAATGATCCGGCAATTGAGTGCGGGCCATCGGCGTGCTTGGAGCAATACACGCTGCGCCGTGCCAGCAGGCTGGTGAGGTGGGTGATGCCGATGCCGAACACCTGTTTGGTCAGAATGTGATCGACGCGCTCATCAAGATTTGGTATCTCGTCAGCCAGCCCCCGGGTGAGGCGGCTAGTGATCTCGCGCAGGAACACACCCGACTTGGTGCATGGGTCGAGAAACGTCACAGTGCTGTCAGCCCAGAGGTTTGCCCCGTCGTGGCTGGCCGCCCACGCCACGGCCAGGGTATCCAGCATGCGGTTGGCGAACTCGGGTGGCGTGAATACTTCGTCGTTGGAAAGGTTGGCGATGCAGGTCAGCACATCCGGGTTGCGGCCTCGCAGGGTGAAACTGGCCTGCTCCATCATTTGTGCGCTCCCAGTACGAAACGAGCCTGTTCGATGCGCAGCATCTGGTAGGGCGTCATGAACCGCACACCCAAGCCCACGCAGGCATTCGGTATCTTGATGCGACCCGGCGAGTTGGCATGGAGTTCGTGGGTCACTACCACATGTTTGCCGGCCAGCGCATGCGCAACCAGATAGAAGTCGGCAGCTTGTAGAAACGTGTTGATGGCGGCCGGCGTGTATTGCTGCCCGGTGGCCCATGTGCTGACCTGGGTGAACTGCGGTGCCAACGTCGGCGGCGTGCGGCGGAAAAGCGCATGGCCTTTGTTACTGGCCCAGTCCGACAATTCGTCCTGACCGGCTGCGATTTCATCGGCCACCTTGTCGATACTGACCACCGCGCCCGTATTGCCCTTGTGCACCAGCCATTCCCAGAAGGCCGGGCAGAAGTCCAGACCGTAGTGCAGGTTCTTTGCGGACATGAACACGTTGGCATCCAGCAGATAACTCATGCAGTCACCCCCAGTTCGCGTGCCGCTTCATAGAAGGTGGCCGTCTTGCGCATGCCCAGCATGCGAAAAGCGTCCGGGAACGAGGTCAGGCCTTCCAGCGTGCTGGCGAGGATGGCGCGGGAAAAGCGTTTGCTGGTGCGTGCGCCCAGGGATCGGTAGAAGTCGCCGCCACCGCTGCTGCGCTCGCTGAGGAAGCGCAGCCGATCCTGCTCTTCCCGGTAGTGTTGCCACAACGCTGCCTGCGTAATGAAACCCGCGTCGAACAGGCGACGCAAGGCGACCAGTGTGCTGACCTTGAACGAGCGCGCCAAACGCTGGATTTCTTCCGGTATCGGCGCATGGGGCTGGTACTCTGCACGTAGTTCACTGATCGGCATCAGCAGTTCCGCCGCCACTTGGTTGCACCAGCGCTCGGTATGCTGCTCGGGCACTTGCCCAGCCTGCGCGTCCGACACGCCCGAGGCGCCCAGCCACAGATGAGCCAGTTCATGCGCCAGCGTGAACATCTGCGCGGCCTTGCTGTCGGCGCCGTTCAAAAAAATCAGTGGCGCAAGATCGTCCGCTAGCGCGAAGCCCCGAAACTCCCCCACGTCCAACTTGCGATGACTATTGCTGCCGACCACAGAGCTAACCATCACCATCACACCAGCATCATCAGCCCTGACAATCAACTGGCGCAGCGCCTCCGCCCATGTAGGCAACTGGCGACGTGCTTCGGCGGTCAGACCCAGCACTTCGCGCAGGCGTTGCGCCACGGCCTCGGGTGCTTCCTGCACATTGGCGCTACCAACGAACGGCAAGGCTGGCAAGCCGTGCATACGGGCATGGTCGCGGTACCAGTCCTGCCGCTGCTGGCACAGGTAGAGGGTATCCAGCAGGTCGCTACTGGGTTCGGAGAGCACCTCATCGCGCAGGGTGCGGAAGTCCGGCACCGGCAGTGTCAGTGCCGGCGGCTCGGGCAGAAAGAAATAGCCGATGGCCGTGTGCGAGAGGCGCGCGAAGTCTTCCAGTTGCTTGAGTGTGGGCTGAGCTTCTCCTCTGAGCCACAGGGGCCATTTGCGAAAACGTGTAGCCAGAACGTCGTCGTGCAAGCGCGCGCGTTGCGCTGCCCAGCGCAGGACGGGGACGGAAGCGGCGATGGTGGTCATGGCTTCTTAATTCTCCATTTTCCCATTTGATGGTTGCATCTTAATTCGCGCATTGCGGCGAATCTTCATATTTATCCGTCTCGAACAAATTTCTTACCCAATTGAATTCGATGGGATTGCGTAACAGCTCCTTCACCGACACCCTCATCCCCCCTCCAGAGCAGCCAGCTCGCTTACCGTCAGCGGCGGGTAGGTCTTCGGCGTCGGCGTGAATATCTCATGCTTGGCAAACAGTGAGCCCTGTTCGGTATGCTTAGACATGCCCGTGAGCGTATCAAAGCGGAAGTCGCGACGCTGAAACTTCCCCTTGCCGAGGTAGCCCCATTCGGCAAAGGTAATTGGCTCACCACCACTGGCGCACATCGTCCTGGCGTCACCATGGACGAGATTCTGCGATAACACGTAGGCAGCGGCACGGTAGAGGTCATCTGACTCCTCCAGATTCAGGTCGTCGGCGAAGATATCCAGCATGTTCACGCGACACTCGGCGATGTTGTCCTCCAGGAGTTCAACCCCATAGATGCACATCAGGCCAAATAGGGCATAGTGCCGTTTCTCAAAATCAGATTTTCCGAACTTCCCCTCGACGGCCGCGAGCTTGCGCCGCAGGACTTTGACAATAAAATTACCGCTACCACATGCCGGTTCCAGAAAGCGGGAGTCGATGCGTTCGGATTCATCCTTCACTAGGTCGAGCATCGCATCGACCATCCACGCCGGGGTGAACACCTCCCCGTGATCGGCAACGCGTTTTCGAGATTTGATAAGACTCATAGGCAAGAGGATTCTGGCTGAAACTCGTAATTATTTATAGCATTGTACCTAAAACCCTTCTTCGAACCGCCCGTTGAATTCTGAACGGGGAAGCAGCCTATTTTCAGATAGAGCAATGGTCGCAATTGGCCCGATAGCCGAAGCTGCCTGTTTTTTTCTAATTTCAGCTTTGGCCGATGAACAGCCCATCCGATTTGACTTCTACACCCTGCCCAACGCATCCCTCACGACAGGCATCAGCTCCTGATTGCCGTTTCGTGCAACATGATCCTTCAGCGCGGTGCGCATGCGCGGTTCCCAGTTGCGCTGGATGTGCGCGGCGACGCCGGCCACGGCTTGCTCGCGGTCGGGCATGGCGTCGAAGAATGCGCCGATCTGGTTGGCCATCTTGATGAGTTTTTCCGGTTTCATCGTTGTGTACCTTTGTTAGCCGAATTTTGGATACGGTGTGTCTTGTAGGAGCGAGCTTGCTCGCGAAAAACAGTTTCGCCAGCAAGCTGGCTCCTACAGGGAGCGTTGAACGGGTTCATGGCGTGATTCCTTGCAATCGATGTGGGTGAGAATATACGGCGCAGTTGGCGCCGCGCAAGAAGCCGACGAGGGTGACATCCAGTTTTTCGGCGAGGCGCACGGCGGCGGCGGTGGGGGCGGAGACGGCGGCGAGGATGCCGTAGCCGAGCGCGGCGGATTTTTGCACCATCTCGAAGCTGGCGCGGCTGGTGATGAGCAGTGCGCCACCTTCCGCCCTTCGACCAGGCTCAGGACGAACGGCATTGTCGCGCGCAAGCGCGCCGAGTGTCTTGTCGAGCGCGTTGTGGCGGCCCACGTCTTCGCGCACGTGGCTGATGCTGCCGTCTGGCGCGATGCGGCAGGCGGCATGCACGGCGCCGGTGGTGTGCTGCAGTTGTTGCTGTTCGGGCAGGCGGCGCATGCCTTCGTAGAGTGCTTGCAGCGGGAAGGGTGTGGTGTGCGCCACCGGCGGCAGGTCGCGCATGACTTGCGCCAGGGTTTCGGCACCGCACAGTCCGCAGCCGGTTCGCCCGGCCTGGCTGCGGCGGTGTTCCTTGAGTTTGGCGAATGCGCCGCCCGCGATCTTGATTTTGAGGGTGATGCCGGCTTCGGCTGCTTCGAGTTCGATGTCGAACACTTCGCTGCGGTTTTGCACGATGCCTTCGGTGAGGCTGAAACCGAGCGCGAAGTCTTCGAGGTCGGCGGGGGTGGCGAGCATGACGGTGTGGGAGATGCCGTTGTATTCGAAGGCGATGGGGGTTTCTTCGGCGATGGTGTCGAGGGTGGGGGTGCCGTGGGGGCGGGTTACCGGCAATTGAGTTTGTGGGTTCATGCTAATTCATGGTTATTGGTTATCCCCTCTCCCGCAAGCGGGAGAGGGTTAGGGTGAGGGGCGCTGATTCCAACAACTTCATGTGATTAGCACAGACCCTCATCCCCAGCCCTTCTCCCGCTTGCGGGAGAAGGGAGTTAATGCTTCGCACCCGCCAGCAACCTCTTCTGCTTCTCATCCTCGCGCGCATTGCGCTGTTGCCAGGCCGATGGTTTTTCCACTTTCACCAGTTGCACCGCGGTGACTTTGTACTCGGGGCAGTTGGTGGCCCAGTCGGAGTTGTCGGTGGTGATGACGTTGGCGCCGGATTCGGGGAAGTGGAAGGTGGTGTAAACGACGCCGGGTTGCACGCGCTCGGTGACGGTGGCGCGCAGCACGGTGTCGCCTGCGCGCGACTGGATGCCGACCCAGTCGCCCTGCTTGATGCCGCGCTCTTCGGCGTCGTGCGGGTGGATCTCCAGTACGTCTTCGCCGTAGAACTGGACGTTCTCGGTGCGCCGCGTCTGCGCGCCGACGTTGTATTGCGACAGGATGCGGCCGGTGGTGAGCAGCAACGGGAAGCGCGGCGTGACCTTTTCGTCGGTGGGCACGTATTGGGTGTTGAAGAAGCGGCCCTTGCCGCGCACGAATGCGTCCACATGCATGAGCGGCGTGCCTTGCGGCTTCTTGTCGTTGCACGGCCATTGCACGCTGCCCATCTGCTCAAGCTTGTCATAGCTGACGCCGGCGAAGGTGGGCGTGAGGCGCGCGATCTCGTCCATGATCTGCGACGGGTGTTCGTAGCGCATCGGATAGCCAAGCGCTTCAGCCAGGCCCATGGTCACTTCCCAATCGGCCTTGCCCGCCAGCGGTTGCATGACTTTGCGCACGCGCGAGATGCGGCGCTCGCCGTTGGTGAAGGTGCCGTCTTTTTCCAGGAAGGATGCGCCGGGCAGGAACACATGCGCGTATTTTGCGGTCTCGTTGAGGAACAGGTCCTGCACCACCACACATTCCATGGCCGAGAGCGCGGCCTGCACATGCTGCGTGTTGGGGTCGGACTGCGCCGGGTCTTCGCCCTGGCAGTAGAGTCCCTTGAAGGAACCGTCCAGCGCGGCTTCCAGCATGTTGGGGATGCGCAGGCCGGGGTCGGCTTGCAGGTTCACGCTCCATGCCTTTTCGAACAGCTCGCGCGTGGCGGCGTCGGACACATGGCGATAGCCGGGATAGATGTCGGGGAAGCCGCCCATGTCGCAGGAACCCTGCACGTTGTTCTGCCCGCGCAGCGGGTTCACGCCCACACCTTCGCGCCCCACGTTGCCGGTGGCCATGGCGAGGTTGGCGATGGCGATCACCGCGGTCGAACCTTGCGAATGTTCGGTGACGCCCAGACCGTAGAAAATGGCGGCGTTGCCGCCGGTGGCGTAGAGGCGCGCGGCCGCGCGCACGTCGGCAGCGGGCACGCCGGTGACGGCTTCCATCGCCTCGGGCGAATTGGCCGGACGCGCGGCGAATTCGCGCCAGTCGTCGAACGCCTGCTTCTCGCAACGCTCGGCGATGAACTGCTGGTTCATCAGTCCTTCGGTGACGATCACATGCGCGAGCGCGGAAAGCATGGCGACGTTGGTGCCGGGGCGCAGCTTGAGGTGATGCGTGGCGCGCGCATGGGGTGCGGTCACCATGTCGATCTCGCGCGGATCGATGACGATGAGCTTGGCGCCTTCGCGCACGCGGCGCTTGAGGCGCGAGCCGACCACCGGATGGCCTTCGCTGGGGTTGGAGCCGATGATCATGATCACGTCGGCCTTCTCCACCGACTTGAAGGTCTGCGTACCCGCCGAGGTGCCCAGCGTCTGGCCGAGGCCGTAGCCGGTGGGCGCATGGCACACGCGCGCGCAGGTATCGACGTTGTTGTTGCCGAAGGCGGCGCGCACCAGCTTCTGCACCAGATAATCTTCCTCGTTGGTGCAGCGGCTGGAGACCAGCGCGCCGACGGCATTCTTGCCGTGCTTGTCCTGGATGCGGCGGAATTCCTTGGCCGCGTAAGCGAACGCCTCGTCCCACGACACTTCGCGCCACGGGTCGCTGGTCTTCGCGCGGATCATCGGCTTGGTGATGCGGTCCTTGTGCGTGGCATAGCCCCAGGCGAAGCGGCCCTTGACGCAGGCGTGGCCTTCGTTGGCACGGCCGTCCTTCCACGGCGTCATGCGCACGACCTGCGCGCCCTTCATCTCGACCTGGAAACCGCAACCGACGCCGCAATAGGCGCAGGTGGTGACCACTGCTTTATCTGCGCTGCCCAGCTTCACCGCGCTCTTCTCGATCAGCGCCGCCGTGGGGCAGGCGTTGACGCAGGCGCCGCAGGAGACGCAATCGGAATCCATGAACGACTCGCCCTGCCCCGCCGTCACGCGCGAATCGAAACCGCGCCCGCCGATGGTCAGCGCGAAGGTGCCCTGCTGCTCTTCGCAGGCGCGCACGCAGCGGTTGCACACGATGCACTTGGCGGGGTTGTGGATGAAGTAGGGATTGGAGATGTCTTTCTTCGCGGCGGCGAAATGGTTCGCGCCTTGGTTGCCATAGCGCACTTCGCGCAGGCCCACCGCGGCCGCCATGCTCTGCAATTCGCAATCGCCGCTGGCCGCGCAGGTGAGGCAGTCGAGCGGATGGTCGGAGATGTAGAGCTCCATCACATTGCGGCGCAGCTCGGCGAGCTTGGGCGTCTGCGTCTTCACCTGCATGCCCGCTTCGGCAGGCGTGGTGCAGGAAGACGGATAACCGCGACGGCCTTCGACCTCGACCAGGCACAGGCGGCAGGAGCCGAACGGCGCGAGCGAATCGGTGGCGCAGAGTTTGGGGATCATCACGCCCGCCTTCACGGCGGCGCGCATGACGGAAGTGCCGGCGGGGACGCTGACATTCACGCCGTCGATGGTGAGGGTGACTTCGCGGGTGGAGGTGACGGCGGGGGTGCCGTGGTCGAGGTTGTTCATTCCATATATCCCGTTAGAAAGGCAACGTCATTCCGGCGCAGGCCGGAATCCAGTCCAAAATAAAATCCTGCGCAGCAGACAAAAACGAGATGAAGTCCCGCTATCGCGGGAGATTTTTGATCATCTGGATTCCGGCCTGCGCCGGAATGACGGCTAATGCGACTCATTCAAAATCCTCCCCAAAATGCTCCAGCGCCGACAGCACCGGATACGGCGTCATGCCGCCCATCGCGCACATGGAGCCGTGGGTCATGGTGTCGCACAGGCTGCGCAGCAGCGGGATCTGCTCCTTGTGCCCCGCGCGGATGCGGTCGATGACTTCGACGCCGCGTGTGGAGCCGATGCGGCACGGCGTGCATTTGCCGCAGGATTCGTTGGCGCAGAATTGCATGGCGTAGCGCGCCTGCTTGGCCATGTCCACGGTGTCGTCGAAGGCGACGATGCCGCCGTGGCCGAGTGCGGCACCGATTGCAGAGAATGCTTCGTAGTCGAGCACGGTGTCGAATTGCGACTCGGGCAGGTACGCGCCCAGCGGCCCGCCCACCTGCACCGCGCGCAGCGGACGGCCTGAGCGCGATCCGCCGCCGTAGTCGTACAACAGTTCGCGCAACGTGCTGCCGAACGGCACTTCGACCAGGCCGCCAAATTTGATGTTGCCCGCGAGCTGGAATGGCAGCGTGCCGCGCGAACGGCCCACGCCGAGCTCGCTGTAGAACGCAGCACCCTGCGCAAGGATGTCCGGCACGCTGGCGAAGGTGATGACGTTGTTGATGACGGTGGGCTGGCCGAACAGGCCGGAGACGGCGGGCAGCGGCGGCTTGCTGCGCACGATGCCGCGCTTGCCTTCGATGCTTTCCAGCATGGCGGTCTCTTCGCCGCACACGTAGGAACCCGCACCCTTGCGCACTTCGATGCGGAAATCGCCGAGCCAGTCGCCCGCGTTCGCCAGCGCGGATTCCAGCGCCGTGATGGCATGCGGGTATTCGGAGCGGACATATATATAGCCGCGTGTCGCGCCGACCGCGAGACCGGCGATGGCCATGCCCTCGATCAGGCAGTAGGGGTCACCTTCCATCAGCATGCGGTCGGAGAAGGTGCCGGAGTCGCCTTCGTCGGCGTTGCACACGATGTATTTCTGATCAGAGGCCGTGTCGAGCACGGTCTTCCACTTGATGCCGGTGGGGAACGCCGCGCCGCCGCGACCGCGCAGGCCGGAGTCGGTGACTTGTTGCACGATGGCGGCAGACTTTAACTTGCGCGCCGCCGCCAAGCCCTTGCCGCCGCCGTGCGCGAGATATTCGGCCAGTGAGCGCGGATCGACGATGCCTACACGGCGCAGGCTGACGCGCTGCTGCTTCGCCAGATAAGGATGCGTTGCGATGTCGCCCAGGCACAGCGCATGTTTGCCGCCATGCAGGAAATCCGCGGAGAACAGTTTCGGCACATCTGCCACCGTCACCGGGCCGTAAGCGATGCGGCCTTGCGCGGTGGCAACTTCCACCAGCGGCTCCAGCCAGAACAGGCCGCGCGAGCCGTTGCGCACGATGTTGATCTTGATGCCCTGCTGTTGCGCCGTCGCGGCGATGGCGGCAGCGACCTTGTCCGCGCCGAGCGCGCGTGCGGCGGCATCGCCCG
Source organism: Gammaproteobacteria bacterium (assembly GCA_018813765.1). Taxonomy (GTDB): domain Bacteria; phylum Pseudomonadota; class Gammaproteobacteria; order Burkholderiales; family Gallionellaceae; genus Sideroxyarcus. Next base: position 69,560 of record JAHJBC010000009.1, on the reverse strand, counting down.
GGATGTAGAGGGTCACGCTCATTTCGCGTCTCCCAGTTCATCCATGAGCGCGTCGAATTTCTTCTGCGTCACTTGCGCGTGCAGTTCGCTCTCGTCGATCTGGATGTTGGGGCCGATGGAACAGAGGCCCAGGCAATACACCGGCTCGATGGTCACATCACCCTTCTGCGCACGCTTGGCCGCATGCGCTGCCAGCGCTTCGCTGCCGTTGGCCTGGCAGGCTTCGGCGCAGCACACCTGCACCACATGTTTGCCCGGCGGTGTGCGGCGGAAATGCGAGTAATAAGTGATGACGCCATGCACCTCGGCGCGCGACAGGTTGAGTTCCTGCGCGACCAGCGGCACGGCCTCCTCCGGCACATAGCCCAGTTCATGCTGGATGTCGTGCAGGATGGGCAGCAGCGAGCCTGCCTGGCCCTGATGTCTGGCGAAGATGGGTTGCAGCGTGGTGATCATGGCGATGATTCCTGTCGACTGATTGCGGGCGCAGCCTGTGGTTCGCAGGACGAACCAAATTTCAGGCTTTTAATCGGGGTCGGTATTTTACGATAATCAGCGGCATCGATTCATATCGATGCGGGCTATTTTTCGATGAATTCAGAATCTTCGATGTTGTAGCGCTTGACCTTGCGCCACAAGGTGGATTTATCGATACCGAGGATCTCTGCGGCCAGGGAACGATCACCCCGCGTCTCCCGCAGGGTCTTGCGAATGAAATAGGCTTCAACATCATCCAGGCTCTGCGGCGGCAGGTAATCCAGCGCCCGCCCGCGCACTTCCTTCTGTTCCAGCAGGCGAGGCGGGAGCACATCGATATCGATCTGTTCGGATTCGGCCAGGATGATCATCCTCTGGATCACGTTTTCCAGTTCCCTCACGTTGCCCAGCCAGTCGTAACGCATCAATGCGCCCAAGACTGCGGTGCTGACGCCGGTAATGTGTTTGTCGAGCCGGAGAGTGTGCTTGTTCAGGAAATAATAGGTCAGCAACGCGATATCCTCGCGCCGCTCGCGCAGCGGCGGGACGGTGATCTCGATGACCGACAGCCGATAGAACAGGTCTTCCCGGAACTCCCCCTTCTCGACCAGTTCGGCGATGGGCCGATTGCAGGCGGCGATGATGCGTACATCGACATGGATCTCCTCGGTCGCGCCCATGGGATAGTAGCTGCCATCCTGGGCGACACGCAGAAGCTTGGCCTGGAGCGACATCGAGGCATTGTTGATCTCATCGAGGAAGATCGTGCCGCCCTCGGCCACTTCGAAGAGTCCCGGCTTGCTTCGCTCTGCGCCGGTAAAGGCCCCTTTGCGGAATCCGAACAGCTCGCTTTCGATCAGGTTTTCCGGGATCGCGGCGCAGTTGATCGCCACGAATTGCTTGTCCCGGCGCTTGCTTCGCAAGTGTATCTGGCGGGCGACCAGTTCCTTGCCCGTCCCGCTCTCGCCGAACACAAACACGCTGGAATCGTAGGCGGCGGCAGCAGTAATGAGTTTTTCCACGCGCTCCTTCGCCTGCGACTGGCCGATGATCTCACCGCCTTCCTCGTAAGCGCGGCGCTGCAATCTCAGGCGTTCGTTCTCGGTCGACAACAGATAGAAACCCAATGCCTTTTCGACCACGCAGCGCAGCTTCACGGTGTCGAATGGTTTCTGGACATAGTCGTATGCGCCTTCCTTGAGTGCGGAAACGGCAGATTCCACGGTCGCATAGCCGGTGACCAGCACAACCTGGGTCGACGCATCCCGCGCTTTGACGAATTTCAGCAGATCCAGGCCATCGGTTCCCGGCATGCGCAGGTCGGTCAGCACCACGGCCACACTGTGATTTTCCAGGAATGCCATCGCCTCATGCGCATTCTCGGCAGCAGCGACTTCAAAGTCCATTTCCGATTCGCCCAACACCGTGATGATCAGCTCGCGCATGTTCTTGTCGTCTTCGGTAACCAGAATGACGGGTCTGTAGTCGCCGGTTTCAGCACCGTATCCGGCGATCAAATCTTTTTCCTGTTTCATTGTTTTACCCGATTCATGTCTACTGCCAGCAATTTGATGACAAAGCGTGCGCCCTCGCTGTAATCGCCGTCATACGCGATAAAACCGCCATGCTTGGCCACGATGGCGTTGCTGATGGATAAGCCGAGGCCGGTGCCTTTCCCGACCGGCTTGGTGGTAAAGAATGGATCGAATATTCGATTGCGAACGTCCGGCGGCACGCCCGGCCCGTTATCGGTGACGCTGAGTATCGCATAGGGAGCTTCAAACCTGGTTTCGATCACGATGCGCGGGTCGGGTACTTTGTCGAGCGCCTGGATCGAATTGTTCAGCAGGTTGGTCAATACGATATCAAGTTGCCCGCCGCTGCCTTCAACCACGAGACTACCGGGGGCGAGGTTCATCTGAACTTCGATCAGATAACGCTTGAGCCGGCAGGTGATGAAAGCGTCGATCAGTTCAACGGTCAGTTCGTTGATGTCGCAGGTATTGTCTTTGCATTGATCATCGCGGGCATAACTCAGCAGATCCTGAATGACGCGCGAACAACGCTGGGCCTCCGCCGAGATCACCCGTGCATAGCCGGAAAGGGTGGGCAGGCTGGAGGCCCCGCGCTCGACCAGTTGGGAATAGCCGAGGATGTTGCCCAAAGGTGTATTCAGTTCATGCGCGACACCGGCTGCCAACTGCCCCATCACAACCAGTTTCTCGCTCCTCGCCAGGCTTTCCATCAACTCCCGATATTCCGTGATGTCCTGCAGGATGAGCACGCCGCCCATGTCGTATTCTTTGTCGTTGTAGAAGCCGAGGTTAAGCGAAAAAAATCGCGTCTTTCCGGCCATGTTGAGCGAGATCTCCTGGTTGCGGATGCGGTATTTGTACAGGAAGGCATCGCGCAGCAATTCGCGGTCGCGCTCGTTCAGGCGCAACAGTTCGAACAGGTTGGCCCCGATCAGCTTTTCCGATTCAGCACCAAACAGCGACTCTGCCTGTTGATTGGCGATGGTGATGTGCAGCTCTTCATCCAGGCTCAGCAATGCCCCGGGCAGGCTCTGAAGGATGGTGTTGCTGCGGTTATATTCGTTGTGAAACCGATTCTGGCAATCCTCGACGTTCTTGAACATCCAGCGCAAAGTCGAGATGGTGGCGTTATATTCGGTAATGAGGCGTCCGGCGCGAGTCCAGCCCAATCGACCGGGATCAGCCGACTCCAGCAAACCTTCCCGCGCATTCCGGATACTCGTTTCCAGACGCTTGAGCACGCTCAGTTCAGCCCATAAGCGCACCACGAGATAGGCGAATGCCAGAAACAGAAAAATACCAATCAACCAGTACATAACGCCTCGATCAATGACGGTCCACTATATTGCACAGGCAGTTTGCCAAACCAACCGCTCGTCCTGAAGAGTTTTGCCGACAGTTTGTCCAAATGCATTCTACGCTTCGACCAGCGCGCTGGCAGAGACTGAACATCGGTGACATTCTCGCAATCTGCAAAACGTGCCCAAGTTCTGCCGGGTGAGCATAGCTGAAATAGTCTCGACTCGCCCGGTCTCACCAACGAAATGGGGCGTCCGACAGACGCCCCAAAACGACCCGGTAATTCCTGGCCCTCGTTGAAACCGGGGGCCGAGTTCCCCGGTTTCGCCACCAACCCGATCAGAAGATGAACTGCAGTCCCATCGTGGCTTGCGAGTAATCCTGCAGCGCAGGATCGGTCGGATGCGGGGTATCGAACGTTACCTTGGCAAACTCGGCAGTGAGTTTCAGCTTTTGTCCGTCGAGATAGTAGTTTGCCCCCAGGCTGTTCCACTTTTGATCGTAATAGTTGGCCGTGCCGGTCGTCACGCCGTAATCGGATTTTTCAAGGCGGCCAAAGAATTGAAGCCGACCGGCACCGACACGTCCGGGAATCATGTATCCGCCCTTGACGTAATAACCCTTCAAGTCGCTGTTGACCGCCAGCAGCGTGTCAGGAGTCTGGTTATATGCACCGCCGGTATCGTATTTGAATGTCGCAGCCGACAGGGTGTAGACCCCGCTTTCCGACGGATACTCCATGAATGCATCGACTGTCCACGCCTTGTAGTCCTTGACGTCGCTGCGCGACGGATAGTTGGCATAGGCAACGTTATCCTGCTTGTCATAGGCAGCCCCGATGGTCAGCACTTTCTGCGTACCCAGATAGGTCCCGAGGTATCCGTAGTTCGTTTCCGGTTCCCACAGGCTGTAATGCACGCGTGCAGTCAGCCTGGGGCTCTTCTTGGCAACCACGTCCCCCTCGCGACCGTCGGCGATCATGAATCTGTACTGCAATTGGGCATCCATCAGGTTGCCCCAGACTGCCACGCCGGTGTCACGGCTGCCGCCAAAAGGCGTATATGAGATCACCTCGGCCCGGTCCAGCGTCAGTGGCTCAAGACAGGCTTCCAGGTTCTCGCGCGAGAAGGTGTTCTTGAATCGCCCGACAATGAAGCGCAGATCGTCGCGGTAATCCAGCGTGATGTAGGAATCCCGGTAATAGACACTCTTGTTGTCCTGTCCTGCCTTGCTGTCGTTGCCAGCCTCCAGTTGGGTGTAGAAGCCGATGAAGTCATCGAACTGTCCGGAAAAAGTCAGGCGATTGCGGCGCAGGAACGAATCGAACGATGACCCCGAGTCTGTTGCGGATGTATAACCTTTTTGTTGCATCCAGTACTGCATCGCATAGGTAAAGGTCAGCGATCCTTGTTCGCCAAATTGCAGGGCTGGGCCGGCCATCGCAGAAGTGGACAAGAATCCGGCAGACATCCCTGCACAGCAGGCCATAACGATTGCAACATTGCGAATGGAAGAGATTTTTTTCATTTCACTTTACTCCGGCAAGAGATTGATATGCGGATTGCACCTTGTTCAGGTCCCCGGCATGACAGACCGCACAGGAATCGGCCGAATTGTCATACGGCTTGGCGATCATCTTGGCGTGGGACATATCCTCTTTCATGATTCTGGGATTCCCCTTGTGGCACCCAACGCAGGAATTATTCGCCTTGCTGTGCTGGGCATGCCAGGGTGCCGCCTTGGCATCCATGTTGGGTGCGGCTGCACGCTTTCCGCTATGGCACTTGAAACAGCTTGAGGCTCCCAGACCGCACGCGTTCGCCACCGCTATCGGAGACAACAAAACGGCCTGGTCGGCAATCGCAACGACTGCCTCGCCTCCCCAGCCAGTCGCCGCCTGCTGCTCGGCATTCCGAATCGTTCTGTCGGCAATATCGGACACTATCGCCATGCTCAACCCCAGCACGGCCAGCAACACGCTGCCGCGCCAGAGCTTCTTGAGTAATCCACAACTACTTTGGTTTCGCTTCATATCCTCCCCCTGTTTCTTGATTTTGGAATTCATGATGCCCCTCCCCCTTTTTGCTTTTGCCGGACTGCGCATCGGCTCGTTTCGCAAACCTGGCATCCCATGCCTTTTGTATCTCCGCCTCGCTCAAGCCCGTGGCGCAGGAGCAAACCGACCCCTTTGCACGATACTTGAGCCTTTGATGCCCGATATCCTCATCCCACGCACCGGCTTCGCCAGTGAGCAAAATCAGAACTATCGCGATACTTGCAGATACCAGTTTCATCGGATTCGCGGCTTGTCATCTGTCGTTCAGACAAACTTGTCTGAGCAAGCTGCGTGCCAAAAATAATTCCATGCAACTTCAAACAATTAGGTAATTGAAGGCGGTGCGGTGAAATTGCATTGTGGCGATTGGGCAATGCAATCTTTCAATTTGCATTACAGGCCGGAGGCGGAAGGCTTCCGGGCGGTGGCGGTGACGCGCATCAATTCATAAGCGGAAGCCTTTACCTCTTGCAAGGCCTGCCTGAGCTGCGGCAACGCTGCGAGAGGAAGCTGATCGGCATAATTCAGGCTGTTCTGGAACACCCTTTCGTAATGCTCGGCGGGACGCACCCGAACCACCAGTTCCACATGCCATTTCTTTCCGGGGGGTGGTGCGAACGATTGCACGAATTCGCTGCTCTTGCCGGCGGGGATGCGCGTATCGGCAATCTCGCGCGTGATCTGCGTATCCACTGTCCAGCCGATCACCTGCCTCCCCAATTCGCGCGCTTTGCTCCCGCTTTCGTGCAAATAGAAGATCAGATCGACCTTGGGAACCATATAGGTCGGAAAATCGTGCCCCGCCCCGACGTTACGCACATGGGCGCGAGCCACATAATTGCCGTTGTCCGCTACAGCCACCTGCAGATCCACCTCGATGGCCTGCCGCGTCATTTCCGGATCATGTATGCCGCGCCAGAGGTGCTTGCGATCGGGCATGTGGCATGCCTGGCAAGTCTTGCCAGAAGCGAACGGACTCGCTTTCCACTGCCGATACGTATCTTCCTGCAACTTCCCGCCCACGCGCGGACCATCGTCCGGGAACTGATGGCAGAAGGCACAGAACTGACTGTCTTCGAATGCCGACGATGGTACGAATCCGCCATGGCTTGTGCCGCCTTGTGTCGGGGCGACGGGAGCCGGCCCGAAGCGCGTGTGTCCGCGTACATGGCAAGCCGCACAAGTGACGCCCTCATGGCCCAGGCCGGGGTTGACGTAGGCAGGTGGCGGCTGGCTGGGTACTCCCTGCCACCCTTGCTCCATGGCAAGCAGCGCCTTCTGCTCTGCCAATGGGGCATGACACCGCATACAACGATTCGCCTTGGCCTGATCCAGCAACTTGAACTGCCACAACAAGCCGGGGCCGACTGCATGGCTATGCAGACTGCTCTTCCATTTGTCATATTGCGCAGCATGGCATTTCCCGCATGACTCGGAGGAAAGCGAGGCATCGAGGTCTGTAAACGTCGCCGGGGGCAAGCCCTGCGGAGGTATCGGGTCGACCCAGTGCTGCTTCAGAAAGTCGACAGCAGCTTCCTCCTGCCTATCCCCGCAACCGGAAAGCAGGAACAAAAACAGAAGAATGACCAATGCAGCCCAATGCCGCTCATGCTGAAACAACGAAGCGCCCATGCCGTCCTTCTAACATGAAAAAAGGCCCACGAACAGCACGTGGGCCCGAGTGTGGTTCAACCTGCTTCCCCCATCAACCGCCGCAGGGATTCGTCGGTGCTCCGCCGCCACCGCCGCTGCCTGACTGAGCAGCCTCGCCGGTCTTGTATGCCTTGTCCGCATTGACGATTGCATTTGCACTGCTGGCATAGGCATCGGTAATCGTCCGCGCATTCACGACGGTGTTGCTGGTTGCCGGGCGATAGAACGATTTCACATCGCTACGCCACGGAGAATTGACCGGCAGGATGGTATTGCCACTCAGGTCAGCCAAATACGACAGCGAGCTCCATTCCACCATCGCACCATCGTAGAACCGGGTCGGCTTGCCCAGGATCACCGCGCTGGCAACACCCGTTATCATGGCGCGGAAAGTGGTCTCGCAATACGTATAGACGGTATCACCCTCCTGATAGGCGTTTCCCGTACCGACCAGGGCATAGTTGGAACCGACAAAACCCATGCCGTTCGCATCGACCGCCCCGGTCAGATACGCAGCCAACTCGGCCTTGGGTTTGTAGCTATAACCCTTGGTGGAATCCAGCAAGTGCGCATACTGAAGTTGTACGGCTCCCCAAGGATGGCCCTGACGCGAGCCGCCGTTCTGGAAGAAGGCCATATAGTTATTGGGATTGACGGGATCGCAATAGGCGGTTGCACAAGCCTGGCTTAGCGCAGTATCGGTATCCGTGTCCTCATTCCGCTCGACCTTCTCGCCGGCACTATATTGCCCAAGGTTACGCGCATCCCAGAGGAAGACGCCGTCAGACCTGGCATCGGCATCCGAACCGGGCATGATCCGCAACATATCGTCGAGTGTCGCTTGCAGCTGGGTATTGTCGACCTGCAAGGCCTTGACCGACACCGTGCCCGTATTGGGAGCGGTACTCGGAGTAGCCTGAAAATCTGCGACGCTCATCCCGTTCGCGTTGATCCATTGATTGCCGCCGTTAAGCAATGCCAGGTGGGTCTTGTCCATGCCCCAATAGCGCAAGGCATACCAGCAGCGCCCCTGGGCCATGGCATTGCCGGCACTGCCGGTCCCCATCGCGCAGACCACCATGTCGTTGCGCGGGTCAATGTTGTACTTGACCAGCAGCGCATCCATGGTCGCGCCATCCGGAACCATGCTCTGGGTAGAGATCACACCATTGGTACGGGTCTGGACCCACTCGCTCGATGGCGACAAATAGGTAAATACATTCGTGCCATTCGGCATGATGTATTCAGCAGCCGCCGGGCCGATGGTGGACTGGAAAATGATCAGCTTCCCGGTTACTCCAGCGGGTCGCTGATTGGTCCAGTCGTCCTTCCAGCGTTTGAGTGTTGCGGCACTGATCACGCCGTTGACATTGTTTTCGTAGTCGTCAGCGGAGACTTGAGCGATCTGCGCGGGCGAATTTACTACGATATTGCTCGCAGTGGCAGAAGTATCTTGTCCGCCGCATCCTTGCAGGACGATTGAAACGGACAGAGCAGCCAGGCTCGTCCAACTTATATTTAACCGCTTGTTCATTTAATTTCCTCCCTATCTACCGATCTCCCTACCATGCCAGACAAGTCCCAATACTCGAGACCGCCCCCCATAACGCAACTGACCGAAGCGAATCTCCGAAATCAGGCCACACCCCACTTCTGCCACTTCGAAACAGCATCTCCCAAAACACTATGCTCAACTACGTTGCATTACCTTCAGCACGACCGGCATGAATCCATCCTCCAATGCATCCAGCACCGCGTCATATCCTTGGGCAATATCCAGTTCCCGCACGTCTGCTCCTGCATTTTTCAATGCAGCCGCCAGATCCGGCATTCGCGCGGCTCCGGCAAACGGGTCGATCAACAAGATTCTTTTCTTCATACGCAATACACCACATCGCTCTTGAGTATCTGCGCCGCCAACTCGGCGATGACAGCCCCATCCTGATCCAGCCGAATAACGGGAACCTCCATGAATTCGAGCGCTTCAAGCTGCTCGTGCACATCGGCCTCATCCGGCAGCCCACCCCAGGTCGCGACACTCACGCTGTCGTCCAGCAGGGTGAGCCCCGTTGCCATGCGCAACGCTTCCACTTTCTTTTCGGAAGCCAGCATCAAGACATTCTTCTTTTCCACTTTGCCTCCTAAAAAACCAGCACTCTGTCGCATTTGCGCACGAGCTCGGCATCCTGATATTGCCCGCCGACCACCACGATCTCGGAAAGCGCTTTCACGTCGTATTGCCCCAGCGCATAACGCTCGGCACTATGCTCACATAGCGAAATGCTATTGGGATGTCTCCTTGCGCGTTCCACGAAATCCGGGTCTGCCAGAAGATTCACCCCCGTATCCGTGAGAAAACACCGGAATTCCCAGCCCCTTGCTGTTGCGCCATCTATCAGGCCGATGGCATGGGCACAACATGCCTGGTCAGTCACCACGATGCCGATGCGCATGGCTTATGCTTTCCTGATCTTCCAGGAAAACGAGCCGCCCAAATCCTGCTTGTCGAACAGATCGTTGCCTTCTGCTTCGCACATGGCCAGGATGGATTCGCCGGAGGATGGATTATCGAATTCCAGTATCAGCACATCCCCGCCTTCCATCTTCTGCAACGCCTTCTTGGTGTACATCTGCGGATGCGGACAGGTATATCCGCACACGTTCAATTTCCACTCGCCATCGCCGATCTTGTTAAATGTCATTGCCATATCTATCTCCTCATACTATTGCGAATCACCGCCTGTTTCACAAAGCGCACTCACTCTGATTTCGAGCCACGCTCCAGTCCATCCACCAGGCAAACACTTTCACGCCGACATATGATCCGATCACCATGCCGAGCAAATATATCCATCCACTGGGGTCGCCATTCGTGACCGTGGCGAAGAAAGCCCCGATATTGCAGCCCATGCCGATACGGGCGCCGATGCCCATCAGGGTGCCGCCCACGACCGCAAAGATCGCAGATTCGATACTGGGCTTCTTCCATTTGAATTCACCGCGCGTCAGCGCCATCACGGATGCACCCAGGATGATGCCGATCGACATGAAACCGGGGGCATTGAGAAGCGGGTTGGGCAAACCGTTTTCGAGACCGAAGTAGATGTTGCCCATGTTTTCCACCCCGAGCTGGTGCAACACCCACCCGCCCCATTGGGCCTCCTGCGTGGTGATGTACCAGTATCCGGGATCGAAAACCGTGTCCTGGATCGACAGGCCGCTCTGGTATCCCATCGCCGCGAGCAGGTCGCCGAAATTCAGGATGTCATAATGATCGCGAAGCGCACCCGTCACGTACATGTGCAGGCCCGCAAAAATCCCCAGACCGATGCCGGCAAGCGCAGTGTTCTTCGATGAAGTGCACATCGCCCACAAACCGGCGAGTTCATCCTTCATGGACATCGCCGTCTTGCCCGTACGCCTGACATAGCCTTTTCTGAAATAGAACTTGTAGAGCAGCACAAGGATGACAGTGACCGGCAAAATCGCGGTAAGGAACGCATTGGCAAATATGGCGCCTGAAGCAGTTCCACCCATGCCGAGCAGTTCAGCCATCGTGGTTCCCTTCAGATCCCAGACATAACCTGCCGTAAAGATATCGAACCAGCCTTGAGTCACACTCAACTCCGACGGCATATCCTTGGCCACCGCCGAACTCACCCAGGACTGGGGCACCATGTTGTCCCACCAGCCGCTGGCGGAAACAACGATGGCCTGCGAGAACGAGATCGCCAGGATCACCAGCATGGAACTCATGTTGCCCTCGCCTGCCTTGTACAGCGATCCCGATGCGCAGCCCCCGGTAAACACGATGCCAAAACCGAAGATCGCTCCGCCGATCATGATGTGCCACCCCAGCGCGTTGGGGTGGAATGTGCTGAAACCGGCCAGTGTGACGACAGTCGCCACGACGGAGTACAAGGCGACCGCGATCATCATGCCGACCGCCATGCGGGGAACTTTCACCGCGAACAGATCCCGCACAGCCGAAGCCATGCAAAATCTCCCGTACTGAAGCAGCACGCCGTAGATCACCCCGAACCACGCATAAACCAATAGATATAAAAAGCGCGAATCCAGCGAAAGCGCCATAAGCGAGCAGACGATCACAAACGACACCACGCCTGCCGCATATCGGTTATTGCTTTTCGACAACCAGGATGTATTTTCAGTTTGCGTACCCAACATATATTCCCCGATCAAATTAACTTCTTCATGCCGCTAACTCTTGCGCAGATAAACGCGCCAGAATCCTTCTTCCCGAACCGACACCAGGAAATCGCAATTCAAGGCCTGGGCCAGAAACGGGAACCCTTCGACTGAAGTTGGATTATCGGAAATCACCTCAATCACATCTCCCGCCTTGAGTTCCTCCAGCACTTTTGTCACGAACAGTTGCGGTCGCGGGCAAACCGCTCCAATACAATCCAGCGACTTCATGATCGCCAGCAAACCGTATCCGGGCACATCGGCCTCTCGCACGACGTACAAGCCTTCTTTTCTACCCTTAGAAAATATAAGACTCATCAGCCCCATCGTCCGACCCCTCGCATTCACTCATCAGGTACAAAGCAGGGACTGTGCCAAGCAATAACTTCATTACATAACAGATGGATAGGATTTTTTCGCAATTTGGCTGCAATGAAATTTGCAATTTGCGAGACAGCGCGATTCGCCCAAATGATTTTTTGCAACAGAAGCGACTCAGATCAGCGCGAGCTGCGAACAGACAACAAAGAAAAACGGACATCCGGGTTGCGGATGTCCGTCTTATGGATATGGTGCGCCGGAAGAGATTCGAACTCCTGACCCCTTGGTTCGTAGCCAAGTACTCTATCCAGCTGAGCTACCGGCGCATTTTGCTGCGTTGTTACATGTTTCTGTGGCGGAGAAGGAGGGATTCGAACCCTCGATACAAGTTTAAGCTCGTATGCGCCCTTAGCAGGGGCGTGCCTTCGACCACTCGGCCACCTCTCCGAAGGCCGCGAATGATACTGATTAGAGCTTAGGCGGTCAAACGGTTTATGCGGTCTCCTGGTCCAGATCGAAGGCCTTGTGCAGCACGCGCACGGCCAGTTCCAGGTATTTCTCGTCGATGACCACGGATATCTTGATCTCGGAGGTTGAGATCATCTGGATGTTGATGCCCTCTTCCGCCAGGGTGCGGAACATCTGGCTGGCGATGCCCACGTGCGAACGCATGCCGACGCCGACCACGGAGACCTTGGCCGCCTTGTTGTCGCCGACCACGTCGCGCGCGCCGATGTGCGGTTGCACCTTGTTCTTGAGGATGTCCATCGTCTTGGCGAACTCGTTGCGATGCACGGTGAACGAGAAGTCGGTGGTGCCGTCCACACCGACGTTCTGGATGATCATGTCCACGTCGATGTTGGCGTCGGAGACCGGGCCGAGGATCTGGTAAGCGATGCCGGGTTTGTCGGGCACGCCCAGCACGGTGATCTTGGCTTCATCGCGGTTGAACGCGATCCCTGAGATGATGGCCTTTTCCATTTTGTTTTCTTCCTCGAATGTGATCAGCGTTCCTTCGCCCTCATCGGTAAAGCTGGAGAGCACACGCAGTTTGACTTTGTATTTGCCGGCGAACTCGACCGAGCGGATCTGCAGCACCTTGGAGCCCAAGCTCGCCATCTCCAGCATCTCTTCGAAGGTGATGGTTTTCAGGCGACGCGCTTCCGGCACCACGCGCGGGTCGGTGGTATAGACGCCGTCCACGTCGGTGTAGATCTGGCACTCGTCGGCACGCAGAGCGGCCGCGATGGCGACACCGGTGGTATCGGAACCGCCGCGTCCCAGCGTGGTGATGTTGCCGTGTTCGTCCACGCCCTGGAATCCGGCCACAACGATGACGCTGCCGTTGTCGAGGTCGGCGCGGATGTTCTGCTCGTCGATGCTGAGGATGCGCGCCTTGGTATGGGCATCGTCGGTGAGTATCCTGACCTGCCCGCCCGTGTAGCTCTTCGCCTGCAGGCCGATGTCTTTGAGCGCCATGCACAGCAGGCCGATGGTGACCTGCTCGCCGGTGGAGATGACCACGTCCAGCTCGCGCGGGTCTGGATTCTTCTGTATCTCCTTGGCCAGCGCGATCAGGCGATTGGTCTCGCCGCTCATCGCGGAAACCACCACCACGACCTGATGTCCTTGTGCCTTGTATTTTGCTACGCGTTGCGCAACGTTCCTGATGCGCTCCGGACTGCCCATTGAGGTGCCGCCGTATTTCTGAACGATCAATGCCACGATATGCCTGTGCCTTTTTTGTGAGGGCGGCATTCTAACCGAACTCCCGCCAAAAGACGATTAGCGCTCTGCTACACTCCGGCAAAACAAATACTAGACCATGGCAAAACCAATACAAGCGTCCCAATGAGCAAAATCGTCCGACGTCCTTATCCCGCAGAAATCGCTGCCCGGCTTGCCGAATCCGGTATCGCCCCCCTGCTGGCACGTATCTACGCTGCGCGCGGCATCGCCGCGGCCGCGCAACTGGATACCGATATCAAACGGCTGCTGCCTTTTTCCCTGCTGAAGAATGCCGAAAAGATGGCCCGCCTGCTGGCCGATGCCATCGCCGCCCACAAGAAGATCCTGATCGTGGCCGACTACGACGCCGACGGCGCCACCGCCTGCGCCGTAGCCATGCGCGGCTTGACCTTGCTTGGCGCACGGGTGGATTTCATCGTCCCCAACCGTTTCGAGTACGGCTATGGTCTGACGCCGGAGATCGTGCAACTCGCCGCTAAAAGCAAACCAGACATCCTGCTCACCGTCGACAACGGCATCGCCAGCGTGGAAGGCGTAGCCGAAGCCCACCGGCTGGGCATGCAGGTACTGGTGACCGACCACCACCTGCCCGGCGATATGCTGCCGGACGCGGAATGCATCGTGAATCCGAACCAGCCCGGCTGCGAATTTCCCAGTAAAAACCTGGCCGGTGTGGGGGTAATGTTCTATGTGCTGATGGCCTTGCGCGCGGAAATGCGCGCGCAAGGCGTGTTTAACTCCCCTCGCCCGCAAGCGGGAGAGGGGCAGGGGGTGAGGGCCGAACCCAACCTCGGCAACCTGCTCGACCTCGTCGCGCTTGGCACCGTGGCCGATGTGGTCAAGCTCGACGACAACAACCGCATCCTCGTCCATCAAGGCTTGCAACGCATCCGCGCCGGACGCAGTTGTGCGGGCATCCAGGCCTTGCTGCGCATCGCGCGCCGTCAAGCGTCGCAGGCCTCTTCCTACGAGCTCGGCTTCATCGTCGGCCCGCGCCTGAACGCGGCTGGACGGCTGGAAGACATGGGCTTGGGCATCCGCTGCCTGCTGACCGACGATGCCGCCGAGGCCAATGAGATCGCGGCCAGACTGGATGCGCTCAACCACGAGCGGCGCAGCATCGAGGCCGATATGCAGGACAGCGCGCTGGCGACGCTGCATGCCTTCGATCCGGCGGACAGTTTCTCGCTTGCACTGTTCAACGAGGACTGGCATCAGGGCGTGATCGGCATCCTCGCCTCTCGCCTCAAAGACAAGTTCCACCGTCCGGTGATCGCCTTCGCCCACGGCAATGAGGGCGAACTGAAAGGCTCCGGCCGCAGCATCGCCGGACTGCATCTGCGCGACGCGCTCGATCTGGTGTCCAAGCGCCATCCGCACCTGATCATCAAATTCGGCGGGCATGCCATGGCGGCGGGTCTCAGCATCCGCGCGGAACATCTCGACGAGTTCCGCCAGGCGTTTGAATCCGTCGCGGAGGAACTTCTCGATGCCAACGCCCTGGTCAAGACCATCAGCACCGACGGCGACCTCGACGCGAAAGAATTCTCCCTCGCCATCGCCCGCGACCTGCAACGCCAGGTGTGGGGTCAGGGTTTCCCCGAGCCGCTGTTCGAGGGCGAGTTCCGCGTGCAATCCCAGCGCGTGGTTGGCGAGAAACACCTCAAACTAAAATTATCTTCTCCCGTCGGCAGCTACGACGCCATCCGCTTCTTCCACGCCGACGCCGCACCCGACACCGTGCGCGCGGTATACAGCCTGAGTGTCAATGAATACAATGGAAACGAGACGCTGCAACTTATCGTGCGGCACTGGTAAGGGGGCGAAGCAATGGAAACCGGTTTCCTGCAAGGCAACGGCATCGAAGCCCTGCCACAGTTTCTGACCAGTCTGGCCATCGGCCTGCTGATCGGACTGGAACGCGAACGCAATCCTTCCGCCAAGGCCGGGCTGCGCACCTTTGCATTGGTCGCGGTACTCGGCACCCTGCTGGCTTTGCTCTCCGACAAGACCGGATCACCCTGGCTGGTAATCGCCGGACTGGCCGCTATCGCCGCCACCATCATCGCGGCCTATCTCAACGATACGCCCGACGAAGACGACGATCCCGGCACCACCACCGTGGTCGCCCTGCTGCTCAGTTACTGCCTGGGCGTGATGGTCTGGTTCGAACTTTCCAAGCTCGCCGTGATGCTGGCCATCGGCGTCACCGCCCTGCTCTATTTCAAACCCGAGCTGCGCGGGATATCGCAGAAGCTGATGCGGCGCGACCTGGTGGCCGTGCTGCAATTTGCAGTGCTGACCTTCATCGTATTGCCCATCCTGCCCAATCAGAACTACGGCCCCTATGATGCATTCAACCCGCATCAAGCATGGCTGATGGTGGTATTGATCTCCGGTATCAGCCTTGCCGGTTACGCCGCGCTGCATGTGGTTGGCACCCGTTACGGCGCGCCGCTGCTGGGGATGTTCGGGGGGCTGACCTCCAGCACCGCCACCACCCTGATCTATGCCAGGCACGGCAAGAGCAATCTGGCAGCACTCAACCTTGCCGCCTCGGTGATCGTGATCGCCAGCATGGTATTGCCGCTGCGCCTGATGGCGGTCAGCGCCGTCGTAGCGCGCGGCATCTTGCCCAGTCTGATTCCCGTACTGGCGATCGGTTTGCTGTTCGGGCTGGTCGTCGCCTTGTACAACTGGCACAAGATGGACAAGGCGACCGAACTCTTCATCCCCGAGACCACCAACCCGGCCGAATTGCATACCGCCGTCGGCTTCGGCTTGCTGTATGTCGCCGTATTGCTCATTTCCGCGTGGATGGTAGATGTCGCCGGCAGCCAGGGCCTGTATGCCGTGGCCGTCGCGTCCGGACTGACCGACGTGGATGCCATCGTCCTGTCCAGCCTGCGCCTGTTCAACCTCGGGCAACTGAACGAACACCAGACCGTCATCGCCATCGCGCTCGCTTTCCTCTCCAACCTCGCGTTCAAATACGGCATGGTCGTATTCATCGGCGGCTGGGCCTTGGCCCGCCAAGTCGCCATAGGCTTCGGCGCCATCGCCTGCGGCATGCTGTTCGGTCTGCTCATCCTGTAGGAGCCAGCTTGCTGGCGAATTGGCTTTCGCCAGCAAGCTGGCTCCTACAGGTTGTTCTCTTGCAGAATGAGTGACGACTCCATGAGTGAAGCAATTTCGCAAATACACAAGCACACTCGAGATTTACGCAAGGGCCGCTTTTCGGAACATGGCCGTACCTACATGATCACCACCGTCGTTCAAGACCGCCGCCCCATATTTGCCGACTGGCAAATCGGCCGCCTACTGGTAGCAGAACTGCAAGCATCGGAGAAAATCGGGCTGGCTCAATCTCTGGCTTGGGTGGTGATGCCGGACCATCTGCATTGGCTGGTCACCCTTCAATCTGGCGACTTGCCCACTCTCATCCGGCGCGTCAAAGGACACAGTGCCATTTCCATCAATCGCGCGCTGGGTAGCCGGGGGCAAATCTGGCAGAAAGGTTTTCATGACCACGCCTTGCGCAAAGATGAGGATGTGCAAACAGTCGCTCGGTACATCGTCGCCAATCCGCTCCGTGCTGGATTGGTGGAACAGATAGGCGACTATCCGCTATGGAATGCAGTCTGGCTTTGATTGCACAAATTCCTTCGCCAGCAAGCTGGCTCCTACAGCTGGCTCCCCCCTGTAGGAGCCAGCTTGCTGGCGATTGCATGTATAATCGCGGCCTTTCCAAGCAGCGACTAAAAGACATAATCATGGAAGCCGAACAACTCAACGCCCTCTCCAATTCCCTGCAAGACTTGCGCAACCGCAGCAACGAATTACGGAGGTTTCTTTGACTTCGATGGCAAGCAGGACCGTTTAGCCGAAGTCAACCAGCTCGCCGAAGATCCCGCCATCTGGAACGATGCGAAGCGCGCCCAGGACCTGGGCCGCGAACGCAAATCGCTGGAAGACGTGGTGCTCGGCCTCACCAGCATCACCCAGAATCTCGACGATGCCGCCGAACTGTTCGAGATGGCGCAGGCCGAGAACGACGACGACAGCCTGTTGAGCATCGCCGAGGACGTACAGGACATCGAGCAGCGCGTCGCCGCGCTCGAATTCCGCCGCATGTTCTCCAATCCGGCCGACCCCAACAACTGCTTCATCGACATCCAGGCCGGCGCCGGCGGCACCGAGGCTTGCGACTGGGCCTCGATGCTGTTGCGCCAATACCTGAAATATTGCGAACGCAAGGGCTTCAAGGTCGAAGTGCTGGAAGAAACGGCGGGTGACGTGGCAGGCATCCGCAGCGCCTCGCTCAAGGTCGAGGGCGAATACGCCTACGGCCACCTGCGTAGCGAGACCGGTGTGCACCGCCTGGTGCGCAAGTCGCCGTTCGATTCCTCGGGTGGCCGCCACACCTCCTTCGCCAGCCTGTTCGTCTACCCGGAAGTGGACGACTCGATCGAGATCGACATCAATCCTGCCGACCTGCGCATCGACACTTTCCGCGCAAGCGGTGCGGGCGGCCAGCACATCAACAAGACCGACTCGGCGATCCGCATCACCCACATCCCGACCGGCATCGTGGTGCAGTGCCAGAACGACCGCTCGCAGCACAAGAACCGCGCCGAAGCCATGTCCATGCTGAAATCGCGCATGTACGAAGAAGAGATGCGCAAACGCCGGGCCGAGGCCGACAAGCTGGAAGCCACCAAGTCCGACGTGGGCTGGGGCCACCAGATCCGCTCCTACGTGCTCGACCAGTCGCGCATCAAGGACCTGCGCACCAACGTCGAGATCTCCAATACGCAAAAGGTGCTCGACGGCGATCTCGATCCCTTTATCGAGGCCAGCCTGAAGCAAGGCGTGTAATCGATGTCCGTGGAGGAAAACAAAGGACTCTCCGAGTTCTTCGTCGACGGCGTCGAGCCCGCCGATGTGCCGCAATTCTTTCCCCTGTTTGAAGCCAAACCGCTGATCGGCGCAATGATCGCGCTGTTCCGCGGCGGCGACGACGAGGTGATGGTGCGCCTGATGGTGCTGCGCGAGATCGGCTTGCGCGCCAGTGCGCCGGAATGGTCGCCGCGCGACCTGCAAAGTCACTTCGCCTTCATCAACCAGTCCAAGCTCAACACAGTGCTCGGTCGTTTGCGCGAGCACGAGTTGCTGCTGTGGGATGCCGAACGTCACGTTTACCAGATATCTTCTGCCGGTCGCATGGTGCTTTCCGCCCTGTCCAGCCTGCTGTCGTTCAGCCCCGAACAGGACGGCGAATTCTTCGCCGCGCAGATTGCCGCAGGCGCCGCCGTCGGCAAGCTGTCCCCGGAAGCGCTGGCACACCTGCTGGCGCGGCTGGCCGAACTGGAAGAAGAGTTCTCGCAAGCCGTCGCCTCCGGCTCCGAATTCCGCCTGCGCGCCGCGCAAAGCAAACTGGCCTCGGTGTGGCAGTGGATGGAAAAAGCCAACGAAGTGTTGCGCAACCTCTCCGCCGATGGTTTTGCCGATGATGCGAGCTGGCGGCTGGCGCAGGAGATCGGTTCGCGCCAGTCGCGCATCATGCGCATGTCGTCGGTGTTCCAGCGCGAACTGGCCGAAATCTCGCGCCAGCAGGTGCACCTGTCGCATGGCGGACTCAGCTCTTCAGAACTTGCCGCCTGGCTCAAGCAGCGCAACGTGGACGAACTGGTCGGGCTCGCCGCCGCGCAGCTTTCGATCACGCCGGAATGCACCTTCATACTGCCCGACGTGATGCTGGATAACACCGAGGAGTTCGTTGCGCGCGAACAACCCAACCGCCACGTCTCCGCCATGCCCGCGCCCGCCGAAGTCGAATACGTGGATGACGTCGAGCATGAGCCGCCGTATCAACTGGCCGCGCTGACGCGCCTGCTGTCCGGCCTGGAAGAGCCGATGAACCTCGCCGATGGCATCGTCGGCGGCAACTTCAGCGATGCCTCTTATCGCCTGTCGCTGCTGTCTTTCCTCGGCGAGCAGAACGTCGATCCCGAACTGGCTCCCTTGGCTACACTGCCGCTGCAACTGCGCTGGAATGAAAGCCTGGAACTGAAAACCATAGGACGAGATGAGATCGCCGCGATGAGCGATGGCCACATCGAGCCCCAATCTGGCTAACGCTTCAAAACGACGTCATTCCGGCGCAGGCCGGAATCCAGATGATTGAATATTTCTCGCGCAAGCGAGACCAATTCTTTTTGGTCTGCTTCGCAGCCTGTTTTTATTGACTGGATTCCGGCCTGCGCCGGAATGACAATCGAATGAATTGCTCGATTAGAAATAAGGAGTCTGAATGAACCAGGACCACGCCGCCCGCCTGATCGCACGCCTGCTGGCGCTGCGCTACCTGCCGCGCGAAGACAAGGAAGTGCGCCGCCTGCTGGTCGATGCCGGTTTCCGCGACGAAGTGGAACAGCGCCTCGCCGCCAGCGGTCTGCGCCTGCTGGCCCACCCCTTCTCCGCCCATGTCGGCATTGCCCTCACGCGCGAATGCGAAAGCGCCGTGTTCGAACAGAACGACACCTGGCAATCCAGCAACCTCGGCCTGCCCAAGGATGCCGTGGCGCTGCTGGTGATCCTGTGGGCGCTGATCATTTTGCCCAAACGCGAACGCCAGTTATCGGGCGAAGCGACGCAGCAGGAAGAGCAAACCGAGATGTTCGAGACCGTAAAGCTCACGCCGCTGGCGCACGAAGCCTCGCGCGGCATCGCTGAGAATCTGCTGCTGGAAGACTACGGCAAATTGTTAGGCGGCAAGGCGCGCCTGCAGCAGTTCGCGCTGCCGCAGTTGTCGCGCCTCGGTTTCATCGAGCGCAAGAACAAGGTCATCCACGAAGGCCCGCTGCTCGACCTCGCCTTCGATTACGCCGAAATGGCGCCGCGCATTCTCAACGGCGCCTTGTCCGACCTGTTGAAGGAACGCGGCATATTGCGCGATGTAACGCTGGGGGAGCTGCACAATGTTTAGGTTGATGGAACTGGAAACCGTCCACTGGGACTACTGGCGCAATTTCAAACTGCCGCTGGATGCGCCCATCATCACCATCTCCGGCCCCAACGGTTCCGGCAAGACCACCCTGCTCGACGCCATGCGCACGCTGCTGGCGCTGGAATGCTCGAAGAAACGCGATTACAAACGCTACGTGCGCCGCAACGGCGAGGACTTCTGCTGGCTGCGCGGTGTGGTGGACAACCGCTGCCCTCCCGGAGCGAGCTACCGCCCGTTCCGCCTGCCCTACCAGCAGGACAAGATCACGCTCGCCTGCCGCATCGACAAGAAAGGCGGCGACTGGTCGCGCAAATACTGGATCGCCGACGGCGAAGTGAGCCTGCAGGAGATCGAACAGAAAGGCGAAGAGTTCGGCGTGCGCGATTACCAGCGCATCCTGCACAGCGCCGGATTGTCGCCCGCCATCGCCCGCGTGCTGTCGCTGGAACAGGGGCAGACCGACAAGCTGTGCGAACTGTCGCACAAGGACTTGCTCGACCTGGTGTTCCAGGTGTTCGGCGACAAGGAAGTGCTGGAGCGCTACCAGGAAGCACGCCACCATCAGGAACACACTGGACGCGAACTGGATGCGGCGCAAAACCAACTGGAAGCGCTGGGCAACAATCTGGAAAAGCACGAACAGAAAGTGAACCGCTACCTAGAGTGGCACCGCCTCAACCAGGAGCGCACTTCGCTGGTTTCGGAAACGCGCCCGCGCCTTGAGCATTACCTGCTGCAACGCGAGACCGACAACGCACGGCGCACCCTGCAATCCATGCGCAAGGAATGGCGCGCCAAACGCGTCGAGCGCAAGGAGTTGCAGCTCGAATTGCAGATGCAGCAACAGGCGCTGGAAGCCGCGCAACTGCGCCGTCAAGCCGCCACCGACAGCGAACAGAACCAGCAACGCGCGCTGAACGAACTCAACCGCGAACTCGGGCGCTGGGAAACCATCGTCGAACAGCAAAAGCGCCTGGAACAACAGGCGCAGGCCAGCGAAGGCGGCAAGCTCGCCGACGCGCGAGAGATCGAACACATGGAAAGCGAGCGTGCCAACCTGCTGGTGCGCATCGCCGAACAGGAGCAGAAGCTGCGCCAGCTCGACGAGATGCTGGAGAACCTCGCGGCAGGTCGCCGCGCCGATCCGCTGGATGTGGCAGCCTTTCGCCAAGCGTTGACGCAGGCCGGTATCGCGCATGACCTGCTGGCCGACGTGGTGGAGATCGCCGATCCCTCTTGGCAGGCTGCCGTGGAAGCTGTGCTGGCACCGTCCGCGCACATCGTGCTGCTCGCCAAAGAGAAGGACACGGAAGCAGCGATGGCGCTGGGCGAGAAGCTGCGCTACCGGCACTTCATCGTGCCGGACTGCATGCCTGCTGGTTTGCCGCCCAAGGGTTCTCTTCTCGAAGTCGTGCGCTTCACCAAGCCGGTTCCGGAATGGCTGCTGCGCACGCTGGAACGCACACGTCGCGTGGAAGATGCCGTGGCCGGTGCCAAGCTGCCGCGCGGCGAAGACTGGATCACGCGCCAAGGCTATCTGCGCGAACGGCGCGGCGGTCGCTACGCTGCACAGGATCAGGCTCGTTTCGGCAAGGCGCGCTTGGAAGCGTTGCGCGAACAACGCAGTTGCATCGAGAAAAGCATCGCCCCGTTGCGCGAGCAGCGCGACGACCTGACTTCCCGCATCCGCAACCAGCAGGCGCAACTGGCCGGGGTCAGCGCCAGTGCGCAACTCGCGGCCCGCGCGGGGGAGTTCGCCGAGGCACGCAAAGAGTATGACGCTCTGGTGCTGCGCCGCCGCGACAACACCGTTTTGCAAGCGCAGCAGGAACGCGAACAGGCCGACAAGGCTGTCAGCGCATCCTCCATAGCTCAAGAGAAGATCAAGTCTGCACTGGGAACACTGGAAAAGGAAATCTCCGGCAAGGAAAACCGTACCGCTCGCGAAGAACAGATCCGCCGCCTGCAAACCCTGCGCCACAACCGCAGGCAGTTTCCGGCGGGCTGGTGCGACGAAGCGGCCAACCAGCAGATCGCCGAAAAATACCGCGACACCACCAACATCGACCGCCGCATCGAAGAGATCGAAGCTCGATTCAAAGATGAGTCATGGGAGACCGACGACTCCGTGGTTGCCCTGCGCGACAAGATCAAGGACGACTACCAGCGCATGGAGAACGACCTCGCCACGCGCCGCCGCGACAACGAAATGGCGCGCAGCCAGACCGACACGGCGCGCGAGCAATACATCGCCGTGCTGCGCCATACCGTCGGCCGCTACGTGAAGAACCTCAAGGTGTTGGGCGATCTGGCCGGGATCAAGGTCGAACACGAACCGGTCCTGCTCGACAGCAACGACCTGTCGCTGGCACAGGCGGGCCTTGCCGTGCGCTTCAACTTCGACGACAAGGGCTTCATGGGCATGAACGACGGCGACGCCTCCGGCGGCCAGCAGGTGATGAAGTCGCTGATCCTGCTGGTGGCGCTGATGATGGAGGAATCGCGCCCCGGCGGCTTCGTGTTCATCGACGAGCCCTTCGCCCACCTCGACATCGCCAACATCGAGCGCGTGGCAAAATTCCTCAAGGCCACCCGCGCCCAATACCTGCTGACTACGCCGGTCACCCACAACGTCGGCGTGTACGACCCGTCGATGCTCACACTGGTGACTTTCAAGAAGAAGCCGACGGATGCCTGGGCGCCGGGTGTGAAAGTGTTGGTGCGCGAGCGCAATGGCTGAGTGGAACGACGAGCCGCTGGACAATCGCCGCGTCTGCCAGAAGCGGCGACGCACGGCGACTTGTTCGCCACAGCCGCTCGACACCCTCCCCGCCGAATGGCGCGAACTGCTTGCCCGCTGGGTGCGGCGCGGTGGCAACAGCCGCTGGGAGACGCTGCGCAATGATGCGGGAACGAACCGCGTGCAGATGGCCGATGCGCTGCTCGATTGGCTGCAGCGTGCAGGCTGGGCCGCAACCACCGAGAACTGGAAACTCGGCGCATGGTGGCCGCAACAGGTGGAACTGCTGCACCTGCCGCAACTGCGCGCCGCCCTCGGTCTGCGCGACAAGGATGACGATGCGCAGCGCTGGCAGGAGATTCGCGCCGCGTTGCTTACGCTGGATAACCCGGCTCTCTCCCCTTCCGTGCTCTCCCTTGACGAATTGCCGGTGCAACGCGCGCTGGCACGACAGGAGCTGATTTTCAAATTGCAGGAATGGCAAACACAGCAGCAAGGCGGCACGCGCCGCGATTTTGCCTGGTTTGCGCGCGGCGACACCAAGGCCGTCAGCGAGGGCGAATGGAACTGGCTGGAATCCGTGATCGACCTTGCCGATTTCGGCATCGAGCGTCATACGCCGCTGTTGCTGATCGTCGCGCCACTGCGGCTGCACCTGCCACATGGGCAGATCGACCTCGCTGCCAGCCCTGATTTTGCCGCACTCACACCCGCCACCGTGCAAGCCGTGACGGCGGCATCCGGAACAGTCAGCCGTTGGCAACTGGTAGAGAACCGCACCAGCTTCGAGCGCGTCGCCCAACAACGCGATGCGGACGCAGGCGTAATCTGGTTGCCCGGCTTCCCGCCGACCTGGTGGCGCGACGCTGTCGGCCGCTTGCTCGATCTCGCCCCGGCGCCCGTCTATATCGCTTGCGATCCCGATCCAGCGGGCATCGCCATCGCGCTAAAAGCCGCCGAACTGTGGCACGACCGCAAACTGGACTGGCAGCCGTGGCGGATGTCCGTCGGCGACCTCGCCGCCTTGCGCGTGCGCAAGCAGTTGACCGAAGGCGACAAGCTGCAACTGGCCGCCTTGCGCAAAAAAACCGCACTCCCCGCCCCGTTTTCCGAATTGCTGGAATGGATGCTGGAACATGGTGAGAAGGGCGAGCAGGAAGGGTATCTGTAGCCCTGAATACCCCGTCGCTGTGCTATATTTCACGCCGCTAAAATTTCAATTCAATCACTAAGAACACCATGAGCAACGAACCAATCATTCCCGCCCAAGACGAGAACCAGATCATCGCGGAGCGCCGCGCCAAACTGAACGCGATCCGCGAGAAAGGTGTCGCCTTCCCCAACGACTTCAAGCGCGAGCACATGGCCGCCGATCTGCACTCGGAATACGGCGAGAAGACGCACGACGAGCTGGAAGCGCTGCAAGTCCACGTCGCCGTGGCCGGGCGCATGATGCTCAAGCGCGTGATGGGCAAGGCCAGCTTTGCCACGGTGCAGGACATGAGCGGCCGCATCCAGCTGTTCGTCAGCAACGACATTACCGGCGAGGCGGCACACGCCGAGTTCAAGCATTTCGACATGGGCGACATCCTCGGCGCGGTCGGCGTGCTGTTCAAGACCAAGACCGGCGAACTTTCCGTGCGCGTGACACAGGTGCGCCTGCTGACCAAGGCGCTGCGCCCGTTGCCGGAGAAGTTCCACGGCCTGACCGACCAGGAACAGAAATACCGCCAGCGCTACCTCGACCTCATCACCAACGACGCTTCGCGCAAGGTGTTCATCACCCGCACCAAAATCATCCAGGCGATCCGCGATTTCTTCGTGCGCCACGATTATCTGGAAGTCGAGACGCCGATGATGCATCCCATCCCCGGCGGCGCATCGGCCAAGCCGTTCGAGACGCATCACAATGCGCTGGACATGAAGATGTACCTGCGCATCGCACCGGAACTCTACCTGAAGCGTCTGGTGGTGGGCGGTTTCGAGAAGGTGTTCGAGGTGAACCGCAACTTCCGCAACGAAGGTGTCTCGACGCGCCATAACCCGGAATTCACCATGATCGAATTCTATGAGGCGTACCGCGACTATAAATACCTGATGGACTTCACCGAAGAACTGTTCGCCGAGGTGGCGCGCAAGGTGCTGGGTACCACCGTGGTCAGCTATCAGGGGCGCGAACTCGATCTGGGCAAACCCTTTCACCGCCTGACCATGGTGCAGGCGATCCAGAAATTCCATCCTCAGTTCACTGACGCGCAACTGGCCAGCCGCGATTTCCTCGTCACCCAGTTGAAAGACCTGAAGGCCAAATACAATCCCAAGGATGCCGTTGGCGGATTGCAACTGTCGCTGTTCGAAGAGTTGGCCGAGGCGCACCTGTTCGAACCGACCTTCATCGTCGATTATCCGGTCGAAGTCTCGCCGCTGGCGCGCGCTTCCGACGCGCACCCCGAGATCACCGAACGTTTCGAACTGTTCATGGTGGGACGCGAGATCGCCAACGGTTTCTCCGAGCTGAACGATGCCGAAGACCAGGAACGCCGCTTCGATGCGCAGGTTGCCGCCAAGGATGCGGGCGACGAGGAGGCGATGTTCAAGGACAGCGACTATGTGCGCGCGCTGGAATACGGCCTGCCGCCGACGGCGGGCGAAGGCATCGGCATCGACCGCCTGGTGATGCTGCTGACCGACAGCGCCAGCATCCGCGACGTGATCCTGTTCCCGCACATGCGGCCAGAGTAACCATGCTCAGCGGCGACATTCGCACCCGTTTGTTGCAGTTCTACCCAGCACTGGCGACACTGCCTGCGGCAGAGCTGGATACGCTGCTGGCGAATGCGATGGTGATGGTCATCCCGGACGGGACGGTGATCTTCGACGAGGACCAGCCCTGCCAGGGTTTTCCGCTGCTGGTCTCCGGCAGCATCCGGGTGCTCAAGGCTTCGCCGAACGGGCGCGAGTTGCAGCTCTACCGCGTCTCGCCCGGCGAGAGCTGCATCCTCACCAGCAGTTGCCTGCTCGGGCACACGCGCTACCATGCGCGCGGCATCGCGGAAAGTGCCCTGGAGATGGTGCTGCTGCCCGCGCCGTCCTTCCACACCCTGCTGGGCAAACACGAAGCGTTCCGCAATTACGTCTTCCACCTGTTCTCCGACCGCCTCACCGACCTGATGCAACTGGTCTCGGCGGTCGCTTTCCAGAAACTCGACCAGCGCCTTGCCGTCCTGTTGATCGCCAAGCCCAGTCCGCTGCACACCACCCACCAGGCGCTGGCCGACGAACTCGGCAGCGCGCGCGAGATGGTCAGCCGATTGCTCAAGGGATTTGCCGAACAGGGCTGGGTGAAGCTGGCACGCGAACAGATCGAAGTCACTGATAAATCAGCACTTAAACGCTTCGCGGAACTATAAAGCAGCGTCTGTGAGATTTATCACAGACAGGCAGCGTCTTTGCACCTATCCTGACGCCTCCCCTAACCCCTCTCAGGAGAAATACATGAAACTCAACGTTGGTGGTATCGATCGCATTCTGCGAATCGTCGTCGGTCTGGCGCTCATCGGCGCAACACTGGCCGGCATGCTTCCCGTCTGGGGCTGGATCGGCGTGGTCCCGCTGGTGACCGGCCTGTTCAAGTTCTGCCCGGCCTATGCCATCTTCGGCATGAACACCTGCCCGATGGAAAAGAAATAAGTCTGGAACAATCAAATCACGCCCGGCCTCGCGGCCGGGCGTTTTTTTTCGAGGAATATATCCATGTTGAAAAAATCCATCCTGTCCGCTTTGCTCGTCCTTTCTGCCACCCCGGTCCTGGCCGACGATATCGCCAAATACCAGGGCGAAAGCCGCGCCGTGATCGGCCCCTTCGTGAAGCAACTGCTCGAAGAGAACAAGAAGGCCATCAAGGAAGGCGGCCCCGATTCCGCGATCAAGGTATGCAAGGACATCGCGCCGAAAATGGCCGGCGACCTTTCGCGCCAGCACGGCATCAAGCTCACCCGCGTCAGCCTGAAGGTACGCAATCCTTTGCTGGGCACTGCCGACGAGTGGGAACAGAAGACGCTGAAACAGTTCGAGGAACGTATCGCCAAGGGTGAGAAGCCCGAGACGCTGGAAGCGGCCGAGATCGTGAACGAGCCCGCCGGAAAGTATTTCCGCTACATGAAGGGCATCGTGCTGCAATCTGGCTGCACCGCCTGTCATGGCACTGCCGATGATGTCGAGGCGAGTGTAGCTGCTCGCCTGAAGGAAGACTATCCGCATGATCAGGCCACCGGTTATGTCGCCGGACAGGTACGAGGCGGCGTGAGCATCAAGCGTCCATTGTGATATCCCGGCCCGGTGCAGCCGATGCGCCGGGCATGCTGGGGTTCAGTCCGACAAGCTGTGCTTCATGGAACGCCCGATCCGAACGGATCGGGCGTTTTACTTTCCGCTCACCCCTCGAATCCATCCGCGCGCGGCTTCAGATATACCGGCAGGTAGCGCGTCGTCCAGGCCGCGAAAACCAGCAGCCAGAGTGCGGCGGCGGCCACATACATCCACAAGGCAAGTGCAGGCAACATATCGGCCAGCACGCGCAGCACGGCCACCACCTGTATCGCGACGAACATCGCGGTGACCTTGCCGTCGATGCGCATCGGCAGGCCGGAATGTCCCAGCGTTACGCGCGTGGCCATGCCGATCAGCAGGGTGCTGAAGCAGCCGATGGTCAGCGCATGCAGCGGTGCGAGACCCAATATATGTGTCGCCCCATGACTGTCGAACAGCGCGAAGCTCTGCACGGCTGACAGCAGCATGGCGATGCCCAGCCAGGCAAAACCGACGTGCAGCACGGCCAGCAGCGGGATGCGCAGACTGCGCCACAGCCCCCAGACATGACTCAGGTACAGCGCGGCCATGGCCAGCGGCACATCGGCCAACCACAACATGGCGCTTGCCCCTGCGAGTTGCAGCAGGCCATGCGCTGTGCTGCCGGCCAGCATCACCCACCACGGCCATGTCGGCCGCGGCACGTCCTGCAGATTCAATGCGCTGCCGGTGAAGAAGGGAAGCATGCGGTGCGCGACGCTGGCGAACAGCGGCGTCAGGAACAGCCATATCCCGCCCAGTTGGGCGATGCGCAGCCAGATCGCGCCATCGTTGAGCAGCCAGACCAGATAGCTGCCCAGGCTGCCCCAGCCCATGAGCAAGGCGACGAAGACGATGCGCGGGTGGCGTTTGTCCTGAGGTTTGGTATCCAGCAACACGCGCAGCAACGCATACAAAGCCGTGCCCCACCCAGCCAGCATGGCAAGCGCGGCGGCGACCAGCATGCCGCGTCCGCCCGCCAGTCCGGCATAGAACAGCAGCGTCCCCAGCATCAGCAGCACGAAGGCCGGCACATACCGGCGCGCGGGTATCTCGAACCCGCTCATCCAGCGCGGGAATGTGGTCATCAGGAAACCGAACATGAACATCGGGAACAGGCCAAAGATCATCAGGTAGCTGTGGATGGCGACCGGCGCGAGCGGCCAGTCGACAGCTTCGCCGACGACGCCGTAGCGCGTCGCCAGTTCGGCCAGCCACCACAGCATCACGGCGACGGCCTGCAACGCGCCGCCGAAGAACATGACGCGATGCGGCGCGGCGGTGAACACCTGCCAGTGTTTTGTCATGTTCATGCTTTGCGCCCTCCTGCCGTTTTGCCGGGCATGGGCAACAACGCGCGCTCCAGCATCCTGCCGTTACCCACCAGGTCGGCCAGCGTCACCTGCGCCAGCACGTCGAAGAACGCGGCGCGCGCGGACAGCAGCACGCCGGTCAGCTTGCATGCGCCGGAAATCACGCACTGGTTCTGCGCCGCCGCAAAACATTCGACCAGGTCGAAGTTGTCCTCGGTCGCGCGCAGCGCTTCTTCGACACTGATGCTTTCCGGCGCGCGCGCGAGGCGGATGCCGCCGTTGCGTCCCTTGCTGCTCTCCACCAGTCCGATGAGGCTCAGGCGGTGGGATATCTTGACCAGGTGGTTCTTCGAGATCGCAAAACGCTCGCTCACTTCCTGGATCGTGACCGGCTCGTCCCTGCGCATGGCCAGGTACATCAGAAGGCGCAGGCCGAGATCGGAATACTTGGTCAGCTTCATGTCTGTTCAGCCTAAAGGCTCCCGGGTTTTAATATGTACAAATGATACATGTTTTATTGTATAGTTTGAAAAATTCTGCCACCACCTCTCAAAGGAACAGCCCAATGCCCTCCATCGCCGCATTCATGACCGACAAGCACAAGGCCTGCGACACCGAATTCGCGCGCGCGGAAGACTACGCACTCTCCGCCGACTGGGATAAGGCCGGCCCCGCATTCGAAACATTCCACCACGACATGGCGCAGCATTTCCGCATGGAAGAAGATCAGCTGTTCCCCACCCTGCTCGCCGCCGGCGGCCCCGGCGGACCGGTGCAGATCATGCTGATGGAGCACGAACAGATGAACGACCTGCTCGGGCAGATGAAGACAGCGCTGGATGGACATGACGCCCAGCGCTATGGCGGCCTGTCCGAGACGCTGCTGATCGTGATGCAGCAGCACAACCTCAAGGAGGAGCAGATCCTCTATCCCATTGCCGACCGCATCCTGGCGAGCGAAAGCGCAGCCGTTCTCGGTCGCATGCAACAAGTCTGAGACGATGGAAGCTCAGGCGACGCAACACCTCGATGTGCGCTGGCTACCGCCGCCGGAACCGTTCGAGCACATCATGCGCGCCCTGCAGCAACTTCCGCCGGATACGGCGCTGATGGTCCATATCCACCGCGAACCATTTCCGCTTTACGATGTGCTGCACGACGAAGGCTACGCCTGGCAGACCGTCGCGCTGGACGACGGCAACTTCGACATCCGCATCACACGCGCGACATGAATATCGCCTCGCTCAGCCCCGACCAGGCGCCGCCGATCTCGATACCGTTACGTTTCTTCGCCGTGGCGCCGCTGTTCCTGATAGTGGCCGCGCTGATACTGCTGGCGGGCGATGCAGCCCCCTTCGCCGATGCGCATTCCCCCGCCCTGCTGGCGGCAACGCATTGCATCACGCTGGGATTCATGGCGACGGTGATGATGGGGGCGACGCAGCAGATCCTGCCGGTGGTGGTCGGCAGCCCGGTGCCCGCCTCGCGTCTGGTGGCCTGGTTCACCCTGCTGCCGCTCGCTGCGGGAACGCTGCTGCTGACCGCCGGTTTCCTGCGCAGCGATGCGCGCCTGCTCGGTCTCGCCTGGCCATTGCTGGCGACGGCATTCGCGGTGTTCATCGCCGCCGCCCTCGTCAGCCTGTGGCGCGCCCGTACACACAACCTGACCTGGATCGCGATCCTGCTCGCCCTGCTCGCGCTCGCGGGGGCGGTGACGCTGGGCACGCTGCTGGACCGGGGCTACGCCGCCGGAATGGCGCTGGACTATGCGCGCCTGTCCGCCATGCATATCGGCCTGGCATTGGGCGGCTGGGTGCTGCTGCTGATCGTCGGCGTGTCCTATCAGGTGGTGCCGATGTTCCAGATCACGCCCGGTTATCCGAAATGGCTGGGCGATCTGCTCGCGCCGTCCCTGTTCGCCGCCCTGCTGCTGAACCTGGCGTCGCTGTCGCTCGGCGAGGCGCCCTTGCGCAACGCCGTGGCAGAATCCGTGTTCTGGCTGCTGGCCATTTCTTTCGCAGTGACGACCCTGTGGCTGCAACATCATCGCCGCCGCAAGATCAGCGATGCGACGCTGAGTTTCTTCAGGCTGGGCATGTTCGCGCTGATGTTCGCCGCCGCCTGCTCGTTCGCCGCGCTGGCCCTGCCTGCCGCAGCAGCGCCGCTGCGCATGCTGTCGATCATCGCTTTCATCGGCGGCTTCGCCATGTCGCTGATCCAGGGGATGCTGTACAAGATCGTCCCCTTCCTGGTGTGGTTCCATCTGTTTCGCGGCGGCAGCAATGCCCTCAGGGCCGGCATTCCGAACATGAAGGAAGTAATTGCGGAGCGCCTGATCTGGTGGCATCTGCGCCTGCATGTCTTCACGCTGCTGGCGGCATTGCCTGCGCCATGGTGGGATGTGGCCGTCTGGCCGCTGGCACTCGGCCTGCTGTTGCAGGGAATGTTGCTGGCTTACGCGATGTATGCCGGCATCGCGGTGTTCCGGCGCACGCTGGCACGCATCGCCAACCTGGCAAGCGACTCTGTCACAAACGACCGCCCGGGACCTCCCTGATTCAAGCAAGGGAAACCCGACCCGGAAAACACGGTTTCGGCACTCGGCTGCATGGACAAGATGCCCTGTCGGCGGTATCTTTAGCGCCTTCCCGGCAGCCGCCGGAAACACGGCCAGCCGAACGATGAACAACTTCGACATCCCGCTCGCAGTCAACGCCTGTTCCACAGACGATCTGGCCAAGCTGCAGGTGTTCGAGAAGATACTGAAAGGCAACGTCGAGGCCATCCTCATCACCGACACGCGCGGCGACATCGAGTGGGTCAACAACACCTTTACCGCGATCACCGGCTACCCGGAAAGCGAAGCGCTGGACCGCAATCTCGGATTCCTGTTCGCCGGCGGCAACAACGAATATGCCGCCCTCTATCCCAAGCTCGGCGAAGTCAACCACCATGTCGCCGAAACGCACATGTTCCGCAAGGACGGCAGCAAGTTTCCCGCAAACGTGACGCTCAGCGCGGTGCGCAGCAGCGCGGACATGATCACCCACTATGTGCTGGAGTTCTCCGACATCACCGAATTCAAGCATGCGCAGGACGAGCTGCAGCAGCGCACCCGCGAACTGAGCCGCTCCAACCAGGAACTGGAGCAGTTCGCCTACGTGGCCTCGCACGACTTGCAGGAACCGCTGCGCATGGTGGCCAGCTATACCCAGCTCATCGCCCAGCGCTATCGCGGCAAGCTGGACAAGGATGCCGACGAGTTCATCGAGTTCGCGGTCGACGGCGCCACGCGCATGCAGGCCATCATCAATGACCTGCTGATGCTGTCGCGCGTCGGCACGCGCAATGTCGCCTTCACGCGCACCGATGTGAAGCAGTCGCTGGACAAGGCGCTGGCCAACCTGCGCCTGGTGATCGCCGAGAGCGGCGCGGACATCGTGTGCGAAGCACTGCTCGTGCTGGATGCGGACGGCTCGCAACTCACCCAGTTGTTCCAGAACCTGATCGGCAACGCACTCAAGTTCCGCGGCGACCGCGCGCCGCAGATAAAAATCGGCGCAGTACAGCAGGACGGCGACTGGCAGTTCCATGTGCGCGACAACGGCATCGGCATCGCGCCCGAGCATTTCGAGCGCATCTTCCTGATGTTCCAGCGCCTGCACGGCAAGCGCGAATATCCGGGAACCGGCATCGGCCTCACCATCTGCAAGAAGATCGTGGAGCGCCACGGCGGCAGGATCTGGATCGAGTCCGAAGCGGGCAAAGGCACGACGTTCCTTTTCACCATACCAATACAACAAGCAGAATAAGCAGGAGGACACAACATGGATATCGACAGATTGGGCAGACCGGCAGATTTCTTGCTGGTGGAAGACAACCCCGGAGACGTGCGCCTGACGCAGGAGGCGCTGAAGAGCCACAAGGTGCAGAACAATCTGCACGTCGTGACCGACGGCGAGGAAGCCATGGCCTTCCTGCACAAACAGGGCAAGTACAAGGATGCGCCGCGCCCGGACATCATCCTGCTCGACCTCAACCTGCCCAAGAAAGACGGGCGCGAGGTATTGGCCGAGATCAAGTCCGATCCCGCACTGAAGACCATCCCGGTGGTGATCATCACCTCGTCGGAAGCCGAGCAGGACGTGATCAAATCCTATAACCTCAACGCAAATTGCTATGTGACCAAGCCGGTGAACCTGGACCAGTTCATCAAGGTGGTGCAGTCGATCAATGATTTCTGGCTCACTATCGTCAAGTTGCCCGGCAATCCGGACTGAACCGCATCAGACAGCCAACAAGAACAGGCAGGGAGCGCGTCATGAACATGCATCGGAAGAGTTTCCATCATCTGACCCTCATCCACTCGGACTCGAGCGGCGACACCGCGCCCGAGCAAGGCGCAGGGACAGAAGACCCTGCCATCAGCGATGAGCGGATGCATGGCGCCCTGCCCGATCCGATCAACATCCTGCTGGTGGAAGACAACCCGGCGGATCGCAGGCTGGTCGCGGAACGACTGGGAAGCCAGCACAACGGCTTATTCCAGCTTTTTTTTGCCGAGACCGCGCGCGAGGCGCTGCAGCGGCTGAACCAGCACAAGATCTCCGTCATCCTGCTCGACCTGCAGTTGCCGGATTGCACCGAACTCGAATCGCTCACCAGGATACGCGCGGCGGCACCCGGCATTCCCGTCGTCGTGCTCAGCGAGGTGGAGGATGAATCGCTGGCGATCAAGGCGCTCAAGCTGGGGGCGCAGGATTTTCTGGTGAAGTGGCACACCAACGAGCACCTGCTGGTGCGCGCCGTACAGTACGCGCTGGAGCGCAAGCAGGCGGAAGAACATCTGCACCATCTCGCACATCATGACAGCCTCACCGGCCTGCCCAACCGCAAGTATTTCTACGACCAGCTCAAGCAGGCGCTGGGGATGGCCAGGCGGCAGGGCCATCTGCTGGCCGTGATGTTCCTCGACCTGGGGGATTTCAAGAAGATCAACGACAACTACGGCCACCATTTCGGCGACATGCTGCTGCAGATGGTCGGCAAGCGCCTGGTCGGCTGCGTGCGCGAGACCGACTGCCTCGCGCGCATGGGCGGGGACGAGTTCATCATCGCGTTCGCCATCAACCACCCGGAAGACGCCAACGTCGCCGCCAACAAGATTGTGGATGCCTTCAGCGCGCCGTTCGTCATCGAGGGCCAGTCCATCCAGGCCCGCATCAGCATCGGCATCAGCGTCTATCCTTCCGACGGCGAGGACATGGAGAGCCTGATCCGCAATGCGGACATGGCCATGTACCGCGCCAAGTCTGAAAGCCCGCAGACCAGCCGTTTCTGGTTCTATGCCACCGGCTTCAACAGCAAGACCGCCGAGATGATCGAACTGGAAGCCGCCCTGCAGCGCGCGCTGGAGAACGAGGAGTTCCTCGTCTATTACCAGCCGCAGGTGGACATCCACCACGGCAAACTGATCGGTATGGAGGCGCTGCTGCGCTGGCAGCACCCGCAGCGCGGGCTGCTGATGCCGGGGCAGTTCCTGCAGTCGCTGGAGGATTCCGGCACCATCGTCCACATCGGCCGCTGGGTGATGAACGAGGCCTGCAAGCAAAACAGGGCCTGGCAGGATGCGGGGAATGCACCCGTCGTGGTCGCCGTGAACATCTCCGGCCAGGAATTGCGCCATGCCGGTTTTGTCGAGAGCGTAAAGGCCGCGCTGGCGGAAAGCGGCCTCGACCCGAAGTGGCTGGAACTGGAGATACGCGAACAGAGCATCGAGGAGGACGAGGGCATGGCACTCGCCCGCCTGAGCGAGATCAACGCACTCGGCGTGCGTATCGCGCTGGACAACCTCGGCCACAGCCACATCCCGCTGAGTTTCCTCACGCGCTTCCCCATCCATGCCATCAAGATCGACCGCGCCATCGTCACCGATGTCGCCACCGATGCCAACCATGCGGCCGTCGCCAAGGCGGTCATCGCGGTGGCGCGCGTGCTCAACATCAAGGGGCTGGCGGAGGGGGTGGAAACTCAGGAACAACTCAATTTCTTCCGCACCGAACAATGCAACGATGCGCAGGGTTACATGTTCGGCAAGCCGCTCCCGCCTTCGGCTTGCATAACCCTGATGAACCGGCTCAGCCCTGCCGGGACGGCACTTCCCTCCTGAGGTGACAGGGCAGGTTTACGCCGGGTCGCCGCGTTTCTTCAACAGGAACAACATCAGCGAACGCAGTTTGGCCGGACGCACCGGCTTGTGCAGCAGGTGGCCGCCGCGCTCGTTCACGGTTTGCAGTATCTCCGGCGCCGTATCGCCGCTGACGAGGATGAAAGCGGGCTGTATCTGGCCCTGCTGACGGATGCGCTCTGCCAGCATCAGTCCGTCGCCGTCCGGCAGTCGATAGTCGCAGATCACCAGATCGAAGTTGGCGTCGGTGAATTTGTCGTAGACCTCCTGCAGGCATTCGGCGACCGATACGTTGCAACCCCACGATTCGAGGATGCCGGCGGTGCTGGTGCGCACCAGCATGTCGTCATCCACCACCAGCACCCGCAGGTTCTCCAACTGGTCATGCCTCGGCAGCATAGCGGCCGGCGTTTGCGCCGGCTCGGCCAGCAGTTCGTCCACCCCGAAGATGCGCGGTACGGTGATCGCAAAAACGGAGCCGCGCTTCGGCACCGATCGCAGGCTGAGCGGATGACGCAACAGCCTGGCCAGCCTGTCCACGATGGCGAGTCCGAGCCCCAGTCCCTTGCTGCGGTCGCGCGCGCTGTTCGCCAGTTGCACGAATTCGCGGAAGATGTTCTGTTGTTCCGGTTCGGGGATGCCGATGCCGTTATCGCGCACCTCGATGCGCAGATTCTCGCCACGGCGGCGGCATGCCATCAGTACCGTGCCATTCTGCGGGGTATAGCGGATCGCGTTGCCGAGCAGGTTGAGCAGGATGCGCTCGAGCAGCACCGGGTCGCTCAGCGCCATGGCATTAAGGCAGTGGAATCGCAGCGTGATGTGCTTGCGCTTCGCGAGCGGTGCGAAATCCTGCGCCAAGCGCCGCATCATCGTATCCAGATGCACTTCCCTCACCTGCGGGATCACCACTCCGGCATCCAGTTTGGAGATGTCCAGCAACGCATCCAGCAGGCTGGACATCGCCTCCACCGACTCCTCCACCTTTTCGGCGATCTTGCGTTGTTCCGGTGTTTCCAGCCTGCTGTGCAGTTCGCCGATGAACAGGCCCAGCGCGTGCATGGGCTGGCGCAGGTCATGGCTAGCCGCAGCCAGGAAGCGGCTCTTGTCGAAGTTGGCCTTCTCGGCCTCCTCCTTCTTGCGGCGCAGTTCCTGCGTCGCATCGTCGATGCGCTGCTGCAGCGTATTGCGGTCCCGCAGCAATTGCGCCGCCATGTCGTTGATGCCGGCAGCGAGCACGTCCAGTTCCATCACCCTGGATTCGCCGATATGCGTGTCGAGTCTGCCTTCGCCGATACGGCGTATGGCATTCTTCATCTCCAGCACCGGCTGCGTGATGCGGCGCGCCATGCGCATGGCGATCATCATGGTCGAGAGCAGCACGGCCAGCAGCAGCACCAGGTTGAATCCCAACATCTCCACTTTTTGCTGATTCACCCTGTCCTTGCCGATCTCGACGATGACGCTGCCCAGCGGTTTGCTACCGCCCGTGACGGGTTTTTCGCCGCTTAACTCGTCCAGCTCGATCTGCGTCGCGACGATGGGCTGGTAAAGCCACAGTGCATTGCGGTTCTCTTGCAGGGTGTCGAAGTCGCTCGCATGCGACAGTCTGGCCTCGATGGTTTCGCGCTTGAAGGATCGGCGCGCCCCGCCCGCACCGGCCAGGTATTTCATGTCGGCACTCAGCACGATGATGGAGTTGACGTCCTGTTGCGAGAAAGCGATATCAACCTGCTGCTGCAACAGCCCCTGGTTGCCGGAAAACACCGGGTATTCGCTGGACGAGGCCAGTTGCCGCAGGATGAGCTTGCCGCGTTCGAACAGTGCGCGATCCAGGTCGGCGAAACGCGTATAGGTAAAAAAACTCTCCAGCAGCAGCGCCAGCACCAGGATGGGGATGATGGCGACCGCCAGCGTCTGTCTTTCTATCCCGTGCTGTTTCATGGCTTCCCCCGAACTTCAGCGCGAAGCATTGCTGCATCCTTGATACGCAGGTCGAGCGAGCGAGCCACCTGCATGTTGACGGACACCTCGAACTCGGCCGGGTATTGCGCCGCCGACAGCCTGCCGGATTCGGCATAGCGCCGGATCATGGCTGCCGCCTGTTCGGCAATCTGCTCCGGCTTGGAATACACGGCGCACAGTGCGCCGGCCCTGACATAGGCCTGCGAGATGCCGACCAGCGGTATCTGCTTGCGGTATGCCGTCAACAGGATGTTGCGTATCGTTCCCGGGTTGTAGACCGAGGCATCGGGCAGCACCATCAGCACGTCGCTTTCCTCCAGCACGCTTTCAAGTGCGTCGTTAAGCGGACGCTGATCGAGTTTGCGTTCGTTCAGTTCCAGACCGGAATCTGCCAGCAGTTTGCGTACGCTGGGCAGTTCCGGTGGCGGATCGCTGTAAAGCACTCCCACCTTCCTGACATGCGGCAGGACAGCTCGCAGCAGGGCAACCTGACGCTCGGGCGGCTGATCGAGATAGATGGCCGAATAGGATGTACCGCGCCGCCGTGACTCCAGCAGCAGCCTGTCATGGCCGGACTTGGGGATGAACACGTTCAACACGGGGGCTTCTCTGTCGGCCAGCTCCACGGCGGCCTTCATGCCGACCGCGATGTACAGGTCGCCCTGCCTGAGCAAGTCGCCGACGTGGCCAATGCTGAGTTCGGAACCGGATGCCTGTAGTTTGTCGCGCAGCAAGTCGCCGAAAGCCTGATAGGATCCGCCCGTCTCGCTCAATACCACCGTCACGCGCTGCGGTTCGGCCATGGCGGAAGTCAGGCCCAGAAGCACAAATACCAGCGCGGAGAGCATCCGGCTGGCCCATTGGCGTAGCGGGCGGCAAAGGATCGCCCGGCTATAAATTGAAGGTCGCAGTGATATAGGCACGTCGCTTGAAAGTAAGTCCTATTCGCTGAGTTACGTTGCCATATCCCGTATAGTTATCCTGGAATGCGTTCTGCAACACCACAGCAATTTCCCCTCCTCCCGTCCTTTCCGCCTTCCCGAGCTGCCTTACCAAGCGCAAATCCACCCTGCGCATCGGCGATTCAGGCGGGAACCCGGAAGATACATCGGTGACTCTGATCTTGCTCCGCGCATAGTACCCGAGGCTGAACCGGTAAGTCTCGTACATCTGCTGCTCGAACAGCAGGCTGCCGCTGTCCGCCGGAACGGACTGACTGCACAGATCCAGGTATTCCGACTGGTAGCCGGGCTGCACGACCAGTTGTCCGATATCCGGGTTGAAATACTGGGTCGGGTACGAACTGAATGCGCAACTGGCCTGCTGGTGCGAGTAGCTTGCCGTGACGCTGCCGTCGGTCCAGCGGTATTTCGCCGACAGATCCACTCCCTTGTAGGTCGCGTCGAACAGGTTCTTGAAGCTGTCCGCCCGGTTGCTGAGGGTGTAGGAACCGTCGATGTAATTGACGAAGCCGTCGATCATGATGATGTCGCGCACCTTGTCGTAATAGGCGCGTCCGTCCACGCTGAGGGCGCCGAATTGTCCGACATAGCCGATCTCTTTCGCCAGTATCTTTTCTGGCCTGAGGTTTTCGGCGGGCGGAATATATCCGTTTGACCAGTAAGTCTGGGGCGCGGTACTCATGTACATCTCGACCATCATCGGGTTCCGCGTCGCGGACGAGATCGAGGCGCGCAGGGTGTGCTGCGGATACAGGTGGTAGTTCAGCGCGGCCCTGGGAGAAGTGCTCTTGTGCCCGGCGCCGTCGTCCTCGTACATCGCGCCGATATTCAGCAGGAGCGATTCCGAGGCCCGCCATTCGTCGTGCGCGAAGATGCGCGACTGATGCAGCGTGATCGGACCCGGAAACAGCAGGGGCTGATTGACATAATCGCTGCGTATCCCGCCTCCCCACACCGCCCGGTTGTTTTCGCCCAGTTGTGTCGTGTTCTGGAATTCCAGTTCCTGCCTGCGGCTGCTGGCATCATCTGCCACAAATGCCTGCGGCGCTCCGGTGGAAATGCATTCCTGGTTGTCGATGCACTTGTACGGATCGGTATATTGCCTGGCGGTCCGCGACAGGGTCAGCTTCGATTCGTCCCTGCCGGGCCAGGTATGCAGCCAGATCAGTTGCTGGAAATCGTTTTGCGTCGACGTATCCCTGAAAGGCTCCTGCAAACGTCCTGCCGTTCCCTGGCCGCTCGTTCCCTCGCCCAGACCGAGCATGAATTCAAGTGTGTTGTCGCCGTCCACCCGGTAATTGCTGCGCAGGTTCATCAGCCGGTTGGCGCTGCCGTCGTTCAGCACCTGCGGGTTATCGCCGTCGTCGGCGCGATAACCGAAAGAGAGCCGGTAATCGAAATCATCTCCGCCACCGCCGAATCTGGCGGAAGCATCGACAATGCCCATCTCGCCCCTGCTCGCAGAGACAGTGCCGCCGCTCCCGCCAGAGGCATCGCGCGTGATGATGTTGATGACGCCGTAGAATGAATTGGAGCCGTGCGAAGCGGCGGCGGGTCCGCGCACCACCTCGATGCGCTCGATGTCTTCGATCAGCAGGGGCAACTCCTGCCAGGCCACCCCGCCGAACGGGGGCAGGTAGATGCTTCTCCCGTCGATCAGCACCTGCATGCGGCGCGAATACTGGTCGGTGACGCCGTTCAAAGACACGATGGGCGTATTCGCGCCGGCATTGCCCACATACATGCCGGGAACGAGTCGGAACAAGTCGGCTATCGAACGAAAGCCGGATGCCTCGATCATCTGCCGGTCGATCACCGTCATGGCGTTGGGGGCATCGGAAAGGGGTTGCAACAGGCGCGAAGCGCTGAGAACGACGGGAAGATCCTGTAGGTAGGCCTGCTCGGACAGATCCTGCTCGGCCATCGCTCCAACCTGAACGAGACAACTTGCGCCAAACAGCGACGCAAGCAGAGCGCTCTTCAGACAAGTGTTGCAGCTATGCATGACACCTCGAACAAGCCGGTTGGTGTTTCTTCTTATTTGAATATGGGGTGGCTGATGGGGCTCGAACCCACGACAACTGGAATCACAATCCAGGGCTCTACCAGCTGAGCTACAGCCACCGTTGAACGGTCTGGTCATTGGTGTGCCCGACAGGAATCGAACCTGTAACCCCCGCCTTAGAAGGGCGGTGCTCTATCCAGTTGAGCTACGGGCACAATTCATTCGGCAACCAACAAACTTCTGCTACTTTAACTTGGTCGGGGTGGAGAGATTCGAACTCCCGACATCCTGGTCCCAAACCAGGCGCGCTACCAGGCTACGCTACACCCCGAGAGCGCGGCATTATACAGGCCGACGGCCAAAAATCAATTTTGCCCGCTTGTTTTTTTCCGTATCTGCGGCATCGCCAGCATCATGTAGTAGACCATGGACCACAGGGTCAGCACGGCGGCCAGATAGATCAGCAAGGTTCCCCACCACAACGTCGAGATGCCGAAGATCGGCTCCTGGTATAACAGGAACAGGATGGCCACCATCTGGAAGGCGGTCTTGAACTTGCCCAGCATGGAAACGGCCACGCTCTTGCTCTCGCCGAGTTGCGCCATCCACTCGCGCAGGGCGGAGATGGTGATCTCGCGCCCGATGATGATGAAGGCGATGATCACATCCACAAGTTCCAGCTTGACCAGCACAATCAGCGCCGCCGCCACCATCAGCTTGTCGGCCACCGGATCGAGGAAAGCGCCGAAGGCCGAGCCCTGATTCAGGCTGCGCGCCAGGTAGCCGTCCAGCCAATCGGTGATGGCGGCCAGCCAGAAGATGAAAGTGGCAAGCTGATGCCGGTGATGCAGGCTGAGCATGTCGTCCGGCACATAGAACAGGGCGACGAACACGGGGATCATCAGGATGCGGAACCAGGTCAGCAGATTCGGTATGTTGAGCGGCATTTTCAATGTAAATGCTGATAAATTTTCTCTGCCAGTGCGGGACTGATTCCTTCCACGCGCGACAACTCCTCGATACTGGCCTGTTGCACGCCCTTCAAGCCGCCAAAATGCGTCAGCAGGTTGCGCCTGCGCTTCTCGCCCACGCCCTCGATATCTTCCAGCGAGGAGGCGGTGCGCGCCTTGCCGCGCCGGGCACGATGACCACTGATGGCGAAACGGTGAGCCTCGTCGCGCACTTGCTGGATCAGATGCAGGGCAGGACTGTCTGGCGGCAATTGTAGCGATTTTTCCACGCCGGGTCGTAACAATTGTTCCATTCCCGG
Source organism: Gammaproteobacteria bacterium (assembly GCA_018813765.1). Classification (GTDB taxonomy): domain Bacteria; phylum Pseudomonadota; class Gammaproteobacteria; order Burkholderiales; family Gallionellaceae; genus Sideroxyarcus. The sequence goes on along the minus strand of JAHJBC010000009.1, from coordinate 28,463 downwards.
CTTGCGCTCCACGCCTTTGGCGACGCCGACCAGCGCGATATCCGACAAACCCAGCTCGGTCATCACCTCGACCGCCATGCCCAGTTGTCCGGCACCACCGTCGATCAGCACCAGATCCGGGCGTTTGCCCTCCCCCCTTCGACCAGGCTCAGGACAGGCCTGCTGTAGCTTCTGATAGCGCCGTTGCAAAGCCTGCTTCATCGCGGCGTAATCGTCGCCTGGCGTGATGCCGGAGATGTTGTAACGCCGGTATTCCTGCGGCCGGATCGCCAGATCGTCGTACACCACGCAGGAGGCGACGGTCGCTTCGCCCATGGTATGGCTGATGTCGAAGCACTCGATGCGCTTCAGGTCTGGCAACTCGAGGTCACTGCGCAAAGCATCCAGACGCAACGACTGCCCGGCCTGCAAACCTGCCTGCTGCTTCAGCGCCAGCAGCGCGTTGGCCTGCGCCATCTCCAGCCATTGCCGCCGCTCGCCGGTCACCGCATGGCGTATCTGAACCTTGTGCCCGGCCTGCTCGCCCAGCAACTGTTCGAGCGCCTCGTCGGCGATCTCGATGCTGGTGACGATCAGCGGCGGTACCGTGCGCTCGAGATAATGCTGCGCCAGAAAGGCTTCCAGCACCTCGATACTGTCCTGCCCCTGCACGTTCTGCGGGAAGAACGGCTTGTCCCCCAGATGACGACCGCCGCGCACCACGGCGAGGTTCAGGCACAGCGCGCCTTCCGCCTCGACCACGGCGACGATGTCGGCATCGGTGTCGCGCCCGCTCTCGACGAACTGTTTCTGCTGCACAGTGTGCAGCGCCTGCAACTGGTCTCGCAAGGCGGCAGCATGCTCATACTGCATCGTCTCGGATGCCTGTTCCATCGCTTCACGCAGACGCTTCTCCACTTCGTCGAACTTGCCCTGCAGCAGCAGCCCTGCGTTGCGCACATCGGTGGCGTAATCCTCCGAACTGATCAGACCGACACAGGGCGCACTGCAGCGGTGGATCTGGTGCAGCAGACAGGGGCGCGTGCGGTTGTTGAATACGCCCTCCTCGCAGGTGCGCAGCTTGAACACCTTCTGCAACAGATTGATGGTTTCCTTCGCCGCCTGCGCATTGGGATAGGGGCCGAAGTACTGGTTGCGCCTGTCAGCCGCGCCGCGATAGTAGGTCAACCTCGGAGAGGGGCTGCCGGTGAGTACGATATATGGGTAGGACTTGTCGTCGCGGAACAGGATGTTGTAGCGCGGCTTGAGCGTCTTGATGAGGTTGTTCTCCAGCAGCAGCGCCTCGGCCTCGGAGCGCGTCACCGTGACTTCGATCTTCGCGATGTGCGACACCATCAACTGGATGCGCGGCGACAGGTTGCTCTTCTGGAAATAAGAGCCGACGCGCTTCTTCAATTGGTTGGCCTTGCCGACGTACAACACCTGCCCGGCCTCATCCAGCATGCGGTACACGCCCGGCTGCAAAGGCAGGCTGGCCAGGAACGATTTGGAATCGAATGTGCTGTCTGCCATCGTCTAGATCAGTGCATTGAGCCCGCTGGCGAACTCGGTCGCGCCGCCGTTCGCCGGATGACGGACCGAACCGGTCACGCGGATGCCCATCTCGCCCAGCAAACCTTCCGCCTTCTTGCCGACCGCGACGATCTTCGCCTTGGGGAACGCTTCGATCAACAGGCGCAGGGCGGGCTCGCCCAGCCTGATCTCCTCCGGTGTCGGCGTTCGGTTCGACCAGAGCTCATCCCGGCGATGCGGGTGCAGTTGCATCGCGTTCCACAGGATGGTGCGCTCGGCGATGCCGAGCCGGTACAGTGTCTTCCAGACGATGGTGGCGGAAGGTTCGGAGAACGGCAGGCGGCGCGTCGACAGACGGTTGGGTAAGGCAGCGATGCGCGGAATGGCGCCCTCGCCCAGCAGACGCTCGCTGGTGAAGGCGATGCCGCTGTAGCGGCAGCCCTGGTAGCCCGGTGCCTCGCCGGCCAGGATGAACTCGGGCTCGCAATCCAGATGCAGCGCAAGCCGTTCGAGTTTGGCCTGCGGTCCGTTGCCTGCCGCGTCATGCGGGCAATGATCGGCCCACGGGTTGAACAAGCCGGGCTTGCCGCTCGGCAGGGTGGCGACCAGATTGCTGGCCAATGAGAGGGTGGATGCGTCCATGCCCGCCTTCGATTCCTTGCTTGGGTTACCTGAATCGGAATACTAAATGAAAAGCCCCGCCAGCGGCGGGGCTTGGTCAGCGGTGATGCAGGATCACTCGGCTGCGGGTGCGGCTTCCGGATGCGGTTGCAGCGCCTTCATGGAGAGACGCATGCGGCCCTTGTCGTCCACTTCCAGCACCTTGACCTTGACCACCTGGCCTTCTTTCAGGTGGTCGGACACGTTGGCGATGCGCTCGTGCGAGATCTGCGAGATATGCAGCAAACCGTCCTTGCCCGGCAGCACATTGACCAGGGCGCCGAAGTCCAGCAGCTTGACCACCGGGCCTTCGTAGATCTTGCCCACTTCGACTTCGGCCACGATGTCCTCGATACGCTTCTTCGCCGCTTCGCCAGCATCGCCGCTCACGCAGGCGATGGTGATGTTGCCGGCATCGTCGATGTCGATGGTGGTAGCAGTCTCTTCGGTGATGGCGCGGATGACCGCACCGCCCTTGCCGATCACGTCGCGGATCTTTTCCGGATTGATCTTCATCTTGATCATGCGCGGCGCGAAGTCGGAGACTTCCGGACGCACATCGGGCATCGCCTGCTTCATGATGCCGAGGATATGCAGGCGGCCTTCCTTGGCCTGGCTCAGCGCGACCTGCATGATCTCCTTGGTGATGCCGTTGATCTTGATGTCCATCTGCAGGGCGGTGATGCCGTGCTCGGAACCGGCCACCTTGAAGTCCATGTCGCCGAGGTGATCCTCGTCGCCCAGGATGTCGGTCAGCACGGCGAAACGACCGCCGTCCTTGATCAGGCCCATGGCGATACCAGCCACATGCGTCTTCACCGGCACACCCGCATCCATCAGCGACAGGCAGCCGCCGCAGACCGATGCCATGGAACTGGAACCGTTGGATTCAGTGATTTCGGAGACCACGCGGATGGCGTAGCCGAAATCTTCCTCGCCCGGCAATACCGCGACCAGTGCGCGCTTGGCCAGACGGCCGTGGCCGATCTCGCGGCGCTTGGGCGTACCCACGCGACCGGTCTCACCGGTGGAATACGGCGGGAAGTTGTAGTGCAGCATGAAGCGGTCGATATATTCGCCTTCCAGCGCATCGATCTTCTGCGAATCGCGCATGGAACCCAGCGTTGCAATCACCAGCGCCTGTGTCTCGCCGCGCGTGAACAGCACCGAACCGTGGGTACGCGGCAGCACGCCGGTACGGATGGTGATCGGGCGCACAGTGCGGGTGTCGCGACCGTCGATGCGCGGTTCGCCGCTGAGGATCTGGCCGCGCACGATCTTGGCTTCCAGTGCGCTGAACAGTTCGCCGATCTCGTTCTTGGAGACGTTCTCGAATTCCGGCGTCGCCAATGCTTCGGATACCTTGGCACGGATCGCTTCGACTTGATGGGTGCGCGCCTGTTTTTCACGCACGGCGTAAGCAGCCTTCAGATCGCTTTCGGCCAGCGCATTGATCCTGGCGATCAGCGCTTCGTTCTTTGCGGCAGGCGTCCAGTCCCAGTCGTCCTGGCCGACTTCGTTCGCCATCTCGATGATGGCGTTGATCACGGTCTGCATCTGCTCATGGCCGAACACCACTGCGCCCAGCATGACTTCTTCGGAAAGTTGTTGCGCTTCTGATTCCACCATCAGCACCGCCTTGGAGGTACCGGCGACGACCAGGTCCATCTGCGAAGTCACCAGTTCGTCCTTGGTCGGGTTCAGCAGGTACTGGCCATTGGCATAGCCCACACGCGCAGCACCGATGGGGCCGTCGAACGGGATGCCGGAGATGGCCAGCGCGGCGGAAGCGCCGATCATGGCGGGAATATCGGCATCGATCTGCGAATCGGAGGACATCACGGTCGCCACGATCTGCACTTCGTTGTAGAAACTCTCGGGGAACAGCGGACGTAGCGGACGGTCGATCAGGCGCGAGGTCAGGATCTCTTTTTCGCTGGGGCGGCCTTCACGCTTGAAGAAGCTGCCGGGGATCTTGCCTGCGGCATAGGTGCGCTCCTGGTAATCCACGGTCAGCGGGAAAAAATCCTGGTCGGGTTTCGCATCCTTGCGGCCAACCACGGTGACCAGCACCACGGTGTCGTCCAGGCTGACGATGACTGCGCCGCTGGCCTGGCGCGCGATCTCGCCGGTCTCCAGGGTCAATTGATGATTGCCGTAGCTCAGGGTTTTTTTATAGTGACTCAAGATAGCTCTCCAATAGATATGTGCGTGACCGGGCAGCCAGCGAATTGCTTCGACATCCAAAACGAAGCGGGCCGCATTCGCGACCCGCTTGCTAAAACTTGTTACTTGCGCAGTTCCAGACGCTGGATCAGTTCTTTGTAACCCGCTTCATTCTTGCTCTTCAGATAATCCAGCAGCTTGCGGCGGCGGCTCACCAGACGCAGCAGACCACGGCGGGAGTGGTGATCCTTGTTGTGTTCCTTGAAGTGCTCGGTCAGGTAGTTGATACGCGCCGTCATCAGTGCGACTTGAACTTCGGGGGAGCCGGTATCGCCCTTGGCGCGCTGATAGTCAGTCACGATCTGCGATTTTTGTGCGGCGGTAATAGACATTGACTTCTCTCTCCATTAAAAAAGTGCGGCATTCTACCCTTTATTGGGTGGGGCGCTCAAGCTGAATTAGCCCCGGCGGCGGCTTTTGCCACGCCGGACAGCAACCTGCTGGGGCTCAGCCTTCCGCCCACCAGCTCGCCCAGCCCGATAAAGCGGCCATCGGCATACAAACGGCGTTTCCCGTCCGGAAAACCATCCGTCAGACCCAGTCTCTGCCCCTGGGCCAGCCGGTTGGCTTGGACAGCATCCAGTTCCAGGGCCGGCAACGCCTGTACCAGCCGGTCCAGCGACATCAGGCAGGCATCCCGCTGCGCTTCGGTCATGGACTCAAGCTGTTGCAGCGTATGCGCATCTTCAAGCCTGAACTCGCCGATGCGCGTACGCCGCAAGGCGATCAGGTGCCCGCCACAACCCAGCTCTGCAGCAATATCCTCAGCCAGAGTACGGACATAAGTGCCTTTGCTGCACAGCACACTGAATTCCAGCTCGTCACCCTGCAACCGTTCCAGCGTCAGTTCACGAATGAACACCGTGCGCAACTCGCGCTCCACCGTCTCGCCCTTGCGGATGTACTCGTACAGCGGCTTGCCCTGATGCTTGATGGCACTGTGCATGGGCGGAAGCTGGCGACTCTCGCCCATGAACTGCGCCAGCACCGCCTGTACTTTCGCTTCATCCACATCGACTGGGCGAGTCTCGATCACCTCCCCTTCCGCATCGCCCGTGGTCGTGCGCTGCCCCAGACGTATGGTCGCGCGATAGCCCTTGTCGGCATCGAGCAAAGCGATGGTGAATTTGGTGGCCTCGCCAAAACACACCGGCAGCAAGCCGGTAGCGAGCGGGTCGAGCGTGCCGGTATGTCCGGCCTTCTCGGCATGGAACAGGCGACGTACTTTCTGCAGCGCGATGTTGGAGCTGAGTTCCAGCGGCTTGTCGAATAGCAGGACGCCGTCAAGCGGGCGTTTGGTCTTTGCCATAAGAAGAGCTCGTAGCGGGTGGCTTGTAGCTTGTAGCAAACCCGGTTTGGCTACCCGCTACGGGCTACCAGCTACTCGCTGCCCCCTTTGTCACTCGCGACCGCCTGGTCGATCAACTGCGAAAGATGAGCGCCGCGCTCGATCGAGGCGTCGTAGACGAAATGCAACTGCGGGGTGATGCGCAGCTTCATGGCATGCGCCAGTTGGCTGCGCAGGAAACCGGCGGCGCGCTCCAGCCCCTTGAACAGTTCCGGGCTGTCGCCGTCCAGCGAGGTGTAGAACACTTTGGCGTGGGCGTGGTCGTTGGTCACTTCCACCCCCGTCAGCGTGACCTTCTTCACGCGCGGATCCTTCACTTCCAGCCGGATCAACTCGGCCAGTTCGCGCTGGATCTGCTCGGCGATACGGTCGGTGCGCGCAAAGTCCTTTGCCATTACAGCGCTCTGGCGACCTCGACGATCTCGAACACCTCCAGCTGGTCGCCCACTTCCAGGTCGTTATAACCCTTCAGCGACAGGCCGCACTCGAAGTTCGATTTCACTTCCTTGGCGTCATCCTTGAAGCGCTTCAGCGAATCCAGATCGCCGGTATGGATCACCACGTTGTTGCGCAGCACACGCACGCTGGAGCCGCGCTTGATCATGCCCTCGGTGACGTAGCAACCCGCGATCGTGCCGACCTTGGAGATGTGGAACACCTGGCGTACTTCGACCATGCCGATGATGCTTTCCCGCTTCTCTGGAGCCAGCATGCCGGACAGCGCGGCTTTGATCTCGTCCACCATCGCATAGATGATGTTGTAGTAGCGGATATCCACGCCGGAGGATTCGGCCAGCTTGCGCGCGGCCGCGTCGGCACGCGAGTTGAAGCCGATGACAATCGCCTTGGAAGCCAGCGCCAGGTTGACGTCGGACTCGGTGATGGCCCCCACACCGCTGTGGATCAGGTTGACCTTGACCTCGGCGGTGGAAATCTTCTGCAACGAACCGGCAATCGCCTCCAGCGAACCCTGCACGTCCGCCTTCACAATCACAGACAAGGTACGCACTTCGCCCTCGCCCATCTGCTCGAACATATTTTCCAGCTTGGCCGCCTGCTGCTTGGCCAGTTTCACGTCGCGGAACTTGCCCTGGCGGAACAGCGCGATCTCGCGCGCCTTCTTCTCGTCGGCCAGCACGAGGAAATCGGCACCGGCGACCGGCACTTCGGACAAGCCCTGTATCTCGACCGGAATCGAGGGACCGGCTTCGTTGATCACCTTGCCGTTCTCATCCAGCATGGCGCGCACGCGGCCGGAAACGGAACCGACCAGCACGGCGTCGCCGCGCTTCAGCGTGCCGGACTGCACCAGCAGCGTCGCTACCGCGCCCTTGCCCTTGTCCAGACGCGCTTCGACCACCACGCCCTTGGCGCTGGTGTTCTTCGGCGCTTTCAGTTCCAGCACTTCGGCCTGCAGCAGGATGCCTTCGAGCAGGGTATCGATGCCCTGACCGGTCTTGGCGGACACTTCGACGAACATGCAGTCGCCGCCCCAATCCTCAGGCACCACGCCTTCCGCCACCAGTTCCTGGCGCACGCGCTCGGAATTGGCATCCGGTTTGTCGATCTTGGTGACCGCGACCACGATAGGCACTTCCGCCGCTCTGGCGTGGTGGATCGCTTCCTTGGTCTGCGGCATCACACCGTCGTCGGCCGCCACCACCAGAATCACGATGTCGGTCGCTTTCGCGCCGCGTGCACGCATCGCCGTAAAGGCTTCGTGGCCGGGCGTGTCGAGGAAGGTGATCATGCCGCGCGGGGTGTCGACGTGATACGCACCGATGTGCTGCGTGATGCCGCCCGCTTCGCCGCTCGCCACGCGGGTGCGGCGGATGTAGTCCAGCAGGGAGGTTTTACCGTGGTCGACGTGCCCCATCACGGTCACCACCGGCGCGCGCGGCTCCATCACCAGATCGTCGTGATCCACCGCTTCCAGCAGGAAGGCATCGGGATCGTCCGGCTTGGCCGGCACCGCCTTGTGACCCAGTTCCTCGACCACGATCATCGCGGTCTCCTGGTCCAGCACCTGGTTGATGGTGACCATGGAGCCCATCTTCATCAGCGTCTTGATGATCTCGGCCGCCTTGATCGACATCTTCTGCGCCAGTTCGGCCACCGAGATGGTCTCGGGAACCATCACCTCCTGAACGATAGGCTCTGTCGGCAGCGAGAATGCATGCTGAGCGGCATCCTGTTTGCTGTGTTTCTCATGGCGCGGCACGCGCAGTGCGTTACCGCCGGTTCGTCCGCCCAATCCTGCCCGCGTATCCATGCTGCGCGAAGGCGGGCGCTTCTTGTGCCCGGCTTCATCCCAGGGACTGTCCTTGACTACGGCCGCCTTCTTGGCGGGACGCGCCACCTTGTCGCCCGGCTTGAGCGCAGGCTTGTGCAACGTTCCTTCGGGCGTGGCTGCGGCTGCGGCGGCTGCTGCGGGTGCGGCTGCCTCTGCTACTGCCGGCTTTGCCTCGACCACGGGTTCGGGCGCGGGCTCCGCAGCGGCAGCCTTGCGCTTGCTGGTGCGAGCCTGTTTGGCTTCAAGTTCGGCAGCCTGGCGTGCGGCCAGTTCGGCCTGCAAGCGCGCTTCTTCCTCGCGCGCCTTCAGTTCCTGCTCGTCCAGAACCTTCTTGACCGCTTTCTTGGGTTTGACCTCTTCCGCAACCGTGCCGACCTCGGGCACTTCCGCTACAGGCGCCGCGGCAGGAGCAACGGTGCGCTTCTTGCGCACTTCAACCTGGATGGTGCGCGACTTGCCGGTACTGTCGGCTTTCTTGATCGCCGTAGTCTCGCGGCGCACCAGCGTGATCTTGTTCTTGCCGCTGCCGTGGGCACTACGCAGGTGCTCCAGCAACTGGGCCTTGTCCTGCTCCGATATGCTGTCGGTGTCCTTTTTCTTGATGACACCGGCCGACTGCAACTGTTCCAGTAGCAGCTCAACCGGCAGTCCCAACTCCCCGGCAAATTGCGCGACGTTCAACTTTCCCATTGTCATCCCTTGGTCCCGCTACGAGCAGGACGAACTGTTGCTGTTGCTTAAACGAACCACGGCGCACGCGCCGTCATGATCAACTGGTTGGCGCGCTCGGCGTCCATCCCGGTCATTTCCACGAGCTCGTCGCCGTCCAGATCGGCCAATTGCTCCTGCGTACCGACACCCTTGCCGGCCAGCGTGCGCGCGGTCTCTTCATCCATACCATCAATCTTCAGCAAGTCCTCGATGTTGTGCTCGACCTGCTCCTCGTTGGCGATCGCCTCCGTCAACAGGGCATTGCGGGCACGGCTGCGCAACTCGTTCACCGTAGCCTCATCGAGAGCCTCGATGCTCAGCATCTCGTCCAGCTCCACATAAGCCACTTCTTCCAGCGTGTTGAAACCTTCCTGCACCAGGATGTCGGCGACTTCCTCGTCCACGTCCAGCTTGCTCACGAACAGGTCGCGAATCACCGCGAACTCCTGCTCGTTCTTCTCGGCGGATTGCTCCACCGTCATCAGGTTGATTTCCCAGCCGGTCAGTTCGGAAGCCAGGCGCACGTTCTGGCCACCGCGGCCGATGGCCTGTGCCAGATTCTCTTCCTCGACCACCACGTCCATGCTGTGCTTGTCCTCGTCCACCACGATACTGCTGACTTCGGCAGGCGCCAGCCCGTTGATGACGAAGGTGGCCGCATCGTCCGACCACAGGATGATATCCACGCGCTCGCCCGCCAGTTCGTTGGTCACGGCCTGCACGCGCGAACCGCGCATGCCGACACAGGTGCCGATGGGGTCGAGACGCTGGTCATGGCTGCGCACCGCGATCTTGGCGCGCGAACCGGGATCGCGTGCCGCGCTGACGATCTCCAGGATGCCTTCCTCGATCTCGGGCACTTCCAGCTCGAACAGTTTCTTCAGGAACTCGGTGGTGATACGCGACAGGATGATCTGCGGGCCGCGCACGGTGCGGTCGACGCGCAACAGATAGGCACGCACGCGGTCGCCGACGCGCAGGTTCTCTTTCGGGATCATCTGGTCGCGCGGCAGCAGCGCTTCGATCTTGCCGAACTCGATGATGGCATTGCCGCGCTCGATGCGCTTGATGGTGCCGGACACCAGGTGTTCGTTACGCTCCATGAAGTCGGCCAGAATTTGTTCGCGCTCGGCGTCGCGAATCTTCTGGAAGATGACCTGCTTGGCGGCCTGCGCGCCGATACGGCCGAAGTCGATGTTCTCCAGCGGCTCTTCGATGAACTCTTCCAGTTGGATGTCGGGATTCTGCTTGCGCGCTTCTTCCAGCTTGATGTGCAGTTCGGGCGTCTCGAATGTCTCGTCGTCCATCACCTGCCAGCGGCGGAAGGATTCATATTCGCCGGACTGGCGGTCGATGCTCACGCGCACATCCGCCTCTTCGTCCACGAAACGCTTCTTGGTTGCGGAGGCCAAAGCCGATTCCAGCGCACCGAACACAATCTCCTTGTCCACGTTCTTCTCACGCGCCAGGGCATCAACCAACAACAGAACTTCACGACTCATCGCTATCTCCAGCAACTAAAACGTTGGCACCAAACGTGCCTTATCCATATTCGACAGCTCGATTGCCACCGGGCTGCCATCCACATCCAACTGCAATATTCCGTCCTTCAACTCGCCGATGATACCGACGAAGTTCTTGCGACCGTTCATGGGCACGCGCACCTTGATCTGCACCTTCTGCCCGGCAAATCGCTCGAAATCGGCTTCCTTCTTGACGACCCGGTCCAGTCCCGGCGAAGACACCTCAAGGCGTTCATAATCAACACCTTCCACCGTGAACAGACGCACCAGCTGGTTGCTCACACGCTCGCAGTCTTCCACCGAGATACCGTCCGGCTTGTCCATGAACACGCGCATCAGCCCGCGACCGGACAACTCCAGATCGACCAGCTCGTAACCCATGCCGGCCAGCGTCGTCTCTACCAGCTTCGCCACATCCATATCCGTACCCACAAATAAAAAACGGGCTCGAAGCCCATCTGAAAACGGCGCGGATTGTACCAAAAGGTTTGATTAAGGGAAACAGCTATTTAAGGAATGGCCCGCTTCCACCCCCTCTCCCCTTGCGGGAGGGGGCTGGGGAGAGGGGAATCAGCCGAACAACTTCCGGATGCCTTGCCCATCCGGCTGCAGAACCACGCCCTTTTCCGTGATCAACCCCGTCACCAGCTCCGCAGGCGTCACATCGAAGGCCGGATTGCGGATCTTAACCCCCTCCGCCGCCCAGTGGTAGTCGCGGAAGCCTTTCACCTCCTCTACCGAACGCTCCTCGATGGGGATGTCCTTGCCCGAGGCGATATTGAGGTCGATGGTCGAGAGCGGACACGCCACATAGAACGGGATGTTGTGCCGCCTGGCCAGCACCGCCACCATATAAGTGCCGATCTTGTTCGCCACATCGCCGTTGGCCGCCACCCGGTCCGTACCCACCACCACCGCGTCGATCTCGCCGTGCGCCATCAGGTGACCGGCCATGTTGTCGGTGATCAGCGTCACCGGGATGTTCTCCTGCACCATCTCCCACGCTGTCAGTCGCGCCCCTTGCAGGAAAGGCCGCGTCTCGTCGACGATGACCGATATCTTCTTGCCCGCCTCAACGGCAGAACGGAACACCCCCAGCGCCGTCCCCCACCCCGCCGTCGCCAGCGCGCCCGCATTGCAATGCGTCAACACCCGCGCCCCGTCCTTCAGCAAAGCCGCACCGTTCGCGCCCATCGCCTTGTTGATGCGGATGTCCTCGGCCAGTATCTCGTGTGCCTCGGCCAGCAGGCGCTGCGCGACCTGCTGCGGCGACTGTGTCGTCACGCTTTCCCAAACCTTGCGCATGCGCTGCAAGGCCCAGAACAGGTTCACCGCTGTAGGGCGGCTGGCAGCCAGAACGGTAAAGCCTGTCTCCATGCCCGTCTTGAAATCTGCCGCAGATTTCTCCTGCAGATGCTGCGCCTCCAGTGCCACCCCATACGCCGCCGCCACACCGATGGCCGGCGCACCGCGCACCACCATGCTGCGAATACCTTCGGCCACGGAATGCGCGGTGTAGTAACTCAGGTATTCAAACGCAGCGGGCAGGATGCGCTGGTCTATCATTTCCAGCCGGTTGTTGAACCAGCGTAGGGTTTCGACTTTCATTTACTACCCCCCATTGATTCAGTTGGCAGGTTCTTTATCTTTCGGTAACCAGGCTTATAGCCCGATGCATCGGAGCTTATTGGGTGACTCAATGGAGCATAAAAGAAGATCGCAGTAATGTCTTTTCGTGGTGTGAAGTTTTTTTCGTGCGACGTGATAGTCAAGTCATCTTGTTTTTTTAGTTTTCCATCAAGGCACAACGAAACAATCTCATCCTTGCTTTCCTTCTTCAAATTTAATGTGAAGTCCTTGATCGGCCCTGCCCAATTTGCACCAGTGGTCAAAATATATTTAACTGTTCTACCAGACAACCCTCCCAAAGGCATCTTGGATGACCCTGTTGTAATCCTCCCCTGAATTTCAGCACCGGCGCGAAGCGTGCCCTCCGTTATACAAAACTCTTTCACTAGATCACTATATGTTGACTTGAGTTTGGCTGGCTTGGCAAAGTCATACCCAACATTTATTGAACCTTGGAACGGTACATATTCATGCGCGATACGCACCTTGGTCTTTGGTGGAAACACCTGATCCCAAGAGTAGAAATAGGCCACTTTCCACATAGGTGTCGCCAAGACAAAACTTCCCTCCTTGTCGAAATTTGCCAACCCTTCCTTGCTTAGAACTTGCATATTTTCTGAAAAAGCGCCTTTCGAAGAAATCGTTTCACCGGAATAGCAATTTCCTTCCACTCCACGATATTCAGCGATGTCTTGGTCGGCAAAACCAAGTTCCCGCAATCGATTTGTTACGTCTTTGTCATTCAACATTGCGCGAACCGTACGTGATGTGCCCTGTGGAATTCCATCCACCCACAACTTGAATCCTTCCAATTGGCCTGAGTGCTGAGGACTGCATCCCTCATCAAACCCGTAAAAGGGCATGGGAAAAATGATGGTTTCCTTAGTTGGCACTGAGGATGTATTCAGAAACTCATATTCCACTCGAATTAGATTTCGGGAGATGGTCAATACCTCCTTATCCATGGAAATATCCGCTGTCTTTTTGAATTCGACCCCTCCGGCACCCAAATAGCCAATGCTGTCATTCGCAACACAAGGATTAGCTACAAGCAACGAAATGAACAGCAAAACGTATTTCATCTAATCCCCCTCAAACTCGCACAACGCAAACACCTTGTGCCCGCGCTTCTCCAGCCGCGCGCGACCGCCGATGTCCGGCAGGTCGATCATGAAACTGCATTCGATGACGTGGCCGCCCATCTTCTCGATGAGGATGCAGGCGGCTTCGGCAGTGCCGCCGGTGGCGATGAGGTCGTCGACCAGCAGCACCTTCTCGCCTTTGGCGATGGCGTCGGTGTGGATCTCGATGCGGTCGGTGCCGTATTCGAGTTCGTAGTCGTGACCAATGACTTCGGCGGGCAGTTTGCCTTTTTTGCGGATGGGCACGAAGCCGATGCCGAGCGCGTAGGCCAGCGGTGCGCCGAGGATGAAGCCGCGCGATTCGATGCCGGCGATCTTGTCTATCTTCACGTCCTTGTAGCGGCGCACCAGTTCATCGATGGTGGCGCGCAGGCCGACGGGGTCTTTGAGCACCGTGGTGATGTCGCGGAACATGATGCCCTGCTTGGGGTAATGGGGGACGGTGCGGACTCGGGATTTGATGGGCATGGTGGTTTCCTGTATTTAATTACAAATGCACTTTCTCTAAACCCGTCATTCCCGCGCAGGCGGGAATCCAGGCAATCGAACACTTCCTGCGAAGCAGGTCGAAACAATTCTTAGAATGTTGCCCGCTTCGCGGGACATTTGTTTCGCTGGATTCCCGCCTGCGCGGGAATGACGAAAATTTTCAGACTGCGCTCTTAGCTGCGTTTCTTGTACTCCACGAACTTCGCTTTCACCTCGTGCATCTGCTGCGCGGTGAGTATCTTTGGTTCCCCCACCGCCAACGCCCGCCAGTAGATCTCGCACAGGTACTCGACCTCGTGCGCAACAGACAGCGCATCGTTGAGGTCTTTGCCCAGTGCGATCATGCCGTGGTTGCCGAGCAGGCAGGCCTTGCGGTCACGCAGCGCTTCCAGCGCAAGGTCGGAGAGGTTCTGTTCGCCGAAGATGGTGTAAGGCGTGCAGCGGATAGTGTCGCCACCCGCGATGGCGATGTGGTAGTGGACGGCGGGCACGTCTTTGCCCAGGCAGGCGATGGTGGTGGCGTAGGTGGAATGCATGTGCAGCACGGCGCCGATCTCGGGGCGGGCATTGAAGATGTCGCAGTGGAAGCGCCACTCGCTGGAGGGTTTGCGGCCTTGCAGTACTTTCCCTTCCTTGTCGATCAGCACCAGGTCCTGCTCGATCATCTCGGCGACCGGCAAGGCGGAGGGGGTGATGAGGATGTCGTTGCCGCAGCGCACCGAGGCATTGCCTGCCGTGCCGCGATTGAGGCCGAGGTCGACCATGCGGCGGGAGGTTTGCAGCAACTCTGTACGTAATTGTTGTTCGGTCATTCGATACCCTTTAATTTCTACCCCCACCCTAAGCCCTCCCCCTGCGAGGGGGAGGGAATGTTCCTTCCCCCTCGCAGGGGGAAGGTCAGGATGGGGGTGAATCGTTACAACACCCGCCCAGCTATCGCTTGCAGCTTCTTCTTCATCGCCGCATCGCGCGCTTCCGGCGCGGTGATGAGGGCATATTGCAGCGCGCTGCGGCAGCCGCAGTCGCAAGCCTTGGCATCGTGGCCGACATGCGGCACGAGGTGTTTCACCAGCGTCTTGGCCTTGTCGGCGTTGGCCAGCAGCACCTTGATGATCTGCTCCACAGTCACGTCGTCGTGGTCGGGGTGCCAGCAGTCGTAGTCGGTGACCATGGCGACGGTGGCGTAACACAGCTCGGCTTCGCGGGCGAGTTTGGCTTCGGGCATGTTGGTCATGCCGATCACGTCGCAGCCCCATTGGCGGTACAGCTCGGACTCGGCGAGGCTGCTGAACTGCGGGCCTTCCATGACCAGGTAGGTGCCGCCGCGCAGGGCATTGATGTTGGCTTCCTTCGCCGCTGCTTCGATGTGGTCGCCCAAACGCTTGCACACCGGATGCGCCATTGAGACATGCGCTACGAGGCCGGTACCGAAGAAGGATTTTTCGCGCGCGAAGGTGCGGTCGATGAACTGGTCGACGATGACGAAGGTGCCGGGCGGCAAGTGTTCGCGCAGGGAGCCGACCGCGCTGACCGAGATGACATCCGTCACCCCTACCCTTTTCAGTACGTCGATGTTGGCGCGGAAGTTGATCTCGGACGGCGGTATCTTGTGGCCTCGGCCGTGTCTGGGCAAAAAGGCCAGCTTGACGCCGTTGAGCTCGCCGAACAGCAGTTCGTCCGACGGTTCACCAAAAGACGATTCGACCTTTTCCCAGCGCTTGTTCACAAGCCCTTCAATGTCGTACACGCCGCTGCCGCCGATGATGCCGATGCTTGCCTGAGCCATGTTCTTCCCTGCTTTTTGAATGAAGCAGGATTGAAACAGGAAACCCCGTTTTGCTCAAGGTCAAGATGGACAAGGAAGACGCCCGGGCGTATCTTTTGCCTGTTCTAATCACGAGTATCTCCCCCATGTCCCAAGCAGAAAATCACGCCGACCTGCAGATCGTCGGCATGCGTTGCGCCTCCTGTTCATCCCGCCTGGAAAAGGCATTGAATCAATTGCCTGAAGTCACCGCGGTGGTGAACCTCGCCACCGAGAAGGCCAGCCTGTCCTTCAATCCCACACTCACCGATGTGGACGCGCTGATCAAGGCGGTGCGCGACACCGGCTTCGATGCGCATGTGTCGCGCGACTTCGCCGCCGAGAAGGCCGACCGCACCAAGTCCTACCAGCAGGAAAAACTGCGTTTCTTCATCTCGGTCGGACTCGTCACCCCGATGTTGCTGGAGATGGTGCTGATGCTGTTCGGCGTGCACCTGATGATCCCGGCCTGGGGTCAGTGGCTGCTGGCGACGCCGGTGCAATTCTGGATCGGTGCGCGCTTCTATCGCGGCGCCTGGGCCAGCATCAAGCACGGCAGCGGCAACATGGACCTGCTGGTTGCACTGGGCACCAGTGCGGCCTATTTCCTGAGCGTCGCCATCATTCTGCTCGACCTCCACCAGCCGGTGTATTTCGAGGCCAGCGCGGTGCTGATCACGCTGGTGCTGATGGGCAAACTGCTGGAGATACGCGCCAAGGCCAAGGCCACCGATGCCATCGAAAAACTGATCCAGTTGCAGCCCAAGGTGGCACATGTGGAACGCGACGGTCAGGTGCTGGATGTCTCGGCCGGTTCGCTGCGCCCGGACGACATCTTCATCGTGCGTCCCGGCGAGAACGTGCCGGTGGACGGTGTCATCATCGAAGGCTCTTCATCGCTGGACGAGAGCATGCTCACCGGCGAAAGCATGCCGCAGACCAAGCAAGCGGACGACAAGGTATACACCGCCACGCTCAACCAGCAGGGCATGATCAAGTGCCGCGCCACCGCCGTCGGCAGCCACACGCAACTGGCCGCTGTGATCCGGCTGGTGGAACAGGCGCAGGGCTCCAAGGCGCCGATCCAGCGTCTGGCCGACAAGATCTCGGGCATCTTCGTGCCCATCGTGCTGGTGCTGGCCACCATCACCTTCTTCGTCTGGTTCAGCGGCGAAGGCAACTTCTCCGATGCGCTCATCAACGCGGTCTCGGTGCTGGTCATCGCCTGCCCCTGCGCGCTGGGTCTGGCGACGCCGATCACCGTGGTCGTGGCCAGCGGACTGGCCGCACGCGAAGGAATATTGGTGAAAGATGCGGCTGCGCTGGAACGCGCGAACAAACTTTCCGTGCTGGTGCTGGACAAGACCGGCACCCTGACCGAGGGCAAGCCCGCCCTCACCGACCTGCGCCCCAGCGCCGCCAGCGGCGTGGGCGAATTGACGCGCATCGCGGCCAGCCTGGCACAGCATTCCACCCATCCGCTGTCCGCCGCCATCGTGGAATATGCCCGATCGCACGCGGTCATGCCGCTGCCGGTCGGCGCTTTCGTCGAATCGCCCGGCGGCGGACTGAGCGCAGAACTTGACGGTGTCGCATACCAGCTCGGTTCCCCCGCCTTTGTCAGTCAGCAAGGTGTCGCGCTGGACGATCACTCCGTTCTTGCCCTGCAACAACAAGGCAAAAGCGTCATCGCGGTCGCGCGCGGACAGGTGCTGCTCGGCTACATCGCCTTCGCCGACAGGATACGTCCGAGCAGCCGCATCGCCGTGGCGCGCCTGCGCGAGATGGGCATACGCGTGGTGATGCTGAGCGGAGACAACCAGGTCACCGCGCAAGCCATTGCGCAACAGGCGGGCATAGACGACTTCATCGCCGAAGTGTCGCCGCAGGACAAGGCGCAATACGTCGCCTCGCTGAAAGGCCCGGATGCGCTGGTCGGAATGGTCGGCGACGGCATCAACGATGCGCCCGCGCTGGCCGCTGCCGACGTGAGCTTCGCCATGAAGAGTGGCAGCGATATCGCCATCGAGGCCGCGGACATCACGCTGATGCGCAACGACCTCAACAGCGTGGCGGACGCCATCGATCTGTCCAAGGTCACGCTCTCCAAGATACGCCAGAACCTGTTCTTCGCTTTCGCCTACAACGTGCTTGGCATCCCGCTGGCCGCGATGGGCCTGCTCAACCCGATGATCGCGGGCGGCGCGATGGCGATGAGTTCGGTCTCGGTGGTCAGTAACGCCCTGCTGCTCAGACAGTGGCGCCCAGGGGAACCTGCGCCGGACATGGAGGACAAACCTTCCGTCGAATCGCAAGTGACTTCCAATACCCCAAACTGAGGAGTGACTCTCATGAAAACCAACCATCTGCTTGTGCTCGGCTGCGCCCTGCTGCTGGGCGGTTGCGCGAGCGAGAAAGGCGGCGACATCTATACCCGCGACCAGGTGCGCCAGGTACAGACCTTCCGCGTCGGCGTGGTCGAAAGCGTGCACAAGGTGCAGATTGAAGGCACCGAGTCACCGGTCGGCACTGCCGCCGGCACCATTGTCGGCGGCATCGCCGGCAGCACGGTCGGCCAAGGCAAGGCAAGCGATGTCGGTCGGGTGTTGGGCGCCGTGGTCGGCGGCGTGGTGGGCGCGGCAGCGGAAGAGGGTTATACCCGCGAAGACGGCGCTGAATATTCGATCAAGCTGGAAGACGGCAGCTATATCTCGGTGGTGCAGGCGCTGGGAGAAGAAGAGATCGTGGCCGGGGACAAGGTGCGGGTGATCGAGAACGCCGGCGTGGCACGCGTAACCAAGTTCTGAGCCGGACATTCTGTTCAAAAGAAACGGGGGCTGACGCCCCCGTTTTATCGTTCCCTTTCTGACTTCCTCAGAATTCCTTTTCCACCTCGATCGCCGCTTGGGACGACGCTCCCAGCTCGGTGGACAGTTTCAGGCCGGCCAGAATGACTGCCTCGTTGTCCTGCGATCCCGGCGCGAACTGCGCGACCATGATGCCGGAGCTTTCCTTTGCAGCGTTTTCCACCGGAACGCTCGATCCCATGCCGCTGAACCACAGCCCCACCGCCAGCAACAGCGAGGCCGCCAGCGCAAACTGGGAGTAGCGGTTGATGCGATGGGTCTTGCGCAGCTTTTGCAGCAACTGCCCGGTCTCGATCTCGGCATGGGCGCGCTGGAATTCGGCGCGCGCCGTTTCGCCTAGGTTGCGTTCCATCTCCTCGCGCGAGCGGGCAGCAGTGATCGCCTGTTCCTGCGCATCGAGGGCTTCGTTGGCCGCCTGTCGTGCCAGCAACTCGGCTTCGCTGCGCAGACGGGCAGCTTCGGCGGCCTGTTTTTCGGCCGCGATGCGAGCCTCGGCTGCTTCCGCGCTCAGGTGTTCCGCTTCCAGACGTTCCCTGTGTGCTGCGGCGACACGTTCTTCGGTTTCCAGATTCTGTTGCTCCAGTTCGAGCTGCGCAGCCTCGATCTTTTCGCGCTCTTCGGCCAGTTTCCTGGCCTGCTCTGCTGCGGCGATGCGCTGACGTGCCAACACAGTGGCGCGCGCATCGGCCTGGATCGCTTCCTCTTCGATCTTGACGGCACGTGCCAGCGATTCTGCATGCATTTTGGCCATGTTGAGCGCGCGGATCTCGAGTTCTTCCTTCGTCTTCGCCGCCGTCGCGATCTCTTCGGCAAGCGCCGCCTTGGCCGCGGCGATCTCCTGCGCGCGAACCTCGGCGGCGATGCATTCGTTGTCGGCCTCGATGGCGCGCAGTTCGGTATCCATACGCAGGGTTATCTTGTCGATGACCTCATTCTCCGCGATTGCCCTTGCCTGCGCAACACGCGCCGCCTCTTCGTCCTGGGCCTGGCGCTGGAGGGCGATCTCGGCTGCACGCCGGTCCGCCTCGGTGCGCTGCTGCAGGGCGACGATGGCCGCGCTCTCCGCCGCCAGCCTGGCTTCCTCGGCCAGACAGGATTCCACCATCAGTTGGGCGCGTTGCTCGGCCAACCCCAGAGATGCGTTGATGGCTTCGAGCTTTTTGGCGAGTTCCTGGACCGCCAGAGTATCGGCCTGGGCCAGCGCCTGTTCGTCCGCCAGCAACCTTGCCTCGTACGAAGCCTTCTCTGCGGCCATCGCTTGCGCGTATTCGGCCATCTCGCTGCGTTCCTGCGCGGCCGCGACCAAGTCGCCTTCGGCCTGCAACTGCATTTCAGTGGCATGCGAAGCGCGCATATCGGCCTCGGCACGCTGTTGCGCTGCGACGACCAGATCGCGCTGCGCCTGCAACTTGGCATCTGCGGCCCGCTTGGCCTGCTCTTCGGCAGCCAGCAGGTCGCGCGCTTCCAGTTCCAGTTGCTGCAGCAGCGCATTGCCTTCCTCGCGTTCCTTCACGGCCTGCTGCTCGATCATCACGCGCTCTTCCAGCAGCTTCAGCATCTCCTGCTCAGCCTGCAACTTGCGTTCCGCTGCCAGACGCTCTTCCTGTTCCTTTTCGGCAGCCTTCCTTGCCACCTCGACGGCCTTCAGTTCCGCTGCGGCGCGGGCGGATGCCTCTGCCTGGGTCTGCTGTTCGATCCTGATGCGCAGTTCGATCTCTTCGGCGACCTTGCGCTCCTCTTCTGCGCGCGCCATGGCCGCGCGCTCTGCCTCCAGTTCGGCGGCAACGCGGGCCTGTGTCTCGGCCAGTGCCAGATTCTCGGTGCGCACGCGTGCATTCATCGCTTCCTGAGCGGAAGCTTCGGCAGCCAGGCGGGCGCTGACCATGGCCACGGCTTCCTTTTCCGCCTTGAGTTTTTGTTGCGCGGTCTGCGTCACCAGCTCTTCAGCGTGAGCCTTTTCCTGCGCCAGCAGTGCCGCTTCGCGATCCAGCCGTGCCTGCTCCTCGATCTCGTCGCGCAAACGCTGCTCGGCAGCCAGGCGTTGCGCCAACTCTGCCTGCGCCCGTCTTTCGACTTCCATCTTTGCGCGCACCGCTTCGGCCAGTCGTTCCTCGGCCTTGAGCTTGGCATGGGCCGATGCCGCCAGTTCGCGCTCCAGTTCCAGACGCCCCTGCACTTCCTGCACCAGCATGGATTCCGCGCGGCTGCGCGATTCAATCTGTTCGGCGAGGTCGCTCTCCTGGCGCGCCTTGCCCTGCGCAATGGCGCGGGCATGGGCTTCGGCACGGGCCCGCGCCTGTGCCGCCAGTTGCGCCTCGATCTCGGCCTCGATGCGGCCGCGCGATTCGAGTATCGCCTCGGATTCGACGGGACTTTCCTCGTCGCGGGAAGAGACCAATCGGATGTTCTTTTTCAGTGCTGACATGTTCCACCTCTTTCGTTCGGGGATGCACAGGCATCGGCTCGACGCTAAGTTAACAGGCGAGCGCAGGACTTAAGGGTGGAATAAAGGCGGGAAAACGGGCTATTTTGCCCATCGGGAGGGTTGCAGGTCGTCAGCGGCTTGGCGCTGACGACCTATATGGAGCCGGGGACGCGTGTCGTTATTCCCACTCGATGGTCGCGGGCGGCTTGCCGGAGATGTCATAGACCACGCGGTTGATGCCGCGCACTTCGTTGATGATGCGGTTGGAAACCTTGCCCAGCAACTCGTAAGGCAGGTGCGCCCAGTGCGCGGTCATGAAGTCCTGCGTCTGCACCGCGCGCAATGACACCACCCATTCGTAGGTGCGCCCGTCGCCCATCACGCCGACCGATTTGACCGGCAGGAAAACGGTGAAAGCCTGCGAGGTCTTGTCGTACCAGCTCTTGCCGTCGGCATCCGTCGTGTTGCGCAACTCTTCGATGAAGATGGCATCGGCACGGCGCAGCAGTTCGGCATATTCGCGCTTCACTTCGCCCAGAATACGCACGCCCAGGCCGGGGCCGGGGAAGGGATGGCGATAGACCATGTCGGGCGGCAGACCCAATGCAACGCCCAATTCTCTCACTTCATCCTTGAACAGCTCGCGCAAGGGCTCCAGCAGCTTGAGGTGCATGGATTCCGGCAGACCGCCGACGTTGTGATGCGATTTGATCGCATGTGCCTTCTTGGTTTTGGCCCCGGCCGACTCGATCACGTCCGGATAGATGGTGCCCTGCGCCAGCCACTTGGCCTGCTTGAGCTTGGCGGATTCGCGCTGGAACACTTCGACGAACTCGCGCCCGATGACCTTGCGCTTCTGCTCGGGATCGGTCACGCCTGCCAGGTGCTTCATGAATTCGCCGCTGGCATCCACATGGATGACCTTCATGTGCATGTTCTTGCCGAAGGTCTCCATCACCTGCTCGCCCTCCTTCAGGCGCAACAGGCCGTTGTCCACGAACACGCAAGTCAGTTGGTCGCCGATGGCGCGGTGGATCAACGCTGCCGCGACGGAAGAATCCACACCGCCGGACAGGCCGAGGATGACTTCTTCGCTGCCGACCTGCGCCTTGATCTTCGCCACCGCCTCAGCGATATAGTCCGGCATGTTCCAGTCCTGGCCGCAGCCGCAGATGTCGTGTACGAAGCGGGCGATGATGGCCTTACCCTGATGGGTATGGGTGACTTCGGGGTGGAACTGCACCGCGTAATAGCCGCGCGACTCGTCCGCCATCGCGGCGAACGGCGTGGCCTCGTTGGAAGCGATGGCCGTGAATCCGGGTGGCAATGCCGTGACCTTGTCGCCGTGACTCATCCACACATCGAGCAGGCCGTGTCCCTGTGTGTTGGTCTTGTCCTGGATGCCGTCGAACAGCTTCGAATGTCCCTGCGCGCGGATCTCGGCATAACCGAACTCCCGCACTTTTCCGCTCTCGACCTTGCCGCCCAGTTGCGCCGCCATGGTCTGCATGCCATAGCAAATGCCAAACACCGGCACTTTCAGGTCGAACACGACCTGCGGTGCCTTCGGCGTCTCTTCCTCGTAAACCGAGTTCGGCCCGCCGGACAGGATGATGCCAGCCGGTTCGAACGCGCGGATATCCGCCTCGCTCATGTCCCATGGATGCAGTTCGCAATAGACATGCGTCTCGCGCACGCGGCGGGCGATGAGTTGGGTGTACTGGGAACCGAAATCGAGGATGAGGATTTTTTTGTGCATTATTTAGCTTGTAGCTGGTGGCTTGTAGCTGGTAGCAAAAACGGTTCAGCTACCAGCTCATCTGGTTAATTGGAATTATTCAGTTTCTTGTGCAAGCTGCGTAACATCTTTCCTATTTCGTCGGCTTGTGCCGTTGCTTCTTGCCAATCGAACTCGTCCAGATAACCGAGTCTCTGAGCAATCAATAATTGCGTTTCCAGCTCTGCCAGAGAACCCAATGCAATCGCCAAGAACCTGGCAAAATCCCGGTCCGATTGGCGCTCTTTTCCTTCAGCGATATTCGAAGGAATAGAAACCACTGCTCGCTGCATCTGACTGACGATGCCATACACCTCGTGCTTGGGAAAAGCAGCCGTAAGCTGGTAGATCAAAACAGCAAAATCGACTGCCTTCTGCCAAACCAGCAATGAACGATACGACTCCATCGGCATTGGCACCCCCCGTCGTTGGCTACCAGCTACCCGCCACGAGCTACCAGCTAGTCAATATGATAATTCGGTGCTTCCTTGGTGATCTGCACATCATGCACGTGCGACTCGCGGATACCGGCAGAGGTGATCTCGACGAATTCGGCCTTGGCATGTACGGTGGGGATATCCTGGCAGCCGAGGTAGCCCATGCTGGAACGCAAGCCGCCGAGCAACTGGTGGATCACCGCCAGTACGCTGCCCTTGAAAGGCACGCGGCCTTCCACGCCTTCAGGCACCAGCTTGTCATTGTTGCCTTCGGTATCCTGGAAGTAGCGATCCTTGGAGCCCAGTTGCATCGCGCCCAGCGAACCCATGCCGCGATAGCTCTTGTACGAACGGCCCTGATACAGCTCGATCTCGCCCGGCGCTTCTTCGGTGCCGGCGAACAGTCCGCCCAGCATGACGGTATGCGCCCCGGCCGCGATGGCCTTGGCGATGTCGCCGGAGAAGCGGATACCGCCATCGGCGATCAGCGGCACATCGGTACCCGCCAGCGCATCGGCAACATTATGGACTGCATAGATCTGCGGTACGCCCACACCGGCCACCATGCGCGTGGTGCAGATCGAACCGGGGCCGATGCCGACCTTGACCGCATCCGCGCCGTGATCGACCAGCGCCTTGGCAGCCGAAGCGGTGGCGATGTTGCCGCCGATCACATCCACCTTGGGGAAATTCTTCTTGACCCACTGCACGCGGCTCAGCACGCCCTGCGAATGGCCGTGGGCGGTATCAACCACGATCACATCCACCCCAGCCTCGACCAGCAGCGTCACACGCTCTTCGGTGCCTTCGCCCACACCAACCGCAGCGCCAACGCGCAGACGACCATGCTCGTCCTTGCAGGCCAGCGGGTGTTCGGTGGATTTCAGGATGTCCTTGACGGTGATGAGTCCGCACAACTCGAATGCATCGTTGACCACCAGCACGCGCTCGATGCGGTGCTTGTGCATCAGGTTGCGCGCCTCGTCACGGCTGGCGCTCTCCTTGACCGTGATCAGGCGATCCTTGGGCGTCATGATGTTGGAGATGGGTTGGTCGAGACTGCTCTCGAAACGCAGATCGCGGTTGGTAACGATGCCGACGACTTTTTTTCCTTCCAGCACAGGCAGGCCGGATATCTTGTGCTGGCGGGTCAGGTTGAGCACATCGCGCACGGTCATGTCGGGGGCGATGATGATGGGGTCCTTCACCACGCCGCTCTCGAAACGCTTCACCTTGGAGACTTGAGCCGCCTGCTCTTTGGCGGTCATATTCTTGTGTACGATGCCGATGCCGCCCTCCTGCGCCAACGCGATCGCAAGACGCGCTTCGGTGACGGTATCCATCGCGGCGGACAGCAGGGGGATATTCAGTGTGATGTTGCGGCTGAGTTGGGTGCGCAGGCTGACATCGCGCGGAAGGACGTTGGAATGCGCCGGCAGCAGCAAAACGTCGTCGAAAGTGAGGGCTTTTTGTGTGATACGCATGGGAACCTTCCTTTGCAAAGCGCGCATTATACCCAAACTTGCCGCCGGTTCGGAGGACTATCCCCTTACTTCCCTTTCCTGCCCATCACATAGATCAGATACTCGAAAAAGACCTCGCACCAGCTCTGGTCATTGTCCTTCAGCGTCATCAGCAGCTTGTTCACTTCGCCGATCGGCCAGTTCGGATTGAACCTGACCAGCATGTCTTCGGAATAGATCGGCAACAACGCCTTCAGCTTGTCGCCCTGCTTGTTGATTTCCTTCAGCATCAGGGCCAGATCCTTGTCGGAATCGATCTCGGCCGTGATGTCGCCATAAGCCTTGGGATGCTGCTTGGTATATTCGATGAAGTGGCACAGGACGAAGAAGAACTCGTTGCGATTGTTCTCGGACACCGCATCGCCCAGCATGAACGGCAACACCGTCAGCTCAAGCCAGTAATACTTCAGCTTGGGGTTGCGCCGCTTGCTGACCCCCACATATCCCTGACGCTCCTGCGCACGATGGACACAATCGTCCAGAATCATTTTGTCGGATGCGCGCGTCACCAGATCGGCATCCTTGAGCACGATGGGCTTGACCAGGAAGAAATCGGGGAAATCGTCGAACAGCTTGCCCGAATTGAGGTGCGCTCGGTAATAGGAACGGAACAGCCGAAGCACCAGGTCCTGGTTCTTGTTTACCAGATAGAATTCCTGGCTGGTGGTTTCCGGTAATTGCGATTCCGACATCTTCAATTGTATTACCCGGTTCGGTTAGTCGTTCCATCCGCAAAAGCAGGCGGAAGGTACAGTCAAGGCCGCCATGATAAATTGACGCGGATCAAATTAACAGCTAGTTTTGCATCCAAACACTCAAGGAGGAAGCAATGAGGCTCTATTTTGCGATCATCGTGCTGTCACTGACCGGGCTGAATGCGCATGCCGGGCTGGTCAAATGGGTGGATGCGGAAGGGCAAGTCCATTACTCGGATACTGCCCCGCCCGAAGCGACCTCGACGCAAACCGTGCGCCCAATGACCGGCAAAGGGCAAACAGAAGCGCCCGCCAGCTTCTCGCAAAAAACCGTTGCAGAACGCGAGGCCGAAATGAAGAAGGCCCGCAATGAAAAGGACGAGGCCGCTCAAAACAAGGCGAAACAGGATGCCATCACCGAGACCAAACAACGCAACTGCATATCCGCGCGCGATAACATGCGCACTTTGGAAGAAAGTACACGCATCGTTACGTACGATGCCAAAGGCGAGCGCATCTATCTGGACGATGCCGCAAGGGAAAAACGTCTGGAGGAAGCACGGGCGGCTGTAAACGAGAACTGCGACGAATAGCGCCAAACAAATACCCGTTCCAAGTTAGTCGAAAGCCACATCTCAAGCGGCAGCTTTGCCCACTGACTCTGCTGCCGCTTCTCGATCCCCGAACCTGATCACCTCATCCACCTGCAACGCCTTGGGCAACTGGTGGGTGATGAACAGCATGGTTACCTTGCCTTTCAACTTGTTGACCGTGTGCGCGAAATGCTCGGCGGTGGTGTGGTCGAGGTTGCTCACCGCTTCGTCGAAAATCAGCACGCGCGGATGCTTGAGCAGCGCACGGGCGATGGCGATGCGCTGGCGTTGCCCGCCGGAAAGTCCGATGCCGTTCTCGCCCACTGGCGTCTGGTAGCCCTGCGGCAGTTGCTCGATGACGGCATGGATCTCGGCCAGCTTGCAGGCATGCACGATCTCTTCGAAGCTCGCGTGCGGGTTGGCCAGTTGCAGGTTTTCGTACAACGTGCCGGCAAACAAGCGCGTCTCCTGCGGCACCACGCCGAAGTTGGCACGCAGCTCGTTGGCGGCGAGGTGGCGGATGTCGTAACCGTCGAGCAGGATGCTGCCGTCGCTGGGCCAGTAGAAACCTTGCAGCATCTTGCCCAGCGTACTCTTGCCGCAGCCGGACGGCCCCATCAGCACGGTGAGCTTGCCGGAAGCCAGGGTCAGATCGAGGTTGCGGTACAGGTAAGGATGCTTGTCGCTGTAGCGGAAGCTCACATCACGGAGTTCGACCTTGCCCCCCGCCCCGCTGCGGGCACGCGCCGGCACCAGCGCATGCGGTTCGGCGGGCGCGTCCATCAGGTCGCCCAGGCGCTTGACCGCGATATCCGCCTGCTGGAATTCCTGCCATAGGCCGGCCAGCCGCAACATCGGCTGACTCATGCGCCCGGCGAACATCTGGAACGCGACCAGCATGCCGATGGTGAATCCGTCGTTGCGCATCACCAGCATTGCCCCTATCACGAGGATCGAAAGCGTCATGACCTGCTCCAGCGCGTTGGCGACGACGTTGTAGCTGTTGGACAACTGGCGCGTGGCGAACCCGGCCGCGAGGTAATTCGATAGCAGGTCGCCGTACTTGTGTTCCAGCACGGGTTCCATCTGCAGCGATTTGACGGTCTCCATGCCTGCCACGTATTCGGTGACGAAAGCCTGGTTCTTCGCGCCGAGCAGGAACTGGTGGTTGAGTTTGTCGCGCAAGGCCGGGGTGACGGCGAAACTCAGCGCGGTGATGAGCGACAACAGCAGCAACGCGACCAGCGTGAGCTGCCAGCTATACCAGAACATCACGGCAATGAAGATGAACAGGAAAGGCAGATCAAGCAGCAGCGAGACCGCCGCGCCGGAGATGAACTCGCGCACCGTCTCCACGCCGTGCAGCCGCGCCACCAGTGTACCGGTTGGGCGATGCTCGAAATACGGCAGCGGCAGATGCAGCAGATGGCGGAACACCTGGCTGCCGAGTACGGCGTCGATGCGGTTGCCGGTGTGCAGCACGAAATACTGGCGCAGCCAGGTCATGGCGCTGTTGAACAGCATGAACATCACCAGCCCGACCGCGAGGGCGATCAGCGTACTCTGCGTCTGGTGCACGATGACCTTGTCGATGATGACCTGCGTGAACAGCGGCGTGACCAGACCGACGAGCTGGATGGCGAGCGAAGCAATGAGGATGTCGCGCCAGACGCGCTTGTGCTTCAGCAGTTCCGGCACGAACCAGCGGAAGCCGAACGGCTTGTGGCCGGGCTGCGAAGACGCTGCGGGTGAAGATTGCTCCGCTTCCAGATCGGCGGTCGTCGGTACCGTATCGCGCGCGACCAGCAGGATGTCGTTGCGGAAGTGCTTGCCGAATTCGGCGAACGGCACCGTCTCCGGCTGCTCGGCCCCGGCGCGGAAGAACAGCACATTCTCTTCGTCGGCCTTGATGAGCAGGACGGGGATTGCGGGTTTGAGAGGCGGCGGTGCGTCTGGCTCATCAATTGATATGGCGCCCCCCTCTCCCCCAGCCCCTCTCCCGCAAGCGGGATAACCAGCGACTTGCCCGCTTGCGGGCTTAGTCGAATGGCTAGGGGCTTCATCAGAGGGGTGCGCGATAGCGCGGGTGAGGGCGGTTTTTTGCAACTCACTATCAGGAATTACAGCCTCTTCATCCTCCCGCACAAACGCCACCACCGGAAACGGCATCCGCTCCAGCGCAGCGATGCCGCCATCCTCCAGTTCCAACTCACCGACCTTGAACTCCAGCGCCTGCAAGGCATTGAGCAGCGTGGTGCGCGAATAAGGCGGCGGGAATTGCTGGCGCACGAGTTGCGCATCGAAGGGGATGCGGAACACGCGCGACAGACTGCCGATCAACCACAGCATGTCCTGGCCGGTGTAGTGCATGATTGAACCTTTCAGTTTCCGTTCTAATCTTCGTTCAAGGCAGATGCCTGCCAACTAACCGTCATTCCGGCGGAGGCCGGAATCCAGATGATCAACAATTCCCCGCGCAAGCGGGGGCAACAAGCTTCTTGTCTGCTTCGCAGGCCGTTTTCTTACACTGGATTCCGGCCTCCGCCGGATAACCAGCCACTTGCCAGCTTGCTGGCTTAGTGGATTGGCTAGTAGTTTCATCAATGACGGATGAGCAAGGAATCAACATCCCAGCCTCTCCAACCCCTCCTTAAGTCCGGCAAACGCCTTCATCTGCGCGCCCTCGCCCCTGCCCGGTTGCGGCAAGCCATGATGGCCGCCCGCACCGAACAAGTTGGACTCCCCATGACCAATGCCGGAATCGAAGTGGTCGTCGTTGCCGCTTTGGGCCAAGTGTTCGCTGAGTCTG
>JAHJBC010000008.1 GCA_018813765.1 Gammaproteobacteria bacterium | reverse complement strand
GGCGAGATCGATCCCTACGGTGATAATGTTCATGGACTTCCCCTTTCGTGGTGTTGATGAAATGTGCAAATTCCATCATGGCACTTGTTGCCGTCTGCGGCTTCCGCCGCAACCTCGGGACGGGGAAGTCCCTTTCATTCGGTAAAGGTCGGCACTTATCTCGGCCCCACTCGCCCCGGGACCGCCACCGCTCTTTGCAACCATGTATGTATCAGAGCCGGTAGATACAACCCCGGTACTCGAACAGCCAGTGAGAGCTAGTACAGCAAGAACAATGACAGTCTTCATATTTATTCTCCTTGAGAAATGCCCAAATAGGGGCCGCACCGGTACGTCCCCTATTGTTTAGTTTTCTTATTCAACATTTCATCTATGACGGGATCTATGGCTTCCTTGGTAGTAGTAAAGCTCCCATTAGCAAGTCCCTTGGAGTTGTATGTCGCAGAGGCCACATAGCGACCATCTTTTTCTATTCGGATTTCTGCGTGAGAGAGATAAGACCCTGCTAACGCCCATTTCTTATTGGCAGTATAAGTGACTTGATATTCACAATTCGTTGACTTGGTTCCTGTGTAAATTTCAGATGAGATTTCATTACGATCAAAGCCATCACGTAATGCTTGCATGAAATCACTCACGACCACTTTAGGATTATCTTCAATACACACATGTTGGATAGACACTTTGGAATCAACTGGCTTAACTGATATTGACACACATCCTGCCAACAACACTGCCAAACTTAGTGTCAATAATTGCTTCATGGCTTCCTCCTTTGAATAGCCCCGTAGGTCGGGATAGACGCGTTCTTGCACCGTAACCCGACGGCGTATCGTCGGGTTACGCTACGCTAACCCGACCTACCATTCGTTCAATTCCTCAACGGCTTCCCGCTCTTCAACATATGCTCGATCCGCGCCTGCGTCTTCTCGGTCGCAAGCAATTCCATGAAGTGCTTGCGTTCCAGATCGAGAAGCCAGGTCTCGTCCACCATGCTGCCCGCTTCCACATCGCCTCCACACATCGTGTCGGCGACGCGGCAGCCTATTTGATAGTCGTGCTCGGAGATGAAGTTGCCCTGCAGCATGTTGAGCATCGCGGCCTTGAGGGTGGCGATGCCGGTGCGGCCGGCGACGGCGATCTGGCGCTGGTGCAGCGGCGGGCGGTAGGCGGTGGCGTTGAGCGCCTTGGCTTCTTCCTTGGCGATGTGCAGCAGCTCGAATCTGTTCATCACGATGCGGTCTGAGCGCCTCAGGTAGCCCATCTCTCTTGCCATCTCGGCGCTCTTGGCGACTTCGCCCATGGCGATATTCTGGAAGTAGCGGCGCACGAAGGGGAAGATGTCGACGCGATTGTCGCTGGAGTAGCGCTGTGCTTCCTGTGAAGCGCGTTGCGCCATCTCCTTGCAGCCGCCGCCTGCGGGCAATAATCCCACGCCGACTTCGACCAGGCCGATGTAGCTTTCCAGCGTGGCGACTATCCTTGAACAATGGATGGAGAACTCGCAGCCGCCGCCGAGCGCGAGGCCATCCACTGCGGCGATGGTGGGTATCTGCGCATACTTGAGACGCATTGAGGTCTGCTGGAACTTGGCGACGACCTGCTCCACCTTGGGCACGTTGCCGGTGGCCGCGTTAAACAGGTCGCCCATGCCGCCACCGCCCGCGGCGGTGTATTTGACGCGATTAACTGCCCCCTTGAGTTTGCCGAACATGCCGGTGTCGGGCGTCTCCTGCACGCCCTGCATGAGTTGCAGCAGGTTGGCCCCGACTGAGAACGGCGGCTCGCTCTGCCACAGGATGAGCGCGCTGAAATGCGCCTCGGCTTCGTTCACCGCGCGCAGGATGCCGTCCAGCACTTCGTTGCTGACGGTGTGCATCTTGGTCTTGAAGCTGAGAATGGCGATGGTGTCGCCGGTGTGCCAGAGGCGGACTTCGTCGGTTTCGAAGATGGTTTCGCCGTAGTGGCGTTCTTCGCCGAGGAGATGGTCGGGGTATATCTGACGTTTGTAGACAGGAAGAGTTGAGCGGGGTTGGTAAGAGCCCAAATCCCCCCTGCCCCCCTTTGCTAAAGGGGGGTTCAAACCGGCGGTGCCGCCACTTGCTGCACCTCCTCCACCTTCCGTTCCTCCTGCACTCTCCACTCCTCCCTTTGACAAAGGGAGGTTGGGAGGGATTTGATTTTGCGTTGGTGCGAAGGAACCCTGTGGAGTATGTACGGCAACACGCTCCGGATCGGTGGCCCAGGCAGGCAGCGGTGATGCGGCCATGGCCTTGCCTGCGGCGATGTCAGCAGTGATCCAGCCTGCCACCTGTTGCCAGCCCGCAGCCTGCCAGATCTCGAACGGGCCGCTGTCCCAGCCGAAACCCCAGCGCACGGCGAAATCGAGGTCGCGCGCGTTGTTGGCGATGTCGCCCAGGTGCAGGGCGCAATAGTGGAACACGTCGCGGAACGTCGCCCACAGGAACTGCGCCTGCGGATGTTGGCTGTTGCGCAGACCGGCGAGTTTCTTGGCCCAGTCGCGTTCGCGCAGGATGTCTTTAACTCCGTCGTCCACCTTGGCATCCGAGAGTTTGTATTCGCGCGTGTGCAGGTCGAGGACGTGGATCTCCTTGCCGATCTTCTGGTAGATGCCGCGTTTGGTCTTTTGCCCCAGCGAACCCTGATCGACCAGGTACTGGAACCAGCCCGGCAATTCGAAGTGCTTGTGCCACGGGTCTTCGCTCAGGTTCTCGCGCATGGTGTTGACCACATGCGCGAAGACATCCAATCCAACCACGTCCAGCGTGCGGAAGGTGGCGCTCTTGGGACGGCCGAGGTAGCGGCCGGTGAGCGCGTCCACCATGTCGAAACCGAGGTTGTAGGCCGCCGCATGGTGTTTGGTGGCGAGCATGGAGAACACACCGATGCGGTTGGCGATGAAGTTGGGCGTGTCCTTGGCGCGCACCACGCCCTTGCCCAGCGTGGAGACGAGGAATATCTCCAGTTCATCCAGCAGCGATGCCTCGGTGCCTTTGCACGGGATGAGCTCGACCAGATGCATGTAGCGCGGCGGGTTGAAGAAGTGAATGCCGCAGAAGCGGTGGCGCAGTTGTTCGGGGAAAGCTTCGGCCAGCGTGTTGATGGACAGGCCGGAGGTGTTGGTGGCGAAGATAGCGTTCGCGTTCACGAACGGTGCGACCTTGCGGTAGAGGTCTGACTTCCAGTCGATGCGCTCGGCAATGGCCTCGATGATGAGGTCGCAGCCGCGCAGTTTTTCCAGATGCTGTTCGTAGTTGGCTGCCTCGATGTAGCTCACGCGCGCCGGGGACGAGATGGGTGCGGGGTCGAGTTTCTTCAGGCCTTCCAGCGCCTTGTTGACGTTGCCGTTGGGGTCGCCCTCATTCGCGGGCAGTTCGAACAACAACGTCTCGACGTTGGCGTTGACCAGATGCGCGGCGATCTGCGCGCCCATCACTCCCGCGCCGAGTACGGCGACCTTGCGGATCTTCAGATGATTGCTCATCGCGATACCCCCGATCAAATAATTTGCGTCACACCCACTACCCTCACCCTCAATCCCTCTCCCACAGGGAGAGGGAGGAAAGCCCTTCTCCCTTTGGGAGAAGGGAGGGGATGAGGGAGATTTTCCTCATTAACGCAGGTTCACTTCCACACATTGAAATCAGAAACTATGCGCGTACTGCACGCTCACGATGTTCACGCTGCCCTTGTAGGTGCCGACCAGATCGCCCTTGCCTGCCGCCGCCTGCATGTCGGCGATGCTGGCATCCTTGACGAACAGGTGCGCGTAACCGAAGTCGAGCGTGCCCGCCTGCGAGACCTTGTACTGTCCGCCGACGGAGATCCAGGTGCGGTCGTTGTCGGGGATGCGCGCCGTGCGGTAGGCATCCGGCACCGGCGTCTGGTCATACGCCACGCCCATGCGCGCCAGCCATTGCTCGTTGTAGTGATAGCTGGCCCCGGCGGCGACGCGCCAGGTGTCCTTCCATTTTTCCTGCACGGTGAGCACGTTGCTGCCGTTGCTGCGGTCTATCTTCATCTCCTGCAACACGCTCCAGCCGGTGCGGGTGGCGTCGGCCATGATGTCCCAGCCGTTGCCCATCTGGTGGAACACGCTGATGGAGAGCGAATCCGGCATGGTGATGGGCAGGGTCACATCGCCGTTGGCAAGCAGCGGGCTGGCGGTCAGCGCTGCGGGCACATCGGCGAAGGTGATGGTGCCGTTCAATGTGTACTTGATCTTCGAACGGTAAGAGAGACCCCAGCGCGTCTCGGGTGCGACCTGGAACAGCACGCCGAGGTTATATCCCCAGGCCGAGTCGCTGCCCTTGATGGTGCTCACGCCCTCAACGCCCGGTCCGCCGATCGCTGTCAGCAGTCCTGCCCCCCCTGCATCATAGGCCGCCGCACTGTAATTCACCGCGCTGGTCAGCTCCCCTGTGATGTGCTGGTAGTTCAATCCGATGCCGAGACTGACAATGTCGTTCATCTCGTAGGAAAGCGAGGGATTGATGTTGATGGTCTGTATCTTGGAATCGATAGCCTGAAAGCGCCCGATCCAGTCCGGGTCATATTCCGTCATGAGGCCGAACGGCGCATTGATGCCGAGGCCGAAACGCAGCACGGGTTCGATCTCGGCCACGATGTAGGTGTTGGGCACCACCGCCAGGGCGCCCGCATCGCCGCCGTTACCGCCCGCAGTCTGCAACGCGGCCCCTGTCGAACCGGTATCGCTGAACTTCGCCGAGAAATCGATGAAGCTGGCCGCCACCGTCACCTGGTCGCCCTTGAGCTTGGTCATGCCTGCCGGGTTGAAGAAGATGGTGGTCGCGTCTTCCGCTGCGGCCGCTCCTCCCGCAAAAGAGTTGCCCAGACCGCTGCTCTGTTCGATCAACGCGAACGCCGAGGCCGACGCATTGCCCGACATGAGTTGCAATGCGCAAGCCACGGAGCAGCCGATCATCGATTTCCTGAAAAACATTTCATTTCCTCCTGGGTTGTTGAATTATCTCTGTGTTCAGCATCCCCCTTTGACTAAAGGGGGACGGGAGGGGGATTTGAATAGCGGGACATCGTCTTCTCTCAAATCCCCCCACACCCCCCTTTTCTAAAGGGGGGCTATTGCAATATCTCGCAATGGCAACCTCATTCCTGCTCGGGCGGCAGCGGGCGCGGTTTGCGGTCCTCACCCACAGCGACATAGGTCAGCGTCGCTTCTGTCACCTTGTAGCACTGCGGGTTGGAAGGGTTGCGCTGCACATAGACCTCGACATCGACCGTGACCGAGGTGGTGCCGGTCTTGACGATGCGGGTGTAGAAGCTCACCAGGTCGCCGATGAAGATGGGCTGCTTGAACACGAAGGAGTTGACCGCCACCGTCGCCACGCGACCTTTGGCGCGGTGTACGGCGGGAATGCTGCCGGCGACATCCACCTGCCCCATCAGCCAACCGCCGAAGATATCGCCGGTATAGTTGGCGTCGGCCGGCATGGCTGCCACGCGCAGGGTCGGTTCGCGTTGCGGCAGCGTGGTGCCCGGATGTGAGTCATGCATCTCAGTGTCCTTTGTAGAGTTCTTCGATCTGCTTGCCGAACATTTCGACCACCTTGTTGCGTTTCAGGCTTAGCTTGGGGGTGAGCAGGCCGTTGTCGATGTTCCAAGGGTCGCACAGCAGCAGCACGCGATGCACCTTGGCATAACCGGGGAAGGCGCTGATGTTGCGCGCGATGCGGCGCAGCACCTTGGCCTCCACGTCCTTGTTGGTCAGCGATCCCGGCAGGTTGCAGTCCACGCCGACCTTGGCGGCGATCTGCGGCCACACCACCGGATTGAGCACGGCCAGCGCCACCAGGTAAGGCTTGCCCTCGCCATAGATCATCACCTGGTCGATCAGCGGGTCGTTGAGGATGGCGGCTTCCATGTCGGCGGGCGGGATCTTCTCGCCGGTGGAAAGTACGATGATCTCCTTGAGTCGTCCGGTGATGTAGACGTGGCCGGTGTCGCTGATGTGTGCGATGTCGCCAGTGTTGAGCCAGCCGTCCGGATCGATGATCGCTTTGGTGGCTTCCGGATTGTTCCAGTAGCCCATCATCACGTTCGGCCCCTTCACCAGCAGCGCGCTCTGCGCGCCCAGCTTGACCTGCACGTTGCGTATCGGCTGGCCGACGCTGTCGGGGAAATTGTTTTCCATGCTGTTGCCGGTCACGATGGGACTGGTCTCGGTCATGCCGTAGCCCTGCACCACCGGCACGCCGAGGCCGACGATAAGATGCGCGATCTCGACCGGCAATGCCGCGCCGCCGCTGACGGCGGTGCGCAGGCGTCCGCCGAAGCGCGCCAGGATTTTCTTCGCCACCAGCGCATTGAGCAGCGACCACAGCAGGAAGGATGGCTTCCAGCCGCCGCGCCCCTGATCGCGCAGGAAACGCGCCCAGCCCGTCTCCACCGCGAGATGGAACAGCGCGCGCTTGAGCGCGGAGCCTTCGTCCAGCTTGGCCTTGATCGCCGCGTTGATGCGCTCGTAGATGCGCGGCACCGAGATCAGGATGGTGGGCTTGATGGTCTGCAGGTCTTCCGACAACTGCGGGATGGAGCGTGCATAGGCCACGGTCGCGCCAGTCATCACTTGCAGGTAGTAGCCGCAGGTGCGCTCGAAGGTGTGCGACAAGGGCAGGAAAGACAGCATCAGGTCGTCGCTGCGCACCAGAAAGGTCGCCATCGCATCATAGGCGTTGGAGAGCATGTTGTTGTGGCTCAGCATCACGCCTTTGGGTTTGCCGGTGGTGCCCGAGGTGTAGATGATGCTGGCCAACTCGTCGCTGCCACAGGGCGGGGCGGCCTTCAGTTCGGCGCTGGCGGGCAGGTATTTCGCCGAGGACAGCAGACGCACATCGTCCGCCTTGACTTCGTCGAGCGAGACGAAACGCTGCACGCAACCCATCTGGTCGAGCACGCCGGAGAGTTCCTTCCACTGCTCGGCGGTCTCGAACAACATTACCTTGCACTGCGAATCGTTGACGATGTAGGCGATGTTCTCGGCGCGGTCCACGGTGTAAAGCGGCACGCAGATGAGCCCCAGCGACATCGCCGCCTGGTCGAACATCACCCATTGTGGACAGTTGCGCAGCATCAGCGCCACGCGGTCGCCCTTGCTCAGCCCCTCCTTCGCCAGCGCCGCCTGCCAGCGCGCGACCTCGTCGTGCATCTGCTTCCAGTTCAGCGATACCCACTCATTGCGCGGCACATCGAAGTAGCGGTAGGCCTCCTTGTCGGGCGTGCGTTTCACGCGCTCCAGGAACAACCCGTGCAGTGTCACCGCCTGCTGTGGCGAGATCACGTCTTCTGTGGCATTTGTCATGATGTATCCCCCTTTTATAGTTATGTACTACGGCTGCAATACGAACAGGTCCGGATAGGGCCGCACGCCCGGATCGACCGCATAGATCCCCAGGTCCTTCACGCCTTCCGCACGCAGCACCTCGTCGTCGATGAAGAAATGGCCGCTGAAGGTCTTGCTGTCGCGCAGCAGGATGGCATGCGCCGCATCCGCGATGATGGCGGGCTTGCGCGCGGCGCGCAGCAGCTCGGGCGGAAAATTGAACTCGATGGCAGAGGTGGCGATGAGGGTGCGCGGCCACAGGCAGTTCACCGCGATGCCGTCGGCGGCGAACTCCTGCGCCAGACCGAGCATCACCATGCTCATGCCGAACTTGGAGATGGTGTAGGCCACATGCGGCGCGAACCATTTTGCTTCCATGTTCAGCGGCGGCGACAGCGTGAGGATATGCGGATTGGCCGCCTTCTTCAGGTGCGGGATGCAGGCCTGCGAGGCGAGGAAGGTGGCGCGCATGTTCACGTCCCACATCAGGTCGAGCCGTTTCGCCGTGGTCTCCAGGGTCGGCGTGAGACTGATGGCGCTGGCGTTGTTGATCAATACGTCGATGCCGCCGAAATGCGCGGCAGCCTGTTCGACCGCGTCGTGTATGGCCTGCTCGTCGCGCACATCCAGCTGGATGGCCAGCGCCTGACCGCCCGCCGCCCTCACCTCTTCCGCCACGCTGTGGATGGTGCCGGGCAGCTTGGAATGCGGCTCGGTCGTCTTGCCGGTGATGACCACCTTCGCGCCGTCGCGCGCGCAACGCAACGCGATCTCGCGGCCGATGCCGCGGGTGGAACCGGTGATGAAGATGGTCTTGTTTTGCAAATCGGACATCTGCTTGCCCCAAGTGGGTCGGGTTTCAACCCGACATGCCTGTCGGACTGAAGTCCGACCTACCGCGAGCTCCCCGCGCGCAACTCCTCCGGCGCGAAGTCGTCCACCATGATGACCTTGCGGCGCAAGGCGTAGTCGCGCTCCAGCTGCAGCGCCTGCTCGGCATCGATGTAGCCGAGTTCGCGCGCTTCGGCGATCTGCTCCAGTTCATCGTGACTCTTGATCTTGCCCGCTTTGCGTGCCGTGTCGAGCACGGCCTGCAACGGTTCGCTCGCCAGTGTGCTTGCAAGGGCTGCTTCGAGTGCGCCGACCGCGTCATTTTCGTTGGGCATGATGAACATGCCCGCCGTCAGCCGGTCGCGCGCTGCACCGGGCTGGAGCATCAAGGACGCGACCTGGTGGCCGATATGGTCGCTCGGCGGTTTGCGGCATTGGCCGAGCGGGAAGATCATCGCTCGCAGCACCAGCGCGGCGATGCGGTTGGGGAAGTTCTGCAACACGCCGTCGAACGCGACCTGGATGCGGTAGAGCGCATCCTGCATGCCCCAGTGCAACAGCGGCAGGTCTTCCTCGGGACGACCGTCGTCTTCGAAGCGCTTCAGCACGGCCGAGCACAGGTACATCTGGCTCAGTACGTCGCCGAGGCGAGCGGAAAGTTTCTCCTTGCGTTTCAGCCCGCCGCCCAGCACCAGCATGGATACGTCTGCCGCAAAGGCGAACGCAGCCGAGTAACGCGTGAGCGCCTGGTAATAGCGCCTGGTCGGCGGCGCAGTCGGCACGCCGATGATCAAACCGCCGGTCAGTCCATAGACCAGACTGCGCACGGCATTGCTGAGGCTGAAGCTGATGTGGCCGAACAGCGCCGCGTCGAATTCCCGCACTGCGCGCTTGTTGTTCTGGTCCTGCGCGGCGTGGATCTCCTTCAGCACATAGGGATGCGAGCGCACCGCGCCTTGGCCGAAGATAATGAGGCTGCGCGTGAGGATGTTGGCACCCTCGACGGTGATGCCGATGGGCGTCTGTTCGTACAAGCGCCCGAGGTAGTTGTCCGGGCCGAGGCAGATACCCTTGCCGCCGTGTACGTCCATCGCATCGTTGATGACCACGCGGCCGCGCTCGGTGCAATGATACTTGGCGATGGCGGAGATGACCGAGGGCTTGCCGCCCAGGTCGACCTCCTGCGCGGTCATGGTGCGTGCGGCATCCATCACGTAGAGGTTGCCGCCGATGCGTGCGAGCGCCTCTTCCACGCCCTCGAACTTGCCGATCGGCACATGGAACTGCTTGCGCACGCGGCCGTAAGCACCGCTGGTGCGCGCCGCCAGTTTGGCGCCACCGGTCGCGCTGGCGGGCAGCGAGATGGAACGGCCGACCGAGAGGCAGTCCATCAGCATGCGCCAGCCGTGGCCGATGCGCATGGGACCGCCGATGATGTACTCCATCGGGATGAACACATTGTTGCCGGTGGTCGGGCCGTTGAGGAAGGCGGAGTTGAGCGGGAAGTGACGGCGACCCACCTCCACGCCGGGCGTGTCGGTGGGGATCAGCGCCAGCGTGATGCCGCGCGACACTTCCGCGCCGAGCAGATTGCTGGGGTCGTAAAGCTTAAACGCGAGTCCGAGCAATGTCGCCACCGGCGCCAGCGTGATGTAGCGCTTCTCCCAGGTAACACACACGCCGAGCACGTTCTTGTGGCCGTTGTAGTCGCCGTAGCAGACGGTGCCGTGATCCGGTATCGCGCCCGCATCGGAACCGGCGAACGGCCCGGTCAGCGCGAAGCACGGTATCTCTTTTCCGCTGGCGAGACCGCGCAGGTATCTGTCCTTCTGCTCCTGCGTGCCGTAATGCAGCAGCAGCTCGGCCGGTCCCAGCGAGTTCGGCACCATCACCGTTACCGCGCCGGTGCCGCTACGCGAGGCGACCTTGGTGATCACCGCCGACTGCGCCTGTGCGGAGAATTCGAGGCCGCCATACGCCTTGGGGATGATCATGCCGAAGAAGCCCTTGTCCTTGATGAACTGCCAGGCTTCGGGCGACAGGTCCTGCCGCTTGTGGGTAATGTCCCAGTCGTCCAGCAATGCGCACAGTTGCTCGGTCTCGTTGTCGAGGAAGGACTGCTCCTCGTCGCTCAGGCCGGTCTTGGGCAGGGCCAGCATCTTCTTCCAGTGCGGATTGCCGCTGAACAGTTCGCCTTCCCAGCCCACGGTCCCGGCATCCAGCGCTTCCTGCTCGGTCTGCGACACCTGCGGCAGTATCTTGCGGAAAACCTTGAGCAAAAAGCTGCTGACCAGCGAACGACGAATGGCGGGGATGCCGAGCACGGCGAGGAAAATGCCGAGGGAGATAAAGACCGTTTTCAGCGCCTCGTCGGAGATGCGGCTCTCGATGGCGACCAACGGCACCAGCACTGCGATGGCGATCAGCCAGCCCACGATCGACGCCCGGAAGAAGGCCAGTAACAAGACCACAACCAGCACCACTACCATCAGGATCGCCATGACTTAGCCTCTTTTTTTGTTTTATGCGGATGAGGCGAACTGTAACGCCAGCGCAGGGTGCTGACAATGGATAAATTCATACTCCCGCCGCAGGGACTTGTGACGGCCCCGATTGACTATCCCACCGGGCTTTGCCACACTGCGCCCATGTCTCGCCAAATCCGAAAATTCGTCGCTGTACTGATGCTGCTGTGGCTGCCGCTGTTCACCGGCAACGCGCTCGCGTCCTCCATCGCCATGCAGATGCAGCAGGGCGGTTGCGACGAGGCCGCCGCGATGCAGGCGATGTCGCACCAAGACATGGGCGAACACCACATGCATCACGAGATGCCTGCTGCCGCAGACGAATCCGGCACCGCATGCAACGACTGCAGCCTTTGCCATCTGGCCTGCACCGGTTATCTGGCCGTACCCGAAGCGGAACTGGTCGCCGCGTTGGCCCCCGCACTCGAGACCACCCCTTATCTGGTCGTTCTGAACTCCCACACCTCCGCCCCGCTGGTTCCGCCTCCTCTCGCCCGCGCCTGACGCGGGACGAGTCCGTCTGTTGTTTCCGTAGTTGATCCTCGTTCCGCGCTATGCGGTCGCCTTCGTGGCTGACCGCGCCCTGCGATCGTTACAGGAAGCGGAACATGAGACACGTCTCAACCTTTATCACCCTGCTTTGCACGCTATGGCTGACGCCCGCCATCGCGGAGCCGCCGCTGGGCAGCGATCTCCCCGGATTGCTGGATCACGCGCGCGAGCACAACCCGGCACTGGCCGCCACGCGCTTTGAGGCCGAGGCGGCGCAACAGCGCAGCGAGGCGGCCGACGCCCTGCCCGACCCGGTGCTGCGTACCGAGTTGATGGACATCACCAACGGCGGCACAACCGGTGCGCGTCTGTTGCCCTCGCAGACCGGCGCGACGCGCTACACGCTGATGCAAAACTTCCCCTGGTACGGCACCCGCGATCTGCTCCGCAAAGTGGCCGACGCGCAGGCTGCACAGGCCAGCGGACAGGTCGCGGCAAGCTGGTCCGATCTGGCGGCGCGCATCAAGCAGACCCATGCCATGCGCTACTTCACCGCCGCCAGCGCACAACTTACGCAACAGACGCTGACATTGCTGGATGATTTGGAGCAGATCGCGCAGACGCGTTACGCCAACGGGCTGGGGCAACAACAGGATGTCATCCGCGTGCAGGTCGAGAAGACCATGCTGAAGAGCGAACTGATCGCGCTGCAGAACGAGAGCCACCACACCCATGCGCGCCTGAATGCCCTGCTGTCGCGTCCGGTGAATGCAGCGTTGGCCGAACCCGCACAGCAGCGCGCCATGCCGCCCCCCGCCAAGCTGGACGAGGCTGCTTTGCAGCAGCGCCTGCTCACGCAGAACCCGCAGTTGCGCATCGCCGAAGCGGGCATCCAGTCCTCCGCCAAGAGCCGCGACCTGGCCCACGCCAATCGCTATCCCGGCGTCACCCTCGGCGTCGCTCCCACGCAATCCGGCAGCGCGGTACAAAGCTGGAATCTGATGGTCGAACTCAACATCCCGTTGCAACAGTCGTCGCGCCGCGCGCAGGAACGCGAATCGGAAGCACTGCTGTCCGCCTCGACCGCGCGCAAACAGGCGGTGCTCGACCGGATGCAATCTGAACTGTCCGAGAACCTCTCCGCGCTGGAGTCCGCACGCCGCACCGATACGCTCATCGCCACGCGCCTGTTGCCGCAGGCCGAGCTCACCTATCGCTCCGCACTGGCGGGATACGAGACCGGCAAAGTGGACTTCACCATGCTAATCGAAGCGCAGAAACAGATATTGAAAGCCCGCCAGCAACAATTGCAAATACAGACCGACATGCAATTGCGCCTGGCCGACATCGAAAGAACATTGGGAGAAGAACTATGAAAACCTCAAAACATTTGAATTCCGTCATTCCGGCGCAGGCCGGAATCCAGCGGTTCTATCAAACATGCCTTGGGGGTTTGCCCACCGCGTTGCGGTGGAATTGTTTCATAGAACTGGATTCCGGCCTGCGCCGGAATGACGAACCAATTGAGGTGTCATTATGAGCAACGCCGTCAAAACGATGCTGGGCGTAGCACTGTTGCTGGTCGTGGCTGCGGGCGGATACTGGTATGGAAATTCCAGTGCAGAGTTCCGGGTGCCGAGTGCCGAGGGAAAGGCAGAACGCAAGCCGCTCTACTACCGCAATCCGATGGGATTGCCGGACACCTCGCCGGTGCCGAAGAAAGAC
Source organism: Gammaproteobacteria bacterium (assembly GCA_018813765.1). Classification (GTDB taxonomy): domain Bacteria; phylum Pseudomonadota; class Gammaproteobacteria; order Burkholderiales; family Gallionellaceae; genus Sideroxyarcus. The sequence continues at coordinate 116,804 of JAHJBC010000008.1, read as the reverse complement.
TCGATGGGCATGGATTATGTGCCGGTGTATGAGGGCGAAGCGGAATCCGGCAGTCAACTCAGCATCAGCGTGGACAAGGTGCAGAAGCTGGGTGTGAAGAGCGAGGCCGCCGCCCTGCGCGAACTGAACCGGACGCTGCGCGTGACCGGACGCATCGAGATCGATGAGCGCCGCCTGCATACCATCGCGCCCAGATTCGGGGGGTGGGTGGAACACCTGTATGTGAACACCACCGGGCAGGCCGTGACGAAGGGACAGGCGCTGTTCGATGTGTACAGCCCGGAACTGGTCTCGGCCCAACGTGAACATGCCCTGGCGCAACAGGGCTTGGCCGCGCTCAAGGATGCCGACGACGATGCGAAGCAGAGCATGCGGCAACTTGCCGATGCCAGCGCCGAACGCCTGAAGAACTGGGACATGGCCGATACACCCATATCTGAATTACCCTCACCTCAATCCTCTCCCAGTGGGCGAGGAGGCGAACGAGAAAGTCAATCTTCAATCCCTGCCCGCCCGCGCGTGACCTTCCGAGCCCCCGCCAACGGCATCGTGTTGGAAAAGAAAGCCGTGCAAGGCATGCGCTTCATGCCCGGCGAGATGCTGTACCAGATCGCCGACCTGTCGTCGGTGTGGGTGATCGCCGAAGTGCCGGAGCAGGACATCGGCCAGATCGAACTCGGATCCCCGACTCAAGTCACGGTCGATGCCTGGCCGGAGCGCAGCTTCGACGGCAAGGTGGCGTTCATCTACCCGACGCTGAACAGCGCGACGCGCACGGTGCAGGTGCGCATCGAGATCGCCAACCCGAAAGCGCTGCTAAAACCCGCCATGTTCGCCAATGCGCAGATCGGCGCGGGCAAGGCCGAGAAGGTGGTGACCGTGCCGACCTCGGCGGTGATCGACAGCGGCACCAGACAAACAGTGCTGGTAAGGCTGGCGGAGGGACGCTTCGAGCCGCGTGCGGTTACGCTGGGTAGTCGTAGCGACGACTATGTCGAAGTGCTGAGCGGCATCGTGGCAGGTGAAGAAGTCGTGACCTCGGCCAACTTCCTGCTGGATTCGGAGAGCAATCTGAAGGCGGCGTTGGGTGGCATGGGCGAAGCACCTGTAGGAGCCAGCTTGCTGGCGAATGGCAATCGCCAGCAAGCTGGCTCCTACAAGGCTGGCTCTGTCGGCCATCAAGCCCAAGGCACGCTCGAAGCAATCAACGACGACAGCACCGTCAGCATCACCCACGATCCCATTCCCGCGCTCAAGTGGCCGTCGATGACAATGGACTTCGCGCTGGCGAACCCGTCGCTGGCGGCCAACATCAAGCCGGGTAGTGCCATCAGCTTCGAGATCGTGGAGCGCGGCGAAGGCGAATGGGTGATCACCAAGCTGCAGGCGCAGCACGAGGGACACTGACATGTACAAGAGGCAACGAAAAACTCAGATTCCGTCATTCCGGCGAAGGCCGGAATCCAGTGCTTTTAATCAACTGGACACCGGCCTTCGCCGGTGTGACGAATTAGTAGGTGCACTGATATGCTGAACACAATCATCGAGTGGTCAGCGCGCAACCGCTTCCTTGTCCTCCTCGCCACCCTGTTCATCACGCTGGCAGGCATCTACGCGCTGGTGAAAACACCGCTGGACGCGCTGCCCGATCTTTCCGATGTGCAGGTAATCGTCTACACCGAATATTCGGGACAGGCGCCGCAGGTGGTGGAAGACCAGGTCACCTACCCGCTCACCACGGCCATGCTGTCGGTGCCGAAATCAAAAGTGGTGCGCGGCTTCTCCTTCTTCGGCGCGTCGTTCGTGTACGTGATCTTCGAGGACGGCACCGACATCTACTGGGCGCGCTCGCGCGTGCTGGAATACCTCAACAGCATCGCCGGGCGCATGCCCAAGGGTGTGTCGCCGCAACTGGGGCCGGATGCGAGCGGCGTGGGCTGGGTGTATCAGTACGCGGTGCTCAGCGACAAGCACAACCTCGCCGAGCTGCGCACCATGCAGGACTGGTATGTGCGCTATCAACTGACCAAGGCGCACGGTGTGGCCGAGGTCGCCTCCATCGGCGGCTTCGTGCAGCAATACCAGGTGACGGTCGATCCGCTGAAGCTGCGTTCCTACGGCATCCCGCTGAGCAAGGTATCGCAGGTCATCCGCGAATCGAACCGCGACGTCGGCGGGCGCGTGGTGGAGATGGCCGAGACCGAGTACATGGTGCGCGGCCACGGCTACCTGCGCGGCAAAGCGGATATCGAAAATCTGGTGATGAAAGCCGAACGCGGCACGCCGGTGCTGCTGCGCGACATCGCGCGTGTGGAACTGGGACCGGACGAGCGGCGCGGACTGAGCGAGTTGAACGGCGAAGGCGAAGTGGTGTCCGGCATCGCCATGGCGCGTTACGGCCAGAATGCGCTGGAAGTGATTCAGAACATCAAGGACAAGATCGCCGAGATCGCGCCCGGCCTGCCCGAAGGCGTGACCATCCAGACGGTATACGACCGCTCCGAACTGATCGAGCGCGCCATCGCCACGCTGAAGAAAACGCTGCTGGAGGAAGGATTGATCGTGGCGCTGGTGTGCATGGTGTTCTTGATGCATGCACGTAGCGCGCTAGTCGCCATCGTGATGCTGCCTATCGGCGTGCTGATCGCGTTCATCGCCATGCGATTTTTGAATCTGAATTCAAACATCATGAGTCTGGGCGGGATCGCGATTGCGATTGGGGCGATGGTGGATGCGGCAATCGTGATGATCGAGAATGCGCATAAGCATTTGGAGCGGCTTCCTCACCCCAACCCCGTGAGAACTCCCTCTCCCTCCGGGAGAGGGCATGGGGTGAGGGAGGGGCGAGGGGCTCTACTCCCTTCCCCCTCTGGGGGAAGGGCTGGGGATGAGGGCGCACTCTTTGCTGACCGCGCCAATGCCATTTTGTCAGCCTGCAAAGAAGTCGGCCCCTCCCTCTTCTTCTCCCTGCTCATCATCACTGTCTCTTTCCTGCCGGTGTTCACGCTGGAAGCGCAGGAGGGCCGCCTGTTCGCACCGCTCGCGTTCACAAAAACCTTCGCCATGGCCGGCGCCGCCCTGCTCTCGGTCACACTGGTGCCGGTGCTGATGCTGCTGTTCATCAAGGGCAACATCAAACCGGAAGCGGAGAACCCGCTCAACCGCTGGCTCATCGCGGGCTACCGTCCGCTCATCGCCGCCGTGCTGCAGCGCAAGAAGACCACACTCGCCGTCGCCGCAGCGGCGATGCTGTTGAGCGTGTATCCCGCCATGAAGCTGGGCAGCGAGTTCATGCCGACGCTCAACGAAGGCACGCTGTTCTACATGCCCACCGCCTTGCCCGGCATGTCCGTAACCAAGGCCGCCGAACTGCTGCAGACGCAGAACAAGATCATCAAGAGCTTCCCCGAAGTCGCGTCGGTGTATGGCAAGGCCGGACGCGCGCAGACCGCCACCGACCCGGCGCCGCTGGAGATGTTCGAGACGGTGATCAACCTCAAGCCGCAGGAGGAATGGCGCGACGGCATGGACACCGACAAGCTGATCGCCGAGATGGACAAGGCATTGCAATTCCCCGGCGTGGCCAACTCCTGGACCATGCCGATCAAGGCGCGCATCGACATGCTCTCCACCGGCATCCGCACGCCCATCGGCATCAAGGTGTACGGCAAGAACCTCGACGAGATGGAGCGTGTCGCCAAGCAGATCGAGGCCGTGGTCAAAAACATACCGGGCACGACTAGCGCCTACGCCGAGCGCATCACCGGCGGTTTCTATCTCGACATCGAACCGGACCGGCTGGCGCTGGCGCGCTACGGACTGTCCGTCGGCGAATTGCAGGACGTCATCGCCACCGCACTCGGCGGCGAGATGGTCACCACCACGGTGGAAGGACTGGAACGCTTCGGCGTCAGCGTGCGTTACCCGCGCGAACTGCGCGACACGCCGGAACGGATCGCGCGCGAAGTGCTGGTGACGACCATGGACGGCGCGATGATCCCGCTCGGCCAGGTCGCCAGGGTGAGCCTCAGCAAGGGCGCGCCGAGTATCCGCACCGAGAACGCCCTGCTCTCCGCCTACATCTACGTGGACATCCGCGAGCGCGACATCGGCTCTTATGTGGACGAGGCGCGCAAGGCGGTGGCGGCGGAGGTGAAGTTCCCGCCCGGCTACTACGCGACCTGGAGCGGGCAGTTCGAGTACATGGAACGCGCTATCTCGAAGATGAAGATCGTCATCCCCGTCACGCTGCTGCTGATCTTCCTGCTGCTGTATCTCAACTTCAAGCGCGTCACCGAATCGCTGGTGGTGATGCTGTCGGTGCCGTTCGCGCTGGTGGGCGGCGTATGGCTGCTGTGGCTGCTCGATTACAACCTGAGCGTAGCGGTCGCGGTGGGATTCATCGCGCTGGCGGGGGTGGCGGCGGAGACCGGGGTGGTGATGCTGATCTATCTGGAACATGCCTGGAAGGACGTTCAGGCACGCTGTTTGAGCGAAGGAAGACAACCGACCGCCGCCGACCTGCAAGCCGCCATCATGCACGGCGCAGTCGAACGCGTCCGCCCCAAGATGATGACCGTGGTCGCCATCATGGCCGGCCTGCTGCCCATCCTGTGGAGCAGCGGCACCGGCTCGGAAGTGATGCGCCGCATCGCCGCCCCCATGGTTGGCGGCATGATCTCATCGGCTGTACTCACCCTACTGGTGATCCCGGTGATCTATGCGCTGATCAAGCGAAACGAATCTTCTTCAACCACCAACCGAAAGGAAACACCATGAAACAACTTACCCTCGCATTCGCCCTGCTCGCCTCCATTGGCCTCGCCCAAGCCGCCTCGCACGAACACGACATGAACCATGACATGGCCGCGCATAGCGAACATATGACCATGCACCAGGGCATGGGTGTAGTAAAAGCGGCCAAGGCGGGCAAGTTGCAGATCGCTCATGAACCCATCCCGTCGCTGGACTGGCCGTCGATGACCATGTGGTTCGATTTGAATGGTCATGCCGGTCACGGCATCCAGATCGGCGACCGTGTGCACTTCGAAATGATGCAGAATGAAAAGAAGAAATGGGTGATCGAGAAGATCGAGAAGCAATAGCCGGAAAATGGCCGAAGCGCTAATGCTATTGCCATGCCATCATCGCCGCCGGACGGCACGTTGCATGCCGTTCGGCAGGATCATGCGGCCGGGGGATGGGTGAGGTTCACTTTGCCGTGGTCGATGAGGTAGCGGACGAAGTCGCGATCCAGTGTTTTCATATGTTCCGGATACCAGTTGGCCAGGTAATCGATGGTGTTCATGGTTACTTGCCGGCTCAGGGTGGTCATCTGCAACTGGTCGAGCTTGTCGAGGAAGTGCCTGTGTTGTTCGGCATGTTCCGCGTGTTTTGGATAGCTGTGCATGCGCATCAGGGATTCTTCGATCGCGAAGTGGAAGCGTGCGTGTTCGCGCAGTTTTTCGAGTTTGAAGAAGAGGTCTGCCCAGCCTTCGCGCTGGGCGATGGCCGTGTTGATCACGGTGAACAGGTCGATGATGCCTTTATGCTGCTCGTCGATTTCATCGACGCCGACTGCGTATTCTTCCATCCATTGCATTTTGTACTCTCCCCAGGTTCTTTGCTGCTACCCGTTTTGCTTTTCAGCATGCTGTAGCTATTTTATTGATTTTGCCGAAATTCGTTATGCAAATTTCGTGATTACCGTCATTGACGCTACAACCATGGGATGCCTGATTAAGGCCTCATTCGTCATTCCGGCGCAGGCCGGAATCCAGTTAATCCAACAAGCCCCGCATTGCGGGACAAAACCCAACTATATTTTGAATATCAGCACTGGATTCCGGCCTGCGCCGGAATGACGTGGTAGCAGGTTTGGTACTTTGTTATGAATTTGGAAATAGCTCAATAGGCATTTCGCATCCGCCTCACATCCCTATTTCAGCAACGGATGATCTGCGGGCAATTGCTTTGAGTACCAGATTGCCAGCTTGTGCCTCATGGTCTTTTCGGCCACCTGGTCTTCGGGCAAGGGCACGATGACTTTGTCGTGCACCAGCAGCCGGTAGATGTACAGCAGCTTTTCGCTGGCCGAGTCTTTCGGCTCGAACACGACCACACCGCGCCCTTCGGCATACTTTATTCCGGCCTGGAACGCTTCCTTGAACAGGGCGGCTTCGTTCTTGAGTTTATGCATGGCACCTCCGTATGACTCTAAAAACCGCAGTTGCTCTTCGTCAATTTCTCTCGCGGCAAGCTGGTTGAGGTGGTTCCCTCACCCCAACCCCTCTCCCAGAGGGAGAGGGGCTTTTACTCCCTTCTCCCTCTGGGAGAAGGGCTGGGGATGAGGGTTTGCGCCATGCAATCGGCGCATGCACGATTTATTTGTGCTGGTTTGGCTGTTTGCGCATTTGATCCGGCGTCAGCGATGACGTGCAGTTCAGGTTCAGGTCGTGGTGGTGATGATCGTCAACATCGTCCGAAGATGATCATTCCGGCCTTGCTTCTTTCGGCAGTACCACCCTGAATACCGATCCCCTGCCGAATTCGCTTTTGACTTCGATGCGTCCGCCATGCTCGCGCACGATGTCGTTGGACATGGACAGCCCCAGCCCCGTGCCTGCGCCGGCAGGTCTGGTGGTGAAGAAGGGATCGAAGATGCGCTTCATATGCTCCGGCAGGATGCCCCTGCCGGTGTCTTCAATCTCCACCCACACCTCTGTGTCGGTCTCGCCGGTACGGATGGTGATGCGTCCGTGTTCGTCTATCGCCTGCCCGGCATTGATCAGCAGGTGCATGAATACCTGGTTGAGCTGGGCGAGGAGGCATTTGATCTTGGGAATGCCCGCGTATTCCTTGACGATCTCGGCCTTGTCCTTGAGCTCGTTCCATACGATGTTGAGCGTGCTGTCCAGGCCGCGTTCCAGATCCGCCATTTGCCTGTCCTGACTCTTCACATGCGAGAAATCATTCAGATCCAGGACGATGCGCTTGACCCTTTGCAGGCCCGCCATCGATTCCGACAGCAGATTGTCCGCATCGCTGCGCGTGGAATCGAGATCAACCTGTTGCCTGATCCCGGCGATTGCTGCGCGACTCTCCGGCGACAGTTCACCCTCGTGGCTCTCGTAAGCCTCCAGCACCCTGAGCAGACCATGGATGCATTTGCCCAAGGTGCCCAGATTGGAAGCCACGAACCCGACCGGATCGCTGATCTCGTGCGCCACCCCGGCGGCAAGTTGCCCCAGCGAGGCCATCATCTCGGATTGCAGCATCTGGCTGTGGGCCGCAGCAAGTTCCTTGATCAGCTTTCCCTGCTCTTCTTTTTCGAGCTTCAGTGCGGCATTGGCGATGGTCCACTCGGCAGTGCGCTGGCGCACGCGCGCTTCCAGATCATCGTGAGACTTGCGCAGTTCCAGTTCGGCTGCCGCCCGCGCACGGGCGCTCTGCTCCATCGCCAGCGCCCGTTGCACCGCGGGCGCCAACCGCGCCAGACGGTCTTTCAGCACATAATCTTTCGCCCCGGCATGGATCAGTTCCACTGCAGCAATATCGCTGAGCACGCCGGTGACCATGACCACCGGCACTTCCGGATGATCGCGCTGCACAACTTCCAGCGCCTCCAGGCCGGTGCAATCCGGCAGGTTGTAGTCCGAGAGAATGATGTCCGGCTTGAAATCGTTCAACGCCTGTTTGAACGCTGCCAGCGTCTCGACGCGCCGTGAGGTGAAGTAGACGCCCGCCTTGCGCAATTCGTGTTCTGACAACTCCGCGTCGGTAGCTGTGTCTTCCAGTATCAAGATTCGCAGTTCACGATCCATAAGCGATTCGGACATGGCTTCCTCCTTGTCTCGGAATAACGTCAATATCGATGTATCTCTATCGTACTGTGCACTATCTCCTCATGCTGGCGCAACTGCTCGCGCACCTGCTCCGGGGTCAGTTCGGCGCTACGCGTCACGATGCCGATCGCGCAGGCATAGGCATCCGCGCCGACGCGCCAGACATGCAGATCGACGATCCTGGTCGCATCGGGATGTCCGGGAATCTCGATGACTTCGCGTATCTCATCGACGACAGGATGATCCATCTCGCGGTCGAGCAGTATCTTGCCGGTATCGAGCAGCAGCCCTCTCGCCCAGATCGCCACCAGCGTCGCGCCGACGATGCCCATCACCGGGTCCAGCCACGACCAGCCGTAGAACATGCCGCCCGCCAGCGCGACGATGGCCAATACCGAAGTCGCCGCATCGGCGATGACGTGCAGGTAGGCCGACTTCAGGTTCAGGTCGTGGTGGTGGTGGTGATGGTCGTGATGATGGTCATGCCCGCCATGCTCGTGATGATGGTGCCCGTGCTGTGATTTGCCGAGGATGACGGCACAGACGATATTCACCAGCAGGCCGATCACGGCGATGAAGATCGCCTCCTGATAATGAATGGTCTGCGGCTGCAACAGCCGTTCGACCGAGCTGATCACCATCATGGCGGCGACGCCGAGCAGGAAGATGGCGCTAGCGAAACCGCCCAGTATCTCTATCTTCCAGGTGCCGAAGGCGAAGCGCGGGTCCTGCGCATAACGTCGCGCCGCGCCGTAGGCATAAGCGCTCAGCCCGATGGCGAAGGCATGCGAACTCATGTGCCACCCGTCGGCCAGCAGCGCCATCGAGTTGAACCACCAGCCGGCAATAATCTCCACCACCATCATGACGGCGGTGATCCACATCACGGCGCGCGTGCCGCGTTCGGCAGCAGGGTTGCCCTGGTTGAAGATGTGCTGGTGGTCCCAGCGTGGGTCGCTATCTGGATGCATGTTCATGGACTATAGTCTCTCTCAGGCCTTCTCATCGCTGAAATGGATGCGATTGCGTCCCAGTTCCTTGGCCCGGTACATCGCCGCATCGGCCAGTTTGAGGATGTCTTCGGGTCGCCCGTCATGGTCCAGGAACAGGGTCACGCCGATGCTGGCACTGCAATGATGCTCGACCGTCTCCCCCGATTTATCCTCGTGCGCAATCGTCAGGCGGTAGGGCTCGGAGAGCGCTGCACGTATCTTCTCGGCGACGATGCCCGCCTGCACCGCCGATTCTTCCCTGCGCGGCCCCAGCTCGGACAGCAGCACGACAAACTCATCGCCGCCCAGGCGCGCCACCGTATCCACCTCGCGCACGCAAGCCTTCAGTCGTCTTGCCACCTCGATCAGCAGCAGATCGCCGACTTCGTGTCCGTGGGTATCGTTGAGCGGCTTGAAGTTGTCCAGATCGAGGAACATCAGCGCCGCATAGCGTTTGCTGCGGTTGCTCGCCGCGAGGGCCTGCCCCAGACGGTCATGCAGCAGGCGGCGGTTGGGCAACAGGGTGAGCATGTCGTAGAAGGCCATGTGCCGCATCTGCTGCTGCTGGCGCAGCACCAGGCGATGCTCTTCGTGCAGTTTGCGCTTGGTCCACATCAGCCGCAGCATCAGAAACATGACCAGACCGCCGGCGAACAGCGAGGCCAATATCTGCCAGCGATACTGGATGATCACATCATCAAGGGTGAATAACGGAGTCTGTTCGAACGGCGGCGCGCGCAGTTCGCGCAACACTTCGGCCACAGACGCGTAATCGCCGGGAATGACGAAGCCGTGGATCTTCATGGCCTTCGCGGCAGCAGAGTCAGCCTCCAGCATGAACAGCGATGCGGCAACATGCCGGGCCAGGTGTTCGTCGACATGCGGCAGCGCGGCGAACGGCCATTCCGGATACAGGTGCGTGGAGATCTGCACCGGGAATCCCGGCGGATGCTGCGGGTTCAGCACCTTGAGTCTGGACGCATCGAGCTTGCCCTCGCGCACCAGCGCTTCCAGCACCCCGGTGCGCACAAACCCGACGTCCGCCCGTCCATCCAGCACTGCTTCGACCACGTTATCCTGCGGCAACCCGGTGACGACCAGTTTTGCATCCAGCGGCAGACGTACCCCCGCCCGCTTCAATTCGTATGCCTGCATCTGATAGGCACCCAGCGAATCGGTATTCACGATAGCGATCGTCTTGCCGCGCAGGGAGCTCAATGTATCGATATTCGTCACGGCAGCGCGCGTGAAGATGACACCGCCAAACGAGCGGGCCAGTTTGCCGCTCTCGTCGACGACGAGCGTGGCGATGGGTGAAGTCAACCCGTAGCGCTTGCTCAGCAACACGTAGTGGCCGGAATTGGTCAGCACGAAATCCAGCTCGTTGGCGGCGACGGCCTTTTCCATTTCCGGCAGGGTGAAGGCTTCGATCACGAATTCGCGCCCCGGCATGGACTGTTTGAAGACGCCCGCCAGCGGTTGCCATTGCTCCAGCGTGATCGCTTTGGGTCGGAACGCCAATACACCGATACGCACCGGCTGCGCAGCCTGGGCAGAAGCGATGAACACGATGAAAGTCATCAGCACAAGCAGCGCCAACCTGACGACAGGATCGCGCCGGGAATTTTGATGAAAGTTCATTTCGCAATTATCCATGACCTGTCGGGACAACAATGCCTGTCGACGCCACTTTAACACATCGGTGATTGCCTGATTTTCCCTGCCGGACAAAGGGTTGCGTAATGCAGGTCACGCACGACCGGCACGCCACATGAGATGTTTCGGACTAACGCATCTTCTCCACTGCCTCATCCACCCGCTCCACCGCGATGATCACCATGCCATCGATCTTGTGCTTTGGGGCGTTGGCTTTGGGGCGTTGGCTTTGGGGCGTTGTCTTCGGGAATGATGGCGTGGGGCAGCGTTCAACCGGCCTCGCCGATCGCCTGCTTCAGCTTGTCGACGGTCGGCACATGACCTGAACCCACCAGCCTGCCGTCGATGAGCACCGCCGGCGTCATCATGACACCCAGCGGCGCGAACTCGCGCGGTTCCGTCAGGTGCTCGATCTCGGCCTCGACGCCGAGCTGCGCGCATGCTTCGCGCACATTCTTCTCGCACGCCTGGCATTTCGCACATCCCGGACCTGCTATCTGGATCTTCATGACCCCTCCTACAAAATGAAATTACCAAAGACCCAGCCGACCGCCGTACTCAACACAATGATGGTCGGCACATAAACCATGGCCTGGCGGACACCGAACACGCGCGCGATTGCGAGCCAGTTCGGCAGGCTGAGCCCGGGCCCGCACAACAACAGCGCCAGCGCCGGGCCCTTGCCCATGCCGAGCCCCATCAGGGTATGCACGAACGGGGCTTCCGTCATGGTCGCGAAATAGGTGACCGAGCCGATCAGCGTCGCCAGGAACGTCGCCATCAGGCTGTTGCCGCCGAGCCACTCGCGCACCCATGCCTCGGGCAGCAAATATCCGACGATGCCGACGACGAACACACCGGCCAGCAGCAGCGGGAAGATGATACGCACAAACCACCAGGTCTCCTGCAGCCACAACTGCAACTGCTCCCGCTCGATGGCCCACCACGCATAGGCGGCAGTCACCAGCGTCAGCACACCCCAGACACCCACCTTGAGCAGATAGGGACCACTCTGGACCAGGTAGTTGGGCAACAACAGGGTGAGCACCAGCAGTCCGATCAGGATCAGGCTCCGGCGGTCGATGAAGGCATCGTCCTTGCTGGCCGGGCCCGGCGTCGGCGCCCGCGCTCGGGGCGGCTGGGGCGCATCCCGAAAGGCGTAACTCATGACCATGCCCACCACGAACGCCATCAGGAGAGACGCCACGACGCGCGCCACGACCATCTCACCGCCCAGGATGGTGCCGGTATAAGTCAGCGCCAGGATGTTCGACGCCGGCGCGACCCACAACACGATGAACGCCGCGCCAATGCCCGCGCCCGCGTAGTACAGGCCGCTGGCGACGGGAATCACGGTACAGGAGCAGGCCGCGACGAGGAAACTGGACCCGGCCGCGAGCGGGAACGACTTGAACTTGCTGACCCGCTCGCCGAGCAGCGCCAGGATCGCCTCCCTGCGAATGAAGGTCACCATCGCGCCAGCCAGCAGAAAGGCGGGCACCAGACAGGTCAGCACATGCGTCGCGATGTAATCGTTCAACGCGGCCAAGCCTGCGGAAAGGAGTTCGATCAACATATGATTACCCCTGCCTTATTTGCTTCGAAGGTGAGTTACATCGGCGAAGGGCAGTATGCAGACATCACGGATAAGCGTCCATAAGAAGACGTACGTACGTATGTCAGTAACGCTGCCCGGACTTTTCGGAATTCTGGGCCTGAACAGAGTCGTCGTCCAGGGACACTCCGGCGGTCGCCGCACATGCAATGCATGGCGGCTGTTCGGTGCGGTCATAGCACTTAACGAATTAGTCGTCGCAAACCGGACTTTGGCGAACTCACGCTTTCGACCCACACCAGCCCCTCGCAGTGGAACCTCTGAGCGGCTGCTTGTACCGCAAGCGGTCACTGAAAAAGCAGAAAATTAGCTCATCTCAATGATTCTGTTCCTATGCCTTTGGGTTGTTTAATTACCGAAACTTCACTTCATGTCAACTTTAGCAATCTGTGAAAGCCTGACAAGCAAAGTACTCAAGTCGCTGCGATAAACCTCAGCATCACCATCATCGACAAATCCGTTACAGTAAGGATGACCCTCTGGTCATCTCAACGTCGGATGCCTGCATCGTTGTCCACAACCAGAATTCTTGCCTGAATCTCCCCTGTCATATTCTCAGTGTGCATTCGAGCCATCCTCCAATATCGAGGCTGCCGCCCCGGCGTAACGCAGCAGTGTCACGGTAATCGTGATCCGGTTTTCCGGATCGGCAACCTCCAGCGAAATCATTCCGTTTTGCGCCACCGCGAGTAATTTTGCCGAACATGTTCCGAGACCGGTTCTAATGCGCTGCTGTTAACCTCCTCTCCGACAGCGCAATCCGCACTCCACAGTTCGCAGGGAGGCTTGCCCTTTAAAGTAGGGGGTAAAATTCAAATAATGTTGCGACACTTCTTTTGCCCGGCAATTTATGCAATTGCCGGGAATCAAGTTGGCATCATGCTTAATGCGCGAGCCATCTTGGCAATCAAAGTGGTGCGGGCAATAGGTTTTACCACGAAATCATTGGCTCCTGCTTGTAGGGAGTCAGCTACGGTTTTTCCTTCGCTGTTTCCTGTAATCATGATCACAGGTATTTTGGCATATCGTTCTACCCCCCTCAGATGGCGCGTAGCTTCGATACCGTCCATATCCGGCATCATGACATCCATGAGAATAACGTCGGGTTTGGCTTTGTGCAGCATACCCAATGCCTGCATAGCGCTATCGGCAAAAATGAGCTGGTAATTTTCCTCTGCCAATATATTGCCAATAATCTTATGCTGTAACTCATCATCATCCACCACCAGCACGACAGGTCTGACACGCTCCGCCATCGCATTCAGAGCGCGAACCGACTCCATATGCGGCGCATATTCCTGCTTCAATCCTTGCACCCATTGCTTCAGTGGTTGCGCAGAATCGGCTGCAGCATGAAAATGCTGATGTACTTCTTCCTGCTTGAATCGGCTGATTTCATTTTTCAACGCCTCGGTGTTTTTGACTTCGGCTGGATTTGGCTGCGCCTCCGAAATCAGCCTTTGGGAAAATTCATCCAGCGCCAAATCGATTCCCTGTTCGGCCTGCTCCATGGCGCGGCTTGACGTTTCAATGTGGCTGACACCTTGCGCTACCTGCTGATCCAACTTGCTCTCCAGTTCTGCCAAGCGTCGCGCCTGGGCCGCAAACTCGGCGACAGTCGGCAACTTGGCCTTGATGGAGGACAGCTCTCTGAGCTCATTGTGGATGGACATCAGCAGCCGGGATGCGTCGAAGGTCATCGGCCAGAACAAGACGTAATCGTCGAAAATATCCTTCATGCATAATTCATAAGCACGCCTCACCTCTTCCCGGCCACACAGAATCACGGTGCGATGCGGATGCTGCTGTACCGTTTGGCTGTGCCGGTACAAACTCAGATAGTAACGCTCCGATTTTTCCAATTCGTTGAATGCCAGCACGAGCACGTCCGGCTGAACATGGTCAAAGTCGGACACGTCAGGTGTCGGCTTGGTAGAAATGGAAACGTTGTCAAATTCGGGATGCAATAGATTCTTCACCATCTCGGCATCGGTAACACTATCCGTAGAGATCAGAATCTTTGCGTCGTTTGAGGCTAGAGTATCCATGGCGGGCAGCATCCTTTATGGAATGGCTACAAACGATAGATTACGGTTGTTCTTGCAAAGACAATCATAGGCTCTGTCGAGTGCCGGAATCCTGATTGAGATTTCATTCATAATGAAACTCCTTAAATAGCGGTCAGCGCGTTAATGCAAAAACTTGAAAGGATCTTCCGTTGCTGGGTTACACCGAAAACCGAATATGCTTTTCAATACTCCTCAAGAAAATGCTCCACGTTCGCCTGTTCCTGCTCGAACTTGGGCAATAGTGCCGCCATTGCATCGGCGTTGTCGGCTTTTCCAGCCTGTTCCATCTTGGCGCACAACTCGCCCAGCGCCAGTGCACCCACCGTTCGCGCAGACGACTTGAGTTTGTGCGCCAATGCCCAGGCGGCCGATGTCTGGCCGGCAGTGCATGCGGTGCACAACTCGGCTGCTACTATTTTTGAGTTGAGGCGGAAGGTGTTCAAGAAGTCGCGTATGGTCGCCTCGTCGTCGCCCACCAGAGCCTTGAGTACATTCACGTCAACCGGTTTGGATGTTCCAATGGTGGCTGGTGCGGGCGGCGCAGTATCCATTGATATGGTTTCGGCTGGCACAGGTTCGGCTGGCGTAGATTCAGCCGCAACAGGCAGCCATCTTTCCAGCATTGCTTTCAGTTCTGTGAGTTGCACCGGCTTGCTCAGATGTTCGTCCATCCCGATTGCACGGCAGTGATCGGCCTCGCCCTTCAGAGCGTTGGCGGTCAGGGCCACAATCGGGATGTGTCGTGCTCCCTGCTCTGCGGCGCGGATAGCAGCGGTCAGCTCATAGCCATCCATCCCCGGCATTAATACATCGAGCAAAATCAGATCCGGTGGAGGGGTGCCTGCGGCGATCTGCAATGCAAGCTCCCCGGAAGGTGCCGCCAACACATCGTAATGCGGTTGGAGCAGACTGCCGAGAGCCGCCAGATTACCCGGATCGCCGTCCACAATCAGAATTCTTGCGCGGGTTGTCACTTCGGTTTTGTTCGGGTCCATTTCATTCATCCTCGCTGCCGCGTCATTCCGGCCCCTCGCTAGGCTCAGGACAGGCCGACCTTCGGTCAGGCCGGAATCCTGACCGTTATTAATACTCCCACGGAGTAGTAAAACCCATCCTACATATTCATGGAAGAAACTCATCCCGCCAACTCCGACCGTTCCTGCCGCGCCCGCTTGACGGTCTCCAACGCCTCAGGGAACAGAAAATGTTCGACCTGCTGTACCAGTTCCGTCCCCAAAGGGCCGAGCGCAGCCTTGAGCAGTGCGGCGTGATGCTCAATGATCTGGTTGGCCTGCACGCTGGAAGCCTTCAGCATCGGCTCCAGTTTGACCAGCACTTTCCGCACCAGCGTCCAATCCACTTCACCGGCATAGGGCGCTAGAGCCTCCTCGGGCAGCGCCGTGCGTATTCCGGCAACCAACTTCTGCAACCCGGTTTCGAGCGTGCGCGCCAGACGTTCGATTGCCGCCGCATCGCTGTCACCCTTGATCGCCGTTTCCAGTTTGGCGGCTAATCCCTGCACACCGGTCGCGCCCAGATTGGCCGAACTGCCTTTCAGCGTATGTACCAGCAGCCTGGCATCGTCTCGCGCTCCCGCAGACATTCGCTCGCGCAAGCGGGTCACGTCGTCGCCATGATCGACTGCATACTGGCGCAGCAGCCGCAGGTAAGTGGCGAGGTGGCCGTTCAGCACCTTGAGCCCTTTCTCTGCATCCAGGCCGGGAATGGCTGCGAGGACCGCGGGCAGCGTCTCCGTTGCAACAGGGGCGGCGGGCGTAACCATCGCGCTGTCCGGCAGCCAGCGCAACAGCGTGCCGAAAAATTGCTCCGGATCGACCGGCTTGGTGATGAAGTCGTTCATGCCTGCTTCCCTGCAGCGTTCGCGATCCTCGTCGAACGCATTGGCGGTCATCGCCACGATAGGCAGCGTCGTGCAGCCGGGCAGGGCGCGGATGGCGCGGGTCGCCTCCAGGCCGTCCATGCCCGGCATCTGCATATCCATCAGGATCAGATCAAAGCCGCCACCACGCGCCTTTTCCAGCGCCTCATGCCCGTCGTTGGCGACCTCCACTTTCAGTCCGACATCGTTCAGCAACTCTACTGCGACGTCCTGATTGATCTTGTTGTCTTCGGCCAGCAGGATGCGCGCACTGACCGGCATGGTCTGCAGGCTGAACTCGGCGATGGCGGGCGTCTCTTCTGTAAGTTCATCCGGCCTGAGATTGCTTTTGCCGAGGCGTGCGGTAAACCAGAAAGTGCTGCCCTCGCCGGGCACGCTCTGTGCCCCGGCCTCGCCGCCCATCAACTGCGCCAGCCGCCGGGTGATGGCGAGTCCCAGGCCCGTACCGCCGTAGCGGCGCGAGGTGGTGGCATCGACCTGTTCGAAGGCCGCGAACAAGTCCGCGATTCTCTCCGGCGCGATGCCGATGCCGGTGTCTGTCACTTCGAAGCGCAGCAAAAGGCCGGTTTCTGTTTCCTCCAACTTGGAGATGCGCACGGTGATCTTGCCGCGCTCGGAAAATTTGATGGCGTTGGAAAGATAGTTGAGCAGGGCTTGTGCCAGCCGGGTGGAATCGCCCACTAGCACCGGCGGCACGTCGCACCTGTCCACGACGAGTTGCAAACGCTTGTCGCGTGCTTTCGGACCGATCATGGAAACGACATTGTCCAGCATGCGCTCGAGGGCGAAGCCGGCTGCATTGAGATTCAGCATGCCCGCCTCGATCCTGGAAAAGTCGAGAATGTTGTTGATGACCGAGAGCAGGTGGCGGGAGGCTTCGACGATTTTCTCCAGCTTCTCGGTTTGCACCGGATCCGGATTGCCGCGCCGCAGCAGGTGCGTGAGCCCGACGATGGCATTCAGGGGCGTGCGTATCTCGTGGCTCATGTTGGCGATAAAGGCGCTCTTGGCCACGTTCGCTTTCTCGGCAGCTGCCTTGGCACTTTCCAGTTGCGTGTTATTTTCCTGTAGCACCTGCTCCAGATTTTTTCGTTCGGTGATGTCGAGGATCACCCCGATCAGTCCGGCGACGGCTCCCTGACTGTCGGCAAAAACCGCCTTGTTGAAGATCACGTCGCGCAGCAAGCCGTGCGTGTTCTTTACCTGAGACTCGTATTGCTGCATCTCACCGGTTTCGAAAAGCGCTGCATCCTTTGCATGATAGATTTGCGCAAGTTCCGGCGGGCTGATGTCGAAGACGCTCTTTCCGATCAGCTGATCCCTTGTCGCACCGAAGAAAGTCTCGTAGGCATTGTTGAATCCCAGATAGCGTCCCTCCCTGTCCTTGTAGAAAACGGGAACGGGGATCGCATTCAGCAACGTGTTAAGAAAATATTCGCTTTCCTGCAACGCCCGTTCTGCCTGCTTGCGCTCGGTGATATCCCTGAAAACGCCGAGCAGGAAAGAAGTTCCTTTCGCCGTCATCGGAGTGGCATTGATGTCCGCATAGAAGATCGTGCCATCCTTTCTTTTCACCGGCAGGTTCGGCGCGAGGTTGATTTCGTGTTTGAGCTGCCGCTCGATCTGGCGCATGACGTTGTCGATCGCTTCCGCGGGATGAATGTCTTCCACACCCAGTTCGAGAATCTCATCGGAGCTATATCCGAGCATGCGCTGAGCCGAAGTATTGCTCATGCGAAACTGCCGGGTTGAGGCGTCCATCAGGACGATTCCGTCCTGCACCGAGTCGAAAATGGTACTGAGCAGAATTCTGGATTCCGCCAGCGCCTGCTGCTCCCGCTTGCGCTGGGTGATGTCGCGCACCGTGGCCTTCAAAGATATCCGGCCATCCATTTCCATGCGTGACAACAACACCTCGGCGGCAAAGGGTTCGCCGTCGAGGCGCTGATGTTCCCATTCAAAAAAATGCGAACCTTCGCGCATGGCAGCTGCGATCATCTCCTGTGCCTTCTCCGCCGAGGAGCGTCCGTCGGGTTGCCGTTCGGGCGAAACAGCCCACGGACCAAGGGCGGTGAATTCAACCGTGCTGGCGGCGCCGAACATTTGCAGCGTTGCCTGGTTGGCGTCGGTAAAGCGCCAGGACGGCGGCTCCAGCACCATCAATGCATCGCGCGAGCTCTCGAACAACTGCCGGTATTTCCTCTCGCTTTCCCGCAATTCCAGTTCAGCCTGCTTGTCTTTGCTGATGTCGCGCACCGAGGCCTGCAGGAATGTCTGTCCTCTCGGTCCCATGCGGGTTCCCAGCACGCTGGCGGTAAAGGTCTCGCCGTTCAGGCGCCGCAGTTCCCACTCGAAAAGGCAGGAACCTTCGCGCAGGACGATCGCCCCCAATTCCTCCCCCTTCTCTTTCGAGATGCGCCCGTCCGGTTGCCGCTCCGGCGAAAGATCCCATGGCCCCAGTGACGTGAAATCGGCCTTGCTGGCAGCGCCGAACAGTTGCAGCGCGGCTTGATTCACTTCCGTGAAGTGCCATGATGGCGGCTTGGCCACCATCAATGCATCGCGCGAGCCCTCGAACAACTGGCGGAAATTCTCCTCGCCTTCGCGCAATGCCGCGGTGCGTTCGCGCACCTGCACGTCGAGGTTCTCATTGATCAGGTTGAGCTCGGTCTGGATGGCGACCAGTTCGCGGCTCAGGTTGAGCATGTTCACGTACAGCGAGAGCATCAGGTTCAGCACCTGCTTGCCGCCGGCGGCGATGCTGTAGTGCTTGCCGCCGTAGGACACCACTTCGTCCCGCCGCTCTTCCGCATGCCGCCGCTCGATCGGGGAGTCGAGCAAGGAACGGATGCGGCTCAACAGGTCGGCTTCGGCGAAGGGCTTGACGATGTAGGCATCGGCACCGGAGTTGATCGCCTCGATGATGTCTTCCGGCTCCGCCAGCACCGTGAGCAACATCAGCGGGACGTTCCACAGCGCATCGTCAGCCTTGATGGCGCGGCACAACTGGTAGCCGTTCATCAGCGGCATGTTGATGTCGCTCATCACCAGCGCTGGGCGGTGCGCACGCGCCGCCTGCAGGCCTTCCTCGCCGTTGTGCGCGATGCTCGCGGCATAGCCCGCCCTTGCAAGCGTGCGGCGCAGCAACTCTGCCTCCACCGCGCTGTCCTCGACGATCAGGATTTCCGGGGCAGCCGTCATTGCACCAACTCCCCGTGTTCCTGCCGTGCCCGCTTTACGGTCTCCAACGCCTCGGGGTAGAGGAAATGTTCAATTCGCTCTTCCAGTTCCGCACCCAAAGGGCCGAGCGCGGCCTTGAGCAATGCGGCGTGGGTCGCGAAGATTCGGTTGGCCTGCATGCTGCCCGTTGCCAGCAGCGGCTCCAGCTCTGCCAGCACCTGCCGCACCGCTGTCCAATCCACTTCGCCCACATGGGGCACTGCAGCCTCATCCGGCAGTGCCGTGCGTATCCCGGCAACCAACTCCTGCAAGCCGATCTCAAGCGTGTGCGCCAGCCGTCCGATTGCTGCAACATCGCGGCCACCCTTGATTGCCTCTTCCAGTTTGGCGGCTAGCCCCCGTACGCCGACCGCACCCAGATTGGCCGAACTGCCTTTCAGGGTATGGGCCAGTAGCCTAGCGTCGTCCCGCTCTCCCGCAGCCATATGCTTGCGCAACCGTGCCATGTCGTCGCCATGATCGACCGCATATTGGCGCAGCAAACGCAGGTAGGTGGCGACGTGGCCGTTTAACACCTTGAGCCCCTTCTCTTCATCCAGGCCGGGGATGGCCGCGAGTTCGGCGGGAAGCGACTCTGCCGCAACGGGGGCGGCGGGCGTCACCATCGCTGCCGTCGGCAGCCAGCGCAGCAGCGTGCCGAACAGTTGCTCGGGATCGACCGGCTTGGTGATGAAGTCGTTCATGCCTGCCGCCTTGCAGTGTTCGCGATCTTCGTCGAAGGCGTTGGCGGTCATCGCCAGAATGGGGAGCATCGCGCAGCCGGGCTGGGCGCGGATGGCACGGGTCGCTTCCAGGCCGTCCATGCCCGGCATCTGCATATCCATCAGGATCAGGTCATAGCCGCCTTTGCGCGCCATCTCCAGCGCCTCAAAGCCGTCGTTGGCGACCTCCACTTTCAATCCGACTTCGCTCAGAAGTTCTACCGCGACTTCCTGGTTGATCTTGTTGTCTTCGGCCAGCAGGATGCGTGCGCCGACCGGCATGGTTTGCAGGCTCATTTTGGAAAGCTTTGGGGCATTGGTTAACTCATCCACGCCGAGTTCGCTATTGCCAAGGCGTGCGGTAAACCAGAAGGTGCTGCCCTGCCCGGGCACACTCTGCGCTCCGGCTTCGCCGCCCATGAGACGCGCCAGTTGCCGGGTGATGGCGAGTCCCAGGCCGGTGCCGCCGTAACGGCGCGAGATGGTGGCATCGACCTGCTCGAAGGCAGCGAACAGGCCGGACAATTTTTCCGGTTCGATGCCGATGCCGCTGTCCGTCACTTCGAAGCGCACCAGAAGGCTGGTGGCCGTTTCCTCCGACTTGGAAATGCGCACGGTGATCGTGCCGCGCTCGGTGAATTTGACGGCGTTGGAAAGATAGTTAAGCAGGGCTTGCGCCAGCCGGGTGGAATCGCCCACCAGCACCGGCGGAATTGTGTCCCGCTCCACGACGAGTTCCAGATGCTTGTCGCGTACCCTGGGGCCGATCATGGAGACGACGTTGTCCAGCATGCGGGCGAAGGAAAAATCGGCGACACCCAGATTCAGCTTGCCCGCCTCGATTTTGGAAAAATCGAGTATGTCGCTGATGACCGAGAGCAGGTGGCGGGAAGCATCGACAATCTTGTCCAGCTTTTCCAGTTGCGCGGCATCAGGATTGCCGCGCCGCAGCAGGTGCGTAAGCCCGACGATGGCATTCAAGGGCGTGCGTATCTCGTGGCTCATGTTGGCGACGAAGGCGCTCTTGGCCGCGTTCGCCGCCTCGGCCGCTGCCTTGGCCTGTTCCAATTCGCGCGTGCGGGTCTCGACCAGTTCTTCCAGATGATGACGGTGCTGATCCAGTTCTTCAGCAAGGCGGTTTTCCTCGGTGATGTCCTTCTTCACTGCCACATAGTGGCTGATATGTCCGTCGGCCTGGCGGATCGGCGTGATCGTGGCAAACTCGGTGTATTCGCTGCCGTCGCGGCGGTGGTTAATGAACTTGCCCTGCCAGGCTTGGCCCTGCTTCAGGGCGTCCCACAGGGCGTCGTAGGTTGCGCGCGGCGTCTTGCCGGAATGCAGAATGCTTGGTTTTTGGCCAAGCGCTTCCCCGCGGCTGTAGCCGGTAACCCGGACAAAGGCTTCGTTCACGTACTCGATGTTGGCGTCGAGATCGGTAATGACGATGCTATCCGTGCTTTGCTCGACGGCCAGTGAAAGCTTGCGGATCTGATCTTCGGCGGCCTTGCGCTCGGTGATGTCGCGAACATTGCATTGGACAACCCGGATGTTTTCCACCAGATAGACATTGCTGACGAATTCGACATGGAGCTCTTTCCCCAGCGATGTTTTTAGCGGCAGGTCTTCGTAGCGCACAAAATTCTGCTGCTGCAGCGTCCGGAAGTTCTCCTTGTTCGCCGCGATATTCGAGAAGAAACCCAGCTCCCATAAATGCTTGCCGAGGAATTCCTCGCGCGTGAAACCCAGCATCTCGATCAGGAACGGATTGACATCCACGACCATGCCGGTCTCGGCATCCAGAATCAGGATGCCATCTTTGGCCGCTTCAAAGAGGCGACGATAGCGCGTCTCGGAAACATACAGTTCCGTTTGCGCCTGCTTGCGCTCGGTGATGTCCTTGATCAAGCCATCGTAGGACAAAAGTTTCCCCGCGGCATCCTTGCACAGAACCGCCGTATCGCTTACCCAGCGAATCTTTCCATCCTTGCGGATAATGCGGTGTTCGACAGGCAGGCCATCCTGCCCCGCCAGAATTTTTCGTACGTGCTCGTTGACCAGTTCGCGGTCATCCGGCACGACCATATGAATCCAGAGAAAGGGATCGGCGGCAAACTCTTCCGGCGTGTATCCCGTCACGGCCACGCTGGCCGGGCTCTGCCGCGTCTCCACCGCTCGGCCGTTCTCGACGCGCACCGTGTACAGGTAATCCGTGAGCCCCTCGGTGATGCGTTTATAGCGTTCCTCGCTCGCGCGAACCGCCGCAGTACGCTCCTGCACTTGCCGATCCAGGCTCTCGTTGAGCAGGTTGAGTTGGGTCTGGGTGGTCTCCAGTTCCAGGTTCTGGTTGAGCGTGTTCTCGTAGAGCGAGAGCAGCAGGTTGAGTATCTGCTGGCCGCCGCCGGCGACGGCGTGGCGCTGGCCGCCGTAGCCCACCACTTCCTTGCGCCGCTCTTCCGTTCGCGGCCTCTCGATCGGGGCATCGAGCAGGGAGCGGATGCGATCCAGCAGGGTAGCCTCGGAATAGGGTTTGATGATGTAGGCGTCGGCGCCGGAGTTGATCGCCTCGATGATGTCTTTCGGCTCCGACAGCACCGTGAGCAGCATCAGCGGAACGTTCCACAGATCATCGTCATACTTGAGTTCGCGGCACAACTGAAAGCCGTTCATCACCGGCATGTTGATGTCGCTCAACACCAGCGCGGGCCGGTGCGTATGCGCTGCTTGCAGGGCTTCCTCGCCGTTGTGCGCCACGCTCACCGCGTAGCCCGCCTTGGCGAGCGTGCGGCGCAGCACTTCCGCCTCGACGGGGCTGTCTTCGACGATCAGGATTTCGTATTGCGGAATGGAGGCCGCAGTCCCGAGCGTGGAATCCGTTTTCGATTCGCTTTCATTCATCGTTCCGCACTCCAATTATTCCGATTAATCATAGGATGCGCCGATTAAGTCTGTTTTTCTCTCTCTCGCCCTTTGGGAGAGGGCTGGGGTGAGGGTAAGGATTCAACGAGTTATCCCTCACCCTCACCCACTCCCAGAGGGAGAGGGGACTCAATCGGCGCTAGTCCTCAGCACTCCGCTTCGCCAACGCCACCAACGCCGCTGCAATTTGATCGAGCGGCAGTACATGCTGCGCCGCCCCCAGTTCCACCGCCGCCTTGGGCATGCCGTAAACCACGCTGCTCGCCTCGTCCTGGGCGATGGTGACACCACCCGCGGCGGCGATGTCTGCCATGCCTTCGGCGCCGTCGCGGCCCATGCCGGTGAGCAGGACGCCTACTGCCCCGGCGCCGTACCGGTGCGCCGCCGCGCGCAGGGCGACGGTCACCGAGGGCCGGTGGCCGTCGCAGGGAGGTGCTTGCGTGAGATCGAATCGTCCGCTGTCGTCGAATCCCAGATGAGCGTTTTCGGGCGCGAAATAGACCATCCCGGCTCGCGGCTGCTCGCCCTGCACGGCCTTGCGTACCAGCAGCGAGCAGGCTTCGGCCAGCCAGATCACCATCCCGGTCAGGAAGTCGCCTCCGATGTGCTGCACGCACATCACCGGCACCGGGAAGTTGGCTGGCAAATGGGAGAGAATTTCGCGCAGGGCTTGCGGGCCGCCGGTGGAAGCGCCGATTACCACGATGCGCACGGGGGCGTGGGGCGGCAGCGCAAGGGGCGGCAGCGGCGGCGGGGTGATTTTCGCTGTTGCGGTGCGGCGGAAGACATGCACGCCGGCGAGGATGCGTATCTTGCTGGCGAGTTCCCTCGCCAGCTTGTCCTGATCCGCCCCTAGGATGTCACGCGGCTTCGGATAGACGTCCACCGCCCCCGCCCCCAACATCTGGAATATATTGGACGAGTCCGGCTCCACCGACACGCTCACCACCAGGATGGGGCGCGGATACTTGTTCATCACCGCGCGGGTGAACTCCAGGCCATCCATCACCGGCATGTGCAGATCGGTGCAGATCACGTCGGGATTCAGGCCGGGCAACAATTCCAGCGCCTCCTTGCCGTTGGCGGCGGTGCCCGCCACCTGAATGCCGGTCGAGTTGGACAGCAGGCGTTGCATGATGTGCAGCGCGATGGGGGAATCGTCGACAAGGAGGACGCGGATCATGGGAAACCCTTCGCGTGGCAGAAACCGTAGGATGGGTTGAGCAACGCGATACCCATCATTTGTTTGAATGAAAATGATTGATGGGTATCGCGCAGCCTGTCCTGAGCGAAGTCGAAGGGCTCCACCCATCCTACGCATCTGGATTCCCGCCTGCGCGGGATAACCAGCCACTTGCCAGCTTGCTGGCTTAGTGGATTGGCTAGTAGTTCCATCAATGACGGCTTTAAGGAGATAGTCGCGTTCATGTCACAACCAATCTTTTCAACGTTTCCAGCAACACGCGCTGGTCGAACGTCGGCTTGGGAATATAGGCGTTGGCACCTGCATCGAGGCCGCGCCGCTTGTCTTCATCCGAGGCGAGGCTGGTCACCAGGATCAGCGGCAGTTCCTTGTAGCGCGGCTCGGCGCGAATGCGCGCGGTGAGGGTGAGGCCGTCCATGTTGGGCATCATGACGTCCGACACCACGGCGGCGAAGGAGCGGCTGCCCAGGGCGTTGAGCGCATCCACGCCGTCCACTGTCGCCACCACTTCGTAGCCGCCGTCTTCGAGAATGCGTTTTTCCATGGCGCGAATAAGTGCCGAATCCTCCACCAGCAATATGGCGGGTTTCGCAATCTCGTGCAGGATGTCGTGCTTCTCGTCGTGCCGCGTTGCGCCCGTTTTGTACGCCGAGCGCAGCAGGTCGGCAGGATTCAGCACCGCGCAAATTTTGCCGCTGCCCAGCATGGCCAGCGCGGATACGTTGCGCACGCGCCGCAACGGCGGGCCGGGCGGTTTGGGTACCACTTCCTCCTCGGCCAGCAGTTCGTCCACCAGCAAACCGAGCCTCTCTTCGCCGACCTGGATTACGATACACGCCAGGATGCCGGGCGCGACAAGTTCACCGGTCGGCAGTTGCAGCAGGTCGGCAAGGCGCGCGGTGATCACCGGCTGGCCGTCCAGCAGAATGGCCAGATGTCCTTCGAGTGTAAAGATGTCTTCTTCGCGCACCCGGCGCGAGGTATGGACAGACTCGACCGGCAGTCCGTACAGCCCGCCACCCGCGCTCGCCAGCAGGATTTGCGTGGTGGTGAGGCTCAGCGGCAGGCGCAGTTGCACTGTCAGCCCCTGACCAGCGACTGATTGCAGGTGCACGCTTCCCTTCATGCGCTCGACATTGACGCGCACCACATCCAGCCCCACACCGCGCCCGGAGAGTTCGGTGACGTAGCTGCTGGTGGAAAAGCCGGGCGTGAAAATCAGTTGCTGCAATTGAGCCGGAGTCATGGCGGCCAGCGTTGCCTCGTCGTGCAGGCCGTGCTTCTTTGCTTCCTGCAGGATGACCGCGGTGTCCAGCCCGCGGCCGTCGTCCTGCACTGCCAGTTGCACGCTGGCGTTTTCGCGCGTGGCACGCAGCCGCACCGTGGCGCTCTGCGGCTTGCCCAGCCGTTCTCGCTCGGCGGGCGCTTCAATGCCGTGGTCGATGGCGTTGCGGATCAGGTGCATCAGCGGGTCTTTCATTTCCTCGAGGATGCGTTTGTCGACGCTGATGTCGCCGCCCTCGATCACCAGTTCCGCTTCCTTGCCCTGTTCTTTGGCCAGGTCGCGCACCATGCGCGGAAACAGCGCGAACACGGTGGACAGCGGCAACAGACGGACGCTACGCACCTGATCTTCCAGCAGGTGTACGGTGGATTCCAGGCGTGCGCTGTCGTCAAAATGCGCATCGCGCGCCTGCTTGAGCAGGCTGCCGAAGTGCAGCAGCGCCTCGTGTTCCTCCGCGTGCCGCGCAGACGAATTTGCCCTGCGCTTGCGGCGGCCCCGTTCCACTACCGTCCATTGTTCCAAAAGTTCTTCCATCAGCGCCAGCCGGTGTTGCGCCCGCCCCTGAATCACGGAGAGTTCGCCTACTTGGGTTAGCAGGTCGTCGAGTTTGCGGGTCTCCACGCGCACGGTATCGATGCGGAAAGGATTGGCGGCATTCCCTTTATCCCCTCCCCCTTGCTGGGGGAGGGTTAGGGTGGGGGTAGAAGTGGACGAGGTAGGCGAACTTTCGGAATTTCCACCCCCATTCCGACCTTCCCCCTGCAAGGGGGAAGGAGTAGCTGTAGTTGCGCGCTCTGCGGCAGTTGTAGGAGCCAGCCCGTCGAATGTGCTCAGGACAGGCTTGCTGGCGATAATGTCCGTGGAATTCGCCAGCAAGCTGGCTCCTACAATAGGTGTTCGACCTGACGGATCACCCGTGTTTAATAAATCAGCACCTGACATTTTTGCGGGCTCGCCACTCAGCGCCTCCTGCACATGCTTTCGCAGATCAACCAGTGCAGCATTCATGTGCTCGATCACGTCCGGCGTGAGTGGTGTCTCGCCCTTGCGTGCCGCATTGAAGATGCTTTCCAGGCCGTGTGCTGCTGTTTCGATCTTGCCCAGCCCCAGCATGCGCGCCGCGCCTTTCAAGCTGTGCGACTCGCGGAACACTTCTTCTAGAAGCGCCGGGTCGGCCGGCGTTTTCTCGAGGCGCAGCAAGCCGTCGTCAAGGCGGGCGAGATGCTCCGCGCTTTCCGCCTCGAACAGTTTGTGCAGTTCCTTGTCTTCGATCATGGCGTGTCTCCCGCCGCTCCGGTCACGCGATCGCCTTGAGGTTTTCTGCCGCCTCGTTCAGGTTCTGCACGCCTATCTTGGTCTGGCTGATACCGGCGGCGGTGTCCTTGGCTCCGGCGGCAATGCTGTTGGTCGCCTCGACTACCTGGTTGAAGGCGGCGGATTGCTGCTGGGCGTTGAGCATCACCTGCTGGGCATTTTCGTTGACGCTGCCGGCCATGCCGGCAAGGCTGTCGAACAGCTCGGACACCCTGACGGCAAGTTGTGTCACCTCGGCCACGGTGCGGGCGCCCTCCTCGGTCATCATGATGGAGGAATTGGTGGCCTTCTGAATCTCAGCCACCAGCACGCCGGCCTGTTCAGCCGACTTCTTGGTCTCGTCGGCGAGCTTACGCACCTCGCTCGCCACCACGGCGAAACCCTTGCCGTGCTCGCCGGCGCGGGCGGCCTCCACTGCGGCGTTCAATGCCAGCATGTTGATCTGTGCCGACAAATCCTTTACCAGTATGGCGATGTTGCCGATCTGGCCGGTCTGCTCGCCCAGATGCAGGATCTGCTCGGCCATGGCGCCGATCTTGTCCTTGAGGCCAGCCATCGCACTCACCGCCTGACGTGTGGCGTCCCCGCCCTGCACCGTGGCGGCGCCGGCTTTTTCCGCCGCTGCCGCCGCGTTCGCTGCCTGTTCGGACGACTTGCGCGAGGAAACCGACAGTTCCTCGATGGTGGCGGAAGTCTCGTTGGCGGCGGCAGCCTGTTGGCTGGCGGTGCGCTCGTGCTGGGTTATGGTGGCGGCGATTTCATTGGCGGCAGTGGAAAGCTGGGCAGCGTTGACAGTGATCTTGCGGCTCACCGCCGCGGCAAGCCAGACGGCAATGACAACGGCCAGCGCGACGGCGCCCAGCATGCCGTAGATGATCGAGTTGGCGACGGCGCGCATGGCCGTATCGTAGGCTTCCTGACGTTCCTTCACGATCTCGATTTCCCGTTGCTTGAAGCGATTCCACTGCGCATCCACTTCTGCCGATTCCTTGATGCCCTCTCCGCCACGGAATTTGGCTTGGGCTTCCGCCTGCTTGCCTGCGTCCACCAGGACCAGGAACTGGTTGTCCAGCTTGATCAGATTCTGTCCCATGCCCAGCATGCTGCGCAGGTTGTCCTGCTGCTGCGGGTCTTTCACCAGGCCGGTGAGTTTTTCGCCGCTGCTGGTGAACTCCTTTTCGTTGTCCAGGAAAGTCTGGCGCGAGGTCGGATTTTTCATCAGCAGATAGCCGCGCGCTGCACGCTGCATTTTTGTCAGGGTGTAGGCGAGGTCCCTGGCTTCGTCCATCGTCAGGTGCGAAGCTTCTACCCCTGCCGCCGCGTGCGTCGCCTGCTGCAGGTTGACGAACACCAGACTCATGGCGCCCAGCAACAGAACGAGCGGGGCCAGATAACCCAGCAAGATGCGCTGGCGCAGTTTCATTTTTTCGAACATGACATTCTCCTTCGATACACGTATTCATTAACCAAAAAATCCATTACAACTAAAACTCCTTGTGCGAGCGCAATTGAGCGTGCGCTGTTGGGGCTTTAGCCCCTTACAGCCACGGCCTACTCCTTGCGGGTGCATTGCGCGATTCTGTTGCAAAGCCATCACGCAATAAATTGCGCTCCTGCATTGATGTGACAGCATGCAGGGTGCGCTTGCCCACCCTACATAAAAGCTTTCTCTTTCAATCACACATGTTCATTGACAGTCCATTCTTCCCGCGCCAGCAGCGCGGGCAAATCCAGTACGGTCATCGTCCTGCCGGCATACGGTGCGGTGCCCGTGATTGATACCCCGCACAGTTCGCGCAGTGCCGCAGGGGCTGGCTGCAATTCTTCGTCGCGCAGGTAAACAACGTCATGCACTTGATCCACGGCGATTCCCACTGCCTGCTCGCCGAAGCCCGTGCTGAGCCCGGTCGAAGTACTGGCGATCACGGCCTTGCCGCCTCGATCGGCAGGCGGCAGGTTGAGCGCGGAACGCGGGTCGATCAGCGTGAGCAGTTCGCCGCGCAGGCTCATCGCGCCCAGGATGTGCGGGGGGCAGCAGGGAATGGGGCTCAATTCGGCGATATCGCAAAATTCCAGTACGGCCGCAAGCTCGACGCCGAAGTATTCGCCGCCCAGTTCCACCACCGCCAGTCCCAAGCGTGAGCCTTCTTCATCGGCGGCGGTTTCGCGTAGCGCCATCGCCCGCTTGCGGAACAGCGCGCGTTCTGCGGGCGTCGCATCCGGGCAGAAATAGCCGGCGGGCGCAGGTTGTTCCGCTGCTTCGATCAGCCCCGTTCCTTCGGGCAGGTGCATCAAGCGGGAAACATCGAGCAGGGTCACGAGTTCATCGCCCACGCGCGCTTCACCGGTCACCAAATGCATTGCGCCGGGAACGGCGGCATCGAACTGCGGTGGCGACTGGATTGCATCAACGGGCAGCTCGATCACTTCGCGCACTTCGCTGACGATCAGCCCCAGCGGCAGGCGATCAGTCTCCAGCACCACGACATGATCGCCAGTGCTGTAGCGCCGCGCCGGATGGTCGAAGCGCAGATGGAGGTCTGCGACGGGAATGATCTGTCCGCGCAGGTTGAAAAGACCAACGATCCACGGCGGCGCTTCTTCGACCGGCGTCAGCTCAGGCAGCCACACGGATTCGCGCACCTGCGTGGCGTCCACACCGAAGCGCGCGCCATCGTGATCGAAAATCAGCAGGGATTGGGTAGTCATGTGGTCATCCTTGAATGCGGCGGTTTATCCAAAATATTCCAATAAAAATGCCACCCACTTCCCCCTTTAGATAAAGGGGGACTGAGGGGGATTTGTGCAATCGGATGAAACTCAAATCCCCCCTGGCCCCCCTTTGCGAAAGGGGGGTATGCCGTTTGGTAGCACAATCATGCGCTTTTGAATAATCCGGTTTCATTGCGCAAGCCACTGCGCCATCTCGGCCGCAGTCGTTTCATAAGGTTCGATTACCGCATCGCCGGGCAGTGCGCGCACGATGTCCAGCGCCGCGCGCCGCAGGGTCTGTGCCCGCAGCAGGTTTTCGGTTCGCTCGCATAACGCCGCAAGTTCCAGGGTAGCTGCGATGCTGCGCGGATCGAGGTAGAGGGTCTTGTCCAGCAGTTGCCGCGCCTGCTCGAAATCTCCGTCGAGCTGGGCCAGTTGCGCCAGCAGAAAATGCGGCTCCGGCGCGAGCGGTGCAACGGTCAGCGCACTGCGGCAGGCTTGCGCTGCCCGATCATAGTCGCCGCGGTCGGCGAATGCGTGTGCCGATGCAAGCAGGTCTTCTGCGCTTGGTGCGATTGTCGGCACTGACCCGGATTGTTCATTAGGCTTAAACCCCTCCCAGGCTCCCCTTGCACCCGCAAGGAGTACGCCGGTGGGTACCCCGCTGCTTTGCAGCGCCCCTCCCGCAGTCAGGGGAGGAGCAGGTTTTGCTCTCCCC
Source organism: Gammaproteobacteria bacterium (assembly GCA_018813765.1). GTDB lineage: Bacteria > Pseudomonadota > Gammaproteobacteria > Burkholderiales > Gallionellaceae > Sideroxyarcus. The sequence goes on along the minus strand of JAHJBC010000008.1, from coordinate 86,638 downwards.
CTGACAAGGGGGAGTTGGAGGGGGTTTGGGTCAAATGGATTTTTTGGGTTTAAGTAAGGTGCATGTTTCGCAGCAGCAGGAACAGACACAGGAGCGCCCCGCTGATACACCACGCCTTCGGCAAATAACCTGCTTTGCAGATTCCGCACGCGATGGCCGATGAGTTCGGTGTGGGCGGTCATGAGATAGCCGCCTTCGTTTAACGCGGCAGCCAGTTTTTCCGCCACGGCGGCCACAGCCGCGGCGCCGAAATAGATGAACACGTTGCGGCACAGGATCAGGTCCATGTCACGCAATTCCGCACTGGGAAATGCTTCACCGATCAAGTTGGAGGTGCGAAAGGTCACCATGTTGCGGATGCGCTCGTCCAGTATCCATTCGTCTCCTGTGCGCCGGAAGTAGCGGTGTTTCAGCGCGGTCGGCGCCATGCGAAACGACCATTGTCCATAGTGTGCTCGCCGCGCTTTCGCCAGCGCCATCTCGTCGATGTCGCTGCCGAGGATGAGGATGTCCCAGCCGTCGCGCTCCGGCAACAGCATGTCCAGCAGCATGGCGAGGGAATAGGTTTCCTCGCCGCTGGAGCAACCGGCGCTCCACAGGCGCAGGGCTTTCGTATCGCGGCGGCGCTCGATCAGTTCCGGCAGCAGGCGCAGGCGAAGCAAGTCGAACTGTCCGTGGTCCCGGAAGAAATAGGTTTCGTTGTTGATGATGGGCGCTCTGTCATTCACCGCCGCGCTCCCGGTATTTTTCCGCGATGGTTACGAATTCGTCGAAGCCGCGGAGAAAAGCATCTACCACATCGGGATCGAAGTGACGCCCGCGCTCGGCGACAATTATTTTCTTCGCTTCTTCGTAGGGCATCGGTGGCTTATAGACGCGATGCGTAATGAGGGCATCGAATACGTCGGCCAACGCCATCAGCCGGGCAGGGATGGGGATGGCATCTCCTTTCAGCCCCTCCGGATAGCCGCTGCCATCCCATTTTTCGTGGTGGTAATGCGCGATCTGCATCGCCATGTCGAGAAAGTCGAGGCGGCGGTCTGCATTGCGCAAGGCCCGTTCGATGGACGTCACGCCCAGCATGCTATGGGTCTTCATGATGCCCCATTCCTCCTCCGTCAACTTGCCGGGTTTGAGGAGAATGTTATCGGGGATGCCGACTTTGCCTATATCGTGCAGCGGGGCGGATTTGATCATCAGATCGACGGCTTTGTTGGTCAGGTAGCCTGCGAAGCTGGGATGTAGCTGCAAGCGCTGTACCAGTATGTTTACGTATTCCTGGGTACGTCGGATGTGGTTGCCGGTCTCGTTGTCGCGCGTTTCGGCGAGTTCGGCGAGGGCGTTGATGGTGAGGTCCTGAACCAGCAGGGTGTCCTGCATGCGCCGCATCACCTCCGCCTCCAGATAGGAATTCTGGTCGCGCAGCAAGTCGCGTGCGCGCTTGAGTTCAAGCTGGGTGCGTACGCGTGCCAGGACGATGGGGGCGCGGTAAGGCTTGGCGATGTAATCCACTGCGCCGAGCGCGAAGCCCTTTTCTTCGTCTTCGGTGGAGTCCAGGCCGGTGACGAAGATGACCGGAATATCGCGGGTGGCCGGGTTTTCGTGCAGGCGCGCGAACACGGCGTAGCCGTCCATGTGCGGCATCAACACATCGAGCAGGATCAGATCAGGTTGCGGGGTGCCGGCGGAAATCTGCAATGCACGTTCCCCGGAAGGCGCGGCCAGTACATCGTAATATGGTTGGAGCACGTTGCCGAGGATACCAAGATTTCCCGTGTCGTCGTCCACGACGAGCACAGTGGCCCGTCGTGGGCCGAGAGGTGTGGCGCACCTCGTGTCGAGAGCTTGCATTGTGGTATCCCTGTTAAGCGGTGAATCCTCCTATGACTATATTTTTTTTGTTTACATCTTTTGCTGCGCTTAACAACATAGGGGACGAACTACAGCCCCCCCCTGTCTGCCAAATCTGATCGATATAGCGCATGAACAATGTGCCAAACAACGTATATCCTCCCCCAGACCTCATACGGGCGCAGTACGTAGGAATACGTAGAGGGCGCGTGGCAACAGGCTATTGTCAAAAATATCGGGAACAAAATGGACAGCAGCCGACACCGGCCTTGCGCCTTCGGCTCTATGTCAACGGTCAACTCTGCGGGAAGAGGTACATCAAACTACACAGAAGCGGTCGTTTCTTCTCTGTCTCACCAGTGCCTCAAACTGCTCAATCGGCATACGTTTAGCACCAACGCACCGACCGACAACGTCTGGCCGTTTTGAGCAACCCACCCTACCGCATCTTCTCCACCGCCTCATCCACCCGTTCCACCGCGATGATCTGCATGCCCTCGATCTTGTGCTTGGGTGCGTTGGCCTTGGGGATGATGGCGTGGGTGAAACCGAGCTTGGCAGCTTCTTTCAATCGCTCCTGGCCACGCTGCACCGGCCGTACTTCCCCGGCGAGACCCACTTCGCCAAACACCACCATTTTTTCCGGCAGTGGTTTGTTGCGTAGCGAGGAAACAATCGCGAGCAGCACGGCCAGGTCCGCCCCCGGTTCGGTGATCTTCACGCCGCCCACGGCGTTGATGAACACGTCCTGGTCGAAGCAGGCGATGCCCGCATGGCGGTGCAACACGGCGAGCAGCATGGCGAGGCGGTTCTGTTCCAGGCCCAGCGAGAGGCGGCGCGGGGTGGGCGAATGCGAGTCGTCGAGCAGTGCCTGTATCTCCACCAGCAATGGTCTTGTGCCTTCCTGCGTAACCATCACGCAGGAGCCGGGCACTTGCGCGCCGTGCTGCGACAGGAACAACGCGGACGGGTTGCTGACTTCGCGCAATCCTTTCTCGGTCATGGCGAACACGCCCAGTTCGTTCACCGCGCCGAAGCGGTTCTTGAACGCGCGGATCAGGCGAAAACTGGAATGGGTGTCGCCCTCGAAATACAGCACGGTGTCGACGATGTGTTCCAGCACGCGCGGTCCGGCCAGCGCGCCTTCCTTGGTGACATGGCCGACGAGGATGATGGTGACGCCGCTGCTCTTGGCCAGCCGCGTGAGTTGCGCCGCACATTCGCGCACCTGCGCCACCGAGCCGGGCGCGCTGGTGAGTTGTTCGGAATACACGGTCTGGATGGAGTCGATGACCACCACGTCCGGTTTCTCGTGCGCGACGGTGGCCTGGATTTTTTCGAGTTGAATTTCGGGCAACAGGTGCACTTCGCGCGCGTCGAGTGCAAGACGCTTGGCGCGCAGCGCGATCTGCTGCGCCGATTCTTCGCCGCTGACGTAGAGGACTTTTTGAGTGGTGGAGAGATGCGCCAGCGCCTGCAACAACAGGGTGGATTTGCCGATGCCGGGGTCGCCGCCGATCAGCACCACGCCGCCTTCCACCAGGCCGCCGCCCAGCACGCGGTCGAACTCGGCGATGCCCGTGGGCGTGCGCGACACTTCGCTGGCTTCCACCTCGGCCAGTTGCTGCAACTTGCCCGATGCCGCAAGCGCGCTATAGCGGTTCTTGCCTGCTGCGGGTGCAGCTTCCGCTACTGCTTCCACCAGCGTATTCCACTCGCCGCAATGCGGGCACTGGCCTTGCCATTTGGGGGATTGTCCGCCGCATTCGGTGCAGCTATAGATGGTTTTTGCTTTTGCCATTTGAATCGATTCGGGACATCGGAACGAGGCTTGGCAATCTACCAGCATTGTTCGCAACGCACCACCGACACGATCAATGCAGGCGCGCTGGCATGCACATAGTGCAGGAGCCAGCTTGCTGGCGAAGCAAAATCAAGTGCTTTCGCCAGCAAGCTGGCTCCTGCAATGGGTTTCCGGTCTGATGGATTATCCGGTTTATAAATAATAAAGCGCCTGGATATAGAACGAACGCCGCGCCATCGGCAAATCGTCGGGCAAAGCCGTTCCCGGCGCCAGGGTCGGCTCCAGCACGCGGGCATTGAACAGGTTGCGAACCGACACGGCGACATCCCAGGAGTTTTCGAGCTGCTCGGTGCGCAAGAATATGTCCACCGTTTTGTAGTCGGCGACATCCGGGCGCGCATCGCCCACGGCGCGCTGGCGATCCGCGATCCAATTGAATTTCATGCTTGCCATCCAGCTTGCCGCAAGACGCATATCCCCGCGCAGGAAAAGATGATGGTGCGGCACATAGCCTGCATCGGCCTGGCTAACCTCATCGATGGTCTGCTGATACGAATAATTGCCGGTCAGGCGCAACCTGCGATTGATATCCCACACCGATTCCAGTTCTCCGCCGCTGCCATGCACTGCGCCGATATTGGTGAAATAGCCGCCGATGAGTCGAATGATGTCCTTGGCGTCGTAGCGATACACGTTCAGGTTCATCAGCAGGTCTTTATCCACCTGCCAGGACACTGCTGCCTCGGAAGTGGCTATCCTTTCCGGCCCCAGGTTCGGGTTGCCGTTCGCCACCGGGTTGATGCCGTATTGTTCGTTAAAGGAAGGGGCGCGGAAAGCGCGGCCATAGATCAGTTTTGCGGTCAGGTTGTATGCCGCCGCCCACACCAGGGCAGCGCGCGGATTGGTCGTGTCGCCGAAATCCGAATAATGGTCGTGCCGCACACCGGCAGTAAGCGTCCAGTCGGGAGCGAAACGCCACTCATCCTGCGCAAAGACGTAACTCACCTGACGTTGCTGCGGGCGAATGTGGGGCTGGATATCCGAGTAGTCCGTTACCGGGCCGGTGTAGACCGGGATGCCCGATGAATTGAACATGTAGTTCTTGTAAGTTCTGGTTTTATATATTTCCAGGTCGTCGTACCCCAGACCCAAGCGCACGATGTGGTCGGTCAAGCCGGAATAGACAGCGAACCCTGAATACCGCTGTTGTCGCTCCCACTGGTTGGGCCCGCCGATCATCCCGTCCGGCGGCCAAGCCGACGGGGGCAGCAACATCAAGTTGTCCGGGTACTCCATCGAGTAATAGAGATAACTGGCCGTCGCACCCGCACTCCAATTTTGCGCGAATTGCGTATCGGTCCATGAAATATCGGAAGTGATGTGTTCGGCCCTGCTCTTGCTTGCGGGATCGAGGGCGCGCGACACACCTGCGCCCGTGCCCACGTTATCCCGCAATTTATAGTTGGTACGGAAACGCCATTTGTCATAGGAAAGATTCAGGCTGCCGTCCACCGCATCGTAGTCGGTGCTGACCGCGCCCGGTTCCGGGCTGGATACGGCACGAGTGACCTCCCCGATCCCGTCGCTGCTGCCGGCGTGCAGGTACGCTGCCACCTCCACTTCTCCCGCCTCGCCGCCATATTGCGTCCACACATTCCTGGTATTGAAAGAACCGACCCGCACGCCGAACTCGGTGCCCGGCGTATCTGCCGCAGTCTTGGTAATGATATTGATCACCCCGGAGAAGGCGTCGGCGCCATAAAGCGCCGAACCGGGACCACGGATAACTTCGATGCGGGCAACGTTTTCCAGCGGTACGGCGTTCCAGGCGGAGCCACGATCACCGTTATACATGGCGGTCATCGGAATGCCGTTCTGCAACAACAGAATCTGTGGATTGACCTGATTGCCACCGCCAAGCCCGCGAACCATGTAGATTGAAGCGTAACGGATCGATGCGTGCGAAACATGCAGACCCGGCACGGATTCCAGCACCTCGTCCAGATCCGTGGCACCCATGGCGGCAATATCTTCTGCGGTAATCACCGACGCCACGGAAGGGGCGCGGCGCAATTCCTGGGAACTCCCGGTTGCGATGCTGACGGTAGCATTGTCGCCGTAAACCAGTGCCAGTTCGTCTTCCTCGGACAGCGTCCCGGCATATGCGCCGGCAACCCAGAATGCCGCCAGCAACGCGCCGACAGTTTGCAGAATCGGCACCAACTTTTTACTGGACGGCATGCTTGACCTTGACGTTATTACTGAATTCGACATCACAGCGAGGAAATCTTACTGCAATAACCATATCACCAAAACGACGGGGCCTTTATTGACATTAGTCAACGAAAGCCGCGCCAGCAAAAAACTATTCATTCATCGGCATGCCGATGATCACTGAGGATCAAAGCTGAATTTTTTTTCCCGGAACAACGCAACGCAACTATCCACCACATCCGCGTCGTACATCACACCGCGATGCCTGGATATCTCTTCCAGCGCGGCATCGATACCGAGGCCGGGACGGTACGGACGGTGCATTGACATCGCCTCGACCACGTCGGCCACCCCCATGATCTTGGCTTCGAGCAATATCTGCCCATCCTTCAGGCCTTGCGGATAACCGGAGCCGTCCAGCCGCTCATGGTGCTGTAGCACCATGAGTGCGATGGGCAGGGGAAATTCAATATCCTTGATGATGTCGTAGCCGGTCTGCGAATGGATCTTGACCAGTTCGTATTCGATCGGGCTGAGCTTGCCGGGTTTGCTGAGAATCTCGGCGGGTACGCGGATCTTGCCCAGGTCGTGGATGCTGGACGCAAGCGAGATGCCGTGCACCGCTTCCGCCGACAGCCCCATCTCGACGGCGATGGCGCTGGCCAACTGCGCCACGCGCTGCTCGTGACCTGCGGTGTAGGGATCGCGCGCTTCGACCGTTGCGGAAATGGCGCCGATGGTCTGCATCAGCAGTTGTTCCAGCTTCTCCGCGCTCACGCGGCGTTCTTTTTCAGCCTCCTTGCGCTCGGTGATGTCGCGGTCGATGCCGCGATATCCGCGAAACTCGCCATGCGCATCGAACATGGGGGTGCCGCTGGTCTCCATGTACACGACATGCCCGTCCTTGTGCAGGTTGGCGTTCCCCAGCAGCCGGAAATGCGAGCGCTCCGACGCCACGGCGGCGAATTGCTCGCGCAGCCGCGTCGCATCCTCCGGCGTCATCAGGTCGAATGGCGTCTTGCCGATGACATCCTCTGCCCGATGGCCCAGTAGTTCGAACACCTGCGGACTGGAATAGGTGTAGACGGCATGCTCGTCGATCTCCCAGATCCAGTCGCTGGAGGATTCCACCAGCGCGCGGTAGCGCGCCTCGCTCTCGCGCAGGGATTTTTCGGCCGCCTTGCGCGCGCGGATGCCATGTTCCATGGACAGCACCCGCTGCACCGCGGCGCCCAGCCGCGCCAGGCGGTCTTTCAGCACATAGTCCTTGGCGCCGGCATGGATCAGCCCCACCGCCTCGATGTCGGAGAGCGCGCCGGTGACCATGATGATCGGCACGTCCGGATGGTTGTCGCGCACATATTCCAGCGCGGCCATGCCGCTGAAGTCCGGCAGGTTGTAATCCGACAGCACGATGTCTGGCCTGAATTCATCCAGCGCCTGCACAAAACCATCGCGCGTCTCCACCCGCTTCAGCTCGAACTGCAAGCCGGACTTGCGCAGCTCGTATTCTTCCAGTTCGGCATCGCTGGGCGTGTCCTCCAGCATCAGGATACGGATCTTGCGATGTTGTTCCTGCTCCATGTTTACCTCGTCGTCACCGGTGGGCGGTTCACCAGCAGCCAGTATAGCCCGAGTTCGGAGACTGTCTTCGCAAAAGCATCAAACTCCACCGGCTTGCTGATATAACTGTTGACTCCGAGCTTGTAACTCTCCGCCACATCGCGGTCTTCCTTGGACGAAGTCAGCACCACCACCGGAATGGGGCGGGTGCGCTCATCCGCCTTGACCTTGCGCAGCACCTCCATGCCATCCACCTTGGGCAGGCGCAGGTCGAGCAACACAACCTTGGGCGGACAGGACACGTCGCGGTCGGCAAAAGGCCCGGTTGCAAACAGGAAATCCAGCGCCTCCGCCCCGTCCTTGACCCACACCAGCTTGTTGGCCAGGTTGTTCTTCTTCAGCGCCCGGATGCACAGCTCGGCATCGGTCGGGTTGTCTTCCACCAGCAGAATCTCGACTTCCTTCGTATCTTCATTCATGGTCGTTCTCCTTGTTTGGTAAAGCGAAATAGATCGTTGCACCTTCGTTGACCTTGCCCTCGGCCCACACCCGCCCGCCATGACGCGTGACGATGCGTTTGACGATGGCCAGGCCGATACCGGTTCCTTCGAATTCATTCACATTGTTCAAACGCTCGAAAGCGCCGAACATCTTGTCGGAATGCTGCAAGTCGAAGCCGACGCCGTTGTCCTTCACATAATAGACGGTCTCGCGTTCCTTGACTTCAGCCCCTATTCCAATCCGGGGCGTATCGCGGGTACGGCTGAATTTGATGGCATTGGTCAGCAGGTTGACGAATACCTGGCGCAGCATGGCGCTGTCGCCCCTGACCGCAGGCAGGTGTCCGATCTCTACCTGTAGTGTACTGCCCATCGTCAAGTGTCTGAGCTCGTGCAGCACATCGCGGACCAGTCTGTCCATGTCGACCACAACGGAGGCCAATTCTGCCCGGCCGGTGCGGGAAAACTGCAGTATGTCGTCTATGAGTTGCCCCATGTGACTAGTGTTGTCGCGCACCACGCCGAGCAGACGTTTGCCCTCGTCGTCCAGTTTGGCAGAGTAGTTTTCCAGCAGGATGCTGGAGAAGCCATCGATGGCACGCAGCGGCGAACGCAGGTCGTGCGATACGGAATAGGAAAACGCTTCCAGTTCCTTGTTGGCCGCTTCCAGTTGCGAGGTGCGCTCGGTCACCCGCGCCTCCAGTTTTTCTTTCAGGGTGCGCACCTCTTTCTCCGCCAGTTGCGCATCTTCTTTCGCCTGCCTGACGGAGCGGAACACCGGAGCAATGCGCGCAATCCCGATGACCATCAGTATAGATATCACCAGAGCAACGACTTCAGCGATGACATCCGCCTTGTAGGAATTGCCATTCACAACCATGTGAAACAACGAAATGCTGCGCCTTATCGTCATCAGCATTATTGCGGCAGCAATGAACCCCCAGGCCCAGCGTTCACCCGTCAGCCGGATAAGCCGGAAAGCCATGACCGCCGCAATGAACTGCAGGGCGATGGAAAGACCAAGGATGCCGACAATCATGTTCACTCCCTCGCCGTTCCGCCAAATGACCACAAATCACGCCTTGCCATTTTCTTCACCCCTCGGCAACGAGAAAAATATGGTTGCCCCCTCGTTGACCTTGCCCTCGGCCCACACCCGCCCGCCATGACGCGTGACGATGCGGTTGACGATGGCCAGACCGATTCCCGTTCCCTCGAACTCGCTCACGCTGTGCAGGCGCTGGAACACGCCGAACAGCTTGTCCGCAAAGCGCATGTCGAAACCGACACCGTTGTCCCTCACATGATAGACCGTCTCGCCGCTTTTTACCTCCGCTCCCACCTCGACCAGCGGCGACTCGCGCTCGCGGCTGAACTTGATGGCATTGGCCAGCAGGTTGACGAATACCTGACGCATCATGGCGCTGTCGCCGCGCGCTGGCGGAAGGGCCCCGATCTCGATCTGCGCCTTGCCCGCCGGATCGGCGGCCTTGAGTTCGGCGACGACGCCGCGCGCCAGTTGCTCCATGTCGACGGTCGCGAAGCTCAGTCCCACACGGCCGGTGCGGGAGAATTGCAGTATGTCGTCGATCAGATGCTCCATGCGGCCGGTGTTGTTGCGCACCACCCGCAGCAATCGCTTGCCCTCCTCGTCCACTTTGTCGGCATAGCCGTCGAGCAATATCTTGGAAAAACCGTCGATGGCACGCAGCGGCGTGCGCAGATCGTGCGACACCGAGTAGGAGAAGGCCTCCAGTTCCTTGTTGGCCGCCTCAAGTTGCGCAGTGCGCTCGGTCACACGCCGTTCCAGTTCAAGATTGAGCTTGAATATCTCTTCCTCGGCGCGTTTCCGCTCGGTGATGTCGCGCGCAATGGTGGAGATGCCGACAACCCTGCCGGCAGCATCCTTGATGGGCGAGATGGCCAGCGCAACATGAATAAGTGCGCCATCCTTGCGGATTCTTTCCGTCTCGTGATTCTCGACAGTCCCGCCCTTGCCCACCGTTTGCAGGAATTCGGAAATTTCCGCGTGGTAGCGCCGCGCCGCCAGCAGGGTGATCGACTTGCCGATGACCTCTTCGGCGGCATAGCCGTAGATCCGCTCGGCCCCCTTGTTCCAGTGGGTGATGATGCCATCCGTGGTCTTGCCGATGATGGCGTCGCTGGACGACTCGACGATGGCGGCCAACTGGGTGCGGGTGGTTTCCGCCTCCTTCTGCCCGGTGACGTCCGCGCGCAGGAACAAATAATTCGTCACCTTGCCATTGTCGTCGTACAGCGGCGCGACGGTGACCTGCTCCCAGTACAGACGCCCGCTGCGGTGGCGATTGCGCATCACCCCGCTCCAGGAATTGCCCGCGTGCAGACGCTCCTCGACCAGCGCGTATTCCGCATCGCTCATCTCGGTCGAGATGATCTCGCGCAGCGACTGCGCCCTGCCGTAAAGGTCGGCGAACTGGTATCCGCAGATGCGGGTGCTGGCCTGGTTCATGAACAACAAGGTACCCTGCAGGTCGGTGATCAGCACGCCGGTCGGGTTCTGCTCGATCGCCTGCGCCAGGCGGTTGATCTCGGTCTGTAGCAGGTGGCGGTCGGTGACATCGGTCGCCACGCCGTTCCAGATGACCTTGCCATCCTTGCCCTGTTGCGGGTGCGACTTCAGTTGCATCCAGCGCCACTCGCCCGAAACACTTTGCACATGTATCTCCATCTCGAAGTCGCCGAGATCGCGCTGGCTTGCCACCTGCAGGGTAAAGTAAGCCTCGATCTGGTCCGGGTCCACCCGCCCCAGCAGGGCCATGGCGTCCCGCAGGACATCGCCCACCTTGAGACCGTGCACCCGCTCCACCCCGGAACTGATGTAGAGGAAACGCGGCTTGTCGCCATCGAGCGTGTATTGGTAGAGATAACTGTCGGGCAGGTTGTCGCCGAGCGCATGCAACTGAGCTTCCGACTCGGTCAGCGCCTCGTTGGTATGCAGCAGCAGCTCCCTGGCAGCCTGCAACTGGTGCGTGCTGGGCATGGCGATGAACACGGGCAGCAGCTTCCAGATCGCGACCGCCGCAACCAGCGAAATGATCCCGGTCATCAGATCCATCGCCGCTTCCAGGTAGGGCACCGGATACCATAGCGCGACCAGATGTAGCAGGTGGGTGATGCCGCAGCTCACGATGAAGGCGGCGAACAGCCAGTGCAGATAACGGTAATCGATGTCGCGACGCTTGCTGATGAAGCGCAGGATCGCCAGCGGGATGCTGAAGTAGGCCAGCACGATCAGCAGATTGCCGAGCAGCAGCGCAGCCGTGAGCCAAGGCTCACAGGGGAAGCAATACGCGTGCGACTGCATCAGACTCTCGTTCATCTCGTCGTTCCCGTCCGGGCCTGTTGCATGGCCTGCTTCAGCACCGCTTCCAGATGTTCCAGCCCCACATCCATCCAGCGCACCGGCAGCCCTACCTTCTCGCCCGCCGCGTTCGCTGCCTGCGTGTAGTCGCCCGAGCAGGGTGTGCGCAGGCACAGCAGCGAGGTGCTGGTCAGCGCGAAGATCTCCTTCACCACCTCGGGCTTGCCGCCGAAGGTCTTGCCGATGACCTCGTCCCAGCGTAGCGCCCAGTCTTCCAGCAGGAAGAAGGTACCCGCCTCCAGTTCGCGCATGAAGGTTTCGTGGCCCAGCAGTATCTCCACACAGTTCTGTCCCTGGGTGCGGATCAGTTGCGCATCGGTCAGCATGTCGTCCATGCGTGGATGGCAGCAGCCGTAGAGCACCACGACCTCGCGCCCGCGGTTACGCTGGATGCCGCTCTGCAATGCCGCTGCCAGAGCTTCGAGGTCGATGTGCAGGGCCGAGTCCAGCCAGTCGGTGTCGAGCGACCAGCCGTTCTTGCGGATGAGGTACTCGACCTCCTTGCGCAATATCCCGCAACCCAGCAGCATGCAGTTCGTTCCACTCATGATCATTTCCGGGTCAGGCCCGGCCATATTCCTTGGCGGCATCGATCATCGCCTTGATGTTCGCCTCGGGGATACCGTAGGGCATCACCACAGTGCCGAAGAACAATTTTTTCCCCACGCCCAGCCCGCTCTGCACGATGCGCTTCACTTCGGCGCGCACCTCATCCGGCGTCCAGTCCAGCAATTTGATGTCGTTGATCACCGCGGCGCACAGCGCGCGCTCTTTGATGATGCGCATCGACTCGGCGATGTCTTCCATCGGGCTGGGATAGAACACCGAGATGCCCACCTCGCGGATCACCTCGTCGGCCACCGTATTGAGCCGCGCGCCGCCGACGTAATACACCACGCCGTTCAGCCCGCCCGGTTCGAGGTCGCGCTTGATCCACTTGAGCGACAGCTCCTTGAACAATTTCATCGGCACGATGTCGGTCGAACCGTAGGGGTCGGCATACACCAGCACATCGGCCCCAGCCTGGCGATAGGCGGCGATCTCCTTGCGGAAGAAGTCTGAACATTTTTCCAGCAGCAGGTCGCGCATCGCCGGGTCGCCGATCATCAGCAGTTCCAGCCACTTCTCCATGCCCATCAACAGCGCGGGCAGCGACATCGAGGCGGTGAGATAGGCGCAGATCGGCACCTTGCCGCCCACTTCGCGTTTCAGCCGCGCCAGGCACTTCGCGTTCTCGGCGAACGCCGGATGGCTGGTGATATCGTCCGGGACCTGCAACTTGACGATGTCGTCGTAGCTCTTGATGACATAGTCCTCGACGTTGGGCGGGCCGTCCTCGGCGAAGCGGATCTTTTTGCAGCCTAACAGTTCGGCCTCCTTGCCCACGTAGAACAGGCTCCACACATTGTCGTGGCCGAACTTCTTCAGCATGCGCAACTGCGCCTCGGCCACGTTGTCGCCGTTGGAGAAATATTCCTCGATGGACATGCCCAGTTCGCGCGCGCCCTGGTCGAGCAGGTTGCAGAACACCGGGATGTGGTCGAGGATGCGGCCGTTGGCGGCGGCGACCAGCCGGTCCATGCTGGTGATGGTCTTCACCTCGGCGATGCAGTCCATGATCACGCGCGAAGCGGTCACGCCGTTCTCGGCCCAGGCGTCCGCCTGCACCAGCTTGTACAGGTTGGGGTCGTAGCGGTACGGCGCGCCGCCCACCACCAGCTTGATCTTGCGCTCCAGCCCGCGCTCGTGCAGCAGGCGCCGCACCTTGAGCGCGCCGTTCTCGCCGCGCGCGGTATGCACCATCATCGCCGAGATGCCGATGACTTGCGCGCCGCGCGCCACCGCCTCGTCGACGAACTTTTCCGCCGACACGTTCACGCCCAGGTCGATCACCTCGATCATCTGCGCCTTGAGGCAGCCCATGACGATGCGCTTGCCCAGCGTGTGCAGGTCGCCCGTGGCCGTGCCGATCACCACGGTGCCGACGATCTTGGGCGGCGCTTTGAACAGGAGCAACATCTTTTCGGTGACATCCGCCGCGATCTGCGAGGTCATGAAGTGCTGCGCCAGATTGGTGTCGAAGCCCTCGTCCAGCGCCTTCACCATCATGTCCATGCCGGGGATGACCACCTTGAACACGATGTCTTCCGGGCTCACGCCCTGCTTGACCGCGTCCGCCACGACCTGCAATGCGCGCGCCCGATCCGTGTCCAGCACGGCGGCGTTGTAGTTCTTGATGATCTCATTCAGCATGATTTTTCTCCTTTATCAGCCCCGATCCGGCTGATGATCCGGTTCCGATATCTGCATGGGCTGCAGATAAAGATTGTTCACGAACAGCGACTCGAACTCGGCATCCTCGGCCAGATTGAAGACCCGACTGCACCCCCGCAACCACTCCAGTTCGCTTTCCGCCGCGGCGGACATCAGCAGCATCTCGCAGCCGGCCAGCGCAGCATTGCTCTCCAGCCGCACTTGCTGCGTGCCGACCGGCGGCAGCAGACCGATCTGCCGCGCATTGTCCACATCGAGCAGATGCCCGAACGCGCCGCAGGCATAAACCTCGCGCAATGCAGACAAAGGCAGGCCAGCCTGACGGCACAGCCATTCCACCCCGCCGCCGATCGCCGCTTTGGCACGCTGCAGCACATCGATGTCTCCGCGCAACAGCGCAATGTGCTGTGCGCCCTCGTGCAGCACGAAGCCGTTGCGCTCGCTTTCGCAGAAGCGGCCCACCCGGTCTAGCTTGCCGTTGCGCAGCAGCCAGGCCACTGCGTCCACCAGCCCGGAGCCGCATACCCCGAGCGGCTCGGCATCGCCCAGCACGCGAAGGGCAAAGCCGCTGCCATCCTGCTGCAGGCGGAAGATCGCCCCGTTCTCGCCCGGCATGCCGCAACTGATGCCGCTGCCTTCGAAGGCCGGGCCTCCGGCCGACGAAGTCACATACAACATGCTTCCATCCCACAATGCCATTTCCGAGTTGGTGCCGAAATCGATGAGCAGGGAACCCGCAGGGCGTTCGGTGAGCCGGGTCGCAACAAGCCCGGCCAGCAGGTCGGAGCCGATGAAGCCGCCCAGGGGCGCGACGAAACGGATATCGGCATCGTGCGCCAGCCCCCAGGCATCGCGCAATAAGCCCGTATCATCAGGCTGGCAATCGATGCGGAGCGTCCAGTTCTCCGGCTGCAACAACAACGCATGGTTCTTGCCCGCCAGCAGGCTGAGCATCGCGGTATTGCCCACCAGCGCCACTTTGCCGACCATGCGCAGATCGACAGCCGCCGACATGGAAATTTCCGCCAGTGCTTCCGCTATCGCCTGCTGCAACACACCGCCGATCCGGCGTGCGATCTCGGTCGAATGGGCTGCCTCCATCAGGCGCGTCAGCACATCGCTGCCGTAGCTGGCCTGCGGATTGAGTCCGGTACGTCCGGCGATGCGCACACCGCGCGTCAGGTCGCACAGCGTGATCCGGATATGCGTGGTGCCCAGGTCGATGGCGACACCGAAGCGCACGGCCGTCGGCTGCGCGCTGTCGGCCAGTTCCACCTTGCAGTATTCGTCCTCGCGCAGGGCGCGCCACGCCATCTGCATCACCGGCCGCACCAGTGTGACCTGGGTATCTGTGGTCGGCGTCAACTGGCAGGCCAATCGTATGCCGTCGTCCAATTGCGCCGCAGTGAGGCGCAAACGCTCGACATCGGTGATCGGGATGGCGGCGGCGGTCGCCACACGCACCTGGCATTCGCCGCAACTGCCATTGCCGCCGCAGGACGACTGCACCGCAAAGCCGCCGGACAGCAGCAGCTCGTGCAGCTTCATGCCCGCGCGGCAGGGAATCTGCGCTTCGCCCTGCGCATGCCGCACCGTGAGCATGGGCGCCGTCGGGTTCATGCGACACCGCCTTGCACCGGCTTTTGCAGCGGCAGCGAAAAATAGAATGTCGCCCCTTCGTTGACCTTGCCTTCCGCCCAGGTGCGCCCGCCATGGCGCGCGATCACCCGGCGTACGTTCGCAAGGCCGATGCCTGCCCCCTTGAATTCATCCATCCCGTGCAGGCGCTGGAACACGCCGAACAGCTTCTTCGCATACTGCATGTCGAATCCGACGCCGTTGTCGCGCACGTAGACGATCACCTCGTTTTCTTCTCCGGCCTGGCTGCCGATCTCGATCAGCGCCCGTTCGCGCGGCTGGGTGAATTTGATGGCGTTCGAGATCAGGCTGGCGAATACCATGCGCAGCATGGCGCGGTCGCCGTTGACCAGCGGCAATTCGCCGATGCGCCACTCAATCGTCCTTTCCTGCGCTTCCGCTTGCTGTTCCCGCGCCACCTCGTGCGCCAGCTCGCCCAGGTCCACGCCCCCCTTGTTCATCTCGAACCGCCCGCTGCGGGAGAACGCGAGCAGGGAGTCGATCAGGTTGGCCATGCGCATCGCCTGCTCCGAGATGGTCGCCATGAAGCGCCGCCCCTCATCGTCGAGCGCAGTGCCCATTTGCTCCTTCAGTAAAGCGAGGTATCCGTCGATGGCCCGCAGCGGCTGGCGCAGGTCGTGCGAGACGGAATAGGTGAAGGTCTCCAGTTCGCGGTTGGCCTCCTGCAACTCGGCGGTACGCTCGATGACACGCCGCTCCAGATCCTGATTGAGCCTGCGAATCTCCTCCTCCGCCTGCTTGCGTTCGGTAATGTCTTGAAACACCACGACCGCGCCGACGATGGTCTCGCCATGCTGCATCGCGGAAACGTTGAGCAACACGGGGAACCAGCCGCCTTCGCGGCGCATGAAGCTGTCTTCGACCTCGCGCTTGCGCCCATCGCGCAGTGCATGGCTGACCGGACAACCTTCCGCCGGATAGACGGAATCGTTTTCCCTGCACTGGTGAAACAGGCAGTGCGCATTCCGGCCGAGCACCTCGCTCTCGGCGTAGCCCAGCATGCCCAAGGCGCGCGGGTTAATGAAGATGCACTTTCCCTCTGCATCGACGCCATAGACCCCTTCGGCCAGACTGGACAGGATGAGTTTCTCCTTCTCCGCCTGTTGCGCCAGCGCATGCAGGGTCTGCTGCGAACGCCGATACAGCATGATCAGGCCGATACTGGCCGCAGCCAGCAACAGCAGCAGCCCGCCCAGCGCCAGCATCCTGCCGCTGTAACGTCCCCAAAGATCGCGCAGCTTGATCTCGGGCGCCTGTTCGAAGGGGGGAAGGCGCAGGTGGCGCATCAGATTCTCAACGCCGGCATAGTTGGCAGGAGTGGTGAATCCGGCGATGCCGCCGGTATCCCTGCGCGGCAGCAGGAACAGGGCCGCCGCCAATCGACTGGCAGTCTGCTCATCCACCTGCGGCATCACCGCCACCGGCCATTCCGGATAGATCGGGGTGGAGACAGCATAGGGATAGGATGACAAGTTCTGGCGGTTGACGACCTTGAGTTGCTGCAGGTCCAGCTTGCCCTCCCTGGCCATCGCTTCGATCACGCCGGTACGCACAAAACCGGCATCCGCACTCCCGGCAAGAACCGTCTCGATCACCTTGTCGTTGGGCTGCCCGACAAACATCCAGCGCTCGCTGGCCGGTAGCCTGATTCCCGCCGCCACCATCTCGGCCGCCTGCATCTGATAACTGCCGAAGGCATCGCGCGAGGTCGCCGCGATGCGCTTGCCGGCCAGATCGGCCAGTTCGCGGATGTCGTCACGTTCGGCACGAGCAACGATGACCCCGCCATAACCGCTCAGTTCATGCTCGCCTTCGCGCGTGAGCAGCGTGGCCAGCGCGGCGGACACGCCAGCCGTGTGCTGCAACAGGATGAAATGGTTGGGCGTGGTGGTGATCACATCCACGGCCCGGCGCGACGCCGCATCCGCCAATTCCGCATGGTCGTAGACAGCCAGTTCCACGCGCCGCCCCAGCGTCCTTTCCAGATATGCCGCCACCGGCTGCCACTGCGCCAGCGCCTGAGGTTTGGGCCGGTAGGCGAGCACGCCCATCTTCAGCACAGCCTCATCCGTCGCCGCACCGGCCGCGCCGACACTCAGCAGCATGAACAGCATGGCGAACAGACTTCGCATGAGCCTAGCCCCCCTCTCCGGGCAGGATGCCCGGCATCAGCAGTTCGTTCATATCGTCTTGCCGCGGCAGCAAGCCGCGCTTGAACATCAGCGCGGACAGCGTCTTCGCTGCGTGCAGCAGGCGCGCCTCATCGCCCCCCAGATAGGCACGGTTGGCGGCAAGCGAGGGCAGCGTCACACCCGCCAGCATGCGCCGTGCTTCCGGCACGCTGACTCCTTCGCGCGCGGAAATGCGGAACAGGGCATCCTGCTCGCTGATGTGCATATGTTCGAGCGCGCGGAAGTGGGTTGCCACCAGGGTGCGCAGCAATGCCACCATCTCCGGCCGGTCGCGCCGCACCGCCAGCACGTCGATGATGGTGTCGGGCATCTGCCGGC
Organism: Gammaproteobacteria bacterium; assembly: GCA_018813765.1. Classification (GTDB taxonomy): domain Bacteria; phylum Pseudomonadota; class Gammaproteobacteria; order Burkholderiales; family Gallionellaceae; genus Sideroxyarcus. The sequence goes on along the minus strand of JAHJBC010000008.1, from coordinate 68,860 downwards.
TGTCGAACAGGCTGTGTGCGCCTTCACGCAGGAATTCCGTGACCATGGGTTCGTAGGTGATGACGGCATCGACCTCGCCGCGCTTCCAGGCCTCCAGTTGCCGCGCCGGCGGCAGATCGACCTGGATCACGTCGGACGCGGACAGTTTCGCCGCTTCGAGCAGTTTTTCGAACACCAGCGCGCCGAGCGCGTTGCGGTCGTAGCCGATGCGCTTGCGGGCGAGATCGGACAGGCGCCTGATCTGCGGCCGTACCAGCACGGCGTCGGCCCCGGCCGAGACATCGAACACCAGCGCCGCCGACAAGGGGATGCCGTCGGCGCGTGCGCGCAGCATCTCGTCCAGCGTCATGCAGGCGGCATCTGCCTCACCTGATCTCAGGGCGGCGATGGATTCGTCCAGCGTCTGGACATCGCGCAGTTGTATCGTGTCCGGCAGCCACTTCAGATCGCGGGCGAGATACAGCCCTTCGTATCCCACCCAGGGATGCAGGGCAACGGTGAGCGTTTTCTGCGGCGAACAGGCCGCAAGCAACAGCAGGCCGACTGCGACGGCGGACAGGGCCAATTGGGCATACCGCCGGGTATGCACGGTCGCGCTCTCAAACATGCTCGTCATGTGCACTCTCCCCGTTCCCGTTTTGCGGCAAGGCAAAAAAGAACGTCGCCCCTGCGCCGACCTTGCCCTCGGCCCACACCCGCCCGCCCTGGCGCGCGATGACGCGCTTGACGATGGCCAGCCCGATGCCGGTGCCTTCGAACTCGCTCATGCTGTGCAGGCGCTGGAACACGCCGAACAGTTTGTCGACAAACTTCATGTCGAATCCGGCGCCGTTGTCCTGCACGAAATAGACGACCTCGTTCTCGCCGACGTTGGCGCCGATGTGGATCAGCGGCGCCGGGCTGTGGCGGCTGAACTTGATCGCGTTGGAGATCAGGTTGACGAACACCTGGCGCATCATCGCGCTATCGCCCTGTATCGCCGGGAGGGGTTCGATCTCGACCTGCACCTTGCTTGCCGGGTCGGCCGCCTGAAGCTCCGCCGCGACTGTGCGCGCCATGTTCTCCATGTCGATGCGCATGTAAGTGATCTCGGTGCGGCCGCTGCGCGAGAACTTGAGGATGTCGTCGATGAGCTGGCCCATGCGGCTGGTATTGTCGCGCACGGTGTGCAGCAACCGTTTGCCCTCGTCGTCCAGCTTGTCGGCATAGTCCTCCAGCAGGATGTGGGAGAAACCGTCGATGGCGCGCAGCGGCGAGCGCAGGTCGTGCGAGACGGAATAACTGAACGCTTCCAGTTCCTTGTTGGCCGACTCCAATTGTGCGGTGCGCTCGGCGACGCGCTGCTCCAGTTCCAGATTGAGCTTGCGGATCTCCTCTTCCGCGCGCTGGCGCTCGACCCGCGTGCGTAGCACCATGATGCCGAAGGCCATGTCGCCTGCCAGTTCTTCCAGCAGACGCACTTCCTCCGCCGTGAAGGCATCGGCTTGCACGGCATAGATGTTGAGGATGCCGAACACCTCGCCCGCGTCATCCTTGAGCGGCAGCGCGATGCTGGATCGGTAGCCGCGCTGTGTCGCCGCCTCGCGCCAGGGCGCGGCGTTGGGGTCGGTGAGGAAGTCCTGGATCGCCACGCTCTTGCCGCTGCGGATGGCGCTTCCGCTGGGGCCGCGCCCGCGCTCGGTGTCGGCCCAGCTGATCTGCGCGTTCTGCAGATAGCCGCTCTCGGCTCCGGCCCAGGAGACCGGACGGATGCGCTTGTCTTCGTCCTGCTCGGGGAAGCCCACCCAGGCCATGCGGTAACCGGCGTCGTCGCAGATGATGCGACAGATGTCGTCGAGCAGCGCCTGTTCGTTCACGGCACGCATCAGGGTCTGGTTGCAGTTGCTGATGGCGCGCAACTCGCGGTTCAGGCGCCGCAACGCTTCCTCGTCCAGTTTGCGTTCGGTGATGTCGTGTACCGTGCCGACCGAACGCAACGGTTTGCCGTCCGCATCGTAGTAGGTCTCGCACTTTTCGTTGACGTACTTGATGCGGCCATCCGGCATCAGCAGGCGGTGCTCAATGTTGTAGGGGATCCGGTCCCTGACCGAGTCCGTGTAGGCCTTGTTCACCAGCTCGCGGTCATCGGGATGGATCGCATTGAGGAACGCCTCGTAGGAAGCGCCGAACTTTTGCGGGTCGATCTCGAAAATGCGATATATCTCGCCCGACCATTCCAATTCGTTGCTCACGAGGTCCAGCTCCCAGTTGCCCAGGTGCGCGATGCGCTGCGCCTCGGCCAGGCCGTTCACCGTGCGCTGCAGATCCGCTTCCATGCGCTTCTTCTCGGTGATGTCGCGCGCGATGGTGGAGATGCCGGAAACGTTGCCCGTGTCGTCGCGGATGGGCGAGAGCGTGAGCGCGACATGGATGGTGGAGCCGTCCTTGCGTATGCGTTCGCATTCGAGACTGGCGACCGACTCGCCGCGACCGACAGCTTGCAGCAATTCCCGGATCTGCGCGCGTCGTTCGGGTTGTACCAGCATGCTGATCGGCCGTCCCAAGGCCTCTTCCGCGCTGTAGCCGTAGATGCGCTCGGCCCCCTTGTTCCAGCTGGTGATGATGCCGTCGGCAGTCTTGCCGATGATGGCGTCGCTGGACGATTCGACGATGGCGGCAAGCTGGACGCGGCTCGCTTCCGCGCGCTTGTATTCGCTGATGTCGCGCAGGATGCCGACCGCGTGCCAGCGCTCGTTGAGCTTGAGCGCGGAGATGGAGAGTTCCACCGGAATCTCGCGGCCGTCCTTGTGCAGCGCCTCGATCTCGATGGTCTTGCCGACCACCGCGCCCTGTCCGCTTTCGCGGAACGCGTCGAAGCCGCGCTCGGCACGTTCCTGGTAGCGCTGCGGGGTAAGCAACTGGTGCAGCGGTTTACCGACCGCCTCGTCGGCGGAATAGCCCAGGATGCGCTCGGCCGCCGGGTTCCAGTACACCAGCGTACCGCGGTCATCCACCATGATCAGCGCATCCAGCACAGCGGCGCTGATCGCCTTGAACTTCTCCTCGCTCGACGCCAGCGCCTGCTGGCTGGCGTCGCGTGCGGCGATCAGGCTGGCGGTATAGGCATCGTAGCTGCGGCACAGCAGGATGGCCCTGGCCAGTCTGGACATCACCGGCTGGAACAGTTGCGTGAGCGGCAGTTCGCTTTGCGGCAATTCCTGCGCCAGCAGCACGATCACTCCCTGCCCGTCGATGGGCAGGCGCAGATAACCCTTGTATGCGTTGGCCTTGCACGGCAGCAGCGACAGCAAAGCAGCGTCCTCGGCGCGCTCTGCCTGCCCCAACAGCAATCGTGCGGGCAGGTGCACCCTCTGCCCGACCAGCCCGATCATTTCATAGTCGCCCATGGCGACATCCATGGTCACTTCGCTCATGCCCCCGGCATCCGGCGGCGAGAACGGCACGCCCAGACAGATGAAGCCTGCCGGGAACGAGGTGTTGTAGAGCAGATGTTGCAGCGTCTTGGTAAGCAGCGGTTTCAGACTCACCTCGCCGCCGATGACCTGCGCCATCTCGTACAGGATGCTCAGGATATAGTCGCGGTCCATCATCCTTCTCCATTCGATTTCGTTGACTCCACAACTAACGGCAGCGAGAAATACACCGTCGCGCCCTCGTCGACCTTGCCCTCGGCCCACACTCTTCCGCCCAGCCGCGTGACGATGCGCTTGACGATGGCGAGGCCGATGCCGGCCCCCTCGAATTCTTCCACCCCGTGCAGGCGCTGGAACACGCCGAACAGCTTGTCCGCATACAACATGTCGAAGCCGACGCCGTTGTCCTTCACATAGATGACGGTCTCCTTGTCCCCCGGCTGCGCTCCCACCTCGATCAGCGCCTGTGCCCTGGTACGCGTGAACTTGAGCGCATTGCCGAGCAGGTTGAGCATGACCCAGCGCAGCAGGGCGCGGTCGGCGTGGACATGGCCGAGATGCTTGAGCTCCAGCCTGACTTCGCGCCCCGCGCTGGCGGACTTGAGTTCCTCCATCACCTCGCGCACCAGTTCGTCCACGTCGATGTCGCCCGGTGCCATCACCAAGCGTCCGGCGCGGGAAAAGCCCTGCATGTCGTCGATGATCTGCGCCATCCGCTGCGTGTTGACGCGCACCACGTTCAGCAGCCGCTTGCCTTCCTCGTCGAGCTGGAGGGCATGTTCGTGCAGCAATATCCAGGAGAAGCTGTCCACCGCGCGCAAGGGGATGCGCAGGTCGTGCGAAGCCGAATAGTTGAAGTTCTCCAGATCGAAGATCGCGGTCTCGAGTTCGGCGGTGCGCTGCGCCACATGCCGTTCCAGCTCCGCATTGAGGCGGGACAACGCCGCCTCGGCTTGCTTGCGTTCGGTGATGTCGCGGTTACTGACCCGCCGCCCCATGTACTGACCGTCATTCCCGAATACCGACTGGCAGACATGGGCGAGCCAGCGTATCTCGCCGTCGCGGCACACGATGCGGAAATCCAGCGCCGCCTCGTCCTTGTGTTCGATGTCGTGGCGGTGTCCGGCCAGCAACGTCTGGTCGCCGGGGTGGACGATGCGCTGCAGCAGACCGGGGTCGGCGACGAACTCGGCCTGCGCATAACCGGTCACGCGCTGGCAGGACGGCGACATGTAGCGGATTTCGCCCTGCCGCCCCTCCCAGTATTCCCAGTCGTAGGTATGATCGGCCACGGTGTGGAACTTTTCTTCTTCGCGCGCCAGTTCGGCCGTGGCGGCAACCTGGCTGCGCCAACTGCGATATATCAGCCAGGAAGCGACCAGGCTGGTCACGAAGAACAGCAGGAAAACGGCCAGCGTCTTCGCCGCCTGTTCGCGCCATGGCAGCATGTATTCGTCGGCGGCCCGGCCGACCACAACATAGAGCGGCAGCTTGCCCACCCGGCGCACGGCGAATTTACGCTCGACGCCATCGACCGTGTGGCTGGAGACATAGCTCCCGGCATCCAGCCCATCCTCAATCACCTTCTGCAACTCTGGTACGTCCAGCCGCTTGCCGTAGACTTTGTCCACATTCTCGGGCACCGGGTAGCGCGCATAGATGCGCAGTCCGGTATCGCGCAGCGAGGAAGAATCGCGCGGTCCGACCTCGACGGACGAGAGCAGTTGCACCAGATGGTCGATCGACACATTGGCGTAGACGATGCCGGCGAAGGAACCGTCGGTCCGGCACAGCGCGTGCGAGAAGATGACCACCCAGCGTTTGTCGATGCGCGCCATCACCGGGCTGGCGACCACCAGACCGGCCTGCGGGTCGTCGCGCTGGCGGAGGAAATATTCTCGGTCCGAGATGTCGATGCGCACCTTCGGGTCCACGCCGACACCGTAGCGAACGATGCCGTTTGCATCGGTCACGCGCAGGCTGATGATCTCCGGCACATGCCCCTGCAGGTGACGGAGAAAGGCATTCAGCCTCGCCGCGTCGATGCCGCGCCGCAATTGGTTTGTGATCTCGTCCGCTGCCACCAGCAGGGTGGTGTCGATCTTTTCGAACTCGCGACTCATGTCCAGCGCCAGCATGCGCGACAGGTTCTGCGCCACGATGCCGGAGCGCTCTTCGTATTCCTCATGACTCTGGTACAGCACGAACCCCGCCATGCCGAAAACGAACAGGTTGATCAGCACGATGCCCCACGCCATCAGCAGGGAAAACGCGGATGCGGCTGAATGCGGGGATTGCGCTGTCGTCTCGCCGGACATTTACCCTCCCCGATCAGCGTTGGCAGGGATGCACGGCAATGCAAAATACATCGTCGCCCCTTCGTTAACCTTGCCTTCCGCCCACACCCGGCCGCCGTGGCGCGCGATGATGCGCTTGACGATGGCCAAGCCGATACCGGTGCCTTCGAACTCCTCGGCAGTATGCAAACGCTGGAACACGCCGAACAGCTTGGCGGCATAGCGCATGTCGAAACCGGCGCCGTTGTCTCTCACGTAATAGACCGCCTCGTCCCCCTGGATGGAACCGCCCACCTCGATCCTGGGCGCCTCGCGGTTACGGCTGAACTTGAGGGCGTTCGAGATCAGGTTGCTGAACACCTGCCGCATCATCGCGCGGTCGCCGCGGGCTTTCGGCAGCTCACCGATCTCGCACTGCAGGTTCGGGATTTTCGTGACGGTGCTCTGCAACTCGTCCAGCACCTCGCGTGCCATCCGTTGCATGTCGATCACGACCGTCCTGATCTCGGTGCGGCCGGTTCGCGAGAATTGCAGGATGTCGTCGATGAGCTGTCCCATGCGGTTGGCGTTGCCACTCACCATGTCGAGCAGACGCTTGCCTTCCTCGTCGAGCTTGCCGATATATTCATCCTGCAGGATATGGGAGAAGCCGTCGATGGCGCGCAAGGGGGTGCGCAAGTCGTGCGAGACGGAATAGGAGAACGCCTCCAGTTCCCTGTTCACCTCTTCCAGTTGCGCTGTGCGCTCGACTACGCGCCGCTCCAGTTCCTGGTTGAGTTTGCGGATCACCGCCCCGGCCTGCTTGCGTTCGGTCAGGTCGTAGACCAGACCCACGAAACCGCTGATGTTGCCGCTTTCGTCACGCAGCGCGGTCACGGACAGGTTCACCGGGATGCGTCTGCCGTCCTTGTGGATGAAGGTCCACTCGTTCTCTTCCGGCAGGTTGCGCAGCGGCTTGGCCGTGAACACCTCGAATCCAGCCTCGACCTTGAGGCCCAGTTCTTCCGACAAGCGCCGGGCGTAAAGCGCCAGCTCTTCCTTGTCGTGCCAGAGTGCGGGCGTCTGCCTGCCGACGACCTCTGTGGCCGAATAACCCAGCAGCCGTTCGGCGGCATGGTTGAAGCTGGTCACCTTCCCGTCCGCATCGGCGGCAATGATGCCGTAGGCCGCGTTGTCGAGGATGGTACGTTGAAAGAGAGTGAGTCGGCGCAGGTCCTCCTCGCGCTCATGGATCGCTTCCAGCATGGCATTGAAGTTCTGCCCCAGCCTGCCCACCTCGTCCTCGCCGGAAGCGGGCACGCGATGGCTGTAGTCGGCCTCGCCGCGCACCCGTTCGGTCGCTTCGGTCAGGGTCGCAATGGGACGCACGATCATCCGTCGCAGCACCGCCATCTGGGCGAAGGTGACCACCAGCAGGATGAGCACGCCGACGCCGAATATCCATGCCGCCTGATGTGCCTGCTCATTGAGCTGATCCAGGTCCATACTGATGCGCAGTCGGGCGCCCCGAGGCAGTTCCTGCAACAGATCGACCCGGTCTTCGCCGACATGGACGCCATTCGCGCTGCGCGGGGCGGATGGGGGGTTGACACCGGTTTGCCGGTTGAAACCGGACAGCAGCCGCCCTCCTTCCAGATAGATACCGGCCTCCAGGATTTGCGGATTGGCGCGCAGCGTATCGAGGATCTCCTGCGCGCGCTGCGCGTCCTCGAAGGCCACTGCCGCATCCGTACCGACGGATACCAGTTGCGCATAGGGCTCCATGATCTGTAACGCGCGTTTCTCCAGGGAGAAACTCTGGTACATCATCAGCCCGGCGCCCACCAGCACGAATGCGAACAGCGCCGTCCCCCAGAGTACAAGGGCGAGCCGCTTATGGATGTTCGATCTGGCTTGCTTCATCGCTCTCTCACTTTATGCACGGTGTCGTTCTCCATGACCTCGCTGGCCACTTCCAGCATCCGGGTCGGGATGTTCAACGATGCAGCCCTGGCCTGATCGAGATTGATGCTCATGCGCACCCGATCAGAGACCTGAAACCTTATCACCCCACCCTCGCGCAGGAAGCCGGGTGCATCGCCGACCGTCAGCACCGGTTTGCCCTTCAGCGCCGCCAGCGCGGCATTGCGTTTCGTGGCATTGCGGTGCGCCACGAAGACGATCTGGCACGGCGGCAGTTCTTCCGGCTTGTCGGCACGGAATATCACGAAAGACCGGCCCTGTTCGGTGCGTCCCTTGAATGTCGTTTCCAGCACGTCGCCGAAAGGGTCGCGGCCCAGCACGGCGACGCACCATGGCGCTTCGCTGTTGCGAAACGCGGAATCCGGCCAGATCACATAATGGGCAAAGTTGCGCAGGAACGCTGCCTCAATTCGGTACGGGTCCGCCAACTGTTCCTGGCCCGCACCACTCACGGGCAGGAGCAACAAGAGCAGCGACAAGGCCAGCCAGCAGCGGCCTGTGCGATGTGCCTTGTGCATGCCAGTTTCCATATCTGTCAGAACCTCGCCGACAAGGTGAGCAGGAACTCGCGCGGCCGACTGCGCGAACTCTGCGACGGCCGGTAGTGCCGGTTGGTCAGATTCTTGCCCATGAGCTCCAGGCTCATGTGCTGATAGCGCCAGTCCCATGAATAACCGAGCATGGCATTGACCAGGGTATAGGTCTGGTGCGCGCTGGCGGGCGAATCCGGCAGCAGCGTCTGGTCGTACACGAAGTTGAAGCCGCCGCCCGCATACAGGCCATCCGCAAAATCGCGCCGCGTCCACAGGTTGGCGAGATGCGGTGCGCTCATCTGCAGGGGCGCGTCGTGGAAGCGCAGTACGTTCTTGTAGTTCGCCTGCCCCGCCGCATCCAGCGTGGCGGGGTCTTGCGCGAGAATGGCCGCATCGTTGCCGCTGAACTCGGTGATGCGCGCCTTCATGTAGCTGTAGGAAAGATAGCTCTGCCAATCGTTGGCGTGCGTGATGGTGGCGTCAATCTCCAGACCGCGCGAACGCTGCTCGCCGCTCTGCACGTTGTAAATCGCCACGGAGCCGCCCGCACCGGTCACCGCCAGGTCGTTGACGACGTTGCGGTTGCGGATGTCGAACAGGGTGAGCGTGCCGCTGAAACCGCGCTCCGGCATGTCCGCCTTGAGACCGATGTCGTAGCCGCTGCCCTCGGTCGGTTTCGGCACGCTGCTCGAACCGTCCGGGTTGCGCAGGATATAGGTGCCCGGCACGAACGATTCGGCATACGAGACGAACGCCGACAGGCCGGGGGAGAGCTCGTACATCGCGCCGTATTGCGGCGTCACCGCGCTGGCGCCGAGCGACGGCTGCACCGTGGCGGCCACGCGGTCGGTGAGCTGGCTATCGGTCGAGGTCCTGCGCCAGCCTGCAAGCAGGGTCAGCTTGTCGTCGAGCAGGCCGAAGGTGCTGCCGCCGTAGATGGACTTGTCCATGTATTCGATGGTCTGGTCGGTACGATTCTCGGTCAGCGCGGACAGCGCGATCGCGGTGTTGCGGTCCCAGGTGGACGGGTCGCCCAGGTCCCAGCGCGGCAGCGGCGAGCCGATGGGATCGGTACCGAGCGCCGGATCGTTCGGCGCCTGCCCGGCGCGGTTGTCGAAGCGGCGGTCGACATACTGCGCGCCGAACAGCAGCTTCATGCTGGCCTTGTCGAACTGATAATTGCCGACGCCCTGCACTTCCCAACTGTCGTCGTGCCAGGTGTAGATCTGCCTGCGCACGCGGCGTCCCTGCTCCAGCGTGGTGTTGTTCGACATGCCGAGGTTGCCGGTGAACAGCGCGTCGATCTCGTTGAGCAGATGCGAATAGCCGAGGCGCAGGTCCCAATGCTCGTTCGCCTTGAAGTCGGCCCAGGCGCTCAGGTTGTCGGTATCGCTGTTGCGATAGTCCGAATACGCCATGCTGTTCCAGCGGTCCGAAAGTCCGGGCACATCGACACCGGACAGGTTGGGGTCGGCCGGGGTCGGCACGACACCGGCCTGCGTGCCGTAGCCCGGCTTCTGCAGCAGTTGCGGCGTCTCGACCTTGCGGAAGTAGTCATATTTTACGGTGAGACTCGCGCGGTCATTGGGCTGCCACAGCAGCGAGGGCGCGATGTCGGTGGAGTGCGCGTCGTAAGCATCCCAGTAATGCATGTCGCGGTCGTAGGAAGCGGCCAGCCTATAGAACAGGGTCGGCGCCGCCGGTCCGGTCAGGTCGGCGTCCATGCGGTATTCGTCGTAAGAACCGTAGGCGACGCTCGCGTTCGCCGCATGCTCGCGCTGCGGACTCTTGGTGATGACGTTGACGATGCCGCCGGGCGCCACCTGCCCGTAGAGGAAGGAAGACGGCCCCTTCACCACCTCCACCCGCGCGATGTTGGTGAAATCGAAGATCGCCGGGCCGTGGAAGCCGTCGCGCAGCGACTGCACGCCGCCGGGCGTGGAACTGATCGCAAAGCCGCGGATGGCCAGATTGGCATTGCCCTCGTTGAAGTCGTTGCTGCGGTAGGTGACGCCGGGCGAGTAGCGCGCGATGTCGAAGATGTTCTCCGGCTTCTGGTCCTTGATGAAGGACTCGGTGAAGGCCTGGATGGCGAAGGGCAGGTCGTGGATGGGCGCGTCGAAACGCGAGCCGGTCACGGAGTTGGCGGCGCGGTAGCCGCTGTCCAGCCGGGTGGAGACATCGAAGGGCGAGACGCGCAGCTCGACCAGTTCGAAGATGTCCATGTCGGCCACGTCTTTCATCGGCGCAGCTTTGTCCGCCTCCTCTGCCTGCGCAACTGGCGATCGTAGCAGCGACAAAGCCAGCGCCAGCACGGTCATGGCGACCGTACGCTGCGTCACCTTTGAATTCCAGAATCTATCCATGGCGTACCTCATCTCAAGATATCCCGTCACGCGGCAACGAGAAGTAAAATGTTGCGCCTTCGCCGACCTTGCCCTCGGCCCACACCCTTCCGCCATGCCTCGCAATGATGCGTTTGACGATGGCGAGCCCGATGCCGGTGCCCTCGAACTCGTTCATGCTGTGCAGACGCTGGAATACGCCGAACAGCTTGTCGGAATACTGCATATCGAAACCGGCGCCGTTGTCCTTCACGTAATAAATAGTCTCGTCATCCTTGACTGTGACACCCACTTGAATCTTCGGGATTGCATTGTTACGGCTGAACTTGATGGCGTTGGACAGCAGGTTGACAAATACCTGGCGCATCATGGCGCTGTCTCCCCTGGCCGGGGGGAGATGCTCGATTTCCATTTGAAGTTTGCTGTTTGTAACGGAAGGCTGGAGTTCTTCAAATACAAAGTGCGCCAGATGTTCCATGTCGATCTCGGAAAAGTTGAGCTCCAATCTTCCGGCGCGGGAGAACTTGAGAATGTCGTCGATGAGTTGCCCCATGCGGCAGGTGTTGTCGCGCACCACGTTGAGCAGGCGCTTGCCTTCGTCGTCCAGCTTGTCACTGTAGTCTTCGAGCAGGATATGGGAGAACCCGTCAATGGCGCGCAACGGCGTGCGCAGGTCGTGCGAAACGGAATAGGAAAATGCTTCCAGCTCCTTGTTCGCCTCTTCCAGTTGTGCAGTGCGCTCGTTCACCCGCTTTTCCAGGTCGCGATTGAGTTCGTTGACCTTGTTCTCGGCCTCCTTAAGCCCGGTGATGTCGAAGTTGACGCCAGTCATGCGCAGCGGTTTACCCTCCGCATCTCGTACGAACTGGCCATAGGCCTTGAGATAGTGGATGCTGCCGTCGGGCCACACCACGCGAAATTCGGTATCGTATTCGCGTTCGCCGCTTTGCGCCTGTTTCGAGATTTCGTCGCTGGGAACGCGATCATCGGGATGTATACCCTGCAACCATGCCTCATAGGCGCCAGAAAATTCTTCTCGTTTGACGCCATAGAGTTCGTACATCCTGTCGTCCCAGACCAGTTCGTTCTTCTGCAAATCCCAGTCCCACACCCCCAAACGACCGGCGCGAGTGGACAGGGCGTAGCGCTCGTTCATCAGGCGCAGGCTCTCTTCCGCACGCTTGCGCTCGATGCGGGCGCGCAGCACCATGATGCCGAAGGCAAGATCGCCCGCCAGTTCTTCCAGCAGCCGCTTTTCTTCCGGCGTAAAAGCATGCGGTGCAGAGGAATAGATGGTAAGAATGCCAAATGTGTTTGTGCTCTCGTCCTTGAGCGGCATGGAAATACTGGAGCGATAACCGCGCTGCATGGCGGCGTCGCGCCAAGGTGCGGCTTTCGGATCGGTGCTGAAATCCTGAATGCAGGAACTCTCCCCGCTGCGTATCGCTATGCCGCTGGGGCCGCGGCCTCGTTCCGTGTCGGCCCAGCGAATTCCGGCCTGTGCAAGATAGCCGTCCTCGACTCCAGCCCAGGCAACGGGACGGATGGTTTTGGCTTCATCATTTTCTGCGAATCCCACCCAGGCCATACGGTAGCCGGCATCGTCGCAAATGATGCGGCAGATATCGTCGAGCAGCGCCTGTTCGTCCTCGGCCCGCATCAGGGTCTCGTTGCAGTTGCTGATGGCGCGCAGTTCGCGATTCAGGCGGTGCAGCGCTTCTTCGTCCAGTTTGCGTTCGGTGATGTCGCGGAACACCACCACGGCACCGGTGATTTTTCCCGCCTCCAGGATAGGCGTACTGATGTATTCCACCGGAAAGCTGCTGCCATCCTTGCGCCAGTGCAAGTCGTTCCCGCGATGAACCACGCCCTGTTTGTACACAGCCAGGATCGGGCATGCTTCTTCCGGATATGGGCTGCCATCCTGCCTGGTATGGTGGATTGCAGTATGAATGTGCTGCCCCAGCAATTCTTCGACTTTGAATCCAAGCAATTGCAAAGCCGCTGGATTGACGAAAGTACATCTGCCGTGAGTGTCCAGTCCGTAGATGCCTTCTCCCGTGGAATCCAGGATCAGCTTGTTCTGCAAACTCAGTTGCACCACTTCCTCTTGCGCTATTTTGCGCTGGCCGGCCATATCGTCAAAGGCATGACCGATCTCGGCCAGTTCGTCGTGACCGCGCAGATGAACGCGCACATCCATATCTCCGGCCGCAAAGCGTTGCGAGACCTCGACGATCTTCTTCACCCGCCGGGAAACCAGCAAATGCAGCAATATTGCCACGGCAATGGCGACCGCCAGCATCAGGCCTCCCACCAGGGATGCCTGCACCACAGCGTTATGCCGGGCCTGGGCAAACTGCGGGACGAGATCGTATTCGACGAACAACACGCCAACCCGGTCCACCCCCACGCCACCCGCGACGAGCCTGAGCGTAACGGGAAAGTAGCCGTGCAGCAGATTGGCATTGAGCGATATGGAACTGGCCTGGGTTTGCCTGACTTGCCGGGCAATTGCCTCGACATAACCGGAAACCCGGGGCGCAGAATTCCCTTCCCAGATGTAGCGGTTGGCCAGCATCACTCTGTTGTTTTCATCGGCCAGCAGCAGCGTGCGAATGCCGGGATGCAACGCGGAGACAGACAGGCTGAGCCTGGCATCCTCCAGGCTGTCGGCGGCCAACTGGGTATTCAGCATGTTCTGCAGATGGGTCAGCGAGGCATGCAGATTGTCGATTCCGGCCCGCTGGATGTTGCGGTTGGCAACGCGTGTTTCCTCCCAAAACAGCAGCGTGCTGCCCGCGACCGATGACAGGATCAGCAGCAGCGGAATCAGGATGGAAAGACGGATTCTTATCATGATTATTGCAAGCAGCCCGCAAAGCCGGGATCGATGATGGCGGCGACATCCACCGGCCCCGGGATCATGTTTCCGCGCTGCATGATGTCGGCAAGACGGCGGGCTGGCGCAAGCAGTGCCGGCGTATTGCCGCCCAACAATTGCTGGTTCTCCTGGCGCAAGGGCACTTTAATTCCGGCCCTGGCGGTACGAAAATCTTCCTCGTTCGTCCCCAGCCGCTTGCCCATGCGGGCGTAGGCTTCTTTCTCATTGGTCTGGATATAGTCCTGGGTGCGGAACCATTGTTTGGCGAGGTGGCACAGATCGTCGCGCCGGGTCTGGTAAACATCTTCGCGCACCACGATCAGGTCGAAGATTTCGTCGGGAATCTGGCTGCTGTCCAGCAACACATGGGCACCGGCTTTGGTGATCCTGGTCTTGTAGGGTTCCATGGTGATCGCGGCATCGATCTTGCCTTGCAGATAAGCCTTTTCGTGCTTGTCCTCCGGCATGGGGATGATGGTCATGTCGGTCGCCTTGAGGCCGGTCTTGTCGAGGACTCTGCTCAGGATATACGCGCCCAGCGGGATGTTCTCCATGCCCACCCGCTTCCCCTTCAGATCGGCGAGAGTTTTGATCCCCGGCTTGGCCACCACGGCATCGGCGCCGTTGGAGATGTCCATCACCAGCAGGATGCGCAGCTTCTGGCCTTTCGCCAGCAGCGTCAAAGTCTCGTCCAGCGTCAGCGTGGAAAGATCGGCGGAACCGTTGCTGAACGCCTCCATGTTCAGGTTGGATGAGGGCAGTTCGGTGATGCGCACCGAATCCTCCCTCAAAAAGCCGAGGTCGCGCGCCAGATAAAGCGGTTCGTACCCTGCCCACGGGCTGCTGACGATGCGCAAGGGTTCGGCAGGCGGCTGGCATCCGGCCAGCAAGATTGCCACGGCGAGTAGTGCAAATTTGATCAGCGATTGCATTGCCTGTCTCCTTATGAATCCCCCGAAAGGGCTGCTTCAATCGAAACGACTATTGTTCATGCCGTACAGGCTGCCTGTTGCCAAAGGCGCTACCCTAGAACGCATAACCAAGGGTGCCCACGCCTTTGTTGGCCTGACGAATCCCGAAACGATTCACGCCACCGATGATGCCCTGCAAGCTCCAGTTGAATCCCGAATCGCCGAGGGGCTGCGACAGACCGAGAACCACGTGGCGGAAGCCGTTGCTGACCGGCTGGTTGCCCGCATAACATCCGTTCACGACAAAGGCGGTACCTGCGCCGCACGCAGTATTGTCGAGGGTGTCACGGGTACCGAGATACTTGCCTTCCTTGCGGTAGGTATACCAGCCCAGACTGGCGTTAAAACTCAGTTCGTAAGGCAAGGCCGTGGCATAAGTAAGTGACCAGTAGGTGTCTCCCCGGTTGCCCCACACCGTATCGTTGAGCAGCGTCTGTGCATTCAGGCCGAAAGCCTTGTAGCCGACGCCAAGCTTGGTTTCCACGCCATCGGCATGCTTGCCGTTGATATACACATAGCCAGTCGCTCCCAGGGTGTAACTGAAATCGCCGTCCTTCGCGCTGTAGCCGCCATAGAGGTCGTTCTCGATCGACTTGTTGTCCTGGAAACCGGAAACGATGCTCCGGTCGTCATAGGATTCGCCCACGTGCTTGTAGGAATAGTTGATCTGCGAGCCCCAATAGCCCGCGTACCAGCCATTCTGATGGATGACATCCGCGCCCCATTGCAACACCGGCTGGCTGGATTCTGGCGCGTCAGCCCCCGCATTGCCGAGCCCGGGGGAACTATTGCCGTAGGTAGTGGTAGCGCCGCGAAGGTAGTAGGCGGAAACCAGGTCGACGTGGCCGTTGAAGGTATAGGGTTTGGCTGGCTCCGCAGAGGAAGCCAGTTCGGATGCAGCGGCTGGACAGGCCTGCACCGAGGCGAAGAGGCTGGCCGTAACGAGAAACATGAGTTTTTTTTCTGGCATTTGTTTACTCCTTTTCCGTTAGTAACAGGTATTCCCGCATCCTCAGGCATTGCGCCGAGTGGAGGATGGAACTGAAAAATAAAATGTCGCCCCCTCGTTAACATTGCCCTCCGCCCACACCCGTCCGCCGTGGCGGGTGACGATGCGCTTGACGATGGCCAGGCCGATGCCGGTGCCTTCGAACTCTTCCACACTGTGCAATCGCTGGAACACGCCGAACAGCTTGTCGGCGTATTGCATGTCGAAACCGGCGCCGTTGTCCTTCACGTGATAGACGATCTCGTCACCCTGGATGGCGCCGCCCACTTCTATTGTCGGCGTCTCGTTCTTGCGGCTGAACTTGATCGCGTTGGAGAGCAGGTTGGCGAACACCTGGTGCATCAGGGCACGGTCGCATCTGGCTGGCGGCAGATCGCCGATCTCGCAGCGCAGATTGGCGATCTTGGCGACGCCGAGTTGCAGTTCGTCCAGCACCTCGCGCGCCAATGCCGCCATGTCGGCTTCGACCGCGTTGATCTCGGTGCGGCCGGAGCGGGAGAACTTGAGGATGTCGTCGATGAGATGGCCCATGCGGGTGGTGTTGTCGCGCACGATGCCGAGCATGCGCTTGCCTTCCTCATCTAGCTTGTCGGTGTAGTCCTCCAGCAGGATGTGGGAGAAACCGTCGATGGCGCGCAGCGGCGAACGCAGGTCGTGCGAGACCGAGTAGGAGAAAGATTCCAGTTCCTTGTTGGCGGCTTCGAGCTGTTCCGTGCGTTCGGCCACGCGCTGTTCCAGACCGCGGTTGAGTTTCTGCACTTCCTGCTCGACTTTGCGCCGCTCGTTGAGCAGGTAGATGCGATCCAGCGCGGCGGCCATGTGGCTGGACATGGCGAGCAGGTATTTCTGTTCCGAAGCGGAGGGCACCCTGACGCCCTCGTCGCCGAAGGTGCCCACGCCCACCGTACCCAGATGGCGGTCGAACAGAATGATGGGGATGTTCACGATGGTGCGGTTGCCCAGCTTCTTTACAATCTCCCTGTTCACGATGTCGTTGGTCTGCGCGTCCTCGATGATGACGATCTCTTTCGCCTCTGCGATCTGTTCCAGCATGCGGTCGCCCGCGATGGTCAGCCGCGGCGCGCCATCTTGCGCGGTAGAGCGGCTGCCATCCTCTCCCGTGCCGATCAGCGCGGTGAAGTATTGCCGGTCGTCGCTCAGCAGATAGACCCACAGGTTGCGGTAGCCGATCTGCTCGCGCACCTCGTCGCTCGCCGCCGCCAGGATCTCGGCATACGATTGCGCCCGCTCCAGCCGCCGGGACAGGTGCAACAGCGAGTTGGAATGCGCCTGCTGCTCCAGCAGTGCAAGCTCATCCTGCTTGCGCTCGGTGATGTCGTGCACAGTTCCCACGGAACGGATCGGCGTACCGTCAGCCCCGTAATATGTCTCGCATTTTTCATTGACATATTTGATGCGCCCGTCCGGCATCTGCAAACGATGCACGATGTCGTACGGCACTTTATTCTTTACCGAGTCGGTGTAAGCCTTATTCACCATGTCGCGATCTTCGGGGTGGATCGCGTTCAGGAAAGCCTCGTAGGAGGCGCCGAACTTTTCCGGATCGATCTCGAAGATGCGGAATATCTCATCCGACCAGGTCAGCACATTCTTCTCCAGGTCGAGTTCCCAGTTGCCGAGGTGGGCGATGCGCTGCGCTTCGGACAGGCCGTGTTCGCTGCGCCGCAGCGTCTCATCAGCCTGCCTGCGTTCGGTGATATCTTCCATGGCGAAAGCTACACCTTCGATCGCGCCCTGCGCATCGAACAGCGGCGCGCCGTTGATCGAGAGCAGCACGCGGCGGCCGTCCGGCCAGACGATGGCATGCTGGACATCGAAGACGGGCTGCCCTGTCGCCATCACGCGGCTGAAGGGAAGTTCTTCATCCGGCAGCGGCCCGCCGTCGAAAGCAGTGATATGCCAGCCGGGGGCGTTGTAGCTGCGCTGGGTGATCTCTTCCTTGCTCAGGCCCATGATCTTCTCGGCCTGCGGATTGGCAAAGGTCACCTGCCCATCCTTGTTCACCACCGCGATGCCAACCGGGCTGGTCACCATGATGCGGTTGAGCAGCGCCTGTTCGCGGCGCAGCGCCTCTTCCGCCTGCTTGCGCTCGGTGATGTCGAAGTTGACGCCGGTCATGCGCAGCGGCTTGCCTGCCGCATCCCGCACGAACTGGCCATAGGCTTTGAGATAGTGGATGCTGCCATCCGGCCACACCACGCGGAACTCGGTGTCGTATTCACGCTCGCCGCGCTGCGCCTGTTTCGAGATCTCGTCGCTGGCGGCCCGGTCGTCGGGATGGATGCCTTGCAGCCAGGCCTCATAGGCACCGGCGAAGTCTTCGCGCCTGACGCCATAGAGTTCGTACATCCTGTCGTCCCACAGCAGCTCGTTCTTTTGCAGGTCCCAATCCCACACGCCCAGGCTGGCCGCACGGGTCGACAGGGAGAAGCGTTCATTCATTTGACGCAGATTCTCCTCTACCCGCATGCGCTCCGCGATGTCCCACGAAAGGTCGCCCAGTTGCGAGATGAGCCCGATGTCGCTCTCGTCATAGTTGGAGGTTTTGTTGCCGACACCGATGATCGCCACGATCCGCTCGCCCCGGAATATCGGGACAACGACTTCCCTGACAACCGGGGCATGCCCCTCGGGCATCCCCTTGCGGTTAGGCAAGGAAGCATAATCGTTGTGAATGAGCGGGCGCCGTTCACGTACACAATCCGCCCACACGCCCGCTTGGTCAACCGCGTAATGACCGCCGCTTCCCTCTGCGCTACACATGTTCCTGATGGTGTTCGTCGACCAACTGTGCAGGGAAAGGGTATTCTGGTCCGCCTCGACAAGATGATAAAAGCCGATCGAACTTCCGGTCAGCAACTCCGCTTCATCCAGTGTCGCAGTCAGCAATTCATCAGGGGAATGCGAACCGGCAAATACCAACAACCGCAGGCGCGCCTGGGTAAAATCTTCGGCCCGTTTGCGCTCGGTAATGTCCTGCAGGTAGCCGAGGTAGTGGGTAATGGAGCCGTCCAACCCGCGGAGGACGGTGGTGAAATCTTCGATCCAGCGATAGCGCCCGTCTGCGCCAGCAATGCGGTAACTCTGCTCGAACGACGATACCCCTTGCTCGCTATATGCAGCCACTTCGGCAGCTACGCGCGCAATATCATCCGGATGCACGATGGTGGAATACGGAACCTTGCCGCTGGTGATCTCTTCCGGCACGTACCCGAATTGACTCGCCACATTGGGCGACACATATTCGACCGGCCAGCCTTCCTGCGCGCGCCACTTGAACACCACCGACGGGCCTGCCACAAAGAGTCCGCGCTCGACGCGCAACGCCTGCTCCGCCTGCACACGCTCCGATATGTCGATAAAGGTGACGATGACCTGCGCGATGGCGCCGTCCTTGCCGAGGATCGGGTCGGCGTTCACCAGCACCCAGACATCGGCCTCCCGGCCCGGCCGATGCACT
This sequence comes from Gammaproteobacteria bacterium, assembly GCA_018813765.1. Classification (GTDB taxonomy): domain Bacteria; phylum Pseudomonadota; class Gammaproteobacteria; order Burkholderiales; family Gallionellaceae; genus Sideroxyarcus. Next base: position 49,965 of record JAHJBC010000008.1, on the reverse strand, counting down.
CCCATCACCTGACTCCTGATCGCCCGACCCGTCGCCAGCACGCGGTTGACCGGATATTCATCGACCGGGGCGGGCTTGCCGTCTTCACGGAAGAAATGCCAGTCCGGGTCGATGGCGGACTTTCCAGCCAGTTGCTCTTTTGATAGCCCGAGTATCTCCTGCGCCTGCGAGTTCGAGATGAGTATCCGCGTATCGGGCGCATGCACGACGACGGCGGCCTGGATGTTCTGGATCAAGGTCCGGTATTTCGTTTCGCTTTGCCTGATCTGCTCCAATGACTGCTTGCGTTCGGTGATATCGACCAGCGAGACGATGACCTTGGCCCATGTCGTCTCGTAGCCCGGGCACACCGCGAAATAGATGGTCACGTTGCGCAGCTCGCCGTCCAGCGTCTTGACCACGGCATCTTCGGCCATCTGCGTGCCACCGTTCCACAGGCAGACCAGTTCGCGGCGGAAGGTCTCGAACGATTCCGGCGTGAAGGTATCGACCAATCCGGTCAGCAGCCCTTCCTTGCTCGGCGCACCATGCAGGCCGATCGCCGCCGAATTCACATCCAGTATCTTCGTCGCTTGCGCGCACTGGGTAAGAGTTTCCGGATGCTGCACCAACCAGGCATCGAGGTCGGCCACGCCTCGCTGCTTCAGCCCGTCCAGCAGCACTTTCACCGCGGAGAAATCCTCCTCCCAGATCGACACCGGCGAGTTCTCGAACACCAGACGGTAGCGCTGCTCGCTCGCGCGCAGGTCACGGTTGGCCAGCATGATGTTCAGTCCGTCCGCCAGTCGGCGGGCGATCTCCTCGAACAGCTTGGCTTCCTGCGTGTTCCAGGTGCGAGCATGCGTGCACTGGTGGATGCCGAACTCCCAGGCGCTGCCAACACGCGGACGCACGGCCATGGACATGAAGGAACGGATGCCGAAATTCTGCATTCGCTCCCCGGCCGGATCGTCTTCGGGCGAGAACTGCACCGGGCCGTTCTTCTCCAGCAGCCAGCGCATCGAATCGGCGCGCACCTCGGTCATCGGCAGCAACCCGCGCTGCGGCTCCGTGCTGTATCCGGGCCTGGCGCGCTCCATCACGATCTGCCAGGTGGGGCTGGCCGGGTCGCAGGGATAGACCAGGCCGACCCGGTCGCAATCGAAGATTTCCAGCACTTCCCCGAGCACGTCGCTCAGCATCCCCTCCAGGTCCTTGGCCTGCTGCATGGCGCGGTCGACCCGGTCCATGCTCTCGAAATAGCGCAGGTTCTCCGCACGTTCCTGTTCCATGAGTTTCTGCCCGGAGATGTCGCGCTCGATAGTGGAGATGCCGTCGACCTTGCCGGAGGCATCGCGGATGGGGGAAAGCGTGAGCGCGACATGAATGGTCGTGCCGTCCTTGCGCCGCCTTTCAGTCTCGTGGTTCTGCACGGTGCCGCCGTTGCGCACCGTCTCCAGCAGCCGGTGCATCTCGGCATGATGTTCAGCGGGCGCCAGCAGGGTGACGGGTTTGCCGATGACCTCCTCGGCGCTGTATCCGTAGATCTTCTCGGCGCCCTTGTTCCAACTGGTGATGACACCGTCCAGCGTCTTGCCGATGATCGCGTCGTTGGAAGATTCGACGATGGCGGCGAGCTGTGCCCGCAGCAGTACCGCGCGTTGCTGCTCGCTGATGTCGCGCGCGGCGGCGACCATCCCCTGCACCTCCCCTTCCTCGTTGCGGTAGACGCTGGCGTTGTACAGCACTGCGGTGACATGGCCGTCGCGGTGGCGGATGGCGAGCGGATAGTCGGTGACCGAGCCCTGCGCGAACACCTGGCGATAACCGGCGCGCGCCTTGTCCGGCTCGGTGAAATACTCGGAGAAATCGGTGCCGACCATATCTTCGCGGCTGCGCCCCGTCGCCTTCTCGGTCGCCAGGTTCACGTCGGTGATCTTGCCCTCCGGGCTGATGGTGACCAGCGGATCGAGGCTGGCCTCGATCAGACTGCGCGTGTAGCGGGAGACCGAGCGCAACTGTTCTTCGTTGCGCGACAGCGTATCCAGCATCAGGTTGAGGCTACCCGCCAGCCGGTTGATCTCGTCCTCCTGCCCAGACGCCTGCGTCACGCGTTTGGCGAAGTTGCCGGCCTGCACCGCCTTGGCCACTTCGACCAACGAACCGATGCGCCGTCCCAGCCGGTTGACCATGAACAACGCGGCGAAGAAGAACAGGACGGTAACGACCAGCACGAAGAGGGCAATGCTGCCGACGAGTTCGTACAGACCGCGCTGTGCCTCCTCGCGACCCAGCGCCACCCGCGCCCAGCCGACCTGGCGTTCGCCGATGGCGATGGGCAGCGCGACTTCAACAATCTCATCGTCATCGCGCATGATCTGCTGTTCCGACTGCGCCTTGAGCAGGGCCAGACTGCGCTCGTCGGCGACGTACTGCCCCACCTTGGTCGTGTCGTTGTGCGCCAGCACGAGTCCGGTCGGCGAGACGATCATCACATAGCGCAGATCGGGATAGTCGCCGAATGCCTGCACTACTTCCTGCATGCCGACCACATCGTTGGCCAGCACCCAGGAGCGCGCGCTGACGGCCAGCGACTGCACCAGGCCGGTCGCCGCCTCGCGGCCGTTGCGGTAGACGTTCGCCCGCTCGTTGGCCACCATGAAGGCGGCGAACGTCACCGCCAGGCCGAAGAAGCCGACGACGAAGGTCAGGATGATCTGGCGCCGGAACGAGCCGCGCGATGCGATGCCGAATGGGAACATGGATTCTCGCTATTGTTTGTCCAGCGGGTGCACGTCCTTGTCGAACTTGAACAGGAAATCCTTGATCACCCGATAGCGCGCGTCGTTGGCCAATTCGAAACGCGACAAGGGCATGCGGGCGAGGATCGCTCGTCCTTCCGCGCTGGTATGCAGGGTATCGAGCAATTTCGCCACTTGACGTGCCAGTTCGTCCGGCACGTCGTCCCTGACTACCACGCCGTTGTTGATGAGCGGGGCGGTTTCCCATTTCAGTTCCAGTTCTCGCGCCTTGTCCGGCTGTTCCTTCTGGAATGCCTCCCATGGCAAGGACCAGGTCGCGGCAGCGGCCACATTGCCGAGATACACGTTCATGATGGAGGACTCCTGCGAGCCGACATACAGGTTCTCGATGTCCCGGTTCACATCCAGTCCGTGGGTATGCAGGTAATACTGCGGCATCATGGTCGCCGCCAGCGCGGTGCGTGCCGGGTAGGAGACCTTCTTGCCCTTGAGGTCGGACACTTTCCTGATGCCGCTGTCGCGCCTGACCAGGATGATGCCGGTGAACTTGCGGTCGTCGCCCATCTTGGCGATGACGTGATAACCGTGCTTGAGCGAATTCAGGGTCTGGTAGGGATTGGGCAACGCGAAATCGAAACGGCGCGCATACAGCTTCTTGTCGAATTCCTCGTAGTTGCGCGAAGCCTCCAGCCGGAAAGTCACGTCGGGGATGTTGCGGTTGAGATGGTCGATCAGCGGGCCGTAGACCTCGAACAGGCGGGTCGGATTGTGCAAGGGATGGATGGCGAAGACATATTCCCCTCTGCCCTCGGGCGATTTCGCGGCAAAACGAGGTCCGGCTTCATCTGCGGCGTCATCCCGAGTGCAAGCCAGCAAACCGATAAGCAACACCGATAGCCCAGCCCATTGCATCCAGCCTTTCCAACCCATCCGGGACATCACACCATCACCCTCCTTTTACCATTTGTTTCTTTTGAACCTTACCACCAATACATGGGCGCACATATACGTAAAATTCCCTACAAAACACCGAGCCTGCCTGCTCCATCCGCGCGTTAGAATGGCGGCATGCTAAGGCTCACCGAAATCCGGCTCCCGCTCGACCATCCCGCAGACGATCTTCAAGCCGCCATCCTCAGGCGGCTGGGCATCGCCGCCCCCAATCTGGTCGGCTTCAGCATCTTCCGGCGCGGCTACGACGCGCGCAAACGCAATGCCATCATGCTGGTCTATACCGTGGATGCGGAGGTGAAGGACGAGGCCGCGCTGCTGAAGAAGAACATCCCGCATGTGGCCGTCGCCCCCGACATGAGCTACCGCATGGTGGCGCGGGCTCCGCAAGGCTTGAGCGAACGCCCCGTGGTGATCGGCACCGGCCCCTGCGGCCTCTTCGCCGGGCTGCTGCTGGCGCAGATGGGTTTCAAACCGATCATCCTTGAACGCGGAAAAGAAGTACGCGAAAGGACAAAGGACACCTGGGGATTGTGGCGCAAGGGCAAGCTCGATCCCGAATCCAATGTGCAGTTCGGCGAGGGCGGCGCGGGCACCTTCTCCGACGGCAAGCTGCACAGCCAGATCAAGGACCCGAAGTTCTACGGACGCAAGGTGCTGACCGAGTTCGTCAAGGCGGGCGCGCCGGAAGAGATCATGTACGTGAGCAAGCCGCACATCGGCACCTTCCGTCTGGTGGGCATGGTGGAACAGATGCGCCATGAAATGGAGGAACTGGGAGCGGAGATACGTTTCCAGAGCCGCGTGGCGGATATCGAGATCGACAACGGACAAGTGTGCGGCGTGGTGTTGGCTGACGGCGAGCGCATCGCGACCCGGCATGTGGTGCTGGCCGTCGGCCATAGTGCGCGCGACACCTTCGAAATGCTGCACAAGCGCAAGGTCTACATGGAGCCCAAGCCCTTCTCCATCGGCTTCCGCATCGAACACCCGCAGGCGGTCATCGACCGCGCGCGCTTCGGCAGCAATGCGGGTAACCCGCTGCTGGGCGCGGCGGATTACAAGCTGGTGCACCATGCCAGCAACGGCCGCTCGGTCTACAGCTTTTGCATGTGCCCCGGCGGCACGGTGGTGGCGGCGACTTCCGAGGAAGGCCGCGTGGTAACCAACGGCATGAGCCAGTATTCGCGCAACGAGCGCAACGCCAACAGCGGCATCGTCGTCGGCATCACGCCGGAGGATTTTCCAGGCGACGTGCTGGCGGGCGTGGAGTTCCAGCGCAAGTGGGAATCGCGCGCCTTCGAGCTGGGCGGCAAGAGTTACGCAGCACCGGCTCAGCGCGTGGGCGATTTCCTCGCCGGACGGCCTTCCACCCACTTGGGCGAGGTCGTGCCTTCCTACACCCCCGGCGTGACCCCCACCGACCTCTCCACCGCCCTGCCCGACTACGCCATCGAAGCCATCCGCGAAGCGTTGCCCGCGTTCGAGAAACAGATCAGGGGCTTCGCCATGGAAGACGCCATCCTCACCGGCGTGGAAACGCGCACCTCCTCACCAGTGCGCATCAAGCGCGGCGACGATCTGCAGAGCATCAATGTCAAAGGCCTGTATCCGGGCGGGGAAGGCGCGGGCTATGCGGGCGGGATATTGTCGGCCGCCGTGGACGGCATCGCGGTGGCCGAGGCGGTGGCGCTGGATATGGTAAGCGGGAGCGCCGACGTCCCGTCGGCATGATTTTCAAACAAACTCAGAAGTGATGATTCGGGTCATCCGCCTGTCAGGCGCTTGCAGCGTGACGCCACGCTGCAGGCGAACAGCACAGAAGCAATCGGAAATGAAATGAAACAACAAACGGAGACACCAAACAAGATGTACGAGGTAACTGCCCATTACAAAAAGGCAGGGGCTGTTGTGATGGATAGATTTGGCACTCAACCTGAAGCACTAGCCTTTGCCAGGGATGCTACCGACACCATCGAACCCGAAGCAGGTGATTCGCTGGTCTCTGTCACCGTAACCGATCAGGCCACCAGGAAAATCTTGAGCACCTTCTATCCAGATTTCTATGAAGCCGAATGCCTGGATGACGATGATGATGGCTAATCGGCCATAGAAGCCAGTTTCGATTATCTCTATGGATGTCGGCTTTACACAATTTTCAGGACACCTTCTGCGTTAGAATGTACGCCTAAATAGGATTGGGTATGGTTAAGGCAGTTTCATTATTTAGTGGATGTGGAGGCTCGGATGCAGGGGTTACTGCAGCCGGATTTGATGTCGTCATGGCGAACGATTTGCTGCCCTACGCGCGTGATGTCTATCTGGCCAATCATTCCGAGACGGATTACCGCGTGGGTAATGTGAGCAAGATTGAACATTTTCCAGCGGCAGAATTGTTGGTGGGCTGCTACCCCTGCCAGGGGTTTAGCCAAGGCGGCAAGCGTGACCCGTCACGCAAGATCAATACGCTTTATCTGGAATTCGCCCGCGCCTTGCGCGTCATCAAGCCCAAGGCATTCATCGTGGAAAATGTTTCTGGCATGGTGCGCGCAAATTTCGCGCACCTGCTGGATGACCAATTCAAGGTGTTCACCGAGGCGGGTTATCGCGTGAAGGCCAAGGTGCTCAACGCGGTGGATTACGGCGTGGCGCAGGAGCGCCGCCGCATCTTCATCGTGGGGATGCGTGAAGATCTGGGTGTGGAGTATCAATTCCCAGAGCCTACACATGGAGAAAACAGATCAGCGGCGCACAAGACGATTTTAGATGCAATCGGAGACTTGCCAGAATGGCCTGAAGGGGAGTTCTACGATCTGGACTTCCACTGGTATTACATGAGCCGCGACCGCCGCCGTGATTGGGGACAGCCCTCCAAGACCATTGTGGCCAACCCACGCCACATGCCGTTGCATCCGATGAGCCCTGTTATGGTGAAGCACGGACACAACGACTGGAGATTCACCCACGAGGGCAGGGCGCGGCGATTCAGTTACCGCGAGGCTGCCAGACTACAAGGCTTCGCGCGCGATTTCGTATTCCCCGATACAGAGCCGGGCAGCCTGAACATGCGCTATACCGTGGCAGGCAATGCTGTGCCGCCGCCGTTGTTCGAGGCCGTGGCGCGGGCGCTACCGGATGTGTGGGATTAAGTCAGATCGAGCGCCATTGCTTCATTGACATAGGCGGCAGCTGTGATGTGCGCGGGCGGGATGGTGTAGCTTGCGGTCAAGCGGATGAATCTCAGACGATCAATTACTATGGCACTGCTGAAATCCGATAGCATCTGCCAATCCATTCTCCCACCAATTTCCGTCGATAGGTCGAGCGGCATGAAGTAGTAAGTTTCCCATTGGTGTGTGGTTTTCAAATGGGCACCGAGATGAGAGGGAGAGGCTTGCAGCATTTTGTCAGGCCACCCGCTTGCGGTGCAGCCGCATTGGGCGAACGCGGCAGGGATACATTTACGTTCGTCACCGAGGTCGTGCCAAGCAACAATATCCAGCCCGCTATCGCCGCTGTCATGAGGTGCGAAGTGCTCCCTTTTTAGGTCGAGCGTGCCGCGAACATCTTGGGCAAGTTTCGTCAGTCGGTCGAATAAATGCCCGGTATAACGCTTGGTATTTGCCGCGCCGAAGGGGTGCACCTCTGCCCCTTGTGGCATCAACCGCCTCAGAATTTCGGTCGATGCCTCCTCAAATAGTCCGGTGAGTCCCCTCCATCGCTTCTTGGGGACGTAGCTGAGCGATGCTGATATTAGCAGTGAAATGTAGAACTTATGGATGTCGGTTAGTTCTGGTTTGATGCAGATTTCCTTGGTGTGCTCATCCAGTGCGAATGGCCAATGTTCGCCAAAAGCACTTGCCCGCCAGCGCAGGTGTCTGAAGCATGAATCGGAATGTTGCTCATTTCTATCGTTGACCGTAGCTGAATCGCTGACGGCTTCAATGTATTCTTCACCATCTTCGTTCTCGCTCTCGTTATTCTCTTCGGGCTCGTCCGAGGTGATTTCAGCAGATTCAGAGAGTGATTCGACAAGTGCATCGCGTGAAAAGCGCTTGTCCACATGGGAGAGGCAGCGTAATTCAATGTAATCGCACCAGCGATACAGTTCATGGCGACCAGCGTTGGGTGCGGAAGTGATGTCTTTCAGGACTGGATCAGTCATCTTCTTCCTCAGAGTTCTTGTCGCGTATTGCGTTGCGCAGATCTGCCGCCAGTTTGCGGATGTTGTCTGCGCGTTCATCGTCTCCGGGTTCTGGTTTGTCTATAAGCGGCATCCATCCCCACGCATCTTTGAGGCGCTTTTCGATGCTCTTCAGGGCCAAGTTGAGAGCCTGAGCGGGCCCCTTGCTCAACTGAAAGGCAGCGTCCAGATTTCCTTCTTTGATCAATATGTTGATTGCATCATGAGATTCAACAATGGCTGCGAGTTTTTTAAGATTGCGCGACTCTCCTAATATGGACCTTTGATTCTCTCGTGCGACGAACATCCAAGTGAGCAGGTTTTTTAGATGTTTATCCGAAAGGTCTTCTCCGACCATATCTTGCCTACCGTCCAGACCGATATATTCTGCGATGTTAGAGTAGGAGAGCCCTGTTGCAAGTACAGAAAAATCAATCTCATCAGGATTCAGCCCTTTTACATCATAGAACCCACTTTTCTCTGCGCGCTCGTACACATTGAGTGCGGAGAGCATCTGTCCAACATAATCCGACCGACTTCCAATCTCTCGTGCAAGGCGAATGAGCAAATTTCTTCCTTCAACGCCTTGGTAAAAAGTGTCTTTCAGGCGTTTTAAGTAGCGTGCTTTCTGTAAAGAGCTCCATGATTTGATGCCTGTGATATGGCGAAAGCCAAGGTATCGCAGCACTTCAGTGCTGTCATCAAAGACTAGGCAGGGGACCTTATTTGGGCGGTGGTCTGAATTTTCAACTACATCCTCAATAGATGTTCGACCCTCTGGAACATCGATCTGTCGATTAAGCAATTTTAGCGCGGCGAGTCGCCGATTTCCTTCGATGACGTGATACTTACTGCCATGCTTGGTGACGAGCAGTGGCTCGCCTTCAAAGTAGCCCTGGTCAGCAATCGAGGTGACGACTTCCAGCAGCCGTTCATCGCGCACAAAGCGCTCAATGAGAGTTTCAATCGGACCGCTTGCAATGTCAGGAGGGAAACGTGGATTCTCAGGATCAAAGTCAAGCGCAGAAACTAGGATACGCTCTGACTTTGGGGGATTACTACTGGATTTGATTGTTTTCATGTCGTGAATGCCTTTTCGCCTGTGCCGTTTATGACCGCATTACAAAATGAAATGTACCGGAGTCGAATTGTTTTTGCCACTCATAAAATCTAGCGACTACTATTGGCAATAGCGGAAGTAGTGCGCCTCTATCCTGAATTTCCGCAACGGCCGAACATCGGACAATGCCTGTCAGCCCCTGTTGCATCTAAGCTGATTGGCCGACGGGACGTCGGCGCTCCCATTTAATGGAGCGTCTTGTTCGCTGACACTGCCATGACATCGGAAAATGCCGCATTCGCGTCCACCCGGTCGAAGACATAGCGCTGGTTGCAGAATTCGCAATGCACCTCGACATCGCCGCGCTCGGCGATGATGGCCTCCACTTCTTCGCGCCCCATCATGCGCAGCATGCGCGCCACGTTATCGCGCGAGCAGGTGCAGCGGAACACCACATCCTGTTCGTCGAACAAGCGGATATCTTCTTCGTGATACAGCAGGTGCACCAGTTCGGCCGAGGGCACGTTGAGCAATTCTTCCGGCTTTAGCGTGTTGGCGATCTGCACCGCGTTCTCCCACGGCTCATCGTCCGGCACTTCGTTCGGCTGGGGCAGTTTTTGCAGCAGCATGCCGCCGGCGCTCTTGCCGTCTGCCGCCAGCCACAGGCGCGTCTCCAGTTGTTCCGAGCGCGTCATGTAGTTCTGCAAGATCTCGGCGATGCTGTCGCCTTCCAGCGCGACGATGCCCTGGTAGGCCTGGTTGCCGTCCTTGGGATCGAGCGTGATGACGAAGCGACCGTCGCCGACCAGTTCTTGCAATGTGCCTTGCGCCAGGTCGCCCTCCCACTTGGCCGTGGCGCGCAACTCAAGATCGCCGGTGCATTCCACCACCAGCAGTTTCAGCGCGCCCTTGCCGTGGATCTGCAGCACCATAGCGCCCTGCAGCTTGAGCGTGGCGGCCAGCAGCACGGCGGCGACACACAGTTCGCCCATCAGGTCGCGCAATACATCGGGGTAGTCGTGGCGTTCAATCACGGCCTGCCAGGTCGCGTCAAGACGCACGATCTCGCCGCGCAGGGAGGCATGTTCGAACAGGAAACGACGCAGGGTATCGGATGAGTTTTTCATGGTGCACTCGCCATCACGGCGTTCATTGGCGCGGACACAGCAATTGCGCGCGTTCTTTTGTTGCCGGGTGGCTGGAAAGATAATCCATCGTGCTGTCTTCCTGGGCTGTCTCGCGCTGCGGGTGGAGCTTCTTCTCTTTTTCGCGGTAGGCGGCTTCCATCTTGTCGAGTATGGTCACCAGCAGGCAGGGCGACATTCCGTTGGCCTGCATGGTCTGCTCGGCATAGATATCCGCTTCGCGTTCCATGTCGCGCGAATATTTCGCCTGCATGATGATGGCCGGTGCGGTCGCCAGCAGGCCGCTGACGTCGCCCACGTACCAGGCCAGCACCAGTCCGACGACCGAGCTTTGCAGCACCATGCGCATGGCATGGCGGCGCTCGACGTGGCCGCGTTCGTGCGCGAGCACGGCGAGGATCTCGTTGTCGTCTTCGGTCAGTTCGACCAGTTCGTCCAGCATGACGATGGTGCCGTCCGGCAGGGCGAAGGCGTTGGGGCCCATGGGTGAGCTGCGATAGACGATGCGGTACTGCAACTGTGCATCGAGCGGCGGATGGAGCCGCGCAAATTCCTCGCTGAGTCGCTGCTGGCGCGCCGCATCCAGTTTGCTCGGTTTGAGCATGTAGCGGTCCAGCGTTTCCAGCGTGGAGTCGCCCATCTTTTGCAGCACAGTGCCCGGTACGCGCATGGAAAGCGCTTCCGCTCCCCACGGCAGCAGGTAACGGTAGGAGCCGGCAAACACGGCGACGGTGAGCACCACCGCTGCAAGCGCCCAGGGCAGGCTGTGCTGCAAACGGTCCAGCCAGTTCCGGTGCACGCCGGCATGCGCCAGCAGGCGGTCGAGACCGGCCTGGTCGTTCACTTCGCAATGCCCGCCGCCAGCATAGGTGAGCAGACGCGGCGTATTGCCCAATCTTTCGGAGACGTGCACTTCGGCCAGCGGCCAGCGCGTTACGCCCGCACTGCCGCTCAGCAGCAGCTCTCCATCCTCGACGGAAAGCGATACCGGCCTGCTCGCGGCGGTCTGTCCGTCGTACCAGGCGGCGGCGACGCGGACGGTGGCGTCAGAAGGAGATGTCGACATCGAACATCTCGGCGGCTTCCTCGCCTGCGGCGGTCGCCTGTTGCTGCTGGTCGGCGACGAATCCGGACAGGTCTCCGCTGACCGCCATGCCCATGGATTCGAGTTTGAGGCGGGCGATGCGGATGGCGGCGAACGGCGTGAACAGGCCCAGCGTCAATACCACCCCGAGGAAATTGGTCACGCGCACCCACATCAGTCGGCGCGCGGATAGTTCGCTGAAGAACTGGTGCGGCCCCAGTCCGGTGCTTCCCCACACCAGATTCTGCATGTAGGCGCTAAACAGACTGCCCACAACCAGCACCGCGATCACCATGATGAGTATGAGCAACGGCCCGGCGGCGGCCATTCCGGTAGCGATGCCCGCCGCACCGGCGACGCCGGAACCGAGCATCCTTGCCAATGCGACCACCAAGAGCAGCGAACCGGCCATTACGGCCACCGACGACAGATAGATCAGATAGAAGCCCTTTGCCGATGCGCCGAAACTGAATTTCGAACTGCCGAAGCGGCTGTTCTCGAACTGGTATTGTTTGATGCGCTGGTGCGCGAGCGGCGCCAGCAGGTAGATTGTCATACCGGCCAGCATCGGGAACAGCAGGAAGGCGCGGTAGGCACCGCGCGTGTCGCCCGCGAAGCCGAAGCGCAGGCCGCGGTAACTGCTGTTGTACAGTTTGAATTGCAGCGAACGCATCAGCAGCCAGGGCATCACCACCGCGAGCACCAGGCCGATTACCAGACCCAGTATCGGGTTGAATTCGAGCGCGGTGTTGTATCCGAACAACAGACCGAAGGCGATGAGTCGCCCTTTCAGGATGGCTTTGGGCTGACCGTGATAGTCGAAGCTGCCGCCGTCGATGCGCGTGTTGCGATAGAAATACTGCAGTCGCCTGACCTTGGCCCAGGCGCTATAAATACCCAGCGTGAGGATGGACAGCAACAGGTTGACGATCCATATCTTGAAATATTCCCAGCCATTGCCGGTGAATTCGAAACTGCGATGCTGCTGCCCGTGCTGGTCCTGCATGGTCACCCTTTCGTTCTTTACGGTGTTATCCGGTTCCCCATACCTCTCCTCCCGGAGGGGGCGAACTGTAGCAGCCAGAACTTGGGGCGGCAATAAAAAGGGCAGCTTGCGCTGCCCTTCCTTCATCCGATTGTTCTGGTCGGATTCTGTTTTGGGATCATGCGATCAATCGTAGTCGTGGCCCCCAAAGTTGGGAATGTCCACGGTATCCTCGTCGTAGATGCCCTCTTCCGCCTTGGTGTGGCAGGTGTTGCAGTAGCTGAGCGACTTCACGTCCTTGTTGCCCTTGATCATCTTCTCGGTGATATCGTGATGCTTGCGCTTGATGTAGCGCACCTCGACGATGCGCAGCGGTGCCTCTCCGTCTGCGGTCGCCTGGGCGATCTTGCGCGAGCGCTTGTGCCAGGATTTGTCGGCCGCGTTCTCCAGCGCGTACACGCGCAGCGCCTTCAGCGTGTCGTCGTCCAGCGAGGCATCCTCGCCGAAGTGGTCGGCCAGTGCCTTCTCGTCCAGCAACTTCGCCCAGGACTTGCCCGGCAACAGGCCCGGCTGATAGGCAAGATGGCAGGAACCGCACTCTTCATTCCAGGCCTTGTTGTCGACCGGTTGCACTTCCTTCTGGCGCGTGAAGTTGACCAACCACAAGAAGAAGTTCTCTTCCGCCATCGCGCTTCCGCTGCCCGTCAGCAACGCGGCTGCCAGCAGTGCTGTCTTGAATGTATTTCGCATCTTCTTTTCTCCAGTCATTATTTATCGAGCAGGAACTTGAGGTAATCGCCCTTTTCCTGTGCGGTGCATTCGCGCGCCAGGACATCGTTGCAATTGCGCTTGAACCATTTCTCGATCTTCTTCGCATCGGTGAAGCGGTCCTTGTTGACGCTGGGCGCCATCGGGGCGATGACCTTGCCGGTCTTGTGATGTTTGCCTTCCTTGCCCAGGTCTTTGCCATGGCAGGTGGAACAGGACATCGTCTGTCCATCCTCGCCCTGGGTTTCCTTGTGCCAGGCCTTGTCTCCGCGCGCGGCGTCGAAACCGGCAGCGCCCTGCGCCTTGTAGCGCGAGAACAATCCGTCTGTGGCCGGTGTCGCCATCGCGGCGGATGTCGCCAGCAGCATGCACGCCGTCATCACTATCTTTTGCAGTTTCATTCCGATGTCTCCCTCACCAGGTGATCTTGATCGCCACAGCCATCAGCGCCGCACCGGCGATGGCCTTACCGGCGTGGCCGTTGCTGTCATAGGGATCGGCGGCTTTGGAAACCGCATACGCCATGGTCAGCATGCCCGCCGTACCCAGCAACGCATGCATGTTGTCCGGATCGGTGATGCCGTCTTCCAGATGGAAGTCGTCCCAGTGCGCCACGAGTCCGGTAACCACGGTGGCGGCCGCCAGTGCAACGGTGGCGCGTGCCAGTTTGGCATGGGTGCCGTTGGTCTCGCGCGGCTGCGGCGGCGGACAGGATGCCGACTCGCATTCGTTCTCCGGCGGATGGTTCAATCCGGTCAATGCCGCTCCGACGATGGTCGCCAAGCCCAGATATTTGTGCGCGTTGCTGCCGGAGAACAGCGGCGGCTCGAAATCGGACTTTTTGACCTCGGGGGCGACGTTGTCCGACTTCTTAACCGAAGTCGGCTGCACATCGTTCGCGGCCAGTTTGAACGATTCATAGTCTTTGACATAAGCGCCGGATGTCAGCGGCAACTCGAATGCCGCCTCTTGCGCCAGCGCCGTTCCGGAAAGTGTTGCCAGCAGCGCGGCAACACTCAGGGACTTGATACCTCTCATGGATAGCTCCTCTTGTTCATTCATTTTGTTGGAATAGATGGCGTGTTGGGTTTCTTCTTCCCGGTGAGCATCGCCCTCACAAGGTTTTCTTTGTGCTGGATGCTGCCTGCGACGACACCGATGAGGTGGAGCAAGACCAGAATCAAGCCAAGGATGGGAAGAAATTGGTGGAGGTCGCGGAACGCGTAGCTGGCGGCATCGCTCACGCGGTTGGCCAGGAACAGCAGCGGCCCCTCATAGTCGATCGCCGCCAGCGTCAGCAGGCCCGACAAAAAGATCAGTATCAGCAGCCCCAGCATTGTGAACACCATCAGTGCGCCTGCGGGGTTATGCCCGAAATAATGTTGGGGTTGTCCGGCGAGCATGCCGCGCACATACGCGAGCGTCTCGCCGGGGGAAAAGAAGAAGGACTTGAAGCGCGCGTATTCGCTGCCCCGGAAGCCCCAGTACAGCCGCAGCGCCAACAGCACGCACAGCAGATAGCCGGTCCAGACATGGAGCGTGTCGGCTCCCAGCTCGCCGGAGACGAATGCGGTGACGAAACCCGCTGCCAGAGTCCAGTGGAATGCACGGATGAAGCGGTCCCAAACCATCACGCCGTGTGTTTCGTGCTTGATATTGCCGTTCTCTTGTTGCATGCGATCAATGATCAACGTTCTTGTAGTACGGGTGCCCGGAAAGCACCCGCTCGCGTTCTTCGTATTGCCCGGATTTTGGGCAACGCGCCTTCCGACTACGGACGATGGAATAAGTTCGACGGATCACGCAGATTTCGAGAAATTCCTGCGCGGGACAGGCGCGCATTCTATCTGCGATTCCGTTCCGCTTCGTCAAAATCTCGTTAAACGAAAACGCCCGGAGTCGGCCATAACCTCGGCCGGAATAGTCTTTATCGACTATGCGGAGTTACCTGAAAGCGCTTGCCGACCGGTTCGAAGCGGACTAGTCTTGCGCTATGTCGACACCACAGAAGGAGGTGTGCCATGACTACCCGTACTTACTCCCTGCCGGTCGCCGGAATCATCCCCTGCGATGTCTGCCACAAAGAGATCCCCTTGTCCGAAGCTAAACGTTTTGAAGCGGCAGATTATGTCGCGCATTTCTGCGGCCTGGATTGCTATACCTCCTGGAAAGAACGCAGCGAAGTGCTTGAACGGAAAGACAGGCAGAACGGGCGATGACGCCGGTCATCAGCGCGTTGCGGTCGGCCGCAAGGCCAGCCCCAGCGCGGCGATAACACAGAACACCGCGCCCGCATAGAACGTGAACGAAGCGCCGAACTGGTCCCACAACAGTCCGGCCAGTACACTGGCGACCAGCATCGCCACCCCGCTCATCAGGTTGAAGAATCCGTAAGCCGTGCCGCGCAGATCAGCGGGCGTGGCATCGGCCACCATGCGCGCCAGCAGCCCTTGTGTGATACCCATGTGCACACCCCACAGGCTGACACCAAGCAGTACCGTCGGCCAACTGTCGTCGGTTGCCAGCACCAGATCGGCCGCGATCAACACCGCCAGCCCCAGCGCCAGCAGTTTCGTATGGCTCATGCTGTCGGACAGCTTGCCGAAGGGATAGGCCGAGGCGGCATAGACGATGTTCATCGCCACCATCACCAGCGGCACCAGCGCGATGGCGATGCCGCCCTGTGCGGCACGCAGCACGAGGAAGGCTTCGCTGAAGCGCGCCAGCGTGAACACCGCACCGATGCCGACCACCCACCAATAGTCGGCACCAAGACGTTCCAAATTATTGCGGCTGATCGGATTGACCGGTTTGTGCGCTTCGGTCCTTTCCGGCTCTTGCACGCCGAACACCAGCAATGCCACCGACAGCAAGCCGGGGATCAGCGCCACCCAGAACACCGCGCGGAAATCGTTGGCCCATAGCAGCATCAGGCCGACACCCAGCAACGGCCCGACAAACGCACCCACCGTATCCAGCGACTGGCGCAGGCCGAATGCCGCGCCGCGTATTTCGGCCGGCGCGATCTCGGACAGCAGCGCATCGCGCGGAGCGCCGCGTATGCCCTTGCCGATCCGGTCGAGGAAACGCGCACTCAACACCATCCCCACCCCCGACGCCAGCGCGAACATCGGCTTGGTCAGCGCCCCCAGGGCATAACCCAAAACTGCCAGTCCTTTGCGCTTGCCGAGGTAATCGCTCAGCACGCCGGAGAACACTTTCACCAGCAGGGCCGTGGACTCGGCGATGCCCTCGATGATGCCGACCGTCAGCGCGCTCGCCCCCAACACCGTGACCATGAACAGCGGCAGCAGGCTGTGGATCATCTCCGACGAGATGTCCATCAGCAGGCTGACAAAACCCAGCACCCAGACGCCGCGGGGAATTTTCGTCAATGCGTCACTACTTATCTTGTTCATTGGCCACCGAAAAAAGAACTGCTCAACCGTCATTCCGGCGAAAGCCGGAATCCAGTGTTTTAAATAACTGGACACCGGCCTTCGCCGGTGTGACGAAATGCATTGCCACTTAACCGTGCTTCGCCAGAAACCTGTCCAACTGGTTCGCGAACGCCTGCCGATCACTCTGGCTCAGGGTCGGCGGACCGCCCGTCTCTACCCCGCTACTGCGCAGGCCGTCCATGAAATTGCGCATGGTCAGCCGCTCCTGAATGGTGTCTTTGGTATAGAACTCGCCGCGCGGATTCAGCACATGGCCGCCTTTGGCGATCACCTCGGCAGCCAGCGGGATGTCGGCGGTGATGACCAGATCGCCCGCCTGCGTCATCTCCACGATCTTGTTGTCCGCCACATCGAAACCGGAAGGCACCTGCATGGCGCGGATGAACTGCGACGGCGGGCAATACAACAGCTTGTTCGCCACCAGCGTGGTCGGAATCTGCAGCCGGTCGGCAGCGCGGAACAGTATCTCCTTGATCACCTTGGGACAGGCATCGGCATCCACCCATATCTGCATCAACTATCTCCCACCTTGCCGAGAAAATCTGGAAAAGACATACGGCGCGACCGCCACCCAGATCAGGATCAGCGGCCACAAGCGACCCGCAGACATATCGTAGTTCGCCAGCAGCACCTGCCACGGATGCCCGGCGACGTAATGGAAGAACAGGAACTCGAACACCACTGTCAGCACCATCCAGAACAGACCGATGTGCCAGGCCTGCTGCGCCGATACAGGCGGCCACAGGCGCACGTACTGGCGGATCACCACGGCGAACAGCAGGATGCCGATCAGGCAGGAGAGTTGATGTGCCGCCAATTCGGAAACGTATTTGCCAAAGGTGAATTCGCGCAGCGCGCCATTGAGCATGGCGACTGCCAACAGCACTAACCAGGCAACGAGATATCGGATTTTGATCATGCCATCTTCGAGGGCAATTTGATCGTATCCCCCGCCACCATGAACCGCCCCATGCCCCGGTGATGCAAGGTGCGCGGATCTTTCTGCGCGGGATCGAGCCAGGCCTGCACCACCTCCAGCACAAAGAAGCCGTATTTGTTCACCATGCGCGTATCCACCACCTTGCACTCCAGATTGGCGTAACACTCGGCGATGAGCGGCGCGGACACCTGTGATGCGGGCTGCGCCGTCAGCTTGAACTTCTTGAACTTGTCCACCTTGCGCCCGGAGCAGTTGCCGATGCCCACCACCTGCTTCGCCAATTCCAGCGTCGGGATGTTCAGCACGCACTCCTTGGTCTTCAGCAACATCTCGTAACTGAGACTGCGCCCGCCGATCACGCAACCCACCAGCGGCGGCTCGAACTCCATCATGGTGTGCCAGGACTGGGCCATGATGTCGGTCTTGCCCTTGTGCGAGGTGGTCAGCAGCACGACCGGGCCGGGTTCGAGCAGGCGGTAAACTATCGACAGCGGAAAGGTTTTCTTGGGCATTGCCATCTCCTCACATGGAATCCTGCCCGCACTATATCTTTGTACCCATCCATACGCCATATTCCTGCCAAACCTCTTTGCCGTGGGTGATACGGGCGAACTTTGTGCTGATTTCCGCTAAAATGGCCGCAGCCACATACCAGCAGGAGTACCACCATGAGACAACTTGATCGCATCACCACCGACCCCGCCGTAATGGGTGGCAAGCCGTGCATCCGCGGGCAGCGTGTGACGGTCGGCATGCTCATCGGACTGGTCGCCAGCGGCAAGACCACGCCGCAAATCTTGGCCTTGTATCCCTACCTTGAAGCAGAAGACATCACCCAGGCATTGCGCTATGCCGCTTGGCGCGCAGAAGAGATCGAATTGCCGCTGGCTGCTGCATGACGCTGCATATCCTCATCGACATGAACCTCTCTCCCTCGTGGGTGGAGGTTTTGCACCAGGCTGGTTTTGAAGCGGAACACTGGTTTCGAGTTGGCGCAGCCAATGCGCCGGACAGCGTACTTTTCTCCTGGGCAAGCAAGAATGGTTACATCGTATTTACCCACGATCTTGATTTTGGTGCATTGCTGGCCGCAACCCATGCGGTATCCCCCAGCGTTTTTCAAATTCGGACAGACGATGTGAGTCCCGAATCTCTTGCGCCGCGCGCAGTCGATCTGTTGCATCGCTTCACCCCGCAGCTTGCTTCAGGCGCACTTGTTGTAGTCGATGAAATGCGTGAACGCGTGCGTATCCTGCCGCTCGAAAATAATTGATCCCCATAATCACTCCTGAATATCTGAACTGCTCCTTGTGACCGCCGAAGTAGAACGTTTCTTTTCCGAACAAAGCCCGCTTGCCACCGAAGTCGCGTCGTTCCGTCCGCGCACGCAGCAGCGCGAGATGGCGCTGGCCGTGGCGGAGGCGATACGCGACAACGCCATCCTCGTCGCCGAGGCGGGTACGGGCACAGGCAAAACCTTTGCCTATCTGGTGCCCGCGCTGCTGGCTGGCGGCAAGGTGGTGATCTCCACCGGCACCAAGAACCTGCAGGACCAGTTGTTCCAGAAGGACCTGCCGATGGTGCGCGACGCGCTGAAGGCGCCGGTGTCGGTGGCGCTGCTCAAGGGGCGTTCCAACTATGTCTGCCACTACCATCTATCGCTGGCTCAATCCAACGGCCTGTTCAAGACGCGCGAGGATGTGAAGCATCTGGCCAAGATCGTGAACTACGCCAAGGTGACGCAGAGCGGCGACAAGAGCGGGCTGGCGGATGTGCCGGAGAACGCGCTGATCTGGATGCATGTGACCTCGACCCGCGACAACTGTCTGGGACAGGAATGTCCACAACACAATGAGTGTTTCGTGCTCAAGGCGCGCAAGGAGGCGATGGAGGCGGACGTGGTGGTGGTAAACCATCACCTGTTCTTCGCCGACGTGATGCTGCGCGACGAGGGCGTGGCCGAGCTGCTGCCCGCCTGCAACACGGTGATCTTCGACGAGGCGCACCAGTTGCCGGAGACGGCCAGCCTGTTCTTCGGCGAGAGTCTTTCCACTTCGCAGTTGTTCGACCTGTCGCAGGATTCGCGCATCGAGGCCTTGAGCAATGCCAAGGATTTCGCGGCGCTGCCGGTGGCGTGCGATGAACTGGATAAAGCCTCGCGCGACTTCCGCCTGGTGTTCAAGAAGGAAGGCCGCATGGCGGCGGAGGCGACGGAGAATTTCAGGGAGTTCGCGCCTGCGTTGAAGATGTTGGGGGAGAAACTGTCCAAACTCTCCGGCATGCTGGAGAAGCAGGCGGAACGCAGCGAGGGCCTGGAAAATTGCTGGCAGCGCGCACAGGCGCTGGCGCAACAACTCAAGCACTGGCAGGACGGCGATGTGCCGGAGACGGTGCGCTGGCTGGAAATCTTCCACCATTCGCTACAGCTCAACACCACCCCGCTCTCCATCGCCGATATCTTCAAGAAACAGATCAGCGGCCATCCGCGTGCCTGGATATTCACTTCGGCAACGCTGGCGGTGAAGCAGAACTTCTCGCACTACCAGCACGAGATGGGGTTGACGGAAGCGCGCACCGCCTGCTGGGATAGTCCGTTCAATTATCCCGAACAGGCTCTGCTGTATGTGCCGGAAGGCCTGCCGGAACCGAACACGGACGGTTACACCGAAGCGGTGGTGCAGGCTGCGTTGCCGCTGATCGAAGCGAGCAAGGGCCGCGCCTTCCTGCTGTTCACCAGCCTGCGCGCGATGCAGCGCGCTTACGAGATATTGCAGGCCGAGTTCGACCGCAAGGGGTTGCAGTATCCGCTGATGATCCAGGGCGAAGGTTCGCGCAACGAATTGCTGTCGCGCTTCCGCGAACACGGCAACGCGGTGCTGCTGGGCAGCCAGTCGTTCTGGGAAGGTGTGGATGTGCGCGGAGAAGCATTGTCGCTGGTGATCATCGACAAGCTGCCGTTTGCGCCGCCGGATGATCCGGTACTGGCGGCACGCATCGCCGAACTCAACAGGCAAGGACGCAACGCGTTCATGGAATTCCAGTTGCCGCGTGCCATCATCAACCTGAAACAGGGAGCCGGTCGGCTGATCCGCGACGAGACCGACCGCGGCGTGCTAATGATCTGCGACCCACGCCTGATTTCGAAGCATTACGGCAAGCGCATCTGGCAGAGTTTGCCGCCGTTCAAGCGTACGCGGGTGGAGGCGGAAGCCGTGGCATTTTTCAGCTGCCAGCCCGAACTTCCGCATTAGTTGACTAAGGCCATTGGTTTGTTGTCCACTGTTGCCAAGTGAAAGCGGAACAATGCCCAGAATGCTATCCCTCAGTACATTTTTCGACGATTTGAGATTCCTCATCGACGAGGTCAATCTGCCCGTGCGCGCGGAGCAGTTGCGCGCACGTCTGAAGCTCTATCCCGCCATGCTGGCCGGACAGCTTGCAGGCGAGACCTTTTTCGTCTGGCTGATGTGGGGCATCGCCCCCCATTGGCAATTGCTGTTGTGGCTGGGCTGTGCCTATATGCTGCACCTGCTCGATTTCATCACCTGGAAAGCGGCGAGAGACGCGACCCACACCATCCATGAATGCGAGGAATGGAGCCGCCACTTTTTCTCCTTCGCGCTGGTGATCGGGATGATGTGGGGCTTCGGCACCCTGTTCTTTTTTCCCGAGGAACTGCTGACCCAAGTGCTGCTGGTGTGCGTGATGCTCGGCCTTGCCGCGGTGGCCACCACCATGAACTCCATGCATCCCCCAGCCCTGTATGCCTATGTGCTGGGCCTGATGCTGCCGCTGACTTTCCGCGTGATGGTGGAACCGGATGAGACCCACTTCGCGCTGGGTGCCATGCTGCTGCTGTTCCTGCTGGTGATGCTGGGATCGGGGCACTTCCTCGGCAAGTTCATCGTGCTCTCGCTGCGCCAGCGTTTCGAGAACGAGCAACTGGCCACCCAACTCGCCGGGATGAACGACGAGCTGGAGATCAAGGTGGACGAGCGCACCGCGCAGTTACAGCACAAGACCGAGGAGGTCTCGCAGATACGCGACGTGACCATCATGGCCATGGCATCGCTGGCGGAGACGCGCGACAACGAGACCGGCAACCACCTCAAGCGCACGCAAAACTACATGCGCGCGCTCGCAATGAAGCTGCGCACCCACCCCCGCTTCTCCGAATTCCTCACCGAGGACAACATCGAATCGCTGTACAAGCTTGCCCCGCTGCACGACATCGGCAAGGTCGGCATCCCGGACGCTATCCTGCTCAAGCAGGGCAAGCTCACCAGCGAAGAGTTCGAGATCATGAAAACCCATCCGCTGCTCGGCGGCGATGCCATCGCGGCAGCGGAAAGCGGTCTGCCCACCCCCAACCGCTTCCTGCATATCGCGCGCGAGATCGCCACCGGCCACCACGAGAAGTGGGACGGCAGCGGATACCCGCAGGGTCTCAAGGGGGATGCCATCCCCATCTCGGCGCGCTTGATGGCAGTGGCCGATGTGTACGACGCGCTCATTTCCAAGCGCATCTACAAGGAGGCGTATTCGCACAAGGCGGCAGTGGCATACATATTGCAAGGTAAAGGGGCTCATTTCGACCCGGATGTGGTCGAAGCTTTCAACAACATACAAGAGGAGTTCCGGCGCATCGCCGGAGAGTATCAGGACTGATGAACCCGAGATTGTTCAAACTGCTGGACGAGAACGAAGATCTCTACCCGAATATGCTGGAGGAGAAGTTCCCGCGCGTGTTCAACAAACTGCTCGAACTGTGGCAGACACCCCATATTGACGACTACCTGCGCGACCTGATGGTGGACAAGCGCGCCGGCGACCGCCAGGGCTTCCCGCCCGAAGCGGCAGCCGAGATCATCCGTCTCAGCAATTTCGTGCACGAGGAGCGCAATGCCGGCAAGGAAGTCGAGGCGTGGGAAGACATCCCCGAATACAAGCGCCATGAGGTCGAGCGCCTGGGCTACGAATTCTCCTCGAACGGCCTGCTGAAATCGGTCGAGGACAACAACCAGAACGCAGTGCAGATCTTCATGACCTGCGGCGTGGACCTGGAAGTGCGCGACGAACGCAACTGGACGCCGCTGATGGTCGCGGCATTCAACGGCAACCTGGAACTCGCGCTGCTGCTGATCAAGTGCGGTTCGCGCCTCAGCACCCGCGACAAGACCGGCTACACGCCCTTGCACTGGGCCGCCTACAACGGCCATATCGATATGGTGAAGATGCTGCTCGAAAAAGGCGCCGAGGTGGATTTCCCGAGCCAGTTCGGCTGGACCGCACTGATGCAGGCCGCGACACGCGGACAACTGCTGGTCTGCGCCTACCTGATCTTCCGTGGTGCCGACGTGAATGCGTCAAGTACTGACGGCTGGACGTCGCTGCACAAGGCTTCCAACAATGGACATGTCGAGGTCGTCAAACTGTTGCTGAGCAAGGGAGCCAACCGCTTTGCCAGATATCAGGACGGCAGCACCCCCATCGATCTCGCCATCAAGGGCGGACATCTGGACATCGTCGACATGCTGAACAAGCATATCGATCTCAAGAAACCGGACGGCTCGGAGCCGCTCTCGATTCTGTAAATCCAAAACCCTGATTAGTCCACGAAAGGCACGAAAAGCACGAACAACTCAATAACGATTCGTTCGTGTGTTTTCGTGTATTTCGTGGACAGACGCTTTTTCAGCCGTAGGATGGGTTGAACGTAGCGATACCCATCGGCCGACTGATGGGTATCGGCTACGCCTCAACCCATCCTACATGCTACGCACTAGCGTCAGGAAATTCTGACGCGCGCATCCCCGGCCGTCATCCTGCCGATCACACTCGCCGCCACAAAGCCCTGCTCGTGGAATGTCGCCAGCACCTTGTCCGCCTCCCTTGCCGCACAGGCCACCAGCAGGCCGCCGCTGGTCTGCGGGTCGCACAACAGCTTGCGCTGCCATTCCGGGAAACCCTGCGGCAGATCGACCTCGGCGCCGTAGCTGGTCCAGTTGCGGTCCGCTGCGCCGGTGCTGTAGCCCTGCTCCGCCAGTTGCAGCGCCACCGACAACACCGGCAACGATTTGAAATCCACTTCCGCGCCCAGCTTCGAGCCACGGCAAGTCTCCAGCAGATGGCCCAACAGCGCGAAGCCGGTCACATCGGTCATCGAATGCACGGCAGGCATGCTCGCCAGCGTGGCACCGACGCGATTGAGTTGCGTGGCGGTATCTACCATCTGGCGATAACCTTCCGCACTCAGTTCACCTTTCTTCAATGCCGCACTCAGCACGCCCACGCCCAGCGGCTTGCCGAGAATGAGCACATCGCCTTCCTGTGCACCATCGTTGCGTTTGAGATGGTCGGGATGCACCACGCCGACTCCGACCAGACCGTAGATCGGTTCCGGCGCGTCGATGGAATGGCCGCCCGCCACCGGGATACCCGCTTCCAGGCATACCGATTCGCCGCCCGCCAATATCTCGCGGATGGTGTCCAGCGGCAGCTTGTTGATGGGCATGCCCACCACCGCCAGCGCGAGGATGGGCGTGCCACCCATCGCGTAAACATCGGACAGCGCGTTGGTGGCGGCGATGCGGCCGAAGTCGCGCGCGTCGTCCACGATGGGCATAAAGAAGTCGGTGGTGACGACCACGGCCTGCGAATCGTTGAGTTTATAGACAGCGGCATCGTCGCTGCTTTCGGTGCCGACCAGCAGGTTCGGGTAAGATGGCGGGCGTGGCAAGGCCGCGAGCATCTCGTGCAATACGGCGGGAGCGATCTTGCAGCCGCAGCCGCCGCCGTGTGAGTATTGGGTCAGTTTTATTGCTTCAGTCATTTTCTAAAAACCTTAAATTTAGCCACAGAGGACACAGAGATCACAGAGAGAACCCACCCCGGATAAGCGAATCAGATCTATTGGTTTCCGCCGTTCCTCTCTGTGAACTCTGTGCTCTCTGTGGCAAAAACAAAAACATGCAAAATCCGAGGGTCGCCACCGTATCACAACTCGCCGATTTCGACGAAATCATCGACGTGCGTTCGCCCGCAGAATATGCCGAAGACCACATCCCAGGCGCCATCAGCGCGCCCGTGCTGGACAACGAACAACGCGCCGAGGTCGGCACGCTTTACGTGCAGGACTCGCCCTTCGTGGCGAAGAAGCGCGGCGCGGCGCTCATCGCGCGCAATATCGCCGATCATCTGGAAAACATTTTCAAGGACAAGCCAAAACAATGGAAGCCGCTGGTTTATTGCTGGCGCGGCGGCCAGCGCAGCGGCGCGATGGCGCATATCCTCGCCCAGGTCGGCTGGTCCACCAGCAGGCTGGAAGGCGGTTACAAGAACTACCGCCGCCAGGTGCTGGCCGATCTGGACACCCTGCCAGAGCCCCTGCAATTCCGCGTGGTGTGCGGCCCCACCGGTTCAGGCAAGAGCCGTTTCCTGCATGCGCTGCAGGAACAGGGGGAACAAGTTCTTGATCTGGAAGCGCTGGCACAACATCGCGGCTCGCTGCTCGGCAACCTGCCCGACGAGCCGCAACCTGCGCAAAAGATGTTCGAGAGCCGCATCTGGGATGTGTTGCGCCGCTGCGACTCCAATCGCCCGGTGTTCGTGGAAGCGGAGAGCAAGAAGATTGGCGTGCTCAGCACGCCGGAAGTGCTGCTGACGAAGATGCGCGCCTCGGACTGCCTGCTGATCGAGGCACCGGTCCACGCCCGCGTGCAATTGCTGATGGAAGACTATGCCCATTTCCTCAGCGATCCCGCCCTGCTCGTCCAGCGCCTCACCCCGCTGATGCCGCTGCACGGCCGCCAGGTGCTGGACCACTGGCAGCAACTGGCGGAACAGGGAAACTGGGAAGAACTGGTGGAGAAACTGCTGGTCCAGCATTACGACCCGGCCTACCTGCGTTCCACCGGACACAACTTCGTCCATCTGGAAAATGCCAGGATCTTGAAACTCGACAGCCTGGATGAAGAAGCACTGCGCGCCGCAGTTGCGCTCGCTGTCTAAGCCTGCAGCATCGCTTCGAACTGTTCCAGCGGCAAGGGCTTGCCGAACATATATCCCTGGAATGAGTGGCAACCGTGTCGGTCGAGGAAGTCGCGCTGCGCTTCGGTCTCGACGCCCTCTGCGATGACGTCCAGCCCCAGCGCCTCGCTCATCGCGATGATGGTCTGCACGATGGCGGCATCGTTGGGATCGCTGGCGATGTCGCGCACGAAGGAGCGGTCGATCTTTATCTGATCCAGCGGCAGGCGCTTGAGGTATTGCAGCGAGGAATAGCCGGTGCCGAAGTCGTCCATCGAGAAGCTCACGCCCAGCAATTTCAGTTCGCGCATCCTGGCGATGGTGTCTTCAACATTCTCCAGCACCGTGCTTTCGGTCATTTCCAGCTTCAGGTGCGAAGGCTTGGCACCGCTTTCCACCAGGATGCGCTGCACCTGTCCGACGAAACCGGGCTGGCGGAACTGCCGGGCGCTGACGTTCACAGCCAGGGTCAGATCTCGCGTCAACGCATCGTGCTGCCATGCCGCCAGTTGGGCGCAGGCGGTGTGCAGCACCCAAAGTCCGATCGGCACGATCAGGCCGGTATCTTCCGCCAGCGGGATGAATTGCATGGGCGGCATCAGCCCGCTGGCCGGATGTTCCCAGCGCAGCAGGACTTCCGCCCCCAATGCGCGCCCCAGGCTGTCGACCTGTATCTGGTAATGCAGGCGGAACTGCTGCTGGGCGATCGCCTTGCGCAACTCCTCTTCCAGATCGGCGCGCGCCTCGATGGCGGATTGCATCTCGGGATCATAGAAACGTATGGCATTGCGCCCCGCCGTCTTGGCCTGGTACATGGCGGTGTCGGCATATTTGAGCAGATTGTCCAGGCTGTCCTGGTAGCCGCGAAACAGCGCGATGCCGATGCTGGGAGTGGAATGGTATTGGTGTTGATTGAGGATGTAGGGCTCGCTCAGGGTTTCGCGAATCTTTTCCGCCACATGTTCTGCCTGTGTCGCTGCGTCGGAGGCGATCATATCCAGCGATTCCAGCACCACCACGAACTCGTCGCCGCCCAGCCGGGCGACGGTGTCGCCGTCACGCACACATAAGGCCAGTCGTTTCGCCACCTCGATCAGCAACAGGTCGCCGATGTCGTGCCCCTTGGTGTCGTTGAGCGTCTTGAAGTTGTCCAGATCGAGGAACAGGATCGCGCCGTGCTGGCCGGTGCGCGCCCCCATGGCGAATTCCTGGTGCAGTCGCTCGATCAGCAGGCGCCGGTTGGGCAACTCGGTGAGCGGGTCGTAGAAGGCCAACTGGTGTATCTGCCGTTCCGCCAGCTTGCGGTCGGTGATGTCGAGTATCACGCCGATGATGCCGCTCGGTCTGCCGTCCTCGCCCACCATGCGCGCCTTGTGGAACACCACATCGTGCACCGTGCTGTCACAGTGCTTGACCTGGCTCTCATAGACCTGCACGCCGACCGGATCGTCGAGCAGTTCCAGATCCTTGTCGCGGTACACACCGGCAAAACTCTGCGGCGAGACCTCGAACACGGTCTTGCCGACGATCTCGTCCCGCGTCTTCCCCAGGAAATCCGTAAAGGCACTGTTGCATCCGGCATAGCGGCCCTGTGCATCCTTGTAGAACACCGGCACCGGCATGGCCTGCAGCAGCGATTCGCTGAGGGCGATGCTCTGCCGCAGCATGATCTCGTTCTTCCGTTCCATGTGCTGGTCGAACAGCACGGCGAGGATGCCGCCCCCGAACCAGAACAGCGAGGACGATGCCACCAGCACAGCCAGCACGTTGGGCTCGATATACACGCTACCGGCGAGACAGATGCTGCCCGGCTGGACATGCACGCCCGCCATGCCGGTGTAATGCATGCCGGAGATCGCGAGCCCCATGATGGAGGCGCCCAGCAAATAACGCGGCCAAATCGGCAACCTGACATGGTCGCCCCGGTACATCATCAGCAGCGCGCCCCATGAAGCGATGACGGCGATTGCCAAAGACAACGCCACTATCTGCGGATCGTAGTTGATGGCGGGAGACATCCTCAGCGCCGCCATGCCGGTGTAATGCATGGCGCTGATGCCCAAGCCCATCAACAGGCCAACCAGCGCCAGCCGGCTGATGCTCACATGCTGCTCGCGCAGCACCCAGAATCCCAGCAGGGCGGCAGCATCCACCGGAATGACGGAAAGCAGGGTCAGCGCCAAGTCATAGGTGATCGGGATCGGCAGATGGAATGCCAGCATGCCGATGAAGTGCATGGACCATACGGCCAGTCCCAGCGTGATGCTGCCCGTCACCATCCACAACAGCGCTGTCCGGCCGTGGGTCTCGCGCATGCGTTGCGCATGGGCGAGCGCCGTGAGCGAACCGGCTATCGCCACCAGCACGGAAAGCAACACGAGGGGAATATTCCAGATAATGGGCAAGGTGATCTTCGGGCGTTCTGTCTTTCCCGCAATGCTAACCGAAATCAGTCTCCGCTGCCGAAGCCATGCTCTGGGTGATGCCATTTCAACGCAACCCGGATGAGCAAGCCTATAATCGCGCTATCCCATTGTCTTACATCCGGAGGTTGCCATGACACCCGACCCGTTTAGCACACGGCTTCCCTTAAAACTCGCTTCCGGCGAATCGTCCACGCTGTATTCCCTGCCCGCGCTGGAAAAAGCCGGTGTCGGCAACATCTCGCGCCTGCCCGTCTCCATTCGCATCGTGCTCGAATCCGTGCTGCGCAATTGCGACGGCAAGAAGGTCACCGAACAGCATGTGCGTGAGCTGGCAAACTGGAAGCCGAACGCGCCGCGCACCGAGGAGATCCCCTTCATCGTCGCACGCATCGTGCTGCAGGACTTCACCGGCGTGCCTTTGCTGGCCGACCTCGCCGCCATGCGCGACGCCGCAGCTTCGATGGGCAAGGACCCGAAGATCATCGAGCCGCTGGTGCCCGTCGACCTGGTCGTGGACCACTCGGTACAGGTGGACTACTACAACCGCCCAGACGCGCTCAAGCTCAACATGGAACTGGAGTTCGAGCGCAACGCCGAGCGCTACCGCTTCATGAAATGGGGCATGCAGGCGTTCGACACTTTCAAGGTCGTGCCTCCCGGCGTCGGCATCGTGCACCAGGTCAACCTGGAATACCTCGCGCGCGGCGTGATTCAAAAAGACGGCGTGACCTATCCCGACACGCTGGTCGGCACCGACAGCCACACGACCATGATCAACGGCATCGGCGTGGTCGGCTGGGGCGTTGGCGGCATCGAGGCGGAAGCGGGCATGCTGGGCCAGCCGGTGTATTTCCTCACGCCGGATGTCGTCGGTGTGCATCTCAAAGGCAAGCTGCGCGAAGGCGTGACCGCCACCGACTTGGTGCTGACCGTCACCGAGTTGCTGCGCAAGACAAAAGTGGTGGGCAAGTTCGTCGAGTTCTTCGGCGAAGGCACCGCCAGCCTCGCCCTGCCCGATCGCGCAACCATCGCCAACATGGCGCCGGAATACGGCGCGACCATGGGCTTCTTCCCGGTGGACGATGTCACCGTGGAATACATGCGCAACACCGGCCGCAGCGCCGACGAGGTGGAAGCCTTCGCGGCCTACTTCAAGGCGCAGGGTCTTTACGGCATACCCGCTACGGGCAGTATCGACTACAGCAGCGTGGTGGAACTCGATCTGAACAGCATCGAACCTTCGCTGGCCGGACCCAAGCGTCCGCAGGACCGCATCGCGCTGGCCAAGATGAAGGAGACCTTCAACACCCTGTTCAGCAAACCCGTCGCCGAGAACGGTTTCAACAAGCCCGCATCCGAGCTGAACAAACGCTACACCACCGCCCTGCTCGACCGCAGCAACACCGTGTGCGTGCCGGTCTCCGGCGGCGGCACGATGGACAACGCGAAGTACCGCACCGAGATGGCGATGACGGACGAGCATCCCACTGCCTCGGTGCGCTGCGAAACGCCGGACGAGATGCTGCCGCCGGTCGAGATCGGCCACGGCGACGTGCTCATCGCCGCGATCACCAGTTGCACCAACACCTCCAACCCCGGCGTGCTGCTGGCGGCGGGTTTGCTGGCGAAGAAGGCTGTGGCAAAAGGCCTGCGCGTCAAACCACACATCAAGACCTCGCTCGCGCCCGGCTCGCGCGTGGTGACGGAATATCTGACGAACTCGGGCTTGATCGAACCGCTGGCGCAACTCGGCTTCGGCCTCGCCGCCTACGGCTGCACCACCTGCATCGGCAACTCCGGCCCGCTCGACGCCATGCTGGAAGAGACTATCGTCAAGAACGATCTCATCGCCGCTGCCGTGCTGTCCGGCAACCGCAACTTCGAAGCGCGCATCCACGGCAACATCAAGGCCAACTTCCTCGCCAGTCCGCCGCTGGTCGTGGCCTACGCCATCGCGGGCAGGATGAACATCAATCTCGACACCGAAGCGCTGGGCAACGGCAAGGATGGCCAGCCCGTCTACCTGAAAGACATCTGGCCCAACAGCGCCGAAGTGCAGACCGTGATGAAGTATGCCGCCGACCCGGCGGTGTACCGCAAACTGTATTCCGATTTGACCCGCGACCTGCCGCTGTGGAACGCCATCCAGGCGCCCACCGGCAACCTGTACCAATGGGACGATTCCACCTACATCGCACGCCCGCCGTTCTTCGACAACTTCCTCCCCTCTCCCTCTGGGAGAGGGGCTGGGGGTGAGGGTGAGACCTCTGGGAACATCACCGGAGCCAAAGCCCTCGCCCTCTTCGGCGATTCCGTCACCACCGACCACATCAGCCCCGCAGGCAGCTTCAAGCCCATCACCCCCGCAGGCAAATACCTGCAAGGAAAGAAAGTTGCGATATTGGACTTCAACAGCTACGGCTCGCGTCGCGGCAACCATGAAGTGATGATGCGCGGCACCTTCGCCAACGTGCGCATCAAGAACCTCATGCTGCCACCCAAGGAAGACGGCAGCCGTGTCGAAGGCGGCTACACCCTGTACCAAGGCGAACAGATTCCCATCTACGACGCAGCGATGAAACACATCGCCGACGGCACCCCCACCGTCATTTTCGCAGGAGAAGAATACGGCACTGGCTCCAGCCGCGACTGGGCCGCCAAGGGCACGCAACTGCTCGGCGTGAAGGCCGTCATCGCCAAGAGCTACGAACGCATCCACCGCAGCAACCTGGTGGGCATGGGCGTGTTGCCGCTGCAATTCAAGGGCAGCGATTCGCTGGCTTCGCTGAACCTCACCGGCGACGAGACCTTCGACTTGATTGGCATCAGCGACAAGCTGAAACCGCAACAGGATGTGACGCTGACCATCAAGCGCAAGGATGGCAGCAAGCAGAACGTTGTCCTGCTGTTGCGCATTGATACTCCTATCGAAGTGGACTACTACAAGAATGGCGGGATTTTGCCGTTTGTGTTGAGGGAGTTGGTAGGGAAGGCGTAAGCGTCCGGCTTATAGTGTAGAAAAAGAAGAAGCCCGCGAAATGCGGGCTTCTTCAGCAATTAAGGCACGCTGTAAAATTGTGCAGTTATTTACGAACCGGTTATTTCAAAGACCCAATCGGCCCAATACTCATTGAAGGATCAAGATAGAAATCATTCGGATTGTTGGGGTTAAATATCGCTGTGACGTTTAGCTCAGGATAATACACCGGCTTTCCAACCATTCCCGGGTCGGGTAACTTGATTCCCAATTTATTGGCACGCGAGTCAAACAAATAGGGATTTGGATCATCCAATTGGACAAGAATACTTATGCCAAAGTGTTTTTCCCCTCCCAGCATTACCGGGCCATAAGTTCCGGTGATTTTGGCCAAACGAGGATTACCGAAACAAAATTGCGGACCTTCAGGGCCAAACGTTTCTGTTCCGGGCACATAAGCACTTTCTCCGTAATCTGTCAGGTAATAGCGGATGCTATTGGAAGAAGTACTAAACCCTTCATCGCCGCTTATGACCTCCTTTTCCACCAGTCCGGCCTCGATTAGCTTTTTACACTCATAGCAACTGGAACCTGATGTTTCCTCATGGGGGAAAGCACGGGTCGAGATGCAAGCCAAACCCGAAACGTATTCTTCGATCTCCTGCTTAATCGCTTCCGATACTATTGGTGCTTCATTGCGAGAACAGGCACTCATCCCGATCAGAATTAAAGCAAGAACCAGCAATTGCCGTCTAAGCATATTCATACCGCCCCTTTTGTAACGTTTCTGGAAACGCTGTATCTCATTTGTCTTCAATCACTCCAGCGGCTTCAAAAGCACCATTTGAAATGTCTACAAAACCAGGCTTGCCGTCTGAATTAAGTGGCGTCACGCTAAAGGAGTCTGGCAGCAATATATCTTCTGCGCCATAGCGATCCATGCGGGAGGACGATGAGGACAGATTTTGCCCTGCTCCGGTAATTTCAGCGAGCTCCTCCAGAATGAGCCTCTTCAGGTATCGCTCGCCGTCAGGCCCGATCAGATGCATAAGGTCAGCCGCGGCCAGCTTCTCGATCAGTTTCTGTTCTATATATTCCCTGTTGCTTTCCATGAAGGACATATATTTGTCCGGATCAAAATCTCCGGCCACAACACTTATGGATTTAATCGATAACTCATAGCTGGAAATGGCCGATGGTGTTTGATCTGTCGTGCTGGATATCACCAAAATTACTTTCACATCATTGAACAAGGATGGAAGGGTTCTGGCTTCAACAGGAATGGCATAAGCCATCGTCGGGGTCGTCTGTACACCGGGCTCATCTCCAGCCAGCGCGGACGCGATCTGTTTGGGCTCGACTGCAATCGGCGGGTTTGTGCCGTACAAAAAAAAGACAACTGCAATCACCAAGACGAAAGGGATGAACAACAACCATAGCCACTTGTACCTTGCCTCATCTTCTTTTCGTGCTGCCACGGCCAATATGTTCCTTACGCGCGCCTCCGAGACATCCGAAGCAACACACCGATTCAGCTCACGGTCATAGGATGCTCGCTTATCTGCATCTGAAATCACCGCATAGGCTTGTGCAATCCGCACACAACGTTCAGCAGCTTCTGCATCACCAGGATTCCGGTCTGGATGGTAACGCTGCATCAAGCTCTTATATGCTGCCTTGATAACCTCCGGACTGGCTTTCTCGTCGACTTCCAGCACCTCGTAGTAGCTGACCCGTTTCATCCCGCCCTTATGCATGCTCTTCCCTCAATACTTTAGGGTGCAATTCGGCGAAAGGTCGTTACACTGCCATCTTTCTCCCGCAACTGAAATTCATTGGCAGTCGCTGACAATACGGGATTAGGATCGTGATGGATTTTGCCATTAACCCTGACGGTCCACAGAATCTTGTTATCGGAATACAGCCAAACTCCATATTGCTGCACCTCGTCGCTCTCCGTTATAAGTTCCCATTCACCGTCTTCATACAAATGTACGGGCGTGGTCACTCTGGACGATTCCCACTTTCCGACAAAATCTTTCTCGCTATAGAGAGACTCCTTCTTTGTGCATCCGCTTGTGACAGCAAGCACGATCCACGTTACCGCAACCAGCTTCCATATTCTACTGACCATATTTTTCAAGGCTTCCCCGCTAACAAATTAGTAGTTCCTGTACCTATCCAATTCTCTCTGTATGCGCATCCGTTCCTCCTCCTTTGCCTCTTCTTCTTTGCGGCGATTTTCCTGTTCCTCATAATAGCGGCGACGTTCCTCATAAGCCTCTTGCCTGACCAGCTCCTCATGGATTTGATCCCCTTGCCGCCGGGACTCATCCTCGAAGCGCTGGTATTCCTCCTGACGCCGCTTTTCTTCAAACGCGGCAGCCCGCTCCTCATTTTCCTTGCGGCGATTCTCCAACTCCAGGAACTCTGCCTCTGCCCTACTCGCAGGTCTCTCGCCATATTTTTTGTAATATTCCAGAATGATCAACTTCTCTTCAGCCAAGCGCATCTCTGGTGTGATCACTACACCACCCTCACGCGAAGCTACGGCCCCACGCCCCAACATAACCACTACTCCAAATATCGTGAATCCTATTATGGCCCTCAATACCACTTTCATAGACCGGTATGAAGCATTCACGGTTGATGCAGTCATCTCCAGCATGCCCGGGACAGGCTGAATCTCCGCCTTTGCAAGCTTGTACGCACCCTCGATCTCGGTCGCCAGAGAAAGCGCCCGCACCTCGTTCTGGGGAGTCGCTTCCTTCATCTCATAAGGAACCAGTTCCAAGCTGGGCACAGCCAACTCTGCGTCATATGCGTCACGCGTCGAAGGGTTGGAAAGAGTATGCAGCGCCACATCCAGAAACTTTAGTTGAGTTTCGCATTCCTCGCGGCTCATACCCTGACCATTGGATATCACACGAAAAGACAAACGTCGGTGTGCCGCCTTGATCTCCTCGAGCGATGCTGTAGGCAGAACTTCCAAAATCTCATACATCGACTTCTTGCTGCTCACATGCCCTCCATGTGTTTTTGAACGTCATAAAACAATACCACAATTATAAAATGGAAATGCAGCGAGATCATTAATGTCCCAAAAGGTATTCTTGGTAAGACAAAAACACCGGAAGCAGCAAGAAATGAAGGTCGATTCAAGAAATAATATTCACAACAACGCATTTACGACGCTGCCTGCGCAACGAAACGGGTCAACGAAACGCACTGCCAAAAGGGGCAGCATCGGAATACATTTACGCCGCCTTGATCTCTTCACGAATGATCTGCCGCAACCGTTCTTCTGTCATCGGCTCACCGCTTTGAGAGATGACGCGGCGCAACGCATCGTTGATGAGCGTCTGGAAGCCCTTCCCTTCCGCTTCGGCCTGATTGCGGAAAGCCTGCACCACCGAAGCATCCAGATACATGATGACACGCGTTTTGCCCGCTGTGTTTTCGGCTTTCAGCTTTGCAAGGTGCGGCACGTTCTTCGCGCTTGGCTTTGGAAAAATCGTATTCAGCTTTCATATTGCGACCTTGCCATGGAAGATTCAGGATACCCTAGATGAGTCCAGCTTTCGTCGCTCCCGCGCAGGCGGGAGCCCAGTTGGATCAATATACTGAATTCCCGCCTTCGCGGGAATGACGACATAAACAGCCAGTCTTCATCGACTCATTTCAACGGCAATAACACATCCGTCACCGCCTCATGCTCCGCCACGTCAGGAAAGAACTTCACGCGCTGAATAAACAGCGGGAAGTCGCGCAGTTCTTCGCCGCTCTGCGGCAGCCATTCGGAATAAAGCAGGTGCACGGTGGCAGGCAAGATATCGTTGGATCCAACATGACTCAGCATGGCACTACGTCCGGCAATGACGCCCTGTTCGTTGCGCCTGCTATAAGCGGGTTCTTGTTATACTCTTCGCCGCCACGTCGCTTCGATTGCTGTACCGCAAGCCTTCAGCCCGTTCACGATAATCCGCAATCAGCCCTGCTCCATGACGAAACCGAAACCGGAACGCAACGACCCGTGCCCCTGCGGCAGCGGAAAAAAATTCAAGAAATGCTGCCAGGACAAGCTGCGGCACAACGCACCCACGGCGGCCGAGCACGTCCGGCTCGGCATTGTCCTGACAACTCAGGGGCGGCATGCCGAGGCGGAAACCAGCTTCAGAAAGGCGCTGGAGATCGATCCGGGACGTGTCGAAACCCGCTACAACCTGGGCCTTGCCTACCTGGCACAGAATCGTCTGAAGGAGGCGGTGCAGGTGTTGCGCCCTGCCATCGACACCAGTCCGGATAATCCGATGGCGCATTACGGTCTGGGGCTGGTCCTCAAGGCGCAGGGGCGTGCGACTGAGGCAGAGGCCTGCCTGCAACGAGTCGTGTCGCTCAAGCCTGACTTCGCCGGCGGCTACTATTGTCTGGGCTTCCTCTGCATGGAACAGGGCAGGACCGCGGAAGCGGTGTCCGGCTTCCAGCGCGCCGTGGAGATCGAGCCGGGCTATGCCGATGCGCGCATCAAGCTGGGCGAATGCCACGCGGAACTGGGGCGCTTCGCGGAAGCCGAGGCGTATTACCGGCATGTGCTGGAAGCCGATCCCGGCAACATCGATGCACGGTTCGCGCTGGCGCTGCTCGGCACCGCGCGCAACGCGGACGAGAACCTCGCTGCATTGACCGAAGTCGCACAGGCATTCCGGAATCGCAAGAAAGCGCCGAGCGGGAGCGACGCGATCAAGCTCAGCTTTGCGCTCGGGCGTGCCTGCGAGCAGTGCGGCGACCATGAGAAGGCGTTCGCGCATTTTCTTGAAGGGAACAGGCTGAAACGCGCCACGTTCGACTACGACGCGAATAAAACGTCGGCGCGTCTCGCCGACATCATGCGCATCTTCGACCGCGAGAGCATCACAAGGCTTGGCGGTGGCGGCAATCCATCCGCACTGCCCATCTTCGTATTGGGGATGCCGCGTTCCGGCACGACACTGGTCGAGCAGATCATCGCCAGCCACCCCGAAGTCCACGGCGCAGGAGAATTGCCCGACCTGATGCGGGTGGCAACCGGTTCGGCGACCGGGACGGAGTCGCTGTTCCCGGGTGCCATGCAGGCGCTCGGTGCGGAGATGCTTGTCGGCATGGGCGAGCGCTATGTGGCCGGTCTGCAACGGCGCGCGCCGGAGGCGCAACGCATCACCGACAAGATGCCGGCGAACTTCCTCGCCGTCGGCCTGATCCACCTCATATTACCCAACGCAAAGATCATCCACGTCATCCGCGACCCGGTGGACACCTGCCTTTCCTGCTTCACCCAGTTGTTCGGCAGCGGGCAGGAATTCAGCTACGACCTGGCGGAGTTGGGCCGCTATTACACCGACTACGCACGGCTGATGGAACATTGGCGCAACGTGTTGCCGGAAGGCGCTTTCCTCGACGTGCGCTATGAAGACATCGTGTCGGATCAGGAGGCTCAGTCGCGCCGCCTCATCCGTTATTGCGGACTGGAGTGGGACGATGCCTGCCTAGACTTCCACAGCAACAAACGCGTGGTGAAAACAGCCAGCATGGTGCAAGTGCGCCAGCCGATCTACAAATCGTCGCTGGAGCGCTGGCGCAGCTATGAAAAACACCTCGGGCCGCTGTTCGATGCGCTTGGCGAGCTTGCTCCGGGCCGCTGATATCAGCGCATCCAGGGAAAATATCTAATGGTGGTGTCGGGTTTAAACCCGACCTACAATGAAAGCACGACGATTTGCGGGAAGGAACAGCCATGACCTCCAGACAAGAACGCGATTCATTCGGCCCCATCGATGTCCCTGCAGAACGGCTATGGGGCGCGCAGACACAACGCTCGTTGCGATACTTTCACATCTCCTCGGAAAGGATGCCGGACGAGATCGTCACCGCGCTGGCCGAGGTGAAGCGCGCTGCGGCGCTGGTGAATCTTGGCCTGGGGCTGCTGAAGGAAGACAAGGCCACGGCCATCGTGCAGGCGGCGGACGAGGTGCTGGCCGGGAAGCATGCGCAGGAATTCCCGCTGTCGGTCTGGCAGACCGGTTCGGGCACGCAGAGCAATATGAACATGAACGAGGTGCTGGCTAATCGCGCTTCGGAATTGCTGGGCGGCGAACGCGGTGCCAATCGCAAGATACATGCGAATGACGAGGTCAACCTCGGCCAATCGTCGAACGACGTTTTCCCCACCGCGATGCATGTGGCGGCAGCCACGGCGATCATGCACCGATTGTTGCCCGCGCTGCGCAAGCTGCGCTCGACGCTGCAACACAAATCCGTCGATTTCGACGGCATCGTGAAGATCGGCCGCACCCATCTGCAGGATGCGACGCCGCTGACACTGGGGCAGGAGTTCTCCGGTTACGAGGCGCAATTGCAGCATGCCGAGGTGGCGATCCATGCCGCCCTCTCTCCCTTGTATCAACTGGCCATCGGCGGCACTGCGGTCGGCACCGGTTTGAATACCCACGCACATTTCGGCGAGCGCGTAGCCAGCGAACTGGCGCGCGGCAGCGGGCTGCCTTTCGTGAGCGCCGCCAACAAGTTCGCCGCGCTGGCGGCCAACGACGAGCTGGTGGCGGCGCATGGCGCGCTGAAGACGCTGGCCGCCGCGCTGATGAAGATCGCCAACGATGTGCGCTGGCTGGCGTCCGGACCGCGTTCCGGGTTGGGCGAGATCAGCATCCCTGAGAACGAGCCCGGCAGTTCCATCATGCCGGGCAAGGTGAACCCGACCCAGTGCGAAGCGCTGACCATGCTGTGCTGCCAGGTGTTCGGCAACGATGTGGCGATCAACATCGGCGGCGCTTCCGGCAATTTCGAGCTGAACGTGTACCGCCCGATGATCGCGCTCAACTTTCTGCAGAGCGTACGGCTGCTGGCCGACGGCATGACGAGCTTCGAGGAATACTGCGCGCGCGGTATCACGGCCAACAAAGATCGCATCGCAGAGCTGTTGGAACGTTCGTTGATGCTGGTGACGGCTCTGACGCCGCATATCGGCTACGACCGCGCCGCCGAGATCGCCAAGCGCGCTCACCATGACGGAAGCACGCTTAAACAGGCCGCGCTGGCGTTGGGCTATGTGACGGAGGAGCAGTTCGGCCAGTGGGTGAAGACGAAGGACATGACGGGGGCTAAACCCAGGGAATAGGTTGGGCTGCCGACACACCCATCGAAATGAAATATTGCCGTGTCGCCGGAGAACTTCCCTCCACCACCCATGTCGGAACTGCTGTTCGCCACAGCCGACAATCTTCAACGCAATGGGACTGCATTGTCCAATTTTCTTTCAGTCTTGATTACCGGGTTTCAGAATGACGCGCACCATAGAAGAATTTAAATCTGAAATCATCAGTACTCAGAAAACAGGCAATTATCTGAAAGAATATGACCTTGCCCAGGCTGCCCTGAAGGCCTTCCCTGATGAAGAGTTCTTTCAGTACAGCTCAGTGCTGGCGCTGGCAAGGTGCAATGCCAAGCAGCGCGCCCTTGATAGTCTGTACACCTACAAGCTGCACTTGAGCAACGATGAATTCGTTCGCGTGCTGGAGGCGCGAATACTGAAGGATCTGGCCTTCCTGAGCCTCGAAAAAGAATCCCGATTCCTGAACTTGGATACCCAGAAATTCATTACCGCCGCCATCACCTACCATCGAGCATTCAACACTTCCGGCGGGCATTATGCCGCTGTGAATGCGGCCATGCTCTACATGCTCTCGGGCGAACACGACAAGGCACGGGAGTTGGCGGATTCCGCCATAAAGCTTGCACAGAAAGACAACGGTCCGCAATATTTTGCGCTGGCCTCGCAGGCAGAGGCGTTCCTCCTGCTGGAGCGGCCGAAAGAAGCCAGTCAAGCCATCCTTGAGGCGGCGAAATACAATAACAACAACCTGCTCACACGCTCAAAGACCCACTTCCAGCTCAAACTGGTCTGCGACTATCTGGACATCGATACGTCCATCCTGGAACCATTGCTGCCTGACACGGTAACCTATTATTGCGGCCATGCCTTTTACAATCATTGTCCGTTAAGCAAGGAGGATGAACGAAAACTCGTTCAGCAGATCGATACGGCGATCACATCCAGCCACTGCTCGGTCGCCTATGGTTCGCTGATGGCGGGCTCGGACATCATGATCGCCGAATCCATCCTGAGACACGGCGGAGAATTGAACGTCTGGCTCCCCTTCAACCAGGAAAGTTTCTGCGAAGTCTCAGTGCGCCCTGCCGGCGAAGAATGGGTCAAGCGCTTCTACGACTGTGTAAAGGGTGCCAACACCGTCACATGCGCAACCGAGTCGGAGTTCCTGGGCGATGGCACTCTTTTCGACTACTGCTCGGATGTGATAATGGGCATGGCTATCATGCGCGCAAATTCCCTGAGCACAAAACTGATGCAAGTGGCTATCTGGGATCAGAACACCTCTTCCACCAGTCGCGGAACATATTCGAATATTCTGAAGTGGCAAAGATTGGGGCACCGTTCGGAGATCATTCCCAGCACCACGGCGTTTCCCAAACAATACTTGCACAAGCCAAGCGACAGATATCCGGAGACCTTGCGCGAGCCTCATGCGATCCTCTTCTCGGACGTTCGCGGATACAGCAGACTGTGCGACCGCGACATCCTCTGGTATTTCAACGAACTTCATCCCATTCTGGCTGCGGTGATCAATGGATTCAGGACCGAGATACAGCATCTGGATACATGGGGAGATGCGATATTCCTTGTCGCCGAAAAGGCCTCTACTGCCGCGAAGATAGCCATCGCCCTGAATGAAGCGCTGGCAGGAATTGACCAGTCTGGTATAGAACTGAAAGAACCGCTGATGATGCGTATCGGCCTGCACTTCGGGCCGGTTTACAAGGTGTACGACCATTTGCGGAAGTGCCACACGTATTCCAGCCATGATGTGACGAAGGCGGCACGGATCGAACCGGTGACCCCGCCGGGCGAGATATTCGGAACTGAGCCGTTCGTCGCCATGCTGGAGTTGGAAGGGGAAGGCTGGGCCAATTTCGAATATGCCGGCACCATCTCAAGTGCAAAGAATTTTGGTGCCTTCCGGATGTTCCACATCCGGACGAAATACACGCCACCACCGCTGATGTGCTCGTTGAACCGATAGTGCATCCAATCATAACATCGGCTGCCTGATGTACTCCGCAGGCACCGCAGGAACCTGCTTTCAGTCCCCTATGACCTTCATGCCGTGGCAGGCGCTACAGTTGGATTTCGTTTTCACCTCAGGAAGTTTCCATTCGCTCTCGGAGATGACGCGGTGTTCGCGCTTGTACCAGGGGGTGTCGCTGATGCGCAGGCTGGCGGCGGTGTAAGTCGGCCCGCTGCCACCATAGCGTTGCAGGAATTCCTGGATCAGTTTCCTGTCGCGCTTATCGAGCTCTGCATTGCTGCCAAAATGCTTGTCCAGCCCGCCCATCAACTCCTGCCAGTTCTCCACGCTCAGCATGCGCGGAGGGAATGCCACATGGCAACTGCCGCACTCCAGCTTCCATTTATCGTAACCGGATGCCGGGGGTTTGACGTTCTCCGCTCCAGCCTGCCCCGCCCATACCATCAGCAACAACACCAGCAACCGCTTCATGCAATGACTCCTCGATCTGAATTCTTCCACAACATCAATAACCCGCACCTAAACCACTGAATGGTTGCGCAGTCTGTGCATACAACCTTAACTCGCGCTTAACACGGGGGACTTCAAGCGATGCGGCGGCGATTATCCACTATTGTGCTGGTCCCCGCGCGGTATATCAGGCCGGTTTCTGCTTGTCCTCGACGCCCACGATGCGGGTGAGGTAATGCTCCAGGTTGCGCTCGGGATGCTGCGGATAATGTTCGGGCAGGCATTCGATGCGCTGGATGCGGTCGAAGCGGAAGTTGCGGTACTCGTCGCGCAGTTCGCACCACGCCAGCAGGGTCCAGTGATCCCCCCAGCCCACCATTCCCAGCGGCCACAACGTGCGCTCGCTCTCCTGCTCTTTCATGTCGCGATAAGCGATCTTCACCTTGAGTCGCAGCTCACACGCCTTGCGCAGCAGGCCGTGCGTCTCGCGTTCCGGATAGTCGTAGTTCGGGATGCGGTAAGGCAGGCGCGCTATCTCGTTGATCATGGCGGGTGTGAGTACGGCCAGTATCTTGGCCTCGGCACGCTTGGCCGCTTCGCCCAATGCAGGATCGGTCCACGCCTGCACCATGCGGTTGCCTGCCAGCAACGCGGTGACTTCGTCCATCTCGAACATCAGCGGCGGCAGGTCGAAGCCCTTGCGCAACCGATAACCCACGCCCGCCTCGCCGTCGATGGGCACGCCGGAGAGGATCAGCGCTTGGATGTCGCGGTACACCGTGCGCACGCCGACGCCGAGCGCATCGGCCAATGCCTGCCCGGTCATGGCCATGCGGCGGCCTTGCAACAAGGTTACAAGTTGGAAGAGGCGTTCGGATTTGCGCATGACCTTATGGGCACCTCAAAATATTCAAATTCCGTCATTCCGGCGAATAACCAGCGACTTGGCTGGCGTTGTTTGCCAGCTTAGTCGAATGGCTAGTAGTTCCATCAGGCCGGAATCCAGCGATTAATAAAACATCCTGCGAAGCAGACAAAGCAAAAAGCTTGCGGCGAGTCTCAAGCTAGGGTCAAACTGAAATTTTGTCCCACTGCGCGGGAAATTTTTCTTTCAACTGGATTCCGGCCTTCGCCGGAATGACGGCTCTGATGAGCAGTCCGGACCTATTCCACCATCAAGCCGAGGAATGCGCCATAGCGTTGCGCAGCAACATCGAACGAGGCAAGGTTGGACTTCTTCAGTTTGCCAAACGGCGCATAGTCGATATGCACCGACGTCTTCTTGAGCGTCCGCTTCCAGATGCCGACGATGCGTCCGTCCAGCACCATCATGGGCAGGAACATGCCGTTGCCGCCGGGCACGACCTTGCCCGCATGCTCCGCCGCCAGCACCGCGTTGCGATCTTTGTAACCCAACAGGTATTCGTCGAAGGCGGGCAGCAGGAATGCCGTCTGCGAATCGGTGGATTCCGCCAACATCTTCGACATCCAGTAAGTTTCTCCAGTCTGGGTGAATCGCTGCAATTCTGGTGCGGAAGACTCCAGCCCCGCGCGCGCTTCCGCCAGCGACAATTTCGCCCAGGTGGCAAAGTCTTGCGCCGTCGCCGGGCCGCGACTGCTGAAGTAGCGCAAGGCAAGTTCGGCCAGCGCGGCATCGCGCTCCAGCCTGCGCGATTGCGGCACCCAATCGTCGAGCAAGGCAAAGGTCGGCTGCTTGCCTTCGTGCTGTCCGAAGCAGACGACGCCCTCCAGCCCGAGCCGCCACAGGATGTGGTAGCCGCGCTGGCCTTCGGTGGAGATCTTGCTGCTTTCCAAAACGGCATACACTTCGTCGCGCGGCATCTGCTTGCCGCCTTGCAGCGCTTTCTCCAGCAATTTGCGACTGCGGCTGAAAGTGGCAGCATCAAGTCCGAGCTGTCGGTCGCGACCGGCAGCGCCGCTTAGCACGCGCGGCGCGAGTAGTGGCAGCATCCA
The DNA here is from genome assembly GCA_018813765.1 of Gammaproteobacteria bacterium. GTDB lineage: Bacteria > Pseudomonadota > Gammaproteobacteria > Burkholderiales > Gallionellaceae > Sideroxyarcus. Next base: position 7,637 of record JAHJBC010000008.1, on the reverse strand, counting down.
GCGCACATCCTCTGCGGCGATAAGATGGATAGTGCCGCGCATCGCCCAAGTGCGCACGATGCGATGCTCCGAGACGGCGCTTTCCACATCGGTCCTCGTACTAGTCGGCAAGCGTGCGCCGATGGCCCACAATGACGCAGCGTAGTCCTGTGCCTGTATTGCCCCCAGCACACTGACGACCTCATGCGGCTGGCGGCAGCGAGTATTCAGTATCTGCTGGTGAATGAGACGAAGAAAGGCGATATCTTTCATGCGCGGTCATGCCTTGGGCTTTTTCACCTTGGGCTTTTTCACCTTGGGCTTGGGCATCGGTAGCTCCTTCGCTGTTGCCCGCACCAGATCGCACAGCCACTCGCGGTCTTCCCATTGATCCGCCGTGATCAGCAAGTGCGGCTTTGCGCCGGGATAGGGTGAGCCCTCGACCACTTCATCAAGCTTGCCCTTCCCCGCTGTTGTCGGCTTGAGATAGAGCTGGTCGTCGCACACCAGTCCGACAGGTTTCCCGGCAAGGTAGAGACAGTATTCGCCGAACATCTTCTTTGCGGATACGTCTCCCGCAGCGGAGAGCTGGTCGAGCAGGAAGTCCATGGTGTTCTGTGTGGTTGCCATTATTATCTCCGATCGCTTCCAATATTCTATTGGCAACGTCCCCCTGTAGGAGCGAGCTTGCTCGCGAAAGCGCTTTCGCGAGCAAGCTCGCTCCTACAAGAGTTTCAGCCCAACTATTAACAATCCCCCGACAAAGCCGGGTGCCTTCATTATTGTGCCCCTCAAAGGGGCTATCGACTGAGCGCTGCCTGAAGCGGCACACCGTACGCTTCCCCCTTTGGAAAAGGGGGACTGAGGGGGATTTAAAATCGTGGCACATCATCCTCTCTCAAATCCCCCCCCCCCTTTTTGCAAAGGGGGGCTGATGCAGTTGCGCGCAAGCACCACGTAATCGCGCACATGCTTGCCCTCGATGTCCTGCACGGCAGTCAGCTTGATATGTCGGCGCAGTTTGCCATCGCCCTCCAGCACTTTGTGCTTGTCCGGCAGCGATGCCCCGGCGCTGAACTCCAGCGAGACATGGTTGGCATACGAAAAGATGCCGCAGAACGGCTTGCCCGCGGCAAACAGTATCCCGCCGTATTTGACCTCTTCGCTGACGCCCTCCAGGCCGAGGATCAGTTTTCTCAGCGACTGGACCAGTTTGTAACGGTCTTCACTCAGCAGGCGGATGTCTTCAAGCAGTTTGGTGACGCGGTCGGCGCTCATGTTCAACTCCGGTTATGGAAGCACTGAAATGTCAAAATTCGTCATTCCGGCGCAGGCCGGAATCCAGCGGGTTTAATTCAAAATGCCGTTCCATCTGCTTGTTGCACGACATCTACATTGTTACTGGACACCGGCCTGCGCCGGTGTGACGACTTAATCAGGGTTTCCTTATGTGATTCTGTCCATTTGCATTGGCACTTAACGGCTGATCGCCACCGCGCTGACCTGAATGACCGGCGCGATGTCAGTGTAGTTCGGCATATCGCCCTGCAACTCGGCGGCATGCGGCATGAACGCCGCCATGAAGTCATCGGCAGTATCAAACAGGTAATGGCACATGGCAACATGGGCAGGCGGCGAACCGGGGGCCGCGCCGCCCAGTCCGCACTCCACCGACACGCTGCGATAGCCTTTGCCAGCACTCAAAAGCGCGATGGAACGCGGCATGTGGGTGTTGAGGTAATAGTCCATGTCGAAGCGACCGGTGTTGGGATACAGGATGCTGATCTTGATCATCGCCCGCCCCCTCAACCGCGCTGCATCAAATGCACAGTGCTGAAACAGCTCACCACGCTGTCCGGCGCGACCAGTGGTTCGCATACTGCCATCATCTCCGCACCGAAACTGCTTTGCCCCGCCTGCGCTGCCTGCGGGCTATCCCAGCAGGTCATGTCTATCCATTCGCCATCGTCGGTCTCGGACAGGCTGCGGAAGCGGAAGCCGGGCTGGCGCTTGACCCACGCATCGATCTTTTCGTTCGCCTTCAGCCAGTCGGCTGCGCTCTTGCCTGGTTGCAGGCGAAAGCGCACCAGGTCTATCGTTTCGGACATTTGTCTCTCCTTGGGTGTTGTGCCGGAATGTTTTGCTCAACCGCGCTGCATCACATGGGCTTTGCTGTGGCTGACCACCACGCTCGTCATATCGATCAGCGGTTCGCATGTCGGCCCCACTTCCTCGCCGAACTTCTCGCCCGCCCGCTTGGCAGCATCCAGGCTCTCCCAGTACACCATGTCTATCCATTCACCGTCGTCGGTTTCGGACAGACTGCGGAAGCGGAATCCGGGTTGTACCTTGATCCAGTCGTTGATCTTCTCGTTGGCCTTGAGCCAGTCGGCAGAGTTCTTGCCCTGTTGCAGACGGAAACGCACCAGTTCTATCGTGTCGGACATTGTTGTTCTCCTTGTTTGTCGTGCCGGGACATCCGGCAAGGAGGAATCTACGCCCCGGCTACTGACAACGTGATGGCAGCAGTCTTACTTGGCATTGCCGCGTTCGACATCTTCCAATTCCAGCAGCAGGCGCAGACGTTCTTGCTTGGCCACCACCTGCCAATGCTGCCCGGTCAGCGCCCCTTCCATCGCCCATAACAAGTTGAGGCTGGCGTTGTTGCCACTACGTTTGACCTGCACATAGGCGCGCACCGCCCCCAGCGCTTGCAGTTGATCAATGGTATGGATACCCGCCTGTGCCAGCATCTGCTGCGACTTGGGGCCGAAGTTTTTCAGGTCGGCGATGTTCATTCTTCCAGCCCGACCATCTCGCGCAGTTTGCTCACCGTATTCCAGTTGCGCCCGGTCATGGGGACGCCGAGCAGGCGCTCCATGTTCGCTGCCAGTCTGGAACGGCCGACACCGTCAGGCGCATGCAGGTAGAACATGTCGCCTTTCAATTCGCACCGTTCGCTGGCTGCCCGAATCTTTTCGATTCCGGCCAGGTCGGGTTTGGGTGGAATCTCGGTGAGGAAGATGAAGTGCAGGGTATTACCTGCAGTTTCCGCTTCGGGGAAGGGGTTGGCCTTGATGATCTTCTCCAGCCTGGCCGCATCGAGCACCAGCACCTTGGGTTCGAAGCCATGGCTCTTCTTGATGGCAGCCCCCATCTTCGCCGCCAGCGCGGCCGGTTCGCCCTTGCCGTCGAACACCACGTTGCCGCTCTGGATGTAGGTGCGGATATTCTTCAGCCCCAATCCATCCAGTACGGCGACCAATTCCTTCATCGGCAGCTTGTTGTTGCCGCCGACGTTGATACCGCGAAAGAGTGCAATGCAGGTGTTCATCACTCAAGCCTTCTTGCTGCGCACGGCGAAATATTTCTTGATGCTCTTGTCCTTGACGAAGCGTTGGTATTCCCTGCCCTCGACCGGATAGATCGCGATGCCGCCCTTCTCGTCGTAATGCGCACCCCAGCCGTATTGCTTGGTCAGCGGCGATGCGCGCATGCAGGCATAAGGCTTGGCGAAAAACTCTTCGCGCATTCGCGCACCATGCGTCTTCAGTTCGGCTGCTGGTATCTGCTTGTGCTTCACATGGGTGGCGAACTTGAGCTCGGCCAGCGTGAAGGCATAGGGCTTGCTGCTCAGCAATTCGTATTCGATGGTGGCGACGGTAGGTTTGCCGTTCCTCGGCTGAGGCACGATGCTTTGCTGCGTCGGCGAATCCGGCGCGATCTCGATGAACTGATTTTCCGGATTATCCATTCCGCCACTCCACCAGAATCCCCTTCTTATCCCTTGGACGAGAACATCGCGTCAGTGCGCTTTTGCATTTCACTGAAACTCACATCCTCGATATGCGTCAGGATATGCCATTTGTGCCCGAACGGATCGGTCAGCGTGCCGCTGCGGTCGCCGTAGAACTGGTCTTTCACCGCCTCGACCTCCTTTGCACCCGCATCCAGTGCGCGCCGGAACACCGAATCGACATCATCCACATACAGCGCGATGCCGACGGCAGAACCGCCCAAAGTGGCCGGACTCTGGTTGCCCCATGCAGGCATCTCTTCCGCCAGCATAAGTTTGGAATCCCCGATCTGCAACTCCGCATGCCCCACCGACCCGTCCGGCATGGCGATGCGCCCGATCTCCTTCGCGCCGAACACCTGCTGATAAAACTTGATCGCGGACACGGCATCCACCACCGACAGATAAGGCGTGATGGCATGGAAGCCAGCGGGGATCTTCTTGACTGTGCTCATGGTTGCTCTCCTTTAAGTAAATCGCTAACTAAATACCATGCGTCATTGATGAAACTACTAGCCAATCCACTAAGCCAGCAAGCTGGCAAGTGGCTGGTTATCCGGCGAAGGCCGGAATCCAGTGGTTTTAATTAACTGGACACCGGCCTTCGCCGGTGTGACAACCAAATCGGCTCCGCCTCAAGAACACTGCATCGGCTGCCGGATGACCGTCTTCCATTTCGCCGGGTCAGCCTTGCGGATGTCGCTCAGATAGATCTCGTGATGTTTGCCGCGCAGACGGCAGCCGCTGGCCGCGATGAAGTCATGAACCCTGGCGATGTTCGGCCCCTCCTCGCTGAACGGCCCGACATGCATGATCTGCGCGCACCGGCCCTCGCTGAATTCCTCGAAGCGCAGCCGGGAAAGGGAAGCCGGGTTCTTCTTCCTCTTCACCTCCGCTATGGCAGCCTCCACCATCGCCGGGGTGACAAAAGGCGGCTGCGCGATCATCATCGTCCACAGCCAGTTGCGCTTGTCCCCGGTGGAAAAACTGCTCATATCCTCCGCCCACCACAAACCTTCCAGCGGCATCACACCGTAGTCGATGGCCAACGCACCTTTCTTGACCATGAACTTGAGCGTGTAAGCCACCGAGAACAAGGCCTCGACCGCATCGGAATATTCCTGCGCAGTATTGGGATCGCCCTTGCCGTCCACCATCAGGAAATTCATGGCCGGCACATCCACCACCGCCACCTCCTTGGTGGAAGGCTGATACAGGTGTTTGAGCTCCTTTTTCCAGTCCAGGGTTTTCATCTGCACTCCGCGAGGTGTCGATGGGCGAACTCTACAACCAGACTGCTGACAGCGTCGTGTCAGCAGGGATGCTGTTGTGCGGGGGGAGGATTACTTGAGGTGGGCTGATTGAATCTGCTGCACGTTGTCAGGAATCGGCCTGAACAGCCATTCGAACTACACTGGTCAGATGTCTGCAACCGATACAACGGTTGTTGCTCAAAACTATTGCGATGCCGCCCCCATATCACCAAAAGCAAATGTAAAGCGGACCCCGATAAATTAATACTTATATTTTGAACAATCTAGCTCTTCAATAACTTCATCGATAGTCGGATTCTTTTGTTCTGCATTAAAACGAACTCGATAGCATTTATTCCTGCTTAGAAACTCGACGCAATAAACAAAATCTAAGTCCTTGTACGATTTATCATCAGGGTCAATAACTTCATATCGATATTCGTTGGTTTTCGCTTTTATTACATGCTCCCTAGAAACTATCCTGATCTTTGTTTCTTGCCCGACAACCGGGACGCAACCTCTCTTGGTTTTCCGATCAGACCACTTGCTAGTAGTTTCACTAATCGAAAGTGGTCTGTTAAATGGCATAGATGCCGATTTCTTTGCCAATTTATCGGCCGCCTGGTTATGTTTATTACTTTTGTGTGCTTTAACCCATTCCACATCTACCTTAACTGGACATTTATTGACTTCTTTTCTCAGCCTCTTCCACAAATCAATATTTTCAACGGGCATCCCATTTGCCCCAAGCCATCTCCTGTTTGGCCATATATGCATTGCTCTTACATAGTTTTCAACCACGTATCTAGAATCAGAAAATATTAGAATCCTTTTGAAGCGTTTCAAATCTTGAAAGCTGCTATTTGCCTCTTGCAGTGCAACTGTACAAGCTTCAATTTCCATTTCGTCAACGGTCGCTTTTTGCCAACCAGTCGGCGCGTAATCACCAATTTCTTCATTCCCGTCCTCATTTACCCATACGAGACGAACTCCAACACCAGCGGCTCTTTGCTTATCTGGATAAGAAGAACCGTCGGTAAAAATATTCAAAGCATCCTCATCAATAATTCCCTGCCCTGAGCCCAAGCAATTACCCCTCAATACCTACTGATCGAAGACGTCTTAAAGAAACCAGAAACGAATTCATTACCATTCACTCGGATACAATTCACTCCGGCACCTTTCGCATTCAGCCACCTTGTAATACCACTCACGAATTCCGAAAAGCTATTTTTCCATTTGAATAATTATGAGAGGTCGATTCCAAAAAGAACCTTGAGCAATTTCTCGACAATATTTCTATAGTCTTCAATTTGCGCATCTAACACGTTTGGTGTCGCTCGTTGATGGATGAGGTCGCAACGCAACTTATAGAAGTGATTAATCTTCTTAATGTCGCCGGCGTCAATCTTTTCGTGTTTGGTGATTTCTTGTTGAACATCAGCTCTATTGTCGGCGATTTCTTTAAATCGTCGCGCTCCAATCCCGGACTCGTTCACCAAATACTCTTTGTATGCTATTTCCACCGTGCTATCCAAAATAATTAATGCAATCCTATTTTTTTGAACTAAAGCGAGTTTCGATACTGTGTCAGCGGCTAACACACTATCGAGCAGACCGGCCGCCCAAGGCTTTTCGGTAATAACACTCTTGTTCGCGGCAACAATTTTTTGGTGTCGCCTCAGCTTGCTTGCAGGTGGCGTTGGGAGATAACTTCTAGGGATACCCTTTATGGCATCCATCTGTTCTTGAACGATGTGACCGGTATTGTATGGGAATACGGCTGCATCCCACTTACCTTGGAGGCTGCGTGATACCTGAGAGTAGCGTTTCGTTGCGTCAATGATGGCTTGCCTAAGCGCCTGAAAAACTGGGTGCCTAGTATTGATACCTGATTTACTACTATCCCAAGGCATATCTCTGGACTGCCCCTTAATCTGCACGATTGTTCTGACGAGAGAGATGTTGTAGTGTGGATTCCCTACAAGACCGGCAGAGAATCCAACTGCAAAGTCTGTTAGCGCTCGTGCGATGAGCCTGTTGTTGCAGTACAGAAATACGCCATATGATTTATCCGGATCGCCTGGGTGATTTATCAAACCGGACAGTATTTCCGCCTCCACGATTCGATTTTCAATTGGTACAGAAATGGAGAATTGCGTCGGAAAAAGGCTGGGGGGATATGACCACTCATCATCGAATTCTATTGCGGTCAACTCGTCGCCATTTACGTAAATAGTCGCGCCTCTAACAAGAAACTTGGCGTAGACCTCTCTAAGATGTGTCTTGAGCTCTGCAAGTTCGGCAGATGTTATGTGTACCCTTAATCTATTTAATTCGATTATCGTTGTGAACGGCGACAAGTTCTTTGTAGACTCAGAATATCGGAGATGCCAATCAGTATCTTCAGCAATCCAATGCTCATCGAATTTCACTTCATAGGGTTTGTCGTGTTCATATCTTGAATGTGAATCGCCCCGGGTTTTGAGGAGGCTCCAAATCTTGAGAGAATGGAGCCATGAACAAATCGAACAAGTATTCCCCCGAAGTTCGCGAACGCGCTGTCCGCATGGTGCAAGAGCATCGCGACGAGTATCCATCCCTATGGT